>NZ_GL876956.1 GCF_000192575.1 Novosphingobium nitrogenifigens DSM 19370 | reverse complement strand
ATCACCTATGTCCGCACCGGCGCGATCACCCATCGCGACAGCCTGGGCAATCAGGGCCGCACCGCAGCGGGCGATGTTCAGGTGATGAGCGCGGGCACCGGGATCACCCATGCCGAATACAATCTGGAAGAGGAAACCACGACCCTGTTCCAGATCTGGATCCTGCCCACGCGACAGGGCGAACAGCCGAGCTGGGGCGCGCGTCAGTTCCCCAAGGGCGACCGCG
>NZ_GL876955.1 GCF_000192575.1 Novosphingobium nitrogenifigens DSM 19370 | reverse complement strand
GATCTTATGCGCAGCTGCGCATAAGATGGCCCAGGCATCAGCATAGGCATCGAAATCCGCGATCTGACGCGGGGTCAGCGCGTGTTCGAGGATGTCGTATTCGACGCCAGCGTAGGAAAGGGCGCGCGCCGTATAGACGCCCATTGCCTTCAATTCACGGGCGACCAATTCCATCGCGGCGATGCCGCCTTCGCGAATGCGGGCGATGAACGAGCTACGGTCTGGAAAGGCCGTGCCTTCACCCCACAGGCCAAGTCGCGTGGCATAGGCAAGATTATTCACGTCCGAGGCCCCTGTGGCCGAAGCGTAGATCACGCGGGCGCGCGGCAGCCGGTTCTGCAATTCGACACCGACGATGCCTTGCTGCGAGCCTTTGGTAGCACCGAACCGGCCTTCACCGCCAGCGACCCCACCCATCGCATGAGCCTCGTCGAACAGGATCACACCGTCGAAATCTGGCGTCAGCCATTCCAGCAATTGCTGGAGGCGTGTCTTCTCGCCGGTGCCGCTGCGCAACGTGGCATAGGAGGCGAAGAGGATGCCATCAGCCTGCCTGATCCTGGCCTCTGGCTTGATCTTGGAGAGAGGCTGGATATCGAGCGCGATGCCGCCCAGCGCCTGCCAGTCGCGGCGGGCATCT
>NZ_GL876954.1 GCF_000192575.1 Novosphingobium nitrogenifigens DSM 19370 | reverse complement strand
CTAGCACTACTTTGGCAGAAGTTCACTTGGGTGTTTGATGAGGCTGCATCCGCAGTGAGGGCAATGGTCGGGCGGTGAGCGGGCCAAGCGGTCAAGGATGGCCTGGCGCACTGCTGGCAAAGTGGGTTGGGGAGGCGGACCGGGGACTCTTTTTTTCCGTCCCGCCTGAGCGAGCCTTCGGGATTGCAGGAAGGCGTAGGCCATCATCGACATCAAGGCGTGGCGGTGAAGTCCGACCCAGGATCGTCCTTCGAAGTGATCGAGGCCCAGTTCTTCCTTGAGTTGCTGATGGGCTTGTTCGCAGACCCAGCGCGCCTTGATCGCGCCGGCGAGAGCCTTGATCGGGGTGTCGCCAGGCAGATTGGAGAGATAGTATTTGCGCTCGCCATTCGAGCGATGCT
>NZ_GL876953.1 GCF_000192575.1 Novosphingobium nitrogenifigens DSM 19370 | reverse complement strand
GCAAGGATGCCGAGATCCGCCAGTTGAAGCGCGAGCTGGCCCGGGTGACCGAGGAGCGCGATATCCTAAAAAACGGTCGCGGGTTTGGCCCGCCTGTGCGCGGTAGAAACGGGTCGTGGTATGGAGGCGGCAGGAGGGTCGCGGCCGATCGCTTATTGGTGGCATGATACCCCGTTAAAAAACGTGGCCCGTGGGCAGTTGCGCACTTGAGAGTGGTGGCGCCGTATCGCGGCGACCCCGGTTAGGAAAATGACGTTTTGCATCGCCCATACCCTCCCATTCTGGAGGAGATGTGGAATGAGTAGATCAAAATCCGCTAAGCTCGGCGATATGCCGATGGTTGTGCCAGGCGCGGCAGCCATCGACATTGGTTCGACCATGCACATGGCGGCGGTCAATTCCGATGCTGACGATCGGCCTGTGCGCGCATTCGGCACGTTCACCGGCGATTTGCACGATATGGCGCGCTGGTTCAAAGCATGTGGCGTGACAAGCGTGGCGATGGAATCCACCGGCGTCTATTGGATCCCCGCCTTCGAGGTGCTGGAAGAACACGGCTTCCAGGTCATCCTCGTCAATGCGCGCTATGCCAAGAATGTCCCTGGGCGCAAAACCGATGTGAACGATGCCGCATGGCTTCAGCGCCTGCACAGCTATGGCCTCTTGCGCGGAAGTTTCCGACCGAAGGCCGGGGTCGCCACATTGCGCGCCTACATGCGGCAGCGCGAGCGACTGATCGAATATTCAGCATCGCATATCCAGCATATGCAAAAGGCGCTGATGGAGATGAACGTGCAACTCCATCACGTTGTCTCCGACATCACTGGCGCCACTGGCATGCGGATCATCAGGGCCATAGTGGCCGGCGAACGCAATCCGGCTGTACTGGCTGAGATGCGGGACGTCCGCTGCCATTCCAGCGTCGCGACGATCTGTTCCGCGCTGACCGGCAACTGGCGCGATGAACACATTTTTGCCCTGTGCCAATCACTTGCGTTGTTTGACTTTTATCAGACCAAGATCATCGAATGCGACCGCAAGCTGGAGAACGCACTCAGGGATCTCGAAGGCGACAATGCGCACGACACGGCGCGCCTGCCCAAAGTTCGAACCAAGACCAGACAAGTGAATACGCCGGACTTTGAGGTTCGTTCGGCGCTGTATCGCGTGCTGGGCGTGGACCTGACACAGATCCACGGCATCGGGCCGTCGCTGGCCCTCAAGCTGGTCGGGGAATGTGGCACTGACCTTGCTGCATGGCCAAGTTCAAAGCACTTCACATCATGGCTGTGCCTGGCGCCTGGCAACAAGATTTCGGGTGGGAAGTTGCTGTCATCGAAAACGCGGCGATCTTCGAGCCGGGCCGCGGCACTGCTGCGCCTTGCGGCAACCACGATTGGCCGGACCGATACGGCGCTGGGTGCATTTTACCGCCGGCTGTCTGCGCGGGCCGGAAAGGCCAAGGCCGTCACCGCCACTGCACGCAAACTTGCCGTGCTGTTTTACAACGCTTTGCGGCACGGCATGGCATACCATGACCCCGGTGCGGCACAGTACGAAGAGCGCTATCGCAGCCGCGTGATCGGCAATCTGCAACGGCGCGCCAAGGCATTCGGCTTCGCGCTGCAGGAATTGCCAGAAGAGCACCAGATGGCTGTTTCTTAGGAAAGCCACCGCGTATTTCGCCAGGGATGCAAAGTGAGATACGCGTTCGTTGCCGAGTATCGTGACCAGTTCCGGGTTCGGTCGATGTGCCGGTGCCTGCGCATCCAGCCCAGCGGCTTCTATGCCTGGCAGAAGACCCCTCTGAGCCAGCGCGCCCAGGAAGATGCTCGGCAGACCAAGTTGATCCGGCAAGCCTGG
>NZ_GL876952.1 GCF_000192575.1 Novosphingobium nitrogenifigens DSM 19370 | reverse complement strand
GCCGACGCTGCCCACCGAGGGTTCAATGCCCGCTTCTGCGAGGCGTTCGGTGTACTTGATGGACACGTATTGCGATCCACGGTCGCTGTGATGAACCAGGCCGCCCCGGTGAACGGGCCGTCGGTCGTGAATAGCCTGTTCCAACGCATCCAGCACGAAGCTGGCGTGCGCTGTCCTGCTGACGCGCCAACCCACAATGTAACGGGCATAGACGTCGATCACGAAGGCGACGTAAACGAACCCCGCCCAAGTCGCGACATAGGTGAAGTCGGAGACCCAGAGCATGTTCGGCGCCGGAGCATGGAACTGGCGATTGACCTGGTCGAGCGGGCACGGTGCCGCCTTGTCAGCAATCGTGGTGCGCACCGGCTTGCCCCGGATCACCCCTTGCAGGCCAAGATCTCGCATCAGCCGCTGCACGGTGCAGCGCGCAACATTGAAACCCTCGCGCTTCATCTGTCGCCATACCTTGCGCACGCCGTAGACGCCGAAGTTCTCAGCAAAGACCCGTAGAACTTCCGGCTTCAGCTCTTCATCTCGCCGAACGCGGGCTGCTTGCAAAGCCGGGTTCCGTCGCTTTGCGACACGCTCGTGATAGGTGGATGGGGCGATCGGCAGGACACGGCAGATCGGCTCGACCCCATAGGCATCGCGATGCTCGTCGATAAAGGCGATCATCGTTTGAACGGGCGGTCGAGCTCCGCCTGGGCAAAATACGCCGACGCCTTGCGAAGGATCTCGTTGGCCTGCCGCAGTTCGCGGACTTCACGCTCCAATGCCTTGAGTTTCTCGGCGGTCTCCGTCGGCACCCCACCGCGCTTGCCGCTGTCCACCTCGGACTTCTTCACCCATTCCAGCAGCGTGTGTCCCGAACACCCGATCTTCTCAGCTACTGATGTGATCGCAGCCCAGCGGGAGGGATAATCGCCTTCGTGATCCATAACCATGCGGATAGCCCGCTGGCGAACCTCGGGCGCAAACTTCTTCCTCGTCTTGCTCATCGTAGACCCTTCCTCTCAGGAGTTAGGGCCTCCGGCAATCCCGGCGCGGTTCAA
>NZ_GL876951.1 GCF_000192575.1 Novosphingobium nitrogenifigens DSM 19370 | reverse complement strand
CTTGGTGCTAGCTGAGCTCACGGTGACGAGGGTCCCCTGGCCCCAGACATCGAAGTACCAGTAGTTTCCGTCCGGTCTTGCACAGTAATAAACGGCTGTGTCCTCAGCTCTGAGGCTGTTCATTTGCAGGTACAGGCTATTTTTGGCGTTGTCTCTGGAGATGATGAATTTATCCTTTAGAGATGGAGCATAGTTTATCGTACTGCTATCTGGATTAATTTCTCCAATCCATTCTAGCCCTTTCCCTGGAGCCTGCCGGACCCAACTCATCCAATATCTACTAAAATCGAATCCTGAGGCTGCACAGGAGAGTCT
>NZ_GL876950.1 GCF_000192575.1 Novosphingobium nitrogenifigens DSM 19370 | reverse complement strand
GCGATTTCGGAGAGCCTTGCATTCTGGTCGGGGAACTGGCGCGGATTGGCCGCGAGGCTCTTGACGAAATTTTCCAGATGATCGCGCCGTGACAGCATGTTGGCGAGGCGCATCTGCATCTGTTCCTCGGTCAGCGCGCTCGCGTCATAGACGAAGACGTTCATCATCGCCTTGAGCTTGTCGATGGTGGGATCGCGATAGAGCCCCTGCAGGAGCTTGATCCCCTCGGTCGGCATCGGCGCATAGAGGCTGGGCCCCCCGGTGCCGCCGCCCATCAGCACGAGCTTGCCCACGCGCGCGGGATTGGCGAGCGCAAAGGCGAGCGCGCTGTGTCCGCCCATCGAATTGCCGACCAGATCGACCTTGTCGATCCCGAGTTCGTCGAGCACACCCCGGACCACCCCGGCATTGAGGTCGGAGCGGGACCCCGTGCACACGACCGGATCGCTTTGCCCCCAGCCGGGGCAGTCGATCAGCAGCACGCGATAGCCCGCCGCGACAAAGGGATCGATGTTGCGGTTGAAATTGGCCCATCCGGTCGCGCCGGGGCCCGACCCATGGAGCATGACGACAACGCGCTCGCCGCTGCCGATTTCGTTGTAATGGATGCGATAGGCAGTTTCATCCACGCTCACGTTCGCAAAACGGGTGGTGGACGCTTCGGTATAGGCAGGTGTCGTCATGGCGGGATCCGTGTCGAGGGGAGTGTC
>NZ_GL876949.1 GCF_000192575.1 Novosphingobium nitrogenifigens DSM 19370 | reverse complement strand
CCCCCACCAACCAGGCTTCCTCGCCCGGCATGTGCTGGGCCCCGGCAGAGCCGATCCGCTGAGGCGCACCATCGGCAATGCGCACGCGCATGGCTGCAAAGCGGGCCGCCAGCGGTCCCTTGGTTCCCTTGCGCCAACTGACCTGTCGCCACTTCGCGCCTTCGAGCATTGCGTGCGCGGCAATGGATTTGACGTCCGGCACATGCCGCACCCGTGGGCGCCCGCGTCCTGCGACCGGGAAGATCAGCTGCACATCGGCCGGATAGACCTTTTGGTGCCGGGGGATGCCCACCGCCCAGCAAAGGCTGCGCGCACTCAGTGCCTGTCGGAATGGAGCGGACAGCCCGTAACCGGCATTGGCCAGCACACAACCGAAGCGCACGCCCGCAGCGATGATACGATCGATCTCCTCGATCGCGATCTCGGGCTTGGTGTGATATTCCTGCAAAGGGGCAGGCACACCCGCCTTGTCCATGCGTGCGGTATCACTCGTCCAGCTTTCGGGCAGAAACAGCCGCAAGCTCAGCATGAGCGGAACTTCACCCGAGGCCAGTGTCACCGATACCAGTGTCTGGCAGTTTGCATTCTTGCCCAGTGCCGTCGCGTATTGGGGCGCAACGCCAACCGAAGCCTTGCCCTTCTTGGGTAGGGCGGTGTCATCGATGATAAGCCAGGCTCCATTGCCACCGACCAATTCATCCGCCTGGCGCCACAAGGTCGCTTCCAGCGGGGCGCTATCCCACAGACCGGCCCCGATGAAATGATGCAGCCGATCATAAGCGACGGCGTCCGAACGGGCCGCCATGGGCTGGATGCTCTTGCGATCCCCTGGCCCAATCAGGCCCGCGATATAGGCCGGACACATCCGGCGTCGTGTCTTGTTCCCCAGCCCCTCCAGATACGGGGCAAGCCACCGCTCCAGATCCGACTGCCAGTCCTCGTCCATCGCCAGCCTCCGTCAAAGCTGGCTCCCCATGAATCACGCAATCAGCGCCATGGGAATCCCAAAAATTAAACTTCTGCCAAAGTAGTG
>NZ_GL876948.1 GCF_000192575.1 Novosphingobium nitrogenifigens DSM 19370 | reverse complement strand
TGAACCGCGCCGGGATTGCCGGAGGCCATTTGTCTTAAATTAGGCGGCCAGTGGGACGTCGTCCAGCATGGCATAGTAGCGCTGCTCGGCTTCGACCGGCGGAATGTTTCCGATGGGCTCCAAGAGCCGCCGATTGTTGAACCAGTCCACCCATTCCAACGTGGCGAACTCAACGGCTTCGAATGAGCGCCAAGGTCCGCGGCGATGGATCACCTCAGCTTTGTAGAGGCCATTGATCGTTTCGGCCAAGGCATTGTCATAGCTGTC
>NZ_GL876947.1 GCF_000192575.1 Novosphingobium nitrogenifigens DSM 19370 | reverse complement strand
GAGCCTGATCCGAAATTAAGTTGAGTGGTGTCAGCGGGTTAGCTTGACGCCAGCCCAAGTCGTTGATTCAGGTGGTTTTGCGAAGACTACCGGAGATCAACGATGTGGACCGACACCACTCGGGCGCAGTATGCCCGCGCGGACTTGGCTTTGCCAAGCAATTTGACCGACGCAGAATGGGCGCTGCTGGAGCCGCTTTTGCCGCCGCCTTCGCGGGTGGGCCGCCCGCGCAAATGGCCGCTCAGGCGGATCGTCGAGGCGATCCTGTATCTGCTGCGCGGGGGTCTGCCGTGGCGGATGCTGCCCCCGTGCTTCCCGCCGGTCTCAACAGTGCGGCGCTGGTTTTATCTGTGGCGGGACAACCGGCTCTGGTTGTCGCTCAATCATGCCCTATTGCTGAGCGGGCGCGAGGCGGCCGGGCGCGAGGCCTCGCCCAGTGCGGGGGTGATCGATAGCCAGAGCGTGAAAACCACCGAAAGCGGTGGCCCCCGCGGCTACGATGCGGGCAAGAAGATCAAAGGCCGCAAGCGCCACATCCTGACAGACACCGAGGGCAATCTGGTCCACGCCGTGATCCACACCGCCGATATTCAAGACCGTGATGGCGCGCCGCTGGTGCTGGCGGAGATCATCAAGCGGTTCCCGTGGCTGCGCCATGTGTTTGCCGATGGCGGCTATGCGGGCGACAAACTCCGCCAGGCGCTGCGCCGGATCGGCAAATGGACCATCGAGATCGTCAAACGGTCCGATACGTCCAAGGGCTTCGTCGTCCTCCCGCGCCGTTGGGTCGTCGAGCGGACGCTGGCGTGGCTCAACCGAAATCGCCGCCTCGCCAAGGACTTCGAGCAGACTATCGCCTCGGCAACCGCATGGCTGTTCATCGCCTCAATCCAGCTCTTCGTCCGCCGCATTGCAAGGCTTTGAATTTACCTCGGATAATTCCGAATCA
>NZ_GL876946.1 GCF_000192575.1 Novosphingobium nitrogenifigens DSM 19370 | reverse complement strand
GGCTACGCCGCTTCTCGACACGGTCGACACGCCTGCCGACCTTCGCAAGCTATCGCCCTCGCAGCTTCCGCAGCTTGCGGAGGAATTGCGGACGGAGATGATCTCCGTGGTGGGTCAGACGGGGGGCCATCTGGGTTCCGGTCTTGGCGTGGTGGAGCTGACGACGGCTCTGCACTATGTGTTCAACACGCCCGAGGATCGTCTGATCTGGGACGTGGGGCATCAGGCCTATCCGCACAAGATCCTGACCGGGCGGCGTTCGCGCATCCGCACCTTGCGCCAGGGCGGGGGGCTTTCGGGCTTCACCAAGCGCAGCGAGAGCGAATACGACCCGTTCGGGGCCGCGCATTCCTCGACGTCGATTTCGGCGGCGCTGGGCTTTGCCATGGCCAACAAGATCGCCGGTCGCCCGGGCAAGGGCATCGCGGTGATCGGCGATGGCTCGATGAGCGCGGGCATGGCCTATGAGGCGATGAACAACGCCGAAGCGGCCGGGAACCGTCTGGTCGTCATTCTCAACGACAACGACATGTCGATCGCGCCGCCGGTGGGCGGGCTGTCGGCCTATCTGGCCCGGCTGGTCTCTTCGCGTCCGTTCCTCGAACTGCGCGATCTGGCCCGCCGCATGGCCCAGCACTTGCCCCGCCCGCTGCACCAGGCTGCGCGCAAGACCGACGAATTCGCCCGCGGCATGGCCATGGGCGGCACCCTGTTCGAGGAACTGGGCTTCTATTACGTGGGGCCGATCGACGGTCACAATCTCGACCAGCTGATCCCGGTGCTCGAAAACGTGCGCGATGCGGCGCAAGGGCCCTGCCTCGTCCATGTCGTGACGCAAAAGGGCAAGGGCTATGCCCCGGCCGAACAGGCGGCCGACAAGTACCACGGCGTGCAGAAGTTCAACGTCGTCACCGGCGAACAGGTCAAGGCGCCTGCCGGTCCGCCCAGCTATACCAACGTCTTTGCCAAGGCGCTGATCGCCGAGGCGGAACGCGATCCCACCATCTGCGCGATCACTGCCGCGATGCCTTCGGGCACCGGGCTCGACAAGTTCGCGCAGATGTTCCCGGAACGCTCGTTCGACGTCGGCATTGCCGAACAGCACGCGGTGACTTTTGCCGCGGGACTTGCCGCGCAAGGGATGCGCCCGTTCTGCGCCATCTATTCGACGTTCCTGCAGCGCGCCTATGACCAGGTCGTGCACGACGTCGCGATCCAGAACCTGCCGGTGCGTTTCGCGATCGACCGTGCGGGTCTGGTCGGGGCCGACGGGGCGACCCACGCCGGCACGTTCGACATCACCTATCTGGCCAGCCTGCCCAACATGGTCGTCATGGCCGCCGCCGACGAGGCGGAACTGGTGCACATGACCCACACTGCCGCGCTGCACGACAGCGGGCCGATCGCGTTCCGCTATCCGCGCGGCAACGGCGTGGGCGTGGCTCTGCCCGAAGTTCCCCAGGCGCTGGAAATCGGCAAGGGCCGCGTCGTTCGCGAAGGCAGCAAGGTGGCGATCCTCTCGCTCGGCACGCGTCTGGCCGAAGCGCTCAAGGCCGCCGATCAGCTCGACGCCAAGGGGCTTTCGACGACGGTCGCCGACTTGCGCTTCGTCAAGCCGCTCGATGAAGAGCTGATCCGACGCCTCGCCGTCACGCATGAAGTGGTGGTCACGATCGAGGAAGGCTCGATCGGCGGTCTGGGTGCCCATGTCCTGACCATGGCCAGCGACGAAGGTCTGACCGATGCGGGCCTCAAGATCCGCACCATGCGCCTGCCCGACCTGTTCCAGGACCACGACAGCCCCGATCGCCAGTACGACGAAGCCGGCCTCAATGCCCCGCACATCGTCGATACCGTCCTCAAGGC
>NZ_GL876945.1 GCF_000192575.1 Novosphingobium nitrogenifigens DSM 19370 | reverse complement strand
GAATTTGCCTCGATCATCCCTTTGGGAGATTTGAGGCATGAGACGGCCCGCTATGCGGGCCGCCCCCGTCGCGGGGTGGAGCAGCCCGGTAGCTCGTCAGGCTCATAACCTGAAGGTCGCAGGTTCAAATCCTGCCCCCGCAACCATTTCTGGCTTGACTGTTTCGGCAGCCGACTTAGATGGGCGCTTCCCCGGCCGGTTCACAGCGAATCGGAATGAGAGGCGGGGCTGCTGCGAGGCAGTCT
>NZ_GL876944.1 GCF_000192575.1 Novosphingobium nitrogenifigens DSM 19370 | reverse complement strand
CGCCTAATTTAAGACAAATGGCCTCCGGCAATCCCGGCGCGGTTCACGCTCATCGCGATGGCCCATCAACCTGGCAACACGACTGAGGCCGTACGCTTACCTACGACTACAACAACGTCAGGCCACACTCGTCGCTGGAGAACCGAACACCGGCACAAGCGCGCCGAGCGTTCCTGCTGAATGGAGGCGTCACGCCCGGCGCGCTTGTGCCGGTGGGGCAACACGAATATCAAACCGGCGGACTCTCGTTATGACCGCAGGACCAGCGGGGGGCAGGTCACTCCGCATCGGCAAGGATCCCCCCTATTTT
>NZ_GL876943.1 GCF_000192575.1 Novosphingobium nitrogenifigens DSM 19370 | reverse complement strand
CTAGAGCGGATTACGACCGGTATGAGTCGGCAGGGATTCCCTACGATAGCGTTTTGTGATTCAAAATCCGTGCTGGTGAAGGAGGCTGGCATGGATGGGGCACCCGCTTTCGATGGATTTGCGCTCGCGGCTTTTGGCAGCGATTGATAACGGATTGAGCTGCCGGGCGGCGGCGGCGCGATTTGGCGTTGCCCCCTCGACAGCGATCCGTTGGCATGCGCTTCGGCGCGACACGGGCGCCTTTGCCGCCAAACCGCAGGGCGGTGACGTGCGTTCGCGCCGGATCGAGGAGCGAGCGGCGGAAGTCCTCTCTGTCTGGGAGGCGCGGAAGGACATTTCGCTGGAAGAACTACGAGTGGAGCTGGCCGCAGCCGGACTGACCGTCTCGGTGGCGGGGCTTCATCGCTTCTTCGTGCGTCGAGGCATGACGCGCAAAAAAAGACTGGCCATGCAATTGAGCAGGACCGTCCCGACGTCCTGAAGCAGCGGCATGATTGGTTCGAGGGGCAGGTCGATCTCGAACCAGCACGCCTGGTCTTCATCGATGAAACTTGGACCGCCACCAACATGACCCGTAGCCATGGCCGCTGTGCCAAAGGCGAACGGCTACGGATGGGTTTCCCTCACGGGCACCGCAAGACCACCACGCTGGTCGCGGCTCTGCGCATGACGGGCATGGTCGCTCCGATGGTACTGGACGGTCCCATCAACGGCGATTGGTTCGAGGCCTACGTGGACCAGGTTCTCGTGCCTGAAGTGCGGCCCGGTGACGTCGTCATCATGGACAATCTATCGAGCCATAAGCGTCCGGCTGTCCGGAATCGGATCGAAGCAGCAGGTGCGACACTGCGCTTCCTTCCTCCCTACAGCCCGGACTTCAATCCGATCGAGAAGGCATTCTCCCGCCTCAAGGCCATGCTCCGGAAAATCGGCGAGCGAACGGTTAGCGGTCTGTGGAGCCTCATTGGCAAGCTCGTCGACATCTTCCAACCCGCCGAATGTGCCAATTACTTCAGCTCTTGCGGATATGATCCAGACTGATCGAAATCCGCTCT
>NZ_GL876942.1 GCF_000192575.1 Novosphingobium nitrogenifigens DSM 19370 | reverse complement strand
GGATGCCCGCCGCGACTGGCAGGCACTGGGCGGCATTGCGCTCGACATTCAGCGTCTTTCCAAAATCAAGCCCGAGGCTAGGATCAGGCAGGCTGATGGCATCCTCTTCGCCTCCTATGCCACGCTGCGCAGCGGCACCGGCGAGAAGACCCGTCTCCAGCAATTGCTGGAATGGCTCACCCCGGATTTCGATGGCGTGATCCTGTTCGACGAGGCTCATGCGATGGGCGGTGTCGCAGGTGGTGAAGGACGGTTCGGTGCGACCAAGGGATCGCAGCAGGGCATCGTTGGCGTCGAATTGCAGAACCGCCTGCCGCGCGCCCGGGTTATCTATGCCTCGGCTACGGGGGCATCCGACGTGAACAATCTGGCCTATGCCGTCCGGCTTGGGCTGTGGGGCGAAGGCACGGCGTTCCCTGATCGCAACTCCTTTATCGCCCGCATCCGCGAGGGTGGCATTGCTGCCATGGAACTGGTCGCCCGCGAATTGAAGGCGATGGGCGTCTATACGGCGCGCGCGCTTTCCTACGCTGGCGTCGAATATAACATCCTGGAACACGCGCTAACCCCGCGCCAGATCGCGGATTTCGATGCCTATGCCGATGCCTGGGCGATCTTATGCGCAGCTGCGCATAAGAT
>NZ_GL876941.1 GCF_000192575.1 Novosphingobium nitrogenifigens DSM 19370 | reverse complement strand
CCCCGTCAGCACCAATGGCACAGATTTGAGGTTGTGATTTAAGGAGGATTTGGGCTTCGTCGTAGTGACGAAGGAACGAAGATGAAGCCCAAATCCTCCAATGCAAAATCGCCGACCAAGGCCCCTGCGGAGCGGGTGGTGAAGGACATCCGGCGTGCAACCCGCCGGCACTTCTCGGCCGAAGACAAGATCCGCATCGTGCTGGATGGCCTGCGCGGCGAGGACAGCATCGCCGAGCTGTGCCGCAAGGAAGGCATTGCCCAGAGCCTGTATTACACCTGGTCGAAGGAGTTCATGGAAGCCGGCAAGCGCCGCCTGGCCGGCGACACCGCCCGTGCCGCGACCACTGGCGAGGTGCAGGATCTGCGCCGCGAAGCCCGCGCCCTGAAGGAATGCGTTGCCGACCTGACCCTGGAGAACCGCCTGCTCAAAAAAAGCATGATCGCGGATGGGGGCGACGACGAATGAGGTATCCCGCCTCGGAGAAGCTCGAGATCATCCGGATCGTCGAGCAGTCGCACCTGCCCGCCAAACGCACGCTGGACCAGCTCGGCATCGCCCGTCGGACCTTCTACCGCTGGTATGACCGGTTCCTCGAAGGCGGCCCGGAGGCCTTGGAGGATCGGCCGTCGGCGCCGACCCGGGTGTGGAACCGCATCGGCGATGATATCCAGGACCAGATCGTCGAGATGGCCCTGGACTACAGCGAACTGTCACCGCGCGAGCTGGCGGTGCGGTTCACCGACGAGAAGCGCTACTTCGTGTCGGAAGCCACGGTTTACCGCCTGTTGAAGGCCCATGATCTGATCACCAGCCCGGCCTATGTCGTGATCAAGGCCGCCGATCAGTTCCACACCAAGACCACCCGGCCGAACGAGATGTGGCAAACCGACTTCACCTACTTCAAGATCATCGGGTGGGGCTGGATGTACCTGTCGACCGTGCTCGACGACTTCTCGCGCTACATCATCGCCTGGAAACTGTGCACCAACATGCGGGCCGAGGACGTCACCGACACGCTGGACATGGCGCTGGCTGCCTCGGGCTGCGACAGCGCCACCGTGCTGCACAAACCCAGGCTGCTCAGCGATAACGGTCCCAGCTACATCGCTGGCGAACTGGCTGAATACATCGAAGCTCAGCAGATGAGTCATGTGCGCGGTGCACCGTGCCACCCTCAGACCCAGGGCAAGATCGAGCGCTGGCACCAGACTCTGAAGAACCGCATCCTGCTGGAGAACTACTTCCTGCCCGGCGACCTCGAGGCCCAGATCGAAGCCTTCGTCGAGCACTACAACAATCAACGTTACCACGAGAGCCTGAACAACGTGACGCCCGCCGACGCCTACTTCGGCAGGGCACCAGCCATCATCAAACAGCGTGAAAGGATCAAACGACAGACCATCGAATATCGACGCTTGCAACACCGCAAGCTCGCCGCATAACATCAACCCCGAGACGAGGCCCGCACTCCGCTAATTTACGCCGCGAGTTGTGCCAAATGTTCTGACGACGGACA
>NZ_GL876940.1 GCF_000192575.1 Novosphingobium nitrogenifigens DSM 19370 | reverse complement strand
ATGCCCCTGATTTGATGCCCCACCAAAGAGGCAGCACCAAATCAGCCCCCACCGAAAACAAGAAGCACGCCGCATGCAGCTGCACAGTTGTGCGTGACGCGTCCTGCCAGCCGGATCTACCGGCCGTTCGCCGTAATTCAATCTCGCCACGATGGTAATAGAGTGAATCCTGAACGTATTAGAATTCACCATTTTTGCAAAACAACAAGAATTATATTCTGAAAAATACCTTCAGGCCGTCATTTTATATCGCGCACCCGAGCCTTCATAGGCCTCAATGCTATCAATCGCTTTGCTCGCTGCATTTTTTGCATCTTCGATAGATGGCTCGCACTGCGAAATAAAATCAAATGTTAACAAAGCCATTTCGACGCGCGGATCATTGCCCAAGACTCTCTTCAAATTCCGACTGGACTCCATAATTATATATCTTGATATATCACAAACCTCCCGAATTGGAGGCTTCCCATTCGAAATTAGATTTAAATAATGCTTCAGATAATAAATATAATTACATTCAATATTTAAGTTCATATTCCAGCACCCCCGAAGCATTCATTAAATTATTTAAAATTATTAACCATATTCTTTTTTAATTTTACAGACTGAAGATATTATATGTTCCGTGCGATATTTGCAGCGAGAACCCACGACATCAACGCGAAATAGTGCCATTTTGGCAATTCCCCCTGCCAACAGGGCTTCGCCCC
>NZ_GL876939.1 GCF_000192575.1 Novosphingobium nitrogenifigens DSM 19370 | reverse complement strand
GGGTCTATGGCTACCGCAAGTTGCACGACGACCTGCTCGATCAGGGCGAGACCTGCGGCCCGAACCGTGTTGCCCGGTTGACCAGGCTGGCAGGTATCAAGGCGCAGATCGGCTACAAGCGTCGGCCGGGGAGCTATGGCGGCAAGCCATCCCTGGCGGTCGACAATACTCTGGACCGGCAGTTCGACGTCGCTGCCCCCGACAGGGCCTGGGTGACCGACATCACCTACATCCGCACCCTGGAGGGCTTTGCTTATCTGGCCGTTGTGATTGATCTCTATTCCCGCCGCGTGGTGGGCTGGTCGATGCAGAGCAGGCAGACCACCGATGCGGTGCTGCAAGCGCTGCACATGGCGGTATGGCGGCGCAAGCCCAAGCAGCGGGTGCTGATCCATTCGGATCAGGGCTCGCAGTTCACCAGCATGGACTGGGCTGCCTTCATCCGGGCTCACAATCTTGAGCATTCGATGAGCCGGCGCGGCAACTGCCATGACAACGCCGTCGCCGAGAGCTTCTTCTCCTCGCTCAAGCGAGAGCGCATCCGGCGCCGGACCTACAAAACACGCGAGGAAGCCCGGCAGGACGTGTTCGATTACATCGAGATGTTCTACAACCCGGTGCGCAAGCAGGTCAGAAACGGGATGCTGTCACCCGCCCAGTTCGAACGGCAGCAGATTTTGAAAGC
>NZ_GL876938.1 GCF_000192575.1 Novosphingobium nitrogenifigens DSM 19370 | reverse complement strand
ACCGACAATCTTAGGCGGACAACCATCCCTCCCCGACTTTTACCTCGAGGCGGCGACTGTCCGTCTATGTTGGCGACCGGTGCTTCGTGGACCGCTTCAGAAGCAGCACCGCATCGGTGAAGCGCCGTATATGGACACCTCTCACAACGGTCAACGACATCTTTCAGTTTTTTTTCAATCCACACAAAACCAACGCTTTTCCGCCACTTCTAAAAACAAACTGGTAGGCCATGCAGCATATTGTGACGC
>NZ_GL876937.1 GCF_000192575.1 Novosphingobium nitrogenifigens DSM 19370 | reverse complement strand
TGGCATCGCCAGACACCACCTTCGCCAGTTGCCGCTTCCATGCGTACAGCGAATGCTGACTGACGCCGAGCCGTTCAGAAACCTCCGCTACCCGATACCCGCGCTCGGTGATCTGGGCCACCGCATCACGCTTGAACTCATCGCTGAAATTGGGCTTCCCCATCGTCGTCTCCTGTCCTCAAAATTAGGATAGAAGGCGTCCAGAAATCTAGGGGCTATTCAA
>NZ_GL876936.1 GCF_000192575.1 Novosphingobium nitrogenifigens DSM 19370 | reverse complement strand
TGCGGATTCCGACGATGCCGGCCGGCTATTCCGAACTGATCCCGGCCACCATTCCGATATGATGCCGGCCATCGTGAGCCTGATCGCGGGTATGTAATGGCATTGGGTTTTGGTGGCGGTCAAGCCGTTACGGCGGCGGTGTGGCGGCGCATGGACTCGCCGGTTATTTCGAGCCGATGGGCATTGTGGACCAGGCGGTCGAGGATGGCATCGGCGTAGGTTGGGTCACCGATCAACTCGTGCCAACGTGCCACGGGGAGCTGACTGGTGACGAGGGTCGAACACCGCCCATATCGGTCCTCAAGGATTTCAAGGAGGTGGTGCCGGGCGTTGCCGTCGAGGGGCTCAAGACCCCAGTCATCGAGGATGAGCAGATCAACCCGGGCCAAGCTTTTCATACGGGCTGCAATTCGGCCATCGCCTTTGGCAAGCGCCAGTTCCTCTATCAACCTTGGCAATCTGGTGTAGAGCACCGAGCGATTGTCGCGACACGCCTTGTGGCCCAGCGCGCAAGCCAACCAACTTTTGCCGACCCCGGTTGGCCCGATGATCGCGCAGTTTTCATGCCTTGTGATCCAGTCGCCCTTGATCAACGTGTCGAACAGGCGGCGATCGAGACCGCGAGGTGCGCGGTAATCGACGTCCTCGGGTATGGCGTGGTGCCGCAGGCGGGCATGGCGTAATCGTAAAGCAAGGCGTCGGTCGTTGCGGTAGGTGGCCTCATGATCGAGCAACAGCGCCAGCCATTCAGCATGGCTCAGGCCTGCCACTTCATCGTTGTTGCCCAGGTCTGTAAAAGCCTGTGCCATGCCACGCAGACCAAGCTGACCCAGCAAATCGAGGGTTGGATGTTTGAGCACTCTTGTTCCTTTCAGTGGTAGTATTGTGAGCCCCGGATGTTGGCGTGGTCGATCGGTGCGCGATCGGGGGATTTGGGCACCGGGACCTTGTCGAGCCCCTTCTCGAGGATCGATTTGACTGACGGATAATTGCGGGCCTGGATCTCCAGCGCTCGCAGCGCTGCGGCTTCGAGGCGCTCTGTACCGAAGCGCTTCTCAAGCCCGATGATCCCCAGACACGAACGGTAGCCTTGCTCGGGGTGCGGACGTCCCTCGATGATTTTCTCGACCAACAGCGAGAGCATCGGCCCGATGCGGGCTGCCTCCTCGCGGATCTTCGCTGGCGTCCATTCGCCATAACGCCGGTGACTGGCAGGCATATGTTCCGGGATTGTCGTGTGCCGGCCGTTGCCACTGCCGCGCATGTGCGCCGCGATCCGCTGGCCGCCGAGGAATATCTCCACAGTGCGCACGGTGAAGCGGGCTTCAACTTCGCGGCGGGCATAGCGGTAGGGGACTGAGTAGTGGTGCCGCTCGAGTGCGATATGATAATCGAGCCCGACCCGGCACCGCTTCCATTCGGCGTGAACCCAGGGATCGGGCGGCAGTGGCTTCAGGCTCGGAACGTCGATTTCTTCGAACATCTGGCGGCGGGTCTTGCCGAACTGGCGCACCACCCGCACGTCGTTGAGCCGTGTCATACATTCGGCGATCGCTGCGTTCAGTTCGGCCAAGCTGTGGAAAGTCCTGTTGCGCAGGCGGCCCAACAGCCAGCGCTCCACAATCCCGACACAGGCTTCGACCTTCGCCTTGTCGCGTGGCCTCCTCGGGCGCGTCGGCAGCACCGCGGTGCCGTAATGGCGGGCCATATCGGTGTAGCTGCGATTGACCATCGGATCGAACAGACATGCCTTGATGACGGCGACTTTGGCGTTGTCGGGCACCAACAGCTGCGGCACCCCGCCGAAGAAGGCGAAGGCCGCGTTGTGCCCTTCGATCCAGTCGCCCATCTGTTCAGTCCAGGTCGCAAGCGCGAACGACAGGCTTGAGCCGCCCATCACCGCGACGAAAATATGCGCCTCGCGGACCTCGCCGGTCTGCCGGTCGACCACCGGAACCGTGTCGCCGGCATAGTCGATGAACAGCTTCTCGCCGCCGCCGTGGTTTTGCCGCATCGTCAGCGGCAGCCGTCCTTCCCAGCCTCTGAACAGGTCACAGTACCGGCTATAGCGATAGCCGTCCGGATGTTCGGCGATGTATTCTTCCCACAACACCTGAAGCGTTACGTGCTTGCGCTTCATCTCGCGCGCAACGACTGACCAGTCCGGCTCTGGCAGCTTGCGCCGCCCTGGCTTCACACCGGCCGGGCCGTATAGGCGCATCTCAAGTTCTGCATCGTTGATCTCAGCCGGCACCGGCCACGACAGCCCAGATCGCTCAAAGCGCACGATCATGTCCCGTACCGTCGAACGGGCTACCCCAGTTATTCGGGCAACTTCCCGCATCGCTACGGCACCCTCGCGATGCAGTCTCATCACTTCGCGCACATCGCGCATCTTCGGCCTCCTCGTCGGCATCCATTCCTCCCAGCTGCTATTCAGCCGAAAAGATGGGTCCAACGATCAGGCTCCGCACCCCCGCAAAGGTGGCCGGGAATTCCTCGGAATGGTGGCCGGGATCAAATCGGAATCCCGGCCGGGATCAAATCGGAATGGTGGCCAGGTTCACCTCGGAATCCGCAC
>NZ_GL876935.1:541204-543892 GCF_000192575.1 Novosphingobium nitrogenifigens DSM 19370 | reverse complement strand
TCCCCCGCTGGTCCTGCGGTCATAACGAGAGTCCGCCGGTTTGATATTTGTGCCGGTGTTCGGTTCCCCAGCGACGAGTGTGGCCTGACGTTGTTGTAGTCGTAGCGCCAGACAGCCAGCTTGCGCCGAGCGTCCGCGAGGCTGTCGAACAGATCCTCATTCAGGAACTCGTCGCGCAGCGCCCCATTGAACGTTTCAATCAACGCATTCTGCTGCGGCTTGCCGGGATCGATGTAATGCCACTCGACCCGGTTCTCGCTGGCCCACTTCAGGATCGCCCTGCTGGTGAACTCGGTTCCGTAGCACATTGGGAAGCGGCCCCTTGAAGGGCCGCATTGCCTTGATGAAGGCAAGGGCGCGTAGCGCCCGCCGGCTTCATCAAGGCGGCCATGATCGGCCAGCGGGTCTCTAAAGTGAAGTTGTCGACTCAACACTTTGGAGACGGACCGACCATGACCAAGCGCAGTTCTACTCCCGCCGATGCCGTGCTGGTAGCCATCGACATGTCCAAGCACCGACAGGAGGTTCTGATTGAACGCCCGGAGGGCGGGCGCCGACGGCGGATGACCGTCATGGCCACAAAGGCTGACTACGATCGTCTCGCGGCCGACCTGGCGGACATAGGCAGATCTGTCATTGTCGGGTTCGAAGCTACCGGCAACTACCATCGCACATTGGCCCACCGGCTACTTGCTGCGGGTTTCGAGCTGCGCCTGATTTCATCGGTCGCCTTGGCCCGGACGCGCGAGGCATTGCACAACGGCTGGGACAAGAACGATTCCAAGGATGCCCAGGTGATCCTGCACATGCTCCGGATCGGCGCGACCCAGCGCTATGTCGATCCGCTGGCCGCCGGCATCAATGATCTGCAGGAGATGTCGAAGACGCACGAAGCCATTTCCAAGGTGAAGACCCAGACGTGGCATAGGATCCTCACGCACTATCTGCCGCTGTATTTTCCGGAGATCGAACGTTTCGCCGGCAACAGCCGCTCCGACTGGTTCCTGGCCCTGCTCGAGCGGTTTCCGACACCAGCCAGCATGACGGCCCTCGGCCAGGAGGCGTTCTCGAACGAAGCGTGGTCACTGGTCGGCCGCAAGGTGTCTAAGGCCCGCTTGATCAACGACATTTATGAGACCGCCTGCGCTTCCGTAGCGCTTCCCGTCGACGAGGATTCCGTTGCTATCACGATGTTCCGCATGGTCATCGCGCAGGCGCGCAGCCTGATCCGGCAACGCGACGAGATTGAACGAACCGCCCATGCCTTGCTCAGCGGAAACCGAGATTACCAACTCCTGCGCATGATCCCCGGGATCGGGCCGATCAACGCGCTGACCATCCTCGCGGAGGCTGGCGACCTTCGACGATTTGCGCACCACCGCCAGTTCCTGAAGTTCTGCGGGCTCGATCTTGCCACCTGTCAGTCCGGCACATTCCGCGGACGGACCAAGCTGTCAAAGTACGGTAATGCACGGCTTCGCCGTACCTTCTGGATGGCAACCCAAGTCGCCATCCGGCAGCGCGACAACAGCTTTCGTGACAAGCTTGGTCGCTATGTGGCCGGCCACGGCAACGACCCTGATCGCCGCCGCAAGGCGATGACTGCACTTACCGCCAAGATGGCGCGCGTCGCGCACGCCGTCATCAAGACGGGAACCGAGTACCGTCCGTTCGTCGAACGGGCGGACACCAGATGGAAGGACCCCTCTCTGTGGAGCCGTGAGGGCGCAGCTGCGACCCTGTAGATAATGTTCGGGCCTTCCATCTGGCATCCGCATCTCATTTTAAGGACGGTAAGGACCACGACCCGCGCGGCCGCTGGATCCTGTGTTTGCTATGGCCGAGAGCGCATTCCTTGACGATGGAAGCCATCTGGATCAGAACGCAACCAGCGCCGATCACAATCGGCGCAACGAGACCTGCTGGCCGTTTTCCGCCGCTGCTTCCCGACCTAGGACGTTGTCGCTGACGATGCAAGCGGGTTTGCCATACAGGCGCACCAGCGTGTCCAACTCGCGGGCTACCCGCACGCCGGAGATGCTGGTGTCCCCCACCAGGCACAGGTTCTCCCGGCAGGCGTCATCGTTGATCGCCAGGATACGCAGCCGGCGGGAAGCGCCGAACGTGTCGGCCACAAAGTCCATCGACCAACGGTCGTTCGGCCGCAGCGGGACCGGCATTGGTGTTCGGCTGCCGCGAGCGCGCTTGCGACCCCGCCGGCAGCGTACCGACAGACCTTCCTCCCGGTATAGCCGGTAGAGCTTCTTGTGGTTCATGATGTGTCCCTTGCGTTCGAGCATCACGCCGACACGGCGATAGCCGAACCGCCGACGCAGGCCGGCGATCTCCCGCATCTCCTCGCGGATCTCGGCATGGTCGGGCGAACGTTCTCGCCGGACCGTCTTGGGATCGACGCCGATCAACACGCAGGCACGGCGCTGCGAGACCTGGTAATCCCGCATCACACCGAGCGCCGCGTCCCGTCGCTGGCCTGGCGTCGTCAGACTTTTCCCAACAGGTCCTTCAGGATCGCGTTGTCCAGCACACTCTCGGCCAGAAGCCGCTTGAGCTTGCCGTTCTCATCCTCGAGTTGACGCAGCCGCCGGGCATCGGACACCTCCAGGCCGCCGTACTTCGCCTTCAGCTTGTAGAACGTCGCCGGGCTGAGGCCGTGCTTGCGGCAAACCT
>NZ_GL876935.1:524271-540039 GCF_000192575.1 Novosphingobium nitrogenifigens DSM 19370 | reverse complement strand
CCCTCGCGCGGGATCCTGTTCTACGGCACTTATTCGCGCGGCTTCCGCCCCGGTGGCTTCAACCGCGCCTATACCACCAACGAGACATCCTCTGCGCACGTCATCCCCGCGCACTATGTCTCGGACAAAGTCGAAAACTTTGAAGTCGGCTGGAAAACCACGCTCATGGGCGGAGCCGTGCGCTGGAACGGCACGGCTTACCTCATGAACTGGAACAAGATGCAATTGACCACGCAGAACGTGAACATTGCACAGCTCTATTATACCTACAACGCCGCCAATGCGCAGATCAAAGGCATCGAAAGCGATCTCACCATCGTTCCCTACGAAGGGCTGACGCTTGGCGGTTCGTTCTCGTACAACCACACCGAACTGACCAGCATCCTCGGCAATTCGACGCTGGCGGCCGACGTGGTGGCGGTCGGATCGCGTCTGGCACAGGCCCCGCTGTTCCAGTCGTCGGTACAGGTCCGCTACAACTGGAAATGGGGCGAAAACAAGTTGTACGCCCAGATCAGCGGCCAGACGTCCTCGAACAGCTATTCCTCGCTCAACAAGAGCGAACGGCAACTGCAACCGGCCTATGGCACGCTCAACCTGTCGGGCGGCATTACCCGCAAGCAATGGTCGCTCATGCTCTATATCAACAACGTGACCGACACGCGGGCCATGCTCTACAACAACAGCCACTACAGCCCGCGCGATTCCGCAGGCAATACGCTGACCAATGTCTACGACCTGGTCACGACCAACCGCCCCCGGACGTTCGGTTTGAAACTGTCGTACGAGATGTAACATCCTGACGCGGACCGGCCCCGTTCCCGCAACGGGGCCGGTCCCCTCCCCGCATCAACGGGCAAGAACCATGCAGCACGCAACGATCGAGCACCAGATCCAGAGAGCGCAGGCCCATCTGCGCGGACAACGGGCGGAAGCCGCGCTCGCCGACGCGCAAGCCATCCTGCAGCAAGTGCCCGATCAGCGCGACGCGCTTTATCTGCGCGCCGTCTGCCTGCGCTATCTCGGCCGTGTCGATCACGCCCTCGCCGCATGTGCCACCCTGTTGGAAGCCGCACCCGATTATGGTCGCGGATGGCAGGAAATGGGTCATGCCCTGCGCGCCGCCAAACGGCCCGAAGACGCCGCCAATGCCTATGCCCGCGCGATCGAACGCAATCCCGCGCTCGACGGGGCATGGCGCGCGCTTGCCCAATTGCACGGGAACGGCGGTCGCCACGATCTTGCCGACGATGCCCTGAGACAGCTTGCATGGCTTGAACGCCTGCCGCCCGAATTGCGCGCGGTCGAAGACATGATCGCCGAACACCGGCTGGAAAAGGCAGAACAGATCGTGCGCGCGTTCCTGCGCGTCAATCCGACGCATGTGGAAGCAATGCGCCAGCTCGCGCTGATCGGCATGGCGCTCAACGTGCTCGACGACGCGGAAACCCTGCTGGCCAAGGCGCACGAATTCGCCCCCGGCGACCGGCGGGTCCACACCGAATATGTCAACGTCCTGCTCCGGCGCCAGAAATATGCCCAAGCACTGGTCCACGCCGAACGCCTGCTGCTTGGCGATCCCGACAATGCCGCCCCCCGCGTGTCGCGCGCCAATGCCCGGCTCGGGGTCGGCGACATGGAAGGGGCCATTGCCGACTATGACAAAGTACTCGCCCTCTGGCCCCAGGCCGAATCGGTCCACCTCTCGCGCGGCCATGCGCTCAAGACGATCGGACGCCATGCCGATGCGGTAGAGGCCTATCGCGCCGCCTATGGCGTGCGCGGCGATTTCGGCGACGCCTACTGGAGCCTTGCCAATCTCAAGACCTACCGCTTCACCCCGGATGAACAGGCCGCGCTCGCCCATTGGCATCAGGCCCCCCGCGTCAACGAGGTCGATCGCATCCACCTGCATTTCGCCTATGCCAAGGCGCTGGAGGACGCGGGCGACCATGCGGCAGCCTTTGCCCAGTACGAGGCCGGAAACGCCCTGCGCGCGGCGCGCAGCCGTTACTCTCCCGCCGCCATGGACGCCGAAGTCGCCCGCATGATCGCGGCAACGCCTGCTTCGCTCTTTACCGGCGCGACAGGCGGAGCCCCCGATCCCGACCCGATCTTCATCGTCGGCCTGCCCCGCGCGGGTTCAACGCTGATCGAACAGATCCTCGCCAGCCACAGCGCGATCGAAGGCACGGCCGAACTCCCCAACGTCCTTGCGCAAGTTCACGCCCTGTCCGGCCGGGACACGCGCGAGGCCGACGCCCATTACCCCGCCAATCTCGCCCGGATCGCGCCCGAGGACTTCACCCGCATGGGCGAGCGTTACATGGCCGAAACGCGCACCTTGCGCTCGGGCAAGCCATTCTTCATCGACAAGATGCCCAACAATTTCCGTCACATCGGCCTCATCGCCCGGATGCTGCCCAAGGCCCGGATCATCGATGCCCGGCGCGAACCGATGGCCTGCTGCTTTTCCGGCTTCAAGCAGCTCTTCGCCGAAGGACAGGACTTCAGCTACAACCTCGAAAGCATCGGGCGATATTACCGCAGCTATCTGACACTGATGGACCACTGGCACACCGTGCTGCCCGGACGCATCCTGACCGTGCGGCATGAAGATGTGCTCGACGATCTCGAAGGCCAGGTCGCGCGGATGCTGGACTACCTCGACCTTCCTTTCGAGGAAGCCTGCATCCGCTTCCACGAAACCCGCCGCGCCGTGCGCACCGCCAGCAGCGAACAAGTCCGCCGCCCGATCGACCGCACCGGCAGCGAACAATGGCGCAACTTCGCCCCCTACCTTACCCCCCTGCGCAAAGCCCTGGGCGACGCCCTCCCCCAATAGCCACACGCCCCGCTCCCCGCGATCGAGCGCGCGATCACCCCCTGAGATTGCGGAGCATGCGGGCGGTGGCGTTGGCGGCGGGGGTCAGGGCCCGGCCGTAGCGCAGGGCGGTGGTGGTGGAGGTCCAGCGCAGGGCCTGGGCGATGGGGCCGGCGTCTTCGCCGCTGGCGAAGAGATCCTGGGTGAGGCCGACGCGCAAGGAGTGAGTGCTCAAGGCGGCGATGGCGGCGTCACGTTCGGGGCCGAACAGGGCGACAAGGCCTTCGTCGACGGCGCGGTGGGCAGTGCGTTTGATGATCATGCGGACAGCGGCGGGGGTCAGCGCGTGTTCGCCGATGCGATAGGTGACGCTTGCCGGGCGGGCAGGCGCGCCTTCAAGCCGGACGGGATCGACGCGGGCGTGCCAGGCAAGGCGGTCGAGGCGCGTGGGTGGAACCGCTTCGCGTGCGCGGGTGCGGGTCGTGGCGATCCGGCGGAACAGCGGGCCGGACGCGATCCCCCCGGCCTCGCGCCACAGGGCAATGCGGCGCATGGTTTCGGGCGAGAGCCAGGCTTCCCCGCCGCGGCCTTCCTGATCGGTCTTGGAGCGGACCACGTCGAGCACCCCTGCCCCGTCGTCGAGCCGGGAAATATGCCCACAGTCGATCGCCACCAGTTCGGAAACCCGCAGGCCCGCGTCATAGCCCAGTGACAGGAGCGCTGCATCGCGCAGGCCCGCAACCGTGCCGGGACAAGCGTCAAGCAAGGCGGTCAGGGTAAAGCCGCGCGCGGCCTCGATACCGATACCCTCGCCCAGACGCAGCGGCCCTGCCTGACGCTGGCGCACGCCGCGCCGTCGGCGAAACCCGCGCAAGGCGTCGCGCACCACCGGCGCCCCGGTCGGCGGCGTCACGCCGAGCAAGCCGTGAATGACCGCAAGGCTCGCGAGACGGCGGGACACCGTCGCGACGCTCAACCCCCGCGCCTCGCAGTCTTCGAGATAGGCGACCACCCGCCCTTCCCCGGCAGGAAGGCCGATGCCCCGCACCCGGTGACAGAACCGCGCGTAACAGGCGAGATCATTGGCCAGCGCCTTGATCGTCGCAGGCGAGCGCGCCTCCAGGCTCTTGCGATAGGCGAGGCGGTCAATGGCAACGCCCTCCCCCGCCAGATCGAGCACCAATGCCGTCAGCTCGGCAATCCGGTCCCGTGCCCTGCCCCCGGTCCGGCATGGCAGGTCCGCTTCACCCGGCCCGAGGACGGTGACGACTTCACCCAGCCTTGCCGGATGCGGGACCAGAGCGCGGTTTTCGGGCGGAAATTCGGCCATGAAGCGATCCTAAACCGCGTATTTGCCCATGTCACTATCGATAGGATACCATTATCGATAGTTTTATAAAATATCATGATGTCACTTGTTGAGTTATCTCCATTTCCATAAACATCATGGAAACGGCCGGACACGCGATCGACAGGTTTCATGACACCTTCCCTTTCCGATCTTCCCGCAGACGAGCCCCGCCCCGAGTTGGCGCTATTCGAACTGGCGCTGCTCGAGTTGGGACGCCTCGACGGGGCGCTTGCCTATGCCGATTCCTCGACAGTCGCACTGTTCGCGGCGCAGGTGCTGCGCACGCTCCTCCTCCGCGCCTTGCGGCAGGAACGCCTCGCTTTCACCAACGAACGGTTCGATGCGTGGTTTGCCGGGCTCGTTCCGCTGACCGATGTGCAGGTCTCATCCGACGCGGTCTTGCCTGACCGTCCGCCGCGCCTGATCGTCGAGGCGCTGCTTGGCGAATGTGCGCATGCGTCCTGGGCGCCGCTTGCCGAACAGGCGCAACGCTTGCGCCGTGCCTTCCTTGCTCCGCGTGAAGACCAGCCTGCCGCGCGGGACGAGATCGAGTGTCTGCTGCAGGACAGCCGCGCGCGGGTAGAGGCCCTGGTCGCAGCTCTGGCCGAGGTGGGCGACACCCGGCCGCTCAAGGGGCTGGAACGGCTTCATCAGGATCTTGCAGCGAGCCCGACGTTCGCCCCGGCCGAAGCAAGCCGGGAAAGGATCCTGCTCGGGCGGGGCGCAGCGGGCGAGCTCGGGCCCACGGCACGAGGACTGACCATCGAGCGCGCGGCGGCCCCTGCCCCGTTCTGGGCGATCGAGGTCTTTCTCGGTGGATACCTTCACGCGACCGGATGCCTGCGTGTTCCCCTCCCCTGCCCGGGGCTTGTCCGTTCCGAAGCGATCAGGCGCGCGGCGGCCCCCGGCGTGATTGCCGAGGCGCTTGGTGCAACCATGCGGGGATGGAACGAGACGCTTGCGCAGGCGGCCGGAGACGTGCGGCGGATCGCGACGCTCGTTCCCGATCATCGACGGTCTTCCCGCGCGCCTGCGCTCTGCCGCCTGCTGGCGGGAACCGGCGCCTTGCGCTCGGCCCAGATCGAACCGTTGCTCGACGTCACCCGTCTGGGGCTGCGGACCATTCTTGGCCCCCTGCTCGCCCATGGAACGATCACGCGGCAGCGCGTTGCGGGAGTGTGGCTTTATGCGCTCGCCCCCGCGCCGGTATCCGCGTCTGCCAAGGGACGTGACGAACGCGCCGGGGGCACCGGTTTCTCGGTCGAGGCGGTCGCGGCCTATGAGGCGTCACTTGCCGACATTGATGCCCTGCTCGCGCGCCTGGGAGGCGACGGGGAAGACGATCAGGTGTCCCCTCCCCCCGATTGTTGAGGGCATTGGCCTGATTTTGCGGGAAAAACCACCGGATTCCGGGCAAACTTGCGCAGAACGCGGAAAACCGGCCTCGCCTTACTTGTGGGTACCCTACCGCGCCCGACGCGCTGTACGGGGTTCTGTGGGCAAATTTGAGGCACATCTGCATTGAGGCAAGCGGCTAAATGGGTGAAATGGGCCTGTGAGAGCTGATTTTGCGCCCAGAGGCCCGATTTCGCGGGAATTTGCGCACTAGCGACGCGGCGGTCGGGCCTGTGCGGGCGTCAGGTTTTCGGCAAAGGCGGGCGACAGGCGCCGTTCGAGCGCACGGCAGGCATCGGCATGGGCAATGAGTGCGCGCGCCACCGCTTCGAGCGTTCCGGTATGCAGATGGGGTTCACCGTCGAGTACGTCGCGCAAGGCGTCCTCGGTCATGCGCAGGATGGTGGCGGCCGTGGCTGCGCCGCCGAGCAGAGTCACTGCGGTGCGGAACAGATCGAGCTGGGTCTCGCGGTCGATGGGAACGTCCTTTGCTTGGAGGCCGGGAACGGCGGGTCGTCTGTGAATTCAAACGGGGCCCCGGGTCAAGATGGGGGGGCCGCGGGAAAGCGTTCAAGAGGAAGCGCCCTCCCCCTTTTCCCCATCAAAATGAAATTTCAGGGAAGGTTAGAAGCCTTAGAGGATAGTTAGAAAAGTTAAGGGGTCCGCGATGGCCGGAAAAGGCCCGGAACGACCATGAGTCGAGTTCGGTCGGCTGTTCCTGAAAGATCGTGATTGTGTTCCCGAAAGATCGTCGGTGCGTTCCCGAAGGATCGGTTCGGTGTTCCCGAAGGATCGAAACAGGGCGTTTGGGCGTTCCTCATGTGTCGATGAACGCGGTTCCCCGGCGATTGGGCGTGGAAATTTGAAACATTCGCGGGCGCTCTTTGGTGAAAGAGGTTCAATCGCGATGCGAAGATTGGTCGTGGATAAACCCTGTTGGATCGCACCCGACACTTCGGGAACGCCGCCGACCGCGTGACGGAGGCAGTCTGTCGCAGGCCCGAGTGTGGTGGAGGCCCCGGTGTGGAACGGTCGATGCGTGGTCGCGGTCGGGATCGGGGGAGCTTGGCGAGGTGCTCGGGCCGCCTGAGTGTTCGGGCCGCCTGAGTGTTCGGACCGCCTGAGTGTTCGGACCGGCCGTATCCGGCGGGCTATCCGTATGACTGCATCGCAATGCATGTCGCGCGCGGGGGACGCGAGGTGGGGATGTTTCCCGGGGGAAACCGCCCTCCCCTTCCCTCGCCGCTCGGGCGTTTCGGAAATGGATTGGCGGCGCGTGTCGGGGCGTGGTTCCGGTCGACGGACGCGAGGCGTGGAACGCGTTGCGACGGTGGGGTGCCCGTGCTGATCTGACGCGGCGTGGATCTGGACCCCTGGCGGACTGTGGTGTGTGCGGGATGTTTCCCGGGGGAAACGGGTTTTGCCGTTTGGTCCTGCGCGCCGTGCTTTCTGACATGGGGCTGGGCGCTGGGGCGCCTCGGTGCTGTTTTCGCAATTGGGAAGGGCGCGCAACTGACGGGCGGTGTCGGATGGCGGCGGGCTGGAGCGATGACCGCGTGGATCTGTTTGCGGATACGCGATGAGGGGAAGGGCGCGATTTTCGCTTTGGAATTCGTGATCGCGAAATGCCGGCGTGCAGCGATTGTGCGCTGCTGGGCAGATGAAATGTGGCGGGGGGGGGGGGGAGTGTGAGGCGCCGCAGGAAAAGGGGGCGGCGAATGTTTGGGGAAGGGGCGGCGTGGTTTGCCGCACCCTTCGAGACAGATTCAGGCGCCGCGCAAGGTGTGGCGGTGCTTTTCGTGGTGGCGCTTGACCCAGCCGACGAAGGCGCGCTGCCAGTCGGCGGGAAGGCGTTCGGGGGCAGCATTGACCCAGGTTTCGAACTCGGCGTGGAGCGCGTGGAGATCCCAGCCGGGGCAGGTTTCGCGCAGATGTTCGATCGTCGCGTCGGTCATGAACCCGCGCGTTGCGCTGTCGCTGAGCCCGGCAATGGTCCGGCGGATCAGCGTGCGTGCGTCGACGGTTGCGGGGGGCGATGATTGGGCCGGGCGCGAGGCGGGTGCGGACGAAACCTTTGGCTCGCGGGGCAGGGCCGGGGCTGCGTCTGCGTCCACTGTGGGGACTTGGGGCGCCTCGGCGCGGGCTCGTTTCCCCGGGGAAACACGCTTTTCGGACGTGTCGGTTGAGGCTACGCGGCGCATGCGCAGCAACGGTTCCTGGCCCTTGCCCTGTTCGATCGAAAGGGCAAAGCCGGGAAGGGTGTTCTTTTCGGCGAGCTTGATGATCTCGAACTTGAACCGGCGATATTCGCCCTCGGCGCCAGACTTTTCGAAGAGCGTGGGCATCGCGATGGCAAAGCCGGTTTCGTCACCGCCCCCTGCATGCTTGCGCGCGACTTTGTAGAGCCAGCGTTCGCGGCCGCCGGTGATGTCGAAATAGGCGCGGTCGATCGACAGCACGCCGCCTTTCATCATCACGCCTTCCCAGAACCAGTTCGACAGTTCGAGCGTCATCCCGCGCGAGCGTTCGGTGCGTTCGTCGACAAGCTGGGTCCAGCCGTCGAGCCAGCTGAACGTCGCTTCGCGGCGGTTTTCGGCGCGGATATTGGTCTTGATCGTGGTCGAAACCAACCGGTCGAGCGCCTGGGCCAAAAGCTCGTAGGCACGCCCCGTTGTCGGACGCCCGATCGCGCGTAAGAGGTCATAGGGCATGACGTGTAGCTTGCGCGGAATATCATTGGCACCGCGCCGGGCCATGTCGGCAAGCGCACTGGCGCAATAGATGAGGATGTCCGCGTCCCAGATCGTTGCCATGCCGTAATCGGGATTGGCCGAGACATGGACCCACAACTTGCCGTCGGGGCTGGTGTAATCGATCGGCTTGACCCGCTTGGACTTGGCCAGGCTGAAGAACGGACGCTCCATCATCTCGCGCTGATCGCGCAAGGGCATGTCCGCCAGATAGGGAAGGATGAGATCGAATTGTTCGCTGGCCGGAGCGGCCTTGGGCTTGGTCACCGATGTTTCCCCGGGGAAACATCGGGCGTGTTTCCCCCCAATCCTGTCTCGATCAAACCTGCACGCCCTTGCCCTGGGCAGCGAGGTCCTCAAGCGCGGCGCGCACGCCTTCAAGCAGATCCTCGGTCGTCGACCCTGTCCCTGAATGAAGCCGCAGGGTCAGCCCCTGACGGCCCGAGGACAGCACCGAAACCGCGCGACGCCCGGTGCGGGCATTGTCCCACACAAACAGCGGGCCTTCGCGTTCGACCCCGGCATGGGGTGCGGCGAGGAGGCGGCGCAGGACGTCCGATGCTGCGACCGGCGACGTGCCCCGCGCTCGTGCGGCTTCCTGTTCGCGGGCAAGGACGCGCGCTTCCTTGAGGATGGCGGGCGAGGCGGCCTTGTCGTCGAGAGCCTGGGCGAGGGCATAACCGGGCTTGAGCTGAATATCCCCGGGGCCCGCAAAGGCGGCGATCACCGCCTCGGGAAGAGCGGCCACCCGCAGCATTTTCGACAGCCAACCCTTTGAAAGCTTTAGCCGTTCGGCCATGCGGGTCATGTGGTTGCCGTAATGATCCTTCAACGCGGCGGCGTAATTGCGCGCGCGTTCGAGATCCGAGACGTCCTTGCGCGCGCGGTTCTCGATATCGGCAAGGCGGAAGGCCGCCTCGTCGTCGAGCTGCGCCACTTGCGCCACGAACATCATGTCCGGATAGCTGTTGGCCCGCAGCCAGCGGATCGACCAGTGGCGGCGCGTGCCTGCGATCACTTCGTAATCGTGATCGGGGTCGCCTTCGACCCGGCGGACGACGGCGGGCACTTTCTGCCCCCCTTCGGCCAGGATCGCATCGATCAGCTCGCGGCAATTGGCCTCGGTCAGGTGGGCATAGGAGCGGGCATTGCCCTGCCACACCCGGACCCGGTCGGGATCGAGCAGCAATTGGGTGACTTGCCGGACCTGGCCGCTGGCGACACGGGCGAGGGCGCTTTCGCGGGCAAGCAGAGTGGTCGGGCGCACGCGCTCGGCCGGGGGAACTTCGCCCAGCGGCGGGATCAGCCGACGGGGCGGGGGAGGGGCTGCGGGCTCCTGAGCCTCGGGCGCGTCCGGGGAGGGCGACGCGACCGCGTCCGGCTCATCGTCGGAAAGGAGCGAGGCGAGGTAATCGGACTGTTTGCGAGCCATGGCTCAATTCCCGGACGAAAAAAGGAACATATAAAGAACATTTGCGCAACGCAAGTAGGGCGAAGCGCAAGACCGATCAGGCATGGAGCACGTCTTCCTCGCGCGCGGGGGGCACGCGGCCCCATCCGGCACGGACAAGCTGCTCGATCTGCGACAAGGCCTCGTCCAGATTGGCGCGGCATCGTTTGTGCGTGCGCGCGGTGCCGATCGGGGCCTCCAGTTCGTAGATGGTCATCATCCGCATGGCCGCGTGGCTGATTTCCGCGCTTTCCAGAATGGGAACGGGCAAAAGCGCCGGGCCAAAGGTCTGCTCCATGATCGTGCGCACCATCGCGTGGCTCGGATCGTTTGCGTCGAACTTTGAACAGATCAGGCGAACGAACTGATAATCCACGTCGATTCCGGCCGCGACGAGCTGTTCGATGACCTGGTCCATCATCGACAGGAACTGCACCGTCGAACAGAAGTCGGGCGTCGTCGCCGCCAGCGGGACAAGCAGCGCATTGGCCGCCTGCATCACCGCAAGGCTGATCGTGCCCAGCGCCGGTGGCGGATCGAGCAGGACCACGTCGTAATCGCGGGCAAGATCCATCAGACCTTGCTTGAGCTTGCGGAAACGCGCGGCCAGCACCGATTGCCCGTCCGAGCCCGCCGCTGCCAGTTCGTATTCAACGTCGAAGAGTTCGAGATTGGACGGGATCAGGTCGACATTGGGCCAGGGCGTGCGCTTGACCGCATAGAGCAGGTCCGCCTGCGTCGGGTCGATCGAGAGATAGGGGTAAAGGGTTTCGGCCCGCGTGATGTTGAAATGCGGGTTGAAGCCGAACAGCGTGGTCGTCGTCGCCTGGCTGTCGCAATCGACCACCAGCACGCGATAGCCCTGAACCGCGAGGTAATGGGCAAGGTGCGTGGTGACGGTCGACTTGCCGACCCCACCCTTGAAATTCTGCACCGCGATCAAGGCGGGCACGTCGAGCGGGGCGCGGGCAGGGGAGGCGCCCAGCACTTCGCGCATGCGCAAGAGATCGGGCACCGAATAGCCGATGCGGCGGCCGTTTTCCCCGGCCGGGGGAGGGGGCAGGCGCCCGTCGTCCTCGGCCATGCGGATGCGATTGGTCGAACAGCCGAGCAATTGCGCCGCCTCGGCAATGCCGAACCGGACATTGAGCCCCTTGCGGCTTTCAGGCAGAAAGGCCTTGCGCCGCAAGCGCTCGATCATCTTCTCTCCCGCCGAAGCCAGATCCCCGATCTGACTGGCGATTGCATTCTGCTCGGCCATGGCCCGCCCGTTTGAATGAAAATTTTGGGCAATTTACGTTTTTTGCTTCATGTGAGCAAGTCGCGATTTGAAAAGGCTCATGAAAGCGTTTCGCGCCCGGTCTCCTTTCATTTCGTCGCGCTGCGGAGCACCATGATCGGCCGGCGGTTCTGCATAAAAGCACGAATAATCAGGATATTGCTGCGCGCTGTTGACCCTGTGAACGAGACCCAGCGGAAGCCGGACGATCCGGGTTCGAACCCGATCGGCACGACCGGCGCCTTTCCCCGGACGGAGGCCGGTTTCCCGGATGCTGCGAAGCGACGCGTGATTCTCTGTCCCGCAAGGGGACACCGTTCCGAGCTTACGCGGGCGATTTGGCGGTGATCGCCATTCTCCCGATTTCGGAATGAGTGAGTGCCGAAAATGGCGGATTATCCCGAGTGGAGAGCTGGCGCATGATCGCTCCGTCACGGACGGGTTCCTCGTCTGCGGGACGTTTGTCGATCGGGAGACGCACGATGAAGCTCTATTACCACCCCCTGTCGGGCCATGCCCATCGCGCCCATCTGTTCCTGTCGCTGGCCGGGCTCGATCACGAACTGGTCTTCGTCGATCTGGCAGCGCGCGCGCACAAGCAGCCCGACTTCCTGCGCCTCAATCCCTTCGGCGAAATTCCCGTGCTTGACGATTGCGGCACGATCATTGCCGATTCCGTCGCCATTCTGGTTTACGCCGCGCGGCGGATCGGGCCTTCGCCGTGGCTGCCCACCGATCCTGTGGCCGAAGCGCAAGTGCAGCGGTGGCTGTCGGTGGCAGCGGGAAAAATGGCCTATGGCGCCTGTGCCGCGCGCCTCATCACGCTGTTCGGCGCCCGGCTCGACCCTGACGAAGTGATCGCCCGCGCCCACGCGACGCTCGCGGTGATGGAAGAGACGCTGGGCGCTGTGACATGGATCGCGGGGACCGAGGCGCCGACCATCGCCGACGTCGCGCTCTACAGCTATACCCACCATGCCCCTGAAGGAAACGTCGACCTTGGCGCCTATCCCGCCGTGCGCGCGTGGCTGGCTCGGATCGAGGCCTTGCCCGGCTTCGTCCCCTTCGCCGCCTCGGCCGTCGGTCTTTTGGCCTGAACCGGCTCGCTGCCATGCCTTTTGAACATCTCACATTCGATCACGTCGGCATCCGCGTCACCGACCTTGCCGTGGCCGAAGCCTTTTACGAAAGGCTCGGCTTCCTGCGCGATCCTGCCGAATTTGCGCCTGCCGTGCAGGCCTGCGGCCTTGTCCATCCGAGCGGACTTCGCATCCATCTCATTTTCAACGGCGTGCCCGCACCCGAAGGCAATGTCCTGCTCGACGCGCCGATCAAGCGCCCGGGCTATACCCACGCGGCGTTCGTCATCGACCGCATGGACGACCTCATTGCCTGGCTCGACCGCGAAGGCATTGCCGTGACCGAAGGTCCGATCACCATGGGCCATGGCCGCCGCAAAGTCTGCTTTATCCGCGACCCCGATCGCAACGTGCTGGAATTCAACGAGATTGGGTGAGGGGAAGGCTGGCCCTGCACAGAGCGGCGCAATGACCCGTCAGGCTCTTGTCCCGCAGAACAGGATGCAGTGGACGCGTCTTGAGAATGCGACGTTCCATGTTATAACGTTCGTATGAACGCCAGCCTCAAGATCACCAGGATCGGTAATTCCGCAGGTGTCGTCCTGCCCAAGGAATTGCTGGCCAAGCTGCGTGCCGGAGTGGGCGACATGCTGTATGTGTCGGAAACGCCCGACGGCATTCGGATCACCGCGGCGGACCCCTCGTTCGAGGCCAGAATGGCGCTGGCCGAAGAGATCATGCGCGAGGACAGGGATATCCTGCGCGTGCTGGCCAAATAACATGGGCGGGATTTCCGAGCCGGTCTGGATCGAGACCGAGCTTGCGCTTGCCATCCACGACCGCCAACTGGCCGAACATGGCGGCCCCATTGGGGTGCGCGATGCCGCCGGGCTGGAGTCGGCCTTGGGTCGACCCCGCAATCAATGGGTCTATGGCGAGACCGACATGTGCGGGTTGGCGGCGGCCTATGCTTATGGCGTTGCGCGCAATCACCCCTTTACCGATGGCAACAAACGCACAGCCTGGGTTCTTGCCCGCCTGTTCCTCGCGTTGAACGAAGTGCGCATCAGCTTTGCTCCGGAGGAGGCAATTCAGATGGTTCTGGCTCTGGCCGGAGGCACGCTGGCCGAAACCGAAGTGGCCGACTGGTTCAGGGCGCGACAAGTCTGATCTCGCCGGGCGAGGCTGTTGCCTCTCCTCTGGGCATTCCGCTCCCGCCGGTGTAGCGCTCGGCGGAACGAGCAAGGCAAGGCGCAATGGCCCGCAGGGTAAAAGTGTTCTTTGACGGCGGGTGCCGTCCCAACCCCGGACCGATGGAAGTGGCGGTGGTGACCGGCGGCCGGGCCCATGTCTTTGACGATCTGGGGCAGGGCACCAATGGCGATGCGGAATGGCTGGCCTTGATCCGTGCCGTCGAAATCTGCCGCCAATCGGGTCTGGAACATGTCGAGCTGATCGGTGACGCACTGTGGGTCGTGCGGCAAGCCAATCAGGTGATGACGACCCGGACCGCCATGCACGCCCATGCCGCCGCCTTTCTCGCCCTTGTGACCGAAATGCCGCCGGTTCGCGTTCGATGGATCAAACGGCAGCAGAACCTGGCGGGCATCGCCCTCGCATCGCGTCACCCGCGATAGGTCGCGGCGCTACACTTTCCTGGGGGAACCAATGGCCAAGACTATCGATCGTCATGCCCTGATTGCGCTGGTCGGAATTTCGACCGGCATGTTGGCGGGCTGTGGTCCGAGTGACGGGCAGTGGCAGGTTTGCACCGATCAGCAGGGGCGGCGCCAGCCCGATGGCGATTGCCAAGGCAATCGCGGCGGCCATGGAGCTTGGGCCAGCGGGTCGTCGTGGCGCTATATCAAGCGCACATCGTCCGCCCCGGCGATTGGCGAGGCCGTCTCCGGCGGATCGACCGCGCCGCTCAACGGCACCGCATACGCCGCTCCCCGCGAAGGCATCGTGCGTGGCGGCTTTGGCCATTTCGGCGAGGGATTTGGCGGCCACGGCGGGGGCGAATAAGTCGCGATGCAGCGCCACGCAATTGCGCCGCGTGCCGGCTGGCAGCGGCGGGTCGAGGATCTCGGCTTTCTCTGGCACACCGACGGCGGAGAGGCCTATTGGGCTGAGGACGCCTTCTACAGCTTCACCGGACACGAAGTGGGCCGCATCGGCGCGGCTTGCGAAGAATTGTACGCGATGTTCGTGAATGCCGGGGAACACATTGTCGCGCACCGGCGCTGGGGCGAATTCGGCATCCCGGACTGGTGCGTGCCGCTGATCGAGCGGGACTGGGCGGGGGAGCCTCCGGCGCTGGACTATGGCCGCTTCGATCTCGGGATCGGTCACGACGGCGCGATCAAGCTGTTCGAATTCAATTGCGACACGCCGACCGCGCTGGTCGAGGCCTCGGTGATCCAGTGGTTCTGGAAGGAAGAGGTGTTCCCGGCTCTCGATCAGTTCAACCGCATTCACGAGGCGCTGGTCGAACGCTGGCAGGCGATCGCGCCGCAATTGCCGGGCGGGCATGTCCACTTTGCGCATGTGCCCGATCGCGTGGGCGAGGACACGCTGACCACCGCCTACATGATGGATGTCGCGGGCGAGGCGGGGCTTGCCGCGACCCGGTTGACCATGCGCGAAATCGGTTGGCAGGCAGGGCCGGGCGGCGGGTTCTTCGATATGGCGGATCAACCGATCGCGACGTTGTGGAAACTCTATCCGTGGGAGTGGCTGACCGCAGAAGCCTTTGGCCGCCATATCGCCGAGGACCCATCCGGCACGCTGTGGCTGGAGCCGATCTGGAAGATGATCTGGAGCAACAAGGCGAGCTTGCGGTGCTGCAAGCGGCGATGTTCGATGGTCTGCTTCTTGATGGCAGTGCGCTGGGCGTGGATCTGCCGGTCTCGGCCGAAGTAGGCATCGGCGGGCGTCACATTGCCCAGGCTCTCGTGATAGCGCTGGTGATTATAGTGCTCGATGAAGGCTTCGATCTGGGCTTCGAGATCGCCGGGCAGGTAGTAGTTTTCCAGCAGGATGCGGTTCTTCAACGTCTGATGCCAACGTTCAATCTTGCCCTGCGTCTGGGGATGGAAGGGCGCGCCGCGCACATGGCTCATGGCCTGTGACCTGCGCCTCGATATAGGCGGCCAGTTCCCCGGCAACATAGCTGGGTCCATTGACAGACAGAAGGCGCGGTTTGTGCAGCACGGTGGCGCTGTTGCAGCCTGATGCGGCCAGCGCCAAGTCCAGCGTGTCCGTCACATCGCCCGCCGTCATGGTGGTGCACAGCTTCCACGAGATGATATACTGCGAATAGTCGTCGATCACGGTCGAGAGATAGACCCAGCCGATCAGCTTGAAATAGGTAAAGTCGGTCTGCCACATCTCGTTTGGCCGAGTGGTTTTGGTGTGGAACTCATCGCGGGCCTTGATGACGATATAGGCGGGGCTGGCGATCAAATCCTGCGCCTTGAGCTGGCGATAGACCGTTGCCTCGCAGGCAAAGTACTGCTTTTCATCGGTAAATTTGGTGGCTAGTTCACGGGGCGAGAGGTCGCTTTCCTTCGGCGCCATGTCGATGATCTGTTTACGGACATCATCGGGTAGCCGGTTCCACACTCGGCTCGGCGCCGAA
>NZ_GL876935.1:499532-522353 GCF_000192575.1 Novosphingobium nitrogenifigens DSM 19370 | reverse complement strand
TTGCCCGCAATTCCCGTTCATATTGTGATAAACGTTTGCGCAAGGGCGTATTTTGAAGGCGGCACCGGCTCTCTCCCGCTCTTCGGGCGACGTTTTCGTCGAAGAGCCAGTGCCGCCCCTTGGAAATTCCCGAATTTCCAATCAGACCCTTAAACCGGGCGGTTCTCGTTGCGGTTGCGGACCGGTCCCATCGCGGCGACGCCGTCTTCATAGCTGAGTTCGGGATAGGCGGCGGTGAAGGCGGCGACTTTGTCGAGGACGTATTCCAGTTTCTGGGCGCCGGTCATCTTCTTGACGTCGTTCTTGTCGACATCGACCAGTTCGAGCGTTTCCTTCCACACCGTCGATTCATCGAGCGGCAGGATATAGGCCGTGACCCCGGCAAAGGGGACGCGGTACTTCTTGAGGAAATCGATGTTATTGGCAAAGAACACGTAAGTGCCCTGCGGGTCGATATAGTCGGCCAGCACTTCGCCCGCATCCTTGAGCCAGGCGAAATTGTGGAGATAGCCGACAAGGACGGGGATCTTGCCCGTCGTGACATCGGCGCGGGCGAGCACCTGTTCCAGCGAATAGGCCGGGGGCCGCGCTTCGTCGGCGAGCTGTTCCTGAAACGCGAGCGCGATGTCGCCGCGAAATCCGAACTGGCCTGCGCGCGGAAGCGGTTCCTTGAGCACGGCATTGAGCAGGCGACGAGCGGCCTCGAGCGTTCCGAAGGCGGTATCGCTGATGCGGACGGTCTCCAGAGACGGCGAAGTGGTGGCGGACATGGGCGGCGGTTCTCCTTTGCGTGGATGGGTCGAACGACGCGCAGCTCCATGCATGAAGCGGGCCGTTTGCCGTTTTCCCGTCGCAAGGCCGCAGGTTGCGCGCGTTTGTGGACATTGGGACAAACCGGAACAGGGGGCATTGTCGCAAATCCGCCAAAGGGCGCGACAAAACCGTCCGATCGGCGCGCGCGCTTGTCCCCATGCGGCGGTGGTTGGCCGAAATCCCGTACTGGCACGGAGTTTGCTGAGAACCCCTCGTCAACACATTCGGGGAGACGTCAGCATGATCGCCCTTACCGATAGTGCGCTCGAAGCCGTTCGCACCGCCATGGCCCGGTCGCAGGCCGCCGCCACGCCCGCAGGTCTCAGGATCCAGGTCGAGACCGGGGGATGCGCCGGGTACAAGTACATGATGGGTCTGGTCGCCGAACCGCAGCCCGATGACGCGATCGTCACCAATGGCGATGTCAGCGTCTTCATCGATCCGGTCAGCCAGCCGCTTCTGGCCGGGACCACGGTCGATTTCGTCGTGGCGCTCGAAGGGTCGGGTTTCACGTTCACGAACCCCAATGCCAGCAACAGCTGCTCGTGCGGCAAGTCTTTCGGCTGAACGGAGAACGCTCATGTGGGAATACAGCGAAAAGGTGAAGGACTACTTCTTCAATCCCAAGAACAGCGGCATCCTTGAAGACGCCGACGGCGTGGGCGACGTCGGCGCGATCAGCTGCGGCGACGCGCTGCGCCTGATGATCAAGGTCGACGAGCCGAGCCAGACGATCAGCGACGCGCGGTTTCAGACGTTCGGTTGCGGCAGCGCGATTGCCTCGTCCTCGGCGCTGACCGAGCTTATCATCGGCAAGACCATCGATGAGGCGATGGCGCTGACCAATCAGGACATTGCCGACTTTCTCGGCGGCCTTCCGCCCGAAAAGATGCACTGCTCGGTCATGGGTCAGGAAGCGCTCCATGCCGCGATCGCCAATTATCGCGGCGAAACCTGGGTCGACGACCACGAGGAAGGCGCGCTGATCTGCAAGTGCTTCGGCATCGACGAGGGCATGATCGAGCGCACCGTGCGCACCAACGGCCTGACCTCGATCGACGAAGTCACCAATTACACCAAGGCGGGCGGCGGCTGTTCGACATGCGCCGAAGGCATCGAAGGCGTGCTCGAACGGGTCAATGCCGAAATGGTTGCCGAAGGGGCGCTGGCGCCCGAACGCGCGTTCCGGGCGGGCGTCGCGCCCTTGCCGGTAAAGGAGCGCAAGATCGTCCGCACCGACGAACGCGCACCCGCCAAGCCGCTGACCAACCTGCAGAAGATCCGCCTGATCGAGGAAACGCTCGAAAGCATTCGCCCCAGCCTGCAACGCGACGGCGGCGATTGCGAGCTGGTCGATGTCGAGGGCAACAGGGTCATGGTCAAGCTGACCGGCGCCTGCGTCGGATGCCACCTGTCGAGCGCGACGATCGAAGGCGTGCAGGCCCGCCTGGTCGAGGCGCTCGGCATTCCGCTGATCGTCATTCCCGTGACCGCGATGCACTGACCGGAAAGGAGGCCGCGATGACCATGAGTTCAGCCAGCCCCGAGAACGTCTATCTCGACAACAATGCCACCACTCGCTGCGATCCCGACGTGGTCGCCGCGATGCTGCCGTTCTTTACCGAACAGTTCGGCAATGCTTCGTCCATGCATGCCTTCGGCGCGGAAGTGGGCAATGCGATCGGCACCGCGCGACGGGCTCTTGCCGATCTTCTGGGCGCCGAATTCGATCACGAGATCGTCTATACCGGCGGCGGGACCGAAGCGGACAGCACCGCGATCCTCTCGGCGCTGGAAACCCAGACCGGGCGGAACGAGATCGTCACCAGCGCGGTCGAGCACCCCGCCGTGCTGACGCTCGTCGCGCATCTTGAAAAGACCGGCCGGGCCAAAGTCCACGTGATCCCGGTCGATGCCAAGGGCCGGCTCGACATGGACGCCTATCGCAAGGCCTTGTCCGAGCGGACCGCGATCGTGTCGATCATGTGGGCCAACAACGAGACCGGCACGATTTTCCCGGTCGAGAAACTGGCCGAAATGGCGCACGGCGTCGGCGCGCTGTTCCACACCGACGCGGTGCAGGCAGTGGGCAAGATCCCGATGGATCTCAAATCCACGCAAATCGACATGCTCTCGCTGTCCGGGCACAAGCTGCACGGGCCCAAGGGGATCGGTGCGCTCTATGTGCGCAAGGGCGTGCGCCTGCGTCCGCTGATCCGGGGCGGGCATCAGGAACGCGGCCGCCGCGCAGGCACCGAAAATGCCCCGGCGATCATCGGGCTGGGCAAGGCCGCGGCCCTGGCCGCCGCGCACATGGCCGAGGAACAGACCCGCGTCAAAGCCCTGCGCGACCGGCTCGAAAAAGGGCTGCTGCAACGGATCAGCCACAGTTTCGTGACCGGCGACGTCGACAATCGCCTGCCCAATACCTGCAACATCGCCTTTGAATATATCGAGGGCGAGGCGATCCTCTTGCTGATGAACCGCGAAGGGATCGCGGCCTCGTCGGGATCGGCCTGTACGTCGGGCAGCCTGGAACCCAGCCACGTCCTGCGCGCGATGAACGTGCCCTATACCGCCGCGCACGGGGCGATCCGGTTCAGTTTCAGCCGGGAGAACGGCGACGCGGATGTCGATCGCGTGATCGAGGCGATGCCTCCGATCATCGAACGGCTGCGCGACATGAGCCCGTTCTGGCGCGAGCGCGAAGTCCGCACCGCTGCGTTCAACCCCACTTATGCCTGACGGGAGCTGCGTGTCATGCCTCACCCCGTGCCCCCACCGATCGCCATCCCGGTCGTCATCAACGACAGCACCCTGCGCGATGGCGAACAGGCCCCCGGCATCGCCTTTACCCTCGCTGAAAAGCTGGCAATTGCCGCCGATCTGGAAATGGCAGGTGTTGACGAGATCGAGGCGGGGACACCGGCGATGGGGGCCGGGGAACTGGACGCCATTCGCGCCATTGCTCTTCAGTCGCGACGCGCGGCGGTAATCCCCTGGTGCCGGATGATCCGGGCCGACGCCGATCTTGCCGCGAAAGTGGGGTCGGGGCGGGTCCATCTGTCGGTGCCGGTGTCCGACCGCCAGATCCGTGCCAAGTTCGGTACCGGGCGGCTCGACGTACTGGCACGCATTGCCGATGTCGTGCCTTATGCCCTCGACAAGGGAATGCGCGTTTCGGTCGGGGGGGAGGACGCGAGCCGCGCCGATCCCGATTTCCTTGCCCGCGTCGTCATCGCGATCGAGGAAGCGGGCGGCCACCGCTTCCGCTATGCCGATACGCTGGGCGTGCTCGATCCCTTTGCCACCTATGACGCCTTTGCCCGGCTGGTGCGCGAGACCGACCTCGAACTCGAATTCCACGGGCACGACGATCTCGGGCTGGCGACGGCCAATACGCTGGCGGCAGTGCGCGGCGGGGCGACCCATGCCAGCGTCTGTGTGCTGGGGCTGGGCGAACGGGCGGGCAATGCGCCGCTCGAGGAAGTGGTAACGGCCCTGCGCGAGACATTGGGGCGCCGGACCGGGGTCGACCTTGCCTGGCTCGGTACGCTTGCAGACCGGGTCGCAGCGGCAGCCTGTCGCCCGATCCCGGACAACAAGCCGATTGTCGGGGCCAGTGTCTTTGCCCATGAATCGGGCATCCATGTTGCAGGTTTGCTGCGCGATGCTGCAACCTATGAGGCACTCGATCCTGCGACGTTCGGACGGCGGCGCAAGATCGTTCTGGGCAAGCATTCGGGCCGCAGTGCAGTGCGCACGATGCTCCGTTCGATCGGGCTCGACGCCGAACACGAACGGCTGGAAAACCTGCTGGCGGCGGTCCGGGCTCGTGCGGTCGATACCAAGCGCCCGGTCGAATTGCCCGATCTGGCCGCGCTTTACGACCAGACCGCGTGCCCGGTGCAGTGATGATCGGCCCGAGCCTCTCGATCGGCGGTGCGGAGCGCTCCTCGCTCCTCGCGCAAGTGCGCGGCGATATCGCCTGCGTCGCCGCGCGCGACCCGGCGGCGAAGGGATCGGTCGAGATCCTGCTGACTTATCCCGGCGTCCACGCGATCGTGTGGCACCGGATCGCCCATCGCTTGTGGCGGCGGGGCCATCGCTTTGCCGCGCGGTTCGTCTCGTGGTTCTCGCGCACGGTGACCAATGTCGACATCCATCCCGGCGCGCGGATCGGTGAACGGTTCTTCATCGACCACGGCGCGGGGGTGGTGATCGGCGAAACCGCCGAGATCGGCGACGATGTGACGCTTTATCACGGGGTCACGCTGGGCGGGACGAGCTGGCGCGGGGGCAAGCGGCATCCGACGCTGGGCAACGGCGTCCTGGTGGGCTGCGGAGCCAAGATCCTCGGCCCCATCCTGATCGGTGCGGGCGCGCGCGTCGGCGCCAACAGCGTGGTGATCGAGGACGTGCCGCCGGGCATGACCGTCGTCGGCATTCCGGGGCGGGTCGTGCGCGATCCCGCCGATCGCCGCCGCATGGGCGGGCGCATCGATCTCGACCATCACCTGATGCCCGATCCCGTCGGCGAAGCCATCGCCGAACTGGTCGACCGCATCGATTTTCTCGAAGCGCGCCTTGCCCACCGGGGCGAGGAACGCCGCGATCCGTCTTTCTGTCGGGAGAACCCGCATGAGCCTGCTTGATCGCCTGCAATCGCTGTCCAGTGCCGAAGAATTCTTCGAGGTTCTGGACGTTCCCTATGACGAAGCGGTCGTGCGCGTGGCGCGGCTGCACATCCTTCGCCGCATGGGCCAATACTTGCGCGGCAGTGCGGCGGACGGCGCCTTTGACGGCGCGGACGAGGCGGGCGTCGAGGCCTTGTGCCGCGAGCATCTGGCGCAGGCCTATGCCGATTTCGTCGCATCCTCGCCGATCGCGGAACGAATTTTCAAGGTCCATCAGGACGCGCTGCGTCCCAAGCCCGAACCCAACCGGCCTTTCGTGCCGCTGTCCGCCCTGACGGGAGAATGACATGACCGGCTCCAAGCCCCTGCATAGCGTCGTTTGCATCAAGCAGGTGCCTGACAGCGCCCAGATCCGAGTGCATCCGGTGACCAACACCATCATGCGCCAGGGCGTCCCGACGATCATCAATCCCTTTGACCTGTTCGCGCTGGAAGAGGCCTTGCGCCTGCGCGACCGGCTGGGCGGATCGGTCACGGTCCTGTGCATGGGGCCGATGACGGCCGAGGATTCGCTGCGCAAGGCACTGACGTTCGGGGCCGATCGCGCGGTGCTCTTGTCCGACCGCTATTTTGCCGGATCGGACACGCTCGCAACGTCCTATGCCCTGTCGATGGCGCTCGAACAGATCGGGCGGACGTTCGGCACGCCCGACGTCGTTTTTACCGGCAAGCAGACGATCGACGGCGATACCGCGCAAGTGGGGCCGGGCATCGCCCGCAGGCTGGGCTACAACCAGCTCACTTATATCTCGAAAATCCGCGAACTCGATCCGGCAGCCGGCGTGCTGACGGTCGAGCGCCGGGCCGAGGGCGGCACCCAGGTGCTTGAGACCCGGCTGCCGGTGCTCATCACCATGCTCGAAGGCACCAACGAGATGCGCCGGGGCGGGATCGACACGGCACTCGCCGCCGCCAAGGCCGAGGTGACGATATGGAACGCCGCAGCAGTCGGGATCGAGGATCTGACCCGGTGCGGCCTGCGCGGATCGCCGACCATCGTCAAGAAAGTCTTCGCGCCTTCTGCGCGCAGCGAGAAGGCGGTGATGATCCCGGTCGAGGGGACGCCTTATGAAAGCGCCCGCGCGGTGATCGAGGCGATGTTCGCGCGGTTGCCCGATGTCGAGGCGCAACTGTTGGAAACCGCCGCCCAGTCGGCCTATTGAGGGAGCCAAGGACCATGGCAGACACCGCCAAGCCCGCAGCCGCAAAGGCAAATGCAGGCAGCCGGGCCGGGACCAAGAAGGAACTGCCCGACCATTTCAAGGCCTATCGCCACGTCTGGGTCGCGGTCGAGATCGAACATGGACAAGTCCATTCGGTCAGCTTCGAACTGCTCGGCGAAGGGCGCAAACTCGCCGACAAGCGCGGGGTCGAACTGGGCGCGGTGGTCATGGGCGACGATCGCGCGGCGCTCGACGCAGCGGCGGCGCAGTGCTTCGAATATGGCGCGGATGTCGTCTATGTGGTCGAGGACCCCGCACTTGCCCATTACCGCAACGAGACGTCGACTTCGGTGCTGACGCACCTGGTCGAGACGTACAAGCCGGAAATCCTCCTGCTCGGGGCGACCAATCTCGGGCGCGACCTTGCCGGGGCCGTGGCAACGACCTTGCGCACCGGGCTGACTGCCGATTGCACCGAATTGGCCATCGACGAGGAAGGCTCGCTTGCCGCGACCCGGCCCACGTTCGGCGGATCGCTGCTGTGCACGATCTTCACGCTCAATTTCCGGCCGCAGATGGCGACCGTACGTCCCCGCGTCATGCCCATGCCCGCGCGGCAGGAAGGGCGCACCGGGCGTATCGTCGAATATGCCCCCGCCATTGTCGAAGCCGACATCGTCACCAAGGTTCTCGATTTTCTCGCCGACCGCGACAGCGACAAGGCGAACCTGCCTTATGCCGACATCGTCGTGGCGGGCGGTCTCGGCCTGCGCTCGGCGGAAAACTTTCAGCTCGTGCGCAAGCTCGCCGAAGTGCTGGGCGCCGAATACGGGGGCTCGCGGCCGCTGGTGCAAAAGGGATGGATTACCGCCGATCGCCAGATCGGACAGACGGGGAAGACCATTCGTCCCCGCCTTTACATCGCCGCGGGCATTTCGGGTGCGATCCAGCACCGCGTCGGGGTCGAAGGCGCCGACGTCATCGTGGCGATCAACACCGATCCGGCCGCGCCGATTTTCGAATTCGCGCATCTGGGCATCGTTGCCGATGCCGTCACTCTCTTGCCCGCGTTGACCGAGGCTCTGGCGGCCCGTTTGCGCGTCAACCGGCTGGCCAGTTGAAAGGAACCCGAGCGATGAGCGAGACCGAACAGGACGCATCCCCCCGTTTCGACGCGATCGTCGTCGGCGCCGGGCCGTCGGGCAATGCGGCGGCCTATGTCATGGCGCGCGAAGGGCTCAATGTCCTCCAGATCGAGCGCGGCGAATATTCGGGCAGCAAGAATGTGCAGGGCGCGATCCTCTATGCCGACGCGCTGGAAAAGATCATTCCCGAATTCCGCGACGAAGCCCCGCTCGAACGCCATGTGATCGAACAGCGGATCTGGACCATGGACGACCGCAGCCATACCGGTGTCCATTACCGTTCCGACGATTTCAACGAGGAAAAACCCAACCGCTATACGATCCTGCGTGCGCAGTTCGACAAATGGTTCAACAGCCGCGTGCGCGATGCGGGGGCGACGGTCCTGTTCGAGACGACCGTCACCGAACTCGTCCGCGATCTTTCGGGCAAAGTCATCGGCGTGCGCACCGACCGCAGCGGCAATCCGATCATGGCCCCGGTCGTCGTCCTGGCCGAAGGGGTCAATGGACTGGTCGGCCAACGCAGCGGCCTGCGTGAAGAATTGAAGCCCGACACGGTCGCGCTGGCGGTCAAGGAAATGCATTTCCTGCCGCGCGAAGTGATCGAGGCGCGGTTCAACCTTCAGGGCAACGAAGGCGTGGTGATCGAGGCCATGGGCACGATTACCAAGGGCATGACCGGGACGGGGTTCCTTTACACCAACGAGGAATCCATCTCGATCGGCATCGGCTGCATCGTCGAGGATTTCGTCGACAGCGCCGAGACGCCCTATGGCCTGCTCGAAGCGTTCAAGAACCACCCGTCGATCAAGCCCCTGCTGGCAGGGAGCGAGATCAAGGAATATGCCGCGCACCTCATCCCCGAAGGCGGCTACCGGGCGATCCCGCAGCTATATGGCGACGGCTGGCTGGTCGTGGGCGACGCCGGGCAATTCGTGAATGCAGTCCATCGCGAAGGGTCGAACCTTGCCATGACGACCGGACGCATTGCTGCTGAAACCGTGGTCATGCTGACCCGCAAGCGCGAGGCGATGTCGGCGGCCAACCTCGCGGCCTTCGCCCGGCGGCTGGAAGAGACCTTCGTCATGAAGGATCTCAGGAAATACAAGGGCATCCCGAACCTTCTCCATGGCGGGAAAGCCCAGTTCTTCGGGACCTATCCGCGTCTTATCAGCCAGGCGATGCAGACATGGTTCCGCGTCGATGGCGTGGACAAGAAAACCAAGGAAAACGCCATCGCCCGCTCGTTCCGCGAAGCGCGCGGATGGCGCGGCATGATCGGCGACACGTTCCGCCTCGTGCGGGCATGGCGATAAGGGAGACCTGACAATGAACGACGCAATGAACGGCAAGGGAACCGTAAAAGTCGAGGAAAAGCTCTACCAGAACCGCTATCTGGTCGATGCCGGGCGCCCGCATATCCGGGTGAAACCGCACCAGACCCCTTCGCGCGGGTTGCTGGCGATGACCCATCTGTGCCCGGCGGGATGCTACAACCTGTCCGAAAGCGGGCAGGTCGAGGTTTCGGCGGACGGCTGTGTCGAATGCGGCACGTGCCGGATCGTCACGCAGACGACCGGGGAGCTGGAATGGAACTATCCGCGCGGCGGTTTCGGCGTCTTGTACAAGTTCGGATGACATCTATTCGGGCAGTTTCCTGAACGCCTTGCAAAATAGCCTATTTTCTTGGCTTTTCAGGGGAAATTCCTTGCCGGTCGGGTCGGTTTTTGAGACCCTGTGCTGCATCGCAACATCGAGTCGCGATGCGACGTTCAGCAAGATCATGAAAATATAAAGACGACCCTTGGGGAGAAGGATCGCGCTGGCGGCAGGGAGGTGCTCGTCATGCCCACTTCGGCAACTGCTGGAACTGTGTCGGCGGGGTCTCCGCCTGCGCGCGGTCGCGGTCAGAGCCATACGCGCGCGGACATCGCGTTGCGCGGGATCTACGAGATTTCGAAGATTCTCGTCGTACCCACGCGGCTGGAAACGACGCTGGCCAATGTGCTGACTTTGCTGTCGAGCTTTCTCGACATGCGCCACGGTATCGTCGCCCTGCTCGACGACAAGGGCGACCCGCGCAGTGTCGTGGGCATCGGCTGGAAAGAGGAACAGGCGCACCGCTATTTCGAACGCCTGCCCGAACGCGCGGTGGGGCAGGTCGTTACCACGCACATGCCGCTCGTCATTCACAACATCGACAACAGCCCCCTGTTCGCAGGTTGGGAACGCAGCGAACCGGTGCCGCCCGGCGCGCGCGTCTCGTTCATCGGCGTCCCGATCAAGGACCGCGACCGGGTGATGGGCACCTTGACCATCGAGCAGGTCTGGGACGAGGACACCGCCTATCACGCTGCCGACGAGGACGTGCGGTTCCTGACCATGGTCGCCAACCTGATCGGGCAGACGGTGCGGTTGATGGAGATGATCGGCCGCGACCGCGAACGGCTGATGGATCAGCAACGCCTGCTGGAAAAGGAACTGTCGAGCCAGGGCAGCGAGGATAGCCCGGCCCATCCGCGCGGCCCGGCCCATCCGCGCGGCCCTGCCCACCCGCGCGGCCCTGCCCACCCGCGCGGCATTGTCGGCAACAGCGCCGCGCTGCGCCACGCGCTGGAGCAGATCCGCGTGGTCGCGCGCAGTCATTCCGCAGTCCTGTTGCGCGGGGAAAGTGGCACCGGCAAGGAACTCTTCGCGCGGGCGACCCACGATTACAGCCCGCGCGCCAAGCGTCCCTTCATCAAACTCAACTGTGCGGCACTGCCCGAAAGCGTGCTGGAATCCGAACTGTTCGGCCATGAAAAGGGCGCGTTCACCGGCGCCGTGTCCCAGCGCAAGGGCCGTTTCGAGCTGGCCGACGGCGGCACCTTGTTCCTTGACGAGATCGGGGACACCAGCCTTGCCTTTCAGGTCAAATTGCTGCGCGTGTTGCAGGAGGGCGAATTCGAACGGCTGGGCGGCATGAACACGATCAAGGTCGACGTCCGCCTCGTCTGCGCGACCAACCGCAATCTGGAAGAGATGGTGGCGCGCGGCGAATTCCGCGCCGATCTCTATTACCGCATCAACGTCGTCTCGATCCGGCTCCCCGCCCTGCGCGACCGGCGAGAGGATATTCCCCTGCTCGCCCGCGAATTCCTGCAACGCTTTGACCAGGAACATCGCACCCGCCACGAACTCAGCCCTTCGGCGATCCGGGTGCTCGACAACTGTTATTTCCCCGGCAACGTTCGCGAACTGGAAAACTGCATCCGCCGTACCGCCACGCTGGCACAGGGGGACCGCATCGTCGACGATGATTTCGCCTGCCGCCACGACGAATGCCTTTCGGCGACTTTGTGGAAATCGGCGGTGTCGCAACCGTTCCCGATCGTCCAGCCACGGGCCAGGGAACCTATCGGCATCCCGATGCCGTCACCCTTTGCTCCCACCCCGTTCACGCCCGAACCTGCCGAAGCGGTGATTTCCCCCAACCCGGAAGATCCGGGACAGGACAACGTGAAAATCACGCGGCAGGAATTGATTGCCGCGCTCGAATCAACCGGCTGGGTTCAGGCCAAGGCCGCGCGCATGTTGAAATTGACGCCGCGCCAGATCGGTTACGCTCTGCGCAAGTTCGGCATAGAAATCAAACGGTTGTAGTCTGCCGTCGCAGATAGTGAGAGTGGCGCCGCCCGACCGGGGTCCGCTCGATTGACCCATCCGCCGGGGGGCCCATACCGCTGCCGTCATTGCACAGGAATGACGGGAGAGCGGGATGCGGGCGGCACGGGTTCACGAACCGGGCGGTGATTTTCGGATCGACGAGATCGAGCGGCCTTCGCCGCGCGAGCGGGACGTGGTGGTCGCGGTCAAGGCGGCGGGCGTCGTCCCGAACTTGCGCAACGTCATGAACAATTACGGCGATCGGGCCTATCTGACCGTGCCCGAATTGCCTGCCATCTATGGCCTCGACGCGGCGGGCGTGGTGGAAGAGGTGGGCCCGCTCGTCACCGGCATCGCGCCGGGGGATCGGGTCTATATCAATCCGGGGCGTTCGTGCGGATCGTGTCCGGCGTGCCGGTCGGGCGATGCGATCAATTGCCCGGCCTATATGTTTCAGGGCTATTTCGGTTTCGGTCCGGCCTCGCGCGGGATCTATCGCCTTTATCCCTATGGCGGCTTTTCCGAATATGCGACCGCGCCAGCCGACGGACTGGTGAAACTGCCCGATGCCGTCAGTTTCGAGGCGGCGGCGCGGTTCGGCTATCTCGGCACGGCCTATTCCGGGTTGCGCAAGGCGGGCGTGGGGCCGGGGCGCACAGTCCTGATCAACGGGGCGAGCGGCACGCTCGGGCTCGGCGCGGTCCTGCTGGCACGGGCCATGGGCGCGACCCGCATTCTGGGCGTGGCACGCAACCGTGATCTGCTCGAACGGGTCCGCGCGATCGATCCGGCCCGGATCGAGGTGTTGTCGTCGGGAACCGAACCGCTCGGCGACTGGGCCCGGCGCCTGACCGGTGGACTGGGCGTCGACGCCGTGCTCGATACGCTGGGGCCCGGCGCGCCCGCGCAAGCGATGCTCGACGCCATCGGCGCGCTGCGGCGCGGGGGCAGGCTGGTCGACGTCGGCGGAATGAATGCGCCGCTCGCGCTCAACATGCATGCGCTGATGTGCGCGCAAGTCAGCCTGATCGGATCGCTGTGGTTCACTGTTGCCGAGGGCGAGGACATGGCCGCGATGATTGCGGCCGGAACGCTCGACCTTTCGGTTCTCGATCATCGCCGTTTCCCGCTGGCTCAGGCGAACGAGGCGCTTGCTCTCGCCGAGCAGCGGACCGGCGGTTTCATCAATGTCGTGGTGCAGCCCGGCGCCTGAGGAGAATGAGCATGGTAAGACGGATCGTGACAGCCGAACGCAACGGCAAATCCTGTGTCGTGTCGGACGGCCCGGTTGCCAATACCCACGATTTTGCCGCGATGCCGGGATTTCGCACGACGCTGGCGTGGATGACGCGCGACGTGCCGCGCTTTCCCGATGACGGCGGCGCGGGCGATCCGGTCGCGCGCGTCGACACGATGTTGCCGGGGCCGGGGGGATCGTGCCTGATCGTGGTGACGTTTCCGCCCGACAGCGTCATGATGTCGCCCGCCTTCGACGGCGCGGCCGCCGCTGCCGAACAGGCGGAATTCCTGCCCGGACTTGCCGACACGTTCGACCCCGACGGTTCGGGCATGCACATCACCGCAACGCTCGATTACGACGTCATCGTCGAAGGCGAACTCTGGCTCGAACTCGACGACGGCGATGTGCGCCATCTGAAAGCCGGGGACGTGGTGATCCAGAACGGCACGCGCCACGCCTGGCGCAACCGCACCGACAAGCCGACGACGATGATCTCGTTCATGGTCGGCGGACATCGCGACGCGGCATGACCGACGCGCCGCCGCCGTTCGCGGACATGGTCGAAATCGCCGCGAAGCTTGCCTCGCGCTCGGTTTCGGCAGTCGATGTGATGGACGTCCTTCTCGCCCGTATCGCGCGGCTGGAGCGGCATCTCCATGCCTTTGCCCACCTCGATCCCGATGCCGCGCGGCGTCAGGCGCGGATCGCGGACGACCGTCTGGCCACAGGACAAGGCGGCCCGATCGAAGGCGTGCCGGTCGCGGTGAAGGATCTGTTCCATACCGCCGACATGCCGACGGCGGCGGGCATGACCGTGTACAGCGGGTTTCGCCCGGTACGCGACGCCACTGTCGTGCACCGGCTGCGCGCGGCAGGTGCGATCAATATCGGCAAGACGCAAATGACCGAGGGCGCCTTTGCCCTGCATCACCCGGGCGTGGTCGCGCCGGTCAATCCCTGGGGTGACGCGCTGTGGCCGGGGGCTTCGTCGAGCGGGTCGGGTGTCGCCGTCGCGGCGGGGCTGGCCTATGCTTCGTTGGGGTCGGATACGGGCGGTTCGATCCGCTTTCCCTGCGCGGCGAACGGCCTGACCGGGCTCAAGCCGAGCTGGGGCCGGGTCAGCCGTCATGGCGCCTTCGAACTGGCGGGCAGTCTCGACCATGTCGGCCCGATGGCGCGCAGTGCCCGCGACGTCGCACTGCTCTATGGCCTGATCGCCGGACACGATCCCGATGATCCGACCAGCTGGTCCGGCCCGGTGGCGCCGGTCGTCGAAGGGCGGGATCTGCGCGGTCTCGTCATCGGCCTTGATCCGGGTTGGAACATGGCGGGATGCGATCGCGAAGTCGTGGGCGCGGTCGATGCCATGCGGGACGCACTCGCCGATCTGGGCGCGACGATCCGGGAAATCGCCGTGCCCGATCCGGCTTGCGCCTCGCGCGATTGGGAATTGCTGGCCGGGACCGAGGCCGCGCTTGCCCATGCGGAGACGTATCCGGCACGCGCCGCCGATTATGGCCCCGCGCTCGCACGGCTGCTCGACATCGGGCACTCGGCCTCGGCGATGGAGCATCAACGGGCCTTGCGCGATCGCATGACCCTGACCGGGGCGCTGGATACGGCTTTGGCGGGGATCGACCTGTTGCTGGCGCCGGTTCAGCCTTATGCCGCGCCGACGCTGGAACGACTGGGGGCATTGGCCGCCGATCCGGAGGCCAATGCCCGGCTGATCGCCTTTACCGCGCCGTTCAATCTGGGCGGGCAACCGACGCTCGCTTTGCCGGGAATGCCGACCGACGCGGGCTTGCCAGTGGGTGTGCAGCTTGTCGCCGCGCGTGGTCGCGAGGATGTCCTCCTGCGCGCAGGGATCGCTGTGCAAGAGGCGACCGACTGGCACCGGGCGCATCCCGCCCTGTGACGGGTGCGCTCAATCGAGCGCACACAGGGTCCGGAACGACTGGTCGTGATAGACCAGCGGTTGGGCATCGGGGCGGTTCCACACCGCCTCGACATCGCCGACGACGATCGCATGGGTTCCGACCAGTTGTACCGAGTGAACCGAACAGCGGATCGCGGCGATGGCATCGGCAAGGCGCGGGGGATGCCCTTCATCCGCGATCCATCCGCGACTTGCGAACTTTTCCGCGCCCGATAGCCCGGTGCGCCCCGCGAATGTCTCGGCCAGCGCCAGCGCATCGGTGCCGAGCACGTTGACGCAAAACGCATGGGCGGCCAGCAGCGCTGCACAGGTCGCGCCCGAACGGTTGAGGCAGACCAGCAGGCGCGGCGGCGCCATCGACAGCGAACAGACCGCCGTTGCCGTCAGGCCCGACGCCTCCGCCCCGGTTCCGGCAGTGACGATATTCACTGCCCCGGCAAGGTGACGCATGCTGATCTTGAAATCGCCGTTCATGATTTCCCCGTTCCGTGTTTTTCCAAGCGTTGCGGGGACATTCGTACAATGTGAGAATCCCGCCGCGAAATCCGCTGGGCGCAGCCATTGTCCCGCTGCGGCAAGGGCCGCGCACCGTTGACGCGCGCGGCGATTCGGGGGTTAATGCGACCTTATCCAGACATCATCCGAACAGCCGGAACGGCGGGGCCATGCCGATGTATCAGGCACTGCACTCGAATGCCGACGGGTTTGCACTGACTTTGGCCGGGGCGGCCAGTCACAGCTTCCTGTCGAAAGAACGCGACGAAGTCCGATCCTATGTCGGGCGGATGTATTGCGAGCACTCTTTCGACCTGGTGAACCCCAGAGGCCTGCTCACGACCGACATCGCGCATCTGCGTTGCGGCAGCGTGACACTGACCGAAATGAGCTATGGCGCCGACGTCATCATCGACGCCGGGCGGCTGGAGCATTTCTATCTGGTACAGATCCCGGTCGCGGGTCGGGCGGGGCTGACGCTTGGGGGAGAGCACGGCGTCTATGGACCGGGCCGCGCCTCGGTCCAGCATCCGCAAGTCCCGCTCGAAATGCATTGGAGCGGGGATTGCCGCAAAGTCGTGTTGCGGTGCGACCGGGCCGGGTTCGAACGGTTTGTAGAGGCCTTTCTCGGGCGTCCCTTGCGCTCGCATGTCCGGTTCGAACCCTGGTTCGATCTCGCTTCGCCGCTGGGCGCGCGTCTGGTGGATCAGATGCAATGCGCCATCGCCATGGTCCGCAACGGCGCCCGTTTCGAACCGTGCGGCGCCAATGCCCTGCTCGAACGCCATCTCGAAAACACGATGATGACCGCGCTCTTGTTCCTGCAACCCCATGACCTGAGCGAGGAACTGGGCCGCAGCATTCCCGCCGCCGACCCGCTGCCGGTCCGCCGCGTGCGCGAATACCTGCACGAACACGCGCACGACCCGATCGACATGGCCGACATCGGCAAAGTCGCAGGCATCCCCTTGCGCACCTTGCACCACCAGTTCCGCCAGACACTGGGCGTCACCCCCATGCAACTCTTGCGCGACATCCGCCTCGAACGCGTCCGCCGCGAATTGATGGCCCCGGGCGAAACCACCAACGTCACCCAGGTCGCCATGCACTGGGGCTTCGAACACCTCGGCCGCTTCGCCCTCGCCTACCGCCAACGCTTCGGCGAAACCCCCCGCGAGACTTTGCGGCGTCAGCGGTGATGGGGGCGGCGGGGGTTGAGGACGGACCGGTAAGTCTGCTTTCAGTTCGGTAACCACAGGTAGCTGCCGATCTCGGCATAAGATCCCGCCCATGACCCCTCTTTTCTTGAATCCCTGTGCTGCATCGATGTTGCTTTTGTGGGCTGAGAAAGGCGTTGTCGGCGAACGTGTTGTCACGCTGCCTCTTTCCTGAAAGCTTGGAAAGTTGCATTAGCTAAGAATGCCCCATAGCCAACACGATAAAGACGATATGGATCAGACGGCCTTGAAAGAGCGCTTCAACGTGCTCGTTATATTTTCCATATTTGCGGTCACGATTTTTGGCATCATGATCAAACAGCCACCAGTATGGCCAAGTTTTACGGAATTTGGCTATTTTAAGTTAATCGGAATTATTATAATATTTATTTCATATGGGAGTTTGACTGGATGGATTAGGTTAATATACGTTCAAATTTTCACCACGAGTTGGTGGAACCTGAGTTCTAAAATCGATGATCCGACATGGCGGGATGTTCTGGACATGACTCTGGGGGAGCTTAAATGTGATCCTATAAGTTATGTCAATAAATCTAGAAAGCCATCTATTGGGATTGATTTAATAGTTGTATTTGCCCTAATCGCAACATTTAGTGCTGCATTCGAAACCCAAGCGCTTCTTTCGACCAAAAGGATTGTTGCTCTTTTCAACACCACCGCGATGGCGGGCTTGAAATTTGCAGATAATCTTACCGCCTTCTTGGCGCTGGTGGCAGCTATTGCGTCGATCTATTTCACCCACCGTCAGCTTCAAGCAAAGGTCAAGGCGGATAGTAGGCAGGCATGGATTGAAAAACTACGCGGTAATATCGCCCGGTTTGTCGCGCTGGCCGATGTTGCGTTTCAGTATCCGCATAAAGACCGGATGGAATTAACATTCTGCCGGATGGAGATGGAACTGATGCTAAATCCATCCGAAAAAGATCATCGATTGCTTATGTATCTTACCATAAAACTTGCATTTTTTAATTGGAGTAATGCGGATTTTATGAAGGTCGACGATGTGAAAAATCTCTTGAAAGAGCTTGAGCCGCATAGATCGAACGCGGTAGAGCAATGGAGTGAAATATTATCTCCAATACCTAATATTTTTGATAGAACTCGTGAAGATCAGTATGGAAAGCTTATAGGATACGTCATGCGATTATCTCACGTTGTCCTAAAGCGCGAATGGGAGCGTGTTAAGGCTACACGATGATAAAGAAGCATTTTTCCTATCTTGTTCGCCAGCCTCTGTAGGCATCTCGTCAGACCCATTCACTTGCGCCGACGATATCCCACAATGGCACCAATGACTGCTTTCAGAAAACGGGGCCGGGACTCTGAATGTCACTTCTGGAGGCGGTCCCGGTGACAAGTCGGCTGGCGCCCGGCCCAATCCAAGTCATCTCACATGGAGCGGGTGCAAGTCGGTTGCTGATACAAGCAGGGTCGGGCGCGAACATTCCCATGTGCCTCCCGGCTTGGCTTTCTGCTTCTGGTGACGGTCGCTGACGGGGGCTTGAGGGTTTGCGCAGAAGTGCTTTGAAGGTTTTCGTCCGTTTCTGTACGAGCACCTTCAATCGCCTCGTGCTCGGCTTTCGTGCCGGGCAACTCGTATGAAGTCAGATCGTCAGGATCTTGAAATACAATGAATTATCGTCATTCCTTCCATGCCGGCAATAGCGCCGATGTCGTGAAGCACAGTCTGTTGATCGCGCTTGTGCGGGCCTTGCAGCACAAAGAGAGCGCGCTGACTCTGATCGATACGCATGCCGGTTGCGGGCTCTACGACTTGCGCGGGGACGAGGCTCAACGCACCGGCGAGGCTACGCAGGGCGTGTTGCGAGCCTTTGCCGATCAGAACCCCTTGCTGAACGATTACCGCGCCGCCGTGCAGGAGGTGAATGGCGGGGTAGAGCCGCTGCTCTATCCCGGCTCGCCGAAGTTTCTGGCGCAGCTGCTGCGCCCGCAGGATTTCCTGATCCTCAACGAAAAACATCCCGAGGACGTCCATTCCCTGCGCGGCGTGATGCGCGATACGCCCGCTGCCGTGCATGAGCGGGACGCTTACGAGTTTTGGCTGGCGATGGTGCCGCCCCGCACCGCGCGCGGCGTGGTGGTGGTCGACCCGCCGTATGAGCAGACGGACGAACGCGCACGTATCACGACGACCCTCGCGGCGGCTCACCGCAAATGGGCGCATGGCGTGACGGTGATCTGGTATCCGCTGAAAGACCGGGCGACGCATTCGCGGTGGAAGGAGCAGTTGCGCAAGCTCCGCATCCCGAAATTCCTGAACGTCGAGCATTGGTTGTACGATGCCGATCAGCCCGGCATCTATAACGGCGCGGGCCTTTTCATCGTCAACCCGCCCTATGCCTTCACGCAGGCGCTGCCGCCTCTGCTGGAATCCCTGCGTGCCGCGCTGGCGCCCGAGGGGCACAGGGGCGAGATCACAACCGATTGGCTGGGCGATTAGGCGGCGCGGATAAATCCCGGCGACATATGGGCATGATATTATTGGTTTTATGTCCGTCATCCCGGGCTTGACCCGGGATCCCGCTGACCTGCGGAAAGAGGCATGGCGCCCGCCGGTTGAATTTGTCCGCGCGCCACCTTTGTCGGGGCGGCTTGCCAAGACCGGATGATGTTTGCCGTGACCGGATTGTGACGGGGCGGTGAAATCATAGCCTGCTCTCATTCGCACAAAGCGAGGGGGGTGACATGGCTAGAATTGCGATCGTGGGCGCCGGGCAGGCGGGGCTGCATCTGGGGATCGGGCTGTTGATGGGCGGCCATGCGGTCACCATGATTTCCAACCGCACCGCCGACGAGATCGAGACCGGTTTCGTCATGTCGAGCCAGTCCATGTACGGCATGGCGTTGGGGTTCGAGCGGGAACTCGGCATCGATTACTGGCAGCACACCGCACCGCCTTATTCGGCGGCGCAGATGCGGCTTGCCGACAGCGAGGGCCGCGTGGGGCTGTTCTGGCAAGGCGACATGGGTGAGCCGGGCCAGTCGGTGGACCAGCGGATCAAGATGCCGCGATGGATGGCCCGGTTCGAGGAACTGGGCGGCGCGCTGGTGATCGAGGAAGCGGACATCGCCACGCTCGAACGCCTTGCGGCAAGCCACGATCTGGTCGTGGTCGCCTCGGGCAAGGGGGACATCGGGCGGCTGTTCGAACGCGACCCGGCCCGCTCGCCCTTTACCCAGCCACAGCGGGTTCTGGCGCTGACGTATGTCCATCGGTTCAGCCCGCGTCCGGGGAAACCCGCGATCTGCATCAATATCAATCCGGGCATCGGCGAATTCGTGTCCTTCCCCGGCATGACCCGCGACGGTCCATGCGAGATTTTCACGATAGAGGCGATTCCGGGCGGTCCCATGGACGTGTGGGCCGATGTACGCACGGCGCAGGATCATCTGGCGGTGAGCGAGCGGCTCTTGCGCGACTATTTCCCGATCGAGGCGGAACGGATCGACGGGCATCTCGAACTGACCGATGACAAGGCGGTGCTGCGCGGGCGGATCACGCCGACGACGCGCCATCCGGTGGCGACTTTGCCCAGCGGAAAGCCGGTGTTCGGCATTGCCGACGCGGTCTGTGTCAACGATCCGATCACCGGGCAGGGATCGAACAACGCGGCCAAGTGCGCCAAGGTCTATCTCGACGCTATCCTTGCCCATGAGGGGCCATTCGATGCCGCGTGGATGACCGCGACGTTCGAAACGTACTGGGACTATGCCCGCTATGTCGTCGATTATACCAACATGACGCTGACGCCGCCCCCGCCGCACATGCTGGCGGTGTTGAAAGCGGCAGAGAGCGATCCGGGTATTGCCCAGCTCATGGCCAACAGCTTCAACGATCCCAAGTCGATCGCGCCCTGGTACTACGACCCGGCCGCAGCCGAAGCCTTTCTCGCATCGCGCGCCGTCGCGGCCTGATCCCACGTCGATTTTTTCAAGGACCAACCGGAGAGGCGCCGTTTCGCGCCTCTTCGCCGGGCGCGGTGCGCCTCAACACGACCGGCCAATGCCGGACAATCAAACTCGGGGAGTCTGTTTCATGCTGACCAAGGGGAATTTCCGCGCCCGGCGCAGACGTGTTCGCTGTCTCTTGCTGGCGCTGGCCTCGTTGACCGATGCGGGGGTGGCCATGGCGGAGGATGCGGGCCAGACCGGTTCCGCACTCGACGGCCAGATCACCGTAACGGCGCGAAAGCGAGTCGAAAGCCTTCAGGAAACGCCGATCGCGATTACCGCGTTCAACGATCGTTCGATGGAGGCGCGCGGCATCCGCAGCACCGAGGGGCTCGCCAACCTCACCCCCAATCTGACGCTTCAGAACAATCCGTCCTATTCGGGGGCCAGCAACAGCGCCTCGATCTATATTCGCGGCATCGGGCAACAGGATTTCGTGCCGACGGTCGAACCGGGCGTCGGGGTCTATGTCGACGGGGTCTATGTCGCGCGGTCGGTGGGCGCCATTCTCGATCTGGTCGATATGGACCGCATCGAAGTGCTGCGCGGGCCGCAGGGGACGCTGTTCGGGCGCAATACTATCGGCGGGGCGATTTCGGTCACCAGCAAGGCGCCCGATTTCACGCGTCTGGCCGCCAGCGCCTCTGCCACATACGGCACCGACGATCTTGCCGTGGTCAAGGGCATGGTCAACCTGCCCGTGTCGGACAAGATCGCCTTGCGCGTGTCGGCGGCCTATTTCGGGCAGAACGGCTATGTAAAGCGGATCAGCGACGGACAGATGCTGGGCAACCAGAACCGCTTTGCCGGGCGCATGTCGGCGCGGATCAAGCCGCTGTCCGATTGGACCGTGGATCTTTCGGTCGATGGCACCCATGCGCGGGAAAACGGCCCGCCGATGAGCCTGATCGGGATCAATTACGGCAAGACCACCGATCCCGCGACGCCGCCCATGACCGACATCTGGAACACCATCGCCAATGTGCAGGCGGGCGGCACGGCGAGCCCCTGTGCCACGGCATCCGCGCCGCTCAACCTTGGCGTCGCGAATTGCTATGACAATCGCTATGTCCTTGGCCGCAATACCAATGCGGGGACGGCGCCGTCCTATTCCAATTCCGATATTTTCGGCATGGCGATGACGCACACGATCGAATTGAGCCCCGCTCTGACGATCAAGAGCATCACCGCGTTTCGCGAATTGACCGGCGATTTCGCCCGCGACGGCGACGACAGCCCGGCGGCGATCGCGCAATTCTATGACCATATCCACCAGCAACAGTTCAGCCAGGAATTGCAGGTTCTGGGCAAGGCGTTCGGCGGTCGGCTCGACTGGATCTTGGGCGCCTATTATTTCAAGGAAACCGGGGTCGATATCAACGACCTGACCTTCACGATTTCCCGGTTCCGGTCGGGCGGCTATTTCCGCAACGAAAGCCTCGCCTTTTTCGGGCAGGGGACGTTCAAGATCACCGACAAGCTGAAGCTGACCGCAGGTTTGCGCTATACCCGCGATACCAAGTGGTTCCATCCCGACCAGTACATCATCGCCAATCTCGCCTCGTTCCTGGGCGCGCCGTTCAATTCGCCGATTTTCGATGCGGGAACGCGCGTCCTGCCCGATGTGACGGCGCGTGAACGGTTCAGCGAGCCGACGCCGATGGTCAATCTGGCATGGCAGGCGGATCGCACCGCGATGATCTATGCGACATGGTCGCGCGGGTTCAAGTCGGGCGGGTTCAGCCAGCGGGTGTTCCCGCCGATCATTCCGGGCGTGACCACCACGATCACCGACCCGGCCGCCGCGATCCCGAGCTTTGCCCCGGAAAAGGTCGATGTCTATGAAGCGGGCGTCAAGTTCCAGACGCTCGATCGCCGCCTGACTGTGAACGTCGCGGGATATTACACCGATTACAAGGACATGCAGGTACAGGTCTTTACCAGCGTGGCTCCGGTGTTCCGCAATGCGGGCAGCGCGTCGATCAAGGGGTTCGAGCTGGAAGGTCAATTGCGCCCGATCCACGGGCTTCTGGTCGAAGGGACGCTGGGCCTGACGTCAGCTCATTACAAGCAGATCGATCAGGCAACGACCTATATCAACCCGTCCAACATGTTCGAGCGCGTGTCGAAATGGACCGCGTCTGCCGGGGTTACCTATGAATGGGAATTGCCCGGCGGCTCCATGCTGCGCCCCCATGCGGATTGGTCGTACCGCAGCAAATTCTACAACAACACCTTCAACACGCCCCAGATCGCGCAGGCGGGCTATTCGTTGTTCAATGCCGCGATCGGATGGACCTCGGCGGGCGAGAAGTTCGGTCTTTCGGCCAATATCAAGAACATCGGAGACAAGCGGTTCCTGTTGTCAGGCATTCTGGTCGATGCGTTGCAGGCTTATGAAGGCGTCTACAACCGGGGCCGCGAGTGGTCGGTGACCGCGTCGGTCAAGTTCTGAACCTTTCCCTCGGGCTGCT
>NZ_GL876935.1:428032-499072 GCF_000192575.1 Novosphingobium nitrogenifigens DSM 19370 | reverse complement strand
GCCGACGCGCTCGAGGCACTGGTCGAACGGCTGCGCGCGCTCGGCCATGACGTGACCGAAGGCAGCGCGGAGCTTTGCGCGGAACGGCGGGTCTATCGCCTCTACCGCTTTCGCGAACCGTTTCTCGATGTCGAGACTGAACTCGTCGCCGGGCAATTCAGCGACCGCTATCCCTTTGTGCCGACGCGCGGGATCACCGGCTATCGCACCGGGCCGCTCGGGCTGGGCCACGTCGTCTTTCACACGCACGACGTCAGAGGCGCGGTGGCGTTCTATCGCGATGTCATGGGCTTTGGCCTTACCGACTACATGGGCTGGGCCGATGCGGAGGCGGTGTTCCTGCATTGCAATCCGCGCCACCACAGCCTTGCCATCATGAACCTGTGCATGGGGCGGACCAGCGGGACGTTCAACCATCTGATGGTGGAGGCGCAGGAATACGACGACATCGGTTATGCCTATGATGTCGCGCGGGACAAGGCGCTGCCGATGATCATGGATCTGGGCAAACATACCAACGACCACGTCCATTCGTTCTATATCCGCACGCAGGGGGGATACGGGCTCGAATACGGGTGGGGTGGACGGCTGGTCGGGCCCGACTGGCAAGTGCGGTTCTATGATCAGCCGATGCTCTATGGCCACAGGACGCCCGCATGACGGGGCGCGACTGGACGCAATTGGGCGTTGTCGAGGCGGCGAGCGCGATCGCGGCGGGGACGCTGAGGGCGCAGGATCTGATGCAGGCTCTCATCGCGCGCATCGATGAGCGCGATCGGGCGGTGCTGGCGTGGTCCCATCTCGGCCGCGAGGCGGCGATGGCGGCGGCGCGTGCGGCGGATGCGTACGAAGGACCGCGCGGACCGCTGCACGGGGTACCCGTAGGTATCAAGGACGTGATCGACGCTGTGGGGCAGCCGACCGAATATGGGTCGGAGGCTTTCGCCGGGCACTATCCCGATACTGACGCACCGGTGACCGCGCGGTTGCGCGCGGCGGGCGCGATCATCATGGGCAAGCTGGTGACGGCCGAATTTGCGACGTACCGCCCCGGTCCCACGCGCAATCCTGCCGATCCCGGGCACACCCCCGGCGGATCGTCGAGCGGGTCGGCCGCCGCGGTTGCCGACCGGCAGGTGCCCTTGTCGCTCGGCACCCAGACGGCGGGATCGGTGATCCGTCCGGCCTCGTTCTGCGGCGCGTTCGGGTTCAAGCCCAGCCATGGCCGCTATCCGGCGCAAGGGGTGATCGAGACGTCGCACCGGCTCGATACGGTCGGCACGTTCGCACGGTGCGTCGCCGACCTCGCGCTCGCGGATCTCGTTCTCGCCGACGAAGCCGAGACCGCTTTCGTCGATGACCGGCCGCTCACCATCGGCGTGGTCGAAGGAGGGATCTGGGCCGGGGCAAGCGCGGCCATGGGCGAAACGCTCGGCCGTTGGGCTCGGCGGTTCGCGGCGGCGGGTCATCGGGTCATCGGCATCGGCGCGCCCGCCTTGCTGGAAGAACTGGGCCCGGCGCAAAAGGTGATCCACCAGTACGAATGCGCGCGCCTGTTGCTCTCCATCCGCCGCGAACGGGCGGACAAGGTCAGCGAAGTCTTTCGCGCGTTCATCGACGGCGGACTGGCCTTGTCCGGCGACGCCTATGCGCAGGCCTGCGCGGTGCAGGATCGCGCGCGGGAGATGGAGGGGGCAATCTTTGCCGGGGCCGATCTGATCCTCGCGCCGAGTGCGCCGGGGATCGCGCCTGCCGGGCTCGACAGCACCGGTGATCCCGTCTTCTGCCGCCCGTGGACCGCGCTCGGCACGCCCAGCCTGGGTTTTCCGGCGGGGCACGAAAGCGGATTGCCGCTCGGACTGCAACTCAACGGACGGCGGGGCAGTGACCGCCTGACGCTCGGGCAAGCCGCGCGTCTGCTCGATCCGATCCCATCCTGACAGGACATCCCGCCATGCCCGACACCCGAAAGATCCCTTTCACTCCCGCACAGCAGGCACTTTACGAGCGGGTCTGCGCCCGGATCGATCCCGGTCGGCTCCGGCAATTGTTGTTCGACCTGACCGACATTCACAGCCCGACCGGGGCGACCCGCGCGGCCAGCGAATTCATTGCCGGAAAGCTCGGCCGAGCGGGATTTGCCAGTGCCTATAAACCGATGAGCGAGACCACCGGCAATGTGCTGGCGCAACGGCGGGGCAGCGGGCGCGGCGCGGATCTCCTGCTCTATGCGCCGATCGACACTCATCTTGAAGGGGACGACAGCGACTATCCCTGGGCAGGGCCGAACCGCACGGTCGCTCTGCAACCGCGCGCACATATGGTCGGCGACTGGGTCTATGGGCTGGGTTCGTCCAATCCCAAGGCGATGGTGGCAACGATTGTGGAGATCGCGACCGCAGTCGCCGAATCCGGCGTCGATCTGCTCGGTGACCTGACCATCGGGTTTGCCGACGGGGGCATGCCGGTCAATATCCCCGCGCGCGACAATGCGGGCATGTCGAACGGGGTGTTCCACTTGCTCAATCGCGGCATGGCGCCCGATTTCGCGATCATCATGAAACCGTGGAACTGGGTCTATCACGAGGAACCGGGCATGGGCTGGTTCCGCATCACGGTAAAGGGCACGCTGGGCTATGCCGGGGTGCCGCGCGGCTTGCCCGATTTCCGCAGCTCGGTGGTTCCGGCCGCTGCCGTCATCACCGCGCTCGAACAATGGCTGATCGACTATGCCGAGGCCAATACCTCGGGCCAGATCAAGCCCCACGGCTGGATCGCGGGGGTGCGCGGGGGGTGGCCCGAACGTCCCGCTTTCCCGACCGCCGCGACCGAGATCCTGTGCGACGTCCGCATCAATCCGCGCACCTCGCCGGGGAATGTCAAAGCCCAGTTCGCAGCCTTCATCGCCGGTTTCCGCGCCGCCCATCCCGACATCGACCTTGATTGGGAGATGGTTGGATCGACCCCGGGCGGGACCACCGATCCCGAAAACTGGATCATTCAGTCTGCCCAGCGCGGCTGGGAACATGTCGAAGGGCGCGACTATCCCGAACCCGACCTTCTCGGCGGTCAGACCGATGGGGCCGCGCTGCGCCGTCTGGGCGTTCCCACCGCCCGTATCGGCTGGCCCTGGCCCGCGAGCGGCTCGCCCGAACCTGTCGCCGAAGGACTGGGCGGCATGGGCGCGACATATGTCCCCGATCTCATCCCCTGCGCCCACAAGATCGCCTATGCGGTGATCGACACCCTGACCCGCCCACGCGAGGACTTGGGGCTTTAGGGGCAGACGGTCACGCGCCCGGGGCGCTCGAGGGATCGTCCGGGGAACGGGTGGTGAAGACCGTCTTCACCACCTGGAACATCTGGCGGCGGAGCCAGCGATGGGCGGGGTCGCGGTCCCATTTGGGGTGCCAGGCCTGAAAGAAATCGGTCAAGGGCAGGGGGAAGGGGAATTCGAAACTGGCAAGGCCGAGCGCGTCGAGCGGGAGGCGGCTGATGACCATGGTGGGCAGCGGCAGGATCATGTCGGACTGCGCGATCTGGTCCACCATCGCGTAATAGTTGGGAACGACCAGAACGATCCGGCGTTGCAGGCCGCGCGCGCGCAATTGCTGGTCGATCGGGCCGTGGGGGCGACCCCGGCGCGACACGCTGATGTGGTCGTAGGCGGCGACCGTTTCGGCCGAGATCCCTTGGGTAAAGATCGGGTGGTCGCGTCGGACAAGGCAATCCATCCGTCCGCGCCCGAGCGTCTGGCGGCGGATTTCCGGCGCCAGCGAGGTCGTCGCGCCCAGATAGAGGTCGATCGCGTCAGACCGCATCGCGTCCTCGGGCGGGTCGTCGGCTTCGGGGGCAAAGACCAGTTCGCAGCGCGGCGCCTGATCCAGCATGCGACGCAGCAGCGGACCGGCAAAGGCCGCAATCAGCAAGTCGGCGGCGCGGATCACGAATTTCCGCTCGAACTGTCCGGGGTCCTCCGCCTCGTCTCCCTGCACCAGAAGATCGGCCTCCGCGATGAGGCCGCGCACTTTCTCGCCCAGCGACAGCGCAAGCGAGGAAGGCACCATGTCGCGGCCCGAACGCACCAGCACGGGATCGCCGAAAACCTTGCGCAATTGGGCAAGGTGGCGGCTCATCGTCGCCTCGCTGACCTGAAGCCGCCGGGCGGCTGCCGTCACGCCGCCTTCTTCGACCAGCGCCTTGAGCGCGCGCAAGAGGTTGAGATCGTAGCCCCGCATGAATCGTTCAGCTTTCTAGAGGTTGGCCGGTCGATGACCAGTCGTCGATGCCATCAAATATGAGGTTCCGGCAATTCGAAAATGATGGTTCTGTCCCGTGCTGCAGTGCGACAATGGGGCGTTCATGGAGCTGCACCTGCACAATCCGGCGCCGACCCCGCTGGCCGCACCGCCCATGCCGTCCTACATTCCGCCGTTCGGTATCCGGACCGTGGTCGGGGCGCTGGGCGTGTTGCTGGCGGTCCATGTCGCTGGTTTCAACGAACACATCACCGAAATCGGACTCGCCGACATCAGCGGCCAGATGCATCTGGGCCATGACGAAGGGGTCTGGTTCCTGTCCACGTACGAGGCGTTCAACATCGCCGCCATGGCCTTTACGCCGTGGTTCTATGTGACGTTCTCGATCTATCGCTTTACCCTGTTCATCACGGCGGCGCTGGCGCTTTTGGCCTTGCCCGCGCCGTACATGCCCGATGTCGTGTCGTTGTGCGTGTTGCGCGCGTGTCAGGGGCTCGCGGCCGGATGCCTGCCGCCGATCCTGATGACGGTCATGCTCAAATACCTGCCGCCGCATCTGCGCGTGTTCGGGATCGGCGGTTATGCGATGAGCGCGACATTCGGCCCCAATCTGGGCGGCCCGCTCGAAGCCTTGCTGTTCGGTCATCTCGGCTGGCAATGGCTCTATTGGGAAACGCTGCCGCTTTGCGCGATCGCCATCGCGATGATCGCCTGGGGCCTGCCGCGCGACCCGTCGCACTGGGAACGGTTTCGTCAGTTCAACTGGCGCGGGTTCGTGCTGGGCGTGCCCTCGATCACGGCGGTCGTGACGGTGCTCTACCACGGCGAGCGACTGGACTGGTTCTCCTCGCCGCTCATCGTCCATCTCTCGATTTTCGGGGGCGTCCTTTTCGTCGCGTTCATCGCGCACGAATGGTTCCATCACAGCCCGTTCTTCCGTGTCCAGTTCTGGGGCAATCGCAATATCGCCTCGTCGCTGATGACGCTGGTCGGAACGCTCGTCATCTGCGGGTTGATGATGGAAGTGCCGATGACCTTCCTGGAAGAGGTCCATGGGCAAAGGCCTGAACAGATCGCGCCGGTCGCTCTCATTGTCGCCCTGCCCCAGTTGATCCTGCTGCCGGTGACAGCGGCGTTCTGCAACATGCGCGCGGTCGATTGCCGGTGGGTTCTGGGCTGCGGCATGGCGTTCCTTGCCACGGCGGCGTTCCTTGGCACCGGGATCAATCCCGAATGGATGCGCCAGAATTTCTATCTCATCCAGGCCCTGCAGATTTTCGGTCAGCCGATGGTGGTCATCCCGACGCTGATGCTGGCGACGATGGCGCTGGGTCCGGCGGATGGACCGATGATTTCGGGCATGGTCAACATGTTGAAAGGGCTTGCCAATGCGCTGGCCTTTGCAATCTTTGCCGTGCTCTTGCGGACGCGCGAGAATTTCCACTCGGTCATGTTGCTCGACCGGGTCGGCCATGATGTCCATGTCCTGCCCGGCCTTGTCGGCAACCCGATTGCCGGGGGGCTCGCGACGAGCGGGCCCGACGGGGGGAAACAGGCCCAAACCGCGCTCGAAGTCTTTCACGGCTATGTCCATGAACAGGCGATCACGCTGACGCTGGCGGATATCTATCTGCTGATCGCCATCCTGTGCGTGGGCTACATCGCGCTCAACGCGCTGCTGCCTGCGCGGGTCTATCCCCCGCAACCGGTGCCCCCGCCCCCTCCGGCGGATCTCCCGGCGGGCGAACCTTCTTCCGATCTTGTCCCTCAAAACTGACGGGAAACCTTCATGCCTTTCGCAAAACCGCTTGTCCTTGCCGGGGCGGCTGCCTGCCTGCTGGCCGGTGGCGCCATTGCCGCCGATCGCTATTTCGCCGCTGATGGCCCCGAACAGACCACCAATGACGCCTATGTCGAAGCCGATTTCACCACGGTCGCGCCCAAAGTCGCCGGGCGCATCGACAAGGTCCTGGTCGAAGACAACGAGATGGTCCGCCCGGGCCAGGTTCTTGCCCATATCGAGGACGATGATTTCCGCGCCGCGCTGACCATGGCGCAAGGCGATGTCGCGGCGATGGAGGGCAATGTCGCCCGGCTCAAGGCCGACATCGCCCGGCAGCAGGCGGTGATCGACGCCGCACGGGCGACGGTCCGTGCGGACGAGGCCGACCTCGTCTTCGCTCGCCAGAACCGCGCGCGTTACAGCCATCTGGCCGAAGGCGGCGCGAGCCCGCAGGAATTGCGGCAGGGCGCCGAAGCCAAGGCCGCCACCGCCGACGCCACCCGCGCCCACGATCAGGCCGAAGTGAGCAATGCCACCGGCCAGATCGCCGTGCTCAAGGCACAGTTGCAGCAAGCCGAAGGCCAGCTCGACAAGGCACGCGGCGCGGAACAGCAGGCGCGGCTCAACTTGTCCTATTGCACCATTCAGGCGCCGGTCTTCGGCCGGGTCGGCGCGCGCGGCCTGCGCGTCGGGGCCTATGTTCAGGCGGGCACCGGCCTGCTTGCAGTCGTGCCGACACAGGCCGCCTATGTCGTCGCCAATTTCCAGGAAACCCAGTTGACCCGCATTCGCCCCGGACAGCAGGCGAGCGTCTGGGTCGATACTTTCCCAGGCAAAGTGCTGCACGCCCATGTCGACAGCGTTGCCCCGGCAAGCGAAGTCGCGTTCTCTCCGATCAAGCCCGACAACGCGACCGGCAATTTCACCAAGGTCATCCAACGCATTCCGGTCAAGCTGACATTCGATCCCGGACAGCCTCTGGCCGCGATGGTGCGCGTGGGCATGTCGGTCGAGGCGAAGATCGACACGGCTGCCCCCGCCAATGGCGCCCATGCCGGAGACGAACGCTATGCCTGGCACTGACGGCACGCGTGCGCGCCTGCGGCGCCTGCTTTCCGCCACGCTTTCGCTCGCGGTTCTGGGCGGTTGCACGGTCGGGCCGAACTATCACCACACGGTTCAGCCCGCCCCGGCGCAATGGCATGAAAGCCTGCCTGCCGCCGACAGCCATGTGACCACCCAGCCGATCACGGCGCGGTGGTGGGAGCTTTACGGCGATCCCGAACTGACCTCGCTCGAGGAACAGGTCGTGGCGGGCAATCTCGACTTGCGGATTGCCTCCTCGCGGCTCGACCAGAGCCTTGCCGAGCGCAATATCGCTCGCGCGGCGCGGTTGCCGCATGTCGATGGCGCGGCCTCCTATGCCCGCGAACGCGCGAGCCCCAATGGGGTGATGAGCCTGCTCGGCACCGGCGTGAACCAGAGCACCGGCACGATTGCCAGCGGCCAGCAGGGGTTCGGACCTGCTGCGGCGTCGGGTTCGTCGGGATCGAGCGATTTCGACTTGCCACAATATGGCGTCAGCGCCTCGTGGGAAGTCGATCTTTGGGGCCATGTCCGCCGCCAGATCGAAGTCGCGAATGCAACCTTGCAGGCAGCGCAGGACCAGCGGCGCGACATTCTCGTCTCGTTGATGGCCGAAACCGCCAGCGACTATATCGCCTTGCGCAGCGTGCAGGCGCAGATCGCGCTGACCGGGCAGAATCTCGACACCGCGAAACGTCTGGTCGACCTCACCCGCCTGCGCGAAAGGGAAGGGGCCTCGGCCCGGTTCGAGACGGCCGCCGCCAATGGCCAGATGCACGATTTCGAAGCGCGCCTGCCTGCGCTACGCAGTCAGGAAGCGCATCTGCTCAACGCATTGAGCTTTCTGGTCGGGCGCGAACCCGGCGCGCTGACGGCTGAACTCGGCAAAGTCAAAGCCGTGCCGCCGGTGCCCAAAGATCTGCCCGTCGGGCTGCCCTCGCAACTGGCCGAACGGCGCCCCGACGTGCGCATGGCCGAGGAAAAGCTCCACGCCGCGACGGCCAGCATCGGTGTTGCGATTTCGGAATTCTTCCCGCGCCTCACTCTGTCGGGCAGCCTTGATATTCAGGCCTTGCAGTTCGGCAATCTCGGCACATGGGCCTCGCGCCAGTATGGGTTCGGCCCGACGATGACGCTGCCCCTGTTCGAAGGCGGCAAGCTTAAAGGTCAGGTCCGCCTGCGCCGTGCCGAACAGCGCGAAGCCGCGATTGCCCTGCAACGCACGATGCTCAAGGCGTGGCAGGAAATCGACGACGCCATGGCCGACCTCAGCGCCGCGCAGACCCGGCGCGGGCGCCTTGCTGACGAAGTGGAAGCCAACCGCGTCGCGCTCGATATGGCGCAACGGCAATACGAAGCGGGCTCGGGCGACTTCTTGCGCGTCCTGACCATGCAGGCGACCTTGCAGACGAACGAGATCACTCTGACCGAAGCGGGCGCGGACATCGCCTCGGCCTCGACGCGCCTTTACCGCGCGCTCGGCGGCGGGTGGGACACGGTCTATCCCGATTGCACGGGCAAGCCGTGTCATGCGCAAGGGGGGGTAACGCGCCTCGCGCCCGGGTGACGCCTTGCGATTTACGGCCTAGAACAAGGGCGAAAGCCGTTTTCGAGAGGTGCCGTTGCATTTGCGTGTCCTACCCTGTTTCGTCGCGGGAACCGTCTTGGGCGGCTTTCCGGCCCATGGTGCAGAGGAACAGGTTGCGCCGGATCATCCGGGGCAGGACCACACAGCTCTGGCGCCGCCGTTGCGGGCGGCGCTGGATGCGGCGATCGCGAGCGGGAACGATGCCGACATCGATACGGTGGCCAAGTACCTGAAAAAGGCCGCGCCCGAAAATGCGGCTGAGATCGACGGGATCGTTGCCCATCGCCGGGCCCAGGTTGCTTCTGTCAAAGAGGACAAGCTGCGCAATGAGCGGTTCTTTCAGGGGTGGAAGGGTGAAGGCCAGATCGGCGCCTCGCAATCCTCGGGCAATACCGATACCGTGGGTGTGACCGTCGGGCTCAAGCTCAAGAAGGAAGGGCTGCACTGGCGGCACAATTTCAACGCTCTGGTCGATTACGAGCGGTCGAGTGGCGTGACCGACCGCAACCAACTGCAATTCGGGCTCGAATCCGACTACAAGTTCAGCGACCGGGTTTTTGTCTTCGGTTCTGCGCTTTACGAACGGAACCGCTTTTCGGGCTACAATTCACGTGTGTCGCTGTCGGGGGGCATCGGCTATCGCGTCATCGCGGCACACGATTTCTCGGTCGATCTCAAGCTTGCTCCGGCATGGCGGCGCACCGATTACCTCGACGAGCCGAATGCGAACGAAGTGACCGGACTGGCTCAGCTCAACAGCCTGTGGAAGATTTCCAAGACATTGTCGTTCAATGAAGATGCGACCATGTTGAGCGGCAATACCAATACCAGCCTGACCTCGCTCAGCGCACTGACGTTAAAAATCAACAGCACCATATCCGTACGCGCCGCCTACCAGCTGACCTATAACAGCCAGCCTACGGATACCTATCGGACCACCGATACCTTGACCAGGTTTACCCTTGTCTATGGATTTTGAATGTCTTGATCTGTGAATATCGTTTGCCTTCCGAAGATATTCATTGCGAACAGATTAACGGTTAAGGTTATGTTATCCATATAAATTAAATTATGATGTATTAAATTCGAGATAAGGTTGCCCAACATCACAGTGATCGGGGGCATTGGGGGCGATGATAAAGTGGATTTGCCATCGGCATTCCTTGGCTCTTGTCCGAATGGATGATGGAAATGTTCAACCTGGCCGATGACCGTGTGCGGCTGTTGCTCGATACTATACCAGTTGCCCTTTCGCTTGAGGATGGGAACGGTCGGCGCGTTTCCCTCAACCGGGAGTCGGAAGCGCTCTGGGGAGAAGCCGGTCCCGCCGCCCTGCGCGATCTTGCCGCGCGGGCCATCCCGCTGCGTTCGGTCCAGCCTTGCGATTGTGCCGCCGGGGACGATTGCTGCGGCGAACGCGAGGACGTCATCTGGGATGACGAGCGGCAGGCGTGCCGCACTTTGCGTACCTTGCGCCGGGCAATTTTCGATGAACACGGGCAATTGCGCCATATGCTCAATGCCTCGGTCGATATTACCGAGAGCAAGCGGCTGGAACTGGAACTGCGCGACAGCGAAAAGAAGTTGCGCGGTCTGTTCGAACTGTGCCCGCTCGGCATTGCGCTCACCACGATGGACGGCGCATACCTTGAATTCAACGAGGCGTTCTGCCGAATCTGTGGTTACAGCCCAGACGAGATCCGCAAGCTTGATTACTGGGCGCTGACGCCCCGCAAATATGCCGAGGCCGAGCAGATCCAGCTCCGAAGCTTGCTCGAATTCGGGCACTATGGCCCTTATGAAAAAGAATATATCCGCAAGGACGGTTGTTGCGTTCCCTTGCGGCTGACTGGTGTCCTTCTGCAAGGTAGCGACGGCAAGTCCTATATCTGGTCGATCATCGAGGACGTCACCGAGCAGCGCAAATCGCAGGAAGCGATCTGGCGCCACGCCAATTTCGACATGATGACCGGATTGCCCAACCGGCGCATGTTCTATGAACGGCTCGAACGGGATATTCTGAGCTCTGCCGTCGAAGAGCGGCGTCTGGCGGTGATTTTCCTCGATTTCGACAATTTCAAGGAAATCAACGACGCCTTCGGTCACGACAAGGGCGATGAAGTCTTGCGGGAAGCGGCGCGGCGGTTGAAAAGCCATTTGCGCGAAAGTGATGTCATCGGGCGACTGAGCGGGGACGAATTCACGCTGATCCTCCGTTCGTTCCGCGACGATCAGGAAATTGACAATGTCGTGCAGCGCCTGCTGGCGACGCTGAGCGAGCCGTATCGATTCGGCGCGGACATCCTCCACGCTTCGGCCAGCGTCGGGATCGCGGTCTATCCCGACGACGGGGCCGCCGCCGACGAGCTTATCCGTCATGCCGATCAGGCGATGTACGAAGCAAAGGCGCAAGGGCAGGGGCGTTTCAGCCATTTCCATCGCGAGCTTCAGGAGGAGGCGAGCCACCGGTCGCGCATGGCGATGGAATTGCGTCATGCGCTCGTCGAGAAGCAGTTTCGGCTCTATTACCAGCCGATCGTGGCACTCGACAGCGGCGAAGTGCTCAAGGCCGAGGCCCTGTTGCGGTGGGAACATCCCCGGCTCGGCCTGATCGGCGGGGGCGATTTCATTCCTGTCGCCGAACAGGCGGGAAGCATCCATGCGATCGGGCAATGGGTTTTCGAAGAGGCTGCCAATCAGGTCGCGAGGTGGGACCGCGCCGGGTGTCCGCCGATCCAGCTCGGCATCAACCGCTCACCGGTGGAATTCCGGCGTCCCGATAACGCGCTCGATGCCTGGACGACGCAGCTTGCGCAACTGGGGCTGTGCGGCAGCCGTTTCGTCGTTGAGATCACCGAGGGACTGCTGGTTGAACAGACCCCGGTCGTGCGTGGGCAGCTTGAACAATTGGGCCGGATCGGCAGCGGTCTGGCGCTCGACGATTTCGGGACGGGCTATTCCTCCCTCTCCTATCTGCGCAAGTTCGATGTCGATTTCCTCAAGATCGACCGCTCGTTCGTGCAAGGCCTCGCGCCGGGGTCGGAGGATCTGGCGCTGTGCGAGGCGATGATCGTCATGGCCGAGAAGCTCGGCATCAAGGTCATTGCCGAAGGGATCGAAACCGAGCAGCAGCGCGACCTGCTGGCCGCAGCAGGATGCCATTTCGGGCAAGGCTACTGGTTCGGGCGACCGATGCCCGCAGAGGCGTTCACGCGTCGCCTGTTGCAGGGAAAGGGCGTGGTGTCAGCGTGACGCGTTGCGCTTTTCCAGAATATCGATCGCGATTTCGGCGAGCACATGAAGGCAGGCGCCAACCACTCCGCCGATGAGGACTTCGCCGCCGCGTGACAGCCCGGCTTCAAGCAGGGTAGAACCTGGCGGCCGGGTCATGAACACGATGGGGCCGGTCCACATCGCCACTTTGAGCAAGGGCCAGCGGCGCACGACCATGGCGCTGACCGCGACGCTCACGGCGACTTGCGATGCGGTGCCGCCGCCGAACATGGCGGTGGCAAGCCCGCTGCCGATCGCGGCGATCACGCCCACGATCGTCCCGGCAAGGCGCCAGAGCACGGCGGTCCGGGTTTCGTCGAGCCGTTCCTGCGACACGATGATGCCCGAGACCGAGGCCCAGACCGGATGGCCGAGCCCGACGGCATTGGCGATCAGATAAGCGATCGTCGCCGCCGCCGAACAGCGCGCCACGAAAGCGATGTCGCGGGCCCTGTCCAGACGATGATCGGCGCCGGGGCTGCCATCGGTGATGGGAACGATCGGGTCGGTGTCGGGTGTCATGGCTGCATGGTGCCGCAGTCAGCCGTCGGGGTCATCGTCAATTTACGCTGAAACCAGACTGTCTGGCGACAGGTCCGAAATTCGGCGCGCGCCGGTCAGGGTCATGGCCACCCGCATTTCCTTGTCGATCAGGTTGAGGAGGTTGGCGACCCCTGCGCCGCCCGCCGCGGCCAGGGCATAGGCAAAGGCCCGCCCGAGCAGGACGCAATCCGCGCCCAAGGCCACCATGCGCACGACATCGAGGCCCGAGCGGATGCCGGAATCGGCGAGCAGGCGGATATCGCCTTTTACCGCGTTGGCAATCGGAGGCAGCGCACGGGCGGTCGAGAGCACCCCGTCGAGCTGACGCCCGCCGTGGTTCGACACGACGATGCCGTCGGCGCCGAACCGGACCGCTTCGCGTGCGTCTTCGGGGTCGAGAATGCCCTTGAGCACCATCGCCCCTTTCCATGTGTCGCGGATCCATTGCAGGTCTTTCCACCCGATGCCGGGGTCGAAATTCGCGCCGAGCCACCCGACATAGTCTTCGAGCCCGGTCTTTTTCTGCAGATAGGCTGAAACGTTGCCCAGATCGTGGGGGCGACCCATGACCCCGACATTCCACGCCCAGTGCGGATGGAGCATGGCCTGAAGAATGCGGCGCGAAGCCGCGCGAGGGCCGGACATGCCCGAATGGGCGTCGCGATAGCGCGCGCCGGGGACCGGCATGTCGACGGTGAACACCAGCGTGCGCACGCCCGCCGCCCATGCCCGGTCGAGCACATTGCGCATGAACCCGCGATCGCGCAGCACATAGAGCTGGAACCAGATCGGGCGCGTGGTCTGCCGCGCCACTTCCTCGATCGAGCAGACCGAGACCGACGACAGGGTAAAGGGAATGCCCCTGGCTTCGGCTGCCTGCGCCGCCTGTACTTCGCCGCGCCGCGCATACATGCCGGTCAAGCCGACCGGCGCCAGTGCGACCGGCATGGCGAGGTCCTCGCCAAAGAGCTTGGTCGAAAGATCGACTTCACCTACTTCCTTGAGCACGCGTTGGCGCAGGCCGATCGCGTGCAGGTCGCTCTGGTTCCGCTCCAGCGTCTGTTCGGCATAGGCGCCGCCGTCGATGTAGTGGAACAGGAACGGGGGCAGCCGCTTTTGCGCGGCCTTGCGATAATCGAGCGTGGAGGAAATGATCATGCCGAAGGTCCTTTCCCGGCTGTCATGTGAAGGTGTGCGCGAGCGGCGCGGCGTTGCCGGGCCTCGGTCTCTTCGACCATGCGCAGGCGATCGGTGACGAAGGCCAGATGCCGGGTAGCTGCCGCGCGGGCGGTTTCGGCTTCGCCGCCGAGAATGGCGTCGAGAATGGCGCGATGCTGTGCGTCGAGTTCGTCGATCATGCCCGGCAAGTGGTAGAGCCGCAGCAGGCTTTCCGAAATGCTCGCTTCGAGCAGGCTTTGCAGCCCGTCCATGACCTGCACGAGTACGACGTTGTGCGCGGCCTGTGCCACGCCCAGGTGAAAGGCGGCGTCGGCATGGGCCAGCGCGGCGGGGTCTGCCGAGGCCGCATGGAACGCATCGGCCAGCTTGGTGAGCCGCGCCTTGTCTTCCTCGCTCGCGCGCAAGGCGGCATGGGCCGCGGTATCCCCTTCGAGCGAGAGGCGGATTTCCATGACGTCGTGCCAATAACCCGCCTCGCTGCGCGCGAGCGAGGCCAGCGGCAACAAGGCGGCCCGAACCGGCTCGCCCGGCTCGGGCACCGCCACGAAATGCCCGCCGCCACGACGGCTGACCAGATGGCCCTGGCTCACCAATTGCTGGATGTCTTCGCGCAGCCGCGACCGCGACACGCCGAATTCCACCGCCAGCGCCCGTTCGGCAGGCAGCCGGTCACCGGCGCCAAGCCCGCGCGATGCGATCAGATCGCGAATCTTTCCCTGCAGATCGAGCCTGTCCTCGCTCATCGACCACCATTCCTGCGCGGTCCAGATTGGACCTACCAATTATCGAATTGGTTGCTCATATAGGACGAATTGGTCTTATGGCAAGGAAATTGGTCTGACCAGCTTGCTACTTCAGCCGCATGGGAAGTCCGACAACGACAAGCTGGACTTCGGGGACTGTCTTCGCGACGCGCTGGTGGAGGAAACCGGCTTCGTCGCGGAAACGGCGGGCGAGGGCATTGTCGGGGACGATGCCCCAGCCCACTTCGTTGCTGACGAGGATGACCGGGCCCTGTGCCTGTTCGATCGCCTGGGTCAGCGCGTCGCAGGCGGCGGGGATGGGGCGTTCGGCCATCAGGAGATTGGTGACCCACAGCGTCAGGCAATCGACCAGCAGGACGCGGTCGGGGGTCGCATGGGCGGCGATGGTTTCGGGCAAGGCGAGCGGGGCTTCGACCGTTTGCCATTCCGGGCCACGATCGGCGCGGTGGCGGGCGATGCGGTCGGTCATTTCGGCGTCGAAGGCTTGCGCGGTGGCGACGAAGACGGGCGACAGGCCGCATGTCTCGGCGCGTTGCTGGGCATAGCCGCTCTTGCCCGAGCGGGCGCCGCCGATGACGAAGAGGTGGTTCACCGTCGCGCCTCCTGCGCTATGGCGAGCAGTGCGTCGATGTCGAGATGGGTTTCGAGTTCCACCGCAATCGCGTCGAGCGCGGCATTGACGGCAGCGGCGTGGTCGTGGCCGTCCGAGTGCCCGCCCCAGCGTTCGAGCAGCGCCGCGCGCAAGGGCGTATCGCCGAGCGCGCCATGGACATAAGTGCCGATGACCCGCCCGTCCGGGGTGATCGCGCCGTCGGTACAGCCATTGTCGAGCAGGGCGAAAGGACGCGTGCAATCGGGGCCTGTGGTGCGCCCCATGTGCATTTCATAGCCGCTGAAACGCGCGCCGAGTGCGCTGCCGCCGACGTGTTCCAGTGCTTTGTCGGATTCGAGCCGGGTTTCGATGTCGAGCAGGCCGAGTCCGGCGACTTCGTCGGCATGTCCTTCGATCCCGAGCGGGTCGGCGATCGTGCGGCCCAGCATCTGGTAGCCGCCGCAAATCCCCAGAATCGCACCGCCGCGCCGGTGATGGGCGAGAATGTCGATGTCCCACCCTTGCGCCCGCAAAAAGGCAAGATCGGCGATGGTGGCTTTCGATCCGGGGAGGACAATGGCGGCCGTGTCCGCCGGGATCGGCGTTCCGGGCGGAACCATGACCAGATCCACCCCCGGTTCGGCGCGCAAGGGATCGAGGTCGTCGAAATTGGCAATGCGCGGCAGGATGGGACAGGCGACCCTGACTTGCCCGCCATCCGAACGGTTCGCGCGTTCGAGTACCACCGCGTCTTCGGACGGCAGCCGCACGGTGTCGGCAAGCCACGGGACGAGGCCGAACCCGCGCCATCCCGACAAGTTCTCGATCTGGCGATAGCCGTCGGCGAAGAGAGTGGGGTCGCCCCGAAACTTGTTGATGATAAAGCCGCGGATCATTGCCGCGTCATCGGGATCGAGCACAGCCCTTGTCCCAACGATCGACGCGATCACGCCGCCCCGGTCGATGTCTCCGACCAGAACCACGGGCACATGCGCCGCGCGGGCAAAGCCCATGTTGGCGATGTCACCCGCGCGCAGGTTGATTTCGGCGGGCGAACCGGCGCCTTCGACCACGACGAGATCGCATTGCGCGCGCAGCCGGTCGAAACTCTCGAGCACCTGCGGCAGGAGTTCTCCGCGTTTCCGGCGGTAATTGCCTCCGCCCAGCGTACCCGCGACGCGCCCGTGGACGATCAGTTGCGAGGTGCGGTCGGCTTGCGGTTTCAGGAGGACGGGGTTCATGTCGGTATGAGGCGCCACGCCACAGGCCAGTGCCTGCAACGCCTGCGCGCGTCCGATTTCGCCACCGTCGATGGTAACGGCGGCATTGTTCGACATGTTCTGCGGCTTGAACGGGCGCACGGACAGGCCGCGCCGCACGAAGGCGCGGCAGAGCCCCGCGACAAGGACCGACTTGCCGACGTCCGACCCGGTTCCCTGCAGCATCAGCGCAACCATGCCACTCCTCCTGAAATAGCCCAGAGGACAAGGCACGCGCGCAGATAGATCGCGAGCGCCTTGTCGATGTCGTCGGCTTCGGCGTCGCGGCGTCCGTCGCCGATCCATGCCTTTTCGTGGCGCACGCCGTCATAGGAGACAGGCCCGGCAAGGCTGAGGCCGAGTGCCCCGGACATGGCGGCCTCGGTCCATCCGGCATTGGGCGACGCGTGGCGGTGGGCGTCGCGCGCCATGGTTCGCCATCCGCCGCGTCCGGCAAGGCACAGGATCGCCCCGCCGATGCGGGCGGGCAACAGGTTCATGACGTCGTCGGTGCGCGCGGCGGCCCAGCCAAAGGCGCGCCAGCGTTCCTCGCGATGGCCGATCAGGCTGTCGGCGGTATTGATTGCCTTGTACGCCCAGACGCCCGGCAATCCGCCGACGAGCAGCCAGAACAGCGGTGCAGCGATGCCGTCGCAAAAGCTTTCCGAAAGGCTTTCGATAGCGGCGCGGGCGATGCCGTGGCGGTCGAGTGCGGCGGTGTCGCGCCCGACGATCATGCCCAGAGCCTGTCGCGCGGCGTCAAGGTCGCCCCGGTGCAGGGCACGGGCAATCGGGCGGACGTGATCGTAAAGGCTGCGTTGGGCGAGCGCGGGCCAGGCCAGCAGGCCGAGCGGAAGCCATGCGGCGGGGCCCGCCGCGGCCCGGATCGCGCGTTCGATCACCCATGCCGGACCCGCCGATGCGGCGAGCAGCAGGGCGACGGTCGCGACGCCTTTCACGCGTCGTGGTGTGGGCGCGCTGTCCGGGCGGTTCCAACGCCGTTCGCATCCCTCGATCACGCGGGCAAAAAAGCCCACGGGGTGGCCGACCCTTGCATAAAGACCGCGCGGCCAGCCCAGCAGGGCGTCGAGCGCAAGTCCGGCAAGGGCGACCGGTTCAGCCATGGCGCAGCGCGCGATCCAGTCGGGCCAGTTCGCTTTCATCGGCGGCAAGGCCAAAGCGCAGGCGGTCGGGATGTTCGGCAAAGGGGCGGGTGAGGATACCCTGCCGCGCGAGGCGTTCGAACAGTACCCCGGCCTGTGGCGTTTCGACAAGGCGGAACAGCGGGCAGGCGCCGCGCGGGCTCAATCCGTGGGTGCGCAGGACGGCATCGAGCCGGTCGGCATCGTCGGCCAGCCGGTCGCGCATGTCCGCGATCCAGTCGGTATCGGCATAGGCGGCGCGGGCGAGTGTCAGGGCGCCTGCCGAAATCGGCCAGGCCCCCATGCGTCGGCGCAGGCGGGCAAGCAGCGGACGCGGGCCGAGCACGAAGCCGACGCGCGCGCCCGCAAGGCCGAAGAATTTCCCGAACGAGCGCAAGACGATCAAGGGGCAGTCGTCGGCAATGGCCCGGGCGACGCTCTGGCGCGGGTGCGTGTCGGCAAAGGCCTCATCGACGATGAGCCAGCCTTCGCCGCGCCGGGCGAGCAGACCGAACAGCGTTTCGCTGTCGAAGAGGTGGCCGTCCGGGTTGTTGGGATTGGCAAGGATCAAGCTCGCCCCGTCCGCTTCGTCGATGGCTTCGCGGGCCAGCGGGCGGCTGTCGGCAATCATTTCGCCATGGGTGCGATAGGCCGGTGCGAGGTGGAACGCCGGGGCCGCAATCATTTCGCCGACCATGCGCATGCCCAGTTCCGTGCCCGGAACCGCGCAGACGTGATCGGGGGAGAGCCCGAAATGCGCCGCCGCCACGGTTTCGAGCGCGCGCAGCTCGGATTCTTCGGGCAGACGCCGCCAGTCGATCTCGAGCGGCTCCGCCTCGCGCCAGGGGCTGGGCCAGGCATGGGGATTGATCCCGGTCGAAAGGTCGATCCAGCATTCCGGGCCATGATCGGGGCGCGCACCAAACCATGCCCGTGCCGCGTCGAGGCTGCCGCCGTGGCCGGTAAAAGGCTGGGTGAAACCTTGAGTCATGTCCGCAATACTCCAGCGACAAGGGCGAGGAGGAGCGTGGTTTCGAGGATCTCGATACCTGCGCCGTGCCCGTCGCCCGATATGCCGCCGAGGCGGTGCCGCAGCCACAGTCCCCAACCCGCAATGCCGGGGACAACTATCCACAACGGGGGATAAACTACGCTCGCGGCGACCAGAACCACCGTCCAGGCCACAAGGTCGACCGGGCGGACGGCTGTGCGGAACCGCGATCCGAGCCCTTCGTGCAAAGGGGTGAGCCAACGCGACCAGACGAGCGGCCCCAGTCGCGCGGCTGCGCCGACGGCGGGGAGCGCCGGGGCAAGGCCGAGCGCGAACAGGCGGTGGAGCAGCACCAGCTTGGCCAGCAATTGCAGGCCGATGGCAGCGACGCCGAAGCTGCCCATGTGGGGATCGGCGAGGACGCGCAGCAGGCGTTCGCGATCCTTGTGCGCGGCGCCTGCCGCATCGGCGACATCGCCAAGGCCGTCGAGATGGAGCGCGCCGGTGACCCAGACCCAGATCGCCAGCCCGGCAAGCGCCGCGCACCAGTCGTCGAGGTGCAGTCCGGCAAGCCCTGCGAGAGCAACCAGCGCGCCGATGATCGCGCCGACCGTCGGGAACCAGCGGATCGAGGCGGCAAATTCGGCATTGCTGACACTGACGCGGGGAAGCGGGATGCGCGTCAGGAACTGGATCGCGATCACCAGCCCTTTCATGTCTCGATCCCCGTGATCTGGGCAAAGGGCGCCGATCCGGGCCAGACCCGGAGCGAGACCAGCGCCGCGTAGGGCAAGTCGAAGGCCCAGACCTGATGCATGTCGAACCCGCACAGGGTGGCAAGGGCCGCCCGGATGGTGCCGCCATGGGTGACGATCAATGTGTCGCGGGGGGCAAGGGCCGTGATCCCGGCCGAAACGCGCGCGACCAGATCCGACCAGCATTCGCCGTTTGGCGGCGGGGCCCTGTCGGGATCGTCGCGAAAGCGTTGCAGGGCATCGGCATCGATCTCGGCCGGGGCGACACCGTCCCACAGGCCGAAATCGAGTTCGCGCCAACGCGGCGAGATCGTCGGCACAAGACCGCGCGGCGCGGCGATCGCTTCGGCAGCGGCCGACGCGCGGATCAGGTCCGAGGCCAGGACCGTCTCGAAGGCCGCTTCCCGTGCGCGACGGACGCACAGCGCGATGCCCTCGGGTGTCGAGGCCATGTCCGTTCGCCCGAGCATCAGTCCGGGGATGACCGGGGCCCCATGACGCAGGAGATGGAGCCGGAACCCGCTCACTGTCCGGCCGAGACCCCCGCTTGCGCGAATGTCGCCATTTCGTTGTGCGCGGCAAGGGCCGAGCGGACCAGCGGCACCGCAACGCAGGCGCCGCTCGCTTCGCCGAGGCGCAGGCTGAGACGCAGCAGCGGTTCGAGGCCCAGATGGCCGAGCAGGCGCATATGCCCGGGTTCCGCCGAGCAATGCCCGGCAAGGCAGTGATCGGTGATCCCCGCCCCATCCTGGGTCAGGGCCGCGAGCGCGGAACAGCAGATGAAGCCGTCGAGCATGATCGGAATGCGCAGGCGCCGCGCCTGAAGAATGGCACCGGCCATGGCTGCGATTTCGCGCCCGCCGAGGCGGCGCAGGGTTTCGAAGGCGGTGCGCGGCGCATCGGCGTGGAACGCGAGCGCGCGGTCGATCACCGCCAGCTTGCGCGCCATGCCGTCGTTGTCGAGTCCGGTGCCCGGACCGATCCAGTCCGCGCCGGTGCCGCCAAAGACATGGGCGCTGATCGCGGCGGCGGCCGTGGTGTTGCCGATGCCCATTTCACCGGGCGCGAAAAGATCGAGGTCCGGGTCGACGCTCGCCGCGCCTGCATTGAGTGCAGCAAGGCATTCGGCCTCGCTCATCGCGGGCGCCGTGGTGAAGTCGTGCGTCGGGGTGTCGAGATCGAGTTCGACAACGGCAAGTTCCATGCCCGCCGCGCCCGACAGTGCATTGACGCCCGCGCCGCCAGCCCGGAAATTGGCGACCATCTGCGCGGTCACGCTGGTCGGATAGGCGCTGACCCCGTGGACGGCAAAGCCGTGGTTCCCGGCAAAGACGACTGCACGGGCGCGAGTGAGGGCAGGGCGGGCATGGCTCTGCCACCCGGCGAAGAACACCGCCATGTCTTCGAGTTGCCCAAGCGATCCGAGCGGCTTGGTGAGTTCAGCCTGACGGGCGCGGGCCGCTTCGCGTGCCTCTGCATCGGGGGCGCAAGGGGCGGCGAGGGCCGCTTCGAAATCGGCGCGGGTGGCAAAGGGGCGGAGATCGGCTCCCTTGTCGTGGGGAAGCGGGGAAACGAGGGATTGCAACGACACCTGGCGATACCTTCCATGACGGGACAGTCCGCAAGGCAGGCAGGGCCGGGCGCCGACGCGCGACGATCCGGTCCCCTGCGCGCCGTGCGCAAGGTCCAACACTGTCGCCGTGCGGGTTCACCCCCGTTCGCCCGGAACACCCTGTCCGCACGAAAGACGACGGCGAAAGGCAGGTCTCCTGGCTCGCGGGTCAAGGCCGGTCATGCCGCCTTCTCAGGATCGGCGGGCGATCCCAATGGCCTCATGGCATGCGGCTATCCGCTCACAGTTGCAGGGGCAGCCGGGGTCTTGCACCCCGTTCCCGTTTTCATCCCCGTCTCCGGGGAACCTTCCACGTTGCCGGGTGCCATAAGCCGATGAATTGGCGGCGTCAATCGAGCCGCCCCGGACGCGCCAGCCCGATCAGGACTCCCCACCCGATCAGAACTCGATACCCGCCTGTGCCTTGACCCCTTGGCGGAAGGGATGCTTGACCTGCGTCATCTCGGTGACGAGATCGGCCGCCTCGATCAGCGCGTCGGGGGCATTGCGACCGGTGATGACGACATGCTTCATCGGCGCGCGGGCGGTCACGGCCTCGAGCACTTCGTCGAGCGGCAGGTAGTCGTAGCGCAGGACGATGTTGAGTTCGTCGGCCAGAACCATGTCATAGGCCGGGTCCGCGATCATCCGGCGCACTTCGTCCCATGCCTCGCGCGCGACGGCGATGTCGCGGCTGCGGTCCTGAGTGTTCCAGGTAAAGCCTTCGCCCATCGGCTTGAATTCGACATTGTCGGGAAAGGCGTCGAACACGGCCTTTTCGCCGGTCGTCATCGCGCCTTTGACGAACTGGACCACGCCCACTTTCTTGCCATGGCCGATCGCGCGTACGACCATGCCCAGTGCAGCGGTGGTCTTGCCCTTGCCCTTGCCGGTATGGACGATCAGCAAGCCCTTTTCGACCGTCTTGTTCTCCATGATCTTTTCATGGGCGGCCTGCTTCTTCTTCATCTTGGCGTTGTGCTGTTCGTCGGTCCGCTCGACCATGGGGGGATCTCCGTGCTTGGGGGCGGTTCGTGTAATGCCTTTGCCGAAATCCGCCATGGACTTTTGCGGGGCGGTCTTGCCGTTACTTTCGTCGGAACTTGGCAGCGGCGGAAAAGTATCATAGCAATGCGCCTGCGCGATCGATGAGGTCGCGTGACGTGCGCCGGTGCCCGCAAGGGCTTGAAAGGGAACACGGGTTCAAATCCCGGGCTGTCCCTGCAACTGTAAGCGGTGAGCGTATTGTATGGTGCTTCCGCCTAGACGGCAGGGGGGCGGCCACTGGACCAGACGCTAAATCGTGCGGGGTCCGGGAAGGCTTTGCAGCACGCGATGACCCGTGAGCCAGGAGACCTGCCGGTGCATGGTCGCTCTTGCTGCGATCCAGGGGATGGTCTCGGCACGGTATTCCGCTTGAGCGGCATTCATCGATGGAACGACAGGAGCCGTTCGGGCGCTACAGACGGGGCGTTGCGGGCGGGGCCGGGGTGTTTGCGCCCTATGTTCCGTCAGGCTGCTTGCCGTCTGCTGGAATACCGTGATGAAGTTTCCTCCTGGCTTTCCCGCCGGTTTTCCGCATGCACGCCGGGTCGTTGCGCTTTATGCGGTGCTGATCGCGGCCAATCTGGGTGTCTGGATCTGGGCCTGGGTTGCGCTCCATGGCCGTCCGGCGCTGATCGGCTCGGCCTTTCTGGCCTATTCCTTCGGGTTGCGCCACGCGGTCGATGCCGACCACATCGCTGCCATCGACAATGTCACGCGCAAGTTGATGCATGACGGGCAACGCCCGATCGGCACCGGCCTGTTCTTTGCGCTCGGCCATTCGGCGGTCGTGCTCATCGTTACCATGCTGATCGCGCTGACGGCGACGGCGGCCAGCGGGATCGAGGCGTTCAAGGCGACCGGGGGCCTCGTTTCCACCTGCATCTCCGCGTTCTTCCTCTTCACGATCGCGGCGATGAACCTGATGATCCTGCGCTCGGTCTATCGCACGTATCGCCGGGTCGTTGCGGGCGGGGTCTATGTCGAGGAAGATCTCGACATGCTGCTGGCCGGACGCGGGATCATGGCACGGTTGTTGCGGCCGCTGTTCCGGTTTGTCCGCCACAGCTGGCACATGGCGCCGCTGGGGTTCCTGTTCGGCCTGGGGTTCGATACCGCGACCGAGGTCGGGCTGATGGGTCTTGCTGCCGCGCAGGCCGCGCAAGGGGTGTCGATGGGCGTCGTGTTCCTGTTCCCCTCGCTCTTTGCGGCGGGAATGACGCTGGTCGACACGACCGACGGCATTCTCATGCTGGGCGCTTACGAATGGGCTTTCGTCAAGCCGATCCGCAAGCTCTATTACAACATGACGATCACGCTGGTGGCCGCCCTTGTCGCGATCCTGATCGGCGGGATCGAGACTTTGGCCCTGATCGCGCAACAGATGCGCCTGACCGGGCCCTTGTGGGATTTCTTCCGCGATCTGGCGGGGCGATTCAATCTTCTGGGCTTTGCCATCGTCGGGCTTTTCATTGCGAGCTGGGCTTTGTCCTGGATCGTCTATCGCCTGAAACGCCTCGACCTGGTCGAAGTCGTCCAGCCCTGACCAGGGCATTTTCAACCGATTACCAACGCGTGCCGGTGCCCGAGAGGGCTTGAAAGGGAACATGGGTGCAAATCCCGGGCTGTCCCTGCAACTGTAAGCGGTGAGTGTGATGTATGGTGCTTCCGCCAGCCGGCAGGAAGCGGCCACTGGACCAGACGCTCAATCATGCGGGGTCCGGGAAGGCTTTGCATCGCGTGATGACCCGCGAGCCAGGAGACCTGCCGGTCACGTGGTCGCTCTTGTCGCGATCCAGGGGATGGTCCCGACACGGTTGCTCTCCGTCCGAGCGACGATGCCACCTGCCGCGTGGGGCTTGTCCCATGCGGTCCGATGTCTCCTGCTTACGGACTTCGATCCATGCATCGTTTCCCTCTTTGTCTTTCCCTGCTTGCTCTTCCCACATGCGCTTTTGCGGCCGATGCGACCGATGGCGCGGACGGGACGCAGATCGTCGTAACTGCATCCCGCCGCGACTTGCTGGGACAGGCCGGCACCGCCAGTCAGGGCTCGGTCAGTCGCGAGGAAATCGCCCTGCGCCCGATCTATCGTCCGGGGCAGTTGTTCGAGAGCATTCCCGGCCTTGTCGTCACGATCCATTCGGGTGAAGGCAAGGCACAGCAATACCTGATCCGGGGCTACAATCTCGACCACGGGACCGACTTTGCCAATTTCGTCGATGACATGCCGGTCAACCGTCCGACCAATGCCCATGGGCAGGGCTATTCCGACCTTGGCTTCCTGATTCCGCAACTTGTGGCCGGGATCGACTATACCAAGGGGCCCTACAGTGCTGCGATCGGCGATTTCGGCTCGGTTGCGGCTGCGCATACCCGATTGGTCGACGCTGTGCCGACGCAGGCGAGCGTGACCGTCGGCACCGACGGGTATCAGGACGTGTTCACGGGCGGGACGCTGCATCTCTCGGGCGGTCGTCGCCTGCTCGGTGCGCTTGATCTGGCGCATTATGACGGCCCGTGGCAACCGGGGCAGAACTTTCGCAAGGTCAACGGTGTCCTGCGCTATGGCGAGGGAACCGCGAACGACGGTTTCACGGTGACGGCGATGGCCTATGCCAGCCAGGGGCGGCTTATCACCGACCAGCCCGAGCGTGCGATCGAACAGGGCCTGATTTCCCGCTACGGCACGCTCGATCCCACCGATACGAGCAAGTCGCAGCGCTATAGTCTGTCGGCCCGTTTCGCAAAGCCTGTCGGACCGGGGCAATTGGCCGTCAGCCTTTACGCCATCCGCTCGACCATGACTTTGTGGAACAACTTTACCCACTATCTCGACGATCCCGTCTACGGCGATCAGGAAGAACAGGACGAACAGCGCACCACGCTGGGTGGCGCGGCGAGTTACACCGTGAAGGCGTCGCTGGCGGGCATCGGTCTTGAGACCGTGGCCGGGCTCATGCTGCGCTATGACGCTGCCTTCGTCGATCGCAAGCATACCTGGCACCGGGACACGATCCTGCCGACCTGTTACCAGCAACAGGACGACGGGCCGACCTATGCCTATGCGGCGGTCGGCGGCAATTGCACGGCCGACCATGTCCGGATCGTCACGGTGTCGCCTTATGTACAGGAAACGGTGCGCTGGACGCCGTGGCTGCGCACGGTGCTGGGATTGCGGGCCGACTATACCCATGCAAGCGATCATAGCGACGTCAGCGGCATTCGCGGCAGCGGCGGACAATGGCTGGCCCAGCCCAAGGGCAGCCTGATCCTCGGGCCTTGGGCCAGGACCGAGTTCTATTTCAGCGCGGGGCGGGGTTTCCATTCCAACGACGTGCGCGGGGTTTTCGGCACGGTGCCGAACGAAGGGGGCGGGACAGGCGGCGCGACGCCGTTTCTGTCGGCAACGACCGGGATCGAGGCGGGAATGCGGACCAATATCGTCCCGCACCTGTCGCTTCAGTTCGCCGCGTTCCAACAGGATTTCGGGTCGGAGCTGGTCTACAACCCCGACACCGGACAGGACGAGGCCGGGGCGCCCAGTCGGCGGCAGGGGATCGAGATTTCGGCGCAATATCACCCGTTCGGCTGGCTGGAGCTGAACACCGATCTTGCCTTTTCGCGCCCGCGTTATCGCACCGACAATCTCGCTGCCTATGGCCTTGCCGAACCCTATATCGCCGATGCGCCCAATTTCATCTATTCGGCGGGGGTCCTGGTCGACGGGCTCGGGTCGTGGTCGGGATCGCTGCAATGGCGGCGGCTGGGCACCCATTCGCTTGATGACGGGCATCTCTATCCGCAAGACAGCGGCTATTCGGAATGGAATCTCGAAGCGGGTTATGCCTTTCGCGGCGGCTGGAAAGTGCAGGTGGGGATCTTCAACCTGTTCAACAGCCGCGATGCCTCCGCCGACTATTACTATGTCTCGCGCCTTCCCGGCGAAGCGAGCGACGGCGTGGCCGGGTTCCAGACCCACCCCCTCGAACCGCGCTCGGCCCGTTTCACACTGGCCAAGGTGTTCTGAGGTTCCCACTCCATCTCGTTCATCGTTCGTAAGGATGGGCATGGCTAGCAAAGGAGACCCGTATCCGCTGCCCCCGTGTCCGCTGTCCCCGTGTTCACTGCTGATGAGTTCGCCATGAAGCGCCTTGCCCGAATGTTCGCGATGGTTCTGGGGGTGATGGCGGCCGATGTGGTGGGCGGGCGTCCGGCGCTGGCAGATCCCGCGCCGTTCGACCTTGCCGGGCCCAGCTTGCAGATCACGGTGACGCGACGGGGGACGACTTTGCCGATCGCGGCGGTTCCGCAGTTGTCGGCAGGCGACAAGGTGCATGTCCAGGTGCTCTTGCCCGCGACCGAAACCGCGCATTACCTCATGGTCGCGGCGTTTCTGCGCGATCCGACCAATCCGCCGCCCGAGGCGTGGTTTTCGCGGTCGGAGACGTGGCGACCGGCGGCGCGCGGCGGCGGTCCGCTCGATCTCACCGTCCCGCCCGAGGCACAGCATCTGGCAGTCTTTCTGGCTCCGGCGACCGGGGGCGATTTCGTGACCTTGCGCAAGGCGGTCATGGCTCGCCCCGGTGCCTTCATCCGTGCGGCACAGGATCTGGAACAGGCCTCGCTCGATCGCGGGCGGTTCGACGCCTATCTTGCCGCCATTCGCAAGGTTTCGGCCACCAGTCCCGAAACGCTGGCCCATGATGCGCCGATCATTGCAAGCAGCCTGCGGATCAAGATCAACGAGGAATGCCTTCAACGCCAGAGCGAGTTTCAGGCCGCGTGCCTGCTCGATACCAAGCAATCGGTGGTGCTGGGCGGTGACGGGGCGGCGAATGCGACCTCGCTGACCGGTGCGGCGACCGATCTTGCCATGAGCCTTGCCGCGACACCGGCAGGCGGGCTTGGCTATTACAGCCCCTATATCAGCACGATCCGCGAGATCGTCGGCATTTTCGGGGCGATGCACACCGCGCGATACCAGTATATCCCGGCGCTCGGGGTGCCCGACGGGGACCGGCTTGGCCTCGTGCTCAACACGCCGCCTTCGTTTGCCGATCCCAAGTCGGTGCTGATGGCGACTTTGCCGGAAATCAAGCCGTCGGTGATCCCGACTTCGCATATGCCTGCCGCGGCGGTGGCGCCCTGTCTCGGCGCGAAAGGTCTCGGCGCGAAAGACCCGGTGCTGCCATTGGCTGTCAGTCCGCTGTTCTATGCGACGGGCTATGCCCACGACCTGAAACTGCGGCTTCGCGGGGAACCGGGCGTTGAATTGCCGCTGACGCCCGATCCGGTGCGTGGCGGTCTGGCGATCGGGGCCAATCCGGCGGTTCCGGCCAAACTGACCGGCCCCATTTCGGGCGTCCTTCGCGGAATGTGGGGTTTTGAGCCCTTTTCCGGTCCCGAGGTCACGTTGCAGACGGCCGGGGATTGGCATTGGGACCGAAAAGAAAGTGGTCGCGACGATGGTCCTCTGGTTCTGACCGGGGCGGCGTCGGCTTGCGTGGCGTCGGTGACGGTGGCTCCGGCCAAGGGCAAGCCGCAGCCGGTCGCGTGGAAAGTCACCGGGACCGATTCCATCGGGGTCACGCTGCCTGCGACTGCCGACCGGCACGATGCCCTGACGGTCAGTGTGAACGGCCCGGACGGGACCGCGCCTGCCGTGCTGGTGGTGGCGCCGCCTGCCCGGGCCTTGCCCCCGGCGGCGCGGATCGTGGCCAAGTTTTCGGACTTGCCGCCGCCCGATCCTGCCGCGCCCCTGCTGGTCCAGCTTGACGGAGCGGACGAGATTGCGGCCAATGCGCGCCTCAGTTTCACGCTGAAAGCCGACCCCGACGCGCGCTTCACCGGGCGCGAGGCGGTCGAGATCGGCACCACCGGCAGCGATGCGACCGTGCGCCTGACTGTCGGCAATGGGCTCACGCTGGTCGATCCGACCGTTCTCGTCGCCAGCCTCAATCCCGCGCAAGTGCTGGGGGCCTCGGCCTATGGCCCCTTGCGCGCGCGGTTGATGCGCGGGGATGTGGCGGGCGACTGGCTGGGAGTAGGAACGCTCGTGCGCCTGCCCACCATCCGTGGGCTCGACTGCCCGGCCGATCCGGCGGCGCGGTGCCTGTTGCGGGGCGAAGCGCTCTATCTGATGGCTTCGGTCGCAGCGACCCGTGAATTCGACAATGCCGCCAATGTGCCCGACGGCTATCCCGGCACGACTTTGTCGGTTCCCCGTGTCGCAACCGGTGCGCCGCTTTTCGTCCGCCTCCACGACGCCCCGGAAATCGTCAACCGGATTGCGGCGCCGGTGGTTCGTTGAGCGGGTCTTACAGCGAATAGCGCAAGGTGACGCGGACTTGTCGGGGTTCGACCGGGTGGATGTGGCGGTCGGCGACGCCCTCGGCCGGTTCGCCGGGCAGGCGCGAGGTGTACCAATAGCTGATGTCGGGATCGTGGGCGTTGAAGAGGTTGAGGAGATCGGCCGAGACCCGCCACGAACCCCGGTCCCAGTATAGCCCGGCATTGACCAGCGTGGTCGCCGCCGACCGCTGGGAACTGTCCTCGATCAGCGGCGCCCCGGCAAAGTGGCGCAGGCGCAGCGTGGCATTGAGGTGGGAGGTGATCCTGCCGCTGATCCCGCCCGAAAGGACGAAGGGCGTCGCATTGGGGATATAGGTCTGATCGGCTGTGACACCGCGAAACCGGGCGTGGGTATAGGCAAGTGAACTGTCGATGGTCACGCCTTCGACCGGCCGCCAGAATATCGACAGTTCGGTGCCGAACCGGCGTGTCGCCGCATTGGGCTCGGTCGTCCCTTCATCGCCTGTGAAAACCAGTTCCGAAGCGAGGTCGAGCCAGAACCCCACCAGAGAGGCGGTGATCCGCTTGCGCTCGATCCGCGCGCCCAGTTCCGCGCCGCGCGACTTGGCCATGACCGGCACGCGTCCCACGGCATCGTGGCTGGTCGGATCGATAGTGATCGTTGCCCCGCGCACGTCGTTGGAGTGATAGCCTTCGCCGTAATCGGCATAGAGTTCGATGCCTTTGCTTGGCTGCCAGGCGAGAGCGACCTTGGGGCTCGCCAGTGCCGCTGATCCCGTGCCCGAATTGGCGGCAAGGTCGGAGCGGACACGATAGCCGATGACATCGCCGCGCAGGCCCAGGACAAGGCGCAGCGTCGGCCGGATATGCCATTCGCCTTCGCCATAGAAGCCGCCGGAATATTCATCGACCCGATCGTTGCGGACAGTGCCGGTGACCGTCCCCGCGCTCGTGCGGAACAGGCCGACTTGTCCGATGTGGTCCCAGCGCGTGTCGGCGCCGATCCGCCAGATCAGCGGCCCGTCGCCCCATTCGTGGCGGATCGATCCACCAAAGACCCCGCGTCGGTCGACTTGCCGGAACCCGTCACCGTTCACCGGATCATCGAGGAAATACGTAAAATCGCTGGTCAGTTGCAGACGGCTGCCGATGGCATAGGCCGAAACTGTCGTCCGCCCGAAATGGCCGTTGAAATTGAGCGCGATGCGCCCCGCGCGTCCGCCATCGTTGGGATCGATGAACCCGTTGAGCGGGATCAGCCCCGATTGCACGGCCCGCTCGGGCACCTGATCGGTCGAGCGCCAGTGATTGGTATAGGCCGATAGCCCGAGCGACCAGTTCGACCGGGAATATTTGATCAGCGCATTGAACTTGGCGAGCTGCTCGGACAACACCCATGGGCCATCCGCGCGCGTCCCTTCGAACGCGCCGAGCAGAGTGCCGCCCGCGACTTGTCCGCTCCCTGCGACAAGGCCCCGGACATAGCCGAACGAGCCGCCCGAAACTTCGACCATGGGACGGGCAAGGCGGTCCTTGGTCGTGAACGCCAGCGATCCGGCAGAGGCGAAATCGCCGAGATCGGCGTGATAGGGGCCCTTGGTATAGTCGATGCGCTCGACCAGTTCGGGGATCAGGAAATTGAGATCGAGATAGCCCTGACCATGGCCGTGCGTGCGCATGTTGACCGGTGCGCCGTCGACGAACCCGGCAAGGTCGGTGCCGTGGTCGAGATTGAAGCCGCGCAGGAAATACTGGTTCGCCTTGCCTTCGCCCGAATGCTGGGTGGCGATGAGGCCGGGGACGTTTTCAGCGAGTTCGCCGACGCGCCCGATCGGGCGGTTTTCGAAATCGGCATAGCCGACGACGCCTTGCGATCCGCTGGTGGCGCTGCCGACTTGTTGCAGGCCGCGACCATAGACGACGATGGGGGTGTCGTCGGGCTTTGTGTCATCGCGTTTTGTTTCGTCGGCATGGGCGCAAAGCGGAAAGGCCGCGAGCGCCGCGCCCGCGAGCCAGAATGTCAGGGGGATCGTTTCTGTGCGGATTCCCCGCATGACAGCCCTTGCGTATGAACTAAATTAAAAAAGCGCATACGGTTGGCAGGGGAGCTTGTCATGGGAAAATGCCCGGTCGACGGCAGAAAGGCGTTGGTGGTAAGGAAGTTACCATGCAGCGCATCACCATCTCGATTGACGAACCGCTGGCCGATGCGCTCGACGCCATGGCCGAGGCGCGCGCCTATACCAGCCGTAGCGAGGCCATGCGCGATCTTGTCCGTGACGGGCTCGAACGCTGGCGCGCCGACCATGTGGAGGCCGCCCATTGCGTGGCGATCCTCTCTTATGTCTTCGACCGGCGCATCCGCTCGTTGCCGCAGCGCCTTGCCGACATGCAACATGCCGCGCACGATCTGGTGGTGTCGACGACGGCGGTCCGGCTCGACCATGACAACACGCTCGAAACCGTGATCCTGCGCGGATCGGCACAGGCGGTGCGGCACTTTGCCGACCATGTTCAGGCCGAACGCGGCGTGCGCCTGTCCTCGTTGAAAATGGTGCAGGTGGAGCCGGGCGACGCACACGAACATCCCGGCGACCACCATCACCACGGGCACCTGCACCTTACCCCGCGCTCGTGAAATACGCGGGGTAAAGGCTCGGCGCCAAGAGGGGCCTTATACGGGCCTGCAATGAGACGAACTCATTGCAGGTTGGTATTACGCTGCGGTCAAGGCTTCGGCGGGGCCGAAGAACTCGTAATGGCGGCGATCGTCGGACAGGCCGATTTCGGCGAGCGCCGCGTCGACGAAGGCCATGAACGGCTTGGGGCCGAGGAAATAGGCGTCGGCCTCGGCCGGAACCCATGCGCGCAACTGATCGAGGCTGGGGCGACCCGAAGGGGCATCCGCGTGGCCGCCCTGTTCATAGACGACATGGGCGGAAAAGCGGGGATAGTCGTGCGCCCATGCGTCGATCATGTCGCCGAAAGCATGGACGTCGCCGTTGCGGGCATAGTGGATGAAGATCACGTCGCGCTCGCCCGTTTCCAGCGCGGTTTCGGCCATGGCAAGCGTAGGCGTAATGCCGACGCCGCCCGAAATGAGCGCGAGCGGTGCAGTGCCTTGGGCAAGTGTGAATTCGCCCGCCGGGGGGAACACGTCGAGCGTGTCACCGACCTTGACCGCGTCGTGAAGGTGGTTCGACACGACCCCGCCGGGTTCACGCTTGACGCTGATGCGCAGCGAACGGCCATCGGCCTTTTGCGACAGGGAATAGTTGCGGCGCACTTCCTGTCCGTCGATCGCAAGGCGCAGGCCGAGGTATTGGCCCGGCTGAAAGCGGATCACCGGCAGGCCATCGACGGGTTCGAGACGGAACGAAGTGATTTCCGCGCTTTCGACCTGCTTGTCCGCGACGCGGAAGGATCGCGCCCCGCGCCAGCCACCCGGAGCAGCGGCCAACTGGTCGTATTGCGCGCCTTCGGCCGCGATCAGGATGTCGGCGAGCTGACCATAGGCGGCCGCCCATGCGTCGATCACTGCGTCGGTGGCGATCTCTTCGCCCAGAACTTCGCGGATGGCGCGCAAGAGGCAAGTGCCCACGATCGGGTAATGTTCGGGCAGGATCTGGAGCGCGACGTGCTTCTGGATGATCTGCGCGGGCAGGGCACCCAATGCGCCAAGGTTGTCAATATGGCGCGCGTATTGCAGAACAGCATTGGCGAGCGCACGCGGTTGAGTGCCATGGGCTTGATGTGCCTGGTTGAAGAGCGGGCGTACTTCAGCGTATTCGCCGAGCATGATCTTGTAGAAATGCGTGGTCAGAGCTTCGCCGCCGGTTTCCAGAATGGGAACGGTAGCCTTGATGATGGCGCTCTGTTCGGGAGTAAGCATGGGTAAGCATCCTGATCTTGCAGACTGCCTGATTTTGCAGGCTGGGGGCCGTGCGACCGGTCCGGGCGGAGATGCGGCACTGACTCGAATTCATGCATCTGGAACGCTATATATTGGTGGAGCCATTAATATGCAATCAAAATGCATCTTTAAGGGCGATGCCTGATGCGCCTGACCCGATTTTCCGACTATGCCGTGCGTGTGATCATCTATCTGGGCGCGCATACCGACCGGCTGTGCTCGATCGCGGAAATCGCGCGGGCCTATGACATCTCGCAGAACCATCTGATGAAAGTGGTCAGCGATCTGGCTGCGCATGGCTATGTACAGGCTTTGCGGGGGCGCAACGGGGGCATTCGGCTGGGGCGTCCGGCTGGTGAAATCAACATCGGCAAACTGATCCGCCACACCGAGGGGACCATCGATCTGGTCGGGTGCGAGGACTGCAAGCTTGCCGGGGCCTGTGACTTGCCCGACCCGCTCAACGAGGCGCTGAACGCGTTCTTTGCCGTGCTCGAACGCTATACCCTGGCCGATGTGCTCGGGCGGGGGGGCGAGCGGCTGTTGCAGCGCCTGGCGGTTGCGCTTTAGGCGGCCTGGATGAATTCCTGCGACATGCAGGATTGATATAAGGCCGCGCGCCGTCTGAGCGAAACGACCTGCAATGCGTTGATCTCATTGCAGGTCCGCAGAAGTCGATGATCCGAAGATGGCGCCCGTCGGTTGAATTCGTCCTATGCGGCGTCCTTGCGCAGGAGATAGATGTCCATGATCCAGCCATGGCGCGCGCGCGCTTGGGCGCGGGTGGCGAGGATGCGGTCGCGGACTTCGGCCAGAGGTCCTTCGATCAGGATCTGTTCGGGCATGCCGACATAGGCGCCCCACCAGATGGTCATGCCGCCCGGATCGAGATGGGTGAACGAGCATTCGCCGTCGAGCATGACGATGGCCGTATCGGTCCCTTGCGGCCAGCCTTCCTCGCGCAGGCGGCGGCCGGTGGTGACGATGAACGGTGCGCCGATCCGGTTGAGCGCGATGGCATGGGCCGCCGTCAGCATGTTGATCGACATGATCCCCGGCACTACCCGCACGGTCATGGTGCCGAGCCGGGCCGCGATACGCAGGCTGCTGTCGTAAAGCGCCGGATCGCCCCAGATCAGAAGAGCGATGCGCCCGGTTCCCTCGAGCAGATGCGCGGCGATGGTTGCGGCCCAGACTTGCGCGATGGCATCGTGCCAGTCGTCGACCCGGCGCAGATAGTCGGGCGTTGCCGGATCGCGTTCGGGTAAGTCGAACTCGGCGATACGCGTTGCCGGATTGCTGAGCACTTCGTTGCAGATCGCGCGGCGCAAATGGGCAAGATCGGCCTTGGCTGCGCCTTTGCGGGGAATGAGGATCAGGTCGGCGGCATTGATCTCGCGCACTGCCTGCAAGGTCAGATGCTCGATCGAACCGGTGCCTATACCGATGAGGACGAGTTCGCGAGGCGGGGCGCCAGTCATGCTTTTTCCGCGATCAGGTGAAAGAACGTGCCGCTGGCCCATCCGCGCCGCGATCCGGTCTCGGCAACGGCAGTGCCGGTGGCATCGACGACCTCGGCCAGGGGGGAGTCGGGCTGGGCGAGGATCGTGGCATAGTGGAATTCGTGGCCGCGCAAGGCGGTTCCCTCCGCATGGCCGGGTATCGGTGCTGCAAGTCGGGCAAGACGATAGCCCAGATGCATCCGCCGCCGCGCGAACGAGGTTTCGAGCCCCAGCAGCCCGGTCATGCGATGCGCGGTCCCCTGCGCGTCGATCAGGCTTTCGCCCATGACCATATAGCCGCCGCATTCGCCGTGAACGGGCTTGTCCTGCGCAAAGGTGCGCAGGCCTTCGCGGAAGCGGTCGGCGGCAGCAATCCTGCCCCCGTGAAGTTCGGGATACCCGCCCGGCAGCCAGCAGACATCGGCTTCGGGCGCGGGGGCTTCGTCGGCGAGCGGCGAAAAGGGCAGGATTTGTGCTCCCGCCTTGCGCCAGCCGGAAAGGAGGTGGGGATAGATGAACGAGAATGCGGCATCGCGGGCAAGGGCGATGCGCTGACCCGGGGGCGTGATTGCGGGCGGATCCCCGGCTGGCCAGCCGCCCTGGGCAAGATCACGCAACCGGTCGCAATCGACATGGGCGGCGATGAACTGACCGAGTGAGGCAAGGATTTCGGAAAGATCGCTGTGTTCCTCGGCCTGAACTAGACCGAGATGGCGTTCGGGCAGGACAAGGTCGGTCCGACGGGGCAGGGCGCCGAGAACGGCGATCCCCACCGCTTCCATGCCTGCACGGACGAGCGCTTCGTGCCGGGGGCTGGCGACTTTGTTGAGGATCACGCCGCCGATGCGCACGTCGGGGGAAAAGCGGGCAAAGCCTTGCGCCACGGCGGCGGCCGACTGGGCCTGTCCCGAGACATCGAGGACGAGGACGACGGGCCAGCCGGTCCGGGCGGCGAGTTCGGCACTGGCGCCGTTGCCACAGGCGCCGGGTGCCGCGACCCCGTCGAAAAGGCCCATCGACCCTTCGGCAAGGGCCATGTCCGCGTCCGCGCCATGGGCGGCAATCGCGGCGAGCATGGTTTCATCCATCGCCCAGCTGTCGAGATTGAACGAGGCCCGTCCGGCAGCGGCGGCATGGAACGCGGGGTCGATATAGTCGGGGCCGTTCTTGAACGGTTGCACCACGGTGCCGCGTTCGCGCAGGGCCGACAGCAGGCCCAGCGTGACCATGGTCTTGCCCGTGCCCGACGAGGGGGCAGAGATGAGCAGCCCTTTCACGGCGTGCTGTCCGGGAACCGGGGCGCCGTGCCCATTGGACGATAGCGCCGGTCGTAATCGACCGAATAGAGGCAGCTTTCGGCAAAGTCGTCGGCGCCGATGGTGCGCCCGACAAGGATCAGGGCCGTGCGTTCGAGCTCGGCGCCGACCGCGCTGCCGAGGGTGCCAAGCGTTGCCCGCACGATCTTCTGGTCGGGCCAGGTTGCGCGCCAGACCACCGCCACCGGGCAGTCGGGGCCGTAATGGGGGATCAGCTCGGCCATGACCTTGTCGATCACATGGATCGAGAGGTGGATGGCGAGCGTGGCCCCGGTTGCGGCAAAAGCAGCCAGTGTTTCGCCTTCGGGCATGGCGCTCGCCCGACCGGATGTGCGGGTCAGAACCAGCGACTGGGCAATGCCGGGCAGGGTCAGTTCGGCCTCGATCGCGGCGGCGGCGGCGGCGAAGGAGGGAACCCCCGGCGTCACGTCGAAGGGGATGCCGAGTGCGCGCAGGCGCCGCAATTGTTCACCCATCGCCGACCATACCGACAGGTCGCCCGAATGGAGCCGCGCGACGTCGTGCCCGGCTTCGTGGGCCGTGACGATTTCGGCAATGATCTGGTCGAGCGAGAGGGGAGCGGTGTTGACGATGCGCGCGCCGGGCGGACAGTGGGCCAGCACGCCTTCGGGAACGAGCGATCCGGCATAGAGGCATACCGGGCTTTCCCCGATCAGCCGTGCGGCGCGCAGAGTGAGGAGGTCGGGCGCGCCGGGACCGGCGCCGATGAAATGGACAGTCATTGAGAAAGCCTTTGGGCAAGAGCGATCGTCGCGGTGCCGTCGCGCGACACCCGGCGCGGGCCGATGAGGCGGGCGCCGGGGCCGGCAGCGGCCAGCGCCAGCGCCTCGGCCAGCGAACCGGTCCCGAACCGGGCGATCATGCGCGGGCTTTGCGTCGGCGTGGCGATCCCGGCGACATCGTCGGGGGAAAGCGCGATGAGGGGGAGCCCCATGCGGTCGGCAAGGGGCTGCAAGGCAGGGGCCTTGGCCGCAAGCGTCGCCAGCGCCGACAAAGGGCCGGCCTCGGCGACAAGGGCATGGAGCGAGGCGGCAGGCGCGGCCTGACGGAAGCCCAATCCGGCGACGGGCAAGACGGGGGGCAAGACGGGGGGCAAGGGGGCGGTCATCGTGTGACGCTCCATTGCACGACCGGGCGCACCGGTTCCCACCCCTGCATCCGGCCAAGCGGGCGGGCATGGGCAAGGTCGATCCGCAGGAGATCGCCGCCGTGACGGGCATGGGCGGCGATCAGCACGGCCTCGGTCTCGAGCGTGACGGCATTGACGACGATCCGCGTTCCCGCGGGCAACATGGCCCAGAGCCGCGCGATCAACGCCTCGTTGGCCCCGCCGCCGATGAAGACTGCGTCGGGGGAAGGAAGGGCGGGTGAAGGAAGGTCGGGCAATTGCGCGGTATCGGCGGCGATGACCTCGATTTTGTGCGACAGGCCGAACCGGGCGGCATTGGCACGGATGGTCTCGACACGCTCCGGGTGGCGCTCGACCGCGATGGCGCGGCCCCCGGCAAGGCACCATTCGATGGCGATCGACCCGGACCCGGCGCCCAGGTCCCACAGGACTTCGCCCGCGCGCGGGGCCAGCGCCGACAGGGTCAGTGCCCGGACCGGGCGCTTGGTGATCTGTCCGTCATGGGTAAAGAGCGTATCGGGAAGGCCGCTTGCACGCGGAAGCCCGGCGTTTCCGGCAAAGGCCACGGCCATGGCGACCGGCGCCCGCACGTCGTCAAGGGGCGCCGCGTCCGCGCGCCGGGTGCGTATGCGCTCATCGAGGCCGCCAAGAGCTTCGAGCACATGACACGTACTGTCCCCGAATCCTTGTGCCGTCAGCCAGTCGGCAAGGGCGTCGGCCGCCGCCCCGTCGCGCAAGAGGCAGATTGCCCGCGCGCCTTGGGCCATGACCGGGACCAGTCGCTCGAACGGCGCGGCGTGCAGGCCAAGGCATGCGGTTTCCTCGATCCGCCAGCCCAGCCGCGCGGCGGCCAGCGAAAAGGTCGAGGGCGCGGGAAAGGCGCGCCATTCGCTTGGGCTGAGATGGACGGCAAGGCTTGCCCCCGCGCCGAACCAGAAGGGATCGCCCGAGGCGAGCACGGCCACTCGCTTTCCGCGCAAGGCCAGCACCGGTTTGACCGAGAACGGCACGGGCCAAACTTGCGCGCGGGGATCCTCGTCGAGATCGGCCAGCGCAAGGTGACGGGGGGCGCCAAAGACGTGATCGGCATGGGCGAGCGCGGCAAGGCTTGCAGGGGGCAAGGCCTCGCGCCTATCCTCGCCGATACCGATGATCGACAGCCAGCATTCCGTTTCAGACACGCGCCGCGTCCTTTTGCTCGGCGGCACCAGCGAAGCAAGCGCGATGGCCCGCGCTTTGGCCGGGGCGGGGGTTGATGCGGTCTTTTCCTATGCCGGACGCACGGCGGCGCCCGTGGCGCAACCCTTGCCGACGCGCGTGGGGGGCTTTGGCGGCGTCGAAGGGCTCGGCGCCTATCTGCGGGACGAGGGGATCACCCATGTGATCGACGCGACCCATCCCTTTGCCGCACAGATGAGCCGTCATGCGGTTGCCGCCTGTGCCGAGATGGGCGTGCCGCTGGTGGGGTTCGAACGCGAAAGCTGGCGCGCAGGGCCGGGTGATGATTGGCATGGGGTTCCCGACATGGAAAGCGCCCTTGCCGCCTTGCCGGATCGGGGGGCGCGGGTGTTCCTTGCCATCGGGAAGCAGAACCTCGACCTGTTTGCGGGGAAGCCGGACAATTTCTACCTGCTGCGCCTGGTCGATGCGCCGAGCGCGGCCTTGCCGTTTCCCGACGCGGTGGCGGTGATCGATCGCGGACCGTTCAGCGAGGCAGGCGATCTTGCCCTCCTGCGAGATCACGCGATCACCCATATCGTAGCCAAGAACGCGGGCGGGACAGGCGCTGCGGCCAAGCTTGCGGCGGCGCGGCAGCTTGGCTTGCCCGTCATTCTGATCGAGCGGCCCTTGGTGCCCGCGCGGCGGATCGCCCGCACGGTCGAACAGGTGATGGAGTGGCTCGCGGGTCATCCCGCAGCGCTTTCCGCCGACCTTGGCGTATAGACCCAGCGCCCGACCCGGCGCGTGGCGGAATTGCCGACAAGAACGACTGTGCGCATGTCGGCCATTTCGGGAGTCGCCTCTGCCAGTGTCGTGACTGCGATGGCTTCGTCCGGGGTGGTGACAGCGCGAGCGAAAAGGATCAGGCGATCCCCCCCGCATTCCTCGCGCAGGATGTCGAGCACGCGGGCGAACTGGTGCGGGCGGCTCTTGCTGCGCGGGTTGTAGAACGCCATTGCGAAATCGCCCCGCGCCGCCATCCGCAGGCGGTTTTCGACGAGCGCAAAGGGTTTCAAATTGTCCGACAGGTTGATGGCGCAGAAATCGTGGCCGAGCGGCGCACCCGCGCGGGCAGCAGCGGCCAGCATGGCAGTGATGCCGGGCAGGATCGCGATTTCCGGATGGCGGTCGCCGGGCCACGTCTCCAGCGCTTCGAACAGAGCCGAGGCCATGGCAAAGACGCCCGGGTCGCCCGACGAGACGATCACCGCATGACCGCCTGCCGCCGCGATTTCGAGCGCGTGGGTCGCGCGGGCAAGTTCCTCGCGATTGTCGGACGGGTGGAGGCGCAGCCCGTCGCGGGGGGTGATCCGCGCGACATAGGGGACATAGCCAAGGACGTCAGTCGCACGGGACAAGGCCTGCGTCACTTCGGGCGTGACGAGCGCCGCATCGCCGGGGCCGAGGCCTGCAACCGTCACCGATCCGGTCATGCCGCCGCTCCTGCTGCGGCTTCAACCGCGACGGGACGGCGCCCGCGCCCGTGGACGAGCACGATCGCGAAATAGGGGCAATCGTCGATCGTGGTTTCGGTAAGGCGGGCGACCCGTTGTCCTGGCATGGTTCCGCGTTCGACCAGCCACGCGTCCTGCAACCGGCCTGCACTGGCAAGTGCGCGGCGGACCTTGGGCAGGTTGCGTCCGGTCTTCATGATCGCGAGTGCGTCGGCCCCGGTCATGTGGCGGACGAGTTCGGCTTCGCTCAAAGTGCCCATCAGCACGGAGAGGACATCGTCGCCCCATGTCATCGGCACGCCGGTCGCGTGCCAACATCCGGTCATGCCGGTGATGCCGGGCACGACTTCAACGTCGCAGCGCCCTTGCAGCCGGACGTGCAGATGCATGAACGAGCCGTAGAAAAAGGGATCGCCTTCGCACAGGACGACAATGTCGCCGGTTTGCGCAAGATCGGCGAGGCGGCCGGCCCAATCGTCATAGAACCGCGCGAGCACGTCGTTGTAGGTCGCGCTGTCGAACGCGATCTCGGTCGTGACGGGATATTCCATCGGGTATTCGACCGCCTGCGGGGCGAGCATCCCCTCGACGATGCGGCGGGCCTGTCCCGATCGTCCCGCCTTGCGAAAATAGGCGACGTTATGGGCCGCGCGCACCAGTCGGTCGGCGCGCACGCTCATCAGTTCGGGATCGCCGGGGCCAAGCCCGACGCAGATGATCTTGCCCATCATTCCTTCTCTGATGCGAGGGCATTGACGGCGGCGACGGTCATCGCCGATCCGCCGAGACGGCCATGGATCGCCATGGCGGGGCAGGGGCGCGCGGCCATCAGCGCCTGCTTCGATTCCATCGCCCCGACAAACCCGACCGGGCATCCGATGATCGCCGCCGGACGTGGACAGGCGGGGTCTTCGAGCATGTCGAGCAAGTGGAACAGCGCGGTCGGCGCATTGCCGATCGCGACCACGCTGCCCGCCAGATGCGGACGCCACAGTTCGAGCGCGGCGGCCGAGCGGGTATTGCCCATGGCGCGGGCCATGTCCGGCACGCGCGGATCATGCAACGTGCATAGCACCGGGTTGTCGGCGGGCAGGCGCGTGCGGGTGATCCCTTCGGAAACCATGCGCGCGTCGCACAGGATCGGCGCCCCGGCACGCAAGGCCGCGCGGGCCGCATCGGCCATGCCGGGCGTGAAGGCGACGTGCGATTCCAGCCCGACCAGCCCCGAGGCATGGATCATGCGCACGACGACTTGTTCCTCGGTCGGGGAAAACCGCGCGAGATCGGCTTCGGCCCGGATCGTCGCGAAAGATTGGCGATAGATGGCCGCGCCATCCTTTTCATAGTCGTGGGGCATCGGTTTCCTGCACCAGCAAGTCGGGGTGGGCGAGCAGTCGCGCGGGCGCGATGGGCGGCATGGCGGCGGCACGGGCCGCCGTTGCACGGTGGGTAAGGCCAAAGCCCTCTTCACCGGCACAAAGGACGATGTCGGAAGGCCCGGGATGCGCGCATCCCTTGGCACAGCCCGAGACATGGAGATGGCGGCCCGTCGGAACATGGGGGGCGAGCGCGCGGGCAAGGTCGCGCACGGGCGCCTGTGCCTGAAGACAGCCGGGCATCCCGGTACAGGCCGACACCCGCAGGCGCGGATCGTCCGCACGGGTCAAAAGCGCGGCGGCGTCGGGCAGTGTACCCTGCGTCTCGACCAGCACCATGCGCCAGGGGGTCAGGCGGATCGGCCCGATTTCCCCAAGCAGGGCCAGGGTATCGGCATCGACTTGCCCGAATTCGAACGCGACGAGATACCCTTCCGCAACCGGGCCGGGATGGGGCAGGAACGGCGGCGCCAAGGGAACCGGCTCGGCAAATCCGTCGGGCAAGGCAGCCCCGCGCGCGATATGGGCGGCCATGCGCCCGCGTCCCTCCTGCACGCCGCCGGTCGCAAGGAACCAGCGCGCGAGATCGAGCGCGGCGGCAACTGCGTCGGGGCTCGCCACGCACCGGGCCCGGTCCGAGCCCTCGGCATGGAGGCGCCAGAGGTCGTGCCCGGCGCGTTCGAGGCGCACATCGGCGGAGATCCCGCGCAAGAGGGGCACGGGACCGCCATCGACGGCAAAGCCGAACTTCCCCGGCAAGGGCAAGTCCGTGGCGTCCGCCAGTGCCTTTGCAAGATCGTCGGCCAAGACGCGGGCGGCATCGTCGGCGGGGCCGAAGGGGGAGACCAGCACATTGCGCCGCGCTTCGGCCTGCGCATCGCGGTCGAGCAGGCCGAGCGCGCCAAGGCCCGCCAGCACTTCGGGATAAGTCTCCTCGCCAATCCCGCGCAGTTGCAGGTTGGCCCGCGCGCTGAGGTCGATCAGCCCGTTGCCGCACCGCCGGGCAAGGTCGGCCAGCGCGACAGCCTGCGCCGGGGCGAGGCGCCCGCCCCGGGCCCGGACGCGCACGACCAGACCATCGCCCGAGGCCATCGGACGCAAGGCACCGGGGCACCAGCCCTTGATCTGGGGCTCGCTCATGCGCCGCGTTCCAGTCGGGCGACGATCGAATTGCGCCGCGTGACCCATAGGCCCGCGTCCGCGAGCGCGGCGAACCGCGCCTCGATCTGCGCAAGGGCTTGCGGATTTTCGCGGGCCATGAAGGCGACGACGTCTTCGCGGCCCAGCGTTGCGTCGAAATAGAGGTCGAAGAGATGGGCGCCGACCGTGTCGCCGAGCCGTGAGAAAGCGGCCATGTTGTCGAGCGTGGCCGCGATTTCGGCCGCTCCGCGAAACCCGTGGCGCATCATGCCGTCGGCCCAGGCGGGATCGGCGGCGCGGGTGCGGACGACGCGGGCGATTTCTTCGGCCTGCGTGCGCGCGACCGGACGCTCGGGCCGTGTCGCGTCGAGGTGATAGAGTGCGGGCTCAGCCTGCCCCAGCCGGGCCTTGGCCGCCGCGAAGCCGCCTTCGTGGGTGGCATAGTCGCGCGCCATCAGGACGTCGGTTTCGGGCAAGTCCTGCACATGGGTAAAGGCGTCGGCCCCCGCCATGCGCGCTTCGAGCCCTTCGCGGTCCTGCCGGATGGCCCCTTGTGCGTCGATGCTCCATGCGCTGGCCGAGAGCCAGGCTTCGCCCGCCGCGATCCGGTCCGCATCGGACAAGTGGTCGGCAGGATCGGCCATGCCCAGCCCATAGTGCCCCGGACGCGGGCCGAAGACACGCGGCGCGCGCGCAAGATAGGGGTTTTCGTCCGCCGGTTCGTCGGTCCGTTCGGACAAGGCGGCGGTTGCGGCCTCGAACATCTGCGCCAGCGTCGGGAAGACGTCGCGGAACAGCCCCGACACGCGCAAGGTGACATCGATGCGGGGGCGTCCGAGCAGCGCGGGGGGCAGGATCTCGAACCCGCAGAGCCGCTCGCTGCCCGCGTCCCAGCGCGGGGCGAGGCCCGCCAGATGCAGCGCCATGGCGAATTCCTCGCCCGCCGTGCGCATGCTTGCCGATCCCCACAAGTCGATCACCAGCCCGCGCGGCCAGTCGCCGTGATCCTGCATGTGACGGCGCAGCAGTTCCTCGGCGAGCTTGACGCCCTGTGCATGGGCGACCCGGCTCGGCACCGCACGCGGATCGACGGCATAGAGATTGCGCCCGGTCGGAAGGACATCGGTGCGTCCCCTTGCGGGCGATCCCGAAGGGCCGGGTTCGACCCGCCGCCCGTCGAGCGCGGCAATAAGGCCCGCCATTTCCCCCGGCGCGGCGCCATAGACATGGAGCCCGTCGCCGAACCGGCTTTCCTTGATGTCGCAGACGAAGCGATCGATCCGCACCATGGCCTCGGCCGCCCCGGCATCGGCGGCAAGGTCGAGATCGGCTTCGACGCCGCTCGCCTGCGCTTCGGCGCGGATCGCCGCGATCAGGCGGTCGCGCCGCGCCGGATCGAGCCCTTCGGCGGTCGAATATTCGTCGAGCAGGCGTTCGAGCGTCTGCAATCGGTCGGGCAGGGCCGAGCTGCGCAAAGGCGGCGGCACATGGCCGAGCGTGACCGCGCCGATCCGTCGCTTGGCCTGGGCCGCTTCGCCCGGATCGTTGACGATGAAGGGATAGACGACCGGCAGCGGTCCGGTCAGCGCCTCGGGCCAGCATGTATCGGACAGCGCGACGGCCTTTCCGGGCAGCCATTCCATCGTGCCGTGCGCGCCGACATGGACCAGCGCGTCGATGCCTTGGGCCCGCAGCCACAGGTAGAACGCGACATAGCCGTGACAGGGCGTGCGCGAGAGATCGTGGTAGTCGTCTTCGCGCGCGGCAGACGTCCCGCGTTCGGGTTGCAGGGCAACGAGCGCCCGCCCGCGCCGGATCGCGGTGAAGCGAAACGCGCCGTTTTCGACCATGGGATCGGCGTCCGGTTCCCCCCATGCGGCGGCAAGGTCGGCCTGCAATGCCTTTGGCAAGGCGGCGAGCGCGGCGCGATAGGATGCCAGCGGCCAGTCGATCGCAGCCTCTGCCAAAGCCCGCGCAAGCGGCGCGCCCGGATCGAGGGCATAGCCTTCATCGCTGCAGGCTGAGAGGATTGCTTCCACACTTGCCAGAGTATCGAGCCCGACGGCATGGGCCATCTGGTCCGCACGGCCGGGATAAGTGGAAAGGATGAAGGCCAGGCGGCGTTCCTCGCGCGACGTCGTGGCCAGCGCGTGCCAGGCCGCAACCCGGTCGGCGATGGCGGCAATGCGTTCGGCGTCGGCTTCATGAACGACCCGCGCGAATTGCAGGTCGGGATCGGTCTCCCCTGCCGACTTGAACGAGGCGACCCCGGCAAAGATCCGTCCGTCGGTTTCGGGCAGGACCACATGCATGGCGAGATCAGCGGGGGACAGGCCGCGTTCGGCCCCGGCCCATTCGTCGCGCCGGGCGGTCGACAGGGCGACCTGAAACACCGGGCATCCGGGCGTGTCGAGCGGAGAGCTGCCCGTTTCGTCGCGCGCGGCAAAGGCGGTTGCATTGACGATCCCGACCGGGCCCGTTGCGGCGAGCGCCGCGCGGGTGGCTGCCGCGGCGGCAGGCGCCTTGAGCGAAGGGACGAACCAGCCCGCCGCGCGAAAGCCCCGCGTTTCGAGCGCGGCAATCAGGGCATCGACCGGCCCGGTGTCGCCGCTGGTCAGGTACGAGCGATAGAACGCGACCGCGACGAACGGCCCGGGCCCGCCGACTGGCGCATCGACCGGTCCTGCGCCGGGGCGATACCAGCCACATTCGGGGACACGGGTTTCCCCGGCATGGTCGGGGGCAGGAAGTCCCGCCTCCCGCGCGAGTTCGGCAAGAGCCGCGCGCGCGGCCATCGCGCCGCCTGCATCGCAGAGCGCGGAAAGGCGGCGCAGGGTTGTGACCGGCACGGTCGAAAGCGCATCGAGCGCGGGGTCTTCGCGCCCGTCGCCGGGCAGGACGGCCAGCGCCATGCCGGTGCGGCGCGCCAGATCGTGGACTTGCCCCAGTCCATAGGACCAGTAGCCGACCCCGCCGATCAGACGGACAAGCACGCCCCGCGCACCCGACAGCGTGCGTTCGAGATAAGTATCGACCGACAAGGGATGCTTGAGCGTGGCAAGATTGGCGAGCCGCAAGGGCGGCAGGCCCCCGCGCGCATCGTGCCATCCGGCGGCGAAGGCGCCCAGATCGCTGTCGGAAAAGGACAGGACCGCGAGCGGCGCGGGGCTCTGGCCGAGGTCGGTGGCGACCTCGGTATCCTCAAGCCCGCGACGTTCGCGATAGACGACATGCATGGGATCAGGCCGTCTCGCCCGGCAGCACGGCACATAGCGCCTCGCGCACGGCGTCGCGGTCGAGATGGTCGTGTTCGGCAATGGCGACCAGCCGTCCGGCACGCGGGGTCGTTCCCCACGGGCGGTCGTACTGGTGGCGGACGCGCTCGCCCACGCCCTGAACCAGAAGGCGCATCGGCTTGCCCTTTACCGCGACGTGGCCCTTGACGCGCAGGATGTCGTGTTCGCGGGCAAGGTGCCGGATCGCGGCAACCAGCGCCTCGACATCGTCCACCTCGGGCACATCGACGACCACGCTGTCGAAATCGTCGTGCTCGTGATCGTCCGCGCCGTCGTGATGGCTCGGACGTGCGGCAAGGTCGTCTTCGGCGGCCGCATCCAGCCCGAGCACGATCGCGGCATCGACCACGCCTTCGCTGACGGGCAGGATCGGCAGCGGGCGGGGGGCTTCGGCCTCGATCACCGCACGCGCGGCGGCGATCGTTTCGGCATCGACCAGATCCGCCTTGGTCAAGAGGACGAGATCGGCGCAGGCAAGCTGGTCCTCGAACACTTCGGCAAGCGGCGTGTCATGGTCAAGGCTGTCGTCGGCGGCGCGCTGGGCATCGACGGCGGCAATGTCGGGGGCAAAGCGCCCGGCTGCGACCGCTTCGGCATCGGCAAGCGCGATGACGCCGTCGACCGTGATCCTGCTGCGGATCGAGGGCCAGTCGAAAGCTTTCAGCAGCGGCTTGGGCAAGGCAAGGCCCGAGGTCTCGATCAGGATGTGATCGGGCCGCCGGGGCAGGGCCATCAGCTTTTCGACAGTGGGAATGAAATCGTCGGCAACGGTGCAGCAGATGCAGCCGTTGGCGAGTTCGAGGATCGCTTCCTCGGGGCAGTCGGTATCGGCGCAACTGCGCAGGATTTCGCCGTCCACGCCGACCGTGCCGAATTCGTTGACCAGCACGGCAAGCCGCCGCCCGCCCGGATTTTGCAAGAGATGACGGATCAGCGTGGTCTTGCCCGCGCCGAGAAAGCCGGTGACGATCGTGACGGGGATCTTTTCCAGAGACGGCTGTTGCGGGATCATGCTCAGACCTTTTGCGGAGGGACGCGGGCGATGGATTGCTTGCGGAAAATACCGGGGCGTTCGCGCCAGGGGACGATGCCGTCCTCGCTTTGCGCATAGAGTGCCGCGCCCGACAGGATTTCGGGAACGTCGGCCTGTGTCATGCGGCCATAGACATAAGTCCACGATCCGGGGCGGGACAGGGCGATGGCACAGCCGCTGGAGCAGGCAGAGAGGCATTCGACCGGCTCGATCACGACCCCCGGCGGGGGATCGCCTGCCATCAGTGCGGCGGCCAGGCTCTTGCCCGGACAGTCCTGCGACGTCGCGGCGGGATCACCCGCGCGACAGGTGACGCAGACATGCAGCGTGGCCGTGGTGCCCTGATCTTGAATGCCCAATGACCGTCCTTCATCGGTGCAGGGGGGCATACGGCGGGCGCAGGCCGACAGCCGCGCCGTCGTCCTTGCCGATACCGCGCACAGCACACCCCGGCTGCGGGTTTTCGTTCTGCTGGCAGGTCTCCCGGCTGCGGACTGGGGCGGATCGGGCGGGAAAGCCCGGTTCGCCGACGACGGACCTGCCTTCCCATGCCGCAAGCGGCCAGTGGCATCGTGGTCAGTCTCGTCCGGTTACGGTCGCGGGGGCGGCTGCTTTTGCGGGTCGCGCCCATATGGGCTTTCCCGCTTGCATTCCCTCTTCGCCCGGCTGCAAATCGCTCTGCAACCGGGAACCAGCCCCTTGCGATTGCGGCATGGTCGCCCGCCTGTCAAGCAAACGCGGGACAAGAAAGGTCGGACATTTGTCTTGGCCGGACATGGGTATAGAACCGTCGGCGTGCCCTTGGCCCCGGAGTCCCCCCATGACCGACGTCCGTATCGAACATGACAGCATGGGCGCCGTGCCCGTCCCCGCCGACAAGCTGTGGGGCGCGCAGACGCAGCGCAGCCTTGAACATTTCAGCATCGGGGCCGAACGCATGCCGCCCGCGCTGATCGGGGCCTATGCGGTGATCAAGCGGGCCGCCGCGATCGCCAACGGTGCAAGCGGGCGGCTCGATCCCGAGCGACAGGCCTTGATCGTCAAAGTCTGCGACGAATTGCTCGACGGGCGCCACGCCGACATGTTCCCGCTGCATGTGTGGATGACGGGCAGCGGCACGCAGTTCAACATGAACGTCAACGAAGTGATCGCCAACCGTGCGAGCCAGATCGCGGGCATGCCGCTTGGCTCCAAGACGCCGGTCCATCCCAACGATCACGTCAACATGGCGCAAAGCTCGAACGACAGCTTTCCGACCGCCATGGGGATCGCGGCGGCGCAGGGGATCGTGCGCGATCTTGTCCCGCAGGTTTGCGCTTTGCGCGACACGATCACGCGCAAGGCCGCCGAATGGGACGGGATCGTCAAGATCGGGCGCACCCATCTACAGGATGCAACGCCATTGACGCTGGGACAGGAATGGTCGGGCTATGCCGCGATGCTGACCCAGGCCGTGGCCCGGATCGAAGGGGCCCTTGGCGAAGTGTGCGAACTGGCGCTGGGCGGGACGGCAGTCGGGACCGGGATCAATGCCGAACCCGGATTTGCCGAAGCCGCGATTGCCGAAATTGCCGCGTTCACAGAATTGCCTTTCGTGGGCGCCCCCAACAAGTTTGCCGCACAAGGCTCACACGATGCGCTGGTTCACTTGTCGGGGACTTTGCGCACGCTCGCCGTGGCATTGGGCAAGATCGCCAACGACATCCGCTTTCTCGCCTGTGGGCCGCGCGCGGGGATTGCCGAGTTGATCCTGCCGGAAAACGAGCCCGGTTCCTCGATCATGCCGGGCAAGGTGAACCCGACCCAGATCGAGGCGCTGACCATGATCTGTGCGCAAGTCATGGCGAACGATGTCGCCGTGGGACTGGGCGGGGCAGGCGGGATGCTGGAAATGAACGCCTACAAGCCGCTGATGATCCACAACCTGATGCAGTCGATCACTTTGCTGGCACAAGGCAGCGCCAATTTCCGCAAGTACTGCATCGAAGGGACCGAGCCTGATCGCGCGCGCATCGCCGCCTATGTCGAGCGTTCGTTGATGCTGGTGACAGCATTGGCCCCGGTGATCGGCTATGACCGGTCGGCGGAAATCGCCCACCATGCGCGGGTTCATGATCTGTCGCTGCGCGATGCTGCGCTTGATCTCGGTTATGTCACGGCGGAGGAATTCGACGCTGTGGTCGATCCCCTCGGCATGACACGTCCTTCGGTATCATAGGGTCGGGCGCGGCCTCGAAGCCGCACCTTCGATCAGTGGGGGTGACCGCCGCCGTGGTCGCCACCACCACCACCACCACCGCCGTGACCGCCACCATGCCCACCGCCGTTATAGCCACCGCTCGGGAAATGGGGCATGCGCATGCCCTGTCCCGGTGTCATCGAGCCGCGGAATGGCTGGTAATTGTGCGGACCACGCGGCGCGTCATGCATGAAATGCCCGCGATCCCCACGCATGTACGCGCGATCCCCGGCGCCGCGACGATAGTAGAAGTAATTGTCGCTGCCCCAATAACCGTCATAGATCGGGCCGTAATAGCCGTCGTACCAGCCGTCATAGGCATATGGTCCCGGACCATAGGCGACGCCGCCGCCATAGGCATAGTCGTCGGCACAGGCGGCCAGCGGAATGCTCGCCAGCAGCAGCAGGGCGGATGTCAGAAAGGGTTTCATCGCCGGTACACTCCTTAAAGTGAAACGAACCGGGCGGGAGCGTTGGGTGGGATCGGCACCGGGCCTCTCCCCGTTTCGTTGTATGCTGGACTAAGCACCTTATTCCTGCAAAATGCCAGCGGTTTGCGTGGACTTGTTGCATGCGTCCGGGATGGGGGCACCGGAACGGCGATGGCGTTACGGATGGAGGTCGTTTGTGGTCTGGATTGCCCGCCTGCTCTTGTTGATTCCGGCACTGATCGCGGGGCGCTTTATTTCACAGGATGACCCCAAGTACTGGATCGCCTCGTTCGGCATTTTCCTTGTCTTGATGGTCCTTATGATCCTGTTCAACATGTACATCTATCCCGGCAAGGAACGCGGGGACGACTGATACGGACCTGCGATGAGATGGACTCATTGCAGGTCGCTTCGCTCAGACGGCGCGCGGCCTCATGCTGGACCTTTCGGTCGGCGTGGCTATGGTGGCGCGATTTCAGAAATTTGGGATGTCCTTCGTGCGCCGATCCGCTACGTCCGTTTTTGCCTTGCTTGCCGCCCCCTTGCTCGCCTTTTCCGCGCCTGTCGCGGCCAGGCCGGTTTCGGTAAAGTCCGTTGCCGCAGGCGGCGCGGCGGCCTGGGACGGGTTCGTGCGGCAGACGCTCGATCGCTGGTTCGTCATCGATCCCTCGACGGCCGTCTATCAGGGCGCGCACGAGCATGACGGGCAATTGCCCGACTGGAGCGCAGTGGGGCTGGAGCGCAAGGCCACGTTCCTGCGCTCGGTCATTGCCCGCGCAGGAAGCTTCAAGGGGCTGACCGACAAGCAGCGGTTCGAGCGCGACTACATGGTGCAGGTCGCCAAGGGGCAGTTGTTCTGGCTGACCGACGCGGATCAGCCGCATCGCAATCCGTCCTTTTATGTGAACGGCGGGCTCGACCCCAATGTCTACTTGTCCCGCGACTATGCGCCCGCACCGGTGCGTATGCGGGCGCTGATCCGCTTTTTCGACGCGGTGCCCCGTGCGGCGGCGCAGATTCGCGCCAATCTGACGCACCCGATGCCCGCAACCTTCCTCTATTTCGGCGGTGCGGCGTTCAGCGGTTTTGCCGATGCCTATGCCAACGACGCGCCCCGTGCCTTTGCCGATGTGAAGGATGCGGCGTTGCAGGCGCAGTTGAAGGCCGCCTCGCAACGCGCGAGCGCCGCGATGAAGGGCGTTGCCGACTGGATCAAGGCGCAGAAGCCCGGCGGCGATTATGCCCTGGGCACCGAACGCTTTGCCCGGATGCTGTCCGCGACCGAGGCGGTCGATGCGCCGATCCCGACGATCGAGGCGGCGGGCAAGGCTGATCTTGCCCGCAATCGCGACGAACTGGTCAAGGCCTGCACCGCGTTCGCGCCGGGTGAGACCGTTCCCGCCTGCGTCGAAAAGATGAATGCCGACAAACCCGCTGATGGCCCCGTGGCCGAAGCGACGCGGCAGATCCCCGATCTCGAAGCATTCGTGCGGGCCCATGATCTGGTGACGATCCCCGGCACCGAAAAGGCACTGGTCCGCCCCAGCCCGCCCTATAATGCGCAGAACAGCGCCTACATCGACCCGGCTGGGCCTCTGGACAAGGGGCTGCCCTCGATCTTCTACATCAGCCCGCCCGATCCTTCCTGGCCCAAGGAAAAGCAGGACGCCTATATCCCCGGCAAGGCAGACTTGCTGTTCACCAGCGTCCATGAAGTCATGCCCGGCCACTTCGTGCAGTTCCTGCATTCCAACCGCGCGGATTTCCCCGTCGGGCGGCTCTTCGTCGGCTATGCTTTTGCCGAAGGCTGGGCCCATTATGCCGAAGAGATGATGTGGGAAGCAGGGCTCGGGAACGGCGATCCCAAAGTTCACATCGGGCAGTTGTCGAACGCTCTCTTGCGCGATTGCCGCCTGCTTTCCGCGATCGGCCTGCATACCGGCGGCATGACCGTGGACCAGTCGAAGGCACTTTTCCGCGAACAGTGCTTTCAGGACGAAGGCAACGCCGACCAGCAGGCCGCGCGCGGCACTTACGATCCGGCCTATCTCAACTACACGCTGGGCAAGCTGATGATCCGTCGCCTGCGTGACGACTGGACCGCGTCACGTGGCGGCCGCGCCGCATGGCACGCTTTCCACGACGAATTCCTGTCGTACGGCGGCCCGCCGATCCCGCTGGTTCGCCAGAAGATGCTGAAGGAGCCTGCACCCCACGCGGTGTTCTGATCGAACTCGTCACCCCGGACTTGATCCGGGGTCTCGCTTGCGGTCCGGCAAAACGCACGGCCCCTCCGCGCACAAAGGCAGCGGGACCCCGGATCAAGTCCGGGGTGACGGAGAAAGGGTGAATCGTCAGGCCATGCCGCTGTCGAGCATGTCCATGAAGTCACGGGCGAGGTTGCGGTCGTCGGGATCCTCGAAAGCAACGTCGAGGTCCGGGGCATTGCCGAGAATGTGCATCAGCGCCCACATCGCGAACTTGCGTCCGGGATCTGTTTCAAGGCCGAATTCGACGGCGAGGCGTTCCTTGCCGCTTTCAAGAGCGGACGGGTTCAGCGCGTCGAGGTCGGCAGTGCCGAAATAGCGGCGTAACTGGTCGTCGAAATCCATGCACGCCCCCTTGTTGGCAGAGGACCGGGTGCGTTGAGGATATGAGCCGAAACTCACGTTTCGGCTGCGGCACCGGCCCTCTCCCCCACCCAACGACAGTACCCTATGGGTGGTCGGGTGGGGGAGAGGGCCGGTGCCGCTCCCGCGAACTCCGGTTAAGCGGAGTTCGCGGACAAAGGGCCTGAACGCACCCTGATCAAACCGGCAGATCAGCCGTTGATCTTGTCCTTGACTGCCTTGGCCGGAGCGAAGGTCAGCTTGCGCGAAGCGGCAATGGCGATCACCGCGCCGGTCGAAGGATTGCGACCTTCGCGAGCGGGGGTGTCCTTCACCTTGAACTTGCCGAAAGCGTTGAGCGAGATTTCTTCACCCTTGGTGGCGGCTTCGACAATCGCGTTGAAAACGGCATCGACAAGCTCGCGAGCTGCGGCCTTGGTCAGTCCCTGGCTCGAGGCAACAGCTTCTGCGAGTTCAGCGGTATTCATGGTCATTCCTTCCCGTGCATTCGGAAACCTGCCGCGTAGCGGGGTCTAGGCGGCTCGTCCAGCGATCACGATGCAAAAACCGCTCCAAAAGCCTGCTAAAGTCGTAGATCCGACAGGCCGGGATGGTTCTCGGGGCGTTGACCGAGCGGCCAGTGGAACAGGCGTTGCGCAGCGGTGATGGCCACGTCGTTGATGCTGGCATGGCGTTCCCGCATCAGGCCCGCGTCATCGAATTCCCAGTTTTCGTTGCCATAGGACCGAAACCAGGCGCCGGTTTCATCATGCCATTCATAGGCAAAGCGCACGGCGATGCGATCGGCGCCATGGGTCCATACTTCCTTGATCAGGCGATATTCGTGTTCCCGTTCCCATTTGCGAGTGAGGAATGCGACGATCTCGGCCCGTCCCTGAATGAAGTCGGATCGATTGCGCCATAGGCTGTCGGGCGTATAGGCCAGAGCGACCTTTTCCGGATCGCGTCCGTTCCATGCGTTTTCAGCCATGCGGGCCCTGATCGCGGCACTTTCGGCCGTGAAGGGGGGAGGCGGAGGACGGGTCATCGGGCAATCTCCTCGGGCGAGACGCGGGAAAGGCGGGCTGCTGCCTGACGGGCTTCCTCTTCGCGCAGGGCGAGCATCGGCGCCATCCGTTTCTGCCAGGCTTCGAGAATCGGAGCAGGCGCGGTTTTCGGGGTTCCGCCGTCGAAAGGCGGGGCAGGGGCATATTCGAGACCGAGTTGCAGCGTCCGGGCAAGAGCTTCCCCACCGACTTCGGCCAGAACGGTCAGCGCAAAATCGATCCCTGCGGTCACCCCGCCGCCGGTGATGACCGATCCGTCACGCACGACCCGCCCCTCATCGGGCACTGCGCCGAACAAGGGCAGCAAATGGCGATAAGCCCAATGACAGGCAGCCCGTCGTCCTTGCAACAATCCGGCCGCACCCAGAATGAGAGAGCCGGTGCAGACCGAGGTGATATAGCGTGCGCCGAGACCGAGGCGGCGAATTTGTCCCGTGAATTCGATGTCGAGCGCCACCGTCATGGCCGGAATACCACCCGGAACGCACAGCAGGTCGCAGGCGGGAATATCGGACAATCGTTGCGTTCCGGCAAAGACCAGTCCTTCGGCGGGGACGTCGCCGCCGTCGCGACTGGCCACTACGGTTTCGCTGTCGGGAAGGCGGCTGAGGAATTGATGGGGGCCGGTAAAGTCGAGTTGAGTCATGCCGGGAAAGATCGCGAAAACGATGCGGAAAGGGTGCTCGGACATCGGTGCCTCCTTGGTGGAACGGCTTCATCATCGCGCGGCAAGTCGATTGACGAAATGACAGTGATCCCTCATTTTGGGACATGTCTCGCACGATCGGTCTCTATCTTTACGACGATTTCCAACTGCTCGATGCGTGCGGCCCGATCACCAGTTTCGAGATCGCGAGCCGCATGGCGGGCGATGCTTATTCGATCGTCCTGTTGTCCGCGCGGGGCGGTGCGATCCGCAGTTCGTCGGGCGTGGCGCTCGAAACGCTCGCGGCGTCCGAAGCCTTGGTGCCCGATACCTTGATCGTGGTCGGGGGCAACGGCAGTCGCGAGGCCATGCGGGACGAGGCCAACCTCTATTTCCTGCGCATGGCGGCGGGCAAAGTGCGGCGCCTGTGCAGTGTCTGCTCGGGGGCGTTCCTCCTCGCGGGCGCAGGCGCGCTCGACGGCAAGCGGGCAACGACGCACTGGCGTCGCGCGGCCCTGCTTGCCGATCTGTTCCCGGCAGTCACGGTGGAACCTGACCGCATTCACATTCGCGACGGGCATGTCTGGACATCCGCCGGGATCACTGCGGGGATCGATCTGGCGCTTGCCCTTATCGCGCAGGATCTGGGCGAGGATCTGGCGCGGGCCGTCGCTCAGGACATGGTCGTCTATTACCGGCGTCCGGGCGGCCAGTCCCAGTTTTCCGCCCTGTCCGAACTGGGCGGCGACCATAGCCGTTTCGGCGACTTGCTCGACTGGATGCGGGGACATCTCGACGAGCGGCTGACTGTCGAGACACTGGCGGCGCGTTGCGCGATGAGCCCCCGCAATTTCTCCCGGGCCTTTGCGCGTGACATGGGCATGAGCCCGGCCCGCGCGGTCGAACGCCTGCGGCTCGACGTGGCGCGCGAACGGGTCGAAACCACCCCCGTCCCGGTCGAACAGATCGCGCTTGCCACCGGTTTCCACGACCCTGAACGCATGCGCCGCGCCTTCATGCGCGCTTTCGGTCAACCGCCGCAGGCGATGCGGCGGTTGGCACGGGGGTGAAAGGGGATTGAGCGCGCCGTGAATCTGGTCAAGAATGTAACCATGATCCACGCTTCCCGCTTGCTTGCCGCCGCCCTGCTCCTCGCTGGTTCCTCCACCATCGCCGTTCAGGCACAAACCGTTCCGGTCACGCCGATGACGCCCGACGTGGTCGAGAAATACGATCCCGTCCTGCCCGAAGCCGATTTCATCCGACGCGAGGTCATGGTGCCGATGCGTGACGGGACGCGGCTTTATACCGTGATCGTGATGAAGAAGGGGACGAAAGGCGGGCCGATGCTGCTGTCGCGCTCGCCCTATGATGCGCACGGCGATGCAACCCGGACCAAGAGCCTGCATCTGGTCGACATCGTTCCGGCGATGGACGCGCCCTTTGTCGAGGCCGGCTATATCCGCGTCTACCAGGACATTCGCGGGCTTCACCGCTCCGAAGGGCAGTTCGTGATGAACCGGCCGCTGTCCGGCCCGCTCAATCCGACCGGGATCGATGAGGCGACCGACGCCTATGACACCATCGACTGGCTGGTGAAGAACGTCCCTGAATCGAACGGCAAAGTCGGCATCATCGGTTCGTCCTATCTCGGCTTTACCAGCCTGATGGCCGAAATCGCGCCGCATCCCGCGCTCAAGGCCGCCGTTCCGGAAAGCCCGATGGTCGACGGGTGGATGGGCGACGACTGGTTCCACAATGGGGCTTTCCGCGTCAGCGCGCTCGACTATGCGTTGGGGCAGAGCACCGGGAAGGCTGACGCCGGGGCCGCGATCCCGCATGGCGCGGGCGACGATTACACGCGCTATCTCCGGGCCGGATCGGCGGGTGACTATGCCCGCAAATATGGGGTCGAAACCGTTCCCTTTGTCCGCAAGCTGATGGAAAATCCCGCCTATACCGATTTCTGGTCGTTGCAGGCGGTCGACAAGTGGCTGGCCGCGCGGCCCCTGACCGTGCCGACCATGCTGGAAGTCGGGCAATGGGATCAGGAAGACAGCTATGGCGCCCCGGCCGTCTACAACGCGCTCAAGGACAAGCTCGGCCACGCGCCGCTGACGCTGGTGATCGGGCCCTGGCGCCATTCGGGGGCAAACCATTACGGTTATGATCTCGGCGCGCTGACTTTTGCCGGGGACACCGCCGCACAATGGCGGCGCGATTGGGTGAAGCCGTTCTTCGACCACTGGCTGCGCGATGCGCCCGATCCGAAGCTGCCCGCCGCGATTACCTATGCGACCGGCATCGACAAGTGGGAGCAATCGCCCCGCTGGCCGATGGGTTCGGGCCAGCCTTATTACCTGGGCCCTGATCACGGCGCCGGGTTTGCCGCGCCGGACAAGGCGGGCGAAGTGTCGTGGGTCGCCGATCCGGCCAGTCCGGTGCCGTTCCTGCCGCGCCCGATCGACATGGGGGACGGCGCGCAATGGAAATCCTGGCTCGTGCGCGACCAGCGGTTCGTGAGCGGACGGCCAGACGTCGTCAGCTTCACCGGCTCGACGCTGGCCAAGCCCGTTCACATCATGGGCGCGCCCGCCGTCGATCTCTTTCTCGCGACCAGCGGCACCGATGCCGACGTGGTGGTCAAGCTGATCGACGTCTATCCCGACGACGTTCCCGAAGCGGCGGTGCAAGGCGCCAAGCCGTCGATGGCGGGATATGAATTGCCGATCGGGATCGAGATCTTCCGCGGTCGCTATCTTAAGAGCTTTGCCCATCCCGAGCCGCTGACACCGGGCAAGTTCAACCGGTTCCGGTTCACTCTGCCCAATGTCGATCACGTCTTCCTGCCCGGCCACCGCATTGCCGTCGAAGTGCAGTCCAGTCTGTTCCCGCTCTACGACCGCAATCCGCAGACATTCGTGCCCAACATCTTCAACGCGAAGCCGGGTGACTACAAGCCTGCGACCATGCGCGTGGGCTATGGCGGCGCGACGCCGAGCGCGGTGATCCTGCCGGTGGTGCCGTAAGCGGTTCCGCTGCCTTCGCATCACCTCAACCCGCTGCAAAGAGGCCGTTCCGCCATTGCATCGCCGCCATGGGGCGTTATCCATGGCGGCATGCGGGTTGCGATTGTCGATGAAAGTGCGGTGCGCGCCTCGGTGATCGAGGAAGGGCTTGAGGTGCTCGAGGACTGCGAGATTTTCGTGGTGACCGAGCGGCGCGGTCTGGTCGCGCGGATTGCAGAGATCGATCCGGACATCGTGCTGATGGACCTGGGTAACCCAAGCCGCGACGTGCTGGAGGAGTATTTCACGGTCAGTCGCGCGCTGGCGCGGCCGATCGCGATGTTCGTCGATGAATCGGATGACAACGCCATTGCCGCCAGCATCGATGCCGGGGTGTCGTCCTATGTCGTCAACGGTCTGGCCGCGCATCGCATTCGCCCCATTCTCGACCTGGCGATCCGGCGGTTTCACGCCTTTTCCCGGCTTCAGACCGATCTGGCCGAAGCGCGCAACAAGCTGGCCGAGCGCGAGGCGATCGATGCGGCCAAACGCATCCTGATGCAGAGCCGGGGCTTGACCGAGCCGCAGGCCTATAGCGAATTGCGCAAGACGGCGATGAATCAGGGGCGGCGGATCATCGACATTGCCGAGGCGGTCGTCACGGCCAGCAAATTGATGGGAGGGGCCGCATGAGCGCAAAATTCTCGATCGGCTTCCTGCCGCTTGTCGATGCGGCCTTGCCGATTCTCGCGCATGAACTGGGTTTTGCCGCACAGGAAGGGTTGGAGTTGCGGCTCGTCCGCGACGTCAGCTGGGCGACGGTGCTCGACCGCCTGCTTTACGGGCATACCGATGCGGCGCATCTCGTCGCGCCGCTGGCAATCGCGGCAACGCTCGGGCGCGGTCGCCCGGCCCAGCCGCTGTCGGTTCCCTTCGTCCTCGGCCTCAACGGCAACGCGATCACAGTTCGCCCCGAAATCGCCGCGCGGGTCGCGCCGGGCGAGGGGCTGGGCGATCCTGTCGCTGTCGGCACAGCCCTGCGTCAGGTGGCGCAGGAGCGCAAGAATGCGGGCAAACCGCTGCGGTTCGGGGTGGTCCATCGCTATTCCAGCCACAATTACATGCTGCGCTATTGGCTGGCGGGGTGCGGCATTCATCCCGACCATGATGTCGAGATTATCACCGTGCCGCCGCCGTTCTGTGCCGACGCGATCGAGGCCGGGGAAGTCGATGCCATCTGCGTCGGCGAGCCTTGGAACAGTGTTGCCGTGGAACGCGGGGCGGGCGTCATCGTCCTTGCAACCGCACAGATCTGGCGCCGTGGCGTCGAAAAGGTCCTGGCCCTGCGCGAGCCCGTGCTGAACGAGCGAAGGGGGGAAGTAGAGGCCCTGATCCGCGCGCTGGTCAAGGCGGCACGCCACTTCGTCGATCCGGCGGCGATGGAGGAATGCGCCGCGATTCTTGCCCGTCCCGAATATCTCGACGGCAACAAGACTTTGATCAGTCGTGCGATCGCAGATCGGCTTTTATTGAAGAAAGACGGCGAAATCGTCACTTTTCCCGACTTCATGTTCCAGTATCGCGAGGCGGCCAATTTCCCATGGGTCAGCCAGGCACTGTGGCTCTATACGCAGATGGTGCGGTGGAACGATGTGTCCTATTCCGCAGGCGAAGCGGCTGAAGTTGCAACGATTTTCCGCCCGGACGTCTATCGCTCGGCGTTGATCGGGTCGGACGAACCGCTGCCGGGGGCCAGTTCCAAAGTCGAAGGCAGCGTTTTTCAGCGCACTTCGGTGGGCACGCAGCAGGGCGTCATGACATTGGAAAAGAATACCTTTTTCGATCATGAGATCTTCGATCCCCATGACTTGACGGGCTATCTGGCGCGCACTCCCTGATCTTTTCCTGAAAAAAGTTCTTTACTCGCGCCCTGCGAATCACATATTTTTTATCCACGAAAGAGCTCGTCGGCCCAATGGAGGGCCGGGGGAACGAGGTCTTTTCCAGCAACATTGCGTGGCAACGGAGCCGCCCGAACCGGTCGTTCATCGACCGGATCGAGGCGGTTTTTTTGCGTGCGCACAACGTGGGGGCGCACCCGATGGGTGGATGTGGGTTACAGTCTGTGCTGCACGAGCGAGGCGATCAGCGCCGCGCCGAGCAGCAGGCTGACCATTTTCCAGAACAGCACCGGATTGCGCTCCATCAGGGGGCGCCCGGCCATCGTGCGTTGCGTCCCGATCATGCCGCCTTCCAAGGCACGCAGCAGTTCGACGACGTCACCGTGGCGATCTTCGCGACGAACCGCGATGGCGCGCAGGATCGCTTCGTCCAGCCAGCTCGGAATTTCCGGGCGATGGGCCGACGGGGCTCGTGCTTCGCCAAAGCGGGGGCGCTGGAACGCTTCCTGTTCACCGTAGGGCCACTTGCCGGTGAACCAGCGGTAGAGCGTAACGCCGAGCGCGAACTGGTCGGTCAGCGCGTCGCCGCCGTTTCCGGCGAACTGTTCGGGTGCCATGTAGCCGGGCGTTCCGGGAATCTCGTTGTCGGGAAAGTCCTCGACACGCGGCAGGCGCGCCACGCCGAGATCGATCAGGCGCAGGCCGCCGTCCTCGGTGAGCATGACGTTGTCGGGTTTTATGTCGCGATGCACAACGTCAAGTCGGTGCAGTGCGGCAACCGCGCGGGTCAGGCTGACCGCAGCTTCCCGGGCCGCGTCGAGCGAGGGCAGACGGCGCGCAAGGCGGCTTTCCATGGTTTCGCCCTTGAGGAAGGGCTGCACGAGGTAAAGCCCGCTCTGTCGCGTGTCGCGCTGGGGCCGTGCGGAGAGCAGGAACGGACTGCTCACGCGCTGGGCGAGCAGCATTTCGCGGGCAAAGGCGAGACGCAGCGCGCGTTCGGACAGGATCTCGCGCCGGGGGAATTTCAGGACGACTTCTTCGCCGTTTTCGCTGTCGGTCGCGACCAGCAAAACAGCGTGGCGTCCTTCGCTCAACACGCGTTCGACGGCAAAGCCGTCGAGCGTTCCGCCCGGAACCGGCGGGGTAATGAACGGCAGTGCGGACATCGCGGCAAGAATGCCGTCGTGGTCGGGGGCGGGCAGTCGCACCACGTCGATGACGAGGGCCGTGGCATTGTCGGCGCCGCCGGCTTCGAGTGCCTTTTCGACCAGCAGTTCGGCCGTCGCCTCGGCACTCGCATTCTGGGCGAGAATGGCCGCAATCTTGCGCGCGCCGAGCGGGGCATGAACCCCGTCAGTGGTCAGCACGAGCCGGTCCTGCTCGGTCAGTTCGAACGCGCCGTGATCGAGCCGCAGATCGCTTTCGAGACCGATCGCGCGGATGAGGACGTGGCTCATGTCGATTTCGGGTCGGACATGGTCCTGCGTCAGGCAGGTCAGGCGACCTTCGGCAAAGCGCCAGGCGCGAGTGTCGCCGACATGGACGACATGGGCGCGGCGACCGTGGAGGGCAAGCGCGGTCAACGTGGTCGCACTGGCACGTGCGGGATTGCCGCGCGCCTGTCCGTGCAGCCAGTCGTTGAACGCGGCGAGGGGGCGCGCCATCGCCTGTGCCGGGCCGAGCGTCGGGGGGCTTGCGTAGTACCCATCGATCAGCGTGCGGACAGTGAGCTCGGAGGCCATGCGCCCCGCGTTGCCGCCGCTGACGCCGTCGGCAATCGCGGCGATCACGCCGTGGCTGGCGCGTTCGGTCGCGCTCGCCTGCACGATCCCGCCGAAATCCTGATTATCCGAGCGTGGACCGGTTCGCGTGGCAAACCCTGCCGCAATCGCGAGATCCCCGCTCGTTCGCATCGATTTCCCCCTCTCCCGTGTGCGTGCACGTCGCCCGCACACGCAAGGATCGGGGTCTTGTTTCAAACGTCAAGTGCTGGAAGGATACGCTGATGGCTTCGGTTTCGATGTCTGGCGGCTCTTCGGTTTCAAACCCAGGTGCCGCAACCGGATTTTGGCAGTCGGGCCATCGCCCGACCCTGTTTGCCGCTTTTCTCTATTTCGATATCGCGTTCATGGTCTGGGTCCTGCTTGGGCCGCTGGCGCCGATCATCTCGAAGGATCTGGGCCTTTCGCCCGCGCAAAAGGGTCTGATGGTCGCCATCCCGACGCTGGCCGGGGCGGTGCTGCGTTTCGTCAACGGCTTCCTCGTCGATCGCATCGGTCCCAAGAAGACCGGCACGATCAGCCAGATCATCGTCATGGCGGGGCTTGCCGTCGCATGGCAGTTCGGCATTCACAGCTACGCCGGAACCCTGGCGCTGGGCGTGGTGCTGGGCTTTGCCGGGGCGAGCTTTGCCGTCGCGCTGCCGCTTGCCAGCCGCTGGTATCCGCCCGAGCATCAGGGCAAGGCCATGGGCATTGCCGGGATGGGCAATTCGGGCACCGTCTTCGCTTCGCTCTTTGCCGCGCTGCTGGCCAAGGCCGTGGGCTGGACCAATGTCTTCGGCTTCGCGCTGATCCCGCTGGGCGTCGCCTTCCTCGTCTATCTCGTCGCGGCCAAGGACAGCCCCGACCAGCCCGCACCCCAGCCGATGGCCGCTTATGCCCGCGTCATGGGTGAAGGCGACTGCTGGTGGTTCATGCTGTTCTACGGCGTCACGTTCGGCGGTTTCGTCGGCCTCGCCAGCTCGCTGCCGACGTATTACACTGACGGCTTCGGAATCACGCCGGTCATTGCCGGGTACTGCACCGCGGCGGGCGTATTCGCCGGGTCGCTGGTCCGCCCGCTCGGCGGCGCTCTGGCCGACCGTTTCGGCGGTATCCGCACGCTCAGCATCGTTTACGCGGTTGCAGCGGCTCTTCTGGTGGTGATTGCGCTCGGCTCCAAGTCGCTCCCGATCACGGTTGCCCTCTTTATCGCCACGCTCGGCACTCTGGGTGTCGGCAACGGCGCGGTGTTCCAGCTCGTGCCGCAGCGTTTCCGCAAGGAAATCGGCGTCATGACCGGCCTTGTCGGGTTCGGCGGCGGCGTCGGCGGGTTCTACCTCGCCAGCTCGCTCGGCCTTGCCAAGCAATGGACCGGCAGTGCCTCGCTCGGGTTCCTCGTCTTCGCCGGTCTTGCGCTGATCGCGCTCGCCGGTCTGACCGGGGTCAAGCGTCGCTGGCGCACCACCTGGGGTGCCGCGCTTCAGGGAGCGCGCATCTGAAAATTCGCTTCCGATAACCGATCTTAGTTCGGTTCCGGTTCGAATACAGTTACTTCAGCGGCGTCGGCGCCAAACCACAACCAACTGCCGACGCCGCCAACATGAGGGAAATCGCGATGAAGTACCGTTGGCAGGCACTTGCCGCCACGCTTGCACCCGTTTGCCTTGCGGGGACGGCCCAGGCCGCGGATGCGCCCAAGTCCTTTGGCGATCCGATCACGATCACGGACGGCACCACGATCGACCCCATTCTCGACGCCCGCTTGCGTTTTGAAAATGTTGATACTCCGACCAAGGGGGCCGATGCCCTGACGTTCCGGGCCCGGTTCGGTTTCGAAGTGAAGAATGCGCCCTCGCATCTCGCATTCCTGGCCGAAGGATCGGGGACGACCTCGATCGATGGGGACTACAACGGTCTTTCGTTCATTCCCGCCATGGCCAATGCGCGCTATGCGACGGTTGCCGATCCCGAGACGATCGATCTCAACCGGCTTCAGGTCCAGTTCCGGACCAAGGCGCTGGGAGTCACGGTCGGGCGCCAACGGATCAATCTCGATGATCAGCGCTGGGTCGGTTCCTCGGGCTGGCGCCAGAACGAGCAGACGTTCGACGCGGCTCGTGTCGAAGCCGGGGTGGGGCCGGTGTCGATCGACGCGACCTATGCGATCAACCAGAAAACGGTGTTCGGCAGCGATGCGGGACCGCGCCGCAATTATGGCGGGCGTTTCTGGTTCCTGGGCGGAACAGTCAAGGAAGGCCCCTTCGCGGTGAAGGGCTTTGCCTATCTCGTCGATTACAACACCGAGGAACAGGTGCCTGCGCTGGCGGCCTCGCTGGCCGATACGCAGACGTATGGCGTTCGTGCGACGGCGGCTCTGTCGCTGACCAGGAAAGTGAAGCTGAACCTTATCGGCAGTTTTGCCCGTCAGTCGAACTACAAGCAGAACCCTGCGAATTACGGGGTCGACTACATATCGGGCGAAGGCTCGCTCAGCTATGCGGGCTGGACGCTCGATGGCGGGTACGAACTGCTTGGCTCGGACGGCAAGGGTCATGCGTTGCAAACGCCGATGGCGACCCTGCACAAGTTCGACGGGTGGGCGGACGTGTTCCTGACCACGCCGGGCAACGGCCTTCAGGACAGCTACGTCGGATTGTCGAAGGCCCTGCCCAAGTTCAAGGCTCTGCCCGGCCTGAATGCCGGGTTCGTCTGGCACCGCTTCGACAGTGATGTCGGCAACCTGCACTACGGCAACGAATGGGACGCGAGCGTCGGGTTCCGTCTGGGCAAGGTCGGCCTTTTGGCCAAGTACGCGAGCTTCAGTGCCTCGGCACCGGGCTTCGTCGACACGACCAAGTACTGGTTGCAGGCTGAATACAGCTTCTGATCCCTTTCCCTTCGGGGTCGCAACCGTGCCCGGCCTTCCTTATGGAGGGCCGGGTGCGATCCGTTCTGGTGCTGTGCGCTTGGCGGTCTGGCGGCGTAAGCCCAAGCAGCGGGTGCTTATCCATTCGGACCAAGGCTCGCAATCTTGAGCATTCGATGAGCCGGCGCGGCACCTGCCATGACAACCCTGTGCGCACCCCCGTCAGGAACGGGATGCTGTCGCCCGCCCAGTTCGAACGGCAGCAGATTTTGAAAGCGGAAGGCGCCTAGAAAACCAGGGGCTATTCATACAAAAAGACTTGCGGTGACCTGGGCGAATCGCTTATCCTCATGAAACAAGGTTTCGGGATCGTCCAATGGTGGACGGGAACAATCTCCGAACCGCTTTCAACACATCGCGTGGCAATGGCGCCGCCTGGACAAGTCCCGAAGGGGATGCGTTGAGGCGGCTTTTTTGTGTGCGCGACGGACTTGGGGAACAGGGTACAGTGAACGCGCACAGCTCCAACGAACCGGCCGACGGTCTGCCCACGGGGCGCGAGCGGCTCGTGGTGATCGGCAACGGCATGGCCGGATGCCGCGCCGTCGAAGAAATCCTTGCCCGCGATCCGGCGCGTTTCAACGTGACCATTTTCGGCAGCGAGCCGCGCGTCAATTACAACCGCATCATGCTGTCGCCGGTTCTGGCAGGCGAAAAGTCGTTCGACGACATCGTCATCAACGATGCGGCCTGGTATGCCGACAACGGCATCGAACTCATCAGCGGCGATCCGGTGGTCGATATCGACCGCGCCGACCGCCGCGTGGTCTCGCGTTCGGGCAAAGTGGTCGCCTATGATCGCCTGCTGATCGCGACGGGCTCGGATCCCTTTATCATTCCGGTCCCCGGCCACGATCTGGCCGGAGTGGTGACGTTCCGCGATCTCGACGACGTGGACAAGATGCTGGCCGCCGCCGATCGCGGCGGATCGGCCGTGGTCATCGGCGGGGGGCTGCTCGGGCTGGAAGCCGCGCACGGGCTGGCGTTGCGCGGCATGCAGGTCACCGTGATCCATCTCATGCCCACTCTGATGGAGCGTCAGCTCGACGAAGCGGCGGGCTGGCTGCTTCGCGATGAACTGGAACGGCGCGGGCAGACGATCATCACCGGCGGCGATACCGCCGAAATCGTCGGCAAGCAGGGTCATGTCGCGGGCGTCCGGTTGAAGGATGGGCGCGAACTGCCCGCCGACATCGTCGTCATGGCCGTCGGCATCCGTCCGAGCACGACTCTGGCACGCGGCGCAGGGCTCGAAGTCGGTCGTGGCGTTCTGGTCGACGATCACATGGTCACGTCGGACCCGGCGATCATGGCGGTCGGCGAATGCGTCGAACATCGTGGGCAGTGCTATGGCCTGGTCGCGCCGCTCTGGGACATGGCACGCTCGCTCGCCGATGCGGCGGTGGGCCGTCCGGGCGAGGGCTATCAGGGTTCGGTCACCTCGACCAAGCTCAAGGTGTCGGGCATCGATCTCTTTTCCGCCGGGGATTTCTCGGGCGGGGAAGGGTGCGAGGACATTGTCCTGCGCGACGCCGCGCGTGGCATCTACAAGCGGGTCGTGGTCCGCGACAACTGCGTCATCGGCGCGGTGCTCTATGGCGATACCGCTGACGGTTCGTGGTATTTCGACCTCCTCAAGAAGGCCGAAGATATCTCCCCGATCCGCGACACGCTGATCCTGGGACAGGCCTTTGCCATGGGCGGGGGCAACACCGATCCTTGCGCGGCGGTCGCGGCGCTTTCGGACGATGCGGAAATCTGCGGCTGCAACGGTGTTTCCAAAGGACAGGTCGTCTCGTGCATCGACAGCGGGGCGCACAGCCTCGACGCGGTGCGGTCGCAGTGCAAGGCTTCGGCCAGCTGCGGTTCGTGCACGTCGCTGGTGGAAAACCTGCTGCGTCTGCGTTTGGGCGCCGACATGGAATCCGGGCCGAAGACGATGTGCAAGTGCACCAGCTTCACCCATGCCGACGTTCGCCGCCTGATCGTCGAGCGGAAACTGAAAGTCATTCCGCAGGTCATGCAGGAACTGGGCTGGAAGACGCCCGACGGCTGTGCCTCGTGCCGTCCGGCGCTCAACTATTACCTGCTCTGCGCCTGGCCCGGCGAATACGAGGACGATCAGAAGAGCCGTTTCGTCAACGAACGCCTCCACGCCAATATCCAGAAGGACGGCACTTATTCGGTCGTCCCGCGCATGTGGGGCGGCGTCACGACGCCTGACGAACTGCGCGCGATCGCTGATGCGGCGGACAAATTCGGCGCGCGCATGGTCAAGGTGACCGGCGGTCAGCGCATCGACCTTTTCGGCATTCGCAAGGAAGACTTGCCCGCGATCTGGGGTGATCTCAACGCGGCAGGAATGGTTTCGGGCCACGCCTATGGCAAGTCGTTGCGCACGGTAAAGACTTGCGTCGGGTCGGAATGGTGCCGTTTCGGTACTCAGGATTCGACCGGCCTTGGCATCACCATCGAAAAGATGACCTGGGGCAGCTGGATGCCGCACAAGTTCAAGATCGCGGTTTCGGGCTGTCCGCGCAATTGCGCCGAAGCGACGATCAAGGACTTTGGCGTGATCTGCGTCGACAGCGGCTATGAACTGCATGTCGGGGGCAATGGCGGCATTCACGTCCGCGCCACCGAACTCTTGTGCAAGGTCGAGACCGAGCACGAGGCGCTGGCGGTTTGCGCGGCCTTCATCCAGCTCTATCGCGAAGAAGCCTGGTATCTCGAACGCACCGCACCGTGGATCGAACGCGTCGGCCTCGATTATGTGAAGCAGGCCCTGTTCGGCACGCCCGACGCCATCGGCGCTCTTGCTGCGCGCTTCCACCATTCGCAGCTTTACAGCCAGAAGGATCCCTGGGCCGAACGTGCGGCGGGCAAGTTTGCCGAACTGCACCAGCCTCTTGCCCAGTTCCGCCCCCTCGTCACGGAGAAAGCATAATGATCGGAGAATGGCTCGACATCGGTCCGGTGGGGCAGATCGCTCCGGGGACCGCGCGCACCATGCCGGTGGTGGGCGGCGAGGAAATCGCGGTGTTCCACACGCTTGACGGCGAATTCCACGCTCTCGTCAACAAGTGCCCGCACAAGCATGGGCCCTTGAGCGAAGGGATCGTGCACGGGTCGGTCGTGACCTGCCCGCTGCATTCGTGGAACATCAGCCTCAAGACCGGCGAAGCGCAAGGCGATGACAAGGGCTGCGTTCCGGTGATCCCGATGCGGGTCGAATCCGGGCGCCTCTATTTGAAGCGCGACGTCCTGCTGGCGGCAGCCAAAGTCGGAGCATAAGTCATGGCGCAGGATCTCTTCCCGGGTGGCATGGTGTGGCTGGTGGGCGCAGGACCGGGTGATCCGGACCTGCTCACCCGCAAGGCCGAACGCCTGATCGCGCGCGCCGATGTGGTCTTTCACGACGCACTGGTGGGGGCGGGCGTACTGGCGCTTTGCCGGGAAGAGGCGCAACTGGTTCCGGTCGGCAAGCGGTCGGGTCGCCATTCGAAGTCGCAGGAAGAGATCGACCGGATGATCGTCGAGGCTGCCTTGGCGGGCTTGCGCGTCGTGCGACTGAAAGGCGGCGATCCGTCGATCTTCGGCCGCAGCGCCGAGGAAATGACCGCTTGCCACGATGCGGGCGTGCCCTTCGCCATTTGCCCCGGTATCACTGCGGCGAGTGCGGCAGCGGCAAGCCTTGGCACGTCTCTGACCTTGCGCGGTCTGGCCCGGCGGCTGACTTTCGTCACTGCCCATGCCCGGGCGGGCGAGGACCTGGAACTCGACTGGGCTGCACTCGCCGATCCGGGATCGAGCCTTGCCGTCTATATGGGCAAGGCCGCTGCCGGGGCGATCGCGCGGGGCCTGATGGGGGCGGGGCTCGATCCGGCAACGCCCGTCGCCATGGTCGAAAATGCCAGCCTGCCCGACGAACGGGTCTTCACCACGCGGCTCGACTTGCTCGAACTGGGCGCTCGCACTGCGCTGGGGGATGGTCCCGCCTTGCTCCTGATCGGGGCACCGATTGCCGGGGCGCGGCTGGCGGGAAACCGTTGCGGTGACAACCACGCGGTTGTCGCATCGCAAACGCAGGCCTGAGACTTTCGTTCCACGGGGGCAATACCTTGACCACGAAGCAGGCAAAGAGCGTCTGCCCCTATTGCGGCGTTGGCTGCGGCATCGTTTTCGACGTTGCCGAAGGGCGCATCGTCAAAGTGTCGGGGGACAAGAGCCACCCCGCCAATTTCGGGCGGCTGTGCACCAAGGGCAATTCGTGCCATGTGCCCGTTACTGCCGAGGGCCGCGCGGATCGCGCCTATGTCCGCCTTTCCGAAGGCCGCGACCACGGTGCGGTGCCGATGGACGAGGCGATTGCCCGCACGGCGCAGGGGTTGCGCACGATCATCGACCGCGACGGTCCGGACGCCGTATCGTTCTATGTCTCGGGCCAGATGTCGATCGAGGCGCAATACCTTGCCAACAAGCTGTGCAAGGGCTTCATCGGCACCAACAATATCGAAAGCAATTCGCGCCTGTGCATGGCAAGCGCGGCGACCGGGTACAAGCTGTCGCTGGGCGCGGATGCGCCGCCCGGTTCCTATCAGGATTTCGACAAGGCCGACCTCTTCTTCGTGATCGGCGCCAACATGGCCGATTGCCATCCCATCCTGTTCCTGCGGATGATGGACCGGGTGAAGGCGGGGGCAAAGCTGATCGTCGTTGATCCGCGCCGCAATGCGACGGCGGACAAGGCGGACCTGTTCCTGCAAGTGCGCCCGGGTACCGATCTTGCGCTGCTCAACGGCCTGTTGCGCCTCCTGGTCGAAAACGACGCGATCGATCGCGATTTCATCGACCTCCACACTCAAGGATGGGACGCGATGCCCGCGTTCCTGGCCGATTACGACGTGGATACCGTTGCCGGGATCACAGGCCTTGCCCCCGACGACTTGCGCAAGGCAGCGCAATGGATCGGCGCGGCCGGGGCGTGGATGAGCTGCTGGACCATGGGGCTCAACCAGAGCACTCACGGCACCTGGAACACCAATGCGATCTGCAACCTGCATCTGGCGACCGGCGCAATCCTGAAACCGGGAAGCGGCCCCTTTTCCCTGACCGGGCAGCCCAATGCGATGGGCGGGCGTGAGATGGGCTATATGGGGCCGGGCCTGCCGGGACAGCGCAGCACGATGAGCGAGGCCGATCGCGCCTTTGTCGAGGCCGAATGGGGTATCGCGCCGGGCACTTTGCGCAAGGAAGCCGGACAAGGGACGATTGCCATGTTCGACGACATGGCCGCCGGACAGATCAAGGCGTGCTGGATCATTTGTACCAATCCGGTTGCCAGTGTTTCCAACCGCGCCAAAGTCATCGCCGGGCTCGAGGCGGCCGAGCTGGTCATTACCCAGGACGCGTTCCTCGAAACCGAAACCAACCGGTTTGCCGACATCATCCTGCCCGGCGCGCTCTGGGCCGAGGCCGACGGGGTGATGATCAATTCCGAACGCAACATGACGCTGGCACGGCAGGCGGTCGCGCCTCCGGGCGAAGCCATGGCCGACTGGGAGATCATCGCCCGCGTCGCCTGTGCCATGGGCTATGCCAAAGCCTTTACGTACGCGAACGCGGCCGAAGTCTTTGACGAGATCCGCCGCTTTTCGAACCCCGCGACCGGTTATGACGTGCGTGGAGTCAGCCACCAGCGCCTGCGCGAAACGCCGTTGCAATGGCCCTGCCCGCCCGAGGGGGAAAGCGACCGCAATCCCATCCGTTATCTCAACGACGGGATCAGTCAGACGCTTCGCCGCGACGAGGATGGAACGGTGCCGCCGGTTGCATTCCCGACCCCGCAGGGGCGTGGGATCTTTCTGGCCCGTCCGCACATGGCGCCTGCCGAAATGCCCGACGGGGATTTCCCGATGGTGCTCAACACCGGGCGTCTTCAGCATCAATGGCACACCCTGACCAAGACCGGAAAAGTGCCCACGCTCAACAAGCTCAATCCCGGTCCTTTCGTCGAACTGCACCCCGACGATGCACAGGAACTGGGGATTGCCGATCGCGACCGCGTCGAAGTGCGCTCGCGGCGCGGTCGAGCGGTGCTGCCTGCCGTCGTGACCGACCGGGTAGCGCCGGGCGCCTGCTTTGCGCCGTTTCACTGGAACGATGTCTTCGGAGAGGACTTGTGCATCAACGCGGTCACGTCCGATGCGATCGACGCGCAATCGATGCAGCCTGAATTCAAGTTCGCCGCCGTTGCGTTGACGCGCGTCGGCGGACCGATCGAGGACGAGACTGCGGGCACCGCTCCTGCGCCGCTTGCCCACCTGCCGGAAAGTGCCTCCATGCCCGACATTGCCGATGTCCTTGCCGGTTTCCTGCGCCTGCCTTCGCGGCCGCCCGAATTCCCGGAACAGGAACAGCAATATCTCGCCGGGTTCGTCGCCGGGCTCCGGCTCGACACCGCGCCTTGTGCCGATGCCATGCCGATCGTGCCCGACAATGCACCGCTGGCCCGCGAACGGCGCGATTACGTCAACGGCCTGCTCGCGGGGATGCTGGCGCGGGTTCCGGTCGCACGGGCCATGCCCGGCACAGTGGCGCATGGCCCGGAAATCCGCGTGATCTGGGCTTCGCAGACCGGCACGACGGAAAGCTATGCCGAACACTGCGCCGCCGAATTGACCCGGCGCGGCTTTGCGGTGCGGCTTTGCCCGATGGATGACGTGACGCCCGGCGATCTGGCCGGACCGGCCCTGTTCCTTGCCAGCACGTTTGGCGACGGCGATCCGCCCGACAACGGCGCGACCTTTTGGCAGGCACTGTCGAGCCCGACCGCACCGGAATGCCCTGATCTTGCTTTTGCCGTGCTGGCCTTCGGGGATTCGAGCTACGACCGTTTCTGCGGCTTCGGGCAGGCGCTCGATGCCCGGCTTGCCGAACTGGGCGGGACGCGGCTCATCGCGCGGGTTGATTGCGAGCCCGACTACGAAGACGCGGCGGCGGCATGGCTCGACGCGGTGGCCGGAACACTGGCACCTGCCGGGGCCGAGCCCGTTGTCGCAGAAGCCAAGGCGGCCCCCGCTGGAGCGAAATACGGCCGAAAGACGCCGTTCTCGACTGCGCTCGTCACCAATCGCCTGCTCAGCGGAGCCGGATCGCAAAAGGAAGTCCGCCAGTTCGGCTTCGATCTTGCCGACAGCGACTTTTCCTATGAGGCGGGCGATGCGCTGGGCGTGTGGCCGAGCAATTGCCCCGATCTTGCCGCCGAACTGATCGCACGGGTCGGCGCTTCCCCCGACGCGGCGGTCGTCGTTCCGGGGCAAGGGGAAATGCCGCTCGACGAAGCGCTCGTCCGCCATCTCGACATTGCCCGCGTCTCACGATCCTTCCTCGAAATGGTCGCCGAGCACCGTCCCGACGCGCCCTTCGCGCCGCTTTTGGCCCAGGATCGCAAGGCCGATTGCGAAAACTGGACTTACGGACGGCAAGTGCCCGACGTGCTCGACCACGCGCCGCTCGTCTTGTCGGGGCAGGATCTCGTCGATGCGCTCAAGCCTTTGCAGCCGAGGCTCTATTCGATTTCGTCCAGTCCGCGCGTCTGTCCCGATGAAGTGCAACTGACCGTTTCGGTCGTGCGCTGGATGCAGGAAGGCCGCCTGCGCAAGGGTGTCTGTTCGAGCTATCTCGCCGATCGTGCCGGGGGAGAGGCAAGCCGTATCTTCCTGCAGGCGTCCCCCCATTTCCGCCCGCCCGCCGATACGGATCGCCCCGCGATCATGGTCGGCCCCGGCACTGGTATCGCCCCCTTCCGCGCCTTTCTGCAGGACCGGCAGGCCCAAGGAGCCGGTGGCGCCAACTGGCTGTTCTTTGGCGAACAGCACGCGGCCAGCGATTTCTATTACCACGACGAAATCGAAGCCTGGCACCGCGACGGCCATCTCGATCGCCTGAGCCTCGCATTCTCTCGCGACACGGCGCAGAAAGTCTACGTCCAGCACCGCATGATCGAGGAAGGTGCCCAATTGTGGCGTTGGCTCGCCGAGGGCGCCCACTTCTACGTCTGCGGCGACGCCTCCCGCATGGCCCGCGACGTCGACACCGCCCTCCACCGCATCATCGCCGACCACGGCAACATGACCGAAGACGCCGCCCGCGATTTTGTGACCGCCATGCAAAAAGACAAGCGGTACGTCCGGGACGTCTATTGAGACCGATCAGGCCGGTGGCGAAAGCCGCCGACATTGCAGACACCCGCGGAACCATGTACCAATCGGGGTATGGCAAAGGCTGATAGGTTGGAGCGTCTCGACGTTCGTCGTGCAGAACTTGAAACGGAATATACCGCGGCGCTGATTGATGCCTTGCGCGTTACCGCCTCAGGCAAATGGGGTCTCTTTGATCATAATGGGGACCGGGTGTCGCGCAAAGCGGTGGCTCCCATCATCGATAATTTGGCTGAAATCGGTCAGGCGATCGACGAAATGAGAGAGCAGCTCCTCATGCCTCCTTTCGAGCTTCAGCAGGAATTTCTCGCATCTCGTGGGCCGGTTAGGTCGGATGCGGTAGGCGAACCCAAGCAGGCACAAGCCTGGCTCGATCGGCTGAATGCAGGAAAGGACGCTTAGCCTAATCCTCTGAACAGAACCCTTCGTCTCAATAGCTCACGCTCACGATGCCAGAGCGGGGCATGGCCGGTCGTTGCTGGACCTCGGTTGCGTTGCTCCGAAAAAACGCGAACTGGGACAAAGATGACGTTCGGCGCTGCAAACGAGAACGTCCGCCTATGCTGGAACCGGCCATTCGTCGGGTCGCTAAGCCCTTCCTCCTATATTCAAGCCGGCGGACACTTCGGTAGGTCAGCTTAG
>NZ_GL876935.1:421319-426675 GCF_000192575.1 Novosphingobium nitrogenifigens DSM 19370 | reverse complement strand
CTCTTACGGCGCCCCTGTATAAGGGTAAGGCGTGGATGCGTCCTCGGGTGATTCAGGATGAGGTTATATTCAATATTATTGGAAACACGAAAATCCGGATGACGAAAGGAACATGTGCTGCGTACCATTCAAAGATAGTGGATGTTGTGCTTAGGAGGTTCGAAAATATGGTTATTTCAATAAGTGCCACTCCTAATTTCACGATAGGCGATCGGGCTGGCGGGCGTGATATCGCCTAATAAGCTACAAAAGCGTCCGCAACAGAACCGTGTCCGGAGCGGCGCTTTTCGTCGAAATTTGGTGGTTTGCTGTCGTTCAAATTAAGCGAATTCGTCCCGCTTTTGCCGAGGGCGTAACCGACCAACTTTCCTCGCAGCGGCATGCCACAGCCGAGTTTCGAAGAGCCGCAATGACCTTGCCGCGTCCGCGTCACCGGCTTTTACTGCGCATCTTAGCCAACGGCGATACCCGATCATGTCATTTCGATTGAAGCAGCTCATCGCTGCATTAACAGCCGCGCGAGCATCGCCTTTCCGCCAAGCGCGATAGTAAAGGCCTGCCGGGCTAAATGCATCGGCTGGTTTGCCAAACGATGCCGCGCTGTTGTCATCGGAAAACCAGTCAGCCAGTTCAATCATTGCTCCGGTATGACCGCGAAGCGCCAAGTGCCACATGATGGGCATCCACTTACCAATGCCTCGTTCATAGCGAACTGTCAGCCCCTTCAAATAGAGGTGATCCTCGGGCGTTTCATTGCTGATGTGATCCATAACCGGATAATCACGCAGCACGTCAATGTCCGCAAGGGGCGTAACCGGACGATCTCAGTCGGGGCGTCGACCGGCGGGAATGTCCCAAAATCCGCGTTCATGGCTGCGGTCTGCGTCGGTAAGTTCGTCGATCAACCGCAGCCATCTATCGGTGCCGCAATTGGGCGTCAGCGCATGACGAAGGGGTCGTCGACGGGGGCGTCGGAGAGATTGATCCAGACGGTCTTGGTTTCGGTGTATTCCTCGATCGCCTCGAAACCGCATTCCCGGCCATAGCCCGACATGCCAAAGCCGCCGATCGGGGCCATCGGCGAAATCGCCCGATAGGTGTTGACCCAAAGGATGCCTGCGCGAATGTCGCGGACAAGGCGGTGGGCGCGGCCGATGTCGCGGGTCCAGATTCCTCCGGCAAGGCCGTATTCGGTCGCGTTGGCCATTTCCAACGCTTCGCCTTCGCTGGAAAAGCGCATGATCGCGGCCACCGGGCCGAACACTTCATTGCGCACCACATCGACGTCGGCATGGGGGACGGACAGCAGGGTGGGCTCGTGATACCAACCGGGCAGGCCTTCGGGGCGGCGCCCGCCGGCCAGAACCTGCGCGCCTTCGGCCTGTGCGCGGCCGACCATGGTTTCGACGACGCCGAGTTGTTGTTCGGTGGCCATGGGTCCCATGTCCGAAGCGGGATCAAGCGGGTCGCCGATGCGGATCGTTGCCATCCGGGCGCGGAGGCGATCCACGAATTCGTCGTAGACTTTGTCATGGACCAGCAGGCGGGACCCGGCGACGCAGCTTTGTCCGCTCGCGGCAAAGATACCCGCGACCGCACCGTTCGTCGCGCTTTCGAGATTGGCGTCGTCGAACACGATGTTGGCCGATTTGCCCCCCAGTTCCATGCTGAGCGTGGCGAGATTGTCGGCAGAGGCGCGGATCACATGGCGGGCTGCGACCGGTCCCCCGGTAAAGGCGACGCGGCGGACCAGCGGGTGACGCGACAGCGCCGCGCCCGCACGCGGGCCAAGCCCGGTCACGACGTTGACGACGCCGTCGGGAATGCCCGCCTCTGCCACCAGTTCGGCAAAGCGCAGGATGTTGGTGCTGGCATGTTCGGACGGCTTGATGACAATGGTATTGCCCGCAGCGAGGGCGGGGGCCAGCTTGATGATGGTGAGGTAAAGCGGATTGTTCCACGGAACGATGGCCGCGACCACGCCAAGCGGTTCGCGCAGGGTGTAGGCAAACATGGCGGTCTTGTCGATCGGCAGCGTCGCGCCTTCGAGCTTGTCCGCCGCACCGGCCGCATAATAGAGGAACTGCGGGATATAGGCCGTGGCCCCTCGCGTTTCGCGGATCAGCTTGCCGTTGTCCTGCGTTTCGAGAGCGGCAATCTCGTCCACGTGCTGTGCCACCAGATCGCCCAGGCGCCGCAGCAAGGCGCCGCGCGCACTCGCGGTCAGCCCCCGCCATGCCGGATTGCGGAAAGCGCGATGCGCTGCTTCTACCGCCCGGTTCACATCGTCCTCGGCGGCATCGGGAAGGATGGCCCAGGGGCGCGCGGTTGCGGGATTGAACGTTTCGAACACGGCCCCGTCGGCCGCATCGCACCAGGTTCCGTCGATCAGCATCCCGAAGCGTTTCATCATCGCGAAATCTCTCTGAAGTCCGGGTTTCCGGCCAATGTGTCCATTTTTGCGCGCAGCGGATCGAGGAATGCCACAAGCGGCGCGGCGGCAATGTCGGGCATTTCGACCCACATCATATGGCGCGCGCCCGGAACCACCACGGCCTTGGCGCCCGGAATGCGGCTTGCCAGGGCCCGGGTCATGTCCGGGGTCGAGCCGACATCGTATTCGCCGGTGATGACCAGTGTGGGCACCGCGATCGTCCGCAGCAATTCCGCGCCGTAATTGTCCTGCGTGGCGAACAGGCGATAGGTGATGACGTAGCCCTGTTCGTCATTGCTGTTGAGCCGCTGACGAACCTGATCGACCACGTCCTCGTGCCCGCTGCGCCATGCCGGGGTGAACCAGCGGTCGAGCGCGGCCTCGGACGTGGCGGCAACGCCCCCCTCGATCACTTGCCCGACGCGGGCGACGATATTGGCGCGCACCTCCTCCGTCCGATCGAACACGCCGTTCATCAGCACCAGGGCGTCGAGCCGTTCGGGATGGCGCAGGGCAAAGCATCGCGCCACCAGCGCGCCCATCGAAAAACCGGCAAGCACGGCTCTGTCGATGTTCGCTGCATCGAGCACTTCGACCACGCGCGCAGCATAATAGTCGAGCTGGGCATCGGCGGGCGGAGAGGCCGATCCGCCGTGACCGGGCATGTCGATCAGGATGATGCGCCAGTCGGTCCCCAGATGCGGCAACAGGTCGGCCCACATCGTGTGGTCGAGCCCGACGCCATGAAGCAGGACAAGAACCGGCCCTTCACCACCCATGTCGACATAGGCGACCCCGGTGGTGGTCAGGCACGGCGATGGCCGGGATTGATTCAAGCGCCGCCTCCTGCGGCCTGTGCGCGTTCGGCTGCGATCGCTTCGAGATCGAGGTAGCGATTGCCGATGCGCGGATGAACGCGCCCGCCGTCCGCCGCGCCCAGCACGATCACGATCTCGTCGGCAAGCGGGGCATCGGAAATCGCGAATTCGGCCGTGATATAGTGCGAACGCATGCCTTCATCGTCCTTGTGCATCATCGGCACCTGGATCGACGTGCCAAGGCCGCCGCGCTTGTTGGTGAAGCTGAGATAGGACTTCGCCTGGACGGCCTCGCGATAGTGGTTGCCAAAGCGCAGGGTGTGAATGAGCGCGGAGGCATGTTCGATTTCGCCGTTCGCTCCGACGACGGCGGCCTTGCCATAGGCTTCGATGCGGTCGGCCCCGCCGATCAGCGCGGCGATGCGCGCGACCATCTCGGCGCCCAGATCCGAGGCAATGGCGCGGATTTCGGGTTGCAGATCCTCGACAAATCCCCGGCCCGCCCAGGGGTTGGCGAGAACGGCGGCAACAGCGCAGGTGATGATGGGGCGCTCGGCCGATTTGCCGCCTTCGTGGTGCACTTCCTCGAAGTAGTGAACGAATTTGCGAACATTTATCGACATTGGGCTTGCTCCTGCGTGGATACCGTCTTATGGTATACCATATGTTTGCAGATATGCAACCGTGCGTCAATTCGTTATGGTCAGGTGCTTCCCGGTTTCGATTTTTGACAAGGCTTACCGATGTCCAACCCCGACTCCCTTGCTCTCGAACGCATCGAGCAGCGCCCGCAAACTCTCCGCTTGATTGCGCTCGAGCGTTTGCGCGACGCCATCCTCGAAGGGCGGATCGTGCCCGGCGAACGTCTGGTGGAACGCACCTTGTCGGATCGTCTGGGGGTGAGCCGGTCGGTCATTCGCGAAGTGATCCGCAACCTTGAATCCGAAGGGCTGGTGGAAACCACTGGTTCCGGGCCGCGCCTCGCGACGATCAATCGGGACGAGACCAGCCAGGTCTATGCCATTCGGCTCCAGCTGGAATCGGCTGCGGCTGCGGCCTGCGCGCGCAAGGCGACGCCCGAGGTGTTGCGGGCCCTGACGGCCGAGCTTGATGCGATTGCGCAGGCTCATGCTGAGCACAAGCCGATCAACGCCCTGCGTGCGACCAACAGTTTTTATGAAACGATGTTCCTGGGCGGCGGTCACACGGTCGCATGGGAAATCGTGCAGCGACTGCACGGCCGGATTTCCCGGCTGCGCGCGATGACCTTGTCGAGCGAGCAGCGCAAGGCCGACGGCCTGTCGCAGATGCGCGAGATCGTCAGCGCGATCAAGGCGGGTGATGCCGCCCGTGCCGAAGCTGCATGTCGTCAGCATGTCGAAGGTGCAGCCCGTCAGGCGGATATCCTGCTGACTTCGCGCGATAGCGAGGTGGAAAGCGTTTAAGCCGAGCGGCTCTTGGCAAACGGGGTCGTCCGGGCCCCGTCATTCATCAGTAATCGTGTCCCTGTGTCCGCCGACGAGAAGGCGGATGCGTCATTTGAAATATTCTCCATAAGAAAATAATTTTCTTCATAGGTTGACTCATGTTTCCTGTGAGGATAATTACCCGGCAACCAACCGGGAGTTTTCAAGTCATGTGTGGCATCGTCGGGTTGTTCCTGAAAGATCCAGAACTCGAACCGCAGTTGGGTTCGATGCTGGCAGACATGCTGGTGGTGATGACGGGCAGAGGCCCGGATAGTGCGGGTTTTGCGGTGTATGGGGCTGGGGATGCGGGGCATCTCAAGCTTACGGTTCGGGGTGGTGATCTCGACTCCGTGGTCTCGGGGCTTGCCGGACTTGCGGTTGCGACGCGTCGCGATACGCATCTGGTGTTGTCTTTCCCTGTTTCCTCCGAAGAACTGGTGCGCGGCTGGCTTGCGCTCAATCGGCCCGATCTTGTCGTGACCGGTTCGGGCAGCCGGATCGAGCTTTACAAGGAAGTCGGGCTGCCGCTCGACGTTGCCAATCGCTTTGGCCTTCCCGCGATGATCGGCACGCACGGCATCGGCCATACCCGCATGGCGACCGAGAGCGCGGTGACGACCGATGGCGCGCATCCG
>NZ_GL876935.1:343464-421219 GCF_000192575.1 Novosphingobium nitrogenifigens DSM 19370 | reverse complement strand
TAGGTCAAACTAGACGAGGGCTGGCTGTTGTTTACCCATGGCGTGGGACCGGTACGGCGCTATTCGATCGGCGCTGTGCTTCTGGACAAGAAGGATCCCAGCCGGGTGATTGGTCGTTCGCGCGTTCCGCTCGTGAAGCCTGAAAAGTCCGAGCGCGAAGGCTATGTACCCAATATCGTCTATTCCTGCGGGGCCATGAAATTTGGTGACCGGATCGTTCTGCCCTATGCGATTTCCGATACGTTCTCGACCATGGCGACGGTAAATATTGCGGCCCTTGTCGATCTGTTGATTCAAGGGGGTGCTGTTGATGGCGCTTGAAGCATGGCGAATGTGAGGCCGTTTTTTGCGTGTTAACGGGATGATATTTTGTAAATTACGCCTTGCTGTATTTCCGGCGTGGTGGCCTGGATACAAGCCGACAGATCTGCCCTCCGATGAAAGTCACTCAGCATGTTGATCCGCGCCGGATACGATATCGGTTTTACCTGCGAGCATCCTGTTCCGATGCTGGCCAAGCTGAGCGTTCACACATCGCGCAACAAGGATCTGCGCACAGCGCAGCGTATCTTCACCACGCCCGATGTGTCGCTGTATGATTATGTCGATGGTTTCGGCAATATCTGCACCCGGTTGACCATGCCGGCAGGCGGCCTCACGATTTCCTGCGGCTTTGTGATCGAGGATTCTTTCGAACCCGATCGGGTGGACATTCATGCCCGGCAGGCATCGTTGGCCGAATTGCCCGATGACGTGCTTCAGTATCTGCTCGGCAGCCGTTATTGCGAGACAGACCGCCTGATGGAAATGGCATGGGGCCTGTTTGGGCATGTGCCGCAGGGTTGGGGGCTGGTGCAGGCGATCGTCGATTATGTCCATGACGCGATTTATTTCGACTATATGGCCGCTCGCCCGACCAAGACCGCGTGGGATGTGTTTCACGAGCGCACCGGCGTCTGCCGAGACTATGCGCATCTGGCGATCACGCTGTGCCGCTGCATGAACATTCCCGCGCGCTATTGCACCGGCTATTTGGGCGATATGGATTTGCCCGCGATCATGGGCGATATGGATTTTTCTGCGTGGTTCGAGGTATGGCTGGGTGGGCACTGGTATGTGTTTGACGCGCGCCATAATTTCCCCCGCCGCGGGCGCATTTTGATGGCGCGGGGGCGCGATGCGGCCGATGCAGCGCTCACCACCACCTTTGGCCTCGTGACCCTTTCCCGCTTTGAAATATATACTGACAAGGATCGGCTGGGATAGGTGGGAGTATCTGTTGTATGGTGCGCTGTCTGGCCTGATCGCGTGACCGATAGACCTTCTTGCGGCCCCGTTCGGTCTTGGGGGAGGAGAAGAAGCTCTCCATCGCCGCGTTATCCCAGCAATTGCCCGATCGGCTCATGGAGCAGGTCACACCATAATCCTGCGTCAGGCGCTGGAACTGCTCACTGGTATATTGGCTGCCCTGATCCGAATGATGCAGCAAGGCATCGGGTTTGCCCCGGCGCCAGATGGCCATCATCATGGCATCCGCAACCAGTTGAGCCGTCATGGTCGCGCTCATCGACCAGCCCACGACACGGCGCGAGAACAGGTCAATGACCGCCGCGACATAGAGCCAGCCTTGTGCTCTCTGTTCGATGAAAACACCTTATCTCGGTGTCCATCAAACCCGCAGCAGGCCAAACCGGCAGCAGGCCAGTGTCTCATGCACGCCGCCTAGGCAATCGGTCGGCGTTATATTAAGGTGCGCGGCGGGTGTTCGGGGCGGTGGAGCTTGGCGTGGCTTCAATATCATTGGGTGAGAGTGGGGGCGAAGTCCTGGCGGGCGAAAGTGTCGCGTCGAGGAAGCCGGTGCGGAACCAGGCGATCGAAACGCTCAGGATTCTGGCGGCGTTCGGGATCGTTGCCTATCATTCGAACGCGCCCTTCCATAACCTTGCCTATGCCGGCCTGATCGTGTTCCTGATCCTGTCGCCGATGGTCGACGTTCGCTACAACTGGGGCAGGCCGCGATCGGTGGGGCAACTGGCGCGCACGCTGCTTGCGCCCTGGGCCTTCTGGATGGCAATTTACGGGATGAAGGATGTCGCCCAGCATTCTCCGGTGCTCGGCGCGGGCAATCCGGTTGCCGGCATCCTCATGGGGACGAGCCAGCATCTGTGGTTCTTGCCTTTCATATTCGTCGCTCTGCTCTTGACCAACAAGGCCAAGGTCTGGTGCCCGCCTTTGGCGCTGTTCTGGCTCTGCGCGATCGGTGCAGGGCTGCTGCTTGCGACGGTTTCGATCTGGCGTCCGGCGTCGCTGGGTTGGCCGTTGCCGCTTCCGCAGTGGATCCATGCCTTGGCGCCGGTGATGATCGGGATCGTTCTGGGGCTGACGCCTCGGGTTGGGAAAGCCGCCTGGCTTGCGGTGGTGCCGTTGGCGGGCGCGCTGGTCGTTGCCATCGCGGCCGATCTGCCTGGGGTGAGCGACACTTATGCGCTTGGGATCGGTCTGACCGTCCTTGCGGCCACATCCCCGGCGGCCTGGTGGCCTCGGCGCTGGGTGGTTCAACCGGTCGCCGAATGCATGATGGGTGTCTATCTGACGCACATCCTGTTTTTGAAGATATTCTCGACGATCTCCGGAAGCGGCAACTATCTGACGGTCATTCTGACGTTCGTGTTCGCCTCGCTTTTCGTGTGGATGGCCCGGACCATGTTTCCGAAGTCGAAATTGGTTCTCTGATGGCGATCATGATTGTAGGGTGCCTGTTCTTGACTTGATCCCTCTCTCCGAATTTATGGTAAACCTTGGGAAATGTTGTATTTCCCGACATCCTTGATAAGAACTCCCTGAAATGACCTGACCGGCATTTTCGAAGCCGGAATTCGGTTCCGAAACCCAAGGGGCGCGTTGCATGGCGGCCCTGCTGCAGTGGCGAAGGGGATGAGCGCGTTGTCCGGATCGACGGCAGGAAAACCTCGATCGGTGCTGGTCGTCGGCAATTATGCGCCGGACAAGCAGCGTTCGATGCAGGCGTTCGGACGGACGCTGGCGGACAATCTTCGCAGGCTGGGCGTCAAAGTCGCTTTCACGGCGCCGCCGGTGGTGTTCGGACGGTTTGCCGGGGAAGATCCGCGTCTCCTGAAATTGTTCGGATATCTCGACAAGTTTCTGATTTTTCCGGCCATTCTGGCGGTTCGCTCGCGGCTTTGCGACATCGTTCACATTGCTGACCATTCCAATGCGCTGTACCTCGACATTGCCGGGCGACGGCGGACGCTGGTGACCTGTCACGATTTGTTTGCCGTGCGGATCATGCTGGGTGAGGTGCCGGGGCAAAGCTGGGGTCTCAACGGGCGTATCCTGCAAAAGCTGATCTTTCGGGGCGTTCGGCGTGCGCGCCGTCTGACTGCGGTATCCGAGGCGACGCTGGCGGAATTGCGCCGCCTGATCGGGCCCGATGTGCCCGCCACGTTCATTCCCAATGCGCTGCCGGAAACCTTCGTTCCGGTCGCGCCGGAAGAAGCCGACAGGCGCCGTGCCGCGCTCGGCCTCGATCCCGCGATCCCCTATTTCCTCCACGTCGGCGGCAACCAGTTCTACAAGAACCGGCCTGGCGTCGTGCGATTGTTCGGGGAACTGGCGAAGACCGCGCCCTTTGCAAAGCACCGTCTGGTTCTTGCCGGAAAGCCGCCCAATCAGCCCCTGCTCGATGCTCTTGCACAAAGTCCGGTGCGCGATCGTATCGATGTCGTCGTCGATGCAGCCGACGCGGATATTTTGGCGCTCTACAGCCGTGCCGAGGCTTTGCTGTTCATTTCTCTGGATGAAGGGTTCGGCTGGCCGGTGCTGGAAGCGCAGGCTTGTGGGTGTCCGGTGGTGACCAGCGATCGGGATCCCATGCGCAGTGTCGCCGGGGCGGCGGCGGTTCTTGTCAATCCTGAGGAACCTGTGTCGGCGGCTGCGATCATTGCCGAGGCGGCGTCGGGTCTTGCTGACATGCGTGAAGCCGGTTTTGCCAATGCTCGCGCCTATGCGCCGGGCGAAGTCTTCCCACGCTATCTCGACGTCTATCGCGAGTTCTGATCGAGCGGACTTGCGCCCTCTGTCACATGACTGTCGCCAATTTGTCGTAATTGCCCCTTCGAACAGAGCGAACGGGTGGGCACAATGCGCTGTCTGGTGGTGGAAGACGATCCGGTCATTGCCGGACATATCGTTCGGGGATTGGGCCAATCCGGGATTGCCGCGACTTGGGCGTGCGGCATGGCCGAAGCGCTTGTTCATGGGCGCAAGGGCGGGTTCGACACGATCGTGCTCGATCGCCTGCTGCCCGACGGCAATGGGTTGAACTTCCTCGCGACCTTGCGCCGCAAGGGCACGACGGTGCCGCCGGTGTTGATGTTGAGCGCGCTGGGGTCGGTCAAGGACCGGATCGAGGGGCTCGATGGCGGGGCGGACGACTATCTGACCAAGCCGTTCGACATGGACGAGCTGGTCGCGCGGGTTCACGCCATTGCGCGCCGGGCACCCGCGCGGGCGGCCGAAGAGGCGCAAGGCATGAATGTCGGGCGGCTGTGGCTCGATCCCCGGCGCCATGCCGCCTGCTTTGGCGAGGCTTCGGTACAGGTCAATCGCAAGCTCTATTCGCTGCTCGCCCATCTCATGCTCCATGCCGACCGGTTGGTGACCCGCGACATGCTGCTCGAACAGGTCTGGGGCTACACGTTCAGCCCGGGCACCAATATCGTCGAAAGCAACATGAGCCGGCTGCGCACCCGACTCCAGGAAATCGGCATCGATCCGATCGAGACCCAGCGCGGGGCGGGCTATGTCCTGCGTTCAGAGGCGTGCCGATGACCGCAATCCGTTCGGCATGGCCTGGGATCGGGCGCATCTTCATCATGTTTGGTGCGGTCTTTGCCGTCGCCATGCTGGCAATGGGGGCGGTCGTTTTCGTAGTGGCCGAACGCACGGTCGAGCGGCGGATCGATTCCGCGCTCGAATATCATGTCGGCAAGATCCTGCGGCCCGAGGATGGCCATGCCGCGACCAGCGTCGAAGTCGCCGCGCGCATTCGCAACTGGCAGTCGCGCAAGATCATCAGCGAACGGGCCTACATCCTCTATGATCCGGCCGGCCGATTGCTTGCGGGGCGGATCAATCTGCATCCTCCGGTCGGCTTTTCCGACGTGCTGTTCCGGGGTGGGGGCGTCAAGTGGCAGCGGGGCCGGGCTCTGGCGCAAAAGCTCGGGGATGGCTCGTTGCTGGTCATTGTCCAGCACAGCGAGGCGACGGCGCGGCTACGGGCGCTCATTCCCAATCTCGTGGTCGGAATCTTCGGGGTGGCGATGGCCTTCGGGCTGGGGGCAACCTGGCTTTTTGCGCGCATGACCGCGCGTCGCCTTGCCGCGACCGAGGCGACGGCCGATGCCATCGCGCAGGCCGGGGACGTGTCGCGGCGGGTGCCGATGGCCGGGCTCGACGGCATGTTCGCGCGTCAGGCACAAAGTCTCAATCGCATGCTCGATCGCATGGAGGATCTGGTCCAGACCCAGCGCCACTTTGCCAGCGCACTCGCGCATGACTTGCGCACTCCGCTCACCCGCTTGCGCTCGCTGTTGTCCGCCGACCTTGCTCAGGGTGACGGGGAGGAAGCCCAGCAACGCCGTCGTCTTGCCGTTGAACAGGCCGAACGGGAATGCGCGTCGATCATTGCCATTTTCGACGCGTTGTTGCGGCTCGCTGAAATCGAGAGCGGGCGCCACGGCGGAGGCATGGTCGACTTGCCGCTCGACGATCTGGTCGGCGAGATTGCCGAAACGATGGAGCCGGTGATTGCCGATGCGGGCAGTGTGTTGGTGACGGGGCCGATCGAACCGGCCGCGATCCACGGCGATCCGGGGCTGATTACCCAGATGCTGGTCAATCTGCTCGAAAACGTGGCGACGCATACCCCTTCCGGAACGCAGGCGCGGCTGTCGCTGCGACAAGAGGCGGACGATGTCGTGCTGACGCTGGAAGACAATGGCCCCGGGCTTGCCCGCGACGAATGCCTGCGCGTCTTGCGCCCGTTCGAACGCGGGCGACTGGCGGGCGGACGGCGGGGCAGCGGCCTGGGCCTGTCGATCGTGCAGGCGATCGTGCGGTTTCATCGCGGGCACCTCGACCTTGGCGGAACCGGGCCGGGATTGCAGGTGCGCATTGCCTTTCCGGCGCGTCGGACTGGCGGCGATCCGGGGGAAACGCTCGCATCTTCGGAAAATTCTAAATTTGCAATGTAGGTCGGTCGGGGGCGGCTGACGGGGTTTTGTAACGCAACCGTCACGGCATCGGCATACCCCGCCTCCCGACGGGCGGACCGGGGGTCCTGGCCGCCGCCAATGGGGTTCCGAAATGTCCATTCCTTCACTCGCCGTGGCGCTGGTGCGCTCGGCGGCATGTCTTGTCGCGTCCTCGGCGCTGGTCCTGGGCGGAACGGCTTTTGCCGCCGATGCGCCGGCCAAGGCGGAAAAGACGCTGCGTTGGCTCGATCCGGTCGTCTTTGCGCCCGATCGCGTGCTGCCCGCGCCGCCGCCTGCCGGATCGGTTGAGCAACATGCCGAAATGGCCGAGTTGCACGATCTCTGGGCAAGGGCCTCTGCCGTCCGCCATGCCGCCGCAGCACAGGACGGGGAGCAGAAAAATCCCGACGCTTTTGACGCGGTGGTCGGACGCGACCTGTTGCATCGTCCGGCAATGGCGCACTTGCTCGATCTCGTCGATGACGAAGTCGAAGCGCTGGCGGACATTTCCAAGCGCCACTTCCATCGCGCGCGTCCTTATGCCGTTGATCCCGCGCTTCCTCATTGCGGTCATGGCGAGGCCGGGGGGAAGGGGAGCGACCGCTCCTATCCCAGCGGTCACGCCGCCTTTGCCTGGAGCACCGCCTGGGTTCTGGCCGCGTTGATGCCCGAACGCAGCGCGGTGATTTTCGCGCGTGCGGCCGATTATGGTTTCAGCCGCGAAATCTGCGCCGTCCATTTCCCCAGCGATGTCGAGGCCGGGCACGTCCTTGGCGTTGCTGCCGCGACGGCCCTGCTTGCCGATCCGCGCCTTGCTCCCGCGATTGCCGCCGCCCGCGCCGAACTGCCTGCGCGCTGAGGCCCTTTTTCCCTTTTTTCCAAAGAACCGAGAGACCATCATGATCCGCAAGCCTGCCCTTTCGGCCCTGCTCGCCGCGACCAGTCTGGTCGCGCCCGCCATGGCATTTGCCGCCACTCCTGATTCCGCCACGCCCGATGCTCCCGCCGCGTCTGCACCCGCGGCCTCGTCCGATCAGTCCAGCACCGCCAATATTGCGGGGCAGGCCAACGACCGCCAGTCGCTGACCTCGTCCGACATTATCGTGACCGGATCGCGCACGGCTGAAACCTCGCCGATCACGGCCTCGCTGACGACGACCCAGCCGCAGTCGGCGGTTTCGCGCGAGTTCATCGACAATGCCGCCGCCAGTTCGGACTTCAACGAACTGATCGCGCTGACGCCCAGCGTTTCGTTGTCGGGCAACAACAACGGCGCCGGTTTCAGCGAGACCAAGGTCACGATCCGCGGGTTTCAGGACGGCGAATACAACGTCACCTACGACTCGATCCCCTTTGCCGACACCAACAACCCGACGCACCATTCGACCGCGTTCTTTCCGTCGAACACGATCGAAACCATCGTCGTCGACCGTGGTCCGGGCAATGCCAGCCAGCTGGGGCAGGCAACGTATGGCGGCAACGTCAACATGTACTCGCGCGCGGTGAAGGATACGCTCGGCGCGCAGGGCGAACTGCTTGGCGGGAACTGGGGCACGTTCATCGGTCGCGGTGAAATCCAGACCGGCAAGATCGATGCTTTGGGCGGGGCCAAGCTGATGCTGGGCGGACAGTTCCTGCGGTCAGACGGCGCGCTCACGTATTCTCCGGTCAATTCGAAGAACGTCTTCGGCAAGCTGGTCGTGCCGATCGGCACGGCCAACACGCTGACCGTGCTCAGCACGTGGAACCGCAATTTCTATTACCAGTCCGACGTGCTCAAGGGGGCGACCTGTGGCACGGGCGGGACAGCTCTTGCCGCGGGAACCCAGCTTTCGGCCGACAATTGTACGGCCGCGTCCAACATCGGGCAATATGGGCGCAATTACGGGTTGAGCAACAATCCGAGCCAGATGGATTACTGGAAGTACAACCGCACCGACAAGACCACGGATTTTTCCTACATCCGGTTGCAGTCGAAGCTGGGCAGCGGGTTCTCGATGGATAACCGCGCCTACATGTACGGGTATACCAACAATACCTTGTCGGCGAACAACGGCACGGTCGTGACCGGCTTTACCGGTTCGGGCACGACGGCTTCACCCTACAAGGCGGTGACATCGGCCGACATGCTTGGATACAACAAGCTCAACAAGTATCGCGTTTTCGGCTATATTGGCCAGGTCGATTACGAGTTCCGCCTCGGCAAGGTGCGCGTGGGCGCCTGGTACGAATATGCCGATACCGACCGCCACAACATGGATCTCGATCTCACCACCGGCCAGCCCAGCTACAACCAAAAGTTCGCCAGCGTGACCGGCGTCGGCACATCGCCCGACGTTTCGCTTGCCAACATCTCGTACCTGCAATCCTCGAAGTGGCATCAGTACCAGTTCTTCGGCGAATTCGAGTTCCGCCCGGTCGAGGGGCTCACGATCACGCCGGGGGTCAAGTACGTCCACTTCAACCGGTCGATCAGCGGCCCGGTGAACCAGAAGTCGCGCACGCCGATCGATACCGAGGCGACCTGGACCAAGACGCTGCCGTTCGCGACGATCAACTGGCAGGTCAATCCGCGCTGGTCGTTCTATGGCCAGTATGCGCAGGGCATGTACGTCCCTGATCTGTCCAGCTTTTACACCACGACGGGTACGGCCAACGATCAGGCGGTGCAGCAGCAGAATCTGGCCGCGCTCAAGCCCGAAACCACCACCAACTATCAGATCGGGACCGTCTGGCACGGCAAGGCGGTGTCGGTCGACGTCGACGGCTACGTCATCAACGTCGCCAACAAGATCGCCAAGGACACTTCGACCGGTGCGGTCAGCAACTCGCTCATCAATATCGGCACCGTTCACTATCGCGGGGTCGAAGGGCAGGTGAGCGCGATGCCGGTCTCGGGCCTGACCCTGTTCGCGAATGCGTCGTACAACTATGCGCAGAACATGCAGGCCGGGGCGCAGATCGCGCAGGCACCGTTCACCACGGCGGCGGCCGGGGTGATCTGGCACCAAAAGGGTTTGCGCGTCTCGTTCAACCAGAAATATACCGGGCCGCAATACGGGACCGAATACGCCGGGTCGGGGCCGCGCAGCTATCGCCTGAAGCCCTACAGCAACGGCGAATTCGCGATCGGCTATGACATCAATTCGCGCGTTCGCGTGGGCGGCACGGTCTCCAACGTCTTCAACAGCCGTGCGATCACGCAGATCTCCAACGGCAAGACTTATGGCGTGGACGACCAGTTCCAGTTCCTGCCGCCGCGTTCGGCCATGTTCGACCTGCGCGTCCGCTACTGATCCGGTTTCCGATGCATGATGACCCCGGCGCGATGTTCGGTCGCGCCGGGGTTTTTCATGACGAGCAAGTACTTCAGAAAGTGGTTTAGATCCCGCGCGCCAGTTCGCGGTTGAGCCAGAGGGCGAGCAGCGTCGCGAGGGCCCCCGACAGCAGATAGGCGCCCGAAGCCAGTAGCCCGTAATGGGCCGAAACCCACAGGGCCACGAGCGGAGCAAAGCCTGCGCCGACGAGCCAGGCAAGGTCGTTCGTAAGCGCCGCGCCGGTATAGCGATGGCGCAGCGGCAATTCGCCCGCGACTGCGCCGGACGACTGGCCAAAGCTCAGGCCCAGGATGACGAAGCCCACCATCAGGAAGGCGAAAGCCCCGGTTTCGCCCTGCGCCAGAAGCTGCGGGGCAAAGCCGCTGAACACCGCGATGGCGAGCGCCGTCACGGCGAGCAGCGTGCGCCGTCCGAAGAGGTCGGCCAGTTGTCCCGAAGCGACCATCGCGATCACGCCGATCATGGCGGCTCCCGCTTCGAGTACGAGGAAGCGCGTCGGGTCTTCGCCGGTAAACAGGTGGACCCACGACAGCGGGAAAACCGTGACCATGTGGAACAGGGCAAAGCTGGCGAGCGGGGCAAAGGCGCCGATCACGATCGTGCGCCATTCGCCTGCCAGAGTGCGCAGTGGCGCCTCGGTCTGAAGGTCGCGTTCCTCATAGAGCTTTTCGAATGAGGGGGATTCGACGATGCGCAGCCGGGCAAAGAGCGCGACGACATTGATCGCAAAGGCGCAGAAGAAGGGATAGCGCCAGCCCCAGTCGAGGAAGTCGGCACTGTCGAGCGAGCTGGTGAAGAACGCGAACAGCAGGCTGGCGACGATGAGGCCGAGCGGCGCGCCCAGCTGCGGGATCATCGCGTACCATCCGCGCCGTCCTTCGGGGACATTGAGCGTGAGGAGCGAGGGGAGCCCGTCCCAGGTTCCGCCCTGGGCAAAGCCTTGTCCGAGTCGGAACAGGGCCAGCAGCCAGACCGCCTCGACGCCGATCGAGTCGCGCCCCGGAACGAAGGAAATCGCCGCGGTCGAGCCGCCCAGGAGGACCAGTGCGATCGTCAATTTGACGCCGCGTCCGTACTTCTGATCGATTCCCGTAAACCAGATCGAGCCGACCGGACGGGCCACGAACGCAAGTGCAAAAATCGCGAATGAGGCCAAGGTGGCATCGAGCGGGGCCAGCGCAGGGAACATCAGTTTAGGAAAAACGATAACTGAGGCAATGGCATAGACGAAGAAGTCGAAAAATTCAGACGTCCGCCCGATGATCACCCCGACCGCAATATCTCCCGGCGTGACCGCGTCTTCGCGCATGCGATCAAAGGAATTCGGGCCGGCAGACGCAATTGGGGCCTCAATATCGAACCCGTAAGCGTTCATGGCATCTCTCCTCCCCGGATCTTTTTTCGGCGTGGCCCCGGGGTGGCTCGCTTCGCCAATTTCATAAATTGGCTCAATGTTTGACCAAAGTCAATGACTTGGACAAAATGTCCTATGGCAAGCACGGTTCGTCGCGCGTAGGTGCGCGACCATGCGTGAGAAATATCCATCTGCGTCCCGCCGCCTGAAACAGGCTGCACGCGGCGCTCTCGTCCTCCCGCTCGCTGCCCTGCTGTCGGGGTGCGATTGGGTCGTTCTCAACCCGTCGGGCGATATCGCGCGTCAACAGGCGAACCTTGTGGTCGTCTCCACCGCGCTGATGTTGCTGATCATCGTGCCGGTCATGCTTTTGACCGTGCTGTTCGCGTGGAAGTACCGCTCGGGCAACACCAACGCGACCTATGACCCGGAGTTCCACCACTCGGCCAAGCTCGAACTGGTGATCTGGTCGGCGCCGCTCGCGATCATCATCGCGCTCGGTTCGATCACGTGGCTTACCACGCACAAGCTCGACCCCTATCGTCCGCTCGACCGCATCGACGCCAACACGCCGGTCGCGCCGGGCACCAAGCCGATGGACGTCGAAGTCGTCGCGCTCGACTGGAAGTGGCTGTTCATCTATCCCGAACAGAAGATCGCCACGGTCAACGAACTGGTCCTGCCCGAAGGCCGTCCGGTCCGTTTCCGCATCACCTCCTCGACGGTGATGAACTCGTTCTACGTTCCCGCGCTCGCCGGTCAGATCTATGCGATGCCCGGCATGGAAACGAAGCTGCACGCGGTCTTCAACAAGACCGGCAACTTCAAGGGCTTCTCGGCCAACTTCAGCGGTTCGGGCTTCAGCTACATGCACTTTGCCACCCGCAGCGTGACGCCTGATGCGTTCAACGCCTGGGTAGGACAGGTGCAGAAGGACGGCGGCAACCTCGACCGCGCGACCTATCTCGAACTCGACAAGCCGAGCGAACACGTTCCGGTCATCCACTACGCCGCAGTTGCGCCCGACCTCTTCGACGCGGTGGTCAACATGTGCGTCCGTCCGGGCAAGCTGTGCACCGGCGAAATGGCGGCGATCGACGCGCGTGGCGGCACCGGCAAGGCCGGCGTCCTCAACGTCGCGGCGCTGACCTATGACAAGTTCGGTCGCGAACAGGTCACGACGGCAGCTCCGGGCATGGCCGATGCGACGGTTCGTCGCTTCGTGCGCGCCTATTGCGCCGACAACCGTCCGCTGCGTGCTTCGGTCGCGCGCGACGCGGTGCCTGCCTCGCTTGCCGCTCCGACGAAGTCGGGTCCGAAGTCCCAGACCCTGGGGCTCGTCACCACGGCTCGTCCCCCCCTTTCCTGAAATAGCGGACACCAATCATGCCAACACCTGACCAGCATTGGTCGTTCTTGCTAGGCCGCTTGTCGCTCGACTCGCTGCCTCTGCATGAACCGATCATCGTCGCCACTTTCGCCGGGGTCGCTCTCGGCGGCATCGCGCTGCTTGGTGCGCTGACCTATTTCCGTCTCTGGGGCTATCTCTGGAAGGAATGGTTCACCAGCGTCGACCACAAGAAGATCGGCATCATGTACATGGTGCTGGGTCTCGTCATGTTCCTGCGCGGCTTTGCCGACGCGCTGATGATGCGCATGCAGCAGGCGATCGCCTTCAACGGTAACGAGGGCATTTTCCCTGCCCACCACTATGACCAGGTGTTCACCGCGCACGGTGTCATCATGATCTTCTTCGTGGCGATGCCGTTCGTGACCGGTCTGATGAACTTCGTCGTTCCGCTCCAGATCGGCGCGCGCGACGTGTCGTTCCCGTTCCTCAACAACTTCAGCTTCTGGATGACCGCCTCGGGCGCGGCTCTGATCATGGCTTCGCTGTTCATCGGCGAATTCGCTCAGACCGGCTGGCTGTCCTATCCGCCGCTGTCGGGCCTGGCTTACAGCCCGGGCGTCGGCGTCGACTATTATATCTGGGCGCTGCAGATCGCGGGCGTGGGCACGACCCTTTCGGGGATCAACCTGCTCGCCACGATCATCAAGATGCGCGCGCCGGGCATGACCATGATGCGCATGCCGGTCTTCACCTGGACCGCGCTTTGCACCAACGTGCTGATCATCGCCTCGTTCCCGGTTCTTACCGCCGTTCTCGCCCTGCTCAGCCTTGACCGTTACGTCGGGACCAACTTCTTCACCAATGACTTTGGTGGCAGCCCGATGATGTACGTCAACCTCATCTGGATCTGGGGTCACCCGGAAGTCTACATCCTGATCCTGCCGATCTTCGGCGTGTTCTCGGAAATCACCGCGACCTTCAGCGGCAAGCCGCTCTTCGGTTACACCTCGATGGTCTATGCGACCGTCGCCATCACCATCCTCAGCTACATCGTGTGGCTGCACCACTTCTTCACCATGGGCTCGGGCGCGAGCGTCAACAGCTTCTTCGGCATCACCACCATGGTGATCTCGATCCCGACCGGCGCGAAGATGTTCAACTGGCTGTTCACGATCTATCGCGGTCGCGTTCGCTTTGAACTGCCGATGCTGTGGACGGTCGCTTTCATGCTGACCTTCGTGATCGGTGGTATGACCGGCGTCATGCTGGCGGTTCCGCCGGCCGACTTCGTTCTCCACAACTCGCTGTTCCTGATCGCCCACTTCCACAACGTCATCATCGGCGGCGTGGTGTTCGGCACGTTCGCCGCGATCAACTACTGGTGGCCCAAGGCGTTCGGCTTCAAGCTCGATCCGTTCTGGGGCAAGGTCTCGTTCTGGTGCTGGGTCCCGGGCTTCTGGCTCGCGTTCACCCCGCTCTACATCATGGGCCTGATGGGCGTGACCCGCCGTATGCGCGTGTTCGACGATCCGAGCCTCCAGCCCTACTTCATCGTTGCCGCTTGCGGCGCGTTGCTCATCGCTGCCGGTATCGGTGCCATGCTGCTTCAGTATGCGACCTCGATCCTCAAGCGCGACCAGCTCCGCGACGAAACCGGCGACCCGTGGGGTGGCCGTACGCTCGAATGGTCGACCAGCTCGCCGCCGCCTGCCTACAACTTCGCCTTCACCCCGATCGTCCATGACCTCGACACCTGGACCGACATGAAGGCCAAGGGCGTCGCTCGTCCGGTCGACGGTTTCCGTCCGATCCACATGCCCAAGTACACGGGCGCCGGTGTGATCCTGGCGGGTATCAGCACGGTCTTCGGATTTGCCATGATCTGGCACATCTGGTGGCTGGCCATCGCGAGCTTTGCCGCGATCCTGCTGACCGCGATCGCGCATACCTTCAACTATGACCGGTCGTACCACATCCCCGCCGAGACGGTTGCCCGTATCGAAGAGGAACGTACGCGCCAGCTCGCTGCGGTCGAAGGAGCTTCGGCATGAGCCAGTACAATCTCTCCGGGGCGAACGGTGCCGGCCTGACGGCACAGTATTACGACCTCAACGAACACGACCATCCCGAAGGCGGCAGCACGCAGCTCGGCTTCTGGATCTACCTGATGAGCGACTTGCTCATCTTCGCCATGCTCTTCGCAGCGTTCGCCGTCCTTGGCGGCAACTATGCGGCGGGGCCTGGTCCCAAGGATCTGTTCGAACTGCCGCTGGTGGCGTTCAACACCTCGATGCTGCTGTTCTCGTCGATCACCTATGGCTTTGCCATGATCGAAATGCAGAAGGGCCGCGTCGGCGGGGTTCAGTTCTGGCTGGTGGTGACGGCTCTGTTCGGCGCCACCTTCCTCGGGGTCGAGCTTTATGAATTCTCGAACCTGATCCACGAAGGCGCGACGCCGCAGCGCAGCGCGTTCCTCTCGGCGTTCTTCACGCTGGTCGGCACGCACGGTCTGCACGTCACGTTCGGCCTGATCTGGCTCGGCGTCCTGCTGGTCCAGCTTTCCCAGCGTGGTCTCGAAGAAGCCAACAAGCGTCGCCTGCTGTGCCTGTCGATGTTCTGGCACTTCCTCGACGTCGTCTGGGTCGGCGTCTTCACCTTTGTCTATCTGATGGGTGTTCTTCGATGAGCTCTGTCCATAGCGACTCGCACGGTCATGGGCACGACGCCCATCACGCCGATGTCCCGCACTTTTCCGTGAAGGACTACGCCACCGGCTTCGTGCTGGCGGTCATCCTCACGGTCATCCCCTTCTACCTGGTGATGACCGACGCGCTTGGCGACAAGTCGCTGACCACGCTGGTGATTGCCGGTTTTGCCGGTGTGCAGGTGATCGTTCACATGATCTACTTCCTGCACATGAATGCAAAGTCGGAAGGGGGCTGGAACCTCCTTGCGCTGGTGTTCACCTGCATTCTCGTCTTCATCGTGCTCTCGGGCGTCACGTGGGTGATGTATCACCTCAACCACAACATGATGCCCATGCCGCACAACATGAACGAACTGCCGTGACACAGTCGGCCGTGTCGTCGGGCAATTCCGGCACACGGCCGGTCGGACCGGCAGTGCTGCTGCTGGTCCTTGCAGTGGTCTTCGCCGGGCTGGGCGTGTGGCAAGTCTACCGTCTGGCCTGGAAGACCCGCCTGATCGCCGCTGTCGATGCCGCGATCCATGCTCCCCCGCTCGATCCTGCCCGCCTCCCCAATGGCGCGCTTGCCGACTGGACCTACCATCGGCTTGCGATGACCGGCCACTACCGGCTTTCGGGCACCACGCTCGTGACCGGCACGTCGACGATGGGAACGGGCTATTGGCTGCTCGTGCCGATGACCGGCAACGACGGGCGCACCATTTACATCAATCGCGGGTTCATGCCCGAAGGCACCAGGCTCGATGCGGCGCTGCGCACGGTCCCGACCGGTGAAGTGCGGGTCGAAGGCCTGCTGCGCCAGAGCGAGCCGCACGGCACGTTCCTGCGCTCGAACCTGCCGCAACAGGACCGCTGGTATTCGCGCGACATCGCCGCGATCGCCCAAAAGCGCGGCGTTGCGGTCGATAGCCGCCTGTTCATCGACAGCAGCGGCGAGACTCCGGTCCCGAGCGGCGAGGGGCAACCGGTGCCCGGTCTTACCGTGATCAATTTCCCCAACAACCACCTCGGCTATGCCCTGACGTGGTTCACCATGGGCCTGATGGCGGCAGGGGGGGCGATCGTGCTATTGCGACGGCGATAATGCCGTCCGATCCCGATCCCTCGCCAGCCTACAGGGCTTATCCTCCCGCCAGCGCGCGGAACATGCAACTGCTGATCCAGCTGCGCTGGATGGCGGTTGTCGGCCAGCTGGTGACGATCTGGTACGCCTCGCAAGTCCTGCGAATCGGCCTGCCCCTGCCGCAACTGGTGGCTGTTCCCGCTCTGCTCGGACTGGTCAACGTGGCCACCATGGTCATGGGCTGCGAGCGCGAGGGCTACAGCTATTTCGAGCTCATCGGCGCCTTGATGCTCGATGTCGTGGCGCTGACCTGGCAGCTCTACCTCAGTGGCGGCACGACCAATCCCTTCACGTTCCTGTTCCTGCTCCAGATCGCGATCGGGGCCATTCTGCTGCCGCCGAACTGGAGCTGGATCGTCTCGGCGATTGCGGTGCTCTCGGTCACGGCGCTCTCGTTCCGGTTCGTACCGATGGATCTGCCCGGGGAGTTCGTGCGCGATCCGCTGCGGCTCTATCTGGCGGGCAGCTATGTCTGCTTTTTCCTGATTGCCGCGCTGCTGGTTTTCTTCGTCATTGCCATCGACCGCAACCGGCGCCAGAGCGATGCCGCGCTGGCCGAGTTGCGCCAGCGCGCCGCCGAAGAGGATCATATCGTGCGCATCGGCCTGCTCGCGTCGGGCGCCGCCCATGAACTGGGAACCCCGCTCGCGACGATTTCGGTGATCGTGCGCGACTGGTTCAAGCATCCCGCCATTGCGGCGCAGCCGGACCTGATCGAAGAACTCGACGAGATGGAAACCGAGCTGCAACGCTGCAAGTCGATCGTCAGCGGCATCCTGCTGTCGGCGGGTGAGGCGCGCAGCGAAAATCTGGAAGTGACGACCCTCGACACTTTCGTGCGCGACTTCGCGGCGGAATGGGCCGCGCGCAGTGGCGGCGCGGTGCGTCTGGTCAATCGCATCGACCGGGATTTGCGCATCGTTGCCGATCGCGCCTTGCGGCAAGTGGTCGGCAACGTGATCGAGAACGCGCTCGAGGTTTCGCCCCGCCGGGTCGAAGTCGTGGCCGATATCGAGGACAAGCGGCTGCGGCTGGTCTTTCGCGACGAAGGGCCGGGCTTTTCCGAAGAGATGCTGGCCCGGATCGGGCGTCCCTATACCTCGACCAAGGGGCGGCCCGGCGGCGGGCTCGGCCTCTTCCTCGTCTTCAACGTGGTGCGCAAGTTGGGGGGGCACGTCGACGTGCGCAACCGCGATCAGGGCGGCGCGGAAGTGACGCTGGTCATTCCGCTCAAGTCCATTGCCACCACACGCGAGGCGGCGTGATGAGCGAGGTCGAGGAAAAACCCCGGCTGGTCATCGTCGAGGATGACCCGGCCTTTGCGCGCACCTTGCGCCGGTCGTTCGAGCGGCGTGGCTATGTCGTCCGGCATGTTACCAGCCCGGAAGAGCTTGGGGCCCTGCTCGCGACCGAGCAGTTCCGCTATGCAGTCGTCGATCTCAAGCTCGGCACGGCCTCGGGGCTGACGTGCGTGCAGATGCTCAATGAGCAGGACCCGGAGACCCGGATCGTTGTCCTGACCGGATTTGCCAGCATCGCGACGGCAGTCGAGGCGATCAAGCTGGGGGCAGCCCATTATCTGGCCAAGCCTGCCAATACCGACGACATCGAGGAAGCCTTCGCTCGCGACGAAGGCGATCCCTCGGTCCCGGTCGAGGGGCGGAAGAGTTCGATCAAGACGCTGGAATGGGAATATATCCACGCCACGCTGGTCGAATGCGATTTCAACATTTCCGAAACCGCGCGACGGCTGGGAATGCATCGCCGCACGCTCGCCCGCAAACTGGAAAAACGGCAGTTGCGCTGATTGCGGGCGGCGCTCGGTTTCGAGCATCGGAGTCGCGCTTCTGCAACAAGTTCCCGTCATGAGCGAGCCGCCGGACGAACAGGCGCGCGACGGACCCTTTGCGCACATTTGTCGGGAAAACGCGGTGGGGGCGGCCTGCGCTGGGGGGCCGGGCTGCTCCCGCCTTTTCGGGGCGAGCCAGGACGATCGGGGGGGCAGGATGAGCGCACCAGTCAAGACGGACAAGCCGATCTACACGCTCAAGGCGAAGCAGGCTGATCTCGTCTTCACCTCCGACACCACGCACATCGGCAACGGTAATGGTCTTGCCAATACGATGACCGGGGCCGGGGGCAACGACACGCTTTACGGCATGGGCGGCACGGACACTCTTTATGGGGGGATCGGCAACGACCGGCTTTATGGCGGGACCGGTGTCGATACCCTGTATGGTGGGAACGGGGCCGATCTCCTCTACGGGGGGAAGGGGGCTGATGTTCTTTCCGGGGGTAACGGCAACGATCGCCTGTTCGGCGGATTCGGGAACGACACGCTCGACGGGGGCTCGGGACGCAATGTCCTTTACGGCGGGGCAGGAGCCGACAAGTTCGTCTTCTCTGCGGCGCCGGGCAACGGCAATTTCAACACCATCGCCGATTTCCGCCACGCCGACGGGGATCACATCGTGCTCGACAGCAAGGTCTTCGCGGCGCTGACCGCAGGAACCCTTCCCGACGCGGACTTTGCCTCGGGACGCGGGGTTACGAGCGCGAAGACGGCCGACCAGCACGTCCTTTACGACACGCATACCGGCTATCTCTACTACGACGCCGACGGGGCGGGGGGAAATGCAGCGGTGAAAATCGGGCAGATCGGTACGGCCCTCCATCCCGATCTGACGGCGAGCGATTTCCTGATCGTGTGATCGATATCGGGTATCGGGCGAACGCCTTGTTTCCCTTGCGCAAGAGGCTGTGTCCGGCGACAAGACGGCAATGACGCAGACATCGAACGACGAGCATCCGAACCTTTCGCACCGCCGTTTCTACAAAGCCGAGCAGGAAGTCGGCTTTGTCGAGAGCCACCCCAGAACTTCGCCGCAGCAGCAGGACCCGGCCTATCGGCTGGCCTTTCGCGACACCGATTTCCTCCTGCGCGAGGAATTGCGGCCGATCCGTTTCCAGCTTGAACTGCTCAAGCCCGAAATGCTGCTCGATGAAGCCGGGATCGCCTCGACCCTGGTGATGTACGGGTCAGCGCGCATTCCGTCCCCTGATCATGTCGAACAGACGCTGGCGCGCGCAGACACGTCCGAAAAGCGCGCGGTGGCGGAACGGCTGGCGGCCAAGGCCCGCCACTATGACGAAGCTCGCCGTCTCGCGTTCATGGCCGCCAGCGCCAATATCGTCGAGGAAGGCCAGCGCCACTTCGTCGTCTGCTCGGGCGGCGGTCCCTCGATCATGGAGGCCGCCAATCGCGGAGCGACCGATGCGGGCGCCGAAACGATCGGTCTCAACATCACGCTGCGGCATGAGCAGGAGCCCAATCCCTACGTCACGCCGCACCTGTCGTTCCAGTTCCACTATTTCGCCTTGCGCAAGATGCATTTCCTGCTGCGCGCACGGGCGGTGGCGGTGTTCCCCGGCGGTTTCGGGACGTTCGACGAACTGTTCGAACTGCTGACCCTGATCCAGACCGGCAAGATGAAGCCGATCCCGATCCTGCTTTTCGGCAGCGACTATTGGGACCGGGTCGTCAATTTTCGTGCGATTGCGGAGGAAGGCCTGATCGGGTTCGATGATCTCGATCTCTTCCACCGCGTGGAGACGGCGCAGGAAGGCTGGGAAAAGATCGCCGATTTCTACGCGTTGGAAACCGGGGACTGAAAATCCCGGATCGCGGCGTGGCCCAGCGGACCATGGCCGCGACCCAGCCCCGGCGCCGCGAGCAAGGCGGCCCGGACGAATGCGCGGGCGTCCTCGACCGCACGTTCGAGCGAGGCCCCTTCGCCAAGGCGCGTGGCAATCGCGCTCGAGAGGGTACAGCCGGTCCCGTGCGTGTGGCGCGTGACGATGCGTGGGGCGGTCCAGACCCGTGCCTGCGCGCCGGGAATGACCAGGCGGTCGATGACATCGTCGCCTTCGGCGTCGCCGCCCTTGGCAAGATAGGCGATGCCGAGCGCATCGAGAGCCGCGTCGCCGCCCAGAGCCGCGAGTTCGGGCACATTGGGCGTGGTCAGCGTCGCGATCTTCATCAACCGTTCGAACGCCGCGATGGTCGCTGTATCGGCCAGGACCGAGCCGCTGGTGGCGATCATGACCGGATCGAAAACCACCGGAACGCCCAGCCGTTCGAGTCGGTCGGCGACAACGGCGGCAATCGCGGGCGAGCCGAGCATGCCGATCTTGATCGCATCGATGCCGATGTCCTGCGCGCAGGCGTCGATCTGGGCCGCGACCATGTCCGGTTCGACTGGCGTCACCTTGGTCACGCCACAGGTGTTCTGCGCCGTCAGCGCGGTCACTGCGGTCATGGCGTGGCCGCCGAGCATGGTGATCGTCTTGATGTCGGCCTGGATCCCGGCGCCGCCGCCCGAATCCGACCCTGCGATCGACAGGACGCGCGCGATCACTTCTTGAAGTGCTTCTGCGTCGATGGCGGATGTTTCGCGTGCAGCGCCTTGGCACGCGTGGGGCGGTCCATCAGTTCGCCGCCGCAATTGGGACAGCGATCGTCAAGATCCTCGGCACATTCGGCGCAAAAGGTGCATTCGAGCGAGCAGATGAACGCGCCGGGAGCATCGGCCGGAAGATCGATGCCGCACTGTTCGCAATCGGGACGCATTTCCAGCATGGTCTTGCCCCTTCCTCAAACGGCCTTGCGCACGGCGGCGCAGATGCGTTCGACCACTTCGGCAACCTGCTCGGCATCGTCGCCTTCGGCCATGACGCGGATCACCGGTTCTGTGCCCGACGGGCGGATGACCAGGCGACCCTTTCCGGCAAGTTCGCTTTCCGCCTCGGCAATGACTTCGCGCACGGTCTCGTTTTCGAGCGGCTTGCCCCCGGTGAAACGCACGTTGCGCAAAAGCTGCGGGACGGGATCGAACAGGTGCAGCACTTCGCTCGCCGGTTTGCCGCTGGAAACGAGTGCGGCCAGAACCTGAAGCGCGGCAACGGTGCCGTCGCCGGTGGTCCCGTGATCGGTCAGGATCATGTGGCCCGACTGCTCGCCGCCGACATTGTAGCCGCCCGCGCGCATCTTTTCGAGCACGTGGCGGTCGCCCACCGCCGCGCGGACGAGCTCGAGCCCGCGTGCGTTGAGAAAACGTTCGAGGCCGAGGTTGGACATGACCGTTGCCACGACGCCGCCGCCGCGCAACTGCCCTTGCGCGGCAAGGCGGCTGCCGATGAGGGCCATGATCTGGTCCCCGTCGACGGTATGGCCCTTTTCATCGACCACGATCAGGCGATCGGCGTCGCCGTCGAGCGCGATGCCGATGTCGGCGCGCACTTCGCGGACCTTGTCCTTGATCGCGTCGAGATGAGTCGAGCCCACGCCCAGATTGATGTTCTTGCCGTTGGGTTCGACGCCGATGGCGATGACTTCCGCGCCCAGTTCCCAAAGAGCCGAGGGCGCCACCTGGTAGGCCGCGCCGTTGGCACAATCGAGCACGATGCGCAGGCCGTCGAGGCGGACGTCGTGAGGCAGGCTCGCCTTGATCGCATGGATATAGCGGCCGCGCGCGTCCTCGATGCGGCGGGCTCGGCCGACCGCGTCGGCTGCGGCCAGCGGCAGGTCTTCCTCCAGCATGGCCTCGATCGCGAGTTCGTCCTCGTCCGAGAGCTTGAAGCCGTCAGGGCCGAACAGCTTGATCCCGTTGTCTTCGAACGGGTTGTGGCTGGCCGAGATCATCACGCCGACATCGGCCCGCATTTCGCGGGTCAGCATGGCGACCGCAGGCGTCGGCATCGGGCCGAGCAGCACGACGTCCATGCCCACGCTTGTAAAGCCGGCGGTCATCGCGTTTTCGAGCATGTATCCCGACAGACGCGTATCCTTGCCGATCACCACGCGATGGCGGTGTTCGCCGCGCTGGAAATACGTGCCGGCGGCCTGCCCGACTTTCATGGCGGTGGCGGCGGTCATGACGCCTGCGTTGGTACGGCCGCGAATGCCGTCGGTGCCGAAATACTTGCGCCCCATGCTTGTGACCCTTTGTCGACTCCAGGGAACGGCCGCGCAGAGACGGCCGAAAACGAAATTGTTGTTGATGCCCGATGCGCGGGACAATTGCCTGCGCCACCTACACCACTAAAGTAACTTGCGCATGAACCAGACACGTCCCGAAGGCAACGCGCCAAATGCCGCTTCCCCGGATACCGTTGCACCGGATACCGGGGCAGCGTCCGGCTTCATCCTGCCCGAAATTGCGCAAGTCCCGGCGGGCTGGACGTTCGCCGCGCTCAGCTTGGGGCTGGGCGGAGGGCTCGTCCTCGCTTTTGCCGCGCCACAGGTCATGCCGGGCGTGCTGGCTGTCGCAGGGCCGGTCGGCGACCTGTGGCTGCGCGCGCTTCAGGCGACGATCCTGCCGCTGGTCGCGGCGCTGATCTTTACCGGGGTAGTGCAGACGGCCAATACGGCCAGTGCCGGAGGAATGGCGCGGCAGAGCCTGGGGCTGTTTCTGGGCGTCCTTGCCTTTGGCGCGCTGGTTGCGCTGACCGTACCGACGCTGCTTCTGACGCTGTTGCCGATCCCGGCGAGCGCGGCCTCGGCCTTGCGGGCAAGTCTGGGGGCAGCCGTTCCCTCGACCTTGCCTGGGATCGTCGATTACCTGCGGTCGATCGTGGCGACGAATGTGTTCGATGCCGCCGCCAACGATCACATGTTGCCGGTGATCCTGTTCATGAGCGTCTTTGCGCTTGCGACGACCCGGCTCCATCCGGTCCAGCGCGATCTCATGGCCGGTTTCTTTGCCGCGCTGGCCGGGGCCATGCTGGTCGTGATCGGCTGGGTTCTTGCGCTCGCGCCGATCGGCGTGCTTGCGCTCAGCCTGACGGTCGCGGCCAAGAGCGGCCCTGCGGCCGTCGGGGCGCTGGCTCATTACATTTTCGTGGTCACGGCTTCGGGCGGCGTGGTGTTCCTTGCCGCCTATCCTTTCGCGGCGCTGATTTCGCGCCTGCCGCTGGGGCGTTTCGTGCGCGAGATGATCCCGGTGCAGGTCTTTGCCCTGTCGACGCAATCCTCGCTCGCTTCGCTGCCGTCGATGCTGGGTGCCTGCGAGCGGCTGGGCGTGCGGGTGACGACGGCCGAATTCGTGCTGCCGCTGGCAGTGGCGCTGTTCCGCGCGACGAGCCCTGCGATGAACCTGGCTGTCGTCGTCTATGTCGCTCATTGGTATGGCGTGCCGCTGTCGCTGGGCACGATGGCGACGGGCTGGGCGATGGCGGTCCTCGTCTCGCTCAGTTCGGTCAGCCTGCCCGGGACGATCAGCTATGTCGCGACCGTCGGGCCGATCGCGTTGGCCATGGGCGTGCCGGTGGCGCCGCTCGCCCTGCTGGTCGCGGTGGAGATTGTTCCCGATCTGATGCGGACGCTGGGCAATGTCACATTCGACGTTGCCGTGACCGCAGCCGTCGATCGCAAAGCCGCCGATTGAACAATCAAGCAATCATGCGATCAGCTTGATTGAAAAAACTGACTGGAAAACCCAGAGACAAGGAGTACGGCCGGTGGGCGTCGTTTCAATGGCGACGCCAAATCGCAACCGTCCAACCGCCACATCCCAACGGAGCGAACATGGCTATCATCCTTTCCCCGCTGCCTTATGAAGACACCGCGCTGGCGCCCGCCATTTCGGCGACCACGGTGCAGACTCACCACGGCAAGCATCACCGCACTTATGTCGATCGCACCAACACCGCGATCGAAGGCACCGAACTTGCCGACAAGAGCCTCGAAGACATCGTCGCGGCCGCCATTGCGACCGGCAACAAGGGCCTGTTCAACAACAGCGCGCAGACCTGGAACCACGGTTTCTACTGGTACAGCCTGAGTGCTTCGGCCACGGCTCCCGAAGGCGAACTGGCTGCTGCCATCGACGCCTCGTTCGGTTCGCTCGACGCGCTCAAGGCCGAGCTGGTCGCGCAGGGTACCGGGCACTTCGCTTCGGGCTGGGTCTGGCTGGTTGCCAAGGACGGCAAGCTGTCGGTCGAACAGACTCACGACGCGGCGAGCTATGCCGAACTCTCGGGCAACCCGCTGCTCGTGATCGACCTGTGGGAACACGCCTACTACCTCGACCACAAGAACGTGCGCCCTGACTATCTGAAGCAGATCGTCGAAGGCCACATCAACTGGGCTTTCGCGGGCGAAAACTTCGCGCGCGGCACGCTCTGGAGCTATCCGGCGGCCTGATCGGACAAATCTCGTGCGGCGGGCATCAGGCCTGTCGCACGGGAATTGCCGCACGGGAATTGCTCATTCGGGGGAGAAGGCTTCGTCGGAGTGGGCCGGGTCGGAATGGGCCGATGGCGCATGGTGATCGTTGCGCGCGGGATCGGACAGGCGACCGGGCTGGAACAGCGGTTCGCCGAACAGGAAGCCGAACAGGTTCGGCCGTCCGAGGTGATCGATCAGCGACGACAGCGTCAAGAGGATCGGCATCGACAACAGGGCGCCCAGAACGCCCCAGACCCACGTAAAGAAACTGAACGAGATCAGGATCGACACCGGGTTGAGCGTGAACCGTGCACCCAGGATCGATGGCGTGACGAGATTGGCCTCGATCGCGTGGAGCGCCAGGAACGCGAGCGCCGGGACCAGCCCCAGCACCACCGTATTGGCGGTGCCCAGCCCCACCAGCCCGAGCAGGAAGAACATCGTCAACGGGCCCATGTAGGGCAGGAAATTGAGCGCGAAGGCAAGGCCTCCCCACATGATCGGCGCGGCAAGGCCCCACCACGAAGCGCCGATGAAGACGATGAGGCCCAGCGCCAGATTGATCTGCGCCACGGTCAGGATGTAACTTGCCACGCGATCCTGCACGTCGCGCATCACGCGGGCCATGCGCACCGACGAGGAATAGTTCGCCCGTTCGCGCAAGAGCCGCCGTCGCATCCGCATCCGCGAGGCGATCATGAAAAACGTCATCAGGATCGTGACCATCGCCTGCAGCACGACGCTGGGCGTGGCGATGGCAAGGCGTTCGATGACGGTCGGTTCGGCCAGCGTTACCGGGCGGGGGGAGGCATTGCTGAACGATCCGGTCACGCGCGAGATCTGACGGTCGACTTCGTTGACCCAGGCCAGGTTCTCGCGCACTTCGGCAAAGCGGTGGGCAACTACGCGCGCCATGGCCGGAACCGAATCGACCATGACGAAGGCCGGTTGCAGGATCAGCAGCAGCGAGATCCCGATCACCGCGACCATGACCAGAATGGCAACGATCGAAGCCAGCATGTTGGGCACGCCGATGTGCGTCAGGCGATCGGCGAGCGGCGACAGCACGATCGAGAGTACGAGTGCGGTCATCGGCGGCTGAAACACCACCGCGCCAAGCGACAGGACGAAAGGCAGGGCCATGAGCAGGCCGGCGAGCAGCAGGAGGACGATCGTCGATTGCAGGCGAACCTGCTGGCGCCGCAGTGCAGCATCGCTTTCGATCAGGCTGACAGGGATGAATGCGCCCTGTTCGCAGTCCTCGCTTGTCCGGGGCTCGCTCATGCGAGGCTATCTGCGGCTTGTGCGGCAACCAATCAAGGCTGCCGCTCGCGCATGTCGAAAAAGGACGGGGGCGGAATGATCGGATATGCGATCCGTCCTGCCGCCCGGCATTGTCACAAGGCCCTTTCGTAGATCACGTATTCCTTGTTCACATGGCTGTCGATGGCGTCGGCAATGGCGATCATGCCCTGGTTGTCGTCGAGAATCCATCCGATCTCGCCTCGACTGGCGCCGTAATTGGCGACCGAGTTGCGGCGGATATATTCGATCATCATGAAGGCCAGCTGGCTGGCAAGGCGCGAGGACTGCAGCTTCTTGCGCACGCCCATCAGCGGCACGCGCATGGTGCGCACGCGCGGCTTGTTGAGCCAGCGCAGCAGCTTGATGAAATTGAACGGAAACAGTTTCCCGTTCATCGGTTTGATGACTTCGTTGAGGTCGGGCAGCGTCATCATGAACGCGACCGGTTCGCTTTCGTATTCGGCGATCATGATCAGGTCTTCGCGGACGATCGGCTTGAGTTTCTTGCTCGCATAGGCGATTTCGGTGTCGGTGAAGGGGACAAAGCCCCAGTTGTCCGACCAGGCATCGTTGAGAATGCCGAGGATCAGCGCCGCTTCGGCATTGAAGTCGGCTTTGTTGATCCCGCGAATGCGGATCTTGGGGTTCTTTTCACCCGACTGCACGATGCGCTGGATCAGCGGCGGGAACTGCTTGGAAATATCCAGTTCGTACGTGCGCAGCGCCTTGGCGGGGGTATAGCCGAGCGCCTTGATATAAGTGTTGTAGCGTTCCGGCTGGTGCCCCATCATCACGGTCGGCGGATGATCGAACCCGAGCGTCAACTGGCCCGGTTCTTCCCAGATCGACATCGACAGCGGCGCGAGCACGCGGGTCATGCCCTTGGCCCGCAGCCATTCCTCGGCGCGCGCGATCAGGGCGCGGGCAATGGTTTCATCTTCGGCTTCGAGCAGGCCCCAGTTGCCGGTGCCGGGCCCCATGCCCTGAACCGGGTCCATCGCCACGGCCAGGCGATCGATATGGGCCGAGATGCGCCCGACCGTGCGGCCGCCGCTTCGAGCGAGGAAGAACTGCACATCGGCATGTTCGAAGAACGGGTTCTTGCCAGGGGTGACGAGCTCCATCGCTTCCATGCGCAGTGGCGGAACCCAGTTCGGGTCTCCGGCATTGATGCGATAGGCAAGGTCGACGAATTCCTTGCGTTCGCGCGCGGTCGCGATCGGTTCGATCGTCAGGTCAGCCATCGATGTCCCTTTCCTTCGCGGCGGATCCTTTCCGGTTCATTTCGACCGCGATCATTGCTCATGGCCATTGCCCTGCCTTGGCTGGACATGCAAGCGAGGTGCGCAGGACTGGAGGCAACAACGACAGTTTATAGTTAAGTCCGTTTTGACTGTTGCCTTGCTTAGGAGGACCCCTTAGCAACCGTGCTGCACTTGCGGCATCGCATTCGCGAAATGGCATCGGGACCGGGGCAGGTATCCGGTTTGCCGTTCGGGGCCACACAGGACCGGGAAGTCATATCCATGTCTGCGCGTAAACGCTTTGCCAGGTCGATCGTGGCGCAAGTCTATGCGCAGGCTTCGACGATTCTTGTCCAATTGGCGCTCGTGCCGATCCTGATCAAGGCTTGGGGAACCACGCTTTACGGAACCTGGCTGCTGCTCTCGGCGGTGCCGTTCTATCTGACGTTCAGCGACTTCGGCTTCACGTTCATTGCCAAGAACGAAATGGTCATGGCCGTGGCGGCGGGCAACAAGCGGGCCGCCGTACGCACGTTCCAGAGTGTCTTCGTGATGCTGAGTGCGGCGATCCCGCTCGCTTTCCTGCTGATCGCGGGACCGGCCACGCTGCTTGACCTGTCCAGCCTGTTGTCCTTGCGCGGCTATCCCAATGCCAAGGCGCATGTGGTCTTTGCCCTATTGGTCGCCAATGTCGCGCTCTATCAGTATTTCCCGTTGATTTGCGGGGGGATACGGGCGGAAAACCGTCCGGCGACCGAGGCGACCTGGGCCGCGACCTCGCGTTTGTGCGAAGGGCTGGCGATCGCGGCGGTCGCCTTGTCCGGTGGCGACCTCATCGCGGCGGCGATGGCGGCGATGGTCAATCGCATTGTCTTCCTGATCGGCAGCTATGCCTGGATGCGGCGTCTGTCGCCATGGGTGGCGTTCGGCTGGAGCGAAGCGCGGATGTCGGAAATCCGCCGGTTGTTCCATCCCGCTCTTGCCTACATGTTCATGCCGGTCGCGCAGGCTCTGTTGATCCAGGGACCGGTGCTGATCGTCGGGCACATGCTCGATCCGGCGGCCGTCGTGATCTTTTCGACCAGCCGCACTTTGGCGCGACTTGGGACGGCCGCGACGAACATGCTCAACAATTCGTTCGTGACCGAATATGCTGCCTTGGCGGGGAAGGACGACCTTCCCGGATTTCGCAAGCTGTTCCGGGGGCAGGTGATGGCCAGTCTTGGTGCCATGGCGGCTTATGTCGTGGGGATCATGGTGCTCGACGTGCCGCTGATGCGCCTGTTCACCCACGGCAAGGTTTCCATTATCGAACCCTTTTTCGCGGTCGTCGTCGCGAGTGTCGTTGCCGAAATGTTGTGGGCGACCCTGTTCACGCCGATTTCGGCCGTCAATCGCCACCGTTCGGTGACGTACTGGTATCTCGGATTCTGCGTCTGTGGTGTTGCCGCCATTTATCCGGCAGCGCAGCATTTCGCATTGGCAGGGGCGGCGGCAGGGGTGCTTGCGGTCTATCTGGCGATCATTCCGGTCACTGCGCTGGTCAGCCGTCCGACCCGGCTTCTGGCGGGGCATGCCGCCCGGATGCACTCGGCATTTCGGGCGTAGGCGGCGTTTCGGGCATAAGTCATCAACGGGAGAGAACGCGATGGGCGACGTGCACAAGCCGCTGGATGCGGAAAGTTCCGCCTCGCGGGAAGGCGGGCCGAGCTTTTCGTTGCGGAACCGGATCGAGCGGATCGTCTGGCAGATCGCGTGGGCGGTGCTCGCTTCCTGGACGCCGCCGCAGGCGCGCGGCTGGCGCCGCTTTCTGCTCCGCGCGTTCGGGGCCAAAGTGGGGCGTGGCGCGAATATCTACAGTTCAGCGACGATCTGGCATCCGGTCAATCTCGAATTGGGTGAGGGTGCGACGATCGGACCGCGCGTGCGCATCTACAACCAAGGGCGTATTTCCATCGGCGCCGAAACGATCGTCAGCCAGGGGGCCTACCTCTGCGCCAGCGGGCACGATTACAACGATCAGCACTTTCAGCTCGAACTGCGCCCGATTCATGTCGGCGCGGGGTGCTGGATCGCGACCGACGCATTCGTGGGGCCGGGGGTGACCATCGGTGACGGGGCAGTTTTGGCCGCCCGGGCCGTCGCGGTCCGCGACATCGATCCCTGGACCATTTGCGGAGGCAATCCCGCCCAACCGATCAAGCCGCGTCCGCGCGGTTGAGGAGGCGCTTATGACCGGCAAGGCAAAACCCGTCCGGCTGGCGATCGTGGTCAGCCATCCGATCCAGTACTATGTCCCGCTCTATCAGCGCCTTGCCCGCGATCCCGATATCGCGCTCAAGGTCTTTTACATGAGCGACATTTCGATCCGGGGTGGCTTCGATCCCGGTTTCGGTGGAGAGGTCAAATGGAACATCGACCTTCTCGAGGGCTATGACCACGAATTCGTCGGCAAGCATTACCGCTCGATCAATCCCAACCGTTTCACCGCGACTGTCGTGCCGGAACTGTTCGGCAAGATCCTGCAGGGGCGTTTCGATGCCGTGCTGCTGAACGGCTATGCGCAGGCGGGCAATCTCTTCGCGCTGGCAGGCGCGCTGCTGAGTCGTACCAAAGTGCTGGTACGCTCGGATTCCAATGCCGAGCTGCTCGCGGGCAAGCCCCAGCGACTGCCCAAGCGGCTTTACGTGAAGGGGTTCTTTGCTGCCTGCCACCGCATGCTGGTTTCCGGGCAGCGCAATCGCGATTTCTATCGCTATTGGGGGGTGCCGGATCGCAAGCTGATCCTGGCGCCGTTCACGGTCGACAACGATCGCTTCTATCGGGACAGCCGCCTCGATGCCGATGCCTGCGCGGCTTTGCGGCACTCGCTCGGATGTCCGGATGATCGTCCCATCCTGCTGTTCGCGTCGAAATTCGTGCGACGCAAGCAGCCCGACCTCACCATCCGTGCTGCGGGAGAGCTCGCCCGCGCGGGGCATCGACTTCATCTCGTCATGGCCGGATCGGGCGAGATGGACGAGGAATTGCGCGCCATCGCTGCGGAATATCCCGAGCTCTCGATCCATTTTACCGGTTTCGTCAATCAGGCGGAAATGCCCCCGCTGCTGGGCGCTGCCGACGTTTTCGTGTTTCCTTCGACCGGAGAGCCGTGGGGGCTGATCGTCAACGAGGCCATGGCCGCCGGATTGCCGGTCATTGTCGGCGATGACAGTGGATGCGCGCCCGATTTGGTCGAGCCGGGCGTCAACGGCTACCTTACCCAGGCGCGCGATCTTGACAGCATTCGCCGGGCGATCGAGCCGCTGGTTGCGGATGCAGGTTTGCGAGCCTCGATGGCTCAGGCCAGTCTGAACCGGATCTCTCGCTGGAGCCTTCGCGAAACGGTTGAGGGCGTGCGCCAGGCGCTGGGCCTTTCGAGGGCATGAAACCGGCCGCGGGAATGAAACCGGGGCCAACCTTACCTAAAATTCATGCGCTGGCCCAAGGCGGGGGGAGGAACATTCGGTACCAACGGGCACTGTTTCAGCGTTGGGGTTCAGCGTTTGGCCATCGGCGCCGGAATACCGCTCTGACGGGCGTCTCATCAGCAGGAGAATATGACATGGCGAATGAGCGACGTTTGCGCTCCATCGGCCTTCCGGCGTTGTTGCTGGCTGTTTTCCAGGGTGTGGGGCCAACGCATTGCGGGCCATCTTTCGGATCGCCGGCGGATGCCCGTCTCGGCGACGAAGTGCTGCCGCCTTCGTTGCAGGCCCGAGAGAATGTCATAACTTCGCACAATCGGGCTCTGGAGGCTCTGGTTGCAGAGCCCGCCCCCGTGGGGCCTGTCGTCACGCTCGACGATGCCGATGTGGTTGCCGCTGCGCGCGACAGCGCGGCGAAGGCCGGGCGCAGTGATCTCTATTTCGATTATTTTCGTTTTCGCACCGCCATCGACAAAGTGCGGCGGACCGCAGCAGGGCGGCTCGACATTCCGGCCGGGACCTATCACCTCTATCCACCGCCCGGCTTCCCCAACAATGGCGGCATCATCGATATGCGCGAGTTGTCCCACGTGGTGGTCGACGGGCACGGGGCCTTGCTCCTGTTCTCCTACGTGGGGCGGGCTGACGCGCCGCTTGCGGGGATCCATCCGCGCTCGGGCATTCATGTCACTGGCGGGCAAGGCGTAGTCGTTCGCAATCTGACCATGGATTGGGACGAAACGCTGGCGGTGCCTGTGACCGTGTCCGCCGATGGGGCGGGCGGAACCCAGCAGTTGCACGTCGATCCGCGCTATCCGATCGATTCGGGGGCAACCTTGCCGATCCGGGCCGTGTTTCCCTTCAAGGTCGGAACCCGCACCTATTATCCCTCGCGCGAGATGGGGCCTGCGGAATCGGTCGTTTGGAGGCGCTGGTACAACGGCGGGCGACGGCCCTATGTTTGCGCGCCGCCTGCTGCCGGAGCATCGGCGGCCGATTGCTTCCGCTACACCGGGCGGCAGACTTATGCGCTGGGCCCCAGTCAGAGGTTCGATCCGTTTCCGGCCGAACCGGGAAACTTTCTGGCCACGGCCCGTGACAATGCTTTTGCCGCGATCCTGATCGATGGGGTCGCCACCGACGTGAGAATCGAGAATGTAACGATCTGGTCTTCGCCCGGAGCGGGGATCGTTGTCATCAACGGCGGGCCGGGTATCCGCATCGCCGGAAACCATATCGTGCGAAAGCCTGATGCGTTGCTACGCCCCGGTGAAGCTCCGCGCCTGATTTCCACGCTTTCCGATGGGATTGACATCAATTCTGCGGGCGGCGGTGTCGTTATCGAGAACAACGAAGTCGCCAATCAGGCCGATGACGGTCTGAATATCGTCGCGTCGCTGCGTCCGGCGCAAGTGACCGGCGCCGATAGCGTGACCGCCAAGGGCGGGGCTGTCGGCACCTATTTCCGTGCCGGAGGGAAGGTCGATATCTACGCCGCGAAAGGCAATGCCCTGCTGGCCACGGATATCGCGATCACGTCGGTGGCGCCGGCCGCGACACCGGGGTTCTATGCTCTGACCCTTGGTGGGCTTGCGCAGCCCTTGCCGCAGGGCGTGCCGCTCCTGTTGCGGGTCCATGATTTCGGGAGCACGAATTTCATCGTCCGCAACAATTACTTCCATGACAACATGGAACGCGGGATTGTCGTTCACGGGCAGGACGGGCTGGTGGCCGGAAACCGGATCGAGCGGACCGCTGAAAGCGGGATCCAGGCGGTTTACGACAATGTGACCGGCAATCCGGAAGGCGCCGCGGTCAGCAATCTTATCATTCGCGACAATGTCATTCGTGATGTGTGCCTGCACTGGTTCGCGCCGGAGGGCCGTTCGGTTGCGCTGCCTGCCGCGATCGCGGTCTATTTCGGCCGCCGGACCGATTTCCGGGGGAATGACTTCATGCCCGGAAATGTGCTGGCTCGCCATATCGCGATCACCGGCAACACTGTGCAGAATGTGCCGGGGCCGGGCATTTTCGTGTCGCAGGCGCAGGACGTCACAATCGCGGGGAACACTCTGACGGCGACCGGACGTCATCCGTTCGGCGTTCCGGCACTCGACAATCGCTCTATCGTTGTCGAGGAATCGAGCGATTTTCACGTCGAGGGCAACACGGCTGATCACGAGTCATTCGTCTCGATGGAGCACTGATCGGCCGCGTGCTGACTGATACTGATTGCTGGGAACGGTGCTCACCGCAAATCGGTATCAGTCGTTCCCCAATTTCTTGCCGGTCAGTTCTTCCAGCTTGTGCAGGCGGTCCTTGCGCGTTTTCAACGGTCGCAACTCGCGATCGTATTCGACGACTTTCGCTGCGACGAGGAAACGGTACCAGAACCCTTGCAGGAAGTGATAGATCAACCCGCTCTGGCCGTCGAGAAAGCCGCGCTGGATGATGTAGCGATAGAGGAAATAGCCTGTCGGCCCGACCCAGAAGGGCAGGCGATTGTAGATCTTTTCCTTGATGAACCGTTTGGACGCGGCCTGGAACGACGCGCTGCGAGTGCTGACAGTGTGTTCGAAGGCGAACAGGCGATAGCGGATGTTGAGCGCGTCGATTGCCTCGCGCGTCGCATAGCCGTTGTGCTTCGTCGTGAAGAACGTCAGGTCGTTGAGATTGACGTCGGCAAAGGGATTGTCGAACGTGACCGTCTCGCCGCGATCGACGATGATGTGCTCGTCCATCCAGCGGTCCTCGATCCGCCCCATGCCGCGTCGCCAGATACGAAGCAGGACCAACGGATAGCGTCCGCCGTGGCGGACCCAGCGGCCCATGAAGATGTGCTTGCGCTTGAGATTGATGCCGGTCACCGACGAAGGGAGGCCCGCGAGCCGTTCGCGAATTTCGGCGGCAAGCGGTTCCTCGATCACTTCGTCGGCGTCAAGGCGCATGATCCAGTCGGCGGTGATGGGGGCGTTGTCGAGACCCCACTGGAATTGCCTGGCATAATTGATGAAGGGATTGGTCAGCACGACCGCACCGAGAGAGCGGGCGATTTCCACCGTTCGGTCGGTTGAACCCGAATCGACGATGTAGACCTGTTGTGCGAACGAGGCGACGGACTGCAATGCACGTGCGATATGCCGCTCTTCGTTATGGGTAAGGATCAGGACATCGAGCGTGGCCATGGCCATCGAACTCCAGACAGGCGGGACGGGATAGGCGGTATCGGGTTCAGCGTGCGGCGGCCATTCGACGACGCAGCATCGCGCGGACGGGAATGTCGAACCTGCGGCTGAGCAGCATGGTAAGAGCAATCCCGAGGGCAAGGTTTGCCGACACCGCGAGGGCAAGCGGCAAAGCGGTCAGCGACAGTTTGTGAAGCATGGCCGCAAAGAAGAACGTGATCGGCTGATTGATCGCGTAGAGCGGAAATGAAATCTCGCCCAGCCAGGCAAAGGTCCGCTCGAGCCATGGCCAGTCGATCCGGCACAAGCCAAGAACGATGACTGCCGGGAAGATCCCGAAAATGCACAAGGTTTGGTAGTCGAGCCGATCGTACGGCAATGTCATTGCAACCGACAACAGGACTGCGCCCATCATCGGCAGAATGTTGGAGTGGACCTTGCGCTTCCCGAGTTTCAGCCAGATCAGCACGCCGATGGAAAAGGGAGCGAGTGTCTTGACGAAGGCCTGGGGCTGGTCGGTCCAGCCGACCGAGGCCTTGTAGCTCCCTGCCCAGAAGCCGTAACCGATGTCGATCGCCGCCATGACGAGGACAATGACAAGAAGGGTGCGCCCGCGAAAGTACCTGGCGGTGGCACAGAACAGCATGTTGACCAGCAGTTCGTGGGTCAGCGACCACGCCGGGCCGTTGATCGGATAGGAGTTTCCGCCCGATGAACCGGCTCCGATACGGGGCAGGGGAAGCAGCAGCAACGCGAAGACGGCACCGCCCAACAGAGCCCCGTGGCCGATCCTTCCCTCATAGAGGCGCCATGCAATGCCCAGTACCGCGCCGACCGCCATCATCGGGTAGAGGCGAACAAGGCGTAGTGCAGCAAAGCGACGCCAGCCGATGGCTCCCGAGACGAGCTTGTCCTGATAGGACAATGCGATCACGAGGCCGCTCAACATGAAGAAGAAGTCGACGGCCATGAACGCGTTGGCGAGCATCGGTCGGTCGGTAAAGGACTCGAGGCTGTGCATGGCGGCGACGAAAAGCGCGGCAATGCCCCGATAGCCATCGAGTGCGACAATATGGTTCTTTTCCCGTTGCGGGGCGGTCTGCGGCGCAGGCGTCATGGGCGGCGTTTCCTGAACGGAGCAAGTATGGCACGACGTGCCGGTTGCTCGACGAAAAGGAACGCCAGGATCGCGGCGCCGAGCGTGACGATGGGGCTGGCGAACTGATCGAGAGGGGGATGGATGATCGCGGCGCACAGCGCGCGAACCGGCCCCTGAAGGATGTAGAGCGCATAGCTTGCGCCGCCGAGCAGGATCATCGGACGTGTGGCGAGAAGACGGGTGAGGGCGCCTTCACCATTGGCCAGAGCGAACAGCAGGAGTCCGGCCAGAGGAGCGAACAGGGCCTTTGTCTGCATGGTGTCGGCCTTGGCCATGACGATCAGTATCGCGAGCGCAAGGACGATTTCGACGGCGGTTCCACGCAGGATCGCGCGCGTGCGATCGCACCGCACGAAGATGGCGCAAAGCGTCATGCCCAGCGCGAATTCGGGCATGCGCAGGATCGGGATCCACACTCGGGTATCGGCGCCGAGCAGCGGCACCATTTTTACGCCGGGGGAAATCGACGGAGTTCCGAACACGACGATGATCACCATGCTGAGCAGCGCCAGGCCATGGATCGCGGCGATCGGCAATCGTCGCAGGAGCGGCCAGACCAATGGGAAAAGCAGGTAGAACACGGCCTCGATCGAGAGAGTCCAGGCCTGCATGACCCAGGTATAGCCATGGCCGCTGGCCGGAGGTGTCCATGCCTGTGTCATGGTCAGGACGGATACAGCATCGATGGGCGACAGTGGTGTCGCCAGAACCGGCAGCATCAGCAGCAGCGAGAGCAGGTAGACCGGATAGATACGGGCCACTCGCGCCAGCATGAAATGCGCGGTCCTGCCGGTGGTGAAGGCTTCATCGAAATGGGAATAGGTGATGATGAACCCGGACAGCACGAAGAACAGCGGGACGCCCAGATAACCGTTGGTCAGGATGTGAACCATGACCTCCGGCGCGTGGATCCGATGGGCGAATCCCGCGCCGAAATGGAACATCAATACAGCACTCGCCGCCAGAAAACGCACGCCTGTCAGTGCGGCGAGATTGCGGTTCAGGACTTGCTCTTGAGGCATCCGTGCTGTCCTTGCCGTTATTGTTGCGTTGCAGCGACAGCGCCGCGCGTGAGTTTTGGGTTTACCGAAAAACGGTCTTTGAGATGCAGGAACGGCTTTTCGATGATGAAGTAACTTGCCGTGGCAGCAAGGCACGAGAACACGACGGCCTGCAATGGCGGCATGACGAAGATCGAAAGCGGCAACGTGAACAATTGCTGCCAGATATAGAGGCTATAGGAAATCCTGCCTCCGAATTGCAGGGGAGGTGTGCGCAGTAATGCCGCGAACCATCCGCCGGCTCCATTGGCAAGACCCAGGATCAGGATTCCCGCTGAAAGCGCCTCGATCGTGCGTCCATAAGTCGCACCCCACAGACCCTTAAGGAAGAACTGGAGCAGCGGACACGCGAGCAGCAGAAATGCCAGATTGGCGAAAAAGAGGGGCGTGTTGAGCCGATCGAGCCACGGTCGGAGACGGGCCTCATTCAGGCTGAGAAGCGCCCCGAGCGCAATGGGGTCGGCTCCGGCGTGGAACATTTCCCCCATGGTGCCGCGTTGCGACGGAAAAGCGAAATAGATCGCGACCCGCTCCAACGGGAGCAGCAATACGATCGCTGCAAGAACAACTCCGACACGATTTCGGAGAAGAAGCAAGGCTGCGGGCCAGATCCAATAGAATTGCTCTTCAAGTGCGAGCGACCAGAAATGAGCAAAGACCGCGCGGCCCTGATCGATCACGTCTGACGGCATCAGGAGGGCGTAATAGTTCCACACATGCATTGCTGCGATCAGCGCTTGCGTCGGGTGAATCGATGCGAAACCCACGACCCCGAGCAAAACGGAAAGGGCGATGTAGGAATACGAAGCGGGCCAGATTCTCAGTGCCCGGCGGATATAGAACGCCTTGAGATCGAGCGTTCCGGTTGCCCCTAACTCGGCACAAAGAAGGCGGGTTATGATGTAACCGCTCAGGACAAAAAAGATCAGGACCGCGATGCCGCCGTCAAAAAAAACGGATTCCAGGTGGAAGTCTTTGTCTGTGTAATTTCCCAAGACATGGGACAGGACGACGAGAAAAGCAGCGACGAATCTGAGGCAGTCGAGTTCCTTGAGGCGATTTTTCATGGCTCTTTCGATCGATCCTGATCAGTGTTTTTACGTAGATTGACGTCCTGGGATTTCGTTCAGCCGAATTGATTTCCTAATCGAAAATCTTCTATCTCGCCAAATGGAAATTATTTTTGCCGATTTAAGCGGAATTGCTGCAGTGAAAATGGTAAACATGATTGTAATGAATTATTCATTGCCATGTCATTGGTCGTGAAAGGGTTGTTCTCTCATGAATCTTTCCTGAATCCATCTGGTGTATCTCTTGGTGAGAGGATAATGGATTGAAGCGGTTTGAGCCAGAAATTCACGCAGGTGCGAGGAAATTTTTTGCATTTGCGTTGGTTTGATCGATAGATGGCGGAATATTGTGGTAGTGTCACGCGTTGATGCGTTGTCTGCAGTTGTTTCTCGGGGCCGATTTCGCATCGATTTGTAACAGGTGGCTTTTTTCACGAGTGGCGGTTTGAAATGATGAGTGATGGGGCGCAGGTGTCTATCCCGCGGAAATACAGACCGGAACTTGATGGGCTGCGTGCGATTTGCGTTATCTTTACGCTATTTAACCACATTTCGGGGTGGCATGGTTCCTGAATGGAGCAGTTGGTTGATCACGCCCCTGATGTCGCAGGAGCGTGAGGCAAAAGGGCATGTGAACCTTACCGCATTCTACAGTCGCCGGTTCTTTCGTATCGTGCCGCTTTATGCGTTGACCATTGCTCTTTACGGGCTGATTCTATTGGCACTGCAACATGACGGAGGGGGCGCAGCTCCGGCATGCTATCCCTTGGCTCATGGCATTTCCCCGTTGGCGGCAGTGGTGAGCCTTGTTGTTGTACGTCCTTGTCTATAGGGGCTGTTCTACTTGCCCCATGTCATTGCCGGGGACCCGAACGTGATTGAGGGTGTGCGTGGTTATTTCGGCCCCACCTTCGAATCCCTGCTGGCGATGTTTGCGCGTTTCGACCGGTTTAGTCGCTGGCTCGGGCAGATTGGCGGGGTGAGCGCAGGGCTGCTCGGCCTTTTCTATCTTGCTTCGATTTTCTGGCCGATGTGGTTCTTGACTCTCGGGGTTTCGGCCTTGGGTGCGTTGTTGATCGGCAGCATGTGGGGCAATCCTGACCAGACCTTGCGGCGGGTGCCGTCATGGCGCCCGCTCGTGGAGGCGGGAAAGCTGACTTATGCGATCTACCTCATCCACGTGCTGTGCATTCATGCCGCGTCCGGCTTTGTCACCCGGTTCGCCGGGCCGTCATTCCTGTGGACGTTCGTGGCGTCCTATGCGCTTGCCCTTGTTGTGGGGGCTGTGGTCGCCGCAGCGGTCGAGCAGCCTTTGATCCGTGTCGGGCGCAAGGTTGCCTCGCGCCTCGCTCGTGCTTGACGCGGGAGCGCCGGTGTCGGTTGGGCATCGTGTCGGTTGGGCAGGGGTGGAGCAAGTTCGCCTTGCGTCCGGCTCGGTGAGCTCAACGGCATTGCCGTTGTGATCGGGCGCGGCTTTGTCAGGCGGTCATGCGGGTGGGGGCATTCGATCGAAAGCCGCCTGTTCCGGGCATGCGCCTGATCTTGCAGAGGCCGCCTGCTCAGGTGGCGAGCGGCATTGTCGAGGGTGAGGTGGAGGGGCGTTTCCGCTTGTGCAGGAGTGTCAGTCCGTAGGCGAACAGCACGATGGGCAAGAAGCCGCGGATGACTTCGGCCAAGGTGCTGATATCCGCTTCCCCATAGAAAAACACGCGCGAGGCAACGAATATCGCCCACGGGTTTTGCCAGATGCTGCCGTTGCAAGACAGTTTCAGAATGGCGAACAGGATCAGGCAGAACAAAGGTGCCAAGATGAGGAGGCCGAATGGTCCGCCTGTGCCATAGGCTGTTCCGAGAATGCCAAGGACAAGGCGCGCGTGGTTGCCCGTCTGGGTAATGCCGAACCGCCAGGCGATCAGTTCGCCCAGTGAGGTGTCGGAGTGCTGTCCGATGATTGCGGATGGAAGTATCGTCTTGATCAGAAGGCTGAGGTAAGTGCCCACGCCGATTGGCTTGCGGGTGCCTTCGCGCGCCATGTTGTCGACCGGCATCAGCAGGGTGAAGCGGTCGGTGTGATAGTCGTGCGGAGAGAGGTAGTCGACGTCAGCCGCGTGCGAGTGCGCCCCGCCGGGATTTGTGATCTTGTCTTGCAACTCATAGAGGCGGATCGGATTGAAGTCGGCTTCTGCCAGGACGGAGAAGGTTAGGCCGATGCGTTCGAGTTTGCTGACTTGCATGCCTCGTACGATGTAAATCGCCGGGGAGAGGTAGAGGAACGAGATGGCGGCAACGACCACGACTGCGGCGATGACGCGGGGGCGCACTTTCACGCGATAGGCGATGCCATTGATCAGGATTGTCGCAACGACAATAAGGAAGGTTGCCTTCTGGTTGTTGACGATTGCGAGCACGAACAGGACTGCCGTCGCCGTGGAGATCCAGAACCAGTCCTTGCGTGCTCCCCGACGCAAGACGAGCGAGAGTTGCATCGCGAAGGCAAGCTGGATGATCGGAACGAAATTGCCCAATCCGCCGAAACCGGAATCGCCGGCGCCGCTGCTCAGATCAGAGGCGGTTGCCGAAACCATCGCGTTGACGACACAGAGCGCCAGTGAAAACAGCATGACCGGAACAGTGAAGCGTTCGAGAAACTGCTGATCGGAAAAGGTCTGCTCGAGAACATTCCACCGACGCAGGCGTGTTCCGGGATAGTGGCGCGTCAGCAGGGTGGAGACCAGAAAATAGGCGCTGGTGATAAGGCCAAATCCGATGACCAGCAGACTCAAGCTTGTCGTCGCTACGAGCAGGTTCCTCTGCACCGGCTGACCGACCACCGTCTTGAGGATCAGGGAAAACGTGCCGTAATAAAGGGATAGGGAAAAGAGCAGGGTGTCGATCGGGTCGAAGGTCCTGTGGCGAAGGGGGATGACGCCGGTCAGTGCGACCAGGTCGATCGCGGCCAGAACAAAGACATTGGCGCCCATCACCAGTTGGATGAGCGAGAAAAACGCGATGATGCCGACATAGATCGCCACGTGTTTCGGCATTGTCAGCAAGGTACGGTGCTCCCCACGCGATAACGTGCAACGGGTTTGGATGTGGTGGGCGCGTTGTCAAGCTTCGTGCGCATCATGGCGCCCTTCATTGGGGCCCGATTCCGGCGTGGTGTTCCATACGTGCGAGGATGCGGGCGGCTGCTGCGCGCACCTCGTAATTTTCGGCGTAGCATTGCGCTGCCGCGCGGCCCATCGCGTCGCGCTCTTCCTGTGACATTGCTGCAAACCGGGCAAGGGCGCCGGCTGTGCTTTCGAGATCCTGGGGGACGACGATGCCGCAGGACTGGCGAAGGATCTCGTCGCACAGGTTGACCTTGTCGCTGACAATGACCGGAGTGCCGCAGGCCATGGCCTCTGCCACGACCATGCCGAAGTTTTCTCCGTGCGAGGGAAGGGCGAAGGCCTCGGCCGCGCGGTAGGCGCCCCATTTGACCGGACCGGAGATCATACCCAGCCAGTGGACGTGGTCGGCGATCTCGAGCTCCCGGGAAAGAGCCTGAAGCTCTGCCTGCCAGCCGATCTGGTCCGGGCCCGCAAAAACGAGATCGACGTCGCCCAGTTGGGCGCGGGTCGCGGCGTAGGCCTTGAGCAGGGTGTCGCATCCTTTCTTGGGGTGGATGCGGCTGATGAAGAGAAGAAAGCGCCGATCGCGAAGGTGGGGGAAGCGGGTGAAAAAGGCCTCCCGCTCAGCCTGCGCATCGTCGCCGGGGCCCTGGCAACCATAGCCGATCACTTCGCCGTTGAGGCGATAGGGGCGATAGCTCCCCTCGGCGAGCCTGCGTTCGGCCTCGGTGGTGAAGAAGACGGCCTTGGCTCCATTGAGCAGGGCGCCTTCGGCGAAGGGCCAGATAGCCTGCTTGATTCGGTCCTTCATCGGATAGGCGCTCCGATGCCAGGGGTCGAGCATGCCGTGGGCAAAGACCAGATAGGGCAGCTTTCCACCGGTCAGGGCGATGCGGGTGGCAAGGCTGGCGTAATTCCACAGGCCGTGCAGCAAGGCCACGTCGTAGTCGCCTGCAATCGAGCGAATTTTCCCGACGGTCTGTGGGGAATATCCAAAGCGGTCGAACAGTGGGGAAAGTCCCTTGCCCTTGTTCGGATCTCCGAGGCGTCCGGACGGTATCGGGGACAGGTCCGGGCTGAGATAGGGGGCTGCCGGAGAATCCAGCGTCAGGACGTCGACCTGATGTCCCATGTCGCGCCAGATGCGGGTCATGGTCCGGGCGGTATTGACCGGACCGCCGCCGGCCGGATCGAGGCTCGCGATGATGTCGAGGATTCTCACGATGTTATCGTGCCGTTAACTTGTTGGATGACCGCAGCATCGTTCGCATCTCCGCACTTTGCCTGTTGAAGCTCGTCCGTGTTTTTTTCTTGCAACTGCTGTTCGGATAAACCGCAAAACGAGAATTTGGGTTGGGTAATGGCGCAAGGGCGGGGCGGTCAAGGGTGATGTTCATGTGCAGCATATCGATTGTGCAGGTGCGAAAAGAGAATATCGAGGTTGACGCGTCGACTGAATGTTTCGGGTGATCCTGCTCCATCATTCTGATGCTAAATGAAAATTTATGGTTTAAGGAATTATACGGATTGACGAAATGTTGCGTCAAACCCTGCTGAAGATGGGGCGTCGTATTGACAATTTTGAGCCCTTGCGCTCAAACGGCGCTACGGAATGCGATGAACGGCGCCCATGATTGTCGTGGTGCCGTTCGAAAAATTCAAAGTAATGATGTCTGTTCTTGGGGTTTGACTTGCACGTGCGGGCACTCAATACGGCGGGGGTCGCATTTTTGTGGGGATTTCGGCAATAACTGGTGTGGATTTTCATTATCCGGTTCTTGTCTTTGTTGTATCGGGAGTTTCACTTGGCTGATCGCAAGGTTGCCCTGATTACGGGTGTCACGGGCCAGGACGGGTCCTATCTCGCCGAATTCCTTTTGGAAAAAGGATATGAAGTGCATGGCATCAAGCGCCGTGCCTCGCTGTTCAACACACAGCGTATCGATCATATCTATCAGGATCCTCACGAAGTCCGTCCCGATCTCAAGTTGCATTACGGGGACTTGTCGGACACGTCGAACCTGACCCGCATCATTCAGGAAATTCAGCCCGACGAGATCTACAACCTTGGCGCGCAAAGCCATGTTGCGGTCAGTTTCGAGGCTCCGGAATACACGGCCGACGTTGACGGGATCGGCACGCTGCGTTTGCTCGAGGCGATCCGTTTTCTCGGCCTGGAAAAGAAGACCCGCTTTTATCAGGCCTCCACGTCCGAGCTTTACGGACTGGTTCAGGAAGTGCCGCAGCGGGAAACCACCCCGTTCCATCCTCGTTCGCCTTATGCCGTGGCCAAGCTCTACGCCTATTGGATCACGGTCAATTATCGTGAAGCATACGGTATGTATGCGTGTAACGGAATTCTCTTCAATCATGAAAGTCCGCGCAGAGGCGAAACGTTCGTCACGCGCAAGATTACCCGGGGGCTATCGAATATTGCCCAGGGTTTGGAATCCTGCCTTTACATGGGCAACATCGATTCCCTGCGCGACTGGGGACATGCCCGGGACTACGTCCGCATGCAGTGGATGATGCTGCAGCAGGATCATCCCGAGGACTTCGTGATCGCGACCGGCGTCCAGCAATCGGTGCGCGAATTCATCATGTGGTCGGCCCGGCACCTCGGTATCACGCTCAGCTTTTCAGGCGAGGGTGTGGACGAGGTCGGGATCGTCGAAAGCGTCACGGGTGACGATGCGCCCGGTGTGGTGGCGGGAGATGTCATCGTCCGTATCGATCCGCGGTATTTCCGTCCCGCCGAAGTCGAGACCCTGCTCGGGGATCCCACTCGTGCGAAGGAAAGGCTCGGCTGGGTGCCCCAGATCAGCGCGCAGGAAATGTGTGCGGAAATGGTCGCTGCCGATCTCAAGGAAGCCAAGCGACATGCCTTGCTGAAGGCGCATGGGTACGATTTGCCCGTGGCCATCGAAGGCTGAGCCGATGCGGGTTTTCGTTGCCGGACATCGCGGCATGGTCGGAGGCGCCATCGTGCGCAAGCTGGCCGAGCGAGGCGTGGAGACGGTGGTGCGCACGCATGCCGAACTCGACCTTGCCGACCAGGGTGCGGTTGCAGCCTTCTTTGCGCAGGAACGGCCCGACGCCGTCATCCTCGCGGCTGCAAAGGTGGGCGGAATCCACGCCAACAACACTTATCCTGCCGACTTCATTTATCAGAACCTGATGATCGAATGTAATGTCATTCATCAGGCCTTTGCGAACGGCGTGCAGCGATTGCTGCAACTCGGGTCGTCGTGCATCTATCCTCGCGAGGCGCCCCAGCCGATGCGGGAAGATGCTCTTCTCACTGGCACGCTCGAGCCGACCAACGAGCCTTATGCGATCGCCAAGATTGCCGGGATCAAGCTGTGCGAAAGCTATAACCGGCAGCACGGTGTCGATTATCGCAGTGTGATGCCGACAAACCTTTATGGGCCCGGTGACAATTTCCATCCGGAAAACAGTCACGTTATTCCAGCGCTCATGCGTCGTTTCCACGAAGCGAAAGTTGCGGGCGATCCGGTGGTGACGATCTGGGGGAGCGGCACGCCCCGGCGCGAATTCCTCCACGTCGACGATATGGCAGATGCTTCGCTGTTCGTTTTCGACCTTCCGAAGGACGTCTACCAGGCGAACACGAAGCCGATGCTCAGTCACGTCAACGTCGGCTGCGGCGAGGATGTCTCGATCCTCGAACTGGCCCGGATCGTCGCAGGCGTTGTCGGTTATGAAGGGGACATCGCCACCGACCCGACCAAGCCGGACGGTGCGCCACGCAAGCTCATGGATGTCGCGCGACTGGCGGGCATGGGATGGACGGCCCGGATCGATCTCGCGGCGGGTCTGCAAGAGACGTATCGTTGGTTCCTCGATCATCAGGCGGACTTTCGCGCAGTTTGAAGCGCGCCGTCGGTCTGGCCGGCATCAACTTGATTTAGGATAGCTTCTCGATGAAAGTGCTGCTGATCGGTCTGAACTACGCCCCCGAACCGGTGGGGATCGGTCCCTACAGCGCGGGGACGGCACAGTTTCTTGCCGAGGCAGGCCATGACGTCACCGTCATTTCGGGCAAGGCCTATTATCCCCAGTGGCGGGTGATTGACGACCACCGCGAGGGTGGGGCGCTGGCCTCGCGAGAGCATGGCGTGACCATCATCCGGCTGCCGATTTATGTCCCGGCCAGGCCCAGCGGTCTCAAGCGCCTGATCCATCATGCCAGCTTTGCGTTGCGCGCATTGCCTACTGCTTTGAAACAAGGGTTCCAGGCCCGTCCGGATGTCGTGGTCTGTGTCGCCCCTTCGTTGATTTCGGCAGTGGTCGCGCGGGCCGTCGCCCGTTTGTACAAGGCGCGGTACTGGCTGCACATTCAGGATTTCGAGGTGGAAGCCGCATTCGCCACCGGACTCCTGCGTCCGACGGGCTTGCTCGCAAAGCTTGCGCACCGGTTCGAGCGATGGAATCTGGGGGGAAGCCGGGTCAGTTCGATTTCGCCGCAGATGTGCGCAAAAGTGCGTTCGTACGGCGTTCCCTCGGAACGGGTTTACGAATTCCGCAACTGGGCGGAAATCGACACGATACGTCCGCTGACGCGCACCTCGTCCTATCGGCAGCATTTCGGGATCAAGACCGACCATGTCGCCCTGTATTCCGGGAATATCGGCAACAAGCAGGGGATCGAGATCCTGATCGATGTTGCGCGCGCGCTGCAGCATCGTCGCGACCTGACGTTCGTGATCGCGGGTGACGGGGCTTTGCTCAAGGATCTTGTCGAAGCGGCGCGGGGGCTGGACAATGTCCGCTTCGAACCGCTCCAGCCCCGGGAGCAGCTCAGCGAACTGCTCGGGCTGGCAACCGTTCATCTCTTGCCGCAGCTTGCAGGGGCGGCCGATCTGGTCCTCCCCTCGAAGTTGACGAACATGCTGGCATCGGGTCGCCCGGTCGTTGCAACGGCCGCATCGGGCACTGGTCTGGCAGAGGAAGTCGAAGGGTGCGGGCTTGTTACCGAGCCCGGCGATGTCGATGCCATGGCGGCGGCGATCGTTGATCTGCTCGATGATCCTGCCGCGCGCGATCGCTATGGGGTCGCCGCACGCAAGCGGGCCGAGGAGCGGTGGAGCCGGCGTGCCATTCTGGCGGCATTCGAAGCGGAATTGCGCAGCATCGCTTCGGAAAAGGCCTCCGCCTGGCAGCGGGAGCCTCGCTTCGCCTCCTGAGGCCTGCGCGGACGGAATGACCTGCAATGCGCGTTCATGGCATTGCAGGTCCGATCGGGTCAGTGGCCGAGAAAACTCACATGGACATCGGTGATCGTCGCCTGCTGGTTCGGTGAAAGCCAGAATGCGAGAACCGGCGCCGGGCAGCTTCCGTCGAACGTCGTCGTGACGGCATATGCGCCGGAAGGCGCGGGTTGGCCGGGGTTTGCATCGCTGAGGTCACTGGCGCAATCGAGCGAAACGCTCATCTTGCGCAAAGTTGCCGAAGAGGTCCCGGGGCTTCGCCAGCTGATCCGATATGTTCCTGATCCAACGAGAATTCGTTGCGCGAGAATCTCGAGCGTCGAGGGACTGCTGACAGTGAAGCGGAGCAGGGGATGGCCATTGGCTTCCCGGTCGCTCTGGATGTTGACGTCTCCGCGATGGGGAACGTTCCAGTCGAGTGAGCTGTTGGGACTGTCAAGGTTGATCAGCGCAAAATCGGGATCATGCACGATGCCTGGTGACGCGCCGCAGCTCATCTTGCGAACGGTGGCCGCCTCGTCGAGATAGCCGGCATCGACCAGACGGGAAATCAGCGACCAGGTGTCCTTGCATGACCAGATCCCGGGACCGGCGCGTCGGATGATGTCCGCGCGATCGGCCAGCTTTTCCGGGGGGAGCGCGTCAATGTGATAGGTGAACTGGTTCGCCCATAAAGGGTGGGTTGCGCGTATGCGCTCGGCCAGCGCGTCGCGACCTTCCTCGTAATCGGAAAGGCTGTCGACGACCTGATTGCGGCCGGTCTCGTCATCGGCCTGACGAAGGAAGGAGTCCGCACGCAGGACGGCGGCCTGAAAATCGCCGACCTCGATTCCCTTTTGCAGCCAGTAGATCTGCGTTCCGCCGTCACGCCAGCCCAGTGCGGCCGAAACGGCGAATGTGCGACTGGCCTTGTCCGTCTCTCCTGCAGCCAGTTGCATGCGGCCCAGGGCGCCGATGATGAATTGATCGACCGGCGCGCTGCGCAGTGCTCGTGCAAGCAGGGCAGACGTTCCGGTATAATCCTTGGCGGCCATGGTAAAACGGCTGCGTTGAACCGCGGCACCGTAGTCATAGGGCCAGCCGATGAGACTGGGCATGCCCGGATGCTGTTCGGCAAGACGGTCGGTGCCGCTTGCCAAGGCTGCGAGGATATAGACCCCAATCCCCAGTGCTCCCGCAAGGGCGGCTGGGGAGCGTGTCAGGCGAGGCAGGGCGATGCCGCGTACCCTTGCATGACTTTTGCCCGATCGGGCGCCGCCGCGTGCCGCAGAGCGGCTGCGACGGCGACGCGACGAGACCTCGGTACCGGTGTCCTCTGCCGACACGGATCAGGCCTTCTCGCTTTCCCGATACTGATAGTAATCGTAGCCATAGTACTCGGAGTAGCGGTTGGTCGCCTTCGACGCGTCGAACATGGTGAGCACACCGCCCAGAATGTTGGCCTTGATCCCGCGCAAGCGATGCAGCGAGGACTTGAGCGAACCGCGGCGGCCACGATCTGCCTGAATGATCATCACGACGCCTTCCACCATGGTGGACAAAAGCGGCGCGTCGGCAAGGCCCAGAACCGGCGGGCTGTCGAGAACCACCACGTCGAAACGTTCCGACAGGTCGTGCAGCAGTTCCTTCATGACTTCGGAGCTGAGCAGGTCGGTCGGGCTCGGCGGGATTGGGCCCGACGTCATGGCGGTCAGATTCTCGATCGGCGTCGGCACCAGCGCCTCGACAATCTGGTGCTGGCGCGTCAGCAGGCTGGACAGGCCGATTTTGTTGGCCGTGCCGAGCGCGCCGTGGAGCGACGGGCGGCGCATGTCGACGTCGATCAGGACGACCGACCGACCGAGCTTGGCAATGCCTTGAGCGATGGCAAAGCTGCTGGTCGACTTCCCTTCCGCAGGCTGGGAGCTCGTGACCAGCAGCGTCTTGGGCAAGCCGTGCGGGGTCGAGAACATGAGGGAGTTGCGCAGCGAGTGGTAGCCTTCGCTGAACGGCGACTTGGGGTCCTGCAGTTCGGCAAGCGGGACCTCCTCGTTCGTGACAGGGATGACTCCCAGCAGCGGCACGCCGAGCTTGCGTTCGATGTCCTCGGGGACGCGAACCGAGTCGTCGGTCTGATGGCGAACCGTGACGACCAGTGCGGCAAGGACGACGCCGGCAAGGAACGCAATCGCGAGGTTGCGCATCAGTTTGGGAGCGCTCGGTTCGATCGGATTGTCGGCGGTGTCGATGATCGAGATGTTGCTGGCAGTGATGCCTGCCGCCGCGCTCAATTCCTTGTAGCGCTGGAGCAGGTTCTCATAAAGCGACCGGTTGGTGTCGGCATCGCGTGCAAGCAGGTTGTATTCGACCGAACGATCCTGCTCTGCAAGCGAGGCGCCCTTGAGGTCGGTAACCTGCTGCTTGAGGCTCTGCTCCGCATTCATCGCGGCATCGTATTGTTGCTTGATCGAATCACGAACGCTCTTTGCCACATCGTTGATCTGGTGATTGATCGTGGCTTCCTGTGCTTTCAGCTTCTGGACGCTGGGATAGTCCTCGAGATGGCGCGAGCGTTCGCTTTGCAGGTCCGCAGCGACTTTGGCGCGTTCGATCATCAGGGAGCTGATGGTCGGATTGGTGAGGACTTCGGGAGCAGTCAGAAGATTGCTGCGCGAGACCGACTGCCAGCGCTGTTCGGCGAGGATGCGGTTCTGTTCTGCCGCATTGGCGGCCGCATTCTGCTGCAGCAGGCTGGCCATGGTCACCGAATTCGGAGTCGTGCCTGCTTCCCCGTCGCCGGAATTGCCCGGGTCGCGGGTCTTGATGAGACCTGCCGCACGCGCGTATCCGTTGAGATCGCGTTCCGACTTTTCGAGCTTGGCTTTCGCCTCGGCGAGCTGCCCCGAAATGAAGTCGCGGGCATAGGCGGAGCTGTCGTACCGACGCTGGAGATTGGCCTGAATGAATTCCTGGGCCCAGGTGTTCGCGATCTTGGCCGCCATTCCGGGGTCGGTGGCGGTAAAGGTGATCGTGGCAAGACGCGAATTGCGGGGAAGGGCGCCGGTTTCGTTGTTCAGCAAGAGCCTTAGCGTCTCTTCCTCGAGCTTGCGGCGTGCCTTGCCCGGGGCCGGAGCGCGTGCACCCATCGCGGCGTAGAACGCCGGGTTGCCGACGAGGTTGAGCCGCTCGGCGACGCGTGTCGCGAGGGCCCGGCTGTTGAGGATGTCCATCTGCGTCTGCAGGAAGCGTTCGGTATCGCCTGCAGAGGTCGTATCCGAGGAATTGGTGTCCTCGTTGGCGGCCTTGCCGAGAACCTGAGCGGTCTGGTTGTCGATCTGGACTGTGGTTGACGCCGTGTAGCGCGGTGTCGTCAACATGGTCATGACGATTGCGATGGCGAGGGAGCCCAGAATGATCGTCGTGATGAGGATCGAGTTGCCGCGGATGATCGCGAGGAGAAGGCGGACGTCGAATCCGGCTTCTTCGCTTTCGCCATGAAGGTTCGATCGATCGAGAGCCACCATGCGAGCGGCGTCGAATTCGGACGATGGGAGAGTGTTCTTTGTCTGCACGGGACCGTCCGAAATTAGAGCCGGTAGAAAACGTTGAAGAGCGGCGCTGCCTGGATGAAGTCGCGATAGAGCGACTTTCCGTGCGACAGACCGACCACCACGTCGTCGCCTGCCAGGATCTGGGGGTCGGGGTCGATACCGGCGCGGATCCGGCTGAGATTGAACCGGCCTGCCATTCGCTGTCCGTCCCGCGTCCTGAAGATGACGACTTCTGTGAGCGAGGCGATCTTGGTCGTGCTGTGGGCCATGGCGATGACGCTGAGCAGGGTGGTGTCCTGGCCAATGACGAAGGCGCCGGCCTGATTCACTTCGCCTTCGACCGAGGCCATGTGCGGAACCGGCGTTGTGACGCTGAGTGTGACCTGCGGGTCCTTGAGATAGCGCTTGCCATAAAGCAGGCTGATTTCATGGCTTGCCTCGGCGGGCGAGAGCTCCGCGACGTGAACCGACCCGACCAGCGGCAACTGCACATTGCCGGCATCGTCGACCACCACCTTGGGGATGGCAAGATCGGGTTCGTCGAAGACGGCAAAGCTCAATTCGTCGCCGGGATTGATCGTGTATTTGGTCGGGCTGACAGCCTGGTCAATCGATGGAGCGATACGATAGGCGGCCGCTCCCGTAGGCAGGTGGTCATAGAGTTTGCCCGCGCAGCCCGAAAGCATAAGGCCTGCGGACAAGGCAACAAGGAGATGGGAAGACTTCATTCGCTTACTCACTGCTGGTTGCCATGATTTCCTGCGCCGTCACTGGAACGGCACCCGACTGCGTGCCAGCCAATGCTGCGACGAAAAACGCCGCCCACTGCTTGACTGCCATTTCTTGCTGCTTTGCACAATCGGAAGAACCCCCATCCTCTCATCTCAAGTTTTTTCGTGATCAGGAAGTGAAAGTGGGGTGAGTAGAGCCACTCCCGCGACGATCAGTGCAACAAGGGTTAGACTTCGCATCGGATAGTCCAGCATTGCATGCAAGCCGATGTGCAGCAACGTCCCCAGTGCGAAGAGAACTTGTGCCCGATGGAGCTTGTCCGGCGTGCGGAACATGGCCGTCCTGGTGCTGCGGACACCGAGCCATGCGACGATAGCGACGGTTGCTGCAAGAGCGAACGCGCCGGGAAGGCCGGCTTCGAGAAGCCATTCGAGCCAGTCGTTATGCGCGCGGATCGGCAAGGCCGGGATCAGGACCTCGAGCCGTTCGGACGCTTCATAGAGCGGGACAAAGCTGCTGATGCCGCCCCCGGCAGGCCACACCTTGGCCGTCGCGGACAAGGTATCCTTCCAGATGTCCCATCGGCCTTCCGTCGGCGTATCGAAACGCGCGATGACGCGGTCGATCGAGGCCGTCTGGACGAGAAGCGCGCCGATAACGACAAGGCCCGCGCAAGTGGCGAAAGCCAGAGCCATGCGACCTTTTTTCGTGGCCGGGGCGAAGTCGGGCCAGAGAATCAGGGCCAGGAAGAGAAAAGTCTCGGGGAACAGGCCGATCCCGGTGCGGGAGCCGGTCAAAAGAACGCTGATGGTCAGGACCGCGACCACGATCGCCGTGGATCCCAGAACGGCGATTTTCGGACGACGTTCCTCGATCAGGGCCGCGGCAACGACACCGCACGCAAGAATCGCGACCTGGAAGAAGTCGGTCGTTGCATTGCGGTTGCCCTGGAAGCCCACCACCCAGCCTTTGTTTGCATCGGCATAGAGCGACCAGCCAAATCCGCCGAGCGACGTGATCTGCAAGGCGCCCAGGATGACGGCAGGGATGCTGACAAGGGCAATGACGAGGCACAAGGCCGTGCGTCCGTTACGGTCGAGGCGCGTGAACTCCAAAAACAGCGTGGCCATGGCCATCATGGTCAACAGGGACGCGAACGTCCGTGTCGGCACCATGGTCAGCGGCATCCAGTTGTCAGCAGCTCCGATCAGGGAAAGTGCCGCGATTTCAGTCGATCGTCCCGGCAGCGCATGCCAGATCGCAGGGGGGAGCGGAACGAGTTGCATGACGGGAATGACAAGGGCAATGCCGGCCAGAAGCCAGGCACTCGCCGGCGCGCGGACAAGTCCGCGGGACCAATCCGGCACGAGAGTAAGCAGGAGAAGCAGGACCGCGAGCAGAATTTGGGTCGGGACTTCGGTTTCCGGGCTGACGGTGCCGCCACCGCCCAGGACGAGCGTGACTGCAAGCATGGCCATGACGATCGCAACGCCTGGCCGTGGGCGGTAATCGAAGAGTTCGCGTGGGCGGCTGCGTGAACGCCGATTGTGATCGAAATGATGTCTGCGACGATCTTCGCCGCTGCGGATTTCGTCCGAACTGGTCGCCATGCGTTGCTTGCTACACCCCGGTAAGTGTCACGTAACAATATTGTGGACGGCCCTATCCACACTTTTCGAAGTTTCGCTTGAAAGACTTGCCGGTTATCTCTGCGCTATTGCGTGGAGTTTGAGGCACATCGTGTCAAACGTTGCATGCCCCAGTCTGACTGGCGCAGATCTTGATCGTATCAAGTCTTGCTGATGGGAGGATACTATCAAGTTCAAGTCTGTCCAGCCGTGTCCGTCCATGGCTGTGCAGGAGAGACAAAAAAAGAGCTCGTGAAAAATTTCACGAGCTCCCTTTTCAAAACGTGCGCCAGTCTCAGCCGTGCGGCGAAACGTACTGAGTGATCGTGGTTGTTCCGTTTTCGCAGATGTTCGAGGCATAGCAAAGCCCGACAATCAGCGCGCCGCCGGCAACGCCAGCAACACCACCGACCAGAGCATCGCTATGGCTGGCAACGCCGGTCGTGCGCGGAGCGCGACGGGCAACCTTGGTCGCCTTCACGCCGGTGGCGTGGGGCAGGGCCGAGCTGGCAACGGTGTCGGCGTTGGCAGAGCCGGACACCAGAAGGCCGAGCACAGCGGCGGCAGTCAGAGCGGTCTTAATGCGAAGCATGTGTTTCTCCTGATTCGGCACGTCAGGTACGTATAACAACTAAGGAGAAATACTGCAACGGCGTAATGCTTGTTTTGTGCCTGCGCTGTCGCCGCATAAAAATCATTTCAGAACAGTAATTTGGCTCCGCAGCTGCGAACTTGCGTCGTGTCCGCCGAAGGTCGTTGCATGTGTTCCCGATGAATTTCTCGAGTTCCGCTCAAAATGGTAACCGTTGCATTCATGAATTTGGCAAGTGCATGCGCTGAACTTGGTTATTTCTGGAAAGCGCGCGTATTCGACTGGTAATTCGACGAGTTACGGGATTTTGAGCGGAGGTGGGGAATGAACGCGCGGCTGGCGCTGGGTGGAGAATTCTTGCAAGAATTCGCAAGAAATGGGCGATCGCGCCTTTAAAAGGCGCGATCGTGGACGAGCACGCGCAGCGTCGCCACCATGATGTGAAGATCGCGCCAGATCGTCCAGCCATCGACATACTCGAGATCGGCCTGAAGCCGGATGGCAAGATCGTGTTCCGTGTCGGTCGCGCCACGGTACCCGCGGATTTGCGCAAGGCCGGTCAATCCGGGCTTGAGCGAATGGCGAAGCAGGTACCGGGAATCCACTTCCCAGAAACGCTTGGTGCCTGCGAGAGAGCCGATGGCATGGGGGCGGGGCCCCACGATGCTCATGTCGCCGCGCAGGACGTTGATCAACTGGGGCATTTCATCAATGCTCGTGCGTCGAATGAAGCGCCCGACCGGAGTGATGCGTTCATCATCCTTGCTTGCAGAGCGGCTGCCGGTAGCATCGAGTTTTTCGACACGCATGGAGCGGAACTTGTAGATCCAGAACAGGCGGTTGTTGCGTCCCTGCCGTTGCTGCATGAAAAAGACCGGGCCACCATCCTGGATGCGGATCGCAAGGGCGATGAGGATGAGGAGGGGGGCAAGGGCCGCAAGCGCAGTCCCTGCGATGGCGATGTCCATCAGTCGCTTGAGTGCACGGTCCCGCAAATTCAAGGGGCCAGCCGATACCACCAAGGCGCCGAAGTCCAGGCCGCGGCGTGCACCGATGGCGCCGAGTGTTGCAACGTCAGGTTCGACGATTTCACCGGAGATATTCGAGCCTTTGAATACCAGCGCCCAATCGCTGCGCCGTTCCGGTGGGCAGCTGACCAGGACGCGATCCATATTGGTCATGAACAGGCCGAGGCGGTCGAGCATATGCGGGTCGAAGCGGTCGGGCCGGAGGCCGTGTTCCGTTGTGTCGATATGCCAGGCGTGGGCGATGCGGAGCGGAGGGCCGCCATCGTTGAAAATAAGCACGTTTTCCGCCGTTGGTCCGCAACGATTGCGGAAATGGGGCTGCACAAACGAGCGTAGCCATGACAACGTGACTGCATTGGCCAGAGTGCTTCCGAGCGTCCACACACGTGATGTCGCCATGCCGGTGCGCAGAAAAAAGGCCAGAAAAATCATAACCATCAGCGAGATGAAGACTGAAGCCACCGCGCGGGACTGGCTGAAACGGAGGGAGGTCAGGGCCCGGGATGAATACGTGCCGGTGTTGGCGGCGATCGTCCAGTACACGGGGATCAGCAATTCAACCTGATCGAGGGTGGCGGGCGACAGGAACCGTCCGAAGGTGAAATAGCCGACTGCAATTTCTGTCCCTATGATGCAGAGCATGTCGAGCACCATCAGGAGAAGGTAGCACTGAAGGCGTCGGCGCTCGAGTGATGGGGCCAGGGGCAATTTAAATCGCTCACCGCCAGTGCTGCTGCTCCGAGGAGGCGTTACGCGATCCAGTGCGGTTGTCGTCATGTTTCCCCTCGATCCCGGACTCCCATCCGGGTGCCAACCAGCATGTGCAGCAAATTGAGTGGTCGGACGCAAAAGTCTTTGTTAATGCGCAGCTAATTCGTAACAGCATTATGCTGCATTGCAAAAAATACGACCAAATTGGAGCTAAGGCAAGCTTCTGTTCGTCGCAATCCTCTTCAACGGTGGCTTTTGTCGCGCATTTCGACCCGTATTTCAATCAGCCTGTCTTGCTTGCGACCACTTTCGGAAAGCGTGTGCGATTTTGAGGCAGTTCCTGTCGATGGAGTCGAGTGTGAATTCGTCTACCGATTCTTGGGGCGGTGTCTTGTAAGTGTCTGTCTTATATTGGTGGTTAAAGGGGGTGAAAGGATGGCTGTCCGGATGCTGGGGTCTTGGGGGTCATGTATTTCGGTGCGAAATAGAGACGGTTTTTCCAAGCCCGGTGAGCGTCGGCGTGGCCGACAGCTGGCTTTCGACGATGGTTTCCGCAAGGCGGTTGGAGGTGCGCCCGCGCATCCTTGAGGCGAGTCTGCGGCAAGCCTTGTGAACCGGTTCCTCGATGCAGTAGTGGGCGAGGATGCCGGCGAGTACGGCAATCAGAGTGGATATCGTTGCTGCCGGTGCGAAATGCGTGCGGTGAAGCAGGCGTGCAAGAATGCCGAGCGAGGCCGATGCTGCATGCGGATGGAACAGGTAGATCGCGAATGAGGCTTTTCCCAGAAGCCTGCCGAAACGGTCGAGAATGCCGCCGGGGCAATCCAGTCGGGTGGCGACAAGGACGATCGGGCCACAGATCAGGGATGTGAAAAGGGCGGAGCGGAGGTCGTCTACATGGAGGTCGAACGCGAAGCCGATGCCCCAAAGGATCGCCATCATGGCAATAGCGAGGGGGAAGGCGAAGTGTCCGACACGTATTGTCGCATTCCCGTCCAGGCGCAGGTGTAGCAGTCCGATCGCGAGGCCGACGAGGAAGGTGATGTTCATCGGGAACGTCGCCAGCCACAGGAATTGATGGGCGGCGTCGATCGACGGACGCGGGCCGGCGACAATGGCGTAAAGCAAGGGGGAGAGGCCCCATAGCCCGATCAGCCATGGCGCTTGCCGAGGGCGCAGGAAAGATATGGCGAACATGATATAGAAGAACAGTTCCTGCCGCAGGGTCCAGATCTGGTTCGGTTCGACGTTGCCGAACGGCAGAAGCAGGAAGGCATTGAGATACGTGGTGTTGAGCGTGAAGTCTCTGCCCACGAACCGGCCCAGCATGTAAAGCGCAATGGCGGCCCACATCACCGGTACAATGCGGAAGAAGCGCTTCTCGGAAAATGCAGGAACGGTGATTTTCGCGGCATACCGTCCGTCGCGAAATTCGAGTGACGTGTAGGCGATGATGAAGCCACTGATGACGAAGAAAAGGTTGACGCCAAGCATGCCGTAGGACGCGAGGGCACTGGCATGCGGGACGTTAAAGTATTTGGGGAACGTCGCCATGCTGACGGTATGGTCGATGACAACGGCAATGGCGGCGAGGCCGCGCAAGTATTGAATGCCGACAATATCACCGGATTTCGAAGTCATCGGCAATTGTGCCCAGCCCAATGCATGGCGCACGTTTGTGCGCCTCGATGTGTAAAAGGCTAACGTCTGGGGCTTGTCACGACAACGTGACGGACCTTGGGTATTAAAACTTATTTGGTGGAAATTATGCCGCTATTTCAACGTGCGGCTGCGCGAACGACTTCGACGACTTCATGGGCGAGGCGCAGGCCCGACAGGCGGTTGTCCGTCAGCATGGCGCGGTGAAGCGCGATCAGGCGCTGGGCCAGACGTTCGAGGCGGGCGCCGCGCCACCGCCCGAGTTGCTGGGCAAGGTCGGCCTTGTCGCGAAAGAAGACGCGGCGAGCCTGGATTTCGCCTTCGAGGAAAGCGCTGATGTCGGTGCGTGTCCCGAGGCGTCCGGCAAGCTGGAACAGGGTGACCACGCGCCGTTCGAACGCCAGCAGCAGGGCTACACCGTTGACGTCCTGCGCCGTCACGCGGGCCAGTTCGTGTCCGACCTGCTTGGTTTGCCCGCCAAGGGCGGCGTTGATCAGCGGGGCAATGCTGTCGTCCTCGGTCGCGGCGCCGATCGCGGCGAGATCCGCAGGCGTCGGCGCGCGCGGGGATTCAGGCGCAGCGTCGAGATAAAGAACCAGCTTTTCGATCTCGCTGCGTGCCATGCGTGTGTCGAGGCCGGTTGCAAGCGCGATCTGTTCAGCAAGGCCGGAGTTGAGGCGAAGTCCGGCGGTATCGCCGAGCGTGCGCACCATTTCGGCAACGGCACGCAAGTCGGGCGGGTGGAAAACCGTCACCAGGGCGTCGTCGCGGTCGGCCAGCAGTTTTGCGATCCGCGATTTGTCGGTGGCGCCGCCGGCGATGGCCAGCACCGGCCAGCCGGGAACGGGATCGGCGATCAGGGTCGAGATCGCTTCGTAGGCCTCGTCGCCGGACATGGTGATGATGATGATGCGATGGTCGCCGAACAGCGATGTCGAGCGGGCCTCGTCCGCGAGCCGGACGGGATCGCGCCTGAGTTCGGCGCCGGTCATCTCGACCTTTTCGGCTGGACCGAGGCGTTCGATCACGCGAGCGGCCGCGTCGCTGGCTCCGGCTTCGTCTGCGCCGCAGAAATAGAAGACACGCGCCTGTCGTAAGGCGCGGTCCATCATCCCGGCAAAGGTCTTGTGCGTCGCCTTCACCGAAGGCGCCGTTATTTCATCTGACGCAGACGCGTCGAGACGCGCGTGACGATCTGGTCGGCAATGTCTTTCGAGAGGTTTTCGAGCGCAGTCTGTTCGGCCGCGATCACCGCATATTCGCTCGAGACGATGTCGATCCCGGCGTCGGCATCGGCGGTCGCGTCGAGCACGATCGTGCCCGATGCCAGATCGACGAGCTGATAGCGCGCGCGCAGGGTGCGCCGTTCACGCGTGATCGAGTTGTTGGACAGGAGCCCGGTGCCCTGCAGGCGCTCGTCGAGGCGAACGTCGAGGCGATAGCGCGGCGTTGCCTTGCCCGCAGCGCCGAGACGGTCGGTCAGGGCATTGTGGACGAGGAAGCCCGATTTTCCCTCGATGGGGGAGACGTCGACCGCAGCCGCCTGACGCGCGACGGCCCCGCTGCTGCCCCCGGCATACATGGGCTTGAGCCCGCAAGCCGAAAGCAGGGCAAGCGACGAGGCCAGCGCGACGAGGCGAAAGGGGCGATTACGCGACAAGGTTCACCAACCGATCCGGAACGACGATGATCTTGCGGATTTCCGCACCGTCGAGGGCACGTTGGACCTTTTCCGAGGCAAGCGCCAGACGTTCGAGATCCTCGCGCGAGGTGCCCTTGGCAACGGTCAGCGTATCGCGCAACTTGCCTTTGACCTGAACCGCGACGGTCACTTCGTCATCGACCAGCAGGGCCGGATCGACTGGTGGCCAGGCGGCGTCGGCAACGAGGCCTTCGCCCATGGCGGACCAGGCCTCTTCGGCCAGATGCGGCATCATCGGCCCGATCAGTTGCAGCAGCATGCGGATCGCTTCGCTGCGGCTTGCCGAAGGGGCGGCCTTCTCGATCACGCCGGTCAGTTCGTAGATGCGCGCGACGGCCTTGTTGAAGCCGAGAGCTTCGATGTCGGCGGCAACGGCATGGACGGTCTGGTGCGCCTTGCGGGCGACGGCCTTGTCTTCGCCGGTTGCTGTGGCGTCATATTGGGCGAACAGGCGCCACAGGCGCTGGACGAAGCGGGCGCAGCCCTCGATCCCGGCTTCCGACCAGGGGAGGTCGCGTTCGGGCGGGCTGTCGGACAGCATGAACCAGCGGATCGCGTCGGCACCATAGCGGGCGACGATCTCGTCGGGGTCGACCACGTTCTTCTTCGACTTCGACATCTTGATGACGCGGCCGATCTCGACCGGGGCGCCGTCGGCGCGGAGCACGGCCCCGTCGCTGCTGCGTTCGACTTCGGTCGGGCTGAAGAAGATCGGCTGCCCGTTTTCGGGATTGCGCCGTTCATAGGTTTCATGCGTCACCATGCCTTGGGTGAACAGGCTGGCGAAAGGCTCGGTGATGTCGATCTTGCCGATATGGGCAAGAGCGCGGGTCCAGAAGCGGGCGTAGAGCAAGTGCAGGATCGCATGCTCGATGCCGCCGATGTACTGTTCGACCGGCAACCACTGTGCAATCACCGCCGGATCGAACGGGGCATCCGTCGGCTGGCTGGCAAAGCGCAGGAAATACCACGAGGAATCGACGAAAGTGTCGAGCGTGTCGGTTTCGCGCCGGGCTGCGTGGCCGCATTGCGGGCAATCGACATGCTTCCACGTCGGATGGCGATCGAGCGGATTGCCGGGAACCGAGAAGTCGACATCGTCGGGCAGCGTGACCGGAAGCTGCTTCTTGGGCACCGGCACGACGCCGCAGATTTCGCAATGGACGAAGGGGATCGGGGTACCCCAGTACCGCTGGCGCGAAACGCCCCAGTCGCGCAGGCGCCAAACCGTCTTGCCTTCGCCCCAGCCTTCCGCTTGCGCGCGGGCGATCACTTCGGCCTTGGCCTGTGCGACCGGCAGGCCGTCGAGGAACGACGAATTGACGAGAATGCCGTCGCCTGCCTCGGCTTCGGCGCCGAACGGGCGGTCGGCGTCCTCGGCATGGGCTGCGACGACGCGCAGGATCGGCAAGTCGTACTTGCTTGCGAAGTCGAAGTCGCGCTGGTCGTGGCCGGGGACGGCCATGATCGCGCCGGTGCCGTAGTCCATCAGCACGAAATTGGCGATGTAGACGGGCAGGTCTTCGCCGGTGAAGGGGTGGCGCGCGGTGATCCCGGTCGCATAGCCCAGCTTTTCGGCGGTTTCGAGTTCGGCGGCCGTCGTGCCGCCCTGACGGCACAGCGCGATGAACTCGGCGGCAGCGGGGTTGGCGGCAGCGACAGCCTGCGCGATCGGGTGCTCGGCGGCGACCGCGACGAAGCTGGCGCCGAAAATGGTGTCGGGGCGGGTGGTGTAGACTTCGAGAGTCTCGCCGTTCGACAGGGCGAAGCGGAACTGCAGGCCCTGGCTCTTGCCGATCCAGTTTTCCTGCATCAGGCGGACCTTTTCAGGCCACTTGTCGAGCGTGCCGAGCCCGTTCAGCAGATCGTCGGCAAACTGCGTGATCTTGAGGAACCACTGGTTGAGCTTGCGCTTTTCGACCAGGGCGCCCGAACGCCAGCCGCGTCCGTCGATGACCTGTTCGTTGGCCAGCACAGTGTGGTCGATCGGGTCCCAGTTGACGGCCGATTCCTTGCGATAGACAAGGCCGGCTTGATAAAGGTCGATGAACAGCGACTGTTCATGGCCGTAGTATTCGGGTTCGCAGGTCGCGATTTCACGGGACCAGTCGAGCGCGAAGCCCAGTCGCTTCAACTGTGCCTTCATGTTGGCGATGTTGTCGCGGGTCCAGCCGCCGGGGTGAACGCCCTTCTCCATGGCCGCGTTTTCGGCGGGCATGCCAAATGCGTCCCAGCCCATCGGGTGAAGGACTTCAAACCCCTTCATCCGCTTGTAGCGCGCGAGGACGTCGCCCATCGTGTAATTGCGCACATGGCCGATATGGATGCGCCCCGAAGGATAGGGGAACATCTCGAGCACATAGCTGCGCGGGCGCGGAGAGGCATCGTCGGCACGGAAAGTCTGGGCGTCGTCCCAGGCCTTCTGCCAGCGAATGTCGGACGTTGCGGGGTCGAAACGATCAGCGGTCATGCGCGCCCTCTACGCAGGCAGGCGGTCTCGCGCAACAGGTGGACGCAAGAGGGCGGCCGTCAGGCGGATTGGCCCGGCACGAAGCCGGGCTCCGCCGGGCGATCAGCCGCGCAGGGTCTTGCGGCGCAAGTCGCGCGCCTTGGTCAGGATGATGTCTTCCAGCTTCTGTACGGTGGCGGCCTGGACCGGAGCGTCGATCCAGTTGCCGCCCTGCAGCACCTGGCGGCTGGCGGCCACGCGCACGGCGTCCGCGCGCAGGTCCTGGTCGAGAATCGAAACCGTCACCTTGACCCGTTCGTTGGGGTTGGACGGATTGGAGTACCAGTCGGTCACGATCACGCCGCCGTTGCTGTCGGTCTGGAGCAGGGGCATGAACGACAAGGTGTCGAGGCTGGCACGCCAGAGGTACGAGTTCACGCCGATTTGCGTGACCTTGCTGTCCGCATATTCGGCGGTGGGGTGCTGCAGCGGCTTGGGGTGGTGACGGTGGGGCGCACAGGCGCCGAGCGAGACGAGGAGCGCGCCGATAAGCAATCCGCGCAAGGTGGTTGCGGGAAGAGTGCCGATCGTGCGGGGGTTTGTGCTGCGGGGGCTGGCGCTCAACGTCACTGTCAATCCTGTCCTTGCTGGCACGGCGGGGTGCGGTGACGCGATCCTGCCGGCACGACCGAAAACGGGCGTAGATCGGCAATCCTCCGCTTTCGGATCGGTGAGATGCCGAAAAGGGTGGCGCGCGTCGCCTTCGGCAGGCCTCTAACACTCCCACATGTCAGGCGGCAAGCGCATTGGAAGACCGTTTCCGCCGGAAGGGAAGCGGCGTGCAGGAAAGGCGGAGGAGATGAGGCGTGTGGATTGCGTGCAACACTTTTCAGCGAATGCTCGGGAAGGGGCTTGCCGACTGGAACTCGGCCGGGGATGCATCTATATCCATGTGAACTGAACGGTCACTTGCGATCGCCAACGGCCTTCGTTGCCGAGAGGCGGGCAAGTGAAGCGGGTAAAGAACAAGGCAGGTAACAGGGCAATGAGCGGTAAGCAGGCAAATGGCGGGAAAGGCGGCGGTTTTCGTCGGCTTCTGCGCGTGCCTGCAAGGGTCGCGGCGGTTGTCTTGCCTTCTCTGTTGCTTGCCCCGACCGTCGTGAACGCATTTTCCAACGGCACCGAATCGCTGCCCGTCAGTCTTGCTGCACGCGGCGGAGTCGGTTCGTTCACGCCGGCCTCGGTTGATCCGCGCCTCGTTGCGCAAGTGTCGGCCCATGCGCTGGTCAATGGAAAGCTGTTCCGCTTCACGCCTGCGGGAACCGAGAATCGCCCCGATCGTGCAGTCACGGTTGCGGTGCGGTTGCCCGAATTGCGCGCGCGCCTGATCGGTGCTCGGTCGGCGCCTGCGGCGGGCAATCCCGGACTTGCTGCTGTGCGGATTGCACCGACGGTGTACAACCTGGGTCTTGCTCGCGGGTATCAGAGCTTTGCTTCGGTCACGGCGAGCCTTCCGCGCGAATCGACGCCGGACAATGCCGAATTGCGGACATTCTCTCTGGCGCCTTCGCAGTCTGCGGCGGCGAACGGTTTTTCGCGCATCGAACCGCGGATCGCTGTTGATGAGAAGGACAAGACCGGCCGTGCCCCGCGTACGCCTGATGGGCAGGGGGATTACCAGGTCGATCTTGGCGGCAGCTATCGTCTGACCGGCAATCTCGATGTGACGGCGGGTATCCGCTATTCGTCGGACCGCGATCGCCTGCGCGCGCTGACCGACCATCGCCAGGACAGTCAGGCGATTTACGTCGGAACCAAGTTCCGCTTCTGAACGAGGGTGTCGAAGATATCCGAATCGGTTATCTTTTGACTTGTCGATGTTCCCCTTATCGCTGATCCGGTTTTGGTGACTGGTGTTGTCCGGTTATGCCGGGTGCTGGTCTGGCCGTTGTTGCGCCTCCTCCATCCTCAACGATGCGGGAATTTTTCCCGAGATGTGTCGATTTCTTTGAAATTCAAGAAATTCGGCCGTGATTATTGCATTTTCATTAATGATGCAGCGCAGCAATCGCTGTGACTCCATTGTTTCGGGTCTTCTTAAGCATTCTTTTTGCGATGCAGCATATTGTATGTGCTTTTTCTATGGTCTGGATGCACGATTTCGGCTGCATCTCATTATTTGGTAATTTTCGGTATCAGGTGACTTGTCGTATATTCGACATGGTCATACTTTAGCAGTCGCCTGATCGGGGTATTTCAACCAGAGGATTCCAAATGGCGCGAGTAGCTATCGTTACGGGTGGTACCAGGGGGATCGGCGAGGCCATCAGCCTCGCACTGAAAGAGCAGGGACGCCAGGTCGTTGCCAACTATGCCGGGAACGAGGAAAAGGCGAAGGCCTTTACCGAAGCGACGGGCATTCCCACGGTCCGCTGGGACGTGGGTGATCATGAGGCTTCGCTGGCCGCGGTGGCCGGAATTGCCGAGCAGTACGGACCTGTCGACATCGTGATCAACAATGCGGGGATCACGCGCGACGGGGTTCTTCACCGGATGAGCTATGACGACTGGAACGAAGTCATGCGCATCAATCTTGGCGGTTGCTTCAACATGGCCAAGGCGGCTTTCCCGGGTATGCGCGAGCGCGGTTGGGGGCGTATCGTCAATATCGGGTCGATCAACGGTCAGGCCGGGCAGTACGGTCAGGTGAACTACGCCGCCGCCAAGTCTGGGATCCATGGCTTTACCAAGGCTCTGGCGCAGGAAGGGGCGAAGTACGGCGTGACCGTCAATGCCATCGCGCCGGGCTACATCGACACCGACATGGTTGCGGCCGTGCCGGCCCCGGTGCTCGAAAAGATCATTGCCAAGATTCCGGTCGGACGTCTGGGCAAGGCCTATGAAATCGCGCGCGCCGTTGCGTTCCTGACTTCGGACGACGCTGGTTTCGTGACCGGGTCGACGATGTCGATCAACGGTGGGCAGCACATGTACTGATCCGGATCGGCGGCGGGCGTGATGTCTGCCGCCGTTTCACAGGATATGACGGACATTTCCTCAATCTATCATCCGCCGGTCAAGCGGTCGGTGGAGATCGCCGGGCACAAGACCTCGATCAGCCTGGAACCCTTGTTCTGGGATTGGCTGCGCAAAGTTGCCGAGGAAGAAGGGATTCCGATCAACGCGCTGGTCGCGCGGATCGATGTCGAGAGGATCGGGGCTGACAATCCGCCCGGTCTTGCCGGGGCGATCCGCCAATGGCTCGCGGCGCGAGCCCTGGGGCGGCACGGCGGCTGAACCGCCGTGCCTTCACGGTCTTTCAGTCGCGCGTTACATCAGTCTCCGGCCCGTTCGACGTCGGCGCCGATCAGGGACAGCTTTTCCTCGAGGCGTTCATAGCCCCGGTCGAGGTGATAGACGCGGTGGACGCGGGTTTCGCCTTCGGCTGCAAGACCGGCGATGATGAGGCTCATCGATGCGCGCAGGTCGGTGGCCATGACGTCGGCGCCGGTCATCTTCTTCACGCCATGCACGACCGCAGTGCGGCCCTTGGTCTCGATTCGGGCGCCCATGCGGTTGAGTTCGGGAACGTGCATGTAGCGGTTCTCGAAAATCGTCTCGGTCAGGACCGAAGACCCTTCGGCCATGCACAGCATCGCCATGAGCTGGGCCTGCATGTCCGTCGGGAAGCCGGGAAACGGCGCGGTCGAGAGCGTCACCGGGCGCAGCGGGCCGTCCGTCGTGATCTGCAATCCGCCGCGTACTTCCTCGACATGGACGCCCGCGTCACGCAGAGCCTGAACGGTCGAGGCCATGTCTTCCATCCGGGCGCCCGCCAGCAGGACGTCGCCGCCGGTGATGGCCGCCGCACAGGCATAGGAACCCGCCTCGATACGGTCGGGCATGACCATGTAGGTTGCCCCGTGGAGGCGTGAAACGCCGTGAATGGTGAGATCGGAAGAACCGATCCCTTCGATTTCGGCACCCATCGCGACCAGCAGATTGCACAAGTCGACGATTTCCGGTTCGCGTGCCGCGTTGTGCAGCGTCGAGGTGCCCTTGGCGAGAACCGCTGCCATCAGGGCGTTCTCGGTCGCACCGACCGAGACCACCGGGAAGGTGTAGGAGCCGCCCGGAAGGCCGCCGTCAGGCGCGATCGCACGGACGTAGCCGGACGCGAGTTCGATTCTCGCGCCGAAGGCTTCGAGAGCCTTGAGGTGGAGGTCGATCGGGCGGTTGCCGATCGCGCAGCCGCCGGGCAGCGAGACGGTCGCTTCCCCGGCGCGGGCAAGCATCGGGCCGAGCACCAGGATCGAGGCGCGCATCTTGCGCACGAGGTCGTAGGGCGCGACGGTCGAGGTAAGGCGTGTGGCCTGAAGCGTCATGACCCGCCCGAAATCTTCCGGACGCGCACCCGCGATCGCGGTCGAGATGCCGAACTGGTTCAACAGGTGCTGAAAACTGTCGATATCGGCAAGGCGCGGCAGGTTGCGGAGCGTGAGCGGCTCCTCGGTCAGCAAGGCACAGGGAAGCAGGGTGAGTGCGGCGTTCTTTGCCCCCGAAACCGGCACGGTACCCGACAGCCGGCGGCCGCCACGAATGATGATCTTGTCCATCTCTGCCGTTTAGAGACTGTGCGGAAATTCGCCAATCCGAATTTTGCCAGCAGGACGTGCTTGATAGTGGGTTAACGCAAAATCAGCAGTTGCACTGAAAATTGTGCGCAGCATAACAGTGGTGAAAGAATTCCCAGGATAGAGTGCGTGCATGACTGAAACGACCATCCGTAAACCCATTCGCAAGGCCGTATTCCCGGTGGCGGGACTGGGCACGCGATTTCTGCCCGCGACAAAAGCTATTCCCAAGGAAATGCTGCCGATTATCGATCGGCCGCTCATTCAATACGCAGTTGATGAAGCGCGCGAAGCAGGCATCGAACAACTGATTTTCGTCACTGGTCGTGGAAAGACGGCTATCGTCGAACATTTCGACACCGCGTTCGAACTTGAGGCAACCATGTCCTCGCGTGGCAAGGATCTTTCGATTCTCGCGCCGACGCGGATTCAGCCGGGCAACCTCGTCACCGTGCGCCAGCAGGTTCCGATGGGCCTGGGCCATGCGATCTGGTGCGCGCGGGCGATCGTCGGGAACGAACCGTTCGCGATTTTCCTTCCCGACGAACTGATGATCGGCTCGCCGGGCTGCATGAAGCAGATGGTCGAGGCCTACAACGAAGTCGGCGGCAATCTCATTTCGGTGCTCGAAGTGCCGGAAGAGGAAGTGTCGAGCTATGGCGTGATCAAGCCCGGCGCCAAGGTGTCGGGCAGCCTGACCGAAGTGGTCGGGTTGGTCGAAAAGCCCAAGCGCGAGGAAGCGCCCTCGAACCTGATCATCTCGGGCCGCTACATTCTCCAGCCCGAAGTCATGCGTACGCTCGAAGGGCAGGAAAAGGGTGCGGGCGGCGAGATCCAGCTGACCGATGCCATGGCCAAGATGATCGGCAATCAGGCGTTCCACGCCGTCACCTTTGCCGGTCGCCGGTATGACTGCGGCAGCAAGAGCGGTTTTGTCGAAGCGACGCTGGAACTGGCGCTCGAACGCAGTGACATGGCGGCTGACGTGCGCGCCGCGATCAAGCGGCTGGCTGCAACTTTCGACTGATACCTGCCTACCATGATGCACATGCCTTGGCGGGTTGCGGCGTATTTGCCGGAAAGACTTACCGGATTTCCCCGGCAAGGCTTTCCGGCTGATTGCGATACTCGTCGCGCAAGAGGCGCTTGAAGAGTTTGCCGGTCGGTTCGCGCGGCAGTTCCGGGCGAAAATCGATCTGGCGCGGCATCTTGACGCGGCTGAGGCGTGGCGCGAGCCATTCGGTCAGTTCCGCCGCAAGTGTGGGGCCTGCCGCATCGAAATCGGCTGGCTGAACGACGGCGACGACGCGTTCGCCCATGTCGGGGTCGGGAACGCCGATGACCGCGACATCGACGACCTTGGGGTGGGTGACGAGCAGGTTCTCGATTTCCTGCGGATAGATGTTCACACCGCCTGAAATGATCATGAAGCCCTTGCGGTCGGTGAGGAAAAGGTAGCCGTCCTCGTCTTCCCAGCCGACGTCGCCCAGACTGGTCCAGCCATGCCGGTTCGTCGCATCGCGGGTCTTGTCCGGATCGTTGTGGTAGCTGAACCGCGTGGCGCCTTCGAAAAAGACTTGTCCTTCGGTGCCCCGTGGGACTTCGTTTCCAGCCTCGTCGCAGATGTGCAGGGTGCCGAGCAGCGCCCGTCCGACCGACCCGGGGCGCTCGAGCCATTCCTCGCTCGAAATGAAGGTAAAGCCGTTGCCTTCGGTCCCGGCGTAATATTCCATCAGGATCGGGCCCCACCAGCCGATCATCGCCCGCTTGACCGGAACGGGGCAGGGGGCCGCCGCATGGACGGCGCAACGCAGGCTCGAAAGGTCGTATCGGCGGCGCACGCTTTCATCGAGTTTGAGCATGCGCACGAAATGCGTCGGCACCCACTGGCTGTCGGTGACGCGATGGCGTTCGATCAGGGCGAGCGCCTTTTCGGGATCGAATTTCTCCATGCACACGACGGTTCCGCCAAGCTTGTGGACGGTGAGCGACCATCGCAACGGCGCGGCGTGATAGAGGGGGGCGGGGGACAGGTAGACGCTGTGCGCGCCGAACCCGAAGACGCCGCGTGCCAGTTCGAACAGGCCGTTGCTGCCGCCGATCGCCGGATCTTCGGGCAAGGGCATGCGCACGCCTTTGGGTTTTCCGGTCGTACCTGAGGAATAGAGCATGTCGATACCGGCCCGCTCATCGGCAATCGGGGTTCCCGGATGGGGCGCAAGGGCCGCGACCAGATCGCGCTCTTCCGTTCCGCCCAGGCGAAGTTGCGGAAGGCCGGGCGCGAGGTGGGCCACGTCGTCAAGGATCGGCGCCAGCGTTTCGGTCCCGGCGAGCAAACCGGCGCCGCTGTCACGGGCGATATAGGCGATTTCCGGCGCAGTCAGGCGGCAGGAGATGGCGACATAGATGAGGCCCGCCCGTTGCGCGCCCCAGCAGAGCGCGAAGAAGATCGGTGTGTTATCAAAGCACAAGGCAACCGTATCGCCGATGCCGAGGCCTCGGGCCCGAAGCAGGTGGGCAAAGCGATTGCTGATCGCGTCGAGTTGTCCGTAAGTCAGAACTTCGCCGCTTAGCCCCATGATCACGGCGGGCTTGTCGGGATCGGCACTCGCATGGACACTCGGATGGTAGTGCATGGCGGTCCTCTCGGCCTGGCCACTGGGGCCGACCTTTCCCCTTGGTTCCACTCTTGTCGGCGGTCTCGGGGCGGTGTGATGGTCTTGGTAGGTTAAATGATCGATTAACCTGCCGCAAGGCCAATCCGAACATGCCGTGCTTCGTGGGCAAGTCACGAAAAAGGGCGCCGAAAACGGCGCCCTCTTGATGATCGCATCATGGTCGGGATGCGATCGGGCCTCTTGCGGCCCTGATCGGGGAAAACTTACCGGCCCGGAGTCGCGGGGGTCGATCCGGCAGCACTTGCCAGCAGAGTGGCGGCATTGGCTTCGGCAACCTGCATGTAGGGGATCGGGTTCACGGCGTCGCCCGCGATGCGGACTTCGTAGTGGAGATGTGAGCCGGTCGAGCGACCGGTCGAACCGACGTAACCGATCACGTCGCCCTTGTGGACGTGCTGGCCTTCGGCAACCGCGATGCGCGACATGTGGCCATAGCGGGTTTCCAGATTGGCGCCGTGTTCAAGCTGAACGAACAGACCATAGCCGCCGAACCAGTCGGCGCGACCGACGATGCCATCGGCAGTCGCGTGGATCGGGGTTCCGGTCGGGGCGGGCAGGTCGACGCCCTTGTGCATGCGGAAACCGCCGAGCACGGGGTGGACGCGCATGCCGAAATTGCTGCTCATCGTGCGGCTGCTGGTCACGGGAACGAGCATCGGGATCGAGGCCGAACCGGTGTCGGCAACAGCGGCCTGCTGCTTGCCGGTGTCCAGAGCACGCCAATTGGCGAAAAGCTGATGGAATTCGTCGTCACCGGCATTGGCGGTGTAGCCGTTGCGGGCCGCTTCGGTCGCGCGGAGCGGCGCGGTGATGTCTGCGGAAGCGGCGCTGTTCGCGAATGCCGGCTGGGCGAGGAGGCTGGCAGCAAGACCCAGCGCGAAAGGAAGGAAACGATTGAGCATTAGGACCCGTGCGAAACCCTGTTTTTCGGTGCCGATGACGCTTTGTGCGACCCGACAGCCTTACCCCGGAAACAGTTCCTTCGGCGGGCGAAGAAACCTGAAAGAGAGACTTTGATCCCCGTCTCTCTTCGTTGCCAGAGGGGTAACGGCAGGTGTTGCAGTCATGCAACCCCCGCCATGAATTCGCACGACAGACCGGCTGATCGACGCGCTGAGTCGTTGAACGGCGGCTTAATGGCACCCCGAAAGTGCAGATCGACCAAGGTTTTCCACAAGGCGGGGGGTGATTCTCCGCGCTCTGCACAGACGCTCGTGAAGTGGTTCGTGCCGAAGCGGACATGGTTTACCTCGTCCGTAAGGATGCGGGAGAGGACGCGCGCGGTGCGCGTATCTCCGACCGCTTCGAACCGCTCTATGGTTACCGGCGTCACGTCGAGACCACGCGCTTCGAGCACCATCGGCACCACGGCGAGACGCGCGGCAACGTCGTGGGCGGTCTCTTTTGCCGCGTCCCACAACCCGTCATGCGCGGGCAGGGCGCCGTAATGACTGCCCAGCGATTGCAGGCGGCGTTCGAGCAGGGCGAAGTGGATGGCTTCGTCGGCCGCCACACTCAACCAGTCGGAAACGAAGCCGGGCCCGCGTTCCCCGCCGAAGCGACCGGCCGCATCGAGTGCGAGGTCGATGGCGACGAATTCGATATGGGCGAGCGCATGGATCAGCGCGAGCCGCCCGCGTTCCGACCCGCCCCGGCCGCGCTTGGGCATGGCATTGGGGGGCAGGAGTTCGGGCTTGTCCGGGCGCGCCGGATAGTCGGGCATCGCGCAATCGAACGAGGCTTCGAGCCGTCCGGCGGCCCAGTCGCGCGCTACCGCCCGCGCGGCCATGACTTTGGCGCGCGGGTCGGCAGTCAGCATCGCGGCGCGGATCGCCCGGCTTACGCTGTTTTCGGCAGAGTTCATCCCAGCTGCCGCGCGGCCTCGAGCACGTCCTCGGCGTGGCCCTTGACCTTCACCTTGGGCCAGATGCGTGCGATCCGACCGTCCGCACCGATCAGCAGTGTGGTGCGTTCCATGCCCATGTAGGTGCGGCCGTACATCGCCTTTTCCTTCCAGATGCCGAGCGCATCGGAGAGGCCGCCTTCTTCGGCGTCGGTTGCCAGCGGGGCTGCGAGGGCATGCTTGTCGATGAACTTGCGATGCTTTTGCGGCGGGTCCTTGCTGATGCCCAGAAGCGCGGTGTCGGCCGCGGCAAAAGCCTCGGCGAGAGCGGAAAAGTCTTTGTTCTCGGTGGTGCAGCCGGGGGTGTCGTCCTTGGGATAGAAGAACAGGACCAGCTTGCGCCCGACAAAGTCGGCAGGGCGAACGGTGGCGCCTTCGGGCGTGGTCAGGGCAATGTCGGGCAGGGCTTCGCCCACGGCAAGTGTCATCACGAGGTCTCCAGGTCTTCGGCAAAGGTCTCGCGCCAGGCGGCGGCGATCGTTTCGCGGGCAGTGGCGATCGCGGCAAGCAGGCTGTCCCAGTCCGCCTGATCGCAGGCGCGGGCGACGATGGCACGGCTGGCGGGCGGGGGATAGGCGCCATCGGGGGCAACCAGTCGCACGACGACCAGCAGCCGCGCGAGCAGGGCATAGGCATCGCCCAGCGCGGCTTCGACGTGACCCGCCTCGGCCAGCATGGCGATGGCTTCGCCCAGATCGGGGTCGATCGCGATCCGTTCGCGCAGTTGCAGGTAGTGGACGATGAATTCGCAGTCGACGAGGCCGCCGCGGGCCAGCTTGACGTCGAGAGGGCCCTTGGGCGGCTTGTGCCGCGCCATGTCGCCACGCATTTTGAGGACGTCGGCGCGCAGTTTTTCAGGATCGCGCGGCATGCACAGCACCGATTGAACTATGCGCGCCAGGTCCGCCCGATCCTGCGCGGTTCCGAACAGCGGGCGTGCCCGGCACAGCGCCATGTGCTCCCAGGTCCAGGCTTCCTCGCGCTGATAGCGTTCGAAGCTTTCGAAGCTGACCGCGATCGGGCCTTGCGTTCCCGACGGGCGCAGGCGGGTATCGACTTCGTAAAGAGCCCCGGCAGCGGTCGGGGCGGACAGGGCCGCGACCACGCGCTGGCTGAGCCGGGTATAATAGAGTGTGCCGCCAAGCGGGCGGGGGCCATCGGATTCGTCGGCAAAGTCGCCGGTGAAGAGGAACACGAGATCGAGGTCGGAGGCATGGGTCAGCGCCCCGCCGCCCAGCCGCCCGAGTCCCAGAATGACGAGACGGCTGTTCGGGACATGGCCGTGGGTGGCGGCGAATTCCGCCTCGGCTGCCGCGCCCAGCACTTCGATCGCGGCTTCGGCCACGCGCGAGAGTGCGGCGGCGATCGCCAGCGGATCGTGGATGTGTTCGATCAGTTGCACGCCGAGTGCGAAACGGATTTCCCCGACCCGCCGCCGTACTGCGTCGAGCAGGCACTGGTAATCGTCGCCCTTTTCGGTGCGGGCGATGCGGGCGGCTATGGTGGCGACGCTGCCGGGCAAGTCGAAGGCAGTGTTGTCGATCAGCGCATCGAGCAGGTCCGCGCGTCGGGCAAGCTCGTCGGCCAGTGTCGGGGCATGGGCGAGAATGCGCATGACCACGTCGAAAAGGCCGGGCCGGGCTTCGAGCAGGCGGAAGATGTTGATGGCCGAGGGCAGGTGATCGAGCAACTGTTCCCAGCGGAGCAGCGCACGATCCGGGTCGGGGGCCGCTGCCAGAGCCTTGAGCAAGGGATGGCGGATGCGCGCAAAGGCGATGCGCGCGGCTTCGCTGCGCAAGGCGCGATAGCGGCCGTTGTTCCATCCCTCGATCCGTGCGGCGAGCGCTTCGGGATCGGCAAAGCCGAGCGCGTCGAGGTCGCGGACAAGGGGAACCGGTTCCGCCGCCACCGCGCCGCGTGGCGCCCATGCCGCGATCAGGGTGTCGAAGCGGCTGCCCACCACGTCCGAAATCGCGGCAAGCTCGTTCACCAGCGTGGCGCCATCAGGCAATCCATCGAGCCGCGCGACGCCGTCGAGTGCGATCGGATCGAGCGGCAGGCTGTGCGTCTGCTGGTCCGCGACCATCTGCAGGCGGTGTTCGAGCGTGCGCAGGCGATCGTAGGACGTGCCAAGCACCTGCGCGTCGTCGGCGGCGATGATCCCGGCCTGGGCGAGCGCGTCGAGGCTCGCCCGCACGCCACGCAGGCGCAGCGCGGGATTGCGGCCGCCGTGAATGAGCTGGTGCGTCTGGGCAAAGAACTCGACTTCGCGAATGCCCCCGCGACCGCGTTTCAGGTCATAGCCGGGGCCGACGCGCTGGCCTCCGGCGTAATGGTCGCGAATGCGGATGGTCAGGCGGCCGATTTCCGCAATGGCCCCGAAATCGAGGCTGCGGCGCCAGACGAACGGGCGGATGGTGTCGAGAAAGGCTTGCCCGCGCGCGATGTCTCCGGCGGCGGCCCGCGCCCGGATGAAGGCGGCGCGTTCCCATGCCAGTGCGCTTGATTCGTAATGCGTGATGGCCGCGTCGAACGAGAGCGCCAGCGGCGTCACTTCCGATTGCGGGCGCAGGCGCAAATCGACGCGAAAAACGTAGCCTTCGCCCGTGATCGTCGAAAGCAGTTCGACCACGCGGCGGGCGACCATCTGTGCGGCCTCTGCCGGGTCGTCGCGCTCTCGGCGGGGCAGGGCCAGCGGGTCGAACAGCAGGATGGGATCGATGTCGGAGGAATAGTTGAGCTCGCCCGCTCCGTGCTTGCCCAGCGCAATGCCGGTAAATCCGGTCGGCACGGCATCGGGCACCCGGCGCAGGATTGCGGCCTTGATCGCCGCGTCGAGCGCGCGATCGGCGAAGGCGCTCAACCGGCCGGTCACTTCGAGCAGGGGCATGGCCCCGGCAAGGTCGGCAAGGGCGATGACGAGGCTGAGCGCGAGGCGTTCTCGGCGCAGGGCTATCCCGACGTCCTCGGTCCCCTCTCCTGCGGCGTGGGCCAGGGCGAGCGCCTCGTCCAGGCGTCCGGCGCCGAGCAGTTCGCCAAGATCGGGGCGCCGGTCGAGTGCGCGGGACAGGAACGGCGCATAAGTCCGCGCCCGATCGATCGCGCCGGTCCAGTCCGGATCAGGCCGCTCGGCAATGGTGGCAGTCATCGGCTCTCTCCCGTCATGCAGGTCTCGATGCATCCCGCCCGGCGGTTGATCAAGGGGGCTGTCGATGATGCCCCCTGTTCATGCCTCTTGTCGAAGAAGCCTGTGTCGAAGAGGCATGGCGCACGGGCGCAACTTCGATTACCGCCCGACGGCTTTTGCCATTGCAGGGAAAGAGGGAAAGACGATGACCGCGACGCAGGCTTCCACCGGATGGCGCATGCCCCCCGAATGGCACCCGCAGGATTGGCTGTGGATCGGCTTTCCCCACATTGCCGAGGAATGGTCTGGCTTCATCGAACCGGCGCAGGAACAGATTGCCGCCTTTGCCAACGCGGTCGCCGAAACCGGTCAGGAAGTGCGACTGATCGTGCGCGATGAAGCCAATGCGGCGCGGGCGCGATCGCTGGTCAGTGCAAAGGTCGTGCTCGAAACGCGCGTCTATGGCGACGTATGGCTGCGCGATACCGGGCCTCTGGTCGTCAACGACGGCTCGGGCGGTCGCATGGCGCGCCTGTTCGGGTTCAATGGCTGGGGCGGCAAGTATCTGATGCCCGGCGACGATGCGATCGGCGCGGATCTGGCCGCGAGTGCGGGGCTGTCCGCGACGCGGGGCGACTGGATTCTCGAAGGCGGGGCGCTCGACGGCGACGGGACCGGACTGGTGGCGACGACTGAACAGTGCCTGCTCAACCCCAATCGCAATCCGCACCTTTCGCGCGGCGATCTCGAAATGCGTCTGGCCCGCGACCTCGGCTTTGATCGCGTGCTGTGGCTGGGGGATGGGCTGCTCAACGACCACACCGACGGCCATGTCGACAATCTCGGTCGCTTTTTCGCGCCGGGACGGATCGCCTTGCCGCGCGCGACGGGGGCTGGCGATCCCAATGCCGCGATCTATGCCGACGCGGTGGCGCGGGCGCGCGATTTCGGGGTCGATGTGGTCGAGGTTCCTTCGCCCGGTCTGATCGAGTGGGATGGCGTCATTCAGCCTGCCAGCTACATGAATTTCGTCATCACCACTCACGCGGTGATCGTGCCGATTTTCGGCTCGCCTCACGATGCCGACGGGGTGGCCGCGATCGGCGCGCTTTTCCCGGGGCGCGAAGCGATCGGGGTGATGGGCGATGCCGTTCTTGCCGGGGGTGGGGGCTTCCATTGTTCGAGCCAGCAGATGCCGGCTCGATAATCGGGCGTTTATCGGGGTATTAACCTTGGTCGGATAAGGAACCCCGCATGAACGAACAGCCCGCGCGCAAGACTGTCCTCGTCGTTTTCGGCACTCGTCCGGAAGCGATCAAGATGTTCCCGGTCGTTCATGCGCTGCGGGCCGATCCTCGCTTTCGCGTCGTGGTCTGCGTTTCTGCACAGCATCGCGGTATGCTGGATCAGGTTCTGGCGATTGCCGGGATCGTGCCCGACCACGATCTCGACCTGATGCGCCCGGACCAGACGCTCGATTCGCTGACGGCGGCTTTGCTCACCGGGCTGGGCCGGGTGATGGATGCTGAACGGCCCGACTGGGTCATGGTGCAGGGCGATACCGCCACCGCCATGGCGGGGGCTCTTGCCGCCTATTATCGCAAGGTCCCGGTCGCCCATGTCGAGGCCGGTTTGCGCAGCCACAATATCTATCACCCCTGGCCCGAAGAGGTGAACCGCAAGATCATCGGCTCGATCGCCGCGCTTCACTTTGCACCGACGGAAACGGCGGCGGCGGCCTTGCGCGCGGAAAACGTCGCGCCCGGAACGATCCATGTCACCGGCAATACCGTGATCGACGCGCTGCACTGGGTCACCGCGCGGATCGCCGCAGAGCCCGGCCTTGCCTCGGGCCTTGCCGATCTTGCAACGCGGTTCGCAGGCAAGCGGATCATCGGCGTCACCAGCCATCGGCGCGAGAATTTCGGCGGCGGGCTGGAAGCGATTGCACAGGCCATCCGCACGATTGCCGAGCGGCAGGATGTGGCCCTGATCTTTCCGGTCCATCCCAATCCCAATGTCGGCCGGGTCATGGACGCAGCCCTTGCGGACTTGCCCAATGTCGCCCTCATCGAGCCGCTTGATTATCCCCATTTCGCCCGTTTGCTGGCGATGGCGGACATCATGCTGACCGACAGCGGCGGGGTGCAGGAAGAGGCGCCCGCTCTGGGCAAGCCGGTGCTGGTCATGCGCGAGACGACCGAGCGGCCCGAAGGCGTGGAGGCGGGGACCGCCTTGCTCGTCGGAACCGACCCGGCGCGTATCGTTACGGAAATTTTCACGCTGCTCGACGATAAGAGTGCGTATTCGCGAATGGCAAAGGCGCACAATCCGTTCGGGGACGGAAAGGCCGCGCCGCGTATTGTGGAGCTTGTTGCCAATGCTGGGTGAAACGAAGCCGCAGGTCTGTGTCGTCGGGTTGGGCTATATCGGCCTGCCGACTGCCGCGATCATTGCCCGTTCGGGCTGCCCGGTTCTGGGCCTCGATGTTTCGCAACACGTCGTCGACACGATCAATCGCGGCGATATCCATATCGAGGAAGTCGATCTGCACGGTCTCGTCCACGGGGTGGTGCAACGCGGGTTGCTGCGGGCCTCGACCCGGATCGAGCCTGCCGATGTCTTCGTCATCGCGGTGCCGACGCCTTTTGCCAAGGACGGCCATCACACGCCCGACGTCTCTTATGTCATGGCAGCCGCTACCGAAGTCGCCGCCGCGCTCAAGGTCGGGGACGTGGTGATTCTCGAATCCACCTCGCCGGTTGGAACGACCGAAGAGATGCGCGATCTCATGGCCAGGCTGCGGCCCGATCTCAAGTTTCCGGGGCAGACGCGCGAAACGCCCGACGTTTCGATCGCCTATTGCCCCGAACGCGTGCTGCCCGGCCGCATTCTCGAGGAACTGACCAACAACGACCGTTCGATCGGCGGCATCACGCCGCGTTGCGCGCGCAAGGCGCTGGCGTTCTACAAGCGGTTCGTGCGGGGGGCGTGCATCACTACCGATGCGCGGTCGGCGGAAATGACCAAGCTGGTCGAAAACGCCTATCGCGACGTGAACATCGCCTTTGCCAACGAACTGTCGATGATTTCGGATCGCATGGGGCTGGATGTCTGGGAAGTGATCCGGCTGGCCAATCGCCATCCGCGCGTCAATATCCTCCAGCCGGGCCCGGGCGTCGGTGGTCATTGCATCGCGGTCGATCCCTGGTTCATCGTCCATGGCGCGCCCGATGACACGCCGCTGATCCGCGCCGCGCGCTCAGTGAACGACGGCAAGATGCACCATGTCATTGACCATGCCGTAGCCTTGGTCGAAGCGCATCCGGACGCGAAGATTGCCTGCCTCGGGCTCGCGTTCAAGGCGAACATCGACGATTTCCGCGAAAGCCCGGCGCGTTTCGTCGCCGCGCGCATTGCCCGCCGTTTCGGCGAGCGGGTTCATATCGTCGAGCCTTATGCCGCCGAACTGCCGATCGAATTCACCGATACCGGGGCGAAGCTCATCGATATCGACACGGCGCTCGAAACCTGTGACGTGCTGATCGTGCTGGTCGACCACGACGTTTTCCGCGTCGTGCCGCTGGCCGAGCGTCAGGGCAAGGCGGTCTATGATACGCGCGGCATCTGGCCCGATCAGCCGGTCGAAGCGGTCGCGACCGGCCTGCGCCTCGCCAGCTGATCCTTATTCTTCGGTTTCGTCGCGCGTTGCCTGCCAGCGCGCGCGAATCGTGCGGGATGTTTCGCGGCTGCCGTCGTGGCTCCAGCCCGGTTCGCGCACGAGATAGAAGAGCTTGGCCCGGAACGGCGCACGCACGAGATCGCGGCCGATCGCCAGCCATTCGTGGAATGCCACGGTCCGCAAGGAAAAGCTGCCGAGCTGGTGGACCACGCCATAGCGCACCGGTTCCTCGTCGCATTCGGGTTCGAACGAGCGGAACAGGCGGTCCCAGACGATGAACACGCCTGCGTAATTGCGATCGAGATAGCGCGGGTTGATGCCGTGATGGACACGATGATGCGAGGGGGTGTTCATCACCGCTTCGAACCAGCGGGGCATCCGTCCGACAGCCTCGGTATGGATCCAGAACTGGTAGACCAGATTGATCCCTCCGACCGTCAGCAACATGCCCGGCGGAAAGCCGATCAGTGCGGGCCAGATGCGAAAGACAAAGGACAGGGCCGGGAATCCGGTCCAGGTCTGACGCAGTGCGGTCGACAGGTTGTAATGCTGGCTCGAATGATGGTTGACGTGTGCCGCCCAGAACCAGCGCACGCGATGGGCCGTGCGATGGAACCAGTAATAGTTGAAATCATCGAGGACGAAGGCGAGAATCCACGTCCACCAGGCGACCGGGATCGTCACCAGTCGATGAGCATAGAGCGTCCCGGCGGCAAGCGCGATGGTTCCCGCCGCCAAGGCCCCGGCAACGGTGCTGCCAAGACCCATGAAAAGCGAGGTCAGCGTATCTGCCGGTTCATAGGCCGCAGGTGAGGTCCGTCGGGCCCAGATCATCTCGAACACGATGGCAAGGATGAAGAACGGCACGGCAAAGGGCACGACATCGAAACCGGTCGTGGCCGCCTCGTTCAACCAGGCCTGAAATGCAGAACCGCTCATGCCCGGCCTCCACGTTGCGAATCGCCGATTCGGCGCAGGCTCGCCGCCCAGGTTTGCGCATCGGGGCCAAGGTCGAGTGTGAGCAGTCCGAATCGGCGGTCGCCGGTTTCCAGCGTCAGATATTGCCGGTCGAGGCGGATGCCCTCGTGGGACGTCAGTTCGCGTCCCACGAAGTGGCAACCGTGCCGACGGATCAGCATGACTCGTCCGGCCGCATTGCGAACGAGTGCCCCGATCCGCGCACGATCGAGCGTCACGTCGACCGCATCGAATCCGGCAATCGCTTCATCGGCGAGTCGGATGGCGTGGGCCCGGTCGGCAATGCGGATGTCCCCGCCCAGCCGCAGGGCCCGGGCAAGGCCATAGACGGCAAGGATCAGCAGCAGACCTGCCACGGTTTCGGCCGCAACGATCAGCGCCGGCCCGATATCGGGTCGGGCGACGAGTGCCGTGACGGTTTCTGCCAGTTTCCCGCTCATGCCGGCCGGGTCAGGCCTTGTTGGCAGCGAGCATGTCGATCTGGGCGCGCAGCGGCGACACGTCGTAACCCGCGCCGGCGGCTTTTGCCGCGATTTCATCGGGACTTACGCCCGCGCGCGCCTTGGTCAGCGCCCAGAGCAGCGTCGAGCGCGTACCCGACCGGCAATAGGCCAGAACCGGCGCGTCACCGGCCTGTGCGAGGGCCTCGTCGAGCGCGACAACCTGGTTGAGCGAGAAGCCTGCGTGCGAAACGGGGATCGCGACATAGGCAATGCCGGCTTCCTGCGCGGCGGCGGCGATGGCGTCGCCGGGCGTCTGGTCCTCGCTTTCGCCTTCGGGGCGATTGTTGACGATCAGGCCGACACCGAGCTCCTTGGCGGCCGTGACATCGGCCAGAGTGATCTGCGGGCTGACGAACATGGAGTCGTCGATCTTGCGAAACATGGCTTGGAGACCTTCCTGTTCACCGCGAGGGGGAGGGTTCCGTTTCGCCTAGCGGCTTCAACCGAGGAAGGAAACAGCGATGGACTTTCTGGAGCTTCTGGCCGGGGCTTCAGGTCCGGTAAAGCATTCGTATCGGAATGTGTCTGGAGAGGGCCGTCAAGCGCCATCGTGACCGGATTTCGACCAAATGATCACTCTTCTTTGGCGAAATCCATAAAGGGCGACGATTCCGTTCGCACTCCGCCGTTTTGTCCGCTATAGTCAAAAAGCAATGGACTGCGTCGGCATTCTTCGCCGGCAAGGATTCCTTGTCGTGCCGCCGGCTCCCGCGTCCGGCCTGCGGTGCCGAGGAAATCAGGGGCGGAAACAAGGTTTATTGAATTTTATGGGTTTTGACAGAGGGCGGCGTCGCGGACGCGACAAGCGCGACGGTTTCGGCGAAGACAATTTCGATCCCTACGGTGGTTTCGGCGGCGGCGGCAATTATGATCGCGGCTTCGGCGGTGGTGGTCGTGGTGGCTTCGGCGGCGGCGATCGCGGCGGTTTTGGCGGTGGTGATCGTGGCGGCTTCGGCGGTGGCGATCGCGGCGGCTTCGGCGGCCCGCGTGGCGGCGGTGGTGGCGG
>NZ_GL876935.1:335889-343062 GCF_000192575.1 Novosphingobium nitrogenifigens DSM 19370 | reverse complement strand
GTGGCGGCTTCGGCGGCCCGCGCGGCGGCGGCGGCGGTGGCGGCGGTATGCCGGCCCAGGTCGTCGGCACCGGCAAGGGTGTCGTCAAGTTCTTCAACGCCCAGAAGGGTTTCGGCTTCATCCAGCGTGAAGACGGTGGTGAGGACGTGTTCGTCCACATCAGCGCCGTTGAACGTGCAGGCCTCGAAGGCCTCGCCGAAGGCCAGCAGCTCCAGTTCAACCTCGTCGATCGTGGCGGCAAGATCTCGGCGGCGGACCTTCAGGTCGTCGGCGACGTCATCCCGGTGCAGGCCAAGGCTGCCAGCCCGCAGCGCCAGCTCACCGGCGAAAAGGCCACTGGTACGGTCAAGTTCTTCAACTCGATGAAGGGCTTCGGCTTCATTACCCGTGACGACGGCCAGCCCGACGCATTCGTGCACATCAGCGCGGTGGAACGCTCGGGTCTTCGTGAACTGAACGAAGGCGACAAGCTCGAATTCGACCTCGAAGTCGATCGACGAGGCAAGCATTCGGCTGTCAACCTGGTGCCGCGTCAGGACTGACCCATCCGATACGCTTGCCTGTCCGGGCATTTGACCGGACTTTAGCAGCATTGTAATCGCGCGCAGATGGCGGCCCTTCAAAAGGGGCCGCCATTTGTCGTTTGCGATTCCCCGTGCTGTTCCTGGTGCTGTTCGCTGCCTCTTTTTCCCCACAATCCATTCGGTTTTCGTAAGCAGGAGTATGCCATGTCGATCACCCCGTTGATGCCCGTCTATCCCCGGTGCGGCGTCCGTCCGGTGCGAGGTGAACACTGCCATCTGATTTCCGAAGACGGCACACGCTATCTCGATTTCGCCAGCGGCATTGCCGTCAATCTGCTGGGCCATTCGAACGAACATCTGATCGGCGCGATCCAGCGGCAGGCCGCGACGCTGATGCATGTATCGAATCTCTACGGCAGCCCGCAGGGGGAAAAGGTCGCGCAGCGCCTTGTCGACCTGACCTTCGCCGACACCGTGTTCTTCACCAATTCGGGCGCCGAAGCGGTGGAATGCGCGATCAAGACCGCGCGTGCCTATCACCAGTCGGTGGGCAATCTCGACAAGTACGAGCTGATCACTTTCAACAACGCTTTCCACGGGCGCACGATGGCGACGATCAGCGCGTCGAATCAGGAAAAGATGCACAAGGGCTTCCTGCCCCTGCTGCCCGGATTCAAATACGCCCCGTTCGACGACCTTGCTGCGGCCGAAGCCCTGATCGGGCCGAACACGGCCGGTTTCCTGGTCGAGCCGATCCAGGGCGAGGGCGGGGTTCGCGATGCTTCGCCCGAGTTTCTCGCCGGCTTGCGTGCGCTTGCCGACAAGCATGACCTCATGCTCATTTTCGACGAAGTGCAGTGTGGCGTCGCTCGTACCGGCACCTTCTATGCCTATGAACAGTATGGCGTCGTTCCCGACATTCTGGCGACGGCAAAGGGTATCGGCGGCGGTTTCCCCGTCGGCGCTTGCCTTGCCACCGAAAAGGCGGCGCGCGGCATGGTCGCCGGGACCCACGGCAGCACCTATGGCGGCAATCCGCTGGCGATGGCGGCGGCCGAGGCCGTGCTCGACGTGGTTGCCAACGATGAATTCCTCGCTCAGGTGAAGGCGACCGGCGAACGCCTGCGCAGCCGCCTCGAACAGTTCATCGGCAATTATCCCGACATGTTCGAACTGGTCCGTGGTCGCGGCCTGATGCTGGGCTTGAAACTGCGGATCGAGCCGCGGGCGTTTGTGGCGCATCTGCGCGACAACCACCAGTTGCTGACCGTGGCGGCGGGCGACACCACTCTGCGTATCCTGCCTCCGCTCGTCATCGACGACAGCCACATCGACGAATTCATGGAAAAGCTGTCTGCCGGTGCGGCCAGCTTCGAGGCAACGGAACCGGCAGCATGACGCGGCATTTCCTCAATCTTTCCGATGCGGGCGCGGATGCGCTCAAGGCCATTCTCGGTGACGCCGTGGCGCGCAAGGCGGCTCGGCAGGGACTTCCCAAGGGGCGCCCCGATGCCGATGCTCCGCTTGCCGGACATGTCCTGGCCATGGTCTTTGAAAAGAACTCGACGCGTACGCGCGTGTCGTTCGATGTCGCCATGCGGCAGCTCGGCGGCAGTGCGGTCATTCTCGAGGCCGGTTCGACACAGCTCGGACGCGGCGAAACCATCGCCGATACCGCCCGCGTGCTGAGCCGCATGGCCGATGCGATCATGCTGCGTACCGACGACCATGCCAAGGTCGAGGAACTGGCTCATTATGCCACCGTCCCGGTGATCAACGGCCTGACCGACCTGTCGCATCCCTGCCAGATCGTTGCCGATCTCCAGACGGTGATCGAACGGGGCAAGCCGCTGGCCGGACTCGAATGGGCATGGCTGGGCGACGGCAACAATGTGCTCAATTCGATCGTCGAGGCCGCAGGGCTTGCCGGTTTCAACCTGCGCATCGGCGTTCCCGAAGGCTACGACAGCGATCCGGGCTTCATTGCCCGCGCGCAGGCGGCCGGATCGACGATTCGCGTCACCCGCGATGCGGCCGAAGCGGTTGCCGGGGCCGATGTGGTGGTCACCGACACGTGGGTGTCGATGGGCCAGGCCCATGCCGAGGAAAAGCTCGCAGCGATGGAACCGTTCCAGGTCAATGGGGCGCTGATGGCAAAGGCGGCTTCGGACGCGGTGTTCCTGCACTGCCTGCCTGCCCATCGCGGCGAGGAAGTGACCGACGAGGTGATCGACGGCGCGCAGTCGGCCGTCTGGGACGAGGCGGAAAACCGCATCCATGCGCAGAAGGCGATTCTGCGCTGGGCTTTCGGCCAGATCTGAACGAGACGGGCACGATGACCGCAGAAAACGAAACCGGATTTGACCGCACGCTGCGTTTCACCGTGCCCCATCGTGACGCGCGCGGGCGCGTCGTGCGACTGGGGCCGGTGCTCGAAACCGTGCTCCAGACCCACGCCTATCCCGCCCCGATTCGCAACCTTCTGGCCGAAGCTCTGGTCCTGACGGCCCTGCTGGGCTCGCTGCTCAAGGACGAGGATGGGCAGCTTACCATGCAGGCGCAGACCAACGACGGGGTCATCGACCTGCTCGTCTGCGATTATCGCAATGGTGAGCTGCGGGGCTATGTTCGCCATGACCGCGCGCGTCTTGACGAACTCGGTCCCAATCCCTCGCTCCATTCGCTCTTCGGCGACGGCTATCTCGCCGTGACGTTTGACCTTCCGGCGACTGGACAGCGGTATCAGGGGATCGTTCCCCTCGAAGGCGAAACGCTGGCGGCGGCGTGCGAGAGCTATTTCTTCCAGTCGGAACAGGTGCCGACCCTGATTCGCGTCGCGGTCGATACCAGCGGCGGGCGCGCCATTGCCGGTGGCCTGCTCTTGCAGCATCTGCCGGAAGGGGAAGAAGGGCGCGAACGGCTCCATGCCCAGCTCGACCATCCCGAGTGGCAGCATATCTCGGTCATGGGCGGGTCGGTCCGTCGCGACGAATTGCTCGATCCCGAACTCTCGCTCGAAGCTCTTGTGTGGCGCCTGTTTCACGAAGAGCAGGAAGTTCGCGTGGATCTCGGGCCACAACTCGTGCGCGGCTGCCGTTGCACCGCCGACTATTATCGCAATGTCCTTGCCCGCTTCGGTGCCGAGGAGCGCAAGGCGATGGCCGACGAGAAGGGCGATATCGTCATCGACTGTTCGTTCTGCTCACGCCTCTTCGCGATCCCGCTTGCGGAAACGGAAGGTCCCTCGGCCGCGGAAGCTTGATTTGTCGAATCGAGCAACTGATCGCGCAAGAAGAACACTTTAACGTACAGGGCATGTCTCTATAGTGATCACCGTCGATCGATCGAGGGTGATCACGAATGCCTCTTGTTGCGCTTTTCCAAAGGGTTGCCCGTGCCCGTCCGAGCGGGTCGATCGTCCGGGCGCTGGCCCTGTCCGCCTTGCTCGCAGGGGCGTTCCCAGGGGCACTCCCAAGGGCACTCTACGCCGGGGTTCCTGCGCCGTCCGGGCCTGCCATGCTTGCCCGGATCGAGGGCGGACAATGGGAAGTGCGCGATCGCAGTTCCCCCGATGATCGCGCTTTGCTCTGCATCGCGGACGGACGCGGTTTGATCCAGTTGCGGCATCAGGGACAGGCCTGCCGGTCCTTCATTGTCGAGGATACGCCCCGTCGGGTGACAGTGCACTATGCCTGCGCCGGTGAGGGCTATGGTCAAACAACCGTTCGTTTTGAAACGTCGCGGGTGGTGAGGCTTGATGCGCAAGGCATAGCCGGGGGATTGCCTTTCGCTTTTTCTGCTGACGCGCGCCGGATTGGTGAATGTGAGCGTCCCAAGCCTCGTCCCCGGCACAGCATTGCCAAGCGCCATCGGGCGCGCTAGCCCCGAACCATGACGGCAACCGACAACAGTCCAAACCATCCCCGCCGCGCGGTCGTGCTTCTGTCCGGGGGACTTGATTCGATGGTTTGTGCGGGCCTTGCCCGCGAGCAGGGCTTCGAGGTCCTTGCGCTGACGTTCGATTATAATCAGCGGCATCGGGTGGAGCTCGACGCCTCGCGCAAGGTCGCAGCCAGAGTCGGGGTCGAACGCCACGTCATCCTGCCGCTCGACTTGCGGCAGTTCGGCGGGTCGGCGTTGACCGATGACATCGCCGTACCCAAGGACGGGGTGGGCGAGGAAATTCCGGTCACTTATGTTCCGGCCCGCAATCTCGTGTTTCTTTCGCTGGCGCTTGCCTGGGCGGAAGCGGCTGGTTCTTCCGATATTTTCATCGGCGTCAATGCGCTCGATTATTCGGGGTATCCCGATTGCCGGCCGGAATTCATCGGCGGGTTCGAGGCGCTGGCACGGGTGGCGACAAAGTTCGGCGACAAGGGCGGAAATGTGAAAATTCACGCGCCCTTACAATACCTTAAAAAAGCCGATATAGCCCGCGAGGCAGTTCGCCTCGGGCTGGAGACCGGGGAGAGCTGGTCCTGCTACGATCCCTTGCCCGATGGTCGGGCCTGCGGCTTGTGCGACAGCTGCCGGCTTCGCCGTGCGGGCTTCAAGGAAGCGGGGATCGAGGATGGAACAGACTACGCCGCAGGAGACGAAGCAGCCTGACGAGAGGGCGTGCGTGCCGGAAGAGGAATCTCCCGGACCGGCCTATGGCTGGTACGCTCTGGGCGTGCTGGTTCTGGTCTATGCGCTCAATTTCATTGATCGCCAGATGCTCACGATTCTGGCTGTCGACATCAAGCGTGATCTGCATATTTCTGACGCGCAGTTCGGCTTTCTTTACGGCACTGCGTTCGGGGTGTTCTACGCCCTGTTCGGCATTCCGTTGGGCAAGCTTGCGGACCGCTGGCCGCGGACCCGTCTGTTGGCGATCGGGTTGGCGACATGGTCGACGATGACTGCTGCATCGGGCCTGGCCTGCAATTTCACCCAATTGGGGTTCGCGCGCATCGGCGTCGGGGTCGGAGAGGCGACGGCGGGGCCTTGCGGGTATTCGCTGCTGGCTGACTATTTTCCGCCGCGCCGTCGGGCGACGGCTGTCGCGATCTATTCGGCCGGTATCTATCTCGGGGGCGGGCTTGCGTTGTCGATCGGCGCGGGATTGGCCCATGCGTGGGATCATGCCTTTGTCCTCGGTGCGCGCCCGCTCGGGCTCGCAGGCTGGCAGGCAGCTTTTCTCGGCCTGGGTCTGCCCGGTCTCGGGATGTCCTTGTGGGTCAGCAGCCTGAAAGAGCCGCGTCGGGGCCGCCATGAAGTGGGGCACCGGATCATGGAGATGTCCGGACGGGATGCCTTGCGGGCGTTCGGTCGGGATGTGGCGACGATCGCGCCGCCTTTCACGGTGTTCATGGCGGCTCGGCGCGGCGTGAAGGCTTTGGTGGTGAACCTCTTGCTGCTTGCCGTTTGTGCGCTTGCTGCCTGGGGGCTGACCGAATGGCTGGGCGACATGCCGCAGTGGATCGTGCTCGGGATCGGGGTCTATGCGGTCGTGTCCTGGACACAGTCGCTGCGTCACGATGATCCTGAAGCTTATGGTGCGATCTGGCAGAACCCGGCGGTCGTCGGGATCAATATCGGTTACGGTCTCACGTGTGCGCTGACATATGCGGCGACGGCGTTCGGCCCGCTTTACGCGATGGAAGTGCTCCACGCACCCGCCAACGAGGTTGCCCTGATCGTCGGTGGCGGCGGGGCGGCCGGGGGCGCGCTGGGGGTGATCGCCGGGGGCGCATTGGGTGACCGGCTTTCGGGGGGCGTGTACCATTCCCGCCGTCTTGTGGTCGTGCTTGGCGCCCTTTCGCTTGCGATGATCGCCTATGGCTTCCTGATGGCCACTGGATCGGCGCATGTCTTTTACTGGATCGTGTTCCCGCTCTGGTTTCTTTTGAGCGGGGCGCTGGGGAGCGCGGCTGGAACGATCGTCAATATCGTGCCTGCCCGTGTCAGGGCGACGGCGACGGCCTCGTTCTTTCTCGGCGCGACCTTGCTTGGCCTTGCACTTGGTCCTTATGTCACCGGCCGCCTTTCGGGGGCGTGGCATTCGTTGTGGGTCGGGCTGACCGGCATCCTCGTGGTCATGCCGTTTTCGTTCGCTTCCCTCGTGATCGCCTGGCGTCATCTGGTCCGGCAGGAGCGTGCGAAGGGTTTGTGATCGGGGTGTGAGGCCGCGCGCCGCTTGAGTGAAGCGACCTGCAATGATGTAGGTCCATATGAAGTCGGGGAAGGGGCATTCCATCTTTTCCGGTGCTCTGCCCGACAGCGCGATGTTCATGCGTTCGCAAGCCGTGCCAAGGCGTTTGATGGAAAATTCCGGCACGGGATAAGTGCCGCCATCCGCGTCCTGTGAATTCCGCAGCAGTCTCAAAGAAAAAGGGCCGGATTGCTCCGGCCCTTTTCCTTGTGTCCTGTCCTATCCGGACCTCGCGAAGAGGTCCGGATATTTCGGATCAGTTGCCCGAACCCGGACCGTAGGTGATTTCCACGCGACGGTTCTGCAGTTCGCGAACGCCGTCGGCGGTCGGAACGCGCGGGTTGGCTTCGCCGAAGGCCTTGGTGGCGATTTCGGCGGCCGGGATGCCGTGAGCGGTCAGGTAAGACTGAACCGAAGCGTTGCGGCGAGCCGACAGGCCGAGGTTGTACTTCACCG
>NZ_GL876935.1:26893-335537 GCF_000192575.1 Novosphingobium nitrogenifigens DSM 19370 | reverse complement strand
CGGGGGCGGCGGCGGAGCGGGCGGGGGCGGCGGGGGAGCCGCTTCCTCGGTCTTGCCGCCGAAGTTGTAGGTCAGCGTGCCCATGATGTTGTGGGTGCGCAGACGGCTGTGGACGTTGGTGCCGGTCCACTGGTTGCCGAGGCCGGCATAGTTCAGGCCGTCGACATTGAAGAATTCGTAGCGCGCGCCGATGTCCCAGTGCTTCGAGATCGGGGCGCGGACGCCGGCGATCAGCTGCCACGCGAACTTGGTGCGCGACTGGTAGATCATGTAGTCGTCGTTCGGAATGGTCTGGCGGATGCGGGCTACACCCAGACCGCCGCCGACATAGCCCTGAAGGCCGTTGTCGGGGCCGAAATCGACGAGGCCGTTCAGCATCGACTTCCACCCGTGGGTCCTGCCGCCGACCGCAGTGATGGTCTGGTTGTCGACGTTGAGCGTCTTGTTGCCAGCGTCCAGGTAGCCGACCTGGCCTTCAAGGCGGAACATGCCGAAATCGTAACCGAGCTGACCGTTCACGGTCCAGCCGGTGTTGTGCTCCAGCGTGCCGTCGTGGCCGGTGGTGGTTGCCTTGTTTTCAGTTTCGAGAATGGACGCGCCACCCTCGACCTCGACATACCACTGCCCACTACGGGCAAAGGCAGGAGTTGCCATGGCGGTTGTCGCCAGGGCAAGGCCCAGGACCAGTTTCCGCATTATCGTTTCCCCTTTTTTAGGTAATTCGTGCCACGTCGTTGCGCACATCTACCGTTTTCGGACAAGACCTGCAAGCACAGTCATGCGTACACTGTTGCAACTCGGCAACTCTTGGCGTGGTCTTTGCAGGAAAACGGTGTGTCCTGCCTGTGGCAATCCTGTCATGGAGCAGACACAATACCCGGTTTGCCCCCTTCAAGGGGGAGAGGATGTGCCGATGTGGAGAAATCCCTTCGTTCGGGCCTTGGTTGAGTTCTTTTGGAGATTAATTTAATCGTTTTAAAACAATGAATTGAAGTTTGCTCGATAGTGCTTGATAAGAATTGAAGCCGCTATTTACCATTCGGCGATGCATGTTTTGTAATGGTTGCGACACATTTTGCGACATCCGCAAAATTGCCGAAGTGCCATTCTGGGGAATAATCGTGCGCGATGGGGATGGTTTTGGCAATTTTTGCGACATGGCCTCGGGGGGCGCTTCCGCGATCGCATTGCCAGGGCAGCTTCTGAATTCGCCGTTTGGCGAATTGGAAATCAGACTCTAAGCACGCGACCCGACGAAACCCTGACTTGAAGCGGAGCCGTGATGCTGCGTCGCCTTTACGATTGGACCATGGCCAAGGCCGGGCACCGCCATGCCGAATGGTGGCTGGCCCTGTTCGCATTCATGGAAGCCAGCTTTTTCCCGATTCCGCCGCATCCCCTGCTCGGGCTGATGTGTCTGGCGCAGCCGCGCAAGGCCGTGCGGTTCGCTGCCTTTGCCACGATCGGTTCGGTGACGGGCGGGATGCTCGGCTATGCGATCGGGCATTTCCTCTATGCCAGTATCGGCGCGCAGTTGCTCGAAGTGCTGCATCTGGCGAGAAGTTTTCCCAAGGCTGCGTGCTATCTGCGGGAATACGGGGTCGAAATCATCATCATCAAGGGGGCGACCCCGATCCCGTTCAAGCTGCTGACCATTACTGCCGGTTTCATCGGTATGCCGTTCGGAACTTTCCTGCTGGCAAGCCTCGTCAGCCGGTCGATCAGCTTCATGATCGTGGGGGTGCTGTTCCGTCTGTTCGGGGCGCCGATCAAGCAGTTCGTCGACAAGTATCTCGGGCTGGTGTCGATCGGGTTCGTCGTGCTGGTGATTGCCGGTTTCGTCGCGGCGGCGATGTTGGGCGGTTCGGGAGCGGCTTCGCAGAAGCATTGCGATATGGTCACTTCGCTTCCGGGGTGAAAGTCTTTCACTTTTCTCTTTTTTGAACACGAAGAGTCAGGTTCTTGACGAGGATCGTTTTCATGCGATCCTCGCATCAAGGTATTGCGGTCTTTGTTGTTTGCGGATTTTTGGGGCCTGATCGCGGATCGCCCGGCCAGGTTCCTTGTTCCGAAAGGAGGGAAGCGCATGGCGAGCCACGATTTCATCCGGCAACTGGAAGGCTATGGCCTGACCACGATCGAAGTGCATTACTACATGCCCGATCATCCCAGCCTGTTGCAGTTGTTCGCGTTCCAGCAATACGATGTGGCGCCGCGCTTTCCCCGCCTCGAACGGTTTCTCGACCACTGGCGGCGGGACATCGAGGCGGCGCTTCATTCCATCCGCATTGCCCATCGCCACTTGATCGGGCCGCAGGAATACCGGGCGGTCAACGGGATCATCACCATCAATTAGGCGTGCCGGGGCGGTGTGCCGGTATCAGCGGCGGCGTTCGGGTGGAATCTGTCGGGGCGCCGTCACGGCGTTGGCCTCGCCAAGGCGGCGTTCCGCTTCCGCGAGCGAGGCGTGCGCGATCGGTTCCATCACGGCATATCCGGCGGCATTGGGATGGACGCCATCGCCAGAAAGGCCCGGTTTCATGCCTCCGTCGGGGCCGACCATGGCCGCGTAATAATCGGCAAAGACGAACCCTCGCTGGAGAGCGAAGATCTTGAGCCAGGTGTTGAGCGCGGCAATCTGGGGGGCGGGACGGTAGCCGGGGCGCCAGTTGAAGGCCGAGGCCGGCGGAATCGAGCCGATGACCACGCCGATACCGTTCGCCTTGGCAAGGTCGGCCATGGCCGTGATCGCGTTGGCATAGTCTTCGGGTGAGGTCGGGCCGGTATTGCCCGCCACGTCGTTGGTGCCGCACATGATGTGGACCACGCGCGGGTGCAGGCGGACGACGTCCTGATAGAACCGCAAGAGGATCTGAGGGCTTGTCTGCCCGGCGATGCCGCGATCGACGATCCCCCCCGCGAACATGCCTGGCGACGTCGTCAGCCACCATTCGGTGATCGAGTCGCCGATGAAAATGGCCCGAGGTGGAAATCCGAGAGCGCGGTCCGCGTCGCGGTAGCGGCACATCGCAGGCCAGTCGGCCGATGCGGATCGACCAGGCGGGCAGGGGGCGCTGCTCATCGCGCTTACCGCGTCCGGTGCCACGGTCGGCAGGGCTTCGGCCGTTGTGGCGACAGGGACCGGCGTCGGCGCTTGCGTGCTTTGGGCTGCGAACGCCGGTGAAACGACGAGGGCGCCGATCAGCATTCCGCCGATCAGCGCCCCGTTCCTTTGCGCACGACGCGCGTGCATCAGATGATGCCCGTGGCTTTCCCGGCGCGTTCGAACATGCCGATGATGGTCTGCACCTGATCTGCGGAATGTTCGGCGCAGAGCGAGCAGCGCAGCAGCGTCATGCCGGCCGGAGTCGCCGGCGGACGGGCGAGGTTCACATAGAGCCCTTCGTGCAGAAGCGCTTCCCACATCGCCGCGCCGCGTTCGAGATCGGGCATGATCACCGAAATGATCGCGCTCTGCGGCGTCTGGGTGCCGAGCTTGAACCCGCGCTCGGTCAGTCCGGCGTGGAGCGTGCGCGAATTTTCCCAAAGGTGGGCGCGCTTGTCCCCGGCATGCATCAGCTTGCGGATCGAGGTCGCGGCGGTGTGGACCACGCTCGGCGGCAGGCTGGCGGTGAAGACGTAAGGACGGCAGACGAGGCGCAGGATCTCGAACTTGGGGTGGTTCGAGACGCAGAAACCGCCGACGGTGCCGACCGACTTCGAGAACGTGCCGATGACGAAATCGACTTGGTCCAGAACGCCCTGGTCTTCGGCAACGCCGCGCCCGTTGGGGCCGATGAAGCCCATCGAGTGCGCTTCGTCGACAAGGACCATCGCACCATAGGACTTGGCGATCGCGATCATTTCCTTGAGCGGAGCGATGTCGCCGAGCATCGAATAGACGCCCTCGAGGACGACCAGCTTGCCCGCGCCTTCGGGAATGCGGCGCAGGCGCTTTTCCATCGCGTCGATGTCGTTGTGCTTGAACGGCACGACTTCGGCGTCGCCCATCTTGCACCCGTCCCAGATCGACGCGTGGCTGTCGATGTCGAGCACGACATAGTCGCCCTTGCCCGCCATCGTGCTGATGATGCCGAGATTGGCCTGGTACCCGGTCGAGAAGACCATGGCGTGTTCCATGCCGTAAAAGTCGCGCAGGGCGTCCTCGACCGCACGGTGCCCGGCGTAAGTGCCGTTGAGCACGCGGCTGCCGGTCGTGCCCGAACCGAATTCGTCGAGCGCCTTCTTGCCTGCCGCGATGACGTCGGGATCGAACGTCATGCCCATGTAGTTGTAGGTGCCGAGCAGGATGGTTTCGCGGCCGTTGCACATGGCCACGGTCGGCGACAGCACCTTTTCCATGACCAGGTTGAACGGATCCTCGACACCGGTCGCGAGCAGCGCGCGGCGGGTTTCGATGATGCCGTCGAACTTGTCGAAAAGATCGCCGGACGCGACCGGCGCTTGCGTCGTTGCGGGTTCGGTCATGGCGGGGTTCAGCCCTTGAGCTTGGTCACGGCATCGACCAGCTGTCCGAAGGTTTCGATTTCGGCCTGCTGGTTCATGCTGATGATGATGTCGAATTCGTCTTCGATGGCGGCAACGAAGTCCATCACGGTCAGGCTGTCCCATTCAAGGTCGCCTGCAAACGAGGTTCCGTCGGTAACGGTGATGCCCTTTTTGTTGAAAGGGGCAAGCACACTTGCAATCCTGGCGCTGGTGTCGGCGCGATCCATGAGCTTCTCCGGGTAGGCAGGATGGCCCTGCCAGACGATTGCGGCGGAAAAGCGGCCAGAGTGCCCGCTTGTCAAGTGCCGCGCGGCAATGGCATCGGATGAAACGATGAAGCGGCCGGGAATGCGAGCGAAGGTTGGATGGCGCGCGATCGCGGTTGTCGCGGCGCTCGTCATGCCGGTCGTGGCTGCGCGGGCGCAGGACCCGGGCGGCGTGCTCGAAAGAGCGATGGCGGGGCGGGCGGTTCCAGCGATGGGGCTTGCGGTCTTGCGCGAGAGGCATGTCGCCGCGCTCGCCGTGCGCGGGGTGCGGCGGATCGATGGGGACGATCCGGTGCGGGCGGACGATCTCTGGCACATCGGTTCGGATGCCAAGGCGATGACCGCGACGATGATTGCCCGGCTGGTCGAGCGCGGCGTTCTCCACTGGGACGATCGCGTCGATCGCGTGCTGCCCGAACTGGCGGCGACCAGCCTGCCGCAATATCGCCGGGCCAGCCTTGCCGACTTGCTCGGCCACCGCAGCGGATTGCCGCACGATCTGGTGGATCCGGGCGCGCGCGCGGTGTTTTTCAGCGATTCCGGACCCGGAAGCCTGACGCAAAAGCGGCTGTCCTATGTCGCCCGCGCCATGCAGGATCGCCCCGTCGGCCCTCTCGGAGCCTTTGCCTACAGCAACACCGGTTATCTTCTTGCTGTAGCGATGGCCGAGCGGGCGAGCGGACGATCCTATGAGGATCTCATGACCGACGAGGTCTTTGCGCCGCTCGGCATTGACCGGGTCCGGTTCGGCACGACTGTCCCGGGCGAAGTGCAGGGGCACCGCCACGGCCATGCGACCGGGGCGCTTGAAGGCAATCCGCTCTTTTTCGCGCCTGCGGGGAATCTCGTGCTCAGTCTTGAGGACTGGGCGCGGTTCTGCCTCGATCAACTCGACGGCGCGCGCGGGCAGGGGCGCCTCTTGTCCCGCGCCGGGTATCGCCGCCTGCAGGTGGCGCGCGAAGGCTGCGGATACGGCATGGGGTGGGAAGTCGCCCGCAAATATGCCGGGCGGGCGGGGCCGGTGCTGGTCCACGCCGGGTCGGACACGAGCTGGTACGCGATTGCCGTTCTGTTTCCCGAACGCGGGACGGGCGCGCTTGTCGTTGCCAATGCCGGAGCGGACATGGGTGGGGAAGCGGCCGACCGGGCCGCGCTCGACGATGTGCTGCCCGACCTTGCGCCGCCTGCCCAATGACGGGCCCGTGACGTTCCGGTGCCGTGAAAATCAGGCGGGAAGCAGCTTGCCCACGGCCAGCAGGAACGGCGTGATCGAGACCGGCTTGGCCAGGTACCCTTCCGCACCGGCTTCGCGGATGCGTTCCTCGTCGCCCTTGCCCGCATAGGCCGTGACGGCCAGCACCGGAATCTGCGCCAGTGTTTCGTCGCCCTTGAGCGCCTCGATCAGTTCGAGACCCGAGATATTGGGCAGTTGAATGTCCATGATGACGAGGTCTGGGGCGAAATCGCGCGCGCGTTCGATCACCGCGTGCCCGTCGGCCAGTGTTTCGACATCGAATCCCTTGGCCACCAGAAGGTCACCGAAGAGTTTGCGGTTAAGGTCGTTGTCCTCGACAACCAGAATTCTTTTTGCCACGGAGCAACCGTACAGGAGTGAGCAGGATCGGTGCCGACCCCGTCATGCATCCGTTGGGTGCATCATGGGGGCAACGGTTGCCGATCTATTCACCGGAAAGGGCTCTGGCAATCATCCGCGAAAATTCCCCTGCCGCCGATCCGCAGGCGATTGCATTGCGCGCGCTCGTTTTCGTGCTCGGGGACGAGGCGCGGGCGACGCGTTTCCTGGCCCTGACGGGTTTGACGCCCGATGCCTTGCGGGCCGGGCTGGGGGATGCCGCGATCCAGGGAGCCGTCCTCGAATTCCTCGCCAATCATGAAGCGGATCTTGTCGCGGCGGCGGCTGCGCTCGATATTCCGCCCCACGTTCTTGCCGCCGCCTGGGAGAGCCTGAGATGACCCGCCCGCTGGTGATCAGCGATTGCGACGAAGTGCTGCTGCACATGGTCGCACCGTACAAGGAATGGCTGGCCGAGTGCCACGGCATCGATTTCACGATGCGGGACAACGATTTCGGCAAGGCCATGCGCCATGCCGACGGACGCCCGGTCGAGCCGACAGAAATCTGGCGCCTGCTCAACCTCTTCTTCGATACCGAGATGTATCGGCAGCATCCGATCGCGGGCGCGGTCGAGGCGATCAATGCCATGGCCGACCATGCCGATGTCGTGATCCTCACCAATCTGGGCGATGATCGTCGCGACGCGCGCACGCGCCAGCTTGCCGATCACGGCATCCATGCCCGCGTTTTCACCAATACCGGCCCCAAGGGACCGGCCCTGCGCGCGATTCTCGATGAATATCGTCCCAGTCGGGCGATTTTCATCGACGATCTGCCGCAGCACCACGCCTCGGTATTCGAAGTGGCGCCGGATGTGCGCCGCCTGCACTTGTGTGGTGAGCCGCTGCTTGCCCCCCACATCACTTGCGCTCACCAGGCCGGGCATGCCCATGCGCGTATCGACGCATGGGCGCAGGCCTTGCCCTGGGTCATGGCGCATATCCATGGAGACAACGATGACTGATACCCTGACCGATACCATCGCTGACAAGCTGGCCGAAGCCGGTCTCGTCCTGCCCAAGGCGGCAGCCCCCGTGGCGGCCTATGTTCCGACCGTCGAAGCGGGCGGCCTGCTTCACGTTTCGGGGCAGCTTCCCTTCATCGACGGCAAGCTGGTGACCGGGCGTCTGGGTGAAAACGTCAGCGTCGAGGACGGCTACGCTGCCGCGCAGGCTTGCGGTCTCATGCTGCTGGCACAGGTCAAGGCGGCGGTCGGTTCGCTCGACCGGGTCGCGCGCGTGGTCAAGCTCGGTGCTTTCGTCAGCTCGACGGCCGACTTCACTGATCAGCCCAAAGTCGCCAATGGCGTTTCGGAATTGATGGTCAAGGCGTTCGGCGATGCGGGCACCCATGCGCGCAGTGCCGTCGGCGTGCCGGTGCTGCCGCTCGGCGCTGCGGTGGAAGTCGATGCTGTATTTGCTCTTCGCCCTCTTTGATCGCCTGTTCGCGCCCGCCCCGCTTGCGGGGCGGTGCGACTGGCTGAGGCGGGCCGTCTATGCCCATCGTGGGTTGCATGACGCCCGCGATGGCGGCGGTGCAGTCGAAAACAGCTCTTCGGCCTTCGCCGCGGCGATCGCGGCGGGGCTGGGAATCGAGTGCGATGTTCAGCGCAGCCACGACGGACAGGCGATCGTCTTTCACGACGAAACACTCGATCGCCTGACCGATCGCACCGGTCCGCTGGCCGAGGAATATGCTGCTGCTCTTTCGACGATCGTGCTTCGGGGCAGCTCCGACACGATCCCGACCTTGCGCACCTTGCTCGAACAGGTCGCAGGGCAAGTGCCCCTGCTCATCGAAGTGAAAATCGCCCCCGGTGCGCGGGCGACGCCCTTGTGCCTTGCCGTGCGGCGCGCACTCGAAGGCTATGTCGGGCCGGTCGCGATCATGAGTTTCGACCCCCGGGTTCCGGCATGGTTCTATCGCTATGCGCCCCATATCGTGCGCGGACTGGTGATGACCGAGGCGGGGTGGCGCACGCTGGGCGCGCGGGCGCGACGTCATCTGGCGTTGTGGCGGGCCCGTCCCGATTTCCTGGCCTATGACATCGATGACTTGCCGGGCGGTTTCGCTCCGGCCCAGCGTCGGCGCGGGATGCCGCTCTTGACCTGGACTGTCGATACGCCCGAACGGGCCGAACGCGCGGCGCGCCATGCTGATGCGCCGATTACCGAAGGCGCGGGCGTCGAACCTGCCCGTCGCGGAAAGGCCGTTGCCCGATGAGCCTGACAGCGCGGATCCATTCCTCGGTCGGTTCGATCGCGGCGGAGGACTGGGATCGGCTGGCAGGTGCCGACAATCCCTTCGTCGGTCACACGTTCCTCTCTGTGCTCGAAGAATCGGGCAGCGTCGGCGGACGCAGCGGCTGGACGCCGCTACCGATCGTGATCGAGGATGAAAGCAGCCGTCCGGCGGCAGCGCTGCCCGCCTATCTCAAGTCCCACAGCCAGGGCGAATATGTCTTCGACCACGCCTGGGCCGATGCATGGCAAAGGGCGGGCGGGGACTATTATCCCAAATTGCAGATCAGCGTGCCGTTTACGCCCGCAACCGGCCCGCGCCTGTTGCTCGGCGACCGGCCGGATCTTGCCCCGGCGCTGCTGTCGTCGGCCGAGCAGATCGCGGCGCAGCACGGGCTGTCGTCGGTCCATGCGACCTTCATCGCCCCCGATCAGGTTCCCCTGTTCGAAGAGGCGGGCTGGCTCTTGCGATCGGATCTTCAGTTCCACTGGGAAAACCGGGACTACGCCGGATTCGAAGACTTCCTCGGCGCTCTTTCGTCGGCCAAGCGCAAGAACTTGCGCAAGGAGCGCGCCGCCGCGCAGGAAGGCGTGGTCATTCGTGCGCTGACGGGGGCGGAGATCAGGCCCGAGCACTGGGATGCGTTCTGGCAATTCTATCAGGATACCGGCGCGCGCAAATGGGGGCGGCCCTATCTCACGCGATCCGCGTTCGACCTGATGGGAGAGCGGATGGCCGATCGCATTCTGCTGGTGCTGGCCTTCATCGACGGCCAGACGGTTGCCGGGGCGCTCAATTTCATCGGCCGCGATACGCTTTACGGCCGCTATTGGGGCGCTGTCGTCGACAAGCCCTTCCTGCATTTCGAGCTGTGCTATTATCAGGCGATCGACGCGGCCATTGCCATGGGGCTGGCTCGAGTCGAGGCCGGGGCGCAAGGCCAGCACAAGCTGGCACGCGGGTATGAACCGGTGCGGACATGGTCGGCTCACCATATCGTCGATCCCGGTTTCCGGCGCGCGGTTGCCGATTTTCTGGAGCGGGAACGGGCCGGCGTGGCGCAGGATCAGCTCCTGCTGGGCCAGCATACGCCCTATCGCAAGGACAGTGTCGACTAGAGCGAAATCCGTTCCGATTGCATCGGATCGGCCGCTCTAGATTCTTGTTTTGCCGCGTTTTCCAAGCCACCAGATGATTCCATCTGGTTCGAAAACGCTCTAGCTGATCAGGCGACGTTGCGACCGATTGGGCGCGCGGTCATCAGGCGCAGCCATTCGCGGGCGCGGCGCTGGGCTTCGGCGATTTCGCGCGCGGTCATGTCTTCGGCCACATCGGCGCGGCATTGCGTGGCGTGATCATGGCCACTCACCGCGGCAAGATTGAACCATTTGTGCGCTTCGATGAGATCGACTTGCGCGCCGTGACTTCCGGTGGAAAAAATGACGCCGAGGTCGAAGCAGGCATCGTGGTTACCATCGTGCGCCGCCGACAGGCATTGCGTCAGGATCGAATCGAACATCCCATGGTCCTGAGGCGCGGCATGGCCCGACCATTCCGGGTTTTCGCTGACCAGCTTGATCGGACTTTGCTGCATGTCCCCATGTTCCCCAAATTGTCCGGCCCCATCCCAGAAAATGCCAGAGGCCCCGTCGAGAAGGTCAACGAGTTTGATCAACAATTGATTAATAGGGATCCCGGTCGATTGCGTGAAAATGGGGCAAGGGTGTCTCATGTGCAGAAAAGGGCGGAGATGAATGGCTTGTGCGGCGCGGCGCGGCCCCCTATACGCCCGCCTAACCAAGAGCCCGGTCCGTTCGCCAGGCGAAAGGGCCGGGGTCGGAAGGCGCAAACCGGAGGGCCGGATGGCTGGGGTTCTGAGTGACGAAATCGACGTGTTGGCAAAGGCTCGCCGGGCCATGCCGGGCGACTACCTTCCCAGTGAAGATGAACCCTATATGTGCGAGGCACAGCAGGATTATTTCCGTCGCCTGCTGCTGGAATGGAAGAAGTCGATTCTTTCGGCTTCCGAAAACACCCTCTCTGCACTGCAGGAAGGACCGATCCGCGAGCCCGATCTCAACGACCGTGCGTCGAGCGAGACGGACTGGAGCATCGAACTGCGCACCCGCGATCGTCAGCGCAAGCTGATCGCCAAGATCGATGCCGCAATGCGGCGGATCGATGAAGGCGAATACGGTTATTGCGAAGTGACCGGCGAACCCATCGGGCTCGGACGGCTGATCGCACGGCCGATCGCGACGATGACGGTCGAAGCGCAGCAGGCGCACGAGCGACGCGAAAAGGTATCGCGCGACAACTGATTTCCCTCTTCGGGGATCATGGAGGGGGCGGGGCGTTTGGGGCGCATTCCCGCCCTCTTGTGCATTCGGCAGGCCGGTGTGGGGTCGGCAGGTTTGCGGGGCAGATTTACCGTCGCGCGCGAAACTGTGTCAAAACGGTCCGGCCGCATCATGGCGCCGTGAACCCGGTCTTTTGTTAAGATTTCGTTTGTAATCTCGAGCTAGCCCGATGAAGCCGGAATGCTGCGTGTGCTCCCCCTTGGGGCAGGGCGCCGGTTCGGTTTCGACGCCTATCCCGGATTGAGGGGTTGGGGCGGCAATTCTGGCTGTTGGCAATGGGACAGGACCACGCGGTGACTGAATTCGAGAATCGCCAGCTCGGAGACAATCGGCAGGTCGGGCGGGACAGCCTGTTCCTGATGGCCGACTTGCGCGTGGAACGCAGTGCCGGGGATCATCGGATCAAAGTGCGCAATCTTTCCGCGCGCGGAATGATGGCCGAAGGCACGGTCAAGGTCATGGCCGGGATCGGCGTCGAAGTGAGCCTGCGGAACATCGGCTGGGTGCCCGGCCGGGTCGCATGGATCCAGGACAATCGTTTCGGCATCGCCTTTCTCGACGACATCGATCCCAAGCTCGTGCGCGCCGCGCCCCAAGGGGCGGGCGAAGGGACGCCCCGCTATCTCAAATCGACGGCCTTGCCGCCCGATCCCAGCCGGCTTCGCAAACTCTGAAAGCGCGGCTTTTCTGCGCGGCACGGCTTGTTGCAGATTGGCATTACCCACCCTGCGAAATCTGCTAGTGCCGTTCGACAAGGACGAGGCATGATGCGATTTGTGCAGGCACCAGCAGGTGGCGTGAGCAGGAAACCACAGGCTCTGCAATACGTGCCGGACATGCGGATCGCTCTGGCGGCGTCTCTGGCCTTTCTTCCTGCCGCATGCGGACAGCCGACGGCGGGGCCGGTTGAAATCGCTCTCATCGATGGCGGGCCGGTTGTGCCGGACGCTGGCGCTGTGAAAAAGGGCGGCATTTCCGTTGCTCCGTTGGCTCCGGTCCTCGTTGGCGCGACTCGCGCGGGGCTGGTCGGCTTCGACGCGGAAGGGCGCATCGTTCCCGCGCTCGCCGAACGCTGGATCGTGACCGACGACGGGCTCGGTTATATCTTCCGGTTGCGTGACGGGGTGTGGAACGACGGCACGCCGATCGCCGCGCCCGATGTGGTGAGCGCCTTGCGTCGCACATTCGCGGATTTGCACGACAGGGACCTCGCGCGCGATTTGCCGACAGTGCGCGCGATCAAGGTCATGGCGCGGCGGGTGATCGAGATCGATCTCGACGCGCCGCAGCCCGATTTCCTCACCTTGCTGGCGCAGCCTGAATTGGGCATCGGGGCAGGCCCGCATGGTCAGCATGAAGCCGGGATGATGGATGTGCGCCGGGAAGGCGACGGCATCGTCGCTTCGCTGGTTGCTCCTGATCATCCGGGCTTGCCGTTGCAGCCGCCTCCGGCTTCCGAACGCCCGCTGGCGATCCGCAACGCCCCGGCACAGCTTGCCATCGACCGGTTCGTCGCCGGGAAAGTCGATCTGGTCCTGGGCGGCACCTACGATACCGTGCCTCTGGCCGAGCGGGTGGGGGCGGCGCGAGGCAGTCTGCAACTCGATCCGGTGCCGGGACTGTTCGGTCTCGATGTCACGGCGACCCAAGGGTTCCTCGCTGACCCTGCGAATCGTGAGGCGGTGGCCATGGCCATCGACCGGGACAAGCTGGTCGCGGCGTTTGGCGTGAACGGCTGGCAGGCGACGACGCGTCTGGTGACGGCCGGTCTGGAAGGCGATCCGGGGCTGGTGGGCGAACGCTGGGCCGATTTGCCGCTCGATCAGCGGCGCACACAGGCCGCGGTACGGGTTGCTGGCTGGATCAAGGCGCATGCCCCGGCGAGTGTTGCGCCCGTCGGCGGTCAAAATGGCGTTCAGGTTCAGGCGCAAGGCGCCTTTGCACCGCCGGTGCTGCTGATCGCTTTACCGGACGGGCCGGGGGCGGCCTTGATTTTCGAACACTTGCACGACGATCTGGCCGGGATCGGGCTGGACTTGCGTCGGGCAGCCGTGGGGCAGGGGGCCGATCTCGTCCTGCTCGACACGGTGGCACGCTATCCGCGTCCGCGCTGGTTTCTTCAACGGATGAGCTGCGCGGCCCATCCCGTGGGGTGCAGTCAGGAAGGGGATGCCGATCTGGCACAGGCCCTGTCATCGCCCGACCCGGTCGCTGCCGGGGGGCTGCTGGCCGATGCGGAGGCAAAGATCACTGCGGCGAACGGCTTCATTCCGCTGGCTCGGCCGTTGCGCTGGTCATTGGTGCGCAGCGGCCTTGCCGGATTTTCCGTCAATGCGATCGGCTGGCACGCACTGGTGCCGCTGGCGGCTTCGGAGACGGTGGGGAACTGAAGGTCCCGGTGAGTGTCTCTTCCTGGCCGCCTGCAACCGTCAGAAATCGATGGCGATACCGTTGCGTTCCCAGTCGCCGAAACGCGTGGGATCAAGGCCGTCCGGATCCTCGCCCCGTTCGACCGCGCGCGGTTCGGGGACGGGGGGATTGGTCCAGTGCGGCGGCGGCGTGAATTCCTCCGGACGCTTGGTGGCGCGTTTGATCGGTTCGCTCATACCTTTGCAGATGGGGATTTCCGCGTCGTAATGCAATTGCCAGATGGGGCATTAGCGACGATAGGGGGCCATGACGCGTCCGCCCCGTTCTCGCAAATCCGCTCCCCGAACCGACGAGCCCGCCGAAATTCCCGGTAGCGGCGCACGCCTTGCCGCGCTGCGCATGCTCGACGCGGTGCTGCGTCGGGGCGATCCGCTCGATCAGGCCGCGCCGCCGCTGTTGCGGCCGGTGCCGCGCGCCGACGACCGCGCGCTGGCCTTGGCCATTGCCCAGGAAGCCTTGCGCTGGCTTGCCGATCTCGATGCCCTGATCGATGGGGCGACGCGGCTGACGCTGCCCGAAGATGCCAAGGCGCGCACGGTGCTGCGCCTGATGCTGGTACAGGTGCTGCGGCTCGGCTTGCCGCCCCATGCGGTGATCGCGACCGGGCTGCCGCTTTTGGTCGGCGGTCCGCGACGGCTGGCCCATGGGGTCTTTTCAACGATCGTGGGCAGCGCGGACAAGGGGGCTGACCTGCTTCCGCCGGTGCCGAGCCTGCCCGAGGCCGTTGCTGCTCGCTGGGGCCTCGCCTGGGGTGAGCGGGCTCAGGCCATCGCGGCCGGAATCGCGGTACCGCCGCCGCTCGATCTGACGCTCGCCGACAGCGAAGCGACCGGGCAATGGGCCGAGCGACTGGGCGGAACCAGCCTGATGCCGGGACATGTCCGGTTGCCCCGTGGACAGGCCGTGGAAACGCTGGCCGGTTACGAGGAAGGGGCATGGTGGGTACAGGATCTGGCCGCCGCACTCCCCGCGCGCCTGCTTGGGCAACCGCAAGGGGCGGGGCGTGCTCTGGACTTGTGCGCGGCGCCGGGCGGCAAGACGCTGCAAATCGCGGCAGCCGGATGGCAGGTGACTGCGCTCGACAAGTCGGCGCGGCGTCTGGAACGGCTGTCGGCCAATCTCGAACGGACGGGACTGGCGGCAACGGTCGTTGCTGCCGATGCCCTGACATGGGAGCCCGAGGCGCCGTTCGACGCCATTCTTGTCGATGCGCCGTGCAGCGCGACCGGGACGTGTCGGCGCCATCCCGACGTCCTCCATCGCATGCCCGCGATCGAGGAGCTTTCCGTGTTGCAGGCAAGCCTGCTCGAGCGTGCGGCGGGCTGGCTCGCACCGGGCGGAACGCTCGTCTATGCGGTCTGCTCGCTGGAACCCGAAGAAGGCGAGGCGCAGGCGCGTCGCCTTGCCGGTCAAGGCCTGACCCCGGTTCCGGTCACGGCCGACGAATTGCCCGCAGGTCTTGTGCCGACGGCCGAGGGATGGTTGCGTACCGATCCCGGCATGTTCCCCGAACAGGGTGGGCTCGACGGCTTTTTCGCGGCACGCTGGCGCCGCGGCTGAACCTCGCTCGGAGGAAAGGCGTTTCCCGGAGCGAGGTTCGAGTGTGGATCAGGTGTCGAAGCCGGGCAGGGTCCGCGCCACTTTGCGCAGGACGGCTTCCCAGGCGAGCTGGTCGTGGGGCTTGCGTCCTTCGACTGCGCGTGCGGCCTCAGGACGCCCGGCAAGCTGCCGCAGGGCTTCGTCCTGCGCGTGCTGAGGCGCGATCAGGACGTGTTCGTGACCACCGGCAAGCGCGGCGACTTGCGCCGAACAGGCTTCTTCCAGCTGATAGATCGCGCTCCACGCCGCTCCCGGCGTCGCACCGAGCGCAAGTGTGCCGTGATTGCGCAGCAACAGGAACTGTTTGTCGCCCAGATCGACCTGAAGCCGTTCGCGCTCGTCGAGATTGAGCGCGACGCCTTCGTAGTCGTGATAGGCAAGGCGCGGAATGATATAGAGCGCGCGTTGCGAGATCGGCAGCAGGCCTTCTGCATGCGCTGACGCGCCCATGCCGTCGCGGGTGTGGAAATGGGCGATCCAGTGGGCATCCTCGCGCACGGCATGGATCGCGGAATGGATCACGTATCCGGCATAGTTGATGCCGTATTCGCTGTCCCCGATGATAGTGCCGTCGATATCGACCTTGACCAGGCTCGAGGCGGTGATCTCGTCAAAAGTCAGGCCGAACGGGTTGATCAGGAAATGCTTGTCCGGCCCGGGCACCCGCGCGGTGATGTGGGTGTAGAGGAAATCGTCATATCCCTGGATCGCGGCGATGCGATAGAACGCAGCAAGATCGACGCGCGTCTTCCATTCGGCTTCGCTGATTTCGGCGGGACGGTGATCCTGCCATCCGGCAGGGCGTTCGAGAACGGTGGCCATGTCTGGTTTTGTCCTTTCGTGTCGTGCGGATCAGCCGGCGAGAGCCACGGGCTGAGCTTCGCGGGCGGCGACTTTCTCGCGGACCAGCGGGATGAGGTACTTGCCATAGTCGATCGCGTCGGCGAGCGGTTCGAAACCGCGGATCAGGAAATGATCGATGCCGATGTCGTAATATTCGAGCATGGCCTCGGCCACTTGCTCGGGGGTGCCGACAAGGCCGGTGCTGTTGCCCGCCGCGCCCGTCAGCGCTGCGACGCCGGTCCACAGGCGCGTGTCGCGGCGGTTTCCGGTCGCCGTTTCGAGCAGGCGCTGCGATCCGGCATTGGGGGGACGGTGGTCGCTCGTCGGAAGGCCTGCTGCGTCACGCGCGGCGCGGACCTGGTCCTCGATTTCGCGCGCCTTTTTCCATGCGGCTTCTTCGGTTCCGGCAATGACCGGGCGCAGCGACAGCGAAAAGCCGGGCGTGCGGCCGTGCCGGGCGGCGGCCTGACGCACCTGGTGCAGGCTGTCGCCGACCTGTTCGAGCGTTTCGCCCCACAGCGCATAGACATCGGCATGGCGACCGGCGACGTCGATAGCTTCGGGTGACGATCCACCGAAGAAGATCGGCAGGTTGTCCGGCTTTACCGAGGCAAAGCCCTGGCGCACTTCATAGAAGCGGCCCTTGTGGTCGAACGGGCGCTGGGCGGTCCATTCCTGCTTCAGGATGTCGAGGTATTCGTCGGTGCGGGCATACCGTTCGGCCTTGGTCGTCCCGACATCGCCGTCGCGGGCCATTTCATCGTCCGCGCCGCCGGTGATGATGTGGACGGCAATGCGGCCACCCGAAAGCTGATCTAGCGTCGCGAGCTGGCGGGCGGCCAGAGTGGGCTGGGTAAATCCGGGGCGATGGGCGACCAGAAAGCCGAGGCGTGACGTGATCGCGGCGGCATGGGCGGCCACGATCTGGCTTTCCGGGCTGTTGGAGCTGAACGGGATCAGTACGCGGTCGAAACCGCCTTCTTCCTGCGCCTTGGATGCGGCGTCGACATAGTCGCGGTCGAGAATGCGGCTGCGCGTGCCGGCGTGGATCTCGGAGGAATTGTTGAAGCCGATATAGCCGATGAACTTCACGGGCATGACGGAGTCTTTCTGTTGCGGGGCCTTGGGATCATGCAACACGGCAAACTCTATTATATCAATTGAGTTTGCCGGTATCCTTATGAGAACCGCTCATGCCGCTTTTCCCGCCTCAATATCCGCGGGCCCGATCGACGATGTCGGCGGGGTTCTGGCCATCGATGAACGCCGAAAGGTCGCCCAGCAGCTTGTCGAGCAGATTGCCGCGCGCGAGCGTATAATTCGACGAAAGGTGCGGGGTCAGCAGCACCGAAGGATGGTTGTAGAGCCAGTGCCCGTCAGGCAGCGGTTCAGGATCGGTCACATCCAGAGTTGCAAACGAGATCTGCCCGTTGTCGAGCGCCACCCGCAGGGCTTCCTGATCGACGACCGATCCGCGCGCGACATTGATGAGATGCGCGCCGGGACGGACCTGGGCCAGCAAGGCTTCGTCGAAGAGGTGGCGGGTTTCGGGCGTGGCGGGAACCGCGACCACGATATGATCGGCCTCGCTCACGACCTCGGCGGCAGTGTCGCGCATTTCGACGCCGATGACGCCGACTACACCCTTGCGGCTGCGCCGGACGGCCAGAACGCGCGCGCCAAGGGCGGCGGCGCGACGGGCAACGGCGGTTCCGATCGCGCCCAGTCCGATCACGCCTATCGTACTGCCCACGACCCGTCCGAGTTCGCGGTATTGCCATTGCTCGGCCGAATGGACCGCGACGTCAGCGAGATTCTTGGCCCGGGCATAAATGGCCGCAATCACGTAGTCGGCGATTTCTTCCGAAGCGGTGCCCCTGGCGCAGGAAACGACGGGGGCCTCGAACAACCACGCGGGATAGTAATCCACGCCGACAGAGGCGCTGAACACCCAGCGGATGCGGCCTGGCCATCCCGGCGGCGCCTTGTCGCGCGGCGCATTGCGCCATGCGGGTGAGGGACGGATGATCAGGACGTCGGCCTTGTCGGCGACGCGCCACGGTTCATCCTCGGGCGGGGTGATCACCTCGGGATGGGCCGGATGCCGCGCGATGGCGGCATTGTGATCGGCTTCGAGCTGGCTGGCGATGACGAGGGTCATTTGGGTTCCGGTGCAGAAAGCAGGGCGTTGAAGCGAGCGTCCCACAAGGGGCGCACATCGACTTTGTGAGGGATCAGCGCGGCGGCGGCGAAAACGTCGGCCACTTGCTGTTGTGACCGGATCGCGTTCTCGGTCACCGGGCGCAATTGCCAGGGGTCGCTGCGGCGGGCGAACTGGGCTCGGACGAATTCGACCGGGACGCCGATGGCCTTGGCCACTTCGGGGGCAAAGCTGTCCTGATGTGCGGCGGCCCAGTCATAAGCGCGACTTTGCAGGCGCAAATAGCGTGCGATCAGGTCCGCGCGAGCAGGATCGGCCACCGCATCCTTGTGCGCCGCGACGATGTAATTGCCCGACAGGAAGCCGAGTGCGGTCTTGAGAATACGCGCGCCGTCGGCCGCGATCGCCCGTTCGATCGGAAAGCCGTAAATGGCCCAGGCATCGAGCCCGCCGTGGGAAAAGGCCGCTGCGCCATCGGCCACGGTCATCGCCACCGGCTGGATGTCGGCCCATGACAACCCGGCCGATTGCAGCATGCGGATCAGGAAATATTGCGTCGTCGTGCCGCGAACATAGCCGACCTTGCGTCCGCGCAAATCGGCGAGCGAGTTGATGGACGACCCCTTGGGAACCAGGATCACCTGATTGTTCACGTCCCCGTGATAGACCGCGATCTGCGAGAAACTCTGCACAGTGGATGCCGCCGCGAAAATGGGCGGAATTTCGCTCATCCCGCCCAGATCGAGCGCGCCGGAATTGAGCGCTTCGACGACCAGATGCCCCGATTCGAACTCGGCATAACTGACCGGGAAATCGGGAACGATTCCTGCCGCCTTGAACAACAGGCGATTGTCGGTTTCTCCTTTTCCGACCACGGCAACGCGCAAGGGGGCGGACGCCGAATGGGGCTTGTGCCCGCATCCAGCCAGAAGCGCCGTCGCAAATGCAGCTCCCGCGCCGCTCAGGACGCGGCGACGCGTCGGTCCTTCGGACCGGGCGGCGGAATGCGCTCGGGGTGTCGTCAATGTCATGAACGGACTTTCGAATCCTCGTGGCGACCAGCACGGTCTTGAAACTCAACTCTATTGGTTGAGTTTCCGTGTGGGAATTGAGGATTTCTTGATCGAACGAACGCCCCGCTCATGCATTGCGAGGATTTTCAATCGCAGGGGTCGGTGGCCTCGATGCTTACGCTCGGCTGGGTCTGGCGCACGCGGCTGCCCGGTGGAACCGAGCGGGTCAGCCAGACATTGCCGCCCACGACCGAGCCCTGGCCGATCGTGATTCGCCCCAGAATGGTGGCTCCGGCATAGATCGTCACATCGTCCTCGATGATCGGGTGGCGCGGCTCGTCCTTGACGAGGCGTCCGTCTGCATCGGTGGAAAAGCTGCGGGCTCCCAACGTGACGGCCTGATAGATCCGTACCCGGCTGCCGAGGATGGCAGTTTGACCGATCACGACGCCGGTGCCGTGGTCGATGAAGAAACTTTCGCCGATGGTGGCGCCGGGGTGGATGTCGATTCCCGTCCGCGAATGGGCGATTTCCGCGATGATGCGGGCGATCAGCGGCACGCCGAGGCGATAGAGTTCATGCGCGATGCGATGGTGGATCACGGCCGTCACGCACGGGTAGCAGAGCAGGACTTCATCGACGCTGCGTGCGGCTGGGTCGCCGTCATAGGCGGCTTCCAGATCGGTATCGAGCAGACGGCGGATCGCGGGCAGGCGCGAAAGCAGTTCTTCGACGATTGCGGTCACGGCCCGTTCAATCGCGACGCCGCCGCGTTCGGGGCGACTGTAATGCAGTTCCATTCGGACTTGCGAGGCAAGCAGGGGCAGGGCCGAGGCCAGACTGGCTTCGACAAAGGCATCCTCGCGTTCGATCGTCAGGTCGGGCGGGCCGAGGCGAAGGGGAAAGAGAGCCGCTGAAAGGATGTCGATGATACGGGTGATCGCCTGCCGCGACGGAAACCCCAGAGCGCCGAATTCGGCATGACGATCCCGGATCGACCGCCATTCCATGCGTACGGCCCGCAATTCGTCGATGACGGTATCGACCGTCGATGGAGCGGGGATGACGCTGTCCCGGGTATCGGGGGCCGTCACGTCGGTATGGGGCGCGGCGGAATGTTGTTCGGTCATGGACGATCCTTTCGCTCCCGATCTGGCGCGAGGAGGTCGTCCTTGTCTTATGAGGAATGCCAATAGCGGCCCTGAAAACCGATCAAGTCACGATGCACTGTGTCTGGATCCAACCGGACTGCCGCCGCTTCGCAAGGGGCGAGCTTTCGCCACTTTTCCGAATGTTCTGGGGTGTTTTTTGAAAAGGGGCGATGGTGCCCGGGGACGGAATCGAACCGCCGACACCGTGATTTTCAGTCACGTGCTCTACCAACTGAGCTACCCGGGCATCTGCCTCGATGGAGGGCCTTGCGGCACCGCCGTCGCGTTGGAGGCGTGCCTATGGCGAAGGCGGCGTGGCTTGTCCAGCCCTATCGTGACAGTTTTTTTCAGTTTTCCCGATCGTCGTCTTCGCCGCCAAGAGTGGAGGGGCCGGGAATGGCGTAACCTTCGTCGAGCCAGCGCATGAGATCGCGGTCGCGGCAGCGCGAGGAGCAGAAGGGCGCGTGCTGTTCGACACGGGGCTTGCCGCAGATCGGGCAGCGGCGGACCAGAGGCGTGGAGGTCGTCATGACACGATCGCCTGCGCGAATCCGGCGTGAAGGGCAAGGGTGGGGCGAGGATCGCGGTGAATCGTGCGGCCGGTCCGGCGGGCAAGTTCGCTTTCGAACGTGCTGTCGATCGCGGCGAGCACGGCGGGATGGGCGACCAGCAGCAAAATGCCCGGTTCGCTCACACGCTCGGCCTGACGCAGGAGGGCAAAGGCGGCTGCTCGCGCCGGTGCATGGGCGTGGCGCGACAGCAGCGATGGGCGTGCGAGTCGGCTGACGAGCTGAACGAAGCCGAAGCCGTTCATGCCGGTGCGTTCTCCGCGCCATCCGCCGGGCAAGGCGGCGAGAGCGTCGCCGAGCGTTGTGTCCACCGCTTGCCGGTCGGTCCGCCCTTCGATCGTCGGGAAATCGATCCCGACCGATCCGGCGATGTCGAGCCGGGCAAGGTTTTGCGCGATCGCGCGGGCCGAGGCGAGCGCCAGATCGCGAAGCGGCAGGGTTCCATCGACGTCGATCAGGGTCATGGCCGGTGTCGGGCTGAACGTCAGGCGGCCGCCGGGAAAATCGACTTCCCCGCTCTGGGCCTGTTCGACAAGTTCGTCCCAGCCCGCCTTGTCGAAATCGCGGGCAAGAGCGCCCAGAACGCGGACCGGAAATTCGGTCTCGCGCAAGTCCTGCGCCAAAGGTGGGGCCGGGGAGGGAGATGCGTCGGGCGCGGGGCGGCACTGGGCCAGCTTGAACCGGCCCTTTTCGGCAAGGGCGGCGCGCGTGATCCGCACCAGCAGCCGGGCGCCTTCGGTCAGGCCGGGGGGGAGCGCGTCGACAAGGGCAATGGTCTCGTCGGGAAGCACGACGGCGCCGCCGCGCGAACCGGGACGGCGATGGCTGAGGCGGGCTTGTGCAACGGCTCCGGCGCGCCACGGTTCGTGCCAGCACAGGCGCGCCGCGAGAATCGTCTCGGCATCGTCATCGACGAGGATCGCGCGGGTTTCGCCGATCCCCTCTTCGACCAGCCATTCAGGCAAGCGTCACTCCGGCCGCGCGCAAGAGGCGGCGGGTTTCGTAAAGGGGAAGACCGACGACGCCGGAATGGCTGCCCGAAAGCCAGGCGCAAAATCCTTCGGCGCTGCCCTGAATGGCATAACCGCCAGCCTTGCCGCGCCATTCGCCGCCGGCGATGTAGGCTTCGACTTCTTCGTCGGACAGCGATTTGAAGCGGACGATGGTCTCGCTCAACGCTTCGCGCAAGTGTCCGTCGGGCGTGATGACGGCAATCGCGGAATAGACGCGGTGGCGTCGTCCCGACAGCAGCGACAGGCAACGGCGTGCGGTCGCTTCGTCTTCGGCCTTGGGCAGGATGCGGGCGCCGACGCCGACAACGGTGTCACCTCCCAGAATGACGGCATCGGGGCGCAGCGCGGCTGCGACGCGCGCTTTTCCTGCGGCAAGGCGCACCGCATGGGGGCGGGGCCTTTCACCTTTCAGCGGCGATTCGTCGATGTCGGCAGGAACGATCGCATCGGGCGTGATGCCGATGCGGGCCAGCAGTTCGCGACGTCGCGGGCTCGCCGAAGCGAGAACCAGCGGCGCACGCGATGCGTTCGGTTCGGATGCCATGGCAGGCGGGGCCATGGGGGCTGGGCGCGGGCTCAGTACGAGCCGGGGCCGCCGCGACCGGGCATGAAGCGATAGGTGATACGGCCCTTGGTCAGATCGTAAGGGGTCAGTTCCACCAGCACTTCGTCCCCGACGAGCACGCGAATACGATTCTTGCGCATCTTGCCGGCGGTGTGGCCGAGGATTTCATGGTCGTTTTCCAGGCGCACGCGGAACATCGCGTTGGGCAGGAGTTCGACCACCGTGCCGCGCATTTCGAGAAGTTCTTCTTTCGCCATCGGCGGGGTCGGAAGCCTTGTGATGAATGGCACTGCCCGGCGGACCGGCCATGTGCAAAAGGGACAATAGGGTTGGCTTGAACGGGCCAGAGGTCCGCGCGTGGCGCCAATAGCCGCAGTTGCGCGAAAAGAAAAGCCCGCCGCTGTGTGCAATTCCGGTACATTGCCGGGAACGGCTGCCGCGATGGCACGCGCGGCAGGCGGCCGAGGCGACAAATTGATACCAATTGACCGTTGTCGCAGGGGCGTTCGATCCGCCAAGGCCGGTGGTGGCGGGAAAGGCGGCTGGAGCCTGAACCGTCCGGAAAAGACATCCACACGTTCGCGGCTTTGCCTCATCCGAGGCCGCGCGTTGCAGCCGAATTGACGACTGAAACCCTGTGAAACGCCATTTTCCTCCGGCTCGTGCCGTTCTTCTTCTTCCTCTTCTTGCCGCCGGTTTTTCGCCGGTGAGCGCCCGTGCGCAAGAGCAGGCGACTTCTCCCGAAGCGGGAGAAAGTGCGCCGACGGCGGAAACGGGGACAGGCGGCCATGGGCCCTGTCGTGTGCCGCATGGACCGGGGGAAGGGGCTCGGCCCGAAGGTATGGGGCCGCCGCCCGAGGGGATGGGGCCACCGCCTGACGGCATGGGCCCTCCGCCCGGCGGGATGCCGCCTGGTTGTCCGCCGCCCCATGGGAAAGCGGGAGCGCAAGGGCGGGTGCCATCGACGTCGTCCGCCGAGGTAAAGCCGGTTGCCGCGCCTGTGCCGGAAGCGCGGCCCGTGGTGGCGGCACCTGCCGCGCCGTCGGATACTGCGGTAGAAGGGAAAGCACCGGAGACGAGTGCGGCCTCTTCAACCGCACCCGAAATCTCGGTCAACGGCGAGGCGATCGAGACCGCCAATTCGCGCGGGCTGACCAAGAAAGGCGAAATTCTCGTCGTTGCCCGCCGTTTCAAGGGACAGGTGCAGGCCGATCAGCCGCCGATCGTGACGCTCGATGAAGAGGATATTGCCTCTTATGGCGTGTCCTCGATCCAAGAACTCGTTGCCGCGCTGGTGCCGCAGACGGGCACGGGGCGCGGTCGTGGCGACGGCACGCCGGTTTTCCTCGTCAACGGCATGCGCATTTCCAATTTCCGCGAAATGCGCGGGCTCCCGCCCGAAGCGATTCGTCGCGTGGAAATTCTGCCCGAGGAAGTCGCGCTGAAATACGGGTTCCGGCCCGACCAGCGCGTGGTGAACTTCATCCTCAAGGACAAGTTCCGCAGTTTCAACAACGAGTCGAATTTGAGCCTGCCCGGGCGCGGCGGCTATACGGCGTTCAGCGACGAGGCGACGATTGCGCGCATTGATCACGGCGCGCGCACCAATATCACCGGCACTTATTCGATCCAGACGCCCGAAACCGAAGCCGCGCGTTCGATCATCCAGTCCAATCCGGCAAGTGCGGGGCAGCCCGATCCCGCCAATTACCGCACGTTGCAGGCCGGATCGAAAAGCGCCGCGCTCAATGCGACGATGGCACGTCCGCTCGGGATCGGAACGGGGCTTACCATCAACGGCTTGATCCAGCGGGATGCGACCGATGCGCTCAACGGGATCAAGTCGACCGAGCCGCTGCTGGCATTGCTGACTTCGACCCGCACGACGACCGGATCGGTGGGGGTGGGGCTCAATATGCCCGCCGGGTCATGGCTGCTTTCGACAACGCTCGACGGAACGCACGTCAATGCCGACAGTTCGATCGATCGTTCGGCCTCGCTGACACCGCAATACGCCCACAGCGTGACCGACACGCTGACGTCGCTGGCGACGCTGGTCGGGGCTCCCGCGACGTTGCCTGCGGGGCAAGTCGCGCTGACCATGAAGGCCGGTTACACATGGTCGGGCATCGCCAGCAGCGATACCCGCACCGACAACGGTGACACCCATTTGCGCCGGGGCGAGACCCAGGCCGGGTTCAGCCTCGACCTGCCGATTGCCAGTGCCAAGAACCATGTTCTTTCCGCGATCGGCGATCTGTCGCTCAATCTGAATGGTGAAATCCATTACCTGTCGGATTTCGGCAGCCTGTTCGACTGGGGCGGGGGCGTTACCTGGAAGCCGACGCAGAAACTGGCGCTGACGGGGACGTTCATCGGCACGGCGGCCGCGCCGACGCTGTCCAATCTGGGCGCGCCGAGCACGGCGACGCAGGGCGTCTCGGTCTATGACTTCGTGCGCGGGGAAACCGTGCTGGCAACGGTCATCAGCGGCGGCAATCGCGATCTGCGCCGGGAACAGCAGCGCGACCTGAAATTCGCGGTCAACTGGACGTTGCCCTTCGGTGGCGGGTACGACACGCTGGTCGTCGAATATTTCCGCAATCATTCCGACAACGCGACAAGCAGCTTTCCCTTGCTGACCGCGACCGTTCAGGACGCCTTTGCCGATCGCGTCACGCGCAATGCGGCAGGCCAGATCACCTCGATCGACGAAACTCCGGTCACGATCGCAATGTCGCGCAGTTCGCGCATCCGCACGACGCTCAATCTTGCCGGGACTTTAGGTAAACCCGATCCCAACATGCAGCGGCGCGGTTTCGGCATGCGCGGGCCGGGTGGCCCCGGTGGTCGTCCGCCGGGCGGGGGCTTCGGTCGCGGCGGCGGCGGTTTTGGCCATTCGGGCGGCGGTGGTGGTCCCGGCGGTCCCGGCGGTGGTCCCCCGCCCGGTCCTCCGCCGACGGATGGGCGCGGACGCTGGAACGTCTCGCTCAGCTACAGTCTCGAACTCTACAACACGGCCCAATTGGTGTCGGGCGGGGCGGTTCTCGACATGCTCGGGGGGGATGCGCTGACCGGAACGGGCGTGGCGCGCCATACGATGAACCTTGACGGCGGCGGTTTCTATCGCGGGATCGGCCTGCGCGTGAATGCCAGCTATGCCAGCGGGACCAATGTCTCGTCGAGCGGGGCGGACGGCACCACCGCGCTGCACTTCGGATCGCTGGCGACCGTGAACATGCGCCTGTTTGCCGATATCGGACGCATGCCCAAGCTGATCCGCCATGCATCGTGGCTGAAAGGCGCGCGGCTTTCTCTCGCGGTCGACAACCTGTTCGACGGACAACAGAAAGTGACCGATTCCACCGGCGCGACGCCCTTGCGATATCAGGCGGGCTATCTCGATCCGGCAGGGCGCGTGTTCAAGCTGGAATTGCGTAAGCAGTTCTGAGTTTGCGGATTAAAGAACGGCACGGCGTCCCTGCACGAATTCACGTGCCTGATCGAGACGTCGGTCCTTTTCGATGGTGTCGTAGTAATCGTGCACGGTGCGCAGCGCGACGACATCAGGCATGGGCACGCGCTCGTCGAATTTCACTCCGAATTGCGAGGCCCGGCGCCAGACGACGGTCCCGAAGGCCTCGATTCCGTTGACTTCGAGGACGACGGAGGCCCCGATGGCCGGAGGAATGCCGGGAACGCAGATACAGGCCCCGGTCTGTGACATGTCGATCAACTGGCAGGGGAAATGCCCGGTGATCAGCACGATCCGTGCAGGGAGATTGAGCCGCAACCGTGCCGCATCGCGCCGGCCCGGTGGCTGGGTGCTGGGAGCAAAACGGAAAGACGGTACGCTCATGGCGCGAGGGTATGGCGAGGATGCCTAATCCGGGATCGCCGGGGGCATCCGTATGTTTACGGGTGATGTGCGGAGCGGCACCTGTGAAATAGAGGTTGTGGAACGGGTTGGGGGGCTTCTGGTCAAGACCGGCGCGACGTCCTATCTCGGGCCGGCCATGGCTCGCTCATCTTCTCCCCACAGTCCTGCTGGAACGCCGCCTTCGCCGCACGGGGCAGAGCGTTTCAACGAGGAAAAGGCGACATCGGCCATTCGCGGCGCCGACCAGCCTGACATGGATCAGGGCATCGCCGTCATCCGCGAGGTCGTGGCGACGCTCAAGCCGCAGCCGGGCGTCTATCGCATGCTCGATGCGCGCGGTGACGTGCTTTACGTGGGCAAGGCGCGCGCGCTGAAAAATCGCGTGGCGAATTACACGCAAGTCGATCGTCTGCCCAATCGCCTGCGCCGGATGGTCAGCCTGACCCGGTCGATGACGATCGTTACTACCAATTCCGAAGCCGAGGCGCTGCTGCTCGAAGCGCAGCTGATCAAGCGCTACCGGCCTGCGTACAATGTCCTGTTGCGCGACGACAAATCGTTTCCGTTCATCCTCTTGCGTTCCGACCACGCCTTTCCCCGGATCATGAAGCATCGCGGCGCGCGCAAGGCGAAAGGGAATTATTACGGCCCCTTTGCCAGCGCCGGGTCGGTCAACACCACGATCAACGCCTTGCAGAAGCTGTTCCTGCTGCGCAGCTGCAACGACGGGTTCATGGCGCGGCGCGACCGCCCGTGCCTCTTGTACCAGATCCGCCGTTGCTCGGCCCCTTGCGTCGGGCGCATCGACGAAGAAGGCTATGCCGAACTCGTCCGGCAGGCCCGCGATTTCCTGTCGGGGAAGTCCGGTGCAGTGCAGCGCGAGATCGAGGCGCAGATGAGCGAAGCGGCCGAAGCGCTCGATTTCGAACGCGCGGCGATGCTGCGCGATCGCTTGCGCGCGGCGACGTTCATTCAGGGGAGCCAGGCGATCAATGCCGAAGGGGTCGGGAATGCCGATGTCTTTGCCGTCGCGGCCAAGGGTGGGCATGTCGGCATCCAGGCCTTCTTCATCCGGGGCGGGCAGAACTGGGGTCATCGCGCCTTTTTTCCGACGCACACCGATGGGCTGGAGGAAGCCGAAGTGCTGACCAGTTTCCTTGCCCAGTTCTATGAGGATGTGCCGCCGCCGCGCCTGATCCTGGTCGACCGGCTCTTGCCCGAAGCCGACTTGCTGGCCGAAGCCTTGCAAGGCGGAGCTGGCGGCAAAGTCGAAATCTCGGTGCCGCAACGCGGGGACCGCCGCCGTCTGATGGAACAGGCCGAACGCAATGCCGTCGAGGCGCTCGACCGGCGGCTGGCCGAAACCGGAACCAAGGCAAAGATCTTTCGCGAGATTGCCGACTTTCTCGAACTCGGCGATCCGCCCGACCGCATCGAGATTTACGACAACAGCCATATTCAGGGGACCAATGCGGTCGGCGGCATGGTCGTTGCCGGGCCGGAGGGTTTCCGCAAGGGGCAGTACCGCAAGTTCAATATCAAGCGTCCGGAAACGCAGCCGGGCGATGACTTTGCCATGATGCGCGAAGTCATGGCACGCCGTTTTTCCCGTGCGCAGGACGAGGATCCCGAGCGCGACAAGGGCATGTGGCCCGATCTCGTCCTGATCGACGGGGGCAAGGGGCAGATGACCGCGGTGCGCGAAACGCTCGAGGAACTGGGGATCGAGGACGTTCCCCTGATCGGCGTGTCCAAGGGGCCCGACCGCAACGCCGGGCGCGAGGTATTCCATTTTCCCGACGGGCGGGAAAAGATGCTGCCGATCAATTCGCCGATGCTGTTCCATCTGCAGCAATTGCGCGACGAGGCGCACCGCTTTGCCATCGGAGCCCATCGCGCCAAGCGCAGCCGGGCGATCACGGCCAGTCCGCTCGACGAGATACCGGGCATCGGTCCGGCCCGCAAACGGGCTCTGCTGCTGCATTTCGGGACAGCGGGAAAAGTGCGGGCGGCCAGTCTCGAGGATCTTCAGCGCGCGCCGGGCGTCAGCGCGGCGGTGGCGCAGACGATTTACGACTTCTACCACCCCTAGGCTCAAGCCGATAAGGGGGAACCCGGAAACCCGGTTTCAGTCGGCTTGCACCATGCCTGATGCATGGTTCCGATGCGGGGGCAGCGGTCGTTCTGTCCGGCATGGGAGGTTCGACTGTGTTGGGGAAAAAGGGGCGCTTGGCGCTTTTCCTTGGTGTGGCCGTCTGCGCGTTGGGGTTTGCCGGAGCATCGTCGGCACAAGACGCCGATGGGGCGGGAAGCCCGTTCGAACTGGCATTCTGGCAGTCGGTGTCGGCAAGTCGGGATCCGGTGCTCTATCAGGCCTATTTGCGCGAATTTCCCGGCGGGACGTTTGCCGCCATCGCAAAGGAAGCGATCGCAAAGGGCGCTGTCGTGACGGCGCCGCCGCCTGCGCCCAAATGGACATCGCTTGCGCTGCCCTCGCCACCGGTCATGGCCGTTCCGTCCATGGCTCTCGTGCCCCGGCGTGCCCGCATGCAGGCGGCCGTCTATGTCACCAGCGGGCCGACCCGCATACCGACCACGGCGACGACTTCCCCCGCGATGGAGGATCTGACCACCGGCGTCGTTCCCACGGCATCCCCGCTCGGCATGATGCTGGGCTTGCCTATGGTCAGATGACGCCCGCGAGCGCGTCGGACCCGTCCGAAGCGATGACGCTGCCGATCCGTCCGGCGATGATGGCGGTTCCCGAGGTCAATCTGCCTGCCAGCTTTTGTTCCGACGAGGCGAGGAACCAGTTTCATGAAGGGCTTTACGATCGCTATATCACCGTGACCGCCAATCGGTACGGCGGCGGGGCAACTCGTGTCGAGGATTGCCAGATGCTGGATCAGGTTGTCGCGCAACTGGCGCGTATGCCGGACGGCGCGGTCCTGAATGCCGTGGCCGATGCGATGATCGCACATCCCCAGCTTGACGATTTCGCCTGTCTTCCCGGGCATTGATCCCGCTTTCTCCGATCCGGGGCAGCGGAGATCCTGTCTTGCAAAGCACAGGCTTAAGGCTTCGATAACCGGACTTCTTCAGTCGCTTCCTACCAACGGGAAATAGGGTATGGAGGAGTGGCGGGGCAGGGGGCGTCGGTAAAATCGTCCGTTGTATTCACGCAGGAACAATCAGGTCGGTCGGGTGCGCAGGAACAACCATAGGATCGTTTTGGCTCTGGCTGCGCTGCTTTGCGCAACGGGGATGAATCAAGTAAGCGCGCAGGCACAGATTGCCGCCGCCAACGGGGTCGGAACGCCGTTCGAACTGGCATTCTGGCAATCGATCGACAGCAGCGGCGATCCCGCACTTTACGAGGCCTATCTCGCCCGTTTCCCCAACGGGACGTTCGGCGAGATTGCCCGGGCAAAGATCCAGGTGTTGCGGGCTCGTCTGGTGCCTCCGGTGCAGACTTCGGTTCCGGCGCCCATGGCTCCTGCCGCAGCGGTTCCGTCCACAGTCGGAGGGAGCCTCCCGGTTCCCGTCGATGCCGCTCCGGCGCGTCCGATGCCCTTGCCTGCAACTGCCGCTCCTCCGTCCCCGGCGTCCTATGCCGCGGCAAGCGCTCAGGCTCCGGTTGCGCAGGTTCCGGCGGTTCCTGTCCCCGCAGCACAGGCGCCGGTTCAGCAGGCCATCGTGCAACCGGCTGTGGCGCAAGTCCCGACGCAGGACGCGCCCACCGCTCCTGCGGCACAATCGGCGACATTGGGGCAATTGCTTGCCGCTCTCGCCAACAGCCAGGCATCGGGACAGCCCTCCGCTCAGCATACGGCTGTCGCTTCCCCGGGAAGTGAGCCGGTTCCGCCCCCCGTTGCCCATGCGGCGGTTTCGCCCGGGCTGAGCCTTCCCCCGCAACCTGCTCTGGAACCCGTTCCGCAAGTCGTTTTGCCGACCAGCTTCTGCTCGGCCGATGCGCGCAATGCCTTTCACGACACGACCTATGTCACGGCCGTCACCATCGCTCGCCGCAACAACGAGGCGGCGGTTGCCTATATGAAGCAGTTGCAGGGTCTCTACGAACAATACCAGCTCAGCCATGATCCCGAGACGATGAACGCGCTTGCGGCAGCAGCGCACGCCTATCAGCCGGTGACCCAGACGACGTTCTCGACGCAGGCTGCCCTGGTGAAGCAGTTCGATGTGCTCATGGCTGTGCCGCTCCTGCCGTGTCAGGCCTTGGTCGCGAAGTGATCCGGGCGCGGGCCATGCGCGGGGGAATCGCTGTCCTGGCCGCTCTGGCGTTGCTCTGTTCGGGTGAGGCTCGGGCGGCCTGCATCGACGAACCGGTGACGACGGCGGCCCGTTTGCATGAATTCGAAATGATGATGATGGACGTGTCGTTGCGCTGTACCCGGCTGGGCATTGCGATGCAGGCCGATTTCGACGGCATGGTCACCGCGCATCGCTCTCTGTTCGACGAAGCGTCGGTCCGCTTGCGGCGCTTTTTCGGGGAAGGCGTCGATGGGCCCCGTCATGGCAGTGCCTATGACCGCTATGCGACGCTCCTTGCCAATCGCTATGGCGGGGGCAATACCAGCCTCGATGCTTGCCGCGTTTTCGACGGCGTGGCGGCCGAAGTGGCCAAGGCCGGGGACGGCGGCCGCATGCTCGGCGCCGTTGCAAGAGCGATGATCGAGCATCCCCTGCTCGAACGCGCGACCTGCTCCCCCGCGCCTTAGGTTTTTTTAGCCAGGGGGCGGATGAGCCCTTCCTGGGCGACGCTTGCGACATAGCGGCCGTCGCGGGTATAGATGCGGCCCCGGTTGAAGCCGCGCGCGCCGCCTGCCCAGGGGCTGTCGCAGACATAGAGCAGCCATTCATCGGCGCGGAAATCGTCGTGGAACCAGATGGCATGGTCGAGGCTGACGGCCATGACATTGCCGGTGATCCAGCTGAGCCCATGGGGCAGTGTGCAGGTGCCCAGAAGGTTCATGTCGCTGGCATAGGCGAGCACGGCGCGATGCACGCGCGGATCGTCGGGCAGGGCGGCTGCGGCTCGGAACCAGGTGTGCGAGCGGGCTTCGCGCGGGGCCGCGCCCATCCAGTGGCGCGCTTCGACCGGGCGCAATTCGATCGGACGCGTGCGCAACATGATCTCGCGCTTGTCCTCGGGCAAGCGATCGATGAATTCGGCGCGCAATTCAGCTTCGCTGCGCAGGCCTTCGGGCGGTGGCACGTCGGGCATGGGGTCGGCGTGAAAGGCGCCTTCCTCGCGACGGTGAAACGAGGCGAGCAGCGTCAGGATCGGCTTGCCCGCCTGCGCCGCGACCACGCGACGGTTGGCAAAGCTGCCGCCGTCGAGATCGCGTTCGACCGTGAAATCGACGGGCAGCGTTTCGTCCCCGCCGCGCAGGAAATAGGCGTGCAGCGAATGAACCGGACGATCGGGTGCCACGGTGCGTTCGGCTGCGACCAGCCCTTGCGCGATGACTTGTCCGCCGAACATGCGCCCCTTGCCGCCGGGGCGACGGTGGCCGGTAAAGGCATCGGGCCCGGCATCATCGACATCGAGCAGGCGCAGCAGGCCTGCGACAAGCTCTTGGGAGGTTGGTGCCGGGTGGGCAGGGGCCGTGATTTCGCTCATGCGAATCAGTCTGGCGCGACCTACCGTTTACGTCAACGTAAAAACCGGCGCCCGGATCGTGTCCGGACGCCGGTTCCTCCTCCCCAACCGGTTATGATGTGGCGTTCAGCCCGCCGCGTGCCCGGCGAGAGCCGCCAGCAGCAGCAGCGCAACGATATTGGTGATCTTGATCATCGGATTGACGGCCGGGCCTGCGGTATCCTTGTAGGGATCGCCGACCGTGTCGCCGGTGACGGCGGCCTTGTGGGCCTCCGATCCCTTGCCGCCGTGATGGCCGTCCTCGATGTATTTCTTGGCATTGTCCCATGCCCCGCCGCCCGATGTCATCGACAGCGCGACGAAGAGGCCGCTGACGATCACGCCCAGCAGCAGCGCGCCGAGCGCGGCAAAGCCGTTGGCCGACCCCGCCACCATGGTGATGACGAAATAGACGGCCACCGGGGCCAGAACCGGCAGCAGCGAGGGCACGATCATTTCCTTGATCGCGGCACGAGTGACGAGATCGACGGTGCGGGCATAGTCGGGGCGGCTGGTCCCGGCCATGATGCCCGGATTGGATGCGAACTGGTCGCGAACGTCGACGACGACATCGCCCGCCGCGCGCCCGACGGCGGTCATGCCCATCGCGCCGAAGAGATAGGGCAAGAGCGCGCCGAGCAGCAGACCAACGATGACATAGGGATTTTCGAGGCTGAAATCGACTTTCAGCGTCGGAAAGAATTCACGCAGGTCGGTGGTATAGGCGGCAAAGAGCACCAGTGCAGCAAGACCGGCCGAGCCGATGGCATAGCCCTTCGTCACGGCCTTGGTGGTGTTGCCGACGGCGTCGAGGGCATCGGTCTTTTCCCGCACGCTGTCGTCGAGCCCCGCCATTTCGGCAATGCCCCCGGCATTGTCGGTGACCGGCCCATAGGCGTCGAGCGCCACGACCATCCCGGCCAGCGCAAGCATGGCGGTCGCGGCATAGGCGATCCCGATCAGTCCAGCGAGCTGATAGGCGATGACGATCCCGGCACAGATGACCAGCGTGGGAAGGGCGGTCGCTTCCAGACTGATCGCCAGCCCCTGAATGACGTTGGTGCCATGGCCCGTCACCGATGCCTTGGCGATCGAGCGGACCGGGCGATAGGCGGTGCCGGTGTAATATTCGGTGATCCAGATGATGAGCCCGGTGATGACCAGGCCGACCATGGCGGAATAGAACAGCGCCTGTCCGGTCACGCCCTGATTTCCGAGCGGGGCGTGCATGTTGCCCAATGTCGTCGACATGGCGAACCAGATCGCCGGAACCGACAGGATCGCGGTGACGAGGAAGCCCTTGTACATCGCCCCCATGATGTTGTTCGAACTGCCGAGCCGGACGAAATAAGTGCCCACGATCGAGGTGACGATGCACACGCCTCCGATCAGGAGCGGCAGGCTCATCAACGGCAGCAGGAGATCGCCGATCCCTTTGACCAGCAAGGCGGTCAGGACCATCGTCGCGCCCACGGTCACGACATAGGTTTCGAAGAGGTCGGCGGCCATCCCGGCGCAGTCGCCGACATTGTCGCCGACATTGTCCGCGATCACCGCAGGATTGCGTGGGTCATCCTCGGGAATGCCCGCTTCCACCTTGCCGACGAGGTCCGCGCCGACGTCGGCCGCCTTGGTGAAAATACCCCCACCGAGGCGCGCGAAAATCGAGACCAGCGAAGCCCCAAGCGCCAGTGTCGACAATGCGGTGACGACCGTGCGGTCGGACGGCGCATGTCCGGCAGGCCCGATCAGGAACCAGAAGAAACCGGCAATGGCGAGCAGGGCAAGGCCCGCGACCAGCATCCCGGTAATCGCCCCGGCCCGAAAGGCGAGCGTCAGTCCGGCCTGTAACCCGTTCTGTGCGGCGGCGGCGGTGCGGACATTGGCCCGCACCGACACGTTCATGCCGATGAACCCGGCCACGCCCGAGAGGACCGCGCCGATGACGAAGCCGGTTGCCGCGATCTGTCCCAGGAAGGCCAGCACGATCCCGGCGACGATGACCCCGACCAGCGCGATGGTCGAATATTGGCGCTTGAGATAGGCCTGCGCGCCTTCCTGGATGGCGCCGGCGATTTCCTGCATGGCGGGACTTCCGGCCGGGGCGCCCAGCACTTGTCGGCTGGTGATGAAACCATAGACTATGGCCAGCAATCCCAATCCGATTGCGGTTTCGACAAGTATCACGATGGCACCCCCTTTGCATTCGGGCCGGACATGCCGTCGGGCAATGGTCCAAAGCTCCGTCCTCGTCGTTGCGAGGATTGAGAGAAGGCTACCTGTTTAATTGTCCCCCGCAAGCATTTCCTTGCGCAAGCTCAATGGTTTGGGCGATCGTGCCAATATCCGAGCCGACCCTGTGGCGGCGCACCATCGAGCAAGAGGCTGTAAGGCCCGGATTCTGTGACGCGGCCAATTGCATATGCGTCGATGGGCGGTCGAACGCCGGGGGGGAGAGTGAACAGCAACTGATAGTCGTCGCCCCAGCCCAGCGCTTCGCGCAGGCGTTCGGGCGGCAGGGTCTCGGGGACCGGAACAGCCGCCGATTCCAGTGCGATGCACACACCGCTGGCTTCGGCAAGCCGCCGGGCATCGATCAGCAGGCCGTCCGAAACGTCCATCATCGCAGTGACCAGCGGAGCCAGCGCGATCCCTTCGGCAAGGCGCGGGACCGGACGGCGGAACGCGGTCGTATCGATGTCACTGCGGTGATCGCGCAAGGCTTCGAAGCCGAGCATGGCGGCGCCGACCGGGCCGGTGATCCACACGCTGTCCCCGACATGCGCACCGTTGCGCGCCGGGACGGGAACATGCGTCGCGCGGCCGAGCGCGGTCAGGCCATGGCTGCGCCCGCCCGCAGGCGGCGTGATGGTGTCGCCGCCGAGCAGGGGCACGTCATAAGTGTCGAGCACTTCGCGCAAGCCTTGGGCAAAGCGCGCATCGTCGGGACCGAGGGCATAGCCGATCAAGACGCCGACCGGGCGTGCGCCTTTGGCGGCAAGGTCCGAGAGATTGGTGGCGACCAGTTTCCAGGCGATGTCGGCTTCGTCCTGTCCGGCCAGCCAGTGGACGCCTTGCGCCATCATGTCGTGCGTGACGACCAGCGTTTCGGTGCCGAAAGGAAGGACCGCGACGTCGTCGGTCAGCGCGCGCGCCGCAGGGTCGCGGGCAAGTGCGCGCATCATGTCGATAAATCGTGCTTCGCCGGAAGAGGCCATGTGCCCCCGGTGAGGCCTGGCGCGCATTTGTCAAGGACAGCCGAGTGGCTTGACGGCCTTCGGACTCCGATTTAATCGATTACTTAAACAAAGAATGGGTAGAGGAGTCGGGAAAGATGGCTACGGCCTATATCGTCGATGCCGTGCGAACGGCGGGTGGGCGGCGCAATGGACGCCTTGCCGGGGTTCACCCGGTCGATCTGGCGGCAACGACGCTCGACGCGCTGGTCGAACGGACCGGGATCGATCCGGCCGCGATCGACGATGTCGTCATGGGCTGTGTCAGCCAGGGCGGGCAGCAGGCCGGGCAAGTGGGGCGCAATGCCGTGCTGGCGGCAAAGCTGCTGCCGCAATCGGTTCCGGCGGTGACGATCGACCGGCAATGCGGCTCGTCGCAACAGGCAATCCAGTTCGCGGCGCAGGCGGTCATGTCGGGTGTGCAGGACATGGTCATCGCTGCCGGTGTCGAAAGCATGACGCGCGTTCCCATGGGCAGCACTGCGATCTTTCACCAGAAGGAAGGGCTGGGGACTTACAAGTCGCCGGGGCTGGAGGCGAAATATCCCGGCGTGAACTGGTCGCAGTTCGTCGGAGCGGAAATGATGGTCCGCAAATACGGCCTTGGGAAAGATGATCTCGATCGGTTTGCCCTGTCGAGCCATGACAAGGCACGCGCCGCGACGCAGGCCGGACTTTTTGCCGACGAAATCGTCCCGGTCGCGATCGAGACGCCCGAAGGCACCGATCTCCACACGATCGACGAAGGCATCCGGTTCGATGCCACTCTCGAAAGCATTGCAGGGGTGAAGCGACTGAGCCCCGAAAGCGCGTTGACGGCAGCGACGTCGAGCCAGATCTGCGACGGGGCAAGTGCGGCGCTGGTGGTGTCCGAAGCCGCGCTCAAGGCGCATGGATTGACGCCTCTCGCCCGTATTCACACGCTCACCGTGACTGCGGGCGATCCGGTCATCATGCTCGAAGAGCCGCTCTTTGCCACCGACAAGGCGCTGGCAAAGGCAGGCCTCACGATCAACGATATCGACCTTTACGAGGTGAACGAGGCTTTCGCTTCGGTTCCGCTGGCATGGTTGCAGCATACCGGGGCCGATCCCGCACGGCTCAACGTCCATGGCGGGGCAATCGCGCTCGGCCATCCGCTGGGCGCATCGGGAACCAAGCTGATGGCGACGCTGCTTCACGCGCTGAAAGCGCGCGGGGGCCGCTATGGCTTGCAGACGATGTGCGAAGGCGGCGGTGTCGCCAATGTCACTATTGTCGAAATGATGTGAAAAAAAAAGCCAGGGGAGGGATCGGCGCATGAAACTGGGAACCGGGATTGCCGCAATCGTTACCGGCGGGGCTTCGGGGCTGGGGGCCGCGACTGCACGGGCGCTGGCGGCCAAGGGCGTGAAAGTCGCGATTTTCGATCTCAACCCTGACAAGGGCGAGGCTGTCGCGGCCGAGATCGGCGGCATTTTCTGCGCTGTCGACGTGACGAGTGAGGAGAGCGTCGACGCTGGTTTTGCCAGGGCGCGCGCGGCGCATGGGCAGGAACGCGTCCTTGTCAATTGCGCAGGGACGGGCAACGCCATCAAGACGGCCGCTCGTGCAAAGGAAACCGGAGAAATTCGCCATTTCCCGCTCGAGGCCTTCGACCGGATCATCCAGATCAATCTCGTCGGCACCTTCCGTTGCATCGCGAAGTCCGCAGCGGGCATGATGACGCTCGATCCGATCGACGAATTCGGGGAACGCGGGGCGATCGTCAACACCGCCTCGGTCGCGGCCGAGGACGGGCAGATCGGGCAGGCGGCCTATTCCGCGTCGAAAGGCGGGGTCGTGGGCATGACGCTGCCGATTGCGCGCGATCTCATGAGCGAGGGGATCCGCGTCAACACCATCCTGCCCGGCATCTTCGATACGCCGCTGCTGCAAGGCGCGCCCGACGCGGTCAAGGCCGCGCTTGCCGCACAAGTGCCTTTCCCCAAGCGACTGGGCAATCCGCAGGAATATGCCGCGCTTGCCCTGTGCATGATCGAGACCGGCTATTTCAACGGCGAGCACGTTCGTCTCGACGGGGCGATCCGCATGGCCCCGCGATGATGCGGTTTCGTAAAAGGGGGCCGTTTTCCCTTGTGCGTATCGCAGACGTTACGGAATAGGGCTCCCGTTTTCCTGAAATGCGCGCACGCCGCTACCCTCGGCGCATTTCTTCGGATATGCCGACTTTTTATACGTGGTGGGAAGAACCAGGTTGGGAATGAACGATACCAGTCAGGATGTGGCGCAGGCCGGGACCGGCGAAGCGGCCGAACAGCAGGGCGCGCGCGACCTGTTGCTGGAAACCGCGTCGCAGATCATGCGCGAAGGCGACCAGGTCGACATTTCGCTTTCCGAACTGTCGCTGCGGTCAGGGCTGAATTCCGCTCTGGTCAAATACTATTTCGGCAACAAGGCCGGGATGCTCAAGGCCTTGCTCGATCGCGACATGGTGACAATCATCAAGTCGGTCGATGCCCTGCTGGCCAAGGACGACATGTCGCCGGTCGCCAAGCTGCGCCGTCACATCGGCAAGTGCATCGATACCTATTACGCCTATCCCTATCTCAACCGTCTGCTGATGCGACTGGTGCGCGACAGCGACGAGGCCGAAGCGCGGCGGATTGCGGACAAGTACCTGACGCCGCTCGGCGTCGCCTATGACCGCCTGATCAAGGCGGGGGTGGAAACGGGCGTGTTCCGTCCGGTCGACCCGCAGCTTTTCTATTTCACCGTGACCGGGGCGGCCGATCGCTTCTTTTCGGCGCGGCTGGTCCTGCGCCACTGCTATGGTCAGGACACGCTGACCGAGGAACTGCGCGACCGTTATCGCGAACATACCGTCGATTTCATCATGGCCGGGATTCTTGCCCACGGAGAGTGACCCGGATCTGCGGCGACGGGAGGGAAAAAGGGGGGGCTGCCGAAACGGTGCGCCCCCTTTTTTCGTCCGGAATGGGACGGGGAATTACGCGGAATGCCGCCGCTGCGCACAAGAATGACGCAATCGATGCCCTTGCCTTGCAAAATGTGTCTCTTGCCAGATGGCGACGAGTGATTAATGCGTGCCGGAATGACTGGAACGAACAGCCGTCTTCTCGATTTTCTTCCCTACCGCCTGGCGGTCACGTCGAATGCGGTATCCGGGATGATTGCGGATGAATACCGTGAGCGGTTCGGTCTCAAGATTTCCGAATGGCGCGTCATGGCGATCTTGAGCGATTGTGGTCCGCTGACCCAGCGCGAGTTGGTCCAGTGCACCGTGACTGACAAAGTTACGGTCAATCGCGCGTGCAAGGCTTTGGAAGAGCGTGGTTTTCTTCGTCGAAGTCCGAACCGGGCCGATGGGCGTTCGCACCATCTCGAGCTGACTGAGGAAGGCCGGGAAATCTGCGAGCAGATCTGGCCGCGCGTTTACGACGCCTATGACCGGGTCTTTGCCGCGTTGACGCCGCGCGAGACCGACCGCTTGCGCGACCTGCTCGACAAATTGCGCGAATCGGTGCGTGGTGAGCGGAACGAAAAGGCGCAGCGCGTACGATAACGCGCCGGAAAAAAGGGACGCTCCCCTGCGGGAACCGTCCCTTTCCCGAAAAATCACATCTTGCGATGGATGAAGTTGTCGCTGAGCGAGCAGGCCGCCGGGCCGAGAATGACGACGAACAGCGTTGGCAGGATGAACAGGATCAGCGGAATGGTCATGATCGCGGGAAGGCGAGCGGCCTTTTCCTCGGCGCGCATCATACGTTCGTTGCGGAATTCGGCTGACAGCACGCGCAGGGCCGAGGCCAGCGGCGTACCATAGCGTTCGGTCTGGATCATCGTGGTGACGACCCCGCGCATCGATTCGAGATTGACGCGATAGGCCAGATTCTCGAACGCGCTCCGCCGCTCGGTCAGGAACGACAGCTCGATCGCGGTCAGCGAGAATTCATCGCCCAGTTCCGGATAGGCGCGGCCCAGTTCGCGCGCGACGCGGGAAAAGGCGGCGTCGATAGTAAGGCCTGCTTCGGCGCAGATGACCAGCAAGTCGAGCGCGTCGGGCAATCCCTTGCGGATGGCGTTGGTCCGTTTGCCGATGAGATTGGCGACGAACACGTCCGGGCCCTTGTACCCGGCAAGGACCATGACCGCAAAGGCGCCGAATTTCTTGTAGTCGGGCCAGGTCGGGAAATAGTTGAGGCCATAGATGAACAGCGCGGCGAGCCCGCCGAGCACCATCGGGCCGATCATTCGCCCGAAAATGACGGCGACGCCCCATTCCTTCTTGCGGATGCCCGCCTGGGCCAGTTTCTGCTGCGCGGTTGCGAGCTGGCTGTCCTGCAGCACGCGCAGGCGTTCGAGAATCGAACGGATGCGGTCGGTCGTTTCGTTGCGCCGGACGATGCTCGTGCGTTTCTTGCTCGCGGCAACGACGATCCCGGCCTTGAGTTCCTCGCGACGTTCGTTGAGCGATTTCACGCGCTTTGCCATCGGATCGCGGACGGTGACCGCGGCATAGATGGCAAGCACGACCGCTACAGCGGCAAGACCAGCCAGGACCGTGCCGACAAAAACGACATCCACGCCCAGAAGGGTGGGACCATGATGGACCGGGGCCGAGGAAAAGGCGCTCATAAGAGGAGGCTCATCACAGGAGGGGGCTCAGATTTCGAAATTGACCATGCGGGACATGATGAAGGCGCCCATCGACAGCCAGATCAGCCCCCCGATCCCCGCAACCATCAGGCGTTCGTCGACGAAGAACTGGCCGAGGTAACGCGGGTTGATCGAATAGATCAGGGCAAAGACGATGAACGGCAATGAGCCGACGATATAGGCCGAGGCCTTGGATTCCGAACTCATCGCCTTGATCTTGAGCTTCATCTGTGCGCGTTTGCGCAGCACGTCGGCAAGATTGGCGAGCGTTTCGGCAAGGTTGCCGCCGGTTTCGCGCTGGATCGCGAGCGTGATGCAGAAAAAGCTGAATTCGGCCAGATCGAGTCGGTCCGCCGTTTCCTGCAGCGCGTCCTCCATCGTCCGTCCGAGCCGGATGCGATCGGTGACGATCTTGAATTCCTCGCTGACGGGGCCTGGCAATTCGTTGGCGACCACCACCAGCGTTTCGCTGATCGGCAGGCCCGAACGCAGGCCGCGTACCAGGAGTTCGAGCGCGTCGGGGAAGCGGGTGATGAAATTGTTGATGCGCTTGTTGATCGCCCAGGACACGGCGAAATGGGGGAGTCCCGCGCCGATCGCAATGCCAAGGGCAAGGCCGAGCACAAGCGATCCGCTTTTGATCCAGACGAACCCGCCGAAAAGGATGACCAGCCCGAGCGAAGCATAGAGATATTGGCTGATCGTCCAGCCTCTGCCGGTCCGATCAAGGCGCAGCGAGAGCGCCTCGAGCCGCGACGAGGAACCGGCAAGCTTGTAGGCCTTGGGCTTTCGTGCGGCGAGGGCCTTGCGATATTGCGCCTCGACTTTGTCGGTTGTGCTTTCCGAATGCCGCAACTTGACCGCCTGAAGCCGCCGGCTGCTCTCGCGCGCGGGATTGGGCCCCATGAACAGGGTGATGCCCGCCCAGGCGGCGACAGTGAGACCGATAGCCATGAGGATGAAGGGCAACGACGACATCACGGGTCCAGTCGCGAGGGGAGGAGGGAAGGGTGGCGCAGGGTCAGGCGGGGGCTCCGGTCTTTACCTTGCCGGGCAGGAATTTGCGGAAATCGAGGCGGTCGAGCAACGAGGCGCTCTTGCCCGCGCCGTTGTCGCCATCGGACCTGGGGCCTCCGCCCTTTCCGCCATCCTTGCCCTTGGGGGCCTTGCCGGTGGGCGCCTCGACGCGATCGGGATCGGTCGCGACGACGGCATCGGCGATGGTACGGATGGCCTGTCCTGCTTTTGCTGCGCGGTTGGCGCCGATGAACGTCTGGCCCAGTTTGCCCGCATTGGCGGCGGCCTTGGCGTCGAAGGGAATGACGTAGTTGATCTTGCGCTCGATCGAGCTTTCGAAATCGGCTTTGCTGATTTCAGCGACGCCCGACTGCACCTTGTTCGCGACGACGAACACCGTCGCGTGGGGCGCATTGGATTTCAGCCACGAAAGCAGGCGGATGCCGTCGCGCGCCCCGGCCAGTGTCAATTCCGTGACCAGCAGCACGACATTCACGGTGCTGAGCAGGTGGGGGAAATTGATCAGCATGTTGCGGGGCAGATCGATCACCGTTGCTTCGAAAGCGTGGCGAAATTCTTCGATCAACTGAACAAAGGCGCTGCCGTCGGTGAGCAGCGGGGAATTGATCGGCGCTTCGGCCGAGAGGATCGACAGGTTGTCGTTGGCGCGGATCATTGCGCGCTCGATGAACAGTCCGTCGATGCGGCTCGGGTTTTCGATCGCGTCGGTCAACCCGCGTCCCGGTTCGAGATCGAGCGTCAGGGCATCGGTGCCGAAGTGGACGTCGAGATCGAGCAGCGCGGTCGGCATCTTGTTATCAGTACTGAGCAGCCATGCGAGCGAAGTCGCCATCATCGAGGCGCCGACACCCCCGCGCGTGCCGACGATCGCGGTCGAGACGTGGCTCTTGGCAGCACCGCCCTCGCCATTGCGCGGGGCCGTGAAAATGGCTTGGGCCTGGGCAAGCGAATCGCGCAAGGCTCCCGGAGCGAGCGGCTTGAGCAGGTAGTCCTGAATGCCCGAGGACAGGAGGTCGCGATAGAGCCGGACATCATTGACCTGACCCACGGCGATGACGACGGTGCCGGGTTCGCACACCTCGGCAAGGGCATTGATGTCGTTGAGCGGGTCGCCGCTTTCGGACATGTCGACCAGCAGGATAGCCGGGCTGGCGGTGATGGCCAGCGACTGGATCGCGTTGCGCAAGCCGCCCTTCATCACCTTCTCGGGCTGCCAGCCCATGTCGATGACGACCGAGCGCAGCACGTCGATCGAGGCGTCGTCGCACACATAGGCGGCGAACATGTCGCGATTGCCCGATTTCCATGGAGCGTTCATGGTTCGCTCTGCTCCTGCCTTACTGGGTTGACTGCGAGGACGTCTGCTTGAGAGCCTGTGCCCCGGTCGCAGCCTTGTTGCGGTAGGTGTCGATCGCCTTGGTATTGCTCATGACGACCGTATCGCCGACGCCGGTCTGGCCGTGGACGAGGTCTTCCTTGTTGGCGACCATGGCAGCCATGTTGGCATTCGTCGCGCAGCCGAAATTGCGCGACGTCGCGTTGTTGAAATTGGCGTCGGAGCGCGCTTTCCAGTCGGGGCAGCCCGGGACGCTGGCATAAGTGCGCGAGACGACGATGCGGACGGTGCCTCCCGCAAGCGCGCCTTCGGTCACCGGCGCCGCTCCGTTCAGCATCAGGCCGAAACGGCTCATGACAGCCTCGACTGCAGCGCGGGTCACGGCCGAAGAGGCCGGATCGTCGATCGAGACGCGGTCGCCGAATTTCAGGCCGAGCGCGCTGAACCAGTCGGAGAGACGACGCAGTTGAGCCGGTTCGATCCCGCCGTCGGGAAGCGTCGGCACGTCGAACGTGTAATTGGTCCGTTCGATCACCGGCTGATGCGCGCTCTCGAGCGAGCGGTTGGTCGGCATCCCGCCGCATCCGGCGAGCGCAAGAGCAAGGCCGCCCACGATCGTGGCGCTGGCAAGACGGCGCAGACCCGAAGGGGCGTGGCGGGGAGAGGGCTGGTGCTGGGCCATGATCTTGTCTGTCCCCTTCACTGGATGCTGAAGCCGGGCTGGGTGTCGTTGCTTGCCTGCTTGCCCCGGCGCGGACGGTCCGCCGTATCGGGGGCCGATGCGCCGGAGGCATCGCCGATCCGGGGCGATGCGGCCTGTTCCGGAGCGGCCGGAGCCGGGGAGGGGGCCGGAGTGGCGGGCGTCGATTGCTGGGTTGCAGGCTTCTCGGTCGGCTTGGGGCGCTCGCCATCGACGACGCCGTCGCTTTCGAGATTGCCGAGGATCTGCTTGAGTGCGCCTGCGCTCTTGAACCCGTCGGTGGGCAAGTGGATCTCGCTCGGATCAACCGGATTGACGAGATAGGGGGTGACGATGATCACCAGCTCGGTTTCGCCGCGCTGATAGGAGGTCGAGCGGAACAGCGAGCCCAGGATCGGCAGGTCGCCCGCGCCGGGCATCTTGGCGATGGTGTTCTGGCTTGAATTCTTGAGCAGGCCCGCGATCATGAAGCTCTGGCCCGAACCCAGTTCGATTGTCGTTTCGGCACGACGGACGGACAGGGCGGGCACCGAATAGCCGTTCAGGGAAACCGCGCCATCGCTCGAAAGCTCCGATACTTCGGGGCGGACGCGCAGCGAGATGCGGCCGTTGGCAAGGACGGTCGGCGTATAGGCAAGGCTGACGCCATAGTTCTTGTACTGGACCGGCACGGTGCCGAGACCCGAGCTGACCGGGATCGGGTATTCGCCACCGGCCAGGAACTCGGCGGTTTCACCCGACAGTGCCGTCAGATTGGGTTCGGCCAGCGTGCTGACAAGGCCGATCGATTCGGCAAGGTCGAGCGCGGCCAGGAAGCTCAGACCGAAAACCTTGCTGGCAAGGGCCAGAGTGGTGCCGGTGCTGACCGGACTGACCGCCGTTGCTCCGGTCGTCGTGGCCGTGCCCATGCCAAGTGGGCCGCCGGGTACATATTGCGGAAAGAACGAGCGGCCCTGGCCCAGACCGAATTTCAACCCGCTGGTCGCGTCCGCAGTCGTCCAGTTCGACTGGATCGAACGCGTCAGCGTGCGGCTGACTTCGGCAAATTTGACGTGCAGGTTGACCTGCAACGGGGTGGCCATCTTGAGGCGGCTGATGACGTTGGTCTTTTCGCCGACGAAAGCCTTGACCAGGCGTTCCGCTTCGGCGGCGTCTTCGGGTGCGGAGACCGTTCCGGTCAGCAGCACCGTGTTGTTCATTGTTGCGGTCGCGATGTGCGCTTCGGGCATGGCCATGTGCAGCATCTGGTCGATGCTGTCGAGATTGTTGCCCACCCGGATATTGGCCGACCAGATCACGTCGCCGCGACCGTTGCTGGCATAGACGGTGGTTTCCCCGCCCGCCTTGCCGAAGATGTAGAGCTGGTTGCCCGACTTCACCTGCACGTCGGCGATGTTCTCGTTGGCGACGAACACATCGGTCATGTTGCCCGGCAGCGTGACCAGCTCGCCGCGCCCGATGCTGATTGCCAGCGAACGGGCGGGGGCGGTGACGCCGGGGGTCATCGGCGGCGTGGTGTGGAGGACGGCAAGAGCGCGGGGCTTTGCCTTCATATGCGGAGTTGCAGCCGAAAGTGCCGCAGGCAGTCCGGGCAGGATCGCGACGACGGCGACGCCAAGCGCGGTGGAAACGAGACGCTTCTTCATCGTCTGGCCTTTCGAGCCGATCGAGGCGGGAGTTTCGAGAATACCGGTCATCTCAGTTTCCCCCGTGCAGGCTGACTTCCTGCGTATCCTTGCCGCGGGTGATGCGGACGACAGGGCCACGATGGAAAACCAGCTGGGGTTGACCGTTGCCGGCGCCGGGGCGGCTGGGGCTGGCCTGCGAAGGCGAGCTGTCCGCGCTGACGCCGTTGATCGAGTTTGCCGAGGGCATCGTCTTGCGCTGGAAGCGCGAGACATCGCCGCCGGTCACATAAGTCGTGCCCTTGTCGATGGGCTTGCCCATGGCGGCCTTGATCAGGCGGTCTTCCTCGGCCTTGCTGGCACCGGCGGGAAACTTGACCTGGCCCGAGGCGACGGCCTGTTCGAGTTCAGAGGAATTGTCGGCGATCGAGCGCAGCGACAGGCTGATCGTGCCGATCGATTCGGCGACGGCGAGTTCTTCGGCAATCTTGGGCGTGGCTTCGACGGTGACGAGGCTGAAGCCCTTGACGCGAGTGTGGCCGTCGACGGTTTCCTGATCGGTCGACTGGTCGGTCGCCAGTACGCGCAGGTTCTTGAGAATGGTCTCGGTCGCCTTGAGCGCCTGCGATTCGCCGTCACCCTTGACCGACTGGGTCAGCAGCAGGTCGACGTGGTCGCCAGGGAAGACGAAGCCGGCAACGCCGGTGCGGGTGCTGACCGGGATCGTCACGGCGCGCATGCCCGGCCCGAGTGCGGCGGCAAGGAAGCCGCGATCGCCCGGGGCGACCAGCGAGCCGGTGGTGATCGGCTGTCCGGCGGTGATCGGATTGCGGACGACCGTGCCGAGCAGCTTCTGCATGTCGGTCTTGTCCTGCAGGAAATAGGCGTCCTGGACGAGGTCCTTGGGCCAGGCCTGGTACGACACTGCATCGGCGGTGATGATCGTGCCGACCGGCAGGGCGCGTTGGGCAACGAGAACCTTGGGGCCGTCGAGAACCTTGGCTGCGGCAATGGCCTGCGGCGTCGATCCTCCGGTGAGCAGGGCGCGTGCGGCAAGGCTGGTGGCGATGGCGAAAATCAACGCCCCCACCAGCAAAATGAGCTTCTTCCTGTCCATGACCTGCTTATCCCGCCCTGAGAACCTTTGCCTGAAATCCGCCAAACTGGTTAAGAATGGCCTAGTGCCCCACCGTAATCAGTCCGATTTCGCGTATTTTTGAACCTGTATGTGAAACGTTTGCTCAACTGGCCCATCGTCTGTCCGTTGTCTGATCGTCAGCCGAGGAGGGGATGGGCGTGAGTCCAGTCCGTGCTGGCCAGGATCCACAGGCCGGCCCCGGCGATGGCAACGCCATAGGGGATCTGGAGTCGATTCTTGCGGCGCCGCGTTACGTGCCACATGCCCAGAACGATCGTGAGCAAGCCTCCGGCCAGAGCCATGATCAGCAGCAGACGCAGGAACAGAACCACCGGCAGCCACAGTGCCAGCGCAGTCAACAGCTTCACGTCGCCGCCGCCCATCGCCCGAAGGGCAAAGAGTCCGGCGAGCACCGCGAAGGTTCCGACCGCCAGAGCAAGTTGCAGCGCGACGCCCGGCCACAGCGACAGTCCGCTGGCCCACCAGAACAGCGGCGCGCCCAGCGCGACAGTGGCGTTGAGCCAGTTGTCGATCTGCCGACGACGGAGGTCGGTGAAAGCTGCAACCAGCAGTGCGATTGCCAAGGCTCCTACCAGCCCGTAAACGATCCATGTTTCGTGCATGACCGAGGTTATGCAGGACGATCACTTACCAAACGGTAACCAACATCAGCCGCAGAAAACGGGGCAGATACGGACCCGAAGGCGGCATAGGGAGGCAGGCCTTGGCGGACCGACCCGAGATGTCCCGACTCGAAATATCCGAGCCCGAAATGGCGATGTCGGATCGTCCCTTGCCGATCAATCGGCGCGCGATTCCCGACCCGGCTTGCGAATCGATGTGGCTGACCGAGGACGGTGCGCCGATCCGCCGCATTGATTGGCCCGGTGCGCCCAGAGACGGGGAGGGGCTGCGCAGGGGGTCGATTCTCTTCCTGCCCGGGCGGGCCGATTTCTATGAGAAATACCTCGAAACGCTCGACGGCTGGCATCGTCAGGGCTGGCGGGTAACGGCGCTCGATTGGCGCTGGCAAGCCGGGTCAGGGCGATTCCGGGCCGATCCCAAGGTTGGCGACGTTGCCGATTTCTCGATATGGATCAACGATCTGGCTTCGTTCTGGCGGGACTGGACCGAACTGGTGCCGGGCCCTCACGTTCTTGTCGGGCATTCGATGGGCGGGCATCTCGTCCTGCGCACGGTTGCCGAAGGTCTGGTGCGTCCCGATGCCCTGGTATTGAGCGCGCCGATGCTCGGGTTCGTGACTGCTGTACCGGAATGGTTGCAGCTAACGTATGCCGGATTGATGTGCCGTCTGGGCGATCCCGGGCGCATGGCATGGACGGGTGGCGAGCGGCCGGGCGAGGACGCGGACCAGCGTGCACGCGATCTTACACATGACCCGGCCCGCTATGCCGATGAATTGTGGTGGCGGTCCCATCGTCCGCAACTCGATCTGGGACCGGCAAGTTGGCACTGGGTGCGCAAGGCTTGCGAATCGTTGCGGCGACTCGCCACGCCGGACTTGCTCGAATCGGTGAATGTGCCTGTGCTCTTGCTGGCAGCGCGTCACGACGCGTTGGTGTCATTGGTCGCAATCGAGCGTGCGGCGGCACGCTTGCCGGATGCGGAACTCTGCGCCTTTGGCGAGGAAGCCGCGCACGAGATCCTGCGCGAGTGCGACGCGGTACGAGAAAGGGTGCTTGCCACGATAGCCGATTTCCTCGACCGGAAGGCACCGCGTTCCCTCACGCGATGACGTCGATCAAGGATATGCCATGACTGAAACCAGCTCTGCCGATCTTTCCGCCGCGAATCATGCGTTCGATATCGCGATCATCGGAGCGGGGATGGCCGGGGCAAGCCTTGCGGCCGAATGTGCCGCCCATGCGCGGGTCCTGCTGATCGAGGCGGAGGACGCGCCGGGTTATCACACGACCGGGCGATCGGCTGCGTTCTGGGAAGAAAGCTATGGCGGGCCGGGCGTTTTGGCGCTGACCCATGCATCGGGCCGCTTTCTCGGGGAACTGGGCCTGCTCGAACCGCGCCCGGGCCTTACCATCGGGCGCGCCGGGGATCGCGAACGGATCGAGGCTTTCGTCGAGGACTATGCGCGCCTCGGCGTCGATATTCGCATGCTTGACCGGAACGCGATCGCGGCCCTGGTTCCGGGGTTGAAGGAGGCATGGCAATATGGCGCGATCGAAGGCCGGGGCGCGGATATCGATGTCGCCGGTCTGCATCAGCATTACCTTGCGCTGGGCAAGCGGACCGGGACTTTGCTCAAGGTCCGCGCGCGCGTCGAAGCTCTGACGCGGGACGCCGACGGCTGGCGGCTGGAATGGCGTGGGGGATCTGCCCGAGCAGGCGTGATCGCCAATGCTGCCGGGGCCTGGGCCGATACGGTTGCCGGGCTTGCCGGGGTTGCCCCGCTCGGCATCACGCCGTTGCGACGGACCATGGTGCAGCTGCGCACCGATCCCGCGCCGCCTGCGGACATGCCGCTGACCTTCGGGATCGACGGGGATTTCTATTTCAAGCCGCAGAGCGGGCGCTTGCTGGTGTCGCCGCATGACGAAACGCCCGATGTTCCGCATGATGTCGCGCCCGAGGAACTTGATGTCGCGATTGCCATAGACCGCATGGAAAACGCGCTCGACTGGCGGATCGGCGGGATCGACCGGCGCTGGGCAGGCTTGCGCAGCTTTTCGCCCGATCGTCTGCCCGTCTATGGCTATGATGCGCAGGTTCCCGGCTTTTTCTGGTTCGCGGGGCAAGGCGGCTTCGGCATCCAGACGGCGCCTGCCGCCGCGCGGCTCGGGGCCCAGCTCCTGCTCGATCGCGGCCGCGACGCGATGACCGACATGATCGACGCGGGCGTCTATGCCCCGGCGCGGTTCACCGTTCCTGCGTAAAAGGGCGATCCGGCCGGTATAAGGCCGCGCGCCGCTTGAGCGAGACGACCCGCAATGAGTTCATCTCATTGCGGGTCCGTATAAGAGCCGAAATTCGCAAAGCAGGCGATTTTCGGCCCTGATCCTTTCGGAATTACGCGGCGATGGCCGCGTCGCTGGCAAGGCGATCGACGCGTTCGTTCTCGGGATGGCCGGAATGGCCCCGGACCCAGACCCATTCGATCTTGTGCGGACGAGCAGCCGTAACCAGCGCGCGCCAGAGGTCCTCGTTCTTGACCGGCTTGTTGTCGGCGGTCTTCCAGCCCTTTTTCTGCCAGCCGAAAATCCACTTGGTCATGCCGTCGAGGACATAGCGGCTGTCGGTGTGAAGGCGGATCGCGCAGGGTTCCTTCAACGCTTCGAGAGCGCGCAGGACGGCGGTCATTTCCATGCGATTGTTGGTCGTTTCACGTTCGCCGCCCGACAATTCGCGTTCGTGCGCTCCTGAGCGCAGCAAGGCGCCCCAGCCGCCCTTGCCGGGATTGCCCTTGCAGGCGCCGTCGGTGAAGATTTCCACCTCTTTCATGCGAAAATCTCCGGGTGATCACGATAATATTCGAGCCGCCGGGCAAGCGGCAGCGGGTCCTTGCGGATTACCAGCGCATCGGCGGGAGTGTTGAGCCAGTCATAGGCGCGGCTCATCACGAAGCGCATCGCCGCGCCTTGTGCCAAGAGGGGCAGGGCCGCGCGTTCTTCATCGGAAAGCGGACGGACGCCTTCGTATCCTTCGAGCAGGGCACGGGAGAGGTCGGCCCGGAAGTTGCCGTCCGCCGGATCCCAGCACCAGGCCAGATGCGTGACCGCGACATCGTAGGCCGCCATGTCGTTGCAGGCGAAATAGAAGTCGATGAGGCCGGTGACCGTGTCGCCCAGAACGAGGACGTTGTCGGGAAAGAGGTCGGCATGGATGACCGTTTCGGGCAATCCCTTGGGCCAGGCGGCGGCAAAGCGGGGCAATTCCGACGCCACGAGGTCGGCGAGCCAGGGCGCGATCGTCGCAAGGCCGTCCGGGCCGCACGCCTGGGCAAGCCGTTGCCATTCAGCGATCCCCATGGCGTTTGCCCGCGTGGCGGGAAAGTCGGCGGCGGCCCTGTGCAGGCGGGCCAGTTCCCGTCCGGCGGCGCGGGCCTGTCCGGCGGTCGGCGTGCTGACCGAAACGCCGGGGAGGAATTCGATCAGGGCCACGGCCTTGTCGCCGATCATCCGGTAGAGCGCGCCGTCGCGGTCGTGGATGGTGCGTGGAACCGGGCACCCCTTTGCCGCGAGATGATCGAGCAGCGAAAGGAAATAGGGGAGGTCGTCGAGCTCGATGCGGAATTCGTACATCGTCAGGATGTAACGCGCGCCGTTACCGTCGCACCCGGTGGTTTCGATCAACCAGTTACTGTTCGAAACCCCCTCGGCAATGCCCTTGGCCGAAACCAGCGTGCCGACGTCATAGGTGGCGATCAACGCCGCCATGTCCTCGGCGCCGAGGTGGGTATAGACAGCCATGTCTGCAAAGCTCCCGGGTGTTCGGTGTGGCCGCGCGGTTCGCGGCATCGGTGGTCTATGTCGCGTTCACCGGTCCCGCGACCGACACGGGAACCGGTGGTGGTGTGTGGACCGGCAATGCCGGTCCGTGTCTCAGTCGGCCAGTTGGCGCGGCAGCTTGAACACCATCTTTTCGACTGTCGTGGTCACGGTTTCGGTTTCGAGTGTCCGCAGTCCGGCAAGGCGTTCGATGACTTCGCCGACCAGGATTTCGGGCGCCGAGGCTCCGGCCGTCAGGCCCAGGGCGGAAATGCCTTCAAGCCAGGCCGGGTCGATTTCCTCGGCGCGCTGGATCATGCGGGCAGGAGCACCGGCACGTTCCGCCACTTCGACGAGGCGCAGCGAGTTCGAGCTCATGGGCGAGCCGATCACAAGAACCAGATCGCATGCCGGGGCAATGGCCTTGACCGCCGCCTGACGGTTCGACGTCGCGTAACAGATGTCTTCGGCGCGCGGACCGGCAATGCCCGGAAACCGCGCACGCAAAGCCGAAACGATCCCGGCAGTATCGTCGACCGACAGTGTCGTCTGGGTCAGGAAAGCCAGCGGTACGTCCTGCGGCGGCACGAGTCGTTCGACATCCTCGATCGTTTCGACCAGAGTCATGTCGCCTTCGGGAACCTGCCCCATGGTCCCGATCACTTCGGGATGGCCGCGATGGCCGATGAACAGAATGTGGCGTCCGGCCTCGACATGGCGCTCGGCCTGGCGATGGACCTTGCTGACCAGGGGGCAGGTCGCGTCAAGCCATTGCAGGCCCCGATTGTCGGCTTCGGCCGGAATCGTCTTGGGCACGCCGTGGGCGGAAAACACGACCGGCGAACCATCGGGAACTTCATCAAGTTCCTCGACGAAAATCGCGCCTTTGGCTTTCAAGCCATCGACGACATAGCGGTTATGGACGATTTCGTGGCGGACATAGACAGGCGCGCCGTGACGCGCGAGCGTGCGTTCGACGATCTCGATCGCACGATCGACTCCGGCGCAAAAGCCGCGCGGCGCGGCGACAAGCACCTTGAGCGGCGCCTTCTCGGCCGCAGGGGTTGGGCTGGGAGCGTTCATTTCGGCATCCTTAGAGTCCGCCTCGACGATCGCCAAGAGGCGACCTTTCAAGGACAGTACCGGCCCGGCCGGCGTTTCGAACGGGACGCTTAGCAGGACGGGCGCTTCATCACAAATCCGCGATCGCCGGATTGCCCATCCGGACGCTGCTGGCTAGAGGTGATGCCGTCATCATGCCGGACAAGCGTTTTCCGGCGTTGGACGGACTTCGCCAATCAGGGATCTCGCGTACAGATGCTCGCCACCATTGCCCGTACCGCCCGGATCGGCGCCCTTCTTTCCCTGCCCATGCTGGTGCTCTCCGGCTGCACCAAGAATCACGGCGAACTCGTCGTCGATGACACGGTCGGCGTGACGGCCCTGCGCAGCCCGTGCCCGCTGGTCGAAATTCCCGAAATGACGGGCGATGTCACTTTGCTCGCGCCGGGGCGTACCGATGCCGGTGCCATCGATGTGGTTGCCGCGATCACCAATCTGCGCAGTTCGTGCGACGCGGCGATGCACTTGCCGCAGCTGACGACGACGATCGATTTCGATGTCGTCGCCCGTCGTTCGGACACGCATGGCGCCCGTCATGTCGAACTGCCCTATTTCACCGCGATCCAGCGCGGCGGGGCTTCGACCGTTGCCAAGCATGTTTCGACCATCGCGATTGATTTTGCCGACGGTCAGGACCGCGTTACCGTCCACGGCAAGACGGGGACCACGATCGCCCGCAGCGAAGCGACGCTCCCGCTCGAGATGCGCAACCGCCTGATGCGCAAGCGACAGGCCGGGGACGCCGACGCCGCCGTCGATCCGCTGTCGCAGCCCGACGTCAAGGCCGCGCTTGCCAAGGCGACGTTCGAGGCGCTGGTCGGTTTCCAGCTGACCGACAAGCAGTTCGCCTACAACGCAACCCGCTGATTTTTCGGTATCGCGACCGGGGCGGTCCGTCCCGGTGCGGCGATCCGGTCCGATCCGCCGCGCGGGGGTTTCCCTCGTGCGCCAACTTCCGCTATCCGCAAGAACGCCATGACCGATCTTCACATCTCCAAGTCGCCTGTCCAGCGGGCCCTGTTCGCCGAATTCGCGGCTGTCATCGACGCCGCCCTCAATGCGCTTGAAACAGCCGGGACCTTGCCCGGCGGCCTGGCGCGCGGTGCGGTCACGACCGAGCCGCCGCGCGATCCCGCGCACGGCGACCTGGCGACCAATGCGGCGATGGTGCTGGCCAAGCCTGCCGGAACCAATCCGCGCGCACTGGCAACGGCGCTGGTTGCCGAACTGGAAAAGGACCCGCGCGTCACGGCGGCCGAGATCGCCGGGCCGGGCTTCATCAATCTGCGTCTGGTTCCGGGCGCATGGCTTGACGAACTGGGGCTCATTTCTGCGCTGGGTGCCGATTACGGCCGCTCGACCGTGGGCGGCGGCAGCATCGTCAATGTCGAATACGTTTCGGCAAACCCGACCGGCCCGATGCACATGGGGCATTGCCGGGGTGCGGTCGTAGGCGACGCGCTGGCGAGCCTGCTCGATTTCGCCGGGCACAAGGTCGTCCGCGAATACTATATCAACGATGCAGGCGGGCAGGTCGACGTTCTCGCCCGGTCGGTCCACTTGCGTTACCGCGAGGCGCTCGGCCAAGACGTCGGAGCGATCCCCGAAGGTCTCTATCCGGGCGACTATCTTGTTCCGGTGGGACAGGCGCTCGCTGCCGAATTCGGCGACCGCTATGCCGCCGCCCCCGAAGCGGACTGGCTGGTCCTGTTCCGCACGCGTGCGGTGGCTGCGATGATGGACATGATCCGCGCCGATCTTGCGCTGCTGGGCATCCATCACGACGTCTTCTCATCCGAAGCCGAGCTTCAGGCGGCGGGCAAGCCTGCCGCTGCCGAAGCGTGGCTGCGCGAACACGATCTCGTCTATGACGGGCAACTCGAAGCGCCCAAGGGCAAGGTTGCCGACGACTGGGAGCCGGTGGAGCTTCCGCTGTTCCGCTCGACCCGTTTCGGTGATGACCAGGATCGCCCGATCCGCAAGTCGGACGGCAGCTGGACCTATTTCGGTGCCGACCTTGCCTATCACTTCCAGAAGGCGGAAACCGCCGATGCGCTCGTCGACATCTGGGGTGCCGACCACGCCGGGACGGTCAAGCGGATCAAGGCTGCCGTTGCCGCGCTGACCGGCGCGCAGGGCAAGCCCAAGCCGTTCGAGATCAAGCTGGTGCAGATGGTCCAGCTTCTGCGCGACGGACAGCCGGTGAAGATGTCGAAGCGGGCCGGGACGTTCGTCACGTTGGCCGATGTCGTGCGCGAAGTGGGCAAGGACGTGGTGCGTTTCACCATGCTGACGCGCAAGCCCGACGCGCAGATGGACTTCGATTTCGCCAAAGTGGTCGAAGCCTCGAAGGACAATCCGGTCTTCTATGTGCAGTATTGCCATGCCCGGGTGTGCTCGACGCTGCGCAAGGCTGCGGGCGAAGGGTTCGCTCCCAATGCTGCCGAGCTTGCCCTGCTCGGGGACGAGGAACTCGCGCTGATCCGGCTTGCCGCACAGTTTCCCCGCATCGTCGAAGGTGCGGCGGCGGCCCGCGAACCGCATCGTATCGCGTTCTTCCTCTACGACCTCGCCGCCGGTTTCCACGCCTATTGGAACCTTGGCAACGACCGTCCGGACAAGCGTTATATCGTGGCGGACAATCCCGCCCTGACCGGCGCGCGGCTTTTCCTGGCGGCGCAGGTCGGGCAGGTGGTCCGGAACGGCCTTGCCATTCTGGGCGTTACCGCGGCCGAGGAATTGTAATACCATTCGGCAAGAACTTTGGCTTATTGCGGAATGGAGTGATCCCTGCGCGGCGCGTGGGGGAAGCGATCCGCGATGAGTGGAACCCCGTGCGGGTCCATCCGGCGCGGGTCCATGCAAGGCAGAGATCGGATCGATGAACGGCGACGAGCACACGGCGGGCGGTTTCCGCACCGGCGGGGACACTTTCGGCAGCAAGCAGGCTTCCGGCAACTGGCAGAACGATCTCCCCGGCGATCGCCCGCATGACGCGGATGCGACACCGGGGCTCGATCTTGGCGGTGAAGACCGGCTGCCCTGGCTCGAAAGTGCCGACGATCTCGACGATGCGCCCGCCGCTGCCGGACATTCGCGCCTGATTTTGGCCGGGCTCGTCGCGCTGATGGTGCTGGGCGGCGCTGTCTACGGCATTTTCTGGCTGACCCATCGCCCGCACGAAGTGGCTGCTGCCGACGGCAGCCTGATCGAGGCGAGCAAGGAACCTTACAAGGTTCCCCCGTCCAATCCCGGCGGCAAGACGTTCCAAGGAACCGGGGATGCCAGCTTCAAGGTGAGCCAGGGTGAACATCCCAGCGCCAGCCTTGCCGGAAGCGCGGGCACGACGCCGCCTCCCGCTCCCGCAAGCAGCCCGGCGGCCGATGCGGGCAAGGGCACGCCTGCGCCCAAGCCGAGCGAGACTCCCAAGCTCGCCGAAGCGGCGAAGGCCGCTGCAACCGGCGGCATCGGGGTTCAGGTCGGCGCCTATTCGAACACGGCGACGGCCGAAGCGGGCTGGACTCGCCTGGTCGGCGCGCACGACATCCTCAAGGGCCTCAATCACCGCGTCGTCGAAGGCAAGGCCGACATCGGCACCGTCTATCGCCTGCAAGTGGTCGCAGGCGACATTGCTTCGGCCAACAGCCTGTGTGGCCGTCTTCAGGCCGATGGCGTGAAGTGTCAGGTCAAGCGCTGAGCCCAAGTCGGGGAACGCCGGGTTTCCCGACGGTTTTCCCCGGCGCAAGGCGTTCTGCGACTTGCCGCCGGGCTCTGCCTTGCGCCATGACATGATCCCATGCTTCCGGCGATTTTCGGCCTGTCCGGCCTCGAACTGACTGCGGACGAGCGCGCCTTTTTTCGCGATGTCGATCCGGCAGGATATATCCTGTTCGCCCGCAATGTCGGGACGCGCGACCAGTTGCGGGCGCTGACCGACGATTTGCGCGCGCTCTCCGGGCGCGAGCGCACTTTCATCTGCATCGATCAGGAAGGTGGCCGGGTTGCCCGGATGAAGCCGCCTGTCTGGCCCGTCTATCCGCCGCAGGGTGTGTTCGACCGCCTTTACGATCTGGCTCCGGCGAGTGCGATCGAGGCCGCCCGTGCCAATGCCGAGGCCTTGGGGCTCGATCTGGCCCGGGCCGGGATCACGGTCGATTGCCTGCCGCTGCTCGACGTACGAGTGCCGGGTGCCGATGACGTGATCGGGGATCGCGCGCTTGGCAGCGAACCGATGCGCGTTGCAGCGCTTGGCCGCGCGGTTGTCGACGGTCTTGCCCGCGCGGGCGTGACGGGTATCGTCAAGCATGTGCCCGGCCACGGACGCGCCCTGGCCGACAGTCACAAGGCCTTGCCGACCGTGACGGCAAGCGCGGCTGATCTCGAGATCGATCTTGCGCCGTTCCGCACGCTTGCCGACGCCAAGGCGGCGATGACGGCTCACGTCTGCTATACCGCCTGGGATGAAAGTGCTCCGGCGACATTGTCGGCCAAGGTCATTGCGCAAATCGTGCGCGGGACGATCGGTTTCGGTGGTCTTTTGTTGAGCGATGATCTCGACATGCAGGCGCTGACCGGCACGATTCCCGAACGGGCGGCGCGGGCTCAGGCAGCCGGGTGCGATCTTGCGCTCAATTGCTGGGCACGCATGGACGACATGGTGGGGATCGCCGCGGCGCTGGCGCCGATGAGTACGGAAACTAAAGCCAGACTCGACCGCGCGCTTGCCGATACCGACATTGCCCCCCTCGATCCCGACGGGCGGCAGGCGGAACTGACTGCCAAACGCGACGCCTTGCTGGCCCTGGTGCAATGAACGACGGCGCGGCGCCCCCGACAGGTGCGCCCGACAGCGATTCGTTCGGGACCGACGACTGGTTGCCGGCGGCGAGTGCGCCGACCGGTGACGAGGCGCTCTATCTCGAACTCGACGGCTGGGAAGGGCCGCTCGACTTGCTGCTCGACCTTGCCCGGCGGCAGAAAGTCGATCTGCGGCGGATTTCCATTCTCGATCTCGTCGACCAGTACCTCGCCTATATCAACCGGGCGAGCGAACTGAGGCTCGAACTGGCGGCCGATTATCTCGTCATGGCGGCCTGGCTTGCCTATCTCAAGTCGCTGCTGCTCTTGCCGCGCGATCCGGAAATGCAGCCCAGTCCCGAGGAAATGGCCCTGCGTCTGCAATTGCGGCTGCAACGGCTGGGTGCCATGCGCGAGGCGGGTGCGCGCTTGATGGCGCGCGACCGGCTGGGCCGCGATGTGTTCATGCGCGGCGCGCCCGAGGGGATCAGCATCGACCGCAAGATGCGCTGGACCGCGGGATTGTTCGACGTGATCCAGGCCTATGGCGGGGTCAAGGCGCGCAATGCCCCGGTTGTGCACATCGTCCGCGAACGACCGGTCTTTACGCTTGAGGCAGCGTTGGAACGGGTGTCCCGTCTGCTTGGTGTCGCCATCGACTGGATGGACTTGCGCCTGTTTCTGCCCCAGTTCGACAAGGCGACGACCGACCCGCGTCTGGCCCGGTCGGCACTGGCGTCCAGTTTCGTCGCTGCGCTCGAACTGGCGAAACAGGGGAAGGCCGAACTGGCGCAGGACGGCGTGTTCGGTCCGGTTCGCCTGCGCGCCGCGCGATCGGGGAGCAACGCGTGAACGAGCCCGACGACGATCTCGTCCGCGCGGTCGAGGCGACGCTGTTCGCATCGGAAACGCCGCTGACGCCTGAAGAACTCAGTCGCCATCTCGGCGGCGCGCCGGTGAAGCCGGCGCTTGCCAGTCTGGCGGCGCATTATGCGGGACGGGGCGTGCATCTGGTCGAGCGGGGCGGACGCTGGCATTTCCAGACGGCGCCCGATCTTGCTCATCTCTTGCGCAGGGAGCGCGAGGAGCCGCGCCGTCTGTCGCGTGCGGCGGTCGAGGCCTTGGCGATCATTGCCTATCACGAACCGGTCAGTCGCGCCGAGATCGAGGCGATCCGGGGCGTGCAGACGGCCAAGGGTACGCTTGACGTGCTGATGGAGGCTGGGTGGGTGCGGATCGCCGGACGGCGCGAAGTGCCCGGAAGGCCGACGATCTATGCGACGACGCCGGCGTTTCTGGCCCATTTCGGGCTGACCACACGGCGCGATCTTCCCGGGATCGATGAATTGCGGGCGGCCGGGCTGCTCGACCCGGTCGATGCGGCTTATGCCGCGCTCACCGGCAGCGAAGCGGGGAGCGCGGCGTCGGAGTCTGGGGCCGAAGAGTAACCTTGTGCGCGCCCTTTGCGAAAAGGGGCATAAATTGTCCCCTTGCGCGTCTGGCAGTCTGCACAAAAAGCGCCTATCTGGGGCGCGAAGGAGATTTGAGATGGGTGGCCTTTCCCTACCGCACCTGATCATACTGGCGCTGGTTGTTCTGATCCTGTTCGGTCGTGGCCGGATTTCCGAAATGATGGGTGACTTCGGCAAGGGCATCAAGAGCTTCAAGGAAGGCATGGCGGACGAAAACAACCGTCAGGTGCCCCCGCCGCCGCAGATCCAGCAGAACCAGGCGCCCCAGCAGGCCCCGGTTCAGCCTGCACAGGCTCCCGCTCAGCCTGCGGCCCAGAACGATCCCCAGAGCCCGGCTTCCTCGGGAACGACGTCTTCGGGAACCACCGGCGCGGCCTGAGCCGTTCCAGTTCGGACATACCCGGTCTTTTCCTGGATCATGCTCGTTTGAACCATGTTTGACATCGCCCCATCGGAATTCCTGCTCGTGGCGGTGGTCGCCATCGTGTTCATCGGGCCCAAGGACCTGCCCATGGCGTTGCGCACGGCCGGGCGGTGGATCGCCCGCATGCGCCGCGTCTCCAATCATTTCCGCAGCGGCATCGAAACGATGATCCGTGAGGCGGAAATGGAGGAGCTTGAGCGCAAGTGGCGCGAGCAGAATGCGGAAATCATGGCTGCAAACCCTGCCGTGCCCGAAACGACGCCTGCTCCGCTTCCCGACCCGGCTGCGGGGCAGACCGTTGCCGCCGCTGCCGACCAGCATGACGCGGTCCCGCATGCAGTGCCGGTGCTCGGGTCGATCGATCCGGTTCTTGCCGCCCATGCGCCGACCGAACCGGACCAGCCTCTTTCGACCGAGAGCGCAGCCGTTCCCCATACCGACAAGTCTGCATGATCAACGATATCGACGAAACCCAGGCCCCGCTGCTCGAACACCTGCTCGAGCTGCGCACGCGCCTTTTGCGTTGCATCTATGCGCTGACGATCGCGTTCGCGATCTGCCTCTATTTCTCCGACGGCATTCTGGGCATTCTGGTCCATCCGCTGGCCCGCGCCTTTCCTGAAGGCCAAGGGAAGCTGATCTACACCAAGCTTTACGGTGCGTTCTTCGTCGAACTGAAAGTGGCGCTGTTCGCGGCTTTCTTCGTCAGTTTTCCGATCATTGCCAACCAGCTCTGGGCTTTCGTTGCACCGGGTCTTTATGCGCGCGAGAAGAAGGCGTTCCTGCCGTTTCTCGTCGCGACGCCGATCCTGTTCGCGATGGGGGCGAGCCTTGCCTATTTCGTGGTCATGCCGACCGCGTTCCGCTGGTTCATCGGGTTTCAGGGGATGCACGGCGGGCTTCAGCTCGAAGCGTTGCCGGGGGTTGAGGAATATCTCAACCTGGTGATGCAGTTCATTCTCGCATTCGGCACCAGCTTTCTGTTGCCGGTGCTGCTGATGCTGCTCAACCGGGCAGGGCTGGTGACGCGGGCGCAGCTTGTGGCCGCTCGTCGCTATGTCGTCGTGGGTATCACCGCGCTCGCGGCGGTGATCACGCCGCCCGACGTCGTCTCGCAATTGATGCTCGCGATCCCTCTGCTGATCCTCTTCGAGGGCACGCTGATCGTCATGCGCTTTGCCGAAGCCAGGGAAGCGGCTGAAAAGGCCGCTGCCGAGCAAGTGGTCGAGGGCGGCGCGGCCTGATCGTCCGATGCGGGCTGGCAATGTGGGCGGGGTTATTTCCCGCCCGCTGGACTTTCCGCATCATAGACTTTGCCGCCGCCGATCCATGTCTGGAGCACATGGGTCTTGCGGATCGCTTCGGGCGAGGCAGTCATCGGGTCGGTGTCGACGAGGATGAAGTCTGCGCGCAGGCCCGGAGCAATGCGGCCGAAGCGGGTTTCGGCAAATCCGGCATAGGCGGCTGCACTCGTGTAACCGGCAAGGGCGGTCAGGCTGTCGACGCGTTCTTCCGGGCGCCATCCTCCGGCCGGGGCTCCGCTCGCATCCTGACGGGTCAGGGCGACGGCGATGCCGGTCCAGGGATCGGGCAGTTCGACCGGAGTGTCCGATCCGAAAGCGAGGACCGCGCCCGCCTGCTTGAGGCTGGCCCAGGCATAAGCGCCTTTCAGTCGATCCGGACCCAGCCGGGCTTCGGCCATGAGGCGGTCGGAGGTCTGGTGCACCGGCTGCATCGAGGCGACGATGCCTCCGTTTGCGGCAATACGTGTCACCAGCGGCCAGTCGGCGGGATCGATAATCTGCGCATGTTCGACGCGCCAGCGACGATCGCCGTGATAAGTGTGCGACAGGTCCTCGATCGTGGTCAAAAGGACGCCGTTGGCCTTGTCGCCGATGGCATGGACCGCGACCTGAAACCCGTCCATCGCCGCGCGGCTCATGAGATTGCCGAGCTGCGTTTCGCTGAGCAGCGACAGGCCATGGGTATCGGGCTTGTCGGCATAAGGCGCCTTGAGCCAGGCTCCGCGCGATCCGAGCGCGCCGTCGAGGAACAGCTTGACCCCGCCCATGCGCAAGCGGTCGGCATAGAGCCAGGGCGTCGGGCCGGGCCCGGCGATTTCGGCCATCGTGTCGGTTCCGGCCGCATAGGCCATGATCCGCAGGTACAGCCGGTTGGCATCGCCCGCGCGGCGGAACGTCATCCAGTCGCGCGTCGATGTCCCCATGTCGGCAATGCCGGTCACGCCGCGCCGGGCCAGATCGGCTTCCGCCGTGGTCAGGGCCAGATCGTCGTCGCGCGGCGTGGGCGGGGGCACGGCCTTGTCCACCAAGCCTTGCGCCTTGTCGACCAGAACCCCCGCCGGGCGTCCGTCGGCAAGCCGCTCGATCGCGCCGCCTTCGGGCGTCGGGGTGGAGGCGGTGATCCCCGCAGCCTTGAACGCCGCGCTGTTGGCCCAGCCGGCGTGATAGTCGGCGCGTTCGAGCCAGACCGGGCGATCGCCGACGGCACTGTCGAGCTCGGCAGCGGTCGGGAAACGGCCGAGGCCCCAGCGTTCCTGGTTCCAGCCGCTGCCGATGATCCACGGACGATCGGGATGCGCGGCGGCGAAGGCCTTGATCCTGGCGAGTGCGTCGGACAGCGAGGTGGTCTCGGACAAGTCCAGCGTCAGCAGCGCGTAGCCGGTTTGCATGACATGGCCATGCGCATCGATGAGCCCGGGCAGGAGCACCCGTCCTTTGCCGTCGATATGGAACTGGTATCCCTTGCGGCCCGGCTTGGGCAGCTTGTCGCCGGGGCGATAGACCGTCTTGATCACGCCGCTGTCGTCGAACAGGAACGCGGCAAAGGACTGCAGCGTTCCATCCGGGGCGATCGTCTCGCCCTTGATGTTGTCGACCAGCGTGTCGGCGTGGGCAGGGGCGGCCAGCGCGCTTGCGGCCAGCAGCATCGATCCGATCGTCCGGCGCATGGGGCGGGTCATTCCCCGTGCTTGCGCGGCAACCGCCGGATCAGGGCGCTGGTATCCTGACGGGCGCCGCCCATGGCCTGCACTTCGGCATAGAACTGGTCGATGAGCGCAGTGGTGGGCACGCTGGCGCCCAGATTGCGGGCTTCCTCGATGGCAAGCCCAAGGTCCTTGCGCATCCAGTCGACGGCAAAGCCGAAATCGAATTCGTCGCGGGCCATGGAGTGGAACCGGTTGTCCATCTGCCACGACTGTGCCGCGCCGCCGCTGATCGCCTCGAACACCTTGTCGAGATCGAGCCGCGCGGCCTGGGCAAAGCGGATCGCTTCGGAAAGGCCGGCGATGGCCCCGGCGATGCACATCTGGTTGGCCATCTTCGCGGTCTGTCCGGCGCCCGACTTGCCGACGTGGACGACACGCTTGGCATAGGCGGCAAGGACGGGGCGCGCCGCTTCGACCGCCTTTTCGCTGCCCCCGCACATGATCGAGAGAGTGCCCGCTTCGGCGCCCGATTGTCCGCCGGTGACCGGCGCATCGACGCAGAGCAGTTCCTTGTCCCGCCCTTCGACCGCGATCTGGCGCGCGATTCGCGCCGATACGGTGGTATGGTCGATGAATACCGCCCCGCGCCGCAAAGTCGAAAAGACGCCGGTGGGGCTCAGCACCACGTCGGCCAGGTCGTCGTCGTTGCCGACGCAGGTGATGACCGCATCGGCGTCCTGCGCGGCTTCGGCAGGGCTGCTCGCGACGCGCACGGTGATGCCGGGATTGGCTTTCATCCATGCCTGCGCACGGGCCGGGGTGCGGTTGTAGATGGTCAGCCGGTGGCCGGCATTGCCAAGGTGACGTGCCATCGGCGAGCCCATGACGCCAAGGCCGAGAAACGAGACGTGAAGCGGTTCGGTCATGGCGGTCTGTTTAGCCGGTTTGTCGCCGACTGCCAGCCGGTTTCCGGTCATATGCCCGCAAGGATGCAGGGCTGTGTGAAAAGGTTGTGGGAGCGAGGCGGCGTAAGGCGCGAAAGAGGCAAAAATCCTTGCCGCGCGGGGCTGCGCGCGTTTAGCATATGCAGCGATGCTCAATTCTGCGGCGCAACATTCGCTCTGGTCTCATCGGCTGTTCGTGGCCTTGTTCTGGGTCACGCTGGCAGGGGCCGTGACGATGGCGGTTCTGCCCAGTCCGCCGCATACCCCGATCGACGGCTTTGGCGACAAGTTCGAGCATATGCTGGCTTTCGCCACGCTGACGGTGCTTGCCGAATTCGCTTTTCCCGTGATGCCGCGCCTGCGGATTGCCGAGCGGCTTTCCTTCCTCGGCGCCTTGATCGAGGTCGTGCAGTCGATTCCCAGCCTTCATCGCGATTGCGACATTCGCGACTGGGTGGCCGACACGATTGCCATTCTTGTCGTCACGACCCTTCTGGCGCTGCTCCGGCGCAAGGGGTGATGTCCTCCGGCAAATCGCCGGGGCCATGCAAGGGCGCAAAGCGCGGTTTCCTTCGGGCTCGCTTTGGATTAGGGGCTTTGCGATGCAACAGTCTGCCCTTTCCGCCGCTCAGGACGCTTCGGCGCCGCTTCTGACTCTCGATGACGTTCGCGCTGCCGCCGGACGCATTGCCGGGCAGATCGTGCGCACGCCAACGCTTCACAGCAAGACGCTGAGCGCGATTACCGGCGCGGAAATCTGGCTGAAGTTCGAGAACCTGCAGTTTACCGCCGCCTACAAGGAACGCGGCGCGCTCAATGCCCTGCTCAACCTGACTGAGGAACAGCGTCGGCGCGGGGTCATCGCGGCTTCGGCCGGCAATCACGCGCAGGGGCTTTCCTATCACGGCACGCGTCTTGGCGTCCCGGTGACGATCGTGATGCCGCGCACGACGCCGACCGTCAAAGTGCTCCAGACCGAAAGCGTCGGGGGCAAGGTCGTGCTCGAAGGCGAAACCTTCGACGAAGCCTACGCCCACGCCCGTTCGATGGAGCGTCAGCTCGGGCTGACTTTCGTGCATCCGTTCGATGATCCGCTGGTCGCGGCGGGGCAGGGGACGGTCGCGCTCGAAATGCTCGAGGACGTGCCCGATCTCGACATGCTGGCCGTGCCGATCGGCGGGGGCGGGCTTCTGAGCGGGATGGGGACGGCCGCTCGCGCGCTCAAGCCCGGGATCGGTCTGGTCGGCGTTCAGGCGCAGCTGTTCCCGTCGATGTTCGACAAGCTCAAGCACATGGAACTGCCATGCGGCGGGGATACCCTTGCCGAAGGGATCGCGGTGAAGGAGCCGGGGCAGTTCACTTCGGCGGTGCTTGCCAATCTCGTCGACGACATCGTCCTTGTCGATGAAGCCCATCTCGAAGGGGCGGTCGCCCTGCTGCTGCAGATCGAGAAGACCGTCGTCGAAGGCGCAGGCGCAGCGGGCCTTGCCGCAGTGATCGCCAATCGCGAGATCTTTGCCGGGCACAAGGTCGGCATTGTCCTGACCGGCGGCAATATCGACACACGCCTCTTGGCCAACGTGCTGTTGCGCGACCTTGCCCGGTCGGGCCGTCTCGGTCGACTGCGCATCACCTTGCAGGATCGCCCCGGCGCCCTGTTCAAGGTGGTGGAGGAATTCAACCGGCATCAGGTCAACATTCTGGAAGTCTGGCACAATCGCATCTTCACTTCGCTTCCGGCCAAGGGGCTGACCGCCGAGATCGAATGCGAGGCGCGCGATCGCGAACAGATCGACCGCCTGGTCGAAGCCCTGCGTGCGCGTGGGTACGAAGTCTTGCAGGTCGAACTGGGCTGATCGCCGCGAAACAGGCTATGCACCCCCGTCCGGGTTAACGGTTTCGGGCGGGGGTGTCCTGTCTCGGGACAGTGCGTCGGCTTTCGCGAAAAACAGCATCATCAAATGCGTCGATAGCTCGTCTTTCGAGGCGAAATGCAGTTAACGGCCTTTAACCGCAAGGCGGGCTGGGGCATTGTCGGGCGGTCGGTTCGACATGTCGCAGGCCCTTCAACAAGGGTATGTGCAAGTCGGGCGCGGCACAGGACGCTTCTTCAAGAAAAGATGGTCAGGGTCGTGAGCGCACCGGTTCGTTTTCCTCGCTTCTTCGTCACCAGCCCGATGCCGTGCCCCTATTTGCCGGGCCGCACCGAGCGGAAGGTGTTTACCGAACTCAAGGGTGAGAACGCGGACGACCTTAACGACGCGCTGAGCCGCATCGGGTTTCGCCGCAGCCAGACGGTTGCCTATCGCCCCAGTTGCGTCGGGTGCACGGCCTGCGTTTCCGTGCGGGTGGTTGCGGGCGAGTTCACGCCTTCGTCCAGCCAGCGCAAGACCTTGCGTCAGAATGACGACCTTGTCGTCACGCTGAGCAAGCCATGGTCGACACCCGAACAGTACGAGCTGTTGCAGGCTTATCTCGCCGTTCGGCACCCCGGCGGGGGCATGGCGGCGATGGATGAAGTCGATTTTGCCGACATGGTGGAACATACGCCCGTTACAAGTTATGTGATCGAGTACAGGGAGCCCAATGCCGATGGCACTCCGGGGCGCTTGGTCGGGGCTTGCCTGACCGATCGTCAGGGGGATGGGCTTTCTATGGTTTACAGTTTCTACGACCCCCACCATCCGACGCGGACCGGGCTTGGCACGTTCATCATTCTTGATCACATCCGGCATGCGGCGCGGGGCGGGCTCCCTTATGTCTATCTCGGCTATTGGGTCGAGGGATCGGCACGGATGCAGTACAAGGTCCGCTTCCGGCCGATGGAGCGGCTCGACCGTGACGGTTGGGTGCGTTTCGATCCCGATGAACAAGCCCACGCCATCGACCGGGCGTCCGTGCTCTCCCGCGCAGAACTGCTTGCCGCAGCCGGGATCGATACCGACGGTAACAGCACCGGCGGGCTCAACAAGGATGGTCTCGCTTCGGCAGGTCTCGTCCGCGTTTGACGGCCGCGTGCCGCTCGGCCTCGATGGGCTCGCGGCGGTAGTGCGTGGAGTGGTCCTGCTCGTTCCAGGCTGTCTTGCCGGGATGGCGCTGATCCCGATCGGGGCTTTGGCCCAGACGGCAGCGACGCAGAGTGCAACGACTGAGGCGGCAACGGGGCAGGCAGTAACGGGGCAGGCAGTAACAACGGGGCAAACCCCTGTTGCGACTTCGGCGGCTGCAACATCGGTTCAACCTGGCGGCCAATCCATTGCCCAGCCTTCAGCCCCGGCTCCCTCGTCCGATGCCGCGCTCAATGACCTGATCCCCGATGCGGCGGTGAAGGATCCTGAACTCTGGGCGCTCGACACCGATGCGGCAAAGCAGGCTCCTGATCCGTCCACTTTGCCGTCGGTGAGTTCGCTTGATGGGGCGGGGCTTGACGGGACGGGCGCCACGACGGCGACGACACCGCCGACCGAGGTGCAGAAGTCGGAAGCCGTGAAAGGGGCACAGGCACCCGAGACCTTTCCCGGCATCACCATTCCCTGGCCGGACACGACCGACTTGCCTCCGGTTCAGCAGCTCGCGCCCGACCCCGACATCAGCGACGCAGAATCGGTCGCGCGCGAGGCCAGCGAGGCGCTCGATATCGCGCTCCCGCGTGGCGGATGGCGCGGTCCGTTCGGGGCCGACGCGGTGATCGAACATGTGGGGACAGGTGTCGAACTCGCGTTCCCGCGCGACGCGGTCATTCCCGAAGCCGATGACCTGACCGACCGTTTCGCGGCCCTGTCGTCACTGCGCGCGCTCGACAAGAGCAGCGACAACCTCGCCCAGATCTCGCGCCGGGCGCGGGAAGACAGTGCCGTCCTGCTGCAGGTCCTGCACCTTTACGGCTATTATGATGCCGAGATCAGTCAGTCGATGCCGGGGCTTGACGACGGCGTTGCCTCGGCGGCAGCCAACGACCCCACCAAGTCGGCCGCAGGCAAAGTCGTGGTGCGGTTCGAGATCGTGCCGGGTATGCGGTATCAGATCGGCGAGCTTGATATCGGTAACATCAACCATGTTCCCGATGCGCAGCAGATCCTGGCGGCATTTGCCCTCAAGACCGGGGATCCGGCCAATACCGAATCGATTCAGGCCGCCCGCGACCGTCTGATCGATAAGCTCGGAACGATCGGCTATGCTTTTGCCAAAGTCGATGACGCGGCGCTCAGTGTCGATCACGAGACCCATCTGGCGGATCTGACGATTCCGACCGCGACCGGTGGCAAATATGTTTTCGGGCAAGTCACCAGTTCGATGCCGCGTTTCATCAATGCGCGCCATTTGCAGCGGATTGCCCGTTTCCGGCCGGGACGGACATTCGACCACCGCCTGATCGACGATTTCCGTCAGGCGGTACTGGCCACCGGATTTGTCGGCTCGGTCAAGATCACCCCGCGCGAAGTGGTTGCGCCCACGGCAACCAGCCCGGGTGTCGCGGATATCGACGTAAAGCTTGCCAAGGGTCCGCAGCACACCATCGCCGGGCAGATCGGCCAGTCGAGCGGGGAAGGGTTCCGGCTCGAAGCGAGCTGGGAAGACCGCAATTTCTTTCCGCCCGAAGGGATGCTGCGGTTCCGCGCGGTGCTGGGCACGCGCGAACAACTTGCCGGGGTCACCTTCCGACGCAGCAATTTTCTGGCCCGGGATCAGGCGCTCAATGTCGATCTCTATGCCCAGACCCAGGATACCGACGCGTACAATGCCCATATCGTGTCGGCTGCGGCGAGCATTGCCAAGCAGACCACGCTTATTTTCCAGAAGGCTTGGTCCTATTCGCTCGGGGTTGAAGTGCTGGCGACGAGCGAACTTGCCGCAGGGTCGGCAGCGGGGACGGCTCGCACGACCTATTTCATCGGTGCCTTGCCGGGAAAAGTGTCGTTCGACCGCAGCGACAACCTGCTCGATCCGACCAAGGGGTTTCGCATCGCACTGGCGGTCTCACCCGAAATCTCGGTGCAGGACGGACCGAAGTCGACTTATGTGAAATCACAATTCGATGCCAGCGTGTACCAGCACGTGACGAGCGGCGTCGTGCTGGCCGCACGCACCCGGATCGGGACGATCCGGGGCACCGTGATCGACAACATCGCGCCCTCGCGCCGGTTCTATGCGGGCGGCGGCGCCTCGATCCGCGGGTTCGGCTATCAGTCGGTGGGGCCCAAGGATTCGACCGGAACGCCCGTCGGGGCCCTGTCGCTCAGCGAGTTCTCGCTCGAGGCGCGGATCAAGACCGGCATTTTCGGCGGTGGGTTCAGTATCGTTCCCTTCGTGGATGCCGGCATGGCGGGCAGCACGTCGACCCCGACGATGAAGGGCGCCAAGATCGGCGCGGGGATCGGCGTGCGTTACAAGACTCCTTTCGGCCCGATCCGTCTCGACGTCGGCACGCCGCTCAATCCTTCGCCAGGTGACAACCGCATCGGGGTCTATGTGGCTCTGGGGCAGGCTTTCTGATGGCGGAGGAGAACGACATCGTTCCCCCGGCGGAAGGAGGCGTCGCGGCTGTTCCGCCGCAGCGTGGTTTCGTGGCGACATGGAGCCGGCGGATCGCGCTCACCCTGTTCGGGCTGGCGGGGATCATGCTGCTCGGCCTTGCCGTGCTCGATTCCGCGCTCGGCCATCGCCTGATTACCGACCGGGTCGCCGCGCTGAAATTGCAGAGCGGTCTGGTCATTCATATCGGCCGGATCGAAGGATCGCTGTTCGGCCGGTCGCAGTTGCACGACATCGTGCTGGCTGATCCGCATGGCCGCTTCATGAAAGTGCCCGATGCGGAACTCGACTGGCGGCCGCTTCCCGCGATCCGGCTCGTGCTGGGGTGGGGCGGCGGTGGCCTCGACATTCGCACGCTGGCCTTGCATCGCGGCCTGCTGCTGCGGGCGCCACATCTTAATCCGGGCGATCCCAATTCGCCGATCCTGCCCGATTTCGACATCCGCATCGACCGCTTTGCCGTCGATGGACTGACGGTTGCCCCGGGTCTTGCCGGAGCGCGGCGGAAGATCGATTTCGTCGCCAGTGCCGACGTGCATGGCGGGCGTGTCAAAGTCCGGCTGGGCGGCAAGCTCGGCGGCAAGGACAGGCTGGCGCTTCATCTCGACAGTGAGCCCGACCGCGACCGCTTCGTGCTCGATCTCGATTATCGCGCGCCCAAGGATGGCGTTCTGGCCGGGCTGACCGGGGTGCATCGTGCCATCGTCGCGCGGGTCGGGGGTTCGGGCCACTTCTCGCAATGGCACGGCTGGGGGGCGGCTTATGTCGATGGACGGCGCCTTGCGGGCGCGGTGCTCGATAATCGCTCCGGAACGTACAGCCTGCTCGGGCTTGTCCGCCCCCAGACCGCGTCGCACGGTGCCCTTGCGCAACTGGCGGGCGATCGAGTGGCCGTGCGGTGGAACGGGACGTTCGCGGCCAGTCGCCTTGACGGTACGTTCCACGCACACAACGCACTGCTGCGGTTCGATGCAAAAGGTGCGCTCGATCTGGCCCGCAACCGCGCCGACGATTTTGCGCTGACCTTGCGCCTCGATCGTCCGGACTTGCTTCCCGTCGATTTTGTCGATGTGGTTCAGCCGGGGCAGGCCGTGCTCAAGGCTTCGCTCAACGGACCGTTCACGGATCTGGCCGTTCGTCACGATCTTACCCTGACACGGCTCGTGACCAAGGCTGCACGTTTCGATCAGATGCATACCTCGGGCGTGGCGCATTGGCGCGGCGGGCGGCTGACGCTGCCTTTGGCGGTGAGCGCGGCGCGGATCGATACCGACAATCCCTGGCTCGACCGGCATCTGGCGGGAACCACCCTCGACGGCACGCTGACGTATGGCAACGGGCGTCTTTCGGGCGACGGCTGGCGCGTGAAGGCGCATCAGCTCGACGGCAACTTCGCGCTCAAGGGTGATACCGGGCGCGGCGGTTACGCTCTTGCAGGGCGGATCGACAGTCATGGACTGGTCGTTCCCAAATTCGGCGTATTCGATGCGACCGGCAAGCTGGTGGTGACGTTCGCACGCGGCTTGCCGTGGATGATGGCTGCCAATTACGGCGGTACGGTCAGCCGGTTCGAAAGCGGCGGTGCAACAAGCCTCCTGGGACCAAAGGCGAAAGTGACAGGCGGTCTCCACTGGGGTGGGGGAACGATCCCTCTGCGCCTGACCGGCGTTCGGATCGAATCCCAGCGCGCGACGATCATGGGGAATGCGACCTATGGCGACGACAAGCGGTTCCAGCTCGATTTGACCGGACGTCACGCCGAATACGGGGCTTTCGATGCCAAGGCGATGTTCGGCGGACATGGGACGAGTGGAGAGATGCACCTTGCCAATCCGGTTCCGGCCGTCGGTATTCGCAATGTCACTTTGACGCTCGCGACTGCGCCGGGCGGGTATCGTGTGGTGGGCAAGGGGGATTCGCGCCTCGGGCCGCTGACCGCGACGGTCGACATTCTTGCTCCCAAGGATGCCCCGACCAACACTCCGACGCGGATCACGCTGACGGATGTGCGCGTCTATGATACACGTCTGACCGGGACGCTGACCTTGGGGGACAACGGTCTGGACGGGGATCTGGCACTTGCTGGCGGAGGCCTTGACGGGACCATTCGTCTTGCCGGGCGCACTGGCGGCGTGGGCGTCGGCGGCCAAGCGGTCGAGGCGACGATCAATGCCCGGGCAGCGAAGTTCGGTGGGGATCGTCCGATTTCGATAGCGCAGGCCAATATTACGGCCAACGGGCTGTTTTCCAATGACAACACCACGCTCGAAGGATCTTTGAAAGCGCAGGGGATCTCGGTCGGAAACTTCTTCATCGGGCGCCTGATCGCCGATGCGGCAGTGGTCAACGGCACAGGGTCGGTCACGGCTTCTCTGGCAGGGCGCCGTGGTACCCGCTTTGCCTTGCAGGGGACAGCGGCGTTCGCGTCCGACAAGGTCATAGTCTTTGTCGCGGGCGATTACGCGGGGACCACGATCTCAATGCCACGCCGCGCCATTTTCGAGCGCGAAGGCGCGGGCTGGCGGCTCGAACCGAGCCAGATCAGTTTCGGTAGCAGTGCGGTCATTGCTGAGGGGCATTTCGGCGGTGGGCCGACCGATCTTCATCTGGCGGTATCGCGGATGCCGCTCTCGGTTCTCGACATCGTCTACGCGGACCTTGGCATGGGCGGGCTCGTGTCTGGGCAGATCGACTATCGCAACGATCATACCGGGCGCCCGTCGGGGCACGCGGCGCTTCAGATCAAGGGGGTGAGCCGATCCGGGCTGGTGCTCAGTTCGCGTCCGCTCGATCTCGCCTTGGTTGCTTCGCTCGATGCCAATTCGTTGCAGGCGCGTGCCGTTGCCAAGGACGGCACCGCCTTGCGTGGCCGTCTTCAGGCGCTCATTTCCGACCTGCCTCGTGGCGGGACCATGCTCGACCGCATTCGTGCAGGGGCCTTGCGCGCGCAATTGCGCTATGCCGGACCCGCCGATGCCTTGTGGCGCATGGCGGCAATCGACGCCTTCGACTTGACCGGACCGGTCGGGATTGCCGCCGACATCAGCGGGAACCTCGACAATCCGCAGATCTCGGGGGCTGTGGCCAGCCACGGACTGCGTGCCCAGAGCGCAGTCAGCGGATCGGACATCAAGAACATCGACCTTTCCGGCAGCTTCAACGCGTCACATCTTTCGCTCGCGCACTTTGCCGGAACGACGCCCAACGGCGGTCGGATCGTCGGCAGCGGCTCGGTCGATCTCAGCGATGTCTCGACCCGGGGGCCGCGGATCGATCTGCGGTTGGGGGCGGTCAATGCCGAGTTGATCAACCGGCCCGAAATGGGCGGCACGATCAGCGGACCGGTACGGATCGTTTCGGATGGCCACGGCGGCACGGTCGCCGGACGCCTGCAGATAGAGAATGCGCGCTGGGCGCTGGGGCGTACCAGTGCGAGCCAGACTTTGCCCACGATCGCGGTGACCGAACGGAACGCCCCGGTGGATACGCCGCCGTCACGCCCACGTAACCAGCCATGGAAATTGTTGATCGACGCGAAGGGTTCGAACCGCATCGACGTTCGAGGTATGGGTCTGGAAAGTGAATGGTCTGGTGACGTGCGAATTCGGGGCGATACCGCAAATCCGCAGATATTCGGTTCGGCCGAAGTGATCCGGGGCAGTTACGAATTTGCAGGCAAGCGGTTCGACCTGTCGCGCGGGCGCATCCGTTTCACTGGAGAGGTGCCGATCGATCCCCAGCTGGACATCGTTGCGACCGGGGACGCCAACAGCGTCACCGCGACGATCAGCATTGCCGGATCGGCGCTCAAACCTTCGATCACGTTCTCCTCTACGCCGTCGCTTCCCGAAGAGGAATTGCTCAGCCGCATTCTGTTCGGCAGCTCGATCACCCAGATTTCGGCACCGGAAGCCGTGCAACTGGCGGCCGCACTGGCGTCGCTGCGCGGTGGAGGCGGGCTCGATCCGATCAACAAGCTGCGCGGCGCGATCGGGCTCGATCGCCTGCGCGTGATCAGCGCGGATACGACCACCGGTCGCGGAACTTCGCTGGCTGTCGGAAAATACCTTGGTCGACGTTTTTACGTGGAGCTTGTGACCGACGGTCGCGGCTATAGCGCCAGCTCGATCGAATTTCGTCTGACTCGCTGGATAGCCTTGCTGGCGACGGTTTCGACGATTGACGACGAATCGATAAACCTCAAGGTCAGCAAGGATTATTGAGCGATGATTGCGCCACCGGGCCTCGCGGATCTCCATGCATCGGGTGACGGTGATGTGACACCAAAAATTACAAAAGTTCACGTTCCTGCGTCACCAACATGTCATACCATCGGGGTTGTACTACTATGGTGAAAAACGTTGACCCTGGGCGCCCAATCTGTGACCTCACTCAAAGCTATGCCCCCCTCGGGGGCGGCGGTATCGGTACCTATCTGCGCGAGAAGCGGGATTATGTACTGTCCCATACCGACCTGAAGCTGTTGCAGATCGTGCCCGGATCCGAGGATCGCGTCATCGAGCATGGTCGCCACATCTGGGTTGAAATCCGCGCGGGAAAGGTGCGGGGAAGCCCGAATTATCGTTTCATCCTGAGGACTTCGGCCGTGCGCGAAGTGCTCGAACGCTATCGCCCGCAAGTCATTGAATCGCAGTGCCCGTGGGTCTTGCCGTGGACCGCGATCAACTATCGTCGCGCGCATCCCGAAACCGCATTGGTGGCCGGGTACCACACCGATTTCCCCAATACTCACGTCCATCGCGTAGGCTCGGCGCTGTTCGGCGATTTCGTGGCCGGAGGACTGCGGCGGCTTTCGGCAAGCTATGCCGAAATGACCTATCGCGAATTCGATCGCGTCTACACGCTGGGGCAGGACATGCGTTCGGTCCTTGCCGGGTATCGCGTGCCCCATGTGGACGTCTTGTCGCTGGGGGTTGATGCGCGGATTTTCCATCCCGAGCGTCGCGATCCCGGTCTGCGGGCCGAACTCGGCCTTCCTCCCGGCGATGGTCCGCTGCTGATCTATGCGGGACGCATAGACAATGAAAAGCGGGCCGATCGCCTGCTGTCGATGTTCCGTCTTCTGCCCCCCGAACTGGGTGCGGCCATGGTTTTGGTCGGCGACGGAAAGTTGCGGGCTTCCATGGCGGAAGCAGCGCAAGGCCTGCCGATCGCCTTGCCCGGTTATTGCGCCAACCGTCATGAACTGGCGCGCCTGCTCGCTTCTGCGGACATCTATGTCTCGGCAATGGCCGACGAGACATTCGGATTGTCGGTGCTGGAAGCACAGGCCTGCGGTTTGCCGGTGGTCGGTTTCGCGTCCGGCGCAATGGTGCAGCGTGTCTTGCCGGGGCTCGGCAAGCTGGTCCCGCTCGACGATGTCGAAGCCATGGCCCATGCCGTCATGCAGGTCTGGCAAGGCGATTGCGCGGCAACCGGACGTCTCGCGCGCGCCCATGTGTCGTCCCACTATGCGTGGGAGCGGACGTTCGAACGCCTGTTCAACGAAGTTTATCCGCAGGCCTTGTCCGAAGCCTGGCGCCGCCGCCGCCGTGCAGGCTGGTTCCGGCGTGGAGAGCAGGACAGTCTTGCCAGCGTCAAGGCGGGCTGATCTTTTGAAATCCTGACAGGTGGAACGATGCCGGGGCAGGACCCCGGCATCGTCCGTTTTTACCTGTCGTGTTTTTCCCTGTCGTTCAGGCGATCACGATCGTCTTGATTTCCATGAAGTCCTTGAGCCCGTGGCGACCGCCCTCGCGGCCGTTGCCCGACTGCTTGTAGCCGCCAAAGGCGCCGCCCTTGACGCCGCCCCACTGGTTCACCGCGACAAGGCCTGCACGCAGCTTGCCGACGATGCCCTTGGCCGTTTCCGGATTGCCGGTGACCGTCGCCGAGAGGCCGTAGCTGGTGCGATTGGCCAGTTCGATCCCTTCTTCGAGCGTGTCGTAGGTGGTGATCGTCGCCACCGGGCCGAAGGTTTCCTCGTGGAAAATGGTCATGTCGGGCGTCACGTCGGAAAAGACAGTCGGACGGATGAAATAGCCGCGATTGACGCTGTCGGGCAGGCCGGGGCCGCCTTGCAGCAGGCTTGCGCCTTCCTCGATCGACTTTTCGATCAGGCCCTGCACCTTGGACCACTGCGCCTTGTTGACGACCGGGCCGATATGCGCGCCTTCCTCGGCGGGGCTGCCGACTTTGACTGCGGCGAAATAATCGCGAACGAAAGCTTCGGCTTCGGCCTTGCGTGCGGTCGGCACCAGCAGGCGCGTGGGCGCGATGCAGCTCTGGCCGGTATTGGCCACGACCCCTTGCAGCGTTCCGGGCAGGTTCGCGGCAAAATCGGCGTCTTCCAGAACCAGATTGGGCGACTTGCCGCCCAATTCCTGATGCACGCGCTTGACCGTGTCAGCGGCGTTCTTGGCGATCTGGATGCCCGCGCGGGTCGATCCGGTGAAGCTTACCATGTCGACGTCGAGATGCGTGGTCAGCGCTACGCCGACGCCCAGGCCGTCGCCCTGGACGAGATTGAACACGCCTGCCGGAACGCCCGCTGCGTCGAGGATTTCCGCGAAGATGGCCGCATTCGACGGACATTCTTCCGAAGGCTTCAATACCACGGTGTTACCGGCCAGGATGCAGGGTGCGACTTTGGCGCAGATCTGGTTGAGCGGCCAGTTCCACGGGGTGATCGCCGCGACCACGCCGATGGGTTCATAGACGATCCGGGCATTGGGCGCGCCGACTACCGGTTCTTCCCATTCGAAATCGTCGACCGCTTCGAGCGTGCCGAGCAGATAGCTGATCCCGGCGCCGACCTGGGCGGTCGCGGCAAAGCTGATGGGCGCGCCCATTTCCTCGCTGATGACTTTGGCAAGGTCGGGGATGCGCTTCTTGTATTCGGCGATGATCCGCGCCAGCAAGGCCTTGCGCTCGTCGAGCGTGGTCTGGCTGTAGCTGACGAAAGCCTTGCGGGCGGCGGCGACGGCCTTGTTAACATCGGCCTGGCTGCCGAGCGTGATCGCGGCGCAGGGTTCTTCGGTGGCCGGATTGATCACCTCGTAACGGCGACCGCCTTCGCTCTCCACCCAATGGCCATCGATATAGTGTTTCAACAGTTCGCGCATGGTTCCTCCAAAGGCGTGGGCATCAGTGTGCTCCTGATTGCCTCATTGTCCGACAGTGTGAAGCCCTCGCCGGAAAATGCAAGATTGGTTGCGGTATGCAACTTTATTTTCGGGGCGAAGCGCGCTGTCCTGCCGGTGGCCGTCAAAGGGTCAGTATCGCTTGAAAAAACGGCGGATTTACAGCCGATCGGATGGTTGAAGTGGTGGAGCTTGTTAGCCGACGCTAACTGTTTGTTTGTCAAATTCATGCAAGTCTGCAGGCATGGGGTTCGCAGCTCGGAAATCCTATGATGCCGAACGGCAGATCGCGACCGGGGTACGAACCGGTTGGGTCGCTCTTGCGACGTTTTTCGGCCTTGTTGCGCTCTCACTCATCCTCATCGGTGCGCTCAAGCACGCCATCGACGGGGCCGACGACCTGGTCCGTTCCGACGAGCGCCAGCTTGTTCAGCGGTTCCTCATGCGCTCGCTTGAAAGCGAGGCGGTGGAGAACAGTGGCCTCTTCAAATGGGACGATGCCGTCATCCATGCCCAGCTTCTGGACAGTCCCTGGCTCGACCGTGAGTTTGGCGACTATTCGCTGGAATCGCACGAGAAACATCGTTCCTTTCTGGTTGCGTCGGACGGTCGCCTGCTGCGCTCGTGGAAAGACGGCGTCCCGACGGGAGACAGCAGTTACCAGCAGGTCCGTTGGTCGGTCGAAGCCCTGATCGCCCGGAGCGCGCAAACGGGACAGGTTCTCGGGAGTATCGCGGGCTATCGGACGCTGGCCGATCATGTGCGCTGGCCGATCGGGCGGGACGGGCTGATGTTGCCGCGCTGGGCAGGGGGGCTGGTCGGCGTCGAAGGGCGTCCGCAACTGGTCACCGTGGCGACGATCGTACCCGATCTCGATGCTCGCCTGCTGAACCGTAGTCCTGCCTATTTCGTGACCATGCAGCCGCTCGATCAGGCTGCGATCGTTGGCATGCGGCGCAATCTGGTCATGTCCGATCTCGTTGTCAGTGCCGCCGGGCCTGCTGCCCATGCTGAAAACGCGATTCCCTTGACTGGCGTTGACGGCGCTCGGCTGGGCTGGCTGGTGTGGCATGCGAAAAGCCCGGGGCCGACCATCCTGCGCCGCGCCGCGCCGATGCTGTGGGTCTGGTTGTTGTTCTTCGTCGGGGTCGTGGTTGGCGGCGGCGTCATTCTGCGCCGCATGTGGCGCGTGACGCGCGAATTGCTGGTCAGCGAAGCACAGGCGCGTCACAATGCCTTGCACGACGGGATGTCGGGGCTGCCCAACCGCATGTATTACATGCAGCGCCTGCACGAGGAACTGGCCCGCCATCTCGCGGGGGAAGTGCGGGGGGATGTCTTTGTCGCCTATCTCGATCTCGACGGGTTCAAGGGGGTCAACGATGCGCTCGGGCACCACGTCGGGGACGAACTTGTCCGGCAGGTCGCCATGCGGTTGCGCCATGTGCTGCCGGCAGGTGACTTCATCGCCCGGTTCGGGGGCGACGAATTCGTCCTGATGCGCTGCGCCGAAGGCGGACGAGCCCAGGCCGACGCCTTTGGACAGGATGTCATGACCTTGATGCGCGAGCCGTTTCTGGTCGTGGGGCATACGATCGAGGTTACGTGCAGTTGTGGGATCAGCTGGGGCCCCTCGCACAGCGAGGACCCGGGCGAACTGCTGCGTCGTGCCGACATCGCCCTTTACCGCGCCAAGCAGCTCGGCCGGGCGCGCTATCGGCGTTTCACGCGCGACATGGATGCCAGCGTCAAGCTTCGTTCCGAACTGGAAGTCGAATTGCGCCGCGCCATCGCTCGCGACGAGCTCACGATGGCCTATCAGCCGATCGTCAACGTCGGAGACGAGCGGATCGTCGGGGTCGAGGCGCTGTTGCGCTGGAACCACCCGGAGCGGGGAGCCATTCGTCCCGACTTGTTCATACCGATCGCCGAACAGAGCGGGCTGATGACGGTGCTGGGGACCTGGATGCTGCGGCGGGTCTTTACCGAATGTCGCGATTGGCCGACCTGCGACATTTCGGTCAATCTGTCGCCGTTGCAGATCATGGCCGGGAATTTCGTGGCGACGATGGCGGGGCTTGTTGAAGAGACCGGGATCGACCCGCGGCGCGTGGTTCTCGAAGTGACCGAGGGCATGATGCTCGACCGGTCCGAACATGTCGCGACCATGCTGGGCGAACTCAATGCGATGGGGTTCCGTATCGCGCTCGACGACTTCGGGATCGGTTATTCGAGCCTCAGTTATTTGCGCTCGTTCCAGTTCGAACGGATCAAGATCGACCGCTCGTTCGTCTCGAACATCGAGAGCGATACCGATGCTCATGCGATTCTGTGCACGATCGCCTCGCTCGGACGGAGCCTGCGGATGAAGGTCGTCGCCGAGGGCGTCGAGACCGACAGCCAGTTGCAACTGGTGCAGGCGGCTGGATGTGGGCTGGTGCAGGGCTATCTGTTCTGGAAGGCGATGCCCGGTAATGAGGCTCGCAACCTTCTCGTCGATCAACTGGCCGAAGCGGAGCGCCTGACGGCCAGAACGTGGATCGCGAAGGGCTGATACCCTGAATGAGTCCGCTATTATCCGTTGTCAGAAGTCCGGTCGCCGGCATTGCTGGCGGTTTCGGTCTTGGGGTAGATAAAGCCGAATGCGGACGAGGGGCGCATGCCGAGCGAGCCGGTCGGCGCATACCACACGCGAACCTGCGACCAGTCACCGGCATCGGAAACGTCGACGGCCATGACGCCGCGCTCGACCATGCCGGGGCGCGACCAGTTGGCGTGGCTGATCAGGATGTGGCGTCCGTCGATCACCTTGCTGACAACGGCAACGTGACCCATCGGCATCGAGTGGCTGGCGCGGAACGCGAGGACCGCACCGGGGCGGGGGGCATTGCCGCGGGTATAGACGCCGTCGGCGTGACCCCACCAGTCACGGGCATTACCCGAAAGCTGCACGTCGGAATTGGCGCGAGCATATGTGACGCACTGCAACCGGGCCTGTGCAGGAGCGGGCACGGCGGCAACGGTTGCAAGAGCAACGAGACCGGAGGCGAGGCGCAGGATGGGTGAACGCAACATGAGCGTATTCGTAAGGATTTATGCGGATTCGCGAACCCCTGGGCGGCTCGCTTCGCCGTGCTCGCCCAACCGTTCATCCCGCCTGTAGAGAGGCTGTGGAAAACCCACGGCAAACGTTACCAAATGGTTGCGCAGTGCAAAAAGAAACGCCCGGACCGAGGGGCCGGGCGTTCCTGAAACCGTCTTGCAGGCCGGGGCGACGAAGCGCCCCGGACGCAGGATCAGGCGCTGTAGTACATGTCGAATTCGACCGCCGACGGGGTCGTTTCCCAACGCGACACTTCCGGCCACTTCAGTTCGATGTAGGCATCGATCTGGTCCTTGGTGAACACGCCGCCTTCGAGCAGGAATTCGTAGTCCGCTTCCAGAGCGTCGAGGGCTTCGCGCAGCGAGCCGCAAACGGTGGGAACGAGCGACAGTTCTTCCGGCGGAAGGTCGTAGAGGTTCTTGTCCATGGCTTCGCCCGGGTGGATCTTGTTCTTGATCCCGTCGAGGCCGGCCATGAGCAGGGCCGAGTAAGCGAGGTAGGGGTTGGCCATCGCGTCGGGGAAGCGGAATTCGACGCGCTTCGCCTTGGCGCCAGCGCCATAGGGGATGCGGCACGAAGCCGAACGGTTGCGAGCCGAGTAGGCCAGCAGCACCGGCGCTTCGAAGCCCGGAACCAGACGCTTGTAGCTGTTGGTGGTCGGGTTGGTGAAGGCATTCAGAGCCTTCGCGTGCTTCACGACGCCGCCGATGAAGTAGAGGCAGGTGTCCGAAAGACCGGCATAGCCGTTACCGGCGAAAAGCGGCTTGCCTTCCGACCAGATCGACATGTGGGTGTGCATGCCCGACCCGTTGTCCGCCTTGATCGGCTTGGGCATGAACGTGGCAGTCTTGCCATAGGCCTGTGCGACCTGGTGCACGACGTACTTGTAGATCTGCATGCGGTCGGCGGTGGTGACCAGCGTGCCGAAGGTCAGGCCGAGTTCGTGCTGGGCCGAGGCGACTTCGTGGTGGTGCTTGTCGCAGGGCAGGCCCATTTCGAGCATGGTCTTGACCATTTCGCCGCGGATGTCGACGAGGCTGTCGACCGGAGCGACGGGGAAGTAGCCGCCCTTGGCGCGCGGACGGTGGGCAAGGTTGCCGACTTCGTAGACGCGGTTCGAGTTGGTCGGCAGTTCGATGTCGTCGATCTTGAAGCCGTTGCCGTCGTAGCCGTCGTAGAAGCGCACGTCGTCGAAGACGAAGAATTCAGCTTCCGGGCCGACATAGATGGTATCGCCGATGCCGGTCGCCTTGAGGAAGGCTTCCGCGCGCTTGGCGGTCGAACGCGGGTCGCGGGCGTAGAGTTCGCCGGTCGAGGGTTCGACGATGTCGCAGTTGATGATCAGCATCGGCGAGGCCGAGAACGGATCGACATAGACCGAGTCCAGGTCGGGCTTCAGGATCATGTCGGATTCGTTGATCGCCTTCCAGCCTTCGATCGACGAACCGTCGAACATCAGACCGTTTTCAAGCTCATCCTCGCCGAGCACCGAGGCAACCATCGTCAGGTGCTGCCACTTGCCCTTGGGGTCGGTGAAGCGAAGATCGACCCATTCGATCTCCTCGTCATTGATCCGGGCGACAATGTCCTTAGCAGTTGCCATCGCAAGTCCTTCTGGTTGCCCCGACGGGCGGGGCTTTCGTCTATAAAGGTTGGCGGGAATTCGGGATCGGTTCCGACGGCCGCCCCGTCTTCTCGGGCCGCCGGTGGAAGGAAGCCGGAGACATGCCTTGCAGCGCGCTCCGGTTCCGAAAAGGTTCAGATGGCGTCGTCGTCGCGTTCGCCGGTGCGGATGCGCAGCGCGCTTTCGACCGGAATGACGAAAATCTTGCCGTCGCCGATGCGGCCGGTCTGCGCGGCCTGGGCGATGGCTTCGACCACGCGGTCGACGAGGGCGTCGGCAACGACGACTTCAAGCTTCACCTTGGGCAGGAAGTCGACGACGTATTCGGCGCCACGGTAGAGTTCGGTATGTCCCTTCTGGCGCCCGAAGCCCTTGGCTTCGGTAACGGTGATGCCGGATGCGCCCACTTCGTGCAGCGCTTCCTTCACTTCGTCCAGCTTGAAGGGCTTGATGATCGCTTCGACCTTCTTCACTCGATCAGACCCCTGCGAGCCGGTCCCTGGTTAACACTTCGGACCGGCGGTTGTCCCAATGTGGACGATGCTAACAAGAATCGTGCCACGCCCAGATCCCGATCCCTAGGCCATCGCTGCGCACCGCGAAAGCCGCAAAATGCAGGGTTTGGGCAAGATTGGAATGGTGGCCACCCATTGGACATTATGCAAGTTGCGCGATCGCGGACAAATCCTGCGCAAAATTTGCGCAGGGGTTGCCTAAATATTGTGCACGCCGTGTCCGAAGGGGCTGTTGATGGATCAGGCGTAGGGCGGGTGGTGGCGTCCGGCCGGGCTCAGCGTGAAAATCTCGCAGCCGTCCTCGGTGATGCCCACGGTATGCTCGAACTGCGCCGACAGCGAGCGGTCGCGCGTGACCGCCGTCCAGCCGTCGTCGAGGATCTTTACGCCGGGCTTGCCCAGATTGATCATCGGCTCGATCGTGAAGATCATGCCGGGGCGCAGTTCCGGGCCGGTTCCAGCGCGGGCGGCGTGAATGACTTCGGGCGAGTCATGGAAGAGGCGGCCGATGCCGTGGCCGCAGAAATCGCGTACCACGCCGTACCGCTGGCGTTCGGCATGGGCCTGGATCGCGGCGCCGATATCGCCCAGACGAGCGCCAGGACGCGCCTGTTCGATCCCGATCATCAGGCATTCATAGGTGACGTCGACCAGCCGCTTGGCCTTGAGCGGCACGTCGCCGACCAAGTACATGCGGCTCGAATCCCCGTGCCAGCCGTCGAGCAGGGGAGTGACGTCGATATTGACGATGTCGCCGTCCTTGAGCGTGCGTTCGGACGGAATGCCGTGGCACACGACATGGTTGATCGAGATGCAGCAGGAATGGGTATAGCCGCGATAGCCGAGCGTTGCCGGGACCGCGCCCGCAGCAAGGGTCATATCGCGCACGACAGCGTCGAGGTCGGCTGTCACGGCGCCGGGAACGGCAAGCGGGGCCAAGGCGTCGAGGATCTCGGCAGCCAGTCGGCCCGCCTTGCTCATGCCCTCGAAGGCAGCAGGCCCGTGGAGCTTGATGGTGCCGTCGCGCGGCTGGATGTCGGTATCGTCGGCGATCACGTATTCGGTCATGCCCATACTATAGGGATGGCTGTGCGATATGGCGAGGGGGCATCAAATTCCGCTCGCACTTCGATAGTCGGTGGGGCAAGACTGTGCGCACGATGACTGACAGAAATGCCTTGATCCAGCCCGATCGCGGGCAGAAAGCCGTTTCCATCCAGCTGCTCGACAAGGCCGGATTGGAACCTTTTCTCAAGACCTTGGGCGAGGGGCAGCGCGCGGCGCTTGCCGCCCAGAAATTCGAGGCCGCGCCCGGTGAACTGGCGATCGTGCCTGATGGTACCGGGTGGTATGGCCTGTTCGGAATCAAGGCGGGCGAGGTGCTCGGGACATGGGCTCTCGCCCGTCTGGCAGAGGCTTTGCCGGGAGGCACGTATCGCCTTGCCGCGTCTCCTGCACGACCGTTGCCGCGGTTGGGCGACGCACTCGTCGGCTGGATCTGTGCGCAATACCGCTTCGACCGCTACCGCACCGAAAGTACCGCGACCGAACCGCGCATCCTGCTGTGTTCCGAGTTGCGTGCGATCGAGCCCGCGCTTGCCGAAGCGGCGGCGATCTCGCTCGTGCGCGACCTGGTCAACACGCCTGCCGAAGACATGGGACCGGCGCAGCTTGAAACCGAGGCGCGTTCGCTGGCCAAGGCATTTGGTGCGGAAGTCCACGTGATCGCGGGCGACGCGCTCGAACGCGATTATCCGATGGTCCATGCGGTCGGCCGTGCGGCCTCGCGCCATCACGCTCCCCGCCTGATCGAGCTCGAATGGGGCGATCCGCGCCACCCGCGCGTCGCCATCGTGGGCAAGGGGGTCTGCTTCGATACCGGCGGCCTTGATCTCAAGCCCAGTTCGGGCATGGTGCTCATGAAAAAGGACATGGGGGGCGCGGCTCATGCACTTGCGCTGGCGCGGCTGGTCATGGGCCATGCGCTTCCCGTGCGACTCCACCTCCTGATCCCGGCGGTCGAGAATGCGGTTGCGGGCAATGCCATGCGACCGGGTGACATCCTGCGCTCGCGCAAGGGGCTGTCGGTCGAGATCACCAATACCGATGCCGAAGGGCGCCTGATCCTGGGCGATGCGCTGACCCGCGCGAGCGAAGCCGAGCCGCAACTGGTGATCGACTTTGCTACGTTGACCGGCGCGGCGCGGGTTGCGCTGGGGCCTGATCTTCCCGCGATCTTTGCGCGCAAGGACGCAACGGCGGCGGAATTGTCGGCGGCCGGAGGCGAGCGGGAGGACCCGGTCTGGCGCCTTCCCTTGCATGAGGACTATCGCGACTATCTCAAGTCCGACGTTGCCGACATCGTCAACAGCCATGCCAACGGCTTTGCCGGGGCAAGTGTTGCGGCCCTGTTCCTCGATCGCTTTGTCGGCGAGGGGATCGACTGGGTCCATTACGACACCTTCGCGTGGCGACCGGTGGCAAAGCCGGGGCGGCCCAAGGGTGGCGAGGCACTCGGCCTGCGTGCGGCCTGGGGTCTGTTGCTGGCCCGTTATCGCGATTTGAACCCCGATACTTGAACCGGCACGTCAATTCCATTACGCGCCCGGCTCTGTTTTTACGGGGACACCGGACCTTTGAGCGCTCACATCACTTCTGCCACGGACCTTGCCGCCATCATCGGACGGGAGCTGCCGCTGTGCGGTCGCTCCGAAAAGATCGATCCGCTGCACCGTCCGGTGCGCGGTGATCTTGCCCATATCCGCTGTGCCGGACGCGTTTTCGTGCCGCATTATGCGGTGCCGATGCCGCGTGCGGCCAAGGCCGATGGGGCGGCACTGCGACGAACGGCAGGTGCCGACGCCGAAGTGCTGATCACTTTGGCATCGGGTGACGTGTTCAACGTTCTCGACATTGCCGGTGCCTGGGCTTGGGGCCAGCAGGGCGAGGACGGCTTTGTCGGCTATGTCGCGCTTGACGATCTGGAGGCCCTATGACGACCAGTGTTTTCATTGACGGAGCGGCCGGGACTACCGGGCTCGAAATCGCGGCACGTCTGGCCGGGCGCGAGGAATTCGCACTGGTCACTTTGCCCAACGATCGTCGCAAGGACGCGGCGGCCCGGGCTGAAGCGATCAACGACGCGGATGTCGTGATCCTGTGCCTGCCCGACGATGCGGCGCGTGAGGCGGTTGCTCTGATCGCCAACGATCGCACGCGGGTGATCGATGCCTCGACCGCGCATCGCGTGGCGCAGGGGTGGACGTACGGCTTTCCCGAGATCGTCGGGCGCGAGACGGTTGCCGAGGCCAAGCGGATTGCCAATCCGGGGTGCTATCCGACCGGCTTCATCGCGTTGCTGGCGCCGCTGGTCCGTGCCAATCTCCTGCCCGTTGCATGGCCTTATTCGTGCAATGCGGTTTCGGGCTATTCGGGTGGCGGCAAGGCGCTGATCGAGCGGTTCGAAGCCGATTCCGCGATCGCGTGGCGTGGATACGGTCTGGCGTTCGGTCACAAGCATCTGGCCGAGATGCAGGCCTATGCCCATCTCGCGATCGAGCCGCTGTTCCTTCCCGCCGTCGTGCCTGCCTATCGCGGCATGGTCGTGGAAATCCCGCTGCCGTTGTCGATCATTCCGGGCAATCCCGATCCGATCGCGCTGCGTGAAGCGCTGGCCGCGTTCTATGCCGGTTCGCCGGTCGTCAGCGTGGTCGAGGATGCGCCCGACAGCGGCGAGATCCTCATGCGCGACGGGGCCGAACCGTGGGACGGCCTGCGTCTTCACGTCATTGCCAGCAAGGACGGCGGTCAGGCCCGCCTCGTCGCCGAACTCGACAACCTGGGCAAGGGTGCGAGCGGGGCGGCGGTGCAGAGCCTGAACCTCATCAGCGGGCTGCCCGAAACGGCCGGCTTGCGCCTTTGATCATTTCGCCCGAGAGGTGAGATCAAGGGGAGCCGCTTCTGCATTGGGCAGGGCGGCTCCCATTTCATGGGCGAGGGTCGGGGCGATCGCGCGCATGTCGATCTCGCCCAGGTCGTGGCCCTTGGCGATGCCGGGGCCCGCAATCAGAAACGTCGAACGCATTTCCGGCGCAGCCGGGAAATAGCCGTGCATGCCCTTGTAGGCGCCTGACGGAACCGCAAGAGGCAGGCCGTTGCCGAGATAGGGCGCGGCAATCGCCCCGATTTTCAGATTGACGAAAAAGCTCGGCGGCGGGTTGCCGGTGGCAAAACCGACTTGTCCGGCGGTCACGACGGCGGCGATCCTTGCAGCCGGATCGGCGGCCAGTTTGTTGAGCAGGGCCGCGACGCGAGCCTTGAGTGCGGCGTCGTCTGGGCGCGCCAGCACGATGGCGAACGAGCCGCCGCAAGCCCATGGCGTTGCCTCCCATCCGGTGATCGCGCCCTTGGCATCGACCGTGACCAGTCCGGCCTCGATGAAGGCGTGGTAGAGATTGATCGCGGTATCGGCGGCGGCAAATCCGTGGTCGCTGACCACCGCGATGACCGCATCGGGATGGGCGCGGCGCTCGGTCGCGACGAGATCGCCCACGAGCGTGTCGATCCCTTCGAGCGTGTGGCGCGCTTCGGGTGTATCCGGGCCGGAATGGTGCTCGTCATGGTCGAGCGCGGCGAAATAGACGGTGATGAAGTCGGGAGCGTGGCGTTCGATCAGGGTGCGGGCAAAGCCTGCGCGGTTGCGGTCCCCGGCGAGCGTCTCGTCCTTGCCGTCGGCATAGGCTTCGCCGCGCGCGGCTTCGAGGTCGTTGACAAGGCCCGGCGTCGCCAGTGCGCGCACCAGTTTACGGTCGTCGGCATGGCCGGTGCGCCAGATCTGCGGCAGGTTCCAGGTGACGTGGGCTACCCCGACCGAGACCGGCCAGTGGACATTGGCCGTCGACAATCCGGCCGCATGGGCTGCGTCCCACAGTGTCTGCGCCTTGTTGTCCTCGGCATACCAGAACCAGCCGTCGTCGTTGATGTGCAACGGATCGAACGTCGTGTTGGCGACGATGCCGTGCCGGGCGGGGGCAACCCCGGTGATCAGCGTCGTGTGGCTGGGATAGGTCAGCGTCGGCAGGACGCCGACGACGCTGTGGGCATAGCTGCCGTCGGCAAGGAACTCGGTGAGATGGGGCAGCGACAGCCCGCGCGCCCTGGCGTCGAGCACGTCGGCCGGGCGCAAGCCGTCGATGGAAATGAGGAGGACCGGATGGGCCATGGCCTGTGGCGCGGCGCAAGCGAGCAGCGCCGCGCTGAGAGAGGTATGCAGGACACGGGAAAGCGACGGGAACGGCAAGGCGGGCATCGCGGTCATCCTCGGATGGGGGGTGTTCGAAGGGCGAAAAAAAGGCCCGCGTGCCGGTGAGCAAGCGGGCCTTCTGGTCATGTGTCCAGACTGGTCGTTCCGGGCTCAATCTTCCGGAGCGATAGTGATCCGGGCGCCGTCGAGAGCGTCGGTGATCGACAGCTGGCAGGACAGGCGCGACGTTTCGTTGCGGTGCTCCGAGCTGTCGAGCAGGTCGTTTTCGTCTTCGCTCATCGCGCCGAACTGACCCGCGAATGCCGGGTCCACATAGACGTGGCAGGTCGCGCACGAGCAGCAGCCGCCGCACAGGGCAAGGAGTTCGTCGAAACCGTTGTCGCGGATCGCTTCCATCACGGTAAGGCCGGTCGAGGCCTCGATGGTGGTCTCTTCGCCGGCACGGTTCACGACAGTCAGCTTCGGCATCGTCAAGGTCTCCGTCTGGTCTGGCTCAGCCATCGCGGTCGATCGACCGTAACGCGGCTGGTCGCCTTTGGGCAGGGCTGCTATCGCTCGGGCAGGGCTTTGGCAAGTCTGCCCCGCTGCGACGTCAAAAAGGAAGGGGCACCGGCCCGGCGACGGGACATGCGCAGGGCACGAGAGGATGACCACACGCAATGGGATTGACCGCAGACCAGATCCGTACCGGGATGGATCATGTTGCCGCACAGGCTCCCGCTCTGGAGCGGGCTCTGGCGCGCGTCGGCTATCCCGAGCCGCGCATCCGTGACCGTGGCTGGCGCACGCTCTTGCGCACGATCGTGGGGCAGCAGGTGAGTGTGGCGGCGGCTGCGTCGGTATGGTCGCGGCTCGAGGCGCTGCTGGGGCAGGGCATGGCCCCAGCAGCCGTGCTGGCGGCATCCTTCGACGATCTGCGGGCCTGTGGCCTGTCGCGCCAGAAACAGGGCTACGCGCGCTCGTTGTGCGAACTGGTCGAAGAGGGGGCGATCGATTTCGAGGCGCTCCCCGGCGATGACGAGGCAGCGATCGAACTGCTTACCCGGATCAAGGGGATCGGTCGCTGGTCGGCGGAAATCTACCTGCTCTTTGCCGAAGGGCGTCCCGACATCTGGCCGGCCGGAGATCTTGCGGTTCAGGTTGGTCTGGCAAAGCTGCTCGACTTGCCCGAGCGGCCCGACGAACGCACGACCCGCAGCCTTGCCGACGACTGGCGCCCGCATCGCGGCTCGGTCGCGATCTTTACCTGGCACTGCTATAACAATCCTGCGCTTTAGGCGCATTTCATCCCGCAAAGCGGTCGATTGCCGAGGCCAGGGCAAGGTCGCGTCGGGACAGGCCCCCGGCGTCATGCGTGGTCAGGCGAATGTCGACGCGGTTCCAGACATTGAACCATTCGGGGTGGTGATCGGCCTTCTCGGCCAGGATCGCCACGCGTGTCATGAAGGCAAAGGCTTCGGCAAAGTCGGAAAAGAGGAAGCGACGGGTAATGGCGAGGCCATCGTCGGCAAGGCTCCACGCGGGCAGCCGGGCAAGGCCTTCGTCGCATTCTGCGGGGCTCAGGCGGGTGAGGCTCATGGCGGGATAACTTCCCCTTGGCGGTTCTTGTTCGGGAACCGGGTTTCCCGTATCGCAGCCCGTCATGCAATCCTGCCGCCTTGCCGCTCATGACATTTCCTGCCGCCGTGGCGATCGGGTTCTCCTGCGCGGTGTGGGTTTTCGGTTGCGTTCGGGCGAGGCGCTCCATCTTGCCGGGCCGAACGGGATCGGTAAATCGAGCCTGCTGCGCATTCTTGCCGGGCTTTTGCGGCCGTTTTCCGGACATGTCGAAGCCGAAGGGGGCATGGCGTTGAGCGACGAACGTCTGCCGCTTGACGTGCACCGCCCGCTTGGCGCGGCGCTCGATTTCTGGCGTCAGCTCGACGGGGCGGCGGACGTCTGCAACGACTTCGGGCTCGAGGACTTGCTCGATGTGCCGGTGCGCTATCTGTCGACGGGACAGCGCAAGCGGGCGGCGCTCGCCTGCCTTGCGACCGGCGGCGCACGCATCTGGTTGCTCGACGAACCGCTCAACGGGCTCGATGCGCATTGGGCAACGGCGGCGCAAGCGGCGATCGAGGCGCATCGCGCGCGGGGCGGCATCGCCGTGATCGCGTCGCACCAACCGCTCGAACTGCAACGGCTGGAAGTCCTGCCGTTGCTGGATCATGTCGGCTGAGGGGCAATCATGGCACAGGCACCCCGGCAACTCGCTCTCATCTTTCGTCGCGACCTTGGGTTGCTCCTGCGCGGTGCGCGCGGGCGGGGCGGGGCCCTGCTGCCGCTGCTGTTCTTCCTTTCGGTCGCGATGCTCTATCCGTTCGGCGTCGGACCCGACGCTCGCCTGCTGGCCCGGACCGGGGCGGGGGTGGTCTGGATCGCTGCGCTGCTGGCGGCGATCCTGCCGCTTGACCGCCTGATCGAACCGGACATCGAGGCCGGATTGTTCGACCAGTGGGCCTTGCGCGGATTGTCCGAGGAGGCGCTGGTGCTGGTGCGGATCGCTGCCCACTGGATCAGCTTTGGCGGGCCGCTGCTGCTCGCGACTCCGATCGCGGCGGGCCTGCTTTCGCTCGACGGCTGGCAACTCGGGCGCGTGGAAATCGGCCTTCTGCTCGGGACGCCGGGGCTTGCTGCCATCGGCGTCACTATTGCGGCGCTGATTGCGGGGCTGCGCGGCGGTGCTGCGCTCGGCGGCTTGCTGATGATTCCGCTGGCGGTGCCCTTGCTCATTTTCGGTGCGGGGTCGTTGCAGCCCGATGGGGCGGACGGCCTCGTGCTCTTGGGGGCGGCCAGTCTGGTCGCTGTCGCCATTGCGCCCTTCGCGGCCGGGGCTGCAATCCGGGCTTCGCGCGAATAGGACGGCTTGCAGCCAGGGGGCTGGGGCGACAAAGCTGCGCTTTGGGGGGCAGAGCGCTTTTTCAATTGCCGAGCCCCGCGCTCTTTTCTACCTCGGGGCTCATGAATCCCAACACACCCTGCGTTACCGGCGTGCGCCCAGACACTCTCTCGCTGATCGGCAATACGCCGCTCGTCCTGCTGCGGGGGCCGAGCGAAGCCGCCGGAGCCGAGATCTACGGCAAGTGTGAATTCGCCAATCCGGGGGCCTCGGTAAAGGACCGCGCGGCGCTGTGGATCGTGCGCGACGCGGAAGAACGTGGTGCGCTTGGGCCCGGCGGCACAATTGTCGAAGGGACTGCGGGAAACACCGGGATCGGTCTGGCCTTGGTCGCCAACGCGCGCGGCTATCGCACCGTCATCGTCATGCCCGAGACCCAGTCGCGCGAGAAAATGGACACCCTGCGGGCACTGGGTGCCGAACTGGTGCTGGTTCCCGCCGCGCCGTTTTCCAACCCGGGGCATTTCGTTCACACCAGCCGCCGCATCGCCGAGGAAACCGAAGGGGCAGTCTGGGCCAACCAGTTCGACAATATCGCGAACCGCCGCGCTCACGTCGAAAGCACGGCTCCGGAAATCTGGGCGCAGATGGAAGGCCGCATCGACGGCTTTACCTGTGCGGCCGGGACGGGCGGCACGATCGCGGGCACCGGGCTGGGGCTCAAGGCGTTCGACGAGAACATCACCATTGCGCTGACCGATCCTCACGGTGCGGCGCTCTACAATTACTATGCCCATGGCGAGCTCAAGGCCGAAGGGTCGTCGGTTGCCGAGGGAATCGGGCAGGGCCGGATCACCGCCAATCTCGAAGGGGCGCCGATCGACACCCAGTTCCGCATTTCCGACGAGGAAGGCCTGAGCTGGGTTTCGCGTCTTCTTGCCGAGGAAGGGCTTTGTCTCGGCCTGTCGAGCGGGATCAACATTGCCGGTGCGGTGGCGCTCGCCAAGCAGTTGGGCAAAGGCAGCCGCGTGGCGACGATCCTGTGTGACACCGGCTTCCGCTACTTGTCCTCGCTCTACAATCCGGCCTGGCTGGAAGCGAAAGGACTGCCGGTCTTCCCCTGGCTCAAGCGTTGATGTAATCTGACGCGCGATGGCGCTGTTCAGCATGACATCGGAACGACTGACGCGGTTGCGTCGTCGTCAAGCGACGCCCGTGGCCGATGCCACGCTTCAGGCGCCGCACCATCATGTCCATCCCGGAGCCCGCGAATTGCGGTCGCAAGGTATTCATCGTCTTCAGGTCGGGATTTTCGGGCTTGCCGCGATGCTCCTGCTGGTCAGCCTTGCCAGCGTGATCATGGATCGGGTTCAGACCGCAGATCAGGGCGTGGTCGTCAGCGGCCCGAGTGCAACGGGGACGGCGTCCCCGGCCGCGGCCAATGATCCCCTGGCTGATCTCGGAGTCGCCCCGGAAGTTCCCGTAAACGGCGACTCCGCGAACAAGCAGGCCAAGCCCGCGCACTGACGTCGAGACCGGGGTTGGGGGCTTCTCGCTCGGCCTGATTGCCGACTGCATCTACGCACTGCGTTTTCCGGCGGCCCGCATTCTCCCGCATGCCTTTTGCGGGAAAATGCGGGCCGTTGTGATTCTCTGTCGTCGCGCGGCGCCGATTCGCACGGGTTGTCGGCCTGATCGCCTCTTTTGGGCGACTTTACGGGAAAACGCGGGACAATGACCTGAAATCCCTGCTTCCGCTTCTCTTCGCCAAGTTGAAATGACGGAAATCTGCGCTTTTGATGGTTATTCGGCGGGCAACTTTTGCGCCTTGCGCGATCACTCCGTTTTGGAGGTGCTACGGGTAGGCACGTAGAATCAACGTTTCACCGCTTTATCCCGTAAATTCCCGTTGTCGCCCGTCCTTGCCCGCGATAAGACTAAGTCCATCGGGACAGCAGCCTCATTGCATCTGTGGGGGAATGGCTGCCGTGCAGTGCGCACGGCGGGTCGAAGGTGTTTTGTCTCGACAAGTCGGGGGTTTCGCGGGTGACGGGTGTTCCGTCCAAGTATTGGGGGCAGGGCTTTTCGCCGCGTGGCGAGAAGAGCCGCTTTGTCCTGCCTGCAGATTTCCGGAATACTGTCCGCGCGGCTTCTGACGACCAGCGTATTCTTTGTCTCGACAAGCATCACAAGCTGCCCTGTCTCGTGGGTTTCGGCCTGTCCCGCGCCGAAAGCTTTGCCGATCAGATCCTGCACGAAGAGCGCGTCGCCCTTGAGCGCGGTGAGCCGTTCGATCCCGATGAACGCGCCGCCCAGCTTTACGGCTTTTTGCGCACGACCTTCGACGAATCGGGACGCTTCGTCCTTCCCGACCATCTCGCCGAACAGGCGCAGGTGGGCGAGGCGCTCTATTTCCATGGCGGAGGCAGCAATTTCACGATCTGGTCGCCCGATGTGCTGTTTGCGATGGGCCCGGGCTGGGACAGCGCCAAGGCAACCTGCCGTGCGCTCATGGCCGAAGGACAGGGACGTGGTGGACGGGGGAAGCGCAAGTGACCGGTTTTGACGCGACGTCCCCGCATATTCCCGTTCTGATCGATGAAGTGCTGGTCGCGCTGGGCGCCGGACCGGGCATGACCATGGTCGACGGCACCTTCGGCGCGGGCGGCTATTCGCGCGCGCTGGTTGCTGCGGGTGCGCGGGTCCATGCGTTCGATCGTGATCCCGACGCGATTGCCGCCGGGCGCTTGCTGGCCGAGTGCGCGGGCGAGGATCCGCAGCTTGTCCTTCATCACCGTCGCTTTTCCGAACTCGCCGAGGGCCTTGCCGAAGCGGGCGTGGAGCAGGTCGACGGCGTCGTCTTTGACATCGGCGTCAGCTCGATGCAGCTCGATCAGGCGAATCGCGGCTTTGCCTTTTCCAGCGACGGTCCGCTCGACATGCGGATGGCGCAGGAAGGGCCCAGTGCCGCCGATTTTCTCAATACCGCCGACGAAGCCGCGATTGCCGACGTTCTCTATATCTACGGCGAAGAGCGTCAGTCGCGGCGGATCGCCCGGGCGATCGTCGCGGCACGCCCGCTGACGACGACGCGTCAATTTGCCGAAGTCGTGCGCAAGGCACTCGGCTATCGCCCCGGGGCACCCAAGGATCCGGCGACCCGCAGTTTTCAGGCGGTGCGCATCCATGTGAACGGCGAGCTTGATGAACTGACCGCCGGGCTTGCTGCGGCCGAGCGCGTGCTTGCGCCCGGCGGACGCCTTGCGGTGGTTACCTTCCACAGTCTGGAAGACCGCATCGTCAAGCAGTTCCTGCGCGAAGCGGCGGGGCTCGTCCCTGCCGGATCGCGCCATCTGCCGGTGCTTGCCAGCACCGCACGTCCCGTTTTCGAAAAGCCTTCCTCACCGATCCGGCCGGGTGAGGAAGAACTGGCGCGCAATCCGCGCGCACGTTCGGCCACTTTGCGCTGGGCCGTCCGCAGTGACGCGCCCGCCCGTCAGTCAGGGAGCCATTCGGCATGATCGTCCCCGCTCAACGCCTGCGTTCGATCGGTTGGATCGCGGTGCTGCTGTTTTGCGCGGCGCTGGTGATGGTGCTGGCATTCCGGGTGAATGCGCTGCGCAGCCAGGTGCATCAGTCCCAGCTCAAGATCATCGCGCTCAAGCAGGAGACGATGTATCTCGAAACCGAATTCGAAACCCGCGCCAACCAGCAGCAGCTGAAGTCGTGGAACGATGTCGAATTCGGATATGTGGCGCCCACGGCCGCGCAATATCTCGACAACGAACGCCAGCTTGCCGCCTATTCGAAGCCGGTCGAGCCTGGTGCGCCTGCGCCGGTGCGGGTCGCGAGCGCGGATGACAGCGGGGTTCCGGCAGTATTCCCGGCGATGGTCTCGCCGCTGTCGGGCAAGCCCTTGGGCGAAGCGGTCGAGGCTGCGCGCGACACCTCGGATGCTCATGATTCGTCGGACACGCACGGAAGTGCCGACGAACCGGCTGCGCCTGAACATCGGGCACGTGCCGCAGGGGTGGCTGCTGCGGCCGGTGGCCTTGCTGCTCTTGGTGATCGTCTGGGAACCGTCCGGCATGTGGACAAGGTGAAGTCGACTGCGCCGGCACATTCCGCCAAGGACCATGCCAAGGCTGCCCATGAGAAGGGGGCTTCGGCCAAGAGCACCCACGAAAAGGCGGCTCATGAAAAGGCAGGCCATGAGAAGGACGCGAGCCGCAAGCCGAGCCATGAACGGCCCGCGCTTGCAACCGCAGTCAAGGCAAAGCCCGCCAAGGCGAAGTCGACGGTGGACAAGCCGCATGCCGGGGCTTTTGCCGCCCATGCAGCGCGGCCTAAGGATCGTGTGGCGAGCGCGGCGCCTGTCAAGGCGCATGGGCTCGATCCGCATCGCCGGGCGGCGAATGGTTCGCCGCTCATCAAACTTGCACTGAAGGACGCGAAGACGAAAAGGTGACCCTGGCCCATTCCACTCAGGTCAACGGTACGGCAAAGGCGACCGCGATAACCAGCGGGCGGTTGCACCTCGCCAACTTGCGTCAGCGTTCATTGGCAACGGCAAGAACCCGGTTGCTGTGGGTGGTGATCGGTTTCGTCTTCTTCACGCTGACCGCATTCGTGCGGATCGCACAGCTCGGTATCGTTCAGCAGGCGCCCGAACATGGTCCTCTGGGTGAGGCACTGGTGCCGCCGCGCGCCGAAATCCTCGATCGCAACGGGGTTCCGCTCGCGCGTGCCTTTCCGGCCTATTCGCTGTGGTTCAATCCCAAGGCACTCGGCGAAAACGGGTCGCCGCTGGTCAAGACGCCCGAGGAAGTGGCGCGCGCGCTGTCGCAGATTTTCCCCGATCTCGATTACGCGGACGTTCTGGGCAAGCTGAAGACGGGGAAGGGCACCTATCTGCGCCGTCGCGTCCTGCCCGAGGAAGCGAACAAGGTTTTCGCGCTGGGCGAGCCTGCTCTTGAATTCCCGCGCGAGACGCAGCGGTTCTATCCGCAAGGCTCGCTGGCCGCGCACGTTCTGGGCTATGTCGATGCCGACGGCCATGGCAAGCTCGGCATGGAAGAAGTGCTCGACCAGCGTCTGACCGACCCGGCGCATCGGGCTGAGCCGGTGACCTTGTCGATCGATTCGCGGGCGCAAGGCGCGCTTGAGGACGAATTGTCGCGCGGGATGCTCGAAACCCATGCCAAGGGCGCGGCGGGCATCATTCTCGACGTCGATACCGGCGAGTTGATTTCGATGGCCTCGTTGCCCTCGTTCGATCCCAACCGTGGGGATCTGGCGCGCAATGCGCTGGTATTCAACCGCGCCTCGAACGAAGTCTATGAACTGGGCTCGGCGTTCAAGCCGATCACTATTGCATCGGCGATCGACGCGGGTGTCGTGACCGATCTTGCCGTGCGCTATTCGGCCGCTCCGCTCAAGATCGACGGCTTCACCATTCACGACAGCCACAATTTCGGCGCCTCGCTCAATGTGCCCGAGGCGTTGATTCATTCGTCCAACATCGTCACCGCGCAAGTCGCTGACAAGCTGGGCGGCGCGCGCCTGCGCCAGACCATGCTTGCGCTCGGGATGAATGCCCGTCCGACGGTCGAATTGCCCGCACGCGGCTTCCCGATCTGGCCAAAGGGCGACTGGCCGCGCCTGCGCACGATGACGGTCAGCTATGGCCACGGCATCGCGGTTACGCCGCTGCACCTCGCAGCGGCTTATGCGGCGCTGGTCAACGGCGGGATCTGGCGTCCCTCGACACTCTACAAGGTCGATCCGGCACACGTTCCGGCCGGTCGCCGGGTGTTCCAGGCATCGACCAGCGCCCGCATTCGCCAGCTTTTGCGCCTGATCGTGGTCGACGGCACCGGGCGAAAGGCCGATGCGCCTGGCTTCCGCGTCGGGGGCAAGACCGGTTCGGCCGAAAAGGCGGGCGGCAGGGGCGCTGGGTACAAGAAGACGTCGTTGATCGCCACGTTTGCAGCTGCCTTTCCGATGGATCGTCCGCGCTACGTCGTCATCGCCATGCTCGACGAACCGCAGGCGACGGTTGCAACGTCAGGTCAGCGCACGGCGGCATGGAACGCGGCGCCGATCGTCGGCCGGGTCGTCGGACGCGTGGGGCCCATGCTCGGCGTGGTTCCCGATGCGGAACGCGATGTCGACGTGTCTGATTTGACGCCGCTTGTTGCCAATGGAGATGGCGAATGAAACTGGCCGCCCTCGTTGCAGCAGCCGGTCTCGACCCGGTCCCGGTCGAATGCGACGGGATCGACGTGACCGGCTTTGCCATCGACCATCGCAAAGTCGCGCCCGGTACGGTGTTCGGCGCCTTTCCCGGCGCACGCGTCAATGGCGAGGATTTCATTCCAGCTGCGATCGCCGCCGGAGCGGTTGCGGTCGTTGCCCGTCCCGAGGCGGTGGTCGAGGGCGCGGTGCATATTCCCGATGCGGAACCGCGGCGCCTGTTCGCGCGCATTGCGGCCGGTTTCTTCACGCCGGTGCCCGAAACGGTGGTTGCCGTCACCGGCACCAACGGCAAGACTTCGACCGTCGAAATGACTCGCCAGATCTGGCGCATGGCCGGGCATCGTTCGGCCTCGATCGGAACGCTGGGCGTCACCACTGCGGATGAGAGCATTTCGACGGGGATGACCACGCCCGACATCGTCACGTTTCTGGCGAATGTGTCGGGTCTCGCGCGTGAGGGCATCACGCATCTTGCCTATGAAGCCTCCAGCCATGGGCTCGATCAGTACCGCAGCGAAGGTCCTGTTGTGGCAGCGGGGGCCTTTACCAACCTGTCGCGCGACCATCTCGACTATCATCCATCGATGGAAGCCTATTTTGCCGCCAAGATGCGCCTGTTCGACGAAGTCGTCGGCGAAGGCGGTGCGGCCGTTGTCTGGGCTGACGATGAATGGTCGGACCGCGCGATCGACCATGCCCGTCGCCGGGCCTTGCGCGTGCTGACGGTCGGGGAGCGGGGCGAAACCATTCGCCTTGTCGGGCGCAAGCCGACCCTGCTTGGACAGCAGCTCGATCTCGTGCACGAAGGCCAGGCGCGGAAAATCACGCTTCCGCTGATCGGCGCCTATCAGGCGGCCAATGCGCTGGTTTCGGCAGGGCTTGTGCTGGCGACCGGTGGCGATCCGACACAGACTTTCGACGCGCTCGGGCGGTTGCAGCCGGTGCGGGGACGCCTTGAGCGCGCCGCGATCACGCGGACCGGCGCGCCGGTCTATGTCGATTACGCCCATACGCCCGATGCGATCACGGCGGCTTGCGCTGCCTTGCGCCCCCATGTCGAAGGACGTCTGATCGTCGTCTTCGGTGCCGGGGGGGATCGCGATCCGGGCAAGCGCGGACCGATGGGGGCTGCCGCTTGTGCGGGGGCTGATCTGGTCATTGTCACCGACGACAATCCCCGTGGCGAGGATCCGGCGGCCATTCGCGCGGCGGTTCTGGCCGGATGCACGGGCGTGGCCCGGGAAACCGGGGATCGCCGCGCGGCCATTGCAGAGGCGATTGCGCAAGCCGGAAAGGGCGACATCGTCCTTGTCGCGGGCAAGGGGCACGAGCAGGGGCAAGTGATCGGGCGTGGCGACGCGGCCCGGACTTTGCCATTCGACGATGTGGCGGTGGTGCGGGAGTGCACGGGATGAGCCGAGTGGAAGACGCGGTGCTGGATTGGCCGGTGGAACCCGACGACAATCGCGGGACGGCTCTGTGGCGTGCAGCGGACATCGCGGCGGCAACGGGCGGCAAGCTCGGTGGTGGCGACTTTGCCGTCTCGGGCTGCGCGTTCGACAGCCGCGAGGTGATGGAAGGGGATCTTTTCATCGCTCTCAAGGGCGAGAACGCCGATGGTCATCGCTTCGTCGACGGCGCTTTCCTGAAAGGGGCGGCGGGGGCTCTGGTCGAACAGGCCGTTGCCCATCCCCATGTGCTGGTCGCCGATACCATGGCGGGGCTCGAAGCTCTGGCCCGCGCGGCACGGGCGCGGCTCGATCCGGCTGCGCGAGTGATCGGCGTCACCGGCTCTGCGGGCAAGACCGGGGTCAAGGAAGCGCTCTTTGCCGCGCTTGACCGGTCGAGCCGGGGCCGGGCACATCGTTCGGTCAAGAGCTACAACAACCATGTCGGGGTGCCGCTCAGCCTCGCACGGATGCCTGCCCGGACGCGTTTTGGCGTGTTCGAGATGGGCATGAACCATGCGGGCGAGCTGTCCGCGCTGACCCGGCTGGTACGGCCGCATGTCGCCATCGTCACCACAATTGCGCCCGCGCATATCGGCCATTTCTCCGGCGAAGCGGCGATTGCCGAAGCCAAGGCCGAAATTTTCGAAGGGCTTGAGCCGGGCGGGGTTGCGATCGTGCCGGCCGACAGCCCCCATTGTGCGCTGCTGGTCGCCCACGCGCAGCGTCATGCGGGGCTGGTCATCACGTTCGGCACGGCAGAGCATGCCGATGTCCGGCTTGTCGACGCGTTGCCGACCGTGACCGGCGGAACCCTCGTCACGGCCGAATTTTCCGCCCGCACCGGGGCCGCTCGCAAGCTGTGCTATACCGTGGCGCAGCCCGGCGCGCATTGGGCCGCCAATTCGCTGGCGGTCATGGCGGCGGTCGCGGCGGTCGGCGGCGATCTCGGCGCGGCGGGGCTGGCGCTTGCCGAGATGGCCGGTCTGCCCGGACGCGGCGCCCGCCATGCGATCGCTGCGAGCGGCGGCGACGGTTCGGGCAAGGCGCTGCTGATCGATGAAAGCTACAACGCCAATCCCGCCTCGATGAGCGCGACGATCGCCGCGCTCGGCGCGACTCCGGCCCGGCGCCGGGTGGCGGTGCTGGGAGCCATGCGCGAGCTGGGCGAGGGCGAGGCGGCCTATCACGCTGCCCTTGCGGAACCGATTGCGGCGGCCGGGATCGATCGCGTCGTTCTCGTCGGCGCCGAAATGGCGGCACTCGCCGACGCGCTGGGGAAAAATGCGCAAGGCGCGCTTGCCGCCGGGTTTGACATGGTCCACGTCGCCACCGCCGCAGAAGCGGCAGAATGCCTGGCCGCAGCCGGTCCGCAAGGCGGGGACGCCATCCTCGTCAAGGGATCGAATTCGGTCGGGCTCGGCGCGTTGGTCAAGGCCTTGATCGCGCGGAACGGCGAAAGCGCGGATACGAACGGTGGCCACGGGGCGACCAGGGAAAACTGAATGCTGTATATTCTTGCCCAGTGGCTCCATTTCGAGGGCCTGACCAATCTCATCCGGTACCAGTCGTTCCGGTCGGGTGCCGCGTTGATGACGGCGCTGGTCATCGGGCTGGTCATCGGGCCGCGCTTCATCAACATGCTGCGCATCCGCCAGGGCAAGGGGCAGCCGATCCGCGCCGACGGCCCGCAATCGCATCTCGCCAAGCGCGGGACGCCGACTATGGGCGGGCTGATGATCGTCATCGCGCTCTCGGTCGCGCTTCTTTTGTGGATGGACCTGGGCAGCCGTTACGTCTGGGCCTGCCTCACCGTGACGCTGGGCTTTGGCCTCATCGGTTTCCTCGACGACTATGACAAGGTCACCAAGTACGCGCACAAGGGGGTTCCGGCCAAGCTGCGCCTGCTCGGCGAATTCATCGTCGCGGGCGTTGCGGTGGCGCTGGTGACGACCGAGACCAATCTCTACGTCCCGGTGTTCAGCAATCTCTATATCCCGATGGGGCCGTTCTATTACGTCTTTGCCGCTTTCGTCATCGTGGGCGCGGGCAATGCGGTCAATCTGACCGACGGGCTCGACGGGCTCGCGATCATGCCGGTCATCATCGCTTCGGGGACGTTCGCGATCATCGCCTATCTCGCGGGCCGCGCCGACTATGCCCATTACCTCGGTATTCCCCATGTGCCCAAGGCGGGCGAACTGGCGATTTTCTGTGCCGCGGTGATGGGCGCGGGACTTGCGTTCCTGTGGTTCAATGCGCCTCCGGCCGCCGTGTTCATGGGCGATACCGGCAGCCTCGCGCTGGGAGGGACGCTCGGGGTCATTGCGGTCTCGGTCCACCATGAAGTCGTGCTGGCGATCGTGGGCGGCCTCTTCGTGATGGAAGCGGTGTCGGTGATCGTGCAGGTCTTCGTCTACAAGCGGACCGGCAAGCGGGTGTTCCGCATGGCGCCGATCCATCACCATTTCGAACAGCTCGGCTGGAAGGAATCGACCGTCGTGATCCGCTTCTGGATCATCTCGATCGTCCTCGCCCTGCTGGGACTGGCAACGCTCAAGGTGCGCTGAGGCGCCCGGCTCAAACCGTGCTGAAAGCACAAGGAACGCGATGATCACTTCTTCCCGCTTTGCCGGACAACGCTATGCGGTTCTGGGACTGGCCCGTTCGGGCCTTGCCAGCGCCGAAAGCCTGCTTGCCGGCGGAGCGGAGGTGACGGTCTGGGACAGTCGCGAAGAACCCCGTGCCGCGTTCGAGGGGCGAGCGACGATCGTCGATCCGCTGACGATCGACCTTACTGGATTTGCCGGTGTGGTGGTTTCGCCCGGCGTTCCGCTCAACCGTCATCCGATCACGGCCCATGCGGCTGCACATGGTGTTCCCGTCATCGGCGACATCGAGCTTTTCGCCGCCATTCGCCCGGAATTGCCGCCTCATCGCGTGGTCGGCATCACCGGGACCAACGGCAAGTCGACGACGACCGCACTGGTTCATCACATCTGCCGCGAGGCGGGCTTCCCGGCACGCATGGGCGGCAATATCGGCCTTCCCGTTCTGGGGGAGGAAGCGCTTCCGGCAGGTGGGGTCTATGTCCTTGAACTGTCGAGCTACCAGATCGACCTCACGTATTCGCTGGAAGCCGATGTCGCTGCGCTGATCAATATCAGCCCCGATCACCTTGACCGTTATGACGGGTTTGCAGGCTATGCGGCGTCGAAAGCCCGGCTGTTCGCCATGCAGCGTCCCGACCAGCATGCGGTGTTCGGGACCGGGGACGCTGATACCGGCGCGATTGCCGACGCGGTCGCCCATGTGCGCGAGGCGCGGTTCGTTCACCGCCCCGATCCCGCGCTCCTTTCCGGGCAGGCCGATTGGCCCTCGCTGCAGGGGCCGCACAACCTTCAGAATGCGGCGATTGCCGTTGCCATTGCCGAGGCGCTGGGTATTGCCGAAGCGGTCTGGCGCCCTGCGCTCGCGAGTTTCGTCGGTCTGCCGCATCGCATGGAACGCGTTGTCGAGGTGGACGGCGTGCTCTTCGTCAACGACAGCAAGGCGACCAATCCCGCCTCGACCGCGCCCGCGCTGGCAGCCTATCCGCGCATCCACTGGATTTGCGGTGGCGTGCCCAAGGGCGACGATCTCGACGATTGCGCCCCGTGGTTCGACCACGTGGTTGAGGCCTATACCATCGGCGAGGCAGGACCGCGCTTTGCCGAGATCCTTCGTGATCACGTACCCGTCCGGCGCAGCGAGATGCTGTGCGACGCGGTGCGCGACGCGATGGCGGCGGCCAAACCGGGCGACGTCGTCATGCTTTCGCCTGCCTGTGCGAGTTTCGACCAGTTCCGCGATTTCGAGGCACGGGGCGACGCTTTCCGCGAGATCGTCGCGGCACTGATCGCCGATCGCGACGCACCCTGTCCCGACGGGACGGGGGCTGCTTCCCGCCCGCCGTCTGCGAGGTCGTGATGGCCACTGCTCACGCAACGCCCACCCGCGCCGTTCCCGTTCCCACCCGCGACGGCGGGGTGCGGGTCATCGGACGCGCCAACCGCTATCGCCGAAGCCGCCGCAGCGAGCTGGTCATCTGGTGGCGGGAAATCGACCGGGTCCTCCTTGGGCTCGTGCTCTTGCTGGTGACGATCGGTGCAGTCGCGGTGGCGGCAGCGTCTCCGGCCAGTGCGCATCGCCTGTCCACCCAGCAGAAGTCGCTCGGCGACCTCTACTTCTTCTGGCTGCACTTGCGCTGGCTCTCGCTCGGGTTGCTCACCATGTTTGCAGCGTCCGTCCTGCCCAAGGAAACGGCGCGGCGCGTGGCGATCATTCTGGCTGCGGCGATGATCATGGGGCTCGTTCTGGTGCCGCTGGTCGGGACCGAGGTCAAAGGGGCGCGGCGCTGGCTCAATCTCGGGATCAGCCTGCAGCCGTCGGAGTTCCTGAAACCCGGCTTTGCCGTGGCGCTGGCCTGGATCCTGTCCTGGCGCGCCCGCGATCCCAACATTCCGGTGATCGGGATTTCGATGGCCCTGATGGGGCTCGTTGCGGTCCTGTTGATGGCGCAGCCCGACTTCGGCTCGACCGTGCTGTTCATGGCGGTGTGGTTCGTGCTCGTTCTCTTGGCGGGCCTGCCGGTTCGGCATATCGTCGGGGCGATCGGCCTGATCGTTGTGGGCGTGATCGCGGCCTATCTCTTCTATCCCAACGCGACGCACCGCATCGACGCATTCCTTTCGGGCGGCAGCGAGTTCGACCAGGTCGACCTTGCCATGCGCACTTTGCTCAACGGCGGGTGGGGCGGCACCGGATTGTGGCTGGGTACGCGCAAGATGGCTTTGCCCGAAGCGCATACCGACTACATCTTCTCGGTGATCGGCGAGGAATTCGGTCTCATCATGTGCGGGGTGATCGTGCTGATCTATTGCGCGATCGTGATGCGGGTCCTGTTGCGGCTGCTGGACGAGGATGATCTCTTCACCGTGCTGGCGGCTTCGGGGCTGACCGCGCAGCTTGCCGGACAGGCGTTCATCAACATTCTCGTCAACCTTCAGCTCTTCCCGTCGAAGGGGATGACCCTGCCGCTGATTAGCTATGGCGGATCTTCGACGATCGCCTTGCTGCTCGGCGTCGGGTTCCTGCTCGCCATCACGCGTCGCAACCCTTATCTGTCGCGCGATACGCTCGATCCGAAGGACCGGCCCCAAAACATGACGGCTCAACTATGACCAGGGTTTCGCGCCATTACGTGCTTGCCGCAGGCGGCACCGGCGGCCATCTCATCCCCGCTTTCGCGCTGGCGACCGAGCTGGAGCGGCGGGGCCATCATGTGGCGCTCATCACCGATGATCGCGGGGCGCGCATTCCGGGCAAGCCTTCGTTCCTGCCAGCCCATGTCCTGCCTGCCGGGCGTCTGGGCAAGAACCCGGTCGCCCTGTTCAAGGGGCTGCGCGCGATCTGGCAGGGCAGGGCCATGGCGCTGCGCCTGTTCGAGAGCTTTCAGCCCTCCTGCGTGATCGGGTTTGGTGGCTATCCCGCGCTCCCGGCCTTGCTGGCGGCGCAGTCTGCGAAGATCCCCTCGGTCATTCACGAACAGAATGCGGTCCTGGGGCGGGTCAATCGCCTGCTCGCCGGACGCGTGAACGCGATCGCGACGGCCTATCCCGCTGTCGAACGCCTCGCCGCCAAGTGGGCGGATAAAGTCCACATGGTCGGCAATCCGGTGCGGGCCGAAGTGCTCGAACTGCGCAAGGAACCGTTCCCGCTGCTCGACGAGGACAGCGTGCTGCGCGTCTTGGTGACCGGCGGCAGCCAAGGCGCCTCGATCCTTTCCGAAGTGGTACCCGATGGGCTGGCGATGTTGCCGCCCGCGCTTCGCCATCGTCTGCAAGTGACGCAGCAGTGCCGCCCCGAAGACCTCGAGGCCGTGCGCGCGCGCTATGCCGGGCATCAGATCCCTGCTGAACTGGGCACGTATTTCGAGGACATGGCGAGCCGCCTTGCCGAAGCGCACCTGTTCATCGGGCGCAGCGGCGCCTCGACCATTGCCGAACTGACGGCGGTCGGGCGTCCGGCCATTCTGGTGCCCCTGCCGATCGCGACCGACGATCACCAGAGCGCCAATGCGCGTGAACTGGTCAGGGCAGGCGGTGCGCGCGCGATCAAGCAAACCAGCTTCACGCCCAAGGAACTCGCCAAGCAGATCCAGGCGATCGCGCTCAAGCCCGAGGCGCTGGCCAATGCGGCCCATGCCTCGTGGAATTGCGGATTGCCCGATGCGGTCGAGGATCTGGCCGATCTGGTCGAAAGTTTTGGGGGTGAACCGATCATGGATGTGATCCGCGTCGGGCGGTCGAAGGCGCAGGCGGCAACGGCCGCCGCTCCGGTCGCCAGTGCCCGGATCCCCACCGCGCGCGCCTCTGCCGGGCAGGAGAATGGGGCATGAAGGGTGTTGGCGTTGAAATCGGCACGATCCATTTCGTCGGGATCGGCGGGATCGGCATGTCGGGCATTGCCGAAGTCATGCACAACATGGGCTATTCGGTGCAGGGTTCGGACATTGCCGAAGGCTATGTCGTCGAAGGTCTGCGCAAGCGTGGGATTGCCGTGATGATCGGCCATGCGGCGGCCAATGTCGCGGGTGCGGCGGTGGTCGTGACCTCGACGGCGGTCCGTCGCGACAATCCCGAAGTGGTCGCAGCGTTGGAAGCGCGCATCCCGGTGGTGCGTCGCGCGGAAATGCTGGCCGAGCTGATGCGGCTCAAGAACACGGTCGCCGTAGCCGGGACTCACGGCAAGACCACGACGACGTCGATGGTCGCGTGCCTGCTCGACGCCGGGGGGATCGACCCGACGGTCATCAACGGCGGGATCATCAATTCCTACGGTTCGAACGCGCGTCTGGGCGACAGCGACTGGATGGTGGTCGAAGCGGACGAGAGCGACGGTTCGTTCCTCCGTCTCGACGGCACGATCGCGGTCGTCACCAATATCGACCCCGAACATCTCGATCACTACGGCAGCTTCGACCGGGTCAAGGCCGCGTTCGTCGAGTTCATCGAGAACGTCCCGTTCTATGGCGCGGCGATGCTGTGCATCGATCACCCGGTGGTTCAGGCGATCATTCCGATGGTCCGCGACCGGCGGGTCATTACCTATGGTTTTTCCGCCCAGTCGGACGTTCGCGGCGAAGCGGTGATCCCGGTCCCGGGCGGCAATCGCTTTACCGCCGTCCTGCGCCAGCGCGACGGCACGTTCCACCGGATCGAGGACATCGTCCTGCCCATGCCGGGGCGCCACAATGTGCAGAACGCACTGGCCGCGATTGCGGTCGCGCGCGAAATGGGCGTTGCCGACGACGTTATCCGGGACGGTTTCGCCAAGTTCGGCGGGGTCAAGCGCCGCTTTACCAAAGTCGGCGAGATCGAGGTCGACGGCGGTCTTGTTACCGTGATCGACGACTATGGCCATCACCCGGTCGAAATCCGGGCGGTGCTCGCCGCAGCCCGCGAGGGTGCGCGCGGACGGGTTATCGCAGTGGTGCAGCCCCATCGCTTCACGCGCCTGCGCGATCACATGGAAGAGTTCCAGAGCGCGTTCCACGATGCCGACGTCGTCTTCGTCACGCCGGTCTATGCCGCAGGCGAAGCGCCGATCGAGGGTGTCGATGCGGCGGTCATGGTCGAAGGGATCAAGGCGCGCGGCCATCGCAGTGCGCACAGCATTGCCGGAGTCGGCGAACTTGCCCGCGAACTGGCGCCGATGGTCCGCGCCGACGACATGATCGTGTGTCTGGGCGCAGGCGACATCACCCGTTGGGCGGCGGGCCTTGCCGATGCGATCCGGCGCGAAAGGGCCATGGCGTGAAAGCGCCGCGCGGCAAGTTGACGGCCGACGCGCCGCTCGCTCCGCTCGTCTGGTTCAAGGCGGGCGGTGCGGCGCAATGGTTGTTCGAGCCTGCCGATACCGCCGATCTTCAGGACTTTCTTGCCTTCCTTGCTCCCGAGATTCCGGTCATGGCGCTGGGGCTCGGCTCCAACCTGATCGTGCGCGACGGCGGTGTTCCGGGGGTGGTCGTCCGTCTGGGCAAGGCCTTTGCCGGGGTGAAGGCGCTCGACGGGGTGACGCTCGAATGTGGCGGTGGCGCTTCGGGGGTGCTGGTATCCTCGACCGCGCGCGACAACGGGATTGCCGGGCTTGAATTCCTGCGCTCGATTCCGGGAACCGTTGGCGGCTTCGTGCGGATGAACGGCGGGGCCTATGGTCGCGAAGTGAAGGACATTCTGGTCGATTGCGACGTTGTCCTGCGCTCTGGCGCCCTGGTCACGCTCTCGCTTGCCGATCTGGGCTATGCCTATCGCCATTCCGACCTTGCCGAAGGGGCGATCGTGGTTGCTGCGCGGTTCCGTGGCGAGCCGGGCGACCCGGCAGCTATTCAGGCGGAAATGGAACGGATCGCGGCGGCGCGCGAAGCATCGCAGCCCTTGCGCACACGGACGGGCGGTTCGACGTTCAAGAACCCCGACGGCCACCGGGCCTGGGAACTCGTCGATCGGGCCGGGTGTCGCGGCCTCGAACTGGGCGGCGCGCAAGTCAGCGAGAAACATACGAACTTTCTCATCAACACCGGCGAAGCCACCAGCGCCGAGATCGAGGCGCTCGGCGAACTGGTCCGTCAACGCGTGAAAGACGCGACGGGCGTCGAATTGCATTGGGAAATCAAACGCGTGGGTAACAAGAGCGAGGATCAGCAGTCGTGACTTTGCCGAAACTTCATGTCGCGGTGCTGATGGGCGGTTGGTCCAACGAGCGCCCGGTCTCGCTGATGAGCGGAAACGGCGTCGCCGACGCTCTGGAATCGCGCGGGCACAAGGTGACGCGGATCGACATGGGGCGCGACATCGCCCAACGTCTGGCCGAGGCCGCGCCTGATGTCGTGTTCAACGCGCTCCACGGGACGCCGGGCGAAGATGGCACGGTGCAGGGCATGATGGACCTGATGGGGCTTACTTATACCCATTCGGGCCTGACCGCCTCGGTCATTGCCATCGACAAGGAACTGACCAAGCAGGCGCTGGTCCCGCACGGCATTCCGATGCCCGGTGGGCGCATCGTCAAGAGCGAGGACATTTTTGTCCGTGACCCGCTGCCGCGTCCCTATGTGCTCAAGCCCGTCAACGAAGGCTCTTCGGTCGGCGTGGCGATCGTGACGGTTGAAGGGAACTACGGCAATCCGATCGGGCGTGAAACGGTGGGCCCGTGGCAGGCTTTCGATCACTTGCTGGCCGAGCCCTATATCCGCGGGCGCGAGCTGACGACGGCGGTCTTGGGCGACAGCGCGCTGCTGGTGACCGAACTGCGCCCGAAGTCGGGTTTTTACGATTTCGACGCGAAATATACCGACGGGATGACCGATCACATCTGTCCCGCCGACATTCCCGAAGAGATTGCGCAGGCGTGCAAGGACATCGCGCTCAAAGCCCATCGCCTGCTCGGATGCCGCGGTACCAGCCGGAGCGATTTCCGCTGGGACGATGAACAGGGCATCGACGGGCTGTTCCTGCTCGAAGTCAACACCCAGCCGGGGATGACGCCCTTGAGCCTCGTGCCTGAACAGGCGCGCGCGCTCGGCATGGATTATGCGACGCTGGTCGAGGCGATCGTCGCCGAAGCGCTCGAGCGCAAGAAGGGGGGCTGATCCATGGCGCAGACGATCCGGCGCAGCGGCAAGGGCGTACGGCGCGCCGCCGTCACGCGCGGGGCCAAGGCACGGGTCGCCACCGCACGCAAGCAGACCGGTACGCTGGTCGGGCAGGCGGTGCGCCGGATTCCGATTTCGGACGAGGCTCTGCATCGCCTTCTGATCGTGGGCATGGTCGGCGGGGTGCTGGCGCTGCTTGCGGCAGGCGCGATGGTGGCCGGGGTGCCCGACATGGTCGAGCAGCACTTCGCCGAAATCGCCGGAAACGCAGGGTTCAAGGTCAAGCGGGTAGAAGTTCGCGGCGTCAATCGCATGAACGAACTGACCATTTACGAAAAGGTCTTGGGCCAGCGTGACGAAGTCATGTCCCGGCTCGATCTTGCCGCCTTGCGCACCGATCTTTTGCAGCTGTCGTGGGTGAAGGACGCGCGGGTTGCCCGGCAATTGCCCGATACGCTGGTCGTCGATGTCGTCGAGCGCAGCCCCCACGCGGTCTTGCGCGAAAACGGGCATTTCACTCTGATCGACGAGACGGGACACGAACTCGAAGCTGTCCCGGCCTCGCGCGCCAAGGGCATGCTGGTCCTGACCGGAACCGGCGCCGAAGGGCAGATCGCCGGGCTCGACAAGCTGCTCGACACTGCGCCCGCCTTGAAGTCGCAGGTCGCGGAAGCCGAATGGGTCGGTAACCGGCGTTGGAACCTGACGTTCAAGACCGGCCAGGTCCTGGCTCTTCCCGAAGGGGACGATGAAGGGGCCGCCGCGCTGCTGACGTTCGCGCGGATGGATGGCGTCGATCGTCTGCTCGGCGGCAAGGTGGCTGCATTCGACATGCGCGTGCCCGATCGCATCTATCTGCGCATTCCCGGCCACGCCGATGAAATCGCGGCGGAAGCCAAGGCTGCTGCGGTTGCCAAGGCTGCGGCCAAGGCATCGGGAACGAGTGCGCCCGCCCGGACGGGCACTTCGGCCGATGGTGGTGGGCATGCCGCTCCCCGTCCGGCCGCGACGGCGAAGGATTGAGCGCAAGACAATGGCCATTCCTCGCATCACCAAGGTTTTTGCTGCCGTCAACATCGGTTCGTTCCGCACCTCCGCGATGATCGCGGGGCTTGCTGAAACGGGCGATCTGGTTGTTCTGGGTTCGGGGCATCGCGCTTCCGAAGGGGTCAAGCGCGGCTATGTCATCGACATGAGCGCCGCGACCCATTGCGTGCGCGATGCCATCGAGCGCGCCGAAAAGATGGCCAATGCGAGCGTCCAGTCGGTCTGGATCGGCTGCTCGGGCGCGGGGCTCGCCAGCACCACCGCCCGCGTCGAAGTCGACATCGGCGGCCGCCGGATCGAGCAGGACGACATCGAGCACCTGCTGATGGCGGGGCGCGAAGTGATCCAGCCCGAAGGGCGGCTGGTCCTCCACGCACAGCCTGCGCATTACACGCTCGACGGCGCGCATGGCGTGCCTGCGCCCAAGGGGCTTCATGCCGAACGTCTGGCGGTCGACATCCATGTCATGCTCGCCGACGGTGCGCCGGTCCGCAATCTCAAGGAAGCGGTCGAGCAGGCCCATTTGCGAGTCGAGGCGGTCGTCGGTTCGCCGGTCGCGGCAGGGCTTGCCTGTCTCACTCCCGAAGAACGCGATCTTGGCGTTGCCCTTGTCGAATTCGGCGCGGAAGTGACGACGGTTTCCGTCTATGCGGCAGGGATGCTGCTTGGAATGCAGGTCATTCCGTTCGGTTCGGGCGACATTACCGATGCCGTCGCGTCGGCTTTCGGCATCCGCCGCTATCAGGCCGAACGGTTGAAGTGCATGTCGGGCTCGGCGATCGCGAGCCCTGCCGACCATCGCGAAATGATCCCGGTGAATGCGCCCGGTGATCCCGAAGGGGCGGGGCCGATTGCCCGCCATGCCGACGACAAGAACCGGATTCCCCGCGCGGAACTGATTTCGGTCATTACCCAGCAGCTCGGATATTTCACCGAAGAAGTCTCCAAGGCTCTGAAAGCCATGGGCTTTACCGGACAGCGCGGGCAGCAGGTAGTCCTGACCGGCGGGGGCGCGCAATTGCCCGGCCTTGCCGATTTCGCGCAAGGGGCGCTCGGGCGTCCTGTGCGGATCGGATTGCCGCCGACCATGCTCGGGCTGCCGCCGGGCAATGCAACGCCCAGTTCCTCGACTCTGGTCGGGCTGCTGCTCTATGCCGCAGCAGAGCCGGTCGACATCCGCACGATCGGTCCCAAGGGGCGCACAGAGACGCGAACGGGATTCGCGGCTCTGCTGGCGCGAATCTGGCGTGCGCTGCGCGAGTATTTCTGAGCGATGTGCGGTGTGGGAAATGGGGCCGGAGGGGCAGGATGCGATGGATCGCACGAATTCGGCCCTTTCCGGAGGCAAATAAGCGCTCCATTCTGTGGAAAAGCCGTGATTGACTTTGATTCGACGAATCGATCCGTGCCAAAGCTGGCACTCGACATTGGTAAAGCTGGGAACCGCACCGGGAGACCGACATGAGCATCAACATCGGACCGCCCTCGATCGATGAGCTGCGGCCCCGTATCACGGTGATCGGGGTTGGCGGCGGCGGCGGCAATGCCATCGCCAACATGATCCGCGCCGGAATCGAAGGCGTCGACTTCGTCGTCGTCAACACCGACGCGCAGGCGCTGAACAACTCGATCGCCGAAACCTGCATTCAGCTCGGGCCGACGATCACACAGGGGCTGGGTGCCGGCGCTCGTCCTGAAGTGGGGCGCGCCGCTGCCGAGGAGACCTTGGCCGAGCTCGAACGTGCGCTCGAAGGCGTGCATATGTGCTTCATCGCGGCCGGGATGGGCGGCGGTACGGGAACCGGCGCTGCGCCGGTGATCGCCGAAGCGGCGCGTCGCAAGGGCGTACTGACCGTCGGGGTCGTGACCAAGCCGTTCCTGTTCGAAGGTACGCGCCGGATGCGTTCGGCCGAATCCGGGATCGAGGAGCTGCAAAAGCACGTCGATACCCTGATCGTCATTCCGAACCAGAACCTGTTCCTCGTCGCCAAGGCGGAAACCACTTTCAAGGAAGCGTTCCAGCTTGCCGACGAAGTGCTCCAGCAGGGCGTGCGTTCGATTACCGACCTCATGGTCATGCCGGGCCTCATCAACCTCGACTTCGCGGACGTCCGCTCGGTCATGGGCGAGATGGGCAAGGCGATGATGGGCACCGGCGAAGGCGAGGGCCCGAACCGTGCGCTCGAAGCGGCGGAACGCGCGATCGCCAATCCGCTGCTCGACGGCGTGTCGATGCAGGGTGCCAAGGGCGTCATCATTTCGATCATCGGCGGCGACGACATGAAGCTGCTCGAAGTCGACGAAGCGGCCAACCACATCCGCGAACTGGTAGATCCGAACGCGAACATCATCTGGGGTTCGGCGTTCAATCCCGATCTCGACGGTAAGATCCGCGTGTCGGTCGTCGCGACCGGCATCGATCAGTCGCCAGGGCAGGCCGAAATCGCGGCTCGTCCGGTGTCGCTCGGCGGTGCTCGCGGTCCGGCGATCCCGGGTGCGGCTCCCGCGCCTCAGGCGCCCGGCATTGCCCCGCGTCCGGCCGTTGCCGTTCCGCAGGCGCCGGTCGCGCCCGTGGCTCAGGCTCCGGCTGCGCCCCAGGCCGGTTTCGCACCGGTTCCGCCGGTGGCCGCTCCGGTCGAAGCCGAACCTGCCGCACCGGTTGACGAACCTTTCGATCTGACGCTCGACCTGAGCGAAGATCTCGGTGTCGAACCCGAAGCTCCTGCCGTGCCGCGCGTTGCGCGCGGTGGTCCGGCGGAAGGCGACTATCCAACGGCACCTGCGCCGGTGGCCCAGCCTGCTCCGCAGGCGGCTCCGGCGCGTGGCGCCGGGGGATCGACGCTGTTCGAGCGCATGGCCAATCTGTCACGGGGCAATCGCGCTCCCGAAGCCGAGCAGGGCGAGGACGAGCGCGGCGCGCTCAATATCCCGCGCTTCCTCGGTCGACAGAACAACCAGTAAATCTGTTCGGTCATCGCACCGGACTTAACCATTCGTCGGGCTGGGGGCAGCATCCATCGCATGCTGTCTCCGGCCCTTCGTATTCCCGCTAGGGCGGGCCAACGATGATTCGCTTCCCTCACGCGTCTCGCCTTTCCGCTCGCCGACTGTCATGGTCCGGCGCGCTGGTTGCTGTCGGTCTTCTTGCGGCGGTTCCTGCTTCTCTCTCTGCCCGACCTCAGGTCGAGGACGAGGAGGAACCCGCAACGGTATCGCGTCCCGTCATCCAGTCGACTGCGCCCAGTGCCGGACAGGCTCTCAATGTCGCGCTCGGGCGTCTCGCAAAGGACCCCCGGAACGTCGATGCCTTGGTTGACGCGGGCAAGGCGGCCCAGACGCTGGGTGACAACGAGGCGGCCCTCGGCTTTTTCACGCGCGCGGATCAGGTCGCGCCGGGCAATGCATCGGTAAAGGCGGAAATCGCCGGTGCGCGCCTCCACATGGGCGATCCCATCGACGCTTTGCGCTGGTACGAGGATGCGGAGCGCGTCGGCGCCGATCCGGCGACGCTGGCGCTCGATCGCGGATTGGCTTTCGATCTCGTCGGCGACAATGCCGCCGCCGTTGTGCAATATCGCCTGGTTCTGGCTCGGCCTGGTATCGATCAGGCCACGCGGGACGAGGCGACGCGCCGCTATGCGCTGAGCCTTGCCATCGGTGGCGACCGGCGTGGTGCCGATCTTGCCCTGGCGCCGCAGTTGCAGCGTCAGGACCGCGCCGCCTGGCGTGTTCATACTTTCATGCTGGCGATCGGTGGGCGGTCGGAAGAAGCGGTGACGCTGGCTCGCTCGTCGATGCCGGCCGACCTTGCCAATGCGATCGCGCCGTACTTGCGTTTCATGGGGCGCCTCACGCCCGCGCAGCAGGCTGCTGCCGCCAGCCTTGGGCGTTTCCCTCGTGCAGCTGATATCGGTCGCGACGATCCGCGTATCCTGACTTACGCGGCTGCGCATCCCCGGGTTCCGCTCGGGGCGTCGACGGCGACGCTGGCATCCAATGCGCAAGCAGCGAACGATTCGCGCAATGCGGGTCGTGGACGTCGTCAGCGCGGGCGAGGGGGTAATCCTCCGCGTCAGGAGCAGGTCGCAGCCGCCGAAGCGGCGGTCCCGCTTCCTCCGCCACCGCCGCCGGTCGCTTTCGCGACGCAGCCGGTGGTGCAGAAAGTTCCCGAACCCCAGCGTCCGGCGGTTTCCGTGCCTGCGCCGGTTACGTCCCAACCATCGATTGCTCAGCCGTCGATCAACGCGGCGTCGGCTGCTCCGCCCCTGCCGCGCCCGACCGTGCTGTCGAAGCTTGATATGCCTGCGCCGCGCCGGACATTGCTGCAGGCGCCCGTGGCCACACCCGCTCCCGCGCCCGTTGCGCTTCCACCTGCTCCTTCCTCAGCTGTATCGCCGCCGCCGGTGCCATCCGCGCCGGTGGTCTCGACGCCTGTGGCCGCATCTCCAGCGGCCCCCGCCGCTCCGGCATCCGCAGCAGTGCCCGTCGCCGGAACTTCCGCGCCGGTGCAGATGGTCGGCGTTCCGGTCGTTCAACCCACGCCTGTCGTTCAGCCCACACCGGTCGAGGTCGCGCAGTCGGCGACGCCTGCGCCGATCGAACGGATCGCGATTCCGGCGGCCGAACCGGTGAAGTCGTCGGCACCCGCAGCCAGGGATGTGCGCGATCATACGGTGGCCGCAAGGACCAGTGCGTCGAAGCCGGTCAGGGAAAAGCCCGAGGAAAAGGTCGTCAAAGGCAAGGCGGCCAAGGACGCCACCGTGCATGACAGTGCGGATAATGGCGACGACACTGGCAGCAAGGCGGGCAAGACGGCCAAGGGCAAGCAAGCCAAGGATGCTGCCGCTTCCGACAAGGGGGCAAAGGACAAGTCCGGTCGCGACAAGTCGGCCAAGGCGACATCTGAAAAGGACGCAAAGGCTGCCGACGAGAAGGCGGGCCGCAATGTTTCCGCGAAAGACGCCAAGGGCAAGGACGCCAAGGGTAAAGACGTCAAAGGCAGGGACGCGAAGGGGAAGGATAAGGCGGACGAGGACAGCTCGCTCGGCCCGTGCAAGCCGGAGCCCAAGGCTGCGCATGGGAAGGCGCCCCAAAGTCGGAATGCCAAGAGTCGGAATGTCCAATCCCGGACCTCGGCGCATCATGGTCGCGATGCCGAGACCTGCGTGCGCGAGGATCGTCCCGATGGGCCCAAGTCCGTGTCCCGCGACACCGATAGCAGTTCTGCCGATATCCCGGTCGCTAAGGGCAAGGGGGGCAAGGATCTCAAGGGCAAGGATGTCAAGGGTTCCAAGGGCAAGGACATCAAGGATGCGAAGGACACCAAGGAAAAGGGACGTGGTGCCCATTATGCCAGTCGGATCTGGGTTCAGGTCCTGACCGGCGGGGATCGCGACAAGATGGCGAGTGAATGGCACGGTCTTGTGCGGCAGGCGCATATGCTTCGCGCGCGCAAGCCCTACATCACGCCTTGGCGCAGCAATTTCCGCCTGCTGACCGGTCCTTTCGCCAGCGATGCCGAAGCGCAGGATTTCATTGCCGATCTGCGCAAGGAAGGGGTGTCGGGCTTTGAGTGGACGAGCCCTGCCGGACAGGCAGTCGACAGCCTGCCGCAGTAAGGATTTTCGCTTCTGCCGGGACTGCTCCTTTGGGTGATTGGGGTCGTTTCGGCAAAAAAGGCGGAGATGGTGACCCAATAGGGAATGGACCCTGGGGGGGCAGCATGCGATCTTTACTTCGTGTCCACAGGTTTTACACAGGCTTGTCGAGTTTTGCGCAACGGGTGCATCGCCTGTCATTGCCCAGACCCGGGACCTTGGCGATTGATTGGGGCAAGCGATGCCGTGGCTACATGGGCGGGAAAGTCCCGCAAGGTGGCGCCCGATGCTCTGGAGTGCCGATGATGCGGACTGCCCACGACGATCATGAACGCGAGGACGCCGCGCCGGTCGACATGCTGGCGTCTCTGTTCGAAGCGCGCGGATGGCCTTTTGAATTCGTTTCCGATGACGAGATCCACGGAGAGATCCAGGGGTCCTGGGCGAATTACCAGATCCGCTGCATCTGGCGGTCTGAAGACCATGTGCTGCAGATGCTGTGCCTGCCCGACATTCGCGTGGCCGACGACAAAAAACCCGCCGTGTGGGAAGTCATGTCGCTGATCAACGAGCAGGTCTGGGTCGGCCACTTCGACATGTGGTCGAACGGCGGCGTGTTGCTCTATCGTCATGGGCTCATGCTCGGTGACGAAGGCCTGCTCAGTCTCGGACAGGCGCAGGCCGCGATCGAGGCTGCGGTCGATGAATGCGACCGGTTCTATCCGGTGTTTCAGTTCATCCTGTGGGGGGACAAGAGTCCCGCAGATGCCCTGGCCAGCGCTCTTGTCGATGCGGTGGGCGAAGCCTGAAGGCTTGACGGGGTTCCGGGGCGGTCGCAGGGAGAGCATCGCTTTCCCGTAGACCGGCAAACAGGAGCCACCGACCCATGCAATTCCTCCAATTCGGCTGTGGCAACATGGGCGGGGCCATGCTGGCCGGATGGCTGGCGGGCGGCTTCGATCCCGCAGCCTTCACGGTTATCGACCCCTATCTCGACACCGCTCCCGAAGGGGTTGCGCTGCTGAAGGCAGCTCCCGAACAGGGCGGGCCGGTCGATGTCGTCCTGCTCGGTTTCAAGCCGCAGCAGCTGCCTGCCTCGGCCCCCGCGATCGTCCCATTCGTCGGGCAGAACACTCTGGTCCTGTCGGTTCTGGCCGGTGTCGATCTTGCGACGCTCAAGGCAACATTCCCGGCGGCCGGGGCTGTGGTCCGGGTCATGCCCAATCTTTCAGCAGCCCTCGGCAAGTCGCCGATCGCCCTGTGCGGCGATGCGACCGGTGCGTTCCGCGACACGACCGATGCGCTGATGGCTCCCTTGGGGCAGAGCGAATGGCTCGACGACGAAGCGATCATGGATCTGATGACGGCGCTGGCCGGATCGGGCCCTGCTTTCGTCTATCGCTTCATCGACGCGCTCGCGACCGGCGCGACGGCGCTCGGCCTTCCCCGGGCGCAGGCTGACCGGCTCGCCCTGGCCATGGTCGAGGGGGCAGCAGCCCTTGCCGCTGCATCGCCCCATGCCCCGGCCGAACTCGCGCGCCGCGTCGCCAGCCCGGGCGGCACGACGCAGGCCGGGCTCGATGTGCTCGATGCCGATGGTCGCATCAATGCGCTCGCCGAAGATACCCTGCGTGCGGCGCGCGATCGCAGTATCGCGATGATGGCCGAAGCAAAGGCGCGCGCTGCTGCGGGTTGATCGGCAGTTCATTCAGTCTTCGGCAATGGACCTTGCGCTAATGCCCATTTTCGACGGTTCTGCTTGAAAGCGCGGCAGTCCGGGGCGATATTGAGCGCAAGGGTCGGATTGCGGCCCACTGATGGAGACATGGAGCAAATGGCAAACTGGAACGATCCTCAGCCCTCGTCGACGGGCTTCGGCGCGTCTCCGAGCCTTTCCGGCACTTGGGGCCGTAGCACCGTCTACGATGCCGGTCTTCGCCGGCACATGCTTTCGATTTACAATTACATGGCCTCGGGCGTGCTGCTTTCGGGCATCGTCGCGCTCGGCTTTGCGACGTCGGGTCTTGCTGAAGCGGTGCTCATGACGCCGCTGCGCTGGCTGATCGCGCTTTCTCCGCTCGCTTTCACCATGGTCATGAGCTTTGGCGTGAACCGCCTCTCGACCGGTGCCATGCGCGGGCTGTTCTGGGCGTTCAGCGTGGCGATGGGGCTTTCGCTCTCGTCGATCTTCTTCGTCTACACCGGTCCTTCGATCGCGGTGACCTTCTTTGCGACCGCGGGCGCTTTTGCCGGTCTCAGCCTGTTCGGCTACACCACGCAAAAGAACCTGTCGGGCATGGGGACTTTCCTCCTCATGGGCCTGTTCGGCATCCTGATCGCGTCGCTGGTCAATCTGTTCCTGCATTCGCCGGGACTTTCCTGGGGCATCAGCTTCCTCGGCGTGTTCATTTTCGCGGGTCTCACCGCCTATGATACCCAGAAGCTGAAGGAACAGTACGCCTATGTCGCGGGAACCGACATGGCCGGCAAGGTGGTCGTGCTGGGCGCTCTCGAGCTCTACCTCGACTTCATCAACATGTTCATGATGTTGCTGCGCTTCATGGGCGACCGTCGCTGATCGGGACACCGTCTCGAGTGGCGATCCGTCCGATAGTCGGAAACGGATTTCGTTCTGTCGTGCCCGGCAAGGCTTATGCCTTGCCGGGCATTTCTTTCTGTGGGCGGCGAGCGTAAGGCTCGGGCAAAGGGGCGGCGATGCCGTTTCCGATGTGTTGCAACTGATGTGATTTGAGAAACAAGGGGGTACACCATGACCGACCGCACGCGTTCGCGCGGATGCCGACCGGAGCCTTCGGGCGTGGGTGAGGCCTGCATTTTCGGTGTTTCGTTCGATGGCCGCCGTCTCATGACCCGGATCGGCCTTGTCGGCGGCGCGGCGCTCGCCGTGGCGCTGGCATCCTGCGCACCCAAGGCGCCGCCTCCGCCGCCCGCACCGCCGCCGCCGCCGGTTGCGGTCATTCCGGCTCGGCCGACTCCGCCCGACGGCGCGGCCCCCACGATCGTTCCTCCTCCGGTGGAAGCGGACGGGACCCGCGATTCGGTCAATCGCAAGATCTCGACCAACCAGTATGTCTGGAACCTGCGTTCGGCCTACACCGTCGCCGCGCTCAATTGTCATGATCCGCGCAATGCCGGGATTCTTCCGCATTACGGCGCGTTCCTGAAGCGCAACGTCAAGGAGCTCAAGACCGTCTATGGCGAGATGGATCACGAGTTCCGCAAGAAGTTCGGCCGCAACGGCGAAGTGATGCGCGACGACTATCTGACGACGCTTTACAATCACTATGCCCTGCCGCCGACGATGTCGCAGTTCTGTGACGTGATCGACAAGGTCATGGTCGATGGTGAAGCGGTTCCGACGAGTGAGCTTGGCACTTATGCGCTGGCCAGCGTGCCCAAGATCGAGAAGATCTTCGACGATTTCTACGATCGCTATGACAAGTATCGCAACGCTCTTGCCGAGTGGGAAGAGAAGTACGGGCAGGGCGGGCGCGTGAAGATCGAGCCGCTGGCTGATCAGCCGCCGGTTGCTTCCTCGCCCCCTCTGGCTGCTGCCGGCCCGATCGGCTCGCGCTGATCGGGAAGGGAACCTCTAAAAAAGCGCGCTCTTTTGAAAAACTGTATTTTTGGGGCTTGGCAAGACTCCAAAACCTGCGCTAAGGGCGCGCCTCCCGACAGGCAAGGTTAGCCAGGTCAGTCGGTGAAACACTGGAACGGGGCCGTAGCTCAGCTGGGAGAGCGCGTCGTTCGCAATGACGAGGTCAGGGGTTCGATCCCCCTCGGCTCCACCAGTGTACCGTCAGGACATGGGCTTTGATGATCGCGGTCCATGCCTCTCCCGGCACAGCCTGCGTCTCGCGCTGACATCGCTGCCACGTTTGGTGGTGGTGTGAGGTGCGAGGGGTGGGCCGTTTGCCGTTCTTGCGCGGGTGATGCGGTATTGTGCCGGGGTCCTTGCGCGTATGCCGGACCGTTACCCATGCATTTTCTCGACCAGGCCAAGATCTATATCCGCTCGGGCGCCGGTGGCCCCGGCGCGGTCAGCTTTCGGCGCGAGAAATATGTCGAATACGGCGGCCCCGACGGCGGTGACGGCGGCAAGGGCGGCGACATCGTGTTCGAGGCGGTTTCGGGCCTCAATACCCTGATCGACTTTCGCTATACCCAGCATTTCAAGGCCCAGCGCGGCCTGGGTGGTGCGGGCAAGAACCGCACCGGCGGCGGGGGCCGGGATCTCGTCATCAAGGTTCCGGTCGGGACCCAGGTGCTGGACGATGATCGCGAGACGGTTCTGATCGACCTTGTCGAAGTCGGCCAGCGCGTGGTTTTCCTGCGCGGCGGCGATGGCGGGCGCGGAAACGCCAGCTTCAAGTCATCGACCAATCGTGCGCCACGTCAGTGCGGGCCGGGCTGGCCGGGGCAGGAAATGTGGGTCTGGCTGCGGCTCAAGCTCTTGGCCGATGCCGGTCTCGTGGGCCTGCCGAACGCAGGCAAGTCGACTTTCATCAACCAGATCAGCAATGCGCGGGCCAAGGTCGGTGATTACGCTTTCACCACGACTCGTCCGCAATTGGGCGTGGTTCGGCACCACAATCGCGAATTCGTGCTCGCTGACATTCCCGGTCTGATTGCCGGGGCGGCCGACGGGGCGGGCATCGGTGACCGTTTCCTCGGTCATATCGAACGCTGCCGGGTGCTCATCCACCTGATCGACATTCACGGGACCGATCCGGCCGAGGCCATGGCGATCGTTGCTGACGAACTCGAAGCCTATGGCGCCGGGCTGGATGAAAAACCGCGCCTTGTCGCACTCAACAAGATCGATCTTGTCGATGCCGAACTCGTCCGCGCTTTCACCGACGAACTGATGGCTGCCGGGGCTGAGCGGGTGTTCCCGATTTCGGGCGCGACCGGCAAGGGGATGGACGCACTGCTCGACGCGGTGCTCGAATATCTGCCTGCCGCGACGATGACCGAACGTCCCGATGGCGAGATCGAGGACGCGGAGGAACAGCGTCCTTGGTCGCCGATCTGATATTTACCATCCGACCCGTGCCTGTCGTGCGTCGGGACGGGGTGAGGATCGGGGCAATGCCCTTCACCTGCAACGGCAATTCGCATAAGCGGCATCGGACATGACCAATTCCACGCTTGCCCAGCTGCTCGACCCCGCCATCACGCCCCGCCTTGTCGTCAAGGTCGGTTCGGCGCTTCTGGTGGGCAAGGATGGCGAGCCGAGACGCGAGTGGCTGACGGCGCTGGTTGCCGAACTGGCGGCGGCGCGCGCGCGCGGGCAGGATGTCATCGTCGTTTCCTCGGGCGCGATCGCGCTCGGTGCGCGCCGACTCGGCCTTGCCAAAGGCGGACGCGGTAGCCTTGCCGATGCGCAGGCCGCCGCTGCCGTGGGGCAGATTGCTCTTGCCGGATTGTGGGCCGAATTGCTGGCCGGGCACGGGCTTACGGCGGCACAGGTACTGCTGACGCTCGACGACCTCGAGGAACGACGGCGCTGGCTCAACGTGACGGCCACTCTGGGCACTCTGCTGGCGCGCGGGGCGGTTCCGGTCATCAATGAAAACGATACCGTCGCGACTGAGGAAATCCGGTTCGGCGACAACGACCGGCTGGCCGCCCGGGTGGGGCAGGCTGCCGGGGCGAGTGCCGTCCTGTTGTTGTCGGACATCGACGGCCTTTATGATCGCGATCCGCGTCTGCCCGGCGCAACCCGCATTCCCGTGGTGCGCCGCGTCACGCCCGAGATTCGGGCCATGGCGACCGGAGGCTCGTCCTCGGGTCTCGGGTCGGGTGGCATGACCTCGAAGTTGCAGGCCGCCGAGATTGCCGGACTTGCCGGCATGGCTCTGGCGATCATCGATGGTCAGCCGGTCGCGCCTGTGGGCGAGGCTCTGGCTTCGGGACGGGGCACCTTGTTCATGGCTCGCCCGCGCAAGGGCGCGCGCAAGGCCTGGCTCGGCGGCAAGCTGCGCGTGCGGGGCAGCGTCCATGTCGACGAAGGCGCCGCTGCGGCTCTGGCGCGCGGGTCCAGCCTGCTTGCCGCCGGTGTGACGCGTGTCGAAGGCAGCTTTGTCCGTGGCGACGCGGTTTCGGTGGTGGGCCCCGGTGGCGACGTGCTGGGACGGGGCTTGTGCGAATACGATGCCGGCGAATGCGCGCGGCTGATCGGACGGCACAGTCGCGAGCACGAGGAAATCCTGGGCTATGCACCGCGTTCGGCGCTGGTCCATCGCGATCAGCTGGTCCTGATCTGATGAGCGATCTGCGACGGTCCCAATTGATTGCGATTACCGGGGCGACCGGCTTTGTCGGGCAGGCGGTGCTCGACCTTGCGTCACGCGAAGGGCTGGAAATCCGCGCTCTTGCACGTCGTCCGCAGGAAGCGCGGGCGGGTGTCGAATGGGTGCAGGGCGACCTTTCCGACGAACGCGCGCTTCTGCGCCTCGTTGCGCGCGCCAGTGTCGTCATTCACATTGCCGGTGTGGTGAACAGCCCCGATCCCGAAGGGTTCGAAACGGGCAACGTGCGCGGCACGCTCAATGTCGTCAACGCGGCGCTCGCGGCAGGGGTCGGGCGTCTGGTTCACGTGTCGTCCCTGTCGGCGCGCGAGCCCGAGCTGTCGCTCTATGGTTCGTCCAAACGGCGGGGCGAGAAGATCGTTGCCGCCTCCAGCCTCGACTGGACGATCGTGCGCCCTCCGGCCGTCTATGGCCCGCGCGACACCGAGATGTTCGAGCTGTTCCGCCTTGCCAGCAAGGGCGTGGTGCCTCTGCCGCCCGATGGTCGCACGTCGGTCATCCACGTCAACGATCTTGCTCGGCTTTTGCTCGCGCTGATCCCCGGCGGGGAGGACGTGACCAGCATGACGTTTGAGCCCGACGACGGCACCGAAGGTGGCTGGAGTCATGTCGAGCTTGCCAAGGCCATCGGCATGGCGGTGGGGCGTCGCGCGATCGCGCTGCCGCTGCCCCGGCGCCTGCTCGAATGGGTGGCTCGGGCCGATCGGGCCGTGCGCAAGGACAGGGCCAAGCTGACACTCGACCGTGTCGGGTACATGTGCCACCCCGACTGGACCGCAGGCGCGGGGCACAGGCCGCCATCCGCGTTGTGGGAGCCGCAAGTCGAAACCCGGATGGGGCTTCATGCGACCGCCGCCTGGTATCGCGAGGCAGGCTGGCTCAAATAAGTGCGCGAGGCTTGCTTCCCGGTCTCAGGGGGCGGCCATGATCGAATTGCGCCCCTGCTCCTTGGCGAGATAAAGTGCCTCGTCCGCCGCGCGCATGGCGTCGCGCGGGGATGGGTAGGCAAAGACATCGGCGACACCCCCGGAAAAGGTGATGCGACCGATGGGCTCGTCGGTGCGGCGATTGACGAATCGGCGTTCCGAGAAATTCTCGCGCACGGCGTCGAGTTTTTCGCGCACCTCGTGCTTGGTCATGCCGCGAAAGAGCAGGACGAATTCCTCGCCGCCGTGGCGGGCGACATGGCAATTCTGGTTGCTGAGGCGGTCGAGCGTTTCGGCGACCGCCTTGATCACCCGATCGCCGGTTTCGTGCCCTTGGGAATCGTTGATCGCCTTGAAATGGTCGATGTCGCAAAAGGCGATGCTCAGGCTTTCGACCGCATTGCGAGTCTCGTGATAGATCCGGTTGAACATGGCATCGAAAGCCCGGCGATTGGGCAGGCCGGTGAGGTAGTCGACTTCCGCATCGCGCTGCGCCCGGGAAAGGCGGGTGCGCAGGGTGCGCACTTCCGATTCGCTGGCGCGGATATCGGTTTCCAGCTTGCGGTTGTGATCGAGGATGGTTCGGCCGAGCTCGATCAGGTCTTCGGGATCGAAAGTCTCGGGGGTCTCGCTGGCGCGGGTGACTTCCTTTTCCAGAGCAGCGTTGCAGTGGGCCGCACTCATCCGGGCGTCGTGGGCGGTCTTGGCAAAGCGGCCGAGCGAGTCCTCGAACTGCACCATCATGGCCTTGATCGCTTCGGCTTCGTTTTCCTTGGTCAGGAGCGTGTTGAGCCATTCCTGCGTGATCGTCTCTCCGGCCAGCCGCTTCTGGCCGATCTTGCGGGCGAGTTGCGGGTCCTCGCCGCTGAACGCGGCATGGGCAAGAAGCAGGTTCTGCGCCGTGATCGGCAGCCGCGACTTGAGCAGGAACTCGGTGATTTCCTGCATCAGGCGTGCATTGGCATGGTCGATCAGCGACAGCGCGGCTGTCGGCGAGGTTGCCGGGGTGGCGGTCGGAGGCGTTGCTCCGATTTCCTCGCCTCCGGTGCCAAGGGAAAGAAACCGCAAGATACGGCTTCCTGCAGTGGACATGATCTGCTCCGGATAAGACTTGGTCCGACTGTGTCGGTCCACAGGTTCTACCGGTGCTTCATGAGGATCGCTCGCCGGGGCGCTAGGGAAAAGAGCCTATCTGCCGAGGAACGCACCGGCGAGGTTTTGTCCGGGATCAGGCGTCGGCGAGGTAACGGTCGGGACGGTGCCAGACCAGCACGATGGCATTGGTGGCAAAGGCCGCGACAAAGGACCAGAACCCGCGCTCCAGACCCAGTGCGAGAAAGCCGATCCCGACGATGACGGCATCGCATCCCATCGAGATCGCGCCGAAATGCCATCCCGTGCGGCGGCTGAGCCAGCGGGCGACGACGGCAAGGCCGCCGACTCCGGTCGCATGGCGGGTGACGGCAAGAATGCCCATGCCAACGACCGTGCCGCCGACGATGGCGGCAAGCGGACGATTGATCGCCGCGACCACCAGCCCCTGTTCAACCACCCCGACCAGTCCCATGACCAGCAGTGTCGCGATCGTCGTGCGCACGGTATAGGGCGTGCCGAGCATGCGCCAGAAAGCGAGGAAAATCGGCAAGTTGATCGCCGTGAACAGCGGCCCGGGCGCCACCGGCAGGAAATAGGAGAGCATCAGCGCAATACCCGCCACACCACCCGTCGTCAGGCGCGCGGCATGGAGCAGGGCGATGCCCAGTGCGAGAAGGATGCAGCCCGTGACGATGCCGTAGATGTCTTCGGCAAGGCTGTGCGGAACCGCCGGAGGACGGGCACTGGGCGCGCTCTCGATCGGGGAAAGGGCTTCGCTCATCCTGCGCGCAGTTCCTCGGCCAGAAGGCGGAATTCCTCGCCACGAGGCGAATTCTTGCGCCAGACGAGCGCGATCTCGCGATAGGCGTGTTCGCTCTGCAAGGCGCGTGCGACGATCCGGGTGTTGGCCAGAATGCCCGCCGTGATCGCCATTTCGGGCAACATGGTCAGGCCAAGGCCGTTGTCGACCATCTGGACGAGGGTATGGAGCGATGTGCCGATCATTGTGGCACTGGCCCGCAGTTCGGGCCGGTTGCACGCTGCCAGGGCATGATCCTTGAGGCAGTGGCCGTCTTCGAGCAGGAGCAGGCGATTCTCGTCGATCGAGGCAGGCGTGACCAGCGGCGGCGGATCGCGCGGGTCGTCATGGGGAAAGGCGACCAGCAGGGGATCGTTGAACAAGTGCTCGCACTCGACCTCGCCGGTGGCGAAGGGCAGGGCGAGCAGCACGCAGTCCGCACGCCCGTGATGGAGCGATTCGATTGCAGCCCCGCTCGGCTCTTCGCGCAGGAACAGCTTCAATTGCGGCCGTTCGGCGCGCAGGCGCGGCAGGATCCGGGGCAGGAGGAATGGTGCGATCGTCGGGATCACACTCATCCGCAATTCCCCCGCCAGCGGCAGTCCGTGCGACTGGACGAGATCGGACAGCTCCTCTGCCTCGCGCAGCAGGCGGTGCGCTTTTGCCACCACCTGATTGCCGAGCGGGGTGAAGCGCACGACCCGCCGCGTCCGTTCGACAAGAACGACGCCGAGCAGGGTTTCGAGTTCGCGCAGGCCCGCCGACAACGTCGATTGCGAGACGAAGCAGGCGTCGGCCGCGCGTCCGAAATGGCCATGCTCATGCAGTGCGACAAGATATTGCAACTGCTTGAGCGTGGGCAGGTAAGTGCTCATTGCGATGGCTCAGTCGCCATCGGTTGTCGCAGGTGGAGCGAGTGCTTCGACCCGCTCTTCCGCGGGCTCGCCCGGTTCGGCAGCATCAGGCTCGCTTTCACCGGGAAGGCTGTCTTCACCCTCGATCGGCTCAGGGGTGACTTGCTCGACCTCGGGATCGACATGGGCACTGTTGCCGATGTCGTCGATGTGCGCCATTTTCAGCTTTCCGCCGACGACTGCGAAGGCAAGCTTGCCTTCGACAAGGTCGAGGGCATCGCGGCCGAACTGTTCATAGCGCCAGCTTTCGAGAATCGGCAGGCCCTTGCGCTGACCGGCGGCGAGCGCTTCGAGATCGTCGCTGCGGGCAAGCAGGCGGGCGGCAATGTCGATTTCGCGGCTGCGGATCTTGAGCAGGAGCTTGAGCAGGTCGGCAACGAGCGCGCCTTCCTTGCCGAGCGGGGCTCCACGCGGCGCGCGCGGGGGCATTTCGGCATCGGTCAGCGGCTTGGCATCGGCGATGCACTGCATCAGCCGTCGACCGATCTCGTTATCGCGCCAGCCCGAGGACAGGCCGCGCACCTTGGCCAGATCGGCCTGTTCGCGTGGCGGGTGGCTGGCGAGGTCGGCAAGCGTTTCGTCGCGCATGATGCGGCCGCGCGGGATGTTCTTGTCCATCGCCTCGATCTCGCGCCATGCGGCAAGAGCCTTGAGGCGGCCGAGCACGGCGGCGTTGCGGCTGGGCGGGCGGATCTTCTGCCAGACCGACTGCGGATCGCTGCGATAGTTTTCCGGGTCGGCGAGCTTTTCCATCTCGATGTCGAGCCATTCGCCGCGCCCGGTCTTGATCAGGCGCTTGAGAATGCGGGGAAAGATCTTCGACAGGTGAGTGACGTCGCCGATCGCGTATTCGATCTGGCGCTCGGTCAGCGGGCGGCGCGACCAGTCGGTGAAGCGCGCGCCCTTGTCGATCGAGAAGCCAAGCCAGCTTTCGACGAGATTGGAATAGCCGATCTGCTCGGACTGGCTGACGGCCATCATCGCGATCTGGGTGTCGAAGATCGGATGTGGGGTCCGCCCGGTCAGGTTGTAGATGATTTCCACATCCTGCCCACCGGCATGAAAGACTTTGAGGACATCTTCATTGTCGACGAGAAGGTCGAGCAGCGGGGACAGGTCGATGCCCGGAGCCATCGGGTCGATGGCGGCCGCTTCCTTGTCGTCGGCGATCTGCACCAGGCACAGTTCGGGCCAATAGGTGTTCTCGCGCATGAATTCGGTATCGACGGTGACGAATTCGGCCTTGGCAAGACGGGCGCAGATGTCGGCAAGTGCGTCGGTCGTGGTGATCAGCGGATGGATCTTCATCGGTCTTTTTTCTTGTTGGTCCTCGCCTCGCCGCCCCGGAAAGGGCACGGTGCAAATGACGCTTGGGTTACCCCCGTCCGGGGGCGGCGGCTTGACAAAATGACGGCCATCGCCTCTTGGCCGCAATCAAACCCCTGCCTTAATGCAGCCTCTTTGGAAAGACCCTCGATGCATCCTTATCGTTCCCACACTTGCGGTGCCCTGTCGCGCGAGCATGTCGGCCAGAACGTCCGGCTGTCCGGCTGGGTCCATCGCAAGCGCGACCACGGCGGCGTGCTGTTCGTCGACTTGCGTGACCACTATGGCATCACCCAGATCGTTGCGGACACCGACAGCCCGGCGCTCGCGCTGCTCGAATCGCTGCGCGTCGAAAGCGTGGTGACGATCGAGGGCAATGTGAAGGCGCGCGCGGACGCGACCGTCAACGCCAACCTCTCGACCGGCGCGATCGAAGTCTATGCGCGCGGAGCGACCGTGCTTGCCGCGGCCGAGGAACTGCCGCTGCCGGTCGCCGGGGAGCAGGAATATCCCGAGGACATCCGTCTTCGCTATCGCTTCCTCGACCTGCGCCGCGAAACGCTGCACGCCAACATCGTCAAGCGCACGAAGATCATCTCGGCCATGCGCCGCAAGATGGAAGGCGTCGGCTTCACCGAATATTCGACGCCGATCCTGACCGCGTCGAGCCCGGAAGGTGCGCGCGACTTCCTCGTGCCCAGCCGTATCCACGGTGGCAAGTTCTATGCGCTGCCGCAGGCGCCGCAGCAGTACAAGCAGCTCTTGATGGTGGCCGGTTTCGACCGCTATTTCCAGATCGCGCCCTGCTTCCGCGACGAAGATCCCCGCGCAGACCGCCTGCCGGGCGAATTCTACCAGCTCGACCTTGAAATGAGCTTCGTTACCCAGGAGGAAATCTGGGAAACGATGGAGCCGGTGATCGGCAGCATTTTCGAGGATTTCGCCGAAGGCCAGGCGGTCACGCCGATCGGCAGCTTCCCGCGCATTCCCTATGACGAAGCCATGCTCAAGTACGGCTCGGACAAGCCGGACTTGCGCAACCCGCTCATCATCACCGACGTTTCGGCGCACTTTACCCAGTCGGGTTTTGGCCTTTTCGAAAAGATCGTCGGTGGCGGCGGTGTCGTGCGCGCCATCCCTGCGCCCGGCACGGCGGACAAGAGCCGCAAGTTCTTCGACGAGATGAACGAGTGGGCCCGCGCCGAAGGCTACGCCGGGCTGGGCTACGTCACGCGCAAGGGCGGTGAATTCGGCGGTCCGATCGCCAAGAACCACGGCGTCGAAGGCATGGAGAAGATCTATGCCGAACTCGGCCTGGGTGCGGACGATGGGCTGTTCTTTGCCGCGGGCAAGGTCGATCAGGCCGCCAAGCTGGCAGGCGTTGCCCGCAATCGCGTCGGCGAACAGCTCGGCCTGATCGAGCAGGGCGCGTTCCGCCTGTGCTGGATCGTCGATTTCCCGTTCTACGAATGGGACGAAGACGAGAAGAAGGTGGAATTCAGCCACAATCCGTTCTCGATGCCGCAGGGCGGGATCGACGCGCTCAACAATGCCGATCCGCTGACGATCAAGGCGTTCCAGTACGACCTTGTCTGCAACGGCTATGAAATCGCCTCGGGCTCGATCCGTAACCAGAGCCCGGAAACCATGGTCCGCGCGTTCGAGATCGTCGGCCTGACCAAGGCGGACGTCGAGGAACGCTTCGGCGGCCTCTATCGTGCGTTCCAGTACGGGGCGCCGCCGCACGGCGGGATGGCTGCGGGCGTTGACCGCATCGTCATGCTGCTCTGCGGAGCGCAGAACCTGCGCGAAATCTCGCTGTTCCCGATGAACCAGCGAGCCGAGGACCTGTTGATGGGCGCACCTGCACCTGTCAGCCTCAAGCAGCTTCGCGAGCTTTCGATCCGCGTGGTCGAACCCGCGAAATCCTGACCGTCGCGCTGCTCGGGGCAGGGCGGCATCGCACCATCCGGGCGATCCGTCCCGCTCCTTGCAGCGTCCCACTTGCCAGCAGGGCTTGCGGCCATTAGGGCGAAGCGCTGAACGGTTTACACAATCCTAGTTTCGTCTGAAGGGACAAATCGAATGAGCGATACCGCCGACCGCGTTAAGAAGATCGTTGTCGAGCACCTCGGCGTCGAGGCCGACAAGGTCACTGAAGACGCAAGCTTCATCGACGATCTGGGTGCCGACTCGCTCGACATCGTCGAACTCGTCATGGCCTTCGAAGAAGAATTCGGTGTCGAGATCCCCGACGACGCGGCTGAAAAGATCGCCACTGTCGCCGACGCGATCAAGTACATCGACGAAAACAAGGGCTGATCGCCCAAAACTCCCCGAAACCTGAACCGGGTGCTTGGCCCGGAACAGGACCCGGACAGGCTTTTGCGACCGGCAAGGGGGGAGGACTAAGGCAGGCTCAGCCCGTTTTGAGGGGCTGGGCCTGTTTTCATTTTTTCCGGAGAACGCAATGCGTCGTGTCGTTGTTACCGGCCTTGGGCTGGTCACTCCGCTGGGGGCGGACGTCGAAACTGTCTGGGCCAACCTGATTGCAGGCAAATCGGGCGCAGGTCCGATCACCCGGTTCGATGCGAGCGACCAGAAATGCCGCATCGCCTGCGAAGTGAAGCCGGCCGATCATGAATACGGCTTTGATGCTTCGCGTCGTGTCGATCACAAGATCCAGCGCCAGGTCGATCCCTTCATCGTCTATGGCATCGATGCCGCCGGACAGGCGCTCGAAGATGCCGGACTTACCGACATGAGCGAGGAAGAGCGCCTGCATGCAGGTTGCTCGATCGGCGCGGGTATCGGTGGTCTGCCGGGGATCGAAAGCGAATCGCTGGTGCTCGCGGCCAAGGGCCCTGCGCGCGTCAGCCCGCACTTCGTTCACGGCCGTCTTATCAACCTGATCTCGGGTCAGGTGTCGATCAAGTACGGGCTGATGGGGCCGAACCATGCGGTCGTGACCGCCTGTTCGACCGGCGCCCACTCGATCGGTGACGCTGCGCGGATGATCAAGGACGGCGATGCCAACATCATGCTGGCGGGCGGTGCGGAAAGCACGATCTGTCCGATCGGCATTGCCGGTTTCGCCCAGGCTCGTGCGCTCTCGACCGCGTATAACGACGAACCGACCAAGGCCAGCCGTCCCTATGACCAGGGCCGCGACGGTTTTGTCATGGGCGAAGGCGCGGGCGTGGTCGTGCTCGAGGAATACGAGCATGCCCTGGCACGCGGCGCGAAGATCTATGCCGAAGTCGTCGGTTATGGTCTTTCGGGCGACGCCTATCACGTGACGGCTCCGCATCCGCAGGGTTCGGGCGCCTATCGCTCGATGGAAATGGCGCTGCGCAAGGCGGGCATGACGCCGGCCGACATCGACTATGTCAACGCCCACGGCACCTCGACGCCGCTCGGCGACGAACTCGAACTGGGCGCGGTGCGTCGTCTCTTCGGCGATGCCATCGGCAATGTCTCGATGTCGTCGACCAAGTCGGCGATCGGGCACTTGCTCGGCGGCGCGGGCGCAGTCGAATCGATCTTCTGCATCCTGGCGATCCGTGACCAGATCGTGCCCCCCACGCTGAACCTCGACAATCCGAGCGAAAGCTGCCTGGGCGTCGATCTCGTCCCCCATGTTGCCAAGAAGCGGAAGGTGCGTGCCGTGCTGAACAACTCGTTCGGTTTCGGCGGCACGAACGCCAGCCTCGTCCTCAAGGCGATCTGAGCGTCTTGACCGGAATGCGCGGCGCAGGGGAAACCCGGCGCCGCACGTCCGGAACTTGCCGGTCGCGCCGTATCGGGGCCCGGCCATGATCTGCCGCGCGAAAGGAAGACAATGATCCGCCGCATCGGAAAGGTTCGGCTGGCAATCCTTGCCGCCTTGTTGCTGGTCGTGGGATACGGCGTCCATTTCCTGTGGGGATGGTACGGACCCGGTCCGCTGGACAAGGATGCCTCGTTCATCGTGTCGGATGGCGCCGGGATGACCAGCGTCGCCGAAAACCTCGAAGCGCAAGGCGCGATCGCCTCGGCTTTGACGTTCCGTGCACGAGCACGCCTGCTCGGTCATGCCGGAGGGCTTCAGGCGGGCGAATTCATCCTGCCCGCCCATGCGAGCGGGGCCAAGATCCTTGCCATTCTTCAGGGCAGGGAAGGCGTCATGCGGCGTCTTTTCACCGTGCCTGAAGGCATGCCCTCGGCACTGGTCTATGAAAAGCTGATGGCGCAGCCACTGCTGACCGGGAAAGTGGACATGCCTGCCGAAGGCTCGATCCTGCCCGACAGCTACGATTTCCAGCGCGGACAGTCGCGTGCCGACCTTGTCGCGCGCATGCAGAAGGCGATGAGCAAGACGCTTGCCGACCTCTGGGCCAAGCGCAGTCCCCGTACGGTCGCCAAGACGCCCGAGGAAGCCATCGTTCTGGCCTCGATCGTCGAGAAGGAAACCGGGAAGCCGTCCGAACGGACCATGGTTGCCGGGCTCTATTCCAATCGCCTGAAGAAAGGGATGCGCCTGCAGGCGGACCCCACCATCATTTATCCGATCACCCAGGGGCGTCCGCTCGGCCGTCGCATCCGGGAATCGGAAATCCATGCGGTCAATGATTACAACACGTATACGATGACCGGACTGCCAAAGGGGCCGATCACCAATCCCGGACGGCTCAGCATCGAGGCGGTGTTGAACCCGGCCCAGACCAATGCGCTTTACATGGTCGCCGACGGCACCGGCGGGCATGTCTTTGCCGACACGCTCGACCAGCATAACGCCAATGTCCGCAAGTGGTTCGCCTTGCGTCGCGCACGCGGCCAGATGTGACCGGCGGGATGGGACGGTCTTTACCGTTTGGTAACCGTCCCTGCGTTAAGTGTTTTTACGGAAGGCAGCCTCACTCCGGGGTAAGTCTTCAGAGCGGGAACATTACGGCTTTTTCCGAGCCTTCATCCACCACCGGTTACCGGTTTTGCCGAGTGTTCCCGCCGACTTCCCCAAGATTCGATGCTTGCGGAAACCGCTCGTGACCACGGCACGGGCGCCTTTTCTCGTTCTGGCGACGTTGCCTGCCCCCTTGCAGGCGCGGCTCGATGCCTTGCGGCGTGCTCATTATCCGGTCGAACACAATCGCTCGCCCGCCCATCTCACGCTTTTTCATGCCGTGCCGGGAATGGTCGCCGCTGAATTGGCCGATCTTCTGGCCATGCTTACCGGCTCGATGCCGCCGCCGCGTGCTCGCTTTGGCGGAGTGGTCGATCTCGGCTCGGGAACCGGGGTGGGGGTGGCCAGCCCCGAACTCGCCGATCTGCGCGAGACGATCGCCGAGCGTTTCCACGGCCTGTTGAGTGGTGGCGACGCCGTGCCGCCGCGTTTTCACGTCACGGTGCAGAACAAGGTCGAGCGGCCAAGGGCGCGGGCGCTGCAGCGGGATCTTCCGGTCCTGTGGCAGCCGTGCGACGCACAGATACCGGGCATTGCCATCCACCGGGTCGTGGATGGACAATGGCAACCGGCAGGGAGCTGGCGTTTCCGCGGTCGGTGATGATCCCGACCGGGCAAGTCTGCGATCAATTGGCCTTTGTGACCGTGGCGCCGACGATCGTTGTCGTGGCGCTGCCGCTGCCGGAAATCGAGATCCGGAACGGGCCGCCGAATTCCTGTGCCGCAGGACCATAGAACGAGGGTGTGATCTGCCCGGTTCCGCCCTTGGTTCCGGTCAGGCTGCCTTGCGCGGGCATTCCCGAGGACAGCGTTCCCGATGCGTTGAACGTGCCGTAGTCGGTGCTGCTGCTCTTGAGCGCGATGGTCCCGGCGTATCCGCCGATGTTGAAGTCGATGTCGAAAGCCGAGGCACCCTTGACGGCGTTGCCGGTTCCCGTGCCGCTGTCGAATGCGGTGCCATAGGCGACGCCGGCATAATGGGCGGTGCCGGTGCGGGCCGCGAGTGTGGCGGCGTCGGTCGTCAGCCCATAGACGAAATAGGTGTAGATCGAGGTCCCTTGCGCGGCGGCATCGGGAGTTTCCCGCCAGCGGCCGAAGCTCATGTAGGTGAGTGCGAGTTCGCTGTTCCCGGGGCGGTACATGTCGAGTGCCACGGTGGCGCCGTTCACGGTTTTCTGGAACGAGGTGAAATTGGTGTCGGTCGCGGCGACCCTGTCGCTGTTGGCCAGCGTGGTCTGCGCGAGGTACGAACTGCCCCCGCCGATCGTGACGTCGCCTGCAGTTGTGACGGCAAGCGGGTTCGTGCCAAGGCTGGTCGAGCTGCCGGTCGAGGGCGTTGAGTCGAGTTCAGCGGCTGCTGCCGCATAAGTCTGATCGGTCGCGGGATTTGCGACGGAAAGATTGATCGGGGTTGTTCCGGGACTGGCGATGCCCCAGATCGCGCCGCTTGCCGCGCTGCCGTCACTGCCGCTGGAGGAAAAGGCTGCGCCCAGTTCCTGCGCGCTCGGCCCATAGAAGCGGCCCGAGAGCGTGCCGCTCGAACTGTTGCCGCTGCCGCTGTAATGGACCGTGCCGGTAAAGGCATTGGCTGACGAGGACAGGGTTCCCGTTCCGGTGAGCGAACCCGTGCCGCCGATGACCGCGCCCGAGGCAAGGCCGGTTTCGGTGGTCGTCGCGCTGGTCGAGAGGATCCCGTCGAGGAAATCGACGTCCAGTCGCCCGGTCCCCTGGAACATGCGCGCCTCGGTGCCGGGCAGCGTGACCAGACCCACGACCGTGGTCGCATAGGCGGCCTGTCCGGTGCGCGGTACGGCCGAGGCAGGGGTGTCGAGGCCGTAGGTGAAAATGTCGAAGGTCGTTGCCTCGCCGGTGCCGCTGACGCTGTAGCGCTGCCAATAGGCAAGGCCCGAATATTGCGGCGCCGCGCTGTTGTAGCCGGTGACATTGGCGGCCAGCATGGTCAGCCGGTCGGTCGTCGTGCCGCTCGTCTTGCTGTAGACGGCAATGCCGTTGGCGGCGCTGGCCATGTCGGCAGGCGCGAAAGTCTGGCTGCGTCCCTGCGTCGTGATCGTGTAGCTGTTCGACGTCGCATCATAGCTGATTGTCAGCGGTTTCGCGGTCGACGAACCGGCGGTGGTGTTGCCGGTGACGAGATCGAAGGCTGCGGTCTGGCTGGCGCCGTCGTTGGCAAAGCTCTGGCTTGCCACCAGTTTGGCAAGGCTGGAATTGCTGGCCGGCGTGGTGTTGGCGCTGGCCACGGACGAGGCCCCGTCGCCGCCGCACCCCCCAAGCGTCATCACGCCGGCAAGCATGCCCATGCTTGCGGCCGTTTTGCGAAATGCCATCAATGCCCCCCGTTTCCGGTTCCCGTACCCATCCCGTCCCGGAGCATATCCATCCGCTTCCGATCAGAATGCGGAGGCTATTCCCACTTCTCCGGCGACTCTTTTATAATCATAGAGTTGGACGGTTGATGCGTTCCGTTCTAGCCGCAAACGCAGGAGCGGTGACAAGGAACCGATGCGAATTTGGCGCAATGTCGCGGCAAGGTTCAGGCCATAGGCCTGATCGCGTCGGCGATCGTTGAACAAGGCAATGCGGGCATCGGCGGCAAGGTGGCTGTAGGACAGCGTAGCCGTCACGGTCGCCCGGCCTATTTCGCGAAAGACATAGGGGCTGAAGCCGAAGCTGGTCGTGGCATAGCCGGGATCGCGGGTATCCTGGCGATTGCCGAAGAGCGAAAGACCCCCGCCAAAGCGGGCCGAGAACGCGCGGTCGAGACCTGCCGTGCCGCCCCAGGCCGAACCGGTTTCCAGAGCGTTGCGGTGATTGTCGACAAAGGCGTGGTTGGCGCTCACCCGCAGCAGCCCGCGCTTGCCCAGCCGATGTTGCCAGTCGATCGCGGCAGTCGTGGCGGTGGTATAACTTCGCCCGCCGTACCAGCGCAGTGCCGCGCCACCGCTCAGGCTGACGCGATCGTCGCCCAGGCTCCATTCGGGGCCGATCTGCGGGGCGACCACTTCGTCGTCGAAACCGGGGTCGCGATAGAGACTGGCGCTGCCGGACAGGCGCGCGAGCAGGGACAGGCGCGGCGTCATCCGCAGTCGTGCGAACGCCTGTGTCCGGACGACCAGCCCCATGCCCGAAGTTGCGCGCGCGTCCCGGCTGAGCGTGAAATCGCCAATGACGGTGCCCATGGTTGACGCCGTGGTCGCGCGATTGACGTTGCTGTCGGGGGCCAGCGCGAGTTCGATGCTGCCGCTCATGGGGCGCTGCGCCTCGAGCGCCTGTTGATAGAAACGCACCATGCGGGCGATGTCGGCGGGAAGGCCGATCGCTTGCGCGGCGCGCAATTCGCGCCCGGCCGCGCCGGTCCGGCCCATTTCAGCTTCGAGGCGTGCCAGTTCGAGCCGCACCGGTGCGGCATTGGGCTTTTCATCAAGTATCCGTCGCAAGAGCAAAGCCGCTTCGGTCCGACGATGGAAGGGACCGGCGAGCAGGCGAGCGAGACGAAAGCGCGCCTCGCAACGGATGTCGATGCCCGGATTGCCGATCAGTGCACGCAGGGCTCGTTCGGCGGTGTCATAGTCACCTCGTTTTGACGCCGCCTCGGCAAAATCGAACATCTGCACAGGTGAAAGCTGAAGCGTCCCGGTCGTCGGGGAGGGTGGCGTGAACGGGGGGAGCGCGGGCGTCGAAACGGCCATGAGCGTCGGCGCCAGAGCAAGGATCAGCACCGGCACACCGCATTTCTCCCCCGACGTTCATCGCCCGGACAGAGAGTAACAGGAATGGGGAACCTGCGTAGCGGGTCCGCCAAATCGGAGGCATTCATCCGACCCGACCACCCCCTCCACGACCGGTGTCACTCGCGGTCGCTCAAGACGAACTTTGCCCCAGTTGAGATTTTCTGAGCGGACGCAATTCAATTGAATTGGTAGAGATTGAGTCGACGGCGGTTCCCTCACTGCCGTTCATGAAGCACAAAAGGATTTGCGTGATGTCCCGAAAGTCAGCCCCCTCGTCGCGTGGAACGGTCCACTATCCCCTGCCTCGTCTGCCGCATCCCTCGTGGCGGATGGCTGCCGCCGGAGAGGCCGCGCGCGCCGAACGGGTTGCTGTCAGCGCCGAGGATTTCTGGAACCGCCTCGGCCTCTGACCGGCCGCCGCCCGATCCGGAATGCCGCTCATGTCGCGTGGTTTCCATTCGCATGATCGCAGGGCACATTTTGGATCAACCATTAAGAGCGAATCGATTACACAAAGTGTCATGAAAAACGCGCTGATCATCCGCCATGTGCCCTATGAAGGGGTTGCGGGGTACCGTTTGCCGATCGAGGAAGCAGGATATGACGTCGCACGCATCGACGTCTGCGACCCTGCATTTTCCTGTCACGATCTGACCGAGCCGGACCTTGTCATCATGATGGGCGGACCGATGGGCGTCTATGAACGCGACCGGCACCCGTGGATCGCGTGCCAGTTGCGTCGTCTGGCGCGGCGTCTGGAAGCGGGCCGCCCGACATTGGGCGTGTGCTTTGGTGCGCAGATGATTGCCGCAGCCATGGGTGCGGAAGTCTATCCCGGGGGCGCCAAGGAGATCGGGTTCCACCCGATCGAGGTGCACGATGCGGATAGCCCCTTGCGCCATGTCGCCGGGGTTCCGGTTCTGCATTGGCATGGCGACACGTTCACCTTGCCCGACGATGTCGAACTGCTGGCCTCGAGCCATGTCTATCCGCATCAGGCATTCCGGCGGGGCAGCAATATCCTAGCCCTGCAATTCCACGCCGAAATGGGCGAGGATCCGCGCTTTGACGCCTGGATCGAGCAGGGACCGCATGAACTGGCCGCAGCCGGTCATACGCCGGAAACCTTGCGCAATGCCCACGACGAGCATGGACCCGGTGCCGTGGCCGCGGGACGTGCGATGATCCGCGAGTGGCTGGCCCAGTTAAATTAGGCTTCGCTGCCAGCCGACGATGCGCTCGAGTGCCTCGTTCAACATCGCTTCGGGCTTGCAATGGCAGAGCCGCAGGATGTGCTGCGGCGCGTCGTCGCCTTCCCACAGGGCCGAGAGCGGGATCGATGCCACGCGGGCCTCGCGGACAAGCCGCTCTGCTGCCTCGCGGTCGCCGAGCGCAATGCCGCTGGCTGCAAGGTCGATGCAGGTGAACCAGGTCGCTTCGCCGGGCAGGACCGTCAGTCCGTTGCGCGCAAGACCTTCATTGAGGATGCGGCGGGTGGCCGCCCAGCCTGCCACTTGCCCCGCAACCAGTGCGTCGTCGGCAAGGCCTTCGGCCACGGCCCATTGCAGCATCGGCGGAGTGGTGAAGGTCAGGAACTGATGCGCCTTGGCGAGAACCGCAGCCATGGCCGGGGCGGCGATCATCCAGCCGACTTTCCATCCGGTCGCGCCGAAGATCTTGCCTGCCGAACCGATCTTTACCGTGCGTTCGGCCATGCCCGGTTCGGCCAGCAGCGAGCGATGAGTGCCGCCGTCGAAGCGCACGGTTTCCCAGACTTCGTCGCAGATGGCGTAAAGGTCGTGTTCGACGGCGAGTTCGGCCAGCAAGGCGCGTTCCCCGGCATCCATGATCTTGCCGGTGGGATTGAGAGGATCGTTGACGATCATGGCCCGCGTGCGGGGCGTGATCGCCGCGCGGATCGTCTGTGCGTCATAGGACCACGCGGGCGGTTGCAGGGGCACGAACACCGGCACTGCGCCGACCCGGCGCACCAGCGGCGCATAGGCGTCATAAGCAGGCTGGAACATCAGGACTTCGTCGCCCGGACTGGCAATCGCCAAGATGGCCGCCGCGATCGCCTCGGTCGCGCCCGAGGTCACGATCACTTCTTCGCGCGACAGGGCAAGGCCTTGCTGGCGCCCGTAGAAATCGGCGACGGCGTCGCGCAGTTCGGGGACACCGGCCATCGGGGGGTAGTGTTGCGACCGTTCGGCCATGGCGCGGGTGACGGCTGCGGACAGGACAGGCGGAGGCGGCCCGTCGGGAAAACCCTGGCCCAGATTGATCGCTTCGTTCGCGCGGGCAAGGCCCGACATATGTTCGAAAATCGTCGTCGGGAGCGCGGTATAGACCGCGTTGAGCGCATGCATCGGGTTCGCTCCGCAAGGATCGGGTTCAGGGACGGGATACGATCGCTCCGCCCTTCATCACCAGGGTGATGTGGCGGACGGCGACGACATCGCGGGTCGGATCGCCCGCAACAGCAACGAGATCGGCGAGAAGTCCTGCTTTCACGCGGCCGACCCGGTCGCTCAGGCCGAAATGACGGGCATTGCCCGATGTCGCCGCGATCAGGACTTGCGCCGGGGCCATTCCGGCGGCCTGCATCTGCTCCATCTCGCGTGCATTGTCGCCATGGGCAAAGACGCCGACATCGCCGCCTACGCAGATCGGCGTTCCGGCGGCAAGGGCAAGGTGAAAGGCCCGGATCGAATCGGTGACCATGTCCGGGGCAGGAACTGCGCCGTTCCATCCGCGATAGTGCGCAATCGCATCGGTGGCCGACAGGGTCGGGCAATAGACGATGCCTTTGTCATGCATGGCGCGGAACAGCTCCGCCGTGCCTTCGTCTCCATGTTCGATGGTATCGACACCGGCGGCAATGGCCCGCCGCATGCCTTCGGCGGTTACCGCGTGGACCGCGACGGGGCGTCCGGCATCGTGGGCGACGGCAACGGCGGCGCTCATTTCCGCAAGCGTCAGGGTGGGGCGACTGGGTTCGCCGCGCTGGTAATGATAATCGGCGTAGAGTTTGACGACATCGGCCCCGGCGGCGATCTGGTCCCGCACGGCGCGAACGGTTTCATCGACGCCGGACACTTCCTGCGCGCCCAAGGGCACGGCGACGCCGGGCTCGAAGCCTTTCGGACCATAGGCGCCGCGCGCGACAATGGCGCGGGTGGCGACGATCATCCGGGGGCCGGGCACGATCCCTTGCGCAATGGCATCGCGCAGGCCGACGTCGGCATAGCCCGCGCCCTCGGTGCCGAGGTCGCGTTCGCTGGTGAACCCGGCGAGCAAGGTGGCGCGCGCCTGCGCGACGGCACGCGCGGTACGCAGGGCCAGAGCCTCGTGCAGAACCTGATCGTCCCACGATGTCTGGTTATAGGGGTGAAGGAACAAGTGTCCGTGCCCCTCGATCATTCCCGGCATCAGCGTCGTTTCGGGAAGGTCGATGACGTCCGTCCCGGCCGGGGACGCCAGCGCCGGACCGACCGCGACAATGCGCTCGCCATCGACCAGGACCTGCCACCCGCGATGCGGCACGGGATCGGTTCCGTCGAAGACTTGCGCGGGGCGCAACAGGATCGGAGTGGCCAGCGCGGGCAGGGCCATGCCCAGCGCCAGCGGAACGGCAACAGCAGACAGTAAACGACGCATCATGCTGCAAAGACTAGGCCTGCGGGGCTCGCTGTCCACTGCTCTTGTCGCGAATTCAGGCGGCGGCGTGACGCAATTTGGCCGCGAGGCTGTCGAGCGAGGCGATCAGGTCGGGCAAGTGCGCCAGCATCTCGGGATCTTCGCCGGTGGCCGCGATCATGTCGCCCGGAACGCAGGTCAATTCGTCGGCCACCGTCCGTCCCCGTTCGCTCAACTGCACACGCACGACCCGTTCGTCGGCACTGTCGCGGCGCCGTTCGACTAGGCCTGCCGCCTCCATCCGCTTGAGCAGGGGGGTCAAAGTGTTGGATTCCAGAAACAGCAATTCGCCCAGTTCCCCGACCGTGCGGTCGTCGCCTTCGCGCAGCGCGACCAGCACCAGATATTGGGGATAGGTCAGCCCCCAGCGGTCGAGCACCTGTTTGTACAGCCGATTGAAGGCAAGGCTCGCGGCATAGATCGAAAAACAGACGAACGGGGCGAACGGCTTTTCGCGGCTGGAGGCCGGGTGGGGCGAGGGGTGTGACATGGCCGGAATATAAATCGTGCGCGATCTAATCGCAAGGGATTGACCCCTGCGGCGAATCGGATCATATAGATCGTACACGATCTAATCGTTCTCGATTAAAATGAAGTCGAGCTCATTATCCCGAACCAGATGCCGATCCGGCATAGGAGACCCGTCATGTCGATTACCCCTCTCTATACCACTCACGCCACGGCAACCGGCGGACGCGACGGTCGCGCCCGCACCACTGACGGTTCGTTCGAAGTCACTTTGGCAACGCCCAAGGAGCTGGGCGGTAACGGCGCTGGCAACAATCCCGAACAGCTCTTCGCGGCCGGCTATGCCGCCTGCTTCATCGGCGCGATCAAGTATGCGGCCAGTCAGGACAAGAACTTGCCCCGCGTACCCGTCGATGTTTCGGTGACCTCGACCGTGGGGATCGGTCCTCGTGCCGAAGGCGGTTTTGGCCTCACCGTTGCTCTGGAAGTGAGCCTGCCGGGCGTCGAACGCGCAGGTGGCGAAGAACTGATCGCCCGTGCGCATCAGATCTGCCCCTATAGCCATGCGACCCGCGGCAATATCGACGTTGTGCTCACGCTGGCCTGACGGAATGCGACGAAAGGGGGAGGGGCGGCCCGATGCCGTTCCCTCTTTTTCGCGCGCGCCGGGTGAGGGGCAGTGCTAACGCGTGGGGACGTCGATCCCCCGCACGAGGCCATGCCGTTGTTGTCCCGTCTTTTCCGCGCCTTGCGCCCGCTTCCCGTTCAGGTTCTCATCGCCATTGTCGCCGGCATCGTGGTCGGGACCCTGGCGCCGGGCGTGGGCGAAAATATGCGCATCCTCGGCGACATTTTCGTCAAGCTCGTGCGGATGGTGATCGCCCCGGTCATTTTCGTCTCGATCGTCACCGGGATTGCCGGAATGCGGGATCTCGCTGCATTGGGCCGCGTCGCGGCACGGGCTTTCGGCTATTTCGCGGTGCTTTCGCTCGTGGCCCTGGCGCTTGGCCTGGTCATGGCCAATCTCGTGCATCCGGGCAGCGGTTTCGCGATCGCTCCGGGGGCGCTCGATCCCGGCAAGGTCGCCGATTTCGCGGCCAAGGCGCACGAAGTGACGCTGACCGGGTTCTTTACCGGGCTTGTTCCCGACACTTTGCTGTCCTCGCAAACCGACGGGAATATCCTTCAGGTTCTGGTCGTTGCGGTCCTGTTCGGTGTCGCGCTGGCCACCACACCGTCTCATGCCGCGCGTCTGCAGGGCTTGCTCGAAGACATTGCCGCCGTACTGTTCCGGCTGGTCGCGATCCTGATGCGTGCGGCCCCGGTGGGGGCATTCGGCGCAATGGCGTTTACCGTGGGCAAGTTCGGTCTGGCCGCGCTCGCCCATCTCGCGGCGCTGGTGGCGACATTCTACCTGACGTCACTGCTCTTCGTGTTCGGGGTGCTGGGGCTGGTCGCGCGGGTGGCGGGCTTCTCGATCTTTCGCCTCGTCCGCTATCTCGGGCATGAACTGCTGCTGGTGTTCGGCACTTCTTCGTCCGAAAGCGCCTTGCCGGGGCTCATGGAAAAGCTCGAAGCGGCCGGTTGTCCCCGCGCGGTCGTCGGTGTGGTCGTGCCCACGGGCTACAGTTTCAATCTGGACGGCACCAATATCTACATGACGCTGGCCGCGCTGTTCATTGCACAGGCTTGCCACGTCGAGCTGACCGCCGGACAGCAGATCCTCCTGCTCGGCGTCGCCATGCTTTCGTCCAAGGGGGCGGCGGGCGTGACCGGCGCGGGCTTCATCACGCTGGCTGCGACGCTGGCGATCGTCCCGGCCGTGCCGATCGCGGGCATGACTCTCATCCTCGGGGTCGACCGGTTCATGTCCGAATGCCGCAGCCTCACCAACTTCATGGGCAATGCGGTGGCCTGCATCGTCGTCTCGTGGTGGGAAGGCACACTTGACCGCGAGCGCCTCTCCGCAGCGCTTTCGCCCGCCAGGCGGTAGAGCCCGAAGGCTCGGTCGGATTTGGTGTAGAACCATTTTGGCAGGGAAAGCCTCTGGCGAGTGTTCCCGCCTTCGCGGCATACCGTTCATGGATCGGATCGGGGACTGCCGCTCGTGGCCACGCTTCCGCGGACAGGGTTCCGCACCGTCATTCTGCGCGCTTTCCATCCCGTTCATTGGGTAATAAGGGGCGTATTGCACCGTCGCATGGCCTGTCCGCACGGAACGCCCGGCTGCTGGGGGAACACTTGTTCGCAGTGTCAGCGCGAAGCGGGTTGGTGATCGCCCGAAGCAGCCGGATTTCAGGGTCAGAACGGCGCGTCGATGTCGACTACGTCGATCAGCTTGTGATTGACGAATTCCCGGATGCCGAGCCCGATCAATTCTCGACCATAGCCTGATCGGCGCAGCCCGCCGAAGGGCAGATCCGCTTTCACCATCGTCGGGTGATTGACGAAAACCATACCGGTCGAAACTTGACGCGCGACAAGGGCGCCGTGGGCAGGATCACCGGTGAAGACCGACCCGCCAAGGCCGAAAGGTGAGTCGTTGGCAATCCGGATGGCGTCGGCTTCATCCTTCGCCCGGAAAAGCATCGATATCGGACCAAAAAATTCCCAGTAGCGCGCCGGATTGTCCGGGCCGATATCGGTCAGGATCGTGGGTTGCACAAAGGCGCCCTGCGCGGGAACCTCCGGGCCGACCGACGTGGCGGTGGCGCCGTGTTCGAGTGCACGGCGGATCATGTTCCTGACATCGTCGGCGGCTTTCTGAGACGAAAGCGGAGCCAGCGTGGTGCTCGCATCGAACGGGTCACCCATGCGCAGGCGAGCAACTTCGGCGGTGTAGCGGACGAGAAACGCGTCGTAGATTTCGTCGACAAGGATCATCCGCTTGGACGAGACGCAGACTTGCCCTGCATTCCAGTGGCGGCCGAACACGGCCCATCTGACGGTCTTGTCGAGATCCGCGTCAGCAAGAACGATGAACGCGTCTGCACCACCGAGTTCCATGGTGGATTTCTTGAGCGCCTTGCCCGCAATCGCGGCCACTTGCGCGCCTGCCGCTTCCGATCCGGTCAACGCGACGCCGTGGACGCGCGGATCGTTGAGAATGCGTTCGACCTGATCGTGTCCGGCATAAAGATTGATGAACGCACCGGCAGGCAGCCCGGCCTCGTCCATCAACCGTTCGAATGCCGCCGCGCATTGCGGTACGTTGGACGCATGCTTGAGCAGGATGGTATTGCCTGCCGACAGTTGCGGCGCGATGATCCGTGCGATCTGGTAATAGGGGAAGTTCCAGGGCTCGATCGCCAGCAGGACGCCCAGAGGATCGCAGACCAGCGTGGCTTCGCCTTCTGCCGGATCGGCGACGGGAAGCCGTTCGGGGGCGAGCAGTGCTTCGGTATGGCGCGCATAATATTCGAAAATCGCGGCGGACAGCTCGACTTCGGCTCTCGCTTCGCTCAACAACTTGCCCATTTCCAGCGTGAGCAGGGGGGCATAAGTGTCGATGTCACGACGCAGGATGTCGGCTGCTGCCTGCATGATTTTCGCGCGTGCGACGAACGACGTCTCGCGCCACGACAGGAACGCCTGATGGGCGTGCCCGATGGCCGTCGTCACTTCGTCATCGGTCGCGGTGGGAAATGTCGCGAGCACCTCGCCGGTATAGGGATTGGTCGTCGCAAAAGGCATGCTGCACTCCGAATCTCAGGGCAGCGCAAGGTTTCGGCGACGGTGGGCGCTTCCCACGACGCGGCCCGGCCTTGCGTCTGCCGGATCGAATGGAGTTAGTACTCGGGAAGGGGCCTCACTAGACCGTCCACATTGCATGGGCCCATGAATGTACCTCATGAATGTCGCAAGAGAATCGGGCCAAGCGTCATCGCGTCGCTATCCGATTCTGACGGATTTCAGCGCAAGCGGGCGGTGCGTGGGTGAGGGATGCTGGCTGGGGCGGCAGGATTCGAACCTGCGAATGTCGGTACCAAAAACCGATGCCTTACCACTTGGCGACGCCCCAGCAGGAGAAGCGCGCATATAGCGGTAAGGACGCGGTTGAAAAGGGGGGATGATGCCCTTTTGCCCGATTGGGTGCGATCAGGCCGTCGCGAGGTGCTCCAGCGTGGGGATCAACTCGTCGAAATGGTCGATGACGGCGTCCGCGCCCAGTTCACGCGGGGGCAGGTCGCAGAAGCCGAAGCTGACGGCAACGACGGGGAGCCCGGCGGCTTTGGCGGCACCGACATCGTACGTCGTGTCGCCGACGAAAGCGGCACGACTGGCGCCGGTGCGGCGGACCATTTCGAACAACATGTCGGGTTTGGGCTTGGCGCGGTCGAGGCCGAGCGTATCGCCGCCGATGATGGTAGCAAGGCGGGGCGTGAGGCCAAGTTCGTCGAACAGGCGCCGGGCCAGTGCCTCGCGCTTGTTGGTGGCGACCGCGATTTTTACGCCACGCGATTCGAGGTCGGACAGCATGGTTTCACCACCGGGATAGAGCGCGGTGTGGCGCGCGATGTTGTTCGCGTAGAACGAGACCAGTTCCTCGGTGAGCCCCGGCAGTTCGGCTTCGTCGATGCCGCCCGTGCGCATCAGCCCGCCGCGCAGCATCTGTCCGGTGCCGCCGCCGATCAGGCTGCGCACGTCCTCGAGCGGGATCGTCGGTCGCCCGGCGAGGGAGAGAGCGTGGTTGAGAGCATGCCCGAGGTCGTACGCGGTATCGAGCAGCGTTCCGTCGAGATCGAATCCGACGACATCAAAAGGAAAATCAGCCATCGCAGGGGTCCGTGCCCGACCCTTCTGGAAACTGCAAGAAAATGCTGGCAAGGACATCGACCATGACCCAAAGCACGCCTGCATCCGCCGCTTCGCTCGCTCCCCTTGCCTCTGCCCCCCTTGCTATCGTCGTTCTTGCTGCGGGCAAGGGCACACGGATGAAAAGCGACCTGCACAAGGTGCTGCATCCGATCGCCGGACGCCCCATGCTCAAGCATCTTCTGGCGAGCGCGGCCGAACTTGCGCCCCAGCATCAGGTGGTGGTGGTCGGCAGCGGTCGCGAGCAATTGGAAAAGGCCCTGGGCGAGACCGCGACAATCGCGGTGCAGGAGCCGCAGCACGGGACCGGTCACGCGGTGCAGCAGGCCCAGGGCGCGCTTGCTGGATTTTCGGGCGATGTGCTGGTGCTCTATGGCGACGTGCCGTTCGTGCGGGCTTCGACCATGCAGGCGATGCTGGAGCGATTGCATGCGGCCGATGAACCGGCCGTGGTGGTGCTGGGCTTCGAACCGGACGATGCGCTCGCCTATGGCCGGGTGATCGCGCAGGATGGACTGGTCGCGAAAATGGTCGAGTTCAAGGATGCCGACGCGCAAGAGCGGGCGTGCACCTTGTGCAATTCGGGGCTGCTGGCCGCGCGGGCGGAGGATCTTTTTGCCCTGCTCGAACGGGTCGGCAACAACAATGCGCAGGGCGAATATTACCTGCCTGACATCGTCAACATCGCGATTGCCGATGGGCGTACGGCCGCAGTGGTGACGACCGACGATCCTGACGAAGTGGCCGGTATCAACAGCCGTTCCGAACTTGCCGCGGCCGAAGCGCGTTGGCAGGGGCGCCGCCGTGAACGGGCGATGGCCGACGGGGCGACGCTGGTCGCGCCCGAAACGGTTTGGTTCGCCTGGGACACGGTCGTCGGGCGCGATGTCACGATCGAACAGAACGTCGTGTTCGGGCCCGGCGTGGTCGTGGCCGACAAGGTCGTGATCCACGCGTTCAGCCATATCGAAGGCGCGCGGATCGCAAGCGGGGTTTCGGTCGGGCCGTTTGCCCGCCTGCGTCCTGGTGCGGACCTTGCCGAAGGAAGCCGCGTCGGCAATTTCGTCGAAGTGAAGAATGCGCGGTTGGGCGAAGGGGCCAAGGCCAATCACTTGACCTATCTCGGGGATGCCGAGATAGGCGCCCATGCCAATATCGGCGCGGGGACGATCACCTGCAATTACGACGGCTATTTCAAGTATCGCACGGTGATCGGCGAGCGGGCCTTCATCGGCTCGAATTCCTCGCTGATCGCGCCGGTGCGGATCGGCGCCGACGCCATCGTGGCTGCCGGCAGTGCGGTCAGCCGCGACGTGTCGGACGGCGAACTGCGGCTGGTCCGGGCCGAACAACTGATCAAGCCGGGCTGGGCCGACCGTTTCCACGACGCGATGAAGCGCAAGAAAGCCGAGAAGAAGGGCTGATCCACTGACGCTGAAAGACTTTGATGCCAATTGCCCAAATCAATATCGCACGGTTCGTTCGAGCCAAGGATGACCCGGCCAATGCGGCTTTCTTCGAGGCGCTCGATCATGTGAATGCCATGGCCGAGGCATCCGACGGCTTCATCTGGCGGTTGATCGGCGACGGCAACGATGCGACCGATCTCGAAGTGTTGCCCGGCGATCCGGACCTGATCGTCAATCTGTCGGTGTGGCGCGATGTTCCGGCGCTTGAGGCCTTTGCCTATCGGCAGGCAGACCATCGCGCGGTGCTGGCCCGGCGGCGGGAGTGGTTCGCGCCGATAGAGCCGGCGTTCGCGCTGTGGTCGGTGGACGAGGGGCATGTGCCGACCATTGGCGAGGGGATGGCGAAGCTTGATGAACTGGCGTGCAACGGTCCGGGCAAGGCTGTATTCACGTTTGGATGGTATCGGCAGAACCGGTCGGTATTTGAGGGGGATTGACGCGATATCATCACATGATATCGTAATGGCTCGATGACCCGTATCCTCGCCGACCTTTCCGAAGACGACATTCGCTGGCTCGACGCGCGTGCGGCCGAGCGCGGGATCTCGCGCGCGGCGCTGCTGCGCGAAGCAGTGGCGGGCTATCGTGGGCAGGTGCGCGCGGGTGGGATTGAGCAGTATTTCGGGATGTGGAGCGGCCGCGCAAGCGCCTCGGGTGACGGGGTCGGCAATCCATGAACGAAGCCGTTTTCGATCGTGACATCCTGCTCGATGCGCTGCACGGGCTGGGTGGGGCAGACGCGGAGCTTACCCGTTTTCCCCGCCGCTTTATCAGTCGCCTGACCTGGATCGACATGCTGACCGCCGCCTTGCCGGACGAAACGGCGCGGATCGAAGGGTTCCTGTCGCATTTCAGCGTGATCGACCTGAGCGAAGACATTGCCCGGCGCGCGGCGATGTTGCGGGGCGATCGCTGGCGGCTGGACCTTGCCGATGCGATCGTGCTGGCTTCGGCGCAGACGTCGGGGCGGATTCTGGTCACTCGCAACATTCGCGCGTTTCCGGCAACGATGCCGGGCATTCGCGTTCCCTATACTATCTAGCCCCGGGCTAAGAGCTCCGGATCGAGAGGCAGCAACCATGTGCGGAATTATCGGGATTGTCGGCAAGGAGCAGGTTGCCGATCGGCTGGTCGACGGCCTGCGTCGCATGGAATACCGCGGCTATGACAGCGCCGGGGTCTGCACGATCGACCACGGCGAACTGATCCGCCGCCGCGCCGAGGGGAAGCTTGCCAATCTGGTTACTGAACTGGCGCGCAATCCGGCGCCGGGCCTGGTCGGCATTGCCCATACGCGCTGGGCGACGCACGGCGCGCCCACGACGAACAACGCGCATCCCCATGCAACCGGGGAAGTGGCGCTCGTTCACAACGGCATCATCGAGAATTTCCGCCCCTTGCGCGAGGAACTGATCGCGCGCGGCCGCACGTTCGAAAGCGAGACCGACACCGAAGTCGTCGCGCATCTCGTGTCTGAACAGGTCGAGGCGGGACTGTCGCCCGAAGACGCGGTCAAGGTGGTCCTGCCGCGCCTGCGCGGGGCCTTTGCGCTGGCGATCGCGTTCCGCAGCCATCCCGATATCCTGATCGGTGCGCGTCTGGGGTCTCCGCTGGTCGTCGGCTATGGCGAGGGCGAAATGTTCCTCGGTTCCGACGCGCTGGCCCTGGCCCCGCTCACCCAGCGGGTCAGCTATCTCGAGGAAGGTGACTGGGTCGTCATCAGCCGCGAGGGCGCGCAGGTGTTCGACGTGCACAACACGCCGGTCAAGCGTGCGGTGGTGGCTTCGGGCGCGACGGCGGCTGCCATCGAGAAGGGCAATTATCGCCACTTCATGCAGAAGGAAATCTACGAGCAGCCGATCGTGGTTGCCCAGACGTTGCGTTCCTATCTGCGCCGGTATGAACAGGTGGTCTCGCTGCCGCAGATCGATTTCGATCTCGCCAGCATTCGCCGCGTGACCATCGTTGCCTGCGGCACCAGCTATTACGCAGGCATGGTTGCCAAGTACTGGTTCGAGCGGTTTGCCCGCCTGCCGGTGGACATCGATGTGGCGAGCGAATTCCGCTATCGCGATCCGGTTCTGGAGCCGGGCGGCCTTGCCCTGTTCATTTCGCAGTCGGGCGAGACTGCCGACACGCTTGCCGCGCTGCGTCATTGCAAGGCGGCGGGCCAGACCATTGCCGTCGTCGTCAATGTCCCGACCAGCAGCATGGCGCGTGAAGCCGACCTCCTCCTGCCCACGCATGCCGGTCCCGAAATCGGGGTTGCCTCGACCAAGGCGTTCACGTGCCAGCTTGCCGTGCTGGCGGCGCTCGCGGTTCATCTGGCGGTGAAGCGCGGGCTTATCACGCACGAGGAAGAAGCGCAGATCGTCGATCAGCTGGTCGAGACTCCGGCCGCGCTCAATGCGGCCCTTGCGCATGACGAGGAAATCGCGGCCATGGCGCCGTTGATCGCGCCTGCGCGCGACGTGCTCTATCTCGGGCGTGGGCCGGATTATCCGCTGGCCCTCGAAGGCGCGCTCAAGCTCAAGGAAATCAGCTATATCCACGCTGAAGGCTATGCCAGCGGCGAAATGAAGCACGGGCCGATCGCGTTGATCGACGAACAGGTTCCGGTGATCGTGCTTGCCCCGTCGGGGCCGCTGTTCGAAAAGACGGTTTCGAACATGCAGGAAGTGCGGGCTCGTGGCGGCAAGATCGTGCTGATTTCCGATGCCGAAGGGCTGGCCGAAGCGGGCGAGGGCTGCCTTGCCACGATCGAGATGCCCAAGGTTCACCCGCTGATCGCGCCGCTGGTTTATGCGGTGCCGGTGCAGCTCCTTGCTTATCACGTCGCCGTCGCCAAGGGCACCGACGTCGATCAGCCGCGCAATCTGGCCAAGTCGGTCACGGTCGAGTGATCCATGCGGGCGGTGGCATTGCCACCGCTCGTCACGCGCGAAAAGTTTCACTGAAACGGAAAACGGTTAGGTCCGCTTACCATTGGGCAACGAATGCCGTTTACGTTTGCCCTGTGACCCAAGTTCCGTCCCCACGATCTGTTCCCGAATTTGCCAATCCGGGCAAGCCGGCGCTCCCTTCGCGCCTGCCTTTGCTTGCGGTGCTGGGGCTGGCGGATCCGGTCGAGGGCGACTGGGCGCGGTTGCGCGGGCTTCAGCTTGCCGGTCTTACGCGTCAGTTGCCGGTGCGGATCATGGCCAATGCCCTTGCGGCGGTCCTGATGATTCGCGTGCTGCGGGAAACTGTCGGAAGCGTCTGGCTGGTCCTTTGGGGGATTGCCCTGATCGGGGCCGTGCTTGGCTCGATCATGCTCGATCGCCATCTCAATCCCGTCGATCAACGTCGCATCGATCTTTCCGTCATGCGGCGGCAGGCATCGGGAACGGCTGCGCTGGCGCTGGTCTGGGCCGTGCCGATCCTGTGTTTCGGGCCATGGCTCAACACTTCGCAACGCGGGGTGGTCTGGGCGATCATGGCCCTGCTGATCGCAGGGATGGGCTTTGCCTTTGCCGCCGTGCCTTTGGGCTCGCTCGTGTTCGGTCTGGTGCTCGGTCTTGCCGGGATCGGTTCGTTCTTTCTCTATGGCGAATATACGGCGGCGGCGGTTGCGGCCTGTTTCGTCATTTTCGTCGCGGTCGGCGTCGCTGAAGCGGCTCGCATCTTCCTTGACGGAAAACTTGCCGAAGCGGGGCTGGAGGACAAGGAAGAGGTCGTCTCGCTGCTCCTGCGCGAATTCGAGGAAGGCGAGGCGGACTGGCTGTGGCAGATCGATGCGACACGTCGCGTGCGCAACGTCTCCCCCCGGTTCGCTTTTGCGCTGGGCTACGAGGCCGACGACGTTGAAGGTAAACCGCTCATTCAGCTGATCGCGGGGGAAACCTGGGAAACCGGCTTTTTCCATCCCTCGCTCCACGACCTCGCCGAGCGGTTGAAGCGTCGGGAAAGTTTCAGCAACCTCATGGTTCGCGTGACGCTGAGTGACCAGCAACGCTGGTGGGAGCTGTCCGCCTCGCCGCGCACGGACGGCAACGGGGCTTTCATCGGCTTTCGCGGTGTCGGTTCGGACGTGACCGAGCGGCGCGAAAGCGAAGAGCAGATCGCCTATCTCGCCCGGTTCGACATGCTGACGGGGCTTCCCAATCGCATGCAGCTTACCGCTGCGCTCGACGAAGCCATGCGGCGGGCCGATCATTGGCGCGGGTGCTGTGCGTTCCTGATGATCGATCTCGACCGGTTCAAGGCAGTCAACGATACGCTCGGGCATCTCGTCGGGGATCGCCTGCTCAAAAGCGTTGCTGACCGGTTGCGCAACCTGGTCGGCGAATATGGCCTGTGCGGGCGGCTGGGCGGCGACGAATTCGCGATCGTTCTGGGGCAGGGGGTGGACAACGAGCGTGTCCATGCCGTCGCCGACCGCGTGATTGCCGGACTGTCGCAGCCCTACACCGTTGATCAGCACACCTTTTACATCGGCGCGAGTGTCGGGTCTGCGATCGGACCGCGCGATGGGGCGACAGTCGAAACGCTCATGCGCAATGCCGATCTTGCCCTCTATCGGGCCAAGGATGGCGGTGGCGGCGTCCACTGCGGCTATGAGCCCTCGCTCCATGCTGATGCGGAAGAGCGGCGCCAGCTCGAATTCGCGCTGCGCCATGCGCTGGAACGCGACGAATTTTCGCTGGTCTATCAGCCTGTCGTCGATGCCGAAACCGGCACGGTGGTCAGTTTCGAGGCTCTGGCCCGCTGGAAAAGTCCCGAACTCGGCCCGATCAGCCCATCCCGTTTCGTGCCGATTGCCGAGGACACCCGTCTCATCGTGCCGATCGGCGCCTGGGCTTTGCGTACGGCCTGTTTCGAGGCGGCGCGCTGGCCCGATCCGATCAAGATCGCGATCAATGTGTCGGGGGAGCAGCTGCTGGAAGCCGGTTTTGCCGACACCGTGATCAGTGCGCTCGCGGCCAGTGGATTGCCGCCGCATCGTCTGGAAATCGAAGTCACTGAAAGCGTGTTCCTGCGCGACGGCACCGTGGCCGAGGAAACGCTCCAGCGGATCATCGCGCTGGGGTGCGGCGTTGCGCTTGACGATTTCGGCACCGGCTATTCCTCGCTCGGCTATCTGCGCAAGATCCGCTTCTCGACGATCAAGGTCGACCGCAGCTTTGTTCAGGGCGCCGCGCGCTACAACCCGGAAAGCCTTGCCATCGTGCGGGCGGTTGTGGCCATGGCCGACAGTCTGGAAATGTCGACCACGGCCGAAGGCGTCGAAACCGAGGAAGAACTGGCGATGGTTCGCCAACTTGGTTGCCGCAAGATTCAGGGGTATTATTTCGGGCGCCCGATGACGACCGAAAAGGCCCGCGAACTGGTCGCTCCGCTCGCTCGCCAGACGCCCGAAGACGTGATCTATTCGTTGCGCGGCGTCGCGTGACGGCACAATTCGGCCCGATCGCTCTGGACCCTTGGCGATCATGGACCTAAAGGCCACACATCCGGGGGGATGGCGCAACCCAGTATAGGGCGGAGTTTGTGCATGGTCGCTTCGGTCGGAAAACGCCTGCGGAAGATGGGACGCCGGATCAAGGGGCGTCACGCGGCGGCAAAGGCCGGGCATTCGCTCACCGCTTTTCCGTCGGATCGCGCGACGCCGGACCTGACGACTCGCGAGGCGGTCCAGCGGTTCCGCTCTCATTTCATGGACGACAAGGATCATGGCGATGTCATTAGCCTCGGTCTCAAGCGCAACGACTGGTCGGATTTCTATTATCAGGCGCTGACGATGCCCTGGAGCGGGTTCGTCTTCGTTTCCGTAATCGGCTACATCTTCCTGAATTTCGTGTTCGCGCTGGCCTATTTCCCCCTGCGCGGCGAGTTCAATTCACCCCATCCGCTCGAACTGGTCGACCTGTTCTTTTTCAGCGTGCAGACGCTTTCGACCGTGGGATACGGCCTGATCGCGCCGATCGGACGCTTTGCCAACACGCTGGTCTCGCTCGAAGTCCTGTTGGGCATGATGATCAACGCGCTGTCGACCGGGGTGGTCTTCGCCCGTTTCGCCCGTCCGCGTGCCCGGATCATTTTCAGCAACAACGCGGTGATCAGCGCGGAAAACGGCATTCCCGCCCTGTGCATCCGCATCGCCAATTGTCGGCGCAGCGTGCTCTTGTCACTCGATGTGGAAGTGGCGCTGTCCAGCCTGAAGCTGGACGCCGAGGGGCATATCGGCCGTCATTTCGAGCCCCTGCCGCTGGTCCAGCCCCATGTGCCGGTCTTGCGTTTTGCGTTCGTGCTGGCCCATGTGATCGGCTCGGCAAGTCCGCTGTCGCGCTTTGCCGAGAATCCCGATTTCGAGGATATCGACGATCCTGAAGTCGTCGTGACGGTTACCGGCACCGACGAGGCCACCGGGCAGACGCTGTTCGCGCGAAAGGCCTACAGCCTTGAAAGCATCCTCCACAACCATCGCTTCACCGACATGATTGGCAAGGACAACAGCGGCATCATCTCGGTCGATTATGCGCGGTTCCACGGCACCGAAGCGCATCCGCCGTTCGTCGGCGAAGCCGATCGCCCGTCGGAATAGAATTCGGCAAACAGGGAAGGCGACATCCGGAATTCCGCGTCGAAGAGAATTCCGGACCGGGCGGAATTCCGGATCAGGCAATCAGGCCGAAACGCCGACCGCGCGCAGGACGCTTTCAAACAGGATGCGGCCGTCGCTGCCGCCCTGTGCGTCTTCGATCATGCGTTCGGGGTGAGGCATCATGCCAAGCACGTTGCCAGCTTCATTGATTACCCCGGCGATGTCGCGCTGCGATCCGTTCACCGGTTCGGCATAGCGGAACGCGACGCGGCCTTCGCCTTCGAGACGGTCGAGCGTCTCGGCATCGGCGTAGTAGTTGCCGTCGTGGTGGGCGACCGGGATCACGATCTTCTGATCCTTGAAATAGCCGCCGGTAAAGATCGACTGGCTGGTTCCCACAGTCAGGGAGACGTTGCGGCAGATGAACCGCTGTCCGGCATTGCGCAGCAGCGCGCCGGGCAGGAGCCCCGCTTCGGTCAGGACCTGGAAACCGTTGCACACGCCCAGAACCGCAACGCCGCGTGCGGCAGCCGCGATCACGGCCTGCATGATCGGCGAGCGGGCGGCCATGGCGCCCGAGCGCAAGTAGTCGCCATAGGAGAACCCGCCGGGCAGCGCGATGAAATCGAGCCCGTCAGGCAGCGCGGCATCGCCGTGCCAGACGCGATGGACAGTACCGCCGGTGATCTCTTCGATCGCCACGGCCATGTCGCGGTCGCAGTTCGAACCGGGAAAGGTGATGACGGCGGCGGTGAAAGCCATGGTTCAGGCCACCTTTTCGATGCGGTAGTTTTCGATGACCATGTTGGCGAGCAGCTTGCGGCACATTTCGTCGAGCGCTTCGTCGGTGACGGTCGAGGCGACGTCGAGCTCGATCAGGCGACCGGCGCGGACATCGTTGATCCCGGCAAAGCCCATGCCTTCCAGAGCATGGTGGATCGCGCGACCCTGGGGGTCGAGCACGCCGTTCTTCAGGCTGACATGGACGCGGACTTTCATCGCTCAGGCACTTTCATCAGGACACCTTGGGCGGGCAGGTCGTGCCGGGACGCAAGGCGTGGTCGGATTCGTCAAGCTGGCCTATGCCCGCAGCGGCCGCGAAGGGCAAGCTGCGGCGGCGCATCAGGCCCGAGGAAGTGGCCAGGGGCGTTGTTCATCGCGCGCGGTCTCGAACCATTGTGCAACACGCAGGACTCCGAGATCGTCGAAACGGGCTCCCGCGATCTGCAGCCCGATCGGAAGGCCCCCGGCGGTATAGCCGCAATTGATCGAGGCGGCGGGTTGCTCGGTCATGTTGAGCGGCATGGTATAGGCGATGTGATCGAACGGGCGCGCCGGATCATTGCTGGGCCCGGGCAGTTCGGCCGGGAACGCGGGCATCGGCGCAACCGGCGAGAGCACATAGTCGAACCGTTGGCTGAACCGCACGCCGATCTCGCGCATGGTCTGGAGCGCCTTGTACCCTTCATAAAGGGCAAGGCCGCCGATGTTCGCACCCGGTTCGACCCATTCCCGGATATAGGGCAGGATCCTTTCATAGCGGTCGCGGGGGAGATCCTTGGTCTCGGCCCAGAAACGCGCCCGGAAAAACGTGTCGAAGCCCTCGAACAGCTCCTCGGTCAGATAGGGCGCGACCGGCACAACATCGGCGCCGCCTGCCGCAAAGATCGCGCCCGCCCGCTCGATCGCGGCGCGCACTTCCGGTTCGACAGGGCTGCCCGCTCCGGCATCGATCATGAGGCCGATGCGCAAGCCCTTCACATCGCCCGACAGATCCATCCAGTCGATCTGTTGCGGCGGCAGGCTCGTGAAATCGCGCGCATCGGGCAGGCTCAGTGCCGTCATCATCAGCGCCGCGTCGGCCACTGTACGGGTCATCGGCCCGGCGCAGCGCCCCATATAGGGCGGATCGATCGGAATGCGTCCGTTCGAGGGCTTGAACCCGAAAATCCCGCACCATCCGGCGGGCAGACGCACCGATCCGCCGATGTCGGTGCCGATATGGAGCGGGCCATAGCCCGCCGCTGCCGCAGCGCCGGCTCCCGCGCTCGATCCGCCCGGATTGCAATCGAGCGCCCAGGGGTTGCGCGTCAGGGGATGCAGGCTCGAGAGCCCGGACGACAACATGCCGAAATCGGGCGCCGTCGTTTTCGCAAAGATCACCGCGCCCGCCTCGCGCAGGCGAGCTGCGGGCGGGGCATCCTCTGGCTCGGGGACAAGGATGCTGGCAGCGGTTCCCATGGGCTTGGGCACGCCCTTTGTCGCGATCATTTCCTTGACCGTGACCGGCACGCCGTCGAGCGGTCCGAGAGCAGTTCCGGTCCGCCAGCGGCTTTCAGCTTCGCGTGCGGTTGCGAGCGCGCCTTCGGGATCGAGCGCGTACGTCGCCGCGATGGCGCCTTCCCATGCATCGACGCGATCGAGTACTGCCTGCATCACGTCCACCGGCGACAGGGTTCCGGTCGCATAGGCCGCACTGAGCTCGATCGCGGGGAGATCGGCGAGCGAAAGGGCCGGTTCGGACATCAGGCGAACTCCTTGAAGTGGGCGGGAACTTATGACCTGTCGCGGGGCCGGTTCGGCGCCTTTGTTGGCGCGATCACGGGAAAGGCGCGGCTTGGGGCAGGACCAGCACTTCGACCGCACGGTCAGGATCGAGGAAACGCGCGGCGGCGGCCTGAACGTCGTGGGCGGTGATCCCGGCGAGCATGGCCTTTGCCCCGGTGAAACGCTCGATGTCGTGCGGGCGGGACTGCGCACGGTCGGCCATGGCGAGCCAGCCGCCGTTGCCTTTGAGCGCATTGTCGAGCCGCTGGGCGAGCGGGGCCCGGGCCCGGTTGATGAGATCGGGGTCGATGGGCCCGGCGATCAGGGCTGCAATGGTTTTGCGGAAAGCCGCGCGGGTGGCGGGGACATCACCGGTCGCGACCGAGGCCTGCACCGCGAACGTGCCCCAATGGCGCCAGACGTCCGATTGCGACGATGAGGCGCCGGGGGAATAGGATTTTCCCATCGCCTCGCGCACGGTGTCCTGGACCGCGATCGTGACGATGTCCTGCAAGAGGTCGAGCGTGAGCGAAAGGCGCGCGTCGCTGTCGTCGGTCGTCGGCCAGACCATGCGCACGATCGCCTGTTCCGCCGGTCCCTTGTGCCGGACGACCACCGGTCCGCGTCGGTCGGTAAAACGGCGTTCGTGCGGGAGGCTGTCGGTGCGGAATTCCGCCTCGCGCGGGGGAAGTGCGCCGAACGTGCGGCCGATCGCGGCAATCGTTGCCTCTTCGTCGCAATCTCCGACAAGGCCGATCTCGATCGCGCCGTGAGCGAGGCGGTCGCCGATGTCGCTGCGCAACCGCGCGAAGTTGAGTGCGCGATAGGCCGCTTCATCCTGAAGCGTAAAGCGCGGGTCTCCGTCCGACAGGATCCCGCCGAGTGCGTTCGCCATGGCCGATTGCGGGGTGGCATCGCGGCGGGCAAAGAAATTGGTCATGTTCTCGCGGAACAGCACTTCGGCTTCGGGACGGTAGCCCGGATCGCTGACCAACGCGGTGAGATAGGAAAGTTGCAGGGCCAGATCGCGGCGCGTGGTGGTGACGGTCGTGACGAAGGCATCGTCATCCGACGCAAGGCCACCCGAGACCGAGTGCCCGGCCAGCAAGGTCTGCAATTCGTCCTGGCTGTGTTTGCCAAGCCCCCCCTGGGCGAGCATCGGCACCATTTCGACCGCCAGCGGATTGGCGCGCGTGGCGACAAGATCGCCGCCGTCGATCGACAGGCGCAGCGAAATACGATCGCGGTCGAGATCGGTGTGCCGCAGGTTGAGGCGCACGCCATTGGCAAAGCGCACTTCGCGAATGCCGAGAAGGGGCTCGCGATGGTCGGAGACAACCGTGCCGGGGCGTCCGAAATCGCCATAACCGAATTGCCCGGTGACCGGCGTGAACGGCGCGGTCGCGGTATGCTGGGCTTCGTCCCATGCGGCGGCCATGGCCCGCGCTCCGCCTTCGGGCGCGTGACGCCCCTGAAACCGGATCAGCGGATGGTCGAGCGGCACTGCCTCTTCGCGCAACGCAGCCAGAACGCGTTCGGGCGTGATCGTGTCGGCATAGGCGTTGAAGCGGGCAAGGCCGCTTTGCGGGCTGGTCGGAACCTTGTCGTCGGTGACGAGCGCGATCGCCGATTGCACCAGTGTGCCATGAGGACGGGTATCGGCCTCGGCCGCCGCGTTTTCGAGGCTGGTGCGGATATTGGCGAGCTGTTCGGAGACTTCGGCCGGGGTGAACCCGTCGTTCAGCGCCTGCCGCAGGACGGCGGCGGCAGTGACGAGGCCGCGCTGCCACTTTCCGTCCTCGGTATCGACGACCAGATTGGTGGTGCGCCCGATATGGAACACTTCGCCGGTACCGAACCCGGCTCCCCGAAACGGCGGATCGCTGCGCCGGCTCAGGCTCTGGAACCGGCGGTTGACGATGGCATAGCCGATCTGGCGCAGCAGGTTGCGGCGACGATTGGCGATGGTGTCCGGCTCGTCGAGCCAGGGACCGATGCGCGAGGCCGTGACGCGTTCGGAAAGTGCGGGATCGGTCCAGATGTCGATGTGGTCGCGGCGTTTGGGTTCGACTTTGCCCTGATCGGAACGAGCCCGAGCGGTCGCCGCGTGCCAGTCGGCAAAATGGCCGGATACGGCCTGTTCGAGCGTGGCGAGGGGAAAATCACCGACCACGACCAGCGTTGCCTTTGCGGGCACGTAATGGGCTTGCCAGAAAGCGCGCAGGGCTTGTGCCCGGGCGCCGCCCACGGCCTGGGCCGTACCGATCGGCATGCGATTGCGATAGGTGGCGCGGGGGTAGAGGAACTTTGCCTGATCTTCCCAGTTCGCCAGTTGATAGCCTTTGCCGTCGCGCATCTCGGACAGCACGACACCGCGTTCGCGTTCGACTGCGCCGGGCGTGAACGACAGCTCGCTGGCGGTCTCGCGCATCAGCATCAGCGCGGTGTCGAGCAGGGCAGGGTCGGCGCGCGGCAGGTCGAGTTGATAGATCGTGTGTTCGAACGACGTCTGGGCATTGGTATCGGCGCCAAAGGCGAGCCCCTTGCGTTCGAGCAGGCGGATCATTTCGCCTTCGGGAACATGGGTGCTGCCGTTGAAGGCCATGTGTTCGACGAAGTGGGCAAAGCCGCGCTCGTCCTTGCCTTCGTCGAGCGATCCGGCATCGATCACCAGCCGGACCGAGGCGGTTCCGGCCGGGGTCCCGTTGTGGGCAAGGACATAGCGCATCCCGTTCGCCAGCTTGCCGAAATGGAGCGCCGGATCGGGCGCGAGATCGCTGGCGAGGAAGGCCCATTCCGGCTTGGGCGCGGCGGGAGAAGGGTGGGGGCCTTGCGCACACCCGGCGAGCAGGGCGGCGAGCAGCAGGACGAGTGGAGCGCGGCGGGGGGAAGCAGGAAGGATCATGATGCCTGCGTCTTGTGGCGCGAAGCTCGGCCCAAGGCAATCAGGCCTGGTCGGGCAGGATCAGGACGGCGGAAAATTCGCCGGGATCGCGATGGAATTCGACGCGGCCGCCTTGCGCCAGAGCGGCGCGCTGGGTGATCGCAAGGCCAAGCCCGGTGCCGTCGCCGCTGCGCGCGCTGTCCCCGCGTGCAAAGGGCCGCAGCATCGTTTGTGCGGCGGCAGGGTCGAACCCTTGTCCGGCATCATGGACGCTGACGCGCAGGGCGCTTCCGTCATGGGTGATGCGCACGCCGACCGGGGCTTTGCCGTGGCGCAGGGCATTGCCGACGAGATTGGCGATGGCCCGCCGCGTCGCTTGCGCGCGCAAGGGGTGGACCAGCGTTTCGGGAGCATCGAGCGAGACCGAATCGAGGCCGGTATCCGCGCCTGCATCGGCAATCGCCGCGCGGGCAAGGGCAACGACATCGGTCGGCTGGCAGGGTTCGTCGGCAAAGCCGCGCGCAAAGGACAGGAATTGCCCCAGCATGTCCTCGATCCGATCGACTTGCCGGGACGCAGTGGCTTCGAGGTCGGGGTCCTGTCCGGCCAGCATTTCGAGGCACAGGCGCAGGCGGGTAAGCGGCGTGCGCAAGTCGTGGCTGACGCCCGCAAGCATGACCGCGCGTTCGGCCTCGGCCTCGGCAAGGCGTCCGGTCATGCGGTTGAGCGCCTGGGCCACGGCGGCGATTTCGGCGGGTCCCTCGATTGCGAGCGGGGCGGCGGTTCCGTCGGCATGGTAATCGTCGAGTTCGGCAGCAAGGCGCCGCAAGGGGCGGTCGATTGTATATTGCAGGCCAAGGCCCCCCGCGACCGAGACGATGAAGGCGATGATCGAGGCGACCACGAGGCTGGCAACGGCGCCGCGTTCGCGCGGGGCACTGATGCTGATCCAATAGGGATCACCGCCAAGCTGGAGCAGGAACCACAGGCGTCCCGGACCGTCGGTTCGCCAGATCAGGATCTCGTCGTGGCGCAGGCGGCTGGCGAGCGCGATCAGGTATTGCCGCTCGATCATGGTCGGCGCGCGCAGGCCGTCGCTCGGGGGATGGGATTGAGGGCGCAATTCCATGCGTCCGCCCGCATTGATCTGCGCGACGAGCGCCGCACGGCGTGCGGGTGCCATGCCCATCATGGCATCGTCGACCGCGCTCAGCATGTCGGCGGTGACTTCGGCAATGCGGATGACTTGCGGGCGGATGACGAGCGTCGTGACGAGGAGCCCGGCAAGCGCCTGTCCGGCCAGAACCACGCCCACCATCAGGGCAAGATTGCGGCGGAACAGGGTGTGCAGCATCACGCGCGCGAGATCCTGTCCTCGGCATTGTCGGCCAGCACGTAGCCCACGCCCCAGACGGTGCGGACATGCCGCGGGTCCGAAGGATCATCGCCGATGGCCCGGCGCAGTCGTGCGACCTGCACGTCGATGGCACGGTCGGTCACTTCGGCATCGCGCCCGAGCGCCCGCTCGATCAGCTGGGCCCGGCTGAGCGGACGTCCGGCACTGCGCGCGAGGGCTGCGAACAGGGCATATTCGCGCGAGGAAAGGACAAGGGGTTGTCCTTCGCGCGCGACGGTCATGGCCGAGAAATTGATCGTGAACGGCCCGACAGTCAGCACTTCGTCGCGTGCGAGCGTGCGGTCCGGGCCAAGGCGGCGCAGCATGGCGGAAATGCGCGCGACCAGCTCACGCGGGAGGAAGGGTTTGCCCAGATAGTCGTCGGCGCCCATTTCCAGCCCGAGCACCCGGTCGATCGCATCGCCGCGCGCGGTCAGCATGATGACCGGAGTGGGATCGCCCCCGGCGCGCAGACGGCGCAGCACGGCAAGGCCGTCTTCGCCCGGCATCATGAGGTCGAGCACGATGACATCGGCCGGATCGCGTTGCAGCGCGCTGTCCATCGCCCGCCCGCCATCGACCGCCCGCACGGCATAGCCGTGTTCGCCCAGAAACCGGGTGAGCAGCGCGCGCAGTTCCGGGTCGTCGTCGACGACAAGAATGCGGGCAGGGGCGGTGCGGGCTGTTGTCATGGCCTCAGGGGTACGGCGCCGCTCCGGCGAGAGCCAGAGGGTAAGATGTGACAAAGCATGACACCCTCGTCCACCTGTCACCAGACGAAACATAATCGGATTTGGGCGACACAAGCATGATGCAGCGATCCGTCACAACGGGCTCATCGGAAGGTCGTGAGATCAAGACCGGCCGCTTCCCCCCGAAAAGGGTCCACCAGGACCCTGCCAAGCGAATTGAAAGGATTACCCTCATGATCCGCAAATCCGTACTTCTCGCCGTCCCCGTCGCTCTCCTGATCCTGGCCCCGATGGCGGCCGAGGCGCGCACCGGGTTCATCCATGTCGGCGGCGCCAATGGCGGCGCTTCGGCGGCGGCCGGCGCACGCGGTGTTGCCGCACGCGCCCACGGCACCACGACGTCCTCGAACGGGACGGTGACCCATGCCAGCGGCGGCGCCTATGCCGGAACCAACGGTTCGCGCGGCTGGCGTGCGTCGAGCACCTCGCAGAATGCGGACGGCAGCGTCACGCATCAGGGTTCGGCCTATGCCAACGGCGCCAATGGCACGGTCAGCTCGTCGAACAATTTCACCCGTTCGGCCAGCGGCGGCTGGAGCGGCTCGTCCTCGACCAGCGCGACCAACAAGAACACCGGCAACAGCTATCAGGGTTCGACGACCATCGACCCCACCACGGGTAAGCCGGTTCACACCGGTACGTGCACGAACTCCGCAGGGGCCGTAATTCCCTGTTAAAACCCTACGGTCCTTGCAGAGAACCCCGGGGTGCCGCGGCCGGAGTCCCCGCTCTGGTCGCGGCATTTCGGATAGAATATTTTCAGAAGTCGCGCTCGCGTCCGGCCCCTCGGCACGTTGTCGGGCGTCGGGTGCGGCGCCTTGCAGAAAGTCTGAACCCCATGACCCGCATGTCCGGCATTCGCTCCACACCCCGTCTCGTCGCGACGTTGATCCCCGCCGTGCTCGTTCTTGCCCCGGTTTCGGCCATGGCTCAGGCAGGAGCCGTTCCCGGCAACATGGTCGAGCAGCTCCAGGAAGCCGATCTCAACCACGACGGCTATGTCGATCGCGACGAACTCCATGCCGCGCGCATCCGCAACTGGCAGCGGCTCGACCGCAATGGTGACGGCTTTTTTGATCAGAGTGATTTGCCGTTCCTGATGCGCTCGCGCTGGCAGGGGGATCGTATCCGCAATCTGGTTGCGCAATTCGACCACGACGGTGACGGACGCATCAGCCACGACGAATTCGTCAACGGCCCGACGCCCGGTTTCGACATGGCCGACACCAATCACGACAATCGCGTCTCGCGGGCCGAGATCGCGGCGCTCAGGGCACGGCAGCATGGATAACCCGTTCGGTCTGGCCGCCCATCATCGCGGGCTGCTGTTCATCATGCTGGCGGCGGCCCTGGCCGAGGCACTGTGGCGCGGCCGCTATGACATCATGGCCTTTCTGGCGAGCCTTGGCATCCTTGTCGGCCAGCAGGTGCTGCGTCCGCTCGACGCGCTCTTTCTCGGGCCGATGTTCCGGGCGATCGCCGCCCATGCGCCGGTATCATGGCCTGCCGGGGACTGGCGGACCTGGGTGGTTGCCTTCGTCGGCGTCGAATTTGCCTATTACTGGTTTCATCGCCTGAGCCATCGCGTGCGGTGGATGTGGGCGACCCATGCGGTCCATCACTCGTCGACCGAGCTGGTCCTGCCTGCTGCCTTGCGCCTGGGCTGGACCGGGCCGATCTCGATGGGGTGGGTCTGTTACTTGCCGTTGCTGCTGCTCGGGTTTCCGCCGCGCGTTGTCGCGGTGCTGCTGGGGGCCAATCTCCTGTGGCAGTTCTGGCTGCATACCGAAGCGGTCGGGCGGCTTGGCCTGCTTGAGGAAGTTCTCAACACCCCCTCGCACCATCGCGCCCACCATTCGTGCGATGACGCCTTTCTCGACTGCAATTTCGGGGGCGTGCTGATCGTGTTCGATCGCTTGTTCGGGACGTTCCGGCGCGAACCGGACGGCGGCGGGCTGCATTATGGCCTCAAGGGCCATGCGCCGAGCACCAATGTCTTCGAAATCGCGCTCGGCGAATGGCGTCGCCTGTTTGCGGCGATGGGGCGGGCCCATGGCCTGTTCGCCAAAGTCCGGGTGGCGCTCGGCCCCCCGGACGAGGACGTCGATCACTCCGCAGGCGGGGCGCTGACCAGCGGCAAGTCGATATAGCTTCCTTCGGTCCCGCCGACGCTGACCTTCTGGTTCGCCTTCACATAGTCGGCGGGTTTGGCTTCGAAAATCGACGGCACGAAAGTCTGCGGATTGCGGTCGTAGAGCGGGAACCAGCTCGACTGGACCTGCACCATGATCCGATGGCCCGGCAGGAAGACGTGGTTCACCGGGGGCAGGGCAAACGTGTACTTGAGCGGCACGTTGGGCGTCAGCGCCTTGGGCTGGGACAGGCTTTCGCGATAACGGCCCCGGAAGATGTCCATGGTGACGGGCAGTTCATAGCCGCCCATGGCCTGATCCATCGGGACTTCGTCGGGATAGACATCGATCAGCTTGACCACCCAGTCGCTGTCGGTGCCGCTGGTCGAAGCCGTCAGGTGGACGACCGGATCGCCGCCGACGGCCACCGGCTTGTCGAGCACCGGGCCGGTGAAGGCAAGGACGTCGGGGCGTCCCGAGACCGGCCGCTGGTCGCTGGTGAGCCAGGTCGGCCAGGGATTGCCTTCATAGCCGACCTGCTTGTTGGGGCGCGGCATGAACGAGACCGGATTGGCCGGGTCGGACACATAGTCGAGCGCTGCTTCCTTGTCCGACGGGGCAAAGCCCAGTGACTGGTCGGCATGGAGATAGAGCTTGGCCGAGCTTGCCTTTTCGGGCCAGCCGGAGAGCTTTTGCCAGCGGTTTTCGCCCGACTGGAACGCGGTGACGGTCGCCACGTCCATCGGCTTGTCGTAAAGATAATGAGCGAGGAACGGCGCGAGCACGTTCCTGCGCCACCATTTCCCGGTGTCGCTGTCCCAGTGGACCGGGCCGAGGCTGTCGGCGCGCTCGATTTCCTGTCCGTGGAACCACGGCCCCATGGTCAGGAACAGCATGCCGTCCTTGTCGGCGGGCTTCATCGCCTTCCACACGGCAGGCACGCCATAGATGTCTTCCTGATCCCACAGCGAATGGACCAGCATGGTCGGCACCTTGAGCGGGGCCTTGGCGAGAATGCGGTCCATCGCCTGTTCCTGCCAGAAGCTGTCATAGGCGGGATGCGCCTTGATCTTCTGCCAGAAACCGATCTGGTCGAGCCCGTGTGCGCTCGCCAGCGCGCCGACCGAGCCGTACCGCATGTAATGGGTATAGGCATCGGCTTCGGGTAGTTCGTAATGGCTGGCATTGTCGTGGGTGGCGACCTGTTCCCAGATATAGGTCAGGTTGTATTCGCGAAACGCCCCGTTGTGGAACCAGTCGTCGCCGCGCCAGCCGTCGACCATCGGGTTCATCGGCACCGCGACCTTGAGCGCGGGGTGCGGATTGACCAGCGCGGCAAGGCTGGTGAACCCGTCGTAGCTGATCCCCAGAATGCCCACGCGTCCGTTCGATTCGGGGACGTTCTTCACCAGCCAGTCGATGGTGTCCCAGGTGTCGGTGGAGTGGTCGACTTTCGTGGGGTTGAGCGATGTGCCCACGAACGGACGGTTCATGACATAGCCGCCCTTCGAGCCGTATTTGCCGCGCACGTCCTGGATGACGCGGATGTAGCCGCCTGCCGCGACGACGTCGGGCGCGCTGTCATAGCCGTCGATGGCGATGCCCATATGCGCGGACGAGCCGTGCCCGGTCAGTTCATCGGCGCTGTAGGGCGTGCGCGTCAGCAGCATGGCGGCGCCTTTCGCGCCTTTGGGAATGAGGATGACGGTGTGCAGCTTGACCCCGTCGCGCATGGGGATTTCGACCGCGCGGCGTTCGTAGTCGCGCACGCCGGTCGCATCGGCGAGCTTGGCCGGACGCTCGTCATAGACCGGCGCCGGGGCGGCGAGTGCGGGCATGGCCGTGGCAAGCAGCAGGGCAGCGGTGGCAATCGCCTTCATCATCTCGTGCATCTCCGGGTGTGATCGCGGATTGCTAGCCGGAGGATGCGCTTGTTGCGCACTCCTTTTTACCGGTCGATCGAAACGGGCGAATCGCAATTGGGGGCGCAAAACGGACAACGCCCCCGCGCCGGGTGGCGCGAGGGCGTTGTCGTAATCGGCGCAGGGGGCAGATGACTGCCCGCCCGTTCCCTTACTTCTTGGTGCGCAGCTTGCGGTGAGCGCCAAGATCGAGGACTTCGGAAGGTCCGCCTTCGTTGTCGAGCAGGCCGAGACGGCGCGCGACTTCCTGATAGGCTTCCTCTTCACCGCCGAGATCGCGGCGGAAGCGGTCCTTGTCGAGCTTTTCGCCGGTCGCCATGTCCCACAGACGGCAGCCGTCGGGGCTGATTTCGTCGGCGAGGATCACGCGGCTGTAATCGCCGTCCCAGATGCGGCCGAATTCGAGCTTGAAGTCGATCAGGCGAATGCCGATGGTTGCGAACATGCCGCACATGAAGTCGTTGACGCGGATCGCCATCGACGAAATGTCCTGCATTTCCTCGTTGTTGGCCCAGCCGAAGCAGGCGATGTGCTCTTCGGCGACCATCGGATCGCCCAGCGCATCGTCCTTGTAGTAATATTCGATCAGGGTGTGGGGCAGCGGTTCGCCTTCGGGAATGCCGAGGCGCTTGCTGATCGAACCGGCCGCGACATTGCGCACCACGACTTCGATCGGGATAATCTCGACCTGACGGACGAGCTGCTCGCGCATGTTGAGACGGCGGATGAAGTGCGTCGGAATGCCGATATGGGCGAGACGGGTGAAGACGTACTCGCTGATCCGGTTGTTGATGACGCCCTTGCCGTTGATGGTGCCGCGCTTCTGCGCGTTGAAGGCGGTCGCATCATCCTTGAAATACTGGATCAGCGTACCCGGTTCGGGGCCTTCGTAAAGAATCTTGGCCTTGCCTTCGTAGATCTGGCGGCGACGGGACATGGGCTACTCTTCCTGTGGCGGCGGGCGCAAAGTGTAGCGCCCTTTCAGCCGAATAAAAACGGGGCCGACCAAAACCCCGGTGGAACAACCGTGCCTTCGGCCTGGGCCGTGCATCGTGAAACAATGCGTCGTCGTGCCGGGGCTGCGAGGCTGGCCCCATAGGCGAAAAAGCAGCTTTTGGCAATCGTGGGCTGTCGATCGCGTGCTGTTCTATAAATTCGAACATTATGTCCGGTATTATCTCTCTAAACCTGAAATCCGCTTGGCGCTAGAGACGGGGCATCGAACCGGGGTGGACATCCAAGGCTCCCCCGGCACGCGGCGAAAGGATGCCCCCCATGAGCAAGGTTCTCGTTCTCTATTATTCGACTTATGGCCACATCGAAACCATGGCCAATGCGGTTGCCGAAGGCGCCCGCGCTGCCGGCGCGGAAGTGGATGTGAAGCGCGTTCCCGAAACCGTTCCCCACGAAATCGCCGAAAAGGCCCATTTCAAGCTCGATCAGGCTGCCCCCATCGCGACGGTCGCCGAACTCGAGCATTATGACGCGATCATCGTTGGAACCGGCACCCGCTTCGGCCGCCTGACTTCGCAGATGGCCGCCTTCTTCGACCAGGCCGGTGGCCTGTGGGCGCGCGGCGCGCTCAACGGCAAGGTCGGCGCGGCGTTCACCTCGACCGGCAGCCAGCACGGCGGGCAGGAAACCACCCTGTTCTCGATCCTGACCAACCTGCTGCACTTTGGCCTTACCATCGTGGGTCTCGATTACGGCTTCCAGGGCCAGCTTGGCGTCGACACCGTTGTCGGCGGCGCGCCTTATGGTGCGACCACGCTCGCCGGTGGCGACGGCAGCCGCCAGCCCAGCGAAGCCGAACTCGACGGTGCCCGTTATCTCGGCAAGCGCGTTGCCGACACGGCGAACAAGCTTTTCGGCTGATCGATCGTCCGATTTCCCGAGGAATGAGGCGCCCGACGGGGTGCCTCATTCCTTTTTCTGATTCCCCGAATTAGGCATGGCGCGGGTCCCGGCGGCACCCTTATGGGGTGTGCATGTCGGGCTCGAAGCGCCGGTTTCGGCCCGGACGATGTCTGAAAGAATGCCTGCGAGGAGATACCAGATGAGCCGTGCCGACACTCTTGCCCTTCTCGAACGCTATTATGGCGCGTTCAATGCCGGGAATTGGCAGGGCATGCTCGATTGCCTCGCCGACGATGTCGCGCACGACATCAACCAGGGCGGTCGCGTGGTCGGCAAGGACGCCTTCGCGCAGTTCCTTGGTCACATGGAACGCTGCTACAAGGAACGTCTGGAAGACATGGTGCTCATGGCGAGCGAGGACGGCACCCGTGCGGCGGCCGAATTCGTCGTGCATGGCCAGTATCTGGCGACAGACGAAGGCCTGCCCGAAGCCGATGGACAGACCTATGTTCTGCCCGCGGGTGCGTTCCTGTCGATCGTCGATGGACGCATCACGCGCCTCACCATGTATTACAACCTTGCCGACTGGACGGCGCAGGTCGGTGCGTAAGGCATGACCGGCGTCTCGGTCCGTCCCCTGACCGGCGGTGAAATTGCCGCCGTGCTCGACGATCTCGCGATGCTGCGCATTCGCGTCTTTTCGGCTTGGCCCTATCTCTATGACGGCGATCCGGCTTACGAGGCCGAATACGTCAAGGAATATGCCGCCGCGCCCGATGCGGTGCTGGTCGCCGCATTTGACGGGGACCGGATCGTGGGGGCTGCGACCGCTGCGCCGATGGCGGACCAGAAGGACGAGTTCCGCGCGCCGTTCGTGGCGCGCGGGCTCGACGTCGATCGGCTGTTCTATTTCGGCGAAAGCGTGTTGCTGCCCGAATATCGCGGGCAGGGCGTGGGTCATGCCTTTTTCGACCAGCGCGAGGCGCAGGCGAGGGCTTGTGGCGCCAATGCGGCCTGCTTTGCCGCGGTGATCCGCCCATCCGATCATCCCGCGCGGCCTGCCGACTATGTCCCGCTCGATGCATTCTGGACAAAGCGCGGATATGCCCCGATCCAGGGCCTCACGACCGAGCTTGCCTGGAAAGATCATGGCGAGGCTGTGGAAACCCTGAAACCCATGCAGTATTGGCTCCGGCAATGGTCATGACCCGCTATCGCATTGCGTCCGCGCAATATCCCATCGACGCGCTGGCCGACTGGGACGCCTATGAGGCGAAAGTGACGCGCTGGGTGGCCGAGGCCGCGCAGGGCGGCGCCAGCCTTGCGATCTTTCCCGAATACGGGGCGATGGAGCTGGCCAGTCTCGATCCGGCGACGATGGGCGATCTTGCCGGTTCGATCGAGACCGTCTCGGCACTCTTGCCGCGCGTCGATGCGCTCCATGCCGATCTCGCGCGGCGCCACGACCTGTTCCTTCTCGCCGCGAGCGCTCCGCGCAAGCTGGCCGACGGGCGTTTCGTCAACACCGCGCGCCTGTTCTCGCCCGACGGACGCGTGGGTGCCCAGGACAAGCTGCTGATGACCCGGTTCGAACGCGAACAATGGGGCATTTCCGGGGGCGATGTCCTGCGTCTGTTCGATACGCCGCTCGGAAAGCTTGCGATCCTGATCTGTTACGACAGCGAATTTCCCCTGCTGGCCCGCGCGGCGGTCGAAGCGGGCGCGCAAGTCCTTCTCGTACCCAGTTGCACCGAAACCATGCACGGCTACTGGCGTGTGCGCATCGGCAGCCAGGCCCGCGCGCTCGAAGGGCAGTGCTATGCCGTCCATTCGCCGACCATCGGCGATGCGGACTGGTCGCCTGCCGTCGATCGCAACCGGGGTGCGGCTGCCGTTTACGGACCGCCGGACCGTCATGCGGCCGGGGGTTTTTCCATGCCCGAAGACGGCGTCCTTGCCATTGGCGAGGAAAGCCGCCCCGAATGGGTCTTTGCCGATCTCGATCTCGGCCATGTCGATGCCTTGCGCGCCGATGGCGGCGTGCTCAATGCGCGGGACTGGGTCGAGCAACCGGGTGCCGTTTCCTTGCCTCCATTGGAGATCGTGGACCTCTCATGAAGATCGATCCCTTCATTCTGATCATGCTGTCGACTGTTGCGCTGGCCAGCCTGTTTCCGGCCAGCGGGCAGGGGGCTGTGGTCGTCGACACCGTTTCCACGCTGGCGATTGCCCTGCTGTTCTTTCTGCACGGCGTGCGGTTGAAGCGGGAAAGCCTGATCACGGCGGCGCGCGACTGGCGCGTCCACATCCTGATCCTGGCGCTGACTTTCGTGATGTTCCCCTTGCTGGGCATCGGTTTGCGCGCCGTTGCCGGTCCCTTGCTGCCCGCGCCCTTGTGGACAGGTCTTCTGTTCCTGTGCGTGCTGCCCTCGACCGTGCAGTCGGCGATCGCCTTCACCTCGATCGCGCGCGGCAACATTCCGATCGCCCTGTGCGCGGCGGCGTTCTCCAATCTGTTCGGTGTCATCATCACGCCGCTCTTGGCCGGGCTGGTGCTGGGTGCGCAGGCGGGGATCTCGCTGGCCCAGGTCGGGCGCATTGCGGTCGAACTGCTGCTGCCGTTCATCGGCGGGCATCTCCTGCGCCCGCTGCTGGGGCACTGGGCGGAAAGCCACCGCAAGCTGCTGACGATCACCGATCGCGGCACGATCGTTCTGGCGGTCTATTCCTCGTTCTCGGCCGCGATCGTCGAAGGTCTCTGGCACAAGCTGGCGCCGATGCAGCTGGTTGCGGTGCTGGCCTTCTCCTTGCTCCTGCTCGGGCTGGTGCTGACGCTTTCGACCGTGATCGCGCGGGCGCTGGGCTATGACAAGCCGAGCGAGATCGCGATCGTCTTCGTCGGTTCGAAGAAGTCGCTGGCGAGCGGCGTGCCCATGGCCAAGATCATTTTTCCCCCTGCCATTGCCGGGGCGGTGATCCTGCCGATCATGATTTTCCATCAGGCCCAGTTGATGGCTTGCGCGACGCTCGCGCGGCGTTATGCCGCACGCAAGGGTGATTGACGCGGCAACAATCGGGAGTCCCGAGACAATGCGTGTGGCACGGCGTGATGTTCTGGCAGCCGGCGGCGGGATCGCTGCTGCTCTTTTGACGGGATTGGGAACGACAGCGCGGGCCGCTTCAGTGCGTCCGGACAAGCCGCTGGTGCTTGGCCATCGTGGCTGTTCGGCCTTGCGGCCCGAACACACGCTCGGCTCCTATGCCAAGGCCATCGCGGACGGGGCGGACTTCATCGAACCCGACCTGGTTTCGACCAAGGACGGCATTCTCGTCGCCCGCCACGAAAACAACATTACCGAGACCACCGACGTTGCCACGCGCAAGGAATTTGCCGCGCGCAAGGCGAGCAAGGTGGTCGACGGGGTGTCGCAGTTCGGCTGGTTCACCGAGGACTTCACGCTCGACGAACTGCGTACCTTGCGCGCGAAAGAGCGTCTGACCGGTGAGGGGATGCGCACCGAAAGCCATTCCTATGACGGCGCCTTCCGCATTGTCACTCTGGCCGAAATCGCCGATTTCCTCGCCGCCGAAGCTGCGGCGCGCGGGCGGACGATCGGGCTTATCCCGGAAATCAAGCATTCGACCTATTTCGCCGGGATCGGCCTGCCGCTCGAAGAGCGTTTCTGCAAGGAACTGGCTGCCAACCGCTATCTCGGCACCGCGCCGGTGATCGTCCAGTCGTTCGAGATCGGCAATCTCAAGAAGCTGCGCGGCGTTCTGGGCGACAAGCCCAATGTCCAGTTCATGCAGTTGATCGACCAGAACGATATGCGCCCCGCCGATGTGGCAAAGGCCGGTGGCGCCACGACCTATGGCGACATGCTCAAGCCCGACGGGCTGGCACAGATCGCCGGCTATGCCGACTGGGTCGCGCCCTGGACCCGCCAGTTGATCCCGCTCGACAGCGAGGGGAAGATCGGCTCGGCGTTCGATGTCATCGCCGATGCGCACCGTGCCGGACTTCTGGTCGGATGCTATACCTTCCGCCCGGAAAACCAGTTCCTGGCCGCCGATTATCGCAATGACGCGGGGCCCAATGCACGCAATCCCGAAGGCAGTGTGATGGAAATCCGCCGCTATCTGTCCGAAGGTCTCGACGGGTTCTTTACCGACGACCCGGCGCTCGGGCGGCGTGCAGTGGATGGAGATCCCCAGCAATAATTTCCGCCAAGCGCGAAAGGCGGCGCGATGCACCCGAGGGTTGGCGTTTGGAACGTTTTCGTTCCATAACGGACATAATCGTTCGGGAGAAGATGCGCACCTGACAGGCGGGACCCAGACCGTACTCCAGGAAACAGCATCAGGAAATGAGTCAGAAATCCGTTCTGTTCGTGTGCCTTGGCAATATCTGCCGGTCGCCGCTTGCCGAAGCGGCCTTGCGGGCCGAGGCGGTGGCGCAAGGTCTTGCGCTCACGATCGATTCGGCCGGGACCAGCGGTTGGCACGCCGGAAGTCCGGCCGATCCCCGAGCCCAAGCCGAAGCGCTGCGTCGCGGTGCCGACATTTCGGGGCACCGTGCAAGGCAGGTCGTAGAGGACGACTTCCGCAAGTTCGGCCACATCTTCGCGCTCGATCACCAGAACCTGAAGGGGTTGCGCGACATCGCCCCGCGGCGGGTTCTCGCCCGGGTGGGATTGCTGATGGACATGGTCCCGGGACGCGCCGGGGCGGCGGTGCTCGATCCCTATTACGGGACCGAGGCGGATTTCGCGACAGCATGGGATGATGTCGCAGAAGCGGCCAGGCACATCGTCGCGCGCCTGTCCCGCTGATTGATCAGGCGGCGGGTTCGCTGCGGTTGCGGCGGCTCAGTGTGCGGGCTCCGGCGCGAAAGTTCTCCCGCAGGAAACGGCTGGCAGCGCTCGCTTCGGCATAGCCCAGACGATGTGCGAGTTCGCCAAGGTTGGGCTTGCGCTGGTTGGTGAAATAGTCGGTCGCGACTCTCTGCCGGGCCTGGGTCATCATCGCCGAAAATGTCAGCCCTCGGCGCGCAAGAGTGCGCTGCAGGCTGCGTTCGCCCACTCCGATGCCCATGGCCGCCCGTGCGAGAGTAAGGCCGCCTCCGGCCAGATTGGCCGCGATGAAGCGTTCGAGCGAGCCGAGCGGATGGTCGGACCGACTCCGTCGCGTCGCTTCGAGTTGTCGTTCGAGATAGGCGATGAGATGGGGGTTGCCCGAAGGCGAAGGGCGGCGCAATTCGTCGCGGCGCAGCAGGAGCGCATTGCGGTCAGCGCCGAAGACCAGGGGGCAGCGGAACACGCTGCGGTGAAAGCTGGTCTGGTCGGGGGCGGGATGGGCGAATTCGGCGCGCACCGGATGCCATTGGGGCCCGAGGATGTTGCGAATCGAGCGTAGCTGCAAGGTCAGCGTGGCTTCCAGATACTGGCTGCCGCCCATGAGCGTTGGCACTGACAGGAATTGCTGAACCGCGATTTCGTCCCCCTCGGCAACGGCCAGCGACCCGATCGCCTCGGTTTCGAGGTGGAGGAAGCGCCCCGACAGGCGGAGCAGTTGCTCGACGGTGATGCTGTGTTCCCAGACCAGGCTCAGCGGGCCGTAACCGCGCATGCTGGACCACATGGCAAAGGCGATCCCGAGATCGCCGCGCCGGGCTGCCGTAGCGACAATCTGGAAGATGTCGACGACCGCTTGCGCCGCCATGGTTTCGCAGTCGTGCGCCTGTGCGAGCAGGGCGAGATGGTCGGCATCGAGGATCGTGTCGAGCTCGATTCCGGTCAGTCGGGCATAGCGCTCGAACTGAAGCAGCGAGGCAGTGTGGGCGACGGGCAACACCATGATTGTGGCGTCGATTGTCAATCTCGTGTCGTGATATGTCAAGATTTAAACGATGAATTGAAGCACACCAAGGGGGTCCAACCCTCGTGACCCTCCCCCGGGTCAACCCCATGGACACCTACAAGCGTGTGGAAAACCACACCAAACAGGAAGAGGATAGCAATGAAGGGCATCTGGCGGGCCGGTACGGCCATCGTCGTCATGGCATGCGCGTGCGCAGCCCCTGCGCTGGCAAGCGAAGCTGCGGACAATGCCTCGTCTCCTGCTGCGGCTCCTGCCCCCGATCAGGGCGGCGCGACAGAAACCGGCTCGCAGACCGGGTTGCAGGAAATCGTCGTCACGGCGCAGCGCCGTTCGGAAAAGCTGCAGAATGTGCCCATCGCGATCACGGCCGCCAATGCCGAGGCGCTGGCCGTTGCGCGGGTGGACAATGTCTCCAACATTGCCGCCATTTCGCCGAGCGTGAATTTCCGCGTCAGCAACATCGCTTCGTCGAGTGCGACGCTCGTCATTCGCGGTCTGGGCACGACCGGCACCAGCCGTTCGTTCGAAGGGTCGGTCGGCGTCTTTATCGACGGGGTCTATCGCAGCCGCGCCGGTGCCGCGCTGCAGGATTTCCTCGATATCGACAATCTTCAGGTCCTGCGCGGCCCGCAAGGCACGCTGTTCGGCAAGAACACGACGGCAGGGGCCCTGCTGCTGACTTCGGCCAAGCCTTCGTTCAGCGGATACAACGGTCGTTTCGAAGCCGGGTACGGCAATTACGACAGCTATATCGTGCGCGGGGCCGTCAATGCGCCGCTCGGCGAGAACCTGGCGTTCCGGATTTCCGGCCTCGCTTCGGGGCAGGATGGTTTCTACAAGGACGTCAACACCGGCCGCGATCTCAACGACAACTCGTCGCGCGCGGTGAAGGGGCAATTGCTGTTCGAGCCTTCGTCCTCGCTCAGCGTTCGCCTGATCGGCGACTATTCGTCGAGCCACGGGGCCTGCTGCTATGCGGCCGAACGCGTGGTGGCCGGACCGACGTCGGCGCTCGTCGACGGGCTGACGCAACTGGGCGGGCTCAAGCTGCCCTCGACCGATCCGTCGAAGTTTGAGGTTGCGCTCAACACGCCGGGGCATCAGGCGATCAAGGACTGGGGGTTCACCCTGATGGTCGACGCTGCGCTCGGTGCCGGGACGCTCAAGTCGGTTTCGGCCTATCGCCGCTATGACGTGGTGCAGACCGACGAGGACGCCGATTTCTCGGGCGCGGACATCCTGCGTGTCGATGAAAGCTTCCACAGCGAGTTCATTTCGCAGGAACTGACTTACAACACCCGGATTCCCGCGCTCAACGCCGACATCGTGCTCGGTGGGTTCATCGCCGACGAACGCTTGCGGATGGGGCGTTCGCTGATCGACGGCAGCCAGGCGCAGACCTATTGGGATGGGGTGCTGGGCGCCTCGGGCTTCCCCGCCGGAACCGTCAATGCCAGCCCCGGCACGATCGAGCGCGAAGCCATGCACGGGTCGGCCACTTCCTATGCCGGGTTCGCCCACGCCGATTTCAAGGTCAACGACAAGTTCAACATCATCGCGGGCATTCGCTATTCGATCGAGCACAAGACCGGCAGCTTCGGCTATGCCTATCAACGCGGCATTCCCAACGATGTCTTCACCGTGCTCGGCGTGTTCCCGGCGCCGGCCTATGATGCCAGCCACACCGACCGCGCGGTTTCCGGCACGTTCGGCTTGCAGTATCACCCGACGCGCGACGTGATGCTCTATGCGACCTATAACCGCGGCTTCAAGGCGGGCGGGGTCAACATCGACCAGAACGGGGCGGGCACTCTGCTCAACAATGCGACGGCAGTGGCGGCCTTGCCTGCGGCGGTCCGCTATCTGGTCTCGCTCGCCAATCCGGGGAAGACGGTCTCTGCACCGCTTGACCCGACTTATCGCCCCGAGGAAGTCAACGCTTTCGAAGTGGGCGCGAAGACACAGTACTTCAATCATCGGGCGCGGACCAATATCGCGTTCTATTACTACGACATCAGCGATCTTCAGATCGGGCAGTTCGTCGGTCTGCGCTTTACGGTTCTCAATGCCAAGTCGGCGAAGGACTACGGCCTTGAAATCGAGAACGCGTTCCAGGTGAACAAGGCGCTGACGCTCAATGCCGATGCGACCTGGATCATGAAGGCGAGCTATGCGGTCGATCCCAACATCGACGCGGTGCTGTCGGGATCGCGGTTCCGCTATGCGCCGAAACTGACGCTCAATCTGGCGGCCAATGTCGACACGCCGCTCACCGACAAGCTCGATCTGGTCGGGCGGGTGCAGTACCAGTACACCAGCAGCCAGTTCATCAATACCGCCGGCAGCAATGTCCAGGGCCCGGTCAGTCTGGTCAACGCCAATCTCGGGGTGAAGGTCAACAAGCGGATCACGGTCGAAGGCTGGGTCCAGAACCTGTTCAACAAATCCTATATGGCACGCGCCATCGAGACCTCGCTCCAGACGGGGACCGAAAGTGCTTACATGGGGGCGCCGCGGACGTACGGGATCCGCATTCGCGGCTCGTTCTGAAAATAGGGCATAGAGGCGGGCAGATGGGGGCGGAGCGATCCGCCCCCATTCCTGTATCGCTTTGTCAGGCGGATTCGCGGACGATCAGGCGCGGGGCGAATTGCACCGACTGGGTATCGCCGCCGGCCATGCGACGTGTCAGCAGGTCGACCAGCATGCGGGCGCCGCTCTCGATGTCCTGGCGCACGGTGGTCAGGGGCGGCGAGGCATAACGGGCCAGCAGGATGTCGTCGAACCCGACAACGGCCATGTCGTCGGGAATGGAAATGCCGTTCTGGGTTGCGGCGGCGCAAACGCTCATCGCGGCAACGTCGGAGGCGGCGAACACGCCGTCGGGACGGTGCCCCAATGTGAAATAGGCCTGTGCAGCGGCATGGCTGCCTTCCGGCGTGATCGGGATCGGAATGATTTCGACGTTCTTGCGAAGTTCGTCGGGCAATCCGGCGAGGAATCCCGTTTTGCGTGCCTGAAATTCCGGAGCATCGCCGTGGCCGAACCATGCCATCGTCTTGCACCCGCGTTGCAGCAGGTGACGCGCTGCCATCATCCCGCCCGCGAAATTGTCGGACCCCACGGTGGTATACATGTTGTCGGGGTCATAGGCCCCCCAAACCACCATCGACCGGTAATGGGTTGCCGCCCGGTTGAGCACGTCATTCTGGTCCGATTGGCCGATGACGATGATCCCGTCGACGCGCCCGGAAACGACGAATTCTTCCAGCCAGTGATCCTCTTCGGGAAGAACGCGGGAAAGGAGAAGGTCGTATCCCTTGTCGGAAAGGGCATCGGCCAGATGGCCGATCATGGTCGAAAGGAACGGGTCGGACAGATGTTGTGCCCGCTCGTGCCCCAGCGGGAGCAGTACGGCAATCGCGCCGGTTCTGCCGAGGCGAAGATTCTGGGCGGCGACGTTGAGGCGAAAACCGTGTTCGGCGGCAAGAGCGCGAATACGGTCTCGGGTCTGCTGGTTAAGTGTGCCTTTACCAGTCAAAGCGCGAGAGACAGTCGATATCGACACGCCGGCAATTCGGGCAAGGTCTGAAATGCTTCGGACCGTTGGTGTGATCGCTCCCATTGCGGTCTTCTCTCTCCGATGAGTTCATTGGTCGTATCTAACGATTGCGGAGCGACCTTTTTTATGTTGTTGGCAGTGTTTATTATGTAAGCGGCAGAAACAACAAGCGAAAAGATAAACTTTCGTTATTTGCCATCCTTGCCAAGCGGTTCCGCCCTGCGATGCAGAAGCACGCTGTTCCCCGATTGTCTCACAGGTTGCCATCCGGGAAAATCCCGGAGACCGAAATCGTTGTCCTGGCCGTTTTCGATGACCCAGAGCCATGAGATCGGCGTCGGAACCGCGGCAATCGTCGTCGCGAGGTCGGCTGCCCCGTGGCAGGGATGCAGGAAAGTCACTTCCGAAGGATCGCGGACAAAGGGTTGCGCGTCGGGGTTGTGAACGGACAGCAATTGTCCGCTCGGCATTTCCCATTGGGCATTGTCGAATGCGTGGTGCCGGGCGAGGGCATAGCCGCCCAGATGATGGCGCCTGTCGCTGCTCCAGCCGCCGCACTGGGCGACGTAAAGCGTGATGAGATTGCTGCCGCGGGGCAGGGCATCGAGCGCGGAAAGCGAGCGTTCGGCCTGCCGTCCCTGAACGAGCAGAGTATAAGTCGTGCTCGCCATGCGGACCCCGGCAAAGCCGAGCGCGGCGGCAAGGATCAGGCCCGCCCGGCGCCGGTCGATTGCGGTCTCGGTCGGAGGCGCCCCGGCAATGATCAACAGGCCAAGGATGATCGGCAAGAGCCGGATATCGGCGTAATGTGATCCCATGATCACGTCGGGCATAACGACATAAAGCGCGGTCAGCACGAGGCCCGCGCCGACAAGGCCGCGATGGCGATGCCAGCCCTGGGCCCGCAAGGCGACGAAGGCCGCCAGTACTACGACCGTCGCGCAGGCAGTGTCCCACAAGGACCATGTGTCGCGCAGGATCAGCAGCGGATAGGCAAGCTTGGCACTCGTTTCGAGATAGCGGAACGGTTCGCCCGGATCGGCACGATGGGGAAAGAGGCGTCCCGCGAGCGGGCCGGACAGGAGCGGGATCAGGGCGAGCCCCGCGTGCAGTATCGAGGCGGTCCAGCCACGCCCCCGCGCACGCTGGCGATCGAGTTCGATGCAGCCCGCGACAATGCCGAAGACGCCATAGGCCACGAGGTGACAGAGCCACAGTATGAACCCGAGCGGAACGAACAGCGCAGCCCGAAAGCGGGGATGGCTGCGCCCCAGCCGCATCCACAGGGCCAGGAGCAGCGTCGCCATGGCGATGCCGAGGGTGAAGTTGGCAAAGCCCATGATATAGGGCGCGCCATAGGCAAGCGGCGCGGCAAAGGCGGCGCCGGGCGGAATGCGCCCATGCGCCTCGCGCGCGAGCAGGAGCAGACCCAGCACCATCAGCGGCGGGATCGCCCCGACGATGAGGTGGACCGCCGGTTCCAGCCCGATAAGCGGCGCCAGACCCTGAACCAGCAGATCGACGCCGAGATTGGGCAGCAGGCCCCATTGGAAACCGTACCAGCGCGCGAGATCGGCCGAGCGTCCGCCGTCGATCTGCACCGCATAACGCCCGACGTGGCCGCCAAGGTCCATCAGCGGCAGGATCGGTGGAAAGAGGATCGGAACGGCCGTGGCAAGAACCAGTGCGAGGACGAGCAGGTTGCTGTCTGCAAGGGCGAGCGGATCACCGCGCCGCGCCGCGCGATCGCGTGAAGGACGCTCGTTTGCGGAGAAGACGAACAGCCGGGACAGTGCGTAGAACGTCATGGTGTAGGCGGCCATGGCGACGAGTTGCAGGGCCATGGTTCCGCCCGCGCCGATCCGGCGCCCGAGCAGCAGGATCGTCAGGTTGACGAGGTAGCTGATACCCGCCGTCATCGCGAAGCGCAGCTTTTCGCGTCCGTCGGCTGAGCCCTTTGCGCGGAAAGTGAAGCGGCGGTTGAGGATATAGGAGCTGACGAGGCCGAGGCCGTAGCCGGCGGCATTGGCGGCATAATCGCCGAGACCGCAGTGGAGGCCGATCGCGATCGTTCCGGCGCCGATGGCGGTATTGACCAGCCCGACCGCACCGAACCGGGCGATGCGACCCGCTTCACTCGCCAGAGCGCGCAGGCGCGGGGCAGGCGCCGACAGGGCCTGCTCAGTCATGCGGGGGGCGGCCGGTGATCTCTCTCACGATCCAGGCCGGGCGGTTCTTGGTCTCGATATACATGCGGCCGAGGTATTCGCCGAACACCCCCAAGATCATCAGTTGCGCACTGCCCAGTACCAGCGTCACTGCGATCATGCTGGTCCAGCCCGAAACCGTGCGTCCTTCAAGCCATGCCCACAAGGCCCAGACGACAAGGCCGAGCCCGATCGTCCCGCAGACCGCCCCGAAGATCGAGGCCATGCGCAGGGGCTTGATCGAGAAGCCGGTGACGGCATCGACGGCAAGGCCGACCATCCTGGCCAGCGGGTAATGGGTTTCCCCGGCGAAGCGGGCTTCGCGGACATAGGGCAGGGCGACCTGACGGAAACCCAGCCAGCTCACCATGCCGCGCACGAACCGATGGCGTTCGGGCATGCGGTTGAAGGCATCGACGACAGCGCGGCTCATCAGGCGGAAGTCGCCGGTGTCGCGTGGTATGGGAATGTCGATCAGCCGTTCGAGCAGGCGATAGAACAGGCTCGCACTGCTTTTCTTGAACCAGGTCTCGCCTTCGCGATCGATCCGCTGGCCATAGACGACATCGTATCCTTGCCCGGCAAGAGCGAGCATTTCGGGCAGCAGTTCGGGCGGGTCCTGAAGATCGGCGTCGATGACGAGAACATGGTTGCCCCGGCACAGCGACAGACCGGCAGTCAGGGCAAGCTGATGCCCGTGATTGCGGGACAGGTCGATGCCGACGATATGGGGCGAGCGCGCGGCATGGGCACCGATCGCGGCCCAGGTGCCGTCGTGCGAGCCGTCGTTGACCAGAACGATTTCATAGGAACCGGGGGCAGCGGCTTCGCAGACCGGCTCGAGCCGGGCGAGCAGGGCGTCGATCACGGCCTCTTCGTTGTAGCAGGGAACGACGACCGAAAGCGCCACGGCAGACCGCCCCCCGCGCGGGGACAGCGCCCCGAGATCGTCGGGAACGACACCGCGAGCCGGGGCGGCTGCGGTTTCGGCCAGCGCGACCGAGCGGGCAAAGCTGTGCGGATCGTCGAACATCTCCGGGATCATGCGCGGAGTGTGGTTAACCCGACGTAAAATCCTCGGTCAAAATACAGGGGGCCAAAATAGGCTTGTCGATATCAGTCCCGGACGACTTCGACGCGGGTGCGGACAAGTTTGCCGGTGCGACCGATGGTGAGGCGGATCGCCTTGTGCAGTCGGATTTTCAGATTGCGGGCCTGATTGGCGTCGATGATCATGTCGTAGGTGCCCGGACGGATCTGTTCGAACAGGAGGAAACCGTCGTTTTCGCTGCGCGCACGGGCCACGCGATGGCCTTTGCCGTCAACGAGATAGAGCGTGACCCCGGCCACCGCGCGCTTGCCGCCGTGGTCGAGGAAGACGGCCGTGCCCTCGACGTCGCTCAACTGGTCGATGGCGAATTCGACCACCGGGATGCGTCCGGCACGCGATACGATTTCCACGCCGGGTCGCGCGGGCGCCATGGCGATGTCGGGCAGAGTCGCGCCGTCGATGCGAACGGCGGTGTGGCTGCCGTCGCTGGTGCCGCCCAGAATGGCCGTGCCGCTGTCGTCGGCGGTGACCGTCTGGGTCGGGGTAAAGAAGGTCGCCTTGCCCACTTGCGGCTCGCCCTTGTCATAGCGGCCATTGCCGTTGGTGTCGGAATAGGCGCGCAAGGCGACCGCGCCGCCGTTGGAAAGGCCGGGCCGCGCGGTGAACATGCGTCCGTTGAGCGGATTGCGGCCAAAGCTGAAACCGAGGCGCAGCGTGAACGCGAACTGGCGCGTGGGCACGGTATAGGTGCTGTCGAACGACAGGGCGAAGGGGCCGAACTTGCGCCCGCCCGAAAGGCCCAGCGTCGTCTTGTTGTCGGCAAAGGAATGGGTGATCGCGGTGCGGATCGACGTACCGCTGTTGAAGGTGTGATCGACTTCGCCGCTCAGAGTGGAAATACGCGGCTTGGGGCCGATGTCATAGCCGACCCCGGCGCGATATTCGGTATGGCTGCCGGCATAGCTCGACAGGTCGAACGTGCCGCTGGTCATGCGGGTGGTGACCATGCCGGGGGCGGCCTGGATCGTGTGGACGACTGCGTTCGACATGACCATGCGCCCGGTGGTGAACGACTGGCGGAACGTGGCGGTGTCGGAAACCTGCCCGCTGACATAGGCAAGATGCTGCACGTCGAGCGAGAGCGGCACCGACTTCGATCCCAGATGCAGCGTATTGGCGAGATTGAAGCTGGTCATCGAGGACAGCGGCTTGTTGTCGGGCGAGCGGACTTCGTCGATGAACCCGCCGCCATAGCGCGCATGAGTCGCAACCAGGCTGGTGCCGAGCACGCGTCCGGCAAGACCCAGTTCCACCGCGCGTCCGCCGCCGTTGCCCATGACGCCGTCGACTTTGGCGGCAAAGCGGCCGATGCCGGTGCGCAGCCCCGCCGAACCGAACCAGCGGGTGGTGCCATTGCCCTGATAGAGCGCGGCCCCGGCCACGGTGGTGATCCCCCCGGTCAGGCCATATTGCATTTCCAGTGATCCGCGCCATGCCCCCTGATCGATCGAAGGCAGGTATCCGGGGGCCTGCAGTCCGAAGAGGGGCGTATCCTTTTGCACGGCCGAGAGGTTGTAGACGAAGGCGCCCCGCGCGAGCCGTCCGTCGCCGACATTGATCCGCCGCACTTCCTCGCGTCGTTGTCCTTCCGGGCCGTAGAAGACGAGGCGGAAGACGTTCTGCCCGAATTCGACGGGCACCTTGATGAATTCGTACTGGCTGTTGACCGCGTTGCGCGTCGATCCGATCAGGACGTCGTTGCGATAGAGTTCGACTTCGTATCCGGTCGGCAGATCCCCGCGAAAATCGATGGTTTCAAAGGCCGAGGCATGTTCGAGCGGTTCGTTGGTCAGCGTGATGCCGCGTCCGGCGACGCCGCGCAGGCCCACCGGCTGGGAGGAACTGGCAACGTCACCCATTTCGAAATCGGTTGCATGGAGGCCACCCAGGAGACCCGCATCGGGATCGCGGCGCCCGAGTTCGAGGCGTGCGCCGGTCAAGGCGTCGGACGAGGAGAACCCGGCATAAAGGTGCGCGGTCATGAAGGCGAGATCGCCTGACGCCCGCAGATCGGTTTCGAGATGGGTCCCGCGTCCCTGTCCCCCTTGCGCGCGCACTTCGACATCGGTGATCGGCGCATCGATCGCTTTCCACGGTGTCTGCTGGCGCGGATACGTGGTCTGGTGATCGCGTCCGGCGGTATTGGCGAGCTTTTCGCGCGCCGCCTCGCGCTGGAGTCGGTCCTGAAAGGGGAAGGGTTCGCGCGTCTTCACCGTGACAGACAGCGCGCGCAGGTCCGCGCTGGCCGAAATCGGCAGGATCTCGGCCAGGGCTTCGGCCTTGATATAGAGTTCGCCTTCGAACGCGGCGAAGTCGGTCTTGCGCAAGGGGCGCTCGCGGCCGGACAGCATGATCGTCCCGGCGCGCAGGTTGATGGCGACCGTGCGGGTCGGCGACAGGAACCAGCCGCTGGCATAGTGCCCGTCGTCGCTGATCTGGATCGGCAGGTCGAGAAAGCGCGCCAGATCCCCGAACGGCAGATAGACCCCGCCGCGCAACCCGTGTGCGGTGATCGTGTCGGTCATCTCGTGATGTTCGGTCGAGATCTCGACGATCAGTTCATCGTCGCTTGAAAGCGCGGGATAGGTGATGGCCAGCGCCTGTCCCGGTTTCGCGACGCGTCCGGGAATGGCCGGAAGCGGCTGGCTCGGTGGCGAGACGGTCTGTGGGCTGGCGCCTTCGGGCGCGGCAAGGGCAGCTTGCGCGGGAAGGACCGAGGCGAGGGCGATCGCCACGTGCGAAGGGCCCGCGCCGCGTTTGCGGGCGGGCTGTGGCATGTCGAAAACGGAGGCTGCCGATGGCGCCCCCGGCCGCGTCACGGAACGACGAAGTCTTCACGGGCAAGCATCTTGCCCGGGGCATAGTCATCGTCGGTATAGGTGACGGTCAGCTTCGCGCCCTTGGCCGTGAGGCGCGGGTCAAGGGCGGGATCGACCGGCAGCAGCACGGTGCGGGCATCGACTTCGGTATAGATGCCGACGCCCTTGACCGATGCGACCGGCTTCGAACTGCCCGGAGCGGTCACCACGATGTCGCCGAAAGCCGAGCGATTGCCGCTGCGGGTGATTGTGAGGGCGATCACTTTTTGCCCGGTGGGAGCAGTGCGCAGGTTCAGGTCCTTGAGCCCCGCCGTCAGCGTCGTTTCGCCGACGCGGACGATGACCGGGATCGAGATGCCGAAGCGCGGCGTGATGCGTACGCCGATGCCGCCCGAGGGCGCGTCGCCGGTCGCGGCCTCATCGATGGTGAGCCCGTCGTTGCCGGGCGGAACCGCAATGACCGAAAGGTGCGTGCGGTATTCCCCGGCGGGCAGATCCTCGAGCGTGTGGGCCATCAGGCGCACGTTCTGCATCTCGTTGCCGCCGAGCGTGAAGCGATGAGGGGACCAGCGCACCATCTGGCTTGCCGCCTTGACCCGGGCGCGGGTGGGGTCCTTGTCGTCGACCGAGGCGAGTTCGACAAGACGACCGTCGGGCGTCATCATCATGTCGGAAATGACGATGTCATAGTCGCCGCTGTTGGCGGTGCGGTTGTAGACGCCGACGCTGGCCACGCGGGCGCGGCTGTCGATGACGACGCGCTTGGGATAGAGATTGATGTCGCCCATGCCGCCGACCGAACCTTCGGGAATATGGGACGAAGCAGGGGCCGTCTGCGCCACGGCGGCGAGCGGCATGGCGCCCAGACACAGCGCGGCGCAGGCGAGCGATTGCAGGCCCGGCTTCCACATGGTTTCCGATCGGTTGCGTGACATGGTTAAGACTCCAATACGCATCCGGGCCGCGATGGGCCCGGATGCCGGATCAGAAAAACGTGACGATGACCGGGAAGGTGCCGGTGTAGTTGCCGACCGCCTGATTGCTGTTGGCGTTGAGCGTGCCCCCGACCGTGAAAGTCAAGGTGCCGGACGCGTCGAGCACTTCCAGGCCCTGGCCGATACTGCTGGTGATCTTGGTCACCCGCATGGTGGCCGACCCGTTGCTGATCGTCGTGTTGTTGGCGATCAGTACCAGGAAACGCTGCCCGGATTGACCGGACAGGGCGAACTGGGCAGGGCCGCGCGTGCCCGGTTGGGCAATTGCGCTGGCCGTGCCGAGGCTGCCGGACGTGGTCATTGCGCCATTGGTCGCAATGGTCAGCGTCCCGCTGGCTTGCGGCTGGGCAATGGCTCCGAAACGCAGGTCTTCGACCGCCACGACCTGGAGCGGCAAGGCGACCTGCGCGGAAGCACTGCCGCTGGTCGTCGAGGTGCTGGCCGGGCCTGCCACTGCGGGAGTGGCAAGGCCCAGGCCGATCAGCCCCAGGGCAAGCCCTGCGACCTTTGCGGATACGCGCATCGTTCCGTCCCCCCAAGGATCAGCCGAATGCCTCGCACCCTTACTGATAGGCGACCGTCGCGTTGTAGGTGCCGGTATAGGCGCCTGCGGTTTCGGTGCCCGCCACGGTCAGCGTGCCGCCGACGTTGAAGCTGTAGGTGCCCGAGGCGCTGAGCGTACCCGAGGCAGCCGACGGAGCGGTGGTGAAGCTCATCGTCTTCGTGCCGTTGGTCAGCGTGCCGCTGGTGGTCGTGATGCCGAAGTTGCGGCCCGAATCGCCGGTCAGCGTGAACTGGTCGGCAGCGGTCGACGAACCCGGAACGAAGCCGACGTCGCTGGTGACCGAACCGGCACCGGCCGAGGTGACAACGACGGTGCCGCCCGCGCCGACGGTGAACTTGCCGAAATTGAGTGCCGCACCGCTGGTGTGGGTCAGAACGATCGGCGCAACGACGCTGGCGGTGGCAGTGCCGGCCGCGGTCGAGCTGTTGCCCGAAGCAGCCAGCGCGACGCCCGGTGCTGCGAACAGGGCGGCAACCGAAGCTGCCGCGAGAACGTACTTGTTCATCTTGGTCATTTGCTCATTCCCCGAAGTGGACCGCAAGGCAACGCTCTTTGCATTGGCCTCCAGTGCCGCGACGGTGGTGCGCATTGGCAATGGTTTGCCGAATGTCCCCCGCCGCAGGTCGTCTGGTAAGAGGAAATGATTAATGGCTGGTTAGGTGAAACCACGGTGGCGTGAAATGATCGGGACGAGAGGCGCTGGTGGTTCGGTTCGGCATGGTTTCCCGCGTCGCCGGGTTTTTGTCGGAAATGCCGAAAAGGAATGGCCGTTTGTTTTCAGGATGATGTGCGATTTTTCGCGGTTTGCCGCAAACGCTCGCCGATTTCGACCCGCGATGGGCCCGGGCTGACCCTGAAATCGGGGGGACGGCCGGACGCCTTTCCAGCCCTTTCTCCCTGCGCGGTGGCGGACGACGATTGCGCGATTCGCAATCGCTGAAACCCGTTCAGATATAGGTTACCATGATGGTCAGCGTGGCGCGGTAATGGGCTGCCGGAGCGTCGGCGGGCAGCGTGAGCGTGCCGCCGACTTCGAAGCTGTCCTGTCCGACAGCGTCGAGGCGGGGCTCCGATGTCCCGCTTGCGCTGTGCAGGGTAAGTGCCCCCACTTGCAACGACGGGGCACCCTTGGCGGCGGCGGCCGCGTCGGGCAGGGCGGCCACGGTCGAAGGCAGCTGGATCGCATAGCTCCGCAGCGGTTCGCCCTTGACCGTGAAGTGGGCGGAATGCGCGTCGCCGCACGCGGTGCCCGCACATATGCCTCCCGCCGCTCCGCCATAAGACGCACCGGCGCTACCGGGACTGACGGTCACGGTCCCGCTTTGCCGGGGGGCATGGGTGATTGTGCCGAAATCCATGTCTGCATCGGCCGTGACGGTGAGAGGGCGGACAATGCTTGCCGTGGCGACGCCGGTGGCACTCGACGAGGCGGCACAGGCAATCTGCGATCCCGGGGCGAGGACAAGCAGTCCGGCCGCGATACGGATCGCGATGCCCTTCATCCCAGCACCGCCACGACCGAAGTCATGAGAACCAGCGGAAAGGTAAGCTCGCCGCCGCCCGACGTGCGCTCGACGTTGAGTGTCCCGCCGATATGGAACGTCACCGAGCAGCTGTCCGACATGCAATTGGAAAGGGTGTAGAGCGCGGTGCGCCCCGGTTGCAGCACGGGAATGCCGGGGAGATCGGTGGTAAAGCCCGAAAGCGTACCCTGAACCCCTGCTGCGCGCACATTCGGAACGCTGGGCAGGTTGATCGCGAAGGTCAGTTGATAGGCGCGCTTGTCGTTGCCGGGGCGGTTGTAGACCAGTGTGAACTGTGCCGGGCCACTGGTACGGTCGCCGAGTGGGAACACATTGCTGTTGATGGTCGAGCCGTCCGCTCCGACCGTGCGCGATCCGCCGTCGACCGTCACGATCGTACCGAAGCGCAAGGGCTGGTTGCTCAGCAGGCTGAGCGAGCCGGGCGTCGCCGAGGCGGGCGTTGCGATGGCAAGAGTTCCCAGCAGGGCCGGGATCAGGACCCGGCTCCGGCCGTGTGCGAACGAACGGCGCACACGCACGAAAGCGCGTCGCATCGGCCGTTTCGGCGCAATCATGTCCATGGCGCGAAGTTTCATGGCAAAGTCAAGGATATGCCTTCCCCACACGGGCGCAAGGGGGATCGTGGCCGCCTCTGTCTCTTTTCGGACCCAGGTGGCGACAAAGAAAGAATGCCAAGCTCCAAAATAGAGATTGTGCGCCCCGATGTTGCGGAAAGCGGGGTTTGCCCGGTATGGCCCGCGGGAAAGCCGTGACGATCACCGCCGCGCGCTGTACTGGATAGGGAATGCTGGCCCAGTTCGACATGCTGCACGTGATCGCCGGTGCGCTGGTGGGGTTGCTCGTCGGCCTTACCGGTGTCGGGGGCGGTTCACTGATGACGCCGCTGCTGGTGCTGATGTTCGGCATCAGTCCGACGACGGCGGTCGGCACTGACCTTCTGTTTGCGTCCTCGACCAAGATTGCCGGGTCGCTGATCCACGGCTCGCGGTCGAGCGTCGACTGGAAAATCGTGCGGCGGCTTGCTTCGGGCAGCGTGCCTGCGGCGATCCTCACTCTGATCGTCGTGTCAGGCCTTGGGCAACCGCCCAAGGCGGCGAGCAAGGTCATGCTTGTCGCGCTCGGCTGCATGTTGATACTGACGGCCTTTGCCACGCTGTTCCAGAACCGGCTCGCCTCGTTTGCGCAACATCACGAACAGCGCGACGACAAGACCACTCGACTGCCGACGATCGTTCTGGGCGCTTTGCTGGGCGTCGCGGTGACGGTTTCTTCGGTCGGGGCGGGGGCGATCGGCGTGACCGCGCTGCTGATGCTCTATCCCGCGTCGCGCGTGTCGCGGATCGTGGGCAGTGACATTGCCCATGCGGTGCCGCTGACGCTCATCGCCGGGTTCGGGCACTGGGTCATCGGTGACGTCAACGTGCCCTTGCTGGTCAATCTGTTGATCGGTTCGGTCCCGGCGGTGGCGGTCGGAAGCCTGCTGTCGACGCGCGCGTCCGATCGCGTGTTGCGCCCCATCCTTGCGGCAGTCCTCCTGATTTCGGGCTACAAGCTGCTGGGATAAGCGGCTATCGCGGTGTCATGACGACGATACCTGCGACAAGCGAGACATTTCCCGGCTTCGATGGCGCTCCGTTGGCGCTTCACCGTCTGGGAGAGGGACGGCCGGTCGTGCTGCTGCACGGGCTGTTTTCCTCGGCCACGGTCAACTGGATCAAGTACGGCACAGCCGCGCAACTGGCGGAGGCGGGTTTTGCCTGCCTGATGCCCGACTTGCGCGCGCATGGGGGCAGTGCGGCGCCGCATGATGCCGAGGCTTATCCTTCCGACGTACTTGCTCGCGACGCAGAGGCGCTGGTCGCCCATCTCGGCCTTTCCGATTTCGATCTCGTCGGTTTTTCCCTCGGCGCGCGGACTTCGGCGCGCAGCGTGATCCGAGGCATGGCGCCCCGCCGTCTGGTCCTGGCGGGCATGGGGCTCGAAGGGCTCGCGGGCTGGGCCAAGCGGCAGGATTTCTTCCGCGACGTGATCGATCGTTTCGGGACGATCCGCCCCGGCGATCCGTCCTACATGGCGCAGCAATTCCTGAAATCGACCGGCGTCGATCGCGTGGCGGCCCGCCTGCTGCTCGGCACGATGGAAGACACTCCGCCCGAGGCGCTCAAGGCGATCACGATGCCGACGCTGGTGCTGTGCGGGGCGGACGACAACGACAATGGCTCGGCCGACCGACTGGCAGAAGCTTTGCCCAATGCCGAACGCGTGACCATTCCGGGTACGCATATGAGCAGCGTGACCATGCCCGAACTGGGGCGGGAACTCGTTGCTTTCCTCGATCGGGATTGAAGGAGTTCGAGTCGCGGACGTCCATAGGCCCCGACTTGCCGTTACGGCGCGCTGGATCGAACCGACCGCGCGCCGATCCCGCTTGTCGCGGGTTCGAGTTTATGAGACGCTTCGGGCATAAATAAAAATACCCGAGGATGTCTGTCATGAAATCGGTACACATTCCGATTGCCCACTGCCTGTTGGGGCTTGCCTTGTGCGTCGGTGCATCAGTTCCGGCGCGGGCCGATGAAGTTTCCGCAACCGAGCCGCAAGGCGTCGTCGCCGCGCTCAAGGCGTCGGGGGACGATGCCGTCCTGACGCATGACGACAGCGGCGATCCGTTGATCCAGGCGCGGATCGGCGGCTGGGCGACGCAGATCGTGTTCTACGACTGCAACGAGATCACCCATGGCGCCTGCCAGTCGTTGCAGTTCAGCGCGAATTTCCAGCCGGAAAAGCCCTTCGACTCGGTGGCCGCCGCAGCCTTTGCCCGCGACAACCGCTTTGCCGCAGTCACGGTCGGCGCGGACAAGTCGGTCAATGTCAGTTGGGACGTCGTGACGGGCAAGGGCATCGACCCTTCGGTCTTTGCCCTGGTGGTCAAGAGCTATCGCCTCGCGCTCGATACCATCGGCACGCAAGTCTTCGTGAGCCACCCGCGGCTTGCCAGCGCTTCGCGGTAAGGGCCAGCGCTTCGCGGTAAAGGCCAGTGCTTCGCGGTAAGGGGGCCCCTTACCGGAACGGGGGCTCGTTGAACGCGCGCAGCTTGCGCGAGTGGAGGCGGGACCCCTGTTCGCGCAGAAGCTCGCACGTGGTCGTGCCGATCGCCAGATGGGCGGCGATCGCTTCCTCGTAAAAGCGGTTGGCCTGTCCCGGCAGCTTGATTTCCCCGTGCAGCGGCTTGTCCGACACGCACAGCAAAGTGCCGTAGGGCACGCGGAAACGATAGCCCTGTGCCGCGATGGTGGCGCTTTCCATGTCGATGCCGACCGCGCGCGACAGGCTCAGCCGACGGGCCGAGTGCGAGTAGCGCAATTCCCAGTTGCGGTCGTCGGTGGTGACCACGGTGCCGGTCCGCATCCGTCGCTTGAGATCGGTTCCGCCGGTGCCGCTGACCTGTTCGGCGGCGGCCTGTAGGGCGACTTGCACTTCGGCAATGGCGGGAATGGGGATTTCGGGCGGCAGGACCGGATCGAGCACGTGGTCGTCGCGCAGATAGGCATGGGCGAGGACATAATCGCCGATCTTCTGTGTCGGGCGCAGGCCGCCGCAATGGCCGATCATCAGCCAGGCTTCGGGGCGCAGCACGGCCAGATGGTCGCAGATCGTCTTCGCATTGGACGGGCCGACACCGATATTGACCAGCGTGATCCCCGAACGATCCGGCGCGATCAGGTGATAGGCGGGCATCTGGTGCCGCCGCCATGCCGTGTCGGACAGGCGGTCGCGCGCGCTGTCAGTCGCGGCATCGATCTGCAAGCCGCCTGCGCCGGTCAGCGCAGTGAACCGGCCGGTACCGAGCTGGCGGCCCGCCCAGTCGACGAATTCATCGACATAGCGGTGATAGTTGGTGAACAGGATGTAGCGCTGGAAATCCTCGGCCCGCGTGCCGGTATAGTGCGCCAGCCGCGCGAGGCTGAAATCGGTGCGCAGCCCGTCGAACAGCGAAAGCGGGAAGGGCCCGTCACCCACGAAATATTCCGCGTCCGCAATCTCGTCACCGATTTCCGCCAGTTCGGTCGTCGGGAAATGGCGCGCCAGATCCTGTGGTCGCACAGCGCCGATTTCCGCGCCGAACGTGCCGTCGAGCACATAGGGAAAGGGGATTTCCTGCCGCGAGGGGTGGACCGTCACTGTCACGGCATAATCCTCGAGAATGAGGCGCAGCTGTTCGGCGAGATAGTCGGCGTAAAGTGCCGGACGCGTCACCGTCGTTGCATAGACCCCGCGCTCGGTCAGGCGTCCGAAGGCGCGTCCGGTCGAGACATTGTCGGGATCACCGGGCAAATCGATCCGCAATTCCGGATAGGCATAGGACCCGTCGTCGCGACGCCCCGCCGGGGGCAGGGTGCCATCGGCGGCAAAGGCGGCGATATCGGCCCGCAAGGTCGCAACCGCGCGGGCGTGCAGCCGGGTCAGCTCGGAAATCGTGGCGGCAATGGTCTCTTCGATATGCATGAGCCCGAGCGTAATCCGCTTTGATGACCATGCAAAGAGAGCCGCAGGTGTTTGTGCCGTCATTCCGACTTTGTCGGAATGACGGCATGCGGCACCGGCCCGCTCCCCCACCCGGCCTCCCAACAATTGTACCCTGTGGGAGGCCGGGTGGGGGAGCGGGCCGGTGCCGCGTCAGAAACTCCGCCATTGCCGGAGTTTCGAACCAGACACTAACGCCGGATCAGGATCCGGGTGGAAGTCGTATGCGCGGCGAGGTCGTCGGGCCAGAAATGCACGGGGCGCAAGTCGCCGGTGGCATAGCGGTCGACCTGATCGGCAAAATGCGGGGAAGCCGGGTCGTTGCTTTCCCCGCCGATGCTGACCGCGCGGGCGGTGACGCGGGGGCCGAATTCGACGGCGGCAACGAAGCTGTTGCCGCTGGTGCCGTAATAGCGCTTCGTGCCGGGATAGCGTTTGGCGCCGAACGAGGCGAGCGAGCCCCACCGCGCGCTGGCGAAGGGAATCGGGGTCGACGGCTTCGCATCGGAAAACACCTGATCGATGGCGCCGTCGTTGCGTTGATAGCGGTTCATGTCCCCCCACGGCACGCGCCAGTCGCCGAAATCGCCCTTGAGCCGTGCGATCGCTTCGTCGAGCGCGGCAAGGCGTTGTGCCGGGCTCGCATGGCGTTCCATCCAGTCCCAAACCGACGTGCTGTCATCCTCGGGATCGGGATGGTCGCCGCGCTTGGCCCAGAGTGCTTCGCCCCAGTTGACGGCAAGCGTTGTCGCGGTGGACCCGGCCGACCAGCGCTTGTCCCAGCCTTTGAGCAGGGCGATCGCGGCCTGTCGGTCGGCATTGCCGGGGTCGGAGGCTGCCGCGTCGAACAGCGGCGGCAAAAGGTGCTCGAACGCCGGAAGCCAGGGATCGTAGGCGGCGGCGATCAGGCCCGGCAGAGTGAAGTCCCGTCGCTCGCCCAGCACCTTTTCCGCATGGGGACCGCGCGGGTTTTCGCCCAGTTCGTCCATATAGACGGGGTAATCGGTCTTTTTCGGGCTGTCCGCGCCAGCGGCAGTCCAGGGCGCGTTGTTGGTGTTGAAGGCCCAGCCGTTCTTCGGATTGAGCACGCTCGGCAGAGTATCGAGCGCATGAAGGCCGCGCCAGTCGGTCGCAGGATCGCTGCCGTCGACAGGCTTCGTGTAATCGAACCGGGTATCGCGGATCGGCACGAATTGCGGATGGAGATAGGCGATTTCGCCCTTGTCATCGGCAAAGATCGTGTTGTTCGAACTGTTCGCCTTGCGCTCGGCGACTTTCAAGAATTCGGAGAGGTCGCGGGTCTTGGTGCGCAGATAGCTCTGTTCGAGCGCGGCGACGGGGCGGTTCATCAGGGCAAAGGCAATCCACTTGCCCCCTTCCTCGCGCACGATCGGGCCGTGGTGGCTGGCCCATGTGGTGAAGTCCCGGCTCGCCATGGTGCCGTCGGGGCGGCGATAGCGCAGTGTGATCGTGTTTTCCGCAAGCGGTCGGATCTGCCCGCCATAGCGATAGCCTTTGGCCCCGGTCGGAGTGTCGACGAGAGTCTCGGCAAATTCGTCGACGTTGTCGATCCCGCTCGACGTGTGCATCCATCCGGCATGGGCGTTGAACCCCTGATAGATGAAGAATTGTCCCCACGTGACCGCGCCATAGGCATTGAGGCCTTCGCGGCTGGTCATCTGTAATTCGGAGCGGAAGAAGAAGCTGGTATGCGGATTGATCAGCAGCAGAGCATGGCCGTCCTTCGTCCGTGAGGGCGCGATGGCGATGCCGTTCGACCCTTTGGGTTCCTGCCAGATCAGCCCGCGTTCAGAGGCGGTCATTGCCACTTGCTTGTGATCGTAAAAGGCCTGCAACTGCGACAGGGGCACCCGCTCGATATCGCCGCCGATGCTGCCTTCGCTGAACGAAAGCGCCATCCACGGTTCGAAATGGGTGAGGACCAGCGGCTTTGCCTTGGGATGATCGGCCAGCCATGCGTTGAGCCCGTCGGCCCATGCCTGCATCAATTTGCGCAGCCAGAGCGGGCTTTGCGCATAGTCGGCCTTGAGCCGTTCGGGGTCGATGAACAGGCGCTGGCGCAAATCCTGCCAGATCGCGCTTTCCCCTTCCGCTTCGGACAGGCGGCCCAGATTGACCAGGTAATTGCGTTCGATCCGGGGGAAATCATCTTCGGCCTGAGCATAGATCATGCCGTAGACGGCATCGGCGTCAGTCTGTCCCGACACGTGGGCAATGCCCCATTCGTCGCGGGTGATCGTCACGCGATTGACTGTCGAGGGGGCTTTTGCCGGATGGGCCATCGCCACGGGAACCGCCAGCGGTGCGGCAAGCAGGACGGCGGCAAGGCGGCGGGAAAAACGCATGACAGGCTCCACGGATCGATCGTTGCCCTGTTAACGACCGATCCGCGAACCTGTCACGTCCGTTTAGGCGGTGGGAGTCTTACGCGGCATAGCGTTTGCCCATGCCGAACGATCCATGGCTGCCGTTGCCGAGGTTAAAGCGTCCGACTGCCGATTCCAGCGTGCGGGCCTGATCGCCGAGGCTGCGCGCAGCGGCCGTGCTTTCCTCGACCATCGCCGCGTTCTGCTGGGTCATGCGTTCCATTTCGCCGACGGCGGTGTTGATCTGCGCCAGATTGGTCGCCTGCACTTCGGCAGAGCTGGCGATCTCGTCGATGGTTTCGCGCAACTGGCTGATCTGCTCGATGATGTGTTCGAGTGCGGTGCCGGTTTCGCCGACGAGCGTCACGCCCTGCGACACCTGCTGCGAGCTGACGTTGATCAGGTTCTTGATGTCCTGCGCGGCTTCGGCGCTGCGCATGGCAAGCGAACGCACTTCGCTCGCGACCACGGCAAAGCCCTTGCCCGCGTCGCCCGCACGGGCGGCTTCCACCCCGGCGTTGAGCGCCAGCAGATTGGTCTGGAACGCGATCCCGTCGATCAGGCTGATGATCTGGCTGATCTGTTCCGAGGACCGCTCGATCTCGCCCATGGCCATGACGGCATTGTGGACGATCGCGCCGCCTTCGGCTGCCTGACGATCGGTGGAGGTGATCGCGGTGCGCGCCTGCGCCGCGTTCTCGGCGGTCTGGCGCACGATCGCGGTGACCGAATTCATGGCAAGCGCGGTCTGTTCCAGACGGGCCGCGCCGGTTTCGGTACGGCTGGCAAGGTCGGACGAGGCCTGGTTGATTTCGCCCGCACCGATATTGATGGTCTTGCTGCTGTCGTCGACGGCGGAGATGATCTCGCGCAGGCTGGACACGGCCGCGTTGAAGTGGCGTTTGACGTTGGCGTATTCGGCCGAGAACTCTTCGTTGATCTGGGTGGTGAGATCGCCTTCGGCCAGGCGTTCGAGGCTGCGCGACACGGTGTCGACCACCAGTTGCGTGCGGGCCTGATCCTGTTCGCGGTGTTCCAGATTGACGCGCAGGTCGTTCTGCATCTTGCGCAGCGCTTCGGCCAGAGTGCCCACTTCGTCGTCCTGCGCGATGGCAAGCTGCTGGTTGAGCTTTTCCTGCGCGATGCCGTCGGCAAATTCGGCACAGCGGCTGATCGGGCTGGTGACCGTGGCGGCCATGCGCCAGGTCATGGCAATGGCAATGGCCGCAATGCCGAGGCTGATCAGGACCTGCAACATGGTATCGACCGTCGAACGCTGGCCCAACTGGTCGGACAACAGGGCGGCGTCGGCCATGACCATGGCGCGCGGAACCGAGATCAGCACCGCCCACGAGGTGTCGACACGACCGATCTTGATCGGGGCATAGACTTGCAGGTTCTCGCTCTTGGGATCATCGACAACCACCGACTTGCCCGCCGCGATCACTTGCGCGCTGCTTGCCCAGGCCGGATTGGCCTTGGCCGCCGCGCCGCCGATGGCTTCGGGATTGGCGCTGTCGGCGACGATCAGGCCGCTGTCGTTGATGACTGCGACCGTGCTCTTGCCGTCATAGAGCGACTTGCTGACCTGACTTGCGAGCGTCTGGAGAAAGTCGAGATTGTAGTCGGCCCCGGCAACGCCGTGGAACACGCCATTGATCATGATCGGCACCGACATGGTGGCCAGATAGACCTGCTTGCCCTGAACGATATAGGGCAGGGGGCCGAGCAGGTTTTCGCGATGGGTGTTGTGCGGGTTGATGTACCACGCCCCCTTGACCAGCCCGTTGGGATGGCGCGCGCTGCTGTCGTATTCGACCAGAGGCTGGATCGCGATTTTTCCGCCCGCCCCGCGCGTCCAGTAGGGCAGGAACCGCCCGGTCGCGTCCGAGCCCATGGCCGCCGCGTTCTGATAGGGCCCGTCATTGCCGTCGAGGCCGTTGGGTTCCCACGCGGAGTAGGTCCCGTTGAAGCTGGGGTTGTGTTCGAGCACATTGCGCAGCACCGCATTGAACTGGGCGCGGCGACCGCCCGCCGCCGTGCCGCCCGCGCCGGGGGCTGCCATCTGTTCGAAACTGTTGGCGGTGGTGCGGGCCGCGTCGAACGCCATGTCGAGTTCGGATTTGATGAAGCGCGCTTCGGCATCGGCCCGGTTCTGCAGGTTCTGCTTTACCTGTTGCTGGACCATCTCGGACACGCGGCCGTTGACGTATCCGTGAGTCCGATAGGTTGCAAAAGTGCTGTAGGACACCAGGATGGCGACCGAGGCGGCAATGCATGCCCCTGCCATGACTGCGATTTTTGTCCTGACTGAGCGGAATCCACCAATCGTTTTCAACATGTTATTAACCAGCCCCAGTTATTGCGATCCTCAGGTTTGAGCCGGTGAATACGCTACGGCGCCGTGATATTTCGCTCATCGGTGGATACGTAAGGACAGCGTCCGGTCGGACGGGCTTCTTTCCCATTCCTTTACATTTGCGCTGCGCCTCATGCTCCCGCACAAGGACGCGACGCAAAGGATCGGGTGCTTACCGGAACGTCATCGCCAGCCCGGCGACAATCGCGCCAAGTCCGGCCCAGCCGAGCGGGGCCATGGCATGGCCGAGCAAGAGCCAGTCCATCACCGCCGTCACGCCCGGCACCAGATAAAGCGAGCTGGTGACATTGACGAGATTGCCCGTGGCGATGAGGCGATAGAGCGCAAAGCTCGCCCCCACCGAAATCGCCAGTCCCAGCCAGAGCGCGCTGAGCAGGAAAGCGGGCGCCATCGACAGGTGGAACGGCTCGAACGGAGAGACCAGCAACACGACCGCGAGGCCAGTCGCATATTGCAGCGGCAGGACGTCCCAGGGCGCCTGCGTCTCACGCTTTTGCCAGATCGTCCCGCCGGTGATGCCGCACAACGACAAGAGGGCAAAGACAAGGCCGGTCACGCCGAACTGCGCCCCGGCCATGCCGTCCCACACGATCATCGCCACTCCGGCCAGCGCGAACAGCAGTCCCCCGACGCGTCGGGCGCTGAAACGATGCTCGGTCACGGCAAGCGTCACCAGCGGCTGTATCCCCAGCAGCGTGGCCAGCATCCCGGGCCGCAACCCGTGCTCCATCGCCAGAAGATAGCATGAGGAATAGACCCCGGCGATGGCAAAGCCCGTGCCGATCACGCGCGGAATGCTTTCGCGCCGAGGCAGGAACCGCCCGCGCCGTAATGCAACGATAGTCAGTGCGCCCAGCGCAACGCCATAGCGCAAGAGCAGCAGGGCAAAGGGCGAGCCGTAATGAAGCCCGATTTCGGAAACGATGGCGCCGCTGCTCCACAGCAGCACAAAAGCGCTCGTGAGGGCAATCGCCCCCACAGGAAAACGAGAATGCATGGTATCACCTGAAAATGCAGATCATTCGGTGCGCGGGGCACCGAGCCAAAGCGTCAGACGGGATCAGCCCGCAATGACGGCCGGAGGCGGGGCGGCAGCCATGACGACTGGAGCCGGGTGCATGTCAGATGGCGGCGGCGGCGCAATCCCGAACAGACCACAAAGCGCGGGGGCAACCGAACCGGTGTTCCAAAGGGAGAGAAGTGCCTGCATTGCGCAAAGCTACGTCCTTTTGCCCGCCGACGCAAACGGGGTGCGCCACCCTATTAGGCAGGCGTGTGGTTCGGTGAAGTGTAGTGGTGGGGTTGGCTGCAAAGCGGCTGGTAGCTTTGGGGTGACGTTCGTTATTGATTGCAGCACGCGATGCCGTCTCACCTCTAAAGCCGCTAGTCGAGTGGCTTGGCCAGGACATCGGAACCGGTCGTACATTCACGCGGGCCTCGGCACTGCGGAAAGACAGGGCGTGGGACTTACTTGCCGTTCTCAATCGTGGTGGCGAACGGCAGCTTCTGTAAAAAGCGGAACACCAAGTGTCCGTCGGTCTCGTAGTACTCTCGGATCGCGTCTCGCTCGCTTCCCCAAATTAGCCATCCGGTCACGGCTCGCTCGAGCCCACACCCAAAACTTGAATGACGTGACAGATGGCGCTCAGCACTTCGTCAAAGCTGCTCCAAGTTCTTGCGTTACTGAGCAAAGTCCAATTTCCCGGATAAACCGAGTATGGTAATGCTCCCGCATGCCCAGCTTCGCACACAAAAAAATCGTCCAGAAGATTGAGAAGATCGACGAGCTACCGTCTGATGACGCGCAATACTTGCAATGGGTCGGCGCCGGTCAGCATCTGGAGTTCCTCAAGCAGAATGCCATCGCTGACGAGACAGTCATTTACGGGTCCGGCCCCTACACGTTCATTCATTCAATCGTGGTGCCGGATGAAGCGCTAGAGGCCGCATCGCAGGATGACCTGCTGCGATGGAGCTGCAATCCGTATGTCAGCATCGCAAGCTATGTCTCCGGCGGGGGCCGCAGGGGGATGTGGATCGAGCGAGATGACCATCACCGGGGCTCAAAGGCGCTTGATCAGGGGCGTGATCTCATTTTCGCACGCACGTTTGAGGGATGGAGCGGCGACGGGCGCGACTACATCGAAGTCAATCAAGAATACACACATCTGACGGGTGTCCACTGGCGACCCGAGGAAAATGCCTATTGCCGCTTCGATGATCACGGTGACCTTCGGCACTGTGCATCCGTCACGCTAGGTCGCAGTGGCGAAGAGGTACGGCTAGTCTCGTTTACCTGGGAAGAGCTAGAAGAATACCTGACCATCGCACGTCGCTCGCTTGTGCGCATGTTCGACTTCACGTTGCTGAAGCACAGCGAATTCAATGGCTGGCCGGACAACATCGATGAAGTGGTCCATGTCGATTCCGCCGATTTCTTCTATCGGCAGCGTCACGGCGGACGCTGTGCCTACACGCGCGGTATCCAGATCATGCGTCCGCGCCGTGGCGCTGACCAGGTCTTTCAGGGGATGACGGATGGCTGGAGCGGGAACAAGTCCAAGCAGTACGTTGAGTTCGTTGCGCATGATTGGCGCAATGAGCGACTGGCCAAAATTTCCACAGACCCGGCAGCGACGACCAATTATTTTCAGACGGAGGGCAACAATCTGCCGTTCGAGCTATCCCCGGCCTTCTTTCGGGCCGAGGTGCTGTCAAAATACAAAACCGACCGCGAAAAATACACAATCAAAGACCGTGAAGTGAGCTGCCGGGCGGCATGGCACCTGCGCGGCTACGACGTGAATGAGGCGGGTCAGGTCCATGCCTATATCTGCGATCTGCGTGCCCTGCCGTACACGGAGCAGTTGCACTGGCTGGCCTTCAACGTCGAGCCACAGGCAGGCATCTCGGAGCGCGCCATCATCAATGACTTCCAAGGTGACTTTGTAACGTTCCGGCACCCGCGCGAGGAAGTCATGTCGATTGTCCGGCGATGGAGAGACCGCAAGGTTGAATGGTGGAAACTGCGTAATTCCGATTTGATGGATCGGGCCAACATTCCGCTGACGGCGAGCAAGGATGAGTGGGCCGAGGCCGTCATGGACCTCACAAAGCTTGTCGTCGAAGGCTTCGAGACAAAGCCCCTGCGTCAGCGCCTTGACCGGTTATCGGTCGAATACACCGACAGTGACCGCACGCTGGCATTGTTGGAAAAGCTCCTGAATGTCGGCCGCCACCGGGATGAGCAGATGAAGCTGTCGGGGTTGCGGGAGACGCAATGGCTGCGGTCGAAGTTGCAGGGCCATGCAAGAGGCACCGAAGCGGCGCAAGCGGCAAAGGACGCCATCGCTAACTTCGGCAGCTTCAAGGACCATTTTTCGGACCTGTGCACGCGGATCGCTGCGGAACTGCAATCGATCGAGTCCCAATGTGAAGCCGAGCTGTGACGGAGCACGCCGCCATCTTTGATTTTGATGACAATGCGGAATGGGGGCCGCGCTTATGGGAGCTTTTGCGCCCCTATCTGCCAGGCAACATGGCCCAGATTGTCGGGGCGGCAGAGCCTGAATTCATCGAGGATGCAGCGGAGGTCGTGCTGGTGCATGCGGATAAACAGGTTCTCTCCGCGGCAATGACCGGCTGGCTTCGGTCCCAGCGGATACGCGGTTATCATGGCACACGCGTCAATGCCGACGAGCTGGAGTCTATTCGCCGAGACGGCCTTCTGCCTCTCAGGGTCCAGCAGCGTACCGAGCGTCTGCAACGCGTCTTGAGCCAGCATCCCCGATGGGGCGAGGTTGCGCACACATTGACAGTGGCGTTAGAGCTATTCGGCCCAGGAATGCGCTCTGGTAGGCGCGAAGGGCAGGTGCATTTGACGGTCTCGCGGGCAGGCCTCGTGAACGGATTCAATCATTACCTCAAGGAAGGCTCTGAGTTCGATTGGCATGTCTCGCACCATTTGCTTGGTTCCGAGGGCCAAGTCCTCATGGCAGCGGACGGCGATGCGTACCTCATTTCACTGCTGGTGCCAGAGGATGCTGCGCTTACAGCATGCAATCGCTTCGGCATGCCGACGGATGGCTTTCCGAACTTGGTCTTCGACCTATTCCATGTTTGGATCTATTGGCTGGGGTGCCCGGATTACCGTGCGTCCCGCCTCAAGCTCGATTGCGGGATGGTTTTCTCAGACATAGTCCCCGTGTCCTGGATAGACCGTGTCGAGAAGATCGACATGATCTAGGCCTGCTGCCGAGGCGGCTGGTTCACGGTATTCAATCGGCAGCTTGTGTCAGCGCAGGACATTCGCCGTGGACGATCGCAATAGCCGGGTCTGGTCGGGTACCGCCGCAGGCGCTTCGCCGCCGGAAAGGCAGCTTTCCGCCCTTCGCATTTCCTAACCCGCCTTACCCCTCGATGGCGACGATCTCGATCCGCAGGGGGGTGCCGCCTTCGGCGATGGTGAGGAGGCGGTCGATGTTGGGGTGGGCGCCGGGGCGGGTGCGGGCGTCGGGGGTGTGTTCGGCGAAGATGAGGAGGCCGTGTTCGGCGGCCTTGGCGTCCAGTGCGTCGAACGTCTGCGCAAGGTATTGATAGACTGCCAGTGAACCTTGCTTGCCCGGCTGGTTTTCGATCGAGGCGACGACGGTGCCGGTTTCGTCGATCAGGTCGATGCGCTGCACGCCGTCGATCGGGGGCAGTTGCCGAAGGTTGTCCTTGAAGCTGGTACCGGCTGCGATCATCGTTGGAATTCCTGCGTGATTTTGCACGCGGCCTAACGGTCCCGATGGCATCGGACAACGAAAAAGGGCGCCTCCTTGCAGAGACGCCCCTTTTGCATAACCGTTTCGGCTACGATCAGGCTTCGGCTTCCGCCGTGCCTTCTTCGAGCAGGTCGGCCGGGATTTCGCCCGGTTCTGCGTTCGGATCGTAAGCTTCGGTGAAGCCGCCGGTTTCGGTTTCGAACATCGCGTCGATGACGTTCACGCCCTTCGACTGAAGCTCGGCTTCATCGGGCGAACGAGCGACGTTGGCCTTGACCGTAACGGCCACTTCGGGGTGCAGCGCAACGCGCACGTCGAAGACGCCGATGGTCTTGATCGGGCGTTCGAGCACGATCATGGCCTTCGAAACCTTGCAGCCCTGGGCCACGAGGCCGTCGGTGATGTCGCGGACCGAAACCGAACCATAGAGATGGCCGGCGTTCGAAGCAGCGCGGATGAGCACCACTTCCTTGCCGTCGACGTTCGACGCTTCGCTCTGGGCTTCTTCGCGGCGAGCGGCGTTTTCAGCCTCGATGCGCGCGCGATTGGCTTCAAAGATCTTGCGGTTGGCGTCGTTGGCGCGCAGCGCCTTCTTGTTGGGCAGCAGGTAGTTGCGCGCGTAACCGTCCTTGACGGTCACTTCGTCGCCGATGGTGCCCAGCTTTTCGATGCGCTCGAGCAGGATGATCTGCATGTCAGGCGCTCCTTACTTGACGATGTAGGGCAGCAGGCCGAGGTGCCGGGCGCGCTTGATCGCCTGGCTCAGCTCACGCTGCTTCTTGGCCGAAACCGCGGTGATGCGGCTGGGGACGATCTTGCCACGTTCGGACATGAAACCCTGAAGCAGGCGCACGTCCTTGTAGTCGATCTTCGGAGCGTTCTTGCCCGAGAAGGGGCAGCTCTTGCGGCGGCGGAAAAACGGACGGGCCATGGATTATTCCCCTTCGCGTTCGCGGCGGCGGCTGCGTTCGCGGTCGTTCTTGCGCATCATCACCGAGGGGCCGGTTTCGAGTTCGTCCACGCGCACGGTGAGGAAGCGGATGATGTCTTCGTTGATCGAGGTCTGACGCTCGAGCTCGGCCACGACGCCCGCCGGGGCTTCGATGTTGAGCAGGACGAAGTGAGCCTTGCGGTTCTTCTGGATCTTGTAGGCCAGCGAACGCAGGCCCCAGGTTTCGGTCTTGGTGACCTTGCCCTGGTTGGCTTCGACGATTTCGGTGGCGGTGGCGGCGAGCGCGTCAACCTGAGACTGGCTCAGATCCTGGCGCGCGAGAAAGACATGCTCGTAAAGCGGCATGTACCATGCGTCCTTTGCAATGCTAACCGATCGCTGGCTTGTCCGCGGGATTGCGGGGCCCCTCCGGCTTTCTTCTTACCCGGTCCTTGCGGAGCAGGAAGCTGCGCCCCTTAGCCCATCGGTCGCAAATTGCAAGGCCTGCTCGCGAAAATGCGCCTGATCAGGCCGCCGAGCGAATTTGCATGGGCGCCGGATGGGCGAGCGGGGCGCCGCGCCCTGAACTTGCCGCCGAACTTGCCGTCGAACTCATGGCCGTGCCGATGGCATAGTCGCGAATGAGGTCGTCGAACACCTGCTGATGGAGCGGGTCGCCGAATTCAAGGCCCGAGGTGCGCCCGCGTGCCCATACCACAAAGGCCATGCGCGCGGCTTGTCCGGGCAGCAGCAGCGTGATCGGTTCGCCCAGGCGCGGCAATTCCACGCCTTCGATCCGGGCGCCGAAGCGGGTCATGTCCTTGAGCATGACGGTCGAGCGGACAAGGCCGTGCTTGCACCGCACCGGCAGTTCGAACCCGACGCGCGGGGCGCGGCGGCGGAAAGTGTCCGGAGCGGGGAAAGTGTCCGAGACGGGGATAGTGTTCGGGGCGGGGGGATGGTCCATGGCGGTTCGTCTCATGCTTTGTGGGGCGTTTACCACGCACGAGAAGAACGGCCCGACATGCCCCGGTTTCAGCCGGAGCATGGGGGATACGTAGCCTTGCAAGCGGCCTGTCAGGCTCCCGTTTGCTTTTGAAGCTGGACCTGTTTTTCGACGAGGGCGATGGCCGCCGCGATGGCGATTTCGGGCGACATGGCCGAGGTGTCGAGCTTGGCCGCGCCTTCGGCCTGGCGCAGGGGAGCAACCGCGCGGGCCGCATCGCGTTCGTCGCGGGCGGCAAGGTCGGCCTCAATCGCTTCGCGGGTCACGTCTTCGCCCCGGCTGCGCATTTCCATGAACCGGCGCAGCGCGCGGGCCGCAACGCTGGCCGTCACGAACAGCTTGGCATCGGCATGGGGGGCAATCACGGTCGCGATGTCGCGTCCATCGAGCACGGCGCCGCCGGGCTGGTTGGCGAAATCCTGTTGCCGGGCGAGCAGGGCGGCGCGCACTTGCGGATGGACCGAAACCCGGCTGGCAAGGCCGCCGGTCGCTTCGCTGCGCAGCGCGGGATCGTCGAGCAGGCTGTCGGGAAAGGCAGTCGCGGCCAGTGCGTCGGCCGGATCGTCGGGATTGCCGCCATTGAGGTCCACTTGCCGCCCGACTGCGCGATAGAGCAGCCCGGTGTCGAGGTGGGGAATGCCGAAATGGCGGGCCAGCGCCTTGGCAATGGTGCCTTTGCCCGAAGCGGTCGGGCCGTCGACGGCGATGATCATACGGCGCCCACTTCGCTCAGGAGGTGTTCGAAAACGGGGAAGCTGGTGGCGATGGGGCGCGTATCGTCGACGGTCACGCCGGTCTGGCTGGCGAGCCCGGCAACGGCCATCGACATGGCGATGCGGTGGTCGAGATGCGTCGCGACGGCGGCATTGCCGGTGCCGTTCAGCAATTTGCCGCCGGTCCCCTCGATGATGAGCCCGTCTGCGGTTTCCTCGACGCGCGCACCGGCAAGATGGAGCGCGGCGCGCATGGCGGAAATGCGGTCCGATTCCTTGACGCGCAGTTCTTCAAGGCCCGAAGTCACCGTGCGTCCTTCGGCAAGGGCCGCGGCCACGAACAGGACCGGGAATTCGTCGACCATGCTCGGCACGACGGCCGGATCGACTTCGATCCCGTGGAGCGTGCTGGCGCGGACGTGGAGATCGGCGACCGGTTCGCCGCCGACTTCGCGGCGATCGATTTCCTCGATCTGCCCGCCCATCAGGCGCAGCACGTCGAAGAGCGCGGCGCGGGTGGGGTTGAGGCCGACGTTCTCGACCACGAGATCCGACCCCGGTACGAGCAGGGCGGCAACGACGAAGAACGCCGCCGACGAGGGATCGCCCGGAACGACGATGTCCTGGGCCTTGAGCTCGGGCTGTCCGACGAGGCGGATGATCCGCGCGCCGTCCTCGTCGATGTCGACGGTAAGGGCCGCGCCGAAACCGCGCAGCATGCGTTCGGAATGGTCGCGCGTCGGGACCGGTTCGATCACGGTCGTCACGCCCGGCGTGTTCAGTCCGGCGAGCAGCACCGCGCTTTTCACCTGTGCCGAGGCGACGGGAAGGCGATAGGAAATCGGCACCGGCGTATCCGTACCGGTTTCCAGCAGGGGCAGGCGACCACCCGGATAAGTCGTGAAGGCCGCGCCCACTTGCGAAAGCGGGGTGATGACCCGGCCCATCGGGCGTTTGGACAGGCTGGCATCGCCCACGAAGCAGGTGGTGATCGGATGGCTGGCGACAAGGCCCATCAAGAGGCGGGTCGAAGTGCCCGAATTGCCCATGTCGAGCGCACCGGCCGGTTGCAGCAGGCCGCCCACGCCCACGCCTGAAACCAGCCAGTCGCCATTGCCCTGGCGTTCGATCGTGGCGCCCATGGCCCGCATGGCGGCTGCGGTCGAGAGCACGTCCTCGCCTTCGAGCAGGCCGGTCACGCGGGTTTCGCCCACGGCCAGCGCGCCGAGCATGATCGAGCGATGGCTGATCGACTTGTCACCGGGGACGCGGATGCGACCGGTCAGAGGCCCTTTGGCCAGGAAGCGCCGGGCCAGAGCATGAGGGGCGGAGGAAGTGGACACGAAAAGCCTTTCCGAACGGGAGAGGGGGCAAATGCGCGCGGCTTTTGACAGCGACGCGCGGCTATGGCAAGGCGCCGGGCTCTTTCGAGAGGATGCCGGCTTGATTGCATGAAGCCGAGCGTTCAACACTCGTGCAGATTCGCGTCCGCGCCGGGAGGTCCGTGGCGGACAGGACTTGAGGAAACTTCATGGTCAAGCCTGAATGGGGCGCCAAGCACAGCTGTCCGAAGTGCGGCACCCGCTTTTATGATCTGGGCAAGGGTGATCCGGTCACCTGCGTCGAATGCAAGTACAGCTGGATTCCCGAGCCTGTGCTGAAGTCGAAGCAGCCCATCCCCTACGAAGAGATCCAGAAGGAAAAGGTCGACACCGACGCCGACGTCGATCTGGCCGACGAGGATCTGGACATCGACGAGGACGGCGATTCGCCGGACAACGATGTCGATCTGGGTGGCGACGACGATCTGGGCGTTGCCGGCCACGACGGCGAGGACGAAGAAGGTTGATGACCCGACCCGGCCGCACCGCAAGGTGTTGGCCGGGTTCGTTCCTTTGGGGAACGGTGCGTGAAACGGGGGCGCACAAAAAAATTCGGCAGGTTTGAATTTTTCTCTTGCCAGCAGCAGGGACCCCCCTTAGAGGCACGGCTCCCGGCAGCGAACACTGACCGGCACGGCAGCCTCCCAGGGCCGCCGAACAGGAAACATCGTGGGGCCGTAGCTCAGCTGGGAGAGCGCTACAATGGCATTGTAGAGGTCAGGGGTTCGATCCCCCTCGGCTCCACCAGTTTCCTCCTTCTTCCCGGTAGGGAAGTGATAAAGGGCCCCTTTCGGGGCCCTTTTCTCGTTTCAGCGTTCTTGTTTGTTTCCGGGGCCTGTGGCGTCAGCCCGGAACTGTCCTTCCCGAAACCGCCTTTGCCGCGAATCGCTCCAGCAGCAGTCCGGCGGCCATGACGCCCATGCCGAACAGCGCGCCCGGACCCATCTGGGTCAGCGACGACCACAGCATCACCAGCGCCAGCGCGATGAAGGCCAGTGGGAAAAGCGGAAACAGCGGCGTGCGGACGGGGAAGTCGTGCCCCCTTTGCCCATCATGACGGCGGCGCAGGCGAATCGAGGCGCCCATTCCGAGCGCCATGAACACCCAATAGACCGGGGTCATGTAGTCGACCATGGCGCCAAAGCCGCTCGTCGTGAAACCGGCGAGTGCCGTCAGCACCAGCGAAAAGGCGGCAACCGCCCCGACCGCGCGCGCGGGTGTGCCGCGTTCGGGATGCCAGTGACCGAGCATGGCAAGACGTGGGAGGGTCCGACTCGCCGCCCATGTGATTCGCGCGCAGATGATCAGAGTCGAATTGATGCTGGCGATGGCCGAGATCGCGACGACGGCAACGATGACGACGGCGCCGGGGGCTCCGAATGCGGCGCGGGCGACATCGGCGCCCGGTGCAGTGCTCTGTGCCAGACGTGCCCAGCCCAGACCGTGCAGCATCGCCGCATTGAGCGCGACATAGATGGCGATCAACAGCAGCACGGCGCCGATCGTCACCACGGCCATGCCGCGCCGACCGGCTTTGAGTTCAGCCGACAAGGTTGCCATGTCGCTCCATCCGCCATAGGCGAGGAAGACGTAGATGAGGGCAACGCCCAGATGGGGTTCGGTGGGGGGCGGTGTGGCGGCGAGCGGAGGCGGCGTCACCGAAAAACCTGCCGCCGTGACGGCAAGGAAGCCCAATGCGACGAGGCCCACCAGTAGCGCCTGTGTCAGGAACCCCAGCCGGACGTGGATGCAATTGAGGAGCGCAAGTGCGGCAACTACCGCAAGCGCGACCAGCGTGCGTCCAAGTGACCCCAGGGGCACGAGCGCACTGACATAGTCGGCCAGCAAGTGCGCCATCAGGGCGATCCAACCGGTGTGCATCACCGCAAAGCGCGACCAGGCATAGAGCGCGCCGACGCGCGATCCCCATGCCCGCGTCAGAAAGCTGTATTCCCCGCCCGCATCGGGGAAGGCGCAGGCCATCTCGACGTAGGACAGTGCACCGATCAGCGAGACCAGTCCCCCGGCGATCCACAGCCAGAGAAAACCGCCCGGCGCGACATTGAGCGCCACCGTCGGCGCAGTCTTGAGCGCATCGGTGGACATGATCATGCCGAGCCCGACCAGCGTTGCCGCGACAAGGCCAAGGTGGGGGCGGGGAGTGGGGGAGGCGGCGGTCATGACCCTGGGTTAGCTTTCCTGCCATCGCCGTCCAGTCCATCGGTCGGCCTTGTTGGCTTGCGGGCGCGTCGCTAGGGGGAAGGGGAAGGGAGCAGGTTCATGATTTCGCATGCGATTGCCAACGGGATTGCCACGATCGAACTGACCGCCGCAGCCACGCGCAATGCGCTCGGGCTTGCAGGCTGGCGCGCGTTGTCCGAGGCGGTTGCCGCGATCGATACCAGCGCGGTGCGTGCCGTCGTGGTGCGTTCGGCAACCGATGGCATGTTCTGTTCAGGATCGGACTTGCGCGAGATCATCGGTCTGGCCGACGACGCGGCGGCGCGGGCGCCGTTCCGCGAGATCATGCGCCATGCACTCGAATCGCTGGCGGGGCTGCCCATGCCGGTGGTTGCCGAAATCGACGGCGACTGTTTCGGCGCGGGCGTTGCGCTGGCTCTCGCGGCGGATATGCGTGTGGCAGGCCCGCGTGCGCGGTTTGCGATCACGCCGGCCAAGCTCGGCATCACGTATCCGCAGGAAGACGTGGCGCGACTGGTCGCGCTGGTCGGGCCGGGACAGGCCGGGCGCCTGCTCTATGCCGCCGAAGTGATCAATACGGCCGAAGCCGCGCGGATCGGGTTGGTCGAAGTGCAGGCGGACGATGCTCTCGCCTCTGCCCATGGGCTCGCACACGCCATGGCGGTGCAGTCGCCCGCGAGCCTTGCTGCGCTCAAGCAGGCGGTGCGGCGCTCTCCGCTCGGGCATGATCCGGCGCTCGATGCGGCGTTCGACGGTGCCTTTGCCGGGGCGGATTTTCGCGAAGGACTGCTGGCCTTTCGCGAAAAGCGGCGGCCGCGGTTTGCCGATCGGGGCTGAACGCTCGCGCTTGCGGTAAATGCGGCGTTTATCAGGTTGTGCTATCGCTTCATGATTGATCGGCGGGGGGCCTTGCCGATCCCTAAATTCATGGAGGTTGGATGACGACGACGTGGTTGCGCCGTGCGGTCCGGGTTGCGTTGGTCGGTCTGCCGCTGATGCCGGTGGCAGTGATGGCACAAGATGCCGATCCCGCACCCGATCAGCCGCGCTATGGCAGTTTTGGTCTCGACACCGCCCTGATGGATCGCGACGTCGTGCCCGGCGACGACTTCTTTTCTTATATGGAAGGCGTCTGGGTAAAGACGACGCGGATTCCTGACGACAAGGCGCGGGTCGGATACAACTATGACCTCGACGACAAGGTCGAGGAGGATATCCGCGCGATTGCCGAGCAGGCCGTCGCGCATCCCGATACGCCGGGCGCCAAACGCATCGCGGCGGTTTACAGCGCCTGGATGGATGAAAAGGGCATTGCCGCGCGCGGACTTGCCCCGTTGCAGCCCTGGCTGGCCAAGATCGCGGCGGTGCACACCCGGCGCGAGTTGATGGAGCTGATGGCCGAGCCGGGCTATTCGAGCCCGATTGCGATCGGCATTTCGTCCGATTTCAGGAACCCGGCCCGTTACGTCGTCACCGCCGATCAGGGCGAACTGGGGCTGCCCGCGCGGGAATATTACCTCGATCCCGGCGAGAAATATGCCGCCGTGCGCAGTGCCTATGTCGGGTATATCGAGAAAATCTTCACTCTGGCGGGCATTCCCGACGGGGCGAAGAAAGCGCAATTGATCCTCGCGCTTGAAACGGCGGTGGCCCGCTCGTTCTGGGAACCGGAAAAGCTGCGCGATCCCAAGGCCACCTACAATCCGGTCCTGCGCGCGAAACTGGCCGCCTATGCGCCCGGCGTCGAATGGAATGCCATGCTCGCCCGCGCGGGACTGGCACAGGCGTCGACCGTCATCGTCGGGCAGCCGAGCGCGATCCGGGCGATCGGGGCCCGCCTTGCCTATGATCCGGTTGATCTGTGGAAGGATTACCTGACGTTCCATTTCATCAGCGGCATGGCGGCCTATCTGCCGCCGGAATTCGATGAAGCGCATTTTGCCTTCTATGGCCGGACGCTGTCGGGCATTCCGACGCAAAAGGCGCGGTGGAAGCGCGGGGTTTCGTTGCTCAACCACCAGCTCGGCGAGGAAGTCGGGCAGATCTACCTCAAGGCTCACTGGTCGCCCGCCGCGCAGCAGCAGATGGACGAGATGATCGGCGACCTGCGCGTGGCCTATGCCGACAAGATCGATCATGCCGCGTGGATGGATGCACCGACCCGCAAGGCGGCGCTCGCCAAGCTCGCCGCGTTCGAGGCCCGCGTGGCAGGGCCCAGGACGTTCATCGATTACACCGATTTCCACCCCGTTGCCAATGATCCGCTGGCGAACGCGATGGAATCGCAGCGGTTCGAATGGGCGTTGCGCGTGAAGCGTTTCCCCAAGCCGGTCGATCGCGGGCTGTGGGACATGACGCCCCAGACGGTGAATGCCTATTACGACCCGACTACCAATCAGGTCACGTTCCCCGCTGCCGAATTGCAGCCGCCGTTCTTTGACCCCAATGCCGATCCGGCGGTCAACTATGGCGGGGCCGGGGCGACCATCGGGCATGAGATGGGGCACGGTTTCGATGACGAAGGGCGTCAGTTCGACGGGCAGGGGCGGCTGACCGACTGGTGGACCCCGCTCGCGGCCAAGCGTTACACTGCCCATGCGCAGAACCTGGTCAAGCAGTTCGATGCCTATGAGCCGATTGCCGGCGTGCATATCAAGGGCGCCTTGACGCTGGGCGAAAACCTTGCCGATCTGGGCGGACTGGAAGCGGCCTATGCGGCCTATCACCGCTATCTTGTCCGTCATGGCGAAGCGCCGGAAATGGATGGCATGACCGGGGATCAGCGGTTCTTCCTTGCCTTTGCCCAGTCATGGCAGGGCAAGGCGCGTGACGAGGCGCTGCGTCAGCAATTGCTGAGCGATCCGCACAGTCCGGAAATCTATCGGGTCAACGGGATCGTCCGCAATTTTGATCCCTGGTACGCGGCTTTCGATGTGAAGCCGGACAACAAGCTCTATCTGCCGCCCGAACAGCGGGTGCGGGTCTGGTAATCCAACCTGTGATGAGTTTCTCCCATCGCAGGTCCGTATAATTCGTCGAGCCCCCAATGCCGCGTCACCGGCATCGGGGGCTCGCGGGATCACATGATCAGGCCGATTTCGCGCAGGCGCTGTTGCAGGTAAGCATCGGCGGTGATCGGCGCAGGATAGCGATCGGGATTGTCCGCGCTGATGCAGCCGGGCAGAGTCCGGATTTCAAAATCGCTGCGCAAGTGCAGGAAGAACGGCATCGAATAGCGGCTGAATTTCGCGCGTTCACCGCTGGGATTGCGCACCCGGTGCGTGGTCGAGGGCAGCACGTGATTGGTCAGCCGTTGCAGCATGTCGCCGATATTGATGACCAGTGCGCCTTCGGGCGGAGTGACTTCGATCCATTCCCCTTCGCGGGTCAGCAGTTCGAGCCCGGCTTCCTCGGCGCCGAGCAGGAGGGTGATGAGATTGATGTCCTCGTGTGCCCCGGCGCGAATGGCCCCTTCCGGAGCGTCCGCGATCGGCGGATAGTGGAGCAGGCGCAGCACTGAATTGCCGTCGGCAATGGCAGGCGCGAACCAGTCGGGGGCAAGACCCAGCGCAAGGGCGAGGTGCGAGAGGATGCCGCTGCCCACGCGGTCGAATTCGGCAAAGAGCGCGGTGAACGTCTCGGTGAAATGTTCGGGGCGTTCGGGCCAGATGTTGGGCGGCATGGTGGTGCCGAGCGGATGTCCGGCGGGCAGGTCGCGCCCGATGTGCCAGAATTCCTTGAGATCGTGGATCGGGGCGCCCTTGGCGATTTCTGTGCCGAAGGGGGTGTAGCCGCGCGCGCCGCCCTTGCCCTTGAGTACGTAGCGCTGCTTTTCCGCGTCGGGCAGGGCAAAGAAATCCTGCGTCAGGCGCCAGGCCTGCGCGATCAGCGCCGGGGCGATGCCGTGGTCGGCCACCATCGCGAAACCGAAACGACCAAAGCTATCGGCCAGTTTTTTGGGCAGACCGGCCGGATCGTCGGCCAATGAGATGACCGGCAGGGTTGGCAGGACGGGCGTTTCAGGCGACATGCGGCAATTCCATTTTCTGTGACCGGATTCCCTTGGAGGATCATGACCACTTTTGCCAATCCCGACGTGACCGGCAAGCAGCTCTGGCTGATGAAGTCGGAGCCGGATGTCTACAGCTATGACGATCTCGTCGCCGAGGGCGAGGGGACGTGGGACGGCGTGCGCAATCATCTCGCCGCGCGCAACCTGCGTTCGATGCGCGAAGGCGATCTCGTCTTTTTCTACCATTCCAACATCGGGCGCGAGATTGTCGCGGTGGCGACGATTTCCGTTCCCGGCCTGACCGACCCCACCGATCCCGAAGGCAAATGGGCTGCGGTCAAGCTGCGCCCGGTGGCGAAACTGGCCCGTCCGATCACGCTGGCGGAAATCAAGGCGACGCCTGCACTGGCCGAGATGGATCTTTTGCGCCTGTCGCGCCTGTCGGTTTCGTCGGTGCGTCCGACCGAATGGGCCCTGTTGCTCGAGATGGCGGGCGGTCTGGTCGAATAGTCGGCTGTCCCGCTCCGGTACGGGGGAGGAGAATCACTCCGGCGAGGGATGTGTGGCTGGTTAAAATTCGGTTAAAACCGAGCCATGACAGCGATCTCCCTCGTGCCCGGCCGTCCGGGCGAAGGCAACCGGTTCCGCCGCAATCTCCCCCTTGCGGTCAAGGCTCGGCTCGAGATGCCGATGCCCCGTTACGAACCGGAAGTGGAAGCGGCGATGAAGCGCCATGCGCTGCGCTCGCCCGATCTCGATTGGAAACGGATTTCCGCGCAGGACGTGCGCGATTTCCTGTTGGCCTATTGCGCCTGCTTTCTCGCGCTGCAGACGTTCCTGGCCTGACGTTCCGTCAGGGTATCGGCCTGGCCTGACGTTTCGTCAGGGTATCAGCCTGCCCTGACGTTTCGTCAGGGTATCAAAAGGTGTGCTCGATCTCGCCCGCGTGGGCGCGTTCGACCTTGTAAAGGCGGTGGCCGAGATAGGCCGTGACCGAGCACATCGCAGCGCTCAGCAGCAACTGGTGAACGATGGCAACGCCTGCTGCACTCAGGCCCACGGCGACGAGCGAGCCGATCACCATGGCCCCGGCATTGACGATGTTGTTGGCCGCGATCGTGCGCGAGGTTTCGGCCTTGTCCACGACCGTGGTCAGGAAAGCATAGAGCGGCACGACGAACATGCCTCCGGCAATCGCGATGCCCAGCAGTGTGGCAAGCAGCGGCAGGGCGAGCGGCTGGTGCACGAAGGCGATGACGTCGAGCAATTCGACGGCATGCCCTGAGGGCGTGTGGCGTATCCACGAACGGCACACGAGGTCGAACAGGATCACGAAGACCGCCATCATCACGACCGAGGCTGCCGCATAGCGGGCCGAGACTTTGCCGCGCAGCAGGTGATTGACCGACATCGAGCCGATGGCGACCCCGACCGAGAAAATCACCAGGAACAGGCTGGCGACGCTCTTGCTGGCGCCGAGCACGTTCTTGGCAAGCGGCGGGAACTGGATGAACAGGACCGCTCCGATCGACCAGAACACGCTGATCGCGGCAATGGCGAGGAACACGCGCGGGTGGCGGGTTGTCATGCGCACGAGCCGGACCGACGAGCGCACGATGTTGAGGTCGATCGGCTCGGGTTCCATCATCGGCGGGGCGGGGGGAACCGCCTGCGACGCGAAGAAGCCGACGACAGCCGTGCCGACGACCGCTCCGGCAGCCCATTGCACCGGGATGAAACCGGCAAGGATCGTTCCGGCAAGAATGGCAAGGTAGGTGCCAGCCTCGACAAGGCCGGTGCCCGCGAGCACTTCGTTTTCGTGCAGATGCTGGGGCAGGATGGCGTACTTGATCGGGCCGAAGAACGAGGAATGGACGCCCATGGCGAGAAGGGCCGCCAGCATCAGCGGGATCGACAAGGCTTCGACCGAAATGCGGTTCCACGCCAGCAGGAGCCCGCAGCCGCCCACCAGCATGATCCCGACTTCGCAGGCCTTGATGATGCGGATAAGCTTGGCTTTGTCGCGCATGTCGGCAAGCTGCCCGGCGAGTGCCGAGAGCAGGAAAAAGGGCAGGATGAACAGCCCCGAGGCAATCGCCGAAAAGCGGGCTTCCTGCTTTTCGGAATTGTAGATGCTGTAGACCACGAACAGCAGCATCGCGTTCTTGTAGAGGTTGTCGTTGAATGCCCCGAGCAACTGCGTGACAAACAGCGGCAGAAAACGACGCTGGCGGATCAGGTGGGTGGTGGTTGTCATTCAGTCCCGATTGGCATCCTTCGATGCCAAGTTCCTTAGCGCCCAAACGGGCGCGGGCAAGAGCCATCTACGGAGCTTGCGCTGTTTCGACGCAGACGCGTACACGGCTGTTTCCTTGTGGCCCCGGAACCGTTAATGCTCCGTCCCGCGATGCTAACCCTGCCCAATATTCTCACGCTTTCGCGCATTGTCGCGGTGCCTTTGCTGGTCGGCCTGTTGTGGTGGCCGGACTGGCCGATGGGCTATGGGCTTGGTTTTGCGATGTATTGCCTGATGGGCATTACCGACTATTTCGACGGCTATCTTGCTCGGGCGCAGGGGGCGGTCTCGAAGCTGGGGGTTTTCCTCGACCCCATCGCGGACAAGATCATGGTCGCGGCGGTCATCCTGGTGCTGGCCGCGCGTGGCGTGATGACCGGTCCTTATGTCGGATCGCTCCATGTCATTGCGGGACTGGTCATTCTCGTCCGCGAAATCGCGGTTTCGGGCCTGCGCGAATTCCTGGGCGGATTGCAGGTTTCGGTCCCGGTGTCCCGACTCGCCAAGTGGAAGACGACGGCGCAGATGGTTGCACTGGGTTCGCTGATCCTCGGGCGCGCCTTGCCTGGTTGGAACGTCGATGCCATCGGGCTTGTGTTCAACGTGCCGCATTCGGTCGGACTGGTGACCTTGTGGACGGCGGCGGTGCTGACGCTGGTGACCGGATGGGATTACCTGCGCGTCGGGCTCAAGCACATGGACTGATCGTTCCGGGGCCCGTCTTGGTGCTGCAATGAAAAAGCCGGGGTGTGAGCCCCGGCTTTTTCGTATGCGATATCAGTCGCGGTGGCGGGGCGGGCCCTTGCGCTTGAACCCGTCGGGCTTGCCGCCGGGGGCCCCGCGACCGCCCCCTTCACGTCCGGGGCCTTTGCCACGCGGACCGCGTCCGGGACCGGCATTGTGGCGCGCGCCGCGCGGGCGGTCGCGGCCGGTGTCCTGCGGCGCTTCGGGCGAAGGCTCGATGGTGATGCCGCTTTCGTCGTCGCTGCCGGGATTGGCGGTGCGCTTGAGCGCGGCGCGGAACTTGGCTTCGATCGCGCTGGGAACCTGGAAATAGGTTTCGTTCGCGGCGATCCGGATCGCGCCAATTTCGTTGCGGGTGATGTGCCCGCGACGGCAGAGCAGCGGCAGCAGCCAGCGCGGATCGGCATTCTGGCGGCGGCCGATGTCCATGCGGAACCAGACCACGTCGTCGAACCCTTCGCGACGGGCGCCGCGCACCGGCGCGTCGGCCTGCGACTGTTCGATCAGCTCTTCGGGATCGGGAATGCCGCGCTTGCGGGCCTGAACCAGGGCGAGCGCAACATCGGTCGGGCTCATCGCTGCAAGAATGCGCTCGGCAAGGTCGCGGTCGGCATCGCTCGATTCGATCGGCTGGAGCAGATCGGCAAGCAGGCGTTCGCGATCGCGTTCGCGGATCGATTCCGGGCTGGGGACCGGCACCCATTCGGCGGTGACGCGGGCGATGCGGAGCATGCCTTCGACCCGGCGACGACGCGGATAAGGCACGATCATCACGGCAACGCCCTTGCGTCCGGCGCGACCGGTACGGCCCGAGCGGTGCTGCAGCACTTCGGCATCGCGCGGCACTTCGACGTGGATGACGAGGCTGAGCGAGGGAATGTCGATCCCGCGCGCGGCAACGTCGGTCGCCACGCAGATCCGTGCGCGCCCGTCACGCAGGGCCTGGAGTGCGTTGTTGCGCTCGTTCTGGCTGTGCTCGCCCGACAGGGCGACCGCCGCGAAACCGCGCTCGATCAGCGAGGAATGGAGATGGCGGACATTGTCGCGCGTGGCGCAGAACAGGATGGCCGTTTCCGCCTCGTGGAAACGCAGGAGATTGATCACCGCGTTTTCGATGTCGGCCGGAGAGACCGCTACCGCCTGATAGGTGATGTCGCCATGGCCGACGTTATCGCTGACGGTCGAGATGCGCAGCGCGTCACGCTGGTAGCGACGGGCCAGCGCCACGATCGGCTTGGGCATCGTCGCCGAAAACAGCAGGGTGCGGCGACCTTCGGGCGTGGCTTCGAGAATTTCCTCGAGATCCTCGCGGAAACCCATGTCGAGCATTTCGTCGGCTTCGTCGAGGACGACATGGTGCAGCGCCGACAGATCGAGCGCCCCGCGTTCGAGGTGGTCGCGCAGACGGCCGGGCGTGCCGACGACGACATGCGTCCCTTGTGCCAGGGTGCGGCGTTCGCGCGCGGCATCCATCCCGCCCACGCAAGTGGTGATGCGGATGCCGGCCTTGCCGAACAGCCAGGTCAGTTCGCGGCTGACCTGAAGCGCCAGTTCGCGGGTGGGGGCAATCACCAGTGCGCCGGGCGCACGGTTGAATCCGTTGTCTTCGGAGAGCAGGCGTGCGGCCATGGCAACGCCGAATGCGACGGTTTTGCCCGAACCGGTCTGGGCCGAAACGAGGAGGTCGCGATCATGCGCTTCGGCGCCCAGAACGGCAGCCTGAACCGGAGTCGGTTCGGCATAGCCCTGTTCGGCAAGCGCCTGTGAAATCAGGTTGGGAAGGGACGAAAAGGGCATAGTGCTCATGACTTTGGGCCTGCCGAAAAACGACGGCAGCACCGGACTGTATTATCCTGCGGGAGCCGAACGCTCGGGCTGGCGAGACTGGCCCGCGGTCGGTCGTGGGCAATCGATACGCGCGCATAGCTTTTTTTCGCTCTCGGCGCCACCCCTGCACGATGGATTATGACCTTTGCCGTTCGTCCGTTCGGCCAGGCGTGGGAATTATCCGCTCTGTTTTTTGCAACAACCCGTCAAAATCATTGCGTTTGATCGAGAGGGGGTGGCGGGCGATCTAGGGATATCCCCTCCGCTGGAGCAACCCAGATCATGAATGCCCCCGTTACGACCGTGCCTACCGGACCAGTCCCCCCTGCCGTCTTGCCGCGCGAAGCCAGCTTCGATCCTGCCGACCGCGCCATTCTGGCAAAGCACTGGTATCCGGTCGCATTGCTGCGCGAGCTGGGGGAAAAGCCGCTGGCGACGCGGCTGCTCGACCAGCGGCTGGTGATCTATCGTGCAGGCGAGAGCGTCGTCGTGGCGCCTGACTGGTGCCCTCATCGCGGCGTTCCGCTCAGCCTTGGCGAACAGGCCGAGGACGGCGTCGTATGCCCCTATCACGGGCTGCGGTTCGGAATGGGCGGGCAATGCGTGCATATCCCGGCTCATTCCGAACGGGCCGTACCGCCGCAATTCCACTTGCGCACGTTCCCGGCGGTCGTGCGCTATGGCCTGATCTGGACCTGTCTCGATCCCGAACCGGGGATGGACCCGGCCATTCCGGAGATGCCGCATTGGGACGAGCCGGAATTCCAGCAGATTACCTGCCCCTCGGTCGACATCGGCGGCTTTGCCGGGCGCCAGCTCGAAGGGTTCCTCGACGTCGCGCACTTTGCTTTCGTCCATACCGCGACGTTTGCGGACCCCAACAATCCGGGGGTTCCGACTTATCGTCCGCGTCTGACCGATTATGGCTTCGAAGCCGAATACTGGAGTTCTGTGGGCAATTATCCGGCAGGCGTCGAGCACAAGGGGCCCGAAGGGTTCCAGTGGCTGCGCCATTTCCGCTGCACGCCACCCTTTACCGCCACGCTGGAAATCCATTTTCCCAAAGGCGGGAGGCTGGTCATCATGAATGCGGCCTCGCCGGTCTCGGCGCGGATGACCCGCATGTTCGCGCCGATCGCGCGCAATTTCGACACCGACCTGCCGGTCGAGGACGTCTATGCCTTCAACGCGCGCGTGTTCGAGGAAGACCGGATGATCGTCGAGACGCAGGAACCGGCCTTTGTGCCGTTGGACCCGAGTGCCGAAGCCCATCTTCCCGCCGACATGAGCTCGATGTTCTATCGCCGCCTGCTCAAGGACATGGGGCTGAAATTCTCGAACCCGGTGTAAAAGCGAAAACGGCCTCGATGCATTCTGCGCATCGAGGCCGTTTTCGCGTTGGTCAGAAGACCGGTTCGTAGCCCGGGGGCAGGTCGTCGCCGTCGTCCTTGTGACCGGGCACGTGAATGCCGCATTCGGTCTTGTCCCAGCCTTTCCAGCGGCCCGAACGGGGGTCTTCACCCTCTGCGACCCTGCTGGTGCAGGGCGCGCAACCGATCGAGGGGTACCCCTGTTCGACAAGCGGATGGCGCGGCAAGTCGTAGGCGGCAAACCAGGCTTCGATGTCTTCGCCCGACCAGTTGGCGAGCGGATTGATCTTCAGCCGTCCTTGCGCGTCCGAAGCATCGATCTCGAAACGGGGCAGGCCCGCGCGGGTCTTCGACTGGAAGCCCTTGCGCCCGGTGATCGAGGCGTCGAAGCCGGCAAGTGCGCGGGCAAGCGGCACGACCTTGCGGATTTCGCAGCAGCCGTCCGGGTCCCACGACCAGCGCAGCCCGTTCTCGTCCTTCTTCGCCAGCACGTCGGCATCGGGTGTCAGCACGCGCACGTTGGTCAGCCCGAGATGGGCGACAAGACGGTCGCGATAGGCGAGCGTTTCGGGAAAATGCTTGAGCGTGTCGAGAAACAGCACCGGGACGCCGGTGTCGACTTCGGCGACAAGATGCAGCAGCACGGCGCTTTCCGCGCCGAAGCTCGACACGACGGCAAGATCACCCGCCAACTGGTCACGGATTACCGTGCGCAGCATCTCGCGGGTGTCGCTGCCGCGAAACAGGTTGTTGAGGCGGATCGCGTCGCTTTCGGTAAAGCGCGGCCCGAGATCGAGCCGATCGACGCGGCGCTCCGCCGATCCCTGCTTCGCTATGTCAGCCATGGCGCGCAGCCCAGATCGGCGTCCGGCCATCGACCGTGCGCTGATAGACTTCCGGCCAGGTCGCGAACGCCTTTTCGGCAGCTTCGCGCGTGATCGGCTGGTTGGGCAGGAACGCGTCGAAGCCGCAACGGCGATAGTGGCTGAGCTGATCGACGAGCACGTCGCCGACCGCGCGCAGTTCCCCGGCATAGCCGTATTCGCGCAGGATGCGGGCTGCCGAATAGCCGCGCCCGTCAGTATAAGCCGGGAAGCTTACTTCGACGAGTTCGAGGCGGTCGAGCAGGGGCAGCAGCAGGCGAGCGTCTTCACCCGGTTCGATCCGAACCGCCGTCGCATTGCCCCCCGCGTCATGGAGAGAGGCAAGCGATACGACCGGCGCGGTCGAGGCGGCATCGTCGCGGAAACGCAGCAGAGTATCAGCCATAGATTGCTTCCTTGAACGGGGCGACGCCGAGGCGGCGATAGGTATCGAGGAACCGCTCGCCGTCTTCGCGGCGGTCGAGGTAGACCTGCGTTGCCTTTTCCACGGCATCGACGATGCCGTCTTCGGAAAAGCCGGGGCCGACGATGGTGCCGAGCGAGGTGTCCGCGCCTTCCGAACCGCCGAGCAGGAGCTGGTAGTTCTCGGTGCCCTTGCGGTCGACACCCAGAATGCCGATGTGACCGGCGTGGTGGTGGCCGCAGGCATTGATGCAGCCCGAGATCTTGAGCTTCAGCTCACCGATTTCGGCCTGGCGGGCCGGGTCGGCGAAACGCTCCGAGATCTTCTGCGCGACGGGGATCGACCGCGCATTGGCAAGGCTGCAGTAATCGAGACCGGGGCAGGCGATGATGTCGCCGATAAGGTCGAGATTGGCATTGGCGAGCCCGGCCGCGTCGAGCTTCTGCCAGATCGCGTAAAGGTCGGCCTTGCGCACGTGAGGCAGAACGATGTTCTGCGCATGGGTGACGCGCAGTTCGTCGAAGCTGTAATCGCGGGCAAGATCGGCAAGCAGGCGGATCTGGTCCGCGCTGGCGTCACCGGGAATGCCGCCCGCAGGCTTGAGGCTGACCGTGACGATGGCGTGGCCCGGCGCCTTGTGCGCATGGACGTTCTGGTCGACCCAGAGAGCGAAATCGGGGTCCGAACGGTCGATCGTGTCGGCACTTTGCGTATCGAACGCGGGATCGGCGAAGAAGCCCTTGATCCGTTCGAGTTCGGCCGGCGGCGGCTCGAGCCCGAGCGTCAGGATATGGGCGAATTCCTCTTCAACCTGGCGACGATATTCGTCGGCGCCGATCTCATGGACGAGGATCTTGATGCGCGCCTTGTACTTGTTGTCGCGGCGGCCATAGCGGTTGTAGACGCGCAGGCAGGCTTCAAGATAGCTGATCATCTGCAGCGGCGGCAGGAATTCGCGGATCACCGGGGCGATCATCGGCGTACGGCCCATGCCGCCACCGACATAGACCTTGAGGCCGGTTTCGCCCGCGTCGTTCTTCACAACCTGAATGCCGATGTCGTGCAGGCGCATGGCGGCACGGTCGGTATCGCTGCCGATGATGGCGACCTTGAACTTGCGCGGCAGGTAATCGAATTCCGGATGGAACGTCGACCACTGGCGCAGCAGTTCGGCATAGGGGCGCGGATCGGCGACTTCGTCGGCAGCAGCCCCGGCGAAGTGGTCGGCGGTGGTGTTGCGGATGCAGTTGCCGCTGGTCTGGATCGCGTGCATCCCGACCGATGCAAGATCGGCGAGAATGGCGGGCGTGTCTTCCAGCTTGATCCAGTTGTACTGGATGTTCTGGCGCGTGGTGAAGTGGCCGTACCCGCGGTCGTACTTGTCCGCGATGTCGCCCAGCATGTGCATTTGTCGCGAGTTGAGCGTGCCATAGGGAATGGCGACGCGCAGCATATAGGCGTGAAGCTGGAGATAAAGGCCGTTCTTGAGGCGCAGCGGGCGGAACTGTTCCTCGCTCAGCGTACCGGCAAGGCGGCGGGCGACCTGATCGCTGAATTCCGCGACGCGGGCATCGACCATTGCCTGGTCATGAGTGTCGTACTGATACATCGGCATGGGATCCTCGGGAAGCTCAGGCGATCCAGGCGGACGCGGCGGGGTCGTTGGGGCGCAGCGACAGGTCGAGCCGCACGGTCGGGCCAAGGGCGCGAATGCGTTCCTTGATATGGGCGGGGCGCAGGCCTTCCGCATCGCTCTGGGCGTCGATGACATAGGCGCCGACGACCTTGCGGTCGGCTTCCTCGCTCTGGGCGATCTGCGTCGCGTCGTCACCGACGGGAGCCGCATCGGCGATATGGCGCGACCAGCCGTTTCCGGTCCACCAGGTCACATCACCGGTGAGAAGGTCGTTGCCGGTCAGGATTTTCACACGTTCGCCGCTCAAAGCACGGTCTCCGCCAGTCGGGCAAAGTCGGCCACGCTGTCGCGCGCGGCCACTTCGCCGATGATGATGAGCGCCGGGCTCTTGACCCGGTGCCCTGAAACAAGATCGCCAAGCCCGGCCAGAACGCCGCGCAGGACCCGCATGTCGGGGCGCGTTCCGTTCTCGATCACGGCCACCGGCACGTCGGGGGCAAGGCCGTCGGCGATCAGCTTGTCGGTGATCGCTTCGGCCGTGGCGAGGCCCATGTAGATGACGAGCGTGCGTCCTTTACCGGCAAGGCCGGCCCAGTCCTGTTCGGACAGGCCCTTGCACTGGCCCGCGACGAACGACACGGTCGAGGCCGCTTCGCGATGGGTAAGGGCAATGCCCGAGGCCGCCGCTGCGCCCAGGGCCGCGCTGACCCCCGGCACCACTTCGACCGGGACACCGGCGGCGCGACAGGCTTCCATTTCCTCGCCGCCACGCCCGAAGATGAAGGGATCACCCCCCTTCAGGCGGAGGACGTCGTTTCCGGCCAGCGCCTCGCGCACGAGGAGTGCATTGATGTCCTCTTGCGCCATGGTGTGACGCGAGCGGCTCTTGGCAACCGAAATGAAACGGGCCTGACGCGGCGCCATCGCAAGGATCGCAGGATCGACGAGTCCGTCATGGACGACAAGCCCCGCATGCATGATCAACCGCGCCGCACGCAGTGTCAGCAGGTCGGGATCGCCCGGTCCTGCACCGACCAGATGGACAGTGCCGACGCGCGGGGATGCAGCATCGCGGGATGAATGAGGCTCGGTCATGGGATCGCACATGGTCGCAAGAGCCTCGGTTCGCCAGCGAGAAACGCTTGGATATGGGTTAGGCCAGCTTTAGCGGGCGATCACCCGGCCGGATCGGGCCGTCGGGCCATGCCGGCAAGAGCTTGCAAACCTTCCGAATTGCGCAGGCGCAGGTCTTGCTGGGGAAAGGGGATCTCGACCCCGTTCTCCTTGAACAGCCGCAATGCCGCCTTGAGCACTTGCGAGCGGATGCCGCCGACCCCGCGTTCGGGATCGAGAATCCAGACCGAGACGGTGAGGTCGATCGAACTCGGGCCAAGGGCGCTGACGATCACGCTGGGGGCAGGGGTTGCCAGCACGCGCTCGACCGAATGGGCCGCTTCGAGCAGCAGTTTTTCGGCAAGGTCGAGATCGCTGTCATAGGAAATGCCGACCGGAACCGAGATCGATACCTCGCGCGAGGAATAGGACCAGTTTTCGACCTGACTGGTCATCAGGATTTCGTTCGGGATCAGGTATTCGCGATTGTCGAGTGCGGTGACGGTCGCCGCGCGGATACCGATCTTGCGGACCACGCCCATGGTGCCGTCGTTGACGGCGATGACGTCGCCCGGCTTGATCGAACGGTCCATCAGGATGATGATCCCCGCGATCAGATTGCCGAAGGTTTTCTGGAGACCGAAACCGATGGCAAGGCCGAAGGCGCCGGAGAAGACCGTGAAGGCCGTGAGGCTGATGCCGAGCGCGTCGATGGTGGCAAGGAACGCGAAAGCCCAGACGCCGAGCGTGACGCCCTTTTCCCCCAGTTCCATCTGGGTCGGGTCGAGCCCCTTGATCTGGCGTACCAGCCTCCGGGCGAGCTTGCTGCACCCTTGCGCAAGAGCGAAGGCAAGGATGACGACCATCGCCATCCACAACGCGTTGAGCAGCGAGAGATGGTAATGGCCGATGTCGATGCTGATGTCGTCGAGCGCCTGGATCGCGTCCTTGGTCTGACGCACGAGCGGGTGACGCGCGATCGCGGCCGGTGTGATGACGTGGTGGTTCGCGCTCATGCAGCAGCTCCGGCGCGATGCCATGCGGCAAGGCCGCGATCGAGATCGGCGATAAGGTCGGCAGGGTCCTCAAGTCCCACGGCAAGGCGTACGCCGAAGCGGTCGGCCTGATCCCAGGCGGCAGGCGGCCACGGGGTCGCACTGCGCATGGGGGCAGGGTCGACCGGAGTGGCAAGGCTTTCGAAGCCACCCCAGCTATAGCCGATACCGAAATGGGAAAGGCCGTCGATAAGCGCGTCGCGCGCAGGCCCGGTGCCGCCCTTCAGAATGAAGCTGAACAGGCCGCAGCCGCCCGTGAAATCGCGCTGCCACAGGTCATGGCCCGGCGCTCCGGGCAGCATCGGACACAGGACATGGGCGATCTCCGTGCGTGTGGAGAGCCATTGCGCGATGGCGAGCGCACTCTTGGTCGATCGTTCCAGCCGCACTTCGAGCGTGCGCAATCCGCGCAGCATCAGCGCGGCATCGTCCGGCGACACGACAATGCCCAGGTTCTGCGCGCGCAGGCGCAGCTTGCGATACCACTCGGGGCCCGCCGCCGCCGAGCCCATCATTGCGTCCGAGTGGCCGCCGACATGCTTGGTCAGGCTCATGATGGTAATGTCGATACCGTGGGCAAGTGCCGGAAAACCGAGCGGTGAAGCCCAGGTGTTGTCGAGCAGGCTGACCAGCCCATGGCCGCGTGCGAGCGCGGCAAGGCGGGGAATGTCGGCCATCTCGATCGTCAGGCTGCCCGGATTTTCGAGCAGGACCGCGCGCGTGCGCGGGCAGATCGCGGCGGCCATGCTGTCGGGATCGGTCGGATCGAACCAGCGCGTCTCGATGCCGAAATCGGCAAGCAGGCCGCGCCCCATGGCCCGGCTGGGCTCATAGGCGTTGTCGGTCATCAAGAGGACGTCGCCCGGGCGCAGGACGGTGAGCAAGGCTCCGGCGATGGCCGCAACGCCCGACGGATAGAGCACCGTGCCTGCAGCCCCAGGTTCGAGCGCGGTCAGCGCGTCGGCAAGCGCCCATTGGGTCGGGGCGCCGCGACGTCCGTAATAGAAATTGCCGTCCTCATTGGCGGGGTGCCCGCGCAGGGCGGCCATGTCAGGGTAAAGATGCGTGCTCGCGCGCCAGACCGGCGGATTGACCACCGCGCCGGGGTGTTCGGGAGTGCCGGTCCATTCGGGGCGGCGGCCCAGCGCGGCAAGGCGCGTTCCGGTGCGATCGGTCGTATCGTCGTTCATGATGTCGGGCCAAAGCAGGATTGGTAAGCGAAGACAACCATCAGGCCGCACCGTTCGTCGCACGATCGTTTCGGGCCGGACGTCGGATGTCGGGACGGCCCATCGCAGGGATCAGCGCGTGGGGCCGGTTTCCACCGGCAGGGCGGGGTCGGCGCCCCATTCGGCCCAGCTGCCGTCGTAAAGGGCGATGTCGGTCTTGCCGAGCAAATGTGCGGCGAAGAGGACCACATTGGCGGTCATGCCCGACCCGCACGAGGCGATCAGCGGTCTGTCGAGGTCGATCCCGGCGGCAACGAAGGCCGCGCGCAGATCCTTGGGCGTTTTCCAGGTGCCGTCGGGGGCGAAGAGATCCGTATAGGGCAGGTTGCGCGCGCCCGGAATATGGCCCGAAGCAAGGCCGGGGCGGGTTTCGGCAACGTCGCCGGTAAAGCGTCCGGCGCCGCGTGCGTCGACGAGCTGTTCCTTGCCGCTGTCGACATTGGCTAGGACCTGCGCCTTGCTGCGGAGCTGCCTGGGATCGCTCCATACGGTGAAGTGCCGGTGGCGCAGGCGTTCCTGTCCTTCGACACAGGGGCGCCCTTCGGCTTTCCACTTGGCAATGCCGCCATCGAGCAGCGCGACGTTCTGGGCGCCGAACATGGTCAGCATGAACCATGCGCGAGTGGAAGAATGGATCGGGCTGTCGTCATAGACGACGATGCGGCTGCCGTCGCCGAGCCCGAGGCTTTGCATTCGGCTGGCGAATTTCTCTGCCGTGGGCAGGGTGTTGGCGTAAGGGGCAGCGGGATCGACGAGATCGTCGAGATTCATGAAAACCGCGCCGGGAATGTGACAGGCTTCGTATTCCGCGGCCGCGTCGCGCTGGTGCTCGGGGAGAAAGGCGCTGGCATCGACCACGCGCAAGTCGCTGGCGCCCATTTCATCGGCGAGCCATTGGGTGGAAACCAGCGAATCCATGGTAGTGTTGCTCCTGCCTGACGCGACCCGTCTTGACGCGGGTGTACAAGCACCCAACCCTAACCAATGGTCCGGCGCGCGTCGAGGCGGTTTGATGGGGAGAAACGAACGGTAAAGCCCGGGCCTGTGGGGTTTCCCTTGCGACACGCTTGCCCAGGTGGCCCGGAAACGGCATGGGCTGGCGCAGAAAGGATGTTTTTCATGGCCGACATCAAGCCTCTTCACCTTGGCCAGTCCAGCGCGCTGCCGGCTTCGCCCGACGAAGCGGTGCTTGACTATGTGCCCAATCCCCGGACGGGCGAACTCTATCTGGTGCGTTTTGCGGCCCCCGAGTTCACGTCGCTGTGCCCGGTGACCGGACAGCCCGATTTCGCGCATCTCGTCATCGACTATGCGCCGGGCGAAAGCATCGTCGAATCGAAATCGCTCAAGCTTTTTCTCGGTTCGTTCCGCAATCATGCCGGGTTCCATGAAGATGTGACCGTCGGGATCGGCAAGCGCCTGTTCACCGAAATGCAGCCGCGCTGGCTGCGCATCGGCGGATACTGGTATCCGCGCGGAGGCATTCCCATCGACGTGTTCTGGCAATCGGACGCCGCGCCCGCCGGGCTGTGGGTGCCCGATCAGGGGGTTGCCCCCTATCGCGGGCGCGGCTGACATCATTTTTTGGGGCCTCATTCTTGGGGCCTCAGTTACCAGTTCCGGCGCCAGGTCGAGCGGTCGATCTGCTCGGCCAGGCCGTTGTACTCGTTCGCAATGCGGTGGACCGAGGCCGTGTCGTGTTCGGCACATTCTTGGCCGGCGCGGTTTTCGAGTCGATCGATCGCGGCGTGAAGATCGTCTGCCCGGCGCGGATCGATGCGTCCTTCGTCCACAGCGTGGCGCAGGCGTCCTTCCAGTTCACGGGCGCGACCGTTCGAGCAGACGGCGTCGATAGCCGGATCGTTGTAGCCGCGCGCATAGCCGGGATGGTCGTAATAGTCGTCGGCGCAGGCCGAAGTCAGTCCGACCAGCACGATTCCCATGGCCAGAGCGGCGGCGCGGCGGTGAAAATGCGGGACCATGACGAGATCTCCGGTTGCAGGGGTGGGCGATTACCAGCGGCGGTGCGAGGCTTCGCGGTCGATCCAGACGGAAATGCCGTCGTACTGGTCGGCGATTCGGTGAATTTCGCGGTCATCGTGACGGAAGCAGGCGCGATCGGAACGGCGCTGAAGTCGCTCGATCGAACCGTGGATGCGGCGAGCGGCACGGAAATCGATGCGATGTTCGTCGACCGCGTGACGCAGGCGCCCTTCGAGTTCGCGAGCGCGTCCGTTGGAGCAGACCGCGCCGATGTCGCGCCCATGAAAGCCGGGGCCGGGGCCAGGCCCGCGATGGTCCCAGGGATCGGCATAGGCCGGGGCGCTTGCAACCAGAGCTGCGCCGAGGGCCAGTGTCAGCGTCTTGAGGCGAGGAAGCCGAATGGTCATGGCATGTCTCCTGTTTTCGATTTGCCCGTTGGCGGGCGTTGGAAACACCATGACTCGGTTGCGCTGGCGCGAGGCTGAATGTCTTCGTTGGCTTGTGTTCAGGTTGCGGGGGTGTTTGCTGAATTAGAGCGCGCCGTTCGCTTCACTTCTGATCCGGGTGAGCAGGCCTCGGGCTTCTTCGACCAGTGCAGCCGCGCGAATGCGGGCGGATGGAGACTGGATGCCGGGTGGAACCTGGGCGAGGTTGCGCTCGATCGTCGCGAGGGCGTGCGGCAGATCGGGCTCTGCGTCGGGATCTGCGGGGGAGGGCGGCGGATTGCCGTGTTCGACCGTAGCCAGAATACGCGCGACACCCAGCGCACCGAGCCAGTCGAGCGCATCGGCATCATGGAGGTAGATCGCTTCGGGCGATGAAGCCTGGCGATAGAACATGTGCGTGCGGGTCGCTGTTCGGACTTGCTCTATTTTTCCGGCGGGGAAGCCGAGGCCGAGCAGGACGGGGCCGAGTTTGTCCGCGCCCACGTCGGAGTGATCGTGGCTCGGGTCCTTGTCCTCCCACGGCGCAAAGGCGGCAATGTCGTGGATGAACGCGGCGGCAAACAGGACGTCGTCGTCGAGGGCCACTCCATCACTCCGCGCGAGCGTGCGGGCCAGATCGTAATCGCGGCGGCTGTGCTGCCAGCCCCAGGCGGGGTGGCGGAAATGGTCATGGGCAAAGGTTTCGAGCCGTTCGCGCCAGCCGGATGCTGCCTGCGCGTGGGCGGCGGGTGCCGTGCCGAGCAGCAATCCCGCGAGTGCCGCGATGGTCATGCCTTTTTTCATCCGACCCGTTTTCATGACGCCCCCCATTTGCTGCGAAGCTCGAATAGCGTGTCAACAGGGTGGACCTGTCAAGTGGTTGAAAGGGGTAGGGTGTGCCGCCACTTGGGGGTATGACGAAAAGTCTCGGCCAACCGGATGATCTGCAATGGAATTCGACTTTACAGCGATGCCTCCTGCCGACCGGTATCGGCTGATGGCTTCGGCGATCACGCCGCGTCCGATCGCCTGGGTCTCGACCCGATCCGATGCAGGTACGTGCAATGTCGCCCCGTTCAGTTTTTTCAACATGATGGGCGCCGATCCGCCGATCGTGGTGCTGGGGATCGGGCGCCGCCCGGACGGGACGCTCAAGGACACGGCGGCCAATATTCACGACACCGGCGAATTCGTCGTCAATCTTGTCGGTGAAAGCGATGCCGAAGCGATGAACCGGACTTCGATCGATGCTCCGCCGGGCATCGACGAACTCGCTCTGGTGGGAATTCCGGTCCTGCCTTCGATCGCGGTCGCGCCGCCGCGCATCGCGAGTGCGCCGGTCGCGATGGAATGCAGTCTCTATCGCCATCTCGACATCGGCTCCACGATGCTGGTGATCGGCGAAGTCCTGCGGTTCCATGTACGCGACGAATTCTATGATCCGGTGCGACGCCATGTCGATACCCCGGCCATGCATCTGGTAGGCCGGGCCCATGGCGGCGGATGGTATGCGCGGATGACCGATCTTTTCGAAATGCAGCGCCCGAACTGGGCGGACCAACGGCAAAACGGGTAACAGGAACGGGGGCTGCCGCAAAAAGGAGGGTGAGCGCGCAGGTGCGCTCCCTTGCCTTGGATCGGGGCTCTGTCTAGGAAGGTGTATGATGCATCAAGTGGGGCTGGCAACGTGATTGGCGAAGTGAAAGAGACCGATCGCATCCTGTTGCTGACAGGGGCAAGCCGGGGCATTGGTCATGCGACAGTCAAGCTGTTCCAGGAAAAAGGCTGGCGCATCCTGACCGTTTCGCGCCAGCCTTTTTCCGAGGAATGCCGCTGGCCGATGGCGCAGTGGGGTCATATTCAGGCCGACCTTGCCGATCTCGACGCCATCCCGGCCCTTGCCGCCGAAGTGCGTCGCCGCCTGCCTGCGGGCAAGCTCCATGCCCTGGTCAACAATGCGGGAATTTCGCCCAAGGGGCCCGAGGGCGAGCGTCTGAGCGTCCTGACCAGCGATGCGTCGATCTGGAACAAGGTGCTTAACGTCAATCTGGTCTCGACCGCCTTGCTGGCGCGCGAGCTGATCCCTGAATTGACCGCCGCGCGTGGATCGATCGTCAATGTGACTTCGATCGTCGGATCGCGGGTTCATCCTTTCGCGGGCGTTGCCTATGCCGCGTCGAAAGCGGGCCTTGCCTCGCTGACGCGGGAAATGGCGCATGAATTCGGCCCGCTCGGCGTTCGGGCGAATGCGATCGCGCCGGGCGAGATCGATACGTCGATCCTGTCGCCGGGGACCGAGGACATCGTTGCACGCCTGGTTCCGCTGGGCCGTCTGGGCGATCCGCGAGAAGTGGCCGAAACCATCCATTTCCTGTGCAGCGATGCCTCTTCCTACATCACCGGCTCGGAAATCCATATCAACGGCGGACAGCATGTCTGATGCCGGGGTGTCCGGCCTGACTTATCTCGTCGTCGGTGGCGGGATCGTCGGGGTGGCCACCGCGCTTGAACTCCTGCGCCGTGAACCGGGCGCTCGCCTGCTTCTGGTCGAAAAGGAAGCCGAGCTCGCTGCGCATCAGACCGGGCACAACAGCGGCGTGATCCACGCCGGGGTCTATTATACCCCCGGCTCGCTCAAGGCCCGGCTCTGTCGCGAAGGGGCCGAAGATACCATCCGGTTCTGCCGCGACCACGACATCGCCTACGAACAGTGCGGCAAGCTGATCGTTGCCACCAATGCGGTCGAGCGCGACCGGATGGGGGCCCTGGCCGAACGCGCGCGGGCCAATTCCATCGCGTTCGAGGAACTGGATGCGGCTGGGCTTGCCCGCGCCGAACCGGCCGTGGCGGGGATCGCGGGCCTGCGCGTCCCGGCGAGCGGCATTGTCGATTATACCCGCGTAGTTGCCGCGATGGCGGCCGAGATTGTCGAACGCGGCGGCATTGTCCGGTGCGGCACGGCGGTCGAGGCGATCGCCGAGGAAGACGGCCATGTAGAGGTCGTCCTGCGCAATGTTCTTGGCGCGCGCGAAAAGGTGCGGGCCGAGCGGCTGATCGCCTGTGCAGGGCTGCAATCGGATCGTCTGGCCCGGCTGGCGGGATTGCCGGTCGAACATCGCATCGTTCCGTTTCGCGGCGAATACTACGTCCTGCCCGATGCCCTGTCGGGGCTGGTCCGCCATCTCATCTATCCGGTTCCCGACCCCGCGCTGCCGTTCCTTGGCATTCACCTGACGCGCACGATCCATGGCGGGATCACGGTCGGCCCCAATGCCGTGCTCGGCTTCGCGCGCGAGGGCTATACCGATCGCCGCTTCGATCGTCGGGACGTCGCCGACCTTGCCGATTTCGGCGGGTTCTGGCGGCTGATGGCGCGCAACTGGCGTCACGGGCTGGGGGAATTTGCCAATTCGCTGTCGCGCCGTGCCTATCTGGCGGCCTGCCGCAAATATTGCCCTTCGCTCACGCTCGCCGATCTCGGTGGGGCGAAGCAGGCGGGCATTCGCGCCCAGGCGGTGATGCCCGACGGGCGCGCGGTCGACGATTTCCTGTTCCTCGGCAGCGAGCGCATGCTCCACGTCTGCAATGCGCCGTCCCCGGCGGCGACTTCGGCCATGCCGATCGCGCGGATGATTGTCGAACGCCTTCACGCCGGAGCGGTGCAGGGCCGCAGCCCGGCATCCTGAACCCAACCCTTTTTCCATTTGAAGACCGGAGGCAAACCCGTGGCTGACCAGATCCCGACCGCCGAACCCAATTCGCCCGAAGCGCGCGACGTCCGCTATCACCTGCATGGCTATACCAATGCCCGGCTGAACGAACAGATCGGCCCGATGATCATCGATCGTGGCGAAGGTGTCTACGTCTACGACAACGAAGGCCGTCCCTATATCGAGGCGATGGCGGGGCTGTGGAGCGTCGCGCTCGGTTTCAGCGAGGAACGGCTGGTCGAGGCCGCCGCGACCCAGATGCGTCGCCTGCCTTTCTATCACTCGTTCACGCACAAGTCGCACGGGCCGATGATCGATCTGGCTGAAAAGCTGGTGACGATGTGCCCGGGCAACATGAGCAAGGCGTTCTTCACCAATTCCGGTTCCGAAGCGAACGACACCGCCATGAAGATGGTGTGGTATCGCTCCAACGCCCTGGGCAAGCCGGAAAAGAAGAAGCTGATCGCGCGCCAGCGTGCCTATCACGGCGTTACCATCGCGGCGGCGAGCTTGACCGGGCTTCCGGCCAATCATCTCTCGTTCGACCTGCCGCTCTCGGGCATCCTGCGCACCGGCAGCCCGCACTACTGGCGCGACATGCTGCCGGGTGAAACCGAGGAACAGTTCGCCAGCCGTCGTGCGGCCGAGCTTGAGGAACTGATCCTGGCGGAAGGTCCCGACACCATCGCCGCATTCTGGGGTGAGCCGGTTCTGGGCGCGGGCGGGGTGGTCGTGCCGCCCGCCACCTATTGGGAAAAGATCCAGGCAGTGCTGGCCAAGTACGACATCCTTTTGGTCGCGGACGAAGTGATCTGTGGCTTTGGACGTACGGGCAAGATGTTCGGTTGCGAAACCTATGGCATCAAGCCCGACATCATGCTGCTTTCCAAGCAGATTTCCTCGTCCTACCTGCCGATTTCGGCGGTTGTGGCAAACGAGCGCGTGGTCGGCCCGATCATGGATGAAAGCGCACGGATCGGCACGTTCGGTCACGGCTTTACCGCAGGCGGTCACCCGGTCGCAGCAGCTGTCGCGCTCGAAACCATCCGCATCATCGAGGAACGCGATCTCGTCGCCAATGCCGCCGAGCAGGGCGAACGCCTGCGCAACGGTCTTGCCGCGATGGCCGATCACCCGCTGGTCGGCGAAGTGCGCGGCGTCGGTCTGGTCGCGGCGGTCGAACTCGTCATTGACAAGCAGGCGAAGACTGCACTCGAAAAGCCGGGGCTCCTCGGCGCTGCGGTCAACAAGGCGCTGCAGGATCAGGGCGTGATCGGACGCGCGATGCTCGACGCGGTCGCCTTCTGCCCGCCGCTGATCATCACGGCAGCCGAAGTCGATGCCATCCTGACCAAGTTCCGCGCCGCCCTTGATACAGTGGCAAGCGAACTGGGCTTGGCAGTTCCGGCCTGATCCGGGAAAGAACGGACCTCGTTATAACTGGCATCCTGTCGGGGAAATCCTGCCGCTCATGGCTACTGTGCGTCCTCCGGTCGAACTCTCGCTGCGGGGGATTGTCCTCGGCTGCCTGATCACGGTCCTGTTCACCGCCGCGAACATCTATCTCTGCCTGCAATCGGGACTGACGTTCGCGTCCTCGATCCCGGCGGCGGTGATTTCGATGGCGGTGCTCAAGGTGTTCCGGGATTCCGGCATTCTTGAAAACAATATCGTGCAGACAGTGGCCTCCTCTGCGGGGACACTGTCATGCATGGTCTTCGTGCTGCCCGGTTTCGTGATGATCGGGTATTGGCACGATTTTCCTTTCTGGCCTTCGTTCTGGATCTGCGCGGCGGGCGGCATTCTCGGGGTCGTCTATTCGGTGCCCTTGCGGCGCAGTCTGGTGACCGGCTCGGACTTGCCCTATCCCGAAGGGGTTGCCGCTGCCGAAGTGCTGCGCGCGGGCGAGGGCACGCGCGGAAACGAAAACGCCGATGCGGGCGATGCTGCCGAAGCGCGACTGGGGCTGAAGGCGGTGATTACCGGCTCGATTTCCTCGGCGGTCATGGCCCTTCTGGTGGGAACCCGCCTGCTGGCATCGGAAATCGCCGGGTACGCCCGGTTCGGGTCGGCGGCGACCGGCATGACCGTCAATATGCAGCTCGCGCTTTTCGGTGCGGGCCATCTCGTTGGCCTGACCGGCGGGCTTGCCATGCTGGTCGGTCTCGGCCTTGCATGGGGTGTTGCGGTTCCGGTTATGACCATGACCCATCCGGCGGCGGGGCCCGCAGTCGATCTGGCCATGGACCTGTGGCGGCACAAAGTGCGTTTCGTCTTCGCCTCGGCTCTGGCGGTGACCTCGGTCTGGACCTTGCTGCGTCTCGCGCGTCCGGTTTTCCAAGGCATCCTCTCCGCCGTTGCCGCGCAGGCCCGTCGCAAGGCGGGCGAAGTCCTGCCTCTGGTCGAGCAGGACATGCCAATGAGCTGGCTCGGGGGGATCGTGCTGGTCCTGCTGGTGCCGGTGGCGCTGCTCCTGCACGGGTTCCTGGCGGGCGGTCCGCTGGCGCCGCTTGAAGTGCCGCTGATGATCGCGGGGATCGCGTTCGTCGCGATCACCGGCTTTCTCGTGGCGGCGGTGTGCGGGTACATGGCCGGGCTGATCGGTTCGTCCAACAGCCCCCTGTCGAGCCTTGCCATTCTGGGTGTGATCGGTTCGGCGGGCCTGCTGTCGATCGTGGTTGAACCCCATCTGGGGCCAGAGGCGCGGCCTTCGCTGGTGGCGCTGTCCTTGCTGGTGGCCGGGCTCGTGCTTGGTGTCGCCACGATCGCCAACGACAATCTTCAGGATCTCAAGACCGGGCAACTGGTCGGTGCGACCCCGTGGCGGCAACAGGTCGCTCTGGTGGTCGGCGTCATCGCCGGGGCGGTGGTCATTCCTCCGATCATGTCGATGCTCGGCCATGCCTATGGCTTTGCCGGAGTTCCCGGCGCCGGTCCCAAGGCACTGGCCGCGCCCCAGGCCGTCCTGATCACGACCCTTGCCGGGCAATTCATCGGCGGCACGGTTGAATGGTCGCTGCTCGGGGCCGGGGCCCTGATCGGGGTGGGCTTGATCGTGCTCGACGCGGTGCTCGAACGGCGCGGGGGAATGCGATTGCCGCCGCTGGCGATCGCCTTTGCCGGTTATATCCCGCCCGGCACCATTTCCATCGTCATCATCGGTGCGCTGGCAGGCCATTTCTATGAACATTTGGCTGATCGCAATGCGGCGAGCCCGCGTCAGGCAGATGTGATCCGTCGGCTCGGGGTCATTCTCGCCTCGGGCCTGATTGTCGGGGAAAGCCTGGTCAATGTCGTGCTGGCGGGACTTGTCGCTGCGGCCAAGGGGGGGCTTTTGAACGTGCCCGATACCGACTGGCCGCTTGCCGTGGTCGGGGCCGGGTTTGCGCCGTGGAGCGAAGGGCTTGCGATCATCGTGATTTTCGGCACGGTGCTGAGGCTCTACCGCTGGGCCGCACGTCTCGGGGCAGGCACACGGGCATGAGCGATCTGGCCGCCGTCGACCATGTCACGCTCAGCGATACGGTCTATCGCTCCTTGTGCGACGCCCTGATCGCCGGACAGTTTCAGCCGGGGGAGCGGCTCAAGATCCGGGACCTTGCTGACCAGCTTGGAACCAGTGTGACACCGGTGCGAGACGCGATCCTGCGTCTCACCACTGACGAGGCGCTGGTGTTCCGCTCTGCCCGCGACATCCGCATTCCGATCATGAACGAGGCGCGCTATCTCGAAATCCGCACGATCCGCCTGCGGCTCGAGGCGATCGCGGCAGAAGCCGCTGCGCAGATCGCGACACCGCGCGATCTCGATGCGATCGGTGCGCTCGTCTCTGAAAATGCCCTTGCCCTGAAGGCGCAGGATTACGCGCGCTGTACCGAGCTTAACCAGCAGTTCCATTTCCTGTTGCCGACCATCGCGCGGCTGCCGGTCCTGCACGGCATCTTGCGTCGCCTGTGGTTGCAGATGGGGCCGACCATCGCTCATTCCTATCCGGCGGGCGGCAGTTCGATGGTCGATTGGCATTATCCGGTGCTCGAAGCCTTGCGTAAACGCGATTCCACGGCGGCGGCGCAGGCGATCATGGACGACATTTATCACGGTGGCCTGACCATCCTGAGCCACGTACAGAAGCGGGCGACCGTCCCGGCCTGAGGGGCATTTCAAGACGCTGTTACGCTTTTTGCGTGATCGAAATCTCCAAAAGAGAAGGGCCGCGCGGGACATGTCCCGCGCGGCCCCTTTCCTTGGTGCTGTGCCTTGGTTCAGAACCGCTGCGACAGCTTCAGACCGAACTGCTGCGGCTTGGTCGGATAGACGCGTGCGTCGGCACGGCATTCCGCAAGGGCGCAGGCAGCGGCCTTGGACAGGATGCCGCGTGTATCGAACGCGTTGGTGATGAACGCTTCGACCTTGAGCGTCTTGAAATAGGCGCCTGCCGAGAAGTCGAAGGTCGTGAACGCGCCGGTGTATCCGAACTGGTTCACGGTTTCGCCGAGATAGTTCGTCGCCGGATAGACATAGCTGTCAAGCAGCGCGGCGCGGGTGCCGCTCTGGTGCGACACCGTTCCCTGCAGGAACGGCTTGTGCGGCGAATCGCGCCATTCGTAGCGAGCCGTCGCGTTCATCTTGAACTTCGGCGTCGCGGGAAGCTGGGTGCCCTTGGGCGTGCAGCCGCGCGAGTTGCAGAAGTCGTCGTCGAGATGTGCGTCGATGTAGGCCATCGAGCCGGTCAGCGAGAAGCCGTGGTTGTAGTAACCCGCGTCGCTTTCCACACCCATCACGACCGCGCCACCAGGGGCATTGAGCAGATAGGTCTGCCCGTTGGCACCGGGGAGCGAGAACTGGATCTTCGACCAGTTTTCCCGGAACAGCGCGCCGTTGAAGCGGATGTGGTTGTTGAACCAGGTCGTCTTCCAGCCCAGTTCGTAGTTGGTCAGGCGGTCCGCCTGATACGACGGGGTGCCCGCGCGGCGGTCGTTGCCGCCCGGACGGAAGCCGGTCGAATAGGTGAAGTAGATCATCTGGCGCGGGGTGATCTTCCACGCGAGGCTCGCCTTGTGGGTTTCGCCCGACTCCTGATAATCCTTGTTCACGCTGATGCAGGGGTAGAATGCGTCACTGGTCGGCGCGCACGACGCCTTGCGACCGGTGGCGCCGATCCCTGAGAACCCGTAAAGCGAGTTGTTGACATGGAAGCCGCGAATACCGGCCGTCAACGTCAGATGGGGCGTGATGTCCCACGATCCTTCGCCGAACAGCGCCGTGTCGCGGTCGACGCGATAGAGCCGCTTGAGGAAGATCACGTCGGGGAAGGCGTCGAGCGGCTGAATGGCCGTGTTGGGCGTGGGAACGCCGGTTTCGGACACGCCCGCAACGGTGAAGTCCGTCGCGATCTGGTCGGTCTGGCGCTGATAGAATGCACCGATGGTGACCTTGACCGGCCCCGTCGATGGCGAAGCGAGGCGCACTTCGTGCGTCTGCTTCGTGTAATGCATGTTGACGTATTCGAACTGATCCGGGTCGAGGTAGCCACCGTGACCGTCGGGGAACTTGGTGTAGTAGTAGTAGGTTCCCTTGGCAGCAGAACCTGCCGAGATCGAGTAGTGGTCGTAGGCGACCGAGTAGTACGAATAATCAAGCGTCTGGTGCTTGTGGCGGTCCATGTACCCGGCCGAGTACGTGAAGTCCCAGTTGCTGATCTTGCCCTGGATTGTACCCGCTGCCTGCACGAATTCGTCGCGGTTCACCTGACCGATGAAGTCGTGGACGGTCAGGTCACCTGCATTGGGATCGAACAGGAACGAGCCGTGCGAGATCTGCTTCTGGTAGATCAGCTGCGGGGTGACCGACCAGTCGCTGTCGAGATCGATCTTCAGCGTCGCGCGGCCACCGTAGGTGTCGACGTCGTTTTGGTTCTTGCCGACGTACTTGTCATTGTTGACCGTCGTCTTGGTGGTCGGGTCGCCGTCGTCGAGCTGGAACGTGCGTTCCTTGTAGGTGTTGTCGATGTAGCCGCCGTCATGCTCGTAATAGCCGACGAGACGGATCGCGACGTTGTGCGCGAGCGGCAGGTTGATGAACGCTTCGGCGGTGCCGCCCGCATTGCCCTTGCCGAACTTGTTGACCTGAAGGTCGTAGCCGCCTTCGATCTTGTCCATCACCGGCTTGTTGGTGATGATGCGCAACGTACCGGCAAGCGAGCTGGCACCGAACAGGGTACCCTGCGGCCCGGCGAGCGCTTCGACGCGGTTGATGTCGTAAAGGTGAAGGTCGATCGAGTTGCCGACCGTAGTCACCGGGATATCGTCGAGATAAGTACCGACGGTGGGGAGCGAGCCCACGTCGAGGCCGTCACCGCCGCTGTTGATGCCGCGGAAATAGACCTGGCTCTGGCCCGGACCGAACGAGTTGAACGACACCGACGGCAGCAGCTTCACATAGTCGTCGAAGCTCTGGACCTGATGCTGTTCAAGCGTCGCGGTGCCCAGCGCCTGAAGGCTGATCGGAACCTTCTGCGCGCTTTCGCTGCGGCGTGTCGCGGTGACGACGATTTCCCCCGGAGCGGCGGCGGCAGGCGTCTGCACGGCCGGCGCCTCTTGCGCGAAAGCAGGCATGGCCACCGACGACAACATCGCCGCGACCAGCGCGCCGCGCGCTGAAAGCAATTGATCCCTCATGAAAATCTGCACGGTTTTACCCCCTTTTTGCAGAGTGAAATATTTCGGCTGCGACCCCCCGCAACCTGAAGTCAGGCGTAAGGATATGTCTCCAGAACAGGGCCCAAAGCCTCGCGAAGCGGATCGAGCCAGCGGTCGAAGCGCTGCCATTGGTCCATCCCGTCGCGATTGATCGGGCGGCGGACCTGTTCGGAACTGGCGGTACGGACCGGGCGGCGGTTTTCGTGGAAGCGCAGGCACGCCGGATCGAAATCGACCCCGACATAGTCGAGCAGGCGCCGCACTTGCGCTTCGGTGTCCTCGATCACCGCTTCATGGAACACACGCAGGACCCGGCCGGGCAGGACCGTGTCGAAATGGTCCATCAGCCGGACATAGTCGGCATAATAGCGGCCCATCGTCGTGAGGTCGTAGGAAAAGGCCTGACCACGGGCGAAGTGCTGCTTGAAATTGGAATAACCGCAAGCGAGCGGATGGCGCCGCGCGTCGATGATCTTCGCATTGGGAAGGATCAGGTGAATGAGGCCGATATGCTGCCAGTTGTTGGGCATCTTGTCGATGAACAGCGGGCGATCGGTACGGCGCTGGATGCGCGTTTCACGCAAGTATTCCTCGCCCAGTTCGGCAAGCTTGTCCTTGGGTGACAGCGTTTCGGGAAACTTGCTCTCGAGGTGTTCGGCACCCAACCGCCGGGCGATCGCCATGATTTCGGGCAGCTCCTGCGTGCCTTCGATCATGGGGTGGCTGGCAAGGATCTGTTCGATCAGGGTCGAGCCGGCGCGCGGCATGCCGACGATGAAGATCGGGTCGGCCTTGTTGCATCCGCCTCCGGCCAGTCCGGCGAAAAAGGCGGGGGTCAGCGTGCGGATCGAACGATCGACGAGCGCGGACATTTCATCGGCATCGTAATGGAGTTCGGTGCGGCGCAGGCGATTGCCGTCGTCATAGGCGGCAAAAGCCTCTTCATCCTGCCCGAGATCCTCGTGCGCTTTGCCGATCGCGAAATGGAGGTGGTAGCGATCCTCGACGCTGAGCCGTTCGGCGCCGTCGGCAAGGGCGGATGTCATCGCGGCGATGTCCTCCTTGCCCAGATGGACCGTCTTGAGGTTGGCAAGGCTCCACCATGCTTCGCCATAGCCCGGTTCGAGCGCGATGCAGCGGCGATAGGCGTCGACCGCATCGGCCTGACGTCCGACGGTCTTGAGCGAGTGGCCGTAGCTCATCCAGATCTTGGATGCGGCAGGGTGGCGCTCGACCAGATATTCGTAGTGCGCAATGGCTGCATCGAGGTCGCCGATGCGACCGAGCGCGGCTGCGGCAAGGTTGCGGTACGAACTGTGGCGCGGCTGCTTGGCGAGCAGCAGGTCGAGTTGTTCGAGCGCCTTGGCATTTTCGCCGAAGCGGTAGAGCGCGGTGGCGAGATTGAAACGCGCGGTGTCGAAGCTGGGCGCCAGTTCAAGCGCATGTTCGAGCAGGTAGATGGCGTCGCGATAACGCCCGATCCGGCCCGCGACTTCGGCCAGCATGCGCAAGGCGGCGATGTCGGTGGGATGCTGTTTGAGGAATTGCTTGAGCAGGCGTTCGGCGACGGGGACATCGTTGCGCACCATGGCAACGGCGGCGGCCTGCAACTGGGGATCCTTGGCCTGGCAGCGCAATTGCTGCGCAAAGGCGAAGTCGGCCCCGCCGCTGTCGCCGAGCAGGACGAGCTGTTCGCCCAGAGCGCGCCATGCCTCATAGTTGTCGGGGCTGCGGCGGACGGATTCCCGCAGGGCGGTGACCGCTTCGTCGAGGCGGTGCATCCCTGCAAGGGCAAGGCCGCGCACGAGATGCGCTTCACCGCTGGCCGGGACCACGGCGAGAATTTCACGAGCCTGTTCTTCGGCAAGGCCGGGAGCCCGGTCGAGAAGATACCGCGCCCGTTCGATGGCGCGCGTGTAGCTGCCGGTGGCACCGGCAGGGAGTGCGAAGCTGTCGCTGCCGGACAAGCCGGTGTTTCCGCTCATGGCTTCATGATCCCCCATGAAATTCCCCTGATCCTTCCCTGCATTCCCCGCGCATTTGTGCGCCCGTCGTAACGCTATTGCCAAGTGTTCATGCACGCCCTCTATTCGATGGCGTGCGATGTGTGGTTACGATGCAACAACAAAATATCGTTTAATCAGTCGTTTATAGTTCCATTAATCCATTGTGGCAGAATTGGCCCATGCTCTATCGGGCTTAAAACACAGGGGCGTCGGCCGGATAATACGTCGTTAGACGTATGAGACGGGTTACATCGAAAAACCGTTCAGGCGGCCCCATGATGCATCATGTTGCGATTCTTGCTGTGATTTGGACCACGAACGGCGGTCTGTCCGGTTCATCGACCACGCTTGCCGAAATGGTCAGTTGCCTTCCGGGCTCGGTATGTTAATCGATTAATGAAATGGGGCGCCAAGCTCCGTTCGTGCATACCGGGAGAGCATCGCCATGGATCTGACATTCACGCCCGAGGAAGAGGCGTTTCGCGACGAAGTGCGCGCCTTCCTTGCTGAAAACCTGCCGCAGCGGCTTTCCGACAAGACGCGGCGGGGACAGCACCTGACCAAGGCCGAGCACGAGGAATGGCACGCCATTCTCAACAGCCGGGGCTGGTTCGCCAATCACTGGCCGGTTGATTGGGGAGGGCCGGGTTGGAGCGTCATGCAACGCTTCATTTTCGAGACCGAGACTGCGCTTGCCCATGCGCCGCGCATCCTGCCGTTCGGGGTTTCGATGATTGGCCCGGTCCTGTTGAAATACGGTTCGGAAGAACAGAAACGCAAATGGCTGCCGCGCATTCTCGACGGGAGCGACTGGTGGTGTCAGGGCTATTCCGAGCCGGGCGCGGGGTCGGACCTTGCCGGGCTCAAGACGAGCGCGGTGCGCGATGGCGATCATTATGTCGTCAACGGGCAGAAGACGTGGACCACGCTGGCACAGTTCGCCAACATGATGTTCTGCCTCGTGCGGACCTCGACCGAGGGCAAGAAGCAGGACGGGATCAGCTTTCTCCTGATCGACATGGCAACGCCGGGGATCGAGGTGCGGCCGATCCGCCTGCTTTCGGGCGATCATGAAGTGAACGAGGTCTTCTTCACCGACGTGCGTGTTCCGGTCGAGAACCTTGTGGGCGAGGAAAACCGCGGCTGGACTTACGCCAAGTACCTCCTGACTTATGAGCGGACCAATATCGCCGGGGTCGGCAGTTCGATGTCCGCTTTCGAGGAATTGAAGGAAATCGCCCGGACCGAGCGCCGCAACGGTCGTCCTCTCGCACAGGACCCGCATTTCGCCGCACGGCTTGCCCGGCTCGAGATCGAGCTGGAAAACATGAAGACGACGAACTTGCGCGTGCTGGCCGCCGCCGGGGCAGGGGCCGCGCCGGTCGCCGAAAGCTCGATGCTCAAGATCCGGGGCACCGAAATCCGCCAGCAGATCGACGACCTGATGCGCCGCGCGGCCGGGCAATTCGCGCGCCCGTGGGTGCCCGAGGCGTTCGAGGGCGGATGGAACGGGCAACCGGTCGGCCCCGACTGGGCGGGGCCCGTCGCCACGCAATATTTCAACAACCGCAAGCTGTCGATTTTCGGCGGATCGAACGAGGTCCAGCGCGAAATCATCACCAAGGCCATTCTGGAGCTCTGATCCATGGATTTTTCGCTGGGTGAAGACCGGCAGATGCTGGTCGATTCGTTGGGACGTTTCCTCTCCGACCGTTTTCCCTTTGCCGCCCGCAACGCGGTCGCGTTCGAGGGCACCGGGTGGTCGCGTGCGATCTGGACGCAGATGGCCGAACTCGGGGCGGTCGGCGCCCTGTTCGAGGAAAGCGTCGGCGGTTTCGGCGGCTCGTCGTTCGATGTCGGTGTCGTCTTCGGGGAAATCGGACGGGCGCTGGTCACCGGCCCCTGGCTCGCTGCGCTACAGGCGGGACATGTTCTGGCCGCAGCAGGAGAAGTCGAGGGCCTTGCCAGCCTGATTGCCGGGGAAAGCGTGATCGGTCTGGCCCAGGAAGAGGCCGGGACGGCGTTCGATCCTGCGGCCATCGAAACCCGTGCAACCCGGGTCGGCGATGGCTGGGTACTCGACGGCGTGAAGACGGTCGTTTCCTGCGCCGGCAGTCTCGACCGTCTGCTGGTCGTGGCGCGCGCGGGTGAGGGGCTGTCGACGTTCCTGGTGGACAAGAGCGCGCCCGGGCTCTTCGTGCGGGACTATCTCCTGGCCGATGGCGGTTCGGCCGGAGACGTCACGTTTGCGGCAACGCCCGGGGTGCCGGTGGGCGAGATCGGCCAGGCCGGGCCGGTGCTGGAACAGGCGCGTTCGCTCGCTCTGGTGGCGCTGTCATGGGAAGCGGTGGCGGTCATGGATACCTTGCGGGCCATGACGCTCGACTATCTGCGCACACGCAAGCAGTTCGGCATCCCCATCGGCAAGTTCCAGGCCTTGCAGCATCGCATGGCAACGCTCGCCCTGGAAATCGAACAGGCCCGCAGCGCCGCGATCAATGCCGCCGACCGTTATCGTGGCGACCGGCTGGAGCGTGAACGCGCAGCCAGTGCGGCCAAGGTGACGATCGGCAAGGTCGGCTCGCTCGTTGCCGAGGAAGCCATCCAGATGCATGGCGGGATCGGCATGACCTGGGAACTGGCGCTGTCGCATTATGCCAAGCGGCTGATCATGATCGGGCACGAACTGGGCGACGAGGATTTCCACCTCGCCCGATATATCGAGTTGGGACAGGAGGATGCGTTCGCCCTCGCGTGAACGGCGGGTGAAAGGATCTCTCACGCGCGGTTCAAAGGACTCGCGCCATATCCGGGGCGTCGGACGGAAAGACCGCGCCGACGTCTCGGAGAGAGAACCATGAAGTCCAAGTTGATCCTCGCCCTTGCCGGTGCCGCTTCGCTGCTGACGTTTGCCACGCCGTCGATGGCGGCGGACTGGGGTCAGCGTCACCCGCGGCAGGCCGAAGTCCTGGCACGCGAACATCACCAGATCCACCGCATCAATGCCGAACGCCGTCGTGGCGAAATCACCGGACGCGAAGCGCGCGCCCTGCGCGCCAGCGACCGCGCGATTGCCCGGCAGGATCGCGCCTATGCCCGTGCGAACGGCGGCCGGATCACCCGCGCCGAACAGCATCGGTTGAATGCCGAGGAAAACGCGACGTCGCGCGCGATCGGCCACTGAACCTTCGGGCGCAGATGTCCATATCTCCGGCGGGCCGGTTCGCTGTCATGGCGGACCGGCCCGCCGGTCGTTTTTGGCGTCGTTTCGGCGTCGTCTTGGGGGCGTTTTTGCACCGTTTTTTCCGGTTGACCAAAGGCTTGGCGAAGGCTCACGATACCGGTCATCAAGCATGGAAACGACAAGAGAGGAGCGACATGTCGATGAACGGGGCAGAGGCCTTTGTCGCCACTTTGCGAGCTTGCGGCGTCGATACCTGTTTCGCCAATCCGGGCACGTCCGAGATGCAGCTTGTCGCTGCCGTCGACCGGCAGGACGGCATGCGTGCGGTGCTCGGACTGTTCGAAGGGGTCGTGACCGGGGCTGCCGACGGCTATGCCCGCATGGCGGGAAAACCGGCGGTCACGCTGCTCCATCTGGGGCCGGGGCTCGCCAATGGCCTTGCCAACCTGCACAACGCCCGCCGCGCGGCCAGCCCGGTCATCAATATGGTCGGCGATCATGCGACCTATCACTTGCATTACAATGCGCCGTTGACGTCCGATGCTGCGGGTGTGGCAAGGCCGATGTCCGATTGGGTGCGGGTCGCGCATTCGCCGCGTGACCTGGCGCAGGCCGGGGCCGAAGCGCATCTGGCGGCGATGACCTATCCCGGACAGGTGGCGACGGTAATCGTGCCTGCCGACCATGCCTGGAGCGAGGGTTCCGCGCCGGTTGCCCCGCGCGTGCTGCCCGCGTCCCCGCGTGCGCCTGCCGAAGCGGTTACCGAGGCGGCCGAAGCCCTGCGTCACGCCGAGGGGCCTTGCGCCCTGTTTCTGGGCGGGCGAGCGCTGCGGGCCGATGCGCTCGATCTTGCGGGCAGGATCGCGGCGGCGACCGGGGCGAAGCTGGTTGCCGAGACATTCCCGGCGCGGGTGGAACGGGGCGCAGGCCGGGTTGCGGTCGAGCGTTTGCCCTATTTCCCCGAGCAGGGCGCCGACTATCTCGCCGCTTACCGGACTATCGTCTTTTGCGGGTGTGAGCCGCCGGTGGCGTTCTTTGCCTATCCGGGCAAGCCGAGCGAACTGGCCCCGCCCGAGGCTCGTCTCGTCCGGCTCGCCTCCTTGCGCGAAGACGCCCATGCCGCGCTTGCCGACCTTGCCGCCGTGCTGGAGGCTCCGACGGAACCGGCTGGCCGGGCGGTGCGGGCCGTGCCGGAGCTTGCCGATCCCGAACGGCTCGATCCTTTGTCCATCGGTGCGGTGGTTGCCGACCTGATGCCCGACAATGCGATCGTCACCGACGAAGGATTGACGGCGAGTGCGACGCTCTATGCCGCGACCGCTGGAGCTGCTCCGCACGACTGGCTGGTCATTACCGGGGGCGCCATTGGTCAGGGGTTGCCGCTCGCGACCGGGGCGGCCGTCGCCTGTCCCGATCGCCGCGTCATCGCGTTGCAGGCGGACGGATCGGGGCTCTATACCTGTCAGGCGCTCTGGACCATGGCGCGCGAGCGGCTCGACGTGACGGTCATCGTGCTCAACAATGCCTCGTACGCCATTCTCAACATCGAACTCATGCGGGTCGGCGTGCGCAATGCCGGACCCAAGGCACTCTCGATGCTCAGTCTCGCCGATCCGGTTCCCGACTGGTGCAGTCTTGCCCGTGGCTTTGGCATGGGCAGCGAGCAGGTCCGTGATGTTTCGTCCCTGCGCGCGGCGCTCGCCGGGGCACTGTCGCGCAAAGGTCCCTTTCTGATCGAAGCGATGCTCTGAGAGTTTCCTCGATATGACTGTTTTACGACGATTTATTGCCATGATTGCAAAATCTGCAACTAAAACCGCTTAACTCTCATTTGCGGGAATCGACGGCTTTACGCATAGGGAACGGGCCTTTCAGGCATCCTCTCCCAAAACTTCTCAGGGCTGGCGTTTCGTCAGCCCTTTCTTTTTGCCCACGGCGCGCATGCCGGGTGGCTCAGGAAACCTGTTGCAAATCGTCCGATGGGCGGCGAGCAAGGGCGCGTGATCTCGCGGACCGGTGACCTTTCCCCTTTCTGGCGCATGGGCGTGCCGCTCGCTGTGCTCGGCGCGTCCTTGCTCGGGTTGCTGGTTGCTTTCGTTTTCAGTCTTGCCGCCGTTTCGCACGGCTTCGAACATGCCCTGATCGCACAGCAGCAGGCGGCTCTCGTGGCCGACATCGCGCGCGATGCTGAAACGCGCAATCCCGAAGTCCTGCGGCAAAGCCTTGGTGCCTATCGCGACCTCGTCGCGGCGGAGGGCCGCTATTTGCGTCCCGGCGACCACACGGGACAGGAACGGGAAATGCGCCGGGCCAGCGAGCTTGCGGCGATGACTGCGGTGCCTGCCGAGCGCGCGCGGCTTGTCACCACGGTCAAGGCTATCGCGATCGACGAAGCGCGCGAAGTGAGTGCAGTGCGTGCCGAACTGGCGCGGGTCCGCCGTGAAACGGTTGCCTTTGCAGCGCTGCTCGCGGTCGTGGCGATGCTGACCGTGGTGGCGGGCGCCATCAGCTTGGCCCGTGCCAATCGCACGCTTGCCATCGAGGTGGTCGCGCGTCGTGCCGAACTCGACACCGTCGACCGTTCGCGCCGGTTGTTCTTTGCCAAGGCGAGCCATGAACTGCGCACGCCCGTGACCGCCATCCGCGTTCTGGCCGAGGTCGCGTTGGAAAGCGGTGGAGACGCGCAAGGGTGCTTGCATGACATTGTCGCGCAGGCCGGGTTCCTCGACCACCGCATCGCCGACATGCTGTCGCTGGCACAGGCGGGGGAGGGGCGTCCCAGCCTCGTGCTCGTTCCCGGCGATCTTGTCGGCGCGATCGACGCGGCCCTGGCGCAGGCCGCGGCCTATGCCCGCTCGATCCATGTCGATTTCGACTGGAGCCCCGCTCTTGCGCCGGCCATCGTTGCCTTCGATCAGCGGTGGCTGGCGCAGGCGATCCTGACCGTGATCGACAACGGGCTCAAGTATTCCGGGCCCGGCGACAGGTTGCAGGTCGTCCTGACCCGCGACGATGGGCAGGCAAGGATCGCGATCGCCGATAGCGGGCCGGGTATCCTGCCGCCAGACCTGCCGCGAATTTTCGATGCCTATTACCAGACCGAGGAAGGACGCGCGCGTGGGGGGAGCGGATTGGGACTGGCGCTCGCGCGATGGGTGCTCGAACAGCATGGGGGAGCGATCCACGCGGAAAACCGGGCCGAGACCGAGCCGGGCGCTTGCGGATGCCGGATCGTGATGACGCTGCCCTTGCTCGATACCGGCAGCGGGACCGCGACGGCGGCGGCATGATCCTTCTGGTCGAAGATGACGTCGCTATCGGGCGCGCAGTGGTGCAGGGGCTTGGCGCGCGGGGGCACGAGGTGCGCTGGTTGCGCCGTGCGTCCGGTGTGATCGAGGCGCTGGGCGAAGGGGGTGTCGCGGTGGCGGTGCTCGATCTCAATCTGCCGGACGGGGACGGCCTTGCCTTGTGCCGCGATCTGCGTGCGGCGGGGCATGGGTTGCCGGTGCTGATGCTGACCGCGCGCGGGACGCTCGACGACCGGCTCGAAGGGTTCGCGGCCGGGGCTGACGATTATCTGCCCAAGCCGTTCGCCTTTGCCGAACTGGCCGCGCGCGTCGATGTGCTCGTCCGGCGGGCGGCACAGCTTTTGCCGCAACCGGTCAGCCTTGGCACACTGAGCGTCGATCCCTTGCGCGGACTTGTCCTTCATTGCGGGGCCCCGCTTGCACTGGAGCCCAGGACCCAAGGCCTGCTCGCCCGGCTGGTCATGGCGCGGGGGGATGTGGTCGGGCGCGAGGCCCTGATCGATGCGGTCTGGGGCGCGGAAGCGGTGGTCGGGGCCAATACGCTCGACGCGGCGATCAGTGCCTTGCGGCGGCGACTGGCCGAGCTGGTTCCCGGCCTTGTGGTCAAGGCGATCAAGGGGCGCGGGTTCCAGATCGTCGCCCACGGCGATGCGCAGGCATCGGCCGGAATGGACGCTGGAAATCGACAAGAAGCCGATAAGTTAAACTGATCGACCTTTAGGATGAGACCATCCTGAGGAAATCCTCAGGATTTCGGTTCTCTCATCGCTTATCCGAAAAGGCAGGACCCGTGCTCGCCACAGGGTCGAAAAATTGCCGGAGCGGATAAGATCCTCGTGACCCACAAACACGTGCCCCACAAGTCTGCCTTGCTGTGCGCCTCGGCTCTTGCAGGTGTCCTTGCAATCCATGGCGCCGCCCATGCGCAAGAGACGCGCGGGGACCAGATCGTCGTCACCGCCCCGATTGCCAGCGATACCGTGGCGATCCGCGATACCCCCAACAATGCGCAAGTATTGGGCGCGGATGCTCTCGACCGGCAGCATCCCTCCAATCTTGCCGATCTGCTCAATGCCAATCTCGGCTCGGTCACAGTCAGCAACGGAACGGGCAGCCCGTATCAGTCCGACGTTTCCTATCGTGGGTTCCAGGCGACGTCGCTCCTGGGATCGCCGACCGGGCTTTCGGTCTATCTCGACGGCGTGCGGATGAACGAGGCCTTCGGATCGATCGTCAACTGGGACATGATCCCGCTCAATGCCCTGTCGCAAGTCCAAGTCCTGCCGGGGTCGAACCCCTTGTTCGGGCTCAACACGCTGGGCGGTTCGCTGGTGCTGGCGACGAAGAACGGCGCTGACAATCCTGGCGCGACCGTCACGCTTCAGGGCGGATCGTACAATCGCCGCGTGGTTCAGGCTGAAGCGGGGGGCACGCTCGCCAATCGTACGATCGACTGGTTCGTTGCCGGGAACTACGACGCGCAGGACGGCTATCGCTGGTACACCGACACCGATGTGAAGCAGCTTTACGGCAAGCTGCGCTGGCACGGCACGGCCACCAATGTCGAACTGGGGGTGATCTGGTCCGATACCTCGCTCAACGGGACACAGGCACTGCCGCTCTCGATGCTGGGCAATCCCAAGGCGGCCTATACCTGGCCCGACAATGTTTCGAACAACCAGCTGGTCATCAATCTCAAGGCCGACACCCGGCTTTCCTCGACCGCGCGGCTCAGTGGCAACGTCTATTACCGGCGCGCCTCTTCGCATTCGAGCAACAGCAATGCCGATCTGGGCGATGCTTGCGACGAAAGCGAATATGATTGCTCAGCGCTTGCCCCGGGCGGGACCGCGCGCGATCTCTATGCCTCGAACCCTTATGCTGCCGGGCAGGACGAGGCTGCGGGGTTTGTCGGTTATAACGGCAGCCTGCCGCTGCATGACTATACCAGCGGCATCAACACCACGGTCGTCTATTCCAACCTGTCGCAGCACGTTTTCGGCGGCAATCTGCTGCTCGACGTCGATGCCGATGCTTTGGGCCTTTCCCACGATCTCAACGTCGGGGGCAATTTCGAGACTGCTTCGGTCGGGTATGACCAGAACACCGTGCTGGCGCGGCTGGTGAATTACGCGACGGTGCCCGAGGCGTGGAACACGCTCTATTCCAGTGCGGACGGGTTCAAGGGCAGCAACGTCATCAACGGCCTTGGCGTCTCTTCGCACAGCACCTCGTTCAACGTGTTCGCCCGCGATGTCGTCGAACTGGCACGAGGTCTGAAACTGAGCGCATCGGTCAGCTATACGCATACTCATCTGTCGCTGTCGGGAACGAAAGACACTTATCTCGACAGCAGCGGGGCCTTCACCTGGACCGGCGCAGACGGGCAGACCTATTACAATCCGTCCTATCTGGGCGCGAGCTATTGGGACGGGGCCGACGGCACGCTTGCCACCGCGACGGCGCCCGACGGCGCGATTGCGGGTCCCGAAAGTGCGCCGATCGTAGGCTCGCACAATTGGCATCGGGTCAATCCTTCGGTCGGGCTGACATGGAATCCCGATCAGGCGATCGGCTTCTTTGCCAGTTACAGCGAAGCCATGCGCGCGCCGACGGCAATCGAACTTGCCTGTGCCGATCCGGCGACACCCTGTGCCCTGCCGACCGGGTTCAACGGCGATCCCGAGCTCAAGGCCGTGGTCGCCCATACGGTCGAAGGCGGTTTGCGTGGTTCGTTCGGCAAGGCACACCACGCGCGCCTGGGCTGGAGCGTTTCGGCCTATCGAACCCTGCTCGACAACGACATCCAGTTCATTTTCGGCTCTTCGGGCCTCGGCTATTTCGCCAATGTCGGCAAGACCGAGCGCAAGGGCGTCGATCTGGGCGTCACGGCCGATTTCCGCCATCTGCATCTGGCGGCGAGTTATGGCTATGTCGCGGCGAGCTATCGCGAGAATTTCACCGATGCGAGCGGCGACATGGTGCAGCCGGGGGACCGCATCACCGGTATTCCGTCGCATTCGTTCAAGCTGCGCGCGGTCTATCAGCCGATCCGCAAGGTGACGATCGGGGGTAACCTGATCGTGGTGTCGAGCCAGTTCGCCCATGGCGACGAAGCCAATCTCGACCCCGTGGTTCCCGGCTACACGATTGCCAATATCGACGTGCATGTCTTGCCCACATCCCGGCTCGAACTCTTTGCGACGATCGCCAACCTGTTCGATCGTCACTATGCGACGTTCGGCGTGATGGGCACCAACATCTACACCGGCAACGACGAACAGTTCCGCACGCCTGCTCAGGGCCGCTCGGTCATGGGCGGCTTGCGTTACAGCTTCGGCAAGGCCGTCGCCGCCACCCAGCTCGATTGATTTCCCGTTCCCCCCGAAGCCCGTTCCCCCGAAGGCAGTCTCCCCCCGGACTGCCTTCCCCCTCTTCACTTCGGCTGTGCCTCCCCTGAGCGCAGTTGGGGTGAAGAGGGGTTCGCCCCTGCGTTCCCTCTGACGACCTCCTTCCCGATCGATGGGGCAAAGGACAGCGTTGGCGATATTTTAACGGGCAATGGGCAGTTTGCCGCCGTCGCGATCAAGACGACGCAAAAAAATCCTTCGGGAAACGAGAAATCGGACTGCAGAATGCTCAAAATCTACCTTTGCACGGTGGATCACCACCAGCATTGGCTCGTCGCGCTTGCGGCTTTTATCTGCTTTGCAACGGCGGTCAGCGGGATGTTGCTGTTCCGTGAGGCCAGTCGGTCGGGCGCGCGCAACTGGTTGCTCGCGGCGGGTGGCACCGCCGGATTTGGCATCTGGGCGACCCATTTCGTGGCGATGATGGGGTATCTTCCCGGCTTCGAGGTCAGTTATCGCTTGTGGCCGACTGTCGGTTCGCTCGCTCTGGCGGTCGTCCTGATCACGGCGGGTTTTGCCGTCGCCCTGCGCTTCCCGACGCTTGTCGGAGCCGCTCTGGCCGCCGCGATCACCGGGTCGGGGGTGGCTGCCATGCATTATCTGGGCGTCATGGCCATGGATATGCCTGCGCTCGTGCGCTTTGATGCAGTTTATCTTGCATTGTCCGTCGTGCTTGCGATTGCGCCGCTCATCCCGGCCTTTCATCTCGCCCGGTCCGAACGTCATGTCCTGCCTGCCTGTCTCCTGCTGACGCTTGCGGTTGTCGGGCTTCATTTCACCGGCATGACCGCGATCGAGCTTGTCCCCTCTCGCCGCGCCGCGAGCGATGTGATCCTGCTCTCGCAGCAAGTCATGACATGGCTGGTCAGCGTCGCTGCGGGTCTTGTCGTCATCATCTGCCTCTCTGCGCTCGCCCATGTTCGCCGGGTGCAGGGGATCGTTCGCCAAGGCGAACGCGACATGGCGGTGATCGTGAACGGGATCAGTGATTGCGCGATGTTCATGCTGACCCCGGACGGGATCGTGAAGGCGTGGAACAAGAGCGCGCAGCGGCTCAACGGATATGCCGAGGCCGATGCGCTCGGGCTGTCGCTCGAGAGGTTCTATGCCGGGGAAGGGCGTCCGTCCTGCTTCGCCTGCAAGGCGCTCGACGAAGCGAGGCATGATGGCCGTTACACTGGCGAGGACTGGTCGCTGCGCAAGGACGGCACGCGCTTCTGGTCGCATGTGACGATCGAACGCGTGATCGATGCCCGCGAGCGGATCGTGGGCTTCATCGTCATCATCCGCGACATGACACGCGCGAGGGAGGATCAGGAACGCCTGTCCGAAACGCGGGCGCATCTCGATACCGCACTCGACAACATGTATCAGGGCCTTGCCCTGTTCGACGCGAGCCAGCGGCTCGTTCTTCATAACGACCGGCTTTGCGAACTGTGGTCCTTGCAAGAGGGGGTCTTGCGCCCGGGCATGACGATTGCAGAGATCGTCCCGGTGATGATGGCGCGGGCCCATGTCGACGATCCGGGACGGACGCGCACCGCCCTTGAAAGCGCGATGAGCCCCGTTGCCGCAGGGACGACGGTCATTGAGTGCCGGGCCGATTTCATCGTTTCGGTCGCGACCCGTCCGCTTGTGCAGGGGGGATGGGTGTCGACGTTCGAGGACATCACCGAACGTCGCCGCAACGAGGCCCGGATCGTTCATCTTGCCATGCATGATCCGCTGACGGGTTTGTCCAACCGTGCCCACTTTGCCGAGCAATGTGCACGGGAAATGGATTATTCGGCGCGTCTGGGCCAGAATTTCGCGCTGGTCATGATCGACCTCAACGGGTTCAAGGGGATCAACGACCGCTGGGGCCATGCCGAGGGCGATCGTGCGATTGTCGAGATCGGCCATCGGTTGCAGGCCTGCTGCGTCGAAAGCGAAACGGTCGCCCGGCTGGGCGGCGACGAATTTGCCGCCGGAAAATGTTTTGCGAGCCAGGCGGATCTGTCTGATTTCGTCGATCGCCTGCGGGCCTGTTTCGACGATGATCTGGCAGGCGAAGGCCACCGGATCCCTATCGGGGCCAGCCTTGGCGTCGCGGTGTTCCCGAGCGATGGCGCGGATCTCGAAACCCTGATGAACAATGCCGACCTTGCCATGTACCGGGCCAAGAACGGGCGGGGCGAGCATATCTGCTATTATCAGCCGGGCATGGATGAGAATGCCCGGACGCGGCGGCAGCTTGCGACCGAATTGCGCCATGCGATCGAACGCGACGAATTCCATCTCGTCTATCAGCCCCAGCACGCCGTGCAGTCCGGGGCGGTGATCGGGTATGAGGCGCTGTTGCGCTGGGTCCATCCCAAGCGGGGCTTGGTAAGCCCGGACGAGTTCATTCCGATCGCGGAGGAAACCGGGTCGATTTACGCGATCGGCGAATGGGTTCTGCGCGAAGCCGCGCGTGAAGCCGCACAGTGGGATCCCGACCTCAAGATCGCGGTCAACTTGTCCCCGGTACAGTTGCAGCAGGCCGATCTGGTCCAGACGATCACCGACATCCTGGTGGATGCGGGCTTGCCGCCGCGCCGTCTCGAACTGGAGATCACCGAAAGCGCGATCATCGGCGACCGGACGCGGGCGCTGCACCTGCTGCGCCAGATCAAGGCACTTGGCGTCGGTATCGCCATGGACGATTTCGGCACGGGCTATTCGTCGCTCGACACGCTTCAGGCTTTCCCGTTCGACAAGATCAAGATCGACAAGTCGTTCGTGTTGAAAGCGGTCAGCAACCATCAGGCGACCGCCATCGTGAGGGCGGTTCTCGCTCTCGGGCGGAGCCTCGAGATACCGGTCCTTGCCGAAGGGGTGGAGACAGAGGAGCAACTGGCCATGCTGGTGCGCGAAGGCTGTACGGAAGCGCAAGGGTACTATTACGGCAGGCCCCGACGGCTGAAACCCGAACAGGCACCGGTCGTCACCGAGCACGGCTGACCGGCTGCGCAATTTTCTTGGCGGAGCGTGTAGCCACAGGGGCGCCTGCTGCGAAGTGAACCTTGAAGCCGGGATTGGTCGCTGTCCCGGACGCACAAGGACACGCGCATGATCCCCAATCCCCGTTTCGTCAGTTCGTGGTCGTTCGGGCGGAGGACGCCCGCATGAAAGTCGTCGAGTTTGCCGCCTTTGGCGGGCCCGAGCAGCTGCGTCTGGCCGAGCGGGACGATCCGGTCGTGGGACCGTGTCAGGTGCTCATCGCGATCGTTGCGATCGGGGTCAATTTCTCCGACGTCTTGATGCGGCAGGATCGCTATGCCGCGACGCCCACGCTTCCCGCCGTCCTCGGATCTGAAGTCGCTGGTGTGATCGAGGCGGTCGGGGGCGAAGTGTCCGGGTTCTGTCCCGGTGATCGGGTGGCGGCGGCGCTCTTCGCGACCGGGAACGGCATGGGCGGCTATGCCGAACTGGTCGCCGTCGATGTCGATTGGGTGGCCCATGTCCCCGCCGATGTGACGTTTGAGGAAGCCGCCGCCGCGATGGTGACGGGGCTGACGGCGCGGCTCCTGCTCGACCGGACGTCCGTGCGCGGCAAATCGGTGCTGATCACGGCGGCGGCCGGTGGTGTCGGCTCGATGCTGGTGCAGATGGCGCGTTTCGATGGTGCCGCGCGGATTGTCGCTGCGGCAGGGGGAGAGGCCAAGCTCGCGCTGGCCCGCAATTTCGGAGCCGATGTCGCCGTCGATTATCGTGTCGAGGGATGGAACGAGGCTGTGCGGGCCGCGGTCGATGGCGGGGCGATCGACGTGATCATGGAATCGACCGGGGGCGACGTGATGCGCGACGCTTTCGGTCTCTTGGGCGCGTCAGGCGAACTGGTCATTTATGGTGCGCTCAATCTCCACGATTTCGACCTCGGCGTGCCCGAACTGCGCCGGATGATTTTTCTCAACCAGTCGGTCACCGGCTTTGCGCTGGCGCCCTTGCTCAATCCTGCGCTGTTTCGCGAGCGTCTGGCCGCTGTCTTTGTCGCGATCGCCAGCGGCGGGGTCGACACGTTTATCAGCGGTCGTTTCCCGCTTGAAAATGCTGCGGACGCCCACGCCTTTATCGAGGCGCGCAAGTCCATGGGCAAAGTCCTGCTTTTGCCATGACGAGGCAGGCGCCCTGCTTTGGCCGCCACCCCGTGGCACTCGTTGATCGGGGGAGGGTGGGACATGGCCTTGCCTCGGCTGAGGCACAGGCGCTCGCCGACCTCCTGCCGCTGCTGGCTTGTGGAGAGGAAGCTGCGGCCATCGCTTTCGTGCGGTTGGCCCAGCGGCAGGAGGGCACGCTCGCCGCGACGCTTGCGGCGATCGGTGTCGAAGAGGACGTGCATCAGGCCTTGCTCGCAGCACTTGGCGAAATGTTGCCCGAACCGGATCGCGGGGGCGAACAGCGCCGCGTAGCCCGACGGTTTCACCAGAGCCTGGCCGCCGACGGGCCGCTTGTGCATCTGGCGCGGATCGCGGCGGTCGATGCGGCAACCTGCACGATCCTGTCGCGGATGCTTGCGCGCGGGCGTCCCTTGGCGCGCGACCCGCGCACGTTCGCGCTCTTTTCGCAGATCCGCGCCGATGAGGCACGCCATGTCGCCAGTGCCCGCGCGGCCGTCGCAGGACAGGGTGATTTTCGCAGTGCCGCCGCAGAGGCGCGAGCAGGGCTTGCCCGTCTGATCGCAAGCGGAGGCGAAGCGTTCGAGCGGCTCGGCGTCGATCCAGACCGGCTTGTGCGCGATGTCGGCGTCCTGCCGCAAGGGCTGGTTTGAGCCATGGCGCCGCCGTGGCGTTCGCGGGGATCGCTTGCGGTCCTTGGCATGGGCGTGGCGCTGCCGGGGGAGCCGCTGGGGACGCAGGATCTGATCGAGCGGATCGCGCCCCATGCTCCGGGATTGCGGGCGGGGCAGGTGCAGGCCGCAGCCCGGCGGCTCGCGATCCGCACCCGCCATGTCGCACGCGATTTTACCCGGCGTGTCGAGCCCGCGCGGGCCGGTGCGCGCAATCCGGAACTGGCCGCGCAAGCCTTGCGCAGGGCTCTTGCCGAAGCCGGGCTTGCGGTCGGCGATCTCGGTTACCTCATCGGTCATACCGCGACGCCCGCGCGGCCGATTCCGGGCAATGTTGTCGAAGTGGCTGATCTTGTCGGCTATGCGGGGCCTCACGTCGAATTGCGGCAGGCCTGTACCGGTTTCGCCAATGCCCTGATGATCGCGTTCGGTCTCTTGGCGAGCGATGACGCCCGGCCGGTCGCAATCGTGGGGTCGGAGACGGGCTCGTGCTTTTTCGATCCGGCCGACGCGATTGCCGATCCGGTGCAGCGGCTCAATCTGGTGCAGATGGGGGATGGTGCCGGGGCCATCGTGCTCGGTCCGGCAAAAGCGGTAGGGCAGAGGCTGCATTCGGCCTGGTTCGGCGCGATCGGGCTTGGACGCGAGCCGGGACTGTCGATGCGGCAGGGGGGCGCCGATGATCCGGCGCCCGATCCAGGCCCCTTGCGCTTCACGCAGGATTATCAGGCGATTGCCGCCTCGGGTGCGGACTTGTTCGAGCACGGGATGGCCGCTGCCGGACCTGCCGCGATCGCACAGGCCGATTGGGTCGTTCCGCATCAGGCCAGCGGTCGGATCGGTGGGCAGGTCGCGCGCCATTTCGGCCTTTCCCCGGATCGGATCTTCGTCAACGCGGACCGGGTCGGGAACACCGGATCGGCGGCGATCTGGATCGCACTCGCCACCTTGCGTGCCGATTTGATGGCGCCGGGCGAACGGACGCTGGTTCTCGGGGCCGAAGCCACCAAGTTCATGCACGGGGGCTTTACCTATGAGCATGGCTGACCCCGTCTCGGTGCGGGATCTGGCGGCGCGTTATCGCGGGCGGACGGTGATCCGGGGCGTTTCCTTCGTTCTGCGGGCGGGGGAAAGGCTCGCCCTGACCGGCGCGAACGGCAGCGGCAAGACGACGACCTTGCGGATGCTGGCGGGGCTGGTCGCGCCGGTCGCGGGCAGCGGTCATGTGTTGGGGGCCGATGTGCGGCGTTTTCGCGCCATTCCGCGCGGCAGGATCGGCTATATGCCCCAGACGATAGGGCTCTACCCCGAGCTTGATGTGTGGACCAATCTGCTCTTTCGCGCGCGGGTTCTGGGGCTGGCCGATCCGGCCGGGGTCGTGGCGCGCGCGCTCGACAGCCACGGTCTTGGCGATCATGCCCGAACCCGTGTCGGGCATCTGTCGGGAGGGTGGGCGAGAAGGGCGCAATGGGTCGCCTCGGTGCTCCATCGCCCGCCGTTGCTGCTGCTCGACGAACCGACCGCAGGGCTCGACAGTGCCACGCACGGGGAATTTCGGAGCTGGCTCGACAGGTTCGCAGCAGACGGGCACGCGATCGTGCTGATCACTCACAATGCCGTCGATCTTGCCACTTGCGATCGCGTTCTGCATTTCCGCGATGGCCGGGCTGATCCCGTATGAATGCGATTGCGGCGATCGCGCGCCTCGAATGCATGAGGCTGCTGCGGGCGCCGACGACGCTTTCGCTGCTGCTGGTTCTGCCCCTGCTGCAACTGATCCTGTTCGGTCATGCGATCCGTCCGGATGAAGCCCGGCTGACCGTGGTGGTGGCAGGGCCCGACGATCGCGAAACCGCCGAGGTGCGGCGGCGGATCGGGATGGACGCGGGCCTTTTCGTCGTTGGCGCCGACTTGCCTGCGGGGGCTGCGGAGCAAGCGGTTCGCGACGGGCGCGCAGCGATCGGGATCGAGCTTCCCCGGCGGCGGTCGTTTGCCGATCCGCTCGCCCCTTTGCGTCCGGTCCGGCTGGTCGTCGATGCAGCCGAACCGTCGGCGACCGATCTCGGGACGGCCCGTCTCGAGGCGGCCTATTGGAAGGCGCAGGCGACCCGCGATCCTGCCGCGCGCGCCCTTTCTCCCGAGATCGTCCGGCTCTACAACCCGCAGACGCGCGCGGCCTATGCGTTCCTGCCCGCTCTGGTCGGGGTTGCGGTGATGATCGCCATGGTTCTGCTCGGCTGCCTCAGCCTTTCCCGCGAACGCGAGGCGGGAACGTGGGAGACTCTGATGGCGCTGCCGACCGGACCGTGTGCGATCGTTCTCGGTAAGCTGGTGCCGCACATGGCGCTCGGGACCGTGCAGGGTATTCTGGTTCTTGCCGGAGCGGTGCTGGTGTTCGATGTGCCGGTACGGGGGCCGATCTGGGCGATTGTCCTTCTCCTGCCGTTTTTTGCTGCGGCGCACTTTCTGACCGGATTTGCCCTTGCGGCGCGGGCGCGGACCCAGGTTGCGGCCTTGCAGGGGGCCGTGGGGTTCTATCTTCCGGCTCTGTTGCTGTCGGGCTTTCTTTATCCCTTCGCGACCTTGCCCGGCTGGGCGCAGGCGATCGGCCGTCTCTTGCCGCTGACGCCGTTCATTGCGGCGGCGCGCGACGTGCTGGTGCGGGGGCGTGGATGGCACGTCGCGGGGCAGGCGTTGGTCCCGATCGCATCGTTTGCGGTGGCAGCAGGTCTCATCGCGGTGCTTTTGCAAGTGAAGCGGTCCGGTCGACTGTAACGGAGGAGGTGATCCTCGCGAATTTCCCGATGATGCGGCCACGCCGGTCGCAGAGCGAGGAGAATGTCCGATGTCCTTTGCCCGTCTCGTCTCCGCAGCCGTTCTGGCCGCCGGTGCCTTTGTCGCAGGCCCTGCTTCGGCGGCCGAATTCCGTCCGTTTGACCGTGCCGCTTTCACGGCTGCGCAAGCACAGGGAAAGCCGATCCTGGTCGAGGTCGCGGCATGGTGGTGCCCGGTCTGCCATTCGCAGGAAGGAACCGTGAAGCGCACGGTTGCCGCCAGCGATTATGACAAGCTGGTCGTGTTCAAGATCAACTACGACCGCCAGAAGGATGAATGGAAGAGCTTCGGTGTCGACAAGCAGGGGACGCTGATCGGATTCCATGGCACGCACGAAGTCGGGCGTATCCGTTTCCGCACCGACAAGACCGAGATTGCCAATCTGCTCGCGACCACGGTGCATCAGGGATGAGCGGCGCGCTCAGCCCCGCACTCGGCTTTGCGGCTGGTGCCCTCACTATCCTGTCCCCTTGCGTCCTGCCGCTGGTGCCGATCGTTCTGGGCAGCGCGTTGCAGAAAAGCCGGTTCGGGCCGCTGGCACTGTCGGCAGGGCTGGTCGTGTCGTTCACGGGTGTCGGGCTTGCGGTGGCATCGGCCGGGACGCTCGCGGGCCTCGATGCCGACGGGTTGCGGGTGGTCGGCGCGGTCATGCTGCTGCTCGCCGGGATCGTCCTTGCCATCCCCATTGCGCAAGGACGGCTGGCCGCGCTTGCGACGCCGCTGGCGGGGTGGGCGGCCCGGCGTCAGGCGGGGCTTGCCGCCTATGGCCTTGCCGGACAGGCGGGCATCGGCGTGCTGCTCGGCTTGGTCTGGAGCCCCTGCGTCGGTCCGACGCTCGGCGCGGCGACGGTGGTGGCGAGCCAGGGCGGCAGCCTTGGTGCAGCGGCCGTCGTCATGGTCGCGTTCGCGCTGGGGATGGTGGTCGTGCTTTTGGGCTTGTCCTTTGCCACCCGGACCCTGCTTGCCCGGCGCGGCAGCCAGATCATGGCAGCGGCAAGCCGGGGCAAGCTGGTTCTGGGCGGCGTGATGATCGCGGTCGGGTTGATGGTCCTGACCGGCACCGATCACCTTGTCGAAGGGCTGATCCTGTCGCTCTCCCCCGACTGGTTGGTCGATGCGTCCACGAGCATCTAACGCGCAGGTTTCACGCCGCAGCCGGTCCCGCATTCGATCGGTCCGCCGAGCGCACGGACGATGGCAACCGTCGCCTGCGCACGGCGGGTTTGTACGGTGAGGAACGCGCGCTGGGCGGTCAGGGCGTCTGTCTGGGCGGTCACCACTTCGAAATAGTTTGCGGCCCCTTCGCGATAGCGCGTGAAGGCAAGGCGGCTCGATGCCTCGGCAGCTTCCGCAGCGGCCTTCTGATCGACCGCTTCGAGCTTCAACTGGCGTGCGGCGGCAAGAGCATCCTCGACTTCGCGGAAAGCGGTCAGGACGCTGGTGCGGTAATTGGCGGCAGCCTCGTCAAGTTGCGCACGGGCCAGCCGCACGCCCGCGATCCGCTTGCCCGCGTCGAAGATCGGCGCGCTGACGCCGAGCGGGCCAAGCGCCCAGAAGGCATTGGGCGAGGAAAGCAGACCCGATCCGGTGCTTTCGAAACCACCGGCAAGGCCGAGCGTGACCGTTGGGAACAAGGCCGCACGGGCAACGCCGATGCGGGCATTGGCGGCAGCGACCCGGCGTTCGGCGGCGGAAATGTCGGGACGACGCTGAATGAGCGTCGAGGGCGTGCCGACCGGAACTGCGGGGGCATCGACCACCCGCGGGACCGGAGCGATGCGAAAACCGCTGGCAACTTCGCCCACCAGAGCCGCCAGTTCATGCTCCGTCGCGGCGCGCTGGGCGGCAACGTCGGAGACTTGCGCGCGGGCATTGCCGAGCACGGTGCGCGCGCGGTTTTCGTCGAGCCCGGTGGCGACCCCGCCTTCATGCCGCTTGCGTGTCAGGTCGAGCGCGCGGGTATAGGCTTCGACCGAGCGGATCAGCAGGTCTTCTTCCGCGTCGAGACCGCGCAGCCGGGCATAGGCATCGGCGACCGAGGCTTGCAGGCTCAGGCGGATCGAGGCGAGATCAGCGTCGCTTGCCTTTGATTCAGCCCGTGCGGCCGCGACCGAATTGCGCACCCGGCCCCACAGGTCGACTTCATAGGAAAGCTGCGAACCGATGCGGTAGTCATCGTACGTCGCGCTGTGTCCGGCACTGAGCGGGCGATCACGGGCCACGCGGTTGCGTGCGGCTGAGGCGGTCGCGTCGATTTCGGGCAGGTATTGCGCGGCCTGTTGATGGAGGACGGCGCGGGCTTCCTCGCGGCGGGCAAGAGCGGCCTCAAGCGTCGGGCTGGCTTTCGCTGCGCGGGTTTCGAGATCGTCGAGAACCGGATCGCCGAACCCGGCCCACCATTCGCCGCGATCCGATCCGTCGAGCGGCGTCGCCTGTGCCCAGTTGGCCGGGGTCTCGGCGAACGTGTCAGGCGTGCTGATCGCGAGCGAACGCGGCTTGGGCGCAAGCGAGCATCCGGCAAGAGCCAGGGGCACGAGAAGCGGTGCGAGCCGCGCCATGCGGCGTGCCGGGGGCGTTCGGCGTCTCTCAGCCATGCGGCTTGCCCTTGGCATCGTCCTGCGGGTGAAGGACTTGCGTCACGCGCACCTGCTGCCCGTCGTGGATGGCGTCGGGGGGCGTGTCGACGACTGAATCCGAGGCGGTGATGGCGCCGTTGACGCGCACCTGATTGCCTTCGTCGCGCAGAATCATGACCTTGCGCATGGCGACCTTGCCGCTCTTGTCCACCACGGCGACGCGCGGGCCGTCCGAGCCATAGAGAATGGCGCTGCCGGGCAGGGCGAGCGTGCCGACGCTGCCCGAGGCGTGGAAATGGACCTGGGTAAAGGCGCCGGGCTTGAGCAGACGCTCGCCATTGTCGGCCTGCAATTCGACGAGGACCGAGCCCGACTGGGTGTCGACCGCATTGGCCGAGCGCGTCAGGTCCGCGTTGAATTCCCGGCCCGGAAATTCGGGCAGGATCAGGCTTGCCGAAATGCCGGGATGGATCATCGCCGAATAGTTCTGCGGCACGCGGACATAGACGCGCATGCGATGGACGTCGGCAACCGTGAACAGCGGCTGGGCCGTGGCATTGCCGGTGACGACGAGAGCGCCGATCTGCGCCGCGCGGCTGGTCACGACGCCGTCGAACGGCGCATAGACCCGTTCGAACCCCTGCATCGCGCGAAGACGCTTCACATTGGCGAGCGCGGAATTGGCGAGCGCGGATTTTGCCGCAAGGTCGCCCTGCTTCTCGTCGTTTTCCTGTCGCGAGACGGCATCCTGTCCGAGCAACTGGGTCCAGCGGTGGGCCGTCGTTGCGGCAAGGCGCTGGTTGGCAAGCGCGGTCTGGTAATCGGCTTCGGCCTGGGCCAGCGCCTGATCGACTTCCGGCGCGTCGAGGACGGCGAGCGGCTGTCCTTCGTGGACATGGTCGCCGATGTCGGCAAGCCAGGTCCGGACATAGCCATTGGTCCGCGCGTTGATCGCCGCGTTGTTCCAGGCCTGGATCTGCCCGGGCAGGACGATTTCGTCGCTGGGGGCGGCCGGCATGGGATGGACCACCGCGACATCGGAAACTGCGGCCGTGCGCGCTTCCTCGCCCGCCGTGGTGACCGAGCGTTCGCGCAGGGCAATGCCCAGAGCCGCAGCCCCGACCGCGCCGACGGCCAGCAGGATGCCCAGACGTCCGAGACGGCGGCCGTCAGGAAGGGGGGCGTCGAGATCGACGGGCGAATGCAGATCAGACATGGGAGGGCACCGGTTCAAGAGAAGGTTGGTTGCCGACGCGGCGGCGATGGGCAATGCTGAACACGACAGGCACGAACATCAGCGTGGCGACGGTGGCAAAGAGCAGGCCGCCGATGACCGCACGGCCGAGCGGGGCATTCTGTTCGCCGCCTTCGCCAAGGCCGAGTGCCATGGGCACCATGCCGATGACCATGGCAAGCGCGGTCATCAGCACCGGGCGGAAACGGACGATCCCGGCCTCGATCGCGGCCATGGTCGCATCGCCGGTCGCGACAAGGCGTTCGCGGGCAAAGCTGATGACGAGGATCGAGTTCGCCGTTGCAATGCCCATGCACATGATCGCGCCGGTCAGCGCGGGGACCGAAAGCGTGGTTCCCGACACGAACAGCATCCAGATGATCCCGGCAAGCGCGGCGGGCAGGGCCGAGATGATGACCAGCGGGTCGAGCCAGCTCTGGAAATTGACGACGATCAGCAGGTAGATCAGCGCGATCGCCCCGATGATCCCGAGACCCAGCCCGATGAAGGCGGTGTTCATCGTTTCGTACTGGCCGCGAATGGTGACGGTCACGCCCTTGGGCTGGTCCTTGGTAAGCTTGGCCAGAACCTTGTTGATGTCGCCCGCAACGCCGCCCAGATCGCGGCCCGAGGTCGTCGCATAGACGTCGAACACGGGCTGGATGTTGTAGTGCGAGATTACCGCCGGGGTCGCGGTCCGGCGGATCTGTGCCACGCCGCCCAGCAACTGGCTCGCGCTGCCCGCCTGACCCGAGACGGGGACATTGGCGAGCGAATTGACCGAATCGACGAGGTATTCCGGCGCCTGCGCGACGACGGGATATTGCACGCCGTTGTTCGGGTTGACGAAATAGACCGGTGCCACCTGCGACGTCCCCGCCAGCGCGTTCGCCAGGCTGTTGGTCACGTCGCGCTCGGTCACGCCATATTGCCCGATGCGCGAGCGGTTGACGTCGATGTTGAATTCCGGCGAGCTTTGCGGCTGCTGGATACGGGTGTCGGCGATGCCGGGAACCGAGCCGATGGCGGCCAGGATCTTTTCGGCAAAGGCGCGCGCGGCCTTGGGATCGCGCGCGGAAACCTGAACGTCGATCGGCGCGGGGCTCCCGAAATTCAAGATCTGGCTGGTGATGTCGGCAGGCAGGAACGCGAATGTCGTGCCGGGGAAGCGGCGCGGCAATTCGCGGCGCAGGCGGGCAATCACGCCGGCGGTGGGCTCGTGCCCTTCGCCCATGGTGATCATGATGTCGCCGTCCTGCGATCCGATCGTGCCGCTGTTGTTGTAGGTCACGTTGATCGCGCTGACCGGAAGGCCGATGTTGTCGGTGATCGAGGTCAGTTCGGCAGGCGGGATGATTTCGCGGATGGCAAGGCCGATGCGGTCGAACCGGGCGGAGGTTTCCTCGATCCGCGATCCCATCGGCACGCGCACGTGCATCAGGATCTGGCCGGAATCGACCGAGGGGAAGAAATTGCTGCCCAGGAACGGCAGCAGCCCGAACGAAGCGACCATGGCAAGGAGAAAGCCGATGACGAACCGCTGCCGTCCGGCAAGGGCCAGCCGCAGCAGGCCGATGTAGCCGGCGCGAAGGCGTTCGAAGTGGCCTTCGAACCCGCGCTGGATGCCGACGAAGAACGCCGAGATGCCGGTATGGACGGCATGGGGCTCATGCGGCTTGAGCAGGTACATCGCCATGGTCGGGACCAGCGTGCGCGACAGGATAAAGCTCGCCATCATCGAGAACACGACCGCCAGCGCCATCGGCACGAAGAGGTAGCCCGCAACGCCGGGCAGGAAGAACATCGGCACGAACACGATGCAGATGCACAACATCGAGACGAAGGCCGGAACGACAATCTGCGCGGCGCCGTCGGTGATCGATTCGATCACGCCCTTGCCCTGTTCGAGGTGCCAGTTGATGTTCTCGATGGTGACGGTCGCTTCGTCGACGAGCAGCCCGACCGCGAGCGCCAGCCCGCCCAGCGTCATCACGTTGAGCGTCTCGCCAAAGACATAGAGCGTTGCGATCGCGGCCAGCACAGCCAGCGGGATCGAGGTGACGATGATGAGCGTCGAGCGGACCGAGCCGAGAAACAGCAGGATCATCAGGCTGGTGAGGCCTGCCGCGATCAGGCCTTCGCGAACGACCCCCGACACGGCGGCGCGCACGAAGACCGACTGGTCGCCGACGACCAGGACCTTGAGCGAATCAGGAAGGCCGACAACGACTTTGGGCAGGCGCGTCTTGACCCCGTCGATGATCGACAGCGTCGAGGTCGCACCGTTCTTGAGCACGGTCAGCAAGACCGAGCGGCGCGCGTTGACGTGGACGACGTTGGTCTGCGGCGGAGCCCCATCGCGGACGTGGGCGACGTCGCGCATGGTGATGGTCGCGCCGTTGACGACCTTGACCGGCAAGTCGTTGAGCGCCTCGATCGAGGTCGGCGCGTTGTTCAGCCGGACGCTGTACTGCGTCGGCCCGATCTTGACGAAACCGGCCGGATTGATCTGGTTCTGCGCGGCGATCGCGTCCGAGACGTCCTGTGCCGACAGCCCCTTGGACTGAAGCGCGGACGGGTCGAGATCGACCTGGACCTGGCGCATCTTGCCGCCCGAGGGGAACGGCATGGCAAGTCCGGGAATGGTGACGAGCTGGGGCCGGATCTGGTTCTGGCCCATGTCGAACAACTGTTGTTCGCTCATCCCCGCGCCCGACAGCGCCAATTGCAGGATGGGCACGGTCGAGGCGTTGTAGTTGAGGATCAGCGGCGGCGTCGTTCCGGGCGGCAACTGGCGCAGCAAGGTCTGCGAAATGGCGGTGACCTGCGCATTGGCAGTGGCGATGTTGGTACCCGGCTGGAAATAGATTTTCACGATGCCGATACCGACCATCGACTGGCTTTCGATGTGTTCGATATTGTTGACGGTCGTGGTCAGCGCCCGTTCATAGGGTGTGACGATACGATCGGTCATGTCCTGCGGGTTGAGCCCGGAATAGCCCCAGGCAACCGCGATCACCGGGATGCGGATTTCGGGGAACATGTCGATCGGCGCACGCACGGCGGAGATCACACCGAAGATCGCGATCAGAATCGCCATGACGATGAACGTCAACGGACGATGCAGTGCAATCTTCACGATATCAAACATCAGGGAGGCTCCGGGGCAGGACGGAAAGGGGGATGGGCTTCCGGCCCGACAGTGCTCGTTGCTTTACCCGCGCCCGTCGCGCAAGCTCCTCCTTGGCCTTAAATAAATGTCATCTCGTCAAAGTCTGGTACAAACTGCGCACAATGCGCGGGATCGGCTGTCGCTCACGAGCTGAAGCAGGACTTCTCGATCTCGGCGGCCGTGGTGTGGAGCGCAGCCAGCACCGCGTCGGTCTTCATGCCGCCTTTGCCGCGCAGGCGCGAAACCGAGATGGCGGCAGGAACGCTGCCGTCCGGACGGCGGATGGGGACCGCGACGCAGGAAATGGCCGGATCGATTTCGCCCCGATCCTCGGCATATCCGGCCTTGGCCACTTGTTCGAGTTCGTGGGCAAGATCGGCCGGATCGGTGATCGTCGTTTCGGTGAGGGCAACGAAAGGCCCCCCGGCAAGATAGGCGTCGCGCTGGGCCTGGGGCAGATGGGCAAGCAGGACCTTGCCGATTCCCGAGCAATAGGCTTCGAGCTGCATGTCGACTTTGGTGAACAGCGAATTGGCGCCTTCGCCGGTCTTGATCCGATAGGTCACCATGTCATTCTCGAACGTGCCCAGTTGCACCACGGCGCCCGTCCGGGCAGCAAGGCGATGGAGCAGGGGAGCTGCAACATTGGTCACCAGCTGCTTGTCATCGACACGCGCAAGAATGGCGCGCAGGCGGGGCCCCGCGATGTGGCGCCCGCCGCCGGTGGGGGCAAGAAACCCTTCGGAAACCAGCGTTGCGACTTGTCGGTGCGCGGTCGCGACAGGCACGTCATGCTTGCGGGCAAGGGCCGAAACGCTGCTCGCGCCGCCGTCCTCGATCACGGCTTCAAGCATGGCAAGAGCACGGCTGGTGGCGGCAAGAAGGGGAATCTGCTTTCTCATATGTTGAGATATTGGCGCGGCCTGTGGCTGGTGCCAAGACCCCCTTGCGCCTAAAAAATAGTCCTGCGGTCTGGAGAGCCAGCGGTCTGGAGAGGACGTGAATGCATGAGTGAGACCTGGGAAGCGGCGGCAAAGCTGCTGCGCGACGCTTATACCGGGGGCGTGGTTGCGCCCTTGCGCGATTATCTCGATCCGGTCGATGTGGTCGGGGCCTATGGGGTTCAGGAAATCAACACCCGCTTCTGGGAAGCACAGGGACGGCAGATCGTCGGCCGCAAGGCGGGCCTGACGGCCAAGGCCGTGCAGAAGCAGCTCGGCGTGGATCAGCCCGATTTCGGCGTGCTGTTCGACGACATGCGCGTGGCTGACGGCGGCGTGCTGCCTGCGGGAAGCTGCATCCAGCCCAAGGCCGAAGCCGAGATCGCCTTCATTCTCGGCACCGATCTGCCTTCGGCGGAAACGACCGCGGACGACGTGGCTGCGGCGGTTTCCTCGGTTCATGCGGCGATCGAGATCGTCGATTCCCGCATTGCCGACTGGAAGATCACGTTCGCCGACACGGTTGCCGACAACGGCTCGTCCGCCTTCTTCGTGCTCGCCGACGAAGGGCGTTCGCTCGAAGGGACGGATATCTACACCGCCGGGATGGTGATGGAAGTGAACGGCGAGATCGTCTCGGTCGGGGTCGGTGCGGCCGCTCTGGGCAATCCGCTCAACGCTGCTGCCTGGCTTGCGAGCACGCTTGCCGCGCGCGGCGAACCGCTCAAGGCCGGGGACGTGCTTCTGGCCGGGGCCCTGGGGCCGATGGTTCCGCTCAATCCCGGCGATCATGTCGTTGCCCGCGTCGGCGGCATCGGCACGTGCAGCTTCACTTACGCAAAGGGCTGAAATCCATGGGTAAGATCAAGGTGGCCATTATCGGCTCGGGCAATATCGGCACCGACCTGATGATCAAGATCATGCGCCTGTCCAAGGTGCTGGAAATGGGTGTCATGGTCGGGATCGATCCGGCCTCGGACGGTCTCGCCCGCGCCCAGCGCATGGGTGTCGCGACCACGCACGAGGGGATCGACGGCCTTGTCGCGATGCCCGAGTTCAAGGACATCGGCATCGTCTTTGACGCGACCAGTGCAGGCGCGCACAAGCGCAACAACGAGATTCTGCAGGCGCATGGCAAGCGCGTGATCGACCTCACGCCCGCTGCGATCGGGCCTTACACGATCCCGTCGGTCAACGGGGACGCCAATCTCGACGCGCTCAACGTCAACATGGTGACGTGCGGCGGGCAGGCGACGATCCCGATGGTCGCGGCAGTCAATCGCGTCGCCAAAGTGCACTACGGCGAAATCGTCGCCTCGATCTCGTCGAAGTCGGCGGGCCCCGGCACGCGGGCCAATATCGATGAATTCACCGAGACCACCAGCGAAGCCATCGTCAAGGTCGGCGGCGCCACGCGGGGCAAGGCGATCATCATTCTCAATCCCGCCGAACCGCCGCTGATCATGCGCGATACGGTCTATTGCCTGTGTGAAGAGGCCGATCCCGAAGCGATCCGCAAGAGCGTCGAGGACATGGTGGCGCAAGTGCAGGGCTATGTTCCGGGCTATCGCCTGAAGCAGGCGGTGCAGTTCGAGCACATCGGATCGAACCGGCCGCTGCACATTCCCGAAATGGCCGCAACCGGACAGACCGATTTCACCGGGCTCAAGGTCACGGTCTTCCTCGAGGTCGAAGGGGCGGCGCATTACCTGCCCGCTTATGCGGGCAATCTCGACATCATGACGTCGGCGGCGTTCAGGACCGCCGAAAAGATCGCGCTGCGCCATTTCGTGGGAGAAGTGGCATGACACTCAACGGTTCCTTCAACGATCCCCGGACGCAGAAGCTCTACATCCAGGACGTCACTCTGCGCGACGGCATGCACGCCATCCGTCACCAGTATAGCCTCGACCACGTCAAGGCGATCGCCAAGGCGCTCGATGCGGCCAAGGTCGATGCCATCGAAGTTGCCCATGGCGACGGTATCAACGGTTCCTCGTTCAACTACGGCTTCGGTGCCTTTACCGACTGGGACTGGATCGGGGCCGTGGCCGAAGTGCTCGAGCATTCGGTGCTGACCACGCTGCTTCTGCCCGGCATCGGCACGGTTCACGACCTGAAACATGCCTATGACATGGGCGTGCGCAGTGTGCGCGTCGCCACCCACTGCACCGAGGCGGACGTGTCGAAGCAGCATATCGAGGCCGCGCGCGGTTTCGGCATGGACGTTTCGGGCTTCCTCATGATGAGCCACATGACCAGTCCCGAGGCACTGGCCAAGCAAGCCAAGCTGATGGAGGAATACGGCGCGCATTGCGTCTATGTCACCGACAGCGGCGGGGCCATGAACATGGACGACTATGCCGCCCGGCTTCAGGCCTATGATCGCGTGCTCAAGCCGGAGACCCAGCGCGGCGTCCATGCGCACCACAACCTCTCGCTCGGCGTCGCGAACTCGTTGATCGCGGTGCAGAACGGTGCGGTGCGCGTCGATGCCTCGCTCGCCGGGATGGGCGCGGGCGCGGGCAATGCGCCACTCGAAGTCTTCATCGCGGCGGCCGATCGCTATGGCTGGAACCATGGTTGCGATCTCTATGCGCTGATGGATGCGGCCGACGAGCTGGTCCGGCCTTTGCAGGATCGCCCGGTCCAGGTCGATCGCGAAACGCTGACGCTGGGCTATGCCGGGGTCTATTCCTCGTTCCTGCGTCATGCGGAAAAGGCGGCCAAGGACTATGGCGTCGATACCCGCTCGATCCTCGCTGAAGTCGGTCGTCGCAAGATGGTCGGCGGTCAGGAAGACATGATCGTGGACATCGCGCTCGACCTCGCCAAGGAAGGCGCGCTCTGATGGGAATGCCGCCCCGGACGGTCCTTGCGTCCGGGGCGCTCCCCTTTTCAGCGATGACGGAAGTGCGGCGTGCGTTTTTCGGTGAAGGCGGTCATGCCTTCCTTGCGGTCTTCCAGCGCGAACGTCGCATAGAGCAGGCGCCGCTCGACATAGAGCCCTTCGGAAAGATGGGTCTCATAGGCCTTGTTCACGGCCTCCTTGGCCAGCCGCAGGATCGGGCGTGAGGATCGGGCGATGCGTTCGCCGATTCCGATCGCTTCGGATAGTTCCTCGCCGGTCGGAACCATGCGGCTGACAAGGCCGTGGGCAAGGGCTTCGGCAGCGGTGAGCGCCCGCCCGGTCAGGATCATGTCCATCGCCAGAGCCTTGCCCGCAATGCGGGTCAGGCGTTGGGTCCCGCCCGCGCCGGGGATCACGCCCACGGTCGTTTCGGGAAGAGCGAAGCGCGCGTTTTCGGCCGCCACGACGATGTCGCACATCAGCGCGAGTTCGCATCCCCCGCCAACGGCATGACCGGCAACCGCCGCGATCGTCGGTTTGCGCACGCGGGCAATGCCTTCCCACGAGGCGGTGACGAAATCCTCGTCAAAGACCTCGGCAAAAGTCTTGTCGCGGATTTCCTTGATGTCGGCCCCGGCGGCAAAGGCGCGGGGGGAGCCGGTGACGACGATCGCCGCAATGGTGGGGTCGGCGTCGAACGCCGCCGCCGCGTCGGACAGTTCGCTGGTCAGGCGGAAATTGAGCGCGTTGAGCGCCTCGGGGCGGTGCAGGGTAATGATCCCCACCGACCCTTCACGGGATACCAGAACGGTTTCGTAAGGCATGGTCAGTCCTTCGCGATGGAAATGAGGATCTTGCCGAGCCGGTCGGGAGCACCCAGCCGGTCGAAGGCGGCGGGCACCTCGGTCAGCGGGAACACGCTGTCGATCGCCAGTTGAAAGTGGCCTTGTGCCGCAGCGCGGATCAGCCGCCGCATGTCGCCGAGCGAACCCATGGTCGAACCGTGGACGGAAATCTGCCGGACGAAGAGACGCTGGATGTCCGCCGAAGGATGGGCTCCGGTGGTGGCGCCGCAAGTGACCAGCCGTCCACCTTTGGCAAGCGAGCGCAGGGATGCGGGCCAGGTTCGTTCGCCGACAGTGTCCACCACCACATCGACGCCTTCGCCGCCGGTCATGGCCATGACGCTGGCGACGATGTCGTCACGGGCGTGGTCGATCGTTTCGACGCCGCGTGCGGCAAAATGGTCGAGCTTGGCGGTGCCGGTTGTCGTGGCGATGACCCGTGCGCCGACCATGCGGGCCAATTGCACGGCGGCATGGGCAACGCCGCCGCCGGCGCCTTGTACCAGTACGGTCTGTCCCGGGCCGAGCGCCCCGTTGCCCAGTACCATGCGCCATGCCGTCAGAGCGGCGACGCCGAGAGCGGCGGCGACCTCCACTGCCATGCCGTCGGGCAGGGGGATGAGCGAGCGGGTAGGCATGGCAAGGAATTCGGCGAAAGTGCCGTGGCGATGTTCGCCGGGAATGCGCAGCGTCCGGCACAGTGACTGGTTGCCCGACAGGCATCCGGCACATTCGCCGCAGAATTCGGCCGGATAACAGGCGACCCGAACCCCGGGGGCAAGGCCCGACGCCGGGGGTGCCGCGACCACTTCGCCCACGCCGTCGACACCCATGATGAGGGGCAGGGTATGCGTGATCCCGACGCCGGAATCGCGCATGTAGAGATCGACCCGATTCACCGAGGCGGCGAGCATCCGCACAAGAGCCCAGCCGGGCGCAGGCTCGGGCCGTGCCGTGTCGACCAGAGCGACGCCCTGTTCCCCACGTTGCGTCAGCATGATCGCCTTCATGGCGTTCTCTCTCCTGTCATCATGGCAATGCCATGGTCTTTTCGTTGTCGATAGAGCTTGATGATATGCGTCTTGCGGACCCATCGGCAAGCGAATATATGGAAATATATTTACATAAAACGGTGAGGAAATGCCATGGCGCTCGACGCAGATACCCAGTCCCAGCTTCTCGAGACGATTCGCAGCTTCGTCGACGAACGCTTGATCCCGGCCGAGGCTGAAGTGGCCGAAACCGATGTCATTCCGGAAAGCATCGTCGCCGACATGCGCGCGCTCGGCTTGTTCGGCCTGACTGCGCCCGAGGAATTCGGCGGCCTTGGCCTCACCATGGAGGAAGAAGTCCTCGCGATTTTCGAACTGGGGCGGGCGGCCCCGGCCTTCCGGTCGATGTTCGCGACCAATGTCGGCATCGGCATGCAAGGGATCGCCATCGACGGCACGCCTGAACAAAAGGCGAAATATCTGCCGCGGCTGGCTTCGGGCGACTTGATCGGGTCTTTTGCCCTGACCGAGCCGGAAGTGGGTTCCGATGCGGGCTCGGTGCGCACGACCGCGCGGCGCGACGGCGATGATTATGTGATCAACGGGACCAAGCGCTTCATCACCAATGCGCCCCATGCCGGGCTGTTCACGGTCATGGCGCGGACCGATCCGGCGCAGAAGGGCGCGGCGGGCGTTTCGGCGTTCGCGGTTGAACGCGGCACGCCGGGGCTGTCGCTGGGCAAGCCGGAAAAGAAGATGGGGCAGCAAGGCGCCCACGTCTGCGACGTCATTTTCGAGGATTGCCGCGTGCCCGCCACCGCGCTCATCGGCGGGGTCGAGGGGCAGGGGTTCAAAACCGCGATGAAAGTGCTCGACAAGGGACGCCTGCACATCGCGGCAGCCTGCGTCGGGCTGTCGGATCGCATCATCGAGGACATGGTGGCCTATGCAGTGGGGCGTCGCCAGTTCGGGCGGCCGCTAGCCGACTTTCAGTTGCTCCAGGCCTTTTTTGCGGATTCGAAGGCCGAGGCTTATGCCGCGCGCTGCATGGTGATCGATGCGGCGCGCAAGCGTGACGCGGGGCAGAACGTGAGCGTCGAAGCTTCGTGCGCCAAGATGTTTGCGTCCGAAGCGGTGGGCCGGATCGCCGACCGCAACGTGCAGGTGCATGGCGGCATGGGGTATATTCGCGAATACCGGGCCGAGCAGCTTTTCCGCGATGCGCGGCTGTTCCGCATTTATGAAGGCACGACCCAGATCCAGCAGATCATCATCGCCAAGGCTCTGGCGACCGACGCGCGCGAGCGACTGGGGATGTGAGGCGTTGCGTCGCGCCGGGGCTTTCCTCGCGCGGCGCCTACTTTCCGCCGGTGGGGTCGGGGTCGATCGCCTTGAAATTGCGGAGCATCTTGTCGAGGTAGTGGACGAGGTGGATCTTGTCCTCAGTCGAAAATCCGGCCAGCGCCTCGCGGTAATAGTCGGCAATGACTGGGCGCATGTTGGCGTCCCACAAGCTGCGCCCCTTGGCTGTCAGCAGGATCAGGCGCGATCGGCTGTCCTTGGGGTCCACCACGCGTTCGATATAGGCCATGGCTTCGAGCCGTTGCAGCACACCCGCCAGATTCTGGCGGCTGACCAGAAGGAACGTGGCAAGGTCGCCGACCGCGACACCGGGCACGAAGGTCGGGCGGGTCAGTGCGCCCAGAACGGCCCATTGCTGCGTCGTGATCGAGTGCGCCTCCAGCGCCTTGGTCCCGGTTTTGTGCAGCATGTTGGTGCATTGATAGAGCCGGAAGAACAGCCGGTTGCTGAGCCCCCACGACAGATCGCGGGCCTGATCGGGGATTGGCGTGGCTGGATCGTCGTTCATTTCTGCATTGTGTCTGCGCATCTCGGGAAGGTCAAGCAAGGCATTGCGGGCTTTTTTTGTGAAAGAACGTAAATATATTGACATAAAATCCGGCGCGGTTATCCCTGTCTTCAAGAGATCGATCGGCAGATTCGCTCAAGGCCCCGAGAAAGGGGCGGCGCCAGCCGACAGGATGCGGACGTCCGGCCTTCCGATCCCCTCAGGGGCCGGGCGAAGAGAGGAGAGATGCTGTGCGAGGTTTGAAAGGAAAGGTCGTTGTCGTGACCGGCGGCGGCGGCGGTATCGGGTCCGCCACCTGTCTGCGCTTTGCCGAGGAAGGTGCGCGCGTCGTCGTTGCCGATGTCAGTGCAGAGGCAGCGGGGAAAGTCGTCGATGCGATCATGGCCGAAGGTGGTGAAGCAACCGCGCTCGTCGTCGATCTGACCGATTATCAGGCGGTGGCTGCGGGCATTGCCGATCTCGAAGCGAATTTCGGGCCGGTCGATGTGCTGGTCAACAACGCAGGTTGGGACCTCTTCGTCCCCTTCCTCAAGTCCGAACCCGATTTCTGGACGAAGATCATCGACATCAATCTGCGCTCGGTGCTCAACATCACCAAGCCGGTCGTCGCCTCGATGGTGGCGCGCGGGAACGGCGGCCGGGTCGTGTCGATCGCATCGGATGCGGCGCGCGGCGGATCGTCGGGGGAATCGGTCTATGCCGCGTGCAAGGCCGGGGTCATCGCCTTTTCCAAGACATTGGCGCGCGAACATGCCCGCCATGGCATCGTCTTCAACTGCGTCTGCCCGGGCGTCACCGAAACCGGGATGCTCGAGAATTTCATGGAAGCGGCGGGCGACAAGGAAAAGCTGCGCACGGCCTTTACCCGCGCGGTTCCGCTCGGTCGCCTCGGCAAGCCCGAGGATTTGCCCGGCGCGATCCTGTTCCTGTCGAGCGACGACGCATCCTTCATCACCGGCCAGGTCATTTCGGTGTCCGGCGGCCTGACCATGCACGGCTGAGGAACCCCTTTCATGGCATATACCGACATTCTCTATGAACTGCGCGGCGGTGCGGCGTGGATCACGATCAATCGTCCCGACAAGTACAATGCCTTTCGCGGGCATACCGTCGATGAACTGATCCATGCGTTCCAGACGGCGGGCTGGGACCGCGATGTGGGTGTGATCGTGCTGACCGGTGCGGGGGACAAGGCGTTCTGCACCGGGGGCGACCAGTCGGCCCATGACGGGCAGTACGACGGGCGTGGCGTCATCGGCCTGCCTATCGATGAATTGCAAAGCCTGATCCGCGATGTGCCCAAGCCGGTCATTGCCCGCGTCAACGGCTTTGCCATCGGCGGCGGCAATGTGCTGGCGACCATCTGCGACCTCACCATTGCGTCGGACAAGGCGCAGTTCGGGCAAGTGGGGCCCAAGGTCGGCTCGGTCGATCCGGGGTTCGGAACGGCCTATCTCGCCCGTGTCGTCGGGGAAAAGCGCGCGCGTGAGATCTGGTACCTCAACAAGCGGTACTCGGCGCAACAGGCGCTCGACTGGGGCCTCGCCAATGCGGTCGTCCCGCACGAGGAGCTCGATGCCGAAGTCGATCGCTGGGTCGCAGAACTGATGGACCGCTCGCCGACCGCGCTCGCGCTCGCCAAAGTCTCGTTCAATGCCGACAGCGAGAATATCCGGGGCATTTCCGCGATGGGGATGCGCGCGCTCAGCCTCTATTACGATACCGACGAAAGCAAGGAAGGCGGCGTGGCGTTCCGGGAAAAGCGCAAGCCGGATTTCCGACGCTTCGGAAAATGATGCCGATCGGATTGCGCTTCGCCTGAACGAAGTGTCATGATGACAACGAAACAACAAGAACAAGCAAGGGACAAGAGGATGATGACTGAAGGGAGCTGCGCGTCGTTCTGACCCGGCCCGGTGTCGGGCCCGGCTGCATGATGGCTATCCTGATCGGTATCGACGGGCACTTGCGCCGTATCGGCGGCGCGAGCGGCGCGATCGCGTCCCCGTCGCGTCCTCCTCTCCCTTGCCGGTTCGGTGATCGAACCAGAGGGATCTCCAATGTACCCGACCGTTTTCGACAGTGATGATCTGGTCGCCCTGCGCGATCTGGCCCGCAAGTTCGCGACCGAACGGCTTGCCCCGGGATACCGCGCACGGGAAACCACTGGGGCCTTCGGCGCCGACCTCGTGCGGGAAATGGGCTCGCTCGGCCTGATCGCGCCGGAATTGCCCGAGGAATTCGGCGGGCTGGGCGCGGGCGCGATCTATTCGGGCGTGATTATCGAGGAAATCGGGCGAGCCGATTTCAATTTCGGCTACGTCAACATTCTGGGGTCGCTCAACGGGCAGATCCTGGCCAATTTCGCCAATCCCGAGATCAAGCGGCACTGGTTGCCCCGGCTGATTGCGGGGGAATGCATGGTGGCGATCGCCCTGACCGAACCGCGCGGCGGGTCGGACGCGGCCAATCTCGGGCTGCGGATGGAGCGGGACGGGGACCACTATGTCATCAACGGGGAAAAGACCTCGATCTCCTGCGCGGATCAGGCTTCGGGCGCGGTGGTCTTTGCCCGCACCGGCAGCGTCGAGGACAAGGCGCGGGGCATTTCGGCCGTGTTCGTGCCGATGGATACGCCGGGCGTCAGCACCACGCGCTTTCACGACATGGGTCAGCATTGCGTCGGGCGCGGCTCGATCTTTTTCGACAATGTGCGCGTGCCGGTCGATCACTTGCTGGGCGGAGAGAACCAGGGCTTTGTACAGGTCATGCAGGGGTTCGATTTCTCCCGCTCGCTGATCGCGTTGCAGTGCCTGGGTACCGCGCGTCAGTCGCTGACCGAGACATGGGACTATATTGGCGGGCGCAAGGCTTTCGGAAAGCCGCTGGCCGCGTTTCAGGGGATCACCCACCAGCTTGCCGATTTCGACACCAAAGTCGAAGGCGCCCGGCTGCTCAGCTACAACGCGCTCTGGCTCAAGGATCGAGGCCTGCCCCATGTTGCCGAAGCGGCCATGGCCAAGTGGTGGCCCCCGCTGCTCGCCTATGAGACGATCCATGCCTGCCTGCTGATCCACGGCCATGCCGCATGGTCGACCGAGCTGCCGTTCGAGCAACGCCTGCGCGATGTGCTCGGGCTTCAGATCGGCGACGGCACCGCGCACATCATGAAGAACATCATCGCCCGCGAACGCGCGGGACGCGTGGCGGTTTCCGCCTGACCACATAATCCGGGAGCCGGGACCGTCATGAAATTCGATGCCGTCCTGATCGAACCGCGCAGAGCGGAGATGGAAGCGCAGGGCTATTGGCCGGGCAAGACGCTGCTTGATTATTTCGAGCAGTTCCTGGCCGCCAAGCCCGACGATCTCGCGCTTACCAGCGTTATCGCCGCGACCGGTGCGCGTCGCGACCTGACTTATGCGCAGATCGATGCGCTGGCCTGGCGCGCGGCCGTTGCTCTGCACCGGATGGGGCTGGGGCGTGACGATGTGCTTGCCTGCCAATTGCCCAATTCGTGGGAATTCGTGGTTCTTTATGTTGCCTGTCGCCGTTTGGGCGTGGTGTTCAATCCGGTCATGCCGATCTTCCGCGAACGGGAGCTGGGCTTCATGCTGCGCCATGGCGAGGCAAAGGCGATCGTCGTCCCGCACCGGTTCCGCAATTTCGACCATGTCACCATGATCGAGGGGCTGCGCGGGGATCTGCCCGATCTCGCCCATGTCATTGCCCTTGGTGATGAGGGTGATCTGGGCGAGCGGGCGGTGGGCTTTTCCGCGCTGCTCGATCCGGCGCTCGACCATGGGGTGGAAGCCTTGCGCCCGATCAGCGAACGCGACCGGGGCGATGCCGACGACGTGTGCCAGCTGATCTATACTTCGGGCACCACCGGTGAGCCCAAGGGGGTCATGCATACCGCCAACACCATGTATTCCAATCTGGTCGCTTATGCCGACCGGCTCGGGCTGGGGGAGGGGGACGTCATGCTGATGGCCTCGCCCATGGCGCACCAGACGGGGTTCATGTACGGCCTCTTGCTGCCGGTCATGCTTGGCGCGCGCATGGTTCTGATGGATGTGTGGGACAAAGTCCGGGCCGCGCACCTGATCGCATCGGAACGCATCAGTTTCACCATGGCGTCCACGCCATTCCTGCTCGACCTTGCCGATGCAGTCGAGGAAACCGGAACGGACTCATCGGCCTTGCGCATATTCCTGTGCGCCGGGACCGCCATTCCGGGGGCTCTGGTCGAACGCGCGCATCGCGTTCTGGGAACCAAGATCATTTCGGCCTGGGGCATGACCGAGAACGGCGCGGTGACTGTGGTCGCTCCGTCCGATCCCGACGAACGATCGGTCAACAGCGACGGCTTTGCCTTGCCCGGGATGGAGTTGCAGCTCCGCGATGTCGATGGCCGCGTGCTGGGCCCGGGTGAGGAAGGCGAACTCTATGTACGCGGCTGTTCCAACTTCGTCGGCTATCTCAAGCGGCCGGAATGGAACAATACCGATGCCGACGGCTGGTTCGACACCGGCGACATCGCCCGGATCGATGCGCAAGGCTATATCCGCATCTGCGGCCGGTCGAAGGACGTGATCATTCGCGGCGCGGAAAACATCCCCGTCGTCGAAGTCGAGGCGCTGCTCTACAAGCATCCCGCGATCCGGCAGGTCGCCATCGTCCCTTATTCTGACGAGCGGTTGGGGGAACGGGCCTGTGCCTGCGTTGCGGTCAAGCCCGGCCATGACTTCGACTTTGCCGGGCTGAAGCGGTTCCTCGACGGACAGCACCTCGCGCGCCAATATTATCCCGAACGGCTCGAAATCATGGACGAATTGCCCACCACCGCGTCGGGCAAGATCCAGAAATTCATCCTGCGCGATCTTGTCCGCGCCCGTATTGCGGAGGAAACGGCATGACCGGACCTGTCCGTCTTTCCCTTGCCGGGGGCATCGCCCATGTCGTCATCGACAATCCGCCGGTCAATGTAACGTCCGAAGCGGTGCGGGCGGGGCTGATGCAGGCTTTCGATACCGTGGAAGCGCAAGGCGCGGACCGCGTCATTCTGACCGGCGCGGGCAAGGCCTTTGTCGCCGGGGCCGATGCGCGCGAATTTTCCTCTGCGCCCCGACCGCCGCATTTGCCCGACGTGGTCGCCCGGATCGAGGCTTTCCCGGTTCCCGTCGTGGCGGCAATCAACGGCGTCGCGCTGGGCGGCGGGCTGGAACTTGCTCTGGCCTGTCATGCGCGGGTCGCGGCCCCTTCGGCCAGTCTCGGCTTGCCCGAAGTCACGCTGGGCGTGGTGCCCGGTGCAGGCGGGACGCAACGCTTGCCGCGCCTGATCGGCCTCGGTCCGGCGCTGACCATGATTGCGCAGGGGAGCAGCGTTTCGGCAGGGGAGGCCCTCTCGCTCGGGCTCGTCGATGCGGTGGACGAGGATGTGGTTGCGGCTGCGCAAACCCTGCCTTTGCCCGATCGCCTGCCGACCGGCTCCTTGCCCGCTCCGCTCGGGGATGAGGCTGCCCTTGCTGCTGCCCGTGCCGGAGCCGCGCGGCGGATGCCCGGACAGGTCGCGCCGATCCGGGCGATCGAACTGGTCGCTGCGGCCTGCCATCTGCCTCTGAACGAAGGGCTGGCGATGGAGCGCGCGACGTTTCTCGCGCTCAAGACTTCCGATCAGGCAGCCGCGCTGCGCCATGTCTTTTTCGCCGAGCGTGCGGCCATGGCTCAGACTCGCAAGGGTGAGGGCGCGGAGATCGCATCGGCGGTCGTGGTTGGCGGCGGCACCATGGGCGCCGCGATTGCCTATGCCCTGTCGTCGGTCGGCATTGCCGTGGCGATGGTCGAAACCGATGCTGCGGGGATCGAGCGGGCACAGGGCAATGTGGGCAGGCTCCATGCCGACGCCGTATCGCGCGGCAAGATGAGCGCCGAAACCGCAGCCCGGCGCATGGCCGAGCGATACACCTGGCATGTCGGCTATGGCGATTTGCCCCCCGCCGACATTGCGGTCGAGGCGGTGTTCGAGGACTTGGCCGTCAAGGCGGGGGTCTTTGCCGCGCTCGACGCGTCCTTGCCCGAGATGACCATTCTGGCGACCAATACGTCCTATCTCGATGTCGACCGACTGGCGGGGACAGTGCGGGCGCCCGAACGCTTCATCGGCCTGCATTTCTTCAGCCCGGCCCATGTGATGAAGCTGCTCGAAGTGATCCGGGCGCAGACGACTTCGCCCGCGACGCTTGCGACGGCCATGCGGCTTGCCGGGCGGCTGGGGAAAATCCCGGTTCTGGCCGGGGTCTGCGACGGCTTCATCGGCAATCGCATCCTGACCCGCTATCGCCAGACTTGCGACATCATGCTGCTCGAAGGGGCGCTGCCCTGGCAGGTCGATGCTGCCATGCGTGGGTTCGGCATGGCGATGGGGCCTTACGAAGTACAGGATCTGTCGGGTCTCGACATCGCGTACGCCAATCGCAAACGGCTCGGCTGGCGGACGAAAGCGGGATTTCGCTACGTGCCGATCGCCGATCGCATTGTCGAGGAAACCGGGCGACTGGGGCGCAAGACCGGCGCGGGCTGGTACGACTATGGGGGCAAGGCGGGACGGCCCGCTGCCATTGTCGAGCGGATCGTCGTCGAGGAATCCGCGCGCGCCGGGATCGCGCGTCGCGCCTTTGCGGACTCGGAAATCGTCGAGCGCGCCACCACGGCGATGATCGAGGAAGGCTGGCGTATTCTCGACGAAGGCATCGCGGCCACTCCGTCCGACATCGATCTGGTTCTGGTCCATGGCTACGCGTTCCCGCGCTGGCGGGGCGGACCGATGCACTATGCGCAGGCCCTGGGTCTGGAAACGGTACGCGCGCGGATTGCCGCCTATGCGGACGAGGACCCGTTGTCCTGGGGTGTCCCAGCCGCGCTCGACCGCGCCATCGAGCGGAATACTTGCGGAGAAGCAGCATGAGCGAAGCATTCCTGTGCGACACCATTCGTACGCCCATCGGTCGTTATGGTGGCGCGCTGGCGACGGTCCGGGCCGATGATCTGGCGGCGATCCCGCTGGCGGCCTTGCTGGCGCGCAATCCCGGGCTCGATCCGGCGGCGATCGACGAAGTCTGGATGGGCTGCGCCAATCAGGCGGGCGAGGACAATCGCAATGTCGCGCGCATGGCGCTCCTGCTCGCAGGCCTGCCGGAAACGGTGCCGGGGGTGACGGTCAACCGCTTGTGCGGTTCGGGGCTGGAAGCGGTGGCAGCCGCCGCGCGCGCGATCCGCGCAGGGGAAATCGAGCTTGCCGTGGCAGGAGGCGTTGAAAGCATGACCCGTGCGCCGCTCGTCATGCCCAAGGCATCGGGGGCCTGGTCGCGACAGGCGGAAATTTTCGACACGACCATTGGCTGGCGCTTCGTCAACCCGCGCATGGCAGCTGCCTATGGCACCGATTCCATGCCGGAAACGGCCCAGAACCTTGCCGACGAGCTGGGGATCAGCCGCGAGGACCAGGACGCCTTTGCCTTGCGCTCGCAGCAAAAGGCGGCTGCCGCACAGGCCAGCGGGCGCCTTGCCGTTGAAATCGTGCCGGTCACGGTTGCAGTGGGACGCGGCAAGACGGTCGAGGTTGCGATCGACGAACATCCCCGCGAAACGACCCTTGCCGACCTTGCCCGGCTCAAGCCGATCACCCGGCCTGACGGGTCGATCACGGCGGGCAATGCCAGTGGCGTCAACGATGGTGCCGCAGCCTTGCTGGTTGCCTCGGAAAGCGCGGTGAAGCGTCATGGATTGACCCCGCTGGCGCGGATCGTGGGCGGGGCGTCGGCAGGGGTAGCACCGCGTGTCATGGGGATCGGCCCGGCTCCGGCAGTGCGCAAGCTGCTCGACCGGACGGGCGTCGGGATCGATGTGATCGACGTGATCGAACTCAACGAAGCGTTCGCGGCGCAGGGACTTGCCGTGTTGCGCGCGCTCGGCGTTGCCGACGCTGACCCTCGCGTCAATCCCAACGGCGGGGCGATCGCATTGGGGCACCCGCTGGGCATGAGCGGCGCCCGCATTGCCGGATCGGCCGCACTGGAACTCGCGCGCGGCACTGGCCGTCATGCGCTGGCGACCATGTGCGTCGGCGTCGGGCAGGGGGCCGCGCTGCTGCTCGAAAGAGTCTAGGATTCAATGGAGAAAAGAACATGACCGAGACGAGGACGCTGAGGGCCAAGGATGCTCCGGATCTGGCTCGGTTCGAGTGGGACGACCCGTTCCGCCTCGAATCCCAGCTTTCCGAAGAAGAACGCATGCTGCGCGATGCTGCACGCGCCTATGCTGCGGAAAAACTGCAACCGCGCGTGATCGCCGCCTTTCGCGATGAGACCACCGATCCGGCAATTTTTCGCGAAATGGGCGAAATGGGGCTGCTCGGCCCGACCACGCCGGAAGCCTATGGCGGGATCGGGGCGTCCTATGTCGCCTATGGCCTGATCGCCCGCGAAGTGGAACGGGTGGATTCTGGATACCGCAGCATGATGAGCGTGCAGTCGAGCCTCGTCATGTACCCCATCTATGCCTACGGCACCGAGGAGCAGCGGCTGAAATACCTGCCTCGGCTGGCGAACGGGGAATGGATCGGCTGTTTCGGCCTGACCGAGCCCGACGCGGGATCGGACCCGGCGGGGATGAAGACGATCGCGCGCAAGACTGCGGGCGGATATGTCCTCAACGGCAGCAAGACGTGGATTTCCAACGCGCCGATCGCGGATGTTTTCGTCGTCTGGGCCAAGAGCGAGGCCCATGGCGGCAAGATCCGGGGCTTCGTTCTGGAAAAGGGGGTGAAAGGCCTGTCCGCGCCCAAGATCGCGGGCAAGCTGTCTCTGCGCGCTTCGATCACCGGCGAGATCGTGATGCAGGACGTGGAAGTGGGTGAAGACGCGCTCTTGCCCCATGTCGAAGGGCTCAAAGGGCCGTTCGGTTGCCTCAACCGCGCGCGTTACGGCATTTCGTGGGGTGTTCTGGGGGCTGCGGAATTCTGTTTCCACGCGGCGCGGCAATATGGGCTCGACCGCAAGCAGTTCGGAAAGCCTTTGGCCGGGACGCAGCTTTTCCAGTTGAAGCTGGCCGACATGATGACGCAGATCACGCTGGGGCTACAGGCTTCGTTGCAAGTCGGGCGTCTGCTCGACCGGGCTGAGGCGGCGCCCGAGATGATCTCTCTGGTCAAGCGCAACAATGCGGGCAGGGCGCTCGAAATCGCGCGGATGGCCCGCGACATGCACGGCGGCAACGGCATTCAGGAAGAATACCAGGTCATCCGCCACATGGTGAACCTCGAAACGGTCAATACCTACGAGGGGACGCATGACATCCACGCCCTGATCCTCGGGCGCGCCATCACCGGCCTTCAGGCCTTTTTCTGACACGAGGTGGGCAATGAAAGTTCTGGTCCCGGTCAAGCGGGTGATCGACTACAACGTCAAGGCTCGCGTCAAGGCGGACGGGTCGGGTGTCGATCTCGCCAATGTGAAGATGTCGATGAACCCCTTCGACGAAATCGCGGTCGAGGAAGCTATCCGGCTGAAAGAACGGGGTGTCGCAACAGAAGTGCTGGTCGTGTCCATCGGCGCGAAGCAGGCGCAGGAAACCTTGCGCACGGCGCTCGCGATGGGTGCGGATCGCGCGATCCTGATTGAAACCGACGATGTGGAGCCGCTCGCGGTCGCAAAGCTTCTGGCAAAGGTCGTTGCCGAGGAAGAGCCCGGCCTTGTCCTGACCGGCAAGCAGGCGATCGACAATGACATGAATGCCACCGGGCAGATGCTTGCGGCGCTGCTCGGGTGGCCGCAGGCGACTTTCGCGTCGGCGGTGACGGTCGAGGGCGATGGCGTGACCGTCACTCGCGAAGTCGACGGCGGGTTGCAGACGATCCGCCTGCGGCTTCCGGCCGTGGTGACGGCGGACTTGCGGCTCAACGAGCCGCGCTACGCCAGCTTGCCCAATATCATGAAGGCCAAGTCCAAGCCGTTGGCAACGCGTGTGCCCGCCGATTTCGGGGTCGATATCACGCCGCGTCTGACGGTGGTGGATACCCGCGAACCGGCGGCGCGCAAGGCGGGGATCAAGGTGGGTTCGGTCGAGGAACTGGTCGCGAAATTGCGCGATGAAGCAGGAGTGCTCTGACCATGACGGTATTGTTGATGGCCGACATGCGCGATGGCGCGCTGGGTGTGGATGCGACGGCCAAGGCTCTGGGTGCGCTTGCCGGATTGAGCGAGGTTCATGTCCTGGTCGTGGGCGAAGGGATCGGTGATGCCGCGGTTGAGGCTGCCGGATTGGCCGGGGTGACAAAGGTTCTTGCTGCCGACAGTGCGGCGCTGGGCAAGGGACTGGCCGAGCCTCTGGCGGATCTGATTGTCTCGCTCGCAGGCGATTACACGCATATTGCCGCGCCCGCGACGGCGGTCGCCAAGTCGGTCCTGCCGCGTGTCGCCGCTCTTCTTGACGTGATGATCATTCCCGACGTGATCGAGGTTGCGGGCGAGGATCGTTTCGTCCGGCCGATCTATGCCGGAAATGCGATCCAGACAGTGACTTCGGCCGATCGGATCAAGGTCTTCACGATCCGCACCGCGACGTTCCGCGCGGTCGGGGCAGGGGGCCCGGCTCCGGTCGAAACGGTTGCGGTGCCGTCCGGAAGCGGATTGTCGGAATGGGTCGCCGATGAAGTGGCGGTCAGCGACCGGCCGGAACTGACGGCGGCGCGGGTGGTCGTCTCGGGCGGTCGCGGGCTGGGCTCGCAAGCCAATTTCGCCCTGATCGAAGGCCTTGCCGACAAGTTGGGCGCGGCGGTCGGTGCCTCGCGCGCGGCGGTCGATGCCGGATTTGCACCCAACGATTGCCAGGTGGGGCAGACCGGTAAAGTCGTTGCGCCCGAGCTTTATCTCGCGGTCGGGATTTCTGGCGCGATCCAGCATCTGGCGGGGATGAAGGATTCCAAGGTCATCGTTGCGGTCAACAAGGACGAAGATGCGCCGATCTTCCAGGTCGCCGATTACGGCCTTGTCGGGGACCTGTTTCAGGTCGTGCCGGAGCTCGTGGCGAAAGTCTGACGCCCCATGTTGCGCACCGGCGTTCCCTTTACCGTGCAGCGGCGTGTCAGCTTCGTCGACTGCGACCCGGCGGGCATTGCCTATACCGGGCGGCTCGTCGACATCGCGATCCAGTCGATCGAGGTCTTCTGGCACGCGGTCCTCGACGGGCAGGGCTGGTATGAATTGCAGGAAGAGCACGGACTCGGCATGCCTTTCGTGCAGTTGGAAAGCCGGTTTCGCAGTCCGGTGACGCCGCGCGGGCTGCTTGACTGCACGGTCGAGCCGGTGGCGCTCGGGCGAAGTTCGGTCTCGTTCTGCGTCACCGCGCAGCAGGATGGGCTGCACTGTTTCGAATTGCGCAGTGTGTCGGCCTTTGTCGCCATTCGCGACCGGGCGCCGACGCCCATTCCCGATTGGGTTCGTTCGGCCTTTCGCCGATATTATCCCGCCCTTTCCCAGTAACTTGGACGTCAATGCGACGGGTCGTTGCAGGTTGATATAGCAATGCATTGACATTGCGTATGTATATGACAATGTATTTGCATAAATAGAAAACTCGCCAGCGACGCCAAAAAGTCGCGGCGGGACAGAGGATCGTATTTTGGGAGGAGTATGCCGATGAAACGCAAGGGCATGATTTGTCTGTTTTTCTCGACCGGTCTCTTGACCGGCGTGACCCCGGTCCTGGCTCAGGACGCCGCTCCGGCCCAGCCGCAGGCAGATGCCGCAACCGTTGGGGAAATCATCGTAACTGCGCAAAAACGCAGCGAATCCATCAATAACGTCGGCATGGCGATTTCCGCACTCGGCGGGGCCGATCTCATCAAGAAGGGCATCGCGGACACCGGCGATCTTGCCAAAGTGGTTCCCGGGTTCGTGTATACGCAAAGCCAGAAGGGCGCTCCGGTCTTCTCGTTGCGCGGGGTGGGGTTCTACGAGGAAAGCCTCGGCGCGTCCCCTGCGGTCAGCATCTATGTCGATGAAGTCGGCTATGCCTTTCCGATTACGGCAAAAGGGGCGAGCATCGACCTTCAGCGCGTGGAAGTGCTGAAAGGGCCGCAGGGCACTTTGTTCGGGCAGAATTCAACAGGCGGCGCGGTCAACTATATCGCGGCCAAGCCGACGCAGGATTTCACCGCGGGGATCTATACCTCGGTCAACAATTTCGGACGGGTTCAGGTCGGTGGGCACGTTTCGGGCGGGATCACCAATACCTTGACGGTGCGCCTTGCCGGGGAAGCGACCGAAGGCGGCGCGTGGCAGAAAAGCGTGTCGCGCGGAGATCGCAACGGATCGGCCGATATTCTCAAAGGGCGCTTCCTGGCCGAATGGAAGCCGAGTTCGACGTTCAAGGTCTCGCTCAACCTCAACGGCTTTCGCGATCGTTCGGACTCGCTTGCCGCTGCGCTGGTCGCGGTGACGCCGCAGACGCCCTCGCGCGCCAGTGCGGCGCTGCTTGCCCAGACGCCGGTTCCGGCCCGGCCGGGGCTGGTCGAATGGTCGCCGCAAGCAAAGCTGCGGGTCGATGAAAACTTCGTGCAGGGGGCGTTGCGCATCGATGCCGAACTGATGCCCGCGCTCAAGCTGACCTCGATCACCTCCTTGTCTCATTTCGACCTCAGCGATTATCGCGATACCGACGGCAGCGTGCTCAATGTCTTTGCCGTGCAGCAGGTCGGGCGCATCAACAGCTTTTCGCAGGAATTGCGCGCGTCGGGCGCCACGGCGGACGGGCGCCTGCAATATGTCGCGGGCGGTTTCTATGCTAACGACCGCACTTGGGAAAACAATCGGTCGATCCTGCCCGACAGCACCAGCGCCAATCCCTTTGTCGCGATCACCGGCGCGCCGTTCCTGGGCGTGGAAGTTCCAACCAACCAGAAGACCTTGACCAAGGCCGTGTTCGGCAATGTCGATTTCAAGCTCAATTCGTGGATCTCCTTCCATGCAGGTGCGCGCCACACCTGGTCGAGCGTGGATTTCAGCGGGTGCATGAAGGATATCGATGGTCTCTTCGCACCGGGCGCCAATCTGATCCTTGGCCGGATCAATCCCGGCGCGTCCCCGGCGCAGGCCTATTCCTGCGTCACGGTCCTGCCCGACAAGACTGTCGGCAGCCCATATGCCGCCAGTCTCGACGAGCAGAATACGTCGTGGCGGGCCGGCCTCGATCTCAAGCCTGCGCGCGGCACGCTTGTCTATGCAACGATCAGCCGGGGCTACAAGTCGGGGAGTTTCCCCAATATCAATGCCACGACTTATGCCTCGTTCCAGCCGGTGAAGCAGGAATCGCTGACCGCCTATGAAGTGGGGCTCAAGTCGAACCTGGGCACGCATATCGCCCATCTCGACGCCTCGGTTTTTTACTATTCCTATCGCAACAAGCAGTTCCGGGGGCGCATTGTCGATCCGCTCGGCGTGTTCGGGGCGGTTGAGGCGCTGGTCAATGTGCCCAAGTCGCGGGTCGTCGGGGCCGAAGCGAGCCTGCGTGTCGATCCGATCCCCAGTTTGACTCTCAATACCGGGGTCACGTTCCTCGACACCAAGGTGACGTCGAGCTTCGACAACTACAATCCCTTCGGCGCTCCGGCCAATTTCCAGGGCGAAGCCTTTCCCTTCACGCCGAAATGGACGGTGCAGGGGGGCTTTGAATATCACCACGCGGTGACGCAGCGCCACGAGGTCTTCATCGGTGGCAATGCTTCGTACCGTTCGGCAACTTCGAGCGCATTCGGCGCCGTCGCTCCCGCTTCGCTCTATCCCTACAGTCTCTTGCGCGTCGCGCCTTATGCTCTGGTTGATGCGCAGGCAGGGATCCGCAGCAGCGACGGGCACTGGCAGGCAACGGTGTTCGTGAACAATCTCTTCAACAAGTATTACTGGACCGACGCTTTCCGCCAGATCGACAACGTCTCGCGGCACATCGGCGAACCCCGCAGTTTCGGCCTGCGCTTCAGCCACGACTTCTGACTGCCCGAAACCTCTCCTTCACCCTGACTTCCGGCGCACATCACCCGATGTGCGCCGGATTTTTTAAGGGATGTGCTTTTGTTCCGTGCTGACGTGTCGGTCAGAATTTTACTTTGACCGAGACGCGCACATAGCGCCCCATGATCGCATCGTAGTAGCGGTTCGAACTGTTCAAGATGGTTGAATAAGGAAATGGCACGCCTCGGTCGAAGACGTTGTTCACGTTGACCGAGAACGTGTAGTGCTGATTGACGATGAAGCTCATGGCACTGTTGACAACAAGGTAGGGCGACTGGCGCGGGTATTGGTACGTGCTGTCGGGAGCGTTCACATCGAGGCGGGTCGGGCCGTAATAGATCCCCTGCCACAGCCAGCTGAAATGCTTGTTGTTATAGGTGATCGTTGCGGTGACATTGTCGATGGGGTCGGTGATGCCGCCCGCGACCTTTTGCAGGTCCCCGGTGCCGACCTGATAGTAATGGCGGTAGGTGTGGAGAAAGTCGGCGCGGAAAGACAGCGCCCCGAACCGTTCGGGCAGGCCGACCCGATGCAGGGGGAGGTCGTAACTGATCGCGCCTTGCAGGGCGCGAAAGTTCTCGGCCCCGATATTGTAGTTTCCTTCGGCGAAATCGATCACTTGGCCGGTCGAATCGCGAGTGAAGGTGTTGCAGAATGAATTGGGATAGCCCGGGCTGTCATAGCAGGCGTCCATCAGGTCTGTTGGTCCGAGCGTGGCGATCTCGTTGGCGATGCTGATGCTGATGTAGTCGGCCGTGATCTGAAGCCCTGGGATGAAATGCGGCTCTATGACAGCGCCTGCGGTCCAGCTGCTGGCGATTTCATTTTGCAGTCCGGCATTGCCGCCGCTGGTGCCCTGAACGGTATAGTCGACGATGTTCGATGTGAAATTCGACGGCAGGCCTGCCGCCGCGCAGTTGGCTGCCCGCAGTGCCGGGTTCGGTCCTTGTTGAATGTAGCGGTGATCGCAAGGATCGTTGCCGGTGTCGTAGACGGTCCCGCGTGGGGCATAGAGTTCGGTCAGGGCCGGAGCGCGGAACGAGCGGGTGTAGTTGCCGCGGAACGTGATGTCCCTCACCGGCGCGTATGTGCCGCCGCCGGTATAGGCCCAGAAATTGCTGGTCGAACTGTTGGTGACATAGCGGGCAGCGCCATTGATTTCGAGGCGATGCACGAAGGGGACGTGATTGGATGGCGAAATCAGCGGCAGGCTGAGTTCGCCGAAGGCCTCGTGCGTGGTGAAGGCGCCGCCGACCGGGTCAATTGTAGTCGATGGGCCGTATTGCGTGCGTGACCCGTCGTCGGCCACTTGCCCATAGAAGAAGGCACCGGGGTCGAAATGGGCGGTTTCATGCCGTTGTTCGTAACCGAGGGCAAATTTGGCGAAGCCGCCCGGCAGGCGGATGATGTCCCCCTTGATGTCGGCAACGATGTCGTATTGCGTGTTGACCTGGTGAGTTTGGGCAATCGATGTGACATAGGCGACAGACGCCGCGCTGGCCGTATTGGTGCCGAAGACGTCGAGCGGGGCGCAAGTGCTGCTGAGAGTCGGATAGGGTGAATTGACCGGGTTTCCGGCGCAAACGATGTTGCCCCCGGCATCGGTCGTCGCATCGAGCGCGTTTGCGAAGTTTTGCAGATTGAGTTCGCGCGACGTGGTGGCCGAGACCGATCGACCGTAATTGACGGTCACGTCCCAATTGAATTTGCGTTCGCCTGCTTCGAAATCGCCTTTCAGTCCGGTCACGACGCGCAGGATGTCCGTCCGCGAACGGAACTGGCCGGTGGTCAGGTCGGTGTTCGCGCGGGCGAGGTAGAACGTGCCGGGGCCGCCCAGTGCGTTTTCGATCGTGGCACGGTCGGCCGCGTTCAGGAACGGATTGGACGTGTTGAAGACAAGATTTCCGCTCAGCTCTCCGGCATTGCCGAAAATGGCGGTCGAATAATAGGGTTGCGACGAGACATTGGTTCCGAAACTGCGCCCCCACCATACTTCGCTGAAAATCTGGATATGGTCGGTGATGTCGTAATGGGCGAGCATCGTTGCCGAATACCGTTCGGTATCGGCAAGGAAGTTGTCGTAGTTGGCGATCGGAAAGCCGTCGCCCCCTGCTTGATAAAGCGCGCTTCCGGTCGCGGCGCCGTTGACGAAGGGCACGAGGCGGCCGTTGCGGTTGAAGCGCAAGGCATTCCCGTTGGCGTCGGTCACCGAAGCATAAGGACTGGTTCCCAGGATTGGATAGGAATCCGCCACCAGCGGAAGGCCGCCATCGGTAAAGAGGCCGTAGCGCTTTCCACCCGAATAGAGTTGATGCGTATAACCGGCGGAATTGGTTCTGGCCGAGCCGGTGAAGGGCGAATTTCCACCGACGATGTCGGGCCGTTGCCCATCGCTGATCCCATGCTGGCGGTCGTAGTAGAAGTTGAGCGTAATGTTGCCGCGACCTTCGGCAAAATTCCGACCGAAAAGCAGCGAGCCGTTGGTGTCTCGTCCATCCCCGTATTTCGAGATACCGGCCGAGACCGTGCCCGAGATGCCTTCGTAATTCTTCTTGAGAATGACATTGACCGTGCCCGCAATCGCGTCCGACCCGTAAATCGGCGCGCCGCCGACGGTCACCACTTCGACCCGTTCGACAAGGTCGGGAGCGATTTGGGACAGGTCGACCGGATCGCCGGCAACAGGTCCGAACAGCGAACTGCTCGCGGCACTGACAGAGCGGTTGCCGTTGACCAGCGTCAGCGTTCGTTGTGCGCCGAGATTGAACAGATTGACGAATGTCTCGCCTGCACTGAAGCTGCCTTGTGAACCGACGGGGCCGTTGGCGGGAACACCGAAAGCGGGAAGCTGGGTCAGGGCGGTGCCTATATTGGTGTAGCCCATGGCGTCGATTGTCGCGCCGGTCAGCGTCGTGACAGGTTGGTCGACGACTTTGGCATGGGCGATGCGTGAGGCGGTAACGACAATCTGGTCGTCATTTGTGTCGGGCGCGGCGTGTCGGGTGTTTTCCGGAGGTGTCGTTGTTTGCGCGGTCGCAATCGTCGCAAATGGAAATGGAGCCGAAAGAAGCAGGCTTGTTGACGCCAGGAATCGAAATGGCGAACGAGTTCTGTGGCTGTGCATCGTGTCCCCCAAAGATACGAATGGCCATTTGATGCGGGCAATTCGTATCATTCGCAACAACCTGTCGGTGTCGCGATGCTTGGGGCGGTTTGACTATTGCATAAAAGATACAGGTGCGCGGAGGGTTGGTTTTCGACGCGGAACTGTAGTCGGATTTCGACAAACGTTCGCGCACTTCGAGGATTGAATGCCTGGTTTCGATACCTGACTTATCCAAAGCTGCGGTGAGAGACGATCACCGCAGCTTGGTATTATTCGAAAATTTCAGAATGATTTGAGACAATCACGCCTTGGTCGCGGCGCCTTGGGCATGGCAGCGGCGGACGATTTCGCGGGCGGCGTCGCCTGCGGTGACCTTGATCAGGCCGCCGCCGGGGAGCGTGCCGGTGAACGGGCTGTCGAAGACGTCGTTGTCCTTGTCCGCGCCGGGCAGGCTGCCTTGCCAGACATAGCCACGCTGGCCGGGAAGTGCGGTGGCATCGACGGGCACGCGGATGATCTTGCGCGGGCCTTCGATCGCGAAGAGAGCGCTTGCGCCGACTTCGGCCGCGATCGGGCGAGTGATGACCAGTTGTCCGTTTGCACAGGCGAGTGTGAGCAGGGGATCGGTCCCCGCAACGCCGAAGCGGGCAGTGTTGCCCTCGAGCGACCAGCTTGCCTTGCCGTCGGCATTGGCGGGGGCGGGCGGAGCTTCGTTGGCGGGAAGTTCCAGCCGTCGCGCGTCGAGCGGGCCTTCCTCTGCCTGCGCCTTGGCCGCAGGAACCACGCGCGAACAGGCGCCGAGCGTGAGTGCGGCGGGAAGAGCCAGCAAAAGGGCAGCCGCAAGGCGGCGAGAAGGCATGGAAGTCGTCACGGCGAAATTCATACCCCCTCTGTCGGGGTGTTCGCAAGCCGGGGAAGGCCCCCTCGTTGACCCTGTCGTCATTTCTTTTGCCCCCATTTGCGTTGGGATTTGCCGAAGCGGGTCTTGCGGGTTCCGGGCTTGCCCTCGTTGCTGCGGCCGACAATCGGAGCCTTGTGCTCGTGCTCGGGCAGGCCCAGTTCGCTGGCTTCGAGCCTGCGGATCTCGTCGCGCAGGCGTCCGGCTTCCTCGAATTCCAGATCGGCGGCGGCGGCCCGCATGCGCTTTTCCAGATCCTCGATATAGGCGCGCAGGTTGTGGCCGACGAGGTGCGTGGTTTCCTCGTCTTCCAGCTCCACGACGACGCCGTCGCGGCTCGCGGTATCGGCGATGATGTCGGCGATCTGACGCTTGATCGTCGCCGGGGTGATGCCGTGTTCCTCGTTATAGGCCTGTTGCCGGGCCCGGCGTCGATCGGTTTCGGCAATCGCGCGTTCCATCGAGCCGGTCATGCGGTCGGCATAGAGGATCACGCGTCCATCGACATTGCGCGCGGCGCGGCCGATGGTCTGGATCAGGCTGGTTTCCGAACGGAGGAAGCCTTCCTTGTCCGCGTCGAGAATGCACACGAGGCCGCATTCGGGAATGTCGAGCCCTTCGCGCAGCAGGTTGATGCCGACAAGCACGTCATAGACGCCCAGCCGCAAGTCGCGGATCAGTTCGATGCGCTCGAGCGTTTCGACGTCCGAATGCATGTAGCGGACTCTGAGGCCCGCTTCGTGCATGAATTCGGTCAGGTCCTCGGCCATGCGCTTGGTCAAGGTGGTGACCAGCGTGCGATAGCCCTTTTCGGCGGTGGCGCGGCATTCGGCGATGCAGTCCTGCACCTGATCCTCGACCGGGCGGATGAAGACCGGCGGATCGATCAGGCCGGTGGGGCGGATCACCTGTTCGGCAAAGACTCCGCCCGACTGTTCCATTTCCCATGAGCCGGGCGTTGCCGAGACGGCCACCGTCTGCGGACGCATGGCGTCCCATTCGTTGAAGCGCAGGGGGCGGTTGTCGATGCAACTGGGCAGGCGAAAGCCATATTCGGCGAGCGTGATCTTGCGCCGATGGTCGCCTCGCGCCATCGCCCCGATCTGCGGGATCGTCTGGTGGCTTTCGTCGATGAACAGCAGCGCGTTCTCGGGCAGGTATTCGAACAGGGTCGGCGGCGGTTCGCCCGGCAGGCGCCCGGTCAGGAAGCGGCTGTAATTCTCGATCCCCGCGCACGATCCCGTCGCGGCCATCATTTCTAGATCGAAATTGGTGCGCTGTTCCAGCCGTTGCGCTTCGAGCAGGTGTCCTTCGGAAGTCAGTTCCTTGAGCCGTTCAGACAGTTCGAAACGGATCGCGTCCATCGCCTGCTTGAGTGTGGGGCCGGGAGTGACGTGGTGCGAATTGGCGTAGACGCGCACACGGTCCAGCCGCGCGCCCGCCTTGCCGGTCAGAGGGTCGAACTCGGCGATTTCCTCGATCTCGTCTCCGAAGAAGCTGACGCGCCAGGCCATGTCTTCATAGTGCGAGGGGAAGATTTCGAGATTGTCACCGCGCACGCGGAACGACCCGCGGGCAAAGGCATGGTCGTTGCGCTTGTATTGCAGGGCGACCAGCTTGCGGATGATCTCGCGGCTGTCGACGGTGTCGCCTTTCTTGAGATCGAAGACCATGGCCGAATAGGTTTCGACCGAGCCGATGCCGTAAAGGCACGAGACCGAGGCGACGATGATGACGTCGTCGCGTTCGAGCAAGGCGCGCGTGGCCGAGTGGCGCATGCGGTCGATCGCCTCGTTCACCGAGCTTTCCTTCTCGATGTAGGTGTCCGAACGCGGCACATAGGCCTCGGGCTGGTAATAGTCGTAGTACGAGACGAAATATTCGACGGCGTTGTCGGGGAAGAAGCTCTTGAATTCGCCGTAGAGTTGCGCCGCGAGGATCTTGTTGGGGGCAAGGATCAGCGCGGGGCGCTGCACCGCCTCGATCACTTTGGCCATGGTAAAGGTCTTGCCCGAGCCGGTGACGCCAAGCAGCACTTGCGTGCGGTCGTCATCCTCGATCGAGGCGACGAGATCGGCGATTGCGGTCGGCTGGTCGCCGCTGGGCTGATAGTCGGACACGACGGTGAAAGGCTTCCCGCCTTCCGACTTTTCCGGCCGATGCGGCTTGTGCGGCACGAACGTGCCCGTGGTGTCGGGCTCGGCAAGCCCCCTGCGAATGACGAGTTCTGCCATGATGACGGCAATATGGGGAATGGTTCCCGCTTGTGCAATCGGAGCGAGGGGCGCGCGTGGTTTTCTGCTATGCCGGACGCGGGAAAAAGGGGGTACGACTCATGGGGCAGACAATGAGGGGCCAGACAACGAGAGATTGGGCAACGAAAGTGTCGACGATCGCCGTGCTGGTCGCGGGTGTGGTGGTGCTGGGGGCTTGTGGGCAGCGCAAGACTGTCGAGGCGCAGAATGCGACGGTCGGCGAAGTCGGGGCCAAAGTCGCGCAGGCCGGGATCCAGTTTCATCCCGGCGCCTGGGAAACCACGATCCGGACAATGGACGTTTCGGTCGAGGGGATGCCGCCCGAAATGGCCGATGCCATGAAGCAGGCGATGACGGCGCGGGCGACGGGCGAAGCCAACAAGACGCGCAATTGCCTTACACCGGAAAAGGCGGCCAAGCCCGATGCCGAGTTCTTCGGCAAGGAGAACAAGGACTGCCGCTACAAGGATTTCTCGATGGGCGGGGGCAAGATTGCCGCGAATCTCGTCTGTTCCGGAGAGCACGGGCACAGCACCGTCACAATGAACGGCGTCTATACTCCCGACAGCTATACCATGGACATCAACGTCGGCAGCACGATGGGGCCCGAGGATGGAATGGCAGGCAAGGCCATGAAAATGCACGTTGTTGCCGAGTCCCGTCATGTCGGGGAGTGCAAGCCGGACGATGTTCGGGAGTGATGGAAAAAATTTTCCCATGATGGTGCTGTGGGAGATTTCTGACATCAATTTGAAACAATCCGAAATAGCTGGTGTTCATGCTGCGTTGATCCGACAGAGCGCAGACCATGACGATGCTCGAACGACTTCCTCTTCCCCGGATGGGTTTGCCCCGGTTGGCTGTGGTCGACGGGTTGGCGCCGTTGCGTGATGCCGGATCGCGGATCGCGGCCTGGGGGCGGGAAGTCGAAAGACGCGGCGCGCTCGCGTTCCAGCCGCGCCCGTCGGATGCGCGCGGTCCGGCCTTGCCGCGCCTGCTGGCCGAACTGAAGACGCCTTATGAACTCTGGGCCGCCGGGCGCCGTCGCGAAGAGGCGTGCGAGAGCGAGCCTGTCCATGCGCGCGCGGTCATGCTGCTGCCCGGTTTCGGCACGCATCCGGCGCGGATGCGGGGACTTGGCAAGGCACTGGAAGCTGCCGGCCATCGCGTCAGCGACTGGGGGCTGGGTTTCAATTTCGGACCGAGCGAGGATCGTTTCACGCGTCTGTGCGAACGGGTGGTCACACTGTCCCGCCGCGAAGGCCAGCCGCTGGTTCTGGTCGGATGGAGTCTGGGCGGACTGTTCGCGCGCGAAATTGCCCATCGCCATCCCGAAGCGGTCGCCATGGTGATCACCATGGGGACGCCGTTTTCCGGTGATCGCCGCGCCAACAACGCCTGGCGCGCCTATCAGTTCATTGCGGGTCATCCGGTCGATGCGCCGCCGGTCGGTGACCGGTGTTTCGGGGACAAGCCGCCGGTGCCCACGGTCGCGTTGTGGAGTCCGCGCGACGGGATCGTTTCTCCGCGCAGTTCATGCGGGCGTCCGGGCGAACGCGATGTCGCCCTGCCGGTGCGGTGCACCCATCTGGGCTTTGCCGGGCATCCCGAGGTGTCCCGGACGGTCGCTGCGTTGATCGCAACGGTCGGACAGGACAACATCTGATCAACGCTGCCGCATAGAAGAGTCGTGCGAATGCCGCTTGGCAGGCACGCCACCGCCGCGCCATAGTCCCCGCCAAACGAGACACGGTGGGGAAAACGTGAGCGGCAGGACGGTGGAGGATTCGAAGCGGGTCGACGGCGGGGCAGTGCTTGCGCGGGCGGGGTGGCGGATCATTCCCCTGCTGGGCCTCGCCTATCTCGTCGCATTCATGGATCGCTCGAACATCAGTTTCGCGGCGCGCACGATGAATGCCGACCTGGGGTTCAGCGCGACGGTCTACGGCATCGGCGGCGGGGTGTTCTTCCTCTCCTATGCGCTGTTCGAGGTGCCCTCCAACATCCTGCTCGAACGCGTGGGGGCAAGGTTGTGGATCGCGCGGATCATGATCACCTGGGGGGTGATCGCGGCAGCGATGATGTTCGTGCGCAATGCGACGACCTTTTACGTCCTGCGGTTTCTGCTGGGTCTTGCCGAGGCGGGGTTCTTTCCCGGGGTGATCTTTTACCTGTCGCTGTGGTTCCCCCGGGCGGCGCGGGGAAGGGCGATCAGCCGGTTCTATATTTCCGGTCCCCTGACGCGCGTGGTCATGGGGGTGGTTTCGGTCTGGCTCCTCGCGCTCGACGGGGTTGCCGGGCTCAAAGGCTGGCAATGGCTGTTCTGCGTGGAGGGGTTGCCCGCCGTTCTCGTCGGCTTGCTGGTGCTGTGGTTGCTTCCCGACGGGCCGGACAGGGTCGACTGGCTGAACGAAGAGGAAAAGGCCTGGTTGGCCGGTGAGCTTGCCCGCGATGCGGCAGAAGCCGGGCCTCGGGGGCATCATCATCCGCTGGTCGCGTTGCGGCGTCCGGCCGTTCTCCTGCTTGGCATGGTCGGGTTCCTGACCGGCGGGGCTTATTTCACGTTCACTTTGTCCGAGCCGCAGATTCTGGCACTGACGACGGGATGGTCGACGCCAAGCGTGGGCTATCTCGTGAGTGCGGGAGGTCTTGCGGGAGCCGCCGGGATGCTGCTGACCGGGTGGGCGTCGGACCGGGTGGGGACGCGGATGCCGTTTCTGGCGATCAGTGCGCTGATCGTGCTGGCGGGATACATGTCCTTTGCGCTCTTTTCCGGGAAGACGGCGGGCCTCATCGGCTATGGTTGCTATGTGTTGGCCTGGGGGTCGGTCACGTTGTCGATGTGGATGCTGTGCACCGATCTGGTCGTGCCGGGGGAAATGGCGGTGGCAACCGCGATGGTGAACACCATGGCCCAGACGGGCGCCTTTGTCGGACCGATCCTGTGGGGCATGGCGCGGGATGCGACGGGCAGCTTTCGTGCGGGGTTCTGGGGGCTGGTTGCGGCGCAGGTGGCTGCATTGGTTTTTGTTGCGGTTCTGGCCCGGCGGCATGGCGCGGGGCGAAGAGCCGTGAGCTGACTATTTGCCTCCGACTTGGGACAATTTGCATCATAACTGGGGAAAACATCCCCATTTGCCAAAAAGGGCGTTGCGGCTCTCCGGCTGCTTGGCATGGTTAAACGGCAAAGGAGGAAAAGCGCGACGATGATTGTCTGATTTGTCATGCGCCGATTTGTTTTGCCGGTGCAGCAGGAACGCTTGCGGGGAGGCAAATCCTGTGCAAGCAATGAGGTCCAGACGGGATGAGCCTATGAAAAGAACCTCGCCCTCGTCCTATGACGAGATGCTCGATGCCGATGGTTCGGTGCGCGCCGCCTATGCCGGTTATTCCGACTGGCTGGACGAGCAGCCACCCGGACTTCTGAAACGGAAAGGGATCGAGGCAGAGGCGTTCTTTCGTCGCACGGGGATCACTTTCAACGTCTATGGCGCCGCCGATGCTGAAGAACGGCTGATCCCGTTCGATCCGGTGCCGCGCATCATCACCGCGAACCAATGGCGCAAGCTGTCGCGCGGGATCGAACAGCGCGTCCGGGCACTCAACGCCTTTCTCCACGACCTTTATCATCGTCAGGAAATCGTCCGTTCCGGACGCCTGCCCGAACGCCTCTTGCGCGACAACGCGGCCTATCTGGCACAGATGGCCGGCTTCACGCCGCCCGGCGGGGTCTATACCCACATCGTCGGCATCGACCTCGTCCGCGTGGGCGAGGATGATTTCATGGTTCTCGAAGACAACGCCCGTACGCCCTCGGGGGTCTCCTACATGCTGGAGAACCGCGAGACGATGATGGCGATGTTCCCCGAACTGTTCACCCGGGTGCGGGTGCGGGAAGTGTCGGACTATCCGCGCCGTCTTGCGCGCAGTCTGGCAGCCTGTGCTCCGGCGGCCTTTGCCGGGGACAAGCCGACTGTCGCGGTGCTGACGCCCGGGATCTACAATTCGGCCTATTTCGAACATGCGTTCCTGGCTGACCAGATGGGCGCCGAACTCGTCGAAGGCAGCGATCTCAAGGTCGAGAACGGGCGTATCGCCATGCGCACGACCAAGGGGTGGCAGCCGGTCGACGTGATCTATCGCCGGGTCGACGATGAATTCCTCGATCCGCTCTCGTTCAATTCGAGCAGCGTTCTGGGCGTTGCCGGGATCATGGACGTCTATCGCTCGGGCGGTGTCACCATCGCCAATGCGCCGGGGACGGGCATTTCCGACGACAAGGCGATCTACAGCTTCATGCCCGAGATCGTCGAATTCTATACCGGGGAAAAGCCGATCCTGTCGAACGTGCCGACCTGGCGTTGTTCGGAACCCGATGCGCTGGCCTATGTTCTCGACAATTTGTCCGAACTGGTGGTCAAGGAAGTGCACGGGTCGGGCGGCTACGGCATGTTGATCGGGCCGACGTCCTCGAAAAAGGAAATCGCCGCGTTCGAGGCCAAGTTGCGCGCGCGTCCGGACAATTACATTGCCCAGCCGACGCTGTCGCTGTCGACCGTGCCGATTTTTACCAAGGCGGGGTTGGCGCCGCGTCACGTGGACTTGCGGCCTTTCGTGCTGGTCAGCCCGCACGGGATCGACATCACGCCCGGTGGCCTGACGCGCGTCGCGCTCAAGAAAGGCTCGCTCGTGGTCAACTCGTCGCAGGGCGGGGGGACCAAGGACAGCTGGGTGCTCGACGACTGATGGCGCGGGCACGGCATCGCGGGGGCATCCCCGAACAGGCGCGCGGCCAAGGCCATGCGTGCGGTGAGGCGTACAGGACCGGGAACAAGGCATGCTAGGCAGATCGGCGAACGGGATTTTCTGGCTGTTCCGGTATCTTGAGCGTGCCGAGAACACGGCGCGACTGGTTGACGCCGGGTTCCGCATGGCGCTTACCCGCGACAGCCGCGACGCGCGCGAGGAATGGCGCTCGGTCGTGACCACGCTCGGCATGCAGGAGGATTTCGAGGAAGCCTGCGGCACCGAGTATCAGGGCGCTCAGGTGTTCAACTTCGTGCTGCGCGACAAGGGCAATCCGGCCAGCGTTCTGGCGATGATCGAGGCGGCGCGGACCAATGCGCGCATGGTGCGCACCGTCATTACCCGCGAAGTGTGGGAAGCGGTCAACGAAAGCTGGATGCTGTTGAAGGAGATCCTCGGCCGCACGGTCAACGAGACGCGGCTGGGGGATGTGCTCGACACCATCCGTCGCCAGTCGACCCAGGTGCGCGGCGCGATGGAAGGCACCATGCTGCGCAACGACATCTACAATTTCGCGCGGCTGGGGACGTTCATCGAACGGGCGGACAACACGGCCCGTATTCTCGACGTCAAGTATTACGTCCTGTTGCCCAGCCTCTCTCCGGTCGGGTCCAGCCTCGATAACGTGCAGTGGGAAAATGTGCTGCGCTCGGTCGCGGGCGAGCGGGCCTATCGCTGGCTCAATGCCGGGCAGATGGATCCCAAGGGGATTGCCGAGTTCCTGATCCACGACGAGCGGTTCCCGCGCAGCCTTGCCTTCTGTTACGGCAAGTTGCGGTCCAATCTGGATTACCTCGCCCGCGATTACGGCACGACGATGGATGCCCAGACTATCCAGCGGGAATGCCAGGATCGGCTGTTGGCGACGGGGATCGAGGCGGTGATCGAGCAGGGCCTGCACGAGTTCATCGGCGATTTCCTCGCCTGCAACAATCGTCTCGCGCAACAGATCCAGCGCGATTACCGTTTCATCGACTGAACACAGGCTCGGGACACCAGCGGATGCGCCTCGCCATCGATCACGTCACCACTTACCGCTTTGCCCAGCCGATCACGCAGGGCATGCAGCGATTGCGCCTGACCCCGGTCACCGGGAAGGGGCAATCGGTCGTTGAATGGGCTATCGACCTGGTCGGGGCCCGGGCCGAAGCCGGCTATGACGACGAAAACGGCAATCGCGTGACGCTCGTCGCGATTACGCCGGGCGTGGAGGAAGTCACGATCCGTGCACACGGTGTCGTCGATACCACTGACGAGGCCGGGGTTGTCGGGCGTCACGTCGGTTATCTGCCGCTCTGGCATTTCACGCGGGAAACCGAACTGACCAAGGTCGGTCCGAAAATCGAGGCCTTGATCGAGGCGCTCGCGGACAGGACGACGAGTGACCGTCTGGCGACGCTCCATGCTCTGACCGCGCTGATCCGCGACGCGGTGGCCTATGAAACCGGGCATACTGACGTGGCGACTTCTGCCGAAGCGGTTCTGGCGGCCGGGCATGGCGTCTGTCAGGATCACGCCCACGTCTTCATCGCGAGCGCGCGGGCACTGGGCATTCCTGCCCGCTATGTCAGCGGGTACTTGCTGATGGACGACCGGGTCGAGCAGGATGCCGGGCATGGCTGGGCCGAAGCCTTTGTCGAAGGACTTGGCTGGGTCGGGTTCGATGTTGCCAATGCGGTCTGCCCCGACGCGCGATACGTTCGTGTTGCGACGGGGCGCGACTATGTGGAGGCTGCGCCGGTCAAGGGACTGACATTCACTGCTTTTGGCGATGCGGAGTCGGACGAGACGTTGACCGTCGAACTTTCCATCCTGCAGGTTGTCCCCGCCTGATCGGCCTGCGCCTTTTCGAATCGCTCCCTCGGCCTTAAAGCAGCCATTTGCACCGACGCGAGCGGACAGGACGGCCCCTGTCCGCGATGTCGCCGGACGGGAGCGCACGAATGACCTATTGCGTGGGGATGATGCTGGACGCCGGACTGGTGTTGATGAGCGACACCCGCACCAATTCCGGCGTCGATAACATTTCGACGTTTCGCAAGATGTTCAGCTGGAACGTGCCGGGCGAGCGTATCATCACCCTGATGACGGCCGGCAATCTTGCGACGACCCAGGCCGTCGTGACCCAGCTTGAAGAGCGCAACAAGGTTCCCGGCGACCGTCACCCCTCGATTCTCGAGGCGCCGACGATGTTCCAGGTGGCCGGGGAAGTCGGTCGCCTGTTGCGGCAGGTGGTGGAAGGGCCGGGGGCGCTTGCCGAACCGGGCTCCGGGGCGAAGGCGGAAGGGCCGCGTTTTACCGCTTCGATCATTGTGGCCGGGCAGATTCGCGGAATGACGCCGCGCCTGTTCCTGATCTATCCCGAAGGCAATTTCATCGAGGCCACGTTCGATACCCCGTTCTTCCAGATCGGCGAGACCAAGTACGGTCGGCCGATCCTGCTGCGCGGCTATGACCGTACCATGCCTTTCGAGGACGCGGTCAAATTGCTGATGGTGTCGTTCGATTCGACCCTGGCCGCCAATCTGTCGGTCGGACTGCCGCTCGATCTCATGGTGATCGCCCGCGATCGTTTCACGCCGCTCCATCATCGCCGGATCGGGGCGGATGACACCTATTTTCGCTCCATTTCGAAGGGGTGGGGAGATGCCCTGCGGCGGGCGTTCCACTCGCTTCCATCTTACGATCTGGGGACGCCGATGCCGCTGGAACAGCAGGTCGACGAAGTGGAAGCCGCGATTCCGGAAATCCTGAATCAGGCCTGAGGCTTCGAACACTCCGGACGCACGGGGTCTTGTCGTTCGGCGTGCCCGTTCCACGGGGCTTGTGTGTATCCATGCACGCCAATGATGCGGCGCGGCGCAGGATCTCGTCCGTCGCTCGTCCGTCATACCAGATACTTACGTTGAAGGACGTGGACCGCATTGGGCAAGTGCGGTCGTTTCATTGTGCAGTACGGTAACTCACTTGCGAGCAGAGTATACGTAATTGCACTTAGCTTATTTGGTTAGGGCGTTCAGCGTCTCGGCAAAGGATTACAAGAGGATTACAGGGGTAAATCACGGGTGTGAGCCCGATTTTCCCTTTTTCCGAATGTCCGTTGGACGCCGATCTGCTCCGTTCCAGAGGGAATTACCCTAAGGGTGTTGGAGTAATTCACCGGATTTTGGGTCTGGGTTGGGTTCGTATTGAAACTAACCACGTTGGCCACTGGCCCGGATTCAATGGTTGATAGTCCTCATGATCGACCGCGTCACACTCCACATCCTCGATGGCGATTCTGCCCGCCGTGCGCAGCTCGCCCGTCTCGCCTTTGCCGCAGGGCATCATGCCGAGATATACGCCAACACCGATGAGCTGCTGGCGCATGCTCCGTCCGGTGGGCTGGTTCTCGCCAATGACGATCCGCCCGGTGACGGAGTTGCCAGCCTGATCGGTGCGATGACGCGCGCGGGGCAGTGGCTTCCGGTGATCGCCATTTCAGAGGAGCCGAGTACGGCTTCCGTCGTCAATGCGATCAAGGCCGGTGCTCTCGATTATCTTGCCGTTCCGCAGCAGATCGGCCCGCTCAATGAAGCCATTGCCGGTGCTGCTCGTGAAGCCGAAACGCATCGGGCCCAGCGTGCTCGCGCGGCTGAAGCCCGTCAACGGATCGCTCGTCTGTCGTTGCGCGAACGCGAAGTGCTCGACCGTCTTGCCGAAGGGTGCAGCAACAAGGCGATTGCGCGCGAGCTTGATATCAGCCCGCGTACGGTCGAGATCCACCGCATGAAGATGATGGGCAAGCTGGGCGCCCGTCATGCGGCCGAAGCCGTTCGCTTGCGTATCGAAGCAACCGGTCTGGGCGACGCGGCCTGACATGCGGGACCGGGCAGGGCGTGTTTTTCGCTCTGACCCCGGGGTTGATCAGGCAAGCGGATGGCGTCTTGCCGAGGCTCCCCGCCCGTCATCCGACAAGGGGGCGTTGCGGGAAGCTCAAAAAAACGAAAGCCCGATTGGCGTTATGCCGATCGGGCTTTCGTTTTGAAGCGGCGAGATAATTTGAAGAGGTCGGGGAATCGGCGTCAGTGGCAGACGGTGTGGGGCGCTCCGACTTCGAGATGGAAATGGTCGCGGTGCGCGGGATTGTAATCGGGACTGAGAACCACGGAAAACCGCTTGCAGGCGCTGGCCCGGATGATGTGCAGGAAATTGCGCGTGGCCGGACTTCCCTCGTTCCAGTCACCCTTGATGCTGACATGGCGACCGTCGGCCAGGATGAAACCGGCGATGTCGATGGCATTGGCCGTGGCGTGGGCGCTGCGGTGGTCGCTTCCGGCGATGTTGCGGCAGTTGTAGCTGCCGAATGTCTCGATCCGTTGCAGCGGGCTGCCCATGGCCAGCCGCGCGGCGCGATCGACTCCATAGCGAGCCCATCCTTGCAGGGCTTCGGCCAGAGGGCAGGTAACGGGCCCGAGATTGGCAAGTTGCAAATGCGCGTCGTCGCTGCGCAGCCATGACAGGCGCACGGTGTTCACCGTCGAACACCCGGCGCCGTAATACTGATCGGGAAGAGTCGTGAAATTGGCCTGGCTCTGGCCAAGTTCCGCCAAGCATTGTCGCGAGCTGGGCGCAGGTGCAAGGCGATCCATCGTCGCGCGCTGGGGCGCGCGATGTTCTGTCGGGCTTCCGCCGATGCACCCGGCCAGGCACAAGGCAAGACCGGATACCGGGACGAGCCGCAGGGGGGCAATTCGTCGGGCCATGATCAGTGCATCGCCGATTATGGTAAAAACTTGCTGAACAAGCACCCGAAAAATGTGTGGTCGGAAATTACCATTCGGCCATGATTGCGGCGAAGCCGATCAGGACATCGTGCTATTTTCGAAAATCAGCTCGTGTGGCGGAAAATCCGTACGATCTGACCGGCGATTTCGCGGCGGGTCAGGCGGCCTTCGCGATACCAGCCGTCGGCGGTGTTGAGCAGGCGCAGGAGCAGAATGCGGTAGATGCTGCGGTCGATCCCGTCCTCGAGCGGAAGTGCATCGACGAGGCGGCGGAAGATCATTTCGAATTCGTCGCGCTTGCGCACGAGAGCGTCGGTGATCTCGTCAGGGACCGAGCGCAGATTGTTCATGATCGGCAGGGTGAGTGAGGCGGGGTTGAGCTGGATGTCCAGCATCTCGGCACAGGCCGCTTCGAGTCGTTCCCAGGGGTCGGTGAAGGGGGCGATTGCGGCCTCGATCCGTCCGGCCGTTTCGTTGAGTGCCCGGTCGTGGATATCGACGAAGAGCTCTTCCTTCGACCGGATGTGATAATAGAGCGAGCCGGGCAGCATCCCGACCTTTTCCGCGATGTGTCGGATCGACGTGCCGCGATAGCCGCGCTCGGCGAAGAGCTGCGCCGCGATTTCGAGAATCTCGCGTCGGCGTTCGGCTGCGTCGTGGGATGCAGCGGCATTGTGGCTGCCGCCGTTGGTGGCGGAATGGGAGCCGGATGGGGGCATCGGGTCTTCGCTCGTGAGGCGGGCCGGGGGAGCCGGTCTGAAGATGGAAAGCGGCACGCCTAACCGAACCGGACGGTTGAGGCAATCGGCTCTGACACGGCTCGCGCTTGACAGGTGTATCACTCGCCGTCACTTCGCCAAACAAATGTTTGGTTGAGTCGCAGGTCATGGTGATGCCGAGATTTTTTCCCCTACGTTCGCTTGGCCTGCCCCCGGTGCAGGCTGTCAGATGCATGATGCTGGTCGGGACGATCCTGGTCGGGGGAGGGTTGCCGGTCGAGGCGCGCGCCCAGGAAGTCGATCAGGCCATGGTCAGGGCCCTGCTCGACCGGGTGAACCGGCTCGAGGCCGAAGTGGCACGTTTGCGCGCTGCGCAAGGTGGAGCAGGCGCTTCCCCTGCGCAGACGGGTGCCCAGCCGGCGGTTTCCGCGCCGACGGCCCCGGCCAGGGTGGACCTTGCTGTCCCGGCACCGGCCATGGCGGCGACCACTCCCGGAGATTCGCTTGAAAAGGGGGATTCTGCTGTCGGTGTCGTACTTTCCCCGGTCGCAGTGGCGTCGGAAAGGGCGACCGAGCCCAAAGGATTGCTCGGATTTCACTCGGGCAACAGTCGGGTGGTCCTGTCAGGCTATGTGAAGCTGCTGATGACGACCGCGCGGTACAGCGGTGGCAACGATGCGACCGGGACGCTCGGGCGCGATGTCTATGTGCCGCAATCGATCCCGGTCTATAATCCTGCAAGTCCGACTTCGTCCACGCGGGTTACCGACATTGCAGCCAAGCAAACCCGGTTCTGGGTCGATGCCGATACCCGGATCGGGCATCACGTCCTTAAAGGTTATATCGAAATGGACTTTCAGGCCGCGCCGGGGACGCCGATGGCCTTGGGGCAGGGCACGCAGCGCACCACGAATGCCTATGATCTGGCCATGCGGCGCGCGTTCGTACAGTTCGACCGTTGGACTTTCGGGCAGGACTTCACGACGTTTGCCGAGCCGACTGTCATGCCGGAGAGCACCGATTACCTGGGGGCGATCGATGGGCTGGTCTTCGTGCGCCAGCCGCAAGTGCGTTACACCATGCCGTTGGTGCGTGGCGTGAAGCTCAATCTGTCGGTGGAAAATCCCGAAACAGCCTCGGCCACGCTGGTGCCGGATTCGACGACGAAGACGGTGTCGGCCTCGCTCACCGAGAATGGCGAGGATCATGCGCCGGACTTTGCGGTGCGCGTCGATTATTCGGGCAAGGTCGGGCAGATCTATCTGGCGGGGCTCGTGCGGCAGTTGCGGGTCGACAATGCGGGAGTGGGGGCGGCCCATGTGGTCGACGATCGCCTCGGCTGGGGTGTCAGCACGGCGGGCAAGATCGTGCTCGGCGGCGGCGCCGACTGGCGTTTCCAGGCGACCTACGGCTCGGGCATCGGGCGTTATCTTGGGCTGAACTTCGGGCCGGATGCCGTGCTGACGACGCAAGGGCGCCTCGCTGAAGTGCGCAATCTCGGGCTTTATACCTCGTTCCATCTGCCCCTGACGGACAAGGTGCGGTTCAACCTGCTCGGCAGTTTTCAGCGTATTGTCTATGATCGCACGCTCGATCGCGGGACGCTCGGCGTCGGGAATTACAATGCCGAGGCATGGAGTGCTGCTGGCAACGTGTTCTATTCGCCGGTTTCGAACATCGATCTGGGCATCGAATATCGCCATGGCGAACGCTGGCTGGTCAACAGTCTCAACGGGGCGGTCGATCGATTCGATTTTGCCGCGAAGTACAGCTTTTGAAGCAGTCGAATCGATTGGCGACAGGGGTTCGCCGAACTTTCCGATTTTTGCGCATATGGCAAACGCCCGGTTTCCGGGCGTTTGCCGGGAACGGCTCGCCGGCTGGTCAGAGGTGTCCAGACTCTTTTGTTGACACCGTCCGGTTCGCCTCTATTCCCGGCTCCGGGCCACGCGGTCCCAACGCCGCGCGAGCTCTCTGCGAGGAGAGTCTACATGACTGATACACGTCCGACCGCCAAACCGGCGCGTCCTTTCTTTTCGTCCGGCCCGTGCGCAAAGCCGCCCGGATATTCCCTTGACAAGCTTGCCACGGCCTCGCTCGGCCGCTCGCACCGCGCCAAGATCGGCAAGGAGCGTCTCGCTCTTGCGATCAATCTGATGCGCGAAGTGCTTGAGCTGCCCGATACGCATCGTATCGGCATTGTTCCCGGTTCGGATACCGGTGCCTTCGAAATGGCGATGTGGACGATGCTCGGCGCACGTCCGGTTACGGCGCTTGCCTGGGAAAGCTTTGGTGAAGGTTGGGTCACCGATGCTGTCAAGCAGCTGCGTCTCGAGCCGACTGTCGTTCGCGCCGACTATGGCCAGCTTCCCGATCTCGACAAGATCGACTGGACCAACGACGTCCTGTTCACTTGGAACGGCACGACTTCGGGCGTCCGCGTTCCCGACGGCGAATGGATCCCGGCTGACCGCGAAGGCCTGACTTTCGCCGACGCTACCAGCGGCGTGTTCGCCTATGACATTCCGTGGGACAAGATCGACGTCGCCACGTTCTCTTGGCAGAAGGTGCTGGGCGGCGAAGGCGGTCACGGGGTCATCATTCTCGGCCCCCGTGCCGTCGAACGCCTTGAAAACTATACCCCTGCATGGCCGCTGCCGAAGGTGTTCCGCCTGATGGCCAAGGGCAAGCTTGCCGAGGGCGTCTTCAAGGGCGAAACCATCAATACCCCCTCGATGCTGGCTGTTGAAGACGCGATCTTCGCGCTCGAATGGTCCAAGCAGGTCGGTGGTCTCGAAGGGCTCAAGGCGCGTTGCAAGGCCAATGCCCATGCTCTCGACAAGATCGTTGCCGAACGCGACTGGCTCGGCCACCTCGCGGTCGATAGCGGCATCCGTTCGCACACCTCGGTCTGCCTGACTGTCGAAGGTGCCGACGCGGACTTCATCAAGAAGTTCGCTGGGCTGCTCGAAAAGGAAGGCGCAGCCTATGACATCGCGGGTTATCGCGATGCTCCTGCGGGCCTGCGTATCTGGTGCGGTGCGACCGTCGAAACGGCCGACATCGAAGCTCTTGGTCCCTGGCTCGACTGGGCTTGGGCACAGCTCAAGGCTCCGGCCGAAGCCGCCTGAGGCTTTTTGAAAGGCGCCCTTTCCTCTCGTGTGTTGGGAGGAAAGGGCAGCCTCTTCGATCCGAAACATTCCCGATACATGATGCCCGCGCCCGGCCGATTGCCTGCGTGCGCCGGCGCTTGACCAGAGGTTTACCATGACCAAGCCCAAGGTTCTCATTTCCGACAAGATGGACCCCAACGCCGCGCGCATTTTTGCCGAAATGGGCTGCGACGTTGACGTCATCACCGGCAAGACGCCGGAAGAATTGAAGGCCATCATCGGCCAGTACGACGGTCTTGCCATTCGTTCTTCGACCAAGGTGACGAAGGACATCCTCGAAGCCGCGACCAATCTGAAAGTGATCGGCCGCGCCGGGATCGGCGTCGACAACGTCGATATTCCGGCCGCTTCGGCTCAGGGCGTTGTTGTCATGAACACGCCGTTCGGCAACTCGATCACCACGGCCGAACACGCGATTGCGCTGATGTTCGCCCTGGCGCGCCAGCTTCCCGAAGCCGACCTGTCGACCCAGGCAGGCAAGTGGGAAAAGAACCGCTTCATGGGCGTCGAAGTCACCGGCAAGACGCTTGGCCTGATCGGCGCGGGCAACATCGGTTCGATCGTTGCCAGCCGCGCGCTGGGCCTGCGGATGAAGGTCGTTGCCTATGACCCGTTCCTGACGCCCGAACGCGCCATCGAAATCGGCGTGGAAAAGGCCGACCTCGACACGCTGCTGGCCAAGGCCGACTTCATCACGCTGCACACGCCGCTGACGTCGGAAACCCGCAACATCCTGAGCCGTGAAAACCTCGCCAAGACCAAGAAGGGCGTGCGCATCGTCAACTGCGCCCGCGGTGGTCTGATCGATGAAGCCGCGCTCAAGGATCTGCTGGATTCGGGCCACGTCGCTGGCGCCGCACTGGACGTGTTCGAAACCGAACCGGCGAAGGAAAGCCCGCTTTTCGGCACGCCGAATTTCATCTGCACCCCGCACCTGGGTGCGTCGACGACCGAAGCGCAGGTTAATGTCGCGCTGCAGGTTGCCGAGCAGATGGCTGAGTTCCTTACCACGGGCGGCGTTACCAACGCTCTCAACATGCCGTCGCTTTCGGCTGAAGAAGCGCCCAAGCTCAAGCCGTACATGGCGCTTGCCGAAAAGCTCGGCGCTCTGGTCGGCCAGCTTGTCGGCGACAGCGTCAAGAAGATCGCAATCGAAGTCGAAGGCGCTGCTGCCCAGCTTAACCAGAAGCCCATCACGGCGGCGGTTCTGGCCGGTCTGATGAAGCAGTATTCGCAGACCGTGAACATGGTCAACGCGCCGTTCCTCGCCAAGGAACGCGGTCTCGACGTGCGTGAAGTGCGCCATGAACGCGAAGGCGAATACCGCACCCTGGTCCGCGTGACGGTCGGCACCGACGAAGGCGAAAAGGCGGTTGCCGGGACGCTGTTCGGCAATGGCCAGCCGCGCCTGGTCGAAATCTTCGACATCGCGGTCGAAGCCGACCTCGACGGCGACATGCTCTACATCGTCAACACCGACGCGCCCGGCTTCATCGGTTCGATCGGGACACTGCTGGGCCAGTCCAACATCAACATCGGCACCTTCCACCTCGGTCGTCGTCAGGCTGGTGGTGAAGCCGTGCTGCTGCTTTCGGTGGACAGCCCGGTCAGCGACGAAGTGCTGGCAAAGGCCAAGACCCTCAATGGGGTGCGGCTGGTCAAGGCGCTCAAGTTCGCCTGATCCAAACGGTGAAAAGCGAGGGGGGCTGCAAGGCCCCCCTTTTTTTGTCTGCTATTCCGGCTAAAGGCGGCCTCCATGAGCATCAGCGATCGCGATCTCCTGCCCGAAGGTCTTGAGGACCGCCTGCCGCGTGAAGCGGCGACCACCACGCGTGTCATGCGCGCGATTCATGGGGTGATGCATGCGCACGGCTATGACCGTGTGCTGCCTCCGATGATCGAATTCGACGAAACGCTTGCCCATCGCATGGCGGGCATCCGTTCGCGGCGCATGTTCCGCTTCGTCGATCCGCAAAGCCTGCGCATGTTGATGATGCGGGGCGACCATACGCCGCAGATCAGCCGCATCGCGGCGTCGCGTCTGGCTGGAGCGCCGCGTCCCTTGCGCCTGTGCTACGGCGGGCAGGTTCTGTTGATCCGTGGCGATGGTCTCGACCCGGCCCGGGAAAAGCTGCAATGCGGCGCTGAATTGATCGGCGTCGACAATGTCGCTGCGGCCAGCGAAATCGTCGCTCTGGCGATCGAGGCTGTGCAGGCGGCCGGGGCCACCGGGGTCAGTGTCGATTTCACTCTCCCCGATCTGGTCGATGTCCTGGCCGAGCAGGCCTTCCCCTTGCCGCCCGAGGCGATCGAGGGTGTTCGTCGCGAACTCGACACCAAGGATGCCGGTGGTCTCGTCGATGCCGGTGGGGCCGCTTATGTGCCTTTGCTCTATGCGGCCGGTGAATTCGACACCGCGATTGAGCGACTCGCAGGGTTCGATGCCGGGGGCGTCCTCGCGGGGCGGATTGCGGCCTTGCGCGAAATCGCGGCACGCCTCGGTGGCACGGCGCGGCTCACTCTCGATCCCAGCGAGCGCCACGGTTTCGAATATCAGTCCTGGTTCGGCTTCACGCTCTATGCCGAAGGCGTGCGTGGGGTTCTGGGGCGGGGTGGTACCTATCGCATCGGTGGGGCCAACGGCGGCGAAGTTGCGACGGGGTTCTCGGTGTTCCCCGATGCCCTGATCGATCAGATCTCGGGTGCCGAACCGGTCGAGGACAGTGTGTTCCTTCCCATCGGTCACGATGCCGAGGCTGCCGCGCGTTTGCGTGCGATCGGCTGGCGCACGGTTGCCGCGCTTTCGGAAGACGACAGCGCAAGGGCGCTCGGCTGCACCCACGTCCTGACTGTGGAAGGGCCCGAGCCGCTGTGATGGCTCGCCATCCCCGTCAGGGGGTGGCGAGCACGCGGTCTAGCCAGTCGTCGACAGCTTTCGTGCCGGGATAGTCGGGTATGCCCAGGCGCCGGTTGCTGGCGACATGCCCGGAAAGGCCCTGGCCCGGCAAGGCAACGACGTCGACGCTGCTTCCGGCGCGACGGAGTGCGGCGGCAAGCGCCTCGGTCTGGCGGGTGCCGTCCGGACGATCGACGTGCAGCAGCAGCCAGTTTGCGGCATTGGGTGCGTTGCTCTGACGCAATGGCGAGAGCGCCTGTTGGCGTTCCGGGTCGTCGCCAAAGGCTTGGCGATAGAGCGAACGCATGAGCGGTGCCCCCGCACGCAGTTGTTCGGGAACATCGTAGGCCGCGCCATCGATCGCGACGACGCCCCGCAACGCTGCAAAGGACAGACCAGTCGCATCGAGCCAGCGCGGATCGGTGCCGACGAGGGCGACGAGATGCGCCCCCGCGCTGTGTCCCATCAGGATTACGCGTCGGCGGTCGATGTGCAGGCGTTCGGCTTCCGCAAGCAATCTGGCGATGGCGTGGGCGACATCGCTGGCCTGATCCTCGACCCGGGAATCGGGTACCAGTCGATAGCCGATCGTCGCAAAGGCGATTCCCTTTGAGGTGAAGTGAACGATCTTGGCATTGCCGGTCGCGTTTTCGCGTGACCCCATGCTCCAGGCACCGCCGTGGACGAAGACGATCAGCGGCGAGGCGCCGGACTGTGCGGCAGGCAACGGTTCGTAGAAGTCGATCGCCTGGACGGGGTCCGAGCCATAGACCAAAGTCTGTGGAGCCGGAGGTGGCGCTATCCCGGCGCGTGCTTCGGCCAGTTGACCGGCGGCAAGGCCGATGCCGACGATCAGGGCGACCAGTGGGTTGCGGGTCCGTGGGGGAGGGATTCGGCGCGTTTTCCGGTTCGCTGTCATGATGCGATGATGCCATGCGGGGCGGTCGCCGGGCAGGGGGTTTTTGGCGCTCGCCCCCTTGACGACTCCCTTTCTCTGCTCCTAGTGCGCCAGCCGCAAGCGGGGCCGCGCCAGTCGGTTCCTTCATTCCATCCGCGGCGCCGAGTCCTGTCGAAGGGCGTCTTGCGGATCACCCGGCAGGGGGAAAGTTGTATCCATGGCAAACGTTACTGTAATCGGTGCCCAGTGGGGCGACGAGGGCAAGGGCAAGATCGTCGACTGGCTCGCCAGCCGCGCCGATGCTGTTGTGCGTTTTCAGGGCGGTCATAACGCCGGGCACACGCTGGTCGTCGGCGACCAGACCTACAAGCTGAGCCTGCTGCCTTCGGGCATTGTCACGGGTACGCTGTCGATCATCGGCAACGGCGTGGTGCTCGACCCCTGGGCGCTCAAGGCCGAAGTCGAGAAGCTGAGCGGACAGGGGGTCAAGATCAACCCCGACAACTTCGCGCTTGCCGACAATTGCCCGCTGATCCTGCCCTTGCACCGCGATCTCGACGGGTTGCGTGAAAGCGCTGCGGGCGCCGGCAAGATCGGGACCACCGGGCGCGGCATTGGTCCGGCTTATGAAGACAAGGTCGGTCGTCGCGCCATTCGCGTTTGCGATCTTGCTCATCTCGATGCGCTCGACGCGCAATTCGATCGTCTTTGTGCGCACCACGATGCCCTGCGCGCCGGGTTCGGGCAGAAGCCGGTCGATCGCGAGGCGCTGCTCGCTGATCTGCGCGAAATTGCGCCTTTCGTCCTCCAGTTCGCCCAGCCGGTGTGGAAGCGCTTGCAGACCGTGCGCAAGGCCGGCGCGCGGATCCTGTTCGAAGGGGCGCAGGGCGTTCTGCTCGATGTCGATCACGGCACTTATCCGTTCGTCACGTCGTCGAACACCGTGTCGGGGACGGCAGCTTCGGGTTCGGGCCTGGGGCCGTCGGCGACCGGCTTCGTGCTCGGAATCGTCAAGGCCTATACCACGCGCGTGGGTTCCGGGCCGTTCCCGACCGAACTCTCCGACGAAGTCGGCCAACGTCTGGGTGAGCGCGGTCATGAGTTCGGCACTGTCACCGGGCGCAAGCGCCGCTGCGGCTGGTTCGACGCGGTGCTGACTCGCCAGTCGTGCGCCATTTCCGGGGTCACCGGGATTGCGCTGACCAAGCTCGACGTTCTTGACGGGTTCGACAAGGTGAAGATCTGCACCGGCTATCGCCTGCGCGGCAAGGTGCTGGACTACTATCCCGCACATGCCGCCGATCAGGCCGAAGTCGAGCCGATCTATGAGGAAATGGACGGCTGGCACGGCACGACGGCCGGTGCCCGTTCGTGGGCCGATCTTCCGGCGCAGGCGATCAAGTATATCCAGCGCGTGCAGGAACTGATCGAGACGCCTGTGGCGCTGGTTTCGACGTCACCCGAACGCGAGGACACCATCCTCGTTCGCGATCCTTTCCTCGACTGACTTATGACGGGCTTCCGATCCGGCGCTGCGATTGCATGTCGCGCCGGACGGGGGCTTGTCGCTCTGGCATTTCTGGCTCTGGCGACAGCCAGCCATGCCGGGGCAGAGCATGGCGTCGAGCGCGTTCTGATCGAGAAGGGCGCGCGCAGGCTGACCTTGCTCGATGCCGAAGGTGGGGCGGTCAGGGTTTACGACCATATCCGCCTTGGCTGGGAGCCTGTTGGCCCCAAGCGTTTCGAAGGGGACGGGCGAACCCCCGAAGGTCACTATCGCATCGATTGGGGGCTGGAGAGCAGTGCCTATCATCTGTCGCTGCATATTTCCTATCCGGGGCCAAGCGATCAGGCGTATGCGCGCTCAAGGGGGCGTTCGCCAGGAGGCGCCATCTTTATTCACGGGTGGCCCAACGGGGCGAGGGATGCACCCGAAGGCGATTGGACCGCTGGCTGTATCGCTTTGGACAATGCGGAAATCGAGGAAATCTGGGGCCTCGTCGGGGACGGTACCCCTGTGGACATTGTTGCTTGATCCATATTCGAGATATCCGTAGTTGAACTTATTGCTCAATGTTCCAGTTGTGTTCGGCATCGGCGCGAACGGGGATGTTGAGCGACATGGGACAAGTGATACCGCAGTTCGAATACGGCAGCGGCGACGGTGGTTCGGGTCAGGGTTTCGGCCATGGCGGAGGCCGCTCTTCCCTCGCAGTATCGATTTACGCGGATCGCGGCTACCTGCGCGCCGAAATGGCGGAGGACGCAGCAGCAGCTGGCTTGCGTGTTGCCCAGACGACGGATCTTGGTCGTCTTCTCGAACCGGGTGAGCCGCCTGCATTGGCTGATCTTGTTCTGGTCGATTGTCCGGTCATCGACGGGGCCGAGCTGGCCGCGTTGTCGCGGCTGGATCAGCGCGCGTCTCAGACGGGATCGCATTTGGTGGTCTCCACGTCGATCGGCTCTCTGGACGATGTCTTCGGGTGTCTTGATCAAGCGGATGCCCAGATCCTGGTGACGCCGACGCGTGCGGATCGCGTCATCGCCTTGGGGCGTGTGCTGGCCCGTAGCGGCAATCGCGTTCGGGAACTGTCCGACGAGGATCGTCTCAGCCTGCTGCGTCTGACCGAACAGGTCAGCCAGATCGCGCAGAAGCTGGAGCAGCTTTCGGGACAGGGTGCTGCCGATACCGGCGGGGCCTTCCGCTTCGAAGGCGAGGTGGCGTTCGGCAAAGGGGATACCAAGCTCGATCCGCAGTTCGACAACGGCAGTGATCGCCTTGTCCGCGCTTCGCGTCCGCCGCTTCCCGATCCGCGTCTCGTGCGCAAGATTATTCGGCAGCGGCAATTGCGTGCCCGCTTTTTCGAAGGTGACCTTTTTGCCGATCCGGCTTGGGACATGTTGCTCGACCTGACAGCTGCCCGGGTGGAGCATGTGCGGGTTTCGGTCACGTCGCTGTGCATCGCATCGGGTGTGCCGCCTACGACCGCTTTGCGCTGGATCGGGCAGATGACCGATGCAGGGCTTCTGCAGCGTGTCGATGACGAAACCGACCGTCGTCGTGCATTCATCACGCTGACCGACAAGGCGGCAGATGCAATGGCGCGTTATTTTTCCGAATTGGGCAGCAGCGGCACCAGCATGGTGTGATTGCGGGATGGAGAATCACTTTTCGGCGATCATCTTTTTTGCGAGCGAGCGTCCGGAAATCCATGCGTCTTCGAGACGGTGGCCGAGCAGCCAGTCACCGCAGGCACCGAGGTTGAGTTCGGCATTCAAGAGGCAGACCGCTCCGGTCCCGGCCGAGAGGCCATAGCGCCAGCGATGAATCGACTGGGCAATTGGATCGGGAAGCGAGCCATTGCAAGCAGCGGCGAGCGCCTCGAGCAAATGGGGCGCGATGATCTCGCTGGCGTCTTCCAGATGCGCGACGGACCATTGCGGGCGTGCCTGAACCACCCAGCGTTCCGGTCCGCTCCTGCCGGGTTTCGCGTTGTCCCGCGCGGCCCAGCCGATCAGGCCTTGGTCCCGAATGATGTCGGCGTTATGCCGGACGGGTTCTGGAAACACGAACATTCCGGTCCAGCATGGTTGTGACCGCGCGAACAGGGCTGCCTGGGCGAGGTCGAAATCGTGAAGCGTCAGGATCGGGGCGGTTTGCTCGGCGGGAAGAGCAAGGACAACGTCGTCGAACAAAGAACTTTCGTGGCCTTCGCAGAGGAGCCGCCAGTGACGGCCCTCTCGTTTCAGGCCTTTGACGAGCGCGCTGAAATGAACCTCTTGGCGGGCAAGCAGGTGCTTCAGGATGCTATTCATGTTCGGGACGCCGATCAGGGCATCGGGACCGGCGGCGGGCCAGGGCTGGATCAGCCCGGCTCTTTCCCATTCACGGACTTCGAAAGCGAAGCGCTCGTCGCGAACCGTGAAGTATTGTGCGCCGAAGTCGAATGTCGCGATCCCGAGTGGCGTCTCGATACGACGGCTTGCCATGCGCCCGCCCGGGCCGCGTCCCTTGTCGAAGAGCGTGACACGATGGCCGTGGGTGCGAAGCGTTTCTGCGCAGGAAATTCCGGAGAGTCCTGCTCCAACGATAGCAATGTGTGACACGTCCTGGCGCCCTTCACCCACGTCCCATGAGGGCGAGGACTTCCTTGCGGCTGCTCGCGTCGTCGAGGAAGCAGCCGAGCATCCGGCTCGTGATCATCGCGACACCGGGCGTGCGCACCCCGCGTCCGGTCATGCACCCATGCTGCGCCTCGATCACCACGGCAACACCGTGAGGTTGCAGGGCGTTCCAGATGCACTGGGCGATTTCGCTCGTCATCCGCTCTTGGATCTGTAGTCGCCGGGAAAAGCCGTGCAGGACCCGGGCGAGCTTGGAAATGCCGACGACCCGGTGGCGCGGCAGGTATGCGATCGAGGCGCAGCCGGTGATCGGCGCAAGATGATGTTCGCAATGGGACTGGAAGGGAATGTCCTTCAACAGGACGACTTCGTCATATCCGGCGACCTCGCTGAAGGTTCGGCGTAGATGAAGGCCAGGGTTTTCCGTGTAGCCGGAACAGTATTCTTTCCAAGCGCGTGCGACGCGGGACGGGGTATCGCGCAAGCCTTCCCTGTCGGGGTTGTCTCCGGTCCAGCGGAGCAGCGTTCGGATCGCGCTTCGAACTTCCTCGGGAACCGGCGGATGTTCAGCTGCGGTTTCATGAGCCTCGCAATGGTCGAGGGTAAATGCCAGCTCGTTCAAGGTATCCGTTCCTTCCGGCGCGCCCATGGGGTAACAGCGCCATGGAACGCAGGATCGGCGTGGCTCTTCCCGGTCGCAACATGATCGAAAGGGCAATTGCAGAAAGCTCCGGAAAGGCGTTGTGAGGTGACATGGAAATGGACGCGATGATCGAGGACAGTCTCGTGGCTGCCGTGGTGAGCAATCCTCGGCTTCCCGACAATCCGATCGTATCCTGCAATCAGGCTTTTATTGATCTGACCGGATATTCGCGAGACGAGATCATCGGAAGAAATTGTCGATTTCTGTGTGGTCCGGACACCGAAGTGGACCTGACCGAGCGTTTGAGAGCGGGGATCGCGGCGCGGATGCCGGTCATGGTCGAAATCCTCAATTACAAGAAGGACGGAACGCCGTTTCGCAACGCTGTGATGATCGCTCCGATTTTCGGAGCCGATGGCGAACTTGAATATTTCCTGGGGTCTCAGGTCGAGCTTTCCGGCGGCCTTCACGACCAGAACAGGAAACGATCGGAGAGCGCTCGGGAAAAGGTCGAGGCGCTCCCCAAAAGGCAGCGTGAAATCCTGGAATGCATTGCCGCAGGAAAACTCAACAAGCAGATTGCATGGGAGCTTCAGATCAGCGAGCGGACAGTGAAATTGCATCGCGCTGCCGTGCTCAAGGCATTGGGTGTCAAGACCAGTGCCGATGCCATTCGCATGGCGATTGAAGCGGGACTGTAGAGGTGCCCGTCGTCAGTCGAGGTGTTTCAGGGGCTTGGCGTCTGGGGTTGCCGCCGATATAGCGAGCTCGACTGTGCGGGCGTGGCGGAATCGGTAGACGCAGCGGACTTGAGACCAAACGCCAAAATTGAGTGCGCGCGGGGAAACTCGCGCTGCAGAACTGCTCAAATTCGGGGAACCCTGTGAAATGGCGATCCCGAGCCAAGCCCTTCGATGGGAGTCGGAGGGAAGGTGTAGAGACTAGACGGGCAGCACCTAAGTCCTGGGTTCAGGGTATGGTGAAGGGATAGTCCAGACCACAAACGTCGGGGACGGACATCGCCCCTGACGGCGGCGAAAGCCGTAGTCGGTAAGAAAATCCGTTGGGCTTTGCCCGTGCCGGTTCAAGTCCGGCCGCCCGCACCAGTCACTCCCGGGAACGAATTCGATGCTGCCTTCACGAGGTGTGCGAAGCGGCCCAGTCGCGAGCCTCCGGAGCATAGGTCACGGCTGCGGGGCGCGTATTCATCCGGCGTGCCCCGCCTTGTTTGGCGCTGAGCGAACGCTCTTAAGGACGCTCTCGAGAGCGCACTCAGGAGCGGTGGATGCGGCAGATTACGGTTATGGATGGCCCGAGCGTCGTCGGCGCTGGACTGACGAGGAACGGCTGCGGATTCTGTGAATAGCCCCTAGTTTTCTAGACGCCTTCC
>NZ_GL876935.1:22566-25222 GCF_000192575.1 Novosphingobium nitrogenifigens DSM 19370 | reverse complement strand
CAGGTAGGTTGACCGCCGCTAAAAACCCTATAAATGCGCGGCTCTCGAGCATTCGGGCGGTTAGCTCAGTTGGTAGAGCATCTCGTTTACACCGAGAGGGTCGGCGGTTCGAGCCCGTCACCGCCCACCATTGCTAGAACGCTGATTTTTCAGGGTTTAGGCTCATTGCGCAGTTCAAGTATTTTATTGTTGTCGCCGGTGATGGTCAGCAAATGGTCAGCGCGCCACGCGGCAGCCTCCTGTTCCACAGCATTCCAAAGCTTGGTCAGCGCGTGAATCGTCTCCGGCATTTGTAATGGATCGCCGTGGGCATACCAGTCAGTCGTCCGCTCTAGTGTGTCGGTGGGGTCCTTGTGTCCCAGCAACAGGCTGATCTGCTCGCCTGGAACCGATGAGCTTCTGAGGTAGGACGCCACGGTATGGCGTATGGTTTTGGGGACATAGCTCGTCGGGATGTTAAGCTTCGTTCGCATGGTGCGCCACCACCTTTTGCGAGAGGTGACCAAATCGAGCTTCCACCCCTTCATCACGTAGGTGAAAGGCGTGATCGCTGGAACGATAGGATTGCGCTTGTCTGTCACGGGGGCGCCGGGTGGATGGAGATCGATGACACTATCAAGCCATTGGTTCGCCGGTACGAACGCCAAGGCGGCGTCAGGCCTAGCAGCTGTTGCGATCATGAGTTGCAACCATTGTTGGACACATGGCTCCTGATCGGCGTAGGCCACCATGGCTCCTAACTGTTTGATCGTAAAAACAAGCTTCCTGGACTTTGAACGTAGGTTTTTGTCAACGCTGGGCACTCGTGGATACATTGGAATGCGCTTTGCATCCTCGGCGTGGTTCAATGCCGCCCGCAAGTCCTCGATGTTTCGTTGAACGGCCTCGCCACTTACGCCGCTGCTCTCGTGTTTGAATATCTTGCCATCCCATTCAACTTCCCAACGGTGCGGAGCCATGCGCCATCGCCGAAATCTGGCGACCGAGACCTTGTTAATTTCGGCCACCCGCACACTGGTGGTTAGCTCATCCTGCATAAAAAAGCCGATCCATGCGCGGAATGACGATTTGATGGTATCTAAACGCCTCACATCGGGGCCGTGTTCGCGCAAATAATTGAAGAGATGGGGTAGGAGTTCGGCTTCAGTGATATCCTGTCCATGCTGTTTGGAGCGCTGTGACGCCTCGTAGGATCGCAATGCTTCTTTGGCTCGATCAAGGTCTATAGTCCTGCACTTAGTGCTGCGATAGACAACTGAGCGCGTTCCTGGGCTATAGGCCGCAATTTGCCAAACGTCTGATGCAACGCCATCCCTGCGCTTGTCGAGCCAGTAGTCTCCGATAATGAATGGGGAATTTTCTCGTGACATATTTCGTATGACTCAATGATTGAAAGATTTTTTAGAACGTCATATTTTGTTAATTCAATGAGTTGATCGTAGGAAAATTTTGTTCCCTTTCTATTTTTTATTCCTCGTCTTATCTTTTCTGCGAGAGTGTTGGCGGACATGATCGTCATTCTCCTGCGTTAAGTTTATGGCTTTGTGGGCTGATCATTTTGTTGGCCACGAATTCGTCCATGGCATCGCGAGGCAACAGATATCTGCTGCCAACTTTGATATGTCTGATCTGGTTTTCGCTGATTAGCGCCCGGATCCTCCCGGTAGACCAACCACTCAGTGCGGCTAGCTCCCGCGGGGAAAGAAGTCCGTCTGCCCGCACGCTCATTCCGAATCCCTTTCGATGTTAGTTTTCCTGTGCTATCTCTTACATATCAAGTTCAAATCAGGACGTACGTGCCTATTACGGGAATGATTGTGCCCATGTCAACACCCTCCGGTATCGGATCGCGCATGGCCAGCGTTCGCAGAGAATTTAATCTCTCGCAGGCACGTGCTGCTGCAATTCTGGAAATCGCGGAACGTTCATACAAAAACTACGAGAGTGAAATCCGCGAGTTGCCGTTGTCCGTTGCTCGGCGTTTTTGTGAACGGTTCGAGCAGGACCTGCTTTGGCTAATTGAAGGCCAGCGCCAGACTGCTGCCGAAAGGGATATCGATCTGGTCGGCGATACGATCGAGGCCGTCGTCGCCGAATCAAAGGTGCGAGGAATTAGGCTAACGCCGGCAAAAGCCAGGAAGATTGGCCGATTCGTCTATGCGAACTGCTTTCAGAAGGGCACATCCCCGCAAGATGAAGTGAGCACGGTTTTTGATTTGCTAAGCGAATAGGAGGGCGCGTTGTTCGATTTGGAAAGTTTGCTCGAGAAAAGAATTATCAGGGATGTAAATTTCCTGCGAATTTCCGGTGCGGGATGCTTTTTGGTGGCGTTTCCGGCGCTTAGCTTTAACCGCACAGAACGCGGTTGGACGCTGGACGGGCCCACCCTTGTCGCTGCTGCGCTTGTAGTCGCAGGGGTTTCACTTTTTTTTAGCGGGGCATTGGTCGCGCGTACGCTGCGGAAATTCGGCAATCACCACGCGCCAGATTTGGCTTTGAACCGCTATGAAGGTGGCGAGTAGCGCCAACCGCCGTTCGAGCAGCCAGGCAGCCTTTTTGCTTGCTTATGGTAGGAGAGGTGGTTCCACCTCGAAGTTGATGTTGTCGTAAATTTCCCGCACGCGATTATTTGTTCGCCACAGTCGAACTAAGAGTC
>NZ_GL876935.1:0-21821 GCF_000192575.1 Novosphingobium nitrogenifigens DSM 19370 | reverse complement strand
TAAGGCCCGAAATTTCCCGAACGGGAAAGGTGATGTCATCCTTGTGCTGACTATTCATAGGCCTACGATCAGGGCTCCCAATCTAGTGAATCTGGCGGCGCAACGGCGACAACGGTTTCATGTCGGCGCACGAGCGTGTGATCGTATCGCGTGCCGCAGCTATGGCAGTGTGCCGCCATGGCGCGAATGTTCCGCAATGCCTGCCAAGGGTTAAAATAGGCGAGGAAATCGGACGGCTGGAAAATGCTTACCCGACCGCACCAATGGCAGCTTGCCGCGATCCTCAACCCATCTGCCATCGCGTCGCTGATTGACGTTGCCCACTGCACGTATCGGATGGTTTTCTCGATTTTCTCGCCCGACATTGCCTTGCGCTGGCCAGGGGAGAGATTTGTGAGCGGGTATCCCTTCGCCAGAAAGGCTTGGGACCAGCGAATTTCCGCATCCAACGAGTCAATGCGGCTTTCGAGCCTTTGTAGGACAACGAAGGGGGCCACTACGCCGCTTTCCAGCATCCGGCGAATGTAGGGTTCCCGGCCCGTGTCCTTGGCCATCTCACTGCACGCGGTCCGAAAATGCTCCATGATCCGGCCCCCGACATTCCGGGTTTCGCCAACGTAGATCGGCAGGCCAGCATACGTGCACGAGGGATCCTCCCGCATTGGGTCAAGGATCGCGTAAACGACGTAACTAGCATCGCCAGCACAATTCTGAACCAGTTGGGCACAACGCGAGATCTCAGCCTTTACCTGCGGCGAACGCACCATAACCTGCGCCACTAACTTCTTTCCTTTCCGAGCTTTTTTGCTCGGAAAATCATCTCCCTCTTTCCTCTCTTCCCCCTGATTCCATGATCGGCTAAGCAGTCCGAGCCCATCGGTCAGTCCCGTGGGTGAGGCGTGGAAACCTCAAATCACTGTCGCCGGTCGAGACTTCAGTTTCGGCCGGGTGGCCGTCGTATGTCCAGGGTTTGCGCCTAAAGTGGCGGCGCCCTGTGACAGTGCAGGGTTTCCAACACCCGGCTCTGGGCCGCCTCCTATTCGCTTTTGGGAGGCCCCATGTTGTTGAAGCCCAATGTTTATCTGTGCCTTGCGGCACTGAACCTGACGTTGCCAGGTCCAAACGTGGCTCTGGCCGCCGAACAGCCCATGAGGGTAGTCGCGGACCCGTCGCCATCGCCAGCGGAGAGGGCGGAGCGCGCGATCAATCAGTTTTGCGCAGATCGCTTTCATCAAGTTGGCGACATTTTGGATGCCGAGGTCGCGTACATGGGCGTGCACGGTGATTTCAGCGGGGAAGTCGTCCAGTACATTGCCAATCATTACAACAAGATGGCGCAGACCCAGCTCTATCGGAATCGGGATGTGCCGAGTTTGAGCAACGTCAATCCCTCGCCATCGCAACGCCAGGCTCGTTCCGAGGTAGTGCGGGCATTGGTGATCCAGTATGCGCGAGAAAGGGCTGGTCTCGAGCCGGGGCAATGCGATGATTTGGCGAAAAAATAGCGATCGCTAGTGCATCGCGGCGAACAATTGCCATGGGACCCCCTTGCAAGCGAGCCATCGCATCCGATGCTGTGATCTACAGAGATGCATACTATCGATCACAATATGACCTTTTGGTGATCCATACCGGGCCGGTCCGCCGCGCCATAAGGCGTTGCTCTGGCGGATGAAAAATTGAGGGGAAGCATTGGCTCTTCGGCCCCAAAGCAGTCGCGGTTTGCGCTATGCCCTGCTAGACAGCGTTTTTCTGCCGGTTTGGGGGATGGATTTAGATGCCGACTTTGTCGTGGTTGACGCGCGAGAAGGATGTGAAGAGCGCGGATGCCGTGGCTTATCGCCTGCTGGAGCGGGATGATGCGCTGTCCTATGGCGACGCGGCGTCAGGCAACATGCTCATCCAGGGCGACAATTTGGAAGCGTTGAAGAGCCTGCTGCCCTATTATCGGGGGCAGGTGAAATGTATCTATATCGACCCGCCCTACAACACGCGGTCGGCCTTCGAGCATTACGACGACAATCTGGAGCATAGCCAGTGGTTGGCGATGATCTGGCCGCGCCTGGTGCTGCTGCGCGAACTGCTGGCCGAGGATGGCAGCATCTGGGTCTCCATCGACGACAATGAGGGGCATTACCTCAAGGTCATCATGGATGAGGTGTTCGGGCGGCGAAATTTCATTGCTTCGAATGTGTGGCAAAAGCGCTATTCGCGAGAGAACCGCGAAGCGATCGGTGATGTCCACGAATACCTGATGGTCTATGCTAAATCCCCAGAAGCCTTCAAGGCTTCCCGTAACCGGATTCCGCTCGACGAGCAGCAGGCCAAAATTTACAAAAACCCCGAGAATCCTAAGGAAACCGATCCGACCAAACGCTGGCGCGGACTACCGATGACGGCCCAGGGTTTTCGACCCAACCAGATGTATGTGATCACGGCCCCGAACGGGACGGAACATCGCCCGCCCGAGGGCCGTTGCTGGTCGATGGTTGAGCCTGAATTTGAAAAATTCAAGGCGCGTGGGCGTATTTATTGGGGCAAAGACGGCAAAGCTCAACCAAGTGTTATCCGTTACCTCTCCGAGGTCGAAGGACTGGTTCCATGGACATGGTGGCCCCATACGGAAGTGGGGCACACTGATGAGAGCAAAAAGGAATGCAACGCGCTGTTCGGGGCTGATGTAAGTTTTGGGACACCGAAGCCTGAGCGCCTGCTCGAACGCATCCTTCACATCGCCACCAACCCTGGCGATCTCGTGCTCGACTCCTTCCTCGGCTCCGGCACCACCGCAGCCGTGGCGCATAAGATGGGCCGCAGCTGGATCGGCATCGAGATGGGCGATCATGCCGTCAGCCACTGTGCACCGCGCCTGCACAAGGTGATCGACGGCGAACAGGGCGGGATCAGCGAGGCCATTGGATGGAAGGGTGGCGGCGGCTTTACCTTCTATCGCCTTGGCGAGGCTGTGTTTGACGACACCGGCGCGATTAACCCCGGCATCGCCTTCACACCGCTGGCCGCGCATATATGGTTCGCGGAAACGGGGCAGCCGATGGCGGCAGCGCATAACGGTCCGTTTCTGGGCAGCCATGATGGTGGCGGGCTGGCGCTGCTCTACAACGGCATTCTGGGCGACAAGAGCGTTTCTGGCGGCAACGTGCTGACGCGCAAGACGCTGGGCATGATCCGCGCGGCGGCGGGCGATTTCACCGGGCCAATCACCGTTTATGGCGAGGCCTGCCGCCTGTCGCCAGAAACGCTGAAAATCGAAGGGCTAAGCTTCAAGCAGACCCCCTATGACGTGAGGGCCCGTTGATGCAGCTCAAGACCTATCAGACCGACACGCTGGCCACGCTGCGCCGGTTTTTCGAGGAAGCCCGGCTGCGCGGCCCCAAGGCGGCCTATGAAGCGATCACGCAGGAGCCGGAGCAGGCCAAGCGTTTGCGTAGCTATGGCGGCAAGTATGAGCCGCTGCTGGGGCAGGAAGAAATGCCCTATGTCTGCCTGCGCCTGCCCACCGGCGGCGGCAAGACGCTGCTGGGCGCGCATGCCATTGGCGTGGCCAAGGATGCCTGGATCGAGAAGGATTTCCCGCTCGTCCTGTGGCTGGTGCCCACCAACATGATCCGCACCCAGACGGCGGACGCATTGAACAACCCAAGGCATCCCTATCGGCAGGCGCTCGATGCGCAGTTCGGTGGGCGGGTGCGGGTGTTTGACATTGGCGATTTCGCGCGGATCAGGCCGCATGATCTGGCGGGCAATTGCTGCATCGTTGTTGGCACTTTGCAGACGCTGCGGGTGGAAAGCACCGATGGGCGCAAGGTCTATGCCCACCATGAGGAACTGGAGCCGCTGTTCAGCGAAGTGCCGAAGCGCGCGCCGGGGCTGGAGCCGCTGGGGCCAGAGGTGGCGGCCAAGGTGGGCGGGCATCCCGACGATATTCGCTACAGCTTTGCGAACCTGTGCCATCTGCGCCAACCGCTGATGATCGTGGATGAAGCGCACAAGGCAGTGACCGGCCTGTCGCGCACAGTGCAGGAGCGCGTGAACCCATGCGCCATCGTGGAATTTACCGCCACGCCGCACAAGAAGAGCAACATTCTCCATTCGGTCAGCGCTTTGGAGCTGAAAGAGGCCGAGATGATCAAGCTGCCGGTGCGGCTTGAGGAGCATGAGACCTGGGAGGGCGCGGTGACCGGCGCCATCCTGAAGCGTGCCGAACTGGCGGATGAGGCGGTCAAGGACCGAGCCAATTACATCCGCCCGATCGTGCTGTTCCAGGCTGAGGACAAGAACCGTGAGGTGACGGTTGACGTGCTGCGCCAGCATCTGATCGACACGCATCATATCGATCCCAAGGCGATTGCTGTCGCCACCGGCGATCAGCGCGATCTCGATGGCATCGACCTGTTCAAGCCGGATTGCCCCATCGAATATGTCATCACGGTCGAGGCGCTGAAGGAAGGCTGGGATTGTTCGTTTGCCTATGTCTTCTGCTCGGTCGCCAACATCAAGAGTTCGACCGACGCCGAGCAGTTGCTGGGCCGCGTGTTGCGCATGCCCTACGCCAAACGGCGTAAATCGGCGGTGTTGAACAAGGCCTATGCCAACCTGGTGTCGAAGTCGTTTGCCGAGGCGGCCAACACCCTGCGCGACCGGCTCGTGGAAATGGGCTTCGAGGAAAGCGAGGCCGAGGCGAACATCGAGCATGAGCAGGGCGAGCTGGATGAAGGCCTATGGGGCGAGCGTCGCCGTCCCAAGCCTGCGGCAAAGATCACGGTGGACGCTTCGGCGGAGGCTTTGGCAGCGGTGAAGGCCGCGGCCCCCGAAAAGGTGAAGATCGAGACAGCGCCCGGCGTGTCGCCGGTCATCACCGTGACGGGTTTTCTGCGCCAAGACGAGAAGGAGCGGATTTTCGCCGCGCTGCCCGAAAAGGCGGCAAACGTGGTGCGCGAAGCCATCGCCTCTCACGAGAAGGAGCACGCCCACAGCGCATCACCGGCAGAACTGGGGGAGGAGTTCGTTGTCCCCCGCCTGATGGCGGCGGTGCAGGGCGAACTGGTTTTCGCCGAGACCGACGTGCTGACCGAGTATTTCGAATGGTCGCTGGCAGACCACTCGGCCCAGTTGACCAAGGCCGAATTCGATGTGCGCGACACTTCAGAAGCCTTCGAGATCGACCTCGATGGCGACCATCTGCTGGTGCGTCATAGCGATCAGTCCGATCAGTTGATGCTCGACGTGCCCGTGGATGGCTGGACGGTGGGCGGCTTGGTCAACTTGCTCGCCAAGCAGGTGCGACAAGCGGACAGCGCGATCAGCCATGGTGACATGATTGTGTGGCTAAGCGACGTGGTGGCCTTCCTGACCGGGCCGCGCGCGATTCCGCTGGCGACGCTGATGCGCTGCCGGTTCATTCTCGCACGCAAACTGCGGGAGAAGATCGCGGCTATCCGTGCGGAAGTGCGCAAGGGCGTATACCAGCGCTGCCTGTTTGCGCCCGAGGCCAAGCCTGAGCTGTCCTTCGACAATGGCTTCCGGTTCCATGACGGCATGTTCGCCGGAGTACCCTGCTATCGGGGCACCAAGTACCGCTTCGCCAAGCATTATCTGGGTTGGGATCGTGTGCCACGCTTCGATGGCAAGGGCGATGACGGCGCGGAAGGTGACGAGTTCAAGGCCGCCCAGCAGCTCGACAGCATTGGCGAGGTGGAATTTTGGGTGCGCAATGTCGCCAAGCATCCAGATGCTTTCTGGCTGCCGCTGGCCGGTGGTCGGACATACCCTGACTTCGTGGCGAAGCTGAAGGATGGGCGGCTGCTCGTGGTCGAGTACAAGGGCGAGCATCTGGTCGCGGATTCGGGCGAAAAGCGTGCCATTGGCGAGCTTTGGCAGGCGGCAAGCGAAGGCAAGGGCATCTATGTCTTTGCCGAGAAGGAACGCGATGGGAAGAACGTGAAGCAGCAGATTCAGGCTGCAATCGGGTAAGCTGCGCAGGCTTGAAAATTAACCCTCAAGGTGTATATTGTGGCTGTAAAGCGGAAACCTCATCACGATCTCGCGGCTGTTCAGGCGCGGTTTTGTGATGTGGACAGCCTGGAAATCACGTTGAAGGCGACGCGTGATGCCCAGGCGCTGGGTTATTCGCGGCAGGATGTGGTCGATGTCGTTCAGGCGCTCGAACCGGGTGATTTCGTGAAGTCGGAAACGGCGCACTCCCCTCCCAATTCGAAGGTCTGGCACGACAGCTATCGCATCCCGTTCGATGGGCTCTGGCTTTATCTGAAGTTCGCCGGCGAGACGCTGATCGATATTGTGCTGACGTCGTTCAAGGAGGCATGACCATGACCGAGAGCCGTATCCACCCGGAAACCGGTAAACGGCTGACGCGCGGCGTGCGGGAACAGGCCGTGGCCTTTGGATCCTTGACGCGCACGGTCGCGGTGCCGGGGTGGTATCCCGACGACGACAGCGACTCCATTCATTCCGGGGCCGACCTCACGGCATTGGATGAAGCCTATGGTGAACTTCGTGCCGCCTATGCGGCGCGGGTCAAGTCGGTGCGCAAGAAGCTGAAACTCACCCAGGAAGAGGCTGGCCGCATCATCGGTGGTGGCCGCCGTGCTTTCCAGAAATACGAAAGTGGAGCGACGCCCCCCAGTGAAGCCGCCATCGGGCTGATCGAGTTGCTCGATCGCCATCCCGAGGAGGTGGAGATGCTGCGGGGCCTGCGGGCGCAAGTCAGCATTCTCAGCGGCAGGTTTGAGGGTGCCAAGCGCGATCTGGCAGGCGGTAGGGTGCGCAAACGAGGGCTGGCAGCTTGATCGATGCGCGGAACGCCAGGCCATAAGATTGATCTCAATTGCGATTTTTTCCGGCGAACTCGGTTCCACATCTGCCAAGCTGCCCACCTCGAAAACTCGATGAGACGTTTATGGCTCTGGGTGTGCGATGAAATCCAGAGCCATCCGCCCCAACACCCGCGCTACTCGCGCTTCAACAGTTTCGCTTGAACTGTCTGCTAGCGGGGCGATGTCGATGCGCGCGAGCGACAGGCGCTCGTACCCACCATGAATGCCGAAACTGTGCAACAGTCCGTCTGGCTCGCCAGGTGTGCTTGGATAAAGCAGCATCAACCGCGCTGGATCATCTGTGTCGTGCATAGGGGGCCAGTACACTCGCGCATAGGCCATCATCTGGTAGACGTCGCTTTGTTGTACGCCTTTCTTGGCACCAGGTTCAGCAGTGGCCAACCGCTTCCACTTCGTGTCGACAATCGCCGCAATTCGGCCACCCCGTTTCAGTATGATGTGGGGATTGTCTGGAAGGCACTGCCTTGGCAGGGCATTCCCTCCTCCCATGCGCCGAGGCAATGTTTGCGCCCACCCTGCGCGACCACTTCGATGCCACTACCTGCAAGGTCGTTGTCCAGTCGGCGACGGCCAGCACTGTCAAAGGCGATCTTGATCTTGGAGAGCAGCTTTTCAAGCGCCGCCGTATTGGCGGTGCCTTGATTGCGCCCAGCCTCAACCAGGGCCTGTAAGGCCGCCACCTCGCTGGCGGTAGGCCGACTGTAAATTCCGCATCCTGAGAGCGACTGCATGGGGCGGGCCTCGGAACGAAACGATCCGCTGTACCCCGTATTTTTTGGCGAGCCGTGCTCAAAACTGGTGCCCCGCCTGCAATACCACCGTCGGATTCCGGCGAATGGTGGGGCATAGCCCGTCCACAGTTCCCATCACGGCTATTTGACATCAGACGCTTTAAGATTTATTGAGATTTATGCGTTACAGGAAAAATGATCAAGGGCCAGATTCGCATGGACGCTTATGAACGCCTTCGGGCAACGACAGTCTCTATGATTATCCGGGATACCCCGGCCCAGTTCTGGTTCGATCTGCGCGAATTGTCGAAGATCACTTACGCGGATGTGTTCGCAGATGTAGCGACCGACCGTAACGTCCTGCCTGATCAGAAGATCGACGACCTGCTCCAGCGGCGCCACTTCCGCATGGAAAAGCTTTTGATTGATCTCGCCACCAAGTACGGCATGTCGCATTCGATGAGCTTGATTGTGCAGAATAATCGCCGCCATGCCTATGTTTTCAAGGACGAGGTCGCAATGACCCAATCCTACGTCCAAGCTATCGGCTCGATGCCGCAACCTGCCAAGTTCCGCGAACGCCTTGCCAACGCGATGGATCTGCCTCGCCTCGACCTTGGCGACGAGCCCGACGGTGCATTCATCATGCCGAATGTCTATGGCGTGATCGCCCATAACCCGGTCGGTCGGCGGTTCAATGCCGACGATCAGAAGCTCGGAGAGATCCAGCTCTGCGTACCGGCTCGCGATTTCAAAGCTTGGGCTGTCGAATTGAGCATCACCGAGATTCTTGCGGCATATCCTGAAGCCCCCAAGAAAAGTGCGCCGAAGCGTTCGCTGCGTTGGAAAAAGCCCGAGGATGATGAAGGTACTGGGACGGACGGAAAGAAATGAGCATCATCGCCCAAGGATTCGTGGGTGCGCGTCTGACCGAGGCGCGCAAGGCGCGGGGAATCAGTGCTACTGACCTCGCTGATATGGTTGGCGTAAGCGTGCAGTCGATCTCCAAATATGAAAATGACAGGCAGAGCCCCAAGCTGGACGTCGTTCATAACCTCGCCGCCACTCTAAAATTTCCGCACGACTATTTCCTGCGTCCTACGCCGGAACGCGACGAACGACCGATTTTCTGGCGCGCCCGGCTATCGGCCCCGCCGCTTGCGCGTGACCGGGCTGAAGTGCGCCTAGAATGGATGAAGGAACTCGTTGATTATCTCGCATCCTTTTTCGAGCTTCCTGCCCTGAACATTCCGGGGATCGAATTTTCTGAAGACAGCTTTGGCAGTTCGGATTTCGTCGAGCGAGTGGCTCAGGAAATCCGGGAGTTCTGGGACATTCGTCCTGGCCCAATGCCGGACACGGTCGAGCTTCTGGAAAACAACGGTATTCTCGTTTCGAGGATCCATGTGCGCGCCGACAAGCTCGACGCATTTTCCCAGTGGTCCGATCGCTTCGGCATTCCATTCGTAGTTTTGTCGCGTGACAAGGCCAGCGCGTGTCGGCAGCGTTTTGACGTTCTCCATGAGCTGGTACACCTCGTTTGCCATGCCAACATTCCGCAACGGCGGTTGAATGATCGGGCCTTCTACAAGGCGGTCGAAAAGCAGGCCGATCAGATCGCGTCTGCCATGCTTCTGCCGGAGGCCGATTTCACGGGCGAGCTTTACGCACCGTCACTGGACGGGTTCCTGACGCTGAAGGAGCGCTGGGGAGCTTCCGTTGGCGCCATGATCATGCGCAGCAAGCAACTGGATCTGATCGATGACGACGATGCTCGCCGTCTTTGGATCAATTACAATCGCAGGGGCTGGCGGACAGGCGAGCCGTTGGATGGCAAACTTGAAGTCGAAGAGCCGCAGCTTATCCGGCGCAGTTTTGAAATGTTGATAGAAGAAGGTGTGCAATCGGCGAGCCAGATTCTCAAAGCTCTTCCGCTTCCCGTTTCTGACCTTGAAGAGTTGGCCGATCTGGAGCCAGGCACGCTCTCTGGCAACAGCGACCGTAGGTCGGCGCCGGTCCTCAAGGACGAGTTCCGGCAGCAGTCAAATGTGGTCTCAATCTTCGGTGACAAGGAATAGGCAGTATACACTTAGCTCACCGGGATAATTTTCTATGGCAAGGAAAATCCAGCGGAAAGTCGAGGCCGCGATCATTGAAAAGATTGGAGCGGTGACGGCTGCCGAACTGCTCGACATGCCAGACGATAGCTGGGGAATGCTGCGAGATCGGATTTCTGACCGGCGCAACGGCCAGGATGGGCTTACCGCGCGATGCATGGCCTGCAATAGCCCAGTCTATATTCAATCCGCCCCAGCCCGGGGCGTAAACCGTCCGCTCTTCCAGCACTATGTCGGCGGCGATCCTACCTGCCCGTGGTATCATGGCAAGAACATGAAGCCCGATGATGCACGCGCCGCTCAATATCAGGGCAGGCAGGAATCGCCGTTCCACCGCAACATGTGCGAATTGATCGGGGAACTGGCTGCGCTCGACCCACGCTACGTTAGCCACAGCATCGCGGAATATCTACCGCCGACCGAAAACACCTATGGGCGCTATCCTGACATTCACGTTATATGGAAGGACTTCGGCATCTTCGTGGTCGAATTCCAGATGTCGGGCTCGTTTCAGACAGAGATATCCTCGCGCTGTAAGCATTATGAGCGCGAAGGCATCACTCTTCTCTGGGTACTTTTCGGCCTGGAAACGTCGGTTGCTCTTAAACAGAACACCATCGACATTATCCGAAGGCATCGCGGCAACGCCTTTGTCCTTGACCCTCCGGCGGTCAAGGCGTCCCGCGAGAATAAGACGCTGATGCTCAGCTGCTATCTTCGTCAGGAAGACGGCACGCTTGGCAGACCAGAGCTGGTTCGGTTCGATGAATTGAACCTGCCACGCTCACGCCTGCCTTACCACATGGATATGATAGTGGCCCCCCGGCTTGATGCCATAGCAAAACGGCGAAGGCCCTGGTTCGCAGCGCTCGAATCGTGGCAGCAAGATCGCTACAAACCACTGCAGAGCTTGGAACGAAAACCAAGCCTTCTGATCGCAGCCACTTTCTCGCTTGTAGCGACGGCCAATGGCCAACCCCGCAATTACGCGAGTGACCATCAGAATTTATCAGGAATGCTGAACACTTACCTCAGCACCGGTATGCTCTCACGCTACACTGACATACTCACGCGGCTGATCGAGGCCATCGGCAAAGGGGTCCAACTCACACCCAAAGTGACCGAGCATTTGCAAAAATATCGCGATGAGGATCAGGCCAACGAAGAATCGCCCGAATGGGCGTTGCTGCGCAGCTTACTTCCCGAAATTTTCGATCCGCTTCTGCGCGAAGAGTTGACTTACCTCGATGCTCTGCCTGATTGGGCCGCCGGGCGCGTAATCGCGCCACAGGCAATCTAACACTACAGATGATTTGTACTGCCAATCAGCACTGCGCGCCGAAATTCAAAACTAGGGCAACACATCATCGCGAAAGCGGCTGATCTGGTGCATTCGCTCGTGCAGAATGGTCACTATGCCGACCTGACCTGCCTTGAGCTCGCGCCAGTAGACATAATGATGACCACAGCGCCCGTAGAAACCTTCGACACCGAATTCGACAGGGACGGACCGCCACACGACCTCACGCGCCGCAATGCGCCCAAAATAGGCAAACAGGTCGCGGACATAGACCTCTGCCTGCTCGTCGCCCCAACGCTCACGGGTGTAGCTGAAAATCTCGTCGAGGCGCTGCCGAGCAATGGCTGAGACCAAATAGGCAGGACGGCTCATGCGCGGCGTTGGTCCGCAAGGAAGGTATCGGCATCAAGCGGCGCAAAGCTGGCATCGGGCGCGGCGAACGCCCGCCCCAGTTCAGCCTTGAGGCGCTGGAATGCCTCCTCCTCGACGCGTTCCTTGTCGCGGCGGATCAGATCGCGGACATACTCGCTGACGTTTTCATAATCACCGTTCGCACCGACATTGGCCGCGACGAAATCGCTGAGCGCGCCGGTCACCCGCACATTGAGCGTCATAGGCTTATTCATGAGAGCCTCCTTTGCGTCCTTATAATATGGGATATTGTGGACAGGTGCAAGGCAGGTATCCTGTCGCCTATTCCCCCACCGGGCTCTCGCCATATTTGCGCAGTACGTCATTGAACGCCTCGGCCATTAGCGCTTGCAGGCTGACGCCAGCACGCCGAGCGCACAAGTGCAGGGCGAGGCTCATCTGGGGGCTGAAATATCCGGAGATCACCTTGCGCCCGACCCGGCTTGGCGGGAGATCCGCAGCAACGCGATCGGCCGGCTCCGCAGGGCGTTGCTGATCCGGCGCGCGCACTACCGGCTTGTCGGCGAGGTTGGCAAACCGGCTCACCGCACCGCACTCCCCACCTGGGCACATGTGGTGATGAGCGCATGTGCGCATGTCCACGTGTGCAACTGTGCGATCTCCCACGCGGCGCGGCCATTGGGTTCAAACTCCAACACAGTTTTTCCGGCAGCACTGGCATGGCGATAGGCGGCGCGATCTGACAGGATATGCGGGCAGACGTTGATCCCGAAGCTGTTGATCAGCGCAGTCGCCTCCTCATACATGCGCGGCGCGAAGGACGGGCCGGCGGTGAACACCACCCAGCCTTGCTTGCCCAAGAGCTTGACCAGTTGGACCGTCGTCTTGATCGCGGCCAGATCGAAGGCGCTTGGGCGGCACGGGATCAGCACCAGATCGGCCACCTCTACTGCGCGCGTAGCGGCGGTATCGGCATGAGGCGGCGTGTCGATGACGATCGTGCGCGCACCCTGCGCGCGGGCTGCCTCGACCTTGGCGGCGATGCGCGGCGGGGCGCTGTCGATCACCTCGGGCGGCAGGCCTTGACGCCAGGCCGACCACTGGCTGGCGGTGGCCTGCGGGTCGGTATCGATGACGAGCGCGGTAAAGCCGGACTGCTCGGCTGCGGCGGCAAGGTTGATGGCGAGCGTGGTTTTTCCGGCGCCGCCCTTCTGGCTGACAATGGCGATTGTGTGCATGTGGACGTCCTCACATGGCCACATGTGCACACGCGCACACGTGGGGTTTTGCGTTTAAATGATTGATGTTGGCGGATGCACCGGAGGTGGGCGTCACAAGCCCATGTCCCAGTCGCGGCTTCGTGCTTCAGTCATCTTGTCGATGCCGAGGTGCTTTTTCAGCTCCTTCGCGTAATCCCGCTCTTTCTCGAAGTCCTTCTTCTCGGCCTTCTTGTCGGTTTCGGAGGTGGGCTTGGCGACTTCGCGCGCGCTGGTCTTGTCACCGGGGTTGCGCTCGACCTGCTTTTCGACCTTGTTGGGATCATCGACCACCAGGTGGATGGTCTCGGCAATGCGCGTGGCGGCAACCACAAAGGCCCGCGAACTGTTCAGCAGCCGCTCCAGCGAACTCATCATGACGATGCCAGCCTTGGCGGTGATGCCCTGGGCGATGTGGACGTTGATCGCATAGGCCAGATCGAACCGATCCCGCATCGGGTCCTTGCCGAACAGTTGGTGCTCATCGCCATTGGCGGTGCGCACGATGATGCTGTCGCCATCAATCCGCTTCACATGGGCCATGTCGCCATTGAACAGTTCACGCGCCTCGTCCTTTGCCGTCCAACGGATGCGGTCGCCCTCGTGGATGGTGATTTGCTTCTGCTCATAGATGGTGACCGCATCATGCTTGAGGTTGCGCGGCAGGCGGGAGGGATCGAAGCTGCGGACTTCCCCGCCCTCCATGACCAGTTCTACCTTGCCGTCGGCCACATTGACCACTTCGCCGATTTCACCCCGCGCAAAGCCAGCCTTGGGCAGGTTGGTGGTGAACTCGACGAGGCGGCCATCCTGATAGCCCTTGAGCTGGCGCGCGCCCTCTTTGGTAATGGTGATGCGGTCGAGCACTTTGAGCGAGGCCTTTGCCACGCCCAATTCTCCCTTCGCCAGTAGGGCACGCTGGGTAGCGGCATTGCCCGCCGTGCGCATTGCCCGGCCCGAGGCGAGCAGCACGGTCTGTTCTCGCTCGTCGCGGGGCAGATTGGCCCACATGGTGGCGGCAGTTTCCGCAGCCTTGCCCAGCGGCACGGTGCTGGTGGTAGGGCGGAGCGCCTCGAAGGCACCGGCAATATCGCCTTCTTCGATAGCCTTGTTGATCGCCTGCATCTGCGGCGTCTTGGCGCGCAGGTTTTCGGTGATGGCGCTGCGCGCAACATCCTCGCGCTGGAGATCAGCGAAAGGGCGCCCGCGCTCGATCGCCGGCAGCTGTCCCTTGTCGCCGGCAAAGACGAGGCCGGCGACTTCCATCTTGTTGGCCAGCTCGATCAGCCGGGCGAAGCGATCGGTGCCGATCTGGCTCGCTTCATCGACCATGATGAGCGTTCCACTCAACGCCTGCCGGGCAGCCTCCATTTTCACGGGATATGCCGTGCCGTCGATCACCCGCTCATATTTTCGCAGGAAGCCATCGACCGTAGAGGCCGGGGCATTGACCTTGGCACCGAACTCGCGGGCCATGCGACCGACATGTGCCAGCGCGATCACCTGATGTCCTTCAGCCCGCGCAATGGCCGCAACCGGTGCCAGCGCGGCGGATTTGCCGACCCCAGCACCGCCTTGGATCAAATGAACCCGATCACGACTGGTCAGGATGGCAACGCCGGCTCGCTCTTGGCCCGGATTGAGCCGACGCAGGCCCAATTCGCGCGCCGCCGCCTGCAGCCGCGCGCCCACCTGCACGCCAGTCGCAATCGGCTCGATCGCGCCTTTTCCTGCTTCCGCAAGATCGATCACCCGGCTTTCCATGGCCAGCGCCTGCTCGCTGGTCAGCATCTGCTCCCTGCCGATCAACTGGCCGCCGCGCGTCAACTGATCGATCCGCGCTTCGATGTGACTGACGGTGAAGGGGCCTTGCCGCTCCAGCGCGGTGCGGATCAGATCGTGCCGGCTGAATGCTGCCTCGTTCTCACCCAATTCCCTTGCCGCCGAGGCCACCGCTTGTGCTGCAGCATAGCTGACCGGATCAAGTCGCCCCAAACGCTCGGGCACCAGCGGGTCGCCATCTCCGGGCGTGATGCCCATGGCAGCCGCGATGGCCATGCCCTTGGCACCGATACCACGTATCCCATCGACAATCCGCGTCCAGACCGTCTGATCGCGCCCGGCCCGTTCGCGAGCTTGATTGATAAGTGGCGCCGGGTCGAAGCCGAGCGACCGGGCGGTCTCATGCCATCCCAGGTTGCGCTGTTCCGGGTCGAGTGTGAGGTCTTTGTCTTTTCGGGTATTGAGCGTCACGATCTGCCGCTCGGCAGCGCTGCCGCGCCCCGATTTCGCCAAGGCCGCAAGGATTTCCAGCCGACGGCTTGAAAACGCTTCTACCACCTCCCGAGAAACGCCCTGGACCTCGAACGCGCCATCGATGGGGTTTTTGGCGGGGGTGGTTTCATAGCCCAAGGCTTCGATCCGGGTTCGAAGCTCGGCGTTTTGCACCGCGCTAATAATGTGTTGCGCTTCATAGAAGGCCTTGTTCGTCATCGCGCGCCATTTGCCGTCCGATGCCCGCGTGGCGTTCGCGACGATCGAGTGGACGTGTAACTGCGGATCGTTGTTGCGGCTGACATCGTGCAGGAAGGTGGCTGCAACGAGATTACCCGTTTTTTCCGGCACCTGCTCGCCCAGCACCGGATCCCAGATCCTGGCTTCCATTACGTTCTTTTCGACCCAGGTCAGGGCTGCCTGAACCGACTCCTGCATGGCCACAACGATACGCTCATCACCGCCAATCAACGCCAGCAACGAGACGGATTTTGAAGCCGCGAAGGTGATATCGACACCGGCTCGGTGCTTGCCTTGTGAGGCCGCGATTTGGACGCCGTTCGGCAGTTTGCCTTCGAGCAAGGCCGCGAACACCTTCTCGTCGACTCGCCCGGCAAGGCCGAGATCTTCGGCGGCGCGTCCCGTCCAGGCGCTGAGTTCCTGTGCTTGACCGAGCGTATAGTAGTTGTCCTTGGAAAAGTATTCCGCAGTGGACGCCGCCGATGGCAGGGCTTTGAAAGAGATCATTTCGTCACCCCGCTCATGCCATCGGTGCGACCGAGTTTGCGGATGGTCGAGGGGACATTGCAGTCTTCCGCATTGTATTGCCGTTCTATCAGGCGACACATGCGGTCGGCGCTGGTAATGAGATGCCCCGCCTGGCTGACTGCCATGCGATCCGAAAATCCGGGCACGATCAGGCCGGCAAGCACGCCGCACGACATCACCAATGCCACCGCGACCGTCAGCGGCCAGCGCGCCAGCATCCAATCCTTGCTGAACACGATGTATTTGTTGACCCGCGGTTCGCTTGCCAGCGCGTGGATCTGCTCGAGCCTTTCCTTAAGCGGAGTGAGGCGGGCATCGATGGTGTCAGCGCATTTGCTACTGACGCCTTCCATCTCCGCGCGCAATTCGCGCACCTTCCAAACAAAGGGTTCATAGCTGGACTTGTTCGCCCCGAGGATCCGCTCTGACAGGCGCTCATAGGCCAGACGATTGGCTTCCTCGCCACCGGTCCACAGCCCGATCATGTGCATTTCGCGGCGTTCGTTTTCGCGCTGAACCCTGTCCCATTCCAGCAATACGCTGCGCAGATCCGCTGCCAGCACATTGAGGCTGGTATCGATGCGCGGGCCTTCAATTTTTTGGAAAAGTGGCCTGCCTTGCTCATCAGCATCCAGCGCCTCCTGAGCCACCCTACGCAGCCATTCGTTGCGGTGCATGCCCTGACGGGCGGCGAGGGCGTTGATCGCTAATTCCATGGGGACGCCGTATTTGACGTTGATCGCGCCGGTAGCGCTTGGGGCCTGACTGCTCATCGCCGCGCCACTCCGCCTAGATCATAACAATCTGATCTATATAACTTATATTCGGGGCATCTAGCCGGCGCCGACAACCGACAGAGCTTTTGCCGCATACGTTTCGGGCTATCTACGCGATAGAACCCCGCATTTCCGCGCCTCTGGATACTGGCCGGGCACTCACCACGCAGCGTGAAGTGTACCCCCACTTCCTTCCCCATGATCCGCTTTGCGATGTCGTGGTTCACGGCCCCCAGCGCCGTATCTGGCATCCTGCGGACGGGGCAGCCGATAGGCTGAATGGTCTGCTGAAGGATCACAACTTATCCTCCCACAGAACGATCTGCGTCGGCGAAATGTGGTCGTCTTCACCGGCATAGATGTCCTTGACTAATGTTCGGAGGTTGTATGACGGGCGTGCCGGACGCGTCGCAAACCGAGCTCGTTCCTGGAGATCGGAGTAAAGCTGCTGGCAGGCCCAATCCATGGCCGAGGCGCCCGTCGGGCGCGGAACGGTCAACGGCAATGAAGGCGCGGGCAGGGTCTGCTCCATTATTCTGGCTTGCCACAAGCAGCGCTCGTCATGGGCACAGATCGCCGCGATCACAAAGTCAGCGAAAGCTAGGCCGTTGAACCGCTGAAAGTGCTGCGCGACGGTCGCAGCGTCGTCGCCTTTGCAGTATTCGGCCATCAGCATCCGAATGGGATCATGCCAATGCTGGAACTGCCGACACCATGCCGAAAGCCAATCAAAGTAGGTCGTTTCACGGATGTCGACGGTTCCGTCGGCGACGGCTTCAACGAGGCGCTCCAACACCTGTTCAGCCATGACCTGAAGGGTCGGCCACAGACGTTCTGCCACAGGCTCAATTGGAACCTCGCTCAAGAGCAAAGACAGCATGGTGCGCCAACTGACGAGGCTCGGCTTACCGGCTAGGATGGGGCCCGCCCACGGGCTGTCCTCTGCCAGGCTGACAAACGATAGTGGCTCAGTCCGGATGCCTGCTGTGCGTGGCGACGCCGGGGGTAAACGGGGTGGTTTCATTCTTCATGCTCCGATCGAAAGGACACGTTGAAAACTGGGGCATGGCTGCGCTCGGTTTCACCTGCTTGCGATTGTGAACGCCTGCCCACGACAGAGTTAGGTCCACGGCTCATCGCAATCGGGTGCCGTCGAACGCCGCCGCCGCGTTGGGTGCAGACTGTCGGTCGCAGTTCACCCGCCCTTCGCGAAATTTCTCCGTTCATATGAATCTCCGAACAGGTTCCTTACTGCGGGGAAGAATCACAGGATGTCGCAGGTCGATCAGCCGCAAAGACGAGGCGGCCGAGCCGACATAAAGCGGCCTCCAAACTTTGATCGACGACGTTCGCGCGCACGATCGGCTGCTGCCAATCCGGCAGCTGACAGATCATGCGCTCATACTCGGCGCTCGCCTCTTCGCAGCGAGCAGCCTCGTCATCAGGTATAGGTGCCGGTGGCGGCGTTCTCAGCGTCTTGGCCGCAACGAACGGCAGCTCAATCCGATAGGCATTGCTGATTTGGCGGACGGGCGGGCCACCCTCATTGTTATCGGTCCGTTCATAGCGACGGACGATTTTAAGAAAGCCATTGGAGGCCAGCCGCTTCAGTGCCGCCGAAATCGCGCTGATGCTCAATTTGGTCCGCTCGTGGATCCACTTGTAGGACGGTTCCAATCGGCCCGTGCGATAATCGACGATATCGAACAGGGCCTCGAGCACCAAAAGTCCTGTGTATCCCAACGCACCGTTGCGCTTGCCCTTGGTTTTCGTGAGCTTGTCGAACCGCTTGGCAGCTTTCAGCGTTAGCCCCTTGCTCTTCGGGTCAACGGCTCGGAAGAAGCCTCGCATAGAACCACGCAGCACCGAACCGCGACGGACGACTGCGCCCTTTCGGCGCCGGGCACCGCGATTGAGGAGAGATGCGAAGACATCACCGATGGGCCTGGCGCCATCGGCGCTGAAACCTACCCGGGCGCTCATTCGACACCGCCGGCGCGGATTGCGCTTGCCAGGGTGTCGGTGAGCGCGTAATTTCCGCAACGATACGCCGTCAAGCTATCAACCGGACCGCTGCTGAGGGTGCCAGCCCTCGCGGCGGTTTTTTGTTTTCTCAAAAACTTTGGCGGCTTCAGCAGGACAAAAAAGCTGGTCAGCAAATGGTCCGCAACTATGGCTTTGTTCGCCATAATTTCATGCTCCGTTCTTCCGCCAGTCGACGGAATTGGAGCGTTCTAGCTTCTGTATTCTCGTTTACACCGAGAGGTTCGGCGGTTCGAGCCCGTCACCGCCCACCAGGACAACGCTCCAGAGCGTCCCCCGACATCCTTGAAAATCCAGTAAATCCGGGCTAAAATCGGTCTTGTCAGGTCCACTGCGTCTCCGCAGATGTCACCACGGCTCACCCATTTGGGGGCCTTTCTGGGGGCAGCGCGAAGGCCCCCTGGAAAAAGGCCCCCACGCCATGCCGCTCACCGATGTTGCGATCAGGAACGCCAAGCCCCGCCCCAAATCCTACAAGCTGAGCGATGGAGGCGGTCTCTACCTCCAAGTGGAGCCATCGGGCGGCAAACTCTGGCGACAGAAATATCGCTTCGAGGATCGCGAGAAGAAGCTGGCGATCGGGTCCTACCCAGCGATTTCGCTCAGCGAGGCGCGCAAGCGTCGCGATCAGGCCCGCGCCCAGCTATCGGCAGGTCTCGATCCCGCACGTGAAAAACAGCTGGCCAAGTATCGCGCCAAGGCGGCTGCCTGCAACACGTTCGGCGACGTGGCCAAGGAGTTCATCGCCAAACGCGAGCGCGAAGGTATGTCGAAATCAACCGTCGAGAAGAGTGGCTATTACATTTCGCGCTTGGGGCTTGGTATCACGCGTCTGTCTGTGGCCGACATCACCACCCCGGAAATTCTTGAAGCGCTGCGTCGCATCGAGGCCAAGGGCAACTATGAGACAGCCCGCCGGGTGCTGCAACTCACCGGGCGCGTCTTCCGCTACGCGGTGGCGACGGCGCGGCTACAGGTCGATCCGACTCGCGATCTTCGCGGCGCCCTGACCGCGCCGCAGCCCAAGCATTACGGCGCGATCATCGATCCGAAGCGTACCGGCGAACTGTTGCGCGCGATCGAAGGTTACGAGGGTCAGGAACTGACCAAGCTGGCCATGCAGCTCTCGCCGCATGTCTTCGTGCGCCCCGGTGAGCTGCGGCATGCCGAATGGTCGGAGATTGATCTCGAGGCTGCGGTGTGGACCATCCCGATCGAGAAGATGAAAATGCGACGGCCTCACCACGTTCCGCTGTCCAAGCAGTCGGTGCGCATCCTGCGGCTGGCTCATGTGATCACCGGCCCCTCGGGCTATGTTTTCCCGTCTATCCGCTCGCCGGAACGACCCATGAGCGAAAATACGGTCAATGCCGGCCTGCGTCGTCTTGGCTTCACCGGCGATGAGATGACGGCGCATGGCTTTCGCGCGACCGCTAGTACGCTTCTCAACGAATCCGGCAAATGGTCGGTCGATGCCATCGAACGCGCGCTGGCCCATGGCGACTCCGACAAGGTCCGCGCTGCCTATCATCGCGGGACACACTGGAAGGAACGCGTGGAAATGGCACAATGGTGGTCGGATTATCTCGACACTCTGCGTGACGGTGCCGAGATTGTCCGGTTCCCCGCACAGAGAGGGGCATGAACTGAAGATAGCGGCTTTCCACCCACGCCGAGCGGCAAGTGCGTACCGCTGGACGGACGGCATCGATCGAACTCATCCGCCCTCTTGCGCTGGCGCGGCGTGAAGTTTTGTCGCCAAGAGTTCATGGTCGGTGGGTGGGGGCAGTCAAATTGGCTTGATCACGCATGCTTGGCTTGGCGTCCTCAATGCTCCAGAACATGGGATTGCGCATCCAGTCGCTGATGGCGGATTCCCGCCACCCGGCGCAGCGCGTGGCGATGCGTACCTGTCTGGGAAACGTGCCCTGCTGGATCTTGCGATAGAGGGTCGCGCGGGTCAGGCCGGTGCGGTCAAGCACGGCATTGAGACGCAGAATGCGGTCCGGGGGCTGTTCGGTCATGGCTTGGTCTTCCTGTGCTGTGGTTGGCAGTCTTGCTCCTTCAGTGTGAGATTTGCTGGTCTGCGGTCGCCGTCAAGAGTGCCAAAAACAGTGCCAATGGCCGAATTTGGCCGTGTTGACGCCAGGGTGACCGACCTGACGCCTGCGCGCGAAAAATAAATTTTGATAGTCGCTGCTGCTGGCGTCTCAGGCCGTCTCGACCTGATCGCGCTCTCCTTCCGCTGCGCTGCAGCCGAGCCGGCGATGCCGTCTCGTCGGCATGGCCGGTACGATCGCTGACGCTTGGCCCGGCCTTGTTGCCCGGTCCTGTCGGTCCGCTTTCGGCTGCCCTCCGATTGTCGCCGCGCTTTGGGTGCGCGGCGGTGTCTGCCTCGGCTCCAGGGTGACGGGGGGCGTCACGGCCCTGTAGCCCCGCCGCGACGGGGTGCAACCCGGCCCGCTGCGCGGGGCCGGGTGCTCCACTGCGTTGCGCTCCTACCGGATGCACCCCGCCGCTGCTGGCGGGGCTCTTGGTCCGCTCCTGCCGCCCCCCGCCACCCCGGCGCCGGGCCATGGCGGTTTAAGGAGCTTGGAGACCATGAGCACGACCGAACGCCAATCCCTCTATGCCGAGGTGACCTCCCGCATCATCGCCGAACTCGAAGCAGGGCGCCTGCCCTGGGTGCAGCCGTGGGACGCCAGCCGCTGTCCCTGCACGCTGCCCCACAATGCCGGTTCAGGCCGGACCTATTCGGGGATCAATGTTCTCATGCTCTGGACCTCTGCCATCGAGCAGGGCTTTTCCTCGCAGCGCTGGCTGACCTATCGCCAGGCCGAAGCAGCGGGAGGCCATGTCCGGCGCGGCGAGAAGGGCACGGTGGTCTGCTATGCCGATCGCTTCACTCCACGGGAGGAAGCCGCCAAGGCCAGGGACGAAGCCCGCGAAGCGCGCACGGTGGCCTTTCTCAAGCGCTTTACCGTGTTCAACCTCGACCAGTGCGAGGACCTGCCCGAGGACATGGTGATCCCTATGGCGCCGATTGCGCCCGAGCTGGCGATTGCCGGTGCGGATCGCGTGATCCAGGGCAGCGGGGTAACTTTCCGCATCGGTGGCGGGGAAGCGTTCTATTCGCCTACCCATGATGTGGTCCAGGTGCCACCGCAGGCGGCCTTTCCCGAGCCCATCAACTGGTTTCGCACGGCACTGCACGAGCTGGGCCATGCCACGGGCCACAAGAGCCGACTGGACCGCGACCAGACCGGCAAGTTTGGTTCGGCCCCGTATGCGAAAGAGGAACTTGTCGCA
>NZ_GL876934.1:428858-446554 GCF_000192575.1 Novosphingobium nitrogenifigens DSM 19370 | reverse complement strand
CGAAAATGAGAGATTCGTTTTTGTGCAATGCACAATATTTCGGAATGTCGGACCCTCGGTGAGGTAAAGTGCGGTTGCGGCGAGGTGGAAGGGCGGAAGAACAGCCAAGCTCGGATCGGCAATGGCTTCAATTTCCTGGATATTTTTCGCCTGCTTAAGGCTCTTCATACCCGGTGAATCGAATGCGAGACATTTTCCGCACCTTTTTAATTCCGGCTGACTTGCGTCAAAAAACACGCTAAAATGGCGTCACCGTCAAAGACGTTCGCCCGGCGCGGTCTTGGGAGGGGATGCGAAAAAATCGCACCGCGCCGGGCGTTACGTCTTCTCAATCCATGTCGTTCAGAGACAATGCCGTTTACAGGCAGGAACTGTCGCACGAGGATGTGAGGCAGACGGACTGCGGTAGACCTTTCGGCCGCTCGCCATTACGGCACATGGTTCGGGGGCAACAAGGATTGGGTTCATGAGCCTTGGCCTCGCGGCGTTGTTTTCGCTTTGCCTCATTGGTCTTTTGTTCATCGTGGCGGCTGCGGTCGAGGCCGACAGTGCACGCGAGATACCGCGTATCGCGTTTCGGGGCCGCTGGCGCCACCGGGTCTATACGCTCGGTCTGGGTGTCTACTGCTCGAGCTGGACGTTTTACGGATCCGTCGGAAGCGCCGTGCGCGAGGGGTGGAATTACCTGCCCATCTATCTCGCCCCTTGTCTCCTGCTTCTGCTGGCACCGGGTTTTCTCCAGAAGCTGGGGGATGCGGTCGACGAGGAAAAGGCGGCGACCATTTCGGATTTCATTGCCGCGCGCTTTGGTCATGATCCCGGAATGGCGCGGCTTGTCACTTTGACTGCGCTGAGCGCGATCGTTCCCTATGTCGCCTTGCAGTTACGCTCGATTGGGATCGCGATCGCCTTGCTGTCATCGCGCGATGTCGCCGGGCCGGTGATGATCGCGGCGGCAATGGTGCTTGGCCTCTTTGCAATCCTGTTCGGGGCGCGGCGCTATGAAGTGGCGGGGCGAACCGAAGGCCTCATGTTCTCCATCGCACTGGAATCGACGATCAAGCTGGTTGCGCTGATCGTCGTGGCGGGGGTCAGCCTGAAAGTGGTTGCCGCGGCGCCTGCGATCCGGGTCGAGCAGAGCATGCAACTGTTGCAGGAGCACTTCCGCCCGGCAGCACTCTCGATCGACTTCGGGGTGATCCTGCTGACTTCGGCGCTGGCCATCGTCGTCCTGCCGCGCCAGTTTTTCATGGGGCTGGCCGAAGCGCGTGATCCGCATGACTTGCACGCCGCACGGTTTGGTCTGGCGGCCTATATCGCGGCCATGGCGGCGATGATCTTGCCGATCGCGCTTGCTGGTCTCGTCGCCCTGCCGCGTGATGCGGCGCCCGATCTCTTCGTGTTGCGCATCCCCTTTGCCGGGCACATGCGCTGGCCGGTGATTGCGGCTCTGCTTGGGGGGATCAGCTCGGCAGCAGCGATGGTGATCGTCGACACGACTGCACTGGCGATCATGGTGTCGAACGACCTCATTTTCCCGGCGGTCCTCCGCAGTGGGGCAGCCGAAGTCGGGAACGGCCATGTCGGGCGGCAGATGATGGGCGTGCGGCGTCTGGCGATCATTGCGGTGATCGGCGCGTCATTGTCCTGGGCGCTCCTCTTGCCTGCACGCAGTTCGCTCGCGTCGATCGGTCTGATCGCTTTTGCGGGCATGGCGCAATTCAGCCCCCATTTTCTTTTGGCGGTCTATGGCAAGGGGCGTGATCCGATTGCCGGACGCCTGAGCCTTGCCGCAGGGTTCAGTCTTTGGCTCTGGACGCTGGCCTTGCCGCCCATCCTGCCGCCAAGCTGGTTGGAAGCGTTCAAGGAAACGCCGTTTGATCCCTTGCACTTGTTTGGCGTCGGACACGCGAGCCCCTTTGTGCATGGGGTGATCTGGTCCCTGACCGTGAATTGCGTCGTGCTGATCGCGACGACCGCCGGTCGCGAGGGGCAGGGGGATCGGCCTTTGCTCGTACGTGGAGCGCGGCATGTCCGAAACCAGGGCGAACTTGCGCAACTGACGGCTCGGTTCATCGGCGCGGAGCGGACCGAAGAGGCATTCCCCCCTGCTTTGCATCATGCCAAGGTTGACCGGACCGCAGCGCGACGTGCGCAGGATCTCATCGCCGGTGTTGTCGGGCCCTCGTCCGCTCGTGCGCTTGTCGCTTCGGCTCTGGCCGGAGGGCACATGGGAATCGACGATGTGACCCGGCTTCTGGACGAAGGTGGGCAATCGCTCCGCTTTTCGCGCCAGTTGCTCGCCGCATCCTTCGAAAACCTGCCTTCTGGGATCAGCGTCGTCGACGCCGAGCTCAATCTGGTGGCCTGGAATTCGCTCTACATCGAATTGTTCGGCTATCCGCCGGGATTGGTGCGGGTCGGGGTGCCCATCGCCGACCTCATTCGTTTCAACATTGAGCGCGGGGGCTTTCCCGGGCCGATGGATCAGCAGGTCGAGCGGCGTCTGTCCCGCCTGCGGGCGCGCCAGCCTTATGTGTCTGAGCGCATCCGACACGGTGGGCGGGTGATGAAGTCGGTCGGCGGTCCGATGCCCGGAGGGGGGTATCTGACGTCCTTCACGGATGTGACGCGGGAAGTCGAGATGCGCGGAGAACTCGAGCACATGCTCGAGGAACTGGAAAACCGCGTGACCGCCCGCACGCGCGAATTGTCCGAAGCCAATCACCGCCTTGCCGAATCAACGCGGGACAAGACGCGTTTTCTGGCCGCGGCCAGTCACGATCTCCTTCAGCCGCTTCATGCCGCACGGCTGTTCCTGGCCGCGCTCGATCGTCAGGCCGGGGAAGCGCTGCGTCCGTTGGTTGGGCGGGTTGAGCGGGCCATCAGTGCGGCTGAGGCCTTGCTCAGGGCCCTGCTTGACATTTCCCGGCTCGATGCCGGGGGAATCCAGCCCCATCCCGAAGTGATCGCACTGGCGCCGTTCCTGCGCGACGTTGCCGAAGGGGTTCGTCCGCTGGCCGAGCAGAAGGGGCTGCGTCTTGTGACAGGGCCGCTCTATGGGGCGGTCTGCACCGATGCGGGCCTCCTGCGATCGGTGGTGCAGAACCTGCTGACCAATGCCGTGCGCTATACCGAGAGCGGCGGGGTCGTGATCGGCGTGCGACAGCGCGGGGATTTCCTGCGCATCGACGTGATCGACACCGGGGTCGGCATTCCCGCCGAGCAGCAGAAAGCGATTTTCAGCGAGTTCACCCGTTTGGGGACGGTTGATGCCGAAGGGCTCGGGCTGGGGCTCGCGATGGTCGAGCGCATTGCCCGTCTGCTCGACCTGCGGATCGAGCTGGCCTCGCGGCCGGGGCGCGGCAGCCGGTTTGGCGTGATGATTGCCCCGGTATCCGCGGTTGTCCCGCTTCACGATGCCTTGCCGGATATGACCGGAGAGCAGGCGACGCGATCGTTGCGGGTGCTAGTGGTCGATAACGATCCGCTCATCATCGAGGCGAGCGAGGCGCTTCTGGCCAGTCTGGGCCACGAGATGCTGGCCGCGCGGGAAATTGCCGAAGCCCTGCCGCTTGCACGCCAGGCCGATGTCGCTCTGATCGATTATGATCTCGATCACGGTGAGAACGGGCTCGACCTGATCGACAATCTGCGGGCCGAGCTGCCCAATTTGCCTTTGGCGGTGATCAGCGCCACGCAGAACACCACGCTGAGGGCGCAATTGCGCCAGCGCGGTGTTCCTTTCTATGCCAAGCCGGTCGAGCCCGCCGATCTTGCGGCGTTTCTCGCCCGAGCTTCACATCGCGAGGTCGAGGCCCAGTGAACGGGCGGCCAAGGCCGCCTGGGTCCGGTTCTGCACGTCGAGCTTGCGCATGATCGCGGTCATGTGCGCCTTGACGGTCGCCTCGCTCATGCCGAGGTCATAGGCGATCTGCTTGTTGAGCTTGCCTTCAAGAACGGCGAGCAGGACTTTGAGCTGCGTCGGCGTGAGGCCGGCGACCGTGCCGCGCACCCGTTCGACGGGATTGACCGGGGCAGGGGCGTTGATAGCCTCCGGATCGACCGGTGCTTCGGCATCGGGACGCTCGAGCGCGCCACGGATTGCCGCTTCGATCTGGGGGAGATCGGCATCCTTGCGCAGGAAACCGACGGCACCGAACGCGCGCGCTTCATCGGCGGCATTGGCGTTGTCGGCGCCCGAAACCACCAGGATCGGAACGGAGGGACGTTCCGCGTGGAGGAGGGCAATGCCGGAGTACCCGACAGCGCCGGGCATTTTCAGGTCGAGAGTGATGAGGGACAGGTCCGGCGTATCGGCCGCAGCCTTGGCTGCTGTCGCAAGGGTGCCAGCCTCTATGATCCTGGCGCCGGGGACGATGGTCGCAAGGGCCATCGCAAGTGCCTGTCGGAACAGCGGATGGTCATCAGCGATGAGGACAGTGGGATTCAAGGTTTCTCCCTCTTGTCGCGCGGAATGTCGATGGCATCCACCACGTCCGCATAAAGCGCGGTCGCGGTGGCAGGGCGCCACCTTCACCCCGCCATTCCATCCGGAGGGGGGCCGAGGACGCGGCCGTTCCGGATGGCGCTACGAGATGCTTCGTTATTGCCGGACGAAGGGATCGGCAAGAGCGGAAATCGGGGAAAAACACGTGTATTCGCCGCAAAGTTTGCTGTTGCGACGCAAGATCAATGAAATGTCCGATACCGGCACCTTCCCGCCTCGCAAAGAGGCGGAAAGGGTGTCCGGCACATGGAACCCCGGGTTTCGATCCCGAGAATCAGGCGGGCGCCAGCTGCGGCCGATTGGCGATCAGATTATCGACAACCGACGGATCGGCCAGAGTCGATGTGTCGCCCAGGTTCGACATGTCGTTCTCGCCGATCTTGCGCAGGATGCGCCGCATGATCTTGCCCGAGCGGGTCTTGGGCAGGCCCGGCGCGAACTGGATCACGTCCGGGGTCGCGATCGGGCCGATTTCCTGCCGGACCCATTGGACCAGTTCCTTGCGCAAGGCGTCGTCGGGATCGACTTCGGCATTGCAGGTGACAAAGGCATAGATGCCCTGGCCCTTGATCTCGTGCGGCATGCCGACAACCGCGGCTTCGGCCACTTTGGGGTGGGCGACCAGCGCGCTTTCGATTTCGGCCGTGCCCATGCGATGGCCTGACACGTTGATCACGTCGTCGATGCGCCCGGTGATCCAGTAATAGCCGTCTTCGTCGCGACGGCATCCGTCCCCGGTGAAATAGGTCCCCTTGAACGTGCTGAAATACGTCTGGAAAAAGCGTTCGTGATCGCCCCAGACCGTGCGCATCTGTCCCGGCCAGCTGTCGGTGATGACAAGGCAGCCGTCTGCCGCACCTTCGATGACGTTGCCGTCATTGTCGACGAGAGCGGGTTGGACGCCGAACATCGGGCGGCTTGCCGAGCCGGGCTTGAGCGGGGTCGCGCCGGGCAGGGGGGTGATCATCGCGCCGCCGGTTTCGGTCTGCCACCAGGTGTCGACGATGGGGCAGCGCCCTTCGCCGATGACCTTGTGATACCATTCCCAGGCTTCGGGATTGATCGGTTCGCCTACCGAGCCGAGCACGCGCAGCGATTTGCGGCTCGTGCGGTGGACCCACTCGTCGCCTTCGCGCATCAGCGCGCGCAGGGCCGTGGGAGCGCCATAGAAGATCTCGACTTCATACTTGTCGACGATCTGCCAGAACCGGCTCGGATCGGGATAATTGGGAACGCCTTCGAACATCACGGTCGTCGCGCCGTTGGCGAGCGGTCCGTAGACGACATAGGAATGTCCGGTCACCCAGCCCACGTCGGCCGCGCACCAATAGATCTGGCCAGGGCGGTAATCGAACACGTACTGGTGAGTGAGCGAGGCCCAGACCGCATAGCCGCCGGTGGTGTGCAGCACGCCTTTCGGCTTGCCGGTCGATCCCGAGGTGTAAAGGATGAACAGCGGATCTTCCGCGTTCATTTCCTCGGGCGGGCAGTCGGTCGACTGTTCCGCAACCGCGCTGGCCCAGTCGAAGTCGCGGCCCTCTTCCATCGGGATGTCGGCGCCGGTGCGCTTGAGCACGATGACGGTTTCGACGCCACTGCACTGCTTGAGCGCCTCGTCGACATTGGCCTTGAGCGGTACGCGGCGTCCTCCGCGCAACCCTTCATCGGTGGTGACGACAAGCCGGCTGTCGCAGTCGGTGATTCGTCCGGCAAGAGCGTCGGGCGAAAACCCCGCGAAGACGATGGAATGGATCGCGCCGATTCGCGCACAGGCCAACATGGCCACCGCCGCCTCGGGAACCATCGGCAGATAGATCGTGACGCGCTCTCCGCGCTTGATCCCCTTTGATTTCAGAAGGTTTGCGAAACGGCACACTTCGGCATGGAGATCGCGGTACGTAATCTTGCGATTGGGTTCGGTGGGGCTGTCGGGTTCCCAGATGATGGCGATGTCGTCGCCGCGGGTGGCGAGATGGCGATCAAGGCAATTCGCAGAGAGATTCAGTGTTCCGTCTTCGAACCAGCGAATCCCGAAATCGTCTTCATAAAATGAAGTATTTTTTGCCTTTGTGAATGGCTTTATCCAATCAAGCCGCTTTGCCTCTTCTGTCCAGAATGACTCAGGTTCTTCGACTGAACGGCGGTACATTTCAAAGTACCGCGCTTCGTCGATCAGTGCTGACGCCGCCCATTCGGCTGGCACCGGGTAAATGGCCTCACCCATTTGTCAGGCTCTCCTCTTTATTATTGCGACGGTTTTACCGCAGCGGTCTTTAAAGCCGCGTATAGACCATGGTCGTAAATATAAGACCAATCTCTCGCTGGTTGCAAAGCGGGGATACCATGAATGTGCGGAAACAGTGTCTCACAAGATGGACACCTACAGGAGAGGATTTAATGGTGCTCTGGCATCTGCGCTACACGACTGCCTTGTTGACAGCCGCGGCCTTGGTCGTCCCGACCGTGGGCATGGCGCGTCCGGTCCATCACAGCGCAAAGAACACCCATGAGGCTGAACTCGAAGCCCGCCTTCAGAAGCTTGAGGACGAAGTTTCCGAACTGCGCGGCGCGTTGAAGGCTGCCAAGGCGCAGCAGGCGTCGACGACGCCGGTCCCTGCCCAGGCTCCCGTTTCGACCGAACAGTTTGCCGCCGTTCAGCAGGATGCGGCCGCCGCCCGTGCCGAGGCGATCACCGCCACCCGTACCGCGGAAGCCGCCAGCGTGCGCAGCGTCGAGACGCAGAAGAAGGTCGACACGCTGGCTGATGCGACGCCCAAGCAGGGCTTCCGCTCGGGCAACTCGAACGTCGTCCTGTCCGGCTATATCAAGCTGGTCGCGAGCAGCGCGCGCTATAACGGCGGCGACGTTCCGACCAACACCCTGGGTCGCGACCTCTACTTGCCGCAGTCGGTGCCGGTCTTCAATCCGGCTTCGCCTTCCTCGCCGACTACCGTTACCGATTTCAGTGCCAAGCAGACCCGTTTCTGGGTGGACGCCAATACGAAGCTCGGCCGTCACGCGCTCAAGGCCTATATCGAATTCGACTTCCAGGCCGCGCCGGGTACGCCGATGGCCCTGGGTCAGGGGACGCAGCGCACGACCAACGCCTATGACCTTGCTATGCGTCGCGCGTTCATCCAGTTCGACCGCTGGACCTTCGGGCAGGACTTCACCAACTTCGAAAACGTCGCGACCTTGCCGGAAAGCACCGACTATGTCGGCGGTATCGATGGCCTGATCTTCGCGCGTCAGCCGATGGTGCGTTACGCGCTGCCGGTGGCGAAGAACACCAAGCTCTACCTCGCGGTCGAAAATCCCGAAACCGCTTCGGCCACGGTCGGCGCGGCGGGCCTGATCGAAAACGGCGAGGATCATGCACCCGACGCGACCGCGCGTCTGGAATATGTCAGCTCGTTCGGCCTGCTCGATCTCGCCACGGTCTGGCGCGAACTGCGCGTCGACAATGCCAAGACCGGGGCGGCCCATATCGTCGATTCCCGTCTGGGTTGGGGTGTCAGCGCCCAGGGCAAGATCTTCCTCAGCGCCAACCATCTCAGCGACATTCGCTTCCAGGCGACGTATGGCGAAGGCATCGGCCGCTATCTGGGTCTGAACTTCAGCCCCGACGCCGTGCTGCAGGCGAACGGCAATCTCGGTGCGGTCCGCAATATCGGTCTGTTCGGGGCTGGTCACATCGCCATCGACAAGCAATGGCGCGTCAACCTGATCGGCAGCTGGCAGAAGGTCAATTACGCCGGTTATCTCGACCATTCCGCGCTGGGCGTCGGCACGTACAACCGCGAGGCATGGAGCGCGGCGGGCAACGTCTTCTTCTCGCCGGTCAGCAACGTCGACCTGGGCATCGAATACCGTCACGGTAATCGCGAGATTGTCGATGGGCTGAACGGCCATGTCGACAAGTTCGATTTCGCGGCGAAGTATAGCTTCTGATCGTTCGCGCCGGTCTGTCCGGCGCGGCGACACAATAATCAATGAAAACTGTCCCCGCGGCAAAGCGGGGCAGGAAGTTTTGGGTCCACTCTAAATCTGGGGATGAACCGGCAGGTTCGGGCGTGAGAGCCTGTGCCCGACCGGTTCATGGGAAGGAGCAACTGAAATATGGCGACCGTGCACGATCCGGGGGCGAACGCCTCTCTGCCGAGACATCACACCGCAACGCACAGCGAAAAGCTGGTCATTACTGCCAGCTCGCTCGGCACGGTGTTCGAATGGTATGACTTCTATCTCTACGGTCTTCTGACCGCGATCATCGCGGCGCAGTTCCTGACCGGTCTCAACCCGACCACGTCCTACATCATGGCGCTGCTGGTCTTTGCGGCCGGGTTCATCGTGCGTCCGTTCGGTGCGCTTGTTTTCGGCTGGATCGGCGACACGTTCGGTCGTCGCTACACCTTCATCATTACTCTGACCGTGATGGGGCTCTCGACGTTCCTGGTCGGCTGTCTCCCCACGTACAAATCGGTCGGTGTCGCGGCGCCCGCGATGCTGGTCGCCCTGCGCATGATCCAGGGTCTGGCTCTGGGCGGCGAATATGGCGGCGCGGCATCCTATGTCGCCGAACATGCTCCCAACGACAAGCGCGGCCTCTATACCAGCTGGATCCAGATCACCGCGACCGCGGGTCTGGCGATGGCGCTGTTCATCGTCATTCTCGTCCGCTCGCCTTCGGTCGGCGTGGGCGAAGCCGCGTTCAAGGAATGGGGCTGGCGCATTCCCTACCTGCTGTCGGGCGTGTTCCTGATCTTCGGGCTGTGGCTGCGTCTCAAGCTGCATGAATCGCCCGTCTTCCAGAAGATGAAGGAAGAAGGCACAGGTTCGAAGGCTCCCCTGACCGAAGCGTTCGGCCAGTGGCGCAATCTGAAGGTCGTCATCACTGCCTTCTTCGGCGCGATCGCCGGGCAGGCCGTGGTCTGGTACACCGGCCAGCTCTACACGATGTTCTTCCTTGAAAAGATGCTCAAGGTCGAAGGTCTGACTGCCAATACCCTGATGACCGTCTCGCTGCTGATGGCGACGCCGTTCTTCCTGGTCTTCGGTCGCCTGTCGGACAAGATCGGTCGCAAGCCGATCATCCTCACCGGTTGCGCTCTTGCCGCTGCCACCCTGTTCCCCACTTTCCACGCTCTGACCGAGGCGGCCAACCCGGCTCTTGCCGCGGCACAGGTCAATGCCCCCGTCACCGTCACCGCCAACCCCGATGAATGCTCGTCACAGTTCGACCCCGTCGGCGGCAAGACGTTCGACACCACCAGCTGCGATATCATCAAGGCGATGCTTGCCAAGGCCGGCGTCAACTATCGCAACGCGCCTGCCGCTCCCGGCACGCTGGCGTCGATCACCATCGGCAACGAAACCTTCTCCGCTCCCGATCCGACCAAGCTGGCTGGTCCTGCCCGCAAGGAAGCGATCGAGGCGTTCGCCCGGACCGTCGTCGGCAAGCCTGCCGTCGCCGCCAAGCCCGCCGAAGCCGGCAAGCCTGCCGTCGAGGCCAAGCCTGCCATCATCGGTGCGCTCGAAAAGGTCGGTTACCCGACGAAGGCCGATCCCGCCCGGATCAACACGCCGCTCGTCATCCTGCTGCTGTGGTACCTCGTCCTCCTGGTGACCATGGTCTATGGGCCGATCGCGGCCATGCTGGTCGAACTGTTCCCCAGCCGTATCCGCTACTCGTCGATGTCGCTGCCCTATCATATCGGTAACGGCTGGCTCGGCGGTCTGCTCCCGGCGATCGGTTTCGCCATGGTCGCTGCCAACGGGAACATCTATTACGGCCTGTGGTATCCGGTGATCGTTGCGGCCTTTACTGCGGTCGTGGGTCTGTTCATCCTTCCGGAAACGAACAAGAACAATATCGATGACTGATTGAACTTCCTCGCGACTTGATGGAGTTGCGTGAATGAAAGGGGCAGGACGGGACCGTTCCTGCCCCTTTCTGCGTGTCAGTGACGTATATTAGCTAAAAGTCTCGCTCGCGTGGGGGCGGCCGGTAAGTCAAGTAATCGGTGTCGAGAGAGCATGCCCCCGCGACCTTATAAGATGGCGCAGCCGGGTAACGGCGGGCAGGGAGTGGAAGGAAAAATTGGGATGAGCGACGCCTATCGCCGCGCGTGGCAGCGAAGCATCGAAGATCGCGAAGGTTTCTGGTCCGAAGCAGCTGAGGCGGTCGATTGGTTCGCCCCTCCGGCCCAGGCATGGAATGACGAAACCGGCTGGTTCGGCGGCGGCGTTCTCAACACCTGCTACAACATGGTCGATCGTCACATCGCCGCCGGGCGAGGGGATTCGTTGGCGCTGATCCATGACAGCCCGGTCACCGATTCGGTTCGGCATTACACTTATGCCGAACTGGGCGAGGAAGTCGGTCGCGTTGCCGCGATGCTGGCCGCGCTCGGGATCGCGAAGGGCGATCGCGTCGTTATCTATATGCCGATGATCCCCGAAACGGTTTTCGCGATGCTGGCCTGTGCGCGGCTCGGGGCCGTTCACTCGGTCGTCTTCGGCGGCTTTGCACCGCTCGAACTCGCCAAGCGCATCGATGACGCCACCCCGCGCGTTCTGCTCGCGGCCTCGTGCGGGATCGAGGGATCGCGCACGATCGGGTACAAGCCGATGGTGGATGAGGCGCTGCGCCTGTCGACGCATCAGATCGAACGCGTCGTCCTGTTCCAGCGCGATCGCCAGCAGGGCGAGATCGTCGCGCCGCGCGACATCGACTGGGCCGACTTGCGCGCCGCCACTGCGACCGATCCAATCCCCGCTCCGGTTCCGGTCAAGTCGGAAGACCCGCTCTATATCCTCTATACCTCGGGCACGACCGGCACCCCCAAGGGTGTCGTGCGCGAAAACGGCGGCCATGCCGTCGCGCTCACCTGGTCGATGGCCAATATCTATGACATTGCCCCGGGCGATGTGTTCTGGGCCGCGTCCGACGTGGGCTGGGTCGTCGGGCACAGCTATATCGTCTATGCGCCGCTGCTGGTCGGGGCGACGACGGTCCTGTTCGAAGGCAAGCCGGTCGGCACGCCCGACGCGGGTACGTTCTGGCGCACTATCGTCCGCCATGGCGTGAAGACCTTCTTCACTGCGCCGACCGCGATCCGCGCCGTGCGCAAGGAAGATCCCGATGGCGAATTGATGCGTTCGATCGGTATCGGTGATTGCCGCGCGATTTTCCTCGCCGGCGAACGCGCCGACCCCGAAACCATTGCCTGGGCCGAAGAACAGAGCGGCCTGCCGGTGATCGACCACTGGTGGCAGACCGAACTCGGCTGGCCCGCGCTTGCGACGTGTTTCGCGCTCGGCGACACTCGCCGCCGTCGGGGCAGTGCCGGTTTCCCGGTCCCCGGCTATGATTTCGCGGTGCTCGATGAAATGGGCCATCCGGTTCCCAACGGCGACAGCGGTGCAGTCGTCATGCGCGAGCCGCTGGCCCCCGGTGCGTTCCGCACGCTGTGGAACAATCACAAGGGCTACCAGAAGAACTTCCTCGCGTTTCCCGGCTGGTACGAGACGGGCGACGCCGGGTACATCGACGCCGACGGCTTCGTGCACATCATGGGGCGCACCGACGACATCATCAATGTCGCCGGACACCGTCTCTCGACCGGGCAGATGGAGCAGATCGTCGCGGCAACGCCGGGCGTTGCCGAATGCGCGGTCATCGGTGCCGACGACGCGATCAAGGGCATGATCCCGGTCGCATTCGTTGTCCCTCGCGCCGGGCTCGCGGATGAAGCGGCGCTCCATGCTGCCGTCATCGCCGCCGTCCGCCGCGAACTGGGTGCCGTCGCCGCGCTCAAGACCGCCTATGTCGTGCAGCAGTTGCCCAAGACTCGCTCGGGCAAGATCCTGCGCAACCTTCTGCGCAAGATCGTCAACGGCGAGGAATTCACCACTCCGGCCACGATCGACGACCCCGCCGTCCCGGCCCTGCTGGTCGCGGCCGTCCATCCGACTGTCGCTGTCGACTGATCCACAACAAGACGAAAAAAATAGGGGTGCGGCGCCTTCAACCCCATTGCCAGCCGCCGCACCCCTCGTTAAAGGCACGCTTCCTGCCACCCAAGGCACGCCGCTTTAGCTCAGTTGGTAGAGCACATCATTCGTAATGATGGGGTCACGTGTTCGAGTCACGTAAGCGGCACCAGGGGCTTTTTCCCAAGACGTCTCAACGCATTGATTTAGCTGGATTTTCGGTCGATTTTATCCTCCGGACGTTCTCGCTTTGTCCCATGATTTCTCACCACTTTTCATGCCAAGTGGGGGCATTTCTGGGGGAAACGGGAGCCTAGCAAAAGGCGTTGCCCCCAAATGTCGCTTAAAGCTCTGCAAATAAACGGGTTTTTGGCTTCAAACTCTCCCTACCGCAAGCCCGACGAAAAAGGTCTCTATCTCGAGGTCCGACCCTCCGGGGCGAAGATCTGGTACTTCAAATATCGGCTCCACGGCGTCGAGAAGCGCTTGTCTCTTGGTCAGTGGCCGGAGGTAGGGCTGAAAGAGGCGCGCGCCATGCGGGACAAGGCGCGCGATCTGATTCGTGACGGCGGTGATCCGGCTGTCGAGCGCCGCAAAAAGAAGATCGAGGCACGCCTACAAGCTAGCAACACGTTCCGTGCCGTGGCTGAGGATTTCATCAGCGTGCGGCTGGAGCGTAGCGGTAAGGCGCCCGCGACGATTGATAAGGCTCGCTGGTTTCTCTCGCACCTGACCCACGCTGTTGGCCACTTGCCGATCGTCGACATTACCACTCCCGATTTGCTGAATGCCCTGCGCAAGGTGGAAAGCGAAGGCAAGCGCGAGACGGCGCGTCGCACCCGCGCCTTCGCCAGCCGGGTGTTCCGCCACGGCGCCGTTCTCGGGCTATGCAAGAACGATCCTGCAGCCCTGCTCGACGACGCCTTGGCTGCGCCGATCGTGAAGCACCGCGCCGCCGTTCTCGAGCCGCGCAAACTTGGCATTCTGCTGCGTGCCATCGACGAGTTTTCTGGCACCGAAGTTGTCAAATTGGCCATGCAGATCCTGCCGCACGTGTTCTTGCGACCTGGTGAGCTGCGCTTTGGCAGATGGGAGGAGATCGACTGGGATGACGCCATCTGGCGCGTCCCGGCAGAGCGCACCAAGCTGCGCCGGCCCCATTCTGTGCCCCTTTCGCGCCAGTCGTTGGAATTGCTTCGGGCCCTGCAGGACCGCACTGGCCAATTGCCCTACATGTTCCCGGGCCAGCGCAAATTCACCGTGCCGATCTGCGAGAACGCGATTAACCTGGCATTTCGCCGCATGGGCTTCGATCAGGAGACCGTCACGGCCCACGGATGGCGGGCCACCGCTAGCACGCTGCTCAACGAAAGCGGGTTGTGGCATTCCGATGCGATCGAGCGAGCCTTGGCGCATGGGCATTCGAACGCTGTGCGCGGCACCTACGCCAGGGGGCAGCACTGGGACGAGCGCGTGAAGATGGCACAGTGGTGGAGCGATTATCTGGGCGGCCTGAAACTTTCCGCAGCGTGAGTGCGGCTGGGCAGCGTCTACAAGGCTGCCCAGCACACTGGACGGAATCGACCAGACTCGGACTTCACTTCAACTTCGGCGAACGGCTGGTTCTGTCTGAAGCCGGCGAAACGATCCGGAGCCAGGGCTATGACGTGGGAAAACTCCTCCGTGCGAAAGAACCCAACTGTTCACCCTTTCTTCGGGGCAGAAAATGACCGACTGCGCGGTACCTCCACAGCGTCACATTGGCAGATCGACCACGTTTTGAGCGCCGAATAGCTTTGTAACGGCTTCCATTGCCGCATCGCTAAGTGCCTGTGTCGCGAGCACAGCAAGGCGTTTTTTCGGCCGGGAAACGGCGACATAGAAAAGATTGCGACAGCGGTGAAAGCCGCCCGTGTTCTTATCGGTGATCTTGCCGGTTGTGAGCAGTTCGAAAAACTGCGGCCAGTTGTAGTGATTCCAGCCGCCGCTTAGGATGACGAGCACGTTTTCGAACTCGGCCCCCTTCACGCTGTGCTGGGTGGCGAAGGGCGTGAAGCCATTGATGAAGTCGGTGACGGCGATCAACTCGCGATAGGGGACGTTTCGCAGCTCACGGTAGCGCTTGAGCGATTTCGGCTCATCCTCGGTCGGCTCGGGCCCCAGCTTTGCGATCTCATCTTCTCGGTGGACGACACGATCGCTCAATCGCGGCCGTCGCGTACCTTTCAGATGGTCGATCAGTTCGCCGATGGTCCCAGTTTCCCGAAGCGCGATTAGCGCGTCCATGTCGGCCTGCCATTGCGCCTTGTCGGCCGTCTTCCGGATGGTCGGGATGCCGCCCATTAGTCGGAACATTTCCCCGTAATTGCCCGCCTTGTAGGCGGCGCAGATGGGCTCGACGGTATCGGCCAGGAAGGCAATCGCAGCGTCCTCCTTCTTGGCGAAAGCCTCGTTGCGATCGAAAATCCGGGCGATGTTGGGATAACCGCGCTCGGCCGCGATAGCGTTGTGGGTGAGCATCAGGATCTTCGTCCGCGCGGGATCGAAATCCCAGCCCTCGTCCTGTAACGTCTGACGGACGCGCTCGATCGAATCCGCGTGCGAGTCTTCGGGCAATTCCTGTTTGCCGTTGCGGGAATCGACACGCGCGCCGGCAAACAAGTTAGTGTGGAAAAAGCGGGCTTCGCCTTGCCCGTCCACGTCGTTGACTTCCTGCACAAGCTCCGGGCGCAGGCGGTTGAGCACATCCACGATGACCGGGACCGAGCGAAAGTTCGATCCCTTGTCGATGCCCTCGACGTTGGGGAGATCGAGGAGCGCATGATCCTTGCGGTAGATCGTTTGCCAGTGATCGCCGAACAGACCGGTGATCGGACCGTCGCCCGACGCGAAGAAATGATCGGCCAGCGCCGACATCACGAGCGGGTCGGTGTCCTGATACTCGTCGATGAAAAGGACGGGGTACAGGCTCTTGAGAATTCGTTTGAATTTCGCGTTGGCGAGCATCGCCGCGAGGAAGCGCGGAACGTCGTCATGGTTGAGGGTGATCCGTTTCTCGTCGATCCCGAAGAACCCGAGATTGTAGTCCACCTGCTGATCCTGAATCCCGCCCGCCGCCTTGATCGCCTCGCTGTAGGGCTCATGCGCGGCGACGAGTTCGCGCAGGGTCTTTTGAAACCGGGAGATGAAAGCCCAGCCGAACCCGTGGATGGTGTTGACGAGGATGGCCGGGTGTTCCTCGATCTCGTTAGCGATCTCCTGCCGGGCAACCTCCGTGTAGGTGATGCACGCGACCTGCTGCCCTGCGTGTATGAGTGCCGGGCCGCTCTCGGCAATGATCTTCTTGAGTGCCGCAACCAGCGAATATGTCTTGCCAGCTCCTGCGCCTGCTTCGAGCCGGAAATTCTGGCTGTTGCCGAGGCATTCGTCGAGGCGGGCCTGTGCCTGTTGAGCTGCTACAACTGCCGGCGATGGTTGCCCGGTCACGCTGCCCCCTCGGCCGCTGGCGCGTCGGCCCCACCCGGCGCTGGCGGGACGTCTTCGGGAACGATCGGCGGCGGCGCGTCCGGCGGCGGCTCCGATAGCCAAACGAGGCCCTCCCTGATGTATTTGGGGACGTTCCAGTCGGCCTCGATGATCGCGAAACGGATAGCCTCCTCGGACTTCTTGAAATCCTGCGCGGCATCGAAGGCGTTCTGTGCGGCAGCCGCATCGTCGGCGATCCCGAAGCGATCGAGATTGGCAAGGATCAGCGCGTCTTCGTAACTCCGCGCGGTGTGAGCTGAACCGTCCTCGGGCATTTGGTAGGCGATGCGGCAGAATCGGCGCGTTTTGTCGGCCGGCGTCTTCGCGGTGAGCGCGGCGACCGAGATCATGGCGTCATCAAACCACCTTTTCAGGGCGTTGTTCGAAGTCCGCTCCGCTTCCGCGCATAGGCATTTCCGCAGCTTGCCATCGGGATGCAGGCGCACAGCGTCGATGTCGGTGACGATAAGCGTCTTCAGCTCGAGGAAGTCCAGCAGCGGGTAGAAAACCTGCGCGTGCGCGCCGCCAACCTCAATCGTCGTAATATATTGCCGGCAGAGCTTCGCTTCCGGGGGAAGCGTGTCATCCACCAGTTTCAGGATGCGGGGCATCAGGATTTTTTCGGTCGCGCCTTCGACGAGGATCACCTTGTCTGCGAAATAGAGGTCACACTTCGTCAGCGTCATATACTGCTGGAGGAAGCTACGATCGTCCGACTGAATCGCAGCCGCGCCCTTGCGGAAATCCTTCACCTTCGTCCGCCTGACGCCTTGCGCGGCGGTCGGCTCGTTGAGGAAATACCGGATGGCGTCGAACTGGGCCGCGTTCGCTAGATGCGAGGAGTGCGTGGAGACGATGAACTGCACCTGCCAGACAGGCTCTCCGGGATATTTTTCCGAAAGCGTGGCTATGGCTTCGTTGAGCTGCGTGATGAAAACTTCCTGCATCTGGGGATGCAGGTGCGCTTCCGGCTCCTCGATGAAGACGAGATGCGTCCCCGGTCGGGTGGCGGTGCTGCGATAGGTTTTGTGCAGGGCTTCGAGCTGAAGCAGGATATAGATCAGGTTGCGCGTTCCAAGGCCGTTGTAGCCCTCGGGCAGATGGACTCCATCCGTCCCCGTGTAGAGAATACGGGTGTTGTCGGTCAGAAGGCTCTCAACGTCGATCTGCGTCTGCGGGCGCAGCTCAGTGTCGTTGAGGCTCGGAAATCCAAATGAGTTCAGCGCCGGCAACAGCCCCTTGAGCTGATCGTCAAAATCGCCCTGCATCGTCTGTTCGATACCCGCGACGGCGGCCTTGAGCTGAGTGGCGATTTCCTGATCGCCCGGCGATGCGTTGAGATTGCTCGCCGTGCGGAAGAGCTTGTTGAGAAGCTTGCCGATCACGTCGGTGTCGCCCCGCTTGCCCATATCCAAGGTGCGCTGCGCCTTGACGAAGCCGGTTTGCAAAAGCGCCTTGAGTTCGGCGGTGCCGTCGAACGCCCGGCGATTGTTTGCGTCGGTCGGGTCGATCGCGAAACACTTGATCGAATATGCGGCGGGGATTGCATCACGGAGGTGTCTGAACAGTACCTCGTTGGCATTCTGGGCGCCGGCTTCGTAGTCGGGAAGATCGAGCAGCGGCGCGATTTTGTTGAGCGAGCAAGAGTATTCGATCAGAGCGATGG
>NZ_GL876934.1:422327-427519 GCF_000192575.1 Novosphingobium nitrogenifigens DSM 19370 | reverse complement strand
TGACCACCCCGGTTCTCAGTTCCTCGTGGAATGTCGGAGCAGGAAGACGATGTAGCCTTTGAATTGGGGTTGGCGGGTTAGGGACGTGGGGGCGTGCCATTCGCTGTTTTCGGCGAGGGCGACGCGGAAGGGGATGGGGAAGGGGGCCATCTGGTCGAACCAGCGGGTGTAGCCGGGGATGGTGGTGCGGCCCTGATAGGTCTGGATCACGACTTCGTCGATGATCGGGCGCAGGGCGGTGAGGGTTTGAGGGTCGCCGTGGGCGCTCCAGTCCATGAGGCCGGTGATCGACAGGCGGAAGGGGCGCGGCAGGCGCTTGCGCAAGTCGGCGAGGAAGCGGCGATAGTTTTCGAGGCCCCTGGCCGAGGAGTCGAAATCGACCTGTAGTCCCGCGACGCGGTTTCCTGCGGCCTGCCACTTTTTCAGGTCTTCGAAAATGGCCGCTTCGTTCGCTGCGTCCCAGTCGAGTCGGTTGGCGCGGACGACCAACCAGAGTTCGACGCCGGGCAAGCGGGGCGTTCCCATGCGCAGCCGGGTAAAGCGGGGCGGGCCGCCGCGCCGGATTTCTCCGTCGAGCAGGTAGAGTGTGCGGGGGTGAATGTCGTCGGGCGGGCGGACGCCGGGCCAGATGTAGAACGCGTCATAGGCCTGCGCCCGGACGTCGTGGCTTGGCGCAGGCGGCGGCGCGCGGTGGCACGCCGCCAGCGACGCCGTCAACGCCAAGGCCAGCGCGGTCGTTGTCCGGCTCACCAGTAATAGCGCAGTTTCTTGGCCCAGGGACTGTCGGGGAACGTGGTCTTGAGCTCGTTGTACCACGCCTTGCGCTGGGGCTTGGGCGCGGCGGCCTTGTCCATTTCGTCCGCTGTCAGGAAAGGTCCGGCACAGCCGTTATAGCCGCTGGGTGCATAGCACATGATCGAGCGATAGAGCGCATAGGCGCGTTCCTCGCGCGAGGCATTGCGGTCGGCGAGAACCGCTGCATAGATCGCATCGCGCGCCAGCGGTTTGCCGGGGAAATCGTCCGGCGCGTGGCCGAGCGTGTCGGCAACCTTGCCGGGGGTGAACAGCGAAAATCCGTCGAAGCCGTTCAGTCGCCAGAACTCGCCGAGGCAGAGCATCGCGCGGCGATTGGCCGGTTCATGCGCAAGCGTTGCAACGGTCGCGTCCAAAGCGGGACAGGCAAAGCCGTCCGAGGCCTTTCCGCGCGTGAAAAGGCCCGTCGAAACCGGGCTCTCGCCCCAAAAACTTTGAAGCGGGTCGGTCGCGGCGTCGGCGGGGACCAGCGCCTTGTCCCGGATGAAGTCGGCATAGGCCTGACGGCCGAGGTCCTTGTACAACAGGGTGAAACGCGCGACGTCGCGTTCGTGGGCCGGGCGCGTGCCGTCGGCCGCGACCGCGCGCAGGATCGCGGGGCGCGCCATGGTCTGAAGCAGGATTTCGCGCGTCGTCCGGTCCTCGATCGGCGAGCCGGGGGCAAAGACCAGATCGAGCCGCTTGGCCCCTTGCCATGAAAGGGCAAGGCCCAGTTCTGCCAGAGGCCGTTGATGGATCGGGCTGACATTGGGGATCAACGTGCGCCAGAACCCCGCTTCGTTCGGGTCTTTCGCTCGCGCCAAAGCCATGCCGCGCAGGATCTGGCGGCTGAACGCGAGTGGCGTGAAGCCGTGGGCGTGCGTGGCGTCGGGGACCAGCGGCAAGAGCGAACGCGGCGTTTCCCCGGCATAGAACGCTCGGCTGGCCTGAAGAAAAGTATAGAGATCGGCCTGTCCGGCAAAGCTTGCCTGCTGGCTCGCCAGACGCTCGGCGGGGAAGGGCATCGCGTCGGTGTCTTCGATCACGCGCATCTGGCGCAAGTCGGCGACCGCCAGCAGCAGGGGCGATCCGCCCAGTTTGTCGACCGCCACCGAACGGGCATCGGGGCCCAGCAGCTTGAGGTCGATCTCTTCGGCAAGGTCGGCGGTGCGTTCGCTGTCGGCCGGAGTGCTGTCGAGCAATCCCTGATAGGCTGCGGCCAAGGCGGACACGTTTCCTTCGAGCCAGAGCACGCGGCGGGTCAGGGCCTGGGCAGAGGCGGCATAGCGACCGTTCGGCCATGCCTTGAGATAGGCCGCGATCGCGGTGCGGGCGGCGGCGGTGGCGGCATGGTCGGTCTTTTCGACACCGGCGAAATTGCCGTATTGGTCGACTGCGCCCGCCACGGCCTGCCGCATGGCGATGCGGATCGGCATATAGGCGGACGTTTCGACGATCCACGGCGTGCGGGCATGGGCAAGCGCGGCAAAGCCGCTTCGCGCGCCGTCCCAGTTTCCGGCATAGAACGCGCTCGCGGCCTGCAGATAGGCGAGGTATTCGCGGCCCGAAGGGCTGGAGACCGGAGGATTGCCCTCGATCGCGCCGCACCCCACTTGCGCGCGCAGGGCAAGGAGCGCGGTGCGTTCGCTGTCGGGCACGGACTTGTCAGCGGTGATTGCACTCGAAAAGGTCGAGACCGCGTCCGCCGGTGGCGTGCATTCCGAGGAATAGGGGGTCTCGGGCTTGTCGGGATGGGGCCAGTAGGTTTCGCGCAGGCTGGTCCAGGTCGTGAAAGTCCGGCCCAGTTCGAACGTGTCCCAATCGGATTTGGGATAAGTCGCGCCCTTGTCTCCGACCGGTTTCAGGCTGCGCAACAACAGGAGCAGGTTGATGCGGGTATCGTTGCCCGGGCTGATCGCGGCGCGTCCGACGCCGTCATAACTGGGCGCAGCAAGGCGCCAGACCGGCGACCACCCGATATCGGCACAAGCGCCAGCCCGGTCGGCCAGTCCATAGATGGCCGATCCTGTCAGAAGAACGAGCGCAAGATTGCGGAATTTGCGCGCACGGGCAGTAATCGGCGTCTTGAACACTTGACGGGCATCCTCGTTTGTCTTGGCGCTATTGAGCGTGTTTTTCTTCGGGAGACAAGCTCTTCCCGCGATCGGCCCATGGCGCGTCGCGCAATCGGGCGGCCAGAAAATCAAGGAGGACGCGCACGCGGGCCGGGCGCTGCTTGCCCGGCGGCGTTACCAGATGCAGCGCGATGTCGGGGATGCGCCAGTCGGACATGACTTCGACCAGAGTGCCCTTGGCCAGATGATCCCAAACCATGAAGTCGGGTTGCAGGGCGATACCCTGTCCCGCCAGCAAGGCCGGGGCGAGCGCATCGGCATTGTTCGCGCCGAGGCGGCCATGGACAGTCACGCCGTATTCGCCTTCGCTCGGGTGGGTAAAGCGCCAGAGGCCGGGGTGTTCGAGATTGGTATAGAGCAAGCCCTGATGCGCGCTGAGTTCGCGGGGGTGCGTAGGCGTGCCGTGGACGGCGAGATAGGCCGGGGCCGCGACGAGAGGACGGCGAACCGTGCACAGGCGCCGCGCGCGCAAACTGCTGTCTTCGAGACCGGCGATGCGCAGCACGATGTCGTGGCCGCCCGCCACGACATTGACGAGCGTATCCGAAAGATCGAGATCAACGCTGACCAGCGGCCATGCGGCGAGGAATTCGGGCAGCAGCGGCGCGACGTGGCGCAAGCCGAAGCTCATCGGCACGGCAAGCCGGACCAGTCCGCGCGGAATGTCGCCGTCGGCGCGGGCTTCGGCCTCTGCCGCTTCGCCGTCGGCAAGGATGCGGCGCGCCTTGTCGAGCACGCCGCGCCCGCTTTCGGTCAGGGCAAGGCGGCGGCTGGTGCGGTGAAGCAGGGGAATGCCGAGCCGGGCTTCGAGGCGGCCCATGGCCTTGGACACGGTCGGCTTGGAAAGGCCGAGAGCTTCGGCGGCGGCCGCGAACGAGCCGGTTTCGACGACTTTGGCGAAAATGGCCCAGGCTTCAAGGTCGGGAAGTGGCATTGATGAAATTCCGGAACTGGTGAAATTCCATCATTGCCATTTCTTTGTCAGGGGCAAGGGGTAGATTGGGACTATCGAAGGCCGCAGCGCCGATCTTGCCCCGGAGACCCCGCGATGACCCACATTCCCACCGCGACCGCCACCAGCACCGGCGAAGGCACGTTCCAGAGCCGCGTGCGCATGGACGATCTGGCCTTTACCGCCGATGAGCCCATCGATCAGGGCGGAATGGGTACGGGGCCGATGCCTTATGACATGCTCTGTGCCGCGCTGGCGACCTGCACCACGATGACGCTGCGGTTCTATGCCAAGCGCAAGGGGTGGGAGATCGGTGAAGTTTCAACCCATGTCACCCATGCGCGGCACGCCGGGGAAACCCCCGCCGACGTCTTTACCCGCACGATCACGCTGTCGCCGCTGCTCGAACCGGCGGTGCGCGAGGAATTGCTGGGCATCGCCAATCGTTGCCCGGTGCATCGCACCCTGACGCAGGGATCGGCGGTTCAGTCCGTTCTTGCGTGAAGACCTTTCGAACCCAATCACCTGATCCGGAGAATGACGATGACCACCGCCCATCTCTCTCGTGAAGACTGGCTTGCCGTGAAGATCGGAGCCGAAGATGCCGCTCGTCACGGGTGCCGCCAACCGGCCGCCCCGCGTGAGGAACTGGGCTGGTTCGCCCGCGCGATGCTCTGGTTGGTCGGCGACGACCGCCCCCGCGCGCTCGCCAATCCCCGGCTCGAAGCGGTTCGCCGGTTCACGTGTGCGACGCGTGCCGGATACCGTCCGAGCGTCGCGCTGATCAGTGAGTTGCACGGGTTCGGCGTGATGCCCAATCACCTTGCCGCGATTGCCGAATTTCTCGTCTGATCCTTTCGTGGGGCAAGGACGAGCGCGCCCCATCCGACTGTTCGGGGGGTAGTCGAAGTATCCGGCTTCCGCCGAACCACAGGGCGATGATCGCGGCAAGGATCGCGGTTTCCGGGACGCGGACGTGAAAGCGGGTGCCGAGGAACCACATGGCATTGGGTAAGAATTGGAACCGTTGAAATTCCATCAATGCCATTTCTTCGTTCTGTTCGATCCGTAAAGTGACCGCATCAGCAGTCGGCGAGACCGGCTTCACGAAAGGCAATTCCATGATCGAGCTGCGTCCCTTCGCCGGTATCGGCCATGCCAACCACGGCTGGCTCGATGCCCGTCACCATTTTTCGTTCGCCGAATATTATGATCCGGCCCGCATGCACTGGGGCAACCTGCGCGTGTGGAACGATGATACTATCGCGCCCCGCAACGGATTTCCGCCGCACCCGCATCGCGACATGGAAATC
>NZ_GL876934.1:253196-421940 GCF_000192575.1 Novosphingobium nitrogenifigens DSM 19370 | reverse complement strand
CCGGACAACTGGTCGTGCTGGCAAGCGGCTATGCCGAGGATGACGACGCCCTGCCGATCCGCACCGAGGCGCGGCTGGTCGCGGGCACTCTGCGCGCCGGGGAAAGCGTTGATTATGCGCTTGGTGCCGAACGCAAGGGGTATCTCGTTCCCGCGACCGGTCGCATCCGGGTGAACGGGGTCGAAGCCGATGCCCGCGACGGCATCGCCATTGCCGAGGTTGAAACGATCACCATCACCGCGATCGAGGAAGCCGAAGTCGTCCTCGTCGATACGCTCTGAATCTTGCCATCCAGTTCGAGGAGACCTGCCATGATTGCTCCTGATGCACCTGTCGACAAAGTGATCCTGCCGCCGCTGCGCGATCTGGGCGACGGGTTTTCGGTGCGCCGGGCCTTGCCCAGTCCGGGGCGGCGCATGGTCGGTCCCTTCATCTTCTTCGACGAGATGGGACCGGCGGTGCTGACCGGCGAACATGCGCTCGATGTCCGGCCGCATCCCCATATCGGTCTGGCGACGGTTACCTACCTCATCGAAGGGGAAATCCTGCACCGGGATTCGCTCGGCAGCCTGCAACCCATTCGTCCGGGCGAAGTGAACTGGATGACGGCGGGCAGCGGCATCGTCCATTCCGAACGCACGCCGGTCGAGGCGCGGGGCAAGGATGCCTTGCTGCACGGCTTGCAGATCTGGGTCGCCCTGCCGACGCAGCATGAGGAAGCTGCGCCGACATTCCGTCATTATGGTGCCGGGGCCATTCCGGTCGGTGAAGAGGCGGGGGCGCGGATCACGCTGATTTCGGGGGAAGCGGACGGGTTGAAGTCCCCGGTCGAGACCTTTTCGGACATGATCTATGCCGATCTCGTCCTCGCACCGGGGGCACGTTATGCCTTTTCGGCCGAGCATGTCGAACGCGCGGTCTATGTCGTTTCAGGCACCTTGCGTGTCGCCGGACAGGACGGGCAGTTCGAACAGGGGCAGCTTGTCCTGCTCAAGCCCGGAACGCAGGTCGTTCTTTCCAGCGAACAGGGCGCGCGACTGATGCTGGTCGGGGGCGAGCCGTTGCCTGAAAAACGCTATATCTACTGGAACTTCGTGTCCTCTCGCCCGGATCGGATCGAACAGGCCAAGGACGACTGGCGCAACGATCGTTTTGCGCGGGTTCCGGGCGAGCATGAATTCATTCCGCTGCCTGCCGAGGTTCCGGGAGCGAAGCTGGTATAAGGCCGCGCGCCGTCTGAGCGAAACGACCTGCAATGAGTTTATCTCATTGCAGGTCCGGATAAGAGTAATTCGTATCCACCGGGTGATTGCGGAGGGATATTCGTCTTGGGTTTTAAGCCGTCATGGGCCATAGCCCGGCGCGCATCCCCGGCGTTCCCGACGCATTCGGGCACGCTTCCTGCCTCATGACGCAAGGATGACTGCCTTGGCAAATTCGGACCCGAAGAAGCTCGACCCTCGCGGGCGCAAGGTCAAGATACTGGCAACGGTCGGACCGGCCAGCAGTTCCCCGGAAATGCTGGAAAAGCTCTTTCGCGCAGGGGCCGATGCCTTTCGCGTCAACATGAGCCACGGCGAACAGGCCATGCATGCCCAGACGATCGCGGCGATCCGCGCGCTGGAGGCCAAGGTCAAGCACCCGATCACGATCCTGTGCGACTTGCAGGGGCCCAAGCTGCGCGTCGGCACCTTCAAGGGCGATCGCGCGGTCATTCGCCATTCGGGGCATTTCACGCTCGACCGCAATCCCGAGCCGGGTGATGAAACCCGCGTCTGCCTGCCGCATCCCGAATTGTTCGGCATCCTGCAAAAGGGGCAGCGGCTGTTGATCGACGACGGCAAGCTGCGCCTGCGCGTGATCCGCGCCGACGCAAACGAAATCCTCTGTTCGGCCGAAGTCGGCGGGGTCATTTCCAACCGCAAGGGCGTCAACATTCCCGATGCGGTGGTGCCGGTCCCGGCGCTGACCGACAAGGATCGTCGCGACCTTGCCTTCGCGGTGGAACAGGGCGCCGACTGGATCGCGCTGTCCTTCGTGCAGCGGCCTGAAGATCTTGCCGAGGCACGGCGCCTGATCGGCGGGCGTGCGGCGCTGATGGCCAAGATCGAAAAGCCTGCCGCGATCGGGCGGCTGGGCGAGATCATCGAATTGTCCGACGGGATCATGGTCGCGCGCGGCGATCTGGGGGTCGAGCTCAATCCCGAGGAAGTCCCGCCGCTGCAGAAGCGGATCGTTGCCATGGCCCGTCGTCAGGGCAAGCCGGTCGTCGTCGCGACGCAGATGCTCGAATCGATGATCGAGGCGCCGACGCCGACGCGCGCGGAAGTTTCCGACGTTGCCAACGCGGTCTACGACGGCGCCGATGCCGTCATGCTCTCGGCCGAAACTGCTGCCGGTGCCTGGCCCGAAGAAGCAGTGACGATCATGAACCGCATCGCCGCCCAGGTCGAAGCGGACAATGCCTATAACGCGCGCATCCATTTCATCGAGACGCCGCCCGATCCGACGACCGCCGATGCTCTGGCCGGGGCCTGCGCCTCGATCGCGGCGACGCTGCCGATTGCGGGGATCGTGGTCTTTACCGGATCGGGGTCGACCGCGCGTCGGGTCGCGCGCGAACGGCCGGGCGTTCCCATGCTGGTCCTGACACCCACGCTCAAGACGGCGCGTCGCGTCGGCCTGCTGTGGGGGGCTCATGCCGTCAACACCAAGGACATCGGCAGCTTCGAGGAAATGATCGCCAAGGGCAAGCGCATGGCGCTGCGCCACGGTTTCGGGTCGCCGGGGTCGAAGCTGATCATGCTGGCCGGGGTTCCCTTCGGCACGCCCGGTTCGACCAACCTGCTCCATGTGGTCACTCTGGCCGGTGACGAACTGGCTCGCCATGCCGAGCAGGGTGGAGTGGACTGATCAGGCTCGCGAAAGGGCGAGTTTGGCGCCGAACCCGATGAAGACCACGCCACAAAGGCGGTCGAGCCCCCGGCTCACCGCCGGGCGGGCAAGCATCGGGGCAAGGCGGGCGGCAAAGACGATCATCACCGCAAACCACAGCAATGAGACCAGCACATGGGCGGCGGCGAGGACAAGGCCCGCCATGGCCATGCCGGGGCCCTGCGGCAGGAATTGCGGCAACAGCGTCAGATAGAACACGCCGACTTTGGGATTGAGCAGGTTGGTGAGGAAACCGCGTCGGAAAGCAATCAGGGCGCCGGTGCGACGGGCCGGTTCGACCGCCGGGCCCTGCGATGTCTTTCCCCCGCGCAGCAGGGCCATGCCGATCCAGGCAAGGTAAAGCGCGCCCGCAGCTTTCAGCCAGGCAAAGGCGAGCGGGCTTGCGACCAGGACGGCTCCGAGCCCGAGCGCGACGAGCAGTCCCCATCCCATGCAGCCAAGGCCAACGCCCAGCGCCGCAAAGGCCGCTGCGCGCGCACCTGCCAATCCGGCAGTGCGCAGGACCAGCAGGGTATCGGCCCCCGGCGTGATCGACAGCAGGGCCGCGACCGGCAGGAACGCCAGCACGGAGGCAAGGAGAGGGGGCGCCGCCGTCATGGCCGTGAGGTCGTTCAGCCTTCGCGGCGCCCGAACAGTGCGCTGCCGACGCGCACGTGCGTGGCGCCGAGCATGACGGCGGTCTCGAAATCCTCGCTCATGCCCATCGACAGCCCCGACAACCCGTGATCGGCCGCGAGCTTACCCAGCAACGCGAAGAACGGCGCCGCCTCGATCCCCGCGGGTGGAACGCACATCAGCCCCTGAACCGGCAAGTCCGCCGCGCGGGCCTGCGTCAGCAGGGCGGGAAGATCGGCAATCGCGCAGCCGCCCTTCTGTTCTTCCTCGCCGATGTTCACTTGCACGAACAGCGGCACGCGGCGGCCGACCTTGTCCATGGCATGGGCAAGCGCGGTCAGGAGCGAGGGACGGTCGAGCGAATGGATGCAGTCGAACAGACGCACCGCCGCTTCGGCCTTGTTCGATTGCAACTGGCCGACCAGATGCAGTTTGCAGTCGGGATAGGCCTCGATCAGCGCCGGCCACTTGTCCTGCGCTTCCTGAACCCGGTTTTCGCCGAACACCCGCTGACCTTCTGCAATCAACGGCAGGATCGCGGACGCAGGCTTGGTCTTGCTGATCGCGACGAGCGTGACGTCTTCGCCCTTGCGCCCGGCGATTTTTGCGGCGTGATCGATACGCGCACGGATCGCGGCAAGGGGGGAGAGATCGTCGTAGCCGGTCGGCTGGTCGGCGGGAGTATGGCTGGCAGGAGTCATGCCCGGTGCTATAGCGCGCGCATGGCAAAGTGCCACCCTGTCTCCCGATCCCGCCGCCTGCGGGCGCCGCGCGTCGTCCTCTTGAGCGATGCGCGCAACGATGCCGTGCTCGATCGCGCGCTGGCCCGGCTTCCGGCGGGAAGCGCGCTGGTCTTTCGCCATTATCACCTCGACCCGGCGGCGCGGGCGAAACGGATGAAGGGGCTCGCTCGGCTGGCGCGCCTCTACGGCGTGGCGTTCGTTCTGTCCGGGGTTGGCTATGGTCCGGCCCGCCACCTTTCCCGATGGGGCAAGGGCGCAGGCGGGCTGCGTCTGGCAACGGCGCACGACATGGGGGAACTGGCCGGGGCGGCAAGGGCCAGGGTCGATGCCGTGCTGCTGTCGCCGGTCTTTCCGACGCGCTCGCATCCCGGAGCGAAAGGACTGGGTCCGCTGCGCTTTGCCCTGATGGCGCGGCAATGCCCCTTGCCGGTTCTGGCGCTTGGCGGCATGGACAGGCGGCGCGCGGAACGGCTCCGGGCCTATGGCTTTGCCGCCATCGACGGGCTCTCGCGATAATCCGAACCGAAATCGGTGGATGCACGACTCGACGGAATCCCTTGGATTCTTGACGGTCGCGCGGCCTCTGGCGCATGATGGACACGGATGTGGGGATGACAGGGCCCCGCTTTTACCTGAAGGAATCGAGCATGGCATCGCGGGCAGTATCATCGGCATCGGGCGGGCGTTCCGGCCGGTCCGACTGGCGCGCGATCCTGCGCCGCAGTTTCCGGCGCAGTGCCGAGCTGATCGGCGGTGCGGGCCTGTTCGGGGTGATGGTGTTCCTCGCGCTCGCACTGTTCAGCTATACCGAGACCGATCCCTCGGGCTCGACCGCGTCGGGAAGTCCGGTCGAGAACTGGATGGGATTGCCCGGTGCATGGGCGTCCGAGCGGGTGCTGATGCTGTTCGGCCTGCCCGGTGCGCTGATCCTGCCGCTGCTGTTCGTCTATGCTCGCCGTTTGTGGGACGGGGCCGGGGACCTGATCGAAATCACCGAGGATGACGAGGAACTGCCCGAGCTGCCCGCGTGGTGGCGACTGGGGCTCCTGCTGACGGTGGCGATCGTCCTGCTCGATGTGGCGGTGGCGCTGGGCTATGCGCCGCAGGGTGGGCGTCTTCCGGCCGGGATGGGCGGTCTTTTCGGCCTGCTCGGCGCGGCGGGCGTGCATTGGGGCGCGCATTATGCCGGGGCGGTCGAGACTTGGGTGGCGCTGGCGGTTGCCGGGATTCTCGGGCTCGCGGGGCTGTTCCTGGCGGGCCGCGTCTTTGCGCTCGACTGGTGGCGTTTGATCACCCTCCCCAATTTCTTCCGCCGCAATACGGTTGAGGACGAAGGCGAGGACGATGTCGAGGATGCTCTCGCTCCGGCGCGGGCCAAGCGGCAGAAGGCCGGAGAAAGCGGCGTCATCATTGCTGACGCTCTCGAGAGCGCGGATGTCGACGAGGCGGGAACCCCGGCCGGAGACAATGCCGCGGCCGGATCGCGTCGCCAGACCGAGATCACCGATCCCACGCGTTCGCCTGCGCCTGCGACAACCAATACCAAGGCGCGACAGGGCGACCTTTTCGACAAGTTCGAATTGCCCTCGATCGAGATATTGGAGGAAGCGCCGCCCGCTTCGGCGCCCAAGATCGACAAGCTCGCGCTCGAACGGAACGCGCGCCTGCTCGAAAACGTGCTCGACGACTTCAAGGTGAAGGGCGAAGTGACCGCCGTGCGGACCGGCCCGGTCGTCACGATGTACGAACTCGAACCCGCACCGGGCACCAAGGCGAGCCGCGTGATCGGGCTGGCCGACGACATTGCCCGCAACATGAGCGCGGTCTCTGCGCGCGTCTCATCGATCCCGGGCCGCACGGTCATGGGGATCGAACTGCCCAACGTCACGCGCGAGATGGTCAGTTTCCGCGAACTGGTTGGGTGCGACCGCTTCGTCAATGCCAAGGGGCTGTTGCCGATCATTCTGGGCAAGGACATCACCGGCGAACCGGTGGTGGCCGATCTTGCCACCATGCCGCACTTGCTGGTCGCCGGGACGACCGGGTCGGGCAAGTCGGTGGGGCTCAACTGCATCCTCCTTTCGCTGCTCTATCGTCTGACGCCGCAGCAGTGCCGGATGATTCTGGTCGATCCCAAGGTGCTCGAACTCAAGAGCTATGACGACATTCCGCACCTCCTCTCGCCGGTGGTGACCGAGCCGGCCAAGGCGGTCCGCGCGCTCAAGTGGGCGGTCGAGGAAATGGAGCGGCGTTATCGCATGATGAGCTCGATCGGGGTGCGCAACCTCTCGGGCTTCAACGAAAAAGTTCGCGCCGCCGCGTCCAAGGGCAAGCCGCTCGGCCGCCGCATCCAGGTCGGTTTCGATCCTGATACCGGCGAGGAAATCTACGAGGAACAGCAGCTCGATTATCAGGTCCTGCCGCAGATCGTGGTCATCGTCGACGAACTCGCCGACCTCATGGTCACGGTGGGCAAGGAAATCGAAGTGCTGATCCAGCGTCTGTCGCAAAAGAGCCGTGCGGCGGGCATTCACCTGATCATGGCGACGCAGCGTCCCTCGGTCGACGTCATCACCGGCGTCATCAAGGCGAACCTGCCGACCCGTATCAGCTTTGCCGTGACCAGCCGCATCGACTCGCGCACGATCCTTGGCGAACAGGGGGCCGAACAGCTGCTGGGCAAGGGCGACATGCTCTACAAACCCAGCACCGATCCGATCAAGCGCGTCCACGGCCCCTTCGTCTCGGACGAGGAAGTCGAACGCGTGGCCGATCACTGGCGCGGTCAGGGCTCGCCCGAATATGTCGATTCGGTCACCGAGGAACCGGCCGAGGGCAGCTTCGGGTTCGACGATCTCGACGCCACCGCTTCGGACAATCCCGAAGAGCGCAAGTATCGGCAGGTCTGCCAGCTCGTGTTCGAAAGTCAGAAGGCTTCGGCGAGCTGGATCCAGCGCCAGATGGGCGTCGGCTACAATACCGCGTCCAAGTGGATCGAGCGGATGGAAGCCGATGGACTGGTCGGTCCGGCCAACCATGTCGGACGCCGCGAGATCTATCGCGACAAGGACGGGAACCCTCTCTGACCCGGCGCTTTTCATGCGCCCTTAACCTTGTCCTGTGCCCGCCGTCCTGTTGTCATGACCGGCGGGCCGGATTCCTCCATCCCGTGAACACGACCCGTCGGTCACATGTGGAGCAATGGAGGCGTTTGGCCATGGAGTCCCTGACAAAGTGCTGGTTTACCCGCGAACACCTCCCGGATCGCGTACGTCGCCATGAAAGCGATGGTTCGCTCCACAGCACCTGTCGTTATTGCCGACGTCCGGTGGTGACCTGGGATCGGCGGAACTGGTCGCTGGCCAATGGTATCGATGTTTCGCGGCTGGCTGAAATGGCGGGCGGACGCGTGCTGACGCTGATCGATACGCTGAGCGATTATGTGGTGCGCCGCTTCACGGTCGCTCATCTGGCCAGCGAGGAAGAGGTCGAGGCCTACAAGCTCGACTTGCGGGCCCAATACCGCGTCGATGAACCCGACAGCGCTCTTGAATTGCGCGACAGCGCGCCGCCGCGCGTCCGTCGCGGGGGCAAGATGCAGCGTGTCGCGGCAACGATGCGTTTGCCCGCCGCTCTTCCGGGCGCGGCCTGACGTCCTTTACTGACCTGTAATGAGAAGGACCTCATTGCAGGTTGGTATTACGGCAGGAAGGGCGCCGCCACTTCAGCCGGAACCCGCATCAGGCGTCCGCTTGCCCGGTCGAGCAAGGCCCAGGTGGTGCGGGACGCGACCAGCAACTTGCCCGCCGCATCGCGAAATTCGGTGCAGCGGTTAAACCGGGCACCGGTCGGCTTTTCCGGAATGAATGTTTCGGCATGGGCCATGTCGCCCTCGCGGATATTGCTGCGATAATCGATTTCGTGCCGGGTCACGACCCAGGCATAGGCCGCGACGTGGTCGGGCAAGGCATCGTGTTCCCAATGCGCGACGGCGATCCGCTCCATCCAGCGGACCCAGACCGCATTGTTGACATGGCCGAGTTCATCGATGTCCTCGGCCGTCGCGGAAAAGGTCATGGCAAAGCGGTTCGCCATTGTCGGCATTGTCCTTTTTGCGGTCAGGCAGCGTCGAGACCCAGTTGCCACAGGATGAAGGCGAATTCCTCCGCCGTTTCCTTGAGGCTTTCGAACCGGCCCGACTTGCCGCCGTGCCCGGCACCCATATTGGTCTTGAGAACCAGTTCGTTGCCGTCGGTTTTCAGCTCGCGCAGCTTTGCCACCCATTTGGCCGGTTCCCAATAGGTCACGCGCGGGTCGTTGAGCCCGGCTGTCACCATCAGCGGCGGATAGGCCTGCGCGCGCACCTGATCGTAAGGCGAATAGGAACGGATCAGGGCAAAAGCCTGCGCATCCTCGATCGGGTTGCCCCATTCGGGCCACTCGCCCGGGGTCAGCGGCAAGGTCTCGTCGAGCATGGTGTTGAGCACGTCAACGAAGGGGACATGCGCGACGACCGCGCCCCAGAGGTCGGGATCGGTATTGATGACCGCGCCCATGAGTTCGCCACCGGCCGAGCCCCCGGCAATCGCGATCCGGCCCGGTGCCGTCAGGCCGCGTTCGACAAGGCCGCGCGCGACATCGACGAAATCGTTGAACGTGTTGGTGCGCTTGTCGAGCTTGCCGTCCTTGTACCAGCGGCGGCCAAGATCGTCTCCGCCCCGGATATGGGCGATCGCAAAGGCCATGCCGCGATCGACGAGGCTGAGCCGTGCCGTCGAAAAACCCGGGCCGATGGCAATGCCATAGGCGCCATAGCCATAGAGATAGAGCGGCCCGTCGCCGGTACGGTCCTTGCGCATCATGATCGAGACCGGGATCGCGGTGCCGTCACGAGCCGGGATTTCCAGCCGCTGCGTCACATAGAGCGAGGCGTCGTAGCCCGAGGGGATTTCCTGCACCTTGAGCAGTTCGAGCCGCTTGTCGGTAACGTGATAGTCATAGACGGTCGCCGGGCTGACCATCGATTCATACGTCAGCCGCAGCCGGTCGGTCACCCATTCCGGATTGTCGGCAAGGGCCGCTTCGTAGCTTTCCTCGGGGAAGGCGATCGCCTCGATCCGGGCGGGATCGTCGTAATAGCGCACTTCGATGCGATCGAGTCCGCGCACGCGACCTTCGATGACATAGAAATCGCGGAAGAGGTCGAACCCGGTCAGGTAAAAGGCATCGCTGCCCTCGATCAGCGTCGTCCATTGCGCGGGCGAGGACAATGCGGCCGTCGCGAGGCGGAAATTCTCGTGCGTGTCGTTGGTGTGGATATAGAGCACCGGCTCGCTGCCGTCGCCACGGTCGAGCACATCGACGTCGTATTCGATTCCCGTCTCGCGCGCGCGGACCAGGATCGGCGTGGCGGTCGGATCGGCGGCGGGGACGAGATGGACTTCGCTCGTTTCATGGTCGCCGGTCGCGATGACCAGCCAGCGCTCGCTGGCCGAGAGACCGACGCCGACGCGAAAGCCTTCGTCCGCTTCGTGGAACAGCACCGTGTCCTCTTCGAGCGGAGTGCCGATGCGATGGACGAGCAGGGTGTCGGTGCGCCACTGTCCGTTGACGCGGGCATAGACGAGGGCGCTGTCATCGCTTGTCCAGACAAGGCCGGACAGGGTGTCGGGGATGACGTCGGGCAGGATCTCTCCGGTTGCGATCACCTTGATCCGCGCGGTGAAGCGTTCCGAACCGTTGTCGTCGATCGACCATGCCAGCCGCTTGCCGTCGTTCGAGACCGACAGCGCGCCGAGGCGGAAATAGTCCTTTCCTTCGGCAAGGGCGGTTTCATCGAGAACGAGTTCGTCCGCGCCGCCTTCGACCGGGCGGCGCCACCACTTCTTGTATTCGGCCCCTTCCTCGTATTCGACCCAATAGAGATAGGCTCCGTCCTTTTGCGGAACCGAGCGGTCGGCTTCCTTGATGCGCCCGCGCATTTCGGTGAACAGCTTGTCCATCAACGGCTGGCGGTCGCCCATGCGCGCGGCGAACCAGGCGTTTTCGGCTTCGAGATAGCCGAGCACGTCGGGGTCGGTGACTTCGGGATAACCCGGGTCGCGCAACCATGCGTAATCGTCCTCTACCGTCACGCCATGGTGGGTGAAGCTGGAGGCCCGCTTGTCCGCACGGGGCGGGGCGGAGATGGCAGCGGCGGGTTGGGGGGTGGTCTTGGCCATGTCCCGCATCTATGGTGTGCGCATTGACCCCGCAAGACGGGGCATCATGCAACCGATGCAAAGATTTTCAGGAACTCCCCATGCTGATGAACACCCACGAGGCGCGGCTTGACGCCTTGCGCAAGCATCTTGCAGCCGAAGGGCTCGACGGTTTCGTGGTCCCGATTTCCGACGAGCACATGAGCGAATATGTCGGGGCCTATGCCCGACGTCTGGAATGGCTGACCGGTTTTGCCGGGTCGGCGGGGACGGCGGTGATCCTGCGCGAAGAAGCGGCGATGTTCGTAGATGGGCGCTATACGCTGCAAGTGCGGGAACAGGTCGATCCGCGTTTCTATTCCTATCATCAGGTTCCGGGCGAAAGCGTCCCCGGCTGGCTTGGGACGCAGGCGCCGCAGGGTGCGCGGATCGGCTTTGATCCCTGGCTGCACACGCGCGGCTGGGCTGAAACGGTGGCGCGCGCGCTCGCCGCGCGTGGCGGCGAACTGGTCGCGGTGGCGGCCAATCCGGTCGATGTGGTGTGGGAGGATCGCCCCGCGCCGTCGCCTGCGCCCGCCGTTCCCCATGGAATCGAATTCGCCGGTGTCGATGCTGTGACCAAGCGCGGGCAAGTGGCCGCCTGGCTCAAGGAAAAGAGCCTTGATGCGGTGGTGATCGCCGCGCTCGATTCGGTTGCATGGCTCTTCAATCTGCGCGGTAGCGACGTCGATCGCACTCCGGTCGCGCTGGCGTTCGCGCTGGTCCATGCCGATGGCAGCGCCGACCTCTTCATGGCGCCGGAAAAGGTGACGCCCGATCTCGTCGCGCATCTGGGCGAGGGCGTGCGTCTTGCTTCCCGTGATGCCTTCGTGCCCGCGCTTGAAGCGTTGGGCGGGCGCAAGGTCGCGGTCGATCCCGATCGCAGCGTGGAGGCAATTTTCCGCGCGCTCGAAAGTGCCGGGGCGACGATTGCGCCGCTGCTCGATCCCACGATCCTGCCCAAGGCGGTGAAGAACCCGGTCGAGCTGGCGGGACACCGCGCGGCGCAGGCTCGCGACGGGGCGGCCATGGTGCGTTTCCTGCGCTGGCTCGAAGCGACTGCGCCTGCCGGTGGAGAGACCGAGCTTTCGGCGGCCGCGCGACTGGAAGCCGAGCGGGCGGCAAGCAATGCGCTGGTCGACTTGTCCTTCGACACGATTTCGGGTGCCGGGCCCAATGCGGCCATTCCGCATTACCGGGTCGATGAAGCCTCGAACCGGACGATCGCGCCCGACAGCATCTATCTCGTTGATTCGGGCGGGCAGTATCGCGACGGCACCACCGACATTACCCGCACCGTCTGGATCGGCCCCGGCGCGCCTCCGGCGCAAGTGCGCGACCGGTTCACCCGCGTGCTCAAGGGGCATATCGCCCTGTCGCGCGCCGTGTTCCCGCAGGGCACCAATGGGGCCCAGCTCGACGTGCTGGCGCGCCAGTTCCTGTGGTCGGCGGGGCTCGACTATGCCCATGGCACCGGGCACGGCGTCGGCAGCTTTCTTTCTGTCCACGAAGGGCCCCAGCGCATTGCCAAGGCGCAAGGCGGGCAGGCCGGGACTGCGCAGGAATTGCTCGAAGGCATGATCCTGTCGAACGAGCCGGGCTATTACAAGGCAGGCGATTACGGCATCCGCATCGAGAATCTGGTGCTGGTGACTGGACGGACGATCGCCGGGGCGGAAGGCGCTTATCTGGGCTTTGACAATCTGACGTTCGTGCCGATCGACCGCAGCCTTGTCGATGTCGATCTGTTGAGCGCGGAAGAGCGCGGCTGGTTCGACGCCTATCACGCGCAAGTGCGCTCGATCCTGGCGCCGCTGCTCGAAGGCGAAGATCTTGCCTGGCTCGAAGCGGCGACCGCGCCGTTGGTCTGAGCCCATGCGTGTTGCGACCTGCAACGGGTGTGTCTCGTTGCAGGTCGCCCATCGCGCGACAATCTGCGACAAAATACCCGCCAACCCGGCATAGTTCAGCGACAACCGCGTCCTATATCATGGGACAGAAAGTCGCGGGGCGGTTTACAATCAGCCCCCAAGCACAATCCCGGCAGGCTTCCCCCAATCCCCCATGCCTGCTGCGGGACCGCGCCGCGGCTTTCCCCCGTTTATCAAACGGCGCTCCGAGAAAGGGGACGACGAAATGAAGAAGTTGCTGCTGGCAGGTGTTGCCGCGGGCCTGATGTTGTCTGCGGCGGTCGAGTTCGCTGCGCCTGCCTTTGCTGAAAAGGCTCCGCAGAGCCAGGACAAGGGCGGACCCGACCGCGAAATCGCCTGGGCCGACGTGAAGGCCAAGGCCGATGGTCTGTGGGACAAGCTCGACGCCAATCACGACGGCAAGCTTGACCAGGCCGATCGCGATGCCCGCGTGCTCGAACACTTCGCCGAAATCGACGCGAACCACGACGGCGTGGTAAGCAAGGACGAATTCCTGGCTTTCCACCATGCGCGTGAAGCGAAGTGGAAGGAAAAGCGCGAGGACATGCCGCCTCCGCCGCCTCCGGGCGGAAAGGGTCCCGAAGGAAAGGGTCCCGAAGGAAAGGGCCCCGAGGGTAATGGGCCGCATGGCATGGGCATGATGGGCCCGCATCGCATGCACCCGGGCATGATGGGGCCGGAAGGCTTCATCGGAGAAGCGATCATCCACCCCGCGATGCGCGAAGCGCGTCAGGGCGATACGCTCACCCGCGCCGCTTTCGATGCGGCGGTCAAGGCTCGCTTCGACAAGCTTGACGCCAATCACGACGGCAAGTTGACGCGCGAGGAACGCCGGGCGGCATTTGGTCCGCGCGGTCCCCACGGCTGGCACCATGAGGGCCGTCGTGGCCCGCCTCCGGGAGATGGTGACGGCCCGCCGCCGCCTTCGGGAGATGAAATGTAAGTTTGCGATTGGGAACTCCGGTCGGCCGGGGTTCCCGACGCGACACCTAGCATGAAATGGGATTGTGGACGTGACGACCATGCTGGAACCTGTCCGACAATCGGATATGAGCGATGGGATGAGCGAAGCTGCCACCGAAATCCTGCTGGTCGACGACGAAGCGGCCCTGCGTGAACCCCTGGCCGATTATCTCGCCCGTCAGGGATTTGTCGTGACCCAGGCGGCGAGCGCCGCCGAGGCACGCGGCCGGATTGCCTCGGCCCATTACGATCTCGTCCTGCTCGACATCATGATGCCGGGCGAGGACGGATTGTCGCTCTGCCGCCATCTTGCCGAAACCAGGCGGATGCCGGTCATCTTCATCACGGCCAAGGGCGAATCGACCGACCGTATTGTCGGGCTGGAAATCGGCGGCGACGATTATGTCGTAAAGCCGTTCGACCCGCGCGAACTGGTCGCCCGCATCCGCAGCGTGCTGCGTCGATCGGGCCGGGTGATCCCCGAAGCCGTCGAAGCGACGCTCTATGAATTCGAAAGCTGGCGGCTCGATCCGCTCAAGCGCCGCCTGACCGATCCCGAAGGCGTGGTGGTGCCGATTTCCTCGGCAGAATTCCGCCTGCTCATGGCGTTCCTCGACCATCCGCGACAAGTGCTCGACCGCGATCGCCTGCTCGACATGGTGCAGGGGCGCGAGGCGCATCTGTTCGATCGTGCAGTGGACAACCAGATCAGCCGCCTGCGTCGCAAGATCGAGATCGACAGCCGCAATCCGCAATTGATCCAGACGGTCTGGGGCGGGGGCTACATGCTCGCCGCCGAAGTGCGCAAGATCGTGGCCAAGGACTGAAGGCGCTCGCCGTGAACGCGTTGCCATCGCAACCGGACGGGAAAAAGCCCTTCCTGCGCCGCATTCCGCTCTGGCCGCACAGCCTCATGGGGCAGATGTTGCTGGCGATCGCGCTGGCGCTTTTCGTGGCGCAAGGGTTGTCGGCCTATCTGATCTGGCGCGAACAACACGAGCGTCATCTGGCCGGAATGGTCAACAGCACCGCCATGCGCATGCTGGGTGAACGCATGGCGATGCGGCACGGATTTTCCGAAGGCATGCACCCACCCGGACCGCCTCCGGGGTTTCCGCCGGGATCGCCTCCGCCCGATCTTCAGCCTTTGCCCGCCTTGCCGGGAGGTCTTCCTCCCGAAGAGCGGCTGCGCCTGCCGCGCACGCTGCGTTTCCATGTCGACAGCCGCTCGCCCGAACAGCCCGGCGACATTCACATGGCCGAGATGGAAAAGCATCTGCGGCAAGTGCTGGAATCTCAGGGCGAACAGGTAAAAGCCGTGCTGGTGGTCGAACGCGATCCCGCGCGGGATGCGCTTGTGGGGCCGGTCCTGCCCGCCTTGCGTGCGCGGTTCGACACCTCGACCGGGGAAGGCTATCCTCGGCTGGTGATCGCCTCGATGCAGCAGGCGGACGGGACGTGGATGACCGTACGCAGCTTCGTGCCGTCGAACGAGACGCTGCTGCTCATCGCGCTGCTGCGACAGACGATCCTGATCTACCTCGTGCTGGTGGGGGTCGTCGCCCTGATCCTGCGCCGGATTACGCGTCCCTTGCGCGCGCTGACCGGGCGGCTCGAACAGTTCGCCCGCGAACCGGGACGGATCGAACCGCTGGTGCCGCAAGGGCCCGAGGACATGAAGCACCTGATCGCGGCGCATAACGCGATGGAAGCGCGTATCAGTGCCCTGCTCGATGAAAAGGACGTCATGCTCGGCGCGATCGGGCACGATCTCAAGACGCCGCTGGCAGCCTTGCGCGTGCGGATCGAGGCAGTCGAGGACGATACCGAACGTGCGCGCATGGCCGCCACGATCGAGGACATCAATCGCTCGCTCGATGACATTCTCTCGCTGGCGCGCGTCGGGCGCCCGTCGGATCCGGTCGAGGCGACTGAAATCTCCGCGCTCGTCGTAGATATCATCGGCGAATACGAGGACATGGGCGAACCGGTCGAAGTGATCGATCTCGAACGCATGGTTGCGCCGGTGCGCGCGACCTGGCTGCGTCGGGCCTTGCGCAATCTGGTGTCCAACAGCCTGCGCTATGGTGAACGCGCGCGGGTGACGCTGGCGCGCGACGGGCACGAGGCAGTGATCACGGTCGATGACGACGGACCGGGCATTCCGGAGGGTTCGATCGCCCTGATGATGGAGCCCTTCACCCGGCTCGACCCGTCGCGCAACAGTGCGACCGGGGGCACGGGGCTGGGGCTCACGCTCGCGCGGGCGATTGCCGATCAGCACGGCGGTTCGCTGATCCTTGCCAATCGGATCGAGAAGGGCCGGGTCGTCGGTTTGAGAGCAACCTTGCGGGTTCCGCTCGCCTGATCGCACGGCCTTGCGGGTTCAGGGGTATCGTTTGCCCGGACCCGGGGTTGCCGTTCGTCGGGCCGGGTCGGTCGCTGGTCGATGGCGTCACGGCAATCCGGTTGGCTTTGCAACCATCTCCTTGCTAGGCAGGACCATTCGCGGCCGCCGCTCCCGGCTGGCCGACGTCCTCCCATGGGGTGATGATGATCAGCTTTTCCAAGCATTCCCTTGCCGCGCTGGCGCTTGCCGGTTCGGCGCTTGCCCTTGCCGTATCCGTCCCTGCCTGCGCTGCGCCTGCTGCCCCGGTTGCAGCTCCGGCTTTCCCCGTCGATGGAACGCTGCCGCATACTGCGATCCCCAGCCACTATGCCATCGGGATCGTGCCCGATCCAAAGGCGATGACCTTCGCAGGCACCTTTGCCATCGACATCGATGTGCCCCAGGCAACCGATGCGATCACGCTCAACGCTGCGATGCTCAAGATCGGCGAGGCAAAGCTTGTCGCGACCGGGGGCAAGGCCACGGCGCTCAAGGTCACGTTCGACGACAAGCAGGAAACCGCAAGCTTTGCCGCAGGCAAGACGATTGCTGCCGGACACTATCGTCTGGAAGGCACTTATACCGGGCACATCGACACGCAGGCGAGCGGCCTTTTTGCGCTCGATTACACCGGCAACGACGGCAAGCCGACTCGCGCGCTCTTCACCCAGTTCGAGCCGAGCTATGCGCGCCAGTTCGCCCCGATGTTCGATGAACCCTCGTACAAGGCAACTTTCGACCTCTCGGTCGTCGTTCCCGAAGCGCAGCTTGCAGTCAGCAACATGCCGGTCGCGAGCGAGGCTCCGGCGGGCAAGGGGCTGAAGAAAGTCACCTTCCGCACCACGCCGAAAATGGCTTCGTACCTCTTGTTCTTCGGCGCGGGCGATTTCGAGCGGATGAGCAAGATGACCAGCGCCGGGGTCGAAGTGGGCATCGTCTCGCCCAAGGGCAGCGGCGAACAGGCCCGCTTTGCGCTCAACGAGCTGGCGGGGCTCGTCCCCTATTACAACGACTATTTCGGTCAGAACTATCCGCTGCCCAAGCTCGACAACATTGCCGGGCCGGGCCAGTCGCAGTTCTTCAGCGCGATGGAAAACTGGGGCGCGGTGTTCACGTTCCAGCGTGACCTGCTCGAGGATCCCAAGACGACCTCGCCTCAGTCGCGCCAGTTCATCGAAGTGGCCCAGGCCCACGAGATCGCTCACCAGTGGTTCGGCGATCTCGTCACCATGGCCTGGTGGGACGACCTCTGGCTGAACGAAGGGTTCGCCAGCTGGATGGAAACCAAGGCGACCGACCATTTCCACCCCGACTGGTTCGCGCTGATCGGACGCGTCGGCGGGCGCGAGGCGGCGATGGGGCTCGATGCCTTCCGCACGACGCACCCGATCATCCAGAAAGTGCGCACGGTCGACGAAGCCAATCAGGCTTTCGACGCGATCACCTATCAGAAGGGCGAAGCCGTCCTTGCCATGCTGGAAGCCTATGCGGGCGAAACCACCTGGCGCGACGGCATCCGCGCCTACATGGCCGCGCACAAGTTCGGCAACAGCCACACCACCGACCTCTGGAATGCGGTCGAGGCCGCCGGGGCCAAGGGGCTGAGCACGATTGCTGACGATTTCACCAAGCAGCCGGGCATTCCGCTGGTTCGCGTCGCTGCTGCGCAATGCGCAGGGGGCAAGACCACGCTGTCGCTGGTGCAGGACGAATTCACGCGTGATCGCGTCGGCGAACCTTCGACCCGGCGCTGGCATGTGCCGCTTCTGGTCGCGGTGGGCGGAGGCGCTCCGACCCGCTCGATCATGGCCGACGGCAAGACGACGCTGACGATCGAGGGATGCGGTCCGGTGGTCATCAATGCCGGACAGCTCGGCTATTACCGCTCGCTCTATACGCCGACACAGTTGAAGGATCTGGCCGGGGCCCTGCCGCGCCTTGCTCCGATCGACCAGCGCGGTCTGGTCGCCGATCAGCTCGAACTGGCCCAGGCCGGGTATCAGCCGATGGCGGGCGCCCTTGCGCTGCTCGCGGCGGTGCCGGGCAAGGGCAATCCCGAAGTCGCCAATGAAGCGATCCGCCGGTTCAGCGGGCTTTACGATCGTTTCGGGGACAACGCCGGGGCCGGAAAGGCCGCGCTCGCAGCCCGTGCGATCGCCCTGTGGAAGCCGCGCCTCGATGCGCTCGGCTTCGATCCCAAGGCCGGGGAAGCGCTGCCTGACGCCGACTTGCGTTCGACGCTGGTCGCGGTGCTGGGCAAGCTCGGCGAACCGGGCGTGGTGGCAGAAGCGCGTCGCCGCTTTGCCGCGCTCGACACCGATCCCGCTGCGCTTGACGGTCCGCTCAAGCAGGACTGGCTGGGCATCGTTTCCCGCAATGCGACGCCTGCCGAATGGGACAAGCTCGAACGGTTGGCCGAGGCGGCGACGTCCACGGTCGACCGATCCGATCTCTTCGTGCGTCTGGGCGCGGTGAAGGACCCGGCTCTGGCGAACAAGGCGCTCGCTCTTGCCCTGACCGACAAGCCGGGCAAGACGACGTCGGCGGCGATCATCACGGCGGTCGCGCGCGAACACAGCGAGCAGGCGTTTGACTTCTTCCTCGCGCATCGCGACGCGGTACTCGACCTGGTCGATGCCTCGGGCCGGACGACGTATGTCGAACGGCTCGCCTCGACCGCCAATACGCAGGCCATGGTCGACAAGCTGACGGCCTATGAAAAGACGATCGAACCGGGCGCGCAAAAGCCGGTCGAGCGTGCGCTCGCCCGCATTCGCAACCGTCTGGCAACCGATCCGCGCATCACCAGCGAAACGACGGCCTGGCTCGCAGGCCAGTAATCCTCACGAGGGCGTAAATCCTCAAGAGGACGGAAACCCTCAAAGGGCTGGCGTCGGTTTTGCATCGGCGCCGCCCACACGCTAAAGGGCCGGGTCTCATGACCCGGCCTTTTTTCATTCTGCTCGATGATGCGCGCCGCGACGGCGCGGTGCCGTCGCGGCTCTACGAAACGCCACTCGAAACCGTCGTTGCCCGGCGTCCGGAGGAGGTCGTGCCCGCTCTTGCCCGGATCGGCGCGGTTCCGGGGCATTGGGCCGGCTATGTTGCCTATGAAGCCGGGCTCGCGCTCGAACCCCGGCTCGAAGGACTGGCTCCGGCGCGGACCGGGGCGTCGGGCCCCCTGGTGTGGTTCACGCGCTTTGCCGACCTCACCTTGATGAACGACGCCGACGTCGAAACCTGGCTTGCAATGCAGGCGGAGGGGGAAGGGCGGCTCGGGCCGATGACGCCCGATCTTTCGACCGGCGGGTATGCCCGCGCCTTTGCCGGAGTCGAGGAAGCGATCCGGGCAGGCGATACCTATCAGGTCAATCTGACTTTTCCGCTCGGCGGGACATGGCGCGGCGATCCTCTGGCGATCCATGCGCAACTGCGCCGCGACGCCCGCGCGGGTTATGGTGCGGTGATCTGGGACGGATCGCACTGGCACCTGTCGCATTCGCCCGAACTCTTCTTCCGCCTCGATGCGGGCGATGCGACCGTCCGTCCGATGAAAGGGACCGCCCCGCGCGGACGCACCGAGGAAGAGGATCGGGTCAACCGCGAAACCCTGGCCGCCAATGTTAAGGATCGGGCCGAAAACCTGATGATCGTCGACCTGATGCGCAACGATCTCGCGCGTCGGGCGGTGCCGGGCAGCGTCAAGGTCGAGGCGCCCTTTGCCATCGAAAGCTATCCGACGGTGCACCAGATGGTGACCACCGTCCACGCCCGGCTCCTGCCCGGCGAAGGAGCCGCCGATCTTGTCCGCGCGATCTTCCCTTGCGGGTCGGTGACGGGGGCGCCCAAGATTCGCGCGATGGAATTGATCGATACCCATGAACGCGATGCGCGGGGGCTCTATTGCGGTGCCATCGGCCATGTCGATCCTGCTGGCGATGCGGTGTTCAATGTGGCAATTCGCAGCTTGCGTCTGGCACCCGATCATCCGGGGGCGGATGGCGGGCGCGCCACGATGGGGGTCGGATCGGCGGTCGTTGCCGATTCCGTCGCCTTGGGCGAATGGCGTGAATGCATGATCAAGGGGAATTTCTTGCAACTGTCCGCCGGTCAGGCCGATCTTATCGAGACCATGGCGTTCGATCCGGCCAAGGGGATCGCGCTGCTCGAATTCCATCTCGAACGTCTGCGCGACAGCGCCTCCGCGCTCGCTTTCGCGTTCGATCGCCATGCCGCGCGCAATGCCATTCATGCGCTGTGTTTCGATCTCGACGCTCCGGCGCGGGTGCGGCTGGTCGTGTCGCGCGGCGGGGCCATGGCGCTCGAAACCGCGCCGCTGCCTGCGCCGATCGAGGGGGCTCTGGTCTGCGCGGTCCTGCCCCTGCCGGTCTCCGCCGATGACTGGCGCTTGCGCCACAAGAGCAGCGATCGCGGGTTCTATGAAGCAGCGCTTGCCGCCGCCCGGGCTGCGGGCGCGGGCGAGGCGCTGTTCCTGCGCGACGATGGCCTCGTCACCGAAGGCAGCTTTACCAATGTTTTCGTCCGTCGCAGCGACGGACGCCTTGTCACCCCGCGCGCCGATCTCGGCCTTCTTCCCGGTGTCCTGCGGCGCAGCCTGATCGACGCCGACAAGGTGGTCGAAGGCGAAGTGCGCCTTGCCGACCTTGCCGATGGATTTCTGGTCGGCAATGCGTTGCGCGGACTTGTCCCGGCGCGTCTGCTGGAGCTTTGAAAATGCCCCCCATCGATCACCTCAGCGCGGCTCTGGCCCGCATCGCCCCCTCGCGCACCAATGCCATGACCGACCGGGCCATCGCCCTGCGCGCGGCCGGGCGCGACATCATTTCACTGTCGGTCGGCGAACCCGATTTCCCGACGCCCGACCACGTCAAGGCGGCGGCCAAGGCCGCGCTCGATGCCAACGATACCCGCTATACCGCCGTTGCCGGGACGCAGGCCCTGCGCGAAGCGGCGGCGCTTCATTTTCATCGTGATCTCGGCATCACGGTGCCGCCCGGACAAGTGATCGTCTCGGCTGGGGGCAAGCAGGCGATTTTCCACGCGCTTGTCGCGACGCTCGATCCGGGCGACGATGTCCTGATCCCCGCGCCGTGGTGGGTGAGCTATCCCGAGATCGTGCGCTTTGCCGGGGCCAACGTGGTGCCGATGCAGACCGACGCTGCCGGGGGCTTTCGCATCACCGCCGACCAGCTCGAGGCCGCGATCACCCCGCGCACCCGCTGGTTGCTGCTCAACAGTCCCGGCAATCCGACCGGCGCGACGTATACCGAGGCGCATCTTGCCGCACTGGGTGAAGTCCTGCGCCGCCATCCCCAGGTTCTGGTGCTGAGCGATGACATCTATGCGCCCTTGCGCTATACACCCGGTGCGCATGCAACGCTCAGCGTGGTTTGTCCCGATCTCGCGCCGCGCGTTCTGACGGTTTCGGGCGTGTCGAAAAGCCACGCCATGACCGGTTTTCGCATAGGCGTCGCCGCCGGTCCGGAATGGCTGATTGCCGCGATGGGCAAGTTGCAGTCGCATTCTTCGGGCAATCCCTGCTCGATCAGCCAGGCGGCAGCCGTGGCGGCCTTTGCCGGGCCGCAGGAATTCCTCGCCGACTGGCGTGAGCGTTTTCGCGTGCGGCGCGATCGGGTGGTGGCGGCGATCAATGCCATCCCCGGTCTTTCGACTCCGGTGCCCGATGGCGCCTTTTACTGCATGATCGATGCCGCGCCGCTGATGGCGCGCTTCGGCGACGATGAAGGACTTGTGATGCACTTGCTCGAACACGGGGTAGCCGTGGTCTCGGCTTCGGCTTTTGGCGGAAAGGACGGCTTCCGCATCAGTTTTGCCGCCGATGACGAACGTCTCGAACGGGCGATCGAACGCATCGCGGCGGCGCTGGCATGAACGAGCTTTCGATCCTGTTCGAAGACGGCGAAGCGCTGGTCATCGACAAGCCCGCCGGTCTGCCGCTTGATCGTCCGCGCGCGGGCGGGATTTCGCTCGACGACCGCCTCGACGAATTGCGGCTGGGTTTCCAGCGTCGCCCGGCGCCGGTCCATCGGCTCGACCGCGACACGTCCGGATGCCTTTTGCTGGCGCGCAATCCCAAGGCGCTCAAGCGGTTTGCCGCTGCTTTCGAAGCGCGCAAGGTGATCAAGATCTATCTCGGCGTGGTCGCGGGACCGGTTGAGGGCGACAAGGGCACGATCAGCCTGTCGTTGTCCAAGATCAGCAGCGAAAAGAACGGCTGGCGGATGATCCCCGCGCGGCAGGGCAAGGCCGCCGTGACCCACTGGCGCGTCCTTGCGCGCAAGGACGGGTTGACGCTCGTCGAATTCCGCCCGGAAACCGGCCGTACGCACCAGATCCGCGTCCATGCCGCCTCGGGGCTGGGGCACGCCCTGCTCGGTGACCCGGTCTATGGCAAGGCGGTGGCGGGGACGCGCACCATGCTCCATGCCGCGCAGCTGGTGATCCCGCGCGAGGGCAAGGACACGATCGAGGCCGAAGCACCACTTCCCGCCGATTTCGTGGCTTTGGGCTTTACGATCGAACCGTGAGTGCCGCCGACGCCCTCGTCGAACGCGCGCTGGCGCTTGCCAGCGAAAGTTTCATCGCGGCGGCGGGGCCGGGCGGGCAGAATGTCAACAAGGTCGCGACCGCCGTGCAATTGCGCGTCGATGTCTTTGCCTTGCGGCTCGCCCCGGAAGTCTTTCACCGCTTGAAGGAACTGGCCGGGTCGCGGATGACGGCGGGGGGCGAGATTGTCCTCACCGCCCGCCGTTTCCGGACACAGGAAGCCAATCGCGACGACGCGCGCGAGCGGCTGGCCGAGATCTTGCGCGAGGCGATGAAGATTCCGGCCAAGCGCGCCAAGAGCCGCCTCAACCGCGTCGGCAAGACTGCGCGGCTGGCGACCAAGAAGAACCGTTCCGCGATCAAGGCCGGACGCGGTAAAGTCAGCTTCGACTGACCGGCTTCACCGGCACTTACAGGGCCGGGGATCACCCTTCGAAATTGCGGATCACGTCGAGAAAGCGTTCGCCATAGGCGTCGCGCTTGCGTGCGCCCACGCCGCTGATTTCGGCAAGACCGTCGAGCGTCATCGGGCGCATGGCCGACATTTCGCGCAAAGTGGCGTCGTGGAAGATGACATAGGGCGGAACGCCTGCCTCGCGCGCAAGATCGCGGCGCAAGGCGCGCAGCGCGTCGAACAGCGGGTCGTTGCCGCCGACGTCCGCCGATCCGCCGCGACGGCGACGCGGGGCCTTTTCGGTGGTCTTGGGGACGATCAGGTCAACTTCGGCCTCGCCTTTCAGAATGGCGCGAGCCTCGCCGCCCAGCATCAGGCCGCCGTGTTCATTCTGGACCAGTGCGCCGCGCGCCTGCAAGGCTCGGCTGACGGGGCGCAGGAGGTTGGCTTCCTCATCGTCGACAATGCCGAAGACCGACAACTGGTCGTGGCCGCGCTGCATGACGCGTTCGTCCGAAGCGCCTTTCAGCACTTTTTCGACGTGGCCGAAGCCGAACGCCTGTCCGGTGCGATAGACTGCCGACAGCAGCTTGCGGGCGAGTTCGGTCACATTGGTGACCGCCGGAGGTTTGAGGCAATTGTCGCAATTGCCGCAGGTTTCGGGCGGGTTTTCCCCGAAATGGCGGAGCAGGATCGCGCGGCGACATCGCGGGGTTTCGACAAGGCTGGCGAGCATGTCGAGCCGCGCGCGTTCGCCGGAAAGGCGCGTTTCGTCCATTTCACCCAGACGCGCGCGGGCACGGGCGAAATCTTCGGCACCCCACAGCATCATCGCGACCGCCGGATCGCCGTCGCGACCCGCGCGTCCGGTTTCCTGGTAATAACTTTCGATCGATTTGGGGAGCGCGGCATGGGCGACGAAGCGCACGTCGGGTTTGTCGATGCCCATGCCGAATGCGACCGTCGCGACCATGATCATGTCTTCGGAGGCGACGAACGCGGCCTGATTGGCGGCGCGGACTTCGGGCGCGAGTCCGGCGTGATAGGGAAGAACCGTGCGCCCGGTCGCGCCCAGCTGGTCGGCTAGCTTTTCGACGCCCGCGCGGGTCGGGGCATAGACGATGCCCGGTCCCGGCTGCCCTTCGATCAGCCGCGTGATCTGGCGCAGTGGATTGTCGCGCGGCGTGATCGAATAGCGGATATTGGGCCGGTCGAACCCGGCGATGACAAGGCCATCGGAAGGAATGCCGAGCTGATCGAGAATGTCGGCGCGGGTATGGGCATCGGCCGTCGCGGTCAGGGCAAGACGGGGAACCGAGGGGAAACTGTCGAGCAGCGGGCGCAGCAGGCGATAGTCGGGGCGGAAATCATGCCCCCATTCGGAGACGCAATGCGCTTCGTCGATGGCAAAGAGCGCGAGCGGCGCGCTTTCGAGCAATTCGCGGAAATGCGGTTGGCTCGCGCGTTCGGGCGCGATGTAGAGCAAGTCGAGCGCGCCCGCGCGGAAACGTTCGATCGTCTGTCCGCGATCGGTGTCGGCGCTGGTCAGCGTTGCCGCGCGGATGCCGTTGGCGGTGGCGGATCGCAACTGGTCGTGCATCAGCGCGATCAGCGGCGAGACGACGACGCAGGTTCCTTCGAGCATGACGGCGGGAAGCTGATAGGTCAGCGACTTGCCCGCGCCGGTGGGCATGACGGCGAGCGTCGATTGCCCGGCGAGCACGCGCCCGACCACGGTTTCCTGCACGCCGCGAAAGGCGGGAAAGCCAAAGACGCGCGAAAGCGTTTCGCGCGCGGCGGAAAGGTCGTTGACCGCTACCGACATCACGCGGCCGGCTATGCCCGCAACCGGGCGGGTGCGCCAGAGGGTATCACGCTATTCCGGCAAGACGGCGCCGAACCATCGGCACGGTCAGCATGGTGCTGGCAACCGCCATCAACAGCATGGCGGTAAAGGTTTCGGCGGTGATGATCTGCTTGTCGAACAGGACGTTGACGAAAATGATCATGATCAGCGCCTTGGTCTGGAGCATCCAGCCGATCACGCTCGCTTCGCCTTTGGCCCAGCCGAGCAGGCGTCCGGCGAGGTGAACGCCCACAAGCTTGCCTGCGATCGAGGCGACGAGGAACAGCCCCGCCGAGCCGAAAATCGCAAGCGTGCCTTCTCCATCAAGGCCATCTCCCCATTTCGTCTTGAGCCCGGTCGAGAGGAAGAACACCGGCATCACTGCCAGCAACAGGAATTCGCGCAAGGCGTCGCGGCGGGCCATGTCGAAATGGTGGCCATCGAGCACGGCCCCGGCGAGAAACGCGCCGACCATGAAATGAAGGCCCGACCAGTCGGCGGCAAACCCGCTGGCCGCAAGCCAGATCAGGCCGATCGCCCAGCGATCGTTTTCTCCGACGCGGGCGATCAATTTGCGCATGCCCCAGGCGGCAAGGGCGAACGTGCCGAGGAACAGCGCTTGTCGTCCCATGCGTTCCCAATCGACGAGAATGAGTGCCAGCACGCCCCAGATCGCCACGTCGTCGAAGCTGGCATAGCGCAAGAGCCGATGCCCAAGCGGGCTGCGGAAAATGCCGAGCTTTTCCATGAGCAGGACCAGGATCGGCAGGGCCGTGACAGCACAGGCCATGCCGATCCCGAGCACGGCCTGCCCATAGGTGCCCTTGGGTCCGATCCAGCCCGGCGTGCGCAGGATGAGTGCGGCGGCAAGCGCACCGAACGCGAGTGGAACGAGCAGCGCGGAGGCGGCGGTCGTCAGCGTCTCGCGGCGATTGGTCCAGGCATCGTGAAGATCGAGTTCCAGTCCGGCCGCGAATACGAAGAGCATGACCGCCCACCAGGCAATGCCGTTGAGCGCGCCGATAACCGGCGGGGCGAAGAGGAAGGCGTATGTCGCGGGAAAGACAGCGCCCAGAATGCCGGGACCGAGCAGAATGCCGGTCAGGATCTGCACCACCACCAGCGGCGCAAAGCCGTCGGTCCGCAGCAGGCGCCAGAATGCATAGGGTACGGCCAGAATGATCGTCAGTGCGATCAGGAATATTTCGGTCGGGCCCAACGGTATCTCCCCAAAGTCTTTTTTCTTTGGGGCAAAGAGCATGACCCGGCCTGCCCTGACAAGAGCAGGCCGGGAAAACGTCAGTCGAGGTTGGGGCGAAGCCAGCGTTCGGCAGTGGCAAGGTCGATGCCGCGCCGGGTCGCATAGTCCTGCAACTGGTCGCGCCCGATCGTCGCCACGCCGAAATACTGGCTTTCGGGATGGGCGAAATAGAACCCGCTGACTGCAGAAGTCGGCAGCATCGCCTGGCTTTCGGTCAGAGTGATGCCCGCCGATTGCGTTGCGTCGAGCAAGTCGAACAGGATCGGCTTGAGGCTGTGGTCCGGGCACGCCGGATAGCCGGGGGCCGGACGGATGCCGCGATAGGATTCGCGGATCAGCGCGTCGTTGGTCAGTTGCTCGCCCGGCGCATAGGCCCACAGCGTGGTGCGGACATGCTGGTGCAGGCGTTCGGCAAAGGCTTCGGCAAAGCGGTCGGCCAAGGCTTTGAGCAGGATGTCGGAATAGTCGTCGTGCGCCGCGCGGAAGCGTTCGAGATGAGCGTCGATGCCGTGGATGCCGACGGCAAAGCCGCCGATCCAGTCGCCTGCCGGGTCGATGAAGTCGGTGAGGCAGAAATTGGCGCGACCCCGGCTCTTGGCGAATTGCTGGCGCAGGAACGGCAGGCGCAGGCGGGTGTCGCCATCGTCGAGGAAGACGATCACGTCGTCGCCTTCGGCCGCGCATGGCCAGAACTGCGCGACGCCGCGTGCGGTCAGCCACTTTTCCGAGATGATCTGTTCGAGCATCGACTGCGCATCCTGCCACAGCGAACGGGCGCTTTCCCCGACGATCGCATCGTCGAGGATGGCCGGGAACGTGCCCGCCAGTTCCCACGCGCGGAAGAACGGTGTCCAGTCGATGTACTGCGCCAGATCGGCCAGATCCCAGTCGGCAAAGATATGGCGGCCGGGCTGTTCGGGCGGCGGCGCCTTGTCGGTGAAATCGGCGGCGAAAGCGTTTTCGCGGGCTTCCTCGATCGACAGCAGCTTCGATCCGCCCTTGCCCGCGCGGGCGTCGCGCACGGCCTGATATTCGGCGGCGGTGGTGGCGATGAAGCCTTCCGCCTGGGTATCGGACAGGAGCTGGCTGGCAACGCCGACCGCGCGGCTGGCGTCGAGGACGTGGATGACCGGGCCGTCATAGGCCGGATCGATGCGCAGCGCGGTGTGGACCTTGCTGGTGGTCGCGCCGCCGATGAGCAGGGGAACGGTCATCCCGGCCCGCTGCATTTCCTCGGCCACGGTGACCATTTCGTCGAGCGAGGGGGTGATGAGGCCCGACAGGCCGATGATGTCGGCTTGCGTTTCGCGCGCGGTCTCGATGATCTTGGTCCAGGGCACCATGACGCCGAGGTCAATCACTTCATAGCCGTTGCACTGAAGCACGACGCCCACGATGTTCTTGCCGATGTCGTGGACGTCGCCCTTGACCGTCGCCATGATGATCCGGCCCTTGGCTTTCGCCCCGGCTTCCTTTTCGGCCTCGATGAAGGGAATGAGGTGGGCGACCGCCTTTTTCATGACGCGGGCGGACTTCACCACTTGGGGCAGGAACATCTTGCCCGCGCCGAAAAGGTCGCCGACCGTGTTCATCCCCGCCATCAGCGGGCCTTCGATCACTTCGATCGGGCGGGCGTGGGCAAGGCGCGCTTCCTCGGTATCCTCGACGATATGGGCGTCGATGCCCTTGACCAGCGCGTGTTCGAGACGGCGCACGACATCCCAGCCGCGCCATTCCTCGGCGGCCTTTTCGGCGGCCTTGTCCCGTCCCTTGAAACTTTCGGCCAGTTCTATCAGTCGCTCGGTCGCATCGGCGCGACGCATGAGCAGCACGTCCTCGCACGCTTCGCGCAGGACCGGATCGATCGCGTCATAGATGTCGAGCTGACCGGCGTTGACGATCGCCATGTCCATGCCCGCCGGAATGGCGTGGTAGAGGAACACCGAATGCATCGCCCGGCGCACGGTCTCGTTGCCGCGGAAGCTGAACGAGAGGTTGGAGAGCCCGCCCGAGATATGGACATGGGGGCAGGCGGCGCGGATTTCGCGCGCGGCTTCGATGAAATCGAGTGCGTAGCGGTCGTGTTCCTCGATCCCCGTGGCGACGGCAAAGACGTTGGGGTCGAAAATGATGTCTTCGGCCGGGAACCCGATGCCGGTCAGCAGGGCATAGGCGCGCTTGCAGATCGCGACCTTGCGTTCGCGGGTGTCGGCCTGCCCCTTTTCATCGAACGCCATGACGACGACGGCCGCGCCATAGTCGAGGCACTTGCCCGCATGGGCGAGGAAGGCTTCCTCGCCTTCCTTGAGCGAGATCGAATTGACGATCGGCTTGCCCGAGACGCATTTCAGACCGGCCTCGATCACGTCCCATTTCGAACTGTCGATCATGACCGGCACCCGCGCGATGTCGGGTTCGGCGGCGATCAGCTTGAGGAAGGTGGTCATGGCGAGCTCTGCGTCGAGCAGGCCTTCGTCCATGTTCACGTCGATGATCTGGGCGCCGTTCTCGACCTGCTGGCGGGCGACGTCGACCGCCTTGGCATAGTCCCCGGCAAGGATCAGCTTCTTGAACGCGGCAGAGCCGGTGACATTGGTGCGTTCGCCGATGTTGACGAAGCGGGCGCCGGTGGCGGCGGACTGGTCGGAGGTCATGATGAGCTTCTTTGAAAAGGGGGTGTCGTCGGCGGATCGGTGCGTGCGATCAGAGCGGGGTGATCAGGACGCCATGATGAAGGGTTCAAGACCGGCAAGGCGCGTCTCGACCGGCACATCGGGCAGGGCGCGGGGCTTGAGGCCCGCAACCGCCTGCGCCATCGCGGCGATATGATCGGGCGTCGATCCACAGCATCCGCCCAGCACGTTGACCTGCCCGTGTTCGGCCCATTCTCCGACGAGGCCCGCGGTGGTCCTGGGCGCTTCGTCGTACTGTCCCAGTTCGTTGGGCAGCCCGGCATTGGGATAGATCATGATCAGCGTTTCGGCGATTTCCGACAGCGTCCGCACGTGGGGGCGCAACTGGCTGGCACCGAACGAGCAGTTGAGGCCGACCGTGACCGGGCGAGCATGACGCACCGCGTACCAGAATGCCTCGACCGTGTGGCCCGACAGGTTGCGGCCCGAAAGATCGGTCAGCGTCATCGACAGCATCAGCGGCACTTCGCGACCGAGCGTGCGCTCGACCTGGCGCACGGCCATGATCGCGGCCTTGGCATTGAGCGTGTCGAACACGGTTTCGACGAGGATGAAGTCCGCGCCGCCTTCGACCAGGGCCGTTGCCTGTTCGGCATAGACATCGACCAGCGTGTCCCAGTCGATTTCGCGATAGCCCGGGTCGTTGACATCGGGGCTGAGTGAAAGCGTCTTGTTGGTCGGGCCGATTGCCCCGGCAACGAAGCGCGGACGACCGTCGCGGGCGGTGAATTCATCGGCAACCCGGCGCGCGAGACGGGCGCTGGCGACGTTGATGTCGCGCACCAGATGTTCGGCACCGTAATCGGCCTGGCTGATACGGTTGGCCGAAAACGTGTTGGTTTCGGCAATGTCCGCCCCGGCTTCGAAATAGGCGCGGTGGATCGCTTCGGGAACCTCGGGCCGGGTCAGCGCGAGGATGTCGTTGTTGCCCTTTTGATCATGCGACAGGCCGAGTGACCCGGCATAGTCCGCTTCGGTCAGGCCCCGGCGCTGGATCTCGGTGCCGAAGGCGCCGTCGGTGATGAGAATGCGCTTGGCCGCTTCGGCAAGGAACGCGGCGCGGGCGGCGCTGGGGACAAGAGTCATCAAACGGTTTCCTTTGGGCGGACGCCCAGCAACTGGCAAATGGCAAAAGCCTGATCGGCGCGATTGAGCGTGTAGAAATGGAAGTCGCGGACCCCGCCATTGTATAGGCGGCGACACATGTCGGCGGCAACCACCGCCGCGACGAGCGCGCGCGAACCGGGGCGATCATCGAGCCCGGCGAACATGCGTTCGAGCCAGTCGGGAATCTGGACGTTCCCGCCCATGCGGCGAATGCCCGAAAGATTGGTTACCGGCATGATGCCCGGCAGGATCGGCACCGTGATTCCGGCCGCCAGCGCGCGGTCGAGAAAGCGGAAATAGGCGTCGGTCGAAAAGAAGAACTGGGTGATCGCCCGGCTCGCCCCGGCATCGACCTTGCGCTTCAGGTTGTCGAGATCGGCTTGCGCACTCGTCGCCTCGGGATGGACTTCGGGATAGGCGGCAACCGACAGTTCGAACGGATGCCGCGCGGCAAGTCCCGCAACGAGTTCGGCGGCATTGGCATAGCCGTCGGGATGGGGAACGAAGCGGCCGCCCGCCGACGGCGGCGGATCACCGCGCAGCGCGACCAGATGGCGCACGCCCGCGTCCCAATAGCGATCGGCGATTTCTCCGATTTCACCCCGGCTCGCGCCGACGCAGGTGAGGTGCGCGGCCGGGACGAGCGAGGTTTCGCGGACCAGCCGGGCAACGGTTGCATGCGTGCGTTCGCGCGTCGACCCGCCAGCGCCATAGGTCACCGAGACGAACGAGGGATCGAGCGGCGCCAGGGCCTCGATCGCTTCCCACAGCTGGACTTCCATCGCGTCGCTCTTGGGCGGGAAGAATTCCAGGCTGACATTGATGTCACCGGCCATGTCGGCAAACAGCGGCTCTTCGTCAGCGTGGGTCGGGGGCGAAAGGGGGGGCACGAGACTCATTGTTTCAGACATCCTCATACGGGCGTGCGATGAGCCGGGCTCACCGGTTGCCGGTATCATGCGACGCGGACGGAGCACGGCGCACCGCCGTCCACAACTTGACGATCAATTCCTTGCCCGCGAGCGCACGGTCGGCGAGCGGTTCGAAACCGGCTTCGGCAAACAGGGCGGCCATCTGGGCGTCGGCAAAGCCGAGGCGGGCATGGGCATGGCGGGTGCGCAGTTCCTCGCGGTCGTGCGCGGCGAAATCGACAATGGCGATGCGTCCGCCCGGCGCGGTGACGCGCGCGGCTTCGGCCAGCACCGCTTCGGGCGCCTGCGCATAGTGCAGCACCTGATGAAAAAGCAGGGTGTCGAAGCTGGCCGAGGCAAAGGGCAATTGCGCGAAATCGCCCTGAACCAGTTCGACTTTGCCTGCGGGCAGGTGTTGCAGCCGGGTGCGGGCCAGACGCAGCATGTCGGGGCTGCGGTCGAGTGCGGCGACGCGGCTGGCCAGCGGGGCGAAAAGTTCGGCCATGCGCCCGGTGCCGGTGCCGACGTCGAGCAGGCGGCCGAGGCCTTCGCCATTGGCCGCTTCGCGCAGCAGTTCGGTCAGGGCCTGTTCGACCGGGCCGTCGGCGATGTGCAGGCTGCGCAGGCGGTCCCACTGTGCGGCATGGCGCGTGAAATAGTCCTGGGCGTGGGCCTGTCGCGTCGCGCGGATGGCGTCGAGATGCACGCGATCCTCGGTGCATTGCGCGGCGAACGCGCAATCGCCGTCTTCGGCCAAGGCAAGCAGGCGCCCGAGTGCTTCGACCAAGGGGGCGCTGCCGCCGCCACGCGATTCGTCGCTTTGCGCGCGCAGGAACACCCAGGCCCCTTCGCGACGGCGTTCGGCAAGGCCTGCGTCGCACAGGATCTTGACATGGCGCGAGACCCGAGGCTGGCTCTGCCCCAGCACTTGCGCGAGTTCGCCCACCGCCAGCTCCATGCTGGCAAGCAGGCGCATGATACGCAGGCGCGTCGGGTCGGCCAGCGCGCGCAGCATTTCCAGCAGGGAGATCGTTGCGGTCATGGCATGGCGTATAAAGACATCTTTATATGGCGCAAGGCATATAAAGTTTTCGTTATATCAAGTCCGGGTTTCCCGGTTCCGTTTGTCGCTCGGTTCGCCGCACCCCGATTGGACAGGGGCGTATGGTCTGGCTAGAACGGCGCGCATCCCCTTGCGCCTCGTGCGTATGCGACAATTGAGGAATTCGATGAAGACGATCGCCAAGACCGCTGCCCTTGTCCTGGCTCTTTCCACGCTGGGCGCATGCGGACGGCATGACGAGGCGAGCGATGACGCGACCCCCAACAATGTCGAAATGCCCGCTGCCGACTTGCCCGCCGCGCCGCCTTCGCTCGACGCGCCGCCGCCGGCCAAGGATCCTGCCGCCGACGCGAGCCAGGCAGCCCAGTCCGCCGAAGCTGCCGCGAGCAGCGCGGCCGATACCGCCGCCTCGGTCGCCGAAGCCGCCCGCGCGGCCGCTGCCGAAGCGGACCAGCAGGGCGGCGGGAATACCGGTAACCAGCAGGCCCCGGCCCAATAATTCCATTTGGTAATTTGACCATGATATCCCGGATCCTGCCCCGCATCCTGATCCCTGCCGCCGTTTTCGCGCTGGCGGGGTGTTCGGGTGACAGCGATCCGGGCCCCGGGGGCGTGACCCGGGGCGAAGCGCGTCAGCTCGACGCGGCGGCGGCGATGCTCGACGCGCGCCCGGCCGCGCCGCTGGTCGATGCGACGGTTCCTGCCGATATCGGCGAGGATACCTCCAAAGGGCAGCGGACCAAGGGACGCGGGCACACCTGACACTGCAGTTCGGCTGGCCCGGGCTTCCCGGAAGTGATATTAATTTGATATCATTTTTAGGGGAAGCATCATGGCCGAGTCGTCGGTTTCCGTGCATGTCAGTGTCGAGCGTCCGGCTGCCACTGCGAGCGGCTATACCATGCTGGTGGTGGCGTTCGTCCTCGCCGCCTTGCTGGCGGTCGAACTGATTTCACTCGTCAATGCGCAAGGCGTGATCACGATGCCCGTCTGGACGGTGGTCGCGCCCTTGCTGGTTCTGCCACTTGCCTTCGCGCTGGTGTCGGGCGGGTTCTACATGATCCAGCCCAATCAGGCCGCCGCGATCACTCTGTTCGGCTCGTATCGCGGAACCGATCGGGCCCACGGCTTGCGCTGGGCCTGGCCCTGGCTTGGCAAGGCGCGGATTTCGGTGCGGGCCAACAATGTCGTTTCGGAAAAGCTCAAGGTCAACGACTTGCGCGGCAATCCGATCGAGATCGCGGCCAATGTTGTCTGGCGCGTCGCTGACACTGCGCAGGCGCTCTACGATGTCGATGATTACAAGGCTTTCGTGCTGGTGCAGATCGAGGCCGCCGTCCGTTCGATCGGGTCGCGCTATCCCTACGACGATTTCGAACATGCTGAAGTGACGCTGCGCGGCAATCACGAGGAAATTGCGCGTGAATTGCAGGCCGAACTCAATGATCGCCTGCGTCTTGCCGGGATCACCGTCGACGAATGCGGGCTCACCCATCTTGCCTATGCACCCGAAATCGCGGGGGCCATGCTCCGCCGCCAGCAGGCCGAAGCGGTCATCGCTGCCCGGCGCAAGTTGGTCGAAGGCGCGGTCGGCATGGTCGAGCTGGCATTGGCGCAATTGTCCGAACGCGATGTGCTGACGCTTGACGACGAACGGCGTGCGGCGATGGTGTCGAACCTGATGGTCGTGCTGTGCGGAGAGCGCGATACGCAGCCGATCGTCAACGCCGGAACGCTTTACCAGTAACGCCGATGCCGCCGGTTCCGCGCAAAGCCTTTGCCCTGCGCCTCGATCCCGCGCTCCATGCCGCGATCGAGCGCAGTGCGGCGACGGATCTGCGCTCGGTCAATGTGCAGATCGAGGTCTTGCTGCGCGAGGCGCTGGCCCGGCGCGGGGTGCGGCTCGACCCGGTCGACCCGCCCCGGCGCGGCCGACCCCCACGTGAGGGGAAGGGGGCACGTGACGGGAAGGGGGATGGCCGGGAATGAGACGCTGCCGGGCCGATCCTCGACAGAGTGATGATCGACAGCGCCCTCGGGGTGGGGCAGAACGCCGGTCCGTCTCGTTCAAGAGGAACCCCCGTGATGTCGCGTCCTGCCCGCCTTGCCGCTGCCGTTCTCGTTGCGGCGTTTTTGCCCGGTGGTGCGGTTCTCGCCGATGGGGCGCGGGCGCCTTACACGCTGGCCGAAACCGGGCAGCGGTTCGCGGCCTTGCAGGATGCGGTCAATGCGATCGGCGACCGCTCGGGAACGATCATGATCGAGCCCGGGACCTATCGCGACTGTGCGGTGCAGACCAAGGGCGAGGTCGCCTTTCTCGCCGAAGTGCCGGGCAAGACGATTTTCGACGGAGCCATTTGCGAAGGCAAGGCGGCGCTGGTCGTGCGCGGGCGCGGGACGCGGGTGGAAGGGATGATTTTCCAGAACCAGCGCGTCGATGACGGCAATGGCGCGGGGATCCGTCTCGAGCACGGCAATCTGGTCGTGCGCCAGTCGTGGTTTCGCGACAGCGAGGAAGGCATCCTGTCGGCCGACGATCCCGACAGCAGCGTGTTGATCGAGCATTCGACCTTTTCGCGGCTCGGGCGTTGCGACCGGGGCTTGTCCTGTGCCCATGCGGTCTATTTCGGCGACTATGCCAGCGTGACCGTGCGCAACAGCCGGTTCGAGGCGGGCCGGGGCGGGCATTACGTGAAAAGCCGCGCTGCACGGATCGAAGTGACCGATTGCAGTTTCGACGATTCGGCCGGGCGGAGCAGCAATTACATGATCGACCTGTCCAACGGGGCGACCGGTTCGATCCGCGGCAACTGGTTCGTCGATGGGCCGGACAAGGAAAACCGCACCACGTTCATTTCCAACGCGCCGGAAGGGCACAAGCACAGCGCCGACGGTCTCGTGATCGAGGACAATGTCGCGCGTATGGTGCCGGGTGCCAAATATACGACCGCATTCTTCGTCGACTGGTCCGGCGATGCCATTCGTCTGGGCGCCAATACCATCGGTGCCGGGATCAAGCGTTTCGAGCGTCGTTAACGCAGGATGTGGCCGGTGCGGTCGCGCTTGGTTTCGAGATAGCGGTGGTTGTGCGGGTTTGACGGCAACTGGTGCGGGACGCGTTCGACGACATCGACGCCGACGGCCTTGAGCGCGGTGACTTTGGCCGGGTTGTTGGTCATCAACCGCACTTTGCCCACGCCGAGCAGGTCGAGCATCCGCGCCGCCACCGGAAAATCGCGCGCTTCACTGGGCAGGCCGAGCCGTTCGTTGGCATCGACCGTGTCAAATCCCTGATCCTGCAACTGATAGGCGCGCAGTTTGTTGATGAGCCCGATCCCGCGCCCTTCCTGACGCAAGTAAAGGAGGATGCCCCAGCCGCCGTGCGCGGCCTCGTCGGCCATGCTCCGCAGCGCTGCGTCGAGTTGCGGGCCGCAATCGCATTTGAGGCTGCCCAGAATGTCGCCGGTCAGGCATTCACTGTGCAGGCGCACCAGCGGGATCTTGTCATGGTCCTGATCGCCGATGATCAGCGCGACATGCTCGCGCAAGTCGTCGCGCGCGCGAAAGGCGATGATCTGCGCGTCTTGCGCGGCGGCCACGGGAAGACGCGCGCGGGTCTGGATGGTGAGGGCGACAGGATCGCGAAAGGCGGCAAGGTCGGACGGGGTCACAGTGACCGCGACCTCGCTGCCGCTGGCAACGAGATAGGCGGGAAGGATACCCGCGAGGCGCGCCAGTTCCATCGCTGTTGCCGCAACCAGCGGATCGGGCAGGGGGTCGGCGCGGAACGGACCGCGCAAGGGGCTGTCGAGATCGCGGGCGGGATCGGCAAGATCGCGTGCGGCGGCAAGGCTGAAGGGTTCGTGGCCGCGGATCAGCACCGGGGCCTCGGGGCTGAATTCGCGCAAGTTGGCGAGTTTGAGCGTCGCTGCCCGAGCCGCCGAAATCAGCATGCGTGCGCCGTAGAGCCCCGGCTGGGCAAAGCCCGTCTCGGCCGGAAGCAAGTCGAACGCGCGCGCCGGATCGCCGTCATCGGGCTCTACCCGGATGGCCCAGCCGTGGCGCAGGGCATCAAGCGCCTGTGCCGTGCGACGAGCGGCAACCGGACTGTTCACGCGGCAAATCCGGTGATCAGGGGAATGTGGTCCGAGGGTTGTTCCCAGCGGCGCGTCTCTTCTACGAAGCGATGACCCTGTGAGCGTGCGGCGACTTCGGGCGAGGCCCACATGTGGTCGAGCCGCCGTCCCTGATCCTTGGCTCGCCAGTACGAGCGATAGGACCACCACGAATAGTTCCGCTCGGGGGCGGGGATATGCTTGCGGCCCAGGTCGACCCAGTCATGGGCTGCGGCAAGGCGTCCGAGCGCTTCGACCTCGACCGGCGTGTGCGAGACGACCTTGAGCAGGGCCTTGTGGTCATAGACGTCGCATTCGAGCGGGGCGATGTTGAAATCCCCGACCAGCAGCGTCGGGCGGTCGAGCCCTTCCGACCAGCGCGTCATGCGTTCGAGGAAATCCAGCTTCTGCCCGAACTTGGGATTGGCCTCGCGATCGGGAACGTCGCCGCCCGCCGGAATGTAGACATTGTCGAGGAACAGGTCGTGGCCGAGAATTTCCACTCCGACATGGCGCGCTTCGCCATTGGCCTGCCAGTCTTCGCGGCCGGTTTCGCGCAAGGGCAGGCGGCTGACGATGGCAACGCCGTGATAGCCCTTTTGTCCGCTGACGGCCATGTGGCCATAGCCCAGACGTTCGAACATCTCGCGCGGGAACAGGTTTTCCGCGCATTTGATTTCCTGAAGACACAGGACGTCGGGCTTTTCCTGAGTCAGGAAGCGTTCGACCTGGTCGATGCGCAGGCGAACCGAATTGATGTTCCAGGTGGCGATTTCGATCATGCCAAGGGCTTTAGACACACCATCGGGGCAGGCAATCGGTTTTCGCAGGTCTGGCGGTTTTCGCAGGTCTGGCGGTTTTCGCGGATCTTGGGAGGGGGGCGGAAAACCCTCGCCCCAAAGGGGGGCGGAAGGGGCGAGGGTTCCAGCCGCGTTCGTCACGCTGTGGCAAGTCGGTTCGGGGGCTTGGCTGGCAACAGGGGGGAAGTGCCTGCCATTCCGTCTTGCTGAAACCTCTCTAGCTGGGCTCCGCTTTCGCTGGGATGAACGCAACGTGCAGGGTTTTTGCAGTTTGTCGCAGGAATGTATCGGTTACGTCCTGCCCCAAATGACCAATGGCCCGGACCGACGTCAAGCCGATCCGGGCCATTGTATTGAAAACGCTTTGGAAAGATCAGCCCGCGCGGTGGTTTTGCGGGTTCGGGTCGCGATAGCGGAAGGTGATTTCGTTCACCGGGATACCGTATTGCGGATTCATCAGATGAACGGTCGTCCGCCGCGCCTGGGCATCGGTGGTGATCCACGAATCAAGTTCGAGACCACCCGGTGCCGAAGCCTTGCGCACCATCTGCAGCGTCAGGGTGCCGTATTCCGGATGGCTGGGGTCGCGCACGGCGACACTGACCTGATCGGGGCGGCCCGTCGGGATCAGGCGGGCAAAGCGCGCCACGTCCTTGTTCGGATCGAGCAGGGCGCCGAGCGGGCTGTTGCGGATCGGCCACCGCTGGACCTGCCGCACTTCATAGTCGATCATCGTCAGCGCGGCGCCGTCCGAAACGATCAGCAGCGGGACGCCCGGCTGATACTGGAAACGGATCTTGCCCGGACGCTTCATGGTCAGCGTGCCGTTGAGGCGGCCGCCATTGGCATCGGTCTGGACGAAGTCGGCCCGCATCGTCGTAATCGCGCGCAGGGCGGCGATCGCTTCATCCACGGCAGCCGGATGAGCCCCGGCGGGGTCGGCGTGCGCGACGGACGGAAACGAGACGGCGGAAAGCAGGATGGACGAAAACGAAAAGGCCCCCACCGCAAACGCGGTGAGGGGGCCCTTGATCGTCGCACGGGAAACCGCGCGGGAAAGCTTGGTCAAGAAAGTCATAGCGGAGGGCTAGCTACCGGCCCTTGAACCGGCTGTGAACCCGCCTGTACAACCTTACTTGGCATACATGCCACCTTTTCGAACCTGCCCATGGGCGAGCCGTGAATCGGGGCCGGATGCCAAGATTACTTGATCTTGGCTTCCTTGAACTCGACGTGCTTGCGCGCCACCGGGTCGTACTTGCGGAAGCTGAACTTCTCGGTGGTGTTGCGCGGATTCTTCTTGGTCACATAGAAGAAACCGGTGTTCGCGGTCGAGACCAGGCGGATCTTGACGGTAGTGGGCTTGGCCATGTCGCTATCCTGAAACTTCTGTCCTGAAAAATAGATGCCCGCAAAAACAACGGGCGGCTTTGCCGCCGCCCCGCTAGATCTCTGCGCTACAGGGGCGGGGCGTTGGGGCAGAATCACCTGAATGTCAAGGGTACGGCGTTCGTTTCATGATTGCCGGATGCCCAGTGTACCCTGAAAAAGCCAGTGTATCCCGAAAAAGGGTGAGTCCCGAAAAACTCAGTCCGCGTCTTCGCGGGGCCCCCCTGCAAAGGTGGGGATCGGGTCGATCAGGCCGAACCGTTCCTTGTGCGGGGCATGATGGAGCGCGGGCAGGTCGAGCGGTGCGACATCCACGCGGGTGTCGGGCAGCCGGTCGAGCAGATTGCGCACCAGCGTCAGGCGACCGCGACGCTGGTCGTTGAAATCGACGAGCGTCCAGGGCGCCGTGGTCGTGTGAGTGGCCGCCAGCATGGCTTCGCGGGCCCGGGTATAGTCCTCGTAGTGCTTGCGCGCGGCAAGATCGACGGGCGAAAGCTTCCACCGCTTGAACGGGTCGTCGCGGCGTTCGGCAAAGCGGTGTTCCTGTTCCGCCTGATCGCAGCACAGCCAGTACTTGAACAGGAGGATGCCGTCGTCGACCAGCAGCTTTTCAAAGACCGGCACCTGGGCAAGGAAGCCGCGCACCTGATCCTCGTTGGCATAGCCCATGACGCGCTCGACCCCGGCGCGGTTGTACCAGCTGCGGTCGAACAGGACGATTTCGCCCGCACTCGGCAAGTGGGCGACATAGCGCTGGAAATACCACTGGCCGGTTTCCCGTTCGCTGGGCTTGGCCAAGGCGACAGTGCGGACCTGCCGCGGATTGAGCTTTTCCGAAATGGCATGGATCGCCCCGGTCTTGCCGGCGGTGTCGCGCCCTTCGAACAGGACCAGCACGCGCGCGCCGGTCTTGGCCGCCCAGCGCGCCGCCGCGGTCAGTTCGACCTGCATCGGTTCGAGGAGAGCGGAATAATCCTTGCGGGAAAGCTTGTCGGTTCCGTGCGCCATCGGTCGATCAGATCTTCATCAGCCAGACCAGGGCAAGGCCGCCCGCGATGATGCGATAGACGGCAAAGGGAATGAACCCGCGCTTCGTCACATAGTCGAGGAACAGGCGGATGACGACGAGAGCGACGACGAAGGATACGACCGAACCGATCGCGATCTGCGTCCAGCCCACCGGCCCTGCCTGTGCGGTCAGTTCGTGGCGGTTGTCCCACAGCTGCTTGGCCGTCGCGCCGAACATCGTCGGGACCGCGAGAAAGAAGCTGAATTCGGCGGCCGTGCGGCGATTTTCGCCCATCGCGAGCGAACCCATGATGGTGGCGCCCGAACGCGAGACACCCGGGATCATGGCAAGGCACTGCATCAGCCCGATCGTGAACGACTTGCGCAGCGACAGCGCGCTGACCGGCTCGAACTTGCCCTCGCGCGCGAACTTTTCGATGGCGATGATCGCAAAGCCGCCGACGATCAGCGCAACCGCGACGATCACCGGGGTTTCGAGCATGGCGTCGATCTTTTTCTTGAGCAGCACGCCCAGAACGGCCGACGGGATGAAGGCGGCGAGCACGTTGCGCACGAAGTGCAGCGATTCGCGGTCCTTGCGCAGAACGCCGATCGCGACTTGCGTGAAAGTGTTCCGGTAGAGCACCACGACCGCAAGGATCGCGGGCAGCTGGATGACGACGTTGAACACTTCCCAGGCTTTCGGGTTGTATCCGAAAAGCTCGGTCGCCAGGACGAGATGGCCGGTCGAGGAAACGGGCAGGAACTCTGTCAGTCCCTCGACGATGCCAAGCAGGATGGCGGTGATGTTCAGGCTGTCCATAGGGGCATGGGATTGCCGCGCTGCAGCAGGGCGGTCAAGCCTGCGCACGGCGCTGCAATGTTAAATTCCTTCAATGCTTGGGCCCCCGATAGTCCTACCAGATGTGGACCCGTTCCTCGGGCGGCAGATAGAGCTTGTCGCCCGGCTTCACGCCAAAGGCCTTGTACCAGGGTTCGAAATTGCGAAGCACCGCGTTGACGCGCGCTTCGGCCAGCGAATGCGGGTCGGTCTTGAGCAGTTGCCTGGCGAACGTCTCGCGGTATTTCCAGCGCCACGCCTGCGCGTAGGACAGGAAAAACCGTTGGTCCCCGGTGAGGCCGTCGATCACTTTGGCAGGCTTGCCGTGCAGCGAGAGGTGATAGGCCTCATAGGCCATCGACAGTCCGCCAAGGTCGCCGATGTTCTCGCCCAGCGTGAGGTGCCCGTTGTGGCAGGTCTTGCCGTCATCATAAGGACACTGGCGATCGTATTGCCCGGCAAGGTTGGCAGTCAGCTTCTCGAACGTCCTGCGGTCCTCGTCCGTCCACCAGTTGGCGAGTTTGCCGGTCCCGTCGTACCGTGAACCTGCATCGTCGAAACCATGGCCGATTTCGTGGCCGATGGTCGCCCCGACCGCGCCATAGTTCACCGCATCGTCGGCTTGGGGGTTGAAATAGGGCGGCTGGAGATAGGCGGCGGGGAACACGATCTCGTTGGCGGGCGGGTAGTAATAGGCATTGACCGTCTGCGGGGTCATCAGCCACTTGGACCGGTCGACGCCTTCGGCCAGTTCGCGCAGCTCGTCCTGCCAGTGCCAGCGTATGGCTTCCACCGCGTTCGCAAGCGGCGTGTCGGGATGCATGGTCATCCCGTCATAGGTCTTGAACGTGTCGGGATAGCCGATCTTGACGCCGAACTGGTCGAGCTTGGCCTGTGCCGCGGCGCGCGTTGCGGGCGTCATCCACGACAGGTCCTTGAGATTGGCGGCCATGGCAAGGCGCAGGTTGGCAACGAGCTTTTCCATCGCGGCCTTGCTCGTCATCGGGAAATAGCGCTGGACATAGATCTTGCCGACCGCTTCGCCCATTTGCGCCTGAACCGAGGCGACCGCGCGTTGCCAGCGTTCGCGCTGTTTCTGTTGTCCCTGCAACAGCTTGCCGTAAAAGGCGAAATTCGCTTCGTCGATGTCCGAAGGCAGGACTGCGGCATTGGCGATGAGGAAATGAACCGTCATCCACGCCTGAATGGTGGCGATGTCCTGCGTGCCGAGCAAGCGGGCAAGGGCGGGCATCCCGCCGCCCAGCTTTGCCAGATCGGCGGGGGAAAGGCCGAGACGGGCGACAAGCTCGGGCGAAGGCGGAACTTCGCGCACGATCAGCGAGGGGGTCTTGCCAAGGCCGCTGCCATCGACGAGCGGGGCGAGCGGAAAGTCGCTGCTCCAGCCGAGGAAATCGGCGTGAGGGATGACCGTGTGCGTCAGCAAGGGATTGCGCGCGAGCGCCCGGTCCCAGTCGGCCAGAGCAATCTGGTGCTCGAATTCATAGACCTTGTCGGCCATGGCACTGTCGTACCCGGCCTTGCCCAGCAGAAAGGCGAGATAGGCGCGATACCGTGTGCGGATCTCCACATTGCGGATCGTGTCGGACAGGTAATAATCCCGGTCGGGCAGCCCGAGACCGCCAATCCGGGCAAACGCGGCATTGGCCTGCGGATTGGCGGGGTCAATCTCGACCGAGAATACCACCGGTGAAGGCATTCCGGGTTCGCCCATCAATGCGGACAAGTCGGCGCGTGTTGCTGCCGCCCGGATGCGCGACAGCCACGGCTGGGCCGGGGCCATCCCGGCGGCATCGATCGCCCGCTGATCGAGGAAAGCCTTGTAGCTGTCGGCCATGCGCTGTTCCACCGACCCTTGCGGATGGGGGACGGCTGCCAGTTCCTCGACGATCCCCTTGACCGCGCGTTCGGCCTGAAGCCGCAGGGCCAGGACATTGCCGCTGTAGACGTATTGGTCGGGGATCACTTCCTTGCGGGCCCAGCGACCGTTTACATAGGCGAAGAAATCGTCGCCGGGCCGGACCGCGTGATCGATGTCGGCGGGGTTCACGCCCCATCCGGGAAAGGTCGGCACGGGATAGTCGGCCCCGCTCGTGCTCGGCGCGATTGCGGCGGGGGCCGGTTCTGCTGCCCGTGCAGAGGGGGCGAGGGAGAATGCCGGGGACAGCGCAAGGATCGACAACCCGGCGCGCAGCAGGGCCGCGCGGCGACGGGACGGGCATTTCGGCATAAGTCCAGCTTTCCCCCGAATGGACCCGGCGGGCCCTTTTCGGAGGGAGCGTTAACGATGCCGCGCGGGGTCGGCAATGCCTTCGATTCCCGCGTTTCCGGGTCAGTCCCGGCCGTCGCTCTGTTCGAACTGCAATCCGGCGAGGCGGGCATAAAGGCCACCGGCCTCCAGCAGCGAGGCGTGGGTGCCTTCCTCGACGATGCGGCCGCCGTCCATGACGATGATGCGGTCGGCTGCGCGCACGGTGGCGAGGCGGTGAGCGATGACGAGAGTCGTGCGCGCCTGCATCAGGCGATCGAGAGCATCCTGCACCAGCCGTTCGCTTTCCGCGTCGAGCGCGCTGGTCGCTTCGTCGAGAAGGAGAATGGGCGCATCGCGCAGCAGGGCGCGGGCAATCGCGATCCGCTGGCGCTGGCCGCCTGACAGGCGCGTGCCGTCCTCGCCGAGGAACGTGTCGAGACCTTGCGGCAATTCGCGCAGGAAGCCTTCGGCATTGGCGGCGCGGGCCGCGGCCCAGATGTCCTCGTCGCTCGCTTCGGGGCGGCCATAGCGCAAGTTGTCACGCGCGGTCGCGGCAAAGAGCACGCCTTCCTGCGGAACGAGAGCGATGCGGGCGCGCACTTGCGCCGGGTCGGCCTGGGGCAGGGGCACGCCGTCGATGCGGACCATGCCGCCTTGCGGATCATAGAAACGCTCGGCGAGCTGGAACAGCGTCGACTTGCCTGCGCCCGAGGGGCCGACGATGGCCACCGTCTCGCCCGGTTCGACCGTCAGCGAGAAATCGTGAAGCGCCGGGCTGTCGGGGCGGCTGGGATAGCGGAAGGTGACATGCTGGAACGCGAGCTGTCCGCGCGGTGGGGCGGGCAGGGCGATCGGTCGTGCGGGCGGCGCGATCTCGGGCTTTTCGCGCAGGAGCTCGCCCAGCCGTTCAGCAGCGCCCGCACCGCGCAGGAGATCGCCGTAGACTTCGGTCAGGGCCTGGAACGATCCGGCGACAAGGCCGCCGGTCAGGACGAAGGCGGCAATTGTGCCGCCGCTGATCCGGCCGCTGGCGACGCCGAGCGCGCCTTCCCACATCAGCGCGGTGATCCCGCCCAGAATAAGGACGATGACGACGGCGGTCATGATCGAGCGGATCAGGATGCGGCGGCGTGCGGTCGAGAACGTGCGTTCGACCGCAAGGCTGAACCGCGCCAGTTCCCGCGATTCCTGTCCAAAGGCCTGGACGACTTTCATCGCGCCGAGCACTTCGGCGACGCGCACGCCGACATCGGCGACGCGGTCCTGGCTGCTGCGCGAGGCTTTGCGCAGGCGATTGCCGAACAGGGCGATCGGGCCGACCACCAGCGGAATGCCGGTCAGGAGCCAGGCTGTCAGGGCAGGGGCCAGCGCAAAGAGATAGGCAATGCCGCCGATGCCCATGATCGAATTGCGCAGCGCGATCGAGACGGTCGTTCCGACCACCTGTTCGATGATCGCGGTGTCCGAGGTCATGCGCGAGGAGATTTCCTTGGGACTGTTCATCTCAAAGAAACTGGGCGGCAGCTTGAGCAGGTTGTCCTGCACTTTCATGCGGATGTCGGCGACGACCCGTTCGCCCAGCCACGACACGAAGTAGAACCGGGTGGCCGTGCCGATGCCGAGCACGACGACGATGCCGAACAGGATGATGAACCATTCGCCGAGCGCATGGGTATCGGCCCCGCGTGAGAACCCCTTGTCGATCACCATGCGAAAGCCATAGGGGACGGCCAGGGTCGACAGGGCCGTGACGATCAGCGCGCAGCCTGCCGCCGCCACTTGGCCGGGATAGGCAAGGGCCTGTTTCCACACCATGTGCAGCGGCCCCAGCGTCTTGCCGCGCGGGGGCTCGCTCTTGGGATCTGTCTCGGGTTGGGACGGGGACTGCCCCGGCTCAATCGCGGATGTGGAAGGTTCGACCGGCGGCGTGGCCGGTGTGACTGGCGCGGATGGCGGGATCGCGGCGTTCATGGTGCCTGCGCGTAGAGCATTTTTGCCTCAAGGTGTATGGGGCAATAAGCATTGTCACGAGGCAAATTTCGAAAGGGTGGCGCCGTTCGCGTGTTCGTATCGCGCTTTCCGGCCGCCGCCGTCCCGGCTGCCCTGTCGGTCGAACGTTTGATCGGCATTGTCCAAGAGTTGCATTGCGCAATCGAATGATGGCTCACACTATGACGGCAATGAAAGAGCGCGAGTCCGTAAAGTGCTCGTCTCGTGACAAGGAACCATGTTCGTGTTGTACAAGGCTTATGAAGTGCAGCGCTCGCTCCTCAATGCCGGGAGCGCGATGGCCGCGATGACGGTCGACATGCTCAATGACCCGCGTAATCCCTTTGCGGGCACGGCAGGGACGCAGGCGCTGGCGTCGGCACTCGATGTGTTTGCCCATGCCTCGGCTCCGCGCGGGAAACCCGCATTCGGCCTGCGGACTGTCCACGTCGATGGGCAGTCCTATGCCGTCACGGAAAGCACAGAGATTCACCGTCCTTTCGGCGATCTCAAGAAATTCACGCATGAAGGCCTGCCCGAAGATGCGCCGCGTCTCCTGATCGTGGCGCCGATGAGCGGGCATTACGCCACGCTGCTGCGCGGGACGGTCGAACGCATGCTCGACCGCAACGTCGTCTACATCACCGACTGGGCCGATGCAAAGCTGGTGCCCGAAGCCGAGGGGCGCTTCGATCTTGACGATTACATCGACTACCTGATCGGTTTCCTCGAATATATCGGTCCGGGCGCCCATGTCATGGCGGTGTGCCAGCCATCGGTTCCCGCTTTTGCGGCGACCGCCGTCATGGCGCGTCGCGGCCATCCCTGCCGCCCGGCCACGCTGACCATGATGGGCGGGCCGATCGACACGCGCGAAAGCCCGACTGCGGTCAACGATCATGCGATCACCAAGCATTACGTGTGGTTCAAGCACAACGTGATTTCCGAAGTCCCGGCAAACTATCCGGGCGCGGGCCGTCGGGTCTATCCCGGCTTCGTCCAGCTCGCCTCGTTCATGTCGATGAACCTGGGCAGTCACATGATGAGCCACTATGCCCTGTTCAAGCACATGGTGCAGGGCGACGGCGAAAGCGCCGAGGCGACCAAGCGGTTCTATGACGAATACCGCTCGGTCTGCGACATGACGGCCGAATTCTATCTGCAGACGGTCTATGTCGTGTTCCAGAACCACCTGTTGCCCAAGGGCGAGCTTGTCCACCGGGGGCATGCGGTCGATCTTTCGGCAATCACCGATACCGCGATCCTGTGTGTCGAGGGCGAGCGCGACGACATTTCGGGCATCGGCCAGACCCGCGCCGCGATCAAGCTGACTCCGGGCGTCCCCGACGAAATGAAGAAGTATCACCTCGCACCCGAAGTGGGGCACTACGGCATTTTCAACGGCTCGCGCTGGCGCAATGCCATTGCCCCGGTCGTCGACGAATGGATCGCCCGCCACGACCGGCGCGGGCAGGGCGCCAAGCTGAGCGTGGTTGCCTGATCGGATCGGCGGGCCGGGGTGGTCTCGACTGCCCCGGTCCTTCTCCGTTTCGTCCGATTATACGAAGAACTGCGAAATCCACTCGCAGAGCAGGGCGGGCTTGTCCTCGCCTTCGATTTCGACCGTGATTTCCATGGTCTGCTGCCATTGGCCGGGGCGCTTTTCCTCGATCTCGAGCAGTTTGAAATGACCCCGGACGCGCTTGCCCGAACGGACTGGGGCAAGGAAGCGGGTCTTGTTCCCGCCATAGTTGACGCCCATCCGGATGCCTTCCGGGCGCGGGCAGTCGCTGTTCTGGGTCATCAGCGGGATCAATGACAGCGTCAGGAACCCGTGGGCGATAGTGCCTCCGAACGGGGTCTTCGCCGCTGCCACGGGATCGATGTGGATGAATTGATAGTCGCCGGTCGCCTCGGCGAAGAGGTTGATCCGCTCTTGCGTGACCTCGATCCAGTCCGAAGTGCCCACGACCTTTCCGATCAGGTCCTTCATCGTCGTGACATCGACGGTTTTCGGCATGCTCGTCCCCTGTTGCTGGCCACGGGTCCGATGGTCCGGCCCGGGCATTCGTTGGCGTTTCTTGCCCCGTCATGCCGCCCGGAGCGTCGCCATGCAATCGATTTAATCGAATAATTAAGAGGTCGGAGGCGTGGTCCGGGGCGGAATCGCGGGCAGGGGGGGCTGCGACCTTGCGCCGATCATCGGGCCTGCCGGGCGATCGTGCCGGATCGCGGTTTCGATCTGTGGCTCGGTCCCGGCGTTTTCCTGCGCGATCATGGCAATGCGGCGGGCGATCCGTGCGTCGCGTTCGGCCAGCCGACGGGCCTCCTCGGCTGCTTCGTCGAGGCGCCGGACATAGGCGTGGAGCCCGCATTGCAACCCCACCAGCATGTAGCAGAACGGTTGAAAGGCGATGCCGACGAAACTGCCGCCGACGAGATAGACGATCTGCGCTTGCTGGAGTGCGTCGGCGAGCGGTGAGATCCAGGCCAGTTGCGGATTGGGCGTCTTGCGAAAACGGCGACGGATCACCTCCATCTGCACGACGCCCAGCACATGGAGCAGGAGCCACAGGCCGATGCCCGGATAGCCCTGTTCGCCCAGCATTTCGAAATAGCTGGAATGATAGGCGCGACCGCTTTCCTGCACTTGCTGGGTACTGATCTGGGTGGTGTTGTTGCTCAGGGTCTGGGTGATGACCTTGTCATAGGTCACGCTGTCCTGCCGATAGGCTTCGAACCCACCGCCGAACGGGTGGGACTTGGCAAAGTCGATCGTCCATTTCCACACCGCGACGCGAGTGCTGGCCGACTGGTCGGCCTGATGGTTCTGGATCGTGCTCATCCGCTCGGTAAAGCTTTGCGGCAGAAGCGGTATGGCGATCAGCGCGCCGACAGCGATCACGGCGATATAGGTAAAGCGCCTCTCCGTGCTTCGCAGCATGAGCAGGCCGAGCACGCCGACGCAGATGAGGCCGGTGCGGGCCTGCGTCCCGACCGGCATCAGCATGGCCGAAAAGCAGACTCCCGCCGCGAACAGCCAGACCAGTCGACCTGGCGGAAAGATCGTGCCGAACCGGGCCAGCCAGAGCGCGATCGGAATGAGGCATATGGCCACGGTCGAGATGATCGAGCCTTCGTAAAGCCCGGTATTGTCGTTGACGAGCAATTTGAGTTCGCCATAGCCGCCGCCACCGGTCAGCGTCTTGAGCCCGCCGTCGATCGTGATGACCGCCACGCCCAGAACCATGACGAGCGTCAGCGCCTCGATCCGCAATCGCGTGCGCAGTGTCATCGGCAGGAACATCGCGAAAACCAGCGCTTTCCACACCCACGACCACTTTGCGGCTGCTTCGTCGGGGAAGTCGGCGCCCAGCGTCGTCATCCCGCAATAGAGCAAGAGAACCAGCATCAGGCTCTGGCGCAGGGAAAAGTGAACGCCGCGCTTGTCCTCGCGCATTGCCCAGGCAATCGTCATGAGGATGAAAGCCAGCAGCGAGATCGGGATGGCCTGAAGCAGGCCCCAGCTGATCTTCTGCGGTGCGACGATGTCGATATAGGCGTAGGCCAGCACGAACAGGAATGGCCGCGCGAACCCGGCGGCAAAGAAGGCCATCACGAAAAGCGTGAGGAAAAGGTTGGTCATCCCGCCGTTCCCGGATCGCCGCCGGGGGGCGGCTGGATCGGCTGGGGTCGATGCACGCGCACGATTTCCCGGGGCGGCAGCAAGGGGTCGTTGTCGAGGTCGTCGCGCCCGATCAGCCGCCAAATGGTCAGCGCAAGCAGGGCATGCGGGACGACGAGGGCTAAGATGTCGATCATGGTCCTTGGCCCCCGCTCGCCGAAAATCAGGCGCTCTAGCTAGTCCGCCTGCGGTTGATAGCGCGTTAAACCTTGCTGTGGCATTGTTTTGCCATGACCCGGATTCTTCACGTCCTCGATCACAGCCTGCCGTTGCAGAGCGGATACACGTTCCGCACCCGCGCGATTCTCAAGGCCCAGCAGGCTTTGGGGCTGGACGTGCGCGGGGTGACCGGATTGCGCCATGCCGCTTCCGTGCCCGATGATGCGGGGTTGGCTGCGGGCGGGGAGGTGGTCGACGATCTCGTCTTTCACCGCACGCCGGGGCGGGTCGATGGGCCTCCGGGCTTGCGCGAATGGCGCGAGATCGAGGCTCTGGCCGCGCGGATCGTCGATCTCGCGCAGGAATGGCGTCCTGACGTGCTTCATGCGCATAGCCCGGCCCTGTGCGGGATGGCGGCGCTTCGTGCCGCGCGGCGGCTCGGTGTGCCGCTGGTCTACGAGGTCCGGGCGTTCTGGGAAGATGCTGCGGTCGGCAACGGCACCGGGCGCGAAGGTTCGCTGCGCTATCGCCTGACGCGCATGCTGGAAAACCGGGTGATTGCCGGAGCCGATGCAGTGGTGACGATCTGTCAGGGATTGAAGCAGGATCTGGTTGCGCGGGGATGCGATGCCGGGCGGATCACGATCATGCCCAACGGGGTCGATCTCGGCCTGTTCGGAACCCCCCTGCCGCGCGACGCTGCTTTGGCGGCGCAACTCGATCTGGGCGAAGGGCCGGTGATCGGCTTCCTCGGCAGTTTCTATCCCTATGAAGGGCTCGACGACTTGATTGCGGCGATGCCCGCGATCGTCGCGGCCGATCCGGGCGTGCGCCTGTTGCTGGTCGGAGGCGGCCCTGCCGAAGCCGGACTGCGCAGCGCGGCGGCGGCCTCGCCGGTCTCGTCGGCGATCCGGTTCGTCGGGCGCGTGCCGCACCACGAAGTCGATCGTTATTACGCGCTTGCCGATGTCGTGTGCTATCCGCGCAAGGCCATGCGGCTGACCGATCTCGTCACGCCGCTCAAGCCGCTCGAGGCCATGGCCCAAGGCAAGCTCGTTGCCGCAAGCAGCGTTGGCGGGCATCGCGAGCTGATCGAGGATGGCGTCACCGGTACGCTGTTCGCGCCCGACGATCCGGCTGCGCTGGCGCAGGCCATGGTGCGCCTGCTCGGTGATCGGGCGGGTTGGCCCGAACGGCGCGAGGTTGCGCGTGATTTCGTACGCAAGTCCCACGACTGGAACCGCAACGCAGAACGTTATCTTCCCGTTTACCACGCCTTGTTATCCCGGAAAGGTGATGGTGCCCGGATTGCCGCGTGATTCCGTTTTTTCGGATTTTGTCGGGTGGCGTTTTGAGTGAGGCGGCGTTTGGGTAAGGCGACAAGGAAGAGAGAGCCGTGAGCAAGAAAGCACGTCCCGCCAGCCAGCCGGTTACCGGCCATCGCCTGTTTCCCGGGCTTGCCGCCCTCTGGTTCGCGGCTCTGTTCGGATTGGGCATTCTCGTCACCGGCGGCGATGTTCTCGCCTCGCTGGTGATTCGCCTGCATTTGCCCGCAATCCTGCCTGCTGCAGCGCTGCCGCTTGGCCTGACGGCCCGGCTGCTGCTCGCGCTCGGCTTTGCGGGGCTTGGCGGTGTTTTCGGTCTGGCCCTTGGCCTTGCGATCAAGCGTCGTGTCACGGCGGGGCAGCCTGCCGTGTCGCGGGTGCGCAAGGAAGCCAGGGGCGAAGCGGTTGCGGCTGACGATGAAGTCGCTCCTGTTGCGCAGCGCGTGCGCAATCGCGATGCGCATCCCGATGCGCCGCCGCGTCGTCCGCTTGTTGTTACCGAAGACGTCGCTCCCTTTGAGCCCGAACGGACGGTGTCCGAAGCTGTGGCGCCCGAGGCTGCAATTCCCGAGGTTCCGGTTGCAGTCGACCCGACTGCCGAACCGTCCGAGCCTGTCGTTGCCGTGCCCGCAGACGATGTTCACGAGGATGCCGTCGCGGAGGAGTCGACCCCTGTGCCGTTCGCCGCGTTCCCCTCGTCGGAAGCGCATGTCGATCCCAACGCCCTGCCGCCTTTCATCGCTGCGGCACTGGCATCGCAGCGCATGGCCGAAGGTTCTGCCCAGGGCGATGTCGAGGCGGCTTCATGGGGGGCTGCCGATCATCCGGTGACCGATTTCATTCTCGACACCGAAGAAAGTCAGGTTCTCGAGCCGGTCGAACCGGCTGCCGGGATCGCGGCGCACGAGGAGCCTCTGGTCGCCGAGGTTGTTTCGTCTGAGATCGTAGTAGGTCCCGAAGACCATGCTCCGGTCGCGCCCGAGCAGGTCGCGGCTGTCGAGGCAGAACCTGCACTTGCGGCGCCTTGCGCTCCGCTCGCCAGCCAGGCTTCTGCCGTCCGGCACAAGCCGCTGACCGATGCCGAGCTTGAAAGCCTGGGGCTTGTCCAACTGATCGAACGCCTCGCTCTTGCCATTGCCGAGCGGCAGGAACTGCGCGGGCAGGGTGTTGACGGCGAAAACGGCCACGAAGCGTTTGAGGCGGCGCCGTTCGACGGAATGGTGGAAGGGATGGCGGGCGAGATGTCGCACCCGACGCCCGACCTTATCACGCCGCTCATTACGCCGTTGCACCGCTTCGATCCCCTGACCATGGACCCGCCGGGGCCCCTGCTCAAGACGAAGCCGGTTCGGGCCAATCGCCCCCAGGCCGTGGTTTCGGGCGATGATACGGACGATTTCCATGCCGCGCCTGCGCCTTCCATGGGGGGCGGAATGCTGATCGATCCGGTTGCGGCGGATGATTGGGACGACGACATCGACGGCGATCCGGTGGTCCCGCGCTTTCTCGGCATGACGCCTGCGGTCGCAGGCGAGGCTTTCGACGATCATGCCGGTGAGGAAGATCATAACGAAGGCGAGGGACATGGCGACTGCGGGCATGAACTTGCGGGGGAGGACCCGGAGGATCGGTATTCGTCGTTGATCGACATGGCCATGCCGCGCCCGGAATTGGTCTCGGTTCCGACGCCGATGAGCGATCCGGTCGTTCCTTTCCCGACCCCGAGCATGCGTCTGGCGGCAACGGCAGAGGGTGGCGAAGACATTTCGGACAAGGGCGAGGACGCTGATCGTGCGCTGCGCGAGGCCCTTGCGACTTTGCGCCGCATGACGGCAAAGGGTTGATCGTACTTCGATAGAGCGAGTTCTGCATGGTTGCCGGACAAGGTTTGCATTCCGGCAACACTTTCAGGCAAACCGCCCGACAGGGCCTTTCTTGACAGACCTGTCCTTGTTGCGCGGTTGCAAAATAACATTCATGCAGTCATTGGGAAAATTCGCGCAACTTTCGTTACCTTTCCGGTGGCGTGATTCGCGCGAATGAAAGACCTCTGGTTGCAGGAACTGAAAGACGATGGGATTTCCGCCGGTTCAAGGCCTTTATGATCCGCGTAACGAGCATGATGCCTGTGGTGTGGGCTTTATTGCTCATATTAAAGGGCAGAAAAGCCACGCGATCATTGACCGGGCGCTGGAAATCCTGCGCAATCTCGACCACCGCGGTGCGGTGGGCGCCGACCCGCTGCTGGGTGACGGCGCGGGGATCCTGATCCAGCTTCCCGACCAGCTTTTCCGCAAGTGGGCCGCTTCGCAGGGCAAGGAACTGCCCGCGCCCGGCGATTACGCCGTGGCGATGTGCTTCCTGCCGCAGGACGAGCCGAGCCGCACTTTCATCACTGAATTCTTCGAAAAGTTCATTGCCAAGGAAGGGCAGGAACTGATCGGATGGCGCGATGTGCCGACCACGCTCGATGGTCTGGGCGCGACGGTCATCGCCGAAATGCCGGTGATCCGTCAGTGCTTCATCAAGCGTGGCGAAAACACGCCCGATCAGGCCGCGTTCGAACGCAAGCTGCTCGCGATCCGCAAGCAGACGCAGAACCCGCTGCGCGCCCTTGCCGAAAAGCAGGGCCTGCCGGGGATCAGCCAGCTTTACATGCCGAGCTTCTCCTCGCGCACGATCGTCTACAAGGGGCTGCTGCTCGCGACGCAGGTCGGCGGTTTCTACGACGACTTGCGCGATCCGGATTGTGTCTCGGCGCTGGGGCTTGTTCACCAGCGTTTCTCGACCAACACCTTCCCGAGCTGGAAGCTCGCGCACCCGTTCCGTTTCGTGGCCCACAACGGTGAAATCAACACCGTGCGCGGCAACGTGAACTGGATGAATGCGCGTCGCCGCACGATGGAATCGGAACTGCTTGGTCCCGACCTCGACAAGATGTGGCCGCTGATCCCGCACGGCCAGTCCGACACCGCCAGCCTCGACAATGCGCTCGAACTGCTGGTGGCGGGCGGTTACAGCCTCGCCCATGCGGTCATGATGCTGATCCCGGAAGCCTGGGCGGGCAACCCGCTCATGGATGCCAAGCGTCGTGCGTTCTATGAATATCACGCAGCGCTGATGGAACCCTGGGACGGTCCGGCCGCCGTCGCGTTCACCGACGGGCGCCAGATCGGTGCGACGCTCGACCGTAACGGCCTGCGTCCTGCGCGTTTCTCGATCACCCGTGACGATCACATCTGCATGGCCTCGGAAAGCGGCGTGCTGCCGTTCCGTGAAGAAGACATCGTGCGCAAGTGGCGTCTCCAGCCCGGTCGCATGCTGCTGATCGACCTTGAAAAGGGTCGCATCATCGAGGACGAGGAAATCAAGGCCGAACTCGCCGGGGCCGAGCCCTACGAGGAATGGCTGGACGCTGCGCAGTACAAGCTCAAGGAACTCGACGTGGTCGAGCCTGAGCTGGCCGCACTGCCGGTGGAAACGACTTCGCTGCTCGATCGCCAGCAGGCTTTCGGCTATACGCAGGAAGACATCTCGAAGTTCCTCGAGCCGATGGCGATCTACGGCGAGGATCCGCTGGGGTCGATGGGCACCGACACGCCGATTGCGGTCCTTTCGAAGCGTTCGCGTCTGCTCTACGACTATTTCAAGCAGAACTTCGCCCAGGTCACCAACCCGCCGATCGACCCGATCCGCGAGGAACTGGTGATGAGCCTGGTCTCGATGATCGGTCCGCGTCCGAACCTGCTCGGCCGTGACGCCGGGACGCACAAGCGTCTCGAAGTCGCACAGCCGATCCTTACCAACGAGGAAGTGGCCAAGATCCGCTCGGTCGAGGCCGCGCTCGACGGCGCGTTCCGGACCGGCACGATCGACATCACCTGGGACGCTTCGACCGGCGCTGCCGGGCTCGAACAGGCGCTCAAGGAAATGTGCTGGGCCGCGACCGAAGCGGTTCTGGCGGACAAGAACATCCTGATCCTGTCCGACCGTGCCCAGAACGAGAACCGGGTGCCGATGCCCGCGCTCCTGGCGACGGCGGCGGTGCACCACCACCTCGTCCGTCAGGGCCTGCGCATGCAGACCGGCCTTGTCGTCGAAACCGGCGAAGCGCGTGAAGTCCATCACTTCTGCGTCCTTGCCGGTTATGGCGCCGAAGCGATCAACCCCTACATTGCCTTCGAAACGCTCGAAGCGATCCGGGTGGAACGCGATCTGCCGCTCAGCACCTATGATGTTCAGAAGAACTACATCAAGGCGATCGGCAAGGGCATCCTGAAGGTCATGTCCAAGATGGGCATCTCGACCTACCAGTCCTATTGCGGTGCGCAGATCTTCGACGCCATCGGCCTGTCGAGCGCGTTCGTTGAGAAGTACTTCACCGGAACCGCGACCTCGATCGAGGGCGTGGGGCTCAAGGAAATCGCCGAGGAAACCGTCCGTCGTCACGCGGCGGCCTATGGCGACAACCCGATCTACCGCAAGATGCTCGACGTGGGCGGCATGTACCAGCTGCGCCTGCGCGGCGAGGAACACGCCTGGACCGCGTCGAACGTCGCCAATCTCCAGCATGCCGTGCGCGGCAACTTCTCGGACAAGTACCGGGAATTCGCGCAGTCGATCAACGACCAGTCCGAACGGATGCTCACCATCCGCGGGCTGATGGAGCTGAAGAAGGCGGACAAGCCGCTGTCGATCGACGAAGTCGAACCGGCAAGCGAGATCGTGAAGCGTTTTGCGACCGGTGCGATGAGCTTCGGCTCGATCAGCCGCGAAGCCCACACCACGCTCGCGATCGCGATGAACCGCATCGGTGGCAAGTCGAACACGGGTGAAGGCGGCGAAGAGCCCGATCGCTTCAAGCCGATGGCCAATGGCGATTCGATGCGTTCGGCGATCAAGCAGGTTGCCTCGGGTCGTTTCGGCGTCACCGCCGAATACCTCGTCAATGCCGACGACATCCAGATCAAGATGGCCCAGGGCGCCAAGCCCGGCGAAGGCGGCCAGCTTCCGGGTGACAAGGTCGACAAGGTCATCGGACGCACGCGTCACTCGACGCCGGGCGTGGGCCTCATCAGCCCGCCGCCACACCACGACATCTATTCGATCGAAGACCTTGCGCAGCTCATTCACGATCTCAAGAACGTGAACGGCGGCGCGCGCATCTCGGTCAAGCTGGTGTCGGAAGTGGGCGTGGGCACGGTCGCTGCGGGCGTGTCGAAGGCGCGCGCGGACCATGTTACCATCTCGGGCTATGAAGGCGGCACCGGCGCGTCGCCGCTGACCAGCCTGACTCACGCGGGTTCACCCTGGGAAATCGGCCTTGCCGAAACCCAGCAGACGCTGCTGCTCAACAACCTGCGCAGCCGTATCGCGGTGCAGGCCGACGGTGGTCTGCGTACCGGCCGCGACGTGGCGATTGCCGCGCTGCTCGGTGCCGACGAATTCGGTTTTGCGACTGCCCCGCTGATCGCGGCAGGCTGCATCATGATGCGCAAGTGCCATCTCAACACCTGCCCGGTGGGTGTGGCGACGCAGGATCCGGTCCTGCGCGCGCGCTTCACCGGCAAGCCCGAGCACGTGATCAACTACTTCTTCTTCGTTGCCGAAGAGCTGCGGGCGATCATGGCCGAAATGGGCTTCCGCACGGTCGCGGAAATGGTCGGTCGGGTCGATCGCATCGATGCGCGCAAGGCGATCCATCACTGGAAGGCGGACGGCGTCGACCTTACGCGCCTGCTCCACCGCGTCGATCCGGCGCCGGGCACCACGCTTGCGTGGAGCCAGACGCAGGACCACGGGCTCGAAAACGCGCTCGACAACGATCTCATCGCCGCTGCCCGGCCTGCGCTCGACAAGGGCGAAGCCGTGCGGATCGAACGCAATGTGATCAACGTCAACCGCACGGTCGGCGCCATGCTGTCGGGCGAAGTCGCGCGTCGCTATGGTCACGCGGGTCTCCCCGACAACACCATCAACATCGCGTTCAAGGGTGTCGCGGGGCAGTCCTTTGGCGCGTTCCTTGCTCATGGTGTCACGCTGGACCTCGTCGGCGATGCCAACGACTATGTCGGCAAGGGGCTTTCGGGCGGCCGGGTGATCGTGCGTCAGCCGACCCACGTCGATCGTGAAGCGGCCGAGAACATCATCGTCGGCAACACCGTGCTGTATGGTGCGATCGCGGGCGAAGCGTTCTTCAACGGCGTCGGCGGCGAACGTTTCGCGGTGCGCAATTCGGGTGCCCTTGCGGTGGTCGAAGGCACCGGGGACCACGGCTGCGAATACATGACCGGCGGCGTCGTCGTCGTTCTGGGCAAGACCGGCCGCAATTTCGCGGCGGGCATGTCCGGCGGTATTGCCTATGTCTATGACCCCGAAGGCCGTTTCCCGGCTCTCGTCAACGGGGCCATGGTCGATCTCCTGCCGATCTCGGCGGAACGCGACGAAGAGGACGGCGCAGGTCGTCCGCAGCAGCGCGGGGTCGACATTCACGACTATGGCATGGGCGACATGCTGCGTCATGACGCGGAACGACTGCGCATCCTGATCGAACGCCACTTGCTCCACACCGGCAGCAAGCGTGCACGGGACATCCTCGACAATTGGGCCGAGGAACTGCCCCGCTTCGTGAAGGTCATGCCGCGCGACTATGCGCGTGCGCTCCGCCAGATGGAGGCCGAGCGCCTCGCCGCCGCTTCGGTCGCGGCCGAATAAGGATTGAATGAGATGGGCAAGGCAACCGGCTTTCTCGAAATCGAGCGCAAGGATCGCGGCTATGACGCGCCTTCGGAACGGCTGAAGCACTATCGCGAATTCGTGATCGCGCACGACGAAGCGACCCTTCAGGGACAGGCTTCGCGCTGCATGAATTGCGGTATTCCCTATTGTCACAACGGCTGTCCGGTGAACAACCAGATCCCGGACTGGAACCACCTGGTCTATGACAACGACTGGCGCGAAGCGCTGGACAATCTCCACTCGACCAACAACTTCCCGGAATTCACCGGGCGCATCTGCCCCGCTCCGTGCGAGGCGGCCTGCACGCTGAACATCGTTGACCAGCCGGTCACCATCAAGTCGATCGAATGCGCGATCGTCGACAAGGGCTGGCGCGAAGGCTGGATCGGGCCGCAGGCTCCGGTCAAGAAGAGCGGCAAGTCGGTTGCGGTCGTGGGTTCGGGCCCGGCGGGCATGGCCTGCGCACAGCAGCTTGCTCGCGCCGGTCATTCGGTGACGGTGTTCGAGAAGTCGGATCGTGTCGGCGGGTTGCTCCGCTACGGCATTCCCGACTTCAAGATGGAAAAGCACCTCATCAATCGCCGCATGGTGCAGATGATGGCCGAAGGCGTCGAATTCCGCACCTCGGTGGAAGTCGGCGTGACGGTCTCGATCGCCTCGCTGCGCGAGAATTTCGACGCGATCGTGCTCGCGGGCGGGGCGGAAGATCCGCGTCCGCTGCATATCCCCGGCTTCGAACTGCCGGGCGTGCGCTTCGCCATGGAATTCCTGACGCAGCAGAACAAGCGCAATGCCGGCGACGATGAAATCCGCGCCGCACCGCGCGGGTCGCTGACCGCGACCGGCAAGCACGTCATTGTCATCGGCGGTGGCGACACCGGTTCGGACTGCGTCGGCACTTCCAACCGGCAGGGCGCGCTGTCGGTTACCCAGCTTGAAATCATGCCGCGTCCTCCCGAAAAGGAAGACAAGGCACTGAGCTGGCCCAACTGGCCGCTCAAGCTGCGCACTTCGACCAGCCACGACGAAGGCGTCACCCGCGAATTCGCCGTGCTGACCAAGCGCGTGACCGGCGAAAACGACGTGACTGGTCTCGAATGCGTGCGGGTCGAATGGGTCGACGGCAAGATGCAGGAAGTGCCGGGCAGCGAGTTCACGCTCAAGGCCGACCTGATCTTCCTTGCCATGGGCTTTGTCGGTCCCCGCAAGCAGGGCCTGCTCGAACAGGCGGGCGTTTCGCTCGACGGGCGCGGCAATGTCGCGGCAAGCACCGACAACTATCAGACCAGCGTCGAAAACGTGTTCTCGTGCGGGGACATGCGTCGCGGTCAGAGCCTGGTCGTCTGGGCCATCCGCGAAGGTCGCCAGTGCGCCCGCGCGGTGGACGAGGCGCTGATGGGCGTTTCCGAACTTCCGCGCTGAAGGTTTCGTCCCGCGTTCCGGTCCGGCCGGAATGCGGGACGGCGCAGAAGCGGAAAACCGTGGATTACCGGGAAAGGCGCCCTCTCTTGGGCGCCTTTTTCGTTGCGGTTGTGCTATGCGGGGTCGTCGCGAATTGCGTGACAAAGTCGCTCGTTCCTTGACGAAATGCCGTTTTGCTGACTAGCGCCCACCCGCCGCTTGAGATTGGGGAGTCGAACCGTCCGACAGATTGCCGCCTTGCCGTACCGCACCTCGGGTGACGGTCTTTCCGCTCCAACGGAGATCATGCTTGTCACCTCGCGAGGGACGGGCCGCTGGGTTCTGCCCAAGGGAAACGGGAGCAAGGGCGAGCAGCCGCATGCCGCGGCCGCGCGCGAGGCACTGGAAGAAGCGGGAGTGACGGGGGCGATCTGCCCGACCCCGATCGGTAGTTATCAATATCGCAAGACGTTGCGCTCGGGCGCGGCGGTCAAGGCGAATGTGCTGGTGTTCCCGCTGGCCGTTACGTCGGAACTGGATGGCTGGCAGGAAGCAGGCGAACGTACGCGTCGCTGGTTCTCGCTCGCCGAGGCGGCACAGATGGTCGACGAACCCGACCTTGCCGTCATGATCCGCTGTTTCCGGACTACCGACCTCAGCGCGCATACCGAAGCCACACCGCTTGTCCGCAGCATCGGCAGCGTGAAGGAGAAAATGGGGATGTTCCACTGGTTCCAGAACCTGTTGCCGCGCCAGGGCAACTTCTTCGAGCTGTTCGAGGCCCATGGGCAGACGATCGTTGCCGGCAGCAGCGCGCTCGCTCGCCTGCTTCAGGGCGGTTCGGGCATGGCCGACCATGTGCGCGAAATCATCGAGCGTGAAAACGACGCCGATGCGATTACTCGCGAAGTTCTGGTGACCGTCCGCAAGACGTTCCTCACCCCGTTCGATCGCGGCGCGATCACGTCGCTGATCGGGTCGATGGACGATGCCATCGACCAGATGTACCAGACCGCCAATGCCGTCTCGATCTATGAAGTGACGGCATTCGAGCCGGAAATGCAGGACATGGCGGCGATCATCGTCGAAGCCGCGCGCCTGATCGCCGAGGCTTTGCCGCTGCTGCGCACGATCCACGGCAATGCAGCGCGCCTGCACGAACTGACCGAGCGCCTGATCCGTCTCGAAGGGCGTGCCGACGAAATCTATCACGTCGGCCTGACCAAGGCGTTCAAGACACATGGCGAATCCGCGCCGATGCGTTTCTTCGTCGCGCGTGAAATCTACATTCACCTCGAACGGGTCGTCGACAAGTTCGAGGATGTCGCCAACGAGATCGACAATCTCGTGATCGACCACGCCTGAGGGGGCGGGACAATGATGCATCTCAGCGTCGCGCTGCCCTTGATCATCGGTCTGGTGATCATGGCGCTGGCCTTCGACTTCCTCAACGGCCTTCACGACGCGGCCAATTCCATCGCGACGGTGGTCTCGACGCGTCTGCTGACGCCGGTTCAGGCGGTGCTCTTTGCGGCTTTCTTCAATTTTGCCGCCTATTTCACGTTCGGTCTGAAAGTTGCCGAAACGGTCGGCAAGGGGATCATCAACAAGGACGTGGTGACCCCGCAGGTCATCTTTGGTGCGCTGGTCGGGGCGATGGCGTGGAATGTCATCACCTGGTGGCGCGGCATCCCTTCCTCGTCGAGCCACGCGCTGGTCGGCGGGTTGCTGGGGGCGGGGATCATGCACGCGGGCCCGGGGGCGATCGTGTGGGGTGGCCTTACCACCACGACGGTCGCGATCGTGCTGTCGCCGGTTCTCGGCCTGATCGTTTCGATGCTGTTCTTCCTTCTCACGTCCTGGGCGCTGGTCTGGGCAACCGCAAAGACGGCAGAGAAGGGGTTCAAGCGGCTCCATCTGGTTTCGGCTGCAGCCTATTCGCTCGGCCACGGCGCCAATGACGCGCAAAAGACCATGGGGATCATTGCCGTCCTGCTCTATTCGCAAGGACTGCTTGGACCCACGTTCCACGTTCCGACCTGGGTCGTGCTGTGCTGCTATACCGCGATGGGCCTCGGCACTCTTTCGGGTGGCTGGAAGATCATCGAAACCATGGGCAGCCGTATCACCAAGCTGTCGCATCATCAGGGCTTCTGTGCTTCGGCGGGCGGCTCGGTAATGCTCTTTGCGGCGAGCGCCTTCGGCATCCCGGTTTCGACGACGCACACCATCACCGGCTGTGTCGTCGGCGTGGGCGCCGCCCGGCGCGCCTCGGCCGTGCGCTGGAGCGTGGCGCAGCGGGTCGTTGTCGCCTGGGTGGTGACGATCCCGGCCTCGGCTGCGGTCGGCGCGCTGTTCTACGAAATCGCGCGGGCTCTCTGATCCCGTGTGGCCTGTGGCCCTGCCCGGCGGGCAGGGCTCAGGCGAGCAAGTCTTCGAAAAAGGCGCCGAACAGGCGCGTGGGATGGCGGATCTGGATTTCCAGAATCCACAGGCCCGCACCCGGTACGTCTTCGAATGTGCCGAGCTTGCCGCCCGGCGGCAGGGCGCGGTGGGGGTAATCGCTCACCCGGTGTCCCTTGACTTCCAGATTGAGTTCCCAGCCCATTTTATGGGCTTCGTGCGCGGCCGCTTCGTAAAGGGCGATGCCGCCGACGTCGCCCTTGTGCCAGATCTTGCGCACTTTATCGAACAGGGTCCGCGCGGCCTTGGCACAGGCTGCCATTTCGGGATCTTTGCCGGTCACGTAGGTCGCCCCCGCATCCCCTTCATGGCCGCCGAAAACCGGCCCCATGTCGATGAAGAAGATATCGTCCTCGCCCAGCACGGGATCGCCGTCGCTCTTTTCACTGAACAGTTTGAGCGTGTTCGGGCCGAAGCGGACGAGGAGCGGGTGCCAGTCCAGTTCCATGCCGTGATGCGCGAGGATTTCCTCGCCCAGTGCCTGAGCCTCGCTTTCGCGCATGCCCGGAACGATGCGGGCGGCGATGGCTTCGACCGCGCGCCAAGTCTGTTCCTGCGCGGCATGCATCGCATCGAGCGAATAATTGGGGCCGATGGCTTCGCGGATCGGATGGCGAGAGGATGCAGAGGTTGGCATGGGGCAAGGGCTACACCGCTCGTGCCTGCCGCGCAATTCGCGAGGCCGCGTCACCCTTGTTGCTCTTTTTCCTTGAACGCTGTGGCTTTTTCTTGATCCTGAGATCACATCAAGCGGGTTCGAAGGCTCACTCAAGCGGATAGGATCATGGCGAACCGGAAACTGGCCCCACAGGCGGTATCGTTCTGGCTGGAAACCTGTGGAGACGACCTGTCGCCCCGGCCGCGCCTGAAATCGGATATCACGGCCGACGTCGCCATCATGGGCGGCGGTTTTACCGGGCTGTGGACCGCCTGGTTCCTGCTTCAGCACGAACCTTCGCTCGACATCGTCATCGTGGAACGGGATTTCGTCGGGCACGGGGCCTCGGGGCGGAACGGCGGCTGGGTGTCCCCGCGCTATCCGGTCGATGCCCATGCGATGATCGCGCGGTTCGGCGCCGACAAGGCCCGCGCGACGCTGCTCGCGCTCGAGGACATGGTCGAGAGCATTGGCACCACTCTCGCGGAAGCCGGGATCGACGCCCATTATCGCAAGACCGGCCTCCTCACGCTGGCGCGGGGCGAACATCAATTGCCCGGCCTCTATGCGACGCTGCGGACGTTTCAGCGGCTGGGGCTTGCCGACGACAAGCGCATCCTGTCCGCATCCGAGGCTTTTGACCGGGTCCACGCGACCAAGGTTCATGGCGGGCTGGCGAGCGATGGGGGCGCGGCGGTCCATCCGGGGCGACTGGTGCGCGGTCTTGCCCGTGCGCTCGAAGCGCGCGGCGTGCGCATCTATGAGGGGACGGCGGTAAAGTCGGTTCGCTTCGGGAGCGATGCGGGGCTGGAAACCAAGGGCGGTTTCGTGTCCGCGCGCCGCGCGGTGGTAACGGCGGGGGAAGCCTATCTCAGCGGCTTGTCGCAATTCCGCCGCGACCTCTTGCCGATGTCCTCGATGATCATTCTGTCCGAGCCGCTGACACCTGCGCAGTGGGAGGAAATCGGCTGGGCCGCGGGCGAATCTCTCAGTTCGCCGGTCCACACCAAGAATTACCTGACCAAGACGACCGATGGCCGGATTCTCTATGGCAGTCGCGGGGCGCTGTACCAATATGCCTCGGCCATGCCCGAGGACGTCGTGCGCGACGAGGCCATCTTCACCAAGATGCGCGGCGAAGTGCGTGACTGGTGGCCGCTCTTGCACGGGGTGCGCTTCACTCATTCCTGGGGCGGCTATCTGGGCATTCCGCGCGACTGGGTTCCGAGTGTCTGGTTCGACCCCGACAGCCGCCATGCCCGCTGCGAAGGCTATACCGGGCGCGGGGTGGCGACGTCGGCGCTTTCGGCCAGCCTGCTTGCTGCGCAAGTGCTGGGCAAGCCCTCCAGTCTCGAAGGCCTGCCGTTTCATCGCCCGCAGGCGCCGCGCTGGGAAGTCGAGCCGTTCCGCTACTATGGCGTCCGCTATGTGCAGAATGCCTTTGCCCGCATCGACGAGGCTGAGACTGCTGGTGAGCGCCTGCCGTTCGACGCGCCGCTCGCGTCCTGGCTGGGCGAACAATAACCCCGTTTCCTTCCAGGTTTTTCTATCAGGGACCGTCTCGCATGTCGTTTTCCGCCAATGCTCTCAAGTTCTACATCGACGGCGCATGGGTTGACCCGGCCGGCTCGGCAACGCTCGATGTGATCAATCCGGCGACCGAGGCGCCGTTCATGACGATCGCGCTCGGCGGCAAGGAGGATGTCGATCGCGCTGTCGCGGCCGCCCGTCGCGCGTTCGAGACCTATGCCTTCACCACCAAAGAGGAACGGCTGGCGCTGCTCCGCCGGGTGCTGGAGGAATACAACAAGCGGTTCGACGACATCGCCCGCGCGGTCAGCGCCGAAATGGGGGCGCCGCTGTCCTTTGCGACCGGCGCACAGGCCTGGGCCGGACGCGCGCACATGGAAGCCGCGATCAAGGCGCTGGAAGACATGGACTTCGAGGAACAGCGCGGAACCAGCCGCGTTCTGCTCGAACCGATCGGCGTTGCCGCGCTGATCACGCCATGGAACTGGCCGCTGAACCAGATCGTGTGCAAGGTCGCGCCGGCTCTGGCGGCGGGCTGCACCGTCGTGCTCAAGCCTTCGGAAATCGCGCCTGCGAGCGGGCTGATCTTTGCCGAAGTGATGGAAGCGGCCGGAACGCCTGCGGGTGTGTTCAACATGGTCAACGGCAATGGCCCCGACGTGGGACAGGTCATGGCCGAGCATCCCGACGTCGACATGGTTTCCTTCACCGGATCGACCCGCGCGGGCATTCTCGTTGCCAAGGCCGCCGCGACCACGGTCAAGCGGGTGTCGCAGGAACTGGGCGGAAAGTCGGCCAACATCATCCTGCCCGATGCTGATTTCGCCGATGCCGTGGCCAAGGGCGTGCTCGGCTGCTTCAGCAATGCCGGACAGTCCTGCGATGCGCCCACGCGCATGCTGGTTCCCGCCGATCGTCATGAGGAAGCGCTCAAGATCGCGCGTGAAACCGCAGCGGGTCTTGTCGTGGGCGATCCGCTCGATCCGGCAACGACGCATGGCCCGGTGGTCAGCGACGTGCAGTGGGGCAAGATCCAGCGCCTGATCCAGACGGGGATCGACGAGGGCGCCATTCTGGTGACGGGCGGTACGGGACGTCCCGAAGGGCTCGATGCGGGCTATTTCGTGAAGCCGACGGTCTTTGGCGGCGTCACTCCCGACATGACCATCGCGCGCGAGGAAATCTTCGGCATGGTGCTCTCGATCCTGCCTTACGACAGCGTGGAGCAGGCCATCGCGATCGCCAACGACACCGTCTATGGTCTTGCCAATTACATCGCCACGACCGACATCGAAAAGGCACGGGCGATTTCGCGCCGGTTGCGCAGCGGCACCGTTCAGATCAACTATCCCGACTGGGACACGTTCGCGCCGTTCGGCGGGTACAAGCAGTCGGGCAACGGGCGTGAATATGCCGATTACGGCATCCACGACTTCCTCGAGATCAAGGGCGTGATCGGCTGGGGCTGATTTTTCCGAACATTTTCCTGTCGGCTGAGGAGTCCCTGTCATGACCACAGTCCCGGCGCGAGAGCGCGGTCTCTACCACGGCTGGAAAGTCGTCATCGCGCTCTTCCTGGCCGGGATGATGGTCTATGGCTGCGGGCTCTACAGCTTCACGCTGTTCATCACGCCGCTGACGGCCGAATTCGGCTGGAGCCGTGCGGCAACGAGTGGCCTGGTGTCCGCGTTCTGGCTGGCGGCGCCGCTCACGCTGGCGGGCGATCCGATCATTCGGCGCTTTGGCGGCTTTCGCATGATTGCGGCGGGGGTGGTGATCGCCTCGCTCACCCTGATCGCCATCGGCACGTGCAAGTCCTTGATCATGCTCTATGCCTTGCGGCTGGTCATGGGGGTAGGCAAAGTGCTGATGGCCTGCGGGGTCAGCATTCTCGCCGCCCAGTGGTTCAGCCGCAGCTATGGCATGGCGATTGCGACGTGTTACGCGGGCTGGCATTTCGGCGGGCTGACCATGGTTCCGCTCACTCAGATGCTGATCGATCACGTCGGCTGGCGGACCACGGCGATGATTCTGGGGGGCGCGATTTCGGCGGTGACCTTGCCGCTGCTGTGGTTGTGGACGCGGGTTCCGTCACCTGCCGAACGGGGCGAAATTCCCGAAATCGGCGGACGTCTTCCTCTTTCGGTCGACACGCCTCGCGCCGGGGCGGCGCCTGCACTCGGCACGGTCATGGCGCAACCGATCGTGTGGTGGTCGATGGGCGTGACCATGCTCGGCGCAGTCGCTTATGGAGCGATCATCACCAACGAGGCGGCGCTGGTCGACGAACTGGCGGCATTGCGCGGTCTGGGGCATGGACTTGGTGCCGGGGCCGTGAGTCTCACTGCCGTAACCGCCTTGATCGGGGCGCTTGTGTTCGGCTGGGCGGCCGATCGGTTTCCGCCGCTGCTGCTCTCGACAGTCGACCTCCTGCTCATGATCGCGGGAGCCATGGGGTTCGTGCTGGTCGCGCGTGGCGGCGGTCCGCTCGTCATCGACCTTTCGGCGATTGCCTTTGGTCTGGCGGTTGGCGGTTTCGAGCCGGTGGTCGTGCCGCACATGAAGAAATGCCTGCCCCAGCAATGGTTCGGCCATGCCTATGGGACGTGGTATCTGGGCTATCTCGGCGTGCTGTTTGCCGCGCCGATCGCGCTCGGCTGGCTCCACGACGTGACCGGCTCCTATCTCACCGCGCTCGAATGCGCGCTGGTGCCGGTCTTGCTGGCCTTTGTCCCGGCGGTTCTGGCCGCAAGGGTCAAGGCCTTGGTCTAGTCGGGAAGCCGCCAGTCCACTTCGCCGCGCCCGTGTTCGGTCAGAAAGGCATTGGCCTTGCTGAAATGGCGGCAGCCGAAGAATCCGGAATGAGCGGAGAGCGGGCTCGGGTGCGGCGCTTTGAGCACCAGATGCGGGCCGTTCATGAGCCCCGGCACACGTGCGGCCTTTTTCTGCGCATGGCTGCCCCAAAGCAGGAAGACGCAAGGCTCGCTCTTGGCCGCGACCGCCGCGACGGCGGCATCGGTCAGCAATTCCCAGCCCCGGTTCTGATGCGATCCGGGCTGGCCCTGCTCGACGGTCAGCGCGTTGTTGAGCAAGAGGACACCCTGTCGCGCCCAGGCGTCGAGATGACCATGGCGCGCGGGCGGAATGCCGAGATCGCTCTGCAATTCCTTGTAGATGTTGACTAGGCTTGGCGGCACGCGCACGCCCGGCTGCACGGAAAAGGCAAGGCCGTGGGCCTGTCCGGCGCCATGATAGGGGTCCTGTCCCAGAATGACGACTCGCACGGAATCGAGCGGGGTCAGCTCGAGCGCGGCAAGGCGAGTGCCGCGCGGGGGATAGATCGCCTTGCCCGAGGCTTCCTCGGAACTCAGGAAAGAGCCCAGCGCCTTGAGCGGAGGGGACTGGAGCACGGGGCCAAGCGCAGGGCGCCAGCTTTCGGGAATGGCTGTGGCGGTCATGATGTGGCGGGACCTCTGCCACGCCGATCCGTCCTTGCCAATCGTCCATGCGCGCTTCGCCGCTTGCTCCCTGCCGCAGGAGCGCCTAATCGTCCGGCCATGGCCGTATATCTCCATGAAGAAGACTTGCCCGCCGATGTCCTTGCACCGGGCATCGTTGCCGTCGATACCGAGACGATGGGGCTCGTGACCACGCGCGACCGTTTGTGCGTGGTCCAGATTTCCGATGGCAAGGGCGACGAGCATCTTGTCCGCTTTGCTCCGGGCAGCACCTATGATGCGCCCAATCTGAAGGCGGTGCTGGCCGATCCTGAGCGGCTCAAGCTGTTCCACTTCGCCCGCTTCGACCTTGCCGCGATCCACTATTACCTCGGCGTCATGGCAACGCCGGTTTTCTGCACCAAGATCGCCTCGAAACTCGTTCGCACTTATACCGACCGTCACGGTCTCAAGGAACTGGTGCGCGAGCTTGCAGGCAAGGAGATTTCCAAGCAGCAGCAGTCGAGCGACTGGGGCGGCGCCAATCTCAGCGATGCACAGCTCGAATATGCGGCGTCGGACGTGCGCTATCTGCACACTTGCCACGCGGTGCTGGTCGACCGGCTCGCGCGCGAAGGGCGGGCCGAGATCGCACAGGCCTGTTTCGATTTCCTGCCGACCCGGGCGCTGCTCGATATTGCCGGCTGGGCTGATCGCGATATCTTCAGCCACGAATAAGCCGCTTTTGCCGCCCGTCGCCCGCCTTTCCCCATCCGTCAACGGAGCCCCGGCATGACCAGCCTTGCCGAACGCATGCGCAGCCGCCGTCAGGTCAAGGCCGCGCCGGGCGGTTCCCACGATCGCATGGTCCGCTTCCTGGCGGTGACATTGCCGGGAATGATCGGTGCATTGCTCGCGGTCATGCTGATTTCGCCGCTGACGCCGCGCGGGGAAATCAGCTTCCTGCTCGATCGCACGAAAGTGGCGATCGTCGAGGATCGCATGCGGGTGCTTGGCGCTATGTACCGTGGTGAAGACGACCACGGGCGGACGTTCTCGATCACGGCGGGCAGCGCGGTCCAGCATACGGCGCGGGAAAATCTGGTCCAGATGCGCGACATCACGGCGCGGGTGCTGCTCGACGATGGGCCGGCGATCCTGACCACCGATGCCGGGACATACGATTTCGGGCAGCAGGACATTTTCGTGCCCGGGGCGCTCAATCTGCAGACGTCGGACGGCTACCGGATGATGACCAAGGGGGCGACAATCGACCTCGATCATCGCCGTCTGGTCAGTACGCAACCGGTCGAAGGGCGCATTCCCACTGGTACATTCAACGCCGACAGGATAACTGCCGACCTCGGGACACGCATCGTGACTCTCGATGGTCATGCGCACTTGCGGATGGTTCCGGGCAGGATGAACATGCCCGGCCATGCGTCTGGCGCTGGCTCCAATACACAACAGGTACAAAAGCCGTGATGACTGCGAAGCCCGCATCCGTGTCCGTCCGCCCAACGACTGCCCGCCCGACGACTTCCACGCTCGCCCGGCGCAGCCTGTTCTGGGGCTTCGCCCTGTCGGCGGCCGTCCTTGCCGGGGCAGGTGCGCTCAATGCGGCAGCCATCGCGTCCCACAACAGCGAGGCGCCGGTCGACTTTTCCGCCGATCACATGGAATTGCAGGACAAGCAGAAGCGCGTCCTGCTGACCGGCAACGTCGACATCACCCAGGAAGAGCTGCGCCTGAAGGCGGATCGCACGCTCATGACCTATACCGACAATGACAAGCTGACCTTGCAGCGGATCGAGGCGACCGGAAACGTCGTCGTCACCCGCCAGGACGAGCGCGCTGCCGGGGACGTCGCGGTCTACGATTTCAATCGCAAGATCATCACCATGGTCGGCCATGTTGCCTTGCGCCGGGCGCAGGGTGACACGCTCAACGGTGGGCGTCTGGTGATCGATCTCAACACTGGCATCTCGAGCATCGACGGCCACGTCAGCGCGCCGCCGTCGGGAACTGCGGCAGGTCCGGTAACGACGGCACGTCCGGGACGTGTCAGCGGGACGTTCGTGGTGCCGAAGAAAGACGACAAGAAGGACAGCAAGGGCACGGCGACGCCGAAGCCCTGATCGTTCCTATCGGCTGTCGATGAGGACCCCGACCGATGTGTCGGGGTCAGTGAACCGAAAGAGTTCCCGAAATCTGGCCGAAAATCATTCCTCGGTGCGGATCAGCACCGTTTCCCCGATGAGCAGGAACAGGAGGAACGGCGACCACGCCGCCAGGAACGGCGAATATCCGCCGAAATTGCCCATCGCCAGCGCGGCATTGTCGACCACGAAATAGGCAAAGCCGAGCGCCATGCCGATCACCGCGCGCACGAACAGCTTGCCCGAGCGGGCGAGGCCGAAGGCTGCTACCGAACCCAAAAGGGGCATCAGTACCGCCGAGAGCGGGCCGGAAATCTTGTGCCACCATTTGCCGTCGAGTTCGTTGGTCCGATAACCCGCAGCCTGAATTTCCGCGATCGACTGGGACAGCTGCGTAATCGATTCGCGGTCGGCGTCGGTCTTGCGGATGATGATCTGGGTCGGTTCAACGCCCGATGCATAGACTTTCGGGCCGGGAAGGGTGGTCAGGGCCGCGCTCTGGACGTCGAAGCTGGTCGGGTGATCGAACCGCCAGCCGGGGTGGGTATACGTTGCCAGCGGGGCGTGGACGATTTCGGTGACGACGCCGGTGGGGTCGCGCCGGTACCAGCTGACTTCGCTCATCCTCGTTGCGGTTCCGCGACCGCTGATCGTCTTGGCAAAGACGATGTTGGGCCCATCCTGCAACCAGACGTTCGATTTGACGTCGCTGTCGGTGGGAACCGCCCCGTAATCGACATCCTGCCAGGCTTTGAGCGTTGCGGTCGAGCGCACGACGACGCGTTCGTTGAACGTGAAGGTGAACACGCTCGCGGCGGCCGAGACGAGGAACAGCGGTGCAAGCACCTGATGCGCGGAAAGGCCTGCGGCCTTCATCGCGATGACTTCGCTGTTCTGGTTGAGCGTCATCAGTGTGATGATCGTCGCCAGCAGGACCGAATAGGGCAGGAAGCGGCTGACCAGCTGCGGCGTGCGGAGCATGCCATAGCGCAGCAGTTCCATCTGCCCGTTGCCCTTTGCCGCCAGGATGTGCCCGCTCTCACTGAGGAGGTCGAGCATCTGGAGCACGAGCACCAGCATCAGCAGCACCGCGACGATGCGCACCGCGAACAGGCGGGCGATGTACAGCGTCATCGTCCGCGAAGGGAAGAAATCAAGCAGCATGGGACGTCCGGTGGCTGTCGTCGTCAGAGCCATCGCTCACCGGATGGGCATGATGATGCCCATGGCGCGAGGCAAAGAGCTTGCTGACGACTTTCGTCGCCTTGGCAAAGGCGGTTTCGAGCGCGCCCAGCGGCTGGCCACCCGGGACATAGGCAAGGCGCCAGTACATCCACATGATCAGCGCGGCGAAGATGAAGAACGGCCCCCACAAGGCAATCGTGGGATCGATCCTGCCCAGGCTGGAGACGTCCTGCCCGTATTCGTTGACCTTGTGATAGGCGACCACGAGAATGATCGAGACAAAGACGCCAAGGGACGAGGATGACCGCTTGGGCGGTACGGCAAGCGCCATGGCCAGCATCGGCAACAGGAACATCATCGCCACTTCAACCAGCCGGAAATGCAGGCTGGCGAGGCTCTGGTAGCGCATCTGCGGCGTCGAATCCTGGCTCCAGCCGATATGTAGCAGTTCGGGCAGGAAATACTCGCGATCCTGGTCCCCGCGGCGGCGGAACTGTTCGATCTTCGGCAAGTCGATCGGCAGGTCGTGGCTGGCGAAAGTCAGCACGCGCGGATTGCGGATCGTCGGCGATTCCTGGACGATCTGTCCATCGGTCAGGCGCAGGATGACCGTATCGGGATTCTCGCGATTGGCGAAGAACTGACCCTCGCGAGCGGAGATCACCAGGATCTGGCCGTCCTTGCCGACGACGCGGGCAAAGATGCCCTGGAGCTGGCGCCCATCGTCACGGCTCGATTCGACGCGCAGCGCGGTGCGGTCCTGCAGCGAGTTGAATTCACCGACCTTGATCGAGGCGCCGAGCGCGCCCGAGCGCAGCTCGAACTGCAATTCCTCGTAATAGTACCGCGAGAGCGGCTGGACATAGCTGACGATCAGGAGATTGAGCGCCGCCAGCACGAAGGCGAGGATATAGGGCACGCGCAGCAGGCGCGTATAGCTCAGCCCCACCGCGCGCATCACGTCGAGTTCCGAGGACGTCGCGAGTTTCCGGAAAGCCAGCAGAATGCCGAGCATGAGGCCGAGCGGAATGGCAAGGCTGGCATATTCGGGCATCAGGTTGGCCAGCATCTTGAACACGATGCCGACCGGTCCGCCCTGCGTCGCGACGAAGTCGAACAGCTTGAGCATCTTGTCGAGCACAAGCAAGGAGGCCGCGATGACGAACACCGAGAGCATCGGCACGAAAACCAGCCTGGCGATGTACTTGTCGATAGCGGTGAGGAATTTCACAAAGCTGCCGATTTGCCTGTCGGGGGGACGAACGGGGGGAGGCACAAAGTGCTTTCGCGTCGCCTAGCCCGGTTCGGGAAGGGAGGGAAGCGCAAAAGGGATTCCGGCCGTCGGCTGGTCGGCAAGTGTTGCCCGCGCAGCGCAGGTCGAGATGGAAGGGGCAGGAAAGTTCAGGCCTTTTCGAGCGTGCAGCGCAGCGGGTGCTGGTTCTGCTTGGCGAAATCCATGACCTGATTCACTTTGGTTTCGGCGATTTCGTAGGGAAAGACGCCGCAAACGCCGACGCCGCGCTGATGGACGTGCAGCATCACACGGGTCGCCTGCTCCAGATCCATGTGGAAGAACCGCTTGAGCACCATCACCACGAATTCCATCGGGGTGTAGTCGTCGTTGAGCATCAGCACTCGGAACATGCTCGGCTTTTTGGGCCGGGCGCGGGTTGCGATGCCGACGAGGCCGTCTTGATCGCCCTCACCATGATGGTCTCCGCCATCCTCGCCACCATGACCGGCCATGATTTCAGTCATGGCGATTGCATGCCCGGACTCGCGGGCGAGGGGAGTGAAGTGGCTTTGCATGGTGGGGGCAATATCGCATTGGCCCGCCCGCCATACAAGAGGCGAGGCGACCGGGATCTGTGCACGGTGCGCGCGACCGCAGGACGCTGTCGAGGCGAGCCGGGATCAGGGGCGCAAGGAAGGGCCCGAAAACGAGCGGGCCGGACGGAAAGAATTTCCCGCCCGGCCCTTCCGTCAATCAGAGCGCGGCTGCGTGTTGGCGCGACCGCACATAGCCGATTAAGCGGCGCCGATCAGGCGGCCGTCTTGATCTTTTCGACCGCGAGGCTGACGCGGTTGGAGATCGGCTGGAACGCTTCGTTGGCGAGCTTGAGCAGAGCTTCGCTGTTCTTCGAGCTGGCGGCGACCGCAGCGTCGAAGTGCTTGCGCAGGAGAGCCGACTGCTTTTCGAGGAGTTCGGTCGGGGTCTTGGCCGCAGCGAGATCCTTGAATTCGGCAGTCAGGGTTTCGAACGCGCTCTTGCCTTCGGTGGCATAGCCCTTGCCGAGTTCCTGCAGGCCGGTCGAAAGGATCTTGGTCGATTCGACCAGGGCTTCGACGTTGCCCTTGGCGAATTCGCCCAGTTCGCCAAAGCTGGCCTGGCTCTTTTCCAGAGCGGCCTTGGCCTTTTCCGAAGCGTCCTTGAACGCGGTCTGCATCTTTTCGGTGAATTCGGTCGTGGTGGTCATGACGAAAATTTCCTTCCTGGGGGCCGACGCTGTCCGGGGAAGGGGGGCGGCGGCGGGTTTCGTGGTCTTTGCTGCAGCCTTGGCCGGCTCGGCCGGAGTGGCTGCAACCGTTGTCGGAGCAGGGGTTGGCGGGGCAGGTTTGGCCACGGCAGGTGCCGGAGCCGCAGGCGGGACCGTCTTGCCTGCCTTTGCGACAACGACCTTCGGCGCGGGCGCCTTGGGTGCCGGAGTCTTTGCGGCAGGTGCTTTCGGAGCAGGCGTTTCAGCCACGGGGGGCTTGGGCGCTGCCTTCACCGGCGCAGGCTCGGGCTTGGCCGTTGCTTGCGGGGAAGCCTTGGGAGCGACAGGCGCCAGCGTTTCGGCTGCGGCAACTGTCTTGGGCAAAGGAGCCTTGGCAACCGTCGGCTCGACCGTTTCGACCTTCTTGGGGGCTTCGGTCTTCGCGGCAACGGGAGGCGTGGGGGCCGTGGCTGACGGCGTTACGGTTTCCTTGGTCGTTTCGGTCACGCCAGCGGTCGTCGGCGTCTGTGCCGTCGCGGCCTTGGCACCCTGTTCGACTTTATCGGCCATTGTCCCATGCTCCTGCCAAGCTGCAATCACGCACCGGGCCTTAATCTCGACTCCGGGGCCTGTCTTTGCTGCAACGCAAAATTGAGCGATCGGCGGGGTGAAGTCAAGGTAAATTTGTGCGCTGCACAATGAGCATTCGTCATGGAATTCCGCCCTGTCCCGGTGCTGTTCATCCGGTCAGGCGATGGCGCGTTCCCGAAGTGTCCGGGGGCGAAGCGCGGGGGCGACTTTCGCAGGTGCGTCGCCCCCGTGGCGTGGGTCTCAATGCTGCTTGACGTAGCGTCCGGGGGCGTCCTCGATAGCCGGATCACCCTTGCCGCCCGGTGTTCTCAGGCCGCCTGCGGGGACCTGAGTATCACCTTGCGAGCGGATCCACTCGATCCAGTCGGGCCACCAGCTGCCTTTGGTTTCGACCGATCCGGCAATGAATTCGTCGAGCGAATGGGGATCGTTGGCATTGAGCCAGTACTGATATTTCCCCGATTGCGGCGGATTGACGACGCCAGCGATGTGGCCCGAACCTGCCAGGACGAATTTCCACGGCCCGGACAAGTGGCGTGTGAGTTTCCAGACGCTTTCGGCCGGGGCGATGTGATCGAGTCGCCCGGCCTGGATGTAGCAGGGCGTCTTGATCCGATGCAGGTCGATGGGCGTGCCGTCGATCATCAGGTCGTCGGGAACGACCAGGCGATTGTCGCGGTAGAGATCGATCAGATAGGCCTTGAGCCAGCCGAAGGGCAGGTTGGTCGTGTCCCCGTTCCAATAGAGCAGGTCGAACGCCGGATAGTCCTGTCCCAGGAGGTAGTTGTTGACCACGTAGTTCCAGATGAGGTCCGACGGGCGCAGGAGATTGAACGTCGCCGCCATATAGCGCCCGTCGAGATACCCGTCGGTGGTCAGGCTTTCAAACATCCGGATCAGGGGATCCTCGATGAAGTGTTTGAGATCACCGGCCTTTTCGAAATCGACTTGCGCGGTAAAGAACGTGGCGGAGGCCACCCGGTCGGCAAGGCCGCGCCGCGCGAGCAACGCGAGTGTGGCAGCCAGCGTCGTGCCCGCGACGCAATAGCCGATGGTGTGGACCTTTTCGACCGACAGGCGCGCGCGGACGAGCTCGATCGCCTCGATCTGCGCCTTGACGTAGTCGTCCCAGGCGATGTCCGCCATCGAGGCATCGGCCGATTTCCACGACACGACAAAGACGCTCAATCCCTGTTCGACGGCCCAGCGGATGAAGCTGTTCCCCGGATTGAGGTCGAGGATGTAGAACCGGTTGATCCACGGTGGAAAGATCACGAGCGGCGTTTCGGCGACCGTCTCGGTGGTCGGGGTGTACTGGATCAGCTGGAACAGCGGTGTTTCATGCACCACTTTGCCCGGCGTCGCCGCAATGTTGCGTCCCAGTTCGAAGGCGTCGCTGCGGGTGTGAGTCAATTGTCCGCGGCGAAGATCGTTGAGCAGGTGTTCTACCCCGCGGACGAGATTTTCGCCGTGCGTTTCGAGCGTGCGTTCGATCACCATTGGATTGGTCATCGGAAAGTTCGCAGGGCTGAGCGAATCGGTGACGACCCGGGTCAGGAAGCGCAGGAGTTCGTGCTGCTCTTCAGGGAGCCCCCCCACGTCATCGACCATCGCGCCGAGTCGCTCGGTCAGTAGCAGGTAGGTCTGGTGAATGAGCGCAAAGACCGGCTGTTCGCGCCACTTGGGGTCGGAAAAGCGGCGGTCGCGGCGCGGCAGATCGGGTGCGGGCGAGCCTGCGGGAGCCTTGGCATAGGCGCCAAGAACGCTGGCCCAGAGGTCAACGCCTTCCTGCCACAGGGCCTTTTGCGTCTCGGGACGCGCGAGCGGGAACTTTTCCAGCCATTCGCCCGACCACGCCGACCAGCGCGAGGGGTCGCCCATGCGTGCAAGCATCGGTTCGACCTTGCCGGCTTGCTCGGCGCCGAAATCGAGCCACATCTTCTGCAACTTGGCTGCCGACATCGCCCAGTGCTGGATGTCGGCCGGATCGGGGGGCGGGGTCTGGGCCGTGGGCAGGAACGGGCTGAACAAGGCCTGGAACGCCTCGCCTTGCTTTCGTACAAGATCTTCCAGAACGGTCTTCTGGTCCAGCGAGGGTATCGAGGCGCTGGTGGCACACGTCTGGGTCGTATCGGCCTTGGTTGTCTTCTTGTCCGACTTGCTTCGACCTGCCTTGTTACCGCCGGTCCTGTTGTCTGCTTTGCCGCCGATAGTCTGAGCGCTCATGCGTTTCCCCTAGCTGGTCGTGCGCTTCTTACACCCGCAATTGATGACATATCCAGTACGGCTTCGCAGGTCCAAGTCGATATTGCGTTCGATTCCGGAGTTGTCAGCCTGCGCTACGGGAAATTCCGGGGGCCGGATCTGTGCAGGCGGCGGCTTTTTTCGGGGATGTCAAAGGTTTTCTTGGGCGGTCATTTCGCGTAAGGATGACCGCTTCCGGCACTCCCGCCGGACTTGAGGAAGTATCACAGCCGTGGACGAAGAATTCTACCGCATGAAGCGCCTGCCGCCTTACGTCATTGCCGAAGTCAACGGCATGCGGGCAGCAGCACGCGCCGCAGGGCGGGACATCATCGACCTCGGCATGGGCAATCCCGATCTGCCGCCGCCCCAGCACGTCATCGACAAGCTGTGTGAAGTGGCGCAGAAGCCTTCGGCACACGGCTATTCCGCGTCGAAGGGCATTCCCGGCGTTCGCCGTGCGCAGGCCAACTATTACGGCCGCCGATTCGGCGTCGACCTCGATCCCGAAACCGAAGTGGTCATGACCATGGGGTCGAAGGAAGGTCTGGCGAGTCTCGCCACGGCCATCACCGCGCCCGGCGATGTCGTGCTGGCGCCCAACCCCAGCTATCCCATTCACACATTCGGCTTCATCATCGCCGGGGCCAGCATCCGTTCGGTGCCGACCACGCCCGATGAACGCTATTGGGAATCGCTCGACCGCGCGATGCGCTACAGCGTGCCGCGTCCTTCGGTCCTGATCGTCAACTATCCGTCGAACCCGACGGCCGAGACGGTCGACCTTGCCTTTTACGAGCGTCTCGTCGCCTGGGCGCGCGAGAACAAGGTGTGGATCCTCTCCGACCTTGCCTATTCGGAGCTCTATTACGACGGCAATCCAACTCGCTCGATTCTGGAAGTGCCGGGTGCGAAGGATGTCGCGGTCGAATTCACTTCGATGAGCAAGACCTTCTCGATGGCGGGCTGGCGAGTCGGCTTTGCCGTCGGGAACAAGCATCTGATCGCGGCGCTGACGCGAGTGAAATCCTACCTCGATTACGGCGCGTTCACGCCGATCCAGGCAGCAACTTGTGCCGCGCTTAACGGTCCGCAGGACATCGTCGAGCAGAACCGCGAACTCTATCGCAGGCGTCGCGACGTCATGGTTGAAAGCTTTGGCCGGGCCGGCTGGGAAATTCCCAGCCCGAAGGCCTCGATGTTCGCCTGGGCCCCGCTTCCGCCGGCTCTGCGTCATCTCGGCAGCCTGGAATTTTCCAAGCAGCTGTTGACCCATGCCGACGTCGCGGTCGCTCCGGGGGTCGGTTATGGCGAAGACGGCGAAGGCTATGTCCGCATCGCCATGGTCGAGAACGAGCAGCGCCTTCGTCAGGCCGCACGCAATATCAAGCGGTACCTGACCAGCATGGGGGTCAACGCCAGCGCGGCGTGATTTTCGCGCGAAAGGTACTGGACCCAGGCTTCGTCCCGAGTAATTAATCGAGCAATGAAAAAATGCTCGGGACGGATGCCATGACTCTGAATTTCCATGACCGCGTGACGGTCACCATTGCCGACCACATCGCCCATGTCCTGCTCGACCGCGCGGACAAGATGAACGCGCTCGACGATGCGATGTTCGACGCGCTGATCGATGCGGCAGGATATTTGCGCGCCGACGCCGGAATCCGGGCGGTGGTGCTGTCGGGGGCAGGGCGCGCATTTTGCGCCGGGCTCGACCTTTCCAATTTCGGTAATTCGGGATCGGGCGCAACCGATCGACGGCTTGAAATCTCGCTCGCGGAACGGACCCATGGGCGGGCGAACCGGGTGCAATATGTCGCGACGGCCTGGCGTGACTTGCCGATGCCGGTGATCGCGGCGGTTCACGGGGTCTGTTTTGGCGGCGGGCTCCAGATCGCGTCGGGCGCGGACATCCGGATCGTCGCCCCCGACGCGCGCATGGCAGTGATGGAAGTCAAATGGGGGCTGGTGCCCGACATGGGCGGTTTCCTGCTCTGGCGCGGCAATGTCCGTGACGATGTCCTGCGCGAGCTGACTTATACCCATCGGGAGTTCACCGGCGCCGAAGCGATGCGCCTGGGATTTGCGACCCATGCCGATGCTGACCCCCTGGCCCGCGCGACTGCACTGGCGCAGGAGATTGCGGCCAAGAGCCCCCATGCGGTGCGCGCGTCCAAGGACTTGTGCAACCGCACGCCGTTCATGGATGCCGATGCGGTCCTGCTCGCCGAAAGCGTGGCGCAGATCGACTTGCTCCATTCCCCCAACCAGATCGAATCAGTGCGGGCCGGGATGGAACGCCGACGCCCGGAATTCGTCGATCCCTGACCCGGCATCGACGAAAACCGCGCCGGGGCGAGTAAAGAGCGCGGGTGCGAAAATTTCCGTTGCCCTCCACGCTCGGCTCGGCTAACCGCCCGTCTCCCACACACTGCGGCCGACGGGTTGCAGTGCGCCGGAGGCCCGATGGCGGAGTGGTGACGCAGCGGACTGCAAATCCGTATACGCCGGTTCGATTCCGGCTCGGGCCTCCAAAATTTCACCGAAAATCAGATGGCGTGCAAAATCCCCTGTCGGGGTGGCCGTGCCCTGTTATTGCCGTGGATTCCCCTTGATTTTCATGGGGTCACGGCGTGTCCACGGAACATGGATGCGACATGGCAGGGGAGCCGTTTTAGAGTCGGGCAGCTGTCCAAATCCGGCCTGAATGAGCTGTTTAGCGGCCCTTGCTGAGCCTTGGTGATCCCGCTGCCGTCAGCTCGACGGCGACGCGATTTTGTCCTCCATCTGATCCTGAGGTGGCGCCGGTTTTCAGGCAGGCTGTCCGCCTGCGGTTATTTGGGGCGCTCAGCTGTATAGGGAGTGCCGTCCTTGTGACGGTAATTGCCCTGGTTGTCCCACACCATGTCGATGTCGGGATAGACGCCGCCGCCATCGGGTCCGGCGCTGATCGCGACATAGCTGCAATCGGCATCGCTTTCGTTGACGAGGTGATGGCCGTTGGCGACGTTTGCCGGAAAGGCCGCGATATCGCCTGGTCCAAGTGGCGTGCGCAGATCGTCTTCGATCAGGACGGCGTTGCCGGTCAGCATGATCACCAGTTCGTCCGCGCCTGAGTGCCAGTGCCGCTGCGCCGACCATGCGCCGGGCCTCAGGACGACATGACTTGCGCCGAGCACGTCGAGGCCCGCCACGGGCGCGAGACGTTTGTACCATCGGCCTTGCACCGGGGCGTCGAAGGGGGCGGGGTATCCTGTGCGGTTGGTCGCAGGAATCGCGGCAAGGTCGAGCTTGGGCATGGGAGGAGGATACCTCGTATGCCCAAGGGAAGGAACGGGCCTTTGGTATCTTGCCGCCTTGGTGGCCTTACCGGGTGGGGGATGAGCTGTCGATCGATCCATGTGTCGCGTGGCCGGCGCCGAATGCGGTGAGGGCCATGCGGCGGAGGCGGTCGAAGTGGGTCGAGAGCGGGCGGCCGTCGGCTTTCGCACGCAGCAGCATGCCTTCGTAGGCGTCGATCAGGAAGGCGGCGGCTTCATCTGCGTCCAGGTGGGGCGAGGTTTCGCCACGGTCGCGTGCTTCGTTCAAGAGGACGGCGATCTGCGTCTGCCAGTCGGCAAAGACTTCGGACAGGCGCGAGCGAACGCGATCGCTGCGGGCGCTCGCGGTTTGGGCCAGGACGCCATAGAAACATCCACCCAGCGGACGCTCGGCGGCGTGGGCGATTTCCAGTGACGTGAGATAGGCGGTGAGGCGGTCGAGCGCGGGGCGGTCGCGGTCGGCGAAGATTGCTTCGCGCAAGGCGGCGTAATGCGCGCGATAGGCGTCGAGCACGGCGAGGCAGAAATCCTCCTTGCTCGCGAAGAAGTAATAGAACGACCCCTTGGGAACCCCGGCCGCTGTCAGAATGCCGCCGATACCGACCCCATCGTATCCATGGCGCAACATGGCATCGAGACCGTGGGCGATCAGCCGCGCCCGCGTGTCGGAAGCCGGAGAGGTCTTGGTTTCGGTGGGTTTTGCGTCGGCCATCATGCTTGTCCTCTGCCCGCCTATCATGTAGTAGACCGGTCGTCTAGTTCATGAGGTCGCCTGGCCGACCTGGCAAGCGGGAGCAAGGGGTGGCGATCGGGACGGCAGCAGGGGTGAACATCGACGCTCACGCGCATCGGCGCGGCATTCTCATGGTGGCGGCGTCGGCTGTGCTGTGGAGCACGGCCGGGTTGTTCGTGCGCATGGCGACGCTCGATACCGCGACGCTGGTCTTGTGGCGTTCGCTGTTTGCGGCGCTGACACTGGGCGGCATGGCGCTTGTGCGGCGCGGGCCGGTCGCTTTCGTTGAGTGCTTTCGCGATTTGCGAACCACCGCGATCTTCGTGGGGACCTCGGTCGTGTCGAGCACGTCCTATGTCTTTTCCCTGCGGCTGACGAGTGTCGCCAATGTGATGACGGTCTATGCCGCCTTGCCGTTCATCGCGACCGGGATTGGTTATGTCTGGATCGGGGAGCCGGTGACCCGCCGTTTCCTGTTGGCCGGAACGATCGCGGCGGGCGGTATTGCCGGAATGGCCGGTGGATCTGCGGGCATGGGCGATCTTGCGGGAATCGCGGCGGCATTGGTGATGACCGCCGGGTTCGCGATCCAGCTGGTGGCCATTCGCCGTCACCCCGGTGTTGATGTGCTGGCGCTCAATGCCTGTTCGGCGGCGGCCTGCGTTCCGGTTGTGCTGCCTTTTGCCTCATGGGCGGTGCCCGGGGCGGTTTCGCTCGGTGCGGCGGCGCTTTATGGCGTTCTGACGACTGGCCTTGCCTATGTTCTGGCGATGGAAGGTGGGCGTCGGGTTTCCCCGGGGGAGGCCGGGTTCATTTCCATGCTCGACGTCGTGCTCGGCCCCTTGTGGGTGTGGCTTGCTTTTTCGGAGCGGCCGGGGATGGCGGTCCTCCTCGGCGGGGCGGTCGTGCTGGGGGCCGTGGGCTGGTATCTCGGCACATTGCGGGGGCAGCGTCCGGTCGAAAGTGTCGAGGAACGGGACGATCTCGAGGATGTGGCGGTCTGTGTGGCCGACTGATTCGCGAGCGGCTCCATTTTGGGCAGGGCATTTCGAGGCATGGTCGGGCGGTGCGTGCTCCGCGTCATGACGTAGCCTCGGTGCGCTTCGTCGCGTTCCTGCCTGCCGGTGCGCGATGAACCGATTTGTTCATCTTTGGGACAAGCGGCGCTTCATAGCCCTTGGTGCGGCGACCGGGGGGTAATGAGGAAAGGACCGCAATCATGTTTCAGACACGCGCACTGGTTTATCCCAGACTGATTCTCGCAGCGACGGTGCTCCCGCTGGCATTGGCCGGTTGTGCCACGACCGGCTCGGTGAAGCGGGCGCAGGCCACCGCCGACCAGGCGCTTGCCCGCGCCAACGACGGATATGACGCCGCGCAAAAGGCGCAAGGCTCTGCCGATGCTGCCATGGGCGCCGCGCAAAAGGCGCAAGGGACCGCCGATGGCGCTGCCAATGCAGCGCAGGGCGCGGGCGGAACCGCGCAACAGGCGCTGGCCGCAGGGCAGAGTGCCGACGCGCGTATCGCCCGTCTGGAAAGCCGCCTGCACAGGCTTGAACATGCACGGGGCCATCACAGGAAAGGCAAGCACCATCATCGTGGCTATTGCCCGACCAAGCCTGCCGCCGCGAAGGCTCAGGCGAAGAAATGAGGTCGTGCGGGTTCCCGGTGATGAGCCGGGAACCCGTGTCCCCCGATGAATTCACGAAAACCGGTTTCCACTTTGGTCGACAATGCTAGAAGCCCCGCCATGCCCGGAGACATTCTAGACAACAGGGGACGAGGTACCGCCGGCTGGAGCTGGCCCTCGATCCATCCCGAAGGCCGCAAGTTCGCGCTGATTGCCGGCGTTGCGGCTCTTGCCATCGGTTTTTTCGGCTGGAGCTTCATAGCCTGGCCGCTTGCCGCATTGACGGTCGGTATTCTGGCCTTTTTCCGGAATCCGGAACGGGTGACGCCGCGCGATGATGCGTTCATCGTCGCCCCGGCGGACGGTCTCGTCACGCTGATCCAGAAAGTGCCGCCCCCGCGTGAGTTGTCGGCAAACGACGGCACCGGCGCGACCGGGCTCGGCGAGACGCCGGTCACGCGGATCTCGATTTTCATGTCGGTGTTCGACGTTCACATCAATCGTGCCCCGATCGGGGGAACGATTCGCCGAGTCGTCTATATCCCCGGCAAGTTCCTCAATGCCGACCTCGACAAGGCGAGCGAGGAAAACGAGCGCCAGCATTTTCTGGTCGAGCGCGGCGATGGCGTGAAGGTGGGCTTCACCCAGATCGCGGGCCTGATTGCCCGCCGGATCGTTCCTTTCGTCAAAGGTGGCGACATCGTCGCGGCCGGGCAGCGTGTGGGCCTCATTCGCTTCGGCAGCCGCGTCGACGTCTATCTGCCCGAAGGAACCGAGCCCAAGGTCCTGATCGGCCAGCGCACCGTTGCCGGTGAAACCGTGCTTGCCGAAGTCGGGCAGGCGCCGATGATCGAGGGTATTCGTCAGTGACGGGAAATCGCCCGGCCGATGTTCCGGACGAGGATGACGCCGATGCGCTTTTCGAAGCGCCGGCTCACGATGCCGGCTATGATTTCGGGCGCAAGCGGTTGCCGCGCGGTCTGACCTTGCGGGCGCTCGTGCCCAATGCGGTGACGTCGGCTGCCTTGTGTTGCGGCCTGACCGGCATCCGCTTTGCCATCGGCGGGGATTTCCACCTTGCCGTGCAGGCGGTGATCGTCGCCGGGATGCTCGACGGCATCGACGGTCGCATTGCGCGGGCCATGCGTGCGCAATCGCGGTTCGGTGCCGAACTGGATAGCTTGTCCGACGCGATCTCGTTCGGCGTCGCTCCGGCTCTGGTTCTCTATCTCTGGTCGTTGCAGGTCATGCCGCGCTTCGGCTGGTTCGCGGCACTTGCTCTTGCGGTATGTTGCGCCTTGCGGCTTGCCCGTTTCAATGCCCAGATCGACATGGCCGAGCCGCCGCAAAAGCGCGCGGGCTTCCTGACCGGCGTGCCCGCTCCGGTCGGGGCCGGGCTGGCGTTGATGCCGATCTATCTGTGGATCGCCAGCGGGCGTGACGAATTCCGCAATCCGCCCGCTGTTGCGTTGTGGACGGTGATGGTTGCGTTCCTGATGATCTCGAACACCGCCACGCTCGGTTGGGGGGCACTGCGTCCGCGCAGGTCGGTCCGGCTCGAACTCATCGGCCTGTTCGGGCTGGTCTTCGCGGCGCTTCTGACCGAACCCTGGCTCACGCTTGTCGGCATTTGCGCGGTCTATCTCGCGCTCCTGCCGGTCGGCATGATCCGTTACAGCCGGGTCAAGCGGCAGCGCGAAGCGGTGCGGGGAAAGCCTGTCGGCGACGCTTGATCGCGCCACGGGCGACTCCGGCAAAAGCAGGCTGCGCGAACGCGTGTTCCGGGCGCGCAGCCGGTGCTTCGACGCGCGGAGGCGGGGTTCCGTCATGGCGCGGGGTTTCGATCAGCGTATAGAGGAACACACGGTCCTGCGCGATCGAGCCGTGTTCGGCGACAATCCTGCGGATGGCGGGCAGAGCGCCGCGCACGCTGGAACCAATGACCGCCACACTGGTGCAACCGGCGGTGACGAAGACGAGCGAAGCAAGCAATCCAAGCATGACACGCGCCCTTTCGATCGGGCTTCCATCGGGGCGCAAGCGAACCGCGGGCACCATCGCAATCGCGATCGTGTGCCGTCGTCGCGGGCTTGACACCCTGTGGAAGGCCTGTGGATAATGTCCCGGTCGGCGTGATGTTCCCCGATCCGGCTGATGGACTATTTGTTCCACTTTTGTTCCATTCCGTCAAGTGGAAAGCCTGCAGCTGCCAGGCGGTGCGCTAACTTGCGGAATTTCCCTGATATTTTTCTGCCAATATGGACTTTTACCTAGTCTCTGCGTTCCACCTTTGGGGGGTCGTGGCGGGGTGGCGATTCGGTTGCCCGATTCTTTTGCTCGACGGCGACAGGCCTTGCTTGACGGCACATGTCGATTCCGGACGATGTGCATTTTTTATGGATTTGGCGACGAACTGCGGCTAGGGGCCCGTGCGTCGTACGGCGATTCGAACAGGCATCCGCTTTTCGATCGGCCCGTCCGGCAGAACCCATGTTTCAAATCCACATGGGCGGACCACATACCGGTGCCCCACGCCATCCGTCGGGTTCCTTCCGCCCAGAGGTCAAACCGGAAAGGACGTATCCTATGGCGGCTCCCGTCGTCACCATGCAGCAGCTGATCGAGGCCGGTGCGCACTTTGGCCACCAGACCCACCGCTGGAACCCGCGCATGAAGCCGTACATCTTCGGCGTTCGCAACGGCATCCACATCCTCGACCTGTCGCAGACCGTTCCGCTGTTCGCTCGCGCGCTCGACTTCATTTCGGCCACTGTCCAGGCCGGCGGCAAGGTGCTCTTCGTCGGCACCAAGCGCCAGGCTCAGGAGCCGATCGCCCAGGCTGCGCGCGCTGCCGGTCAGCACTACGTCAACCACCGCTGGCTGGGCGGCATGCTCACCAACTGGAAGACCATCTCGGGTTCGATCAAGCGCTTCAAGGCGCTGGAAGAACAGCTTTCGGGTGACACTGCCGGTCTCACCAAGAAGGAAGTTCTTCAGCTGACCCGCGAACGCGACAAGCTCGAACTGTCGCTCGGCGGTATCCGCGATATGGGCGGTATCCCCGACGTGATGTTCGTGATCGACGCGAACAAGGAAGAACTGGCGATCAAGGAAGCCAACGTGCTGGGTATCCCGGTCGTTGCGATCCTCGACTCGAACGTCTCGCCCGAAGGCATCGCGTTCCCGATCCCGGCGAACGACGACGCCAGCCGCGCCATCCGTCTCTACTGTGAAGCGGTTGCCGCTGCTGCCACCCGTGGCGGCCGTGACGCTGCCATCGCGGCGGGCGTCGACCTCGGCGCGATGGACGTGCCGGTCGCCGAAGAAGCGATCGAAGGCTGATTGGTTACAGTGACAGCGGTGCCGGGTGCCTTGCCGGCTCCGTCACCGAACTGTCCTGTTTCATGAATAGAGGCCGCGGCACGTGTTGCCGCGGCCGCACCTGTTTAGAACGATGAAGGATCACCGCCATGGCCTATACCGCCGCTGACGTGAAGAACCTGCGCGAGCGCACCGGCGCCGGCATGATGGACTGCAAGAAGGCCCTCGACGAAACCGGTGGCGACTTCGAAGCCGCCGTCGACGCGCTGCGCGCCAAGGGTCTTGCCGCCGCTGCCAAGAAGTCGAGCCGCACCGCTGCCGAAGGTCTGGTTGGCGTTGCCGTCGCCGGCACCAAGGGCGTTGCTGTCGAAGTCAATTCGGAAACCGACTTCGTTGCGAAGAACGAACAGTTCCAGGACTTCGTGCGCAATGCGACCCAGGTCGCTCTCGAAACGGCTTCGGCCGACATCGAAGCGCTCAAGGCTGCTGCTTATCCCGAGGGCGGCACCGTTGCCGACAAGCTGACCAACAACGTCGCGACCATCGGTGAAAACCAGCAGCTGCGTCGCCTGAAGCACGTTGCGGTGACCAACGGTCTCGTCGTGCCCTACATGCACAATGCCGCTGCGCCGAACCTCGGCAAGATCGGCGTGCTCGTGGCGCTCGAATCCGAAGCCGGTGCCGACGTGCTCGAACCGCTGGGCAAGCAGATCGCGATGCACATCGCCGCTGCGTTCCCGCTGGCGCTGACCGCCGACGAACTCGACGCCGAACTGATCGCGCGCGAACGCAAGATCGCTGCGGAAAAGGCTGCCGAAAGCGGCAAGCCCGCCGAAGTCCAGGCCAAGATGGTCGATGGCGCGGTGGCCAAGTACGCCAAGGAAAACGCACTGCTGTCGCAGCTGTTCGTCATGGACAACAAGACCCCGATCGCTCAGGTCGTCGAAGCGGCCGGCAAGGCTGCCGGCACCAAGATCGCGCTGGTTGACTATGTCCGCTTCCAGCTCGGTGAAGGCATCGAGAAGGAAGAAACCGACTTCGCGGCCGAAGTGGCTGCTGCTGCCGGTCTGAAGTAAGAAACAGGATCGTGGCGTCGCTTGCGGCGTCCGGCAATTGATCCCCGCGTGCCCGTTCGGCTTGTCCGGCAGGGTGGCGCGGGGATAATTGCGTCCGAAATCCCGTGTCGCACCCTTGGCAGGGGAAACCCTGTGCGTATAAGGGCGCGCCGAAGCGGCCATAAAAACGAGACCGGACATCCCATGACCCTGCCCAAGTTCAAGCGCATTCTCCTCAAGCTTTCGGGCGAGGTGCTGATGGGCAATCAGCCGTTCGGGATCGATACCGATTTCGTCGCCAGTCTTGCTGCTGAAGTGAAGGCAGCCAAGGATACCGGCCTTGAACTGTGCCTCGTCATCGGCGGCGGCAACATTTTCCGTGGCATGGCAGGCGCTGCCAAGGGCATGGACCGTGCGCAGGCCGATTACATGGGCATGCTGGCGACCGTGATGAACGCTCTTGCCATGCAGTCGGCGCTGGAAAAGCTGGGGGTCGATACCCGCGTGCAGTCGGCGGTACAGATGGACGCGGTGTGCGAGCCGGTCATCCGTCGCCGCGCCGAACGCCACCTTGAAAAGGGGCGCGTGGTGATCTTCGCCGCAGGGGTCGGGGCTCCCTATTTCACGACCGATTCCGGCGCGGCTTTGCGTGCGGCCGAAATGCAGTGCGACGCGCTGCTCAAGGGGACCAGTGTCGACGGCGTCTACAACGCCGATCCCAAGCAGGATCCCGCCGCGCGCCGCTATGACGTGATCGATTACGACACTGTGCTCGCCGACAACCTGAAAGTCATGGATGCTTCGGCCGTCGCGCTGTGCCGCGACAACAATATTCCCATCGTCGTGTTCTCGATCCGGGAGAAGGGCAACCTGGCAAGGGTGCTGGCCGGCGAGGGCACGCAGACCACCGTCAGGAAGGATATCTGATCCATGGCCAAGTACGACAAGGCCGATCTCGAGCGACGCATGAAGGGCGCTGTCGATGCGCTACGCCACGACCTTTCGGGGCTTCGCACCGGACGCGCCAATACGGCTCTGCTCGATCCCATCACCGTCGAGATCTATGGCTCGCGCATGCCGCTCAACCAGGTGGCAACCGTGTCGGCGCCCGAACCGCGCCTGCTGTCGGTTCAGGTCTGGGACAAGTCGTCGATCGGCCCCGTGGAAAAGGCGATCCGTTCGGCTGGGCTCGGCCTCAACCCGATCAATGACGGCAACACCCTGCGCTTGCCGATTCCCGACCTCACCGAGGAACGCCGCAAGGAACTGGCCAAGCTTGCCAGCCAGTATGCGGAAAAGGCGCGCATCGCGATCCGCAACGTCCGCCGCGACGGGATGGAAGCGCTGAAGGCCGACGAAGCGAAGAAGGAAATCTCGGAAGACGAGCGCAAGCGCGCCGAAACCGAAGTCCAGAAGCTGACCGACGAGATCATCAAGGCGGCTGATGAAGCGGCGTCGGAAAAGGAAAAGGAAATCCTCGGCAAGTGAGCGCCGTCGCGGCCACAGGCGACGAGCAGGGGCGGGGGCCTCGCCATGTCGCGATCATCATGGATGGCAATGGGCGCTGGGCAAAGCGCCGCCATCTTCCGCGCGTGCTGGGCCACCAGCGCGGCGTGGAAGCGGTGCGGCGTACGGTCCGGGCCGCTGTCGATCTGGGGCTTTCGGCAATCACGCTCTATGCCTTTTCGACCGAGAACTGGCGGCGTCCCGAGGATGAAGTCTCGGCCCTGATGGGGCTGCTCAAGCACTTCATCCTCGCCGACATCGAAGAGTTCGCGCGCAACAACATCCGCCTCAAGGTTATCGGCGACTACAAGGCCTTTGCGCCTGACATCGTCGCCCTGATCGAAGGGGCCTTGCAGCGGACGGCGGGAAACACCGGCCTCACCATGGCCGTGGCTCTCAACTACGGATCGCAGGACGAGATTGTGCGCGCGGCGCGTGCCGCTGCCGCCAAGGGCGAGATCACGACTGCGACGATCGCCGCCGAACTCGACACGGCAGACATGCCCCCGCTTGATCTCATCATCCGGACCTCGGGCGAAGTGCGGCTGTCGAATTTCCTGATGTGGCAGGCCGCCTACGCGGAAATGCTGTTCCTCGACGTGCTGTGGCCCGATTTCGGGCGTGACCATCTCGAAGCCGCGATTGCCGAATATACGCGCCGGGAGCGTCGTTTTGGTGGCTGCTGATCCCAAGGGCGCGGCGCGGAAGTCCGACTTGCCGGTCCGCGCGGCTTCGGCGGCGGTCATGGTAACGCTGGCGGGACTGGCGTTCGGGTTGGGCGGACTGGTGCTCGCCGTGTTCATGGGATTGATCGGGCTTGGCGTCGTCGTCGAATGGGCCTCGCTGGTCCGGCGCTTCGTCGCAGCGCCCCTGCCGCGCGTGATCTGGGTGCTCGCGGGCATCGGTTATGTCGAATTCGGTCTGTGGGCGGGGCTGGTCCGGCTTGCGCCGGTGCCCGGCTTCTGGCCCTTGCCCTGGGTGATCGGCAGCGTGATCGCGGTCGACGTCGGCGCCTATTTTGCCGGGCGCACTTTCGGCGGTCCCAAGATCGCTCCGGCGGTCAGCCCGTCCAAGACCTGGAGCGGCCTTGGCGGCGCGATTGTCGGTGCCAGTGCCGTCTATGGCGCGATGGCCGCCTTTTTTGCGGACGCGTCGGGGATGGGGCCGGGGCGGGCGCTGGCTTGCGGTCTTGCGACGGCTGTCGTCGGTCAGGCCGGCGACTTTTTCGAAAGCTGGATGAAGCGGCGTGCCGGAGTCAAGGACTCGGGCCGGCTCATCCCGGGGCATGGCGGGCTCTTCGACCGGGTCGATGGACTGCTTGCTGTGCTCTTTGTCATTGGCATTGTCTCCCTTGTCTAGGCTATGACCCCCCAAATGATGCGTTCCCTTACCATTCTGGGCGCGACCGGTTCGATCGGCGCGTCCACTCTCGACCTTGTCCGCCGCAACCGCGATGCGTTCCGCGTTGTCGCCTTGACCGGACACAGCAATGTTGCCGCGCTTGCCGAACTGGCCCGTGAATTCGACGCCGAAGTCGCCGTGATCGGCGACGAAGCGCTGCTTCCCGACCTGCGCGAAGCTCTTGCGGGCAGTGGCGTGGAAGCTGCCGGTGGCGCGTCCGCGCTGGTGGAAGCAGGTCATCGTCCCGCCGACATCACCGTCGCCGCGATTGTCGGCTGTGCCGGTCTTGCGCCGACCATGGCCGCGATCGAGCAGGGGCGGACCGTCGCGCTCGCCAACAAGGAATCGCTGGTTTCGGCGGGCGAAGTGATGACCCGGGCGGTCGCACGCCACGGGACCACGCTGCTTCCCATCGATTCCGAGCACAATGCGATCTTCCAGTGTCTGTCGGGCAACAATCCTGCCGATGTGCGCTGGATCACGCTGACCGCGAGCGGCGGACCGTTCCGCGACTGGGCGGCCGATCGTCTTCCCGGTGCTACCCCGGCCGAGGCTGTGCGCCACCCCAACTGGTCGATGGGCGCCAAGATCAGCGTCGATTCGGCAACGATGATGAACAAGGGGCTCGAGTTCATCGAGGCGTTCCACCTGTTCCCCGTCGGCGTTGAGCGGCTGCGCATTCTCGTCCACCCGCAGTCGATCGTCCATTCGATGGTCGAATACCGCGACGGCTCCACGCTCGCCCAGCTCGGGCCCTCGGACATGCGCGTGCCGATCGCCTCGGCGCTGGCCTGGCCTGCGCGCATGGAAACGCCGTGCGATCCGCTCGACCTCGCCGAGATCGGTGAATTGACGTTCCGTCGTCCGGACGAAGTGCGCTTTCCTGCCACCCGCCTTGCCCGTGAAGCGGTCATTGCCGGGGGCGGGGCCGCGGCTGTCCTCAATGCTGCCAACGAGATCGCCGTTGCGGCTTTCCTTTCGGGACAGATTGGGTTCACCAAGATCGTGCAATGCTGCGAGGACGTGCTAGCGTGCGGCCTGCCTACTCCCCCGCAGAACCTCGACGAGGTGATCGCGGTGGACCGGGAAGCGCGCATCAGGGCGCGGGAAGCGATGGAGCCTGTGCGTTGAGCCCGGAGATACACTCCCCCGGATTGCTGATTACTCTCGTGGGCTTTGCCCTCGTGCTTGGCCCGCTCGTGTTCATTCACGAGTTGGGCCATTATCTCGCCGGGCGTCTGTTCGGCGTGCGGGCGGATGTCTTCTCGATCGGTTTTGGCCGCGAATTGCTGGGCTGGACCGATCGGCGCGGGACTCGCTGGAAACTCTCGGTCCTGCCTCTCGGTGGCTATGTGCAGTTCGCCGGAGACGTCAATCCGGCCGGGCAGCCGAGCGCGGAATGGCTCTCGCTGCCGCCCGAGGAACGGGCGAAGACCCTGCTGGGGCGGCCGTTGTGGCAGCGGGCGATCATCGTCCTTGCCGGGCCGCTGATCAATCTGGTTGCGGCGGTGCTCATTCTGGCCGGTTTCGCGATGGCCTACGGCACGCTGGTGGCCCCGCCGGTGATCGGCATGGTGGCCAAGGGGTCGGCGGCCGAGCAGGCCGGGTTGATGCCCGGCGATCGCGTGGTGTCGTTGCTGGGGTCTTCGGTCGACACTTTTCTTCAGATTCGCATGACCGTTTCGCAGCATCCCGGTGAAGTGCTCGACGTCGTTGTCGATCGCGGCGGGCATCGTCTCGACAAGCGGATCACGCCGGTGACCAAGGTGGAAACCGATCAGTTCGGCAACAGCCAGGCGATCGGGTTCCTCGGCATTGCTCCGGCAACGATCGAGCGCCGCCCGGTCGGGCCGCTCGGCGCGCTCGAGGTCGGCGTGCGCCAGACCCGCGACATCATTGCCATGACGGTGACCGGCATTCGCCAGATCGTGGTGGGCAAGCGCGACGTGCGCGAGCTTGGCGGGCCGATCAAGATCGCGAAGTACTCCGGCGAGCAGTTCGTCTCGGGCTGGCAGAGTTTCGTCGGTTTTATCGCCCTTATTTCGATCAATCTGGGTTTTATCAATCTCTTGCCGATCCCGGTGCTTGACGGCGGGCATCTGGCGCTGTTCCTTGCAGAAGCGATCCGGCGCAAGCCGATCAGTCAGCGCGCGCAGGAACTGGCCTTCGGGACCGGACTGGTTCTGGTCGTTGCGTTGATGTTGTTCGTCACGTTCAACGATGCCGGTTCGCTCAAGCTGTTCGGAGGGTAAGGACACCTTCGTCCGTTGAAGGTGTTACGGATACGGACGTCGATGAATGCCGGGTGATGGCGTGAAGTCGTCCGGGCAGGACTCGCTGACCAAGTTTCCTGGGGAATTTGCGGGGTATGACGGTTCGCTGCCGCAAGCTTGCTTGCGCGAAACGCCCGGTTCGGGCACAGGGCAGGCATATTCGGCCAGAGGTCCGGCAGGCCGGGGTGGTAATGGGTGTGGCGGTCGCGGAGAGCGATCGCGCGTTAGGACGGGATGGCGCTTGGTGATGATTGCAGGGAACTCGTGCCGGACCGTGGTCGGCCGCATGCGCGCGGCGACGACGCTTGGCCTGCTGCTGGCGACAAGCTGTCTTGCGGTAATGCCCGATGACGCCGCGGCCGCTCCGTGGAACAAGCGCGAGCTGAGGGCGCGGCAACAGGCCCGCGCGGCTGCCGCCGCTGCTGCGGCTCAGGCGGCTGCGACCGGCACCGCTTCGCCCGACGCGACGCCGTCCGATGCCGCATCGACAGCCGCGACGACCACCGGAACCGCATCGGTAGAGGCTGTGGCAACGCCCGACGCATCTTCGGATCAGGCCGCGTCGGCGAAGAAAGCCAAGGCAGCCAAGGAACGTGCTGCCAAGGATGCTCGGGAAAAGGCTGCCCGGGAAAAGGTGACCAGGGAGAAGATCGCCCGCGATCAGGCCGCGGCGGCAAAGGTTGCGAAGCCGGCTCCGGTCAGACCCGCTCCTCCGGCAAGGCCGGGCGCTCCGCAGGTCGTGCCGATCGCTCTCGATGCCGCGCAAGGGGAAGCGCCCCATGCCGCGCCTGTGCCCACCGAAGGCACCCAGACGGTGCAGTCGATCACGATCGATGGTGCGCAGCGTCTCGAATCGGACACCATTCTCTCCTACATCCGCATGCACGTCGGCGACCGCTATACGCAGGCGTCCGCTGACCAGGTGCTCAAGGATCTTTACGCCACCGAACTGTTCTCGGACGTGCAGTTGCGCAACGACAACGGCGCGGTGGTTATTCAGGTGAAGGAAAACCCGGTCGTCAACCGGATCATCCTTGAAGGCAACAAGCGGTTGAAGGAGGACAAGATCCTTCCCGAAATCAAGCTTGCCGCCCGCCAGATCTTTACGCGTTCGAAAGTGCGCGCCGACGTCACGCGCATCATCGAACTTTACAAGCGGCAGGGACGCTTCGCGGCTTCGGTCGAGCCGAAGATGGTCATGCTCGACCAGAACCGCGTCGACATCGTCTTTGAGATCACCGAAGGGCCCAAGTCCAAGGTGCGCCAGATCAACATCATCGGGAACCACGTGTTTTCCGCAACGCAGTTGCGTACGGAAATGGTGACCAAGCAGTCGCGTTCGTTCCGCCTGTTCTCCTCGGGCACGAGCTATGATCCCGATCGTCTGGCCTTCGACCAGCAGAAGCTGCGTCAGTTCTACCTGACCAACGGCTATGCCGACTTCCGCGTGGTTTCGGCCATCGCCGAACTGACGCCTGACAAGCGCGACTTCATCGTCACGTACGTGGTCGAGGAAGGGAAGCGCTACAAGTTCGGCAACGTGAAGGTCGAAAGCCAGCTGCGCGATTTCGACGGCGAGCAGCTGGCAAAGAAGCTCGCGATCAAGAAGGGTGAGTTCTACAACGCCAAGGCGGTCGAAGACACGGTCGACACTTTGACTGAAACGGCGGGCAGCTTCGGCTACGCTTTCGCCGACGTTCGTCCTGACTTCCAGCGGAACAAGGACGACCTGACCATGTCGGTCACGTTCCGCATCGCCGAAGCCCCGCGCGTCTATGTCGAGCGGATCGACGTCAACGGCAACACGCTGACCGAGGACAAGGTCATCCGCCGCGAATTCCGTCTTTCCGAAGGCGACGCATTCAACTCGTACCAGATCAAGCGTTCGTCGAACCGCATCAAGTCGCTGGGATATTTCCAGGAAAAGTTCGAAGTCGAGCAGAAGCCGGGTTCGGCGCCCGACCGCATCAATCTCGAAGCCAACGTCGAGGAAAAGCCGACCGGGCAGCTCCAGCTTTCGGCCGGTTTCTCGAGCCTTGAAAGCTTCATTTTCCAGGCTTCGATCCAGCAGAACAACTTCCGCGGTCGCGGGCAGACGATCGGGACCAGTCTCGACTATTCGCGCTATACCCGCGCGGTGCAGGTCAGCTTCACCGAGCCCTATCTTGCCGATCGCAACGTGTCGCTGGGCGTCGACGTCTATCGTCGCGATACGTCGAGCTTCAACTACTACAACACCAATCGCAACACGACCTACAAGCAGGCGACGACCGGTTTTCAGGTTCGTGCGGGTGTGCCGTTGACGGAATACAGCTCGTTGATCGGGCGTTACACGTTCAACTATGACGACGTCTCGCTCGACAAGTCGACGTACTACATCAACAATACCTGCTCGATCTATCTGGCAGGCCGTTATCTTTGCGATGCCATCGGTAAGCGAACGAGTTCGATTATCGGTCTGTCCTATGTTTTCGACAACCGCGACAACCGCCTGCGTCCGACCAAGGGCTCGAACTTCATGCTCGGCGGGGATTTCTCGGGGCTGGGCGGGACGACCAAGTACGTTCGCGCGTCGGTCAGCGGCGGGCATTACATGGCGCTTGGCCACGGCTTCATCTTCTCGCTGCGCGGCGAAGGTGGCGCGATCCATGCGCTGGCCAGCCGGTCGAACGATCCGACGGTCGATTCGGTTCGTCTGACCGACCGCTTCTTCCTCGGCGAGCCGCAGATCCGCGGTTTCGACATCCGTGGTGTCGGTCCGCGCGTGCTGCGCAAGTTCTACACCGGGTACAACCCCTCAAGCGGTAACGGCGGGACGCTGACCACCGACCGCAACAGCTGGGTCGATGACGCTATCGGGGGTAAGTACTATTACCTCGGTCACGCCGAAGTCGAAATTCCGCTGGGTTCGGGTGCTCGCGAACTTGGGCTTCGTCCTTCGGTCTTCGTCGATGCCGGTGCTGTGTTCGGAGTTGCTCGTCCGAGCACGTCGGGGACGACGATCCTCTATCTCGATGCCGTGACGGGCAAGTATACGACGAGCGCAAGCGCGTCGAACGGGACGGCCAACTCGATCGCCCAGAAGTTCGAGGAAACCTATGTGGGCGACAGTCCCAAGCCGCGCGTTTCGATCGGTTTCGGGGTGAACTGGAACTCGCCGTTCGGTCCGTTCCGCATCGACGTCGCCAAGGCCCTGACCAAGGTTTACGGCGACGATACCAAGACCTTCAGCTTCAACGTGGGAACTCAGTTCTGATGAAACTTAGCATTGCTTCGGCCGCGCTGGTCGCGGGTCTTTCGCTTGCCGCCATTCCGGCGGTTCACGCCCAGGCGGTCGGCACGGCCGTTGCCGGGCTCGCGGTCGCCAACCCGACGGCGGTCGTCTACAACTCGAACGCGTTCAAGAACGCGGTGCAGTCGCAGATCCCGACCACCTACAAGGCGCAGATCGACCAGTACAATACCCGCAAGGCGCAGATTCAGGCTCAGATTCAGCCGCTGGTCGCCAAGTATGAAGCCGACGCCAAGTCGCCCAAGCCCGATCAGGCTGCCCTGCGCACCCAGGCTGCGCAGATCCAGCAGATCCAGGAAGCGGGCGAACGCGAGCTTCAGCAGATTGGTGAGCCGATCAATCTCGCCCAGCAGTTCGTGACCGAGCAGATCAGTGAAAAGCTCGATGCCGCGACTCAGGCTGCGATGACCAAGCGCAAGGTGACGCTCGTGCTCGACCAGCGCGTCGTGGTGAAGGGCGACGACACCCTTTACAACCTCAACAAGGACATCATCGAGCAGATCAATCTGATCGTGCCGCAGGTCGGCGTGACCCCGCCGGCAGGCTGGCTGCCCCGCGCCCAGCGCGAGCAGCAGGCTCAGGAACAGGCCGCAGCCGCGCAGCAGAGCGCAGCTCCCGCCCGTAAGCAGCCGGAAGGCCGCTGAGGCACTGACGGCGGACTTGCAAGCATGAGCGAGGAAAACCAGAGCCAGTCTGCTCCGATCGCCTTCGACGTGACGCGGGTGATGGCGGCGCTTCCGCACCGCTATCCCCTGCTCTTGGTTGATCGCGTGGCCGAGCTCGTCGTCGGCGAGCGAATCCATGCGGTCAAGGCTGTCAGCATGAATGAACAGTTCTTCCAGGGGCACTTCCCCGGTCGTCCGATCATGCCCGGCGTGCTTCAGATCGAAGCGCTGGCGCAGGCTGCGGGCGTTCTGGCGGTGGAAAGTCTCGGCTTGGCCGGTTCGGGCAAGCTGGTCTATTTCATGGCTATCGAGGACGCGAAGTTCCGCACTCCGGTCGAACCGGGTTGCCTGCTCGATCTCCACGTCACCTTCACGCAAAAGCGCGCGCGGGTGTGCAAGTTCGCCGGCAAGGCGATGCTGGGTGACAAGATCGCGACCGAGTGCAGCTTTACCGCGATGATCGCCGACAGCTGATCGCGCAAAGGCGAACATCCGGGGCCGATGATCGCCATTGCGCAGACTCTTCTCGACATCGGCGCCTCTTTCCGTTAGGGGCGCCGCTTCGAATTTCCTGCTCCCGGTCGGAACCGGGCGCGCCAAGGAGCAGACCCATGAAGGCCAATACGCACCCCGACTATCACTTCATCAACGTCCAGATGACCGACGGTACGGTGTTCCGTACTCGTTCGACCTGGGGCAAGGAAGGCGACACGCTCGCTCTGGACATCGATCCGACCTCGCACCCGGCCTGGACCGGCGGCAACCAGCGTCTGATGGACCAGGGTGGTCGCGTGGCTCAGTTCAACAAGCGCTTCGGTGGCCTCTCCCTCAAGAAGGGCTGAGCGCAGAGCCAGTGCGAACCGGACAAAGGCGGCCTTCGGGTCGCCTTTTTTCGTTGGAAAACAGGCTTTTTTGAACGCTCTTCCGAACAAACTTCGCGTCAGGTGAATTTTTCTCTTTTCAAGGCGCCGCCTTTCTGCAATTGGGGCGCCCCTGTGGTGACGCCATGATCCGAACGGATCGGCATCTTGCCCCATGGCGATTGTAGCTCAGTTGGTTAGAGCGCCGGTTTGTGGTACCGGAGGTCGAGGGTTCGAACCCCTTCAATCGCCCCATTTTCCCTTTCTCAAAGATATGACCCGCTGCTAAGGCAGCGCTCCGTCGATGTGTCGACGCTGCGTTCGGCTAGTGGTCTTTGGTCCGGTTGTCTGTCCGGTCCTGTCTCCGGTAGGTCCGAATCGGCGTCTGCTGTCGCGGCGTCCGGGGCGGGGGTGCCGCCAAGTCACTGCAATCAGGTCATCAAGCGTTTCGCATGCACGGTTTTGCCAATCCTGCCCGTTTCCTGCGCCTGGCGCGCTGGCTGCTTCCGACCTTGCTGGTACCGGGTTTCGTGCTCGCGTTCGGCTCGCTCGCTTGGGGGCTGTTCATGGTGCCGCCCGATCACCTGATGGGGGATACCGTGCGCATCCTGTTCATGCATGTGCCCTGCGTCTGGCTGGGCATGGCAGGCTGGAGCACGATTGCGATCTCGAGCATCGTGGAGCTCGTCTGGCGCCACCCGCTGGCTGGGATTGCCGCACGCGCCGCAGCGGTGCCGGGCGCCGTCTTTACCGCGCTGGGGCTGATCACCGGATCGATCTGGGGGCGTCCGACCTGGGGCACCTGGTGGGTCTGGGACGGGCGTCTGACCAGCTTCCTCGTCCTGCTGTTCCTGTACCTCGGTTATATCGCGCTTGCCGATGCGGCCCAGCGCGATGCGGCGGCCGGTGGCAGCACGAGCCGGGTGACTGCCATTTTCGGGCTTGTCGGGGCGATCAACATTCCGATCATCAATCGTTCGGTGGTGTGGTGGAACAGTCTGCACCAGCCGCCTTCGATCACGCTGGGTCGTTCGACGATCGACGGCACCTATCTCTGGCCGTTGCTGATCGGTGCGCTCGGGTTCTCGCTGATTTTCGGCGGCGTGGTCATTGCCCGCATGCGCATGCTGCTGGCCGACATCCAGACCGAGGCGAGACTGCGCCGCAAGGCAATGGGCTAAGGGAGCGCTCGCCCGGTTCACGCCGGGTGCATCGGGGTTAGAGGATCAGGGCAACAAAGGTATGCACGAAGGACTGAACCAGTGGCAATTCGTCGCGGCGGCGCTGTCGATCGGTGTCGGCGGCACGCTGGCTATGGTCGGATGGTCGCTCGGGGCAATGATTCGCGCTGAAAGGCGGCGTGACAAGGTGCGTGGGAAATGAGTTCTTCGGGATTGAAAGCCAAGCATCAGCGGTTGGTGCTGGTCGTTTTCGCGCTGGTCGCTCTGGTCGGTGCCGGACTTCTGGCTGCCTATGCGCTCAGCCGCCAGGCCAGCTATTTCTATGTGCCGAGTGATCTTCGCGCCAATCCGCCCGAAGCCGGGCGTGCCGTTCGTCTGGGCGGCATGGTGGAGAAGGGCTCCATTCACAAGCAGGCCGACGGCGTGACGATCGATTTCCTCGTCACCGATGGAAAAGCGCAAGTGCCCGTCCGCTTTTCGGGGATCACGCCGGACCTCTTCGTCGAGGGATCGGGCGTCGTTGCCGAAGGGCGGCTCGAAGGGCAGACTTTCGTGGCCGACAACCTGCTGGCCAAGCATGACGAGAAATATGTGCCGCGCGAAATGAAGGACATGAGCATTTCGCAGGCCAAGCAAGTGGTGGCCCAGACCCGATGATTGCCGAAATCGGCCTTGCCGTCCTGTGGATGGCTGCGGCGCTCGCCATGCTGCAACTGATCGCCGGTGGCTTGTCGCTCCGGCCCGAAGGGCGTCAGCTTGCCGCGCTGGTGCGTCCGGTTGCGGTCATGCAGGGCGTGCTCGTGCTGGTGGCCTTTGGCGCGCTGGTCACGTTGTTCGTGACGACCGATCTTTCGGTCAAGCTCGTCGTCGACAACAGCCATTCGGCCAAGCCGTTGATCTTCAAGATCGCCGGGACCTGGGGCAACCATGAAGGTTCGATGCTGCTGTGGGTGACGATCATGGCGGTGGCCGGGGCTTTCGTTGCCCTGATCGAGCGGCGCCTGGAAGAACGCACCCTGATCGCGACGCTCGCCGGGCAGGCGTTCATCAGCCTCGGCTTCTATGCCTTCCTGCTGATCGCCTCGAACCCGTTCGCGCGGCTTCAGGAGCCGGTCGATGATGGGCAGGGGCTCAATCCCCTGCTGCAGGATGTCGGTCTCGCCTTCCACCCGCCTACGCTTTACGTCGGCTATGTCGGGCTCTCGATCGCCTTTTCGTTTGCGGTCGGGGCGCTGGTGACGCGCAACGTCGGGCCTGCCTTCGCCCGGGCGATGCGTCCCTGGGTTCTGGGTGCCTGGATTTTCCTGACGGTCGGGATCACGGCCGGTTCGTACTGGGCCTATTACACGCTGGGCTGGGGCGGATGGTGGTTCTGGGACCCGGTCGAAAATGCTTCTCTGATGCCGTGGTTGGCAGCGACGGCGCTTCTCCATTCGGTCTCGGTTCTGGCCAGTCGCGATGCCTTGCGCGCATGGACGGTCATGCTCGGCGTCGTTGCCTTCTCAATGTCGATGGTGGGGACGTTCCTGGTCCGCTCGGGCATCCTGACCTCGGTCCACGCCTTTGCCGTCGATCCTCAGCGCGGGACGTTCATTCTTGCCCTGCTTGCCATCGACATCGGCAGTGCGCTTGCCCTGTTCGGGGTGCGGGCCTCGACCGTGAGCGAGGGCGCGCGGTTTTCCTTCCTCAGCCGCGAAGCGAGCCTCGTTTTCAACAACGTGATGCTTTGCGGGATTCTCGGCATCGTTCTGGTCGGAACGCTTTATCCGCTGGTGACCGAATCGATGGGGGTGAAGGTTTCGGTCGGTGCGCCCTATTTCAACCCGGTCTCGGCGATCTTTGCCTTTCCCATGCTGCTGGTCATGGCCGTGGGGCCGATGTTGCGCTGGCGGAAGGATCGTCTCGATGGGGAGCGAGCGCGCCGGGTCAGCTTGCCGCTTGCTGCCTGTGGCCTGCTGGCGGTCGTGGTTCTGGTCGGCGTCGAACTGACCGCGCATCGCATTTCGCTTTTGCCCGCGCTCGGGATCGCGATGGCGAGCGGGCTGGTTCCGGCAAGCCTGTTGCCGCTTGTCGGTCGTAACCTGCGCCGGACTCCCTTTGCGGTCTGGGGCATGGTCGTGGCCCATCTCGGGCTGGCGGTCGCCTTGTTCGGCATGGCGAGCGAAAGTGCGTTCACGACCGAACGCCTTGCCGCGCTGTCGATCGGCGAGACGCGCGATGTCGGTCCCTGGCAGGTTCGCCTCGACGGCATGATGCCTGTCGCCGGACCGAACTACACCGCGCTCGAGGCGAGCGTGACCGCGCGCTACGAAGGGGGTGCCCCGATCGTGTTGCACCCCGAAGCGGAAAGTTTTGCCAATCCGCCGGGCACGCGCAACCAGTCCGCCTTGCTCACCCGCTGGAACGGACAGCTTTACACCGTGCTCGGTGAACAGGGCGACGATGGCCGCTGGCAGATGCGCTTCTGGTGGAAGCCTTTCGTGCCCCTGATCTGGGTCGGTGGCCTGATGGTCGCTCTGGGCGGCTTTCTCGCCCTGCTCGGACGGGTTGCCGCCGATGTCCGGCGACTGGTGGCCAAGGACAAGATCGCGTGGCGACGGATGAGGCAGGGACGATGAGCGTGCATGAAAACCGGGTTGGCGAAAACCAGGCTGGCGAAAACCGGGGAGGAGCACGCATGCGTCTGGGCCTGTGGCTGCCGCTGGCGATTTTCGCCGCGTTGATCGCTCTGTTCGTGCATGGTTTGTTGCGTCCGGCCGACACTTCGGTGGCCAGTGCCTTTGTCGGCAATCCGCTGCCCCAGTTCGATCTGCCCGCCGCGAATAGCGAGCGTCCGGGGCTGGCGACGGCCGCGTTCCACTCGGGCAAGCCGCGTCTCCTCAACATCTTTGCCAGCTGGTGCGTTCCCTGCGCCGCCGAATCGCCGCAACTGGCACAACTGGCGCAGAGCGGAGCCGTGATCGAAGGCATCGCCATTCAGGACAAGCCGCAGGACCTGGCTCGCTTCCTTGCCAACAACGGCAATCCCTATGCTGCCATCGGCAAGGATGACGACCGCAAGGTTCAGCTCGAGATCGGCTCGTCGGGCGTGCCCGAGACGTTCATCATCGATGGGCGTGGCGTGATCCGGTATCAGCACATCGGTGACATCCGGCCCGAAGACGTGCCGATGCTGCTTGCTAAGCTCAAGGAGGCCGGGGCGTGAAGCACAAGTCCGCTTTCGCTCTTGCCGCCACTCTGGCGCTTGTGCTGTCGGCGCCGGTCGCTCTTCCCGTGCTCGCACAGGAAGGAGCCCCGTCGGCGCCTTATGCCTATCGCCAGTTGCCTGACCCCGATCAGGAAGCGCGGGCCAAGGCGCTGATGGTCACCTTGCGCTGCGTGATGTGCCAGAGCCAGTCGATCGCCGATTCGGACGCGCCGATCGCTGGTGACATGCGCAGCGAAGTGCGCACGCGCATCGCTGCGGGTGAAGACCCCGAACATATCCGGCAATGGCTGATCCAGCGCTATGGCGACTACGTCAGTTTCACCCCGCAAGTGAAGCCGATCACCTGGCCGCTCTTTGCAGCTCCGGTCGCGATCCTGCTGTTGGCCGGATTGCTCTTGCGCGGCCGTTTCGGAAAGGGAACCCGGACATGACCTGGGTCATCATTCTGGGGATCGCGGGCGCGGTCTTCGCGATCATGGCGAGCGTCCTGCGGATGCCGCGCGCGGGGTGGGAAATCACCGGCGCCGCGTTGCTGTTCGGCATTGCCGGTTACGCACTGCAGGGGCACCCCGACATGCCGGGCGCGCCCAAGGCGGCTGTCGAGAACCAGAAAGTCGCCGACGCGGAACTCATCAAGCAGCGCCAGCAGATGGGCGCGCAGTTCGGCAAGGGGCAGTCCTGGCTGATCGTGTCCGATGCCCTGACGCGGGCGGGCCAGTATCGTGCCGCCGCCGATTTCCTCGGCCGCGCGGTTCAGGACAATCCGCGCGATGCGGATCTGTGGGTCGCGCTCGGCAACGCCCTGATCGGGCATAGCGAGGGCATGATCTCTCCGGCGGCGCAATTCGCGTTCCGTCGTGCGGCACAGATCGACCCGAACCATCCGGGACCACCGTTCTTCATGGGGCTGGCACTGGCGCAATCGGGCAAGCTCAACGAAGCGCGCGACATGTGGGTCGGGCTGTTGCGGCGGGCTCCGGCCGATGCGCCCTATCGTCCCGATCTTGTCGCACGGCTTGCCCGACTCGATCAGATCATCGCGATGAGCAACGGGGGCACGGTTCCCGAAGCGACTCCTTCCGCTACGACACCCCAACCTTTGCCGAAAGCGGCCCCGACGCGCTGATTTTTCACCGGTTTTTTTCAGCGGTGGTTCAGACAAAGGTCCCTAGAACAGCCCCCCTTTTGGCCCCATTGCCGACCCTCTGAGGCGGTGCTAAAGCGCCGCGCCGCAGCCAGCTCGTGCCGGTGCGGCATGTCGAGGCTAGGCCAGGGGCCAAGGTGCCATGAACACAAGCAATGGCGATGGAGTGCCGCAGTCTGCAGGCACCGGGATGGTCGGCTCGACAGACGAGTCGACATCCGGAGACTGTAGTTCCGAGGGTGCCGGTCGACGCGATCTGACCCGGCTTGCGGTCGGGGCGATGGGGGTCGTGTTCGGCGACATCGGGACCAGTCCACTTTACGCCTTGCGCGACACTTTTGCCGGGCGGCACCCTCTGCCGCTCGATTCCCTGCATATCCACGGCATCGTCAGCCTGATGTTCTGGTCGATGCTGATCATGGTCACGTTGAAATACATGATCGTGCTGATGCGGGCCGACAATCGCGGGGAAGGTGGGAGCCTTGCGCTTCTTGCCCTGATCAACCGTGAGGCGACCGAAAAACGCTGGGGCCACGGGGTCATCCTGCTCGGGGTTTTTGCGACAGCGCTGTTCTATGGCGATTCGATGATCACCCCGGCGGTGTCGGTCATGGGCGCGATCGAAGGGGTCGCGGTCTATCGCCCCGAGCTCCATTATGCGGTCATGCCGCTGGTTGTGGCGATCCTCATCGGCCTGTTCCTGTTCCAGGCGCGCGGGACCGAGCGCGTGGCGGCGTTCTTCGGCCCGATCATGCTGTGCTATTTTGCAACGATTGCGGTTCTGGGGCTGGTCAGCGTGATCGGCAATCCCCGCGTGATCGTCGCCTTGTCACCCCATCACGCGGTGGCGATGTTCATGGCCGATCCCTGGCGCGGGTTTCTCGCCATGGGGGCAGCCGTGCTGGCGGTCACCGGCGCAGAGGCGCTCTATGCCGACATGGGGCATTTCGGGCGCATCCCGATCCGCATGTCGTGGCTGACGCTGGTGCTTCCCGCGCTGGTGCTCAACTACCTTGGCCAGGCGGCGCTCCTGCTGCGCAATCCGGCGGCTCTGGAAAGCCCGTTCTACCTCTTGGCGCCGCACTGGTTCCAGTGGCCCTTGCTGATCCTTGCCAGCCTTGCCGCGATCATCGCCTCGCAGGCGGTGATCTCGGGGGCCTTTTCGGTCACGCAACAGGCGATCCAGCTCGGCTTCATTCCCCGCCTTGCCATCCGTCATACCAGCAAGGCAGCAGGGCAGATCTATATCCCCTCGGTCAATCAGGCGCTGATGATCGCAGTCATCATCCTGGTTCTGGTGTTCCAGCGGTCGACCAACCTCACGGCAACTTATGGCGTGGCGGTCACCGGGGCCATGCTGATCGACAATCTCCTGCTCGCGGTCGTGCTGTTCCGTCTGTGGCACTGGAACCCGGTTCCGGCGGCAGCGTTGCTTGCCCTGTTCTTTGCGGTCGACGCGCTCTATCTCGGTGCGAACCTCACCAAGGTGCCCGACGGGGGGTGGGTGCCGCTGTTGATGGGGGGTGTGATCTTCGTCCTGCTCACCACCTGGTCGCGCGGTCGCCAGCTTCTGCGCAAGCACATGGCCGCCACCGGCATTCCGCTCGAAGTCTTCACCAAGTCTGCGCACAGCAGCGCGACGCGCGTGCCCGGCACGGCGGTATTCATGGCTTCGGCAACGGCAGGCGTGCCTTCGGCGCTGCTTCACAACATGAAGCATAACAAGGTGCTGCACGAGCGCGTCGTGCTGATGACCGTGCAGATCGAGGATACGCCGGTCGTCGATCCGGCAAGTCGCGCGGTCGTGCGCGATTTCGGCAACGGCTTTTACCGGATGACGCTGCGCTTCGGTTTCCTTGAAGGGACCGATGTTCCGGCTGCCTTGCGCGAAGTCGCGCTGGGCGGGCAGCCGTTCGACATGATGCGGACCAGCTTTTTCCTGTCACGCCAGACTTTGCTGCCGTCGGACAAGCCGGCCATGGCACAGTGGCGGGAGCGGTTGTTCGCGTGGATGCTGCGCAATTCGGCAAGCGCGATGGAATTCTTCCGCCTGCCGACCAATCGTGTGGTCGAGCTGGGCAGCCAGATCCGGATGTGATCGCGATGTCCGGACGGGGCGGCCCGTCCGGATGCGTCTGATCAGTCGTGCGGCGTGGTCGTTTCCGCGTTTTCGGTGGCCTTCTCGCCCAGGCCGTGGCGCAGCAGCATGGGGATCTGCGCAAAGGTGAACAGGAACGAGAGCGCGCTCACGCCCCAGACCTTGATCGTGAGCCAGGTCTCGAAGCCGCCGTTATCCTTGTTGTAAAGGTGGCGGAGCACTTCGTTGAGCACGGCAAGGACGAGGAAGAACCAGGCCCAGTTGCGCGACAGCTTGAGCCAGCCTTTTTCGTCGAGCCCGTCGAACGCCGATTGCAGCAGATCGCGCAGCATCGGGCGTCCACGGGCAAGACCGGCGAAGAGAATCCCGGCAAAGAGCACATAGACGACGGTGGGCTTGATCTGGATCCAGGTGGGATCGCCCAGGAACACGGTCAGCGCGCCGAACCCCATGATGAGCGTCGAGGACAGCCACAGCATCGGCGAAATCCGGCCCAGCCGCCATTTCGACACGACGAGGGCAATGACGGTCGCGATCATGAACGTGACCGTGCTCTTGGTCACAGCGACCGCCGCGCCCAATCCCGCATCGCCCCCGCCCTTGGGGCTGAAATGACGATAGGCGAGGAAGAAGACCAGCAGCGGGCCATAATCGACCAGCAGATTGATCCACGACGAGCCCGCCTTGGCCTTGGTTTCGGGCGTGCTCACCGGAACACCCCGGCAATGACCTTGGCGACAAGGTCGGGGTCGAAGGGGCGCAAGTCGTCGATCTTTTCGCCGACGCCGATGGCATGGATCGGCAGCCCGTATTGTTCGGCAGCGGCGACCAGGACCCCGCCGCGCGCGGTGCCGTCGAGCTTGGTCATGACCAGCCCGGTCACGCCTGCCACTTCGCGGAAGATCTCGATCTGCTGGAGCGCGTTCTGCCCATTGGTGGCGTCGAGAACGAGGACGACGTCATGCGGCGCCTCGGGATTGAGGCGGCCGAGGACGCGGCGGATCTTGGCCAGTTCGTCCATCAGCTCGCGCTTGTTCTGCAGCCGCCCGGCGGTATCGACGATCAGGACGTCGGTGCCCGCATCGGTTGCCTGCTTCACCGCGTCGAACACGATTGAGGCCGGGTCGCCCCCTTCCGCGCCGCTGACGATGGGAACGCCGAGCCGTTCGGCCCAGACGCGCAGCTGGCCGATCGCGGCCGCACGGAACGTGTCGCCCGCCGCCAGCATGACGCTGTAGTCGAGTTCCTGGAACAAGTGGGCGAGCTTGGCGATGGTGGTCGTCTTGCCCGATCCGTTGACGCCGATCACCAGAATGACCTGTGGGCGGGGGAAGGCGACGATGTCGAGCGGGCGAGCCACCGGACGCAGGATCGCGGCGATTTCCTCGGCGACAGCTTCGCGCAGGGTCGCTTCGTCGAGACCCTTTTCGAAGCGGCCGGAGGCGAGGCGCTCGCGGATGCGGGCGGCCGCGCGCGGGCCGAGATCGGACGCGATCAGTGCGTCCTCGATGTCGTCGAGTTGTTCGTCGCTCAGTCGGTTTGCACCGACCAATCCGGCCAGATTGCCGGAGAGCCGCTCCTGCGTCTTGCGCAGGCCGCCCAGCAGCCGGTCGCTCCAGGTATCGCTACTCATGCCAGCAGTCCTTCGCTGATCGTCGTCGGGGTAAGGGTGACAAGCGCGCCCGGTGCCGTGCCGGGGGGCAGGCGATAGGGCGCGAATTCGGGGGAATGGCCGGTGCCGTCGCGTTCGGCAAGCACTTCGCGCGGTCGCCCGATCAGGCCGTGCAGCCAGGCCGCGCGTTCGGCGGCGACGGCCTCGCGCAGTTGGGCCGCACGCTCGCGGACTTGCGCGGGATCGACGGCGGGCATCCGCGTTGCCGGAGTGCCGGGGCGGGGAGAATAGGGAAAGATGTGGCCATGAACGATGCCCGCTGCTGCAATCAGGCTGAGATTGTTCGCGTGCATGGCTTCGGTCTCGGTCGGGAAACCGGCAATGATGTCGGCGCCGATCGCGATGTCGGGACGATAGAGGCGCAGCCGTTCGATCAGGAAGAGTGCCTGCCCACGACTATGGCGGCGCTTCATCCGCTTGAGCACCATGTCGTCGCCCGATTGCAGCGAGAGGTGGATATGGGGCATCACCCGAGGCTCGCCGGTCAGGATCTCGAACAGGCGGTCGTCGATCTCGACGCCGTCGAGCGAGGACAGGCGCAGGCGGGGCAGGTCGGGGAAGTGGGCAAGGATTGCGCCGACCAGATCGCCGAGCCGGGGCATGCCGCCCTCGGGCTTTGGCGCAAGGTCTGCGCCCCAGCCGGTCACATCGACACCGGTCAGCACGATTTCGTTGACGCCGAGCGCGAGGTGGGCCTCGATCGCGCGCAGCACCCGGGCGACCGGGGTGGACACGCTGTGGCCACGCCCGAGCGGGATGATGCAGAACGTGCAGGCGTGGTCGCAACCGGTTTGGACCGGGACGAACGCGCGGGTGTGTCGGTCCGACAGGCGTGCGGACGGGCTTTCGGATACAGGGGCGTGCTCATCCGTGCGCCAGCTTGCCGGGGCAAGCTTGTCCGGGTTGGCGACGACGGCATCGACTTCGGCCATGGCCGAAAAGATGTCGGGCGTGATCGTCGCGGCACAGCCGGTGACGACCAGCCGGGCGTCGGGATGGGCACGGCGCAGGCGGCGGATCGCGCGGCGCGACTGGCGCACCGCTTCGGCTGTCACTGCGCAGGAATTGACGACGACGGTACGCTCGGGCGCTGCGGCCAGCATGGCGCGGATCGCGTCGCTTTCGGCAAGGTTCAGCCGGCAACCGAGCGTGACGACGTCGTCGCGCGTGGTCATGCCGGGTAATCGCTTGTCCCGAAGCTGCCCTCGAAACTGGTGGTGGCGGGACCGGTCATGATGATTTCGTCCGCATCGGTCCATTCGATGACGAGCGGACCGCCCGGCAGCGTCACGGTGACGCGCCGCCCGGTCAGCTTGCGGCGCATGGCCGCGATTGCGGAGGCACAGGCGCCGGTGCCGCAGGCGCGGGTGAGGCCCGCCGCGCGTTCCCACACGCGCAAGTCGAGTGCGTCGGGGCCGGTGAGCGTCGCGACGTTGACGTTGATCCGGCGGGGGAACAGCGGGTCGTTCTCGATCAGCGGGCCGAGGCGGGCAAGATCGACGGAATGGGTGTCGGGTACGAAGAAGATGACGTGCGGATTGCCGACATTGACCGCGACCGGCTCGACCAGGTCTTCCCAGCCGACCGGCATGGTCAGCGTGTCCATGGGATAGGCGAGCGGGATTTCGTCCCAGCCGAATCTGGGGCGGCCCATGGCGACGCTGATCCCGGTGTCACTGGTGCTGGCCGCGATGATGCCGCCCAGCGTCTCGATGCGCTTGTCGCCGCCCAGATAGAGGCCGACGGCCCGGCTGGCATTGCCGCAAGCCTCGACTTCGCCGCCGTCCGGATTGAAGATCCGCATGCGCACGTCCGCCGTTTCGGACGGTTCGAGCAGGATGAGCTGGTCACAGCCGATGCCGGTGTGCCGGTCGGCGAGTGCGGCGGCGCGGCGCGCGCTCATCTCCACGGCGCGCTCGCGCGCGTCGATCACGACGAAATCGTTGCCCAGGCCATGCATCTTGCGAAAAGGAATGCGCATGGCGCGCGATCTAGGGTCTCGGGCGCGAAACCTCAACACTCTTGGCGGTCCGAAAGACGGACACGCGGGTTACGCGGTGCGGCGGCAGTTGTTTTCGTCGGCATCGGTTCCAGGGACATCGGGGGCGGGTTTGTCCTCGCGATCGTGGAGCAGACCATAAATCGCCAGTTCGCGGCGCAACTCGGCGCCATTGAGCAGCGGGCCGAAGACTTTGCCCTGGCCTCGGGAAAAACCGTGTCCGCGCAATTTCGTCAGCATTTCGGGCGTGTCGATGCCCTGCATCGTGATCGGCAGGGAAAGATTGTGTCCGACCGAGCCGATCGCGCCGAGAATCGTTTCGACATCCTCGTCGCGGTCGATCCCGACGATGCAGGCCGGATCGATCTTGATCCGGTCGAGCGGCAAGGCACGTAACTGGGCAAGGCTGGAATAAAGTGTGCCGAAGTCGTCGAGGCTGAGGCGCACGCCCTGATTGTGCAGCGAGATGAACAGCGAGCGCAGCAGGGCGAAATCCTGATCGAGGCAGCCGTGGACGATTTCCACTTCGAGCCGTCCCGGTGCGATGCGGGCTTCCATCAGCATCTTGAGCAGTTTCTGGGCGAACCAGGGATCGCGCAAGTCGCCGGGCGAGACGTTGACGGCAAGCGTCAGGTGCGGCGCCCAGGTCGCCATGTCTGCAAAGGCGTTGCGGATCAGGCTTTCCCAGACGTGGCCCATGATGCCGATGTTCTCGGCCAGGGGAACAAAGACGTCGGCCGTGACTGGACCGCGCGATGGGGACAGCCAGCGACCGTGCATTTCCAGCCCGACGATCGCGCCAGAGGTCAGGTCGATCTGGAACTCGTAGCAAGGGACGAATTCGTTGCGCTCGATGCCTTCGCGAATCTCCTGCTCGAGCCGGCAGCGTTGCAGCATTTCCCGCTCCATTGCCGGAGTGAACCGGCAATAGTGGCCGCGCCCTTCCTTCTTGGCCTGATACATGGCGATGTCGGCCTGTTTCAGAAGGTCGTTCGCCGTGGACGAGAGGTCGTCGCGATGCGGCGTACATGCGACGGCACTGCCGATCGAGGCGGTCAGCGCCACGGTGTGGCCGTCATGACGGATCGGTTCGACCAGGGCCTTGCTGATGCGGGTCGAAATGAGGTCGATCTCGCCGGAGGGATCCGCGCCGCTCATGAGCGGGACGAGTGCTGTGAATTCGTCGCCTCCGAAGCGGGCCAGGGCGCTGCCTTGGGGAAGGCCGGTATCGATCCGGCGCGCCGTTTCCGACAGGATCGCATCGCCGACCTTGTGTCCGTGAACGTCGTTGGCCTGCTTGAACCGATCAAGGTCGATGAGAAGTCCGGCAAGGTTGCCGCCCAGTTCGACGTGGCGGCTCAGCGTCGTGGCGAGAGCCGCGTCGAGGCCCCGGCGGTTGAGGCAGCCGGTCAGCGGATCGGTTTCGGCAAGGCGAAGCGCCGTCGTTTCGGCCTTGCGCCGGATGAGCACTTCGCGATGGAGGTCCGCGTACCGGCGCCAGCCAAAGATGATCAGCGCGATATTGAGCAGGACCGCATTGGTCAGCACCGGATCGGGATGGCCTTCGCCGTAGAGAAAATGGCGGGCGAGTCGGGTGAGGACAGTCGAGCCCGAGCTGATGAAGAGCATGACGGCAGCCACGAGTATGCCCAGCGAAATGGGATCGTGGGAATATTCGCCGGTCGTGTTTCGTTGTCCTGCGAAAATCGGCATGGTCAATGGCAGGGGAGGCGCAGCCTCGATCGTCGGTCCCTGACGCGGTCCGGTCCGGTGTGTCCCTTCGATGCCCGCGCGCGCCCGGTTATCCTGAAAATCTTGCCGTGCCATCGCGACTGGCTCGCTCCTCCCTGAATTTCCCGTCACGGGACTGTCTGCCGTCGTGGAAATCCGTCGACCCGAGGGTGCAGCTTAAGCAGGATCGCTGAATTATGGGTTAAGGTTGTGTTTGCACTCCCGCGCTTGCAAAAATGGGGCTCCAGGGGTAAGGGGCCGCACTGGAACAGCCGATTGGGGCTGTTGCACGAGATTCGCTTTCGGCTCTTTTGTAGCGGATTGCCCACGCTGGTCGGCGAGGTTTCGCCCACCGGCGTTTTTGGCGTTATGGTGGTGATGCGGTGCATCCTGCCGGTGCCATGGGTGGTTCGCAAGCGGGCAGGGCGCGGACCAAGAGGAGTGGCGCAACGTGTTCGATAGTCTGTCAGACCGGCTGAGCGGCGTATTCGACCGCCTGCGCGGGCGCGGCGCGCTTACGGAAGACGACGTTCGCGCCGCCATGCGCGAAGTGCGCATCGCTCTTCTCGAAGCCGACGTTGCTCTCCCCGTCGTCCGCCGTTTCATCGATGCGGTGACCGAACAGGCCATCGGTCAGCAGGTCCTGCGCTCGGTCACGCCGGGGCAGCAGGTGGTCAAGATCGTTCACGACGCGCTGGTCGAGATGCTCGGCGGCGGAACGTCCGATCTCGATCTGGCTGCAACTCCGCCGGTCGTGATCATGATGGTCGGTCTGCAGGGGTCGGGCAAGACCACCAGCACGGCCAAGATCGGTAAGCTGCTCAAGGAAAAGCAGGGCAAGAAGGTCCTGATGGCCTCGCTCGACGTCAATCGTCCGGCGGCGCAGGAACAGCTTGCGGTGCTCGGTGGGCAGGTCGGGGTGGCGACGCTTCCGATCGTTCCGGGTCAGCAGCCGGTCGAGATCGCCAATCGCGCGATTCAGGCTGCAAAGCTTCAGGCGATCGACGTCCTTCTGCTCGACACCGCCGGTCGTCTCCACGTCGACCAGGCGCTGATGGACGAGATGAAGGCAGTCGCGGCTGTCTCCTCGCCGCGCGAAACCCTGCTGGTCGTCGACTCGCTGACCGGTCAGGACGCGGTCAACGTCGCGCAGAGCTTTGCCGGTGAAGTGCCGCTGACCGGTGTCGTGCTGACCCGTATGGACGGTGATGCGCGCGGCGGTGCGGCGCTGTCGATGCGCGCCGTGACCGGCAAGCCGATCAAGTTTGCAGCGACGGGCGAAAAGCTCGACGCGATCGAAGCGTTCCATCCCGAACGCGTCGCCAGCCGCATTCTGGGCATGGGCGACATCGTCTCGATGGTCGAAAAGGCGGCTGCTGCCGTCGAGGTCGAGGAAGCCGAAAAGCTTGCCCAGCGCATGGCGAAGGGCGAGTTCGACATGAACGACCTTCGTACCCAGCTGCGCCAGATGCAGCGCATGGGCGGTCTTGGCGCTCTTGCCGGGATGATGCCGGGGATGAAGAAGGCCAAGCAGGCCATGGCCGCGTCGGGCATGGACGATCGCGTCCTGCTGCACATGGATGCGATCATCGGCTCGATGACGCCCAAGGAACGCGCCAAGCCCGAACTGCTCAATGCCAAGCGCAAGATCCGCGTGGCCAAGGGCGCGGGCATGCAGGTCCAGGACGTCAACAAGCTCATCAAGATGCACCAGGAAATGGCGCGCGCGATGAAGCAGATCCGCAAGATGGGCGGGCTCAAGGGCCTGGCCGCCATGTTCGGCAAGGGTGGCCTTGGCGCTGCCATGCCGGGGCTCGACCAGCAGGCCGGGCCAGGCGGACTGGGCGGCCTTCCCGGCGGTGGACTTCCAGGTGGCGGCAAGTTGCCGGGGCTGGGCGGGATGCCGTCCAACCTGGGCGACCTGCTCAAGCGGAAGTAACGGATTTCAATTGAATTTATCGGATTAAAACGAAAGGTAGCGTAAGAAATGTCTGTTTCCCTGCGTCTGTCGCGCGGCGGTTCGAAGAAGCGCCCCTATTACAAGATCGTCGTTGCCAACAGCCGCGCTCCGCGCGACGGCAAGTACTTGGAACAGGTCGGGACCTATAACCCGCTCCTCGCCAAGGACGACGAAAACCGCGTGCGTTTCGTCGACGACCGCGTGCGTTACTGGCTCGGCGTCGGCGCTCAGCCGACCGACCGCGTTGCCCGTCTGCTCGACAAGCAGGGCATCAAGGAACGCGCCGCGACCAGCAACCCGAGCAAGGGTGAGCCCGGCAAGAAGGCCAAGGACCGCGCCGAAGAAAAGGCTGCCAAGGCTGCTGAAGCAGCTGAAGCTGCTGCCGAGGCCTGATCCTTGTCGATCGATCGTCCGGTCACGCTCGCGGCCGTCATTGGTGCGCATGGGGTGACCGGCGATGTGCGGCTGAAACTGTTCGGCGAAGGGGTTGCCGCGCTCAAGCGCTACAAGGCGTTCAATGGCGGCACCCTGACACCGGTATCGCTGCGTGATGACGGCAAGGGTGGGGCTCTGGCCCGTTTCGCCGAAGCCGGTGATCGCACCGCCGCCGAAAAGTTGCGCGGCACGGCTCTGACCGTGCCGCGTTCCGCGCTCCCGCCTCTGGCGGAGGGCGAATATTACCATGCCGACCTGATCGGTCTTGCCGTTGTAAGCGGTGAGGGCGAAGCGCTCGGCACATGCGTTGCCGTCGACAATTTCGGCGCCGGTGACGTGCTCGAAATTCGTCGTCCCGACGGCAAGGCGTTCATGGTGCCGATGCGCCCCGAAGCCGTGCTCGAATGGGACGCAGACCGTCTGGTGATCGCGGCGGTCTACGCGCAGGACTGATCCTGCCCGCGTTCTTTCAGGTCGTGCCGTAATCGGCGCGGCTGACCTCTTCCGACAGATTTGCTCCCAAAAAGGAACCGCTTGCGGTCTGGTCAAGGCCTGTGCCTTGCTCCAGCATGGCCCGTGGGGATTGACCTGCGGGTCTGTGGTGGAGCGTAAGGGATGCGGGAACGGTCTGTACTGGCAGCTTTTTCAGGGGTGCTGCTGACGCTGGCTCCGGTCGTGGCCGAAGCGCGCGCGCGGGTTGCGCCGCCGGCTCCTCCGGCGCAGGTTTCCGTCGGGGTGGCATCGCTCGCTCCCGAGATCGACGCGATCTTTGCAAAGTGGATGGCCGACAACCACGTGCCGGGCATGGTCTATGGCGTGGTGGCAGGGGGCCGTCTTGCCTATGTGCACGGCATGGGGGTGCAGGATCTCGACCGGCGACGCCCGGTCGATGGCGCCTCGCTCTTCCGCATCGCGTCGATGACCAAGGCCTTTACCGCGCTCTCGATCCTGTCCTTGCGCGACAAGGGACTGCTCTCGCTCGACGATCCGGCCGAGAAATACGTGCCGGAAATGCGCGGCTGGACTTATCCGACTGCCGATTCGCCCAAAATCACCTTGCGCGACTTGCTTCACCACGTGGCCGGGTTCGTCACAGACGATCCCTGGGGCGACCGGCAGGAAGTTCTTTCGCAGGAGGATTTCACGAGGCTCCTGGCGCAGGGCGTCTCGTTCACGCGCGCGCCGGAAATGCGCCATGAATATGCCAATCTCGGCTATGCGATTCTGGGCCGGGTGATCGCCAATGTCACTCATGCGCCCTATCGGACTTATGTCGAAAAGACGCTGTTGAGCCCGCTCGGCATGACATCGAGCGGCTTTGACGTGCTGGCCCACCCGCGCGATCGTCGCGCCATCGGCTATCGCTGGGAAAACGGCGGTTATGTCGAGGAACCGACGATGGCCGACGGCGCCTTCAACAGCATGGGCGGGCTGGAAGTCAGCGCTGAGGACTATGCCCGGTGGCTTGCGTTCCTGTTGTCGGCCTGGCCCCCGCGCGACGATGCCGACAAGGGGCCGGTCCGGCGCGGGACCGTTCGCCAGATTGCCCAGGGGCTGAATTTCCAGTCGGTGTTCCGCCGGTTCGGTGCGAGCGGTGCCAGCGCCTGTCCGGGCGCGCTCGCCTATGGCATGGGCTGGCGCGTGGTGCAGGATTGCGATTTCGGCCTGACGCTCAACCACGGCGGCGGCTTTCCGGGCTATGGCAGCCACGTCCTGCTCTTGCCCGAATTCGGCGTTGCCCTGTTCGCGCTCACCAACCGGACCTATTCGGGACCATCGGCGCCGGTCTGGGATTCGGCGGTGCTGCTGTTGCAGAAGGGATTGCTCAAGCGGCCCGAAGCGCCGGTCTCGCCCGAGCTTGCCGGGTTCTATGTTTCTGCCCGCGATGTCTGGGCCGAGGGCAACGTGGGGCCGCTTGCCGGGCGCGTGGCGATGAATTTCGCGATGGACCGCAGCGACGGCAACTGGGTGCGGTATCTTGCCGAGACCAAGGTCAAGGCCGGCCTCTGCGACACTTCCGCGCCGATCGTTCCGGGCGGGGCCATGGCGGGGACGTTCACCTGGCCTTGCACCCATGGGCACATCGACGGCACGGTCCTGCTTGCGCCGACGCACCCGGTGACGCTTCAGGCCTTGCGATACGTCTACGTGCCGTCCCAACCGTGACCGGGGCGACGAACCGCCTCGACAGCGGGCGGCTCAGGGGGCAATGGGCCAAGCCATGACTTTTGCCGCCACTGTCCTGACGCTTTATCCCGACATGTTCCCCGGACCGCTGGGGCACAGCCTTGCCGGTCGTGCCCTGGGGGAAGGGACGTGGACGCTCGACCGCGTGCAGATTCGCGACTTTGCCGCCGACAAGCACCGCACGGTCGACGATACGCCCGCTGGCGGCGGGGCCGGGATGGTCCTGCGCGCGGATGTGCTGGCCAAGGCGATCGACCACGCCCGCACGCTTCATCCCGATGCGCCGGTCGTGGCGATGACACCGCGCGGGCGACCGCTGACGCAGGCGCGGGTGCGCGAACTGGCAGCGGGGCCGGGGGTCACCGTGCTGTGCGGACGATTCGAGGGGTTCGACGAGCGCATCTTCGAAGGGCGCGAGGTCGAGGAGATTTCGGTCGGCGACATCGTGCTTTCGGGCGGCGAATGTGCCGCACTGATGCTGCTCGATGCTTGCATTCGACTGCTTCCCGGAGTAATGGGCGCGGCTTCCAGTGGGCACGAGGAGTCGTTCGAGAACGGCCTTCTCGAATACCCCCACTATACCCGACCCGTTGACTGGGAAGGGCGCACGATCCCTGAAGTGCTGCGATCGGGGGATCATGCGAAAATCGCCGCCTGGCGCAAGCAAAGGGCGGACGATGATACTCGGCTACGCAGGCCGGACCTTTGGGAACGCCATGTCGGCGTTCGGGGCCAGCCTGCCTCTGGCGCGCAGCGTGGAACGACGGACGTTAGAAAATGAACCTGATTCAGCAGCTTGAAGCTGAAGCCATTGCCGAGTTCAAGGCGAAGAAGGAAATCCCGAACTTCCGTGCGGGTGATACCGTTCGCATTGGCGTGCGCGTCGTCGAAGGCGAACGTACCCGCGTGCAGGCTTTCGAAGGCGTGGTGATCGCGCGTTCGAACCGTGGCCTTGGCTCGAACTTCACCGTTCGCAAGATCTCGTTCGGCGAAGGCGTCGAACGCGTGTTCCCGCTCTATTCGCCCAACATCGATTCGATTACCGTCGTCCGTCGGGGCGTCGTGCGTCGGGCGAAGCTCTACTACCTGCGCGGCCGCACCGGCAAAAGCGCCCGAATTGCCGAGCGGCGCGAAACCCGCTCCGGCGCCGAGGGTTGACCAGGACGGGCTGACAAGGCCCGTAGCCGCGACACGAAACACACGTGAAAAGGCGTCCTGGCAAAACAGCCGGGGCGCCTTTTTGCCTGTTCAAGCCTCGCTTGTCGAAGATCCCACTTGTCGAGTTTGCGCCGGATGCGTTTTCCCCTCCGTCCGTTTTCACGCCCGCGTGCCGGAGCCGGTCTTGCCGCGCTCCTTGTGGGCATGACGGCGCTGTCCGGTCTCGCTTCGCTTCCTGTCCATGCCCGGGAGACTGCCGTGTCCTCTGCCGCGCCTGCAAAGCTGACGCTCGAGCGTGTCTTCGCCAGCCCCGGTATCGCCGGGGCGACGCCGCGCGCCTTGCGCCTGTCGCCGGACGGACGTTTCGTCACCGTCCTGCGCAACCGGGCCGAGGATCGCGACCGCTATGACCTGTGGGGGTTCGACCGCCATACCGGGCACTGGCGGATGCTGGTCGATTCGGCGCGCCTGTCGAGCGGGCACGAGCTTTCCGAGGCGGCCAAGATGCAGCGCGAGCGGCAGCGGATCGGCGGGATCAAGGGCGTGGTCAGCTATGACTGGTCGCCTGACGCGCAGAGCGTGCTGGTCCCGGTCGACGGGCAGCTGTTCCTCGCCCATGTCGCCGGCAAGGATGCGGGCAAGGTCGTGCCGGTGGCGGCGGCGACCGGGGGCGAAGTGCTCAATCCCGGGCTCGGTCCCAAGGGCGGGCACATCGCGTTCGTGCGCGACCGACGCCTGTGGGTTGCCCCGCTCGACGGCGCGGCACAGGACAGCGCGGCACAGGCGGTGACGCCCGAGGAAAGCAATGCCGACGTCCATTGGGGCGAGGCCGAATTCGTCGCCCAGGAAGAAATGAACCGCATGGCGGGGTTCTGGTGGGCGCCGGATGAAACACAACTGGTGGTCGAACGCTTCGACGAAAGCGGCGTCGGCATGGTGACCCGCGCCGCGATCGGGGCCGGGGCGACCAAGGTGACGCAGCAACGCTATCCGGCGGCAGGAACCCCCAATGCGGCGGTTTCGCTGTTCGTGATCTCTGCCGATGGCAAGAGCCGCGTGGCGATCGATCTGGGTCCGGACAAGGACATCTATGTCGCGCGGGTCGATTGGGCCAAGGACGGCAAGACCGTCTATGTCCAGCGGCTCAATCGCGTGCAGGACCGGCTCGACATGCTCGCGGTCGATCCCGCGACCGGGGCCTCGCGCGTGCTGTTTTCGGAACAGGCCGCGCCCCACAGCTGGGTCAACCTGTCGAACGACTATCGCTTCCTTGCCGACGGCAGCCTGATCTGGTGGTCCGAACGCGACGGTCACGGCCATCTCTATCGTTTCCGTGACGGGCAGTGGCAGCAGCTGACGCAAGGAAACTGGGAAGTCACCGGCCTGGTCGGTGTCGATGAAAAGGCCGGGCGGGTGATCCTGACCGGCAATCGCGACGACGTGCTGGCAGGCCAGCTCTATGCGCTCGATCTTGCGCATCCGGGCACGCTGACCCCGCTTGGCGATCCGGGCTATGACAATGCCGCGAGTGCCGATCCCAGCGGTCGCACGCTGATCGTGACGCGCAGCGCCGACCGGCAGCCGCAGCAGTCCTATCTTGCCGACGAGACCGGCAAGCGGCTGGCGTGGATCGAGGAGAACCGGGTCGAGGGCGATCACCCCTATGCCCCGTTCCTTGCCACGCATCGCCCGGCACAGTTCGGCACGATCAAGGCGGCGGACGGTTCGGACCTGCACTGGGTCATGATTACCCCGCCGCTCGAACCGGGGAAGACCTATCCGGTCTTTACCTATCACTATGGCGGGCCGACCGTGCAGGTGGTCAAGCGCGGGTGGCAGGGCGCTCTGGCGCAGGCGGTGGTTGCGCGCGGCTATATCTGGTTTGCGATCGACAATCGCGGCTCGGACAACCGGGGCGTCGCCTTTGCCAGCCAGATCCACCACGCGATGGGCACGGTCGAAGTCGAGGACCAACTGGCCGGGACGCAGTATCTCAAGACGCTGCCGTTCGTCGATCCCACCCGGATTGCGACGTTCGGCTGGTCCTATGGCGGCTACATGACGATCAAGATGCTGGAAAAGCACGCGCACGTCTGGGCCGCAGGGATCGCGGTCGCGCCGGTCACGCGCTGGGAGCTGTACGACACTGCCTATACCGAACGCTATCTGGGCGATCCCAAGGCGCAGGGCGGGGTCTATGAGCGCGCGGGCGCGATTGCCGAAGCGGCGAAGATCCGCGATCCGCTGCTCGTCATTCACGGCATGGCGGACGACAACGTCGTGCTCGACAACACGACCGCCTTTGCCGCGACGATGCAGGCAGGGGCGGTGCCGTTCGAGATGATGCTCTATCCCGGCCAGACCCATGCCATCGGCGGGCCGAAGATCAGCGTGCATCTCTACGAACGGGTATTCGATTTCCTCGATCGCCACGGGGTTGTCCCGGGCGGCAAGTAAACGGTGGATGGGCGGCACTTGCCCGCTCGATGAGGCCCTCACCAAGCGGTTCGCGTGTTTGCGGCCGGGGCCAAGGGAGTAAAGACGATGGGTTATCGGGTAGTGGTCGTTGGCGCGACGGGTAATGTCGGGCGCGAAATGCTCAACATCCTGGCCGAGCGTGAGTTTCCGATCGATGAGATCGCGGCTCTGGCTTCGTCGCGTTCGCAGGGCTCCGAAATCGAGTTCGGCGAAACCGGCAAGAAGCTGAAAGTGCAGAACGTCGAGCACTTCGACTTCACCGGCTGGGACATTGCGCTGTTCGCCGCCGGGTCGGGTCCGACCAAGATCTATGCGCCCAAGGCCGCCAGCCAGGGCTGCGTGGTGATCGACAACTCGTCGCTCTATCGCATGGACCCGGACGTGCCGTTGATCGTTCCGGAAGTGAACCCGGAAGCCATCGACGGATACAAGGCACGCAACATCATCGCCAATCCGAACTGCTCGACCGCGCAGATGGTTGTCGCGCTCAAGCCGCTGCATGACCGCGCCAAGATCAAGCGCGTTGTCGTCTCGACTTACCAGTCGGTGTCGGGCGCGGGCAAGGAAGGCATGGACGAACTGTTCGAACAGAGCCGCGCGATCTTTGTCGGCGATCCGGTCGAACCCAAGAAGTTCACCAAGCAGATCGCGTTCAACGTGATCCCGCACATCGACGTCTTCCTCGACGATGGTTCGACCAAGGAAGAGTGGAAGATGGTGGTCGAAACCAAGAAGATCCTCGACCCTGCGGTCAAGGTCGTCGCCACCTGCGTGCGCGTGCCGGTCTTCGTCGGCCATTCCGAAGCGCTTCATGTCGAGCTCGAAAACGAACTGAGCGCGACCGAAGCCCAGGAAATCCTGCGTGAAGCGCCCGGCGTCATGCTCGTCGACAAGCGTGAGAACGGCGGATACGTCACCCCGATCGAATGCGTGGGTGACTATGCCACGTTCGTCAGCCGCGTTCGCGAAGACCCGACCGTCGAAAACGGTCTCGCGCTGTGGTGCGTTTCGGACAACCTGCGCAAGGGCGCGGCGCTCAACGCCGTGCAGATCGCTGAACTGCTCGGACGTCGTCACCTGAAGAAGGGTTGATCCCTTTTGCCCCACCCGCCTTCCTCGTGACGGGGAAGGCGGGTGGGCGCTCTATCCCCACGATCCATCCCCGGCATCATGGACGGATTGCTGTTCCTGTGCCTAAGGGGCGCTCCTTCAACGACAGGGGACCGCAGTGGCCAAGTCTATCAAACTGACCCTTACCGAGGACGAAGCTGAAATCCTCGTGGACGCACTCGAAGCGGACATGGAAGGCTACCTCGAATCCGCCAAGGAAGCGCGCGGCAACGGCAATCGCGCCGACGTCGAAACGTTCAGCGAAGCGGCTGAACGCATCGGCGCGCTGCTCAAGAAGATTCAGACCCTGCTCGACTGAAGCAGGTCGAATTCAAAGGCCGAGTGCGGCGCGCTCGGCCTTGAGAATTTCGACGCCGCGACCGACCAGGCGCGTGACTGCTTCCGGACTGTACCAGCCGGTATGGGCAGTGAGCACGGCGCGCGGCGCACGGCGCATGGGATGGTCGACCGGGAGCGGCTCCCGCAAAAAGACGTCGAGCCCGGCGCCTGCCAGATGGCCGTCTTCGAGCATGGCGAGGATTTCCGCTTCGTCGGTCAGCTCGGCCCGCGCCGTGTTGATGAAGACCGCGCCGCGCTTCATCGAGCGCAATTTGGCAGCATCGAGAATACCTGCAGTTTCCGGCGTGAAAGCCAGGTGGGGCGACACGATGTCCGCGCGCGCCAGCAAAGTGTCGAGATCGACTTGCTTGACGCCGGGAAGATCGATCGGGCGCCGGGCCCATGCGATCACGGTCATGCCGAGGGCCGACGCGATCCGCGCGACTTCCTGCCCGATCGCGCCAAGTCCGACAAGGCCGATGGTCTTGCCCAGCAGTTCCCCGATGGGCGCGCCGTGCCAGCCGCCGCTGCGGATGGTGGCGTCTTGGGCGGGAATATCGCGCCAGACCGCAAAGAGCAGGGCGATTGTGTGTTCGGCCACTGCGCGGTCGCCATATCCCTTGATCGTGTGAACGGGGATGCCGCGCTGCGCGGCTGCGTCGAGATCGACGAAATTGGCCGCCCCGGTACCGAGGAAAAGGATCTGCCGGAGCGCCGGATTGGCGTCCATGACGCGTGCAGTGACGCAACTGTCATTGACGACGATTACCGGATAGCCCGCCGTCCGCGCGATCATGGTCTCCTCGTCCGGTTGGCCGTGAAAATGCGTGACCAGCGTTTCATCGGCACCGGCGGCCGCAAAGGCTTTGACCAGAAGGTCGGAGGAATCCGCGATGACCGCGAAACTGGCGGGCGTGCTTGTCATGCCGAGATCCTCAGTCCGCGAAATCGGGATCGGTCAGGGCAAGATCGCGCAACAGGGCCGTCCATTCGGGCACGCCGGTTTCCTGACCAGCGAAACCGACGGTCTGCTGGGCCGTGAGTTCGCAGATGTGGTCGGGAATGGGATAGAGTTCTGCGCCACCGGTCATTGCCGCGATCTGGATCTGGCAGGCCCGTTCGAGATTGTACATCGCTGCAAAGGTTTCAGCGATCGTGGCATAGGCGGTCAGCAGCCCGTGATTGCGCAGGACCAATGCGCCGTGCGTGCCCAGATCCTTGACGAGCCGGGGTTTTTCATCGTCGAGAAGGGCAATGCCCTCGTAGTCGTGATAACCGATGCGGTTATAGAATTGCAGCGCGTGTTGGCTGATCGGCAGCAGGCCCTTGGTCTGGCAGGCAACCGCGATGCCCGCGACGGTGTGGGTGTGCATGACGCAGCCGACATCGTGGCGCGCGCCGTGGATGGCCGAATGGATCAGATAGCCCGCCGGATTGACGTCCTGTTCCGAAGGTGTGTCCTCGATCGTGAACTTGACGAGATTGGAGGCTTTCACTTCGTGGAACATGTCGCCGAAGCGATTGATGAGGATTTCGTTGGTGCCCGGGATGCGCGCGGAAATATGGGTATAGATGATGTCGGTCATGCCGTAGCGCGCGGCCAGGCGATAGCACGCGGCCAATTCATAGCGCGTCTGGCGCTCGGCATTGTCGAAACGGCCAAAATCCTGACGATCGGCGGGCACTGTAGCCATCAGCAAGGTTCTCCCAACTGACGCGAAAGCACGCGCCAGCGTGAATTGATCTCGTCGCGGTCGACATAGGCCCCCTGCAGGTGGCGCTCCCCGGTCTGGGGGTCGAATTCGCGGCGGGCATGCATAACCCGGCGGTTGTCGAATGCCCACATATCGCCCGAAGAAAGGCGGCGTTCGATGAAGAAGCGCGGATCGCGGGTCATCGCCTGGAACAGGCGCAGCGCGGCATAGATTTCGCCCATCCGTTCGGCGGGGGCATCGATCGGCCCGCGCAGGAAATTGGCAAAGCGCACTTCGTCGAGATCGCCTTCGACGTTGAGCGCGATGGCGGGCGCCGTCCAGCGATAGTCGGTGCGGTCGTCGCGGTTCCAGAACGCCATGGGGGCGGTGGTGATCGTCGCGAATTCGTCCGGGTGCTCGGCGCGCATGGCTTCACCGATGGCAAAACCGTCGACGAACACGCTTTCCCCGCCGACCGCCTCGTTTTTAAGGCAATGGAGGAACTGCACTCCCGGCTGCAATTCGCGGGTGGGGAGGTCGGTGTGCGGAGGCAGGTTGACGCTGGTATAGGCGGCGCTGTCGGCACGCGGCTTGGATTTCACATCGAACACGCGGCCGAAATTGGTTTCGCGCAAATGCGAGATGCGGGAAATCGGGGCGAGCAGGGCCTCTTCCTCGACCGGCACGTTGCGGACGAGCGTCAGCCCGGAGGAGCGCAAGGCACTGAGCCAGGCCCAGAGAGCGCCATCGTCGGCCATGATGTCGGCGTAGTCGAACGATTGCAGGGCGTCGGCATATTCCCGTCCCCAGATGAAGGGACGCGCGCGCGCCGCATGGCGTTCGGCGCGGCTCTCGGCATCAGGCGCGTGGCTGCGCAGCCAGCCGGGCGCATAGCTGCTCTTGTGTCCGTCGGACCAGCCGACGACGAGATTGCCTTCGGCATCGATCCCCGCGCTCGCCGCGGCAAGGTCTGCCGGAGCGTCGGTGATCTCGAACAGCTGTTCGCGTGTCAGGGGCAGGTAACAGGTCGAACAGGTGCAGTTGTCGCGCAGGAAAAAGCGGTTGAGCGGGGTCTTACGCCCGTCGCTCCAGGTGACGATCGCCTCGTCACCGGACAGTTCGACGGCGGAAAGGCTGTGTTCGGTGGCAAAGACGCGCCAGTCCTGAACGATTTCGAGCTCGGTGGTCATCGCTGGAACCTTTCAGAGTGCCGGTTCGGAAGGAGCCTCGACGCGAGTGTGCTCGCCCCAGGGCTTGCGCGAGAAGACGTGCTCCATTGCGGGAAGGAACGCCTCGATCGGCAGCGTGTCGTAATCGGGGTCGAACGCTTTCTGGTCCCACTCGTCGGTGAAACGGGCGGTGCGTTCATAGGCGGGATGGCCTTCGTACTGGTCGCGCGCGTGCTTGTTGCCGCCGAAATACTCGGCATAGTAATAGCCTTGGAATTCCTCGTGATGTTCGATCATCCAGGCATTGAGCGGCGAGACGTAAGGGGCCAGCATGGCAGCGGCCATCGGCCCGTGGTTCACCGGCGAGAGAGTGTCGCCGATGTCGTGGAGCAGGGCGCAGACCACCATTTCGTCATCCGCCCCGGCGCGCAGGGCTCGCGTCGCGGTCTGGAGCGAATGGGCATAGCGATCGATCGGATACCCGAGGTCATGGGGTTCGAGGAGACGCAGGTGGGCGACGAGCTGGCCGACCAGACCCGTCTGGAAAATGTCGAACTTCTCGCCGATCGGCACCCAGTCTTCGGCAGTCGCTTCATCGAAATGGCGGAACACGGGCTCTCTCCTTGAAGCGGGGCAGATGTGTCGGGGATGGAATCAGGCCGGCGCGAGCAGGCGACGGCGGCTGCCCACGAAATCGCGATCAAGATAGCACTGGCGCATGTGGCGCGAGCCGACCGCGAGCGTGTATCCGGTGCGCCCGTGCAGCAGGCGGTAATTGTCCATCATCAGCAATTCGCCCGGTTGCAGGCGGAATTGCAGCGTCAGCGGCGAAGTCGGCGCGATCAGTTTCCAGAACGCGGCGCGCGCCTCGTAATAGCGTTCGAGCTTTTCCACCGGCAGACGGTCGATCATCTCGGTGCGGTTGGAATAGCGGATCTGCACAACGTCGCCGCCCGCATTGCATTCGATCAGCGGGCCGTGGTTTTCGAGGAATGCGGTCTCGTCGTGATAGCGGAAAGTGACGTCGGTGGTGACGAGCGCCTCGAACGCTTCGGGATCGTCGCGGCGCAGGATCGCGGCGGCATGGAACCCGTCGACCAGCGTCGAATCCCCGCCATCGGCATCGTTGGTCAGGCAATGCAGCAGGATGTAACCGGGCACCGGCTCGCGATAGGGATTGTCGCTGTGCGGTTCGAGATGACGCGGGGTCATCGTCAGGTCATAGGCATTGGGAATCGCCTTCACATCGGCAACCCCGCCCCAGTTGGTGCGGCGGATCGGCCCGATCAGGCCGGCAAATTCGAGCCCGCCGTCAAGATCGAGCGGAACCCCGCGCACAACGCCGAAGCCATGGGTTTCAACGCCGTCGAGAAAGCGTCCGAGCACGGCTGGATCGTCCTTCATCGCGGCAAGGTCGGCCGCCGGGAACAGCGCGGGATCGAGCGTGCCGTCCCAATGGACACGATTGCCGCTGGCCGGCTCGGCAACGATCGCGCGGGTCAGCCAGTCGGAGGGCAGCAGCGTCGCAAAGCCGTCGGAAAAGGAAATCGTGCCGTCGAGTTCGGCCGCCGTGACGCGCAAGTCGGTCGGGGTTTCTGCCGACTCTTCCAGCCGCTGACCGGTCCGGGCATCAAGCACGGCTGCGTCGGGAAGCCGTTCGCGCAGCCAGATCGGGTGCAGTACGACCGCTTCGCTGCCGGGGGCGGCAACCTTGAGCTGGCCTTTTTCGGTGATCGTCAGATCCATCGACAAGCCCTTTCGATTCGATCCTTTTCGGTCGGGGCAGTCTACCTGCGAGGCGGCGCTTCGTTTACGCCTTTGCGACATTGTGGAATCAATTTACGACATCGGCAAATATAGCTTGTCATTGCTTGAAACGGCGTTTGCAAGCGGCCGAATCTGTGTTTGTTTCCTGATTCATGAGTGCCGCATTCGCTCCGCTGGAGCAGGAAACCTACAGCTTCTACCTCGTCCCCGGCTTCTCCGCGATGGCCTTCGTCGCGGCGATGGAACCCCTGCGCGTGGCCAACCGATTGGCACAAAAGCCTGTTTTCGGTTGGCGCCTGTTCTCTCCCGACGGGGCAGCGGTCGAGGCGTCGTGCGGGTTGAAAGTGGCGGTCGATGGCCCCCTCGATGAAAATGCCGCAACCCTGATTCTGTGCGCGGGGTTCGAACCGCGTCGGGCGATCAACCGGCCTCTGGTCGCAGCCCTGCGTCGCATGGCGCGCAAGGGCGTCGTCCTGGGGGCACTCGATACCGGCGCTTATCTCCTCGCCGAAGCGGGGCTGATCGGTGACGCGCCGGTCACGCTGCATTGGGAAGCGGTGCCCGCCTTTCGCGAGGATTACCCCGATGTGCGCGTGACCGAGGAACTGTTCTGCCTCGGCGACCGGCTCTTCACGTGTGCGGGCGGGACGGCGGCGATCGACATGATGCTCGAACGCATTTCCCGGCGACAGGGGCCTGCGCTTGCCCGTGCGGTGTCCGAACAGTTCATTCACAGCCGCATCCGCAGCCGCGAAGAGCGCCAGCGGCTCGATCTCGTTACCCGCATCGGCACCAGCGACCCGCGTCTCGTCTCGGTCATTGGCCGGATGGAAACGGAAATCGAAAGCCCAAGGCCGCTCGAGGATCTGGCTCTCGATGTCGGGATCACCCGGCGACAGATGGAGCGGCTGTTCCTGGCCCAGTTCGGGCTCGGGCCGGCGGCCTATTACCGCAACCTGCGGCTCGAGCGCGCGCGCACGTTTCTCAAGGAAACGAGCCTGCCGCTGATCGAGGTCGCGGTTGCCACCGGCTTTTCGTCCAAAAGCGCGATGACCCGCGCCTATCTCCAGAAATTCGGGCGTCCGCCCAGTGCCGAGCGGGGGCGATGGAAAGCTCCCCCGGCGCGCCTGCTCCATCCGGCCTGACAGCCCCGCGCACCAAGGATCCCAGCCATGTCCGAGCCTGCTGCCGAAACGTCGTTTCCCGGGACTTCCTCGTCGCAGTCCCCCGCTTCGAGTCTGGCCGTTTATGGCGGTATCGCGGCTGCCAGCGCGGCGGCCCATCTCGGGATCAATTTCACCCCCTATCTCGTCGGTGGCCTCATTGATCGCTATGGTTTCGGCCCGGCGGAAATGGGGGCCTTTGCCACGGCCGAAACGCTGTCCTTTGCAATTGCGATGTTCCTGTTCGCGCCGCGTGCCCATGTGGTGAGCGCCCGAACGCTGGGACTGGCTGCGAGTGGCCTCATCGCGCTCTTGCAAGTCGGATCGGCCCATCTGTCCTGGTATCCGCTGCTCTTGCTGGGCAGGCTGGGGACGGGCTTTGGCTATGGCATGCTCAACACGGCGGTGAATGTTGCGGCGGGGCGGACCGGGCAACCGGCGCGGGCGATTTCGATCGGCATTTCGTTGCAGGTGCTGCTCTTTGCGGCGATGAATGTGACGCTGCCGATGATCGGGGTCGCGGGCGGGCTTTCGGCGATGTTCCTGACGCTGGCAGGGATTTCAGCGGCGCTTGGCGGCGCGATGGTCCTGTTGCCGCGCGGGGGTGAACGGGATGAACCCGAACACAAGGCGGAAGCGGAGGTGGAGCCGGTGCCGCCGGGCGGCTGGCCCGTCATTCTGGCCATGGCCCTGTTCGCGTTCGGAACCATGGCGATCTGGCCCTTCATGGAACGTGCGGCTCATGCCATCGGCCTGCCCGCAACCGCGTTCGGACGGTATCAGAGCATGGGAACACTGCTCAGTTCGCTCGGCAATTTTGCCCTCACCATGGCGCTTGCCCGTGGCCAGCGGCGCGGCTTGCTCGAAGCTGGGCTGCTGACCTGCGGGGTGACCTGCGCGGTACTGACCACGGTCAACAGCCAGTTGGTTTTTGCCGTCGCGCTGCAGCTTTACGATGTCAGCTGGTATGTCAGCTATCCGCTGATCCTCGGCCTTGCCTATGCCCACGATCCGCGCGGGCGGCTGGCGGTGCGAACCACGGCGACCTGGCTGGTGGCGCAGTCGGCGGGGTCTCTGGCGGCAGGGTTTCTGGCCGAAGCGACGTCGGGCTATGGTCTGGTCGGGTGCCTCGGCCTTGCCACGTGTGCGGCGGCAGTGGCGGTCGTGGTGGCGTTTCAGGCGCGCCGCGGGGCGGAGCTTTCCGAAGGTCCGGTCGTACTCGCAGCGCATTGAGCCGCGAGGGGGCGGATCAGTCCGGCCTTTGCCACAGGCACAGGCCGAGGTTCGCCTTCGCCTCTTTTGCAGGAACGAGACGGCTGCGCCCCTTGGTGCAGACGAGCGTGCGACTGCCGAGGCCCGCAAGGTCGATCAGGACCTGATCCCAGTGGCGGTATTGTACGTCGTGCCCTTCGCCGGGGTAGGCGCGAGCCGTGACCGGGCCGCCCAGATGCGTCTGCCAGAACCGGGCATTGGCGGGCGTCACCGTCCGGTCGGCAAGGCCGTAATAGGTGAACGTCGGCGCCTTGACCCGGTCGAGCGGAAGCGCGTCCAAGGTCGCGTGGCAATAGCGCAGCAATTCGGCCGCTTCGGGTCGCGCGTCGCCCATCTGGCCGCGAATGAAAAAGGTGCGGGCACCTTCGTCATAGGCGCGTTCGGAAAAGCCGGGGATCGCGTGCGTGGGGCTTTGTGAGGGATAGGCCCACCAGCTTTCGGGATTGTCGACCGTCGGGGCAAGAGCGTGGGCAAGCTGGTCGAGATCGGCCTTGCAATCGGCGCCATCCCCGACCGGCGCATCGGCAAGCGCGGCGGCGAAATGGAGCGAGATCAGTCGCTCCGGCATGGTGGCGGCGATATGCGCGGCATAAGGTCCGCCCCCCGAGATCGCGACCATGCCGAAACGGGCGATGTGCAGGTGATCGAGGACGGTGCGGACGTCCCGGGCATAGTCGCCCAGCGTCCAGGCAGGGTCGAACGCCGTGTCGCCAAAGCCGTTGCGTTCGACCGTGATGAACCGCAGGCGCAATTGCCGCCGCAGCGTTTCGAGATAGCCGGTCATCAGCATGGCGCGCACACTGGTACCGGTTCCGCCCAGGAACAGCACTGGACGCCAGCCGGGTTCGCCGGTGTCGGCGTAATGGAGCGTCCGTCCGGCCGGACCGGGCAGGGCGACGACGGCCGCGCCCATCGGGTCGAAGCGAGTCTGGAACCGGACCGGCGGCGCGACGGTGGGCGGTTCGGCCAGAGCGGGGCCCGAGCATACAAGTGCCGCGCCCAGCGCCATGGCGAGTGAGCCTTGCGCGTTCACGCGGCGGCTTCCGGCAGGGCGTTGTCGAAATCGATCGCGAGCGACGGTTCCGCGTCGTCTTCGAGGCCGGCATCGGCCTTTTCGATATGGGCACGTTCGCCGGCAAGATCGAGCGAACGGCAGGCGAGGTAATAGACCAGCGACGACACCGGCAGTCCGACCAGCATCGAGACGTCCGCTCCGCCGAGCCAGTGGGCGATCGGGCCGGTATAGACCGGGGTCGCAAAGCAGGGGACCATGGCCAGGAAGCCGACGCCATAGGCGAGCAGGCCGCGCCAGTTCCAGCGGCCATAGATCCCGTCGGGATTGAAGATTTCGCGCACCGAATAGTGCCCGTGCCGCACGAAGAAGAAATCGACCAGATTGATCGCGGTCCACGGCGTGAACAGGTAGATCAGCACCGACAGCAGCCGTTCGATCAAGCCGAGCACATTGCCTCCGGCAAAGGCGGCCAGCCAGACCGAGACGATCCCCAGACCGCCCAGCGCGACGAGCCGCGCGCGTCCGGGATTGGCAATGTGGCGAAAGCTGTCGAGGATCGACAGCAGCGTCAGCGACCCGCCGTAGAGATTGAGCGTGGTGATCGTGAGCAGGGGCAGGGCGCAAAGCACCACCACCGTCGGCCCGAAATGGGGAAAGACCAGATTGCCCGCACTGATGAGCGCGGCGACGATTTCCTTGCCGGGAAACAGCGCGGCGGCGGCCGCACCGGCCAGCATCATCCACGCCCCGCCGATGAACGCGCCAAGGAAAGTCCACCAGAAGCTCGACGTGATGCCGACATCGCGGGGGAGATAGCGGGAGTAGTCGGAGACATAGATCGACCACGACAGCTGGTATCCTGCCGCCGCGAAGAACTGGACGAGGAAGGGCAGCGGCAGGAACGTGCCGAACACGAATTGCGGGGAATGCCCGCCGACCAGCCAGATCCCGACCGAAAACAGCGCCAGCGTGCCGATGACCACGGCTGCCAGCACGCGCTGGGCAAGGTGGATCCAGTCATAGCCGCAAATCGCGAGCGCCATGGCCATGAGCGTGAACAGCCCGAACGCGGTAACGAGCCCCCCAGGTGACAGTTCCGTCCCGGACAGGTCCTGGACCGCGACGCCGAACATGACCGCGTTGAACACGGTATAGCCGATGTAGGTGACGAGCGCGAAGCACCAGACCAGCAGCGCGCCCCGATAACCGAATTGCGGCCGCGACTGGATCATCTGCGGCAGGCCCAGTTCGGGCCCCTGGCTGGAGTGCGAGGCCATGAACAGCGTGCCGAGCGCGCCACCGGCAAGGATCGCCAGCACCGACCAGCCAAAGCCGAGCCCGGCGGCAAGGCCGATGGCCCCGGTCGCCAGAGTCGCCAGATGCGCGTCGCCGCTGAACCAGATCGGCCAGAGGTGCCAGACTTTGCCGTGGCGTTCGGCCAGCGGGACATAATCGATCGATCGGGATTCAACCAGTTGCATGGGGCTTGGCCATTCGCATCGTGGGTGTCCGGGGGAATGGAATGCAAGAGCGGCCCATCACCCCGGCACGCCCTTACGCATGTGAGCGAACGTACAGGCCGGTTTTGCGGATTCGCAAGCGGTTCCCGCCCGCCTTTTTTGCGCGCCGCGGGCCTTGTTGGCGATGTCGCAAAATGTGCCCTGTGCTTCGCAAAACGAGATCATGCTGTCGTGTGGCGTGGGTATCGTCATGGCCGCGAAAGCCCGGATGACAGCAAAGGCGATCCAGCGATGAATTTCGAACCTTTCATTACGTGTGCGGTGACCGGTGCGGGCGAAACTGCCGACAAGCACCCGGGTCTTCCGATCACGCCCAAGCAGATTGCCGAAGCCGCGATCGAGGCCGCCGATGCAGGCGCGGCCATTGCCCACATCCACGTGCGCGACCCCGAAACGGGCAAGGGCGCGCGCGACCCCAAGCTCTATCGCGAAGTGGTCGAGCGCATCCGCGATTCGGGCAAGGACGTGATCATCAACCTCACTGCCGGGATGGGCGGCGACATCGTGTTCGGGCAGGGCGAAAACCCGCTTCCGCTCGATCCGTCGGGCACCGACATGGTGGGGCCGCTCGAGCGGCTCGTCCATGTCGAGGAACTGCTCCCTGAAATCTGCACGATCGACTGTGGCACGATGAACTTTGCCGCCGGCGACTATGTCATGACCAATACGCCCAGCATGCTGCGCGCGATGGCCAGGCGCGTTCAGGAACTGGGCGTGCGGCCCGAACTCGAAGTGTTCGACACCGGGCACCTCGTTTTCGTGAAGCACCTGATCAAGCAGGGGCTGCTCGACGATCCGGTGATGATCCAGCTGTGCATGGGCATTCCCTATGGCGCGCCCGACGATCCGTTGACGACGATGGCCATGGTCAAGCAGCTTCCCGAAGGCGCGATTTTCAGCGGCTTCTCGATCGGTCGCATGCAGCTTCCCTATGTGGCCATGGCCGCTCTTGCCGGTGGCAACGTGCGCGTCGGTTTGGAGGACAATCTCTATCTCGGTCGCGGCCAGCTCGCCTCGAACGGCGATCTCGTCAGCCGGGCGAAGCAGGTTCTCGAAGGCATGGGCGCGCGTCTGCTCGGCCCGGCCGAAGTGCGCGAAAAGCTCAAGCTCGTGAAGCGGTGGGGGTGACCATGACCGACATTTCCGCAATCCGCACCATCGGCCTTGTCGGCGGCGGCGTCATCGGTGCGGGCTGGGCCGCGCGCTTCGCCCTTGCCGGATACGATGTGAAGATCTTCGATCCCGATCCCGAAATCGGGCGCAAGGTCGAGGAAGTCCTGGCCAATGCCCGCCGCGCGCAGCAGCGCATGCTCGGTGCCCTGTTGCCGGTCGAAGGCACGGTGACGGTTGCCGCCAGCCTTGCCGAAGCAGTCGCGGGCGTCGATTTCATTCAGGAAAGCCTGCCTGAAGTTGAAGAGCTGAAGCAGCGCGTGCTCAAGGAGATCGAGGCAGCGGCCCGGCCCGACGTGGTGATCGGTTCGTCGACGTCGGGGCTGTTGCCCAGCCGCCTGCAATCGGTGCTCGTGCATCCCGAACGCTTCGTCGTCGGACATCCGTTCAATCCGGTCTATCTTTTGCCGCTGGTCGAAGTGTGCGGCGGGGAACAGACCACGCAGGCGACGAAGGACATTGCCGCCGCGCTCTATACCGAGTGCGGGATGCAGGTCCTGCACGTTCGGGTCGAAATCGACGGTTTCATTGCCGACCGTCTGCTCGAGGCGCTCTGGCGCGAGGCGCTGTGGCTCGTCAATGACGGCGTGGCAACGACGGCCGAGATCGACGATGCCATCCGCTATGGTGCGGGTCTGCGCTGGTCGTTCATGGGCACGTTCCTGGTCTATCGCCTTGCGGGCGGGGAAGCCGGGATGCGGCATTTCCTGTCGCAGTTCGGCCCGGCGCTCAAGCTGCCATGGACCAAGCTGGTCGCGTGCGAATTGACCGACGAACTGACCGACCGGATTGCCGCGCAGTCCGACGATCAGGCAGGCGGGATCGACTTGCGCACGTACGAGCGCAAGCGCGACGACTGCCTTGTCGATGTCATGACTTCGCTCAAGGGCAACGACTTTGCCTCGGGCGCGACGCTCAAGGCCCATGCCGAACGGCTGGCTGCAAAGAAGAGTGTGGCAAGCGAACCGGAACGTGCGGACGCGCCGTTGCCGCTCTTGTCCACGTTCGTCGATACCGCGTGGATCGACTACAACGGGCACATGACCGAATGGGCCTATCTCAAGCTGTTCGGCGACACCACCGATGTGCTTCTGGCGCGCATCGGGGCCGGGCTCGACTATGTGGCGGCGGGGCACTCATTCTATACGGTCGAGACGCACTTGCGCCATCTGGGGCAGGCCCGTCTGGGCGAAGCGGTCCGGGTCACCACGCAGATTCTGGGCGCCGATGCCAAGCGGCTGCATGTCTTCCACTCCATGACCGGGGCGGACGGCAGCGTGATCGCGACGGCCGAACAGATGCTGGTCCATGTCGATGCCGCGGCCGAACGCTCGGCGCCGATGCTTCCGGCCGTCGCTGCCGAGGTCGAAGCACTGGCCAGGGCCCATGCAGACCTGCCGCGTCCCGACGCGGTCGGGCGCAGCATTGCGCTTCCCGCAGCGAAAGTTCCGGCCTGACTTCGATCACCTTTGTCTGACAGCGCGCGTCGGGGCTCTCGCCTCGGCGCGCGCTTCGTTTTATGGCCTTGTGCGGGGACGAGTTCGGGTGCGCAAAGGGGCAGACCATGAGGATCGACCGCAATTTCGCCTCACGGGTTGACTGGAATCTCCTGCGCACTTTCGTCGAGATCGTTCACGCGGGCGGGATCGGTGCCGCCGCGCGCAAGCTCAATCGCCAGCAGCCCACGATCAGCGTTGCGCTCAAGCGGCTCGAGGATCATGTCGGCACCCAGTTGCTGCACCGTTCGGCAAGCGGGGTGGAACTGACGGTGGCCGGACGCGCCATGCTGCTCATCTGCGAGGACATGTTCGAGGCCGCGCGGACCGTGCCGCACCAGATGGCGCAGGCGATGAAGCAGGTCGAAGGGCTGGTCCGCATCCAGATGATGTCCTCGATCGTTTCGCCCGAATTCGACGAGGCCATCGCCACGTGCCGCCGTCGCCACCCGGCGGTGCAGATCGAATTGCGCGTCTCGCCCTGGCGGCAGGTGCTCGACGCGCTGGAGCGGGGCGAAGTCGAACTGGGTGTTGGCTTTGACAGTGGGGTGCGTACCGGGCTCAATTACGAGCCGCTGTTCGTCGAAGTGCAGCAGCTCTATTGCGACCGCAATCATCCGCTCTACGGGCGCCGGATCACGCGCCTGTCAGACTTGCGCGAACAGGGGTTCGTCCTCACCGGAGAAGACGAGCTCGACACGATCACCCGCCTGCGCCAGCGCTATGGCCTCGGCACGGTGGTCAACGGTCTTGCCGAGGATATTCACGAAGCCAAGCGGTTGATCAGCCTTGGCGTCGGGATCGGTTTCCTGCCGGTACTGGCGGCGGGCGATCTGGTCGAGCGGGACCGGCTGTGGCCCTTGCTGCCGCATGATGCGGAGCCTTCGTACAATATCTATCTGTTGTCGCGCGAAGGTGAAACGCGCGACACCCCGACGCAATTGTTCCTCGACGAGATCCTGCGCCGCCTGCGCGCGCGGCCCCATGCGTGATGGAAACGCGTCGGACGTGTGACTCATAGATCTGATCTATGCCCTGCATCACGAAACACTCTCTAGTGTGATGGCCTGGGCTTGGGCACTGCTGTTACCACCACGCGACAAAGGAACCCCGCCGTGATCCGACCGCCGCTTTTCCTCCGCTCGCTTGCTTTGGGCAGTCTCGCCCTGCTGGCAGCCTGTGGCCATTCTGGCGGGGGAGCTCCGGGGGCCGAGGCGCCGAAGAAGGACTTCACCATCGGCTGGTCGATCTATGCCGGATGGATGCCCTGGCCTTATGCGCAGGAAGCCGGGATCGTGAAGAAATGGGCCGACAAGTACGGCATCACGATCAAGCTGGTGCAAGTGAACGACTATGTGGAATCGGTGAACCAGTACACTGCGGGCAAGCTCGATGGGGTGGTGGCAACGTCGATGGACACGCTCACCATTCCGGCGGCGGGCGGGAAGGATACTTCGGTCGTCATCCTGGGCGACTATTCGGACGGCAACGACGGCGTCGTGCTCAAGAACGCGCATTCGCTGGCTGATATCAAGGGGCGCCCGGTCAATCTGGTCGAGCTGTCGGTCTCGCAATACCTGCTCGCGCGCGGGCTGGAAAAGGCCGGGATGAAGCTGTCGGACGTGAAAATCGTCAATACCAGCGATGCCGATATCGTCGGGGCCTTCGCTTCGCCGCAGGTCAATGCGGTCGTCACCTGGAACCCGCAGCTTTCCGAAGTGAAGAAAGCCCCGGGCGCCAGCCTCGTTTTCGACAGCAGCCAGATTCCCAACGAGATCCTCGACGTGATGGCTGTCAGCAGTGCGACGCTCAAAGCCAATCCGGCGCTGGGCAAGGCGCTGGCCGGGATCTGGTACGAAACCATGGCGCTGATGCAGAAGAATGATGCGGCGGGCCGGGCGGCGCGGGCGCAGATGGCGCACGATGCGGGAACCACGCCCGATGCCTATGACGCGCAACTCAAGACGACGCACCTCTATTACGGTGCCGCCGATGCGGTCCGTCTGGCAAAAAGCGGCGAACTGGTGACGGTCACCGACCGGGTCCGCCGGTTCTCCTTTGCCAGGGGGCTGTTCGGTCCGTCGGCGACTTCGGTCGACAGCATCGGCATCGGTTTCGCCAACGGCAAGACGCTGGGCGATGCGGCCAATGTGAAGCTGCGGTTCGATCCGACCTACATGCAGATGGCCGCCGACGGAAAGCTTTGAGACCTGCCCGCCGGGGGGCACGCAGCGGAAAGGACACTGAGGATGACCCGCATCATTGCCGTGCGGCCCGGAAGACGTGGCCGTCTGATTGCCGGGGCGCTTCCCCTGCTCCTGCTGCTGCTCGGCTATGCCCTGGCTTCCGCGCTGCGCCATGCCGACAACCCGGCGGACAAGGTTCTGCCGACGCTTTCGGCGATGGCTGCGCAGGCCTGGCGGTTGGCGACCGAGCCTGACCCTGTCACCGGCCAGATCACGCTGCTCGCCGATACGCTGGCGAGCCTCACCCGGCTCGGCGCGGGACTGGCGCTGGCGACCGGCACGGCGCTTGTGCTGGGGCTGGTGCTTGGGGTGGTTCCACTGGCGCGGGCCGTGCTTGGGCCGGTCATCACGCTGATCGCGGTGATCCCGCCGATTGCGGTGCTGCCGATCCTCTTCATCGCGCTGGGGCTCGGCGAAGCGGCCAAGGTCGCGTTGATCGCCATCGGTATCGCCCCCTACATGACGCGCGATCTTGCCGCTTATGTCGCGGGACTTCCCCCCGAACAGTTCGTCAAGGCCCAGACGCTGGGTGCCAATTCGTGGCAGGTCGCGATCCGTGTCGCCCTGCCGCAGATGATGCCGCGCCTCTTCGAAACGCTGCGGTTCTCGATGGGGCCTGCCTGGGTGTTTCTGATCGCGGCGGAGGCGATCGCGTCGGACGTCGGGCTCGGCTACCGCATTTTCCTTGTCCGCCGCTATCTGGCGATGGACATCATCCTGCCTTACGTCGCGTGGATCTCGATCCTGGCCATTGCCGCCGACGCCTTGCTGTTGCTGGTCTCCCGGCGCGCCTTTCCCTGGGCACAGGGAGGCGCACGATGACGGCTCCCCTGATGACCGCTCCCTTGCTCGAATTGCGCAACGTCTGGGTCGAATACGGCGACAAGGTCGTGCTCGAAGGTGTCAATCTGGCCATCGCGCCGGGGGAATTCGTTTCGGTGGTGGGGCCGTCGGGGGCGGGCAAGAGCACGTTCCTGCGCCTTGTCCTGGGACAGGAAGCGCCGAGCCGGGGGCAGGTGCTGTTGGCGGGGGACCCGATGCCGCCCGAATGCGGCCCCGATCGCGGCGTGGTGTTCCAACGCTATTCGGTGTTTCCGCATCTGACTGTCATCGGCAATGTGCTGGTGGGGTTCGAATTCGCGGGTGCGCCGGTGCTCGGACGCCTGTTCGGCGCACGACGTCGGGCCGCTCTTGCGCAGGCGGAAGCCATGCTGGCCGCAGTCGGTCTTGCCCATGCGCGGGACCAGTACCCGGCGCAGTTGTCGGGGGGGATGCAACAGCGGCTGGCCCTGGCGCAGGCTCTGGTCAAGCATCCGCGCATCCTGTTGCTCGACGAACCGTTCGGCGCGCTCGATCCGGGCATTCGTGCCGACATGCACGAACTCGTGTCCGGCCTTTGGCGCGACCATGGCCTCACCGTCATCATGGTTACGCACGACATTGCCGAAGCGTTCAAGCTCGGCACGCGGGTGCTCGCTTTCGACAAGCGGCGCCACGATCCCCATGCCCCACACCGCTTCGGCGCGACCGCGACTTACGATGTGCCCTTGTTGCGCAAGGTCGCGGTGCCTGAGCCCGCTCCAGCAGCGGAGATTGCCTGAATGACATCCCTGCCTTTTCCCAAAGTCCTCATTGCCAATCGTGGCGCCATCGCCTGCCGCATCATCGGCACGTTGCGCGCGATGGGCATTGCCTCGGTCGCGGTGTTCAGTGAGGCCGACGCCGGATCGCGTCACGTTGCCCTTGCCGATGAAGCCGTGCCGATCGGTCCGGCCCCGGCAACGGAGAGCTATCTCGACATCGATGCCATCCTGGCGGCGGCCAAGGCTACCGGGGCAGAGGCGATCCATCCCGGCTATGGCTTCCTGTCGGAGAACACCGGCTTTGCCGAAGCCTGCGCAGAGGCGGGCATTGCCTTCATCGGGCCGACGCCGGACAACATCCGGGCGTTCGGATTGAAGCATACCGCGCGCGATCTGGCACAGGCGCATGGCGTTCCGTTGGCGCCGGGGACCGGATTGCTGACCGATGCGGTGATGGCCGCGCATGAAGCGGCGCGGATCGGCTATCCGGTGATCCTGAAAGCGACGGCGGGCGGAGGCGGCATCGGCATGAAAGTCTGTGCCGACGAAACCGAACTGACCGAGGCCTTTGCTACCGTGGCGCGACTTGGTGCGGGCAATTTCGGCAATGGCGGCGTTTTTCTCGAACGCTATGTCGCGCGGGCCCGCCATATCGAGGTGCAGGTCTTCGGCGATGGCAAGGGACACGTGGTCGCGCTGGGCGAGCGGGACTGTTCGTTGCAGCGGCGCAATCAGAAAGTGGTCGAGGAAACCCCCGCACCGCTCTTGCCCGAAGGAACCCGTGCGGCCCTGATCGATGCAGCAGTGCGCCTGACGGCGGGGGCCTCTTATCGCTCGGCCGGGACAGTCGAATTTCTCTACGATGCCGAACGCGGCGATTTCTTCTTCCTTGAAGTCAACACCCGGCTTCAGGTCGAACATGGCGTGACCGAACAGGTTACCGGGGTCGATCTGGTCGAATGGATGATCCGGGGGGCGGCCGACGATTTCTCCTTTCTCGACGGGTTCGAGGCGCGGCCGCAGGGGCATTCGATCCAGGTCCGGCTCTATGCCGAAGACCCCTCGCGCGATTTCCAGCCGAGTTCGGGCCGCCTGATCGAAGTCGCCTTTCCGCAGGGCGATCGATCGACCCTGCGCGTTGATAGCTGGGTCGAAAGCGGCAGCGAAGTGCCCGCATGGTACGATCCCATGCTGGCCAAGCTGATCGTGACGGCACCGACGCGGGAGGAAGCCGTGGCCGCGATGCAGGCCGCGCTCGATGCGACGCGTCTTGCCGGGATCGAGACCAATTTGCGCTGGTTGCGGGCTGTGGTGCGCAGCACGCCTTTCGTGAGCGGGGCGGTATCGACCCGCGTGCTCGGTGATTTCGCATGGCAGCCGCGCGCGATCCGGGTGGTGACGGCCGGGGCTGCGACCACGGTTCAGGACTATCCGGGCCGGGTCGGCCTGTGGGACGTGGGCGTGCCGCCATCGGGGCCGATGGATGCGCTTTCGTTCCGGTTGGGCAATCGCGTGCTCGGCAATCCCGAAAGTGCGGCGGGGCTGGAAATCACGGCAGCGGGGCCGACGCTCGAATTCCTGGCCGACACGCGGGTCTGCCTTGCGGGGGCCGAATGCGGGGCGACGCTCGACGGCGTGGCCGTTCCGCGCTGGCAGCCGGTTGCCGTTGCGGCGGGACAGGTCCTGCGGATCGGACGCGTGCAGGGGGCCGGGATGCGGGCCTTTCTGATGGTTGCGGGCGGGATTGATGCGCCGGTCTATCTCGGCAGCCGCAGTGCTTTCACGCTGGGTGAATTCGGTGGTCATGCCGGGCGCGCGGTCATGACCGGCGACTTGCTGCATTTCGCCGACATGGCGGTCGGGGCCGAAGGCGCGCTCCCCGATGCAGGCATTCCCGCGATCGGGCAGGAATGGACTTTACGCGTGCTCTATGGGCCGCACGGGGCGCCCGATTTCTTTACCCCCGGCGACATTGCGATGATCCGTGAGACGGCCTGGCGCGTGCATTACAATTCCAACCGGACGGGCGTGCGGCTGGTCGGGCCAAAGCCCGAATGGGCGCGGCGCGACGGGGGCGAGGCGGGCCTGCATCCTTCCAACATCCACGACAATGCCTATGCCATCGGCGCGGTCGACTTCACCGGCGACATGCCGATCATTCTCGGGCCCGACGGTCCTTCGCTGGGTGGTTTCGTCTGCCCCTTCGTCGTCATCCAGGCCGATCTCTGGAAAGTCGGGCAATTGTCGCCCGGCGACACCGTGCGGTTCGAACCGGTCGCGGAAAGCGCGGCGCGGGCCGCCGAAGTTGCCCAGGACAGGCTGGTCGAAACGCTCGACGTTCTGGCACCTCCGGTTTCGTCCGACGCTCCTCCGGTCTCGCCGGTGCTGCATACCATTGCCGCCCAAGGCGTGCGGCCCGAAGTCACTTACCGGCGTCAGGGCGACCGGCATCTGCTGGTCGAATATGGCCCGATCGTGCTCGATCTCGAACTGCGGCTTAGGGTTCATGCGCTGATGCTCGAACTCGATGCGCTGGGGTTGCCGGGCGTGATCGATGTGACGCCCGGCGTGCGCTCGGTCCAGGTCCACTATGACGCGCGGGCCTTGTCGCAGGCGGCGCTACTCGACGCCTTGGTCGCGGCGGAGGATCGCCTCGGCGGGCTCGACGATTTCGTCATCCCTTCGCGCGTCGTTCATCTGCCGCTGTCGTGGCAGGACCCGGCGATCTACCAGACGATCGAGAAATACATGGCGGCCGTGCGCGACGATGCGCCGTGGTGCCCCGACAACATCGAATTCATTCGCCGGGTCAACGGCCTCGACCATATCGAGGATGTGCGGCGGATCGTGTTCGATGCCGAATATCTCGTGCTTGGGTTGGGCGACGTTTATCTCGGCGCGCCGGTGGCAACGCCGGTTGATCCGCGTCACCGGCTGGTCACGACCAAGTACAACCCTGCGCGGACATGGACGCCGCCCAATGTGGTGGGCATCGGCGGGGCCTATATGTGCGTCTACGGCATGGAAGGGCCGGGCGGATACCAGCTGTTCGGTCGCACCATTCAGGTGTGGAACACCTGGCGCGAGACCGAGGCCTTTCGCGACGGCAAGCCGTGGCTGCTGCGCTTTTTCGACCGCATCCGCTTTTTCCCGGTCAGCCATGAGGAATTGGTCGAGTGGCGGCGGGATTTCCCCCTCGGTCGTCGTCCGATCCGGATCGAGGAAGAGACGTTCCGCCTTGCCGACTATCGCGCGTTCGTTGAGGCCAATGCGCAAGGGATCGCCGAATTTCAGGACAGGCGACAGGCAGCTTTCGATGCCGAACGCGCGGCCTGGCAGGAAAGCGGGGAGTTCGACCGTGTCGCGGCGCTTGTCGATGCCGACGGCAGTGCGGGCGGTCAGGATGCGGCAAGCATCGACCTGCCGCAAGGGAGCGAACTGGTCGAAGCGCCGTTTGGGGGCAGCGTGTGGAAGCTGCTCGCCGGGGAAGGCCGCGCTGTTGCGGCAGGCGAGCCGATCGCGGTGATCGAGGCGATGAAGATGGAATGCCCGGTGCCCAGCCCAGCCAACGGCATCGTCCGCCGCGTCTATGTCAGCGAAGGGCAAGTGGTCAGCCCCGGTGCTGCCATGCTTGCCATCGAACCGGCGTGAGGGACACCATGAACGAACCGATGAGCGCCGCCTTGATCGCCCGCGCGGTGATGGCCGGGGAACGCAGCGCGCAGGATGTCGCGCGCGACGCACTGGCGCGGGTCGAGGCCTATGCCGCGATCCAGCCTGCCGTGTGGATCACGCGCCTTTCCGAAACCGATGTCCTTGCCATGGCGCGGGCGGTCGATGCCCGGATTGCCGCAGGGGAAGTCCTGCCGCTGGCCGGGGTTCCTTTCGCGATCAAGGACAATATCGATCTCGCCGGGGTGCCGACGACGGCGGGCTGTCCCGAGTTTGCCTATGATCCGGTCCAATCGGCAACGGTCGTCGCGCGCCTGATCGCGGCGGGGGCCGTGCCGATCGGCAAGACCAATCTCGACCAGTTCGCAACCGGTCTCAACGGCACGCGCAGTCCCTATGGCGCCCCGGCCTGCGTCCATAACCGCGCCTATGTCAGCGGGGGATCGAGTTCGGGGTCGGCGGTCGCGGTCGCAGCGGGACTGGTGGCCTTTGCGCTCGGCACCGATACGGCAGGATCGGGGCGGGTTCCGGCCGCCTTCAACGGGTTGATCGGGTTCAAGCCGACCAAGGGACGGTGGAGCACGGCGGGCCTTGTCCCGGCGTGCCGGTCGCTCGATTGCATCACTGTCTTTACCCATCGGGCGAGCGATGCGGCGCTGGTCGATGCCGTTGTCGCCGGGCACGATCCTGCCGATCCGTGGTCGCGCGAAAGTGCGGAGCGGGGGCTCGACCCGAGGCGGATCGGGGTGCCCCGGCCCGATCAGCGGCAGTTCCTTGGCGATACGGCGTCCGAGCGGCTCTATATGGCCGCGCTCGACCGGCTGGCGGCGATGGGGGCGGAACTGGTCGAGATTGACCTCGCGCCGCTGTCGGAGGCGGCGCGCCTCCTTTACGACGGGCCATGGGTGGCCGAGCGCACGGCAGCCTTGCGCGAATTTCTCGAAGCCCGCCCCGAGGCTTTCGATCCCACCGTGCGGACCATCGTCGAAAGCGGATTGCATGTCGGCGGGGTGGAAACCTTTCGCGGGATCTATCGCCTTGCCGAATTGCGGCAACAGGCCGAAGCGATGTGGGAGCGGGTCGATTGCCTGTGCCTGCCCACGGCGCCGACGATTTATCGCCTTGCCGAAATGCGTGCGGCGCCGATCGCGCTCAACAGTGTGCTCGGGCTCTATACCAATTTCGTCAACCTGCTCGACATGGCCGCGATTGCGGTGCCGGGCGGCTGGCGCGCGAATGGAACGGGCTTTGGCGTGACGATGATCGGCCCGGCCTGGACCGACTGTGCCTTGCTCGACTTCGCGGCACGCTGGGGCGCGGACTTGCCTTTTGAAACACCGCCGCTGGATCTGGAGGGTCGAATGGAAACCGTGCACCTTGCCGTCGTCGGCGCCCATCTCGAAGGGATGCCGCTGCACTGGCAGCTGACGTCGCGCAACGCGCGGCATGTTGCAACGACGACGACCGCGCCGACCTATCGGCTTTATGCCATGGCCGACACGGTGCCGCCCAAGCCCGCGTTGATCCATGACGAGACCGGCGGGGCGATCGCGGTCGAGGTCTATAAACTCGATTGCGGCGCCTTCGGCAGCTTCGTCGCGGAAGTTCCGCCCCCGCTGGCGATCGGGACCGTCACTCTGGCAGACGGCAGCATGGTCAAGGGCTTCGTCGCCGAACCGCGCGCCACTGTCGACGCCACCGACATTACCGCATTGGGTGGTTGGCGGGCCTATATCGCGTCGCGCGGGTAGTCATTCGAAGTACTTCGCGCTGTCGCGGTGATCGCGGCGCCTTTCCCGACGGAGCATGGCGGTTCCGCCGGCGATGAAGACGATGCCCGACAGGAAAGGCAGGCCGCCGAACAGCGCGACGAGCGGCAGGAGTTCGTTCGAATCCCCCCGAGCCATTCCCCACAGGAATGTGAGCGAGCAGATGCCGCTGGCCCCGGCAACGAGAATGCCGATCGCCATCAGGATGCCGCCGATCAACCGGTTCATCGTTCGTTTCCTTCCCCCGCACGATGGCGCGCAACGACATCGGTGCCTTCCGCGCCCTTGCGATAGAACGTGTTGTAGGTGTCGAAGGGATAGATTTTCCCTTCGGGCGTGACGAAGTGGACGCAGCTGCGTTTCACGGTGGCGAGGTCGAAGTTGTAGCGGTCGAGGAACTGCATGACGACGACACGGAACGAGTTGGCATAGCTCAGATCCTGCGGGACCATCGCCTGCGGCAGGCAACACAGCAGGCTCGCGAGCTTGTCCCCGGTATTGGCTTCCCCGGTCGACAGCGACAGCAGGTCGAACATGCGCGCGCGCAGTTCGGGAAAGCCTTCATAGATGACGGTGTTGGGGCCTTCGAGAATGACGTCTCGCGGGATCATGCGCGTGATCGGGGTGACTTCGCGTCCGTGACGCAGGCCATACCCGATGGAAATCTGATCCGGGTTGCAGGGTAGGGGGATCATGTCGTCGACGGCAAAGACGCCCGATTTGCCGATTTCCCGCCGGATCTGCGTCAACAACACGCGGTGGCGGGCCGGATCGAACCCTTCGTTGCGGCCCGCGTCCTGAACCGGCTGGAACGTCACTCCGCGCACGCAAGTCCATTCGAGTGCGTGGCGGACGATCGCGCCGATCTCGTCGTCGTTGACCCCATGCTTGACCGCGACGACCAGAGTGGTCGAAATCCCGGCCTGTTCGAGAGCTTCCAAGGCTTCTTTGCGGATGCGCGAAAGCCGCGCGCCGCGAAGATCCATCAGCGCCTCGTCGCGCAGGGAATCGAATTGCAGATAGATTTCGAGTGCGGGCCGATAGGTGGCGAGCCGGGCGACGAACGTGGGGTCCTGCGCCAGTCGCACGCCATTGGTATTGATCATGACATGGCGGATCGGGCGTCGTTTGACCGCGTCGAGAATGGCGAAGAATTCGGGGTGCAGCGTCGGTTCCCCGCCCGAGATCTGTACGAGATCGGGCTCGCCTTCGCTTTCGACGAGGACGTCGAGCATGGTTTCGATCTCGGCCAGCGGGCGGTGGCGTCCGTTCCGGTCGGCGGCATCGGCAAAGCAGACCGGGCAGGCCAGATCGCAGGCCTCGGTCACTTCGATGATGGCAAGGCAACTGTGCTGTTCATGGTCGGGGCACAGCCCGCAGTCGAAAGGACAGCCCGCCTCGGTCCGGGTCTGTGCGTTCAGGGGGCGGTCCCCCGGCTTGAGCCACAGTTTCTGCGCCTGCCAATAAGCGAGATCGTCGCTGACCAGCGTTTTCATCACCCCGTGGGTGCGGCACCGCTTGAGGTAATAGACGTTCTCGCCTTCGATGATGACTTTGGCGGGAACCGGTTCAAGGCAGGTTTCGCACAGGCTCGTCGTCTGGCTGTGAAACAGATAGGGCGCTGCCTTGCGCTCCATGATCGGCGCGCACGCCGCCGTTTCTCCACCACACAAACCCATATGCGATCAGCCCCCCGCAAATCAGGTGGAAGAGGTTAAACGGTCCGATAAGTTTTGGATAGGGCTTCAAAAATTCCCACAGGAACCGCTGCGCTCCATAGACGATGACGAAAGCGTGGAAGCCGTGATCGCGGGCCCATGCCCGTCCACGCAGCCGCGCCGGGACATAGGCGAGCAGGAACAGCGCCATGCTCAGCGATTCGTAGATCTCCACCGGATGGCGGGGAATGCCGTCGCCCAGATCGACGCCCCAGGGAAGGTCGGTCGGCACCCCGTATGTCTGGTCGGCAAGGCCTGCAAAGAGACAGCCCCAGCGCCCGACCATGATCCCGACCGCGACCGGCAGCACGAAAGCCCCGCCCGTCGATCCGCGCACGCCGTGAAGCCATTTCCACCCCTCGACCCCGACGATCGCCCCGGCAAGAGCCCCGGCAATGGAATGCGATGGAGCCAGACCCGAAGGCACCGTGTTGAGCGATCCGGCAAGCCAGGCCCCGACGACCCCGCCCAGCGCGAGCGCGACATAATACCCCGGCGGCGTCACCTGCGCGAGCCGCTCCGTCTCGCGCGGAAAAGCGCGATGCTGCCACCATCCGGCAAGGCTTGCGGCGATCCAGGCCAGGATGTCGCCCGGATAATGGACCAGCGGATGGGTGGGGATGTGGATCATGACCATGCTGAGTGGCAGTCAGGCGGACGGCTGCCAAGGGTCATAGATCGCATCTATGGGAACCATCGGAAATTGGCATCTACCGTGATGGGGGGCTGCGCGTCATCTTTTCCTCGCAGGATACGAGGAAACGGGGAGCGCAGCGATGGCATCGCATCGGGGGACGTCATTTCAGAGACAGGCGCGCAAGGGGGCGATGGCGGCTGCGGCATCGGCTTTGGCCCTCGTTCTGGCCATGGCGCCCGGCCTTGCGCTGGCCGAAGAGGCTACGGCTCCCGCGACCGATGCGCCTGCCGCCGCAGGAGCCGTCGGGGGCAGCGAGATCATCGTCACCGCGCAAAAGCGCAAGGAAGACATCCGCACCGTTCCCATCAGCCTTTCGGTCCTGTCCGGTTCCGCGCTCAAGGACCAGCGGATTGCGAGCTATGACGATCTGAGCCGCGCGGTTCCCGGCGTCGCGTTCAATGCCGTCGCGGGGGAAGAAGGCCGCACCAATATCGTCATTCGCGGGATCAGCTCGACCTCGGGCGCCTCGACCGTCGGGCTCTATCTCGACGACGTGCCGATCACCGTGCCCAATCTCTATCGCGACGGGTCGATCGACGTGCGGTTGCCCGATATCGAACGGGTCGAAGTGCTGCGCGGGCCGCAGGGAACGCTCTATGGCGACAGTTCCGAAGGCGGCACGATCCGGTTCCTGACCACCCCTGCGTCGAGCGATGCCTTTGCCGCGACGTTCACCGGTGACCTTTCGACGACCGAGCACGGCGGCACCAATTACGGGGCGAGTGCCGCGTTCAACCTGCCGGTGGTCAAGGACAAGCTCGCCGTCCGGGCCAGCGTCAATTACGTCAACGACAGCGGCTGGGTCGATCATTACAACAAGGACGGAACGCTCGACCGCAAGGGCGTGAATTCCTCCAACAGCCTGACCGTTCATGTCAGCGCGAACTGGACGCCCGATGCCACGCTGACGGTGACGCCCGCGTTTTTCTATCAACGGGCCAACGACGCGGACAACGGCGCGTTCTATCCGACGCTGGGCTTGTGGAAACAGGACAAGCTGGTTTCCGAACCCAGCCATGACCGCGTCCTGCTCGGCAGCCTGACCGTCAAGAAGACGTTCGGGTTCGCCGACCTGACTTCGGTTACGGGGGTGTTCGATCGCGTCGCCGACCGGCAGGAAGACGGGACCTATTTCAACAGCACGGCCTTTGCGCTGTTCTTCCTCGATCCGGTCTATCCGCAGTACCAGGCGCAGAACGACAGCGTCATCGCCAACCTGCCGTCCTATGTCCATTATCGCACCCGGTATCAGCAGTTCACGCAGGAACTGCGCCTGTCGTCCAACGACACCAGTCCGGGGGCAAGCTGGCTCAAATGGGTGGCGGGCGTCTATCTTTCGGCCCAGCGCGTTCACAACGTCGATTACCAGACCATCGGCGGCATCAATTCGACGTTCCAGTCGATCTATGGAACCTCGCTCGAACAGTCGCTGGTCGAGACGACGTACGGCAATCCGACGTATGGGCAGCCGGGCGGAGGCGATGCGATCACCCTGTTCCCGGGCGACGTCGATGAATCGGACGACCGGACCTATAAACAGCAGCAGATCGCACTGTTCGGGCAGGTCAGCATTGCGTTCCTGCCGGGATGGAAACTCGACCTCGGCGGACGTTTTTCCGCCGCGCACGAGGATTTCGTCTCGGTCGAGACCGGTTTCTACCAGATCGGCAATCTCGGCTACCAGACGCCGGGGCAACCGGCCTCTGCTCCCTATACGCAAGGCGCGACCAGCCATGCCTTCCTGCCCAAGGCGACGCTCTATCACGACCTGACCGCGACCAATTCGCTCTATGTCACGGCGGGCAAGGGGTTCCGCCTCGGTGGGCCGACCGGGCCGATCGTGTTCGGCCCGACCTCGGTCTGCAACAGCGATTTTCAGGCGATCGGGCAAAAGGAACAGCCGACCCAGTTTTCCAAGGACAGCCTGTGGACGTATGAAGTCGGGTCCAAGAACGAGTTCCTGGGGCGCCGCCTGCGCGTCAACCTGTCTGGTTACCTGACAAACTGGAACAACATTCAACAGCAGATCTATCTGCCCACTTGCGGCTATTATTTCACCAGCAACGTGGGCGACGCGCGGATCTGGGGCGGGGAAGTCGAAGCCTCGTTCAAGCTGACGCCGAGCCTGTCGCTGACTGCGACGGCCAGCGGCAACGACGCAAAGATCGTGCGGTCGAACAATCCGATCGACGTTGCCGTGGGACAGCATCTTATCGACGTGCCGGGCGTGACTGCGACGGCGGGGGCCAACTATGTTCATCGCGTCGGGGCGGACACCACGCTCGTGGCGTTGGTCAACTATTCCTACACCGGGCACAGCAACGGCAGCTACCTGCTCACCGATTCCAACTATTACAACCCGTCCTACAGCGTCGTGAACGCCAGTGTCGGGCTGCGCTTCGGTCCGCACCAGTTGACCGTCTATGCCAAGAACCTGTTCGACGATCGCACCATCATCCAGCGGCCCCAGATCAACACCGTGGTCGAAGGCTATACCGTGCATCCGCGCACGGTCGGGGTGACGCTCAAGATCGTCGAATGATCGGGACCATGATGACCTCAGACATGATCAGGAAACTGTCGCCCGCGCCGCTTTGGGCCCGGCATCCTTTCGTCTTCGCGCCGGGCGTGTCGAGGCACGCCTTGCGGCACCCGTCCATTCCGTCCTTGCCAACTCGGGACCGGATGCAGCGGGCGTGCCTCTACCGGCCCGGTGCGGAGATTTCAGGTATGGGGACTTCTGCTGCGGAGATCGGGGCATGAGCGAGACGACCGCCGATCCGGCTGGCGCCCGCGCCCATGCCCGCGCCATGGCCGGCACGAAAGTGGAAGCCATGCCGACCATTCCGGCAACGGCTGCGACGGCTCTTCCCGCCGGGGTCGATCCCGAGACGGTCGTCTGGGACGAGACCATCGCGGCGGGGGGCTATACCGCCCGCACCATCCGGCGCGGAACGCGGCTGCGGCTGACCGACCTTTACGGCGATGCCTGTCTATCGATGATGGTGTTCAATGCCGAACGCACGGTCGAACGGCTCAATGTCGCCGACACGGTCAAGGTGCAGTGGAACGCCTATCTCGGCGCGGGCCGTCTCCTGCTCTCGGACATGGGCCGGGTGATGCTGAGCGTGGTCGAGGACACGTCCAAAGGGCATGACGCCTTTTGCGGAGCCTCCAACCAGGCGTCGAACGCTCGCAAGTACGGCGACGGGTTCAATCACGGCGCCCATCCCAATGCCCGCGACCGCTTCGTCATCGCGCTTGCCAAGTACGGGATGGACCGTCGCGACATCCACCCCTGCATCAACTGGTTCACGCCCGTGGAGATCGAGGCGGACGGCGCTATCGTGCTGGGTGTCGGACCGCACCCGGCAGGCGCGCATGTCACGCTGCGGGCGGAAATGGACGTGATCGTGGTGCTCGCGAATTGCCCCCATGTGCGCGATCCGCGCGGGGACTATGCCGTCACGCCGGTGCGCGCGACCGCATGGCGCGGGCCGGTCACTCCGATCGACGATCCGATCCGGCTGATGACGCCCGAAGGCCTGCGCGCGTTCGAGAATGTCGAAGACTATTACCGGCGATAAGGTGCAGCAATGATCCCCAATACGCCCATCGAAGATCTTCCCGGCAAGATCATCCATGACGAAGTCGTCGCGGCGCGTGCGCCCTGGCACCATGTCGTGCGCAAGGGGGAAACCCTGCGCATTGTCGATCTGGAAGGCAATCAGGCGGTCGATTTCCTGATCTATGCGCTTGCCGACGATGCCGAACGCTATAGCGCGCAGGATACCATGGCGGCGCAGGGCAATGTCTATCTCACCACCGGCACGCAGCTCCTGTCGAACGAAGGGCGGCCGATGATGACGATCGCGGGAACTTCGGTTGCCCGGCACGACACCATCGGCGGGGCCTGTTCGTGCGAAAGCAACACGCTGCGCTATGGCCATCATACCAAGGCGCAACATGCCTGCGTCGACAATTTCCTGCTCGCCAATGCCGACTATGGCCGGACCAAGCGCGACATGGTGTCCAACATCAACTGGTTCATGAACGTCCCGGTCGAGGCAGACGGTTCGCTCGGCATCGTCGACGGGATTTCCGCGCCGGGGCTGCATGTCGATCTGGTAGCGGACATGGACGTGGTTGTGATTGTTTCCAACTGTCCGCAGATCAACAATCCCTGCAACGGGTTCAATCCCACATCGGTCCGGATGATCGTGGCGGCGCCTGCCTGAGTTGCGTTGATCGGGGCTCGGTGTAAAGGCGGGCCATGACCGATCGTCCGGAACGCGGCGGACCGCGCCGTCCGCTGATTTCGCCGCAAACGCTGGCGATTGTGCTGATCCTTGCCAGCCTGATCGTGATTGCGGTCTGGCTGGCAACGCGCCATCGGGCGCCGTCCTTGCCAACGCCCGTTCCGACGCCTCCGGCTGTTCAGACCGGGCCGCTCGCGCCCGGAACCTTGCCCGACCGGACCGACACGCCCGGCGCGATCGATCCGGCAGTGACGGGCGCGGATATCTGCGCGCATGACTGGGCACCGGGCGATCCCCCGACCCACGGCGGCGATCTCACTTATTCGCAGGCGGCGCGGCATACGTCGACGCGGCTCAAGAACGATGTGTTCGAAGAATACGGCATTCCCCGGCCGCATGACGGCGGACGCTCGTATGAAGTCGATCACCTTGTCCCGCTGGCCCTCGGGGGGCGGGACGTGAAGGAAAACCTTTGGCCCGAAAGCCGGACTGCACCCGATCTCAATGCCTGGGCCAAGGATCGGCTCGAATACCGGCTCTATCGCATGGTCTGTCACCCTGATGCGGGAGCCTCGCCGCTACCGCTCGGCGAGGCGCAGGCCGCCCTGCGCGACAACTGGGTCGCGGCCTATCGCCGCTATTGCTCCAATCCCGCCGACTGTCCGGCTCACGCGGAATAAGGCTGCGCGCCGCTTGAGCGACACGACCAGCAATGAGGTTTCCTCATCGCAGGTCCCGTATCAGTCGGTGCTGTCGGGGCCTGCCCAGCCGGGCAGGTGCCGGGCGTCCTGGCTGCGCGCGAGGGGGAGTGCATGGCTCAGCGCATCTCCGAAATCGTTCTCCAGCTTGCCAGACTTGATCCGGTCGCGAAAGAAATCGGCCCAGAGGAATTCGGTATAGGGCGTGGGCGACTTGGCATAGCCCCCGGCGCGACGAACTTCTCCGGCAAGCGAGCGATAAGGGTCGTCGACCAGATCCCGGATATGACGGGGCAAGTCGGAAAACTCGCGCCGCTTGCCGTCTTCGTCATAGGGGTGCAGCCAGTTGTGCGCATCCATGAAGGCCATGAACCGCTTTTTCGGCAAGTCGTCGAGCCGGGCGAGGACCGAGATCATGACCTCTTCGACCCCTTCCTGCAACATGGCGAGGGCGAGGTGGTGGTGATCGACGATCCAGGGTTGTCCCTTGGGACCGATCACGGCGGGGATCATGTGCCCGCCGAGGAAACGTCCCGCCGCATCGCGCGGCCGGTCGCGCCACTGCCGCCGCTTGGTTTCCACTTCGCGCAGGCCGACCGTGATCTGGGTCGGGCGCAAGTCATGGATGGAGACCGGGTGCAGGATCGGATGGACGGGGTGGGACAGAGCCATCGCCGGTCTCCTCTCGTGTGGCGCGCGTGGCGGCGTCCGCCACGCTGAAGGTGGAATTCTCGGCCAGCATAGCAAGACCGGCGGCGGAAAGCACGTCGCGTACGCGATCGTGCGCGCGGGCAAGGATCAGGCGGCATCCCGCGCCGTGCAGTCCTTGCGCGAATTCGTCCAGCGCATCGAGCGCGGTGGCGTCGAGATCGTCGCTTTCCTCAAGGCTGAGGATGACGACATGCACGCCGCTGGTCCGCGCCTTGTGGCCGATGTCGTGCAGGACCGTCTCGGCATTGGCAAAGAACAGCGGGGCATTGGGGCGCCAGATGGCAACGCCGGGAATGCGTGCGGCCGTGTCGTGATGGGCAAGGTCGACGAAATCGTGGCTACCGACCCGGCCCAGTTCGCTCGTTACCGGATGCGACCAGCGATAGAGCAATTGCGCGATCGAAAGCGCGATTGCCGCGAGCATGCCGTTGAGAACGCCGAGCAGCAGAACGCCCATGGCCGCGGCAAAGGCAACCCACGGATCGCGGCGCAAGTGAAAGAGCCGCGCGATCGGCGCCGGAGACAGCGCATGGAGCAGGGCGCTGACGACCACCGCGGCTAGAACCGGTTCGGGTACGCGGGCGATCAGCGGCCCGGCAAAGAGCGCCAGCGCCAGCGTGGCCAGACTGGCAACGGCGGCCGACAGGCGGCTGGTCGCACCGGCGGCGGCATTGGCGGTGCCGATCGAGAACCCGGCGCCGACGGGCATGCCCTGAACGAGCGCGGCCGCTCCGTTGGCAAGGCCGATCGCGGCCAGTTCCCGGTTCGACGAGATGTCGTCGCCATGGGCGAGCGCAAGAGTGCGGATCGTTCCCCAGCTTTCGGCAAAGACGATCAGGGTCAGCGGCGCGGCCAGTTGGATGACTCGTCCCCAGACCGCAAAGTCGAGCGGCAGCGCCAGCGTCGGCCACTGCAAGGGGGCAGGCCCGGTCAATTCCAGTCCGGAATGGGCGAGGGGGCCAAAGGTGCCGAGCGTGATGCCCGTAGCCATGACTAGGAGTGTCGCGGGCATTCCGCGTATGCGACGCAGCAGGATCAGCGCCACCAGGGAGCCGAACCCGAGTGCTGCAGTGGGCCAGTGCCATTGCGGGATATGCAGCAGCAGCCCGGCGAGAACTTCGCCGATATTCCCGCCCGGCGTCGGCATCCGCACGAGTTTGGGCAATTGCCGAATGATGATCGTGGCGGCAAGGCCGAACGCGAACCCGCGCAGGACGGGCCGCGAGACGAACCCGGCAAGGCCACCCAGCCGGAATAGAGCCAGACCGCAGAAAATGAGGCCGACCATCAGTGTGAAGGCCGTTGCCAGTTCATCCGCGCTGACTGCTCCGGCAAGAGCGGGAGTGGCTGCGAGGCTGCCGAGCGAAGCGGCAAGGATCGAGGCGGACGAGGATGTCGCCGAGACGACCGCAAACCGGCTGCGCCCGATCAGCGTATAGACAAGTCCTCCGGCCACCGCCGCGATCAGGGCGCGTCCCGGAGCCAGTCCCGCAATTCCGGCATAGGCCACCGCTTCGGGCAGCATGAGCCCGGCAATCGACAGCCCGGCAAGTCCGTCCCGCCATGCCGTTCCCGCTTTTGCCGGGATCATTGCAACTCCTTCACGACCTCTCGTCGCGCGACCATAAGCCTTCGCCGCAGGGGCGCAACCGCATGGCGGAATGGAAAATCGTCCAAAGCGCCAGGGAGTTGATCCACGCATGGCGAGTGTTCCGAAACGCGCTCTTCGGACAAGAGCGCGCAGGATCGTGCCGCCTCGTCCGTTGAGGGGAGCTGAAGGGGCCCTTCCATACCTCCTGTGACCGGTCACAGTGCGGTTTTCGGGAGGCGCAAATTTGTCACAAAAATGTAAGATTTCGCATTGTGCCGCCCGTTTCGGGGGACTAGAGGGCCGCGCGAGACAGCATGCGCAAGATTTTTCGTACCACCGCCAGCCGACTGGCTTTCGCCGGGATGCTGGTTTTGCCCCAGCTTGCCCATGGCGCCACGCAAGCCGAAACGACGGCTTCGGTTGGGACGCAGGCCGCGCTTGCCCGGCAGCTCGACACGGCCCGCAACGAAATTCGCGAACAGCAGCGCGAGATCGATGAGCTCAAGGCTTTGGTGGCGCAGCAGGGCGCCGCGATCGCAGCCCTGCAACACGGTGCAGCCGCATCGCCGCCCGCCTTGGCGAGCACTGCGCCGGCACAACCGGCAGCGCCTCAGGTCGCGCCCGTAGCTCTGGCCGGTGCCACGACCAGCGCCGCCCCGGTCGTCGTCTCTCAACCGGCGATGCTACCTGTTCCGGCGAATGCCCCGATGCCTGCAACATCGCCTGCCCCGGTGCTGGCCGCGAACCAGCCGGTTCCCGCACTCCCGGCGGGCACGCGGCCCGTGGGCAGTACACGGTTCCAGGCGATCGCCTATTTCAACGAGAGCACGATCCACCAGACTTCGGCCGGGGCCCCGGTCGCGGCCGAGGGGACCGGCTTCAACATCAAGCGTCTCTATCTCGGCGTCGATCATCAGTTCAGCAAGGCGTTCTCGGCGACCGTGCTGACCGACATCCGCAATGTCGTGGGGACGACCTCCAACGGCAACAATGCGAGCAATTCGAGCACGTCGAGCACTCCGGTCGCGCGTGCGCTGTTCATCAAGAACGCCTATCTCCAGGCAACCGTCTCACCGGAGCTGACCGTTCGGCTGGGGGCGGCGCCGATGCCGTGGATTCCCTATCTCGAAGGGCAGTACGGCTATCGCCATATCGAGAATACACTGGTCGAACGGGTGAAGCTGGGCAATTCGGCCGACTGGGGCGTGCATGTCCTGGGCGATCTCTTCGGCGGGCACTTGTCCTATCAGGTCTCGGCCGTCGACGGTTCGGGCTACAGCAACGTCAACGTCACCAAATACGTCGATGTCGAAGGGCGCATCTCGGCCCGCTACGCTGGATTTTATGCGGCCATCGGCGGGTATGACGGGCATCTGGGCAAATCGGTGTCGACCACGACGTCGATGACGTTCCTGCCGGTCTATCATTCGGCACAGCGGCTTGATCTGGCGGTGGGGTACAAGTCGCGCCTGTTCGGCCTCGGCAGCGAATATTTCCACGCCAAGAACTTTGCCAGCATCAATTCCACGACCGAGGATTCCAGCCTCGGCTATGCCTTCTTCGGCAATGTGCTGATCCTGCCGAAGCTGACCGCGTTTGGTCGCTATGACTGGGTGCGCAATATCGCCCGTCTCGACGAACCGACGCCGGTGCGCGATCACTATTTCAACCTCGGCCTGCAATGGGAGCCGGTCCGGGTGGTCGATCTTGCCCTTGTCTACAAGCGCGAGGCTATCGACAACGGTTCGATCTCGACCCAGAACGGCACCATCGGCGGTTCGGCCGGAACCCGCGGGACTTACAACGAAGTCGGCCTGTTCGGTCAGTTCAAGTTCTGATCGAACAGGAGGCAGGCCGTCCCGATCATGCCTTGGCGCGGGCGGCAAAGCTCTTGCGCAGCTTGGCAAGCTTGGGCGGAATGACCGCGAGGCAATAGGGATTGCGCTGTCCTTCGCCTTCCCAATAGTCCTGATGATAATCCTCGGCCGGATACCAGGTCGCGGGGCCTTCGATCGTGGTGACGATCGGGGCAGGGCGATCGGCCTGGGCCCGCGTGATGGCGGCCTGCGCTTCGTCGCGCTGCGCCTCGTCGAGGGGGAACAGGGCAGAGCGGTATTGCGTGCCGACATCGTTGCCCTGGCGATTGAGCTGCGTCGGATCGTGCGTCGCAAAGAAGATGTCGAGAATGTCGGCAAGCGCGATCGTTTCGGGATCGAATGTCACGCGGATCGCCTCGGCATGGCCGGTGTCGCCGCCGCAGACCTGCTTGTAGGTGGGGTGGGGTACGGTGCCGCCGATATAGCCGCTTTCGACGTTGCTGACGCCGATGACATCGCGGAACACCGCTTCGGTGCACCAGAAGCAGCCTCCGGCAAGGATGGCCTGAGCCATGGGATCGGTCCTTTCTGTCGTCATCCTGCCCATCAGATAGGAAGCCTTGTGCGACCTGTCATCGTCCCGTCGTTGAAACAGGGCGGCGATCGGACTAGGTCTGGCGCGTCATGACCCAACTCACCCTTGCCGCGCTGCAACTGGCGCTCAACGATCCCGATCCGGCCGTCAACATCATGGCGGTGGCAGAGCTTGTCGAACAGGCCGCCGGGCACGGCGCGCGCGTGATCCTTCCGCCCGAGCTTTTCGCCGGTTTCTATTTCTGCCAGCAGGAAGACGAAGCGCGTTTCGCGCTCGCGCATCCGCTGGAAAGCGATCCCTCGGTCGCGACCATGCGCAAGCTGGCGCGGGCGCTCGGCGTTGCCATCCCGACCAGCTTTTTCGAGCGCGACGGACAGCATTTCTACAACACCCTGGCGATGATCGGCCCGGACGGCGAGATCATGGGCATCTATCGCAAGAGTCATATTCCCGATGGGCCGGGGTACGAGGAAAAGTACTATTTTCGTCCCGGCAATACCGGGTTCAAGGTGTGGGACGTTTTCGGCGCGCGGATCGGTGTCGGGGTGTGCTGGGACCAGTGGTATCCCGAATGCGCCCGCGCCATGGCGCTGATGGGCGCCGAAGTGCTGTTCTATCCGACCGCGATCGGGTCCGAGCCCTATGACGCGGATCTCGACACCAGTCGGGTCTGGCGCCGCGCGATGCAGGGCCATGCCGCTTCGAACTGCATGCCGGTCATTGCCGCCAACCGCATCGGCGTCGAGGAAAACGGGCAGACTTTCTACGGCAACAGCTTCATCAGCAACGAATGGGGCGATCTGGTCGTCGAATACGGGGCCGAGGAAACCGGCGTGCTGGTGGCGACGCTCGACCTTGCTCTTGCGCGCAAGCATCGCGCAGGGATGGGCTTTTTCCGCGACCGTCGTCCCGAACTCTACGCCCGGCTTGCTCAGGACAAGTGACGCAGACACGCGGGGGCAGTGACCGCTTCCTGATCGCTCTGGGATCCAATATCGCCCACCCGCGCCACGGCACGCCGTCGCGGGTGCTGAGTGCGGCTTTTGCCGCGCTCCGGGCCGATGGTCACCGGGTTCTGGCAACGTCCCCGGTCATCGCGACGGTTCCGCTCGGCCCTTCGCGGCGCATGTATGCCAATGCTGCGGCCTTGATCGAAAGCGCGCTCGCTCCGCTTGAGCTGCTCGATCGATTGCAGGCGATCGAGGCCTCCTTCGGGCGCACTCGCCGCTCCCAACGCTGGAGCGCCCGCACGCTCGATCTCGACATCGTGTTGTGGAGCCGGGGTGTCTGGCGCGACCGCCGTCTTGTCATCCCCCATCGCGAATATCGCAAGCGGGCTTTCGTCCTGATCCCCGCCGCCGCGATCGCCCCCGATTGGCGCGACCCTGAAACCGCACTTCGTGTGAAACACCTCCTCGCCCGCTTGACCCGCCGCCCCGCGCCCCCTAAGGCACGCGCACCGCAAGGTGCCGGGCCCATAGCTCAGTCGGTAGAGCAACTGACTTTTAATCAGTAGGTCGCTGGTTCGAATCCAGCTGGGCTCACCAAACACCACCCCTGAAAGATTTGCTTTATTAGGCTTTCTGCCTCTCAGGGGGTGTTGGTGGACGCTGAGATAAGGTATTTTCATCAGTCGGCAGATGCGCTTTCGATCATTTTGATCCGCGAGACATGCGCATCCATTTTGTCACTGACAGAGGCAGCTTCTCTTGCTTCGAAAGTGAAGGCTTTGCCCATCCGAAGACGTTGCCTCGTTCGGCGCCAGATCAGATCCTGAGTTCGTCGGCTCGTCCGTCGAGGAGGAATTGGCGGATGGCGTCGAGCGGCAGGGCGGGGGAGATCAGGAAGCCCTGGATGGAATCGCAGCCGAATTCTCGCAGGATCGCGAGTTTGGCGGGGTCGTCCACGCCTTCGGCGACGACCCGTTTCCCGAGATGGTGGGCAAGCTCGATGACGGTTTGCACGATTGCCCGGTCGGCCGCGTCGGTGGTGAGGGAGACGATGAAGCTCTTGTCGATCTTGATGAAGTCGACCGGCAGGTCGCGCAGGTCGCGCAGCGAAGCGTAACCGGTGCCGAAATCGTCGAAGGCGGTCAGGATGCCGTGGGCATGGAGTTTTTCGATGCCGGCGCGTGCGACGCTGCTGCGGTCGTCCAGAATCATCCCCTCGGTAATTTCGACACAGAGGTTGGCGGGGGCGATCTCGCCGTCCTCGATCGCGGTCAGAATGCGGGCGATGAAATGCGGGCTGCGAAAATCGCCCATGGTCGCATTGATCGTCACCATCTGCGGCCTTGCTCCATCGGCGTGGAATCGGCGGAGATCGCGGAGCACGGTTTCCAGAACATGGAAATCCGCCATGGTTGCTAGCCCCTCGTCGAGCAGGGCATCCATGAATTGGGGAGGGTAGAGCAGGCCTTGCTCGGGATGGCGCCAGCGTAGCAGGGCTTCCATCTTGAACGGGGCCTGCCGGGTCAGGGGCATGACCGGCTGATAGTGGACTTCGAGTTCGTTGTTCCGAAGCGCGTTTTCGAAGCGATGCAGCAGTTCGGTGTGCCGGATCACTTCCTCGCGCATGGAATCGGTAAAGAATTCGGTGCGATTGCGACCGTTGGCCTTTGCCTTGTAAAGCGCGATGTCCGCGTGCTTCATCAGTTCGTTCGCGGTTGCTCCGCCTTCGGGGAAGCGGGTCAGTCCAAGCGAGGCGGACACCCGCCTGCTGTCCCGGCCCAGCGGGATGAGTTCGGACAAGGCATCCTCGATCCGGGCAATGCGTTCTTCAGCCTCGGTATTGGAGGCACAATGACGCAGAATCAGGGCAAATTCATCGCCACCCAGGCGTGCGACGATGTCTTCGGCTTCCAAAGTTTCCCTGATCCGGTTCGCCACATGCTGAAGGACATGGTCGCCGACGGTATGCCCGAGGCTGTCATTCAGTCCCTTGAAGTTGTCGATGTCCATCAGGCCGAGGATGATGCCGTTTTCAGCGCCGGTGTCGGTCAGGGACTGCAGGTTTTCCAGAAAACGACGACGGTTCGGCAGTCCGGTCAGGGGGTCGGTGTTCGCCAGTTTCCACAGGCGTTCTTCGGCGACCTTTTGCGGGGTGATGTCGAAACGGATTGCCGTGTAGCTGTGGATGCGTCCGGTGGCGTCCTTGTGCGGGACGATCGTCGTGTCGACCCAGTAGTGATGGCCTGATTTTGCCCGGTTGCAGATATTGCCGTGCCAGACGTGACCCCGGGTGATCGTCTGGTAGAAGTCGCGCCAGAACGCGCGATCGTGGATCCCCGATCGCAGCAGTCGGTGGTTGGCGCCGATCAGTTCATGTTCGCGGTATCCGCTGATTTCACAGAACTTCTTGTTGACCGAGGTGATCGTGCCGTCCGGGTCCGTCATCGCGACGATGGCAGCTTCGTCGAGGGCTTCCTTGTAGAAAGTTGCCCAGTCGTCCGGATGCCGCATCGACAGTGCGTTGGAGATGTCGACTTCCTGCGCGCCTTTGAACAGGTCATCGGGTTTGACGGTTTTCATGGCGCGCACTGGTCCGGTCGTGGGGGGATTGTCGAAACAAAAGGAAGGTGGAATTTATGACTTTAGTTTATTGTTGATTTCTTAAGATGAAGTTTCCGCTGGGGTGTCGGTTGATGGCTGGTATTCGTTTTCGAATCCCGTGGTCGGCTTAGTTGATGGCGAAGGTATCGTTGGTCTGTATTGACGTCTTGTTTTCGAGATAACTCGGCAAGAACTGGAAATGGCGATGCCTTATCCACTTTCGTTCAGGAAGCGGGCTGTAGCTGGGGAGAGGCGATGAAGCTTTCGAAATTCGCCGATAGGCTAATTGTGAAACAGCCACTAAGGGGCTGATCGGAAACGGACGCCGAGAGTTATTGGACATGGTAAATCCCGCTGAAACGCCTCGCATGGCCCCCGCACGTCGCAAGTGGTGGATCGCTCCGGCCGTCCTGATCCTGCTTGTGCTCGGCTATCTTGCCGCGGGGTATTGGCTGGTCCCCCGTGTATTGCGTTCGCAAGCGGTGGGTTGGACCCATGATCGCCTGCACAAGCGGCTGGCGCTGGGTGAAATCCGTTTCGATCCGCTCCGTTTCACGCTCGATATCGACTCGATCGCGGTGGACGATCCGACGCATCCGATGGTTGCGCTGGGGCATCTGCATCTGAAGATGGCGCCGCTGTCGGTGTTCGAGAAAGCCTGGCACTTGCCCGAAGTGGGGCTCGACAGGCCTGCCGTCGATGCGATCGTGCGGCGGGACGGTTCGCTCAATCTGGCCGAGTTGATTCCGCCCTCGACCGGTGAAGCGACCAAGCCGCTGGCCTTGCGCATCGATCGTCTGACCATTGCGGGCGGGCAAGTGGCCTTTGCCGATCTCAGCCTGCCGTTGCAGCCGCGGTCGCGACTGGAGCCGGTCACGTTCACGCTCAAGGATTTGCGTACGTCGGCGAGCGGATCGGGTGATTTCACGTTCGCGGCGGCAAGCGATGCGGGCGAGCGGTTCGACTGGCGGGGGCGTCTCTCGCTGACCCCGCTTGGTTCGACCGGCAGTTTCGCGGTCGCGGACCTGCGTGCCGACACGCTCTATCGCTATCTCAGTCCGTGGTTACCGGTGATTCCGACCAGCGGCAAGGCATCGGCTGCCGGACGCTATGCCGTGCGTTACGCCGGTGGCGCGACCCGGCTCGGCGTCGATGTCGCGCGTCTGGGACTTGCCGATGTCGGTCTCGACGGCGGCACGCTGTTTCGGGGCAGTGCCCATGCCGGAAAGATGGATCTGGGGCATGGCCGGATCGACCTTGCCATCGGGTCCGATCACGCGCTCGGCAGCCTGACCGGACTGGCGCAAGGGGCGGTTCTGAACGATGTGCGGGTCGATGGGCCAGACAAGACGCAGGCGCTTCATCTTGCCGAAGCGCGGCTCGACGAGGCGCGGCTGGATTACGGCGCGCGCCGGATGATGCTCGGGGCTCTGCATCTTTCGGGACTCGAGGTTCCGCTGCGCCGGTCTGCCGGAGGAGCGTTCAATCTGGCGCGGCTGATGCCGCCATACACGCCTGTTGCTGCGAAGGCCAGCAGGGTAAAAGCGGACGGCGAAGCGCAGGCCACGCCGTCCTGGTACGTCCATCTTGCCGACTTCGCGCTCACCAACGGTGCCGTGTTGTGGGAAGACCACGCAGTTGGACCGACCGTTCGCATGAAAGTCACCGGGATCGATCTGGCATCGGGCAATCTCGATACCGACATGGTCCGTCCGCTCGATCTGCGCTTTGCCATGCGCATCAACGGCGCAGCGCGGCTTTCGGGCGAAGGCACGGTCGCACCGCGAACCGGGGCGGGGCAGGTGCGGTTCGATCTTGCCGGGTTCCAGGTCGGGCCGGTGCTGCCCTATCTGCCGTCGTTGCCGGGGCTTGTCCTGCGGTCGGGCAAGGTGGGGGCAAAGGGTGTGGTCACTCTTGCCCAGGGGTGGTCGCCTGCCGGTGTCCGGTTTGTTGGGGACGCATCGCTTGATGGCGTTGCGCTGCATGAAGCGGGAACCGATGCGCCGCTCGTCGCGTGGAACGGCCTTGCTCTGTCGGGATTGCGTTACGCGCCGTCCGGCGTGGACATTGCCGGCGCGCGTTTGAACGGAGCGGTGGGGCGGATCGCGATCATGGCCGATCGGACGTTCAATTTCTCTCCGCTGGTGTCCGGGGCAACGCCCGCCGCGACGCCTGCTGCGAAAAGCGATGCGGCAAAATCCGAGGGGCAGGTCGTGGCGGTGGCAGCGCCTTCACCTGTGGCTCACGCCGTTTCACCGTCACCCGTTTCGTCGTCTCCCGCCTTGCCGATCCGCCTGCACGATCTCGCGTTGCAGGGCGGGACGCTCAACTTTGCGGACTATTCGATTTCGCCCAGTTTCGAGGCGCGGATCGATGCGCTCCATGGACACGTGCGCAATATCACCAACAGTGGTGGGGCACTGGCCGCGATCGATCTGCAAGGGCAAGTGAACGACCGTTATTCCCCGGTCACCCTGAGCGGCACGATGGACCCGTTCCATTACGACCGCGCGAGCGATGTCCAGGTGGCTTTCAGCAATATCGAACTGCCGATGTTCAATCCCTATTCCGGGGTCTACGCAGGCTATTCGATTGCCAAGGGCAAGCTGTCGACCCGCTTTACCTATCACATTGCCAATCGCGCCTTGCAGGCCGAGCACCATGTCATCGTCGATCAGTTGCAGTGGGGCCAGGCGAGCGCCAACAAGGCGCGCGTGTCCTGGCCGGTGCGGCTGGCGACGGCGCTGCTCAAGGACAGCCATGGGGTAATCCGGCTGGACGTTCCGGTGCGCGGGACGCTTGACGATCCGACGTTCCGGCTGGGGCCGATCATCTGGAAAATCATCGGCAATGTCATCACCAAGGCCGTGACAGCGCCGTTCCGTTTCCTCGGCTCGCTGTTTGCCGGAGCGGAAAAGGCGCAGTTCGTCGACTTTGCCCCCGGTTCGGCGCAGTTGCCCGACACAGCCGGGGAAAGCCTGACCGCGCTGGGCAAGGGGCTGGCCGATCGCCCCGCGCTCAATCTCGACATTCCGGCGGGCCCCGGTCTTGCCGGTGATGCAAAGGTTCTGGCCGACCGCAAGATGAATGCAGCCCTGATGGTCAAGCCCATACGCAAGGGGCAGCCGGTCGACTTTGCCGCGCTTGCGCCTGCGGATCAGGAAAAGCGGTTGAAGGCCCTGTTCAAGCAGAGCTTCCACCAGAACCCCGACTTTGCCGGACTGGCGCCCGAAGCGAAGGGGGACGATGGGCACAAGGCGCGGGTGACGGGTGAGATCGACTGGTTGCGCGACCACCTGCGTAAGGGCTTCATGCCCGGCCCGGCCGATCTGGAAGCGCTTGGCCGCGCCCGGGGTACGGCCATCCGCGATGCTCTGGTCACCAAGGGCGGCATCGATCCGATCCGCCTGTTCCTGTCCACATCGACGTCGGGCGAGGAAAAGGACGGGACCGTGCGCTTCGAGCTGAAACTGCGGTAATATGCCGACCTTGCGCGCCGCATAAGTCGCGCGAAAGCCGCCGGTGTGGCGATCAGCGGCTTTCGCGTTCGAAATTGCGGCGGAATTCCTGAAGCTCGGAGGACGCGAGGTCGGACACGGCCCAGAATTCGAGCCCACCCGAGCTCCAGCGGACGAGGTTGTAGCCCGCGCGGTGGGTTTCCCCGGCAAAGGGAGAAGCCAGCCGGGGCATGGGGCGGATGAACAGGTTGATGCAGTGCAGGCGGCGGCGATAGACGAGCACGGCGACGTTTTCGCGCTCGACCACGTCGAGGCGCCCCCCGACCAGCGGAAAGCCCGCGTCGCGCAAGTCGACCACCGGCGGGGCATAGGTGATGCGCCCGTTGAACCAGGGTTTGACGGTGTGGCGGTCGGACGTTTCGACGTCGACGAGATGGGCCCCTTGCAACGATCGGATCTGCCCGTCGACAAAGGCGTCGGACAGGCCCGGTTCGGCCATGTCGGGAACCGCGAGCAAAAGCGCAAGGCTGGCCGCGAGAGCGCCGATCACGCCGCCGCCCAGCCATGGCGCGACGCCCGCACGACGGGATTTTCGATTCTGTCCGGCGCGGGGGGCGACTTCGGCCAGGATGCTCTCGCGCAAGGCGCCGGGGGCTTGGTGGCGCAGGGAAGTGCGCGAGAGCAGGGCGCGTGTCGCCTCGATCTTTTCGAGTGCGGCGCGACACCCCGCGCACGTGCGCAAGTGCTCCTCGATCGCGACAGTGGTCAGCGCGTCGAGTTCGCTATCGGCAAAGGCATGGAGCGCAAGGAGTTTGTCCGCGCAAGGGATGGGCGTGTCGGTCATCGCTGCATCGCCTCTCTCTCGTCCGGCTCTTCGCTTTCAAGCATCAGTTTTGCCAGCATTTCGCGGCCACGGGCAAGGCGGGACATGACCGTGCCGATGGGGGCTCCGGTCACTTCGGCAATTTCGCGATAGGACATTTCCTCCAGCTCGCGCAGGACGAGCGTCTCACGAAACGGTTCGGGCAAGTCGCCGAGCACGGCGCGCAGGCGATCGGTTTCGCCTTGCCGTTCGAGCAGGCTTTCCGGTGTGTTCTCGTCCACCGGATCGGTCAGGATGGCGGCTGTTTCGACACGGCGATGCGCGCGCAGCCAGTCGTGCCAGCAATTGCGCACGATCGCCATCAGCCATGCCTTGCCGTCCCCGTGGCACGATGCCTGCGCCCGGAATGCCCGCAGGAACGCGTCCTGCACGATGTCTTCGGCAAGGGCCGCATCGCGTGTGAGATACCGCGCGTAAGTCCATGCCGCGTCGAGATGGGGCAGGATCAGCCGGTGAACGCGGTCCTCGTCATGGCCCGCTTCCTCACGCGCCGGGCGGCGGCGAGAGAAGGCGAGCCGGGGAATGGGCCAGCGGCGAGTCATGGGCGCGCAGTCTCGCCTATTTCTGGCTGGCGAGAAAGGCGATGATGTCGGCGCGCTCGCGTGGGTCGGAAACGGAAAAGTACATTTTCGTTCCGGGCACGAGCACTTGCGGGTCGGTCAGCCACTTGTCGAGATTGGCGGGCGTCCACACCAGCCCCGATCCTTTGATCGCGGGGGAATAGGCATAGCCCGGGACCGTTCCGGCGGAGCGCCCGACGACGCCGCGATGACTGGGGCCGATGTCGTTCTCCTCGATCGAATGACACCCCATGCAGGCCTGATACAGGCGGGCGCCATTGGCCGCGTCGCCTGAAGACGGTGAGGGAATTTCGGTGGCGGCGACCAGAACGGTGGTCGCGCCTGCGAGAGCGGCAAGGCGTAAGCGCATGGCGGTTCGCTCCGATCAGGCGAGGGTCGCGTCGGTGATGGCGAGTGGAGAGGGCGCGTGACGCACTTCTGCCGAGGAATAGCCGATCGCGCTGCGCAATTGTTCGGCGGGAAGCGCGAGAGGACCGGGGCCGGGGCCCTGACCCGGCGCGGGTTGGGGATAGGCGGTCGAGCGGGCGGTGTGGAACTGTACCTTGCCTTCGAGATGGCGCTGGATCTGGTGAATGTGGCCGTTGAGCGCGGTGACCGAGCCGAACCGGGCGAGATAGCCGAAAGCTTCGGCGGCATCGCTCGTCCCCCAGCCCCATTCGGGATAAAGGCCCCAGAGCGGGAAATGGGCGATGAGCACGATCGGGGTGGATGCCGAGAGGCCCGCCAGATCGGCCTTGAGCCAGTCGAGCTGGTCGCGGCCCAGTGTCCCCTGCCCATGATCGCCAAGGCGCACGACATTGACGAGGCCGATGACGTGGACGCCGTGAAGGTCGAAGCTGAACCAGCCGTCGCCGCGCGTTTCCTTTCCGAATGCCGTCAGGAACGGACGCGGATCGCTGCCCCCGGCCAGGTCGTGTTCGCCCGGAATGAAGAAGGTGGGGGCGGGCAGTTCGGCCAGAAGCTGACGGGCATGGTCGAACTGTTCGGGCGTTGCGAGGTGAGTGACGTCGCCGGTGTGGACGATGAAATCCGGCGTCCGGGGCAGGGCGCGGACATGGGCGATCGTTTCCCTGAGCGTTGCGACCGGATCGGGATTGGCGGGTTTGGAAAAGCCGACGTGCGTGTCGCTGATCTGGACGAAGGAAATCGGGGCGTGGCCGGTGGCGGCCTCGGCGGCTCCGGTGCCCATGACCGAGGCGATGCCGCCCGAAAACGTGAACAAGGTTCCCGCACCCAGCCAGCCCATGCAGGAAAGGGCGGCCCGGCGGTCGAGGATGGGCGTGGTGGAATGAGGCGGGTTGGAATAGGGATTGTGGGTCATGGTTCGGCTCCCTTGCGGTTTCGCGGGGGGAGACGGGGATGGGCCGCGTTTTATTCCCGAGGCGCGATCAGGCGACGGTCTTGACGCCGTTTCGTCCTGAATCCTTGGCCTGGTAGAGCGCCAGGTCGGCAGCATCGACCAGCTGTTCGCGCGACATGCCCGGGGCGAACTGCGCGACGCCGCAGCTGATCGAGGTCAGCAGCAGGACATTGTCGTTGGCGTGGATGGGGTCTGTGGAAACGAGGCCGGTAATGCGCTTGCAGATCGTTTCGGCCTTGGCCATCTCGCAGCGAAACAGGATGGCGAACTCGTCTCCGCCGAGGCGTCCGACCACGTCGCCTTTGCGCGTGCCGGTCTTCATGCGGCGGACGATCTCGATCAGGGCAGCGTCGCCGACCGGGTGGCCATAGGTATCGTTGATCGACTTGAAACGGTCGACGTCGATCAGGGCGAGGCTGAACGGTTCCTCGCTGGTCTCGATGGCAAGGTTGAGCCGCTGGTGGAAGCCCGCGCGATTGAGAACGCCGGTGAGATCGTCGGTTTCCGCTCTTTTCGAAATGGCGACTTCGCGAGCCTTGCGGACGGTGATGTCGCGCATGATGATGACTGAACCGATCGTGCTGGTCTGCCGGGGGGCAAGGCGCAGCGAGGCCTCCAGCGTCAGTTCGGGGTGACGCGCGGGATTGAAGTCGCTGGTGTGGTGATGGCCGTTGCTGGCGAGCAGATGGTGATACATCCGCTCGAGCGCGCCTCCGGTCTTGACGCTGAGTTCGGTGATCGAGGCGCCGACGATGTCGTCCGGTTCGATGCCGAGATATTCGCGCAGCGGGCCATCGGCCCAACGGCAGATCCCGTTGCCGTCGAAGGCGAGAATGGCGTCGGGAGAGCGCGCCATGACGAGACGCAGGGTTTCCTCGCGCGCGGCGAGTTCGGCCTGTGCGTCCGCGCGGGCGGAAACGACGGCGGCAACCGGCAGCGAGGTGCAGAGCAGAACCGCAAGATAGGCTTGCAGGAACACCGTCTGGATCAAGGGGCCCTGATCGATGAGCGCCATCGGCCCGCTGTGGTTGAGCGCCGCAATGATCGCGACCACCGCAACCAGAAGCGTTCCCAGATGTGTAGCCAGCCGCCCCATGCGGAACGTCAGCAACAGGAGCGTGGAAAAGGGCAGGTAGAGCAGCGGCAGCCGGTTCTGTGCGAAGACCAGCAGCGTCACGGCGACATGGAGGCCGAAGACGGCAAGGTTTTCGGCCAAGGTGATTTTCTTGAGCGAGCCGAGCGCGCGGGCATAGCTGCCGTCGAAGATGCCCTTGAAGAACGGGGTGAAGATGACGAAGCCCAGCGAGTTGCTGGCGATCCAGCGGCCGAAGGAGGGTAGCAGGGGCTGACCGTAGATCATCTGCGAACTGAGCGCACCGGCCGCCGCACCGAGCGCTGGCGCGATCAGCCCGGCCCAGAACAGGAATCGGCCGAAAGAACCCGAATCGGCCATGACGTCATCACCGACACGCGAGCGCCGGACGAAATGAGCGGCGAGCAGAGTCTGGCCCATGTTGATCGCGCCATAGAGGACAAGGCCCAGGACCCAGCCCCGGGCAACCCCGTTGGCGACGAGATTGCCTGCCCATCCGGCAAGAAGCAGCACCGGCCAGTGCCGACGGGGGCGGGAAAGAAGAAGCGCCAGAATGACTGCGTCTGCCGGCCAGACCATGGCGTGATTGCGCCCGTTGCTGGTCAGGACGATCGTCGCTGTCGCAAACAGGAAGTAGCACAATCCACCGGCAAGGGCGTCCGCCCCCATGAGGGCCCCCATGCGGGCCAGGTTATACCAACTGACTTTGCGAAACTTCATGGCGGCAAAAATCACCGAAAGTGGTTAACATGATGATTGTCGCGAATGGTGAATATACGATTCACGAATAATGAATGAAACTTCATTGTCCGGAAACGTAAATGTTATGAAAAACGTTTCTCCTGGGCCTTGCTGATCCACTCCCGATCCGGCGGGGTGCAAGAGTGCCGGGGCACAGGGCAAGTAATGTAAACGCTCTAACCCCCCTGCATAATCCACACGAATTCGCACCAATTTTCGGCATGACATGCCATTCCCGGTGTTATAAGCGGAAGCGAGAAGCTGTCGTGCCTCACGACGGATGTTGCACTTGCTAAGAGAGATTTGACGGCGTGAACAAGATCGTACCGGTCGTCCTGTGCGGTGGCAGCGGCACTCGCTTGTGGCCTCGTTCGCGCAAAACCAATCCCAAGCCGTTCCTTCCGCTGGTGGGCGAACGTACGCTGTTTGCGGCGACCGTTGCGCGGTGCAGCAAGGACGCCGGGTTTGCCGATCCGATCGTCGTGGCCGGTGGCGCGCATGTCCCGCTGGTGGAAAGCCAGCTGCCCGATCCCGACGCAGCGACGATCATCGTCGAGCCCGAAGGGAAGAATACGGCAGCCGCGATCGCCCTTGCCGCCGCGACTTTGCCCGCCGATGCGATCATGCTGGTCTGCCCGAGCGATCACCATATCGGCGACTGGAAGGCTTTTCAGGCGGCGGCCCATGCGGCTGCAGCCCTGGCTGCCGACGACTGGCTGGTTTCTTTCGGGATTACCCCGACTGCGCCGGAAACCGGTTTCGGTTACCTTAAGCATGGTCCGGAAATTCCGGGAACCGGCGGTTATCGGGTCGACAGGTTCGTCGAGAAGCCCGATCTCGAACGGGCACAGGCTTTCCTCGCCTCGGGCGACTATTCCTGGAACGGCGGCATTTTCGCATTCCGCGCCGGGGCTTTCATGGACGAGCTTTCCCGGCACCGGCCCGACATTGCCGATGCGGTTCGCGCGGCCGTGGCGGCCGGAAAGGCGGACGGGCATCGGTTCCACCCCGATCCGGCGATCTTCGCCACGATCGCGGGCGAATCGGTCGATTATGCGGTGATGGAAAAGACCGATCGTGCGGCCATGGTGCCGGTCGCGATGGACTGGTCCGACATCGGCAATTGGCAGGCCCTGCACGAAGCCTTGCCGTGCGATGACGCCGGCAATTCGGTCAAGGGTTCGGTCGAGCTCAAGAATTGCAGCAATGTCCTGGCCCAGACCGACGGTCCGCGCATTTCGGTCGTCGGGGTCGAGAACCTGATCATCGTCGTCGATGGCGACGAAGTCTTGGTGACCACGCCTGCCGGTGCGCAGCTTGTCGGCAAGCTGCACGGAGCGGCCAACCAGTGAGCCGCCTGCCGATCCGGACTGTCGAGAAGCCGTGGGGCAAGGATGTCCTTCCCGCGCCTTTCGCGACGCCGGATGGCAAGCGGATCGGCGAAATCTGGTTCGAACCCCCGGCGCAATTGCCTTCGGTTCTCGTCAAATACATCTTCGCCAGCGAAAAGCTGTCGGTGCAGGTCCATCCCGACGATGCCCAGGCTGCTGCTGCGGGGGAGACCGATTCCGGCAAGGAAGAATGCTGGCTGGTGATCGATGCGGAACCGGGCGCCACGCTTGGCGTGGGGTTCCGCGACCGAATTGATGCGGAAACGATGCGCGCGGCGGCCCTCGACGGCTCGATCGAAGGCATGATGGTCTGGTATCCGGTTCGTCCGGGTGATTTCTTCTACATTCCTGCGGGGACGGTGCATGCGATCGGGGCAGGGGTGAGCCTGATCGAGATTCAGCAGAATTCCGACATCACCTATCGCCTGTTCGATTATGGGCGTCCGCGCGAATTGCATCTCGACGCCGGGATCAAGGTGGCGCGGGGCGAGCCGCACGATCCCGCGCTCCGTCGTCATATCCCGGACGCGGGTACGGTCGAACTGGCAGACGGACGGTATTTCCGGGCTGATCGGCTTGACGGAGAGCCCGATGCCGCGATCCGGGCGGCTTATCCCGGGCCCCTGCTGGTCATTCCACGCCGGGGCGAAGTGCGCATCGGTGGCGATGTGCTGGTTCCGGGAGATTGCGGTCTCGCCGAGATGCTCGATGCAGTGGCGTTCGCGCCCGAGGGGCAGGCGATCCTCGTTCGGGCCGCCTGATCGGCTCTTCGGATCGGGCGGGACGGGGCGTTTTCAGGCGGTTGGTGTGCGGTCGGAACGGGAATTGTTCGCGCCCGTTCGGTAAAGGACAGTTGCGCTCGGCGCATTTCGTCATAGTACTCGCCGTGACCCTGCGTGCGGATGCCGCGCGCACAGACGGAAACAAGATGATGGGTGATCCAAACGTGGCGGCCGAGGACGCGCCGTTCGATATCGGGCCGGTCGTGGCCGAACTGCGCGGATTGCGCGCGGACTGGCGCAAGGAAAAGGGGCATCCGGCCGAATTCGGGGCTTTGGGCTTCCCGTCACGCCATGCCATCGGGCGCGTGATCGACACGCTGGCAGCGGCGCTGTTCCCCTTGCGGCTGGGTCCGCCGGATCTGGGGGCTGCCAACGAGGACTGCTTCGTTCGCGCCAGTCTCGAGTCGGCCCTGCCGCTGCTGGCGGCACAGGTGCGGATGGAACTCCATTACACCCGGCACGAACGCGGCGGTCCGGCCATCGAACGGGCGGTCAATGCGATCGTGGAGGAGCTGGCGCGTCGCCTGCCTGCGATCCGTCGCCTGATCGACGGCGATACCGAGGCTGCTTTCGACGGTGACCCGGCTGCGCGCAGCGTCGATGAAGTCCTGCTCTGCTATCCGGGGATCACGGCGCTGATCCATCACCGGATCGCGCACGAACTCTATCATCTGGGTGCGCCGCTGGTTGCCCGCATCATTGCCGAGGTCTCCCACTCGCGCACGGGGATCGACATTCATCCCGGCGCACAAGTCGGCGAGCGTTGCTTCATCGATCACGGGACCGGCGTCGTCATCGGACAGACCGCAATCATCGGCAACCGGGTACGGCTCTATCAGGCGGTGACGCTGGGGGCCCGCAGTTTCTCGACCGACGCGGAAGGTCGGCTGGTCAAGAACGAACCGCGCCATCCGATCATCGAGGATGATGTCACCATCTATGCCGGGGCGACCATTCTGGGGCGCATCACCATCGGCAAGTGTTCGGTCATCGGCGGCAATGTCTGGCTGACCCATTCGGTCCCGCCGGGTAGCCGCGTGCGCCAGACCCAGCCGAGCATCAATATCGAACCGGGCGATCCCTGCGACTGATACCATGGCCCGATGCTGTCGAGGCGTCGGGCGTGCCGGAGTTTGACGGCATTATTCCGGACGAAATGAAAACCCCGCAGCTTTGAAGGCCGCGGGGTTTTTCTTGTTCGCCAATGGGTTCAGTAATGGTCGTGTCCGCCGCCGCCATGCCAGCCGCCGCCGCCATGCCAGCCGCCGCCGCCATGCCAGCCGCCACCATCATGCCAACCACGCCCGTCGCCACGCCATCCGGGACCACCACGCCAGCCGTCGCGGTACCACGAGGGGCCGCGATAACGATGCCAGTACCAGTCGTGGTACGGGTAGGGACGATAGATCCAGGCTCCGCCCGTGTAGATCCACGGCCGATACCAGCCGGGCGCGGCATAGTAATAGTCGGGATAGGAATAGGCATAGACGGGGGCATTGTGCCGCACGACATAGCCCGGAGGGCAGCCCGGACTGGTTTCGTTGCTGCCGGTAGACGCTGCCACTGCCGCACCGCCTGCCGCGCCGAGTGCTGCACCGGCAACGACTGCGCCGCCGCCGTCATGGCGTCCGGCGAGGCTGCCGCCGACGATCGCGCCCAGAATGCCGCCGATGACTGCGCCCGCAGCCACGTCGCCATGTGACTTCACGCAATTGTCGCGAGCCCATGCCTGGGCCTCGGCGGCATAGCGGGCGTCTGCGGCTCGCTGTGCGGAGATATCGGACGGAGCGATATAGCCGTCCGGAGCCGGGGGAGGCTCGGACCCGTTGTATCCGACTGGTGCCGAGGGTTCGGGAGGCGGCGGTGCGTCGTAGTTCTGACCATATTGAGAGTAGTTCTGGTCATACTGAGAGTAATTCTGGTCGTATTGCGAGTTGTACTGGCCAGATTGATCCGGCGACGAAGTGCCATAGTTCGGGTCCGACTGTGCCGAGGCGACAGTCGGGCCGAGTGCGAGAGCCATGGCCGAAACAAGGGCGACGCCGCTGTGGCTGCGGAAACGATCCGGGCGGGGCATGATCAACAATTCCTCATTCAAATCGGGCACGCGACACTTCATGAAGCCGTCATGCCAACGACCATGATCATGGAGCAGGGCAACTGAACGAACGCTGATCTTGCGCAAGCGGGACCTGCGACGCGACAATATATTACAACCGCGCCAAGCCTTCAAAGAAGGAAATCGGACGCGACCAGCGTGCTGATCGACTTGGCCACGATACAGAAATCGGCGGTCCCGTCGCCGTCGATATCGCCATAAATGGCCAGGTTCTGTCCAACCGTCTCATAGCGGACTTCACCGGCATGACCGTCGAAGGCGGCCGTTCCGATGAAGGTCAGGTGCGTCGGCCCCCCGGCAGGCAAATGGGAATCAAATAGAGACAGATTGATGTGGTCGCCCGCCGTATGCGAGAAATCGTTGATGACGTCGGCTGTCGAGGGGCTGGAGCCTCCGGTATTGCCGAGCGCGAAGACGAAGGTGTCGGCACCGTCGCCCCCGGTCATTGCCGTGTGGCCGGTCCACGCCCGCAAGGTGTCGTTGCCCGCCCCGCCTTTCAACACGCTGGTGCCGGTGCTGCCATAGAGCAGGTCGTTGCCTGCGCCCCCATAGAGCGTGTCGTTGCCCGCTCCGGCAATGAGGACGTCGGCGCCATTGCCGCCATACAGCATGTCCGCCCCGCTGCCCGCGACGATCCGGTCGTTTCCGTCCATGCCGAGCAAGGTCTGCGGTCCGGTCGTCCCGGTGATCGTATCGGCCTTGGCCGTCCCGAACACGACTTTGGCCGAGGGCGTGAAGGAATAGAGATCGCTTTCCTTGAACTGGATCGATTGCGACGCTGCCTGCGCAATGTTGTAGCCGAGCACGAAGGCCGAGCCCATGAGCGAGGGGAGATTGGTTCCGGTAAGCACCATGGCGTCGATCGGAATGCTCGAAAGCGCGAGCCCGGCCGCGCTGAAACCGGTGACCGTGAAGCCCAGTTCGGCCACCATCGATGACCCGTAATAGGCATCGATGGTCAGTTCATTGGTTGCGTCCGATACGCTCACCACCTTGAAGGAAATGTTGGGCAGCGTGATGAACGGCGATCCCACCGTCGCCGAGAGGCCATAATAGGTCAGAACTTCGGTTGTCGAGGCGGTCGTATTGGTGACCGTCCCGTTGATCTTGGTCGGAGCGGAATAAGCCAGGGAAGCGGAATCAAAGCTCAATCCGACGAGGGCATCGAGGCTTCCGAATTTGACTGTCTTGACCATTGTTCGCCCCCAGGCTCGTGGATGAGCATGGGTGCGGGCCTCGTCTCGTTACGACAACGAAGGTTCCTTTCACTTCGGACCGAGAAGGCGGGCGTCGGCCGGTGGAAACTTTGTCGGGCGGTGTCGGCTGCGGACGTGCGCCGGCGGGAATCCTTGGTCCTTCATGATCGGGCCAGCGTCGATCCCGATCGTGCGGATTGCTCCGGCGTGGAGGCAGCCGGATCGGCGTTGCAGGCCTTGCTTGCAAGCGCTGCCGGGGCGCTCAACAGTTCGCATGGCGAGTGGGCCCGCTGCAACCTGATGGCGGCTTCATGACAAAGCGAGGGGCCTTCGCTGTCGTCCATGGGCTCGGTTGCGGACGAGCAGGCGCCGGTAAAGTCGCGACTGGCCAACCAGTGGACGTCGGTGGGTGGGGCACTGGCGGAGCCCGCGATCGCACTGCCGTCGTGCTGGATGATCATATGCAGGAGTTGGTGGACCAACTGGCGTTCGGTTTCGTGTGCGGTGAGGTAGTCGTCGTGGGCGAACGCGGTCCGGATCTGGGTGAACGGCGCGTCGAGCGTGCGGACGGTCTGCGTGGGGATGCCCATACGGAGCAGTGTGCGGGTGGTCGAGTGCCAGCGGGCCTGCGTGGCGGCGGCGCGTTCCGGCATGACGGTTTCCGACTCAAGGCAGGCGAGCATGGAGCGATAGGCATAGCGCGTGTCGGTTTCGTCCACACGATTGACGACCGCCCCCGCAAGGCCGTCGCGGATCGTCTCGGGGAGCGAGGCGTGAACGGAGGACCGCCCGACCGCTTCGCGTAGGCCGGGGTCGAGCTCTATGCCCTGACTGCACCGATCGATCCGGCTGATGGTGTCGTGCGAACCGGCAATTCCGGGGGCGAGCGCGAACAGCAAGGTCGCCGCGATGCCCAATGCGAGACCGGCCGTCAGCGGACCCCGGATGTGTTGGAGACGCCTGCGCCGGACTTTTGGGGTGGGGCCGAAGCGGGATGTGGGCCATGCTGCAGATCGTCGCGGATCGGCGGCGCTGTTACCCTTGGCG
>NZ_GL876934.1:199123-252138 GCF_000192575.1 Novosphingobium nitrogenifigens DSM 19370 | reverse complement strand
AGTTGGCATGCGATTCCCCCGAACCCAAAGTTACCCATCAGGTAACTACGTATTTCGCGGGGAAAGGGGGGGCAACGAGACCTCGCTCCATTGTGGCAAGATCGAAAAATCAGCGGTCCGAAGGGGGGCTTGAACGAAATGCGCCGCCCCTTGTGGGGGCGGCGCATGTTTCCGTTCCATCAGGCCCTTGGGCTGGATGGACAGTGCGATCAGGCAGTGACCGGCGCTGCCTGACGGACGCTTTCGTCGACGTGATCGGCAAACTGCTCGAAGTTGTCGATGAACTTGCGCACCAGTTCCTGTGCGGTCTTGTCGTATTCGTCGGCATCGGCCCAGGCGCCGCGCGGATCGAGCAGCTTGGTCTCGACGCCCGCAACCGCGACCGGAACTTCGAAGCCGAAGTACGGGTCTTCACGGAATTCGGCTTCGTTCAGGCTGCCGTCGAGCGCAGCGTTGAGGAGCGCACGCGTCGCCTTGATCGGCATGCGCTTGATGCCTTCCTGCGTGGCCTTGCCGCCCGACCAGCCGGTGTTGACCAGCCAGCACTTCACGCCGCCCTTGTTGATGCGTTCCTTGAGCAGGTTGCCGTAGATCGACGGGTGGCGCGGCATGAACGGTGCGCCAAAGCAGGTCGAGAACGTCGCTTCGGGTTCGGTCACGCCGATTTCGGTGCCCGCAACGCGCGCGGTATAGCCCGACAGGAAGTGATACATCGCCTGTTCCGGCGTCAGGCGTGCGATCGGAGGCAGCACGCCATAAGCGTCGGCAGTCAGGAAAATGATGTTCTGCGGAACCGGGCCGAGGTTGTCCTCGCTCGCGTTCGGAATGAAGTCGATCGGATAGGAACCGCGGCTGTTTTCAGCCAGGCTGTGGTCGTCAAGGTCGATTTCGCGCGTGGCGAGGTCGATCACGACGTTTTCGAGCACGGTGCCGAAACGCTTGGTCGTGGCAAAGATTTCCGGTTCGGCTTCGGCCGAGAGACGGATCATCTTGGCATAGCAACCGCCTTCGAAGTTGAACACGGCGGTGTCCGACCAGCCATGTTCGTCGTCACCGATCAGCGTGCGGCTGGCGTCGGCCGACAGCGTGGTCTTGCCGGTGCCCGACAGGCCGAAGAACACGGCAGTGTCGCCGTCGGGGCCGATGTTGGCCGAGCAGTGCATGGGCATCACGCCCTTGACCGGCAGCAGGTAGTTGAGAATGCCGAAAACCGACTTCTTCATTTCGCCGGCATAGGCGGTGCCGCCGATGAGGATCAGCTTTTCCGACAGGTTGACCGCAACCACGGTTTCGCTGCGGCAGCCGTGGCGTTCCGGATCTGCGCGGAAGCTGGGCAGGTCGATGATCGTGTATTCGGGCACGAAATCGGCGAGTTCTTCGGCGGTCGGACGCACCAGCAGGGTGCGGATGAAGAGGTTGTGCCAGGCCAGTTCGTTGATCACGCGCACCTTGACGCGGTGTTCGGGCTGGCTGCCGCCGAACAGATCGGCGACGTAGAGCTTGTCCTTCTCGCCCAGCGCCTTGATGAAATCGGCCTTGAGAGCGGCGAAATGTTCCGGGGTCATCGGAACGTTGGTCTTGCCCCACCACACGGTGTTTTCGGTTTCGGCATCACGGACGATGAACTTGTCCTTGGCCGAACGACCGGTGTGCTTGCCGGTGGCGACGACGAACGGGCCGTCCTTGGACAACACACCTTCACCGTTGTGGACGGCGTGTTCGACCAGCGGCGCCGTGCCGAGATTGGCAAAGAGGTGTGCCGGCTCAGGGAATCCCTGCTGCGAAAGCGACACGTTCAGGCTGGTTCCGGACACTGCAATCCTCCCACTGGGCGGCTGTTGATCATGCCGCGCAAGTTTGGTTCGACGATTTGACTTCCAAGTTTTGAATACGAATGCACAGACTCGTTGGACTGCGCATAGTGTGCCAAAATTGCTGCGTCAAACCAGAGGTGACAAACAAGATTTTTGCGCGGACGATTGCAAAATGTGCAACTTTGCTGCGCGCACGATGTCGTCGGGCGCCTGGTTGCCACGATCGGCGAGAGCGTCTAGGCGATGAGAGGATACGTGCTCCGAGCCCGGTTTGGAACCGGACCGCGCGGTGCCGAGAGGGAGGGCAGGGGAATATGCCGATATTTCCGACCCTTTGGGATTTTGCAACCGGCCGTGCGGCGCTTGCAGTCGTCGGGCGGCATGATGGCCGATCAGTGACGCGAGCATGACGACGAAGTCCGAGGGGGGCGATCCCGACCACAACGCAGACCGCAGCACACAGGCATCGCCATCGCTGCCCGAAGTGCCGCGTGCGACCAAAGTCATTGCACTGGTCGATGACGACCGTAACATCCTGACGACGGTTTCCATCGCGCTGCAGGCCGAGGGCTTTGCCACGCGGGTCTATTACGACGGCGCCGCCGCGCTCAAGGCGATCGGGGAAAATCCGCCCGATCTTGCCGTCTTCGACATCAAGATGCCGCGCATGGACGGCCTCGAATTGCTGGGCAAACTGCGCGAGAAAAGCGACCTTCCGGTCATTTTCCTGACCAGCAAGGCGGACGAGGCGGATGAGGCGCTCGGGTTGTCGCTGGGGGCGGACGACTACATCACCAAGCCGTTCAGCCAGCGTTTGCTGATCGCGCGGATCCGCGCGATCCTGCGGCGGAGCGAAGTGGCCCTGCGCGGCGCGTCCGAACCCGAAGGCGAACCGGTCGAAGCCTTGCCCGAACCGATCCGCCGCGGACGCCTGAGCATGGACCCGGCCCGGCATCAGGTCGAATGGTCGGGCCAGCCGGTCTCGCTGACCGTCACGGAATTCCTGATCCTCGAAGCTCTTGCGATGCGTCCGGGCGTCGTGCGCACGCGCGGGCAACTGATGGATGCGGCCTATCAGGACGATGTTTTCGTCGATGACCGCACCATCGACAGTCATATCAAGCGTTTGCGGCGCAAGTTCCGCGTGGTCGACCCGCAGTTCGGCGCGATCGAGACGCTTTATGGTGCCGGGTACAGCTTTGGCGATCCCTGAGAGCGAACCCGTGTCGGGAAACGGGCCGATGTCCTCAGGGCGCAGGCGGCCGACGCGCCGTTTGTGGCGCACGCGCGGGGTGTCGCTGACCACGCGCATTCTGGTCGTCAACGTGATCGCGCTTGCCCTTCTCGCAGGCGGCTTTTTTTACCTCGACTCCTACCGGACCCAGTTGATCAACGAACGCTTTCGCCTGGCGCGGGCAGAGGCGGAAATCGCGGCTGCCGCTCTGTCCCATGCGCGGGGCGACGAGCGGCGGCAACTGATGGCCGAAATCGGCACCACGCAAGTCCTGCGCCTGACGCTCTATGATCCCCACGGTGGGCTGATCGAGGACAGCTTTCGCCTTGCTCCGCCTTCGTTTGCTTTTGTCGATCCGGCAACCGAACCCTGGTATCAGAAAGTGGCGCGCGAGCTTGATCGCGGGGTCGATTTCATCGTCGGGGCACCTGCTGTCGAACGGTATCGCGAACCGCCGCTGACCGGCGCGGGTAATTGGCCCGAAATCGCCCGGGCGCGTCAGTCGGGGCGGACCGAAGTCTTTCTGCGCTATGCGCCCGATCGCACGCCGGTCATCACCGCCGCGACGCCGGTCGGGACGCGGGGCGACATGCTGCTCTCGATGCGCAACGCACTCGATGTGACACAGGCCGTGCGCGACGCCCGCCAGACGCTGGTCATCATCATCGGTCTGGCGATGCTGTTGTCGGTGCAATTGTCGCTGTTCCTTGCCCGCACGATCGTGCAGCCCTTGCGCGCGCTGGTCCGGGCGGCGGTGCGCGTCCGGCTCGGGCGCGAGCGGGCGGTAGTGGTGCCGCGCCTGCCCGATCGCGGTGACGAGATCGGCCTGCTTGCCCGCGCGTTTTCCGACATGACCGAAGCTTTGCGGCAGCAGATCGACGCGGTCGAAAGCTTTGCCGCAGACGTGTCGCACGAGTTGAAGAACCCGCTGGCTTCGCTCGCCAGTGCCGTGGAAGCGATGGACAAGGTCGAAGACCCGGCCTTGCGTCGTCAGCTGTCGGCCATCGCAACCCACGACGTGCAGCGGCTCGATCGCCTGATCACCGAAATTGCCGAAGCGAGCCGGATTGATGCCGCGCTCAGCCGGGCGACGTTTGCCCTGCTGGACCTGGCCCTGTTGGCGGCGCAGGTCGTGGGCGCGCGCGGGGTCCGGCCGGGGCAGACCGACTGCCCGATCCGTTTCCGCCGGGGTGAGGGCGATACCCATGTCGCCGGGGACGCCCTGCAACTCGAACGCGTGCTCGACAACCTGCTCGACAATGCGGTCTCGTTTTCCCCGTCGGGCGGGGAAGTGGAAGTGCGCGTCTGGGCCGAACATGGTCGGGTGCTGCTTTCGGTCAGCGACGAGGGCCCCGGAATTGCTCCGGACGAGCGGGAAAAGGTGTTCGAGCGGTTCCATTCGGTGCGCCCGGATGAGGAAGCCTTCGGTGCCCATAGCGGCCTTGGCCTTGCCATCGCGCGCAGCATTGCCGAGGCGCACGACGGGACTTTGGTGATCGTCGACAAGGCCGATGGCAGCGGGGGGGCTTGTCTTGTGCTGTCCTTGCCCTCGGCCAATGACGAGGACGACGAATGAAGGCCCGCGCCCATCAGGCGACGGCGGTTGCGATCGGCGGGCGGGCGATCCTGATCGAAGGGGCGCCCGGGGTCGGCAAGTCGAGCCTTGCCCTTGCCTTGATCGATCGGGGCGCGCGTCTTGTCGGCGACGATGGCGTGCTGCTTGCGGCAGAGGATGGGCGCTTGCTCGCTCGCCCGCATCCCGCGATCGCGGGGCTGATCGAGGTTCGCAATCTGGGGCTTCTGCCCATGCCGGTGGTCGGCGACGTGCCGGTCGCTCTTGTCGTCCTGCTCGATCACGGGGCGCCGCGCCATGTCGAGGCGGCCGAGAGGGTCGAGCGGGGCGGCGTGCCTCTTCCGGCTTTGCGCCTTTGGCCTGACAGTCCGGTTCTGGCCTTGCGGACCGAGCTTGCCCTTCAGCATTACGGCCTCCCGGTGGCATGATCGGGAAAACGTCTGCGGTCTTCTCTTTCAATCCGGCCTTTCAATCCGTCGCGGTGTGGCGCACAGAGGGGCAATGGGTGACGAATCGTCCACTTTGTCCGAGGCAGGAACCGCCGAATGCGGTTCAGGTAAAGGCTCGGGACCGCAACGTATTCTGCTGGTGACCGGGGTTCTGGGTGCAGGCAAGACCACGGCCATGCGTGCGCTTGAGGATCTGGGCTGGGAAGCCATCGACAACTTCCCGATCCGCCTGCTCGACCGTCTGCTGGAAACCGGTCCGGGCACTGCCCGCCTCGATGATGGCGCGCCTCTGGCAATCGGTTTCGATACCCGCACGCGCGGCTTTGATCCGCAGACGACGATCGCGCGGGTCAAGTCCTTGCTGGAGCGTTCGGACCTGTCGATCACCACGCTCTTCCTCGATTGCAGCGGGGCCGAGCTCGAACGCCGCTATAATGAGACCCGCCGTCGCCATCCGATGAGCGAGGACAAGCCCGCGCTCAACGGCATCGTGGCTGAGCGGGAATTGCTCGAGCCCTTGCGGCGTTGGGCTGATGTGGTGATCTCGACCAGCGACTACACCACCAACGATCTTCAACAGGCGATCCGCGCGCATTTCAGCCAGACGACGCCGCCCCATTCGACGATCACGATCAACAGTTTCGGTTTTTCCCGCGGGACGCCGCCGCTGGCCGATCTCGTTTTCGACATGCGATTTCTTGCCAATCCCTATTGGGTGGAAGAGTTGCGGCCGCAGACCGGACTGGATGCCCCGGTGGGGGACTATATCCGCCGCGATCCGGCCTTTGAGGAAGCATTTGCGCGGATTCGCGACCTGCTCCTGCTGCTGCTTCCCCGCTTTGAAGCGCAAGGCAAGGCCTATGTGAACATAGCTTTCGGGTGTACCGGAGGGAAACACCGTTCGGTATTCATGGCCGAACAGATCGCTTCCGCCTTGCGCGAAGCGGGATTTTCACCCACATTGTTGCATCGCAACCTTGCTTCGCGCGCAGCCGATTTGCTGGAGCGGAGCGGGAAGCGGGGATCGCAGTAAAACCGGTTTTTCCGGTCATTCAGGTTATAAAATAAAATGTTTTCCGGGGTAGGATTGGTCCTGAAGCAAGGGATTAAGCAACAGAGAGGCGTCGTGCGCATCGCCATGCTCAAGCTGCGTCATCCGGAACACCCGGCGCGTCGCCAGGGCAAGCGACTCGACCTTCGGAGCCACGTCATTTCATGATCGGTCTCATCCTGGTTACCCATGGCGCTCTCGCCGACGAATTCATCCATGCGATGGAGCATGTCGTCGGGCGCCAGTCGGACATCATCGGTGTCTGCATCGGCCCCAACGACGATATGGAGAAGCGACGGCGCGAAATCGCCGATGCGATCCGCCGTGTCGACAGCGGGGACGGTGTCATCGTCCTTACCGATCTGTTCGGCGGAACGCCTTCGAATCTTGCCATCTCGCTGATGCAGGCAGGCAAGGTCGAAGTCATTGCAGGTATCAATCTGCCCATGCTGATCCGCCTCGCCAAGGCGCGCGGATGCATGGGGGTTCGCGAAGCGACCGCTGCTGCACGCGATGCGGGGCGTAACTATATTACCATCGCTTCCGAATTTCTGGGACAGGACGCATGATCAATGGGAGAGCAGGTGTACATCGCGCGTGAAACGGTGACCATTGTCAACCAGCGTGGGCTTCATGCCCGGGCCAGTGCCAAGTTTGTCAATGCCGTGGCCAAGCTTCCGGCCGGATTCGACGTGACCGTGACCAAGGACGGAACCGACGCCAATGGCGGTTCGATCCTCGGGCTGATGATGCTTGGTGCGGCCAAGGGCGACAGCGTCGATCTGAGCGTCGCGGGCCCCGATGGCGAAGCCGATGCCGTGCTGATGAAGCTGGCTGGGCTCATCAAGGACGGTTTCGGCGAGGATTGACCTTGCCGCGCAGGCTGCGCATGAGCGGAGCCATGGCGCGCAAGATCATCACCGGCTACTCCAATCCCACGATCAAGTTCGTTCGCAGCCTGCGCGACAAGAAGCACAGGCGGCGCGAGGAGCGTTTTCTGGCCGAAGGTCTGCGGCTGCTGACCGACGCGCGCGAAGGCGGTCGTTTGCCCGAAATTCTGCTGATGGCGTCCGGGCGCGACGAGCATCCCCTGCTGTCCGATCTCGAGCAGGCGGTAGTGGAAAGCGGCGGCGACGTGATCGAGGTGCCGACCGACATTCTCGCCAAAGTCACCGGCAAGGACAATCCGCAGGCCGTCGCGGGCGTCTATGCGGAATGGGACACCGGGCTTTCGACGATTGATCGCAAGGCCGCCCCGATCTGGCTCGTGGTACAGGCCATGCGTGATCCGGGCAATCTGGGCACGATGTTGCGCACGGCCGACGCGGTCGGCGCGGGCGGGCTGATCCTGCTCGACGATTGTGCCGATCCGTTCTCGGTCGAGGCCGTGCGGGCCAGCATGGGCGCGATTTTTACCCAGCGTCTCGCTCAGGCGCGCTGGGCCGAGTTTCAGGAGTGGCTTCGGCAAGGGGAAGGGCAGCTTGTCGCGGCATCCTTGCGCGACGCGCAGCCCTATCGTGGTGCGCCTTATGCAGCGCCCTGCTTTGTCATGGTCGGCAATGAATCGCGCGGCCTTCCCGAAGAATACGAGATGGCTTGCGACTTGCGGGTGACGATGCCGATGAAGGGTCGCGCTGACAGCCTCAATGCGGCGGTCGCCGGGGCAGTCCTGGCTTACGAAGTGCTTGCGACACTCGAAGGCTAGGGCTTTCCGACCCTGCCCAGGATCGCTTTGCGGGTGGCGTCGAGAACAGCATCGCCCAGCGGTTCGCCCGCGAACAGTCGGGACAGCATCAGCGCGCCGACCATCGCGGACCATGTGGCGATGGCTTCTTCCCGCGCGGCTTCGCCTTCGCCGATCGTCGTCGCAAGATCATCGATATAGCGTTCCATGCGACGGCTCATGATCGCTCGCGTTTCCTCGTCCGACCGTCCGGCTTCGGCGGCCAGCGCCGGGACCGCGCAGCCTTTGTGCGGAGCGTCGCGGTGGGCGGGGGAGAGATAAGCCTCGACGAATTGCGCGAGCGTGCGGGTTTCGACCGGGCCGCAAGCCTTGTGCGCGTTGCGCGATCCATCCGCCAGCGCCCGATCGAGCGCCGCCGCGATCAGCGCCGCCCGTGAGGGGAAGTGCGCATAGAATGCGCCATGGGTCAGCCCGGCCGTCTTCATCAGGTCCCCGATCGCGATGCTGTCCAGCCCGCCGCTGCGGATCTGTTGTGCCGCGGCGGCCAGAATGCGCTCGCGGCTCTGTGCCTTGTCGGCCTTGGACGTCCCCATGACAGCTTCTCTCGCTTGACGATCTGTATGATGACCGTCATTTAGATCTACATGATTCCTATCATATAGATTCGCTCGGTAACGAAGGGAAGGGCTCATGGGAGAGCAGGAAGGCAGGTCGGTCTGTCTGGTGATCGGAGCAGGGGCCGGGATCGGCGGTTCGGTGGGCGCGCGGTTTGCGGCCGAGGGTTATCATGCCGTGCTTTGCCGCCGGTCGGACGAGGCCGGGTTGTTGCGGCTGGTCGAGGGTATCCGGCGCAATGGCCATGATGCCACCGGCTATCTGCTCGATGTCGCCCATGACGGCGCGATGGAGGAGCGGATCGAGAGCGTCGAGCGGGACATCGGCCCGATCGAGGTCGTCGTCTACAACATCGGCGCGCAGATCGGGAACCGCTCGCTTGACGAGACGCCGCATCGCACGTTCGAACTGGGGTGGCGGCTGGGGACATTCGGCCTGTTCCGGGTGGCGAAAGCCTTGTTTCCTCGGATGGTGGAGCGCGGCGGCGGCACTGTGCTGGTCACCTCGGCAACGGCAGCCGTGCGCGGGAATGCGGGGCAACACAGCCATGCCGCGGCGATGGGCGGACGACGTCTGCTGTGCCAGACGCTGAATGCCGAATTCGCTGCCCAGGGCATCCACGTGGTTCACGTCCTTGTCGACGGAGCGGTCGATGCGCCCGACACACTCGGGCGGATGCTGGGCAAGGATGCCTTCGAGGCCTTGCGCGCCGAACGGGGGAGCCGCGACGCCCTGCTGCGCCCGGATCGGATGGCCGAGACTTATCTTCATCTCGCCCGCCAGCACCGCTCGGCCTGGACTCACGAGATCGACTTGCGCGCGTGGACCGATGTGCCGTGGTTCAACAGCAACGGCATCGGCCGCTCGGTTGCACTCTAGGAGGACATGACTATGACCCGGACAGTGGAATTCTTCTTCGATTATGTCAGCCCGACGTCCTATATTGCGCATTTTCTCTTGCCCGGACTGGCTGAACGGACCGGAGCCAGAGTTGTCTATCGGCCGATGTTTCTGGGAGGCGTGATGCGGGCGACCGGCAATCAGCCGCCGGTCGCGGTTCCGGCCAAGGGTGCTTACATGGTCCGGGACATGGCGCGTTGTGCGCGGCGTGTCGGCGTGTCGCTCCATCACAATCCCCATTTCCCGATGAACACGCGCTCCCTGACGCGCGCGACGCTCGGGCTGGATAGTGATCCGGCTTTGCAGGCCCGTTTCATCGATGCGGCCTTTCGCCATTGTCAAGGCATCGAGAACGGAATCGATCCCGCTGATGAGCGGGACCTTGCGGCGATGTGCGAGGCCGAGGGGTTCGATTTCGACATGATCCTCGCGCTCGCGAATGCGCCGGAGAACCGCGAGAAATTGCGAGCCAACACCGAGGAAGCGGTGGCGCGAGGGGCGTTCGGCGCGCCGTCGTTCTTTGTCGGTGACGAACTGTTCTTCGGTCACGACCGCCTCGACCATGTCGAGGAGGCCTTGATGGCCTAAGCAGCGTCCGGCCGATCTGCGGTAAGGCAGGCCTGACGCAGGTTGGTATTACTCTTGGGAGGGAAGGGCTGCCGCCGGTTCGATATCGGCGGCGCCATAGCGCGGGCTGCTTTCGATGACGGGCACGTCCTCGATCTCGCGCTTGCCGATCTCGATGTGCTTGTCGCGCAGGCGGCGACCTGCCGACAGCACATTGCGTTCAAAGCTGCCGACGAACTTGTTGTAGTTGCTGACCGCGCTTTCAAGGCCCGAGCCGACGCGCTTGAGGTGGTCGGCGGCAACGGCGAGGCGGTCGTAAAGGTCACCGCCCATCTTGCCGATTTCGCGGGCTTCGCGGGCAAGGCCGTCCTGACGCCACACTTGCGCGATGGTGCGGGCGATCGCGACGAGATTGGTCGGGCTCGCGAGCAGAACGCGCCGTTCGAAAGCAAAATCCCACAGCGTCGGGTCGTGTTCGAGCGCGGCGGCAATGAAATGTTCGCCCGGCACGAACATCAGCACATAGTCGGGCGCGTCCTCGAACTGGCTCTGATAGGCCTTGCTGCCAAGAGTCTGGATGTGATTGCGCATCGATTGGACGTGGAGCTTGAGCGCGGCCGCCCGGGCTTCGTCGTTCTCGGCCTCGAATGCGTCCTGATAGGCGTTGAGCGAGACCTTGGCGTCGATGACCAGCAGCTTGTTGCCCGGAATGCGCACGATGGCATCAGGACGGAGGCGTCCCTCGTCGGTCTCGATCGAATGTTCGGTGATGAAATCGGTATGTTCGGACAAGCCGCACTGTTCGAGCACGTTGCGCAATTGCAGTTCGCCCCAGCGTCCGCGCGTCTTGGGGCCGTTGCGCAGGGAATTGCCGAGCTGAGCCGCAGCGGCCCGCACGGCTTCCTGCCCGTCGCGCATCGACTGGATCAGGCCGGTCAGCGTGCCGAAGGCATCGACGCGGTCCTTTTCCAGCTTTCCGACTTGTTCCTCATAGGACTTGAGCCGCTGATCGACCGGAGCGAGCAGGGTCTTGAGGCGTTCGGCCTGGGCGTTCTGGGTCTGCTCGAAATTCTCGCTCGCACGGCGGAGGAAGACTTCCTGCGCCTGGGCCAGCACTTTGCTGCCCGCGTTCTCGAATTCCTTGCGCAGGGCTTCCTGCGCAGCGAGCAGCAGGCGCTTCTGCTCGTCGAAATTGGCCGCGTCCGCTTTCATCCGCGCCAGTTCCTCGGCAAGGGCGGCGCGGGCGGTGCGGGTTTCGGCCAGTTCGCTCCGCAACTTGTCAGCGTCGGCGGCGCGGGTCTGCGCACTGGCGAGTTCGGGGCGCAGGGCATCGCGTTCGTGCCGGATTTCGGCGAGTTCGACGCGCAGCCGTTCCGCGTCGGCGGCACGCGTCTGGGCGCTGGCAAGTTCGGGGCGCAAAGCGTCGCGCTCGCGGCGGATCTCGACCAGTTCGGCGCCAAGCGCATCTACCTGCCGAACCCGTTCGCTGAGCCCGGCAAGGTCGATCGTCATCTGTTTGATGGTGGTTTCGTTCGCGTCGGCGCGGGAACGCCATTCGGCCACCGGGCGCGAGCCGAGAAACCAGCCCAGCGCGACGCCGACGGCCAGTGCAGCCACGGTCATCACGGCAGCGATCACGAACGAATCCACGTACCAGCCTTTCAATTCACGGAACGAACCGTGAACCTAGGGGCTGGTGCCGTGTCTGGCAAGGGTTCTGCGCGGTCAGGCCGCGCGGCGGAGCTTTTCCAGCTTCTTCAAGGCCATCTGGCGCTTGAGACGCGAGAGGTGGTCGATGAAGAGAATGCCTTCGAGATGGTCCATCTCGTGCTGGAGACAAGTCGCGAGCAGGTCGTCGATTTCCGCCTCGTGGACATTGCCGTCGAGATCCTGCCAACGGGCGTGGATGCGCGAGGGGCGAGTCACTTCGGCATAGATTTCGGGGACCGAAAGACAGCCTTCATTATAGACTGCCAGATCTTCGGACAGCGAGGACAGCACCGGGTTGATGAAGACCAGCGGTTCCTTCTTGGTCGGCTGGTGCGTGTGGTGGTGGCCGCCGTGCGCAGTGCACACTTCCGGTTCGGCATCCGGGTCGTCGGGCTGAAGATCGATCACCAGCACGCGCAGCGGCACGCCGACCTGAATGGCGGCAAGGCCGATGCCGGGGGCATCGTACATGGTCTCGAACATGTCGGCGACGAGCGTTTTCAGTTCGTCGTCGAACACTTCGACGGGCTTCGACACCTGCTTGAGGCGGGGATCGGGGACTTCAAGGATTTCGCGGATAGCCATCGCGGCAAGATAATCGCGCTGTCATCGACTCGCAAGAGGGGCGGGTTCACCCGATCGGGCGTCGTGCGCGCAAGGCTTGCGCCAGCGTGCCTTCGTCGAGGTAATCGAGTTCGCCCCCGACCGGCAGTCCATGGGCAAGCTGGGTGATCCGGACCGGATAGCCTTCCAGTCGTTCGGCAAGGTAATGGGCGGTCGTCTGCCCTTCGAGCGTGGCATTCATGGCAAGGACCACTTCGTCGATCCCGCCGCCCGCCACCCGGTCGATCAGGCGGGCAATGTTGAGATCTTCGGGGCGCACGCCGTCGAGGGCCGACAGGCGACCGCCAAGAACGTGATAGCGCCCGGTGAAGAGGCGCGCGCGGTCGAGAGCCCAGAGATCGGACACGTCCTCCACGACGCAGAGCGAGCGGGCATCGCGGCGCGTGTCGGTACAGATCCCGCATGGGCTGGTCGTGTCGACATTGCCGCACGTGGGGCATTCGACGAGGCGGTCGCGGACCGTCGCCAGAGCATCGACCAGACCCGTGAGCGCCGTTTCGCGCCGTTTGATCAGCCACAGCACCGCCCGCCGCGCCGAACGCGGGCCCAGTCCGGGAAGTCGCGCCAACGCGCTCGCCAATGCCTCGATCTCTTGCGATGCCATGGCCGCACAGATAGGGCCACAGGATCAAAACGGAAGTGGCCATGATGGTCGGCATCCACTCTCGGACAAGGAAATTCACGGGCCAATGCGCGTCGTCTTCATGGGAACCCCCGATTTTGCCGTGCCGACCTTGCGGGCCCTGCTCGCAGCCGGGCACGAAGTCGTGGCTGTCTACAGCCAGCCGCCGCGCCCGGCGGGGCGGGGGAAGAAGCTGCAGGCCTCGCCTGTTCATCGCGCCGCCGAAGAGGCGGGGATCGCGGTCTTTACCCCGCTCAGCCTGAAAGGGGCCGAGGAACAGGCCGCCTTTGCCGCGCATGGGGCCGATGTCGCTGTCGTTGCCGCCTATGGGCTGATCTTGCCGCAGGCAGTGCTCGACGCGCCGCGACTGGGTTGTCTCAACGTCCATGGCTCGATCCTGCCGCGCTGGCGCGGTGCGGCGCCGGTGCAGCGCGCGATTCTCGCCGGGGACGCGGAAACGGGCGTGACGATCATGCAGATGGATCGCGGGCTCGACACCGGGCCGATGCTGGCAAAAGTCGTAACCGGCGTCGATGGCAAGACGGCGGGTGAACTGGCCACCGAACTGGCCGAAGCCGGCGCGGCGCTGATGGTCACGGTTCTGGCCGACTTGTCTGCCTATCCCGCCGTCGTGCAGCCCGAAGAGGGCGTCACGTATGCAGCCAAGATCGACAAGGCGGAAAGCCGTCTCGATTTCGCGTTGTCGGCGCTCGATCTCGAACGTCGGGTGCGTGCTTTCGCGCCCGCGCCGGGGGCTTTCTTCGAATTCGAGGGCGAACGCTATCGCGTGCTGGCCGCGCAAGTGGTCGCAGGGGAAGGAGAGCCGGGCTCCGTGATCGACGACACGCTCGCCATTGCCTGTGGCGAAGGGGCCCTGCGCCCGACTCTGGTGCAGCGAGCCGGACGTCCGGCGATGGATACGGCGGCGCTGTTGCGCGGACGGGCGATTCCCGTCGGCACGCGGATCGGGTGAGCCGGCGATGACGCGCTTTGCCCTTACGCTCGAATGGGACGGCACCCCTTTCATGGGGTTCCAGCGACAGGCCCATGGTCCTTCGGTGCAGCAGGCCGTGGAAGAAGCGACGCAATCGGTGATCGGGGAGGAGATCGTTCTCCATGCCGCCGGACGCACCGATACCGGTGTCCATGCCCGGGGGATGCGCGCCCATCTCGAACTGTCGCGTGATTTCGATCCCTTTCGGCTTGGTGAAGCGATCAATGCCCGGTTGAAACCGCACCCGATCGCGGTGCTCGACTGCGTGCGGGTGGCCGACGACTGGCATGCGCGCTTTTCGTGCATCGGGCGCGCTTATGAATATCGCATCATCAATCGCCGCGCGCCGCTGACGCTGGAAGCCGGGCGGGCGTGGCGCGTGACGCGCCCGCTCGATGCCGAGGCCATGCACGAGGCTGCGCAAGTGCTGGTCGGGCATCACGATTTCACGACGTTCCGGTCGGTGCATTGCCAGGCGGCGAGCCCGCTCAAGACGCTCGATCGCCTCGACGTGCGGCGAGTGGGGGACGAAGTCCTGATCGCGGCAGCGGCGCGCAGCTTCCTCCATCATCAGGTGCGCTCGATGGTGGGCTGTCTGGCGCTCGTCGGACTCGGTCAATGGAACCGCGACGACATGGCCGCCGCGCTCGAAGCGAAGAACCGTTGCAAATTGGGACTTAACGCGCCGCCCGAAGGGCTCTACTTCATCTCGGCACAATATCCGGGAGAGATGAGTGATGGTGAGCGGCAAGCAACTGGTATCGACGCTTGAAGCCGATGGACGGCTGATCGTCGAATTGCGTGAGGAAACCCTGCCCGAGCCGAAGGGGCACGAGGTGCTGATCCGGGTGGAAGCAGCGCCGATCAATCCGTCCGATCTGGCCCTGCTGTTCGGTCCGGCCGATCTCGACAATGCCGACTATGCGCCGGGACGGATCGTCGCGCCGATGCCCGAACGGGCGGTCCGTGCGATGCAGGGGCGGCTGGGGCAGGCGATGCCGGTCGGAAACGAAGGCGCGGGAACCGTGATCGCTGCGGGCGAAGTGGCCCAAGGCCTGATCGGCAAGCGGGTCGCGGCGGTCGCTGGCGGCATGTATGCGCAATACCGGATCGTCGATGCGCGGGCGTGCCTTGTCCTGCCCGAAGGGGCCAGTGCGGAACAGGGCGCGGCTGCGTTCGTCAATCCGCTGACCGCCTTGTCCTTTGTCGAGGCCATGCGTCGCGAAGGGCACAAGGCCTTGGTCCACACCGCAGCGGCCTCGAACCTGGGGCAGATGCTGGCGCGGATCTGCAAGGCCGAGGGTATTCCTCTGGTCAATGTGGTCCGCTCCGAAGCGCAAGTTGCCCTGCTGCGCGGGCAGGGCGCCGAGCATGTCGTCAATTCAAGCGCGCCCGACTTCGAGGTCGATTTGCAGGACGCCATTGCGGCGACCGGGGCGACGCTGGGTTTTGATGCGGTGGGCGGGGGCAAGCTAGCCGGGCAGATCCTGCATGCGATGGAACAGGTGGCGAGCCGGGGTGCGGCCTATAGTCGCTATGGCTCCAACGTTTTCAAGAAAGTCTATATCTACGGTGCGCTCGACATGGGGCCGACGATCGTCAATCGCACCTTCGGATTCGGTTGGGCGATTGCCGGGTTCCTGCTCACCCCGTTCCTGCAGTCGATTGGCGAAGAAGCGGCTGAACGACTGCGTCAGCGAGTGCGCGACGAACTGACCACGACTTTTGCGAGTTCGTACAAGGCGCGGGTCACGCTGGAACAGGCGCTGACGCGCGAAGCGGCGTTGGCGTTCAATGCGCGGGCGACGGGCAGCAAGTACCTGATCGTTCCGCACGGCTGACGGGCGGGCATCCGAAAACACGAAGCCCCGGTTCCGGGCGTTCCGGAACCGGGGCTGATCGGGTTTGGGACTTCAAGCCTGAAAAGTCAGGCCCTGAAAATCAAGCCTTGTGCGCGACGCTTTCGGGCAGATCCTTGCCGAAGACGCGCTGGTAGTATTCCGCCACCAGAACGCGCTCGGTCTCGTCGCACTTGTTCAGGAACGAGAGACGGAAGGCAAAGCCGACGTCGTTGAAGATCGCCGCGTTCTGCGCCCAGCTGATGACCGTGCGCGGGCTCATCACGGTCGAGATGTCGCCGCCGATGAAGCCCTTGCGGGTGAGGTCAGCCACGCGCACCATTTCCGACGCGGTCTTTTCCGAAAGACCCGGAACCTTCTTGGTCACGATGTCGATTTCGGTCGCGGCGGGCAGGTAGTTGAGCGCAACGACGATGTTCCAGCGGTCCATCTGGCCCTGGTTGATCGCCTGCGTGCCGTGATAGAGGCCCGAGGTGTCGCCGAGGCCGACGGTGTTTGCCGTCGCGAACATGCGGAACCACTTGTTCGGGCGGATGACCCGGTTCTGGTCGAGCAGCGTCAGCTTGCCTTCGGTTTCCAGAACACGCTGGATCACGAACATCACGTCCGGACGACCCGCGTCGTATTCGTCGAAAACCAGAGCGGTCGGCGTCTGCAGGGCCCAGGGAAGCAGGCCTTCACGGAATTCGGTGACCTGCAGCCCGTCGCGCAGGACGATCGCGTCGCGACCGATGAGGTCGATACGGCTGATGTGGGCGTCGAGGTTGATGCGCACGCAAGGCCACTTCAGCCGCGCGGCAACCTGTTCGATGTGAGTCGACTTGCCGGTACCGTGATAGCCCTGAACCATCACGCGGCGATTGTGCGAAAAGCCGGCGAGAATGGCGAGGGTGGTGTCCGGATCGAACACGTAATTCGGATCGAGATCGGGAACCCGCTCGTCGGCCGCGCTGAACGCGGGCACCTTCATGTCGATGTCGATCCCGAACGTCTCGCGGACGTCGATCTCGGTATCGGGAGCGGGAAGCAGCGTGGTCGCAGAGGGTGTCGTATCGGTCATCGCGTGCTTGGCCTATACGCGCGCGCGCCTGCCTGCAATGCTCTTTGATAGCAGAAAACGCGTTTTGTCCTTGCCGTGCAGTGGCGGGCAGGGGCAGCATCCCCGGGACTGCGGATATGGCGGAGGTCATTGTGGAGGAAGCGGAAAACAACCCGTCCCCTGGGGAAAAGGCGAAACTGCCGCCGCGTCAGGACATGCCGCGCCCGCCGGTGGAGCCGGGGAAGCGCCAGCAGCAGCAACAGCAACAGGCGCGCGGTTGACGCTCCTGCTGGTCGGGCGCAGTCTCTTCGCATGGGAGAGATCATGACCGAATCCGCAACCTTTGCTGAAGGGGGATGCGCCTGCGGGGCGATCCGCTACCGGCTCGACGACGCGCCCTATGTCGTCCACTGTTGCCATTGCACGGATTGCCGACGCGAGGGCGGCAGCGCCTTTGCCGTGAACGCCGTCATCGAGATGGACCGGTTTCATGTCGAGGGAGCGCAGCCGCTCGCCGCTCGCCTTCCGAGTGCGAGCGGAGCAGGGCAGGTGGTCATGCGTTGCCCGCAATGCATGACGGCGCTGTGGAGCCATTACGGTGGCGTCGGGGACAAGGCGGCCTTCGTGCGCGCCGGGACACTCGACGATCCGGCGCGGTGCCCGCCGTCGGTCCATATCTGGGTACAGAGCAAGTTGCCCTGGATACTGCTCGACCCGGAGGTGCCGACGTTCGAACGCTTCTATTCCGGGCGCGACATTCCGGCGGTCTATGGCGAAAGCGGGGCCGAACGGTTCCGCATCTTGCGCGGGCGCTGACGCTTCGATGGCCGAAAGCCTGCCGGGGCTCGATACCCTTCTGTCGCTGGTCGTCCTGACGGACATCCTGCTGGTGGTGGGGAGCGTTGCGCTGTGGCGGCGCGGCGATCGCAGGCGGGCAGGCCTGATGGCGGTGCTGGCCGTGGTCATGGCCGCCAATGTCGCGATCTGGAGTTTTCCTGCCGGGCCGGGTGTTGGGGCCACGGCTCCGGCAGGGAAGTGAACGACCTTGCGGATTACTTGATCGGGCAATCCGGCGAGAGGCGCATGTCGAGATAGTTGTCGACCGAGAGCATCAGATCGTCGAGTTCGTTCTCGAAGAAGTGATTGGCGCGCGGGATCTCGTCATGATGGATCGTGATGTGCTTTTGCGTGCGCAGCTTGTCGACCAGCTTTTGCACTGCGCTGGGCGTGACGACCGTGTCGGCGGCACCCTGCACGATGATCCCCGAGGCCGGGCACGGCGCAAGGAAGCTGAAATCGTACATGTTCGCGGGCGGGGCGACCGAGATGAAGCCGCGGATTTCCGGGCGACGCATCAGCAATTGCATGCCGATGAGCGCGCCGAAGGAATACCCCGCGATCCAGGTGCTGGTCGCTTCGGGGTGGATCTGCTGAACCCAGTCGAGCGCGGCAGCGGCGTCGGACAATTCGCCGATGCCGTTGTCGAAGCTGCCCTGGCTGCGGCCCACGCCACGGAAATTGAAGCGCAGCGTGGCAAAGCCGCGCGCGACGAAAGTCCGATAGAGCGCCTGGGTGATGCGATCGTTCATGGTCCCGCCCGCCTGTGGATGCGGGTGGAGGATCATGGCGATCGGCGCGCGGGCGCGCGCTGCCGGCTGGAACCGGCCTTCGAGACGACCTTCGGGACCGGGGAAGATGACTGCGGGCATCGTTGATCCTGATTGACACGCCTTGCGGCGCCGCACCGGCATGTGCGGGGGCGCCTTGGGGAACGCGGGGTTTTGTTCCTTGGGAATTCGAATGATCGCTATATAGAAATCGGTTTCCCGAAAGCAATGTTCTTGCAGGAATGCGTTTGTCCGAACTGTCGCCCCCTTCCGATCGGGTCTATCTCGATCATGCCGCCACTACGCCGCTTCTGGCCGAGGCTTTCGATGCCTTGCGTCAGGGGTTCTCGATCTGGGCCAATCCGTCGAGCCCGCACCGGGCCGGGCGGGCCGCGCGCGCCGCGCTCGAGGCGGCGCGCGCTTCTATCCGCGAAAGTCTGGGTTGGACCGGCGAAGTCGTCCTGACCAGCGGGGCGAGCGAGGCGCTTGCCCTTGGCATCGGGCGCAGCCATCGACCTTTGGTTGCGGTGTCCGCCGTCGAGCATGAAGCAGTCTTGCGCCATGCCGGGGACGCGCTGCGCCTGCCGGTCGATGCCGGGGGGCGGGTGCGCCTGCCTGCAACCGGGCTCGATGGGCTGGTCGCGGTCCAGCATGTCAACAACGAGACCGGCGTGATCCAGCCGCTCGACGCGATTGCCGGGGAAGTCCGGGCGCAAGGCGGGGTCCTCTTGGCCGATTGTGCGCAGAGTGCGGGGAAAATGCCTCTGCCCGACGCGGACCTGATCGCGATTTCGGCGCACAAGTTCGGTGGCCCGATCGGCGTCGGGGCGCTGCTGGTGCGGGACTGGGCCCTGTTGCGGCCGACCGGGGGGCAGGAACGGGGCTATCGCGGGGGCACGGAAAACCTGCCCGGCGCGATGGCCATGGCAGCCGCGCTTGCCGCTGGTCGCGATTGGCTGAACCGGGCAATGGAACTGCGCGAGGGAATGGAGCAAGCCATCGTGGAGGCGGGCGGCACCGTCGTTGCTGCTGGCAGTGCGCGGATTGCGGCCATCGGGGCCTATCGCCTGCCCGGCGTGTCGGCCAATGTGCAGTTGATCCGGCTCGATGGCACGGGCATTGCGGTTTCGGCGGGAAGCGCCTGTTCGTCGGGTTCGCTGCGGACGAGCCATGTGCTGGAAGCGATGGGCGTTGCGGGGCCGGGCGAAGTCATTCGCGTGTCGATCGGGCGCGAGACGACGGAGCATGATGTGGCCCGTTTCCTGTCGGCATGGACTGCGCTTGCGCAAGGCGTGCGGCGATGATTTACCTCGATTATCAGGCGACGACCCCGCTTGCGCCCGAGGCGCGCGAGGCGATGTTGCCCTGGCTCGGTGGGCCGGAAACGATGGGCTTTGCCAATCCGCACAGTTCGCATCGTCCTGGACGCGCGGCTGCTGCTGCCGTTGAAGTCGCGCGGGCCGATGTCGCGGCGCTGTTGCCGCCGGGTGGGCGCGTGATTTTCACTTCCGGCGCGACCGAGGCGATCAATCTGGCCTTGCGCGGGAGTGGCGCGCGGCGGCTTGCCGTCTCGGCGATCGAGCATGCGGCTGTGCTCGATACCGCGCGGGCGATCGACCCGGACCTTGCCGTCCTGCCGGTTGATCCTGCCGGACTTGTCGATCCGCTCGCGCCCTTGCCCGAAGGCATCGACCTTGTCGCCGTCATGCAGGTCAACAACGAGATCGGCACGGTGCAGCCGGTCGAGGCCGTGGCGGCGCGGGCGCGATCGGCCGGGACCCTGGTCCTGTGCGATGCGGTGCAGGGGGCGGGCAAGTGCGCGGCGCCCCCCGAGGGGGCCGATTTCATCGCCCTGTCCGCGCACAAGCTCTATGGCCCCAAGGGGATAGGCGCCTTGTGGGTGCGCGATGGTGTGCCGCTCGCGCCGATCATCCTTGGTGGTGGGCAGGAAGGGGGCTTGCGTTCGGGCACGCTCAGTCCGGCGCTGGCGGCCGGGTTCGGTGCGGCGGCGCGTCTATGTAAAACCCTGTGGGAAAGCGACCGGCTGCATGTGGAAAAGCTGTGGGGGATTGCACGGGATGCCTTTGCCGACTGGCGGCTCAACGGCTCGGCGGACACGCGCTGGCACGGCAATCTCAACATCCGTCTCGACGGGCTCGATGCGGGGCGGTTGTTGTCGGAATGTCGCACTGTGGCGATTTCCGCCGGATCGGCCTGCGCCAGTGGCTCAGGCCGGACAAGCCATGTCTTGCGTGCGATAGGACTTTCGGACAGGGAAGCAAAAAGCGCGCTGCGGATCGGTTTCGGGCGCTATACGAAGGTGGAGGAACTGGAGGAGGCAGCCGCGGCGATCAACGCCGCCGCCAGGGCGCAAGGAGTGTTGGACTGATGGTCAGAGTTACCTTCGTGACAGCCGACGGCCGCAAGGTCGAGGCGGAAGGGGTCCCGGGCCAGCGCCTGCTCGAAGTCGGTCAGAACATCGGCATGCCGCTCGAAGGAACCTGTGAGGGGCAGATGGCTTGCTCCACCTGCCACGTCATCGTGGCGGCCGAATGGTTCGACCGTCTGGCCGGGGCCGCCGACGATGAAGAGGACATGCTCGACCTTGCCGCTGGAGTGACCCGTACCAGCCGTCTTTCGTGCCAGATCGTCCTGAGCGAGGAACTCGACGGGCTGGAAGTGCGTATTCCCGAAGAATCGCGCGACATGCAGGGGCGTTGATCGCCTGCAAGAGGCGCGGATCACCTGGGGGATCCGCCGAAAGAAACGGGCGAAAAGAGCGGGGATTACGCGCTTTCGTCCGTTGCCTCGAACGGTACGGATGCTAGGGTCGAAAGATCATGGCCAGCGATACCCCGACCCGGGATGAGCCCGATCCGTTCGACGCTATTGTCGATGCGCCTTTCGATGCGGCGTTGTCGGAACGCTATCTCGTCTATGCGCTTTCCACGATCACCGCACGCTCGCTGCCGGATCTGCGCGACGGGTTGAAGCCGGTGCACCGCCGCCTGCTCTGGGCCATGCGGCAATTGCGACTCGATCCGACCGGCGCGTTCAAGAAATCGGCCCGCGTCGTCGGCGACGTCATCGGCAAATATCACCCCCATGGCGACGCGTCGGTCTATGACGCGATGGTCCGCCTCGCTCAGGATTTCGCGCTGCGTTACCCGCTGGTCGAAGGACAGGGGAACTTCGGCAATATCGACGGCGATAACGCGGCAGCCTATCGTTATACCGAGGCGCGGCTGACCGCGACGGCGGCGCGGCTGATGGCCGGGCTCGACGAAGGCACGGTCGATTTTCATCCGACCTACAATGGCGAAGAGCACGAGCCGGAAATCTTTCCGGGGCTGTTCCCCAATCTGCTCGCCAATGGCTCGACCGGGATCGCGGTCGGCATGGCAACTTCGATCCCGAGCCACAATGTCGCGGAAATCGTCGATGCGACGCTGATGCTGATCGACAATCCCTATGTCGAACACGCGCAGCTCATGACCGTGTTCCACGGCCCCGATTTCCCGACCGGTGGCGTGGTTGTCGACAGTCCTGCCGCGATCAGCTCCGCCTATGAAGTGGGCAAGGGCGCGATCCGCGTGCGGGGGCGTTTTTCGACCGGACGCGACGAAGCGGGGGAATGGGAAGACAGCGGGATCGAGAAGCTTGGCAGCGGTCAGTGGCAGCTCGTCATTTCCGAAATCCCCTACATGGTCGCCAAGGGCAAGCTGATCGAACAGATCGCGGCCCTGATCGCGGACAAGAAACTGCCCATTCTCGAAGACGTGCGCGACGAATCGGATGAACATATCCGCATCGTGCTCGTGCCCAAGAGCCGCAATGTCGATCCCGACCTGCTCAAGGAATCGCTCTATCGCCTGACCGAGCTGGAATCGCGGTTCAGCCTCAATCTCAACATGCTCGATGCGCGGCGCACGCCGGGCGTTCTGGGGCTGAAGCAGATCCTGCAGGAATGGGTGATCGCGCAGATCGACATTCTGGTGCGGCGTTCGCAGCATCGGCTGGACAAGATCGCCGCGCGGCTCGAACTGCTCGACGGCTATATCATCGCCTATCTCAATCTCGATCGCATCATCGAGATCATCCGGACCGAGGACGAGCCCAAGCCGGTCATGATGGCCGAATTCGGCCTGACCGACCGACAGGCGGAAGCCATTCTCAACATGCGCCTGCGCTCCTTGCGCAAGCTGGAGGAAATGGAGCTGCGTCGCGAGCGTGACGCGCTTTTGGCCGAGCAGGACGAACTGACCAAGCTGCTCGAAAATCCGGCGCGCCAGCGGACGCGGCTCAAGCGTGATCTTGCCGCCCTGCGCAAGGAATACGGGCCCGACACCGCTCTGGGTCGCCGTCGCACCACTATTGCCGAAGCCGCGCCGACACGCGAATTCAGCATGGATGCGATGATCGAAAAGGAACCGGTCACCGTCATCCTGTCGCAACGCGGGTGGATCCGCGCGGCCAAGGGGCATGTGCCGCTCGGCACGGACGGCAAGGGCGAGGATTTCAAGTTCAAGGAAGGCGACGGCCCGGCTTTCGCGTTCCATGCCCAGACCACCGACAAGCTGTTGATCGCCATCGACAACGGGCGGTTCTATACGCTGGGCGCGGACAAGTTGCCGGGCGCGCGCGGTTTCGGCGAGCCGATCCGGACCGTGCTCGACATCGATCCCAATGGGCAGGTCGTTGCGATCTTCCCGTGGCGGCATGGCGGGCAGCTCCTGCTCGCGGCCAACAACGGGCGCGGCTTCGTTGCCGAGATGGACGAGCTTCTCGCCGAAACGCGGAAAGGGCGCGGGGTGGTTTCGACCAAGCCGGGCGTTCATTTGGCCGTCGTTCGCGAAATCGCGCCCGAGCACGATCACGTCGCGGTCGTGGGCGAGAACCGCAAGCTGGTGATTTTCGCGCTCAGCGAAATGCCGGTGCTGGGCAAGGGGCAGGGCGTCACGCTGCAGCGGTACAAGGACGGGGGGCTTTCCGACGCCGTCACGTTGAAGCTCGAGGACGGGCTGTCCTGGGCCATGGGCGGGGAAACCGGGCGGACCCGTACCGAAAAGGACCTGTTGCCGTGGAAAGTCGCGCGCGGTGCGGCCGGACGCCTGCCGCCGACCGGCTTCCCCCGCGACAACAAGTTCGGGTGAGAGGGGAAGGGCCTCTCACCCCCTTGGAAATCAGGCGCGTTCCATCCGGGCCGTCACGCTTTCGATGCGTTCGATGGCGTCGCGCGCATCGCGCACGAACGCGGTTTTCTTGACGCCCCACAGGAACAGGTCCGGCAACCAGCGCAGTGGCGCTTTCATCGGACGTTCGACCTGGACCAGCAGGATGACACGATAGTCGTCGGTGTCGTTGTGGACTTCGTGCGGATAAGTGTCATCGAACAGGAATGAATGGCCCGGCTGCCAGTCCAGCGTGACATTGTCGACCTTGATCCAGCATTTGCGATGATCGGTCGGGGTGTGCAGTCCCAGGTGCCAGGTCAGCAATCCGCGGGTGACGCCGACGTGCATCGGGATGACCGCTCCCGGTTCCAGCACCGAAAAGAAACCCGAATTGAGGTTAGGAATGGTGTCGAGCAGGCTTGCGGTGCGCGGGGCAAGGCGCCGATTGGCCTCGATCTTCTGGCCATAGCCCTGGAGGAAGAAACAGCGCCAGCGCCCGTCACCGGCAATGCGCTTGTGATCGGGGGAAACATCGCGCAGGCGCGGCAGGCGTTCGCGCATGGCGAGCACGCTTTCGGCCTCGGCAGCAATGTCTTTCCACGCATGGCGCAGGCGGGCGGTCCATTCGAGTTGGGAATCGTCGATGACCGGCGACAATGGAACTTGCGATGCACGGGCTGCGGCCCAGTTGATTGCCGGGCGCAATTTGCTGCCGATCCGAACAGCCAAAGTGCTTTGCGTATTTCGGGAACTTGATGGAGCAGCCTGGGGGGCGGTCATGGGGTTCCTTTCTCTTACCCAGAAAGATCAGTCCGTTTGCCCCACCCCTGACGCTATGGTCGAGGGGCCCTTAACTCAATCATCGATCTCGATCAATTTCCCGCCAAAGGTCGTATGCTTGCGCACGGGATCGCCCGTCTTAACGTGCCCGCAGAATTCGGGCCAAAATCATGCCCACCGCAGGCCGCAGGACGAGGCCGACGATATCGATGGTCGCATGGCAGGCCATCGCGACGAACAGGTTGCCGCTGAGAAGATAGATGCTCGTCAGCATGGCTCCGGCAAATCCGGTCGCCAGCACGCCCACAGGTCCTTGATAGACATGGCCTGCAGCAAATCCGGCAAGCGGGATCAGGAACGCGGCCTGAGGCGGTAGCCCGAGCGTCAGCAGCACGGCGGGAAGAAACCCGCGAAACATCAGTTCCTCGCCCACGCCCGCACCGATCGCGAGCACCAGCGCAGGGGGCAGTTCACGCGGGGTGCGCGGGCGCAATGCGGCAAAATTGCCGAGCCCGATCACCCGGCGCGAGCGCAGGAGCAGCGGGATAAGTTCGATCACCACGATCATCACGCCAAGCTGGATCAACAGGGGGATATTCAGGAAGTCGGCAAGGTCGGCGCGGGTCAGGCCGGTCAGGGCCGTGATCGTCGGGGTCAGCATGGCCGAGGCCATGGCCGGATGAAATGCCTGTCCCCAGGTCCCGGTCAGCGTGAGCGCAAGAATGGGCGTGACGAAAAAAGTCAGCGCCTGTTTGCGCAGGCGGGCAGCAAACCACGCGGCCCGGAATTCCGGTTCCGGGTTGCGGCGCAGGACAACGACATGGCGCGTCCCGGCTGCGACATGGCGCACCAGCATGGCGATCGCCGCCGAAGCGACGGCGATCGTGTAAAGGTCGGGAATGTGAAGATCGGGGATGCCCATGTCGCCTTGCCCCGCGTCAGTGCGCGAGATCGGCGAGCGTTGTGGGCGTCAGCACTTGCGGCAGTTTCTGCGCCTCGCCTTCGGCCGGATACCACAAATAGAGTGGAACCCCGGCAGCGCCTTCATTGGTCAGGAACCGGGTGATGGCCGGATCGCGCCGCGTCCAGTCCCCGACGAGGACGACGACACCGGCCTTGCGGAATGCGTCGCGTGTGGCTTGCGTCTCGATCGCGACATTCTCGTTCACTTTGCACGACAGGCACCAGTCGGCCGTGAAATAGGCAAAGACCGGCTTGTGCGCGGCGCGGGCCTTGGCGAGCGCCTCTTCGCTGAACGGGCGGGCGCCGATGAGGCTCGCCTCGTCATGGCGTTCCGCGCTTGCCAGGTGAGGCGTGGCAAGGACCGCAAGCGCGGCCAGAACCGCAGCGGCGGGGGCTTGCCAGCGGGCAATCGCGATTCCCTTTCGCTGGCGCCGTCCACCGGCATAGAGCATGATCAGCAGGAGCGCGGCCAGCGCCAGGGCCGCAGCTGCATAGACCGGACCGCCGAGGCGGAAGGCGAGCCAACCGAGCGCGATCACGGTGAGCCCCATCGGCAGGGCCATGGCGTGGCGGAACGTGTTCATCCAGGCCCCCGGACGCGGCAGCATGCCACGCAAGGCCGGAATGAAGCCGATCAGCAGGAACGGCAGGGCAAGGCCCAGTCCGAGCGCGCCGAAGACGGCGAGCGCCGCCGCCGTCGGCAGCAGCAGGGCAGCCCCCATCGCGGCGGCCATGAACGGCCCGGTGCAGGGGGTGGCGACGAATGCGGCGAGAAGTCCGGTGCCGAACGCGCCCCAGAGACCCGAATTGCCGGGCGCTCCGCTTTCGAGCGAAAGCCCCGGCAATTCGTAAAGACCGGCGAAATTGGCCGTGATGGCAACCGCCAGCAGCAGCAGGACGGCAACCACGCCGGGGTCCTGCAACTGGAACGCCCAGCCCACTTCATTGCCCGCCGTGCGCAAGGCCAGCATGATGCCCCCGAGCGCGAGACAGGCAAGGACCACCCCGGCGGTATAGGCTATGGCTTCGACATGGGCATTGTGGCTGTTGCTGCGCGCGAGCGTCAGCGCCTTGAGGCTGAGGATCGGGAAGACGCAGGGCATGATGTTGAGTACGAGCCCGCCTGCAAGCGCACCCAGAACCGCAAGTGTCATCAGCCGCCACGAGAATGCGACCGGATGGCCAGTGCCCGAGGAGGCAAGCGGCACGCCGTCGGCCGGAACGGGACCGGCGTGGGCGACGAAGCTGATCCCGCCGCTGTCCTTGCCGAGCGACAGCACGCCCGAGAGCATCGTCGGGCTTTCGGCCGAAGGCGCTTTGCTCCGGGCCAGGTCGACGATGAGGGTGTCGCCGTTGCGGCTGAACATCTGGGGCGAGGCATAGTCGATCACGCCGTCGGCGGCGATGAAGACGTGCGGGTCGGCAAGGGCGGCGCTCGCGGGAAAAGGAATGGCAAGGCGATAGCCCTGCTTCGTTGCCGAAAAGGCGCCCGCCCGATCGAGCGGCGCGGGAAGCTCGGCCCGCCAGCCGGTAAAGCGCGGGTCGGAAGGAGCGGCAGCGCCGGTAACCTTGACCTCGAGCGCAAGGTCGGCGTTTTCGGGGACGCAGATGGTGTCGGTGCACGCCAGCCACTGGGCCTTGGCCCGCAGGGGCAGGGTTGCCCCCGGCGCCGCGTCGCGCGGCAGCGTGAAGGGGATCAGCACCGCGAAATCATGGTCGTAGACGTGGTTCATCAGCCCCGCGATCAACAGCGTCTGCGGCACCGGAAATTGCAGGGCCCCCGCGCTGGCCCCGGCAGGCAGCGTCCAGTCGAGCGTGGGGGCAAGCCCGGCATCCCCGGGGTTCGACCAATAGCCGTGCCAGCCCTTGTCCGGGTGCATCGCCAGCGCGAGCATGATCGTTTCGCCCGGATGGCCTGCGCGTTCGGCCACGAGTTGTGCATGAATATGCACTTGTCCGGGCGGGGGCAGGCTTTCGGCCATGGCGGGGGCGACGCAGAGGCAGGATGCGACAAAGGCAAGCAGGCGCAACCATGCGGTCACAAATCGCGTCATAGTGAAATGGCCATGTTCTTGAAAAAGGGCGTCGCGCATGGAGTTCCGTCGATGGACCGAAGGTGCAGCCCCCCTTGCACCGCGTCGTTCCGGAGGCCATCAGCAGCCTAGATAGGAAGGCCGCCGATGCGAGTCCAGCAGACCCCTCTGGATTGGAGTACGAGGATCGATGTCGCTTGCCCGTAACGCCTTGCTCGCCCTTGCTCTTGCCGGGGCAACCATGCCTTTCTCCCAGCCCGCGCTGGCAGGCAGCCCGGCTCCTGCCGCAGCGCCCGCCGCCAATGCGCCCCGGCTGGTGATTGCGATCGCGGTCGATCAGTTTTCCGCGGATCTCTTTGCACAGTATCGTGCGCAATTCACCGGCGGTCTTGCCCGGCTGGCAAGCGGGGCGGTGTTCCCCGCCGGGTTCCAGTCGCACGCAGCGACCGAAACCTGCCCCGGCCATTCGACCATCCTGACCGGGATGCGTCCGGCCCATACCGGGATCATTGCCAATACCTGGATCGACCAGTCGGTCGCCCGGGCAAAGAAGACGGTCTATTGCGCCGAGGATGAAACCCGCGCGGCTCCCGTGGCCGGCGATTACGTTGCCTCGGTCGGGCACTTGCTGGTCCCGACGCTGGGCGAGCGGATCAAGGCCGCCTGGCCGACCAGCCGCAATATCGCCGTGTCGGGCAAGGACCGCGCCACGCTGATGATGGGTGGGCACCGGATCGATCAGGCCTATTGGTGGAAGGGCAAGGGGTTCACGACGCTTGAAGGGGCAAGCCTCGGCAAGACGGCGATCGAGGAAAACGAGGCGGTCGACAAAGTGATTGCGGCGGGGGCCCCTGCCTATGACCTGCCCGGGTATTGCGCGCCGCGCGAGCGGGCGGTGACGGCCGGGACGGTGACTGTCGGCACTGGACGGTTCGCCTTGTCGCCGGGCGATGCCAATGGCTTCCGCGTGTCGCCCCGGCTTGATCGGGCGGTGCTCGATCTGGCAACCAAGCTTGTCGACGAACAGAAGCTGGGACAGGGCAAGACCCCCGACATGCTGGCAATCAGCCTGTCCGCGAACGACTTCATCGGCCACGGCTATGGCACCGAAGGCAGCGAGATGTGCATTCAGGTGCACCAGCTCGACAGCGCGCTCGGCGAATTCTTTGCCGCACTCGACCGGCGTGGGGTCGATTATGCCGTGGTCCTGACCGCCGATCACGGCGGCTTCGACATGCCCGAACGACTCAATCAGCAGGCTCTGCCGCAGGCTGCCCGGGCGGACAAGGCGCTGCTCGCCGATGCCCTTTCCGAACGGATCGCGCCTGCGCTCGGGCTCGAGGCCAAGGGGCTGTTCCTCTCGGACGGTCCGGCTGGCGACTTCTGGGTGCGCAAGGGGCTGCCCGCCGCGCAAAAGACCGCTGCGGTGGCCGCCGCGAAAGCCGATCTTCTCGCCCGGTCGCAAGTGGCCGCGGTCTTCACCGCCGAGGAACTTGCCGCGACGCCCATGCCCAAGGGATCGCCCGACACCTGGAGCCTGATCGAACGGGCGCGAGCGTCGTTCTATGCGCCGCGCTCGGGCGATTTCGTCGTCCTGCTCAAGCGCGCGGTGGTGGCGCTTCCGGTACCCGGCCCCGGTTATGTTGCCACGCACGGCAGTCCGTGGGATTATGACCGCCGCGTGCCGATGCTGTTCTGGCGTAAGGGCATGACCGGTTTCGAACAGCCGAGCCCGGTCGAAACGGTCGATATCGCACCGACACTTGCGGCGCTGGTAGGATTGAAGCTACCGGCGAACACGTTTGACGGACGTTGCCTCGATCTCGACGCGGGACCGGACACGACCTGTGGAGTTGAACCTTGAACGATAGTCTTTCCAGCGACGTCATCATTCTGGGCGGTGGCCTTGTCGGCATGACATTGGCCATCGGTCTTGCGCGCGAGGGGATCACCTCGATCGTCGTCGACAATTCCGATCCCGCGACGCAGACGGCGGACGGTTTCGACGGGCGCGCCTCGGCGATCTCGACGGCGAGCTGGAATCTCTACACCAATCTGGGCATGGCCGACGATCTGGAGCCCAAGGGCTGCCCGATCGAGGCCATTGCCGTGACCGACGCGATGAAGCCGGGGCGGATCGATTTCCGCCCCGAAGCGGGAGACGGGTCGCTGGGGCGGATGTTCGCCAATCGCGATTTGCGCGTGGTCATGTACGATGTCGCCTCGCGGGAAAGTGCGATCACGTTCCTGCCCAAGTCGCGCGTCACCGCGCGCGAACGGGGCGCCCACGGGGTTTCGGTCACGCTGGACGACGGCCGCCTCTTGCGCGGCAGCCTGCTGGTCGCGGCGGAAGGGCGCCGGTCGCCTACCCGCGACGAAGCCGGTTTCACACCTGCGCGCTGGGACTATCACCATCGCGCCATCATTGCCGGGCTCACGCATGAAAAGCCGCACGGCAATGTCGCGTGGGAAATCTTCTATCCCGCCGGGCCTTTCGCGCTGCTGCCCTTGCTCGACGACGAGCAGGGGCGCCACCGGTCCGCGCTGGTGTGGACGGTATCGGAAAAGGACGCGGCCGGGGCTCTGGCTCTTCCGGACGAGGCTTTTCTTGGCGAAGTCTCGCGGCGGATGAACGGGATTTTCGGCGAGCTTGCCCTGTCGTCGGCGCGTTCGTCCTATCCGCTCAATTTCCATCACACGGTCAAGGTCGTGGATCAGCGGCTTGCGCTCGTCGGGGATGCTGCCCACGGGATGCACCCCATCGCCGGGCAGGGGCTCAACCTGGGCTTGCGCGATGTCGCCGCGCTGGTCGAGGTTCTGGCTGAAGGCATGCGCATGGGGCTCGAACCGGGTGATGCGCAAGTGCTCAAGCGCTACGAACGCTGGCGCGCGCTCGACACGTTCATGGTGTCGGGGGCGACCGACGTGCTCACGCGCCTGTTCGGAATGCGCGGACGTCTGCCTTCGATGGTGCGTCGGCTCGGCATGGCGGGCGTGCAGCGCATGCCCGCGCTCAAGCGTTTCTTCATGGACGAGGCGCGCGGCATGAGCGGGAAACTTCCCGCCCTGTTGCAGGCCTGAAATAACGTTGCAGGTCTGAAACGACCGTTCGGGCCCTGACCGTCGGTCGGGGCCTTATTCTTCAGGGTTTGGTCGGGCCTTTCGGGGCGGGCGATGCGCTCGCCGCGGGCGCAGGTGACGCGCTGCCTTCGGGCGCATCGGAGGCCGTCGCGTCGGGTGATGTCCCGTCGGGCGATGTCACATCGGCCGGGGGCGTCGCCAGCGGGGCGACGGTCGGCGTGGAGAGCGCGGTGCTTTCGATCTGGTCGAGCGCCCGTTGCGTTGCCACCCATTCGTGGGCGTGGCCCAGCCATTCGGCAGCGACATCCTTGCCCGGAAGGTGTTCGATCTCGGCAATGGCAAGATCGACGCGCTGCCCGGCCAGTGCTGTGCGGGCGCGGGCAATGCGGCTTTCAGGTGCGGGCGAGGGCATGTCGTCGTGGTGAACGACGAACAGGCCGCCGACTTGCCGCATCATCCAGTCCCACGTGCTCTCGTTGGCGGGGCCTCCGGTCAGGCGTGGGGCGATCGTCGTGAATTCCTCGGACAACTGCGCCAGCGTGACCGGTTTCTGGGCTGCGGCAACGATCTGGTCGACGGCCTTGGGCTGGCTCTCGCCGAAGCGGATGCGCATCGAGGTTTCGAGATAGCCGAGCGGCTGTCCGCGTTCGATGGCGCGGCGCACGGCAAAGGCGACCAGCAGGGCTTCGGCACGCGAGGCCTGTCCCGAAGCGGCGATGGCCTGCTGATTGAGTTCAGCCAGACGCTGTTGCAACGAGGCGAGGCGCGCGGTCGCGTCGGCCAAGGCCGCATTGGTCGCGATCAGATTGCCTTGTGCGGCAAGGGCGGCCGTCGTCGCGCTCGGGCTTGCGCTCGGGCTCGCTTCACTCAGCGGCAGCGGTCCGTGCAACCATCCCGCCTGCCAGCCGTACCACGCAGCACCGCCCATACCTGCCAAAAGGAGGGCTGCTGCAAGGGCTGCAATACCGCGCCCGGAGCCCCGCCGCATGCGCCGCGAGTCGGCTCCTTGGCCGAAAGTCATGTCCTGCATGCGTGCGTTTTCGCTTTGTAAGTGGCCCCGAGGTCACACTGTCTGGCACATTTGGCGTGCCAAGGAAAGCAAAGCTTCCTCATGGGGACTTTGGGCGGTCTCGATCGTTTCCCAACCCTCACCGGCGGATGCCGCAATGCGGGGGGCAAGACAGGCGAGGGCGACTCGGGACAAGGGGATGGCGCGGGCGAGGCATTCGGCCCGGAAATGGCGCGCGGCCTCGCCCGAATGGAGCAGGGCCAGCGTGGGCCCGGCACGCAAGGTCACCTCGGCCCGGTCGGAAAGCGGCCGCGGCTTGGCAGCATAGACGATGCGGTCGAGAACCGTGACGCCGGATGGGGGAGACAGTGCGACATGCGCCTCGCCGCAAGGGCGCAGGTAGCGCCCCGGCGCAAGATCGGCGACCAGACGTTGCAGTCCGCCGCTGCCGGTCTGTGCCACCGTGAACCCCGCCTTGCGTGCGGCGGCAGCCGTCGAGGCGCCGACCGCGTGGACCGGTACATGGGTCAGTGTCGACAGGAGCGGTCCGCCATGGCGGAAGATCGCCGCGCTTCCGGCGAGGAGACCGCGCCATTCCCCGTCCTCATCCCTGTCCGGCAGCGACCAGACGCGTGGCGCATAGGCAAAGAGCGGCGCGGCGCAGGCCTCGATCCCCGCTTCGTGCAGGGCCGCGACTGTCGACGCATTGCCCGGCTCGGGCCGAAGCACCAGCACCGGGCGCTGCGGCATCAGGCGATGTCTCCGGCCACACCCCCATCGAAATGGACGCGGATCGCTTCGGGCGCATCGGCGAGCAGACGCAGGGCAAGAGCCTGCGCATGGCCCGGCTCGGTCATCGGGAAAGTCGCTGAAGCCTCGACTCGATGGGCGCCATCCGGGCTGAACAAGGCGGCACGCAGGAACAGCTCGGTGTCGCCTTCAGGGCGGGTCAGCACTGCGATCGGGCTGTGGCAAGTGCCGCCAAGACCGGTCAGCAGTGCACGTTCGGCGCGGATCGCGGCATGGGTGGGCGCGTCGTCGATGGCGGCAAACAGCGATAGGAGATCGGCACGCGCGGCAAGGCATTCGATGCCGATCGCCCCTTGTGCCGGGGCCGGGAGCCAGGTCTCCGCATCGAGTGGGGTGCCGATCCCGGTTTCGCCGAGGCGAACGAGGCCGGCAGCCGCGAGCAGGGTCACATCCGCTTCACCCCGTTCGAGCTTGCCGAGCCGGGTCGCCACATTGCCGCGAAACGAGACGACGGTAAGGTCGGGGCGGGCATGGAGCATTTGCGCGGCGCGGCGGGGTGCACTGGTGCCGACGCGGGCGCCGGTCGGAATGTCCGCGACCGAAGCTGCGCCGACCAGAACGTCGCGCACATCCGCGCGCGGCAGGACGGCGGCGATGGTCAGGGTCTCGGGCCGGAGCGTCTCGACATCTTTCATCGAATGGACGGCGGCATCGATCGTCCCTTCGGCGAGCCAGGCGTCGAGTTCCTTTGTCCACAAGGCCTTGCCGCCGATTTCGGCAAGCGGGCGATCCTGAATGCGGTCGCCGCTCGCGACCACCGGCACGAGTTCGACCGCATCGACCGGCCAGCCATGTGCGGCACAGAGCCGGGCGCGGGTTTCTTCGGCCTGTGCCATGGCCAGAGGCGACTGCCGCGTGCCGAGGCGCAAAGGGCGGGCCGGGACAGGTGTTGCGCGAAGGGTGCTCATCGTCGAGGACGTTACGGGTTCAGTCATGCACCGCTTGCCGTAACCGGGATTATCTCTAAGGGAAAGCTCCCCATGGCTCTGATCCTCGGCATCGAATCCTCTTGTGACGAAACCGCAGTCGCGGTGATCGACGACACCGGCGCTACGCTGGAGTCGCGTATCGTCGCGCAGCGGATCGCCTCGCAGGATGCCGAACACCGTCCTTATGGCGGGGTCGTTCCCGAAATCGCGGCCCGCGCCCATGTCGAAGTGATCGCGCCGATGGTTGCCGCGACGCTTGCCGACGCGGGGCTCGGGCTGGACGATGTCGATGCAATCGCGGCGACGGCGGGGCCGGGGCTGATCGGCGGGGTCATGGTCGGGCTCGTGACCGGCAAGGCCCTGGCAATGGCCGCGAACAAGCCGCTCCTGGCGATCAACCATCTGGAAGGCCACGCGCTTTCGCCACGCCTTGCCGATCCCGATCTGGCCTATCCCTATCTCCTTCTGCTCGTGTCGGGCGGGCATTGCCAGATTCTCGAAGTGCGCGGGCTGGGCGATTATCGCCGCCTTGCGACCACGATCGACGACGCTTTGGGCGAGGCTTTCGACAAGACCGCCAAGATCCTCGGGCTCGGTTATCCCGGAGGCCCTGCGGTCGAGCGGCTGTCGCGCGAGGGCAATCCCCGCGCCGTGCCGCTGCCGCGTCCGCTGGTCGGAAGCGGCGAACCGCACTTCTCGTTCGCGGGCCTGAAAAGCGCGGTTCTGCGCGCTTACGAATCGGGGCTTTATCAGCCCGCCGACCTTGCCGCCTCGTTCCAGCAGGCCGCGCTCGATTGCATCATCGACCGCACGCGCATCGCGCTCGAGGCTTGCGGGCCGGTCAATGCGCTGGTCGTGGCCGGAGGCGTTGCCGCCAATCAGAGCTTGCGGGCGGCACTTGAAACGCTGGCGGGCAAGTCGGGGCTGCGGCTGGTGGCGCCGCCGCCGCGCCTGTGCACCGACAATGCCGCCATGATCGGCTGGGCGGGCGCTGAGCGTTTCGCGCGGGGGCAGGTCGATCCGCTCGATGTCGCGGCGCGTCCGCGCTGGCCGCTCGATGCCGATGCGCAGCCGGTGCGCGGCGCCGGGGTGAAGGCATGAGCGAGGGCCCGCTTTCCACGGTCGGCGTGATCGGTGCGGGAGCCTGGGGCACCGCGCTCGCGCAGATGCTGGCGAGCGACGGGCGGACTGTGCTGCTGTGGGCGCGCGAGGCGGAGCTCGTTGCGGCAATCAACGCCGATCGGGTCAATACGCCCTATCTTCCGGGTATCGCGCTCCATCCCACGATCCGCGCGACCAATGATCTCGACGAGCTTTCCGGGCTTGCGACGGTGCTGGTGGTCACTCCTGCGCAGCACATGGGCACTGTCCTTGCCGGACTTGCGGGCTTTTCCGGCGATCTGGTGCTCTGTTCCAAGGGGATCGAGGCTGGCACCGAACGGATGATGGCCGATGTCGCCCGCGCGGTCGTGCCGGGCGCCGCGCTTGCGGTCCTGTCGGGGCCGACGTTCGCGCATGAAGTCGCAGCCGGGCTTCCGACCGCGGTCACGCTGGCATGCAGCGATGGCGAGACGCAGTGGCAGCGGTTGTCCCCGGTCATCGCCCGCCCGGCGTTTCGCCCCTATTTCTCGCGCGATGTGATCGGGGCGGAAATCGGCGGCGCGGTCAAGAATGTGCTCGCCGTGGCGTGCGGTGTCGTCGAAGGGCTGCGCCTGGGGCAGAATGCCCGTGCCGCGCTGATCGGGCGGGGCCATGCCGAAATGGTCCGCTTCGGCGTTGCCATGGGCGCGCAGGCTGAAACCTTGAGCGGCCTTTCCGGGCTGGGAGACCTCGTTCTGACTTGTACCTCGACGGCCAGCCGCAATTTCACATTGGGCAAGGCCTTGGGCGAGGGAGGAAGTGCAGCAGCCCTGCTTGGCGATCGTCGGACGGTGGCCGAAGGCGCTTTTACAGCGCCTGTCCTGGCTGGAATGGCACGGGAACGGGGCATTGCCATGCCGATCGCCGAAGCGGTGGCGGCCCTGGTATCCGATCGGGTTCCGGCTCGTGCAATCGTCGATACCCTGCTTGCGCGTCCGCTGCGGGCCGAAGTCGAAGCGGGCGTTCCGTATGCGGGGGGAGAAGATAGCCTTGGCTAAGGCACTTTCCTCCGATCTCGATCTCGCGGTTGCCGAAGCGGCGCCTGAGTCCCGGCCGGTGAAGACCGACGAGGGCGATGTCGCTGCGCTGGCCAAAGGCGGGCGGACCAATTTCTTCGGGTTTCTCGCCCGGCTTGTCGCGCGCGTGCCGTTCCTGTTTTTCGCGAGCCGCCTTTACGGGGCGAGCGCCATGGGCCGTTTCGCGTCGGCCGTGGTCATGGTCGAATTCGCCGGGCAATTGGCGACATTGGGGCAAAAGCGCGGTCTGGCACAGCGTCTGGCCGAAATCGCCTGGCCCGACGGGGACCAGACCACGCCGTCGAGCCGTGTCGAAGGGGCGGCGGCCAATGTCGTTGCCGATGCGCTTCTGGTGACGACCCTGCTTGCGGGCGCGATGTCGCTCCTGATCTGGCTTTTCCCTGAATCCATGTATCCCAAGGGGAACTTCAGCGAGGCGGAACGCCTGCTGGTACTCTCGGTCTGGGCCATGGCGGTCGGCGACCTAGCGCTGGCGGCGCTGGCGTTCCGGTTCGACGTGGCAACGACCGTCCGCGCGCGCGCCGTGGTCGAGCCGTGGACTTTGTCGCTGACGGCGGGGGGGCTCTATTTCGTCTATCCCGAGGGCGGGCTCGCCTTGTCCTATCTCGCCTCGACAGTGGCGGCGACGGCAGTTGCTCTCCATGCGCTGGTGCGGATGTACGGTCTTCCCCGGCGTTGGCGGCCGCGTCCCTTGCAACTCTTGCGCCTTGCCGTGGTCAACATGCCGCTCGCCGGGGCCGACGCGGTCGAATGGGGCACGCGCAAGATCGACGTGTTCCTCCTGCGTTTCTTCATCGGTGAAGCCCCGCTCGGGATCTATTACTTCGCCCAGCAGTTCGCCTCGTTGCCGCAGAAGCTGAAGACCAGTTTCGAACCCGTGCTCGGGCCGGTGATCACACGCAACGTGATGAACGGCAACATGCCCGCGATCGCGGCGCAAGTGTGCCAGGTCGGCTTCTGGATCACGGCGGCACAGGCGGGCATTGCCCTGGCGCTTGCCATTCCCGGGACGGCGCTGATGGGGCTGGGTGGTCCGGCTTTCGTCGGCGGGACCCCGGCGCTGTTCTTCCTGCTGGCCGCCGAAGTGGTTGCGGCGACCGCGGTCGTGAGCGAAGCGGCGCTGATCTATGTCGCCCGGATGCGCAATCTGTGGATCAGCCTGGGCACGATTGCCTTGCAGGGAGGCCTGACCTTCGGGCTCATCCTCGGGGCTCGCAATCTCGGTTTCGACGCCAATGTGCAAACGGCGCTGGCGGCTATTGCCATGACCCTGTCGCTCGGGACCAGTTCACTGCTCAAGGCGCGGCTGTTGTCGCGGATCGTGGCCGAACCGATCAACAACTGGCGTTGGACGTTGATCCGGGCGGTTGTCCCGGCGGCGCTGGTCGGGGGATTGGCGCGACTGTTTCCCGAATGGGTGGAAATCGCGCTGGGCATCCCTGCCATCCTGGGCGTCTATTGCTTCGTCCTGTGGCGCGTCGTTTTCGGACCGGAAGACCGCGTGCTCTTCCGCAAGCAGCCGGCGGCATGAAGCCGCTTGGCAAAACCGGCCGTTTCGTGAATGGGCCGCGGTGTGGCCGGATCGTCCGGCGTTAAGGAGCCAACATGATCGCGTGGATCGAAGCCAATGGCGTGCTCGCTGCGGGCATTGCTCTTGTCCTGCTCGGGCTGCTGTGGCTGCTCGCCTTTCGTCGTCGTCGCCCTCCGGTACGTCGCGAATATCATGACGTCCTGTCCGAAGGGGCGGGACCTGCACAACGCAATACCGCGCTGATCGATGCGCCGCCCGCCGCCGCGATCGTCCCGCCGCCGCCCCCTCCGCCGCCCGTTCCGGTCGCACCCGTGGCTGAACAGCCCGCTGCGCCTGCCGCTGCGGCGGTCGAAGCACCTGTCGCGGGTGACGACCTGACCCGGATCAAGGGGGTCGGTCCCAAGCTCAGCCGTCTCCTCGCCGAACTGGGCGTCACCAGTTATGCGCAGATCGCGGCCTGGACCGAAGCCGACCTTGCCGCCATCGACGCAAGGCTCGGGGCCTTTGCCGGACGCCCGTTGCGTGACAACTGGATCGAACAGGCCCGGCTGCTGACAAGCGGCGACACCGGCGCCTACGAGGCGAAGTTCGGAAAGCTCTGATCCCTCGGTTCCCCGGCGCGGCTACTCTGCTTCGCCGTGGATTTTCTTGTAGCGATAGGCCAGTTGCGGGCGTGTGATGCCCAGATCCTTGGCCGCCCGCGACAGGTTGCCGCCCGCCCGTTCGACCGCACGGGTGATGAGGCGGGTCTCGAACGTTTCCAGATCGAAATCACTGTCGAGCAGATTGTCGAACGCTACCGTTTCGACTTCGCTGTCGGCCCCGTGCTGGCGCGGGATCAGGAGACCACGGTTCGACAGGGCAAAGAACCCGCGATCCTGTTCTTCGAGCGGTGACAACAGGTGCGTCATCGCCAGCGGCTGTCCGTCCGGGGTCATGATCACCGCGCGTTCGAGAATGCTTTCCAGCTCGGCGATATTGCCCGGATAGTCGTGCGTGCTGAGGAACCCGACGGCGGCGTTGGACAGCCCCGGGATGGTCTTGCGGTAAAGGCGCGCGAACTTGCGGATGAAATGCTGGATGAGCAGCGGAAGGTCGGCGCGCCGTTCGCGCAAGGGGGGGGATCGGGATCGGCATCGTGGCGATGCGGTAATAGAGATCCTCGCGGAACTGGCCTGCGCGGCGCGCGTCGAGCAGGCGGGCATTGGCCGAGGCGAGCAGGCGGACGTTGATCGTGCGCGGTTGCGAGGAACCGACCCGTTCGACCGTCTTTTCCTGGAGCGCGCGCAAGAGCTTGGACTGGGCCCGGACGTCGAGGCAGTGGATGTCCTCGAGGAACAGGGTGCCGCCATGGGCGCGTTCCAGCCTGCCCTGGCGGGGGCTGCCGTTGGGGCCGCGTTCGGTGCCGAACAACTCGATGTCGAGCGCCTCGCCCTGCCAGGCGGCGCAATTCATCACCACGAAGGGCTTGCGCGCCCGGGCGCTGCGTTGATGGATCAGGCGGGCCGCGCTTTTCTTGCCCGAGCCGGGTTCGCCCATCAACAGGACGGTCGCATCGGTCGGGGCAACCATTGCGATCCGGTGCATCATCCCGGCAAAGTCCGAGGATTGTCCCACCAGCCGGTCGGGCTCGTCGTTCCCGCTTGCCCCCTCGCTCCACTCGTCGCAGGTCCCGAGCACGTCGAGGTCGATGCCGGTGTGGAGATCCTCGTCCGATTCCTCGTCCCAGTCGTGGACGGGCTTGCCGATGATGCGGCAATTGGGCGCGCCCATGGCCCGGCATTCCACTTCGCGATAGATGATCGGGCGGCCCATGAATGCGCTGGTATAGGCCGAGGCATAGCCGATCATGTGCCAGCACACCGGCTCGCTGCTCGGGCCAAAGGCAGCAAGGTGCGCGTCGACCTCGATCGAATTGCGCCAGATCCATTCGCCGGTGTGAACGCCCGTTTCCGCGTCGACGTGAAAGTCGAGCGGTTCGGCGCGGACCATGCCCTCGATGGCGTGGAGGCGGGGCCCTGCCATGAAAATCGCCGCCGGATCGTCGCTCGACCGCGCCCGGCGTGCGATCTGCGCGTCGGTTGCGCCCGAGGCCTGCCCCATGCGGATCAGCAGGCGGCGCGCGCCCTGTGTCCCGAGCGTATCGATCAACTCGCGGCGCAGGCTGGTGAAAGCGGAGAGATGGACCATCATCATCCGCTCGGTCTCGAGCCAGATCTGCGCATCGGCGGGCTTGAACCGCAGGCGCGCGGAAAGGTCGCTGATCTCGACGCCCAGGTCTTCGCACGATGAATGCAGCGCGGTTGCGCCTGCCGTCTGGCGGGCCCGTTTCATGCCGCCGCTCTCCCGAATTGGTTTCTTTTGTTGCGACCATCCTGCCAGAACGAATCGTAGATTCAATCTGAATCTCGAGACTCTGGCGGTGACCCTTTCCATCGTGCGCAGCTTGGATGATTTCGTCAAATCTGCGGCATTGCAGCATGATCAAATGCTCATTCCCGCACCCGGCCGGACAAACCGGGCAGCGCGCGCAATCCACGAAAATCACGTTTTATCAGGTCGATGCGGGAATTTGATCGCTGCGCAAGGGGCTGTCTTGGATTGGCTCTCACCCTTTACCTATTCTTGGCGGGCCGACGACAGGCAAGAAGCGGCAGAGAGGATGACCCGTGGCGAGCCAACGACCCCGGCAAGAGAATCGACATCGGCCTCGACCGATGGACCATCATCGCGAGGGCTTTGAAAGTCCCGCGGCGATGATCACCGTTCCGGTTGATATGACCTGTCGCCGCATCCGCGCCACCGGGTGGCGAGCCGGTTTCATCGAGTTCGAATTCACCGTCGGCGATCCGTTGCTGACCGTCGAACTGGTCATGCCTCCGGCCGCTTTCGAAGCGTTCTGCACGGTCCAGCAGGCTCATGTCGAATGGGCGCCCGGTGTTGCCCGGGCGACCTGCTGAACACTGCCCACCAAGAGGAGAGGTTCCCCATGGCGCTCGATATCAAGACCAATGCGCTCGACCAGCGGCGACAGACGTTCGCCCACATCGCCCGCCGTCTGGGCGAAGACCGTCCGGCCTCGCGTTACGAGGAAGCGACGTTCGACCTTCAACCGGGCGGCGCGCATCATTACCGCCCGACCTGGGATCCCGCGCACGAGCTTTACGACGCGTCGCGCACGGGCATCGTCCTTGCCGACTGGTATGTCCTTAAAGACCCGCGCCAGTTCTATTACGGCACGTACACGATTGCCCGCGCCCGGATGATGGAGGCTGCCGAAAAGGCGCTGTCCTTCGTTGAAAAGCGCAACGGTTTTGCCGCGATCGCACCAGAATGGCAGGATACCATCCGGTTCTATCTCCTGCCGTTGCGCCATGTCGAATGGGGCGCGAACATGAACGCCTGTTCGATCACCGATCTCGGGTTCGGCGCGGCGATTACGCAGGCGACGATGTTCACCGCGACCGACCGGCTCGGGATCGCGCAGATCATCGGACGCATCGGCCTGATCGCGGGGGGCGGGCAGGCGCTCGACGAAGGCAAGCGGGTGTGGATGGACGCGCCCGAGTGGCAGCCGATGCGCCGCCTTGTCGAAGACAGCCTCGTCATTTCCGATTGGTTCGAGATGTTCGTCGCGCAATTCCTGGCGCTCGACGGGCTGCTCTATCCGCTCGTCTACGATCTCTTCGATCTGGCGGGGCAAGCCCATGGCGCGTCGAGCCTGTCGATGATGACCGAATTCATGGTCGACTGGCGCGATGAAGTCACGCGCTGGATCGATGCGGTCCTGCGCGCGACGGCTCGGGAATCGGACGCCAATCGCGATCATCTCGGGCGCTGGTTCGCGCATTGGGAACAGCGCGCGGCCGAAGCGCTTGCGCCGCTGGCGACCCGCGTTCTGGGCGAAGCGGGCATCGACGCGCTTGCCGGTCTGCGCGGCGAACTTGCCAAGCGGGCCGCCGGTCTCGGCATCCCGGTCGGTCAGTGAGGGGCAGGACACCATGACCCAGAACGTTTCCATCACGCTTCAGAACACCGACGAAGGCCGCGGCATCATTGCCGCGATCATGGCCGACAATCCCGACGCCGTCGCCAATCGCTATCCGGCGATGACCAAGATCGATTGCCCCGGCCGCCTCGTCATGAACCGCGAGACGATCTCGACCGAACTCGGACGGGATTACGATCTTCAGGAACTCAATCTCACGCTGGTCTGCCTGTCGGGCAATGTCGACGAAGACGACGACCGGTTGCTGATCGCGTGGAACGCATAACATAACGGGAGAGATACGGTCATGACGACGACCACGACGCAATCGCCCCGCGCCAAAAAGCTCGGGATCAAGGAACGCTATTCCTACCTCACGCGCGGGCTCGACTGGGAACCTTCGTACCAGCCGCGCGAGAAGATCTTCCCCTATACCGACTATGAAGGCATCCGCATCCACGACTGGGACAAGTTCGAGGACCCGTTCCGGCTGACCATGGATGCCTACTGGAAATTCCAGGCGGAAAAGGAACGGCGCCTCTATGCCGTGATCGACAGCTTTGCCCAGAACAACGGGCAGATGAACGTGACCGACGCGCGCTATATCAACGCGCTCAAGATCTTCCTGACGGCGGTCTCGCCGCTCGAATATGCCGCCCACCGATCCTATGCCCATGTCGGGCGCCATTTCGACGGGGTCGGCCCGCGTATCGCCTGCCAGATGCAGGCCATCGACGAGCTGCGCCATGCCCAGACGCAGATCCACACGATCAGCCATTTCAACAAGTTCTTCGACGGCCTGCACGATCCCTGGCACATGTTCAGCCGGGTCTGGTACCTGTCGGTGCCCAAGTCGTTTTTCGAAGACGCGATGAGCGCAGGCCCGTTCGAGTTCCTGACTGCCATCTCGTTCAGCTTCGAATATGTGCTGACCAGCCTGCTGTTCGTGCCCTTCATGTCGGGGGCCGCCTATAACGGTGACATGGCGACGGTGACGTTCGGGTTTTCGGCCCAGTCGGACGAAAGCCGCCACATGACGCTCGGGCTCGAGATCATCAAGTTCATGCTGGAACAGGACGAAGGCAACGTCCCCATCGTCCAGAAGTGGATCGATAAATGGTTCTGGCGCGGATACCGCCTGCTGTCGATCGTCGCGATGATGATGGACTACATGCTGCCCAAGAAGATCATGTCCTGGAAGGAAGCCTGGGAGATCTACTTCGAGCAGGGCGGCGGGGCGCTGTTCACCGACCTTGCCCGCTATGGCATTCGCCTGCCCAAGTATCACGAGATCGCTTCGGCGGAAAAGGACCACTACAGCCATCAGGCCTGGTCCACGTTCTATCAGTACACCCACGCCGCCGCGTTCCACACCTGGCTGCCCGATGCGGGCGAGGAAGCGTGGATGCGCGAGAAATATCCCGAAAGCTATGACCGGCTTTATGCTCCGCGCTATGCCCACTGGGGCGCCGAGGCCGACGAGGGCAAGCGGTTCTACAACAACGGGCTGCCCCAGTTGTGCCAGGTCTGCCAGGTCCCGGCCTTTTTCACCGAGGCGAACGATCCGACGCGCATCTCGCTGCGTACCTGCGAGCACGAAGGCGAGCATTACCATTTCTGCTCGGACGGCTGCCGCGACATCTTTCTCGATGAACCGGAAAAGTATGTGCAGGCCTGGTTGCCGGTGCACCAGATCTATCAGGGCAACTGCGGCGGGGCGACTGTTCCCGAAGTGCTCGACTGGTATCACCTGAACGGCGGGGCCGACAATCTCGACTACAAGGGATCGCCCGACGAGGCGCTTTGGCAGAGCTGGCAGGCGAGCAAGGCCGGCACCGGGACCTGACCGTCGCCGTCCAACTGTGCGGCGGAGCGGCAAGGATCCCGCTCCGCCCGACCCAACCGATACCATGGAGAGAGAAGATGTCCGTCAAGGCTATTGGCGCCTATCGTTTCGCGCCTGCCGATCGCGTCGAGAATTTTCACGGCAATCAGCTGCTGACGCTGTTGTGGGACGATCACCTGATGTTCGCCGCGCCCATCGTCGTGCCGGTGCCCCCGTCGATGCCGTGGAGCGCGGTCGCGGGCGAAGTGTTGCCCCAGCTTTACGCCCAGCATCCCGACTGGGCCAAAGTGGACATGGGGGAAGTCGAATGGACGCTCGACGGCGAACCGTTCGAACCCGACGCCGCCCGCTCGCTTGCCGAACAGGGCGTGCATCACAAATCGGTCATCCGCTTCCGCACGCCGGGTCTCGTCGGCTTGGCCGGGGCGCATTTCTGATCGGGGCGGAGGGCGTACGATGACCTATCAGCTCTGTGTCGAACCGCTCGGCGAAACCATCGAGGTCGAGGAAGGGCAGACCATTCTCGACGCCTGTCTGCGGGCGGGGGTCTATCTGCCCCATGCCTGCGGCCACGGCCTTTGCGGAACCTGCAAGATCGACGTTCTCGAAGGCGAAGTGGAGCATCGCGATGCGTCCTCGTTCGCGCTCATGGATTTCGAGCGTGACGAAGGAAAGACGCTCGCCTGCGTGGCGACGCTTGCTGCCGACACGGTGATCGAGGCGGATCTCGATGACGAACCGGACGCGGAACACCATCCGGTGCGCGACTATCACGCGACGGTGGCGCGGGTGGAGCGGCTGGCGGGGGACATTCTTGGTCTGTGGCTTGCGCTCGACGATGGACCGCTGGCGTTTCAGGCCGGGCAATATGTCATGCTCGAAGTGCCGGGCATTGCCGGGCCGCGCGCTTTCTCGATCGCCAGTCCGCCTTCGCAGGCCGGGGAAATCGAGCTGCACATCCGTCTCGTTCCGGGCGGCAAGGCGACCGGCTGGCTGCACGAGAATGCGCGGGAAGGGCTCAAACTCAAGTTCGCGGGGCCATATGGACGCTTCCACGTCCGACGCTCGGCGAACCTTTCCAAGCTGTTCCTGGCCGGTGGTTCGGGCCTGTCGAGCCCGCAGTCGATGATCCTCGACTTGCTGGAAAAAGGCGAGACCGGCCCGATCCTGCTGGTCCACGGCGCCCGCGATGCGGCCGGCCTCTATCACGCGGACATCTTTCGCGCGCTGGAGGAAGCTCACGCCAATTTCGCCTATCTCCCGGTCGTGTCGGGCGAGGACGCGTCATGGCAGGGCGCGCGTGGTTTCGTGCATGAAGCGATCGAGCGCCGTTTCGGCGGACGCTTTGACGGCCAACAGGCCTATCTTTGCGGTCCGCCGCCGATGATCGACGCCTGCATCACCACGCTCATGCGCGGTCGTCTGTTCGAACGGCAGATCTTCCACGAAAAGTTCCTGACACCGGCGGATGCGGCGCAAGCCCGGTCGCCGCTGTTCAAGCGGATCTGAGCCATGAGTGGCCATTCCATCGTGCTCGCCGGAGTGGAGCACGTCTTTGCCTGTTCGGACGAACAGAACGTGCTCTCGGCGCTGTCGGCGGTGCATCACCGGGCCATCCGTTCGGGATGCCATGGCGGCGGTTGCGGGGTGTGCAAGGTGAAAGTGCACGAAGGCCAATGGCGCCGGGGCTGCATGAGCCGCGCGCATGTCAGCGCCGAGGAAGAAGCCGAAGGCATCGTGCTCGCCTGCCGGATCTGGCCGGAAAGCGATCTTGTCATCGAGGCATGGGGCAAATTGCCCGCGCGGCTGGCGCGCCGGGCCGGACTGCTGCCGTGCGAAGCGGATACATAAGGGAGAAGAGCCATGGGCGTCATGCGTCTGGGCCATGTCAGGCTGCGCGTGCTCGATCTGGAAGCCGCGCTTGACCATTACACTGGAGTTCTGGGGCTTCTGCCGGTTCACCGCGATCCCGACGGCACCGCCTATCTCAAGGGCTGGGACGAATGGGATTTCTATTCGGTGATCCTGGTCGAGGCGGATGAAGCCGGGATCGACAGCTTTGCCTTCAAGGTGGAAAGCGAGGCCGATCTCGACCGCTATCGCGAAGCCAGCCTTGGCCACGGCGTCGCGGTCGCTGAATGCGAGGCGGGTGAAGTGCCGTTCTGCGGCCGTGCGCTCGCGGTCACGCTGCCGAGCGGGCATCTCATGCATCTCTATGCCGAAAAGCGTTTCCACGGAAAGGCCACCGGTAATCTCAATCCCGACCCCTGGCCCGATGGGCTGAAAGGGGCAGGGGGCCACTGGCTCGACCATGTGATGATCATGTGCGAGCTGGACCCGGCGCGCGGGATCAACAAGGTGGCCGAGAATGTCGCCTATTTCCGTGACGTTCTGGGCTTCGGACTGGGCGAGCAGGTCGTTGCCGGACCCGATGGCGACGTGCAGGCAGCCGCCTGGATGTTCTGCACGACGACACCGCACGACATTGCGTTCGGGGCAGGGCCGCGCGCGGGACTGCATCACGTCTCGTTCTTTCTCGACGACTGGTCGGATGTGCTGCGGACGGCCGACATCCTTGCCAAGCGCAAAGTGAAAGTCGACGTGACCCCGCAGCGGCATGGCATCACGCGGGGCTCGACCACCTATTTCTTCGATCCCTCGGGCAACCGGAACGAGACGTTCGCAGGGCTCGGCTACCTGACGCAAAAGGACATGCCGACGATCACCTGGACCGAGGAGAACCTCTGGCGCGGGATTTTCTATCACAGCGGCGATGTCGTGGGCGATTTTCTGGGCGTCTACACCTGAGCGGGTGCCCGTTGTGAGGCGCTGGCCCGCCTTCCTTCATCTGTTTCCCTGCTGGAGCGTTTCATGGACAGCAATCCCGAAATCGGCCGGTCGATCATGGCCGGTGCGATCCGTACGAATTATCATGACCGGGACGGTCAACCCGACGGGGACGGCAGTTCCGCGCGTCCCTTGTTGATGATCCACGGTTCCGGGCCGGGCGTTTCGGCCTGGGCCAATTGGCGGCTCAATATCGATGCCCTGGCTCAGGGGCGGCGGGTGATCGCGCCCGACATGGTCGGCTTCGGCTTTACCGACCGGCCCGAGGGCGCAGTCTATGGCAAGGAGCTGTGGGTGCGCCACCTTGCCGACTTTCTCGATGCGCTCGGCATTGCGCAGGTCGATCTGGTCGGGAACAGCTTCGGCGGGGCGCTGGCACTCGCCTTTGCCATTGCCCATCCCGAACGGGTCGGGCGGCTGGTCTTGATGGGCAGCGCGGGCCTGTCGTTTCCGTTGACCGAAGGGCTCGACGCGGTTTGGGGTTACAGCCCCTCGATCGCGGCGATGCGCCGTTTGCTCGACGTCTTTGCATTCGATCGCGGGTTGGTCAGCGATGAACTTGCCGAACTGCGCTATCGCGCGAGCATCCGACCGGGATTTCAGGAAAGTTTCGCCGCGATGTTCCCGGCTCCCCGCCAGAACGGCGTCGATGCCCTGGCGAGCGAGGAAGCGGCGATCGCGGCTCTGCCGCACCGCGCGCTTATCATCCACGGACGGGAGGATCGGGTGATCCCGCCCGAAACCAGCCAGCGCCTCTTCGCCCTGATCGCGGATGCCGAACTGCACATGTTCGGTCGTTGCGGCCATTGGACGCAGATCGAACATGCCGACCGGTTCAACCGTCTGGTCGACGATTTCCTTCGGGACGGTTCCCGATGAGGCTACTTCGTTGAGACGGGCTCAGGCGCTGTCCGGGACGAGCTGGGTGATCCGATGCTCCTTGGCATAGGCGACCAGCGCCGCATACGTCGTGCGGATATGGGTGGCGGTCACGTCCGCCGCTTCGTCGGCCTTGCCCGCGATGGCCGCTTCGAACACGGCGCGGTGTTCGGCATGGACGTCGCGCCCGATCGGACGGTGCATCAGTGCCACGCGGCGATAGCGTTCGGCCTGGCGATAGAGGATCGAGAGGAAGTGCAGCGTCCAGTGCGACGGGCACCGCGCCAGCAGGACGTGGTGAAAGCGCCGGTTGCATTCTTCCCAGTCGTTGACGAGGACCGTTGCCGGTTGGGAATTGTCGAGCCGCTCTTCGGCCCGCGACAGGCGGTGGAATGCGGAGCTCAGATCACCTTCCCAATCGTCGTCGCGCGCCGCGATCGACTGGCGCAAGGCGCTCGTCTCCAGCAGCACGCGGGTCTCGGTGATGTCGCGGAAATCGTCGAGCGACATGTCCGCCACCCAGAACCCGCGCTGGTCCCGGTTGAGCACGAGCGCATCGGAGACGAGCAGGCCCAGCGCCTCGCGCAAGGTGCCCGCGCCGACATCGTAATCGGTCTTGAGATGTTCGACCCGCAATCGCGACCCCGGAGCATAGCGTCCGGCAATGATGTCGGCGCGCAGGCGCTCGTACGTTCCCACGATCAGCGACTTGGGCGTCCCCGAGGCCTCTGGACGAGGGGCGGGCAGTCGAGGTGCCGGGGGCGGCGAGGAAGGGGAGGTGACGGTCATCAGCCCTGCAAGTTTCGACGGTTTTGCGACATTTTGCAACCGCTGCCATAGCTTTGCGACAATATCGGATGAAGCCATAAAATCTCGAGATTAAATCTTGAACTCGATTTTATGGCTGCTAAGGTCAGTGCCAAGGCCGAGTCATCCTCGGTCGCCACGCCCGGAAAACGGGTGGGACATATGGAGAGGTTCATGCCGCGCATCTCGATGCTCGATACCGGGGAAACCTATCAGTGCCGCGACGGCGAAACCGTGCTTGCAGGCATGGAACGTCTGGGGCGGGCGGGTATTCCGGTCGGTTGCCGGGGAGGTGGCTGCGGCGTTTGCAAGATCCGCGTGATTTCGGGCGAATATGATGGCCGCAAGATGAGCCGCGCCTGCATCACGCGCGAAGAAGAGGAGGCCGGTCTCGTGCTGGCCTGTCGTGTGGTTCCCCGGTTCGACCTTCAGGTCGAGATCGTGGGCGGCATGCGCAAATGCATCATGAAACATGCGCCCCACCACGACCAGTAATCCAAACGGTCGGATGGCAGCGCAGTATTCGGGATAGTTTTGATGGCATTGACTGGCGTTCTGAGGCCCGGACACATTGTCCTGCGGGTACTCGACCTCGACGAGGCGGTGCGTCACTACACGCAGGTGATCGGCCTTTTCGAAACCGGGCGCGACGATGAAGGGCGCGTGTTCCTCAAAGCCTGGGACGAAAACGACCACCACAGCGTCGTCCTGCGCGAAGCCGAACAGGCGGGCATGGATTACTTCGGCTGGAAAGTGGACAGCGAACAGACGCTCGACGACCTTGCGGTCAAGCTCGAGGCTTCGGGGCTGGTCAGCGACACCCGCTGGGCTCCCGAAGGCGAGCAATTGCTGACCGGGCGGCGGTTCCAGTTCACCATTCCGACCGGGCACCGCATGGAAATCTATGCGACCAAGAAGACGCTGGGCTGCATGACCGGCTACGACAATCCCGATCCCTGGCCCGACGGATTGCGCGGCATGGCGCCGAGCCGGTTCGATCACGCCTTGCTCTATGGTCGCGACATCGACGCCAATCTCACCTTGTTCCGCGACGTTCTTGGGTTCAACCTCACCGAACAGGTGGTCGGACCGGATCGCAAGTTCCTGATCGGCGTCTTCCTGACCTGTTCGAACAAGGCGCACGACATCGCCTTCATCCGTTCGGACGAGGACAATCGCCTGCACCACGCCTCGTTCATTCTGGGCGGCTGGCACGAAGTGCTGCACGCGGCCGACATCATTTCCAAGCGCGACGTCTCGCTTGACATCGGGCCGACGCGGCACGGTATCACCCGGGGCGAGACGATCTATTTCTTCGACCCCTCGGGCAACCGCAACGAAGTCTTTTCAGGGGGTTATATCTGGTACCCCGACCGTCCGGTGATCACCTGGCACGACACCGAAATCGGGCGCGCGATCTTTTATCACGATCGCAAGCTGAACGAGGCTTTCCTCAACGTCACCACCTGAACGTCCGATCCTTTCGGCGGACATCTTTTCACCGGACGGCGCGGGGGCGTTCCCTCCCACTGCTCTCGCGTCACCCGCTGTTCAAAGGAGCCAATGCATGACCGTGACCGCGCACGAACAGAGCAAGGCAGTGCCCGCGCGCTCCCCAGTGCTCGCCCCCGCGCTCTCCGATGCATGGAATTTCATCGATGGCGAATGGGTCGGTACCGGCCGTCTGTTCGACAATACCAATCCCATCGACGGGTCGCTCGTGTCCCGTGTCCATGAAGCCGGGCGGGTGGAAGTCGATGCGGCGGTCAAAGCCGCGCAGGCCGCGCTCAAGGGGCCATGGGGCCGCATGACCGTCGAACAGCGTTGCAAGATCCTGCACGACGTCGCCGACGAGATGATGCGGCGTCATGCCGATTTCGTGAAAGCCGAATTGCTGGATACCGGCATGCCCGCCTATTTTGCCCAGCACGTCGACGTGCCGCGCGGGGCGGCGAATTTCCGCATCTTTGCCGATCTGTTCCGCAATGTGCCCACCGAAAGCTTCGTGACCGACACCCATGACGGGGGCAAGGCCATGAACTATGGCCTGCGCAGTCCGCGCGGGGTGATCGCGGTGGTCTGTCCGTGGAACCTTCCGCTCTTGCTGATGACGTGGAAAGTCGGCCCGGCGCTCGCCTGCGGCAATACCGTGATCGTCAAGCCTTCGGAGGAAACTCCTTCGACCGCGACGCTGCTTGCCGAAGTCATGCGCGATGTCGGCGTGCCCAAGGGCGTCTACAACGTAGTTCATGGTTTCGGCCCGGAATCGGCAGGGGCCTTCCTGACCGAGCATCCCGGCGTCAACGGCGTGACTTTCACCGGCGAAACCGGCACCGGCGAGGCGATCATGCGCGCCGCGGCCAAGGGCGTGCGTCCGGTCTCGTTCGAACTGGGTGGCAAGAACCCCGGGATCGTCTTTGCCGACGCCGACCTCGACAAGGCGGTTGCCGGGATCACGCGATCTGCGTTCCAGAACACCGGGCAGGTCTGCCTCGGCACCGAGCGGATCTATGTCCAGCGGCCGATTTTCGACGCTTTCGTCGCCCGGCTCAAGGCCAGTGCCGAAGCCCTCGTGCTGGGGCCGCCGGAAACGCCGGGCGTCACGCTCGGTCCGCTGATTTCGCAGGAACATCGCAACAAGGTGCTGTCCTATTACGCCAAGGCGCGCGAGGAAGGCGCGACTGTCGTTACCGGCGGCGGCATTCCGGTCATGGAGGGCGATCTTGTCAACGGCAGCTGGATCGAGCCGACGATCTGGACCGGGCTTCCCGACAGCTCTGCACTGGTGCGCGAGGAAGTCTTCGGCCCGTGCTGCCACGTTTCCCCCTTCGATACCGAAGAGGAAGTGGTCGAGCGGGCCAATGCGACGGCCTATGGCCTTGCCGCGACAGTGTGGACCGGCGACATTTCGACCGGGCACCGCATGGCCGCCGCGCTCGACGTCGGTATCTGCTGGATCAACAGCTGGTTCCTGCGCGACCTGCGTACGGCCTTCGGCGGTTCGAAGCAGTCGGGCATCGGTCGCGAAGGCGGGGTCCACAGTCTTGAATTCTATACCGAACTCAAGAACGTCTGCGTCGCGCTGTGAAGTTTGGGTAACGAAAGGAGATACCGATGGCGCTTGCGGCTGAGACCGTCGCCGAACTGGCCGAATTTCTCGACAAGGCCGAAATGGAACGGCGCGAAGTGACCAAGATCACCGATCGCTATCCGGAAATGGACTGGGACGATGCCTATGCCATCCAGCGCGGCATCCGCGAGCGCCAGCAGGCGCGCGGGGTCGGCATGGCGGGGTACAAGGCCGGGCTGACCAGCCATGCCAAGATGGAGCAGATGGGCGTCGAGGAACCGGTCTTCGGTTTCATCACCGATGTCGGCGAAATCCCCGATGGCGGCACGATCGACACCGCGACGCTGATCCATCCCAAAGTGGAAGCCGAAATCGCGTTCGTGCTCAAGGACGAACTGACCGGGCCGGGCTGCGACATCGACGCGGTTCTGGCAGCGACGGCCTGTGTCGTTCCCGCGCTCGAAGTCATCGACAGCCGGTACAAGGATTTCCGCTTCGATCTCAAAAGCGTGATCGCGGACAATACCTCGTCGGCACGGTGGATCAGCGGCGGGGAAAAAGTCCCGGTTGCCGGGCTCGACCTGCCCAACCTCGCCATCGTCATGGAAAAGAACGGCGAAGTGGTCGAAGCCGCGACCGGTGCTGCCGTACTCGGTCACCCGGCGCAGAGCGTTGCCATGCTGGCCAACATGCTCGCGCGGCGGGGCGAGAGCCTGCCTGCCGGAGCCTTCATCATGACCGGTGGCGCAACCGCCGCCGTCGCGGTCGCCCCGGGCGACACGATCACGGTCAAGTACCAGGCCCTGGGAACGATCAGCGTAAAGGTAGTGTGATGCCGATCATTCAGACGTTTCTGCTCGAAGGACGCAGCCGCGAACAAAAGGCCGGGTTCATCCGCGCCGTGACCGACGCGGCGGTCGAAACGCTCGGCGTTCCGGTCGAAAGCGTGCGGGTGATCATCACCGAAATGCCCAAGACCGATTTCGGCATTGCCGGACGCACGGCCGAGGAACTCGGCCGCTAGGGACCGCCACTCGGGAAAAAGCGAGACTGACGAAAGGCCATGACGGGCACTTGCCCGAACGATGACGTGTGCCTGCGACCGACAGGCCGGACCTTCCGGGGGCGGAGGGCTGAAAACAAATCAAGCATAAAAAGGGAGAGGATCATGACAACGAAGGGACAATGGGCGTCCGCATGTCTTGGCGCGATGGCGGCGGCCCTTGCCGTGGCGACACCGGCCATGGCGAGCGAGGCGGGCGGCGGAGTCTATCCCAACGGCGCGGAAGGCATGCTGGCAGGCGCCTTGCCGCCCAAGGGGCTCTATTATCTGGGCTATCTGCAATATTACGAGGCCGGGCGCTTCAACGACGGTGACGGTAACAGCGGACTGCTGCCCGATTTCAAGGTGAAGGCCGAAGCGGTCGTCACGCGCGTGGTCTGGGTGACGGACAAGAAATTCCTCGGCGCCGACTATGCCATGCATGTCGTGGTACCGGTCGTGAATGTCGACGCGCGCATCGCGGGGATGAGCGGAAACCGATCGGGCGTTTCGGATGTCACTATCGACCCGATCATTCTGGGCTGGCATTTCCGCAACGGGTGGCATGTCATCACCGGGCTCGACATCAATCTGCCGGTGGGCAGCTATGACCGCGCCAGCATTGCCAATTTCAGCCGCCATTACTGGAACGTCGAGCCGATCGTCGCGTTCGCCTATTACAAGAAGAACCTGCGGCTCGACGTGAAGATGATGTACGATATCAACTTCAAGAACACCGACGCGCAGATCAATGGTTTCAACCCCACCGGCGCGGGGTATCGTTCGGGCAACGAATTCCACGCCGACTATGCGGCAAGCTATGCGATCAGCCCCAAGGTCCAGCTCGGCTTTTCCGGCTATTACTACAAGCAGACGACTGGTGACCATGTCGACAATGCGGCTGCCCAGTTGGGGATCGATGCCATGCACGGTTTCAAGGGCGAGGCGTTCGCCGGGGGCCCCAGCGTCCGTCTGGGACTGGGCAAGGTTCATTTGCTGACCACCTGGCAGCATGAATTCTTTGCCAACTATCGTCCGCAGGGCGACAAGTTCTGGATCAAGGCGATCATTCCGATCAAGTGAACGAGGTTTGCATGCTCGATTTCGACACCGCGCGGCGGCTGGCCGATGAAGTTCTGGCGCAAGGCCGGGTTCTGGACTGCGCGCCGCTTGCCGTTGCGGTCGTCGATCCGTCGGGGACGCCGTTGGTGCTCTTTCGCACCGACGGCGCGCCGCCGATGTGGGGGCGCATTGCCCAGGCCAAGGCGCGGACCGCGCTCGATTTCGGCCGTTCGACCGCGCAAGTGCAGGGCATGGTTCGCGATCATCCCGACCTGATGCGGGCGATCGCGCCTTTGTCGGAAGAACCGGTGATCGCAGCGGCCGGAGGGATCGTGGTGCGTCACAAAGGGCGCATCGTGGGCGCGATCGGAGTTTCGGGCGATACGTCCGAAAATGATGCCGCGTGCGCAAGGCACGCGGCAGAGTTGCTCGGCTTCGAGGGAATGTGAAAGGGCGATCCCGAATTCAGCGTGCGAGGAAAGCGAGCACGAGTTCGTTGAAAGTGTCAGCATGTTCCCACTGGGCCCAATGGCCGCAGCGGGCAAAGACGTGGAGCTGGGAATTGGCGATCCCGGCGAGCAGGCGCAGGCCTACGTCCATCGGCACGAAGCGGTCGTCGCGGCCCCAGACGATGAGCGTGGGCGC
>NZ_GL876934.1:171404-198500 GCF_000192575.1 Novosphingobium nitrogenifigens DSM 19370 | reverse complement strand
AGGCGGGTGAAAGCTCTGCATCGATGAGGCTGGTCGCGCTCACGATGCCGTACCCGGCGATCCACTCCTTGATCGGGCAATAGAAATCGCGGGTTCCGGTATAGGCTCCTGCGGCGGCAAGCGCGGAAAAGGCTGCCGCCCAGGTGCGGACTTCATGGGCGGAACGACCGGCGGTGCGGGTGATTTCGGCAATGTCGAAATGTTCGATCGCGTCGATGTCGCCGCGCAGCAGCAGGTCGATCATGGCCTGGTCCCATTCGGGATTGAGCGGCGTGAGCGGGCATGCGGGCGTGCCGTAGATCTGCCCGGCGGCAATCGTGCGGGCCTGTCGCGCGGCGCGCGCTTCGGCGGTGGGATTGCGCCCGGCGATCAGGAATTCGCGCACGACTTCGGGCGCGTCGGTAATCATCGGCACCGGCGGTTCGTGGGAAAGTCCCCCGCTCCCGACGATCAGCACGCGCTTGTCGAGCGCCGCCAGAAAGCGCCCGGCCGCTTCGCCGAGGTGGCGGATGCGGCGATAAGGGGCAAAGGGCGGCGCCACGCTGTTGATGACGATCGGAATGACCGGATAGCGGTCGATCCCGCCGGTCAGTTCTTCCAGAGTCTGGGTGCAGCCGTGATCGACTTGCAACCGGTGCGAGATGGCGATGTCGACATCGCTGTCGAGAATATGGGCGGCAAGGTCGAGTGCGAGCGCGCCGGGGATCGAGAGCGGCCCGGGCAGGCTGGTATAATCACCCACGCCCGACGCCGCTGTTGCCAGTACGAATGGCGGCATCAGGTCATAGAACAGCCCGTTGAAATGGTCGGGCGCGAACATGACGATCAGTTCGGGATCATAGGCTTCGACTTCGGCACGGGCCTTGGCCAGTGCCGCATCGACATCGCGGATGATTTCGGGCGAGGGATCGTTGAGGCCGCGCAACGGTGTGTGCGACAGGCATTTCAGCCGGATAGCCATATCGGTTCGTCCTCTCCCCGGCAGCGGCGGACTCGCGCCCTGCTTCGTTATGGGCGATGCTTTCCAGATGTTCCGCCGGGCGGCAATCGCGCTCGCCGGCTTGTGCATCTGGTGCACAAAGCGGTATCCTCGACCCGACCACTCTTTTCATCGCCCGCGCGCGATGGGATGGGGGCGACAGACGGCGCGCAAAAGCGTTCGCGACAAGGGGAGAGGCCATGGATGGCAACGAGAGGTATCCGCACGTGCGCGCGCTGGAGCGCGGGCTGTCCTTGCTGGCGGCTCTCAATGCGGCCGGACGCGCCGATCCTTCCGGTCTTGCGCACAAGACAGGGATCGACCGCACGACGACCTATCGCCTGCTCGCGACGCTGGAATCGCTGGGCTACGTCACCAAAAGCCCCTCGGACGGGCAATATGTCCTGACCCCGGCGGTCCGCGACCTCAGCGAAGGGCTGACCGAAACCGACCGGGCGGCGCGCGTCGTGTGCGAAGAGCTGTTCGATCTCCTGGGGCAAGTGACCTGGCCGACCGACTTCGCGACGTTCGACAGCGGCTGGATGGTCATTCGCGAAACCACTCACCGGCTCAGCCCCTATTCAGTGCACCGGGCCATGGTCGGGCGCCGCCGTGCCTTGCTCGATACGGCAATGGGGCGTGCGGTTCTGGCCGGGGCGAGTGAAAGCCGACGGCAGGAAATGCTCGAGATTGCCTTGCTGCACGGAACCATTCCGGGGGATCGGGCGATGCTCGCCGACCGCATGGCGACTTTGCAGGCCGATTTTGCCGATCGCGGCTATGCCTGGGCCGTGGGCGGCGCCGACCCGCGCATCAGCGCGATCGCCTTGCCGTTGCAGGGGGCAACCCATGTGCTCGGCAGCATCAACGTGCTCTTTTTCACGACCGCGATGACGGTCGAAACTGCCGCCGAGCGGTATCTGCCGTCCTTGTCGGCAACGGTTGCCCGCATCGAAGAGCGCCTGCGCGTGCAAGGCTTGACTGTCTGACTGGAAATTCCAGTGGGCCGGTGCCGCCTGCCATGGCAGCGCGGCTGTGCGCACAATGCACAAATCGGAAGTGCCAATTGTAACCCATGCGACCTCGCCATAGCAGGAAGCCAAGCGAGGACAGGGATCTTGCCGAAACGGCACATGATCCCGCGATCGCGTAAAAACCGAAAACGATCATACAAATCATCCGGGCGTAAGATCCGGCTGATTGGGGGAGAATATTATGAGCATCCGGTCTTGCGCATTTCTTGTCGCGTGCAGTGCGCTTTCTCTCACAAGTCATCAGGTTTTCGCGCAGGAAGCTGAAAAGCCTGCGCCCGAAGCACCGCCCGCTGCGGCAACGACGCCCAGCGGCATTGCCGAGATTGTCGTGACGGCCCAGCGTCGCAGCCAGTCGATCAACAAGGTCGGCCTGTCGATTCAGGCGGCAAGCGGTACCGATCTGGTTAATCGCGGCCTCACGGCCACTGACGATCTCGTCAAGATCGTGCCCAGCCTGTCGATCGCGAAGACCGCCTTGACCGTGCCGGTCTATACGATGCGCGGGGTCGGGTTCTACGACACCGCCCTTGCCAGCACGTCGACGGTTTCGGTCTATACCGACGAAGTGCCGTTGCCGTTTCCGGCCATGACCACCGGGGCCTCGCTCGACCTGTCGCGGGTCGAAGTGCTCAAGGGGCCGCAGGGTACGCTTTACGGCAGCAATTCGACCGGTGGCGCGATCAATTACATTTCGGCCAAGCCGACCAAGGAACTGGCCGCGGGCGGCACTGTCAGCATCGCGCGGTTCGGCCGGTTCGAAGGGCAGGGCTATGTCAGCGGGCCGGTCACCGATACGCTGCGCCTGCGCCTTGCCGGACAGACGCAGCAGGGCGGCGACTGGCAATACAACTATACCCGCAATGCCAAGGCCGGATCGGCCAACCAGAGCGGTGGGCGTTTCCTGGCCGAATGGGAGCCGAGCGACCGGTTGACCATGCTGCTCAATGTCAATGGCTGGTACAACAAGTCGGATTCGCAGTTTCCCCAGACCATCTCGTTCAGCCCGCTGGTCTCGGCCAATCTGGCGTCCTTGCCCGCCGCGACGAGCGCGGGCCTGATCAACCAGCCGCTGGCCCCGGCCGACAACCGCGCCGCCGATTGGCCGACGAGTTTCCCTTATGGCTATCGCCACAACGACGGGTTCTATCAGGTCTCGGCCCGCATCGCCTACAAGCTGACCGACGACATCACGCTGACCTCGTTGACGGCCTATGACAAGCTGACGGTGAAGGCCGGGATTGCGGCGCAGGGCACCACGCTTCAGGACGAGAGTTTCTATCAGGTCGGGCGGATCGAAGCGATGACGCAGGAATTGCGTCTCGCAGGCAAGCTCGGCAAGCTGCGCTATATCCTCGGCGCCAATTTCCTCGGGTCGGGCATCAGCGACAGCTATACCGCGATGTTCGAGGATTCGACGGCGACGATCTCGCTCGGTCTGCCGCTCAAATCCTATTACCTCGACACACACAACCGCGATCGCAATTACGCCGGTTTCGCCAATCTCGAATATGACCTGACCAGCCGTCTCAATCTTCAGGGCGGGATCCGCTATACCTCGAACACCCGCAATTTCGACGGCTGTCTCGCGGACTCGGGCGATGGGTATTATGCCGCGATCCAGAACAAGCGGTCGCAGTCGCTGACCGGAGCCGCGCCTGCCAATCCGGCGGTGGCGGGGCAATGCGTCACTCTGATCGAGCCGGGCTATCAGCCGGGCCGCTATGCCTCCAGCCTGCATGAAAACAACGTGTCCTGGCGGGTCGGGCTCAACTGGACGTTCCGCAGCGGCATGTTGCTCTATGCCAACGTCAGCCGGGGCTACAAGCAGGGAGCGTTCCCGACGATCTCGGCTTCGGTCGCCAGCCAGTTCACTCCCGCCAAGCAGGAATCGCTCCTGGCCTATGAAGTCGGGGTCAAGACGCCACTGTTCGACCGCAAGGTTCAGCTCAACGCGGCAGGGTTCTATTACGACTATTCCGACAAGCAGATCCTCGGCCGCGTGCCCGACCCGGTGCTGCGTTCGTTGCAGCGTCTGGTCAATATTCCCAAGTCGCATATCGTCGGCGGCGAAGTCGAGATTTCCGCGCGTCCGATCGATGGCCTCACGCTGAGCGCGGCGGCAACCTATGTGAAAAGCCGGATCGACGGGTCCTTCGTCAATTACGACAACTTTGCCGTGCAGCGCGAATTCGCGGGCGAGAAATTTCCGTTCACGCCTGAATTTTCCGGCAACGGCGATGCGCAGTACGAATTTTCGATCGGGCACAACCGCAAGGCGTTCCTGGGATCGAGTGTGACCTGGAACGGGTCGACTTATGCGGCGCTGGGACAATTGGCGCAGCAATATATCAAGGGCTATACTTTGCTCGACGTGCGCGCGGGGATCGCGGCGCATGACGATCGCTGGCGCCTGACGGTTTGGGGCAAGAACGTCACCAATACCTATTACTATACCAATGCCTATCGCTATATCGACTATTTCAGCCGCCTGACCGGTCAACCGGCCACTTACGGCGCCACTTTCTCGTTCCGTTACTGACCGGAAATGCGCCGCGTGCGGACGCATCCGCGCGTGGCGCTGTTTCATCTGGAGATTGACTTATGGCCGTGGAGGCAAAGCGTTTCGACGTCGTGGTGATCGGTGCCGGGCCGACCGGCCTTACCCTCACCAACTATCTGGGGCAGGCCGGGGTCTCGGTGCTCCTGCTCGAAAAGCTGCCGCATATCATCGACTATCCGCGCGGCGTGGGCGTCGATGACGAGGCCTTGCGCTCGTTCCAGACGCTCGGGCTCGACGCGGAAGTGCGCCGCCATGTGACGCCGTTCCATGCCGCGCGCTTCATCCGCCCTGACGGCAAGGTCCTGGCGACCATCGATCCCACCCAGATGCCGTTCGGCTGGGCCCGCCGCAATGCGTTCAATCAGCCGCTGGTCGATCGCGAACTCTATCTCGGGCTGTCGCGGTTTCCCAATGTCGAGATCCGGTTCGAGGCCGACGTCCGCTCGGTCGCCGATGTCGGCGGGCAGGCGGTGGTGACCATGGCCGACGGCAGCACGGTTGCCGCCGATTATCTGGTGGGATGCGATGGCGGCCGTTCGATCGTGCGCGAAACCATGGGGGTCGCCTTCGATGGCAAGACCGCGCCCAAACGGTTCATCGTCGTCGATGTCGCCAACGATCCGATCGGCCGCCCCAATCTCGACTTTGTGCTCCATCCGACCCGACCGCTGGTGTCGATCGCCCTGCCGGGACAGATCCGCCGCTTTGAATTCGGTGTCGAGGACAACGAGGTCGAAGGCGACATCGACATCACCGAGGAAGCGATGCGCGCCAAGCTGCGCGACGTTTTCACCGACGGCGAAATCGACAAGCTCAAGATCATTCGCCGCCGCGTCTATACCCACAATGCCCGCATCGCCTCGTCGTTTCGCAAGGGGCGGCTGATCCTTGCCGGGGATGCGGCGCACCTGATGCCGGTGTGGCAGGGGCAGGGGTTCAACAGCGGCATTCGCGATGCCACCAATCTCGGCTGGAAACTCGCCATGGTGGTTCAGGGCAAGGCCGCGCCCGCGCTGCTCGATACCTATCACACCGAACGGCACGACCATGCCAAGGCGATGATCGATGTCTCGGTCGCGATGGGCAAGATCTTTGCCCCGCCCAATGCCCTGCAACGCTTTGTCCGCGACGTTGCCTTCGCCGCGGTCGCCCGCGTGCCGAGCTGGCGGGAATGGATCGCGACCATGCGCTGGAAACCGATGCCGAAAATGCGCGACGGAGCGTTGGTTCCGGCCAAGGCCATTCGCGGCAACGACCCGGTCGGCACGATCTTTCCCCAGTTCCGCGTGGAAGACGTGAACGGCGTGCCGCTGCGCTCCGACGATGCGCTCGGCACCGGTTTCGCGCTGGTGTCGTGGGGCTCGGATCCTGTAACCTATTTCGACGGTGAAACCGCGCGCCTGCTTGAAGCGATGGGCGGCCGCGCCTTCACCATCTTTCCCGCTTGCCAGAAGGAAATCGTGCTTGCTTCCTCGCTCGGCTCCACTCCGCTGTTCGATCCCGACGGATCGGCCAAGGGAGTGTTCGACAGGGCGGAATATTCGACTTTCCTCGTCCGTCCCGACCGCATCGTCGGCGCGGCCGGATCGCCGGTCGATGTCGCCCGGCTGGTCGCGGACATGGCCAATGCCCTTGCCCTGACGGGGCGATAGAGGTTCGCTGCGAACCGTTGGTGTCGGCGCGCGCATTGCTTGACGGCAAAGGGCGCGCCGTTACCCTTGGGCATCAGGCCGTATCAGCCGGTCGTCCAAGGGAAAATCCAATCGTGCTTGTTGCAAAAAAGCCGATCGCGGCCATGGTTCTGATTGCAACGACAGCCTTGATGGCCGGAAACCCCCGATGGCGCCTGGGGCTTTCACGCAAGACTGATCCCCCAATCACCGCGAAAGCCCATCCGGGTCTGGTTGGAAGTGGGGGATCGGGATTTCCTGAACATCAATGCCTTGCGGGACGGCAAGCACGATTGGGTGGAAGCCAATGAGCGGATGGCAAATGTGCTGTCCCAAAAGGGCTATCATTATCAGTTCGTCTTTGCCCGTAATGCGGTTCACGTCGACCGCGCGGTAAGAGAACAGACTTTGCCTGAAGCTTTGGAGTGGGTTTGGCGGGGGTATCGGCCGAATTTCTGATCCTTGTTCCGCTTCCCGATAATCATCCTCGCCAGCGCAAGGCATCGACCAGCAGGGCAAAGGCGGGGGAGGACTGGCGGCGGCTGGGGTAATAGAGGTGGTAGCCGGGGAACGGCGGGCACCAGTCGTCAAGAACGCGCACGAGGCGGCCTTGGGTGATGCTTTCGCGCACGACGTCCTCGATCGTCATGGCAAGGCCGAAACCCGCCTCGGCGGCCTGAACCGCCATGCTTGATCCGCTGAAGGTCAGTTGTCCTTCGACCCGGACATTCATGATGCGGCCGTCCTTTTCGAATTCCCAGGCATAAAGGGCGCCCGAACTTGCCATGCGCAGGTTGATGCAGGTGTGGTGCGCCAGATCCTGCGGCGTTTGCGGAACGGGATGACGTTCGAAATAGGCGGGGGCGCCGACGCAGGCCATGCGCATTGGTGGACCGATCCGTACGGCGATCATGTCGCGGGCGACCGCTTCGCCGAGACGGATCCCGGCGTCGAAGCGTCCCTCGACGATGTCGATGAAGCCGTTGTCGATGCTGATTTCGACATGGATGTCGGGATAGTCGGGCAGCAAGCGTTCGAGCGCAGGCCAGAGCAGGGAACGCGCGGCATGGTCGGAGACGGTCACGCGGATGGTGCCCGAAGGCTTGTCGCGCAGGCGGCCGATCTGGGTAATGCCTTCGGCAATGCTGTCGACCGCGGGCGCCAAGGTGGCGAGCAGTTTTTCACCCGCTTCGGTCGGGGATACCGAGCGGGTGGTGCGCGTCAGCAGGCGAATGCCGAGGTGCTCTTCCAACCGGCGCATGGCGTGGCTGAGCGCGGATTGCGACAGGCCGAGCCGGGCCGCCGCACGCGTGAAGCTGCGTTCCTCGGCCACGACGAGAAACGCAGAGAGGTCGGCAAGATCGGCCCGGTTCACCCGCGCCGTCCCTGCGCCGCGCCGTTGATCGCGACGCCGAGCAGGGCCGCAAGCCCGGCAAGCGCGATGACGGAGGCCATCGGCCGGGATGTGCCGTCGGCGAGAAAGCTGAGGCTGCCCGAGCCGATCATGCCGCTGCCGTATTGCGCCGCGCCGAGCAGGGCGGAAACGGCTCCGGCCTGTTGCGGACGGTGGCTCATCGCGCGGGCCATCGAATTGGCAACGATCAGTCCGGAGGCGCCGACATAGATGAAGCAGGGCAGGACAAGTCCCCACAAGCCACCCCAGCCGGTCCATGCCGATAGCGCGAGCAGGCTTCCCGATCCCGCCGAGGCGATGGCCCCGATCCGCATCAGCCGCACGGTCCCGAGCCGGGGGAGCAGACGGACATTGGTCATGTTGGCCAGCATGATGGCAACGATGCCCCCGGCGAACAGCATGCCATAGGCCTGTGCCGAGACATGGTGGACAGTGATGAAGGCGAAGGGACTGCCCGCGACATAGGCATAGATCCCGACATAATAGAAACCTCCGACCATCGCGCAGTCGAGCACGCGGCGATCACGGAGCAACAGGGCATAATCCCGCAGCGCGGCTCCCGGTCCCTTGGCCGAACGGCGTTCGACCGGCAGGGTTTCAGGAACGGTGGCAAGGCCGATCCCGGTGATGACACCGATCGCGACGAGCAGCCAGAAGATCGCGCGCCACCCGGCCAGCGCAAGAACCTGCCCGCCGAGAAACGGACCGACCAGAGGCGCGATCGCCATGACCGTGATCAGCGTCGAAAGCATCTGGCCCGATCGTTCGGGGCCATAAAGATCGCGCACCATCGCGCGGGAAAGGACGACGCCGGAACAGGCCCCGCAGGCCTGAACCAGTCGCAAGCCGATCATGATCGCGGGCGACCCTGCCGTCGCACAGCCGATCGAGCCGATCACGAACAGCACGAGCCCCACGCCGATCGGGCGTTTGCGTCCGAACCGGTCGCCGATGGGGCCCCAGAACAGTTGCCCGATGCTGAAGCCGACAAGATAGCCCGCAATGGTCAGTTCCATCGCTCCGGCATCGGCATGGAGCGCCTGCGCGATGGTCGGCATCGCGGGCAGGTAGAAGTCGGTCGAGATGGACGCAAAGCCCATCAAGGCACAGAGCACGGCCATCAGGCGCAGCGGATGGGATTCCGCTGCGCCGTCGGTTGTCGATAGGGACGATGCGTTCACAGGCCGGTCATTGCCTCCGCTGCGGGGGTGTAGCGGGCCCCCTGAATGTCGATCTTTGCCAGTTGCGCTTCGATACGGGCAAGGTCCGCGCTGTCCAGCACGAGATCGGCCGCGCCGAGGTTTTCTTCCAGCCGGTGCAGCTTGGTCGTACCGGGAATGGGTACGATCCACGGCGCCCGGGCCAGCAGCCATGCCAGCGCGATCTGTGCCGGAGTGGCGCCCCGTTCGGTCGCAATGCCTTTGAGTACGTCGACGAGCGCGAGATTGTGGGCAAGCGCGTCGGCCTGGAACCGGGGCAAGGTAGCGCGGAAATCGCCGGTCGTGACGTCCGACGCACTGGTGATCGTGCCGGTCAGGAACCCCTTGCCGAGCGGTGAATAGGGAACCAGTCCGATGCCGAGTTCGGCACAGGCATCCAGAATGCCGTTGGTTTCGACCTGTCTCGACCACAGCGAATATTCGTTCTGCAACGCGGTCACCGGTTGAACGGCATGGGCGCGGCGCAAAGTGGCGGCACTCGGTTCACTCATGCCGAAATGCCGGACCTTGCCCTCTGCAATCAGGTCGCGCACGGTGCCTGCGACGTCCTCGATCGGGACATTGGGGTCGACGCGATGCTGATAGAAAAGGTCGATGGCATCGACGCGCAGACGCTTGAGCGAAGCGTCACAGACGCGGCGGATCTGCTCGGGATGGCTGTTCACCCCGCGCATGAGACCGGTATCAGGATCGATGTCGAAACCGAACTTGGTGGCGATGACGACTTCGCCCTTGAACGGCGCAAGAGCCTCGCCGACCGTGATCTCGTTGGTCCAGGCGCCATAGACTTCGGCGGTGTCGAAAAAGGTGACGCCGCGGTCGCGGGCGGCGCGGATCATCGCGATGCCTTCGTCCCTGGTGACTTTGTGGGCATATCCGAAATCGAGCCCCATGCAGCCATAGCCGATGGCCGAGACGCGCAGGCCATCCTTGCCCAGAGTGCGGGTTTTCATGAGCGTGTGCTCCTTTTAAGAACTGGATCGGATAACGGGATTGGCTGCAATCTATCGCCGTGCTCTTGTGTCGATTAGACGGGTAAGGTGGCATGCGGTCATGAATTGCGTTCATCAATGACCTGCACATCCGGCAGTTGCGGGAAGGCATCGACGCTGTCATAGGCGCCCGCCCGCATCCGCTTTGAAGAGAAGGAAACCGGTCCATGTCGGCCAGCATGCCCGTTGCGCGCTCAGTCGGCATCGACTTTGGCACTACCAATTCGGTCGTCGCACGTGGTGGCGACGGCGGCGAGGTCGATCTGGTCGAATTTGCCGGGCCCGACGGGATCGGCTCGGTGTTCCGGTCGGCCCTGTGCTTTTGGCAGGACGATGCCGTGCGCGGTGGTCTCGCACACGAGGCGGGGCCCTGGGCGATTGCCGAATTCCTCGATTTTCCGCAGGGGTGCCGGTTTCTGCAATCGTTCAAGTCGGTTGCGGCCAATGCGACCTTTGAACAGGCGAGCCTGTTTGACAAGCGCTTGCGGTTCGAGGAACTGGGGCAGATTTTCCTCACGCACCTGATCGCCCATGGCGGGCCCTTGTTGCGTGATCTGCCTGACAGCATCGTGGTCGGGCGGCCTGTCCGCTATGTCGGTTCGCGTCCCGATCCGGCGCTGGCGCGGACGCGTTATGACGCGATGTTCGCGATGCTGGGGCGACCGGTCCATTACGTCTACGAACCGCTCGGCGCGGCGTACAGCTTTGCCTCGCGGCTGTCCGATCCGGCGACGTTGCTGGTGGCCGACTTCGGGGGCGGCACCAGCGACTTTTCGATCGTGCGGGTGGAGGCTCCGGGCGCGGCGCGGCGGTGCGTTCCGCTCGGTTCGTCGGGGATCGGCATTGCGGGCGACCGTTTCGACTATCGCATCATGGACCATCTCGTCCTGCCCCTGCTCGGCAAGGGCGGCACCTATCGCTCCTTTGACAAGGTGCTCGAAATTCCGCCCGGCCATTTCGCCGATTTCGGCGACTGGTCGCGGCTCGCCCTGATGCGCAACCGCCGCACGCTCGAACAGCTTGAACGGCTGCGGCGCAGCGCGACCGATCCGGCGGCGATCGCGCGCATGATCGCGGTGGTCGAGCATGAACTCGGGCACGGCCTTTACGAAGCGGTTGGGCAGCTCAAGCGGATGCTGTCGGGCGAGACGCAGGGCCATTTCCACTTCGCGAGCGAGGATCTGACTATCGAGGCGGATGTCACGCGGGCCGATTTCGAACGCTGGATCGCGCCGGACCTGGCCCGCATCGGCGACACCGTGGACGAGGCGCTGGCGCAGGCGGGGCTGGCGCCCGAGGCGATCGACCATGTGTTCCTGACCGGCGGATCGTCGCTGATCCCGGCGGTGCGCGGTTTGTTCGAGGCCCGTTTCGGCGACAGCCGGATTGCCAGCGGCAACGAATTGACCTCGATTGCCCATGGTCTTGCCCTGATCGGCCAGGCGCCCGATCTTCAGGAATGGATCGCACCGGACGGGGAACAGGCATGAGCGTAGCCTTTCGTCGCGAGAGCGATGACGAACATCTCGAACCCAAGTTCGAACTGCCGATCCCGCCCGGTCCCAATCTGGTGACCGCGCGCGGGCTTGCCCTGATCGGCGCAAAAGTCGCCGAACTGGAAAGCCGTCTGCTGACGCTGACCGAAGAGGACGCGATCAAGGCGGCCCGCCGCGACTTGCGTTATTGGCTGACCCGGCAGGCGACCGCGCAGCCGGTTGCCCGTCCCGACGGCAGCCACGTCGCCTTTGGGTGCACCGTGACTTTCCGCATGAACGGCAAGACGCGCACGGTCACTATCGTCGGCGACGATGAAGCCGACCCTGCCGCCGGACTGCTGTCGTTCTCCGCGCCGCTGTCGCGGGCGATGATGGACGCTGAAGTCGGGGAACTGGTCGATTTTTCGGGCAAGCCGGAAGCGATCGAGATCGTCGCGATCGAAGTCGGGGAAGGCTGACCGGATCGGGTCAGGCGGCTGAGTTCAGCCAGTTCTGCAAGAACGTGACCGTCGTCGCGAAAAGTTTCGGGTTCGTCAGTCGCAGGCTGTCGAGGTCGCGGCAGAATTGCAGGACCGATCGGGTCGCGGCCTCGTTCTTGACCGTGTCGATCTGTTCCTTGAGCTTGGCGATTTCGGCATAGGCCGGGTTGGACGCATGGTGAGGCTGTGCCTTGACCAGTTCGCTTACCGCATCGAGCAACTTGCCGATCTGTCGGCCATAGCTGGCTTCGGCCAGAATGGCCTGCTCGGTCTGTGGTGAGCCGGAATTGCGATCGTTGATGATGACGTTGCCGAACGACCACCCGGAATTGATCGATTGCCACAATTGCTGAGGCGCGAGAGCAAACGCTTTCCACGCAAGAAGCCCGTCGGTCCACATTTTCGTCAAGGCCGCATCGGTCATCACCACCTCCGTCGATACATCAGGAGTCGGTATAACTATCGATCATCCGGACAAGTTCGGCAACACCGCGAATGCCCAGTTTCTTCATGAGACTGGACCGGTGCAACTTGACCGTGATTTCGCTCAGTCCGAGTTCTCCGGCGATCTGTTTGTTGAGAAGGCCGCGTGCGACGCCGCTCATCACTTCCTTTTCTCGGGGCGTCAGCAAGGACAGTTTGTCGCGCGTGCGTTGAAGGTCGTGCTGTTGCGCATGGAGACGACGCGCCCGGTCGAGCGCGATATGGACCGCTTCGAGCAGGTCCTGTTCGCGGAACGGCTTGGTCAGGAAATCGACGGCGCCCGCTTTCATCGCCTTGACCGTCATCGGGATGTCGCCGTGGCCGGTGATGAAAATGACCGGGACCGTTTTTCCGGTCTCGTTCAGCCGTTCCTGCAATTCAAGTCCGCCCAGATGCGGCATGCGGATATCGACCACCATGCACGAGGGGCCGGTCGGCCAGACCTCGGCGAGGGCGGCGACCGCAGACGGAAAGACCCGCGTGGCAATCCCGACGGAGCGCAGCAGGCCGTCGATGCTGTCGCGCATCATTTCATCGTCGTCGATGACAATAACGGTTTCTTCTGCGGTGCCTGTTGGTAGCGCCGTCATGGATTTCGCCCCGAAGTGAAGTGCGCATGCCCCTGCGCCGACTGTCCCCAGAGACGGAAAGTAGTAGTACTGCCTCGCAAAAGCAAATCTCTTGGTAAGGATGTCGAGGCAGGTTTTGTATCGAAAATGTGACGGGATTTGAGGGCTTGATAGTGTCGAACCCGTCTGTGAACTCAAGTCGAGGCCAGAGCGCGCGATGCAGGCAGCAGGGCGAACACCATGGTCGCGCCCAATGTCAGCCCGGCCGCGAGTGAGAGCGGGACGAGCAGGCCGAAACGATTGGTAAGCGCCGCCCCCAGCGCCGCCCCGCCCAGAATGGAAAGCACGGCGCCGACCCGGCGCGGCCAGTTGGGATTGTGTCCGCCCGCCATGCGGGAATCGGCAGCCAGTCCGGTCAGGGTGAGCGTGAGCACGGTGGTGGTAAGGTCGGGAACCTTGAGCTGGCGCATAGTGCCGTTCCGCAATCCCATCGCGACCGAAGCCATGGCGATGATCGCAAGCGCATGGCTGCCCGCACCGTGGTCCGGGCCGTTGGCATAAAGCCCCGCAGCGATCAGGAGCCCGGCTTCGAGAAGGGCTGCCTGCATCAGCCATCGCCGCAAAGGGCGCCCGGCATTGATCCGGCCCAGATGACCCGACAGCAGCGATCCCGCCAGAAACCCGCCGAGCGCCAGCAGGAAGACGTCCGACACGAAACCGGGCGTGCCGACAAGGGCAAAGCCGAGAAACACGACATTGCCGGTCATGTTGGCGGTAAAGACTTTGCCGAGCCCGAGAATGCTGACCGCATCGACAAGTCCGGTTACGCCCGAAAGCGCGAGCAGCAGGAAAACCATGGGATCGCTGGACGGTCGGCCGGTCACGAAATGTCTCCTGGAATTTGCCGGTGGGAACCTGTGGGGTCAGAAACGGAAATTGGCTTCGAGGCCGATCAGGCCGATGTCGTGCGTCCGCCCCAATGCGTGCAGGGTTGCGCCCGGTCGCATGACCGAGGCGGCAGCCGACAGTGTCAGTTCCTGCGTCGCGCGAAAGGACAGCGCGCTTTCGATCTGGCCGCCGATGAAACGGCCTCGGCCATCGGCAGGCAGGCCGATGAGGTTGCCGGGCACGTCATAAACCCCGTCGGTCCCGCGCATGCGCCAATAGGCGAGCGCGGCAAGGCTCGCGGTCAGGCGCGGTGCTGGGGCAAGGGTCAGGATGGCGTGGATATTGATGAGATTGCGCGGGCCGACGGGCGACAGCTCGCCGAAATACTTGCCTTTGGGAAACATCGCGTTGAACGCGCCCAGCGTGCCGTGGCCGTGTGCGTTGTCGCCGCTGATGAGGCTGGTGCGCAAGGTCACGGCCGGAGCGAACGGGACTTTGGCCCACCCGTGGCGACCTTCGAGCGAGACGCTCCACGTCCGGATGGCGACATCGGCAAATGAGCCGAATTGTCCCATCGCCTCGGCGTTCCAGCTCCATGGCCCTTGCGTGCCGAAAGCGCGCGTGCCCACGGTATGGCGCATTTCGACGCCGGTCCCGCGCGAATACCGGGCGTTGCGGTTGCGAAAGCCGAGGTAATAGAATTCGAAATTCCGGCCTCCGCGATGGCTGGCATAGACGCCCCAGAGCATTCGGGTCGGGCTGGAGCGATCGTCGAAATTGCCGGACCGGCTCTCGACCGGGCGCAACCAGAATGCGGTCGTGCGCCACGATGCCGAATGGAGGATGGCTCGCCCACCGTCATAGGCGAGGGGGACGTTGGGGCCATAGCGGGTTCCGACCAGCCGCTCGGTGCCGAGCGCGAGTTGCTGTCGACCCGCCCGGAACGTGAGCGTGGTATCGGTGCCGAGCGGGATCGCGACATCGGCAAAACCTTGCAACAGGTCGATGCCGGTGGCGTCGGTCGGACCGGGACCGCCGCGCACACCGACGGCATAGGCCGCGACCGGTTCGACGAAGGCGCGCACGCGTCCGACGTGAAGGTCGGCATAAGGCAGCAGGCGCAACCACAGATAGCCGTCATCGCCCGTCCCGCTGACCGGGGCGATGGTGTCCTCGAACCGGGTGCGCAGTTCCGCGCCGGTGGTGAGGTGGGCATCCTCGCCGAGCGGGATGTACTTGAACTGTCCGGTCCAGTGCTGGGCGCGCACGGCCGGATCGGCCATGCGGCTCCAGTCCTCGTCATAGCGTTCGGACGTCAGGACCGGCGGTTGCCAGGCTTCGGCAACGTTCTGCGCCCGGACTTGTGCGCCCGACATGCCGCTGCATGCGATCAGGAGGCAGGCGGCCCGCCGGACTCTCTGCCGAACCATGCAATCACGCTCGCGCGCCATCGCGGATTCCGTCGACCAGAGCCAGCAGGATGAACCCGCCGACGATGGAGGCATGTTCGAGAAACGCGTTCATCTGCACGGCGCGTTCCGGCCCTGTCGTCATCCAGAACGCATGGGCGATGAGTGTGGCAAGCCCGGTGAAGACCGCCAGCATTCCTGCGCCCAGCCAGCTCCAGCCGCGCACGAAGACGAGAGCCGAACCCAGTAGCTGGACAAGGATGGTCAGCGCCGCGACGCTTGCAGGAGCAGCAGGGACCAGGCCGCTCGCCTCGGCAAGGGCGCCGGGCCAGTCGGTGAGCTTGATGATCCCGCTGACCGCGAAGGGTGCGACAAGGCACAGGCGCGCAAGGAGATGCATCGCCGGGGCGCTGTCGAGCGTGACGATGGCACGCGGCTGGTTCATACCGCCCAGCATCCGCAGCCGAACACGCCCCAGAAACTGCGGGCATCGGCCGCCGGAGCCTGTGTGCCCAAAGCAGCGGCATGGTCGTGGCCGTGGACGGCGCAGGACTGCGCGCAGCCGCAGGCATTGGCGATTTTCGCCTTGGCCTCGCTCGACTGGTAATAGCCGCCGTGGTGGTTGGCGGGGGACCAGTCGGGCATGGCCGGGGGCAGGCGCGGGGCGCGGTCGGCGAAGTCTCCGGCGCCATGGACGATCTTTCCGCCCAGAACCGTCAACACGGATTCGATATGGACGATCTCGCGCTCGGGCACGGTGAAATAGTCGGCCGAGAGCACGACGAAATCGGCAAGCTGCCCGGCCTTGATCCGCCCCTTGCGCCCATCCTCGTTGGAGAACCAGGTGTTCTCGTGCGTCCACATGGCCAACGCCTTGTCCCGGCTGACCCGGTTGGACGCGGGATAGAGCCGGGTGCCGCCGACCGTGTTCCCGGTGACGAGCCAGCTGAGCGAGACCCAGGGGTTGTAGCTCGCAACGCGGGTCGCGTCGGTTCCGGCGCCGACCGGGACGCCTGCGGCCAGCATGCGGGCAATCGGGGGCGTCGTTGCGGTCGCGCGATGGCCATAGCGTTGCATGAAGTATTCGCCCTGATAGGCCATGCGGTGCTGGATCGCGATGCCGCCGCCAAGAGCTGCGATGCGGTCGATGTTGCGCGGGCTGATCGTTTCGCAGTGGTCAAAGAACCAGTGGATCCCTTCGAGGGGAATGTCCCGGTTCACCTTTTCATAGACATTGAGTGCGCGATCGATGGTTTCGTCATAGGTCGCGTGGAGGCGCCAGGGCCAGCGGTGCTCGGCCAGAAGGCGGATCACCGGTTCCAGATCCTCTTCCATCGAGGGCGGCATTTCCGGGCGCTCGACACGGAAATCTTCAAAGTCGGCTGCCGAATAGACCAGCATTTCGCCTGCGCCGTTGTGGCGGTAGGTGTCGTCCCCTTGTCCTGGCGAGACTTGCTTCACCCACCCGGAAAAGTCGGCCAGTTCCTCTTTCGGTTTTTGCGTGAAGAGGTTGTAGCTGATGCGCAGGGTCAGTTCGCCGTCGCGGTGGAGATCCTCGATCACGGCATAGTCGTCGGGATAATTCTGGAACCCGCCGCCCGCATCGATCACCCCGGTCACGCCCAGCCGGTTCATTTCCCGCATGAAATGGCGCGTGGAATTCTTCTGGTAGTCGGGCGGCAGCTTGGGTCCCTTGGCAAGCGTCGCATAGAGGATCGTCGCGTTGGGCTGCGCCAGCAGCAGGCCGGTCGGGTTTCCGGCCATGTCGCGGACGATTTCGCCCCCCGGCGGGTTGGGCGTGTCGCGAGTATAGCCGACCGCGCGCAAGGCGGCGGCATTGAGCAGGGCCCGATCATAGAGATGCAGGATGAACACCGGCGTGTCCGGCGCAACCGCATTGAGTTCGGCGATGGTCGGCAGGCGCTTTTCGGCGAACTGGTGTTCGGTAAAGCCGCCGACGACGCGCACCCATTGCGGGCTCGGCGTGCGGGCGACTTGCGCGGCGAGCATGGCCATCGCGTCGGACAGGGTCGGCACGCCGTCCCAGCGCAGTTCGAGATTGTAGTTCAGACCGCCGCGAATGATGTGCATGTGGCTGTCGATGAGGCCAGGGATCACGCGCCGCCCTCCGGCATCGACAATCTGCGCATCGGTCCGGGCCTGCGAACGGACGTCGCCTTCGCCCCCGACTGCGACGAAGCAGCCGTCCCGCACCAGCGCGGCTTCGGCAACGGGGTTTTCCGCGTCGAGCGTGGTGATGCGCGCATTGACGAGAAGGAAGTCGGAACTGGACTGGGGGGTCGGCATCTTGAAAAACTCCCGTCTGGCCCGCGTCGACGGGGCAGGGATCGGCAGAATGGGGGTCAACCGGCGTCCTGGTCGCAGTTGGCAGGCAGGCGGCCGAGAACGTGATGGAGGCAGCGCTTTTCGATGAAGGCGACGACGCTGTGGCCTGCGAGCCCGTGGCGGATGGCGGGCACGACCTGTTCGCCGGCCAGAATGCCCGCGAGACCGACCAGAGCGATAACCGGGGGGGCGGGCGAGCGCACGCCGAGCAGGCTGTAGACGATGCCGACGAGCATCCCGGCGCCGAGCGAGAGAAGATAGGGCTTCATGGAGGCAGCCTCGGGAGTGAGTGGGGTCCGGGGCCGGATTTGAGGCCGCCCCCGGATAGGGACGAAGCGTCAGTGGCCGCCTTCGGACGCGCCGAACATGGTCTTGGCGTACGTGATGCCCAGGCCATAGGCGCCGCCCAGCTTGCGGGCGATGCCGGTGGTGTGCTCGTAGGTTTCGGTACGGGCCCAGTCGCGCTGCAGTTCGAGCAGGTATTGCAGCGAGGTCATCGGCACGGCACCGGCCTGGATCATGCGTTCGACTGCGCGTTCATGCGCTTCGGTCGACACGTCGCCACAGGCATCGGTGATGATGTGGACCGAAAAGCCCTGGTCGATGGCCGAAATCGTGGGGCCGACGATGCACACGCCCGTCCACAGTCCGGCAAAGGTGATCCGGTCCTTGCCGAGGCGGTTGATTTCCTCGATCACGGCGGCGTCTTCCCATGTATTCATGCTGGTGCGGTCGAACAGCGCCTTGCCGGGGAAGGGGGCGGTCACTTCCTCGAACATCGGACCTGAAAAGCTCTTTTCGGCAACCGTGGTCAGGATGGTGGGAACCGCGAATTCGGCGGCGGCCTGCGCGACAAGCCCTGCGTTGTTGCGCAGCAGGGTGGCGTCGATCGACTTGGTGGCAAAGGCCATCTGCGACTGGAAATCGATCATCACCAGCGCATGGTTGTGCGGATCGAGCAGGCTGGCGCCCGGGGTGGGAGTGGCAACAGGCATCGACGGTCTCCTTTGGGGGTAAACGGGGTTCGAACGGGTCAGGGGGTGGTGTGCAGGCGGCGCCAACGGCGGGGCGTGTGCCCGGTCATCTTGCGGAACATGCGGGTGAGATGCGGCTGATCGGTGAAGCCGCAGGCGGGTGCGATGGCGCCCAGCGGATCGGGCGAATTCAGCATGAGATACTGGGCCTGCCGGATCCTGAGGCGGGTGATGTAGCTGTGCGGCGACTGGCCGAAGCTGGCCTTGAACGCGCGGCAGAAATGGCCGGGGGAAACGCCGAGCAATGCGGCAAGGCGTGCGATCGGCAATCCCTGGTCAAGATGGTCGACGATGTGCCGACGGACTTTTCGGACCTGCCACGGCGCAAGGCCGCCCTTGAGGGCAGCGGTGACGGGGGCATCCGGGGGGTGGGCCAGGGCCAGCCAAGGGGTGTCGCGGCCCGGATCCCGGGGCGTCTCACGCATGCGGTGGAGGATGCGCGCCTGCGGCACCGTCATCGCCGGGATCGCCGGGGACGAGCATAGATCCTGCACGTCGGACATGGTGCATCCTTCTGGATCGGGAGTGGGGAAAGGCCTGCCCGACGGCGGCAGGGGGGGTGGGGGGCAGACCGTCGGGCAGGCCCGGCGCGACCGGACGTCAGGGCAGCGTCCGGCGCGAAAGGATCAGGAGCGAATGAACGCGAGAATGTCGGCGTTGATGGTGTCGGCGTTGACCGTCGCCATGCCGTGGGAAAGCCCGGGATAGGTCTTGAGCGTGCCCTGTGCGACGAGATCGATGGCGAGATGGGCGCTGTTGGCAATCGGCACGATCTGGTCGTCTTCGCCGTGCTGGATCAGCACGGGCACCTTGATCGCGCGAAGATCCTCGGTGAAATCGGTCTCGGAAAACGCCTTGATGCAGTCGTAATGGGCCTTGGTTCCCCCCATCATGCCCTGCCGCCACCAGTTCTGGATGACGCCGGGCAGTACCGTGGCGCCCGGACGGTTGAAACCGTAGAACGGGCCGGACGGTACATCGAGGAAGAACTGCGCCCGATTGGCGATGAGCGCGGCACGGGTTTCGTCGAAGACTGCGAGCGGCAGGCCGCCCGGATTGGCGGGCGTCTGTACCATGATCGGCGGGACTGCCCCGATCAGCACCGCCCGTGCGATCCGGCCGGGACGGGCCCGGGCGGCATAGCGGGCGACTTCTCCGCCGCCGGTCGAATGGCCGACGTGGGTCGCATCGTTGAGGTCGAGCAGTTCGGCCAGTTCGAGAACGTCGGCGACATAGGTATCCATGTCGTGGCCGGTGTCGGTCTGGGTCGAACGGCCGTGGCCGCGCCGGTCATGGGCGACGACGCGAAAGCCTTCCCCGAGGAAGAACAGCATCTGGTTGTCCCAGTCGTCGCTGCTGAGCGGCCAGCCGTGATGAAAGACGATCGTCGGGGCATCCTTGGCTCCCCAGTCCTTGTAGAAAATCTCTGTCCCGTCGCGGGTGACGAAGGTTGCCATGGGTGGTGTCCTCTCGCTTGTGCCCGGTTCGGAGGGCAGCGCTTTCGCCCCGCAACTTCCACCCGATGACGTTCGGGGAAAAGCCAACCATTGGGAAAGCCGATACCAACCCAAGGTTTGGGTTGTCGGCTTGGCGAAAACCTGATCCGTGGTGATCCGAAGCTGTGCCGTCGGGGTATCAGCGACTGGGAGATGATCCCGTGGCACCGGGCAGGTTCCAGCACCATGACGGATTGCCGATGGGGCGCCGCCTGTTCGGGCGCGACCGCGAGAGCCGTCAGCTGATCGAGGCGTTTGCCCGCGTGCGGGATGGGCATGGCGGAGAAGTTGCCTTGATTCGCGGCCCGGCGGGGATCGGCAAGTCCTCGCTGGCCAAAGTGCTGGAAAGCCCGCTTGACGAGACGCCGCATCTTTTCGCGACCGGCAAGTGCCTGCGGTCCGGGCAGCAAGCGCCCTTGCGGCCTTTCGCCGAGATCCTGGGGGCGATCATCGAAACTGCGCTGGTATCCGACGAGGCCCGGCTGACAGTCCTGCGTGAACTGGTCATGGACAGCGTGCAGGGGAGCGAGGCGCTGCTCGGGCATCTCGTGCCGGAGCTTTTTCACATGATCGGCTATGGCTGGCGCAATCCTGATCTTCCCGCGAAACTGGCGCAGAACCGCATCGCCGAGGCGATGATCGCTGCGTTGGCGGCGTTCCTGCGCAATCAGCGCGCTGCGGTGATCGTCGTCGATGACCTGCAATGGGGCGATGACCTGACGTTTCAGGTTCTCGACAGGCTTGCCGCCGCTCTCCCCGCCAATCTCCTGCTGGTTCTGGCCTTTCGAGAGGGTGAGGATGCGGACGAGCGCATCGCTCCGCTGGTCGAAACCTTGCGCGAGCGCATGGTGGATCTGCCGTTGGGGCCGATCGACCGCGATCAGGTCGGGGATCTTGTCGGCGCACGGCTTCCAGGCGCTGAGGCCGACATCGGCTGGCTGTCGGACATCTTGAACGAAGCCTCGGGAGGAAACCCCTTTTCGATCTTGCAGCGGTTGAGGCTGCTCGATGAAGAGGGGATGTTGCTGCCCCCGCCCGGGAACCGGCACTGGCGCCACGACCGCAAGCGGATACGCCTCGCCGTCGATCGCGAAAGCGAGCAGGCGATCGTGCAGAGGCGGCTCGGCAACCTGTGCCCGGCGCGTCAGCATCTGCTGGGCGTTCTGGCGCTTCTGGGAACGGCTTGCCCCCCGGCACTGCTGGCGGATCTCGTGGAGATCGATGAAACCCATCTCCTGGGCGAACTGGCGGCCCTGTGCCGGATGGAACTCGTTCGCTGGACCGATGCGGGCTTCGCGATCTTTCACGACCGTGTGCTCGATGCTGCGATCGAAGGGATGGGCCGGGCCGGGCGGGTTCGTTTGCAGGTCATGCTCGCGGTTGGTCTGGGCCGCCATCGCGCCCGATTGTCGGCAGACTGGCATTGCCGTGCTGCCTTGCTGGCGCGCGAGGCGGTCCTGTCGGGCGAAACGGTCCGGGAGGACGAGGCCGGTGCCATCGCCACCCTGTTGGTCGAGACCGGGCGCATGTTGCGCGGGCAGGGCGCGGTGGAGCAGGCCGCCGATCTTGTCGGGGCTTTCCGCCTTGTCCTTGCTGCCAGGCCGGACGCGCTTCCATACGGCGTTCGCTACGACGGGCTGTGCCTTGATCTTGAACTTTTGCTGGCGCGGGGGCTGGTCGATCTCGCCTGCGTCAGGGTCCATGATCTGGAAGAACTGGCGCAGACAGTGCCGCATCGGGCGCAGGCTCTTTACTGGCGCGCGCGCGTGCAGGCGGTGCGGTCCGACTATGACGGGGCGATCGAAGCGGCGCTGGCGGGGCTGTCGCTCCTTGGCCGGACGGTTCCGCGTCATCCGGACAAGGACTTGTGCCGGGCTTTGCATCAGAGGCTCGATGCGCGGCTTGCTGTTTTCGATCCGACCGCATTGGCGGACTTGCCCGTGTGCGTCGATGAAGAGGCCTTGCTGGTCTCGCACTTGCTGTCCGCGCTTTTGCCCGCCTTGTTCGACAGCGAAGACCTGCGGTTCCTGCACCTTGCCCTGATTGTCGAATTCACGCTCGACCACGGGGTTTCCCCGGCATCGCCTTATGGGTTGAGCTGGTATGGGGTCATGCTGGCGCACCATTTCGATCGCTATGCCCAAGGGCTCGCGCTCGGTCTTGCCGCTCTGGCTCTGATTGATCGCCACGGGTTCGAGGCCAGCCGTACCGAGACGCTTGTCGCCATCGATCAGTTGAGCCCCTGGACAGAGCCGCCGCAGGCCTGTCTCGGGTGGATCAACCGGGCGATCCGCTCGGGCAATGCTTCGGGCGATCTCGGCATGACCTGCTATGCCCGCAATCATTTCGTCTCGGATCTGCTTTTTGCCGGAGCGCCGCTCGATCAGGTGGAGGCAGAGGCGCAGTCGGGACTGGCGTTCACACGCATGATTGCTTTTTCGGACATTGAACAGCTGATTGCGGCCCAGCGGGATTTCGTGCGGCTGGTCCGTTACGGAGAACCCTTTCCGCCGATGGATCTGCACGCGCGGTCCCCGGTGACGCGCTACTGGCTGCATCTCAGCCGGGGCATGGGCCATTATCTCGCCGGGGATGCACAGGCCGCGCTGCGCGAATTTGAGGCTCTCGCACCGGAAGAATGGGCGGTTCCTGCGCATATCGACATCAGCCAGAGTACCCTGTTTACAGCGCTCTCCCTCGCCAGGATGCCCGATCGGGATGCCGCGATCGCCGCTATGGTACCGCATCTCGACCGGCTGCGGGGATGGGCGAGCATCAATCCCGGGACGTTTCTGGTCCGTCTGCATCTGGCCGAAGGGGAAATGGCGCGGCTGTCGGGACGCCCGCGCGAGGCGATCACCGCCTTCGATGCGGCTCTTACCCATGCGGGCAGCTTTACCGGCCTGCGCGCGCTCGCCCATGAACTCGCGTCGCGCCTTTGCGCCGAAGAGGGATTGACCCCGACTGCCATGCTGCACCATGCCGCCGCGATCGAGCATTACGAACGGTGGGGGGCGACTGCCAAGGCCCGGTCGCTGGGCGAGCGCGGCCTGGGTCGGACCTTGCGGGCAAGCGGGGTGCCGCTGGCCCACGTCGTGGGCGACGAAATGGCGGTGCGCGCGCGCGGATGGATGGGCGAACCCGATCTCGGCACTGTCCGGCGCGAAGTGCTGAAATTTGCAGCAAGCCTGTGCGGCGCGACCTCGGCGCGGCTGATCCGGCTGGAGGAAGGCGGCTTTCGTGTCGTGGCCCATTGGGACGGCGACGGTTTTCGCGAAAACGGGGCGGTTTCCCTCGATGCCGAACGACCATGCGCGCTGGCAGCGGTGCAATTGGCGGCGATCTCGGCCTCGGGGACGGTCGCGCTGGGACTGTCGCCACCATGGCTGCTCTGCATTCCGCTCACGCGCGGGGGGGATCTGGTCGGCGCGGTGCAGGTCGAAGGCCACGGATTGCGTGAAGCCCTGCTCGCCTCGCAGCTGCGCACGCTCGACCTTTTTGCTTCGCTTGCCGAAATGGCCTTGCGCAACGGCATGTTGCGCCAACGGCTGGACGAGGAAAGCGCAAGGCTCGGGGACATGCAGGACGCCTTGCGCGCGGCTCGCGTGGAACTGGCACGCAACAGCCAGTGGACCGCGCTCGGCGAGTTTACCGCCGCTCTCGCGCACGAGATCAATCAGCCCTTGTCCAGCATCGCGCTCCACGCCGCTGCCGCGCGTCGGTGGATCGATCGCGAGAGCCCCGATCTCGACGAAACCCGGCATGCGATCCGCGGCATTTCGACCGCGGCCGATCGCGCGGCAGAAATCGTGCGCGCGCTCAAGATGCTGACCCGACAGGATGGCCCGGACATGGCGCCGCTCGCGCTCGATCACCTCGTCGAAACGACCTGCGACATGATGGGGCCGCAGATCCGCCAGCACGAGACCCGGCTGGAGGTCCAGCTCGATCCGGCCGATCCGATGATCCTGGGCGACGGGGTCCAATTGCGGCAGGTACTGGCCAATCTGATGGGCAATGCGCTCGACGCGCTTGATCAGATGCCGGTCGGGGACCGCCTGTTGCAGATCGCGGTCGGCACCACCGGCGACAAGGCGTTCCTGCGTGTCAGCGACAATGGCCCGGGCATTCCCGACCATCTGGGCAAGACGATCTTCCTGCCCATGGTCACGTCCAAGACCAGAGGCATGGGGATGGGGCTCGTCATCTGCAAGTCGATCATTTCGGCCCACAAGGGCCATATTCGTCTTCAGGAAAACGAGGGCACAGGCACCACGTTCCTATGCGAATTTCCGCTGCTGCCTGCGCCATCGGGAAAGGTTGAAGCTTGAGCAAGACGGTCGCCATCCTCGATGATGATCCGCTTTCCTGCGAAGCGTTGAGCAGCCTGCTCAGAGCCGACGGATACTGCGCGCTGACGTTCGGTTCGGTGAACGATCTGCTGCGATCCGGGCCTGAACGGTTCGGTTGCATCTTTTCCGACATCTGGATGGAGGGGCAGACCGGGATCGATCTGCTCGAAATTCTGGCCGGGCAGGGGAACATGCCCGTCGTGATCTTGATGACCGCGCGGTTCGACCGGGATCAGGCGGCCCATGCCATGGAAATCGGCGCCCGGGCCGTGCTCGAAAAACCGCTGTCTGCCGAACGGGTCTCGGAACTCGTCGCGCTTTATTGCCCGGAATAGCGGCTCAAGAGCCGACCGCGCGGTCCCAATAGGGAGGCGTGCCGAACCGGGCCTGCAGGAAATCGATGAACGCGCGCACTTTGGGTGAAGTCTTGCGATCGGGCAGGAACAGCGCGTGGACACCCGGCTCGCCGACCAGCGGATCGGCCCCGGCGGGGCGTCCGATGTCGATGTGCCAGTCGGTCAAGACGGGGACAAGGTACCCTTGCGCCAGTTCCTCGCCGATCATCCATGTGGCGAGCAGGGTCAAGCCCATGCCCGCGACGGCGGCTTCCTTCAACGCTTCGGCATGATTGGCACGCAAGGGGCCGCTTATGCGCAGGCGTTCGACGGCGCCGTCCTTGCGATAGATCCAGCCTCGCTCGCCATCGGCATACGTGAACGTCAGGCAGGCGTGACGGGCAAGCTCGGACGGGTCCTGCGGAACGCCCGCGCGGGCGAGATAGGCGGGGCTTGCGCACAGGATGCGCCGATGCGGGGCAAGGCGGCGGGCGACAAGGCTCGAAGGAGGCAGGACACCCAGCCGGATGGCGACATCGATCCGCTGTTCGACCAGGCTGACGGGTTCGTCGCTCACCAGAATTTCCAGTTCGATGCCGGGAAATTCCTGCATGAAACGGGGAATGAAGGGAGTGACGTGCAACCGGGCGAACGCAATCGGAAGGCTGGCGCGCAGAATGCCGCGCGGCGGACCGTTCAGCTCGCTGACACTGCGGTTGGCGGCGGCAATGTCGTCGAGAATGCGTACCGCATTGGCGTAATAGGCTTGTCCTGCCGCCGTCATGCTGACCCGGCGGGTCGACCGGTTGAGCAGGATGGTTCCCAGATGCGTCTCGAGCGCATCGATCTGGCGGGTCAGGGACGAAGGCGCCAGACCCGCCCGCCGCGCGGCCGGGGCGAACCCGCCTTCATCGACGACGGCGACGAAGGCTTGCATGGCCGCATGAAAATCCATGGGGCCAAGTCTAAGTTCCGGGAGACTGCCTGTCGATCAGGGCAACGCAAAAGACCTCATGTTTCGACAATCCCGGCCCGGTCTCTTGTGGTCCAGTGACGCACGTTGCAGTCCACGGAGCATTCCCCATGCAGATTTCCCCTCTGGCCCGTCGTTTCGGGCCGCTGGCGTGCCTGATCCCCGCGAGCGTTCTCCTCGCCGTACCGGCGGCCGGGCGACAGGGCGCCGTGGCGACGCCCGATTTCGCCGTGGGTGCGCAGTACGACACGACCCATGTCTATGTGCAGCCTGCCGACGTCGATGCCTTTGTCGCGGCCTTCGTCGCCACGTTCGGCGGCGCTTCGACCAAGCAGGGCATTGCGCAAGTGACCCCGACCCCGTCGTCCACCTCGACCCAGCTTGTGCAGACGCCGGCCGGGACCGTGTCGCTGTTCGGCTTTCGCACCGGGACACCCTGGCCGTTCGGGGCGGAGCGGACCGGCTGGCTGGTCACCGATCTCGACAAGGCGACGGCAGCGGCCCGTGCGGCCGGGGCCGACGTGATCGTTGCGCCGTTCAATGATCCCATCGGGCGCGATGTGGTGATCCGCTGGCCGGGCGGCGTGAACATGCAACTCTACTGGCATTTCACTCCGCCGCACTATGCCGCCTATGCGACAGTTCCTGAAAACCGCATCTATGTGTCGCAGGACGGGGCTGGGGCGTTCCTGTCCCATTTCGTTCGCTGGGCCCACGCCCGTGTGATCGAGGATGCAAGTGCGGCGCCGGGAGCCGAGATCGGGCGCCCGGGTGAAACCTATCGTCGCGTGCGGCTGGAATCGAAATTCGGCAAGCATGTCCTGATCGTCACCGACGGGCATCTGCCGTTCCCTTATGGCCACGACATGACCGGGTATGAAGTCGGCGATCTCGACGCCGCGCTCGGCCGGGCAAGCGCGGCCGGGGCCAAAGTGCTGGTTGCGCCGGTCGCTTCGGATCATCGCCGCTCGGCCATGGTCGAATTCCCCGGCGGCTACATCGCCGAAATCCACCAGCCGCTTTCCTGAACGCGTCCGCAGTAGGGATGGGCGGGGACAGGATCGTCCCCGCCTTCCTTATGCCGGATCAGAGCGTATCGACGAGGACGACTTCGGCTTCTTCGATCGCGGTGATGGTGATCGTTTCGACCTCGGCAATGGCGATGCCGTCACGGGCATCGGCTTCGACCCCGTTTACCCGGATGCGACCGGTCGCGGGAACGAGATACCCCTTGCGTTCGGCCCCCAAGGTATACTCGACGCTTTCCCCGGCGCGCAGAGTGCCCGCGACCAGCCGCGCTTCGGTGCGGATCGGCAGGGCGTCGTCATCCTCGGCATAGCCGCTTGCCAGCACGACCAGTTGTCCTG
>NZ_GL876934.1:0-171143 GCF_000192575.1 Novosphingobium nitrogenifigens DSM 19370 | reverse complement strand
AATTTCCATGTCGCGGTGCGGGTGCGGCGGGAACCCGCTCTTGGACGCGATGGTGTCGTCGTTCCACACGCGCAGGTTGCCCCAGTGCATGCGGGCCGGATCATAATATTCGGCGAACGAAAAATGGTGACGGGCATCGAGCCAGCCGTGGTTGGCATGGCCGATACCGGCGAAGGGACGCAGTTCGATCATTGGTCTGTCTCCGCGGCGTTGCCGCCTTTGCAGGTGTTGCCGCCAATGTAGGGAAAGGCATTTGGCAATAAATGGAAATGATGGAAATGCATTGGTTCCATTTATTGCACATCGTTCCTTCGCCGGTCGACGGTCAGGCGATCGTCGGAATGATCCCGCCTTCGACGCGGATGGCCGCGCCATTGGTGATCGCGCCGAGAGGGCTGGCGAGCAGGGCGACTTGCGCGGCGATCTCGGCCGGATCGATCAGCCGCCGGATCAGCGACAGGGGACGCATGCGGGCAAAGAATTCGGCTTCGCGGTCGGCTTCGGGGGCATCCTTGTCATCGACGACGGAACGGATGAATTCGACGATCCCTTCCGACCGGGTCGGTCCGGGCATGACCGAATTGACCGTCACGCCGGTCCCGCGCGTCTGTTCGGCAAGGCCGCGCGCGATGGCGAGCTGCGCGGTCTTGGTCATGCCGTAGTGGATCATTTCCTGGGGCACGACGAGTGCGCTTTCGCTGGCGACGAAGACGATCCGGCCCCAGTTCCGCGCGATCATGCGCGGGAAATAATGGCGGGCGAGGCGCGCGCCGCTGACTACGTTGACTTCGAAGATATGGTGCCAGTCCGCGTCGGTGATCTCTGTAAACGGCTTGGCTTCATAGATGCCGAGGTTGTTGACCAGAATATCGACATCGGGAACCGCGGCGATCAGCGCGGCGGCGCCATCGGCCGTGGCCGGATCGGCCAGCACTGTTGCGACGCGGCCATGGTCGGCGACGATCCGCGCGGCGGCATCGAGTTTGTCGCGATTGCGGCCGCAGATCGTGACGATTGCGCCTTCGGCGGCAAGGCGCTGGGCGATGGCAAGGCCGATACCGGCGGTAGCGCCAGTGACGAGAGCGGTCTTTCCGGAGAGTTCGAGGTCCATGGATTGGGGCTCCGTGATGGGGGGCACGCAGAAGATAGTCACGGAGCCATCAGGTGATTAGAATGCACGACACCACGACAGAATTGACTCAAAATCACGGATGAGGCGATGGACAACCGGCTTGGCGAAATGGAAGTGTTTCTGGCCGTCGCGCGGCAAGGTAGCCTGGCCCGTGCCGCAAGCCATTTGCGGCTGACCCCTTCGGCCGTCAGTCGGACGCTGGCCCGGCTTGAGGCGCGGCTGGGCGTGCAACTGATCGCGCGGACCACGCGGGCACTCGCCCTGACGGCGGAAGGGGAAAGTTATCGCCAGAGAGTTGAAGGGCTGGTCGAAGAAATCGATTCGATCGAACGCGATTTCGGGACGTTGGAGCAGGGGCCCTCGGGGCGCTTGCGGGTCAATGCCTCGGTTCCGTTCGGCACGCATTGCCTGATCCCGATCCTGCCCGAATTCCAGCGGGAATATCCGGCGATCACGGTCGATCTGGCACTCACGGACACAGTGGTCGATCTGGTCGATGCGCGGGCCGACATCGCCATTCGCATCGGCCCCTTGCGCGATTCCCGACTGCGCGCGCGCAAGTTGGGGCATAGCCGCATGGCGGTCGTGGCGAGCCCGGAGTATCTTGCCCGACATGGTGAACCCGCAACGCCTGCGGATCTGGCTGACCATGCCTGTCTGCGGTTCAGCTTTCGCCGATCGATCGATTCATGGCCATTCCTGATCGACGGGGAAACGGTTCCGATGGTGGTCCGGGGACCGTTCCTGGGCAATTCGGGCGAAGTCGTGCGCCTGATGGCCGTGGCGGGCGGCGGCATTGCCCGCCATGCGCGGTTCCATGTCGGGGCCGATCTTGCCGCCGGGCGCCTCGTCGAGATCCTGAAGCCTTTCAATCCCGGCGACGGAGAGGACATTCACGCCCTTTACGTCGGGCACGACCGCCTTGCCGCCCGCATTCGCGCCTTTCTCGATTTCCTCGAACGCCATGTCGGGCCGGGACGAAACGGCCTCTGACACCTTGTCCTGTGTCGCCTATCCTGCGCAACCCTCGCCATGGCCGGCGGTTGCATCGGGGGTGCCGTCGCGCTTGTAGATGTCGGGCAGGATGGCCAGTGTCCCGTCGCTGCGGGTGGTGGCAGTGAAATAGGTCACATAGACCGGCAAGTGCATCGGCAGGTCGACGGTGGTCGTGCGCCCTGTGGCAATGATCGCCTTGACCTCGTCAGCCGATTTCACGTCCTGAACGAGCGTGGTTGCAAAGCCGATCGCATCGCTGACGCGAATGCAGCCGTGGCTGAAGGCGCGGGTGTCGCGGGCGAACAACTTCTTTTCCGGCGTGTCGTGCAGGTAGACGTTGAACGGGTTGGGCATCACCAGTTTCATTTGCCCCAGTGCGTTGGCGGGGCCCGGTTTTTGCCGATAGCTGGCGCCGGTGTGGATATAGCCGCGCTGACGGGCAAGCGCGGGGTGGCGCCGCATCATGCCGCCGATGCTTTCGCGCACGATCGCCGGGGGAATGTCCCACCAGGGATTGAACGTGACCCCGCTTACTTGCGCGGAGAAGGTCGGCGTGGGGGATTTGGTCTTGCCGACGACCACCGGCCAGGTGCCGACCTGCTGCCCGTGCCGCCACAGGCGCACTTCGAAGGCGGCGGCATTTACGAGCACATAGTCCGCCCCCAGCGACTGGGGCAACCACCGCCAGCGATCCATGTTGGTGGCGAGCGTTGCGCGTCGGGCCGGGTCTTTTTCGGTCGTATAGGCCGTTCGCAACAGGGCATAGTCGGGCGAACGCGGGCGCAAGTCGGCGAAGAAGCGATCGAGGCCGCTCTGCCCGCCTGAGGAGGGCTCGGCCAAAGCTTGGGCCAGTCGCGCGGGAAGGTCGATCCGGGTGTCGCTGTCGAGGATATGCCAGTCCTGTTTCGGGTCGGGGGCGTTGCGGCCGAGCAGGTGCATGCGCGCCAGACGAAGCGCCAGTGCCTCGGCAGTCCGGTCGATCGCCGCCTGATCGCCAGCGGCGCTCGCTTGATCCAGATCGGTTGCGGGAAGGATCGGCAGGGCGTCCTCGGGGGCGGCCGTCAACCAATGGCGCAGCACTGCGATCTGGCCGGGCGACCACGATGCCCGGGGCGCAGCATTCCCGCAGCATGAGACGAGCGCGGCCAGCGCGATCGCATGGCGTCCTGCCGCCAACAGATTGTTATGCCTCGTAATTCCGACGCGGGGGCGGCGAGATGTTGCAGTGCGATAAGTTGGCGCCATGTTGTTATCGATTCTTTTCATTGTAAGGGGGCGTTGAAAACCCGACGACCATACCCATGTTGCAATAATAAGGTTTCGGGAAACGCACAAAATGAAATTCAGCAGGCGCCATTTTATAGGTGCCGTTGCCGCCGGTTCGGCAGGGTTGGTTTCGTCGCGAGGTTTTGCCTCGGTCAAATCGGGTGAAAAGCCTGTCTTGCTTTCGCGTGCAATGGCTGCTCTCAAGTCGCATGGGGCGTCAATACCACATCATGACATGATCGGTATTGTCGATTTTTCCGCGCCCTCTCGTGTGCCGCGCTTCCAGTTGGTGGATGTCGGCAATGGTCGGGTCGTGGCCAACTTGCTGGTCGCACACGGCAGCGGATCGGATCCGGGCAACAGTGGCTGGGTCGAGCGGTTGTCGAACCGTCCCGGTTCGAACGCGTCGTGTCAGGGCAGCTTCCTGACCGGGGAGACTTATGTCGGCAAGCATGGTCATTCGCGACGTCTGCACGGGCTCGATCCGGACAACAGTCAGGCCGAAAGCCGGGCGATCGTCGTCCATGCCGCGAACTACGTCGATCGGCACATGGCTGCGGCGCATGGGCGGATCGGGCGCAGTCAGGGCTGCTTTGCCGTCTCGCCGGACGACATCAGCGAAGTTCTGGCGCGACTGGAGGCCGGGCGCCTGCTCTACGCCTCGAAATAGCGTGCGCCCGGTTGAACTTTGGGGTGATTGTGTCCGGTTCCCGCGTCCCATAAGTCGGCACGATATACGACGGGAAAGAGGAGCCGGAAAATGTTCAGGGCGATCATCGTTCAACCCGGTGGCGGGTTCGATCGGGTAACAGTCGGCACATGTCTGGCTCCGGCTCCCGGTCCGGGGGAAATCCGCGTCCGGGTTCACGCCAATTCGCTCAACTATCATGACTATGCCGTGGTGAGCGGGATGTGGGGGCCGGTCGAACCCCGCATCCCCATGGCCGATGGCGCAGGGGAAGTCCTTGCCGTGGGTGATGGCGTTCAGGATTTCGTGCCCGGCGACCGGGTGGTCAGCACGTTCTTTCCGACATGGCTCTCCGGCGTTCCCGAGGTCGTCGGATTTGCAACCGTTCCGGGCGATGGCGTCGACGGCTATGCCCGCGAGGAAGTGACCGCCCCGGCAACCTCGTTCACCCATGCGCCCAAGGGATGGACTCATGCCGAGGCCTCTACCCTGACGACGGCGGGCCTGACTGCATGGCGCGCGCTCTTTGCCGACGATCATGTGAAACCCGGCGATACCGTGCTGGTGCAGGGGACCGGCGGCGTTTCGATCTTTGCCCTTCAGTTCGCGAAAATGGCCGGGGCCAGGGTCATCGCCACATCATCCAGTGATGAGAAGCTGGAACGCCTGCGGGCGATGGGTGCCGATCATGTCATCAACTATCGCGCTGATCCCGAATGGGGTGCCACCGCGCGTACCCTGACCGGCGGGCGCGGTGTTGATCATGTGGTCGAAGTCGGTGGTCCGGCGACGCTGGCGCAATCGATGGAGGCGGTGCGCACGGCCGGTCACATTTCCGTGATCGGCATCCTGAGCGGTGTCGATGCCGCGCTTAACCTTGTTCCCGCGCTCGTGCGCCAGATCCGCCTGCAAGGCGTTCTCGTCGGCAGCCGCAGCCACCAGATCGACATGATCCGCGCCATCGATGCCCATGGTGTGCGCCCGGTCGTGGACAGCGAATTCCCGCTCGAAGACATCGTCGCGGCTTTCCGTCATCAGGAAAGCAATCGTCATTTTGGCAAGATCTGCCTGACGTTCTGAATGGCTCGGGCAGGCTTGGGCCTGCCTGCGTCACGAGATGCTGATTTTCGGGATTCGCCTGGTTCAAGGCGATGGCGGAGACGCCGGGATTCGAACCCGGGGTGCCCCCTTAAGGGCACGACGGTTTAGCAAACCGCTGGTTTCAGCCACTCACCCACGTCTCCGGATCGTAGCGGCGAAGGCGGCCTATAACCGGCGTTGGCGGGGTGGGCAAGGGGGAGGGGGTCTTTTTCTGCCTGTGGACAAATGTGGCGCGTTCAAGGGCGTCCGGGCGGATTTCCCGCGCTTTCCGGCGTAAATTCGATTCGGCTCATCGCCGGTTCATTGCGGGACCGGAATTGTCCACGGAAAGAAATAGGGTTGCCTTGCCATATCGGGCGGGCACGGGAAACGTGGTGGTCATGACGCAGACAGTGGCATTTCGGGCAATGGAACTTCGTGGCATTCGCGGCGCGGCGACGGCATGTGCAGTGCTGGCCGTGTTGGCAGGCCCCGTCGCGCGGGCGCAAGTCCAGACGATCGACCCCAATTCGGCAGTCGATGCCGATCTCAATCAATCCCGGACCAGTTCGTCGCGGGCCAGCACGAGTGCCGCCCAGACTTCTGTTCCCACTTCTTCGGTATCGTCGGGACCGGTTCAGGCCGCGCCTTCTTCATCGACCTATTCGTCGTCGCCGACTTATGGGGCGTCTTCTGCACCGTCCTCGACCGGTGGACCTGTCGGCGGGCCGACGGCCTATCCGCCCGCTCATCCTGCGCCCAGCGATTCGGTCTATCATGAAAACGACCTGATCGGGGCTGCCGAAGGCGTGTTCGGCAAGGGCGCGCGGGGGCTGGCGCTGATGATCCGCGACTTGCTCAAGAAACAGGGCGAGCCCAATGCCTATATTACCGGGCGCGAAGGCGGCGGGGCTTTCGTCCTTGGCCTTCGCTATGGTTCGGGCACCTTGCATCACAAGATCGAGGGCGAAATGCCGGTCTATTGGACCGGGCCCTCGCTCGGCTTCGATTTCGGGGCCAACGCGGGCAAGACTTTCGTTCTCGTCTACAATCTCAACGATACCGCCGACCTCTTCCATCGGATCGGTGCGGGCGAGGGGCAGGCCTATCTTCTGGGCGGCTTCAACATTTCCTACCTGCGGCGCGGCGACCTGGTGGTCATTCCGGTGCGCATGGGGGCAGGGTTCCGGCTGGGTGTCAACGCGGGCTACATGAACTTTACCCACAAGGGGAAGTGGCTGCCGTTCTGAGCGGTGATTCCGGCAAAACCGGGCCGGGGTTGAGGCAAAAAAGCGCTCGCTTTCGTACGTAAATGGGTTGCGCGCGTGGTCCTGCGGGCGCATGGGGGCGCCGCCGGGCGGCCCCGCGCCGCTCCCCTTTCGCCCGATTGTCAGGCCGCCAAGACCGAGGAAAGCCGCTTGCCCATGCTCGAAGCCCTTGCCACCCAGCCCGCCGACGCCCTGCTGGCGCTCATCAAGCTCCACAACGCCGATCCGCGCGCCGACAAGATCGACTTGGGCGTGGGCGTCTATCGCACCGGCGATGGCGCGACTCCGGTGTTCAAGGCGATCAAGGCTGCCGAAGCCCGCCTGCTCGAAACCCAGAATTCGAAGGCCTACCTCGGCCCCGAAGGTGACATGGGCTTTGTCCACGCGCTGATCCCCTATGTTTTCGGTGCCGATTTCGACACCACCCGCGTTGAAGGGATGCAGGCTCCCGGCGGTACCGGTGCCGTGCGCCTTGCCATCGAAGTGGCCAAGCGCGCAGGGGCCAAGCGCATCCTGATGGGCACGCCCTCGTGGCCCAACCATGCGCAGATCGTTGCCGCCGCCGGTCTCGAACTGGTGACGTTCCGCCACGTCACGCCCGAAGGCACCGCCGACCTCGACGCGCTCAAGGCTGCGCTTGCCGCGGCCGGTGAAGGCGACGTCGTGCTGCTGCACGGCTGCTGCCACAACCCGAGCGGCGTCGATTACACCAGGGCGCAGTGGGACGAAATCGCGCCGCTGCTTGCCGAACGCGGCATCATGCCGTTGATCGACCTTGCCTATCAGGGGCTTGGCGAAGGCATGGAAGCCGACGCTTATGGTCTGCGCAAGGTTCTGGCGCATGTTCCCGAAGCTCTGGTTGCCTATAGCTGCGACAAGAACTTCGGCCTCTATCGCGATCGCGTCGGGGCGTTCTATGCCGTGACCAGCGATGCCGACGCGCTTGCTCGTGCCATGGCGAACGGTGCGACGATCGCTCGTGCCAGCTGGTCGATGCCGCCCGATCACGGTGCTGCGGCGGTCCGCATCATCCTCAACGACAAGGACCTGACGGCCCAGTGGCTGGCTGAACTCGACGATATGCGTGACCGCATGCGTTGGGTCCGCGATCGCCTCGCTTCGGCCCAGCAGGTCGGTGCGATCCCGATGGGGCCGCTCGGCACGCAGAACGGCCTGTTCTCGATGCTGCCGCTTTCGTCGGAACAGATCCTTGCCCTGCGCGAAAAGCACGGCGTCTATATGGCGGGTTCAGGCCGCATCAACATCGCGGGCCTGACCACCGGCAACATCGAGAAGTTCATCGACGCCCTGCGCGATGTCGCTTGATCTTCGGGCCTGACTTTCAGGTTCGATTGTAAAAAAGGCGGAACCGTTCGCGCGGTCCCGCCTTTTTTGTGGTCATCGCGCAAAGCCGCGCACATGATATCCCGGTTCTCGTCACCCCGGACCTGATCCGGGGTTCCGCTTCCGCCGCAGGAAAGGGGGAGGTGTCAGGCTCCCTGTTCGAGGCTCTGCATCCGCTTGAGATAGCGGGCGAGCACGTCGATTTCGAGATTGACCGGATCGCCGACCTTGAGCGCGCCCAGCGTCGTCACTTCGGCGGTATGGGGAATGATGTTGATGCCGAACCGGGCGCGGCCGTCGGCTTCGTCGGTAATACCGTTGACGGTCAACGAGACGCCGTTGATCGCGATCGAGCCTTTCGAGGCGATGTAGGGGGCAAGATCGGCGGGGGCGAAAAAATCGATCCGGCGCGAGGCGCCTTCGGGGGTGATCGCCGCGACTGCGCCGACGCCGTCGACATGGCCGGTCACGATATGACCGCCCAGTTCGTCGCCGACTTTCAGCGCCGGTTCGAGATTGATCTCCGCGCCTTCCAGCCATTGGGCCGGGCACGTACGGCTGATCGTTTCTGCCGAGACGTCGACCGCGAACCAGCCGATGCCCGGTTCCCCGCCAAAGCCCGTCCCCTTTTCGACGACAGTCAGGCACACGCCCGAGCATGCGATGGACGCGCCGATCGCGATGGTGTCCTGGCGCCGGTCGGTGCTGATGGTGATGCGCCGGTCGCCCCGGTCGGTGACCGCCAGCACTTTGCCGACTTCGACGACGATGCCCGTGAACATGGCGGTACTCCTGATGATTGGGTGTTTGAGGGACGGCGCGGTTCAGCGCGACCGTTCGTAGATTTCGAGAGTGTCGTTGCCAAGCGCGCGATGGGACACGAGCTGCCAGCGGCCATGGGCCGCATCGAGTCGGTCGAGCCCGATGTCGCCGATGGCGGCGAGCCCGTCTCCGATCAGGATCGGCGCACGATAGAGCAGGAGCCGGTCGACCATGTCGACGGCAAGGAAATGGGCTGCCGCCTGCGCACCGCCTTCGACAAAGAGATATTGTGCATCGTCAAAGGCGCCGGGGGCGGTGATGTCGGACACCGCGCTCCATCCGTCCGGCGCCGTCCCGCGCGTCAGCACCCAGCGCAGGGGGCTGCGTTCGGCAAGACCGGGCAAGCGGACATCGAGCCGGGGCGCGTCGATGCGCAAGGTGCCGCCCCCGACGAGGATGGCGTCGGCGCGCGCGCGTTCGGCATGGGCGTGGGCCCGCGCGGCGTCCCCGGTGATCCAGCGGCTTTCGCCCGAAGGCAGGGCGATTCGCCCGTCGAGCGAAGTCGCGAGCTTGAGCGTCACCTCCGGTCGCCCTTCGCGAGTGCGTCGCAGATAGCCTGCGAGCGAGGCGCGCGCGGCGGGGCAATCGATCAGGTCGACGGCAATCCCTGCGTCGCGCAACCGGGCGATGCCCTGACCCGCCGTGCGGGGGTCGGGGTCCGTGCAGCCGACCACGACGCGCGCGGGGCGGGCCGCCACGACCAGATCGGCGCAGGCCGGACCGCGGGGGCTGACATGGGCGCAAGGTTCGAGCGTGACGTAGAGCGTTGCGCCCCGTGTCGCATCCCCGGCCATGGCGAGTGCCTCGGCTTCGGCATGGGGTCGTCCGCCGGCACGGGTAAAGCCGCGCCCGACGACACGGTTTTCGCGGACCAGCACGGCGCCCACGGCCGGGTTGGGGCGGCTGAGCGGGCGTCCGCGCGCGGCAAGCGCGGCGGCAGAACGCATCCAGTCGGCATCGGTGGGCACGGCGTGGGAACTCAGTTCCCGGCTGCCGGGGAGGGATCGATCACCGGCTTGGCTCCCTTTTCCATATAGCGATCGAGCAGGGCCTTGTTTCGGTTGAATTCCGCTTTCTCTTCAGCGCTGCGTTCGGCGTTGCCGTCCTTGTACATCTTGTCGGTGTCGAGGCCGGTTGCCGCGCCCACGGCCTTGTACATCTTGCGGATGTCCTCGGCGCGGCGTTCTTCCTCGGCGGCTTCGGCCTTGGCCTTGCGTGCGGCGGCGATGTTGCCCGCAATGATTTCGGCGTCGCTGCGATTGGCGCGCCAGCTTTCGAAATAGATCACCTTGGGCGGCGGCGGCAGGGCGCGGCCTTCCTGATGGATCATGAGCCAGAAAATGCTCCCGGTGACGGTCGCGGCAAGCACCATACCGGTCCAGCGGTATTCGCTCGGCGCGCCCAGCACCTGCCACAGGTCGAGGATCGCCCGGCGGGGGGAAACGTTGCGGAAAAACTCCTTCATGGGCGCTTCATAGGGATTGTGCGGCCAACTTGCCAGATGGCGCTATCCAAAGGGCGCATAGAGGGCGCGGCCATGGCGTTTGAGCCAGGCATTGGCATCGGCCACCGGCGCCTCGAACAGCGCGTCGAGATGGGCGTGAAAGGCCGGGCTGTGGTCGAAATGCGAAAGATGGGCGACTTCATGCGCGACGACCGAGCGGCGAACGAAATCGGGTGCCATGATCAGGCGCCAGTTGATGCGGATGGTGCCGTCGGCGGAACAACTGCCCCAGCGCCGTTGCGCGCGCGACAGGGTGATGTGGGGCGCCGTCTTGCCCGCGCGGGCGCAATAATGCGCCAGATCCTGCGTACACAGGCGCAGGGCTTCCTGTTCCAGCCAGCGCGCGATCCGGGGCTGAAGCGCGTCCTTGGGCCCTCCGATCGCGAGTTGATTGTCGATGATCGCCGGGCGGCGAGAGGCATCGGCACGCCAGTTGATCAGGAGCAGGACGCCGCGATAAGGAACGGTGCCGCCCGGTTCGGGCGCCGCATCGCGAGGCTGGCGCGACACTTGCGCGGCGATCCAGTCTGTCCGCGAGTTCGCGAAAGCAAGCGCGTCGCGGATCGGTACCCAATGAGGAATGGTGAGCCGCGCGGTTTTCCCGTCGGGCGCGAGGCGCAAGGTCATCCGGCGGGCATGGCCGAGCCGCCGCACGTGCAGGGGCAGGGGCCCGTCCGGGAGCGCGAGTTCGAATGTCTCGGTCCCGCCTGTCGGAGCGGGCGGCGCGGTTTTCCGCCCCCCGATCCGCGCGCGGGCGAGCCAGTCGATCATGCCTGGTCTTCGCCTTCCAGCCAGGCGGCCATGTCGAAGGGCAGGCCATCGTCACGTACGACATGTTCCTCGAGCGGTCCGGCGACCACTTCGCTGATCGCCTTGCCCACGACCGACTTGCCGCGCCGGTGGACCGCGTCGCGATCCCCGCATTCGAGATAGTGCCAGTCGGGCAGGGGCCGGTCCTCTGCGCGCAGGCGATAGGCGCATGTCTCGGGCAGCCACGCGACATCGGCGACCAGACGCGGAGTGAGGCGCAGGCAGTCGGGCACCATCGCCTTGCGGTGTCGGTAATCGGCGCATCGCGCAGTCGAAAGGTCGAGCAGGCGGCAGGCGACATTGGTCTGGTAGACCGTGCCGGTATCCTCGTCCTCCAGCTTGTGCAGGCAGCATTTGCCGCAGCCGTCGCACAAGGCTTCCCATTCGGCGCGGGTCAGGCTCGCGAGCGGCTTGTCCCAGAAACGTTCAGTGGTCATCGTACCCACTTTTCCAGTTCGGCGGCGACCGCCTTGCCGTCCTGATCGACGGGGAGCAGGGCGACGGGCTTCCCGTCCGGATCCATCAGATAGGAGGCGCGGCTGTGGTCCATGAGATAGGCGTCCGGCGTGCTTCCGGCATGTTTCTGGTAATAGACGGCAAAGGCCTTGGCCGCGACCGCGACCTGTTGCGGAGTGCCTGTCAATCCGACCAGCTCGGGGCCGAAGGCCGAAGCGAACTGTCCCACGACTTGCGGCGTGTCGCGCGCGGGGTCGATCGAGATGAACATCGGTACGACCCTTGCGGCCTGCGCCGGATGGGCGCGCGCGAACAGGTGATAGCCCTGCATCAGGTGTTGCACGTCGAGCGGGCAGATGTCGGGGCAGAATGTGTAGCCGAAATAGAGCACGCGCCATTTGCCTGCGAAATCGGCATAGCGCACGGTCTTGCCGGTCTTGTCGACAAGCGTGAAGTCGCCGCCGAGCGCGGTCCCGGCAAGCGGCGGATCGACCGCGCCGCCGCCATGGCAGGCCGAAAGAGCCGGAAGGGCAGCGGCCAGCAGGACTGCGGCCGCAGCGGAGCGCCAGGGGCGCTTGCGAAAGGGGGCAAGGATCGGGGGCATGGTGCTTGCGGTTCTTGCGCTGCAAGCCGCCCGCTGGCAAGAGCCACCGGGGGTGCGACGAAAAGGGACCGACAGGACGTGATCACTATCATGAACAGCGGGATCAAGAGGAACGGCGCAGTAACCGTCTCGACCGGGACTGCATCGCCTGTCCGCCGCATGCTTCGCCGGGGCGGGCTGATGCTGGCGACCCTGGCTGCCTTTGCGGTGGTCGCCCCTGCGCAGGCGCAGTTTTCGCCGAGCTACAAGTTTCTCGATGCCGTCAAGAAGAAGGACGGCGACGCGGTCAACGATGCGTTGAGCAATCCGGCGAGCCAGATCGTCAACACCCGCGACCTCACCACCGGGGAATCGGCGCTCCATATCGTGACTGCCCGGCGCGACCTCACCTGGATGCAATTCCTGGTCAGCAAGGGCGCGAATGTGAACGTTGCCGACAACAAGGGCACAACACCGCTCGAAGTTGCGGCTGAGCTTGGTTTCGTCGAGGGCGTCCAATACCTTATCAGCGCCGGCGCACGGGTGGACGAATCCAACAACACCGGCAGCACGCCCTTGATCGAAGCGGTCAGCCGTCGCGATCTGGCCCTTGTCCGCGTCTTGCTGAAAGCCGGGGCCAACCCCGACCGCCCCGACAATTCCGGCCGTTCGGCGCGCGACTATGCGCAGCTTGAAGGCAAGAACAGCAACGTCCTTGCCGAAATCGAGAATTCGACCAAGGAAAAGGCCGCCGCCGGCGCGACCCGCAAGACGTATGGGCCGACGTTCTAGGCGGACCGACGTTCCAGGAAAACCGGCCGATCGGGCCGCGCGATGATGACAGGTAAAGAGGCTTTGCGATGACAGATGCACAGACCGTAGCGGGGGAAGACGGCTTCCGCATCGCGCTGGCGCCTCATGTGGCCGAGGCCGCCGCGTTCGACGGATGGACCGACGCGGCCGTCGATGCGGCTGCCGAAGTGATCGGTGCGGACCCGGCGGCGGCGCGGTTCGCGTTCGGGGGCAAGCCCATGGCGATGATCGCGGCCTGGACCGAGGCGATCGACGCGGAAATGTGCGAAGCCCTGCCGTTCGAGCGTCTGGCGACGTTGCCGATCCGTGAACGCATTCGCGCGCTGGTGCAGTTCCGGCTCGACGCCGTGGCCGGTCGCGAGGAAGCGCTGCGCCGGGCTCTCATCGAAATGGCAAAGCCGGGCAATGTCGCGACCGCGACTCGCCTCGGCTGGAAAAGCGCCGATGCCATGTGGCGTCTGGCAGGCGATACCGCGACCGATTACAACCATTATACCAAGCGGGCGACGCTGGCGGCGATCTATGCCGCGACGCTGGCCGTGTATGCCGATGATCGCAGCGAGGATCACGAGGAAACCCGTGCTTTCCTGTCGCGCCGGATCGACGGGATCATGCGTTTCGAGAAGTTCAAGGCGCAATTGCTCAAGCCCAAGGGCGAGCGGCCGAGCCTGACGCGCCTGCTTGGCCGTCTGCGTTATCCGGCCCGCTAAGAGTTTCGAGTTTCTGGGATTTTTCGGAATTGCCTTGACCTGAATCAACTATTGCGAATGACTTGCAATTGCCAGCGCATTGTGGCAGCGATGCTCGGGTGACTCTCGATCAACTTCCTCTCGGCACACTGGCGCGAATCGACTCGGTCGATTGGCCCGCGCTCGTCCCCGAAGAGGCGCAGCGCCTGCGCGCGCTCGGCCTCGACGAAGGGGCGCATATCCGTCTCGCCTATCGCGGGGTGTTTCTGGCCCGCGACCCGCTCGCGGTCGAGATCGGGCGGATGACGGTCGCGCTGCGTCGCGTGCACGCCCGCGCCATGCATGTCACGCCGGTCGGGGATGACATTGCGGATCAATCGTTGACGGACGTGCGGGTATGAGCCGGGGACCCACTGTTGTCGCATTGGTCGGCAATCCCAATGCCGGGAAAAGCGCCCTGTTCAACGCGTTGACCGGTGCGCGGCAGAAAATCGCGAATTATCCGGGTGTTACGGTCGAGCGTAAGGCAGGGCGGTTGCTCCTGCCCAATGGCGAACCGGTCGAACTGGTCGACTTGCCCGGCACTTACGGGCTTGAGGCGACCAGCCCCGACGAGGAAGTGACGCGGCGCGTCATCATGGGCGAACAGCCCGGACAGGCGCAGCCCGATGTCCTCGTCATCGTGCTTGATTCGTCCAATCTCGAACAGCATCTGGTCCTCGCGCAGGAAGTGCTCGAACTCGGGCGTCCGACAGTCGTCGCGCTCAACATGATCGATCTTGCCGAGCGGGACGGTCTGGTGCTCGATCCGGCCGCGCTGTCGGCCGAACTCGGGGTGCCGGTCATTCCGACCGTCGCGGTGCGCCGCCGGGGGCTGGGTGATCTTGGCGCGGCCGTTGCTGCCGCGCGGGAACAGGCCCGGGCCGCTCCGCCGCAGCCGCGTGCGCATCTCCTCCTGCCCGAACGGCGGATGATGGCACGGACGATGGCGCGTGGGGCAGTGCTGTCGGAAACCTCGCGCCATCGGCTCCATGCCCGGCTCGACCGCGTGCTGCTGCACCCCTGGCTCGGGCCGCCGGTTCTCTTTGCGCTGCTGTTCATCGTGTTCCAGGCGGTGTTCAGTTGGGCCAAGCCGTTTCAGGACGGGCTCGACGGCCTGTTTTCCGCTCTTGCCGACTGGCTTCGCGGGGAAATGCCCGCGTCGCTCCTGCGCGACCTCCTGACCGATGGCGTCATTGCCGGGGTCGGCTCGGTGATTGTCTTCCTGCCGCAGATCCTTGTTCTGTTCTTCTTCATCCTCGTGATGGAGGCGACCGGGTACATGGCGCGCGCGGCTTTCCTGATGGACCGCCTGATGGCCGGTGTCGGCCTGTCGGGGCGCAGTTTCATCCCGCTTCTCTCCAGCTTTGCCTGTGCAGTGCCGGGGATCATGTCGACGCGTTCGATCACCGATCCGCGCGACCGTCTGACGACGATCCTGATCGCACCGATGATGACCTGTTCGGCGCGCCTTCCGGTCTATGCGGTGATCATCGCAGCGTTCATCCCCGCGCGACAGGTTCTTCCCGGGATCGGCCTGCAAGGGCTGGTGCTGTTCCTGCTCTATGTCGCGGGGATCGTCGGGGCCATGGTCGTGGCGCTGGTGTTCCGTCGCACGGTGACACACGGCGAAGCTTCGGGCTTCATCATGGAATTGCCCAAGTATCAGTTGCCGACGGTCAAGGATCTGGCGCTGGGGCTGTTTCAGCGGGCCTGGATTTTCCTGCGTCGGGCAGGGACGATGATTTTCACGGTGGCCGTGGTCCTGTGGCTGCTGCTCAATTTCCCGCGTGCCGAACCGGGCAAGGACCAGGTCGATGCCTCGATCGCAGGGCACATCGCCAATGGTCTTGCCGTGGTGGTCGAGCCGATCGGGTTCAACCGCGACATCGCTCTTTCGCTGATCCCGTCGATGGCTGCGCGCGAAGTCGCGGTCAGTTCGCTGGCGACGACATATGCCGTGGGCAGCAGCAACGACGACGATGCGCGCGCAGTCGGCCTTGCGACCGAGCTCAAGCGTCACTGGAGCCTTGCGACAGCGCTCGCGTTCCTTGCCTGGTTCGTATTCGCGCCACAGTGCATGTCGACGATTGCTGTGACCCGGCGCGAGACCAACGGGTGGAAATGGCCCGCCTTCATGCTCGGCTATCTTTTCGCGCTTGCCTATGCCTTTGCCGGTCTGGTCTATTGGACGGCGATCGCCTTCGGGCTTGGCTGAATCTGCTGGGCTGAATCTGGGGAAAACGGCGGCGTCCCATTACGAGGGCGCGCGTGTTTGGGCTAATTCCCCCGCTCGCGAGTGAACAAGGAACACGATTCGATGGCAGGCAGCGTCAACAAGGTCATCCTCGTCGGCAATCTCGGTGCCGATCCGGAAGTCCGTTCGTTTCAGAACGGGGGCAAGGTCTGCAACCTGCGCATCGCCACTTCGGAAAGCTGGAAGGACCGCAATTCGGGCGAACGCCAGGAACGCACCGAATGGCACAGCGTTGCCATTTTCGGTGAAGGCCTGGTCGGGGTCGCCGAACGCTTCTTGCGCAAGGGCTCGAAGATCTATGTCGAAGGCCAGTTGCGCACCCGCAAGTGGCAGGACCAGAACGGTCAGGACCGCTACACTACCGAAGTCGTTCTGCAGGGGCCGGGCGCAGTCCTGACCATGCTCGACGGGCCGGGCGGCGGCGATCGCAGCGGCGGTGGCGGCTTTGGCGGCGGTGAGCGTAGCGGCGGCGGTTATGGCGGCGGCCAGCGTTCGGGCGGTAGCGGCGGTTTCGGCGGCGGCAACAGCGACCGTGGCGGCTTCGGCGGAGGTTCGAGCGGTGGCTCGGGTGGCGGTTTTGGCGGCGGCTCGGGCGGTGGTTTCGGCGACGATCTCGACGACGACATTCCGTTCTGATCGGTTCCCCGACTATTCCGGTTTTGCGATACGCGCGGTTCAGGTGCCGCGCGTATCGCCATAAAGATGAATGTGGAGCCTGTCGGTGACGCGCCATCCGGCGTCGATCGCGGCCTGTGCCAGCCAGCGCGAGCGTTCGCGCAAAGTGGCGCTGTCGGTGCCTTCGGGCATGACGAAAAGCCGTTCCGGCACGATCCCGTAGGTTGCGACAAGTTCGCGCACTTGCGTCAGATCGTCGGGCGTCGCGATCACGAACTTGAAATAGGCGCGCGGATCGGCCGCCCATGCGGCAAGACGTTCGGGGATCAGGGCAAGATCGGCCGGATTGCCCGAATGCGCCAGTTTCGGACTGACATTGTACTGATCGATGAGAGCGTCGAGCGCCGGGGTGGGTGCGACCGAGCCGTTGGTCTCGATCTCGATGTGCATGGCCTCGTTGCCCGCACGGACTGCTGCAATCATGCGGGCAAGGGCAGGGGCCTGCAACAGGGGTTCCCCCCCCGTCACGACCAGGCGGGGAACGCCGAAAGCCAGAATCCGTGTCGCAATGTCGCCTTCGTCGGCCGTGATCTGATTGGCCGTGCGTTCGAACGCGATGTCATCGCGATGGGGGCGATTGTCGCCCGAAAAGCGCCAGGTATAGGCCGTGTCGCACCAGCGGCAGGCAAGGTTGCACCGCGACAGGCGCACGAAGACCGATGGGCGCCCGAGCGATGCGCCTTCCCCCTGCAGCGAGGCGAAAAGTTCCGCCTCGCCGGGGGTGGTGGTGGCAAGGACCAGTGCCACGGGGCCGGTCCTTAGCCGAGCCGCTTGAGCGCGGCGCTGAGGCGTTCGGCTTCGGCGGTGTGGTGCGCGTGGTCCGCGCGGGCCTTTTCGACTGCCTCGGGCTTCGCGCGTTCCACGAACGACGGGTTGGAAAGCCGACCGGCCAGAGCCTTGGCTTCCTTTTCCGACGTCGCCAGCGCCTTTTCGAGGCGGGCCTTTTCCGCCGCGATGTCGATCAGGCCTTCGAGCGGGACGATGAGCATGGCGTCGCCCGCTCCGACCTGCATCGCCGCGCCCTGCGGCGCAGGGGTGAGATGGATGGCCGACAGCCGCGCGAGGCGGTCGATCGCCGGGCCGTTGGCGGCGATGATCGCCCGTGTCGCCTCGCTCGGTTCGGGCAGCCATGCTTCGAGCTTGGCGCCCGGCGCAATGCCCAGTTCGTTCTTGGCAGTGCGGAAGCCCGAGACCAGCGCGATCAGCCATTCGACTTCGGCCTTGGCGCCTGCATCGACAGCGGCACCCGGTTCGGGCCAGCGGGCGAGAATGAGATCGGTCTCCCGTTCACCGAGTGCATGCCACAGTTCTTCGGTCACGAAGGGCATGAAGGGGTGGAGCATGACCAGGATCTGATCCAGAACCCAGCCTGCGACGGCCTTGGTCTCGGCGTCGAAATTGCCCTTGATGAACTCGATGTACCAGTCGCAGAACGTGTCCCACGCAAAGCGGTAGACCGCCTGTGCCGCTGCGTCGAAACGCAAGTCGGTCATCGCCTGGTCGAGCGTTGCGAGCGTTTCGACCACTTCGCCGATGATCCAGCGGTTGACCGCGCTGGTGGCGACAGGCGCGGCAAGGCTGCTTGATGCGCCGATCCCGTTCGACTGGCAGAAGCGCGCGGCGTTCCACAGCTTGGTCGCGAAGTTGCGATAGCCTTCGACGCGGCGTTCATCCATTTTCACGTCGCGACCCTGGCTTTCCATCGCGCACATGAAGAAACGCAGGGCATCGGCGCCGTACTTGTCGATCAGGCCGAGCGGATCGACCACATTGCCCTTCGACTTCGACATCTTCTGCCCGTCGGCCGCGCGGACGAGACCGTGGAGATAGAGGCGGCGCCAGGGCACTTCCTTCATGAAGTGCAGGCCCTGCATGGCCATGCGCGCGCACCAGAAGAACAGGATGTCGAAGCCCGAGACGAGCAGGTCATTGGGATAGTGACGCGCGAGCAGCGGGGCATCCTCGTCCGGCCAGCCGAGCGTGGCGAAAGGCCAGAGCGCGGAGGAGAACCAGGTGTCGAGCACGTCCTCGTCGCGGGACAGGACAACGCCTTCGCCGGCAAGGGCCTGCGCCTCTTCCTCGGTTTCGGCGACATAGATGCCGCCCTTGTCGTCGTACCATGCCGGGATGCGGTGGCCCCACCACAGCTGGCGCGAAACGCACCAGGGCTGGATGTTTTCCATCCAGTTGAAATAGGTCTTTTCCCAGCTCTTGGGGACGATCTCGATGGCGCCCGAACGCACCGCCTCGATCGGCGCCTTGGCCAGCGTTTCAGCGTCGACATACCACTGGTCGGTCAGCCAGGGTTCGATCACCACGCCGCCGCGATCGCCGAACGGCGTCTGGATCGTGCGCGGCTCGGCGTCATGCTCGACCCCGTCCTTGTCGACATGGGGGAAGAGGAACCCGCCGTCCTTCATCGCCGCAACGATTTTCGTGCGCGCGTCGAAACGGTCGAGGCCGAGGTATTCTTCCGGCACGAGGCCGTCGGCGGTCTGGATGACCTGTGCCTCGGCATCGAACATGTTGAACATCTCGGCAGGCTTGATCCCTGCGCGCTTGCCGACTTCGAAGTCGTTGAAATCGTGTCCCGGCGTGATCTTGACCGCGCCCGAGCCCAGTTCGGGATCGGCGTGCTCGTCCGCGACGATCCGGATCCGGCGCCCGGTCAGCGGCTGTTCGATAAAGGCGCCGATGACCGACTTGTAGCGCGGATCTTCGGGATGGACCGCGACCGCCATGTCGGCGAGCATGGTTTCGGGACGCGTGGTCGCGACCTCGATATAGTCGAGCCCGTCTTCGCGCAGGACGCCGTCGGCCAGCGGATAGCGGAAGTGCCAGAAGCCGCCCTTCACTTCGCGGGTTTCGACTTCAAGGTCGGAAATCGCGGTCTTGAGCCGGGGGTCCCAGTTGACCAACCGCTTGTCGCGATAGATCAGCCCTTCGTTGTAAAGGTCGACGAAGACCTTGACCACGCCGCGGGTGAAATGCGGGTCCATGGTGAACTGTTCGCGGCTCCAGTCCATCGAACAGCCCAGGCGGCGCAGCTGGCGCGTGATCGTGCCACCGCTCTGGGCTTTCCATTCCCAGACCTTGGCGACGAAATCCTCGCGCGAATAATTGGTGCGCTTGTCCTGCTGCGCTTCCATCTGGCGCTCGACCACCATCTGGGTGGCGATACCGGCATGGTCGGTGCCGACCACCCACAGCGCGTCCTTGCCGCGCAGGCGTTCATAGCGGATGACGACGTCCTGCAACGTGTTGTCGAGCGCGTGCCCGATATGCAGGCTGCCCGTCACGTTCGGCGGCGGGTTCACGATCGTGAAGGGTACCGCCTCGGGACGTTCGGGGCGAAAGCGCCCGTTCGTTTCCCAATGGTCGTACCATTTCGCCTCGATGGCGGCCGGTTCGAACGTCTTGGCCAGCGCTTCGGGCGTTTCGGCGAGCGTCTCGGCGTTCTGGGCGGTTTCTTGCGGAATCGCGTCGGTCATGCCCGGCGCCTTGCCATCCCGGCGGCCTGCCTGCAACCGTCTGTCCTGCAACAGGTGATCGTGCGCGGGGGACACGCCACCCTTTGTTGCGCATCCATACCAAGGCTTGCCGCTGCGCCGGATTTCGCTCATGTAGCTGAACTGATGACGGAAACGGCCGATTTCACCCTTACGTCCGGCGAGAACGGCGACACTCTGGTGTTTTCCGGGCCGATGACGGTTGCAACGCTGGGAGGGCTCGATGCTCGCCTGCGTGAAATCGAAACGCCGATCGCGCGGATCGACCTTGCCGATGTCCCGATGATGGACACCGTCGGGGCCTGGACCTGCTGGCGCCTGTCGCGCGATACCGGTGCCGAAATCGTCCACCCATGCGAAGCGGCGGAACGGCTGATCGGGGCCTTGGAAAAGGTCGACGACGGGGGCGAGCCGACGCAAGCGGGCGGACTGCCCGTATGGCTGCGGGTTCCGGCCAAAGTCGGCGACACCGTTTTTGGCCTTGCGGCAGGCGCGGTCGAGGTTCTGGGCTTTTTCGGGCAGATGCTGCTCGCGACTTGGGGGCTGCTGCGCCATCCCGGGCGCTTCCGTTTCAATGCGTTGGTTCACCAGATGGAACTGGTCGGCGTCAACGCGCTGGCGATCGTCGGGCTGATGAGCTTCCTTGTCGGGATCGTCATTGCCCAGCAGGGCGCGGTGCAGCTGCGGCAGTTCGGGGCCGAAGTCTATACCGTCAATTTGGTCGGGCGCCTGACCTTACGTGAACTCGGCATCCTGATGACCGCGATCATGGTCGCGGGCCGGTCGGGATCGGCGTTCGCAGCGCAGCTCGGCACAATGAAGCTGAACGAGGAAATCGACGCCATGCGCACGATCGGTGTTTCGCCGATGGAGGCGCTGGTACTGCCGCGTATCCTTGCGACCGTGCTGATGTTGCCCGTGCTGGGCGTCTATTCGGCGGTGGTCGGGATCATCGGCGGCGCGTTCCTGTCCTCGCTGACGCTCGACATTCCTTTTTTCAGCTTCCTTGCCCGCATTCGTGAAGTCGTGCCGGTGCACGACGTCTGGGTCGGTCTGTTCAAGGGGCCGGTGTTCGGCCTCATCGTATCGGTCGCGGGCTGTTATCAGGGGATGCAGGTCAAGGCCAATGCCGAGGAAGTCGGCCTGCGCACGACGTCCGCCGTGGTCATGGCGATTTTTACGGTTATCGTGCTCGATGCCTTTTTCGCTGTGTTCTTCACCGAAGTGGGCTGGGGGTAAGGATGACGAACCCCGTCCTTGAAGGCGAGGATGTCCTGATCCGGGTGCGCGACTTGTGCAATGCCTTTGGCCCGCACGTCGTTCACGAACATCTCGATCTCGACGTCCGGCGGGGTGAGATCATCGGTGTCGTCGGTGGTTCGGGCACCGGCAAGTCGGTGCTGATGCGTGCGATCATCGGTTTGCAGATCCCGACAGAAGGCTCGATCGAAGTGCTCGGGCAGTCGATCACCGATGCGCGCGACGATCACGAGATCTCGATCCGCAATCGCTGGGGCGTGCTGTTTCAGGGGGGGGCGCTGTTCTCGACGCTGACGGTCGGGGAAAACGTCGAAGTCCCCTTGCGCGAGTTCTATCCCGAGATCGGCGACGAATTGCGGGCCGAGATCGCCCGGTACAAAGTCCTTCTGAGCGGGCTTCCGGCCGAGGCGGGCGACAAATACCCGGCAGAGCTTTCAGGCGGCATGAAAAAGCGCGCAGGCCTCGCCCGCGCGTTGTCGCTCGACCCGGAACTTCTCTTTCTCGACGAACCCACTGCCGGGCTCGATCCCATCGGTGCGGCCGCGTTCGACCAACTCATTCTCAACCTTCAGCAAACGCTGGGGCTGACAGTGTTCCTGATCACGCACGATCTCGACACGCTTTATGAAATCTGCGACCGCGTGGCGGTGCTGGCGGACAAACGGGTGATTGCCGTGGGCACGATCCCGCAACTGCTCGCGCTCGATCACCCGTGGATCCAGGAATATTTCAACGGCCCGCGCGGGCGCGCCGCCAAGGCTGCGCAAGAGCGGGCAGCAACTGCCGGCACGCCGGGCTGACAGCGCGAGGATACAGGCACGAGATGGAAACGCGCGCAAATCATATCTGGGTCGGGGCAGTCACGCTGTTCCTGCTGGTCGGCGTTGCTGCGCTCGCGATCTGGATCGCGCGGCTCAACCATCCCGAACAGCGGCAGTACGACATCTTCTTCAAGCAATCGGTCGAAGGCGTGGCCAAGGGATCGACGGTGTCGTTCTCCGGGGTTCCCGCCGGGCAGGTTGCCGACATCTCGCTGTGGGAGAAAGACCCCGAATTCGTGCGGGTGCGCATCCGCATCGACCGGAAAGTGCCGATCCTGATCGGGACGACCGCCAGCCTTCAGGGCAGCTTTACCGGCGTGACCACGATCCAGCTGTCGGGCGCAGTGCGCGGTGCGCCGCCGATTACCGAGAAAGGCCCGGCGGGCGTTCCGGTCATCCCGACCAAGCGCAGCGGTCTTGGCGAGCTTCTGTCGAGCGCGCCGGTCCTGCTCGACCGCCTCGCCGGATTGACCGATCGTTTGAGCATGTTGGTCTCTGACCAGAACATCAAGGCGGTCGATCATATCCTCGGCAATACCGAGCGCATGACCGGCAGCCTTGCCCAGGCCGCGCCCGAAGTGAAAGCAACGCTGGCCGAGTTGCAGGCGACTATCAGGCAGGCGAACTACACGCTCGCCAGCTTTGAAAAGCTGTCGGATTCGACCAACGATTCGATCAACAATCCCGACAAGGGCGTGGTGCGCCAGCTTCGCGAGACGCTCAAGTCCGCCAATGCGGCTGCCAATTCGTTGCAGGGCATGGTCGACGATGCCCGGCCGGGGATGCGTCGCCTGAACGATCGCACGCTGCCTGCGGCGGAAAGCGCACTGCGCGACCTGCAGACGACGACCCGCTCCTTGCGCGATCTTACCGACCAGATGAAGGATCGCGGCGTCGGGACCCTGATCGGCGGGCCGCAACTGCCCGATTACAAGCACTGATGTCCATTCCGAGCGAGGCACCGATGGTCCGGCATTTCCCCAAAGCCACGAAGGCTCTCCATCCGGCCAAGGCCGTGCTGGCTCCGCTGTTGCTGCTTCCGCTGCTCGGCGGTTGCGTCAATCTCGGCCTGGGCAATGCCAAAGTGCCCCCGACGCTGCTAACGCTGACGCCGCAGGCGGTCCCGGCTTCGGGTGCGACGATCAGCGGCAAGCCCGACAGCGCCTTGAGCGTGATGGAGCCGGAAACGCCGGCGAAGCTCGCGGTGCTGCGGGTGCCGGTCGCGGTCGACGAATCACGTGTCGCCTATCTGCGGCAGGCGCAATGGGTGGAGCGTCCGTCGCGCCTGTTCCAGCATCTGCTTGCCGAAACGCTTCGCGCCAAGGACGGGCACCTCATCAGCGAAGGCGACAGCCTGACCCATGGGCCGATCCTGTCGGGACGCCTGATCGACATGGGGTATGATGCGCAAGATCACGCGGTGGTCGTGCGCTTCGACGCTGTGCGCCAGATGCCCGACGGGACGATTGCCACGCGCCGTTTCGACGCGAGCGTGCCCCACGTCGATGCCAGTGCCGAAGAAGTCGGGCCGGCGCTCAACCGCGCGGCCAATCAGGTCGCGCAGCAGGTCGCCGACTGGGTCGGCTGACCTGCTTGCGCATTATGCCTGTATAACCGGGGTCAGGCGGTTTCCGTCGTCCGCGCCAGAGCGGCAAAGCGTGCGGCGGCAAGGAAAGCGGCGCGACGGCGGTCGCGGCGGGCCTGCGCTTCGGCATCCTTGCCCCAGAGTTCGGCCTGCCAGTCTTCTTCGAGGCTGGCGGCATCCCACAAGGCATCGAGATCGGCACCGTCCTCGATCGCGGCGAGCCCCACGATCAGCGACGCGGCAAGGCTGGTCAGGTTGACGAGCGCTGCCAGAGTGAAGGGATCGAGTGTTTCGAGATGGGCGCGCAGGGTTTGCAGCGTTTCGGGCGGGTGGGGGAAGTGGATCACCCCGGCGACGCGCGAAAAACGAACGCCGAACCGCTCTTCACTGGTTGCAACGATCGGTTCCCAGACGATGGTCTGCCGTTCCCCCAACGCTTCGTCTGGTTCCGCGCGATAGCACAGGGTATCGGTATCGGCATAAGGCAAGAGACCTGCAATCGCCTCGGCCGGGTCGGCCGCGACGATGTCGAGGGCATGGTCGGCCATGTCGCGAAAGGCAAAGCGAGTCGTGTCGATCTCTTCGCCTTGATCGGCCCATTCGGCGACCAGTGCGTCCCCCAGCGCCGAAGTCGGCAGGGCTTGCGGACGCCCACCCTGGGTCTTGACCGCGCGCCCGTCGAGCAGGACGCGAAAACCATGTTCGTCCCGGCCCAGGCTTGCATCGCGATAGAAACGTTTCATTCGGGTCCTTTCCCCCATTTCTTCCATTTGCGGGCCAATCCGACCGGCCCGGCAAAAAACAGCAGCACGCCGATGGCAAAGAGCCCATAGCCCAGCGGTGCCGGTATACCGGCGAGAGCGGGTTGTCCGCCGCTCAGCACCACGACTCCGGCCAAAGCTGCCACCGCCCCGACCAGACGCATCGCCTGCAGGGCGAGGAAACGGGGCAGGGCGGGGTCGCGGCTCAATCTTCCATGCCTTTGAGCAGGAGGCGCAGTTCGCGGACCGATCCGGCGACGGCCTCGGCGCCTGCTTCGACCAGTTCATCGGGGTGGTGATAGCCCCAGTCGACCCCGATCGCGCGGACCCCGGCATTGACGGCCATGGCCATGTCGTAGGCGGTGTCGCCGATCATCACTGTCTGCGCGCGGTCGGCGCCGGTGGCGTCAAGGCAGGCTTCGACCATCGAGGGGTCGGGTTTCGAAGGGTGGCGGTCGGCGGTCTGCAAAGTGACGAAATGTCCGGTCAGCCCATGCCGTTCAAGGCAATGCGCAAGGCCCCGGTCGCTCTTGCCGGTGGCAACGCCGAGCAGCCATCCCGCCGCATCGAGGTCCGCGATCAGCGCGGCGATACCGTCATAGAGCGGTTCCCCAACCGATCCCGCTTCGCGACGGGCGCGAAAGGCGTCCTTGTAGGCCTGCACGAGTTCGGAGGTCAGGGCCCCATCGCCTTCGGGATGCAGCTGGCGGATCGCTTCGCCCAACGACAGGCCGACGATGCGGCGGATTTCGTTTCGCGGCGGGGCGGGCAGGCCCCGGTCGGTAAAGGCCGCTTCCATGGCAAGGGCGATGTCGGCCTGGCTGTCCACCAGAGTGCCGTCGCAGTCGAATATGGCCAGGCGCAGGGACATCGCTCTCTCCTTCAGGGCACCAGCGCGCGCATCAGCGCGGCAATGCCGCCCGCGCCCGTGGTTTCCAGCCCCATCGTCACGCGGGCGCGTTCGTCGGCGGGTTTGTTCTGCGAAAGCTTGAACGTCGGGCGCCATGCCGTGACGTCGAGTTCGAAGCCGACGATGGCATCGAGCAAGCGCGAGAGCGTCGTTTCGGGCACTTTGTCGAGCGTCCACGGGGCCCCGTCGAGTCGTGCCTCGTGGCGGGACGACAGCCCGGCGAGCAGTTCGACGAGCCCGGCGCGATCGAGTCGGCGCACCGATCCCTCGCATTCGATGGCAACGTAGTTCCACGTCGGCACTTGTGCGGGGTCGGCGTACCAGCGCGGCGAGACGTAGCCGTCCGGCCCGTTGACGACCACGAGTGCACCCGTCGTTTCAAGATGCCGGGTAAGGGCATTGCCCCGCGCGAGGTGAAAGGCGATGCGCCCGTCGCGATGCAGCAGCGGGGTATGCGCGACGCGCGGTCCGTCCGGCGTGGTTGCAAAGACCATGCCGAAGCCGACTTCCTCGATGACTTCGACGCAAAGGTCGCGGTCATCGAGGCGAAAGGCGGGATTGGGGTGCATGACGCCTGTCTGGTTTAGCCGATCAGGGGCGGGTGATCAGCGGGATGGGCGGGGCGGGCGCGCGGGGCCTTTGGCCATCGGCTTTCCGGCCGGTTTTCCCGCAGGTCGTCCACCGGTTTTCCCCGGGGCTTTCCCGAACTTGCCCCCGGACTTACCCACAGGGGCAGCGCCAGGCTTCCCAGTCGGCTTTCCACCCGGTTTGCCGGTCGGCTTGCCCGAGCGTTCCTTGCCCGACCACTCTTTACCCGAATCACCGCGCTTGCGGCGTTCGCCGCGGCGTTCCTTGCGCAGATCCTTGGAATGGGCGCGTGCGGCCCGCTTTTGCGCGTCGCGGGGGTCGATCACCTGCGGCTTTTCGAGCGGCAGGTCGCCTTCGGATTCGGTGAAGCCCAGTTGCGCAAGGCTGGCCGCGAAATGTTCGGGCAGCGGCGCGACGACGTCGATGGTGTCGCCTTCGGGATGGGGGATGAGGAGGCGCCGGGCATGGAGATGCAGCTTGCGGCTGATCGAACCCGACAGGAATGCGGCTTGTCCGCCGTACTTGCCGTCGCCGACGATGGGGTGGCCGATCGCGGCCATGTGCACGCGCAACTGGTGGGTGCGCCCGGTCAGCGGTTGCAGTTCGACCCAGGCGGCACGGTTGCCCGCGCGATCGATCACGCGATAGCGGGTGCGGGCGGTTTGTCCTTCGCCGCTTTCATCGACCATCATCTTTTCGCCGCCGGTTCCCGGCTGCTTGGCAAGAGGCAGGTCGATATAGCCGTCGTTGATCTCGGGAATGCCCATGACCAGCGCCCAATAGATCTTCTTGGCCGAGCGGCCGGAGAAGTGGCGCGAGAAATAGGCGGCGCTTCCCGGGGTGCGCGCGATCAAGAGGACGCCCGAGGTGTCCTTGTCGAGTCGGTGGACAAGGCGTGGGCGCGGATCGTTGTCGCCCGCATAGGCGTCGAGCAGCCCGTCGACATGGGAATGGGTGCCGCTGCCGCCTTGCGTGGCAAGGCCGGGTGGCTTGTTGAGCACGATTGCCGCGCGGTCCTGGGTCAGGACGATGCGTTCGGCGAGCGCCATTTCCTCTTCGGTCAGCGGCTTGCGCGTGCGCGGGCCACGGCTGCCCGGGGCCTGGGTGCCGCCGGGCGGAACGCGCAGGGTCTGGCCGGGGACGAGACGGGTGTCGACATCGGCGCGCTTGCCGTCGACGCGAATCTGTCCGGTCCGCGCCCAGCGCGAAACGGTGGCGAAGCCGACTTGCGGCAAATGGCGCTTGAACCAGCGGTCGAGCCGGACTCCGTCATCGTCGCGACCGACGACGAACTGGCGTACTGCGTCGGAACTGTCTTGGCCCTTCATGCCTGTTCTCCCTTCCGGGCGGAAAGCGGTCGGGATGCTGGAGGACAGGGAAGGGCGGAAAGGGAAAACGACACGTTCATGGGGTGTCCATAGAGCATCGGGATCGCTTGTGGGAACCGGTTTTGCCGCTTTCGGGCCGGTTTGTGCCCGTGGTGCTTGCCTCGGGGGAGTGAAAGTGGTACCCGGCCGGGAACGGAGCCGGTTCCCGCTGCGGGACTCGGCCTCTTTTTATTTGCAATTCCATGGGTGCTCCCCCGCCTTGGATCGCGCAGCCCTCGGGCTTGGCGCGGCATACGGGGTTCTCGCCTGTCATTTCGTGAGGTGGTTCTTTTTATGCAGATTCTCGTCCGCGATAACAATGTCGATCAGGCTCTCCGCGCTCTCAAGAAGAAGCTCCAGCGCGAGGGGGTGTATCGCGAGATGAAGCTGCGTCGCCACTACGAAAAGCCCTCGGAAAAGCGCGCTCGTGAAAAGGCTGCCGCTGTCCGTCGCGCCCGCAAGCTGGAGCGCAAGCGCGCCGAGCGTGACGGCGCGAAGTAAGAGAGTGGGGGAGGGGATGTGATCCCCCTCCTTTCTGCCCCCTTGCGATAGAGCCCGTGCTGGGCCAAGAGGGCGCCGTCCATAGCGGCGCCCTTTCGCTTGTCTGGTCGGCTGTTCCGGCCTTCCGGTCGGGCGAATCGCCGCGCTGTCGAAATCAAGATCAAACCCATAGAAAGGGTCATCATGTCGGAAATCACCCGCGTTCCGCTGCAGCCTGTGGCGAAGGGCTCTCTGGGCAAGCTCTGGCTCGGCGCCGTTGTCGCCGTCGCGCTTGGGGGTGCCACCGCTTATGCTACCCGTGCAAAGGGTCTTGAAATCGACACGGTGAAGGCCGGTACCGGCGCTCATCCGGCGCAGACCGATTATGTCCTGTTCAACTATGTCGGCCATCTTGCCAACGGCAAGGAATTCGATCGCGGCGACCACATGGCCTCGCCCGTGACCGGCATCATTCCGGGCCTGTCGACCGCGCTGCAGACGATGCAGAAGGGTGGCAAGTACCACGTCTACATTCCTTCGCGCCTGGCATACGGCAGCGAGGAAAAGCACAACCAGATGACCGGCGAAGTCTCGATCCCGGCCAACAGCGATCTCGTCTTCGACATCGAACTGGTCGATTTCAAGAACGGTGCGGAAATCGAGCGTCAGCGCGCGATGATGCGCCAGATGGAAATGCAGATGCGCGGTGCCGGTGCGGGCGCTCCTGCGGCAGGTCCCGATGGCGCGGCTCCGGCCGAAATGCCCCATCCCTGATTCGCTCAGGAACGGCTGATGGGTTAAGGGGGCCATAGGTCCTCCCACAGCCTTTCTGTCTGCTGCTTGATGATGGCCGCGTGCGGTGATAGCGCGCGGCTATTGTTGTATCCGGCGGGCCGTTCGTGCGGTCTGCTCTCCTTCGTTCGTTCTTGAAAGGTCAAGGGCATGTCCGTAGCCCCCGCCGACGTGGCGAAAATCGCCTCGCTCGCCCGTCTCAAGGTCACCGATGCCGAGCTTGAGGCCATGGTGCCCGAACTCAACGGCATTCTCGCGTGGGTCGAACAATTGGGCGAAGTCGATGTGACCGGCATCGAACCGATGACGGCCGTCATTCCCAATACCCTGCGTCTTCGCGACGACGTGGTGAATGCCGATCCGCTGACCGGCGGCGACATTCGCGACAAGGTTCTGGCCAATGCGCCGGTTGCCGAACACGGCTTCTTCGGCGTGCCCAAGGTGATCGAATAATGACCAACCTGACCGAATTCGGCATTGCCGCCATCCGTGACGGCGTTGTCCGGGGCGATTTTACCGCGACCGAAGTGGCGCAGGCTTTCAACGCCGCCGTCGCCGAAGCCAATCCCGCGCTCAACGCGTTCATCGTCACCACCCCCGATCATGCTCTGGCGGCGGCGGCGAAAGTCGACAGCGCCCGCGCGGCGGGCGAGGAACTGGGCAAGCTGGCGGGCGTTCCCATCGGCATGAAGGATCTGTTCGCCACCGAAGGCGTGCAGACGACGGCAGCCAGCCACATCCTCGAAGGCTTTGAGCCGCAGTACGAATCGACCGTTTCCCGCAAGCTGTGGGAAGCGGGCGCGGGCATGCTGGGCAAGCTCAACCTCGATCAGTTCGCGATGGGTTCGTCGAATGAAACCAGCGCGTTCGGCAACGTGATCTCGCCCTGGCGGCGTACGGGCGCCGACGGCAGCGTCGACACCGCGCCGCTGGCCCCGGGCGGTTCGTCGGGCGGGTCTTCGTCGGCGGTGGCCGCGCGGATTGCGGCTGCCGCAACCGGCACGGACACCGGCGGTTCGATTCGCCAGCCTGCGGCGTTTACCGGCATTTCCGGGATCAAGCCGACTTATGGCCGGTGCAGCCGCTGGGGCATCGTTGCCTTTGCGTCCTCGCTCGATCAGGCCGGGCCGATGGCGCGCGACGTTCGCGATTGTGCGATCATGCTCGAAGCCATGGCCGGGTTCGACCCAAAGGATTCGACCAGCCTCGACATGCCCGTGCCCGAATGGGATGCGAACCTGTCGGACGATCTGCGCGGTCGCAAGATCGGCATTCCGCGCGAATACCGTATCGACGGGTTCAATGCCGACGTCGCCAAGAGCTGGGACGACGGGATCGCCTGGCTCAAGGATGCGGGTGCTGAAATCGTCGACATCAACCTGCCGCACACCCGGTATGCGCTGCCGACCTATTACATCATCGCTCCGGCCGAAGCCTCGTCCAATCTCGCGCGCTATGACGGCGTGCGCTATGGTCTGCGCGAGCTGCCCGAGGGTGCCAATCTTCAGGAAATGTACGCCGCGACGCGCGCCGCCGGGTTCGGGGCAGAGGTCAAGCGCCGCATCCTGATCGGTACTTACGTGCTGTCGGCGGGTTTCTACGACGCCTATTACACCCAGGCGCAGAAGGTTCGCACGCTGATCTCGCGCGACTTCATGAACGCCTTCGACGAAGTGGACGTGATCCTGACGCCCACCGCGCCGACCTCGGCTTTCGCGCTGGGCGAAAAGACGTCCGATCCGCTCGAAATGTACCTCAACGACGTGTTCTCGGTTCCCGCTTCGCTTGCAGGGCTTCCGGCCATGTCGGTTCCCGCCGGTCTCGACCGTGGCGGGCTGCCGCTCGGCCTGCACCTCATCGGGCGGCCTTTCGACGAACAGGGTGTGCTGAACGCCGGCCTCGCGATCGAACGTCGCGCCGGGTTCTCCGCCAAGCCGGCAAAGTGGTGGTAAGATGACAGCCTATCGAATTCAGGGCGCTACCGGCGAATGGGAAGTGGTGATCGGGCTGGAAGTCCATGCCCAGGTCACCTCTTCGGCCAAGCTCTTTTCGGGCGCGGCGACCGCGTTCGGCGCCGAACCGAACACCCAGGTCAGCCTGATCGACGCGGCCATGCCCGGCATGTTGCCCGTGCCGAACCGCGAATGCATCCGTCAGGCGGTGCGGACCGGGATCGCGATCAACGCGCAGATCAACAAGTGGTCGCGGTTCGACCGCAAGAACTACTTCTATGCCGACTTGCCGCAGGGCTACCAGATCAGCCAGCTCTATCACCCGCTCGTCGGCGAGGGCTCGGTCGAAATCGCGGTCGATGAAAAGAAGCCCGACGAGACCAAGACCATCGGGGTGGAGCGCATCCACGTCGAACAGGACGCGGGCAAGCTGATGCACGATCAGCACCCGACGATGAGCTATGTCGACCTCAACCGTTCGGGCGTGGCGCTGATGGAAATCGTCAGCCGTCCCGACATGCGCAGCCCCGCCGAAGCGGGTGCCTATCTGTCGAAGCTGCGGACGATCCTGCGCTATGTCGGCTCGTGCGACGGCAACATGGATCAGGGTTCGATGCGCGCGGACGTCAACGTCTCTGTGCGTCGTCCCGGCGAACCCTTTGGTACGCGTACCGAGACCAAGAATGTCAACTCGGTCCGCTTCGTCATGCAGGCGATCGAGTACGAGGCGAACCGTCAGGTCGACGTGCTCGAAGGCGGCGGCAAGATCGTGCAGGAAACTCGCCTGTTCGATCCCGACAGCGGCACGACGCGGTCGATGCGCAGCAAGGAAGACGCGCACGACTATCGCTATTTCCCCGATCCGGACCTGCTGCCGCTCGAACTGACCGACGCGTTCATTGAGGACTGCCGCGCCAGCCTGCCCGAACTGCCCGATGCCAAGCGTCATCGCTATGAAACGGTGCTGGGCCTGTCGTCGTACAACGCCGGGGTCCTGACTGCCGAAGTCGAAACCGCGCGCTGGTTCGAGAAGCTGCTGGCCGAAAGCGCCCGTCGTCAGGGCAAGTCCGAAAGCGACGTCGCGCGTCAGGCTTCGAACTGGCTGACCAGCGAATTGTTCGGCGTGCTCAACAAGCTGGGCAAGAATCTCGAAGACAGCCCGGTCAGCCCGGAAGCGGGTGCGGAACTGCTCGCTCTGGTCGGTGACGGCACGATTTCGGGTTCGATCGCCAAGCAGGTGCTCGAAAAGATGCTCGAAACCGGTGACGCGCCGGGTTCGATCGTCGAGCGGGAAGGGCTCAAGCAGACCACCGACACCGGTGCGATCGAAGCGGCCGTCGATGCTGTGCTTGCCGCCAACGCGGACAAGGTCGCCCAGTACAAGGGCGGCAAGGAAGCGCTGTTCGGCTTCTTCGTCGGCCAGACGATGAAAGCCATGCAGGGCAAGGGCAATCCGCAACTGGTGAACCAGGTGCTCAAGGACAAGCTTGCCTGATTTGAATCCTTTGCCCCGGTGTCGTGTCGGCACCGGGGCAAGGCTCTTATAATGCGGCAGGCCGGGTCCAGCCGCCGCCGAGCGCCAGGAACAGGCGCATCTGATCGGCATTGAGCGTGGCTTGTCCCGCTGCCACGGCTTCTTCGGCCAAAAGCGCATCGCGATCGGCTTCGACCGCGGGCAGGCCCCCGATCCTTCCCCCTTTGCGCAATGTCCCGAGATGGGCGGCAACGTCGCGTGCATCGTCGCGGGCATGCGCCAGATCGCGTTGGCGGTCGATGTCGGCGCCATAGGCGGTCAGCGCCACTTCCACTTCGCGCAAGGCCTTGAGCACCGTGCCGTCGAACGCGGCAAGGTCGGCTTCCCCTTGCGCCTGCGTCGCGGCAATGCGGGCGCGCACGCCGCTGCGGTTGAGCGTCCAGTGGATCGAGGGCCCGACCGTAAACCGATTGGTGAGCGGCGAGACCATGTCGGTGGCAGCCCCGGTCGAACCGATCGCGCCGCCCAGCGAAATGTCGGGATAGAGCGCGGCGGTTGCCACCCCGATGCGGGCAGTCGTTGCCGCAAGGCGCCGTTCGGCAAGGCGAATGTCGGGCCGCCGCGCGAGCAGGGCTTGTCCGTCCCCGACCGGGATCGCCTGTTTGAGTGTGAGCGGCGTGTGGCAGCGCAGCAGCGACGGATCAGCCTGCGCCGGAGGACGGCCGGTCATGGCCGTCAGGCGAAACAGGGCCTCGCGCTGGGCCGCGATCAGTCCGGGCAGGCGTGCGCGGGCCGTTTCGACCATGCTTTCGCGACGTTCGATTTCATAGGGCGCGGCGCGACCATGGCGGACCGTCTCGCGCGTGAGGGCAAGTCCGGCTTCCTGCCTGGCGATCACGCTGCGCAGGACATCGGCCTGATGCCCGGCGTTGCACAAGTCGGCCCAGTCGCGTGCGGTTTCGGCGGCGACATTGACGCGGACCAGATCGCGCGCCGCCTGCGCGGCTTCGCTGTCGGCAGAGGCCGCTTCGATCCCCCGGTGCAAGGCGCCGAAGAGGTCGAGATCGTAGCTGACCGACAGGCCGAGGTCGTAGGTTTCCTTTTCGGAAGGTTGCGTGTGGCTGAGCACTTGTTCGGCCGAACGCTGGGTCCATTCGGTCTCGGCGGAAAAGCCGCCCTGGACCTGGCGGCGGGTTTCCCTGTCGCGGAGCAGGGCTTGCGTGCGTTGGAGATTGGCCTCGGCCACGCGCAAGTCGGTGTTGGCGGCAAGGGCGGTTTCGATCAGCGTATCGAGCCGGGGGTCGTCGAACAGGCGCCACCAGTGGTCGGGCAGGGGATCGTTCCGCGTGCCGGGACCTGCGGCAACGAAGGGGCCTTGTGCGGCGGGGGCCTTGACCATGGCCGTGGGCGGGACGTGGTAGTCCGGGCCGACGCGGGCGCAGGCCCCGAGCAGGATGAGGCCCGCTCCGGCAAGAAGGGCAGCAGGCTTTACCATGGGAAGCTCCGATGCGTGACGCGGCCGTCCTTGCGCGGGTGGACGATCACGGTTGCGGTCTGCCCGGGCAGGATCTGTACCCCCGGCGGCAAGTGATCGATGGCGACGCGCACCGGAATGCGCTGGGCAAGCCGGACCCAGGTGAAGCTGGGGTTCACATTGGCAAGCTGCGCGGCATTGCCTGAGCGTTCGCGGTCCTCGACCCCGCCCGCGATGCTGTCGACATGGCCGGTGATCTCGTCGGCAACGCCCATCAGGTAGACACTGGCCGGATCGCCGACCCGGATTGCGGGCAGCTTGGTTTCCTCGAAATAGCCCTCGATGCGCAGCGAATGACCATAGACGAGAGCGAGGCCCGGCGATCCGGCTGCCAGCCATTGACCCGGTTGCATGCTGACATTGGTCACTGTGCCGTCGACCGGGGCACGGACTGCGGTGCGGTCGAGATTGAGCCTGGCCAGATTGACCGCGCTGGTTGCCTGACGCAGCGCGGTGTGCAGGGATTCGACCCGGGTCGCCCCCTGTTCGATGGTTTCGGCCGGGACGACATCGGGCATCGCGCGATTGCGCCGATCCTCGCGCTCGGCTTGGGCAAGGGCGACTTGCTCGGCGATGAGATTGGCCTGGGCCTGTTCGAGCGCCAGGCGATAGCGGGGACGGTCGATGACGAAGAGTACGTCGCCGCGTTTGACCGGCTGGTTGTCGACGACATGCACTTCACTGACAAGGCCCGCGACATCGGGGGCGATCGGCACGGTATCGGCGCGCACCTTGCCGTCGCGGGTTACCGGTTCGACTTGGTAGCGGACCCACAGGCTATAGCCCGCCGCGCCGACAAGGAGGATCATGAGCGCACTGGTGAGCCAGCGCAGCAGGGCGATGCGAGTGGTCATGGCGTAAGGAGTCCGTGGGAAAAGGAGGCGTCGGCCAGTGTGGCGAATGTCCACCACAGGCCTGCAAACAGGGTGAGTTCGAGCTGCCCCTGTCGCCACACCAGCCGTTGCAGCGGGGCCCAGTGGAGCAGCGGCCTGACCAGCGCCGTCACCAGAGCCGAGAGCACGGCCCAGGCAAGAGCGGCGGGCATGTAGACGCCGAAGAGATCGACTTCCTCGATCATGCCGGGACGTCCGGTGCGAAAACGGGCGGCGGAGCGGCGGGAAAGAGGGCGCAGCGCAGGCCGACGAGATCGCTGGCGACTTGTGATCTGTACGCATCGTGAGTGGGCAGCGCGACGATCGCGCGCAGCGCCCGATCAATGGCCATGCGCAAGGCGAACGGCGCTGTCTGGGCGTGGCCACGACGGCTGCGGCGGCGATACCATGCGTGAAGGATCGTCAGCACTCTTCCCAGATGCGCTTCGACAGGGGCGGGCAAGGCGCCGATCCCGTGGCGCAGGCCGATGATGCGGGGACCGACTCTCAGGTCGAGCAGCGCATCGGCGGTTCCCAGCCGTTCGCCGCGCGCGGCAAGGGCAAGGCGCTGGGCAACCTGTCCCATGCGGTCGAGGGCGTGGACGGTCCATGCCGCCATCCGCAGCGGACGGCCCCGGTCCGCCAGATCGGCGAGATCGGCGGCATTGCTGCGCAGGAGGCGCCGCGCCGTCCACACGACGCCCGCCGAACGGAACAGGCGCGTGATGACCAGTGTCGTCACGATCCCGGCAAGCTGTGCGCAGGCGGTGTTGGCGAACACGGCAAAGTCATTGGCAAAGCGCGGTTGCAGGTTGAGCGCGACGATGAAGCAGGAAAACATCGGCAGGGCTTGCGGGCTGCGGCGCGGGTCGGCCTGGATATAGCCCATCCACAGCAAGGGCGGCGCGATTGCCAGCATCAGCATGGCGTATCCGTCGATGCGCGGCAGCACGACGAAGAGGATGAACGCCGACAGCGGATACGTCTTGAGCGTGGCGACAAGATAGCGGTCGATCGCCGGGGCGGGATCGTCCTGTGCCGCGAAAGAGCCGGTGATGATCGCGGCAAAGGCGGCCATGGTGGCGCCATTGGGCCAGGCAAGCAGGATCCAGACCGTGCAATAGAGGAGGATCGCGCTGGCCATGGCGAGCCCGGCAAGCGCCGCTACGCCATGATCGCCGGGGAGGGCAGGGGCCGGGGCGGGCGGGGCATCCTGAGGCAGGAATTGCGCCTGTCGTCCCGCATGGGCGAGCACTTCGATCAGGCGGTCGAGGCGAAGGGCGATGCCCGAGGCGAGGAGGCCCTCCCATCCGGCGCGATCCTCGCGGGCAAAGGCAGCGCAACGCGCGCGCAGGGCGGGAGCCGCTGTTGGTTCAGGTGCCGCGATCCACTCGCGGACATCGCGGACCAGATCCTCGCATGAAGATGGGATCACCCCTGTCGCGCGCAGGTCGTCGATGCGTGCGGCAATGTCGGCGGCGATGGGCAAGAGGTCGGCCAGATCGTGTTGCAGGCTGGCGACCTGGCCCGCGCCGATCCGCCCCCGTCCGGCGCCGGGCGGCAAGTGAAAGGCGATCATGCCCAGTTCCGTGACATCGCCGGCAAGCTGGCGGCGCAAGTCGTTTTCCAGCCGGTCGGGTCGATCGCCCAGCACTTGCCCGGCCCAGCGGCGGGCGTGGCGCAGGAACGAGGCCGCCCGCTGGCGCAGCGCGGCTTCGGTATCCCACGGGCGCAGCAGGGTATGGACGGCGACCGTGCACAGGATGGCAAGCGCGGCTTCCTCGACCCGGTCGATCGTGGTGTCGAAAATGTCGGACGGATCGTTGACGAAGGGGAAGCTGATGACGGTCGAGGCGAACCCGGCCATCTGGAACAGGGTAGCGCGCGGGCTGCGGTCGAGCACGGCGAGATAGACGCACAGACCCGACCATGCGGCGAGGCACAGGACGAGCAATTCGGGCGAATTCTGAAGATTGGGAACCAGCAGGATGGTGACTGCCGAGCCCACCGCCAGACCTGCCAGACGGTGCATGACCTTGGGCCGGATCGCGCCGCTCATCGGCTGGGCCGTGACGTAGACGGTCAGAAGGACGAACCACGGGCGGGGCATGCTTGCCTCGAACGCAATGACCAGCCCCAGCATCGCGGCCAGCAGGTTGCTGATCGCAAAGAGGCTCTGCCGTCCATCGGGCAGGACGGCGCGCACGAGAGGCAGGGCGGAACGCAGGCACATGCGCGTGAAACCGGGCGGGAAAGGGGGTGGAATGTGCCGTGTTTCGGCACGCGCAGCGCCCATAGACCCAAGCTGGGCCTGTTCCATAAATCAAAATATTTATGGTATAGATGAATTATATTGCGTTTATTTGCCAGTGAAAGGCTCGCCGATGGACATCGCCATTGCCCGCACGTTTCTCGAAGTCGTCCGCACCGGCAGCTTCATCAATGCGGCTGCCAATCTGCACATCACCCAGACCGCCGTCAGCGCACGCATCCGCGTTCTGGAGGAGCAATTGGGGCGTCCGGTGTTCGTGCGGGACAAGGCCGGGGCGCGGATGACGGCGGCAGGGGAGCGTTTCCTGCGCTTTGCGACGTCACTGGTACAAGTGTGGGAAAGCGCGCGGCGGGCGGTCGCCTTGCCCGAAGGGTTCGATTCGGTCGTCACCGTGGGTGCCGAATTCAGCCTGTGGAATCCCTTGCTGCTCCACTGGCTGTCATGGACACGCCGCCACGCCCCGCATCTGGCGGTCCGCGCGCGGGTCGATGGAGCCGACCGCCTGCTCGATCAGGTGCAGAGCGGATTGCTCGATGCCGCCGTGATCTATGGCGGTGCGCGGCGCACCGGGATCATCACCGAATTGTTGTTCGAGGAAAAACTGGTGCTGGTGCGTACCCCCGGCAACGATGAGGCCGCGTCCGAACAGGTCGGGGTATGGTGGGGCGAGGAATTTGCCGCGTTCCATCAGGCCGCCTATCCCGATCAGGCCAATCCGGTGATTGCAGTCGATCATGGCCCGCTGGCGCTGGAATATATCCTCTCGACCGGCGGGCGCGGCTATTTCCGCGAGGGGTTCATTCGCCTCTTGATGGAGGCCGGACAATTGCTGCCGGTGCCCGACAGCCCGGAATTCTCCTATTCCGCCTATCTCGCCCATTCCCCCCGCGCCGACCCCGAAGTCATGATCCGCATCCGCGCCGGACTGCGCGCGGCTGCTGCGACCATGGGGGGCGAGGCACTTGGTTGATGGAACGGAAGGTTCAGTTTTCGCCGAACATGCGTTTCTGGTCGGCCTCGATTTCTTCGAGGTAGCGGCGGCGGGCGTGTTTTTCGGTGAGGACGCCGAGCACTTTGCCGGATGGGGCGACGACGGCGAGTTCGTCGGCTCCGGCTTCGTCGAAAGTGCCGATGATTTCGCGAATGCCGGTTTCAGGGGACAGGGTGACGTCGGTCAGGATCGCCTGTGTCGCGGCCGGGGCTGCGGGGTCGAGGGCCGGGGCATAGGCGGTCGATGACAGGACGATGCCGCGATAATGGCCATCCGGGTCGATCAGGATCGCCTTGCTCGCCGAGCCGAGCGGGATCAGCGCGCGGAATTCGGCAATCGTCGCGGTGTGGTGGATCGATTTCCAGTCGCGGCGCATCATGCGTCCGGCAGTCAGTGTGAACATCCAGCCGATGTCGCGCGGGCTGCGGATCGCTGAGCCGCGCACATGCAGGCGCCAGGTCGAGAACGAATAGCCGAAGGCTTCGCGGGTGAGCGCGCTCGAGACCAGCGCAGCGGTCAGCACGACCCCCATCAGGGCAAAGTCGTGCGTCGTTTCCAGCATCAGCAGGGCAAGCGTCATCGGCCCGCCGACGATCGACACGCTCAATGCGGCCATGCCGACCAGTGCTGCGTCGTTGAGGTCGATGGCAAAGCCCCAGGGATTGGAATTGACGATCAGGCCGAATGCCTGTCCCGCCAGCGAGCCGAGGAAAAGCGAGGCGAAGAACAGCCCTCCGCGAAACCCGCTGGCAAGCGAGATGACCGAAGCTGCGACCTTGAGCGCGATCACGGTGACAAGGAAAGCGAGCGGGGGATGCATGGCAAGGTCGAGATGAAGCGCGCCGTGCCCGGCTGACAGGGTCTGGGGCGAAAGCCATGCAATCGGCATCAGCATGAGGCCGCCGATCACCGGGCGCCACGGGCTCGATCGCGTCACGGCTTGCAGGCGGCGCTCGGCGGCCGTCACCAGCCGCATGACCAGAATGCCGAGCAGGGCGCAGACGATACCGAGCCCGGCATAGACGAGGTAATCGACGAAACGGATGTCCCGTGCGGCGGTCGTGGCGATCAGATAGGGTTCGACGCCCAGAAGGCGCATCATCGCGACAGCGGCCAGCGCGGCGGCAATGACCGGGGCGGCGCTCGCGGTGCTGTAGCTGCCGATGACGATTTCGAAGGCATAGAAGGCGCCTGTCAGCGGCGCGCTGAAGGCAGCGCCCACGCCTGCACCTGCTCCGGCGCCGACCAGCGTGCGCAAGTCCGCCCGGCGCAGGCGTAGCCATTGCCCGAGCAGCGAGGCCGCGCCGCCGCCCATCTGCGCATACGTCGCTTCGAGGCCGACCGAGGCGCCACAGCCGTTGGAAAGGATCGTCTGGGATGCGATGATGAGATTGTCGAGCGCGGGAATGCGCCCGCCGTGAAGGGCATTGGCTTCGACCACGTCGGTCGGGGTCCGGCGTTGCAAGGTCAGCCAGCGATTGAGTCCGACCAGCGCGAGACCGCCCGCAGGCAGGGCCAGCAGGCGCCAGGGATGGCGGATCGAGCCGAGTGCGCTCAGTCGGTTTCCGGTGATGCCGTAGAGGACGTGCTGCAAGCCGTGGGCGAGCCAGCCCTGAATGAGAGTCGAGGCCCCCGCCGCAGCGCCGACCAGGATGGCAAGCAGGATGAACGCCGTTTCGCTTTCACGCAGGCGCCGCCGGATCGTTGCGGCAAGAGCGGGCAAGGCCCGTTTCCACGCCCACGCGAGGCGTCTCTTGAGGGAAGATCGCGATTTCGATCGGTCGGGGCTCATGGTCGTCGGCAGGCAGGATCCGTGATTCCTGGTGTCGACGGGATGGCCGGGGGGCAGGGAGCAGGAACGTTCGCGCCGCAATCCCCCGACCCGGCCGCCGATCATCCGGCGCTATCCGATCCTTGCGCGACCTGCACGATTAAATTTGCTTGGGGGTCGAGCTTTTCGGCGCGCCCGCAGGGACCGGGCGCGCCGAACGGTGTGAGTGGTGAGGCTGGGTGATCAGGCCGCCGCAAGCATGTGGGCCAAGTCTTCGCGGGCATCGCCGGTTGGACGGACGCCGAAGGTGTCGACCAGAACCTGCAGCACTTCGGGCGTCAGGAACTGCGGCAGCGTCGGCCCGAGGTGGATGTTGCGCAGGCCAAGGTGGAGCATGGTGAGGAGAACGGCGGTGGCCTTCTGTTCGAACCAGCTGATCCCGTAATGGAGCGGCAGGTCGTTGACGCCGCAGCCCAGTGCCCCGGCAACAGCGACCGCGACCTGGATTGCGGAATAGGCGTCGTTGCACTGGCCCATGTCGAGCACGCGGGGGACGCCCCGGATCGTGCCGAGATCCTCGCGGTTGAAGCGGAACTTGCCGCATCCCAGCGTCAGGATCAGGCTGTCGCTCGGCGTGTTGACGGCAAGGTCGTGGAAATAGTTGCGGCCCGGCCGTGCCCCGTCGCAGCCTCCGATGAGGAACAGGTTGCGCACGTCGCCTGCGCGGATCATGTCGAGCAGGGTATCGGCGACGCCCATCACGGTATTGCGGGCAAATCCGGTCGGAATGCGTTCCTCTGGCGCGTCTTCGGCAAAGCCGGGCTGCGCCAGGGCACAGGCGATCACGGCCGAAAAGTCATGATCGACGATGTGCGGCAACCCGTTCCAGCCGACCGGGCCGGCAGTGAAGATGCGGTCCTTGTAGCCCTTGATCTCGGGATTGATGAGGCAGTTCGAGGTCATCACGATGGCGCCGGGGAAGGCCGCGAATTCCTTTTGCTGATCCTGCCACGCGCCGCCGTAGTTGCCGACGAGGTGCGGGTACTTCTTCATGCCGGGATAGGCATTGGCGGGCAGGAGTTCGCCGTGGGTATAGACCGAGATGCCCATGTCCTGCGTCTGTTCGAGAATGGCCTCGAGGTCGCCCATGTCGTGGCCGGAGACGAGGATGCACTTGCCCGCAATCGGGGTCATGCGCACCATGGTCACTTCGGGATGGCCGAAACGCCCGGTATTGGCCGCGTCGAGCAGTTCCATGACCTTGAGATTGAGCGCGCCGATGGCAAGGGCTTCGGCCAGCAGGGTTTCGACGTCGGTCGGATCGGTGGCAAGGAAAGCCGCGATGCGATGGAATTCGGCGCTGACGGCGGCTTCTTCCTTGCCCAGCACGCGGGCATGTTCGGAATAGGCGGCAGTGCCCTTGAGCCCATAGAGGACCAGATTGCGCAGGCCGACGACGCTGGGGCCGTCACGATCCATGAACCGCTGGATCGCCGCAAAAGGTGCTGCGGCCGCGAGTTCGGACGGGGTCGTGCCGGGGTTCCACGTTGCCGGTTCGGGCAGGTCGTGGAGATCGGCGCCGACGGCGGCGGCGCAGGCGCGCGCCTTGGCCCGCATGGCCAGTGCACGAGCGATCAGGGCTTCAAAGCGGGTGGCGTCGAAGTTGACGTTGGTCAGCGTAGTGAACCAGGCATGGGGGGTGAAGGCATCGACTTCTGCGTCGCGCGCGCCCACACGGGCCGCGCGGTCGGCATAGACCGAAACGCCCTGCATCACGCGCAGCAGGATGTCCTGCATGTCGGCGACTTCGGCGGTCTTGCCGCACGAACCGACCTTGACCGCGCATCCGCCCTTGTTCGACTGCTCACACTGCACGCAATACATGGGACCACCCCTTTAATCTGCATCTGAAATGCGTCTTTAGAGGGATGAGGAAACCATGCATTTGATGCATATCAAATGCATGGTTTTTTCCAGTCGGCTCAGTCGGTGGCTTTGACCTCATCGACCGGGAGGCCGAGATCCTGCAGTTGCGGGCGGATCTTGGCGGCGTCACCGACCACGACCCACATCAGGTGCGACGGATCGAGCTTGGCTCGCGCGGCCTTGTCGAGATCGGTGGTGGTCAAGGCGCGATAGCGTTCGGGAAGGCGCGTGTACCAGTCGTCGGGCCGCTTGAACTGGATGATCCCGGCAATCCCTTCGAGCAACCCGCCCGAAGTTTCGAACATGCCGGGCAGCTTGCGCGCCGAACCGGTGGCGGCCCAGCCCAGTTCGACCGGCTTGGTGCCGCTCGTGCCGAGATAGCCGGTCACTTCCTTGCGCAGCTCGGCGATGGCGGGGCCGGCCTTGTCGGTCTGGACAGGGGCATAGATGCGGAACGCGACTTGCTGTTCGCGCTGGCCGATCATGCTGTAGACGCCATAGGACCAGCCCTTGTCCTCGCGCAGGTTGCTGGTCAGGCGGGCAAGGAAATCGCCGCCGAGCACCTGGTTCGCCGTGCGCAGGTTGACGAGGTCGTCGGTACCCTTGGCATCGAGCAACTCGCCCGCCTCGATCTGCGCCTGCGGCACGCCTGGGCGGTCGACCAACAGGATGCGCGCGCGCGGCTGGGGCACGGCCACGGCAAAATTCTTGACCGGGGCGGCGCTCACCGGGACTTTCCAGCTGCCGAAGCTCTTTTCCAGCATCGGCTTCATCGCGTCGAGCGTGGTGTCGCCGACGACGAAAATGCTCGCGCGATCGGGGCGCAGCCACGCCTGATGCCATGCGGCAAGCGTGTCGCGGGTCATCGCCGTTACGGCCGCACGGGTGCCGATCCCGCTCGGCGCCGTGCCATAGGGATGCCCCGGACCGTAAAGCGCGGGGTAGAGCACGCGCAGCGCGGCGCCGTCGGGGTCCTGTCCTTCGGCGTCGATCGCGGCCAGTTGCTGATCCTTGACCCGGGCGAAGTCCTTGTCGCGCAGGCCCGGATGGCGGACGAAATCGCTGAGCAGGCTCAGCGAAGGCGCGAGGTTGGCGTCGAGGGCATCGAGCTGGAACCCGGTCTGGTCGGGGCCTGAGTAGGCGGTGATCGCCGCGCCGAGGCGTTCGCGCGCACGGGCCAGTTCGATCGCGTCGAGCTTTTCGGTGCCTTCGTCCATCAGCTTGAGGAGAAGAGCCTCGGTTCCCGGCGCGCCGACCGGATCGGCGGCATAGCCCGCGTCGAACGCGACGCGGACCGCGACCGTCGGGACGGCACTGCGGCGGGCGAAATAGACCTTGATCCCGTTCGACAGCGTGGCGCGCTCGATCGCCGGGAAGGGCAGGGGCGGGATGTCGCCTGCGGCCGGCAACGTGCTGCGGTCGGCGGACGGCGTCGTCGCGGCAGTATTCGCGACCGGCGGCGCGGGCTGTGCCGGGGGAAGGGCATCGTCGCCGCCCCGGTTCTCGCCACCGGCCGTCCGGGTACCCGGTTCGACGGTCAGGGCAAAGACGGGATGGCTGAGCCATGTTTTCATCGCGGCCTGTACGTCGGCGGCGGTCACTTTCGCGGCGGCTTCCAATTCGGTGCGGTAATGGGCCGGGTCGCCCGAATAGAGCAGCCCTTCGGCAAGGGTCGGGGCCTTGCCGCTGTTGCCGCCCACGGATTCGAGTGCGCGGATCTGGGTGCTGACATAGGCCATGGTCGCGCGCTGAAGCTCGTCCGCGGTCGGCCCTTGCGCGATCAGGCGGGCGATTTCGGCATCGAGAGCGGCGCCGACGACCTTGGCGTCCTGTCCCGGCTTCACATCGGCCGAGACGACGAACTGGGCGCCCTGGGCGAACGTCTCGGTATTGGCCTCGGTTGCGATGGCGATCTGGCGTCCGCGCACGAGGGCATCATCGAGCCGCGAACTCGCCAGCCCGCCAAGGATCGTGGCGCCGATCGAGAGCGGCAGGTATTGCGGATTGTCGAGGCCGGGAACGGCCCACATGCGATAGACGCGAGTGGTGGCGACCGAATCGTGGATGGTCTTTTCGACCGGAGCCTTGAGCGGAACGATCGGCACCTTGACCGGCTGGACCTTGGGGCCGGCGGGGATGGAGCCGAACCAGTGCGTGACCTTGTCCTTTGCCGTCGCAAGGTCGATGTCGCCCGCGAGCACGAGCACCGCATTGTTCGGCCCGTAATGGTCGCGGAACCAGCCTTTCACGTCATCGAGCGAGGCCTTGTCGAGATCGTCCATCGAGCCGATCGTCGAGTGGTGATAGGGATTGCCCGCCGGATAAAGGGTTTCAAGCTTTTCGTAGTCGACCAGACCGAACGGCTGGTTGTCGCCCTGCCGCTTCTCGTTCTTGACCACGGCGCGCTGGGCATCGAGCCGGGCCTGCGTCATCGCGGGCAGGAGATAGCCCATGCGATCGCTTTCCATCATCAGCGCGCGGTCGAGCGCGCCGGTCGGGACCGTTTCGAAATAGTTGGTACGGTCGAGCCAGGTCGTGCCGTTCATGTCGGTCGCACCGACTTCGGACAGGGGCGCGAAGAAATTGCCCGACACATGTTCCGAGCCATAGAACATCAGGTGTTCGAACAAGTGGGCAAAGCCGGTGCGCCCGCGCGGCTCGTTCTTGGACCCGACCGCATACCAGACCGAAACTGCCACGACCGGAGCCTTGCGGTCGGTATGGACCAGCACGGTCAGGCCGTTGGGCAGAGTGAAGCGGTCATAGGGAATGTTCACCGCCTTCACGAGATCGGCGACCGGCGCGGGCTTGTCGACAGCCTCGGCCGCAAGGGCGGGCGTTGCGGCAAGGGACGTCGCCACCAGTCCGGCAAGGGCGGTTCCCCCCATCAGCAGGCGGGACGGACGGCGGGACAAGGAAAGAAGCGCTTTCATGGACATCCTGTGGCTGGGACCGGACGGATTTGCTGTTTGTTCCAGATCACGGTGAAGCTGAACAGGGGAGAAACGACGCGATCGTCTCGTCCGAAACGGAAAAAGGGGCGCCGCAGCACGACGCCCCTTCCTCGATTGCATTTTGTTTGCCGGGATCAGAAGCGAACGTTGAGTTCACCGCCGAACGTGCGCGGGTCGTTGAAAAAGCCCTGCGTGCCGAGCTGGATCGACTTCTGCGCGTACCAGACGTGTTGTTCGTTGAAGAGATTGCGGACCCAGAACGAGAACGCCATTTTCGCGCCGCTCTGGTTGAGCGGAACGTCGGCCAGCGACAGGCGTCCGTTGAAAACGAGCGCGCGACCGCTTTTCACTTCGGTTCCCGGCGCGAAGTACGAGGCAACGTACTGGCCGTCGTCGTAATTGCCGTCGAGGTGGGCGCGCAGGGTCACGTTGCCGATCGGGCGTTCATAGTCGATCGCGCCGGTGACTGCGTTCTGCGGAGTGTAGGTCGGATAGATCCTGGTGGGCGAGGTGTAGTAGTTCACCCCGTCATAGGGGAACGGATCGAGCGTGTCGGGCATGCGCACATGGGTGTGGGCATAGGACGCGGTCAGGTTCAGCCCGCGCAGCGGATTGACCGTCAGTTCCGCCTCGATCCCGGTCAGGCGACCCGACCCCGGCGCATTGGCGGTGTCGGTCGTCGTGCGGGTCGTATTGTTGATGAGGTTCCCGTTTGCATCATAAGTCAGGTAGACCGCGCTGAAGTCGATCTGCGGGTTCTTGTAGCTGCCGGTATAGGCCGCGATGTTGAGGCGGGCGCGGCGGTTGAAGAATTCCGACTTGATCCCGGCCTCGAACATCGAGACGCTTTCGGGATTGAACGGCGCATAGCTGAGCGAGCGCGAATTGGCGCCGCCCGAACGATAGCCGGTGCTCCACTTGCCGTAGAGGTGGACGTCGCGCGTCACGTCGACGGCGATGTTGACCATGGGATCGACCCGCGACCAGCTGCTGTACATGTAATAGGGCGAAGTCTGGCCGGTGGTGGCCGAAACCGGCGTGGCGCCGTTGAGCAGGAACAGGTCGCCGTGCTTGATGTCGCGGCTCCAGCGCAACCCGCCGGTCAGGTGGGCGATGTTGCCCAGGAATGCCGGGGTCCAGGTCGCCTGCCCGAACACGCCGAGCGACTGGCTGGTGACGTGGCTGGCGCGGGCGGCGGGATAGTTGGAATAGTCGTAAGTGCCCGAGACGCCGTTGACCTTGGCCGTCAGCGGCGAGATCACCGTCCCGGCCGTTCCGGTCGAATTCCACTGCATGGTATAGAACGCCTGCGCGTCGTCCTGCACGGTTTCGATGTAGTACATCGCGCCCGCGACATACTTGAATTCACCGGTTTCGCCGATCAGCTGGAATTCCTGGCTACCCTGATGCTGCCAGAAATGGGCGAGCGAATAGCGCGCGAATGAGCCGCCCGCAGTATAGGCACTGCCGTTGACCGAGCCGTTGTCGTATTGGCCCTGCGACAGCGTCCGGTATGAGCTGATCGACTTGAGCTTGATCGAGGGCGCGATGTCCCAGTCGAGCGTCAGGCGATGGCCAAACGTCTTGCCGACGCTGGCCTGCTGCACGGCGCCGATATTGGCGACATCGGCGCGGGTGGGCTGAAGATAGAGCGCGGGGGCCTGGGCGACGGTGCCGTGGGTAAGCCCCTGAAGGTAATAGGGCGTCGAGCTGTCATAGGACATGTCGAACGAATAGTCGGCCGAGAAGTTCGAGACCGGTTTCCACAGCGCCTCGGCATGGAGGCCGCGCTTGTCATAGGCGTTGAAGTCGGTCTGTCCGGCCAGCGGGTTCTTGACCGTGCCGTCGCGGTGCGAGACGACGCCGTCGATCTTGACCGCGATGTTGTGCCAGCTCGGCAGGTCGAGGTGGATTTCGCCCTTGTAGGCGCCGTAGTTGCCGTAGCCGACCGTGGTGTTGAGATGGAATTCGCCGCTCGGCTTGCGCGTCACGATCGAGACGGCGCCGCCTTCGGTATTGCGGCCGAACAGGGTGCCCTGCGGCCCCTTGAGCACTTCGATGCTTTCGATGTCGAACAGCGCGGTGCCCAGACCCTGTGCACGGCCAAGATAGACCCCGTCGATATAGACGCCCACGCCCTGGTCACGGGCGGGCTGGTTGCTGTCCGAGAGCACGCCGACGCCGCGCACGTTGAGGACGAGTGCGGAATTGCGCGAATAGAACGGCGCCACGCGCAGCGAGGGAACCGCGCCGTCACCGATGTCGAGCAGCGAGACGACATGGCGGTTGGTCAGGGTATTGCTGTCGAGCACCGAGATCGCGATCGGCGTCGTCTGCAGGCTTTGCGGACGCTTTTCAGCCGTGACGACGATTTCGGACAGCTGATCCCCGGATGCATCGGGTGCGGCAGAGGTTTCGGCAGCGGCGGGCGCAGCGGTCGCGGGGGCCGCAGGAGCTTCGGCGGCAAGGGCAGGCAGGGCGCCGAGCGCGGCAAGGGTCAGGCCGGATGCGGTCAGCACCAGCCGCGTGCGAAACAGGATCATCGAAAGGTCCCCGAACATCTTGAAATGGTTGCGACGCAGACGGCGCGTCACGGGGCGGGTAACCGGGGTATGTTACAGGCCGATGCGATTGCGATGACGAAGCCGAGACGGTCGCCATGCTGTCATTCGAAAGGCGCAGAACCTCTGGCGCGGACCGAAGTGATCAAAACGACAAGGAAATTTGATCCACCTCCTTGTGTGACTAAAAAGCCACACTATCTGGTCGGTATCAGGAGGGAAACAGTACCCATGAACCTCGAAAAATTCACCGACCGCGCCAAGGGCTTCCTGCAAGCGGCGCAGACTCTCGCCATCCGGCTCAATCACCAGCGCATTTCGCCTGACCATCTGCTCAAGGCTCTGCTGGAGGATGGTGAAGGCATGGCCAGCGGGCTGATCCAGCGCGCCGGTGGCAACCCCGTGATTGCCAATGCCGAAATCGACAAGGCATTGGGCAAGGTCGCGGCGGTGACTGGATCGGGTGCGCAAGCCTCGCCCGGTTTCGACAACGACGCGGTGCGCGTGCTCGATCAGGCCGAACAGGTCGCGACCAAGTCGGGCGACAGCTATGTGACGGTCGAACGGCTGTTGCTGGCGCTTGCGCTTGCGACCACCACGTCGGCTGGACAGGCGCTGAAAGCGGCCAATGTCACTCCGGCCGGGCTTGAAGCGGCGATTACCGCCCTGCGCGGCGGACGCACGGCCGACAGCGCCGGGGCCGAAAACGCCTATGACGCGATGAAGAAATATGCCCGCGACCTGACCGAAGCGGCGCGCGAGGGCAAGCTCGACCCGGTGATCGGTCGCGACGAGGAAATTCGCCGCACGGTCCAGATCCTTGCCCGGCGCACCAAGAACAACCCTGCGCTGATCGGCGAACCCGGCGTCGGCAAGACGGCGATCGCCGAAGGGCTTGCCCTGCGCATCGCCAATGGCGACGTGCCCGAAAGCCTGCGTCATCGTCGGCTGATGGCGCTCGACATGGGCGCGCTGATCGCGGGGGCCAAGTATCGCGGCGAGTTCGAGGAACGGTTGAAGGCCGTGCTCGACGAAGTGAAGGGTGCCGAAGGGGAAATCATCCTCTTCATCGACGAGATGCACACCCTGATCGGCGCGGGCAAGACCGACGGCGCGATGGATGCCTCGAACCTTCTGAAGCCGGCTCTGGCGCGCGGCGAGCTGCACTGCATCGGTGCGACCACGCTCGACGAGTATCAGAAGTACGTGGAAAAGGACCCCGCGTTGCAGCGGCGGTTCCAGCCCGTCTTCGTGGGTGAGCCGACGGTCGAGGACACCATCTCGATCCTGCGCGGGATCAAGGAGAAGTACGAACTGCACCATGGCGTGCGGATTGCCGACAATGCGATCGTCGCGGCGGCCACGCTGTCGAACCGTTACATTGCCGACCGTTTTCTGCCGGACAAGGCCATCGACCTCATGGACGAGGCGGCGAGCCGCATCCGCATGGAAGTGGAATCCAAGCCCGAGGAAATCGAGAATCTCGACCGCCGGATCATCCAGCTCAAGATCGAGGAAATGGCGCTCGCCAAGGAAAGCGACGCCGCGTCCAAGGATCGGCTGGTCAACTTGCGCGAAGAACTCGCCAACCTTGAACAGCAGTCGAGCGAGCTGACCACCCGCTGGCAGAACGAGCGCGACAAGATCGCTGCCGAAGGCAAGATCAAGGAAGCACTCGACGCTGCCAGGATCGAACTCGAACAGGCACAGCGGCAGGGCAATCTCGCCCGTGCCGGGGAACTGGCCTATGGCCGCATTCCCGAACTCGAACGGCAACTCGCCGAAGCGCGGAGCACCGCCCAGAATGCGTTGCTGCGCGAGGAAGTGACCGCCGAGGACATCGCCGCCGTCGTCAGCCGCTGGACCGGGATCCCGGTCGACCGGATGATGGAAGGCGAACGGGAAAAGCTGCTCCATATGGAAGACGCGCTCGGCAAGCGGGTGATCGGCCAGAAGGATGCAGTCACGGCCGTGTCGAAGGCGGTGCGCCGTGCCCGTGCGGGGCTTCAGGATCCGAACCGGCCTTTGGGCAGCTTCCTCTTCCTTGGCCCCACGGGTGTCGGCAAGACCGAGCTGACCAAGGCTCTGGCCGGGTTCATGTTCGACGACGACAACGCCATGGTCCGCATCGACATGTCGGAATTCATGGAAAAGCACAGCGTCAGCCGTCTGATCGGTGCGCCTCCGGGCTATGTCGGGTATGACGAAGGCGGTGTGCTGACCGAGGCGGTGCGGCGTCGGCCTTATCAGGTCGTGTTGTTCGACGAAGTGGAAAAGGCGCATCAGGACGTGTTCAACGTGCTGCTGCAAGTGCTCGACGACGGGCGGTTGACCGATGGGCAGGGACGCGTGGTGGATTTCACCAACACGCTGATCATCCTGACCAGCAACCTCGGCAGCCAGTACCTTGCCAACCTGCCCGACGGCGCCGACGCCAGCAGCGTCGAGCCGCAGGTCATGGAAGTCGTGCGTGCCCATTTCCGTCCGGAGTTCCTCAACCGGCTGGACGAGATCATTCTCTTCCACCGCCTGGGTCAGGAACACATGGCACCGATCGTGGATATTCAGGTCGCGCGGGTGGCAAACCTGCTCAAGGACCGGAAGATCACGCTCGACCTGTCGGACGCGGCCAAGCGTTGGCTGGGTCGGGTCGGTTACGACCCGGTCTATGGCGCACGGCCGTTGAAGCGGGCGGTGCAGCGGTACCTGCAGGACCCGCTCGCCGAAAAGCTGCTCTCCGGGGATGTGCCGGACGGTCATGCCGTCCACATCGACGAAGGCGACGGCGCGCTGACGTTCACGGTCGAATGATAGCCTGATCGTTCAGGTTCCAACAGCCTCTGTCAATGACCCGCCCGGTATCCGCAAAGATACCGGGCGGGATCATTTTGTTCTTTTTGAATATAGTTTTACGAGATAGGGGAGGGGGGGATCAGTTCGGATTGGGGGCATCCGGTTATGCGTAGAATTTGTTTGGGTGCTGCGCTTTTGTGTCTTTCCGCGTGTTCTGAAAAAGCACCGGAGGCAAGTGAGCCGGAAAGCGGACCCGGCCCAAATGTGGAAGTTTCGGCCCAGCCGGATCTTGCGATCAGTTTCAATTATGGATTTCGTCTGCCGGTTGAACGCATCGCCGCAACGCAGGAAGATCATGCGTCGCAGTGCGAGGCTTTGGGGCCGACGGTCTGCCGTGTCACCGGCATGACCTATCATGTCGGACGCGATCGGCGGGTCGACGCGAGCCTTTCGCTGCGGCTTGCCCCGGATGCCGCGCGGCGTTTCGGGAAGTTGGCGATCGAGGTCGTCGGCAAACATGGTGGCATGCTGGACGATGTGCGGATCGAGAGCGAGGAGATGGGAGCCGCTCTCGCTTCCGCCAATGCCGACACAGCCTCACAGAATAACGAGCGCGAGCAGGTCAAGGCGCAATTGGCAAAGCCGGGGTTGCCCGCTGCGGAGCGTTCCATGCTCGAGCAGCGTCTTGCTTTCCTTGCGGACAGTTCCCGTCAGAGCAATGGTGTCGCGCAGAATGCTGCGCGGGCCTTGGCATCCACTCCCATGAGGCTCGATTACGAATCCGGTGCCGTCGATCTCAGTCTGAGTGACGGGCCCTTTGTCGGAGCGATCAAGGACGGCTGGTCCAATATACTGGGCAGCCTGTCCTTCATGGTTTTCGCTGCCGTGACCTTGGTGCCGTGGATGGCGCTGTTGGCTCTTGGCTGGGGTGGCGTGGTCGTTGTCCGGCGGTATCTCAAGCAGCGCCCTGAGAACAATTCACCGTCCGAATGATCACCCCGCGTGAGCCTGCGGGTAACGCGGGGTGTCCCCCAGCACGTCGATCGCGTGTTGAAGATGCACGGCCGAGCGGGTTTCGCCCACGCTGTCGAGCAGGTCGAGTGCCTCTTGCATCAGGGCAGCCGCTTTCAGCAGGCGCTCGTCGGGCCAGTACTGGGCAGGGACAGTCTTGTGCGGCATGACTTCGGATCCGATCATCGTGTGCGGGGGGAGGCGCTGGGGGAGGGGACCGGCGCGGCGCGTATTGTGACGGAATATGGGTTTGCGAAAGGTTAGTTGCCCATAAGGTGCATGGCAAGATGGCGCCGATGCGGTGCAATCCGGTGTTCGACGAGATAGATCCCTTGCCATGTACCCAAGGCCGGTTTTCCGTTCATCACCGGGATCGACAGGGTGACGCCGGTCAGGATGGCCTTGAGATGGGCGGGCATGTCGTCCGGCCCTTCGTCGTCGTGGGCATAAGTCCCGTTTTCGGGGGCCATGCGGTCGAGCCAGCGCAGGATGTCGCCCCGGACTTCGCGCGCGGCATTTTCCTGAATGCACAGCGATGCCGAGGTGTGGCGGCACAGCATGGTCAGCAGTCCGGTGGTCATGCCTTGTTCGCGGACCCAGCGAACGACGGCGTCGGTCAGTTCGACCAGCCCCTTGCCGTTGGTTGCGATGACGAGTTCGTCGGCTGCCTGTCTCATGGGCGGAGGATATGGCACCACCCCGCGCCGTGGCCCAGAGTTCTTTGGCTATAGCTGCTCTTTGGCCATCGCTGTTCTTTGTTGGGTGGGCTCTTGCCTTTGCGGGGAAGGGACGTTGTCATTCCCGGCATGACCAGCCGCTTTTCCATCGCCGCACTTGCCGGAACGCTCGTCCGGCGCAGGGAAACGTCCGACGGACCGTCCGGGCCGCTGACGGCATGGTCGGCACGCGACCTTGTCGCAGCGATCGCGACCCGCAGGATTTCGGCGGTCGAGGTGATGGAGGCTTTCCTCGACCGGATCGATGCGCTCAACCCCACTGTCAATGCGATCATCGGTTTGCAGGATCGCGGCGCCATGGTGCGCGCAGCCGAGGCGTCGGATCGGGTCGTGGGGGCAGGCATCCCGCTGGGGGCGCTCCACGGCCTGCCCCACGCGGTCAAGGATCTCGAACCGGTGGCCGGATTGCCGTTCACGATGGGCTCGCCGATCTTTGCCCACGACATTGCCGGACATGACAGTTTGCCGGTCGAACGCCTGCGCCGCGCGGGTGTGACTTTCATCGGCAAGACCAATACGCCCGAATTCGGGCTGGGGTCGCACACGGTCAATCCGATCTGGGGTGCGACCCGCAATCCTTACGACTTGTCCCGCTCGGCCGGAGGCAGCAGCGGCGGAGCGGCAGTGGCTCTGGCGCTCGACATGGTGCCGCTGGCCGACGGCAGCGATTACGGCGGCAGCCTGCGCAATCCGGCCGCATGGAACAATGTCTACGGTTTTCGCACCGGAATGGGATGCATTCCTGCCGACACCAACGACGACTGGTTGCCTTCGCCCGGTGTGGTCGGGCCGATGGCGCGCAATGTCGGGGATCTTGCGCTGATGCTGTCGGTCATGGCGGGGCGCGACATCCGTGCGCCGCTGTCGGAGGCGTGCGATACCGCAGCCTTGCGCATGGTCGAACCGGCGTCCTTGCGCGGCAAGCGGATCGGCTGGTCGGGCGATTTCGGTGGTGCGGTCCCGTTCGATCCAGGTGTCCTCGACACCTGTCGTCAGGCGCTCGACCGCTTTGCCGCGATGGGGGCCGACATTGTCGAGGTCGTGCCCGATTTCCCTGTCGAGGAAGCCTGGCGTGCCTTTGTCGGCTTGCGCCACTGGATCAACGGTTCGGGCATGATCGATCTCTATCGCGATCCCGCAAAGCGTGCGGGGCTCAAGCCTGAGGCGATCTGGGAGATCGAAGGCGGCATGGCGCTTTCCGCCTATGATGTCAGTGCCTTGTCGGCGGTCCGCACCCGATGGAGCCGGGCCGTCGCGTCCGTGTTTCGCCGGTGCGATCTGTGGATCGTCCCGAGCGCCCAAGTCTTTCCCTTTCCCATCGAGCAGGACTGGCCCAGACACGTCGGCGGGGTAACCATGACCAGCTATCACGAGTGGATGAAAGTCGCTTGCCTCGTGACGCTGGCCGGATGTCCCGCGCTGGCGGTTCCGGCCGGTTTCAATGACGGCGGTTTGCCGATGGGCGTGCAGATCGTCGCCCCGGTCCATGGCGAGGCAGCCTGTCTCGCGGCTGCGGCGGCCTATGAAGAGGTGGCGGGCGACGTCCTGTCCCGCCGTCCCGTGCTGAACCGCGATTCCGTTCAGAATCCCGGCGGCGGCGTCACCCCATAATCGGCCCAGACCGTATCGATGTCCGGCTTGTCGGCGCGGGCGCGTGACAGGTCGGCCAGCGCGCGGTTGCGGTCGCCCAGCCGGGCATAGGCGATACCCCGGCCATAGAGCGAGGCGACGAGGTCGGGCGATTGGTGGAGCGCTGCCGAATAGTCGGTGATTGCCCCCTTGGTATCTCCGCCGCGCAGGCGGGCAAAGGCTCGACTGTCAAGATAGGATGGCGTGTTCGCCGCCAGTTTCACGGCGGCGTCGCAGTCGGCGAGCGCGGTATCGAGCGCGATGTTGCGCGTCGCCTTGAACCAGCAGACCATGTTGCGGGTCGATGCATCGTCCGGATGGCTCGAGACGACTTCGTTTGCAAGCTTGAGTGCGGCCGTCGCATCTCCGCGCTTGGCGAGCAGGTCGAGCCGCAGACTGGTCACGGCAAGGGCATTGGCCTTGCGCTTTTCCGCTTCCCCCAGTGCCGTATCGGCAAGAGCCAGTCGCCCGGTTGCAATCGCCCCTTGCGCTCGCAGCAGATAGGCTTCGGCATTCTTGCCGTCGAGTTTGAGCGCGGCGTCGATGTCGGCTTCGCGCCGGGCAGTATCGTTGTCCGGCAAAAGGTGGGCGTGGAGCAGATAGTCCTGCGCCGTCGGCTTGTGCGCGAGGAGATAGTCGGCATCGGCGAGAGCCCCCGCGCCGTCGCCGGTCTGGTACCGAACGTCGATGCGCAGGAGGCGGGTCTGACGATCGTCGGGCGAACGGGCAATGGCGATGTCTGCCTGATCGAGCGCTTCCTCTCGGCGACCGACCCCGGCCAGCGCCACGGCTCGCGCCGCTTGCAACGGCAATTTCGGCATGATCGCCAGAGCTGCGTCAAAATCGGCCAGGGCCTGTGCCGAATGGCCGAGGCCGAGATGGGCCGAACCCCGTCCGACCAGCGCGCTGACGTCGTTGCGATTGGTCGCGAGCACTTTGTCATAGGCTGCGACGGCGCCGGCAAAATCGGTGCGTCGCAGGAACACGCCGCCGCGCGCCGCCCATGGCAGCCATGACTTGGCGTCCGTCACGAGATCGGCTTCGTGCAGCGCCGCTTCGTCATCCTTGCCGGTCCGGGAATAGGCGAGGGCGAGAACCGCATGCGCCATCGACAGCTTGGGATCGATCGCGATCGCCTGCTTTTCGTCGGCGATGGACCCGGCGGTGTCGGCCTGGTCGAGGCGGACGGCGCCGTTCTGTACATAAGCCTTGGCGAGAGCGGGCTTGTCTTCTGCCAGCGCGACGAGATCGGCGGGGGTGTAGAGGTAGTTGTCGGGGACGCGCACGAAGACGCCGTCATTGGCGAGCGTCTGCATCTCGTCGCGGACGGAGACGGCCTGTGTGGCTGGCAATTCGTCTTTGAGTGCGCGGGTGTCGTTTTCCATCCGCAGCACGCCGTCGGTGATGGCGACCTTGCGATGAAAGGCATAGAGATCGCCGACGGTGCGATCGATGTCTTTGGCTTGCAAGGCGAACCCGGTGCCTTTCTGCGGCAGGATGATGGTTTCGCGATTGGCCCACCATGCCGGATAATCGAAGGCGAAGGGCGCGTCGGGGTTGAGTTCGCCGTCGCGTTCGACTTTGATCTTCCATCCCACGCGCGCGCGGTCGAGTTCGTACCAGCGGGTCGACCCGCTCATGTACCAGTCCATTTTCGCCTTCCCCTTCATGGAGATGACGAATTCGCCGCTGTCTTTTTCCTCGCGCGCGGCCACTTCGTCGGGGGTGACGAAGTCGTAAGTGTCGCGCCACAGCTTCTTGAGCGCGCGTTCGAGATCGGTGGAGGAATAGCCCGCGTACTTCATTCGCACTTGCGCGGCCTGATCACCGCGAAAGCGCATTTCCCCGGTCGCGGGGGCGGGAACCTCGATCCCCTGTGACGCGTCGAGAGCAAGGCTGGTCAGGCTTTCCGGCACCGTCGGGGCGGGTTCGATCATCGGGATCAGGCCGCTTCCCGTGGCCGTCGCGGGCAGGCCGACGACCATGTCGGGCATGACCAGCCGATCGAGCCGGGTGTCCCCCTGACGCGTTCCGTCGAGCCAGTAGCTGCGCCCGGCGATCGTCGCCTCGACAATGACGTGGTCGAAACCGGCCATCGTCGGCAGGCGGTGGGCCGTGGCATCGCCGTCATCGGTGTTGACGAGGACCGGACGCGCCTCGATCCCGAGCCCGGACAGCAGCGCGATGAGGAGAGCGGTCTTGCCCTTGCAGTCGCCATAGCGGCGTTGCCACGTCTGGTCGGCGGGAGCAGGCACGAAACCGCCGTCATCCATGCCGATGAAGAGATAGCGGACCTGTTCCTCGACCAGAGCCAGCGCCAGTTCGGCCCGGCGCACCGGATCGGGGGACGCGGCAGCAATCCGCGCGATCTCGCCCTTGAGCGGGCTGTCGGGGGCAATCGCCACGGCCTTGGCAAAAAGCCCGGCATAGGCGCGCGAGACCGAGGGCCAGTCGGGAAATTCGGTCAGATCGACCAGATTGACCATGCCGTAGTGCGCGGGCGCGCCCGAGGGCGGACGCGGCGTCGTCACATTGGCAAGGTCGGACAGCAATTCGCTTTCGCCGCCTTTTTCAGACAGATGGGGGACGACCACACCGGGGGCTGCCCGCCATTGCACGGTGCGTCCCTTTGGCCAGGTCACGCGCAGGCGATAGCGGCCATAGGGCACGCCGTCCTGAGGGCCATAGAGCCCTTCGGCGCGGCCACCGGTCGCGGGATCCTTGCGCACGATCGTATAGGCAAGGTCGATGACGTCGCCCGCGCGCAAGTCTTCGGGTTGTTGCGACGCGGTCAGCTCCCCGTCGAGCGTCGCGTTTTCAAGATTCTTTTCCCGCTGCACGACTTGCAGTTTGGCGCCGGTGCCGACGAGGTCGATGACCTTGCCCTCGCGAAGGATGCGATAGCGATGGATGGTCAGCGTTTCGAGACTGGGGTCCCAGTTGAGTTGCAGGGCTCCGGCGTCGAGCCCTTGTGACGAGGCGATCCGGTAGACATTGGCGCGATAGGTGGCGACGCCCCCGTCGATCAGCCGCACTTGCTGGTCGAGCAGGAGATCGACGACCGAGGCCCCTTCGATCGCGGTCGGGGCGGCGGGCATGGTGGCGGGAAGAACCCAGTCGGGCGGCGGCGCAATGACCGGGCGCGCATCCGGCGCGGCGAGCGCGGGCGTTGTAAGCATCGAAGAGAGCAAGAAAAGGGCAGCGGATCGACGCAAGCGCAAATGAACTCTCCGGACGAAATCGGGACGGGCAACCTATCGCGATCGCCCCGATTTCGTCCAGCTATTGCAGATCCGTATTCATGCCGCTCCGGCTTTTGGAGTCTGATTCAAAATTCGCAGAGAGCGAATTTTGAAGGCGGCACCAGCCCACTCCCGCTCTTCGGGCGACGAAAACGTCCGGGGGACGTTTTCGCCGAAGGGGCCGACCACCCAACGATAGTACCCTATGGGTGGTCGGGTGGGGGAGAGGGCCGGTGCCGCCATTGGAAATTCCTGAATTTCCAATCAAACCCTTTGCGCATGGGCCCATGCCAGCGCGGCGAGGGGCTGCACTTTCTCGGACATGGCCTTGGCGTGGGCGGATGAGGCGGTGCCGTCGATTACGCGTTTCTTGATACCCTGAATGATCGCGGCAAGGCGGAAGAAGTTGTAGGCAAGATACCAGTCCAGCCCCGGCAATCCGTCACGCCCGGTTTGCGCGCAGTAGCGTTCCACCACCTCTTCGAGTTCGGGAATGCCCAGCGCCTTGCGGTCGAGATCCTGCACGCCCGAGCGCCCCGCGTTGTCCTGAACCCAGGCTGTGCAGAAATAGGTGAAGTCGGCGAGCGGATCGCCGAGCGTCGAGAGTTCCCAGTCGAGCACGGCCGCGACACGCGGTTCGCCTGGCGCAAAGATCATGTTGTCGATGCGATAGTCGCCGTGAACCACGCTGACGCGCGTCTGTTCGGGTAAAGTGGCGGGGAGCCAGGCGATCAGCTGCTCCATCTCGTCCATGGTTTCGGTTTCCGACAGGCGATATTGCCGGGTCCAGCGTTCCACCTGCCGCCCGAAATAGTTTCCGGGCTTTCCGAAATCGCCAAGGCCGACCCCCTCGACGTCGATGTTGTGCAAGGCGGCCAGCGTATCGACCATGGCCTCGTAATGCGCGCGGCGGCTTTCGGGCGTGGCGCCGGGCATGCCCCCGTCCCAGATCGTGCGCCCATCGACACAGCCCATGACATAGAACCACGAGCCGATCACACTGTCATCGGTGCACAGGCCATATTGCGGGGCGACCGGAAATCCGGTGGCGGACAGGGCGGCCTGAACCTTGTATTCGCGATCGACTGCATGGGCCGAGGGCAGCAGCTTGCCAAAGGGTTTGCGGCGCAGGACATAAGGGCCGGACGGTGCGTCGATGCGATAGGTGGGATTGGATTGCCCGCCTTTGAACTTTGCGATCGACAGCGGGCCGACGAACCCGGCGACATTCTGTTCGAACCATTGCGTCAGGCGGGTTTCGTCGAGCCGGTCGTCGCCTTCGGGCGCAACGGTTCCGGTAAAGGCGGCCTGTGCGTCCAGTGTCGTTGTCATGCGCGATCCTCTCCCGGTTATTCGAATACGATGACGGAACGGGCCGAATGACCGGCTTTCATTTTCTCGAAGCCCGAATTGATCGCTTCGAGCGGGATCCGCTCGGCAATGATCGTGTCGAGATCGAGCAGCCCGCGCAGGTAGAAATCGACGAGGCGGGGCAGATCGACCGGAAAGCGGTTCATGCCCATGATCGCGCCCTGGAGCTTCTTGCCCGACAGGAGATCCATCGCGCTCAGCCCCACGCGCTCGGTGAGCGGCATCATGCCAAGGATCGTGGCAGTTCCCCCCCGGCGCAGGGCCGCGACGGCAAGATTGGCCGAAGCGGGGCGTCCGACCGCCTCGATGGCATGGTCGACGCCGCCCTTGGTCATTTCGACGATCTGTTTTGCAGCGTCGGGCGCAGTTGCGTCGATGACGTCGGTGGCCCCCAGTTTCAGCGCCAGTTCGCGCTTTTCCGGGATCGGGTCGGCGGCGATGATACGCCCCGCGCCCGCGATCCGGGCCGCGTTGACCGTGGCAAGCCCGACGCCGCCGCAACCGACGACGGCGACAGTCTCGCCCGGCGTCACCTTGCACGCGTTGAAGACCGTTCCCGCGCCCGTCGTCACTGCGCAGCCAATCACCGCCGCACGGTCGAGCGGCATGTCGGGATTGATCGCGACGCAGGCGTGTTCGTGGACGAGCATCATTTCGGCAAAGGCCGAAAGATTGAGCATCTGGTTGACGGCGATCCCGTCGCGCGTGCGGGTCAGGCGCGGCGCATCGCCGGGCGCCCGGCGCGTATCGCCGCCAAGGCACAGCGCCATGCGACCGGTCACGCAATATTCGCAATGGCCGCAAAAGGCCGAGAGGCAGGTGACGACGTGATCGCCCTTTTTCACCGTGCGCACTTCGCTGCCGACGGCCTCGACGATGCCTGCCGCTTCGTGTCCGGCAACACAGGGCATCGCGTGGGGATAGGAGCCTTCGATGAAATGGAGGTCCGAATGGCACAGGCCGCAGGCCACGGTGCGGATCAGCACTTCATGGGGGCCGGGCTTGGAGACGGTCAGATCGTCGATGACCAGCGGCTTGCCGGCTTGTTCGAGAACGGCGGCTTTCATGGCAAGGCTCCTTGGTCGAAAATGTGGGAAAGCGGCCCCGGCATCCTCGCCGGGGCCGATTGCCGTCAGCGCGCGACGCCCAGATCGCCCGAGCTGAAATCGCGATCGTTTTGAGGGGTTTGCGCATGGCGGGCAAATTCCATCCGCGCAATGGCCCGGCAGTGGACTTCGTCGGGACCGTCGGCAAGGCGCAGGGTGCGCTGCCCCGCCCACGACTGGGCCAGGCCGAAATCCTCCGACACGCCACCGCCGCCATGGGCCTGGATGGCATCGTCGATCACGCGCAGGGCCATGTTGGGCGCCTGTACCTTGATCATCGCGATTTCGAGCGCGGACGATTTGTTGCCGACCTTGTCCATCATGTCCGCCGCCTTGAGACAGAGCAGGCGAGTCATCTCGATGTCGATGCGGGCATGGGCGATGCGCTGTTCCCAGATCGAATGCTCGGCAATGGTCTTCCCGAAAGCGACCCGGCTTTGCAGGCGACGCGCCATCTTGGCGATGGCTTCTTCGGCCGCGCCGATCGAGCGCATGCAGTGATGGATGCGGCCCGGCCCGAGGCGCCCCTGCGCGATCTCGAACCCGCGTCCTTCGCCCAGCAGGAGATTGTCGGCCGGCACGCGCACGTCGGTCAGGCGCACTTCCATGTGCCCATGGGGCGCGTCATCGAACCCGAAGACGGGCAGGTGGCGGACGATCTCGACGCCCGGCGTGTCGGTGGGCACAAGGATCATCGACTGCTGCTGGTGCTTCTTCGCGCCGAAGTCGGTCTTGCCCATGACGATCAGGATCTTGCAGCGCGGATCGCCCAGACCTGAGGACCACCACTTGCGCCCGTTGATGACATAGTGATCGCCATCGCGCCGGATCGAGGTTTCGACATTGGTGGCGTCCGAGGAGGCCACTTGCGGCTCGGTCATCAGGAAGGCCGAGCGGATGTCGCCGTTCATCAGGGGCGCGAGCCACTGGTCTTTCTGCGCGCGCGTGCCGTAGCGGTGGAGCACTTCCATGTTGCCGGTGTCGGGCGCGGAACAGTTGAATACTTCGCTGGCCCAGCCGATGCGGCCCATTTCCTCGGCACAAAGGGCATATTCGAGATTGGAAAGACCCGGGCCTTCGAACCGGAAGGTTTCATCGATGTGATGGTGTCCGGCATTGCGCGGAGGCATGAACAGGTTCCAGACGCCGGTCGCCTTGGCGCGGGCCTTTTCCTCTTCGATCACTTGCAGCACTTTCCAGCGATCGCCGGAAAGCTGTTCGGCTTTGTAGTCCCCCTGACGCGGGCGGACGTGATCCTCGATGAACTCGCGCACGCGGTTGCGCCAGTAGATCTGCCGTTCGGTCGGATCGAAATCCATCAGTTCCTCTCCATCATGCCCGCTCGTGCGGGCTTCTTGCGCTGCGACGCCCCGATGGCGTCGATTCTCGTTCATTTAACCTATCAATTAAATTCTCTGCGCGAACGGGAGCGGGAGATCAAGCCGCTCTTCACGATGGAGGTGCGAATTTTTCCAGCATTTCAAAAATGCCTGGACTTTCCGGGTCCCAGCTGTGGCGTGGCCCCACGGTAAGACCCCCGTCGACGATCAGCGAAGTGCCGGTGACGAACGCGGCTTCCTCGCTGGCGAGGAACAGGACCGCACGGGCGATGTCCTCTCCCTGACCACCGCGCGCGACCGGCTGGGCCTGTGTCGACATCTGTGCAATCACGGCCTTGGCCTGGGCTTCGACTTCGCCGGACATGGCAAGCGCACTGGTGAAGATGTTGGTGTTGATGAAGCCGGGCTGGACCGCGGCCACGCGGATGCCGTGACGGGCAAGATCGGCCGAGGCGACCTTGGTCAGATGCAGCACGCCGGCCTTGGCCACCGAATAGGCCGTCGGGGCATAGCCGGGGCCGACCGCCGCGACGCTGGAGGTATTGATGATCGCGGCCCCGCCGGTGCGGGTCGAAGCGCGGCCGATCATGTGCGGGACGGCATAACGGATGCCGAATGCGACCGAGCGCAGCAGCAGGTCCATCGTGCGGTCCCAGCCTTCGGGTTCGATCTCGTCGATGCGTGCGCGGTCGCCGCCTGCTCCGGCATTGTTGAAAACGACGTCGATGCCTCCGGTTTCAGCCGCGGCCCCGTCCATCAGGGCACGGATGGAGCCGGTATCGGTGACGTCGGTGATATGAGTGTCGATCGAACCGCTGGCCGCAGCGGCCGTCGCGGCAAGCCCCTCGGCATCGATGTCGGCGGCATGGACGAGCGCCCCTTCGGCGGCAAAGGCAAGCGCGGTGGCGCGGCCGATCCCCGAGGCCGCGCCGGTGACAACGACGGTCTTGCCGCTGAATCGCGACGGATTTGTCATGGTGGACATCCTGTTCCCAATTGTGTTCTGGGGCCGGAAACTGAGCCGCATTCAGTGCTCCGTCAACAGCTTGGCGGTTGACGCTACGGCATCGGGGACTTTGAAAATTGTCCGGAAATGCGGGCTTGAAAGGTGGTCGCGACTCGATTTAACCTCTCGATTAAGAGAGGAGAACAACGATGACCGATCTCGAGGCCTTCCGCGCGGACATCCGCGCCTGGCTCGATGCGAATTGCCCCCCTGAAATGCGTCGTCCGATCGAGGACGAGGATGACATCTGCTGGGGCGGGCGGGCGTTTGCTTTCAAGAGCGAGGCGCAGAAGATCTGGCTCGAACGCTGCGTCGCGCATGGTTACACGGTGCCCGACTGGCCCAAGGCCTATGGCGGGGCGGGCATGGACCCTGCCCAGGCCAAGATCTGGCGCGAGGAAATGGCCCGCATCGGCGCGCGGCCCCCGCTGTCGAGTTTTGGCATCTGGATGCTTGGCCCCGCGCTGCTCAAGTTCGGCACTGAAGAGCAGAAAGTCCATTACCTCAATCAGATCGCCCGCGGCGAAATCCGCTGGTGCCAGGGCTATTCGGAGCCCGGTTCGGGGTCCGACCTGGTTTCGCTCCAGACGTTCGGCGAGGACAAGGGCGACCACTGGATCGTCAACGGGCAAAAGATCTGGACCAGCTATGCCGACAAGGCCGACTGGATCTTCTGCCTTGTCCGCACCGACAAGGCGAACAAGTATCAGGGCATCAGCTTCCTGTTGTTCGACATGACGACGCCGGGAGTCTCGACCCGGCCGATCAAGCTGATCAGCGGTGCTTCGCCGTTCTGCGAGACGTTTTTCGACAATGTCGTCGTGCCCAAGGCGCAGATCGTGGGCGAACTCAATCGCGGCTGGGACGTCGCCAAGTACCTGCTGGGCCACGAGCGTGAGATGATCTCGGGCGCAGGCGGAAGTGAACGGCTCAATGCCATCGGCGCCGTCGTTCAGCGCAACGGCGGGATCGACAACCCGGTCCTGCGGGCGGAACTGGCGCAGTTCGACGTCGATGCTCTGGCCTTCGCCGCGATGGGCGAGAAGTTCCTCGACGAGATCAAGGTGGGCAAGGCCCATCCGGCCCAGCCCAACATGATGAAATACAGCGGGACCGAGCTCAACAAGCAGCGCCACGAACTGCTCATGGCGGCGGGCGGTTCGACTGCACTCGAATGGGAAAGCGCCGAAACGCGGGGCGGAACCCCTGCGCGTTCGTGGCTGCGGACCAAGGCCAATTCGATCGAGGGCGGCACCAGCGAAGTGATGCTCAACGTCATTGCCAAGCGCATCCTCGACCTTCCCGGCGCCTGAACCGGCGCGAGCCACGACACAGAACAACAGGAGAGGATCATGCCGCTCTATTTCAATGAAGATCAGGCCATGCTGGCTGACACCGTCACCGGGTTCATCGCCGGGGAAGGGGCGATCAAGCCCCAGCTGCGGCGTCTGCGCGACGGCAACGACACGCGGGGGTACGACCCGGCCTTGTGGAAGCAGTTTGCCGAAATGGGGCTGACCGGCATTCTCGTTTCCGAAGCGGATGGCGGCCTCGGGCTTGGTCATGTCGAGGCGGGGATTGTCCTGCGCGAGATCGGCCGCAATCTGACCCCGTCGCCGTTCCTGTCCACTGCGGTGGTCGGTGCCACCGCGCTCGGCCATGCGTCAGAGGATCTGAAAGGACGTTATCTGCCCGGCGTGGTTGCCGGGGAAAGCGTGCTGGCACTCGCGCTCGACGAAGGGGCCAAGCATCGCCCCGAACGCATCGCTCTCAAGGCCGAGCGCGCGGGCAATGGTTTCCGCCTCAGCGGGCGCAAGGACTTCGTCATCCATGGCGCCACGGCCGATGCCCTGATCGTGGCAGGCCGGACAGCGGGCAGCGATAGCGATGCAGAGGGGATCACCCTGTTCGCCGTGCCGAAAGATGCTGCGGGGATCGGGCACAATGCGGTCCGGCTGGTCGACAGCTCGATCGCCAGCCATGTCACGTTCGATCGCGTCGAAGTCGATGGTGGCGCAGTCATCGGCGAAGTCGATGGTGGCCGGGCCGTGCTCGACAAGGCCCTGGCAGCCGGACGCATCGGCAGTGCTGCCGAACTGACCGGCGTCGGCGGCGGGGCCTTTGCCATGACCACGGCCTATCTCAAGACCCGCAAGCAGTTCGGCAAGCTGATCGGCGAGTTCCAGGCTCTGCAGCATCGCGCCGCGCATCTCTATTCCGAACTGGAAATTGCCGAAGCGGCGGTGATCAAGGCGCAGCAGCTGCTCGATGCCGGTTCCTCGCGCGCGGACCTCATGGTCTCGGTGGCCAAGGCCAAGGCGAGCCGCGCCACCAATCTGGCCGTTCGCGAAGGTGTGCAGATGCACGGGGGTGTCGGCATGACCGACGAATTCGACATCGGCCTTTACATGAAACGCGACCGCGCGCTCGCCGAATTTCTGGGTGACGCCAATTACCATGCCGACCGCGTCGCGACGCTGAGCGGATATTGATGCCGGACCCCCGATGAGATCGCTCGTCGGGGGCCAATCGCAAGGGAGAGAAGATAATGGATTTTTCCGGGCTGTTCAGCCTTGAAGGGCGTGTGGCCGTCGTCACCGGCGGATCGCGCGGGATCGGCGAAATGATTGCCGAAGGGTTCCTCGCCGCCGGAGCCGCGCGGGTCTATATCACCGCGCGCAAGGCCGAGGCCGTGGCCGAAACCGCCGCACGGCTTGGCGAACGGTGCATCGCCTTGCCCGGCGACATCTCGACACTGGCCGGGATCGAGGATCTTGCCGCCGAACTCGCCGCGCGGGAAAGCCGGATCGACATTCTCGTCAACAACGCGGGTGCCGCGTGGGGGGCGGATTTCGAGGTCTTCCCCGAAGCGGGCTGGGACAAGGTGATGAACCTCAACGTCAAGACGCCGTTTTTCCTCACGCAAAAGCTGTACGGGCTGCTCAAGGCGGGGGCTGCCACCGGGCATCTGGCCAAAGTCATCAACATCGCCTCGATTGACGGGCTTCGGCTCAATCCCTGGGAAACCTATTCCTATCAGGCCTCGAAAGCGGCCGTGATCCAGCTCACCCGCCGCATGGCCGCACGCCTGATCAAGGACGATATCGTCGTCAGCTGCATTTGCCCTGGCGCATTCCCGTCGGAAATGAACAAGGCGGCGAAGCTGGCGCCGGAAAAGTCGGCGGAGGGCATTCCTTCGGGCCGGGTCGGCACGATCGAGGACATGGCGGGCGGGGCGATCTTCCTTGCCAGTCGGGCAGGGGACTATGTCGTGGGCACGCCGTTGCCGATCGACGGCGGGATCGTCAACGGGGCGATCCCGACCGACTTTGCCGATCCTTCGGGGCACTGAGCTTTGGGGGCAGGGGGCTCCATGAGTGCCAACCTGTCCTCAGTATCGCCCCGGACCTGATCCGGGGCGATGCTTTCCTTGCGTGGGCAGGCGTCCGTCGGCCCGGTCCCCTCGCGTCATTTCCGCGAGGGATCCTCCTTCTTCGCCGCACGGGCGAGGTCTTCCATCAGCTTGACGAAGGAATCCGGGATCGGTTCGCTGGCGGCCTGATCGTAATAGGCCTTGATGTGACGGCTCCACTCCGGCTGTTCCAGAGGCTGTCGCGGGGGCGTCTTGGACTTGCGTGATCGGGGCACGAAAGAGGTCCTGTCGCACGGATTGCGTTCGTTGGGGTTCATCCTGCCAGTCGCGCTCCAAAGAAAAGCGCCTGACTGATCGTGGCATGGATCGTCTCGTCGCGGAATGGCTTGCGGATCAGGAAGGCCGGTTCGGGCCCTTCGCCGGTGAGCAGTTTTTCAGGATAGCCGGTCACGAAGATCACCGGAACCGGGGCAAGGCGCAGGATGTCCTCGACCGCGTCGATGCCCGAACTGCCGTCGGCCAGTTGCACATCGCTCAGCACGAGGGCGGGGCGATAGCGTTCAAAGGCCTCGCGGGCCGCTGTCGCCGTGGTCGCATGGGCGAGCGGACGGTGCCCGGCATCGGCGACGATGGCCATGAGATGCGCCGCGATCAGCGGTTCGTCCTCGATGACAAGGACGTCCGCGCTTTCCTCGCTGGCAATGTCGTCGAGAGCTTCGGAAACCAGCGCGCGGGCTTGCGCTTCGTCCACGTCGAGAATGGCGGCAGTTTCGGCAAGGGAGAAATCCTCCAGCCGGTTGAGCAGAAGCGCGTGGCGGGCCCGGGTCGGAACGCGGGCCAGCTGCGATGGCGTTGCCGGCTCCCCGGCCGCGGCCCGTTCCGAAAAGGTCCGGTAAAGGGCGACCCGGCTTTGTGCGATGCGCGCGAGCAGGGCCGGATCGTGTACGGCGGCTTCGAGCATGGTCTGGACGAGGCGGTCGCCGCGCGACTGCGATCCGGTGATCGCACGGGCATAGCGCCGCAGATAGGGAAGATTGCGGGAAAGCCCGTCGATGCCCGGGCCATCGCCGTCCACGGGCGGATCGTCAGGAGTCGTTGTCTGCTCGAACGTCATATCGATCTCGGGCTTTCCTTGTGCGATTCCTTGCGAACCGGTCCTTGCGTGATCCGCTGATCCTCTTCCCGCGGTCGGTTCGTCGCGGATCGGGGATCAGCCTTGCACGATTAATCCTGTAGTCAAGTTGGCTCGGTCAACCGTCTTTGCATGCCATGGCTGTCGGTCCTTCGATACGCTTGGGCGGCGCGGATGTTCCCCGTCGTGCAGAACCTTTCGGGACCGTAGTGCCGGGCAAGACAACCAAGGCGGAGCACGTATCATGAGCGAACACACCGATCATGAGATCGAAGGGGGCGAGGAAAACCTGCCCCGGCTGACCGACGCGGAATTTCACGTCGAACTGACGTCGGTCATTTCCCATCTGCGCGCCTATGCGCGTTCGTTGTGCGGCGATCGCGACCGCGCCGACGACCTGGCGCAAGAGGCACTGGCCAAGGCATGGGCCGCGCGCGACCGTTTCATTGCCGGGACCAGTATCCGGGCCTGGACTTTCACGATCCTGCGCCACGTCTATCTCGGCGAAGTCCGCCGCGAACGGTTCGTCGGCGCCTATGACGAGCAGATGGCGGAACGGACTTTGCGCACCAAGGGCGGACAGGAAGGCCGTGTCGAAGCGACCGATGTGCTGCGCGCACTGGCGCTCTTGCCAGCGGCTCAGCGTGAAGCGCTCGTGCTCTTTTCGATCGGGCATGTAAGCTACGAGGAAATGGCGGAAATCTGCGGCGTCGCGATCGGCACGATCAAGAGCCGGATCGCCCGTGCGCGTGCGGCCCTTTCCGCGACCATCGAAAGCGGCTCCTTGCCCGATGCGCGGCGGGACTTTGTGCTCAAGGGCGAAGTGCTGGACGCTTTCCTTGCACAGTTGCAGGCGATCGCGCCGCCCCACGTGCTCGAGCGGCTGGTCGCCTGACGGTCGCGTTCCATCGTTGTGGAACCCAAAAAAAGGGGCCGGTTTCCCGGCCCCTTTTCTTTTGCGTCAGATCCTGACGACACCGGTCGCTGACCTGCGGCGGGACGGGCCCGCCGCAGGTCGCGGCGATCAGTTGCCCGAACCCGGACCGTAGGTGATTTCCACGCGACGGTTCTGCAGTTCGCGCACGCCGTCTTCGGTCGGGACGCGCGGATTGGCTTCGCCGAAGGCCTTGGTGGCGATTTCGGCAGCCGGGACGCCGTGAGCGGTCAGGTAAGCCTGAACCGAGGCGTTGCGGCGAGCCGACAGGCCGAGGTTGTACTTCGGGCTGCCCGAGCGGTCGGTGTAGCCGTCGAGTTCGATCGGAACGCTGGCGCAGTTGCCATACGCGGTGATCGCGTTGTCGAGGATCGTTGCCGCTTCGGTCGTGATGTCCGACTTGTTCCAGTCGAAGAACACGATGTACGGGCCCTTGTTGCAGACCGGAGCCGGCGGCGGGGGCGGCGGGGGAGGCGGCGGGGGCGGCGGCGGCGGGGGCGGCGGCGGAGCCTGGGTTTCGACCGGAGCCGAGTGGCTCGCCTTGCCGAAGTTGAAGCTCAGCGTGCCCAGCAGCGAGTGCGAGGTCAGCTGTGCCTGGTGCACGGTGCCGTCCGAAGCGGTGAAGTGATCCGCGCCATCGGGGCGGAAGTAGCGATAGCGCAGGCCGAAATCGATCGTGCGCGTGATCGGCATGGTCACGCCGCCGATCAGCTGCCATGCAAAGCCGCTGTCGTGATCGTGGATGTAAGCCGATTCAGGTGCGTATTCGCTCAGCGAGGTGCGAGCCCAGCCCACGCCGCCGCCGGCATAGGCCTTGATGCCGCCCCAGTGGCCGACGCTGAACAGCGCATTGGCCATGGCTGCGGTCGCGGTGGCCTTGCCCGAAGCGCCGTTGCCGTTGGTGAAGCGGCCGGCGCCGTTTTCGAGCACGCTCAGGTGGGTTTCGTGGTGGAAACCTTCAGCTTCAAGACGGAAGTGACCGAAGTCGTAACCGAGAACGCCGCCAGCTTCCCAGCCGGTCTTGAAGTGGTCCGAGTGAACGTCGCCTTCGGGGCCGTTCACATTGGTCTGTTCGTTCTTGACGCCGCCACCTTCGATCATGACGTAGGGGCCGGTGTCGCGCGCATGGGCGGCGGTTCCGGCAAGCGACGTGGACGCGAGAACCGCGGCTACGACTAGTTTTTTCATGGTTTTCCCTTCTTTTCAATGAAGCCGGGGGGCAAAGGGTCCGGGGCTGAAGCCCGGGTGCGCGTGCCTACTGACCAGCGTTCGGAAGGAAAAGTGCTTGGGATCAAATTTGTTGCATGAAGGGGCTCTCAAGCCCAAAAAAAATTTCAACACATGGATTTTGTTGTAAAAACGTCACAGGTTCACCGGATTGGTCATCATTCCGGAGGTAATTTTTCGATGATCGCGCGTACCCCGGTGGCACTGTTGCTCCGGCAGAAGCGTGCCCCGAGTCCCTCGGCGATGGCGCGGATCATCTGTGACCCGATTCCGGTCCCCCGCGCGGCATTGTTCTCGTCCCAGCCAGCGCCGTCATCTTCGACCGTCAGGCGATAGCCGTCGCTGCCGATCGGCTCGAAGCGGACCCGCACTTCGCCTTCCGCATCGTCGGCATAGGCATATTTGCAGGCATTGCTGACCAGTTCGTTGGCAAGGATGCCGAGCGAAATCGCGGTCGCCGTCGGCAGTTCCATCGGTTCGGCAAGGACGCGGATCCTTCGGCGACCGGCATCGAGCCCGAAACTGTCGGTCAGGTCCCGGCCCAGCGCGTGGGCATAGGCCGCCATGCAGATGCGGGTTCCCCCGCCGCCATCGGCATAGAGCTGGCGATGGACGCGCGCAACGGCATCGATGCGGCGGCGCATGTCCATCAGAATCGTCTGGGCCTCTTCGCCGCTGGCGCGCCGAGCCTGAAGGCTGACGAGCGAGGAGATCATCTGCAGGCTGTTGGCGACGCGATGGTTCATTTCGACCAGCATTGCCTCGAGCTGGGCATTGGTTTCGCGCAAGTGCTGTTCCGCCCGGTCCTTTTCCGCTTTCAGGCGGCGGGCATCGAGCGCCTGGTTGATCGTGCGGCCGAGCAGGTCGAAGAAATCCTCGCTGGTCGATTTGACGACATAGTCGGCCGCGCCTGCCTTCAAGGCCTGAACCGCGACGTGGGTTTCCTGCGTTCCGGTGACATAGACGACGGCCGGGGGCGAGGGCAGCTCCATCAGCTGCGCCAGCGTCGTGGCGCCGTCCTGTCCCGGCATGTAATGGTCGAGCGCGACCAGATCGAACGGCCGATCCCCGATCGCCTCGAGCGCGGCTTCGCCGCCATGGGCGAGTTCGACGACGAAACCCATGCGTTCCAGTTTCCGCTGTGCCAGTCGGCACAGGCCGGGATCGTCGTCGACGTAGAGAATGCGCGAGCCGGAATTGGGCATCACAGCGCGCTGCCGGGAATCTGGATCACCGACAGGAACAGGCCGAGTTGCAGGATCGCGGTGGCGAAATTCTCGTAATTGACCGGCTTCGTGATGTAGACGTTGCAGCCCAGATCGTAGCACCGTTCGATCTCGTGGCGGTCGTCGGTGGTGGTCAGGATGACGACCGGCATCCGGCGCAAATCCTCGTCCGCCTTGATCCGGGCGAGGATTTCGGTTCCGCTCATGTCCGGAAGGTTGAGGTCGAGCAGGATCAGGGCCGGGCCGTTGCGGCGGGGGCCTGCTTCGTCATGCAGGATGTGGTCGAGCGCAGTGGTGCCGTCGGTGAAATGGACGATCCGGTTGTGGATCCCCGCGCGCCGGACGTTCTTTTCGATCAGGCGGGCATGACCTTCGTCATCCTCGATCATGATGATGGTGACGGATCGTTCGCCGGTCATGCGGGTGGGTTTCCTTCAAAACGGTATTGGGTGCAAGGTTCAGGACGGATCGGCGGCCTGATAGTGGACGGGCAATGTCACCGTGAACGTGGAGCCCACGCCCGGCTTTGAGCGCAGCGCGACCGTCCCGCCGAGCCGGTGGGCAAGCCCCCGGACATGGGCAAGGCCGATCCCTTCGCCCTCGCGGTCCTGTGGCCCCGATCGCCGGAACAGGTCGAAGACGCGGTCGTGATCCTTTTCGGAAATGCCTCGGCCATTGTCGGCGACTTCGATGACGACATCGGGGCCGCTGCGCCGCGCAGTGACGCGCACGTGCGGGGGGCGGTCGCGATGGGCGTACTTGATCGCGTTCTCGACGAGGTTGGCGATGATCTGTTCGATCGAGAGCCGGTCGCTCAGGATTTCGGGCATCGGTTCGTCGAGAACGAGTTCGCCCCCGCTTTCGGCCAGCCGCACTTGCATGGTGTCGGCAACGGCATGGCACAGCGTGCCCAGCTCGATCCATTGGGGGCGCAACGTGCGGTGGCCCAGCCGGGACAGTTCGAGGATCGCATTGATGAGCCGGTCCATCTTGGCCGAAGAACTGCGGATGAAATGGATCGCTTCGGGCATGTCTTCTTCGATCACGACGCAGGTCGTGGGATCGATGCTGTCCGGCCTTTCGGTCCGGGCCTTGTCCAGTGCCGCATGGAGCACGGCATTGGCGGCTTCCAGTTCCGACGTGAAGCCCAGGATATTGACCAGTGGCGAGTGCAAGTCGTGGCTGACGATATAGGCAAAGCGCTGGATCTCGGCATTGGCGCGCTTCAATTCGGCGGTCCGCTCCTGCACCGCCGCCTCGAGCCCTTCGTTCGCTTCGTGCAGGGCTTCGTGCGAGGCGGAAAGCTCGCGGGTATAGCTTCGCAGGGTGGTGAAGATCAGCGCGCCGACCACGGCCAGCAGCACGCCCGCAAGGCCGAGAATGACGTAGAGCCCGTTGTCGATGTCGCGCAGGCGGGCGATGCGCAAGTCGAGCAGGCGGCTTTCCTCGGCCGCCATGACATCGCACAGTCGGTTGACGAGCACGGTCGGGTCGGGGCTGAGATAGCCGCCGGTATCGTCGAGCACGGCTCCGGCGCTGGCATTGCGTTCGGCCTTGCGGGCGGCATCGGTCAGCATGACGATGCGCGCCTGTTGCCGGGGATTGTCGCGCGAGAGGTCGGACAGGCGCTCCGTTGCAAGGCTGAGGCCCGCCTCGACCGGTGCTCGTGCGAGAAGGGCGGAAGGCCCCTTCCGGCCATGCGGTTCCCGGCTCACCGCCACCAGTCTCGCGACGGCAAGGCGGATATTGGCGATTTCGCGCTCCACCTGATAGCTGTGGCCGATCAGCTCGATCTGTCTCTGGTTCATCGACATGAGTACGCCGCCCGAGGCGACAATGCCGACCAGTGCGACCAGACCGACCGTCAGAAATCGGGTGATCGTGCCGCGAAGCGCGCGACGCTCCTGCTCGGTGACTTGTTCGGGCTCAGCCATGGTCACCGCACGACTTCGCGGCAATCGGCAATGATGCCGCCCGACATCGGTTCGGGGCAGCCGCGCGCGCAGGCAAAGCCGGAATTGGGCGGCGCCTTGGTCATGTAGGCCCGCATTCCGGCAAGGCAGCTGCGCGCGTCGGGATAGGGGACCGACAGTTCGGCGGCCCCGTTCACCAGCACGTTTTCATAGAAATAGCCGTGCCATGTCCTGGTGTCGGAACAGCCGCCCAGCGGCAGCGCCGTGATCGCGGCGACGATGGGCGCGAACCGGAACAGCCGCCGCGTTCGCCAATGCCCGGTCGCGGGCGTTTTGCCTGACGGCATGGTCGTCTCCGTCCGGACCGATGGAACATTCGGGCTTTTGCCCTGTTACTCAATGCAAGACAAGCAATGGAGAGCGATCATGGGTATCCTCATCTGGCTGGTCACGGGCGCCGTTGTCGGTGCCATCGCCGGCATGATCATGCGCGAGAGTTTCGGCCTGCTCGGCAATGTCGTCATCGGGCTGGTCGGCGCCTTTCTCGGCGGGGCACTGTTTGCCCATGGCGACATCAACAACAGTCCGCTCACCATCGGCACGTTCTCGGTCTCGTTGATCGGGGCGATCGTGCTGCTGGGGCTGGTCAACCTGTTTCGGCGCGGCTCGCTGCGCTGAACGGCGCAATGGTCTGGTTTTCCCCCCTTTTCTCCGGACCATTGCGCCCCGGGGGAGGATCTGCCCAAGCGCCATGCACGAAGGACAATGTTATGATGAACGAACGACGCAATCGTGTGCTCGCCTGGACGGCCGCGATCGGCCTTGCTGTCGTCTTTACCCTGGCGGGGTGTCACAAGGACGGGGACGCTGGACAGGCCGAACCGACGCCCGAGGAAACATCGACGCGTCATGCGGATGCACGGCTCGACGCTGACATGGCGCGTCTGAGCGGAGCGGCGCAGGATACGGCCGACAGTGCGCAGGCTGTGGGCAAGGAACTGGTCGCCAAGGGCAAGGGCGCGGCGGCCGATGCCGTCGACGACGTTTCCGTCAAGGCCTCTCAGGCGGCGAAGAAGCTGCGGCAATAGGCCTGTATCAGCGCCAGCCACGATCCTTTTCGCCGACAAGGCGGATCATCCAGAAATCGGGCGGTGCGCCGATCCGGATCGGCATGTGGCTGGTGCCAAGGCCCCCCGTGACGATCGTGATCCGGCCCCAGTCGCGAACAATCCCGCAGCGATAACGCGGGTCGTAGTTCTGCTTCCCGTCCAGCAGGTTGATCCAGTTGGACAGGGGGCCGACCACGATCTGTCCGCAATGGGTGTGCCCGGTCAGGTAAAGAGGAACGTCGAACGCGGGCCAGCGGACGTTGTCGGGCGCATGGGCGACAATGACCGGCGTGCCGCCCAGCGAACGGGCGGATGCCATGGCCTGTCGGAACTGGGTTCGGGTCGCGAAAGTCTCGGTCAGTCCGGCAAGCGCGATGGGGCCGATGCGGACGGCGCTGTCGTCGAGCACCGGGATGCCCGCTTCGCGCAGCGCGGCTTTCACTTCCGGAATACCGGTCAGGTAATCGTGGTTGCCGATGACGCCGATGACGCCGAGCGGCGCCCGCAGGCGCGAGAGCGGCTCGATGACCGAGGCCGGATGGGCGGCCGGATCGTGTTCGGACGTGCCGTTGACGAAATCCCCGTCGAGCAGGACCAGGTCGGGGTGTTCGGCATTGATCAGGTCGACGATGTGTTCGAGCCGGGAAACCGGCATCGCGAGATTGTCGACATGGATGTCGGAAACCAGTGCGATCCGCATCCCGTGCGGGCCATAGCCGCCACCGGGCATGATCACCGTCACGCGCCGGACAACGGGATCGCGGCGCGCCTCGGAAAAACCGTAGAGCGCGACGACCAGAACGGTCGCGAGCACGGCGGCGACCGTGCGGGCAAGGCGAGGCCGTTTTTTCCCTATCACCGTCTTGCCATGGTCCTTCCGTCCGGAGCGGAGGATCGGTCGCGCACGAGCGCGGGGCGGAGTGCCTATTTGCTGGTCAGGACCCGGACGAAATCGATGAGGCCGGTCTGACGCGTGCGGCGCATGCGTTCTGCATGAAGGATCTGCCGCACCTTTGCAAAGCAGGTTTCGACATCGTCATTGATGACGACATAATCATAGCCGTCCCAGTGGCTGATTTCCGCCTGCGCGCGGGCCATGCGGGCGGCGATCACTTCTACACTGTCGGTGCCGCGCCCGACCAGGCGGCGGTGCAGTTCCTCGAGGCTGGGCGGCAGGATGAACACGCGCACGACGTCGGCCTGCGCTTTCTGGTGCAACTGCTGCGTGCCTTGCCAGTCGATGTCGAACAGGAAATCGCGGCCCGACTTGAGCCCGGCGCGAATCTGCCCCTTGGGCGTGCCGTAGCTGTTGCCGAAGACGCGTGCCCATTCATAGAATTCGCCGTCCTCGACCATGCGGTCGAATTCGGTCTGGGGCACGAAGTGATAGTCGCGTCCGTCGACTTCGCCTGGGCGGATCGACCGGGTCGTCGCCGACACCGACAGGCCGAGTTCGGGTTCGGCGTCGAGCAACATCCGCGCGATCGTCGTCTTGCCCGCGCCCGAGGGCGAGGACAGGATGAACATCAGCCCGCGACGCTGCAGCGTGTCGCGGCTCCCGAGGGAAGCGGCATCGAGAGGGGCGGCGGAAAGGGACGGGTCAATATCGGCCATGCGCGCTGATGGCCCAGCCATGCCCCGGCGGTCAAGCGTGGTCGGGACCGGATGGGGCGGAAAATGGCGCCGGACAGCGTTCCCGACCGCTCTTGTCCCATCGCGCGAACTCGGCCATCACCGCGCCATGATCGCCCGTTTGATCGCCGACCCGGCCATGGCGCGCGCGTTCCTGTCCGGCGCCAAGCGACAGGTGCGCGTGCCGCTTGCTTCACCTCTGGCCAGCCTTGCGCCCGGCGCCGTCGTTGCGGTGGCCGAAGCGGTGGTGCCGGGACGATTTGCGTCAGGCGGCGAAGTCGCCACCGATCTGCGCCGTGCCGGTCACGTTGCCTTTGCCGATGGCTGGCGCCGCGATCGCGAAGGCGCGATGTGGCAGGGACGGCCCATCCTCGACGCTGCGGAAAAATGGCTGGCGGCGGTGCATATGCCCGATTGGGCCTGTCGCGTCCGGTTGGAAATCACCGGGGTTCGCCGCGAAGCCTTGCAGGCGATCACCATGGGCGACGCGCGTGGCGAGGGACATCGGGGACTGTTTCCCCGACGGGCTTTCGTTCGCTGGTGGGATTGCAACCACCCGCTCACCGGGTTGCGCTGGGCCGATGGCCCGGAGGTCGTCGTGCTGGAGGTTCAGCTCGCCTTGGGCGGCTGAAGCGCCTTGGCCCGCGCTTCGGCGCGGCGGCTGTGCAGGAACTTGGCGAGAAGTACGCCGCCCACAAGGATCGCGCCGGGAACCGAACGGCGAGCCACTTCGGCAATGGCGGTGGCAACCACCGTTTCCTTGACCGAATTGCCGCGAATCAGGCGGGCCTTGCTGGCAGCCGTCCCTTTGAGTAGGCCGTGCTCGACCGCCTGGCGAACCACCTTGTGGCCGGCGCGCAGGGCAACGTCGGCGGCGATGAGCGTCAGGATCGGCGAAAGGAAGCCGAGCTTGTGCTTGACCGCAGCCACCTTGCTTTGGGTACGGGCGGTTTGCACTTGCGTGGTGTCAGGCAGGCTCATGACGTTCGCGACCGGCGGGGTATTATTTCTTGCGGCCGAAATCGACGGTGACGACGTTCGATCCATCGTCGGCGGTCGTGACCGGCGACTCGGGAACGTCGTTTTCGGCAGCTTCGTGCAATTCGTCGTCGAGATCGCCGATCGCCTGGAACTGAAGGCCGAAATCGACAGCGGGATCGACGAACGCGGTGATCGCGCTGAAGGGAATGACCAGCGTCGCGGGAATCTGGCTGAACGACAGGCCGACGGTAAACCCGGTGTCGGTGACGTTCAGATCCCAGAACTTGTTCTGCAGGACGATCGTCATCTCGTCGGGGAAACGTTCGCGCAGACGGTCGGGAATCGAAACGCCCGGAGCTCCGGTCTTGAACGTGATGTAGAAATGGTGATTGCCGGGCAGGACGCTACCCGAGGCCTCGACCTGACCAAGCACGCGACCGACAACGGCGCGCAGGGCCTCCTGCACGATTTCGTCGTAGGGGATCAGGCTGTCAGGGGCTTCACTCATGCCCTAACGGATGACGCCCCCGCGTCCCCCGGTCAAGCACGGATTGTTCTTGCCGCAGCGTCGGAGGCGCATCGCAAGGGTGCTTCGGGTGCGCAAAGGCGCGATCGACCGATTGATTTGGCGGCGCGCAGGCCTATAGGCGATTGCCCATGCGCACCGGCTCCATCACTCGCACCACGGCCGAGACCGACATTGCCGTTTCCGTCAATCTGGACGGTACGGGCGTCTATGACGTTTCGACCGGAATCGGCTTCCTCGATCACATGGTCGAACAGTTCAGCCGACATTCGCTGATCGACGTGACCATGCGGGTGAAGGGCGATCTTCATATCGACCAGCACCACACGACCGAGGACAGCGCCATCGCGCTGGGCCAGGCGATCGCGCAGGCGCTCGGCGACAAGAAGGGCATCACCCGCTACGGCGAGGCGCACGCGCCGATGGACGAGGCGCTCGCTCGCGTCGCGCTCGACATTTCCGGGCGTCCGATCCTGGTGTGGAAAGCCGCGTTCACGCAGCCGCGCCTGGGCGAAATGGACACCGAACTGTTCGAGCACTGGTTCCAGTCGCTGAGCCAGTCGGCGGGGATCACGCTGCACATCGCGTGCCTTTACGGCACCAACAATCATCACATCATCGAAGGCATCTACAAGGGCTTTGCCCGCGCCATGCGTCAGGCGATCGCGATCGACCCGCGCAAATCCGATGCCATCCCCTCGACCAAGGGGCAGCTCGGTGGCTGAGGTCACGGCTCTCATCGACTATGGCGCAGGCAATCTGCGCTCGGTCGCCAACGCCCTGCGCGTTGCCGGGGGCGAGGGCATCGTGGTGACGGCCGATCCCGACGTGGTGCGGGCGGCCGATCGCATCGTCCTGCCCGGTGTCGGCGCCTTTCGCGCCTGTATCGAGGCCTTGCGCGCGGTTCCGGGGCTGGTCGAGGCGATGACCGAGCGGGTCGAGGTCGGCGGCGCGCCGTTCCTGGGCATTTGCGTCGGGATGCAGCTTCTGGCCGATCGCGGCATCGAATTCGGCGTGACGCCGGGTCTTGGCTGGATCGCCGGGGAAGTTCGCCGGATCGAAAGCACCGATCCGGCAATCAAGGTTCCGCACATGGGCTGGAACGATGTGGCGCCGCGTCAACACAGCAGCGACGGCGCCGCCCTGATCGAGCCGGGCGAAGCCTATTTCCTCCATTCCTATCATTTCGTGCCGGAAAACGGCCACCATGTCGCCGCGATCACCGATCATGGCGGCGGCGTGGTCGCGGCCGTGGCGCGCGACACCATTCTGGGCGTGCAGTTCCATCCGGAAAAGAGCCAGGACTACGGCCTGTCGCTCTTGGCCCGGTTCCTCGCCTGGAAACCCTGAGACGAAGGGATCACGTTTCAAGATGATTGTTTTTCCCGCGATCGACCTCAAGGGCGGCGAAGTCGTCCGCCTTGCCGAAGGCGACATGGACCGGGCGACGGTCTATGGCGACAATCCGGCCCAGCAGGCCCAGCTTTTTGCGCAGGCCGGAAGCCAGTATCTCCACGTCGTTGATCTCGACGGCGCGTTTGCCGGTGAAGCGCGCAATCGCGAGGCGGTCGAGGGCATTCTCAAGGCGTTCCCCGGCCATGTTCAGCTTGGGGGCGGCATCCGCACGCCGGTCGCTGTCGACGGCTGGTTCGACCTGGGTGTTGCGCGCGTGGTCATCGGGACGGCTGCTCTCAACGACCCGCAATTCGTCAAGGACATGGCACGCGCCTATCCGGGCGGTATCGTCGTTGCCGTCGATGCGCGGGGCGGCATGGTCGCGACTCACGGTTGGGCCGAAGTGTCGGACGTCTCGATCGCGGACATGGCGCGCCGGTTCGAGGACGCCGGGGTCGCCTCGATCCTGTTCACCGACGTCGGTCGCGATGGCTTGCTCAAGGGATGCAACATCGAGGCGACTGTCGATCTGGCTCGTGCGACGCAGATTCCGGTGATCGCCAGCGGCGGGGTCAAGGGAATCGACGACATTCGCCTGCTCAAGATTCATGAAGCCGACGGCATTGAGGGCGTGATCACCGGTCGCGCGCTCTATGACGGGCGGCTCGACCTTGCCGCCGCGATCGCCATGGCCGAGGCGGCCTGATCGCCGCAGGTGACGGGTTCCTCGGGGCCGGTTTGAAGGGAAGGAAACGCCGATGACCGTTCGTATCCGGGTCATTCCCTGTCTCGACGTGGCCGATGGCCGCGTGGTGAAAGGGGTCAATTTCGTCGACTTGCGCGATGCGGGCGATCCGGTCGAACAGGCGCGCGCCTATGACAAGGCCGGGGCGGACGAACTGTGTTTCCTCGACATTTCGGCCAGTCACGAAGGGCGGGGCACCTTGCTCGATGTCGTCGCGCGCACGGCTGAAGTCTGCTTCATGCCGCTGACCGTGGGTGGCGGGGTGCGCGCGGTTGCCGATGCGCGGGCGCTGTTGCTGGCAGGCGCGGACAAGGTTGCGGTCAATTCGGCGGCCGTGGCGCGGCCCGAACTCGTCCGGGACATTGCCGAAAAGTTCGGTGCGCAGTGCATTGTCGGCTCGGTCGACGCGCGTCGCGTGGGGCCGGGCAAGTGGGAGATTTTCACGCACGGCGGGCGCAAGCCGACCGGCATCGACGCGCTTGCCCATGCGGTTCGCCTTGCCGAACTCGGCGCGGGCGAGTTGCTGGTGACGTCGATGGATGGCGATGGCACCAAGGGCGGCTATGACCTTGAACTGACCCGCACGATTGCCGATGCTGTGCCGGTTCCGGTCATCGCCAGCGGTGGGGTCGGTTCGCTCGATCACCTTGTCGAAGGCGTGGTCGAAGGGCATGCCAGTGCAGTTCTGGCCGCGTCGATCTTCCATTTCGGAACGCATACCATTGCGCAGGCTCATGCGGCCTTGCGGGCGGCAGGACTGCCGGCGCGGGGGTGAGTGTTTCGTGCCGTAACGGGATTCCCCGTTTTCGGTTTCCTTGAAGAATCGGCGGGTTCGCGATAGGTGAACCCCATGATTTTCCGCATGGTTCCCTTTGTCGCACTGGCTGTGGCAGCCTCGCCCGCATGGGCGCAGGCGGCCGACAGCGCGCAAGTCGATGAACCGGCGGCGCTCGCCTTGCTGGCACTGGGAGTTGTCGGACTGGTGATCGGGCGGCAGGTGGCCCGGCGCCGCGACTGAAGTCGCGGGAGCCTTGACCTTCGCCTCGTCGCGCTTCATGGCCGTCGCGCAATGGACCACGCCGATCTTCTCTCCCGTCTTGAGACGGTGATCGCAGGCCGCCTCGGCGGCGACCCCGACAGCAGCTATGTGGCGCGCCTTCATGCCAAGGGACTTGGCAAGATCGCGCAGAAAGTCGGCGAGGAAGCGACCGAAGTGGTCATTGCCGCCCTGACCGGCGACGATGCGGCCCTGACCGGAGAGGCCGCCGATCTTGTCTTCCATCTTTTCGTGCTGCTGGCCGAACGCGGCGTCGCGTTCGACACGGTGCTGGCCGAACTGGCCCGGCGCGAAGGGACATCGGGGATTGTCGAAAAAGCGAGCAGGAGTTCCTGATCATGGCCGTCGATGCCACCCAGCCCTACGACGATCAGAATATTTTCGCGAAGATCCTGCGGGGCGAGATCCCCGCGCGCAAGGTCTATGAAGATGATTGGGCCTTGGCCTTTCACGACATCAACCCGCAGGCGCCGACTCACGTTCTGGTGATTCCCAAGGGGCGCTATGTCAGCTGGGACGACTTTTCGAGCGAGGCGAGCGAAGCGGAAATTGCCGGATTCGTTCGTGCCGTCGGTCATGTCGCGCGCGAAGCGGGGCATGTCGAGCCCGGCTACCGCCTGCTCGCCAATGTCGGGTCGGACGCGCATCAGGAAGTGCCCCATCTTCACGTCCACGTCTTTGCCGGGCGCCCGCTCGGCCCGATGCTGGCCATCTGAAGTCCAGCCGCCCCGTGATCGGGGCGGGCCGCGCATGCCTTTAAACGCATTTTAACAAGGCGCGGCCTTGCCCTTGGTTCGGGGCTGCGGCTACTAACTCAGACCATGGTTTCCCCCGAACCGCCCTCCGGCCGTTTCGACGGCGCCTGTCACCTGTTTCCGGTGCGGGTCTATTTCGAGGACACCGACCTGTCGGGGGTGGTCTACCACGCCAATTATCTGCGCTGGTTTGAACGGGCGCGTTCCGACCTCCTGCGCTGTCTTTCCATCGATCAGCGCGCCGCGCACGAAGCGGGCGAGGGCGCCTATGCGGTGACCGAGGTCGCCTTGCGCTATCTGCGCCCCGCGCGGCTTGACGATGCTGTCGTGATCGTGACCCGCGTCGGCGATCTGTCCCCGGCGACTTGCCGGCTTGAACAGGAAGCCCGGCGCGGCGATGATCTCTTGTGCAGTGCGAGTGTGCGCGTTGCGTTTGTCGCTCCGAACGGGCGTCCGCGTCGCCAGCCGCCTGCCTGGATGGAAGCCTTTCGCGCGGTGATCGCACCGCCAACCACCCCACTCGAGACCGAATGAGAGTTTGCGCATGATGCTCCAAGCCCTTGCCGCCGGTGTTTCCGGTGCGCCGACCCGGCTCAACCCGGTCGAGCTGTTCCTGCACGCCGACATCGTCGTCCAGATCGTGATGGGTGGGCTGGTGCTCGCCTCGGTTTGGGTCTGGACGATCATCGTCGGGTTCATGGTGCGCATGACGCTCGTGCGGTCGCGCTGCCGCAAGTACGAGGACGGCTTCTGGTCGGCCCGCGATATCGACGCCTATCAAAAGAGCCACGAGGATCAGGACATCCCCTCGGCTCGCGTGGTTTCCGCAGCCCTTGCCGAATGGCGTCGTTCGACCTCGGGCAAGTCGATCGACCGCGAAGGCACGCGCCAGCGCCTGTCGATGGCGATGGAAAGCGCGGTGACGCAGGAAACCGATCGCCTGTCCAATCGGCTCAACTTTCTGGCGACCGTCGGGACCGTGGCTCCGTTCGTCGGGCTGTTCGGGACCGTGTGGGGCGTGATGGACAGCTTCTTCAACATCGGCGCGCAGCAGAATTCCTCGCTCGCGGTGGTGGCGCCGGGCATTTCCGAAGCCCTGTTCGCAACCGCGATCGGCCTGTTCGCGGCCATTCCCTCGGTGGTCGCCTATAACCGCTTCTCCCACCGGGTGAACGGGTTCGAAACCGGCCTGTTCCGCTTTGCCGACCGTTTCCACACCACGCTCAGCCGCGAACTGGAGCAGTAAGCGCAATGGCGATGAACCTTGCCTCTCCGGGCGGCGGGCGTCGGCGGCGCGGACGCGGCCGGGCCGGGCCGATGTCGGAAATCAACGTCACGCCGCTCGTCGACGTGATGCTGGTCCTCTTGATCATCTTCATGGTGACCGCGCCCATGCTGAGCGCGGGCGTGCCGATCGACCTGCCCGACAGCAAGGCCGAGGCGCTCAAGGAAGAGCCGCACGAGATCACCATCAGCATGGATGGGGAAGGGCGCCTGTTCCTCGACAATCAGGAACTCGCCCCGGGCGAACTGACCGACCGGCTGACCAGCGTGACGCGCGATGCGGACGGGAAACTGCCGCTGGTGACGCTGCGCGCTGACCGTCATCTCGACTATGGCCGGGTGATCGCGGTGATGGGTGAACTCAATTCCGCCGGGTTCAAATCCATCTCGCTGGTCACCAACGGTTCAGTCGAGGCACCCTAGGGCGGCGATCTGATGCGCGAAACTCCGCCGAACGGAATGACACGGGAAGAAGGCCTTGGCCTTGGCATCGCGATTGTCGCGCACGTCGCGTTGATCGCGGGGCTGACGCTGTCGCCTCCGGGACGGACGGTTCAGCCGCCGCCGGAACGGGTGACGGTGTCGCTGGCCGATACCATTGCCGACGAATCGGTTTCGCCCAAGCCCAATGCGCAGCCCGCGCCCGACGTGGCGCCCCAACTGGGCGAGCCCGAGCACGCCGATGAGCCCGCGCCCCAGGCTGCCCCGCCGCCGCCTGCGCCGGAACCTCAGCCTGCACCAAAGCCCCAGCCGCCCAAACCCCAGCCTGTCGCGAAACCGGAACCGCGGCCCGAACCCAGGCCTGAGCCCAAGCCGCAGCCGAAACCGGTGCCCAAGCCGGTTCCCCATCCGAAGCCGGAACCCCAGCCAAAACCTGAGCCCAAGCCCGCTCCCCGGCCGATGCCCAAGCCGAAGCCTGAGCCCAAGCCGGAACCCAGGGCAGAGGCAAAGCCCGCGAAACCGGCCCCGGCAAAACCCACTGCGGCAAAACCCAGTGCGGCAAAGCCCGCTCCGGCCAAATCCGCTCCCTCCAAGGCGGCGTCTGCGAAGGCGCAGTCGGGAGGCGATACGCGCGCGCGCGTTCACCCCAATGCTCCGGTTGGGGGCAGCAAGATCGGCCCGGATTTCCTGAAAGGCATTCCCGGCGTTTCGAGCCCGGGCACCGACAAGGTCTCGCCGGGCGACAAGCTCGGCGCGGTTTCGACCGCCAGCCTGGTGAGCGCGGTGTCCCGCCAGATCAAGCCGCACTGGTCGGCTCCGGATGGCGTCGATACTGACAAGTTGGTGACGGTTCTGGCCTGGACGCTCAATCCCGACGGGACGCTGGCAGGAAGGCCAACGGTCGTGTCGCAGAGCGGGATTACCGACGCCAATCGCGCACAGGCGCAACGCCACGCCGAACTCGCAATCCGGGCGGTGCAGCTTGCCGCCCCGTTCAAGCTGCCGCCACAGGCTTATGCCACCTGGCGGCATGTTTCCGCTTTCCGTTTCGACCGCAAACTTTCGCAATAGGCGCGTTTGCAGCACGCAATTTCACGCACAGGACTGCATGATCCCATGACTGACAAGATTCCCCTGACCGGTGCGGTGCCGTCCTTCGCTTCGCTGGTGCGATGCGGGGCGGCCGTCCTTGCCCTCGGTTTCGGCCTTGCCGGGGCTGCCCATGCGCAGCAGCAGGCCTTGCCCGCGTCGAATGCGCCGCAAGCGGCCAATGCAGCGTCCTCGGGCGGGTTGACCGGGTCGGTCACTGATGACAGCGCCTGGCGCGATCTCGGCATTGCCATTCCGAGCTTCCCGACCGATCGCCCGGTGGCGACGGGAGCTGAAGGCGGGAACACCGAAGCGGTCGGGCGCAATCTGGCCCGCGTCGTGTTCAACGATCTGAAGTTCAACGGGTTGTTCAAGCCGACCGGGCCTGACAGCCTGCCGGGTATCGCTTATGCCGAAGTGACTGCGCCTGCCTTTTCGGGATGGCGCGCGCGTTCGGCCGAAATGCTGGTGCAAGGGTTCGTGAAGGGCGGGGCCGATGGGCGCCTGACCGTCGGATGCTATCTCTACGACGTCGCGCTGGGACAGGAACTGGCGCGCGAAGGCTATGTGGTAAAGCCCGAAGACTGGCGCCGTGCCGCGCACAAGTGCGCCGACATGGTCTATTCGCGCCTGTCGGGGGAAAGCCCGTTCTTCGATTCCAAGATTGCCTATATCGCCGAGACCGGTCCCAAGGATCATCGGCGCAAGCAGCTGGCGATCATGGATTCGGACGGGGCCAACCACCGCTTCATCACCAATGGTCAGGCGACCGCGCTGACGCCGCGCTATTCGCCCGATTACAGCAAGATCCTCTATCTCAGCTATCTCGACGGCCGCCCGCGCATCTATGTCTATGACATCGGCAGCGGCAGCCAGCGTCTGGTGACCGAGGGCAAGGGGCCGACGTTCGCGCCGCGCTGGTCGCCGGACGGGAAATCCATTCTCTATTCGATGGCCATTGCCGGGAACACCGACATCTATCGCGTGCCTGCCTCGGGCGGTCCGTCGGAACGCCTGACCAATACGCCGGGTATCAATATCGGCGGCAGCTTCTCGCCCGACGGTCGCAAGATCGTGTTCGAAAGTGACCGTTCGGGCAGCCAGCAGGTCTATGTGATGAACTCCGACGGTTCGGGGCAGCACCGCATCAGCTTTTTTGGCGGACGGGCGGCAACGCCTGAATGGAGCCCGCGCGGGGACCAGATCGCGTTTACTCACATCGCTGGCAATCTTCGCGTTGCGGTGATGGACCCGGACGGCAACAACCTGCGCTATCTGACCGACAGCTGGCAGGACGAAGCGCCGACCTGGGCTCCCAACGGACGCATCATCCAGTTCTTCCGGACCGAGAAAAACACCGGGCATACCAGCATTTGGCAGGTGGACTTGACCGGACGCAACGAACGGCGCCTCAAAACGCCGGTAGATGCCTCCGACCCTGCATGGGGCCCGGTTCTGCCGTGATCTTCGGCGGTTATCTTAAATCTTCGTAGTGTTTCGCACATGCAACGGGAATCCGGTTGCGATTCCGTTTGTACCGATGCAACTTCCCTCCGTCGCTCCCCCAAGGAGATCCTCCTGATGACGCCCAAGATTTTGACCGCTTCGGTTGTTCTCGCCAGCCTTGCTCTCGCCGGTTGCGCCGGTAAGCCCAAGGAACTGCCGCCCCAGCCCGAGGCTGCTACCACCACCCGCACGCCGCCGCCGCCGCCCACTCCGGCGCCCGCCGGACCGGTTCCGGGCAGCCAGGCCGACTTCCTTGCCTCGGTGATTTCCGACACCATCCACTTCGAGCTCGACAAGTACAATGTCGATACCGAAAGCCAGGGCATCCTGCAGAGCCAGGCGCAGTGGCTGGCCAAGTATCCGGGCAAGAAGATCACCATCGAAGGGCACTGCGACGAACGCGGCACCCGCGAATACAACCTTGCCTTGGGCGAACGCCGCGCCAATGCGGCCAAGACCTATCTGGTCGGCCTTGGCGTCGATGCCAGCCGCATCAATACGGTGAGCTACGGCAAGGAACGTCCGATCGCGCTGGGTTCGGATGAAGCAAGCTGGGCCAAGAACCGCCGTGCGGTGACCATCACGGTCGAATGATCCGGAAACGGTTCAGGTAATCGGCGCTCCGATACCCGGCACAAAGGCCCGGGGGACATGGGTTCCCCGGGCCTTTTGCTATGCGGAAACACACCTGCGGGGGAAGGTGATCGGCCACCAATCGCTTGACCTTCCCGGCTGCATTGGCTTTCAGAAACGGTCATGAGCCGACAAGGACGAACGAACGACTGGGGATTCCCTCGCTGGCGCGGCTATGGCAGCGGCCGCGAGGCAAAGCCCGTGCGCATGTGCGACCGTGCCGGATGTGACCAGCCGGGCAATTGCCCGGCGCCCAAGTCGCCCAACTCGCCCGAACGCTGGTATTTCTGCGAACGCCACGCTGCCGAATACAATTCCAACTGGAACTATTTCGAAGGGCTGGACAAGGAAGAGGCGAGCGCCCGCGAACAGGCCGAACGTGCCGAAGGCGCAAGCTATCGCCAGTCGTCGTGGAATGCCTGGGCGGGGCCGGGAGACGGCAGCAGGAGCCGCGATGAACTGCGCGCACTCGAAGTGCTCGAACTCGATCCCGATGCGGATTTCGATGCCGTGCGCAAGGCGTGGCGGTCCAAGGCCAAGCTCGTCCATCCCGATGTCCGTCCCGGCGACGAGGCGGCGGCGAAGGAATTCCAGAAGCTGCAAGTCGCCTATGAAGTGCTGCGCGCGGCCGAGGAACGCCGGACCTGGAAAGGACCTGAGGGAACTTTCTGAGCCTTCGGCGGGCCCTGCCTACGTTCTTGATCAGGCCTGCCTCTTGACCGGAAACCCGAGTGCGGGTCATTTCCGGGCGCGATGAACCCGCCGCAATCTCCATGGCCCCAAGGGCCGCAGCCGCCTCGCTCCCCCAAAATGCCCCCGTCCGGGAATGGGCGCTGGGTCGTGATGACCCTGTGCATCGCGTCGCTGATGATCCTGTGGCACATGCTGCCCCGGATCGATGCGCTGATTTCGCCTGACAACGGGGCTGGGCGGACAGTGACGCCGCGTGGGGATCTGGCCTCGGATGAAAAGGCGACGATTGCCCTGTTCGAGAATGCGCGGGGATCGGTCGTTTCGATCTCCACCTCGCAACTGGTCGAGGACGTGTGGTCGCGCAATGTCTTCTCGGTTCCGCGCGGGACCGGATCGGGCATCATCTGGGACGATGCCGGACATGTCCTCACCAACTTTCACGTCATTCAGGGGGCATCGGCCGCGACGATCCGTCTCGCCGACGGGCGTCGGTTTCAGGCGTCGCTGGTGGGGGCCAGCCCCGACAACGATATCGCCTTGCTGAAAATCGGGGTCTCGTTCCGCAGGCCGCCGCCGATTCCGATCGGGACCAGTCGGGACCTGAAAGTCGGGCAAAAGGTCTTTGCGATCGGCAATCCGTTCGGGCTCGACTGGACGCTGACGACCGGGATCGTGTCGGCGCTCGACCGGTCCCTGCCGGGTGGCAATGGTGGGCAGGGGGTGGACCACCTGATCCAGACCGACGCCGCGATCAATCCGGGCAATTCGGGCGGCCCGCTTCTTGATTCAAGCGGGCGTCTGATCGGGATGGATACCGCGATCTACAGTCCTTCGGGGGCATCGGCGGGGATCGGTTTTGCCGTCCCCGTCGATACGATCATGACCGTGGTTCCGCGCATTGCCCATGGGCAAGCCGGAGGCTCCTGACCTCAGGCGGGATCAGGCCGCGCGGGAGAGGTGGCGAGTGCCGCCGCCGCTGCCGATGTCAAAGCGCGACACGAGCGAGCCGAGGCCATTGGCCTGATTGGCAAGGCTGTGGGCGGCCGCAGTCGATTCTTCGACCAGCGCGGCGTTCTGCTGGGTCATGCGATCCATGTCGCTGATGCGGCCATTGACCTGCGAGATGGCGCTCGACTGTTCATGAGAGGCGCGGGCGATCGTGTTGATCAGCGCGGTCAGTTCGGTGTTGCATTCGCGGATGCGGTCGAGTGCGGTCTGGGTCTCGGCAATCATGGAGACCCCATCTGCCACGTCGCGATTGCTGGTGCCGATGATGGCGTTGATGTCCTTCACCGCTTCGGCGCTGCGTTGAGCCAGTGCACGAACCTCGTTGGCGACGACTGCAAAGCCTTTGCCGGCTTCGCCTGCGCGGGCGGCTTCGACCCCGGCGTTGAGAGCGAGCAGGTTGGTCTGGAATGCAATGCCTTCGATCAGGGCGACGATCTCGCTTGTCTTCTTGGTCGATTCGGCGATCTGGTTGATGGCGTGAACGGCCTTGGTCATGACTTCGGCCCCGTTTTCCGCACTGGTCGAAGCGTTGTGGGCGATGCCTTCGGCTTCGCCTGCCGACTGAGCGGTCTCGGCGACAGCTTCGGTCAGGCTGCGGACGGCCCCTGCGGTTTCTTCGAGCGAGGCAGCCTGTGCCTCGGTGCGGCGGGCAAGGTCGTTGGCGGCGGACGAGATCTCGTGGGCGCCGGTGCGGACGCTGTCGGAGGCCTGGTTCACGTCGCCGATGATGTCGCGCAGGGCGAGGAGCGCGGCGTTGAAGTCTTCGCGCAGGACGCGATATTCGCCGGGGAAATCCTCGTGGATGACATGGGTGAGGCGGCCGGCCTTGAGTGCGGAGAGGCCGTTGCCCAGGGCGGAGACGATCCGGCGCTGGGCGGCCATTTCGGTTTCGGCAGAGGCGGCGGCGCGTTCGGCCACGCTGCGCTTGATTTCCACCAATGCGTTGCTGATTGCGCCGACTTCGTCGGTGAGGTCGGTATGAGGAACCTCGCGGTCGAGATTTCCGGCGGCCATGTCACCCATGGCACGGGCGATCCCGTTGAGCGGCCCTGTGACGCGGTTGCGCATCAGCGCGACGATCGCGAGCGCAAGCAGGATCGAGAGCCCGCCGGTGATGATGGCCAGGCGGACGGCCTCGGAAACGGCGTGCGCCCCCTCATCGATCTTGTTGTTGGCGAGGAGGACGTTGTAGTCGAGCTCTTCCTGAACACGCTTTTGCATCTCAAGGCCGAGCGGCTTGGCATCGTGCGACAGGTATTCGGCACCGGCAAACTTGTCGGTTGCGGCAATGCGCACGGCTTCGCCGACTTTCTCTTTCCATTGCCCCCACGTGGCCTTGAGCGTGGAATATTGCTGCGCCTCGTGATCGTCTGAAACAAGCGGAGCGTAGTCGGCAATCAGCTTGTCGACGGTGGCGACGCGATCGACGTAGTCCTGCTGGGCCGCAGCGGCTTCCTGTGGGGAGAGGGGTTGAGTCACCTTGTAGGTCGAGACGCGGGCGTTGCCGATGGCGATGGCCAGAACGGAAAACGACCGTACGCTGGGCATGGCATTGCCCTTGAGCATGTCGAGGCTATTGCTGGCTTCCAGCGCGGCCATGGAGGGAATGAATGTTCCCGCAAGTCCGGTCGCCGCAATGACGAGAGTACCGGCAAGAGAGATGGTTGCGATCTTGAGCGACCCGAGAAAAGCCATGGCAGCCTGCTGTTGTTTTTCAGTGTATCAACAGCGGGACTACCATCGGTGGAATTTAAGGATCGCTATTCGCGGTACATGATGAAAGCGTAATGCTGCGCGTAACGTTTGGTTAGGTTTTGCAGCATCGGGTTCAGGTCGAAGGCAGGCGTGCGATCTCTTCCTGCAGCATTGCCTCGATTCTTTCCTCGTCAGGAAATCCTTCGTCGATCCAGCGGTTTTCGACCGTGCGAAGCAGGCGGGCAACCATGGGGCCCGCACCGATGCCCCGCGCAACGATGGCTCCGCCTTTGAGCGGGAAAGTCGGCGGGCTCCATCCGGCAAGCGGAGCAAGGCTTTGCCCGGCGAGCAACAGGCGGTCGCTCGCCTCGGTCATGCCCAGCCGATAGGCAAGCGCTCGGGGCTCTCCGGTTTCACTCGTTCGTGCAGCGGCAGTCGCCAACCGCTTTTTCTGCGCCGTGGAAAGCCGCAGGCGCGCGGCGACCTGTTCGGCAAGCGGGGGATCGGGCGGCAGGATGGCGGCAAGGCGCCGCAGGGAATCGGGAGCGACGTTTTCGCATGCCTCGGCGGCGACCAGCGGGGGCAGGGCTTCGGGATCGGCCTCGGGCAGGATCTGCGCCAGAACGCCGAGTTCGGCCATGCGACGCAGCGTGGGTGCCGGGTCGGGATGGCCGAGCAGGCGCAGGAGTTCCCAGCCGACCCGCTCGCGCGACAGGCCTTTGAGGCCGGGCGCAAGGCGGGCACAGGCCTCTTCGGCTTCCGCGTCGGCGGGCAATGAGCCGAACCGGGCGTGGAAGCGGAAATAGCGCAGGATCCGCAAGTAATCCTCGCGAATGCGGGTTTCCGCGTCACCGATGAAGCGAACGCGGTGTGCGGCGAGATCGGCCTGACCGCCGAAATAGTCGCTGATTTCCAGCGTGCGCGGGTCGGCATAGAGCGCGTTGATGGTGAAATCGCGGCGGGCGGCATCCTCGCGCCAGTCGGTCGAAAAGGCGACCGTCGCATGGCGCCCGTCGGTTTCGACGTCGCGGCGCAAGGTGGTGATTTCGACCGGGCCACCGGCCGTGAGGGCAGTCACCGTACCGTGGGCAAGGCCGGTCGGGATGGCCTTGATCCCGGCGGCTTTCAGACGGGCGAGAGTCTCCTCGGGCAGGAGCCGCGTCGCCATGTCGATATCCTTGACCGCGATCCCGACCAGCGTGTCGCGCACGGCCCCGCCGACCCAGCGGCAGAGGCCTTCGCCATCGGGATCGAGTGCGAGGACAACTTCGGCAAGGTCTTCGCGCCGGGTCCACGGCGCGGCGGGCAGGGATGACGTCAAGACTTCGGTCCGTTCCAGGAAATGCGATGGGACAGGTTGGCGATGATCCCGCCGGTCACGCCCCAGATGCGGTGTTCGTTCCAGAGGATCTCGATATATTCGCCGCGCCGTCCGTTGAATTCGGCAGAGCGCCGATGCTGGTTGGCGGGATCGAGGATATAACCGAACGGCGGCTCGAACCACTGGGAGACTTCCTGCGGGTTCGGCTGGATCGCGATGTCGCCGGGAACGACAGCCAGAACCGGCGCGACGTCATAGCCGGTGCCGGTGCGGAAACGATCGGTCTCGCCGACCACGCGAACCAGCGCCGGGTCGATGCCCAGTTCCTCTTCCGCCTCGCGCAGGGCCGCTTCGACGACGCTTTCGCCCGGGTCGAGCTTGCCGCCGGGAAAAGCCGCCTGTCCGGGATGCGCGCGCATGGTCGATGGGCGCTGGATCAGGAGAACGCCCGGCCCGTCGGGATGGCCGGGGCGGTCGGTTACTGCAATGAGGACGGCCGCCGGACGCAGGCGTACGCCCGGCGGCGGCCGCCAGTCGCGCCAGGGCGGGCTTTCCTCGCGCCCATGGCCTTGGGCATGAAGCCGGGCAAGCCGGTCATAGAGCGCGTCGGTCATGTGCCGGGCAGAAGGGGGAAACGCATGCCCCCGGATTCGACTGCCAGCGTTTCTGGCGCCAGCGTTTCTGGTCCGGACACGGCAAGGGCGTGGTCGATCAACTGGCCATACGTGCTGCGGTTGAGGCGCGCCTCGGTGCTGTGGCGCACGCCGAGATAGAACGCGGGCGTATCCGCCGTTCCGGCTACGCGCAGGGGGTGGTCCGGCCCCGCCAGCACGACATCGTCGGTGTTGAGGCGAAACGCCAGCACCGGGCGGCCCGCTTCATCGTGGCGCACGTCCATGTCGGTCGCGATAAAGGCTGCGTCCTCGACCGCGATCGCGAGTTTCTCGTGCGGGGTGACGAGGTAGTGGCGGCCGTCGGCTTCCCGCAGGAGCAGGCCGGAAAAGGCCCGCACCATTGCCGGACGCGTGATCGGACCGCCGTCGTGATACCATGTCCCGTCAGCGGCGATACGCATCAGGCTGTCGCCTTCGCGATCGGGCGTCCATTGCTCGACCGGAGGCAGGCGGCGCGCGGCCACCGCCTCGGCCAGTTCGGCAAGGGTCAGGGCGGCAAGTTCGGGCGGCGGCGTATAGGGCACGGCTTATGCCCTGCCAGATCGCGTCAGCCGCGCCAAGGCCCCAGCATGCCTTCGCGGGGAAGGACGGCGGGGTTGGCCGCGCGGCACAGCAGGCGGCGCTGTTCGAACGGCCCGGGCAGGCTCCATCCGCCGGTCTGGGCGTTGGAAAAGCCGAAGAAGCGTTCGTAGTATTCCGGATCGCCGATCAGGACCTGCGGCAGCGGCGCACGCGGGTCGATCGCCGACAGGCTGGCGGTGACCAGGGCCTTGCCGTAGCCCAGCCCCTGAAGCCCGGGCATGACGGCGACGGGGCCGACCATGATCATCGGGTGGGCGCGGCCCTGCGGATCGGTCAGGGCGACCGGCCAGCACTGGATCGTGCCGACCAGCATGTCGTCGTCATCGAGTGCGGCAAAGGACAGGGTGGGCAGCCAGTCCATGCCTTCGCGCACCTTGTAGGCCGTACGCTGGTGTCGCGCCGGCTCGAATGCGGTGTCGAGCAGGGTTTCGACCAGAGCGGGATCTACATCGGCAAGGGGAATGATGGTGGCCACGGGCAGTGCCTTCGCGGTTCGAGTCGGATGGAGCGGGCGCGATAGCGGTCGATGTCCTTCGCCGCAACCGCGCGGCGCTTTTGCTCAACTTTCGGCAAAGGCAAAGGGGGCGGCCACGCGCCGGTAATCCTCGGGCAGGATGTCGCGGCCAAGCGGTGGTTCGCTGCGCGCGGTGCATTCGGCGCGATTGCACAGGCGACAGGTCATGCCGATCGGTGTCGCGGGCGGGGCGGGCATGCCCTCGGGCCGGGCATAGACCAGCTTGTCGGCATGTTCGGCGGCGCAGACGAGAGCGACGGCGCGGATCGTGACCGGGCGGTCGTGGCCGCCGCCGCCGCTCGTCACCGTGCGCGCGATCGAGAAGAAGCGTTGCCCGTCTGGCATTTCCAGCCATTGCGGCAGGATTTGTCCCGGCCAGCGAAAGACCTGGTGCAGGGTCCATAACGGGCAACCGCCACCATGCGCGGCAAAGGGAAAGCCGGTGCCGTCGAACCGCTTCGACACATTGCCTGCTGCATCGACGCGGATGAAGAAGAACGGCACGCCTTCATGGCCCGGTCGCCCGAGCGTGGTCAGGCGATGGGCGACTTGTTCGAAGCTTGCGCCGAACATCCCGGCGAGCACGTCGATGTCGTGTCCGCGCGCTTGTGCTGCGCGCGCGAACTTGTCGTAGGGCATGAGCAGGGCCCCGGCCGTATAGGCGGCAAGAGCGCGGCGCACGAGTTGGGCGGCGGTCGGCGTTGCAAAACTTTCGCCCCGGACCAGCGCCGAGATTTCGGTGCGCAAGGCGGTATAGGCGATGTGGACCGCGATTTGCCACTGCCGCTGTTCGGCCTTGAGCGCGTCGTCGATCAGCAATTGTTCGTTGTGGCGGTCATAGCGGCGCAGGGCGCCCATCATGACGTCGGCGGGCATGAAGCGCAGGCGGACGCCCTGTTTGCGCAGCCATTCCTGTTGTCCGCCCGTGCGCGCGATTTCGTCGGCGAGGCTTTCGGCGCGGGCGTCGAGCGTCGGGAAATGGTTGCGGCGGGTTGACATGAAGCGCCGGGCGTCGCCGACCGGATCGGCAATGCTGTCGCCGCCGGTTCCCTCGCGGAGACCGGCCAGAGCCTGCTGTTCGCGGATATAGGCGCCGTGGAGGCGCAGCATGGCCTCGGCAACACCGGGGAAACTGGTCGCGATGTCGCTGATCTCGAGAGAGGTCAGGTCGATCTCGGCAAAGATCGGGTCCTTGAGCATGCCCGAAAGGCGGCGGGCGTAATCGTCGCGCTCATCGGCGGCGAGTTCGCTCATGTCGAGTTTGTAGCTGCGGGCAAGGCGGAGCAGCAGGTCGGCGGTCAGCGGGCGCTGGTTGCGCTCGATCAGTGCGACGTAGCTGGGCGAGATGCCGAGGTCCTCGGCCATGGCTTGCTGTGTGAGGCCGAGTTCCCGGCGCAGGCGCTTGATCCGGGGGCCGAGGTAGAGCGGGCGGGCGGCATTGTCCCTTGGGGCGTCCTCGCCTTTGGGTAAAGCGGTGCGTTTGGGTTCGGAAGAGTGGGCCACTGGCATATCCGTCAAGTTCTGTACAACTGTACAAGCAAAATCTGTAAAGTTTGACAAGAGCACTTCGCAGGCTCTCCCAGCCCGCGATCGGACGGGGTAATCCACAACTCGTCAGGCGGCCCTGCCGGGTCGCGGGAAATTCGAATCACAACCAACACGGGACAGGTTCAATGACCTATCAGCAGACCATCGCCGCCGCCGGCGAAGCAATCTCGACCTACGGTGCGAAGTGGGACGGCATCGAAGCCGAATCCGCGGCTCGCATGCGCCTCCAGAACCGGTTCCTGACCGGTATCGACATCGCCCGCTACACCGCCAAGGTGATGCGCGCCGACATGGCCGCCTATGACGCCGATCCGGCCAACTACACCCAGTCGCTGGGCTGCTGGCACGGCTTCATCGGGCAGCAGAAGCTGATCTCGATCAAGAAGCACTTCGGCACCACCAAGGGTCGTTACCTCTACCTGTCGGGCTGGATGGTTGCCGCCCTGCGCAGCGAATTCGGTCCGCTGCCCGACCAGTCGATGCACGAAAAGACCAGCGTCCCGGCGCTGATCGCGGAACTCTACACCTTCCTCAAGCAGGCTGATGCCCGCGAGCTGGGCATGATCTTCCGCGATCTCGACAAGGCACGCGAAGCAGGCAACGCAGTCGAAATCCAGCGTCTTCAGCACGTGATCGACAACTATGAAACCCATGTGGTTCCCATCGTTGCCGACATCGACGCCGGTTTCGGCAACGCCGAAGCGACCTACCTGCTTGCCAAGAAGTTCATCGAAGCAGGCGCTTGCTGCATCCAGATCGAAAACCAGGTCTCGGACGAAAAGCAGTGCGGTCACCAGGACGGCAAGGTTACCGTTCCGCACGAAGACTTCCTCGCGAAGATCCGCGCGGTCCGTTATGCCTTCCTCGAACTGGGCGTTGACGACGGCGTGATCGTGGCGCGTACCGACTCGCTCGGCGCGGGCCTGACCAAGCAGATCGCGGTTGTCCGTGAAGCGGGCGACATTGGCGACCAGTACAACAGCTTCCTCGACTGCGAAGCGGTCGACGCGGCCAACCTCGGCCACGGCGACGTGCTGATCAGCCGCAACGGCGAACTGCTGCGTCCCAAGCGTCTTCCCTCGAACCTCTTCCAGTTCCGTTCGGGAACCGGCGAGGACCGCGTTGTGCTCGACTGCATCACCAGCCTTCAGAACGGGGCCGACCTGCTCTGGATCGAAACCGAAAAGCCGCACATCGGTCAGATCGCCGGCATGGTGAACCGCATTCGCGAAGTCGTCCCGGGCGCCAAGCTCGTGTACAACAACTCGCCGAGCTTTAACTGGACGCTCAACTTCCGTCAGCAGGTGTTCGACGCCTGGACTGCGGAAGGGCGCGATGTGTCGGGTTATGACCGTGCGAAGCTGATGAGCGTCGACTACGACGGCACCGAACTTGCCACCGAAGCCGATGCCCGCATCCAGACCTTCCAGCGGGACGCGGCGCGTGAAGCGGGGATCTTCCATCACCTCATCACGCTTCCGACCTACCACACCGCGGCGCTCAGCACCGACACGCTCGCCAAGGGCTACTTCGGTGAAGAAGGCATGCTGGCTTATGTCGCCGGGGTGCAGCGTCGCGAAATCCGTGAAGGCCTGGCCTGCGTCAAGCACCAGAACATGGCCGGTTCGGACATGGGCGACGACCACAAGGAATACTTCGCGGGTGAAGCGGCTCTCAAGGCCGGCGGCGCTCACAACACGATGAACCAGTTCGCGGCATAATTTTGGGGGGCCATTCCGCATCCGCCCCAGGGTGGATGCGGAACAGGACGGCCCACCGGCTGCAGAAAATCAAGTTCGCGGCATTTTGCCACGAAGACTGAAGAAGGAGACTGAGCATGGCTGAACCTCAACGCGCTCGTGCGGTCCTCTCCACGGAGGACTTCCGGCTGATCCGCGAGGCTGTACTTTTCTATCTCAAGCACATCGAGGACACGCCGGAATCGGTGAAGTTCTCGAACCTCTACCACCGCCTTGGCAGCGCCATGGGCCGGTAAGAGGGCTTCAAACTGGTACTTTCCTGGGGAGGAAAGCGGGCCTGCGGTACCGACATGGTACCGCAGGCCTTTTCTTTTACGCATCGGAAGCGCGGTGTAACTAGGAAGTTGCCGCCGCTCGGAGCGCGGTGTCAGCTTTCGCCTGTTCCTCCAGGGATTTGCGAAAAGAGACTGTGCCATGGCCCCGTCGATGACATCCGATCTTGCTCCTGCCGATCTTGTCAGGGCCCTGGCGGCGCATTGTTCGGGGGATGCGCGGGCCTTGCCGGGGGCGTTCTATACGTCGCCGCAATTCCTGGCGCTGGAAGAAGACAGGCTGTTTCGTGACGGCTGGCTGTGCCTTGGCCGTGTGGACGAGACGCCGGATGCGGGCGATTACCGGACGATGACGGTGCTGGACGAGCCCTTGCTGATCGTGCGCGACGGCGAGGGGACGATCCGGGTTCTCTCCAACGTCTGTCGCCATCGGGCTGCGCTCGTCGCGCAAGGGAGCGGGAATGCGCCCGCTTTTTCCTGCCCCTATCACGCCTGGACTTATCGCCATGACGGCTCGCTGATCGGGGCGCCGATGATGCGGCAGGTCGCCGGGTTCGATCGCGCGGCTTGCGCCTTGCCCGAATTCCGCAGTGAGATCTGGGCGGGGTTCCTGTTCGTCAATCTGTCGGGCGAGGCCGGGCCGCTGGCGCCCGATCTTGCCGGGCTCGATCCGATCCTGCGCAATTATCACCCCGAAGCCATGCGTCATGCCGCCGTCGTCGAAGAGCGATGGGGCACCAACTGGAAATCGCTGTTCGAGAATTTCATGGAAGGGTACCACCTTTCGGTGGTTCACGAGGCCTCGCTCAAGCCGATCACGCCGACCGAGCTGTGCGAATATTTTCCCGGCGGTCCGGGCTTTACCGGTTACAGGGCGCATTATACCCCGGCGTGCCCCGATCGGGGCGATTGCCACCCCGACCTGACGCGCGAGGAACGGCGCTGTTCGGTGATGGTCGGGATCTTTCCGGGACTGGTCATGGGCGTCTGCCCGCACCAGGTTCTCTACATGGCGTTGTTGCCCGACGGCACCGACGGCGTCATCGCGCGTTGGGGCGTTGCCGTTCATGGCGAGATTGCGCCCGAAGAGCTCGAGCGGCGGCTCGATCTCTATCACGCGGCCAATTCCGAGGACAAGGCACAGCTCGAACGGGTGACTGTCGGGCTCAGGGCTCGGGCCTTTGCTCCGGGGTTGCTCGCTCCGGCCGATTACGAAGGGACGATCCGCGACTTTCAGCTTTATCTCGGGCGGATGCTTGTCGGGGTCGCGGCGGCGGAGGCTGCTGAATAGTCTTCCATCCAGGGTGTGACGGACCTTGCGGCGTCGTGACTCGGCGCCTGCTTGTTCGTGCGCGAAAGCCCCCTTGATCGTGGCTTTCCTGCCTCCCTTATAAGCGAAATCCTTTCGTGACTGCGGTAAACTCATGAAAAACAATATTTAAAAATTGGAATCGATTTGCGTACGCCATAGTCGTCATTCTTGACATAGGTGTACATGATTCATAATCTCCCCCTCATGGAAGCGCTTGAGGCAGGCTTCCGAAGCGTCCTTGCAAAGTGACCGGGGGGAGGAGTCCCGTCGCAGCAAAAGACGGGACGTGACCGGACCAGCGAGAGTTTCCACGCGCAGGGCAGGCAGGCCCGATGCGCATGAAAAGACACGTTCAATGCAATGAGGCAGCGCGCGGCATCGAGGGATTGCCACTTCTGCGATCGATGACCTGCGCCTGAAAAACATGGGGAATACAGAATGAAGCCGTGTGATGTCGCAACCCTTTGTTCAACCACATCTCTTTATTCTGGTGCATCCCCATCCCGAAGTGTGATGCTGGGCGCCATGCTGGCGGTCGGTGCGGCCATGATGCCGCTCGCCGCCCATGCCGAGGCAGCTCCGGTAACCGCAACCTCGGCCGCCGACGCGCCGGCGGCGCAGGAAATCGTCGTCACGGCCAATCGCCGGGACCAGAAGCTGGAAAGCGTTCCCTATTCGATGTCGGTGCTTGACGCCCGCGCGCTCGCCCATGCGGGGGTTACCGATCTCGCCTCGCTGACGCAGAGCATTCCGGGCCTCAGCATGTTCGACGCCGGTGCGCGCAATGCCGGTGCGACGGTTCCGATCATTCGCGGTATCAACGCCACCGGCTCGCCCACGCGCGGCTTCCGCAATTTCGAACAGAGCCCGGTCGGCGTCTACATCGGCAATTCGCCGGTCGAAGGCTATATCCAGCTTGACGACATCAAGCAGGTCGAAGTGCTGCGCGGTCCGCAGGGTACGCTTTATGGTGCCGGTTCGCTCGGCGGTGCGCTGCGTATCTTGCCCAATTCGCCAGAACTCGGCGTGTTCAAGGGCAATGCCGAAGCCAGCGTCGGCAAGGTCTCGCACGCGAGCGACCCCAGCTATACTTTCGGTGGCATGCTCAACATTCCGTTGACCAAGACGCTGGCGTTTCGCGGTTCGGCGAAATATTCCTACGATCCCGGCTTCATCGACGCCTATGGCCTGATGAAGACCGACGGCAGCGGCGTTTCGGCGATCCCGACGCTCGCGAACCCGGCCGATCCGGTCAACAGCTCGCCGGTCTATTACAACAAGAAGGACTGGAACTATCAGCGCACGCTGACCACGCGCGCGGCGCTGCTGTGGCAGCCTGTCGACGAGTTCAAGCTCGAGGTTTCCTACCTTCATTCCTATGTGAAGGGTGACGGCGGTCCGGTGGTGAACACCGACTATGCCGGTGGGGCGTCGGCGCTGGATTCGAGCTACGCGCTGCCTGCGGGCGGCAAGTACACCGCCTATTCGCGGATCGACCAGCCGTTCAACCGCAATACCAACCTGATCAGTGTCGATGCCAGCTATGACGCGGGCTTTGCGACACTGTCGACGACGACGACGATCCAGACCAGCACAGGACACACGCTCGAAGACAATACCTACGATCTCGCCGGGATCGCCAATGGTGCCTATCTTTCCTACTACGCGGGCGTTCCGGCCAATCCCCGCTTCGTCTACGATCAGGAATTCGACGACCACAACCACACCTTTGCGCAGGAATTGCGATTGGTGTCGAAGGGCGGGCCTGACAAGAAGATCGATTTCGCTCTGGGCGCGTTCTATGAAAACCAGAGCCGCAGCGGATCGTGGACCATTGCCGTTCCGGGGTCGCCCGAACGCTCGGTGGCACAGGGCTGCAACGGTCAGGCGGGCAGCGGCGCATCGTCGCCCTGTCTTGTCATCGCCAATCCGCAGGACATCAATTTCCAGCAGATCGACAACCAGCGCTTCACCGATTTCTCGGTCTTCGGCGAACTGACCTGGCACATCACGCACAAGTTGCAGATTACCGGCGGCCTGCGTCACTTCTCGCAGTGGTTCACCGACTCGCAGTCCTATGTGGACTATACGTTCCCGACCGATATTCCGGCCTCGCCGCACCGCTCGACGACCGGCAAGTTCATCGGCAAGGCGAACATCTCGTACGAGTGGTCGCATTCGCAGTTCGTCTATGCACTGTGGTCGCAAGGGTTCCGTCGCGGTGGTGCCAACTCGGTTCCGCTGACCGGGATTTTCCAGGAAAGTTCGCAGCTTGCGACCTACAAGTCGGACAAGACCAACAACTTCGAAGGCGGTTTCAAGGGGCACCTGCGCAACGGCTTCAACTACTCGATCGACGGTTTCTACATCAAGTGGTCGAACCCGCAGATCGCATCGAGCCTGCCGTCGGGCAACCTTGCCGTCTACAATGGCGTCTCCGCTTCATCCAAGGGCTTCGAAGCGGAAGTCAGCGGTCCGCTGCCGATCCGTGGGCTCACCTATTCGGTTAGTGCCGCTTATGCCGACGCGCGCCTGACCGCGCCGTTCTCGCTGCCCGCGAACAATGGTCATGGGGTGATTGTCGATGGCCTGATCTCGGGCGTTTCGGGTCAGCAGCTGCCCGGTAGCCCGAAGTTCAGCGCCGGGGCCAATCTGCAGTACACGACGCCGATCGCGCCGGGTTATCAGATGACGCTTAACCTCAACGGCAACTATCGCACGTCGGTCGCGATGGGCATTGCCAGCAGCCTCGGCACGACCACGGTTTCGCGGTCGACCGAATATGCGGTCCTCAATGCCTCGGCTGAAATCAAGCACGGCCTCTGGCGCGCGACGATCTATGCCAAGAACCTCGTCAACAGCCAGTGGGTGCTGGTCCCGCCGACGCAGGTCCATGAATTCAACAACCTGACCGACGATTATACCGTCAATCGTCCCCGCGAGATGGGCCTGCGGGTCTCGCGCGCGTTTTGATCGTCCGATTGGGAATTCCGGTGATGCCGGAATTCCCAAGAGGCCGCAACGGCCCACTCCCGCACCCGACCGCCCAATGATAGTATTCTGTGGGCGGTCGGGTGCGGGAGTGGGCCGTTGCGGCCTTTTTCAGCGAATTTTGAACTAAACCCCGATACCGTGCGCGCGCAGGGCTTTCGCCAGCGGCTCGAGCTGGTCGCGATAGTGGCCGATGCGATCGAGCGAGGTGCGATAGATCGGGCGCCGGACTTGCGCGGCGCTTGCGGTGAACGAGGCCGCGCGGTTGGTCTCGATGGCTGTTGCCTTGTCCTGCCAGGGGAGGCCGCAATGCGCGGCGGCGGAGGAGGACGTCGTTTCCGGTTCGGTCACGAGCGAGGCATAGTCGACTTCGTGCAAAGCTCCGCCCAGACGGTCTCGCCAATGGTCCATCAGCCGGTCGTAGGCGGCGTAATAGCGGGCGAGATCGTTGAAATTGTAGCTGAAGGGATAGGCCTCGCCGAACAGCGTGCGGAACATCGCAAAGCAGCTGTCGAGCGCGGGGCGGCGCAGCACGAGCAAGGCCGCATCGGGTAGCGCCTGCCGGATTGCGCCGAGGTAGAGGTAATTCATCGGCAGCTTTTCGATCACGGTCTCCGCATCCCGGCGCTCTGCGAGGCGTGCATAGGTTGCTCCGACAAGGGCGGGATCGGCACGCGCGGCGCGGGCAAAGATGTCTTCGGAACCCGGCGGTGTTGCCGACAGCAGGGCCCGGGCAAAATTGTCGGTTTCGCCGTTGCTGGCAACGCCGGGCAAGTTCGACAGCACGCGTTCGAGAAGGGTCGTGCCCGAGCGCGGCAGGCCGATGATGAAGACGAATTTCGCCCGGTCCTTGCGCGGTGTCGTCGGGATGACCGGGGCAAAGACTTCCGCAATGCGGGCAAGCTTGTGCTCGTCGGTGGCGACATCATAGGCCAGATGGCGACGGCGCACGGCAGCGGCCTCGGCAAACCAGCCGAAGGCTTCGTCGTAGGCGCCGATGTCGTCGAGTTCCTTGGCCAGCGCATAGCCGAGCGGAACGCGCGGCGGCGACCCGGGCGGAAGCGTCGCGAGCACTGCCCGCAGGCTTTCGACGTGGTTCGCCTCGGGCTTTTGCACGCGCAGTTCGGAGCGCAGCAGATAGCTTGAATAATGCGCCGGATCACAGGCGATGGCCCGGTCGCAGGCCGCCTCGGCCGCCTCCAGATGACCAAGGCCGCGCTCGCTGGCAGCAAGGTTGTACCACGCGCCTGCGGCATGGGGGGCAAGGTTGGCGGCACGACGATAGAGCGCATTGGCCTCGACGGGGCGATCGAGCCGGAGACAGGCATGGGCCAGCGTATCGCATCCGGCAGCATCCGCCTCGGGCAGGGCACTGGCGGCCTCGATCACGGAAAGCGCCTCGCGATCCTGCCCCAGATTGAGCAGGATCGCGGCGAGCAGGCCTTGTGCGGGCGTACACCGCGAAAGGCCCGCGACGGCCTTTCGGGCAAGGGGGAGGGCCTGGGCATGGCGCCCCGCGCGCATCAGTTCGTGCGCCTGGACGTGGGCTTGCGACTGCTCGGGGCTCATGCTGGTCCTACATCAGATCGCGGGGAATGGATTCACGCCATTCGCGCTTTGCCACGCATTCGTCATCCTCGAATACGGCGAGATCGCCGGAAAGGTGGAAATGGGTGGCATCGCTGTGCATGGCGGTGCGGATTTCGCTGCGCGTGCGCCAGCCGTCCCGACCCATGGCAAATGTCTGGTCGAGGACATAACGCGCCGACAGCGGATCGTCGTCGCGAATGGTGAGTTCGCGGCGCAGGCTGTGGGCGATCTCGGTCCCGATCTCGTCAAAGCGGATGACGCCTTCGCCGAAAACCCCGCCGACGGCATCGGTGACATACGTGTGCTCGCCGGTGACGTGATCCTGCTGGCTGTAACGGCGAATGGTGCCTTCCTCGATGCGGGTCATCGGGGTCATCGGGCCGTGCGCGGGCGGCAACATGGTGACGGTCGTCGGATGGTCGGGTAGACGCGGCAAAGTCAGGCTGCAAGCCTCGGCCCGGAGGCTGAGTTCGACATGAGTCGGCGTCGGCCAGATCATCGGCCAGTACGTGCTGGCGACGGCAAGGCGAATGCGGTGCCCCGGCAGGAAGCGGTGGCCGCAGGCATTGAGGTCGAAATCGACGAGATAGAATTGCCCCGGTTCGAGCGGGGCAGGGTTGGTATGGCTGTCGCGATGCGTCAGGTTGAACACCTGATAGGAAACCCGCGTGACGCGGCCGTCGGGCGCGACATCGCTGAGCCGCGCGACGACATGGGCGACCGGGGCGTCTGCGGCAATTTCGAGCGAAAGGCGCGGCGCGCCCAAAGTGGAGATTTCGGTTTCGAGCGGGGCCGTTTCGAACACGAGCGCGCCGCCATCGTCGAGCCGCTGGTCGGTGGGATGCTCGCCCGGACAGCCGGCACCCATCCATTCGCCGCCCGCGCGGCCATGGCTTTCAGGAGAGCGGATCGTGAGCAGGCCTTGCTTGCCCGCGTTTTTGTCTCCTGCGTTTTCGCCCAGCGAACCGTCAGCGCCGGTGTGCAGCACGAGCGGGGTTAGTTCGGGCGAGGGCCATTGCGCCAGCCCCACCCAGCGGCCGGGCATTTCGGTCCGGGTGCCTTCGGGTGCGACCGGGTCCTCGACATAGGCGCGCAGCTGCGGATCGTCCATCACACCGGTGTCGCGGCCTTTCAGCCAGTGGTCCCACCAGCGCACGGCTTCCTGCAGATAGCCGATCGCGGGGCCCGGAACGCCGTCGTGGGGATAGATGTGACCCCAGGGGCCGATGATCCCGCGGCAGGGCACATTGAGCCCGGCCAGAAGACGGGGCACCGAATTGGTATAGCTGTCGGCCCAGCCGCCGATGGTCAGGACCGGGCATACGATGGCGTCATAGTCGGTGCTGACCGAACCGTGCTGCCAATAGGCGTCGTAACGCTGGTGCGCGAGCCAGAGCGCGGGGAAGAACGGCATCTTTTCGATGCGTTCCAGCCAAGCGGCACGCCAGCTGTCGCCGACGATGGCCGGGTCGAGCGGTCGCGCCTGAAACGCGAGCATGATCGAGCCCCACCACAAGTTGTCGTTGAGCAGGCATCCGCCCATGTAGTGGATGTCGTCGGTAAAGCGGTTGTCGGTCGAGAACGTGGTGATGATCGCTTTCAACGCAGGAGGGCGGCGGGCGGCAACCTGAAGCGCGTTGAATCCGCTCCACGACTTGCCCTGCATGCCCACGGCCCCGTCGCACCACGGCTGTTGTGCGATCCAGGCGATGACTTCGAGGGCATCGTCCTGTTCGAGCGGCAGGTATTCGTCGGCCATGTGACCGTCCGATTCCCCCGACCCGCGCATGTCCACGCGCACGGCGGCATAGCCGTTCTGTGCGTAATAGCCGTGCATCGGTTCGTCCCGGCCGCGCGTCCCGTCCCGCTTGCGATAGGGGATATATTCGAGAATGGCCGGGACCGGATTGTCGAGGGCATCTTCGGGCAGCCACAGCCGCGCGGCGAGGCGACATCCGTCCTTCAACGTGATCCAGATATGCTCTTCGACGATGATATTCTTCGGGGTGGGGCTCTTCGCGGGCGTGCTCATGAGGGAACCTTGATGTTCGGGGGGATCAGCGGTGCGGGCGTTCGCGGCGATAGACGAGATCCTCGTAGCGTTCCCAGACGCCCGAGCCTGCCTTTGCGCCATATTGTTCCATGCGCAGGCCGTCGGGTTCGGTATGCCAGACGAGCCGGACGTCCCGACCGCGCGAGGGGATGACGGTATCGAACTGGAATGCGCCATCGGCGCGGCGTGCGCCCTTGAACAGGATCGCACCCCACTGGTTGTCGGCCCACATCTGCAGCCATTGCTGCCCATCGAAACGGTTGATGGAGAGCCCGGCGAGCGCGAACGGGGTGCCGGGGCGGCGATAGAGTGCGCCGGTGAAGCGCAAGTCCTCGCGGATCACGCAATGACCGTGGATGGCGCGGATGCGATCGTGGGCGACCGTCTTGCCGCTCTTGCCGTCGAGAACGCGCCAGTCGCCGATCCAGAAATCGAGCTGGCGATAGTCGGGGCCCGCGCAGGGCGCCTTGGGATCGATCATCGCGGACGCGCTGTCGGCGAGGGTCGAAGGAAGCGCGGTGGTCTCTGCACGCGCGGGAAGGGCGCCAAGAAGGAGAAGGGCCGCAACGGCGGTGGTACGGCGGAAAACGGTCATGGAATGCTTCTCCGGGGGCGTCATGCCGCAGCGCCGATGGTCCGGCGCATGGTGGTGCGCCCGGTCAGGATGATGGTCACGCAAACGCCCGTCAGCGCCGCGATCAGTACCCAGTAGGCAAGCGGGGACAGTGTGCCCCACAGGCCCCCGATCCAGCCGCTGGCGATGTTTCCGGCAAAGACGGTCAGATACCAGATCGCCATGGTCACCGCGTCGTGGCCTTCGGGAGCAAGCCGCGAATAGAGGCCCATCGCCGCCGGGCTGAAAAAGAGATCGCCCAGTTCCCACAGGAAGAAATAAATGAGCAGCGGTGCGATCGAGGGGCCCGACGAGCCCGACACGAGCGCGAGCACGGGCAGCAGCAATTGGGCGAGAAGGACGATGGTCGCCCCGATCAGCAGTTTGCGCACCGGATCGGGTTCGCGTCCGAGTTTCGCCTGCGCCGACCACCACCGCGTCAGGATTGGTGTGCCGAGCAGGACGACGGCGGGCGGAATGGCCTGAACCCAGCTCATCATGATGTCGTCGGGGGCCGCGACGATCCAGCGCATCAGGCTGTTGGCCTGTTGTTCGTAGCTGATCCACAGGAATACCGACGCGACGGTCAGGATCGCGAGCACACCCCAATGTCCGCCGGTGGAGTGTCCGCCGTTACCCACAGCGGTTTCGGGGCGCGCGGTCGCGATGCTTTGCGAGCGTTGCGGCCGGTCGGGCAGCCAGCGCGCACCGGCCATGTAAATGCCAAGGCCAAGCACCATGCCGACCGATGTCGCCTCGAACGCGGGGGCCCAGCCCCAGCGATCGGCGAGCCATGCGCAGAGCAGCGGGGCTGCGGTCGCGCCGATGTTGATACCGACATAGAACAGCGAGAAACCGCGTTCGCGCCGCTTGTCCTCAGGCGCATAGAGGTCGCCGACTTGCGCTCCGATATTGCCTTTGACGCCGCCCGTGCCGACGATCACCAGCAAGAGCGCGAGCAGGAAATAGCGATGTGAAGTCAGGATGATGTGGCCAGCCGCGATCAGCAGGCCGCCCGCGACGATGACTTTCTTCTTGCCGAACCAGCGGTCGGCGAGCCACCCGCCGATAAGCGGGGTGAAATAGACAAAACCGCTGTAAAGCCCATAGAGATGCGAGGCGAGCGCCTGCCATTGCGCGGACGTGGCATGGGCCGCGTCGAAGCCGAGCACTTGCGCGGTCAATCCAAAGCCGAGCATGTCCTGCGGGCGTTGGGCAAGGGCCACGGTGGTGAGATAGATGATCAGCAGCGCGCGCATTCCGTAAAAGGAAAAACGCTCCCACAATTCCACCGCGAACAGGACCGACAGCCCAGCCGGATGGCCGAAAAATTCGCGCGGGCGCACTGGCCCCTCTATCGTCTCACCCTCTGGCACCGGCATTGCATTCCCCGAATATCGTTCTTTTTTATCAGCGTTCGATGACGAGATCGCCCAGCGGCGTGGCGCAGCAGGGCAGGATCATCCCGGCATCGATCTCGCGCTGGCGGATGCCGCCGTTGTGCTTCATCTCGACTTTGCCGCTCACCAGCTTCGACTTGCACGTACCGCACAGGCCCGTCGCACAGGAAGAGGGCAGGACCACCCCCTGTGCGCGGGCGGCAGAGAGGATCGGCTGGCCTGCGCCAACGGCAATGGTCTTGCCCTGACGGCTGAACGTCACGCTGAACTGCGCGGCGCCTTCCGGTTCTGGTGCGTCAGGCAGATCGCCTGCGGCGTCGAAGCTTTCCTCCATGTAGCGGTCGGCGGGAAGGCCGAGTGTCGCACAGATCTCGCGCGCGGCGGCCATGAACGGCGCTGGGCCGCAGACCATGACCAGTCGCTCGGCAAGGTCGGGAACCGCAGCCTGGAGCAAGGGTGCCGAAATGCGCCCGACAAGTCCCTGCCACGCCTGTCCCATTGGAACCGTTTCGGGGAGCAGGACGGGGCGGAACGGTCCTGCTCCCTTGCTCATCGCCAGAAGATCGTCGGCAAAGGCCAGGTCGGCAGGCGTGCGGGCCGCCTCGATCAGCACAGTGTCAGGCATCCGGCATGCATCGGCATGGGCGCGGGCAATCGCCATCATCGGCGTGATGCCCGATCCCCCCGCCAGCAACAGCAGCTTGCCGCGATAGTCCGCCGGAGGCGTGAATACGCCGAGCGGCCCCATGGCGCGCAGCCGGTCACCGGGTTTGAGGTGATCGTGAAACCAGTTGGACACGCGCCCGTCGGCAACGCGCTTGACCGTGACGGCGATCGTGCGCGGCCGCATCGGCGAGGACGAGATCGAATAGCAACGCTGTTCGACGCTCTCGTCCAAAGGCACTTCGAATGTGAAGTACTGTCCGGGCTGGAAAGCGAAGGACTGGCCTTCGCTTCCCGCAAACGTGAACGTTGAAATGTCGTGCGTTTCGGCGTGAACGCCGATGCACACCAGTTCGCCGTCGGTTTCGCGATCCCAGAAACGCGTACCGGCTTCGCAACCGAGCGCAAGCACGCTCATCAGTACCCGTTGACGCGCATCTGGCGCACGTACCAACCGGCAAAGCTTTCGAGTTCGGTTTCGGCAAATTCCGAATAGGGGCCAGGCTCATAGGCCGGGTCGCTGACCCCGGCGTGCGAGCGTTCGACCAGTTCGGCGTCCTGATCCGTGGTGGCGACCCACACGCTGGTCAGGTGCTGGACGTCATAGTCGACGCCTTCGACCGCGTCCTTGTGAACCAGCCACTTGGTGCGCACGAGCGTGCGGTCGGGGCCGAGCGGGATGACCGTCGCGATCACCGCATGGTCGGCCATGAAGTGGTTCCAGGTGTTGTGCCCCCACAGATGCACGTCGCCCAGCATCTTGTCGGTCATCGTGCCGAGCAGTTTCTTGCAGGCGGCACGCGTGTCGGGCGACTGGCTTTCCCCTGCGCCGTTCATGAGCAGGCGCTGGGTGCGGAAATTGGTGTCGCCTTCGACGCGGGGAAGGACAGCGGCAGAGGGATAACCGGCCGCTTCCCACGCCATCGTCACTTCGGCAAAGCGCGCCTCGTGTGCATCGGCGCGTTCGCGATCGGCTTGGCTCAGCGCGGCCGGATCATATCCGAAATCGAGATCGATGAACGACAGGCACAGTTCGGGATGGTTGCCGAGGCAGTGATAGCATTCACGGTTGTTTTCGATCGTCAGCTTCCAGTTGCCGTTTTCGATCACGTCGCACTGGTAGGCGACTTTCGCATTGCGAATGTCATAGGGCGCCAGACGCGGTTCCATCGTTTCGATGAGCCGGTCGATGTCCTCGGGCGGATTGTCCGACAGACAGGCATAGACGAGGCCGCCGACCGAAACGAATTTCACCGGCTTGAGCGAACGGCAGCTCTTGTCGAAACCCTGGCCCATGTGGGGCGCATGCATCAGTTCGCCCGACAGTTCGTATGTCCACTGGTGATAGGGGCAGACCAGTTTCGAGACGATGGAGTTGCCCGCATTGAGCACCCGCGCACCGCGATGGCGGCAGACGTTGTGCAGGACGCGGATTTCGCCTTCGTCGTCGCGCAGCAGGATCAGGCTGCTTTTGCCGATGTCGAGGACATAGGCATCGCCCGGCTCGGGAACGTCGCATTCGAGGCCGACGGCGATCCAGTGATTACGGAAGAAGATCTCCATGTCCGCATCGAACACATCGGCGCGGGTATAGAGCCCGGCGGGCAGGGAGTGGCCGGGACGACGGTCGGCGACAAGGTCGGAAATGCTGGGATCGGGGCGGGTCATGTTCGCTCCTCTGGGGCAATTTCGGTGACTGTCGGTGATGATCGAAAGGGCTTCAACGGCACAAAGATTCATCTTTCGATTGAGAAAAAGTAATGCGAAAGTGCCTGCCTGTACAGCAGTGCGCACAAGCGCGCGGCGATGGGTCGAAAGGCAGGACATTGGCCAGTTTTCGTAAAGCGATCCCCTCGCTCAATGCGCTGGTCGCGCTCGAGGCGGCGGCGCGCCATCGCTCGATCACGCTTGCGGCGCAGGAACTGGGCGTGACGCAGGCCGCAGTCAGCCGCCAGATCGCCGCACTCGAAGCCGATCTTGGCACCTTGCTGTTCCAACGGCGGCACCGTGCGATCGTGCCGACCGACAATTGTCTCGAACTCGCGACTTCGCTTGCCACCAGTTTTTCTGGCATTCGCCAGTCGGTTGAGCAGGCGCGGGCGAGGGCCATTTCGCAAGTGGTGACGATCGGCACCACGCTTGCCTTTTCGACCCTGTGGCTGATGCCGCGCTTGCGCGCGTTTCGCGATGCCTTTCCCGACGTGCAGGTGCGGCTGGTCTCGCGCGACAGCCGGATCGGTCTGGAGAGCGGGGAAGTCGATGTGCTGGTGCGTTTCGGAGTGCCGCCCTTTGACGACGGGCGCCTGATGGGAACGCGGACGGACGTGCTGTTTCCGGTCTGCTCCCCGACCTTTGCCGCGCGGGCGGGGGATGGTGACGCTTTCATCGAGCGGGCCGCCGACCTCATCGAAAACGACGTGTCCGATCGGCAGTGGTATTCGTGGCAGACGTGGCTGACCCGCGTTGGCCTGCCCAAAACGAGCGTATCCCCGGCCATGCGTTTCAACCATTACACCGACGCGGTCGAGGCGGCCCGGGCGGGGCAGGGAGTCGCGCTCGGCTGGAGCGCCTTGTGCGAACGCTATATCCGGGACGGCAGCCTGGTCCGGCTGGGATCGCGCGAAGTCCTGCCCGAAGGCATGTACACCGTGCTGGTGCCGGCACGCCGCCGCTCCACCCCGGTAGGCGAGCAAGTGGCGCGCTGGCTGGCCGAGGAACTCAAGGCGGAGGGCTGAGTTCCTCGGGTTTCCAATGAGCGGCCCCGGCCCTCTCCCCCACCCGGCGGATTTTGAATCAGACTCTCAGAGATCTTTCACCAGGCGCAGCGCGTCATAGATCGCCGCGTGGGTATTGCGCGCCGCAACCGCGTCGCCGATGCGATAGAGTTCGAAGCGGCCCTCGGGATTGCGATGGCCTTCACCCTGCGGCTTGCCCGCGATCAGGGCGGGGTAGTCCACCGCGCCGAGATTGGACGACAACGGCTTGAGCGCGAAATAGAGGTCGTCGAGCGGCAGCGTGCCGTGATTGACGACGATCTGGTCGAACAGGCGTTCCTGACGCAAGTCGCCGTAATCGCTGCCGATCACCGCTTTCAGACGATTGCCTTCGCGCTCGACGCTCTTGAGCGAGTAAGTGACGGTGAAAGTCGTCTTCCCCTTTTGCAGCGAGCGCATGTAGGGAACGAGGTTCATCGCCATGACTTCGGGGGCAAAGGCGCGGTCCGGGGTCATGATTTCGACCCGCGAGCCTGCTGCGACGGCAACTTCGGCGGCCTGAAGCCCGGCATGGTCGCCCGCGTCGTCATAGACGAGCACTTCGGCGCCCGGCTTCACGTCGCCGGAAATCAGGTCCCATGCCGTGACGACCAGATCCGCGCCGTTTTCGAGCGGGACCCCGTCGGCAAGGCCGCCCGTCGCCACGATCACCACGTCGGCCGCTTCGGCAAGGATGGTGTCCTCGTCGGCCCAGGTGTTGAAGGAAAAGCGCACGCCCTGTTCGAGGCAGCGTTCGAGGCGCCAGTCGATGATCTGCATCATCTCGCGGCGGCGGGGGCTTTGGGCGGTCAGGCGCACCTGTCCACCGGCATTGTTGGCCGCCTCGATCACCAGTGTGTCGTGCCCGCGCGCCGAAGCGACGCGTGCGGCTTCGAGACCGGCGGGGCCTGCGCCGACGATCACCACCTTGCGCTTGGTCGCGGCGGGCGGGATGTCGTGCGGCATGGTCAGTTCGCGACCTGTCGCCGGGTTGTGGATGCAGAATGCCGCGCCACCCTGATAGATGCGGTCGAGGCAATAGTTCGCGCCGACGCAGGGGCGGATGGTGTGTTCGCTGCCCGAGACGATCTTGCGGACGATATGCGGGTCGGCCATGTGCGCACGGGTCATGCCGATCATGTCGACCGCGCCGCTTTCGACAGCATAGCGTGCGGTCGCAACGTCCTGGATCTTGGCGGCATGGAACACCGGCAGCCCGGTCGCCTCGCGCACCCGTCGGGCGCTGTCGAGATGGGGCGCGCTCGCCATCCCCTGAATGGGGATGAGGTCGGTGAGGCCTGCGTCATGGGCGATATGGCCGCGCACGACATTGAGGAAATCGACGAGGCCGGAGGCTTCGAGCCGCTTGGCGATCTCGATTCCCTGGGCTTCGCCATAGCCGCCTTCGACTGTTTCCTCGGCAGAGAAGCGGACGCCGAGCAGCATCTCGGGGCCGACGGCCTTGCGGACGGCCTCGATCACGGTCAGCGGGAAACGCATCCGGTTTTCAAGGCTGCCGCCCCAAGGTTCGGGCAGGTCGTTGGTAAGCGGCGACCAGAACTGGTCGAGCAGGTGGCCGTAAGCCTCGAACTCGATCCCGTCGAGCCCGGCGGCCTTCACGCGTTCGGCAGCCGCGACATAGTCCGCGACGATGCGGTCCATGTCCCAGTCCTCAATCCGCTTGGGGAATGCGCGGTGGGCCGGTTCACGTTGCAGCGACGAAGTCACCACGGGCAGCCAGTCGGCCTTGTCCCACCGCGTGCGGCGTCCCAGATGCGACAGCTGGATCATGATCGCCGCGCCTGCATCGTGCACTTCGTCGGCCATCGCCGCGAGCCAGGGCACGATCTCATCCTTCCACATCAGCAGATTGCTGAACACCGGCGGACTGTCGAGCGAAGTCGAGGCCGAGCCAGCCGTCATGGTCAGCGCAATGCCCGCTTTCGCGCGTTCGACGTGATAGGCCCGGTACCGGTCGGTGGGCAGCCCATCGTCGGAATAGGCCGGCTCGTGCGCAGTGGTAATTATCCGGTTGCGCAAGGTGAGGTGTTTGATCGAATAGGGCTGGAGTAGGGGGTCGAGCGACATGGCATGCCTTTGTGAGTTTCCGAATGCACATCATATCTGTTCACATGTGTCAAGGCAGTGGTCATGAATGAACATTCAAAGGGCGGCGCGCCGGTGAAACGCGCGGGCGCTGCACGTCCTTCCGGGGCGAAATCACTTCCCGACGCGAGCCGGGGGTCGCGCGACCTGTGGCTTGATGCTGCATGCGAAATGCTTTTGCAGCAAGGGGTTGCCTCGGTCATGATTCTGCCGCTGTCCAAGCGGCTCAATCTTTCCCGGACGAGTTTCTACTGGTTCTTCGCCGATCGCGAGGAATTGCTCGACGCGCTGATCGAACGCTGGCGCGACCGCAATACCGGCGCCGTTTGCAGGCAGATGGAGGCCTATGCCGAAAGCGCGGGCGAGGGGGTTCTGAATCTTTTCGACTGCTGGCTCGATCCCCGCCTGTTCGACACCAAGTTCGAGTTCGCCGTGCGCAGCTGGGCCTTGCAAAGCGACGCGGTCGCCGCCGAGATCAAGGCGGCCGACAACCAGCGACTGGAAGCGATCACCGCGATGCTTACCCGGTTCGGCTATGCGCCGGTCGAGGCCGATGTGCGCGCCCGCACGATCTACCTGACCCAGATCGGCTATATCACCATGCAGACCGAGGAAACGCTCGACGTGCGCATGAAGCGCATTCCGACTTACGTCGAAATCTTCACTGGGCGCGTCGCGGAAAAGCGGGAACTGGACCGCTTCTACGGCCGCCACCGCTACAAGCCGGAGATTTAGGCCTCCGCGACCACTTCGCGGATGCAGGTGGCAAGGGCGCGTGCCGGACCCGTCAGTTGGTGTTGCGCCGGGCGGGCGAGGACCACGCCCTGACGCACGCGGTTGTCGCGCAAGGGGAGGCGGCGGATCGCGGCGTCCTCGCAGGCGTGGCTGGCGGTCTGTCGCGTCACCAGCACCGATACGCCAAGCCCTGCCGCGACCATGCCGAGTGCCATGTCGATCGAGGGCGTGCGATAGGCGATGCGGGCTTCGCGTCCTTCGGCGCGGAAGACCGAGAGCAGGAATTCGCGGCTCTGCGGCAAGTCGATCAGGATGAAGGGTTCCTGCGCCAGCAAGGCGACCGGCACGGACGGTAATGCGGCCAGCCGATGCCCGGCGGGGAGCACGGCATGGGGTTCGAGTTCCGCCAGCGTCTCGGTCGCGGCATGGGGGGAGGGGGACACGGCATAGGAAAGCGCCAGTTCGATCGTGCCGGTTTCGATCAGGCGATTGAGGTCGGACAGATCCCCTTCGCGCAAGGTCACATGGATCTGGGGATGGCGGTCGGCCATCCGGCGCAGGATCTGCGGGACATAGAGCGGCCCGAGGGTTGAGAAATACCCGAAGGTGACTTCTCCGGCTGGGCCCTCGTCAGCCGCTTCGGTGCGCGCAAAGGTTGCAAGACGGGCTGCGATCTCGCGCGCCTCGCCCAGTTTGCGCAAGCCGAAAGCTGTCGGGGCAAGGCCGCGTGCCGACTGGCGCAGGAACAACGGTTGACCCAGCAGTGTTTCGAGTTCGCGCAAGGCCACCGAGACCGACGGTTGCGAGAGCGCCAGCGCCCGCGCGGCCGCAGCCGTGCTGCCGTGAGCGGCGACCGCGAGAAAGACGCGGATGTGGCGGGTGGAAACGGCTATAGTCACAGCCTATTGTGATAATGTGAATTGAATATTTTTTCTATAGGCGCGCGCGCCCTACTTCCTGTCGCCACGGCATCAGGCATAGGAGGCGCAGGCCATGCGCGGGGAAGGGCCCCTTGCGGGGATCAGGATTCTGGATTTCACACGGGTCCTGTCGGGCCCTTACTGCACGGCGCTGCTGGGCGATCTGGGCGCCGACGTGGTCAAGGTCGAAGCGCCGCACGGCGACGATTATCGCCATGTCGGCCCGTTTCTCGACGGGGAAAGTGCGCTGTTCCAACTGGTCAACCGCAACAAGCGGTCGCTGGTGCTCGACCTCAAGCGCCCAGAGGCACAAGATCTGGCCCGGCGTCTCGCCGCGCAAGCCGACGTCGTCGTCGAGAATTTCCGTCCCGGTGTCGCCGATCGGCTCGGCCTTGGTGCGCAAGCCTTGCAGGAAGCCAATCCCCGCCTGATCCATGCGGCGATTTCCGGGTTCGGACAGGAAGGGCCGCAGGCTGCTCTCCCGGCGTTCGACATCGTGGCACAGGCGATGTCGGGCATCATGGCCCTGACCGGAGACGCCGACGGACCGCCGATGAAAGTGGGCGAATCCATCGGCGACCTTGCCGCCGGACTGTTCGCGTCATGGTCGATCATGGCGGCTCTCGTCGAGCGGGAGCGCACCGGGGGCGGTCGGCGGCTCGACATTGCCATGGTCGATTCCCTGATCGCGCTACTGCCGACTGCGATTGCGCAATGGATGACCGGCACGGTGCCGGGGCGCGTGGGCAATCGCCATCCGCTGTCGACCCCGTTCGGCACGTTTCGGGCGCGCGACGGGCATGTGGTGATCTGCGTGCTCAATGCCGGGCAATTTGCGCGGCTGGCGCAATGCATGGGAATGCCGGCGCTTGCCGATGATCCGCGCTTTGCTTCGGACGCCTTGCGCACCGAAAATGAACCGGCCCTGCGCGCTGCGATCGAAAGCTGGCTTGGCGGGCACGACGTGGCCGAGGCCGTTGCCGTGCTGGAACAGGCCGGAGTGCCTGCCTCCGCGATTGCCGAGCCGGTCGCCGTGTTCGAAGGCGAACAGGTCGCGGCACGCGGATTGCTGCCGACGGTGCAGCATCCGCAACTGGGTGCGATCCAGACGCTGGAACAGCCGGTGCATTTCGGGGGGCTCGCACGCGGGCAACAGGCTCCGGCACCGGGGCTTGGCGAACATGGCAGCGCGGTCTGCCGCGACTGGCTGGGCATGAACCCCGCAGCAATCGCCGATCTCGTCGCGAGCGGCACTTTGATGGCAAAGGAGCTTTGAGCATGGCCCATTCCCTGTCTGCGGCGGACGAAGCCGCGATTGCCGCCGTCGAGCGACTGGCGCGCGAGGAACTGGCTCCTTCGGCTTCGGCGACCGACGAAAATGCCGCCTTTCCGCATGATCAGCTGCGCCTTCTGGCCGAGATGGGCCTGATGGGCATGAACCTGCCCGAACGGTGGGGCGGTCCGGGGCTTTCCGCGCTGGCCCTTGCCGATTGCGTGACGGCGATTGCGGCGGCTTGCGGATCGACGGTTTCGGCCCTGACGGCGCATTTCCTCGCGACCGATGCCATTCTTCTGGGTGGTGGTGATGACTTGCGCGGGCGCTATCTGCCCGATGCGGCGGCGGGGCGGACGCTGGGCGCCTTTGCCCTGACCGAACCGCGCGCGGGGTCCAATCCGGCCGACATGGGGTGCCGCGCGGTGCCTGTAGAAGGCGGTTATCGCCTGACCGGAACCAAGCATTTCATTTCCAACGGCGGCCATGCCGATTTCATCGTCGTGTTTGCAGTGACCGACCCAGAGGCGGCCCATCGCGGGATCAGCGCCTTTGTCGTCGATCGCGATACGCCGGGTCTTGTCGTCGGCGCGCCGGAAAAGACCATGGGTCTGCGCGGCGGTCACGTCTTCGAACTCGCGTTCGACTGCCTTGTCCCGGCGGGCAATCGCGTCGGGGCGGAAGGCAGCGGCTTTCGCACCGCGATGAAAGTGCTCGACAACGGGCGCATCGAAGTGGCGGCGATGTGCCTCGGCCTTGCCGGAGCGGCGCTCGACGCGGCAAGGGACTGGGTGCGTCAGCGCAAGATCGGTGGACAGCTTCTGGGCGATTATCAGGGCATTCAGTGGATGCTGGCCGATATGGCGACCCAGTTGCAGGCGGCACGGCTGCTCACTCGCGATGCGGCGGCCAAACGTGCTGCGGGCGAGAGGTTCACGCGGCAATCCGCGATGGCCAAGCTCTTTGCCTCGGAAACCGCAGGCAAAGTCGCCGATGCTGCGCTGCAGATCCACGGCGGCTATGGCTATATCCGTGATCTGCCGCTTGAACGCTATGTCCGCGACTTGCGCATCATGCGCATCTACGAGGGATCATCGGAAGTTCAGCGCAACATCATTGCCCGCGATCTGCTTATGGAGTGATCCGGGCGATGATCTCGTCCCGTGGCTGGGCCTTGAGCTCGTCGATCGAGGCAAGGCCCATGAGGGCGAGTGTGGAGGCGATGTCTTCACGCAGGAGATCGACGGCACGGGCGACGCCCGCTTCGCCAAAGGCGCCGAGGCCATAGGCACAGGCGCGGCCAAGCGCGACGGCATCGGCTCCGAGAGCCAGAGCCATGACCACGTCGGTGCCCCGGCGGACGCCACTGTCGAAGAGGACTTCGCAATCCGGGCCGACAGCCTCGCGCACGACGGGCAGGCAGCTGATCGCCGAGGGAGCGAAATCGAGCTGGCGGCCGCCGTGATTGGAGACGATCACGCCGTCCGCACCATGGTCGCGACAGGCGCGGGCATCGCCCGGATGCAGTACGCCCTTGACGTAAATCCGCCCCGACCAGACTCCGCGCAGCCAGTCGAGATCGTCCCAGACGAGACGCGGATCGATTTCCCGACCCAATCGCGCCGATTGTTCGAGAATGCCTTTGCCCAGGTCATAACGGGCGATGTTGCCCGCTTCGACCGGCCCGTTGCGGGCCATGTCGGCAAGCCAGCGGGGATGGCGCACCATGTCGAGCACATGACGGGCGCCAAAGCGGGTGACCGCGCGAAAGCCGTTGCGCGCGTCACGCGGGCGCAACGGCGTGACGGGCGTGTCGACGGTCAGGATCAGGTCGGAAATCCCGGCGGATTTCGCCCGGTCGAGAATGTCGCGGGTGATTGCCCGGTCGCGCACCATGTAAAGCTGGCAGGCCGACTGTCCCGCTGCGCCCGCGATCTCTTCGAGCGGGGCGATGGAAAAGGTCGAGATGCCCATGACGGTCCCGGCCTCGCACGCAACGCGTCCGGCGGCGATGTCGCCGCGCGGAGACAACAGGCCGAGATAGCCGACCGGCGCGAACCAGAACGGCAGGCGATGGCGTGCGCCCATGAAGCGGGTGGAAAGATCGATATGCTGCACATTGCGCAGGATGCGCGGCATCAGCCGCCATTGCGCGAAATCCCCGGCATTGGCGCGCATGGTCGTTTCCGAATGCGCACCGCCGTCGACATAGTCGAACAGCAACCGGGGCAGGCGCCCTTGCGCGGCAAGGCGCAAATCCTCGACCGAATGGCATGTCCGGGGGGATCGGGGCGATGGAAACGTCATGCCTGTCCTGCTGCCTCGTGCGCGGGCAGGGCGTCGCCCAGCCGTAGCGTGTCTTCGCTGTTGCCCACGCTGATGCGGATGAAGCGATCATAGCCGGGCTGTTTCCACGGCTTGACGATAACCCCTTGGCGCAGCAGCGTTTCGGCCAAGGCGATAGACGATGTGCCGCAATCGACGAACAGGAAATTGCCGCGCGAGGGCGCATAGGCATAGCCTTTGGCGCGCAGCAGGTCGGCCATGCGGGCCCGCTCGGTCGTCGCCAGTTCGACCACGCGGGCCAGATGATCCTCGTCCGCCCATGCGGCGAGCGCAGCGGTCTGCGCGGCGGCATTGACGTTGAACGGCGTGCGCACGCGGTCCATCATGTCGTGCAGGCGCAAGTCGCCGGTAACGCCATAGCCGACCCGCAGGCCCGCGAGACCATAGGCCTTGGAAAAAGTGCGGAGGACGATCCACGGACGGTCCATGCCGCGCAGGACGTCGAGCCCGTCGGCATAGCCGCCCCCTCGCGCATATTCGAAATAAGCCTCGTCGAGTACGAGCAGGCAAGTCTCGGGAAGGCCCGCGACCAGCCGCGCGAGCGCGCCGTTGTCGATCCATGTCCCGACCGGGTTCATCGGATTGGAAAGAACCAGCATTCGCGCGCCTTGCGCGGCAACGAGCATCCGGTCGATATCCATGGCAAAGTCGGACGTTACCGGAACGCGCACGACTTTTGCCCCCATCAGGGTCGCATAGTCCTCGTGAAGGGGGAACGAGGGGTAGGGGGTCACTACCTTGTCGCCGGGGCGCAGGACCGTGCGGGAAACCACCGAAAGCAGGTCTTCCGATCCGTTGCCCAGAATCACCCGTTCGGCCTCTACTCCCAGCTTGTGCGCAAGGGCGGCGCGCAGCGACCGCCCGGCCGGATCGGGGTAAAGCGCGCAAAGCGCCCCGGTATCGCGGAGAGCCTGTGTCACATGCGGTGAAGGGCCGATGGGATTCTCGTTCGAGCCGAGCTTGGTGATCGTGGCGACGTTGTATTTTTCGCGCACTTCGGCAATCGTCAGCCCTGCATTGTAGGGCGCGATACGGCAAACTTCGGCCCGCACCAGATCCGTCATTCCTGTCACCTTTCGCCGCCATCCTTTTGAGGGTGTGGCACTTGACTAAACAGGGGGTCTGGTTTTGTATAGACATTATTGAGGCGCTGCCCAGCAAGGGTGGCAGCCTGCGCAACGACAGATAAATCGGGGAAATTCCATGTCGCCGACGCAATCGGGCCGGATCGAACATCACACGATTTTCCCCATTCCCGCAGACCAGCGGCATGGCCGCGCCCGCGATCTTTTCACGTTGTGGTTCGGCATCAACATGCATGTCCTGACCGTGGTGACGGGTGCGCTGACCACGGCCTTGCTCAAGCTGCCGTTGATGACCGCGATTTTCGCTCTGGTTCTCGGCAATCTGGTCGGTGGGGTGTTCATGGCGCTCCATTCGGCCCAAGGGCCGCAACTGGGCGTGCCGCAGATGGTGCAGAGCCGGGGGCAGTTCGGCTCGGTCGGGGCGGTCTTTACGCTGGTCGCCATGATGGTCGTCTATGTCGGTTTCGTCGCATCGAATTTCGTGGTCGGCGCGCAATCCTTGCACAGCGTTGCCCCGGCGATCGGGGAACCGGCGGCGATCGCCCTGATCGCCTTGTTGAGCACGATCGGCGCCGGGTTCGGCCATGACCTGCTGCACAAGTGCGGGCAGTGGATGACCATGGTTTCCGGCACGGCCCTGATCATCTGTTTCGTGTGGATCCTGGGCGGGGCGGAAAACACGCCTGCGCTCTGGGCCCGGGGCGAGATCACGACGGCCGCGTTCCTTGCCACCATTTCGATCTGCGCGGTGTGGCAGATTGCCTATGCGCCTTATGTCTCGGACTATTCGCGGTATCTGCCGGTGGGCAGCGGTTCGCGCGCGGCCTTCTGGGCCAGCTATCTGGGCTGTGTGCTGGGGTCGATCCTGCCGATGGTGCTGGGCGCGATGCTCGGCGCGATTATCGGTTCGGAAGATGTCGTCGTCGGCCTGACGCACCTGCTCGGGCCGATCAGCTGGTACATCGTCATCGCCTTTTCGCTGGGGATCAGCTCGGCGAGCGCGATGAACATCTATTGCGGCGTTCTGACCACCATCACCATCGGCCAGACCATGGTGGCACGCTGGCGTCCGCAGGCGGGCACGCGCGTTTTCCTGGGTTTCGTGCTCAACCTGCTGGCGATGCTGACGGCGCTTCTTGCGTCCAAGGATTTCCTCGCCTCGTTCGAGAGCTTCCTCTCGATCCTCTTGTGCATCATGGCGCCCTGGACCGCCATCAACCTGGTCGACTATTACCTGTTGCGGCACGGCGACTATGACGTCGCCTCGTTCTTCGCTCCCGACGGCGGGGTCTATGGCCGTTACAACCGTCCGGCGCTGACCTGTTTTGCGATCGGCATTGCGGTGCAGGTGCCGTTCCTCAAGACCAAGCTCTATACCGGGCCGCTGGTGGCGCAGCTCGACGGGGTCGATGCCTCGTGGCTGGTCGGCATCTTTGTTTCCGGGGTGCTTTATTACGTATGGTCACGGCTGGCCGGGGATGCTTCGGCAAAGGTCATTGCGGCCGAGTGACCGCTTGTTTCCCTTCCCGTTTTTCCCATCTGAAAGGTGACGCAATGGCGCGTGTTTCCCGAAGGCTTGCCTTGATTTCGGCTCTGCTTCTCGCGTCGGGGACGGCGCAGGCACAGGACATCGTCATCCATGCCGGGCATCTGATCGACGGGGTCACCGCGACGCTGCAGGGGCCGAGCACGATCCTGATCCGCGGCGATCGCATCGTTTCGGTCGAGGCCGGATACCAGACTCCGGCAGGGGTGAGCGTTATCGAATTGCGGGACGCGACGGTCCTGCCGGGCCTGATCGACTGTCACGTCCATCTGGGACAGCCTTTGCCCGGGGGCGAGAACGCCGTCGAGGCGATGGTCACCCACAACGAGATGGATCGCGCGTTCATCGATGCCTCGTTCGCGCGGGCCATGCTGGAGCAGGGCTTCACCGCTGCGCGCGATCTGGGCGGCGGGGACGACACTGTCGCGGTGCGCCACGCCATCGACGCGGGCCTGATCGAAGGGCCGCGCATGTGGACCGCGCTCGAACCGCTCGGGCCCACCGGTGGCCATGGGGATCAGGCGACCGGCATGGACAAGGCCCTGTCCGATCCCGAATGGGGCAAGGGACTGGTCGATTCCCCCGATCAGGCGCGGCTGCGCGTGCGTGAGCATTACCGGCGTGGGGCCAATGTCATCAAGCTGATGCCGTCGGGCGGGATCGCCTCGACCGGCGACAATCCCCACGCGCAGACGATGACCGATGCCGAGATCCTCGAGGCGGTGCGCACCGCCCATGGTCTCGGGCTCAAGGTTGCGGCGCACCTTTATCCTGCGGTTGCCATTCGCGCTGCGGTCAATGCGGGCGTCGATTCGGTCGAGCATGGATCGTTCGCCGATGCCGAAGCCTATCAGGCGATGAAGGCTCACGGGACTTACCTCGTTCCGACGCTCAGCGTGTTCGACGTCTATTACGCCGCCGCGCGCGATCACCCGGAAAAGCTGATGATCGGCACCGCGCAAAAGGAATTGGCGAACGACCTCTTTCCCAAGCAGCATTTCCCCAATGCCGTGAAGGCCGGGGTCAAGATCGCGTTCGGCACTGACCTTGGCGAAGGCGATCATGCGATGGAATTCGACCTGATGGTCGCCAATGGTCTGCCTGCGGGCGATGCCATCCTTGCCGCAACAAGCCGGGCCGCCGACCTTCTCGGCGCGAGCGAGGACATCGGTTCGCTGCGCAGCGGACGCTATGCCGACATCGTCGCGGTTCCCGGCAATCCGCTGGCCGACATTTCGGTCATGCACCGCGTCGCCTTCGTCATGAAGGGCGGCAAGGTCATGCGCGACAAATGAGGGCTTCCCCGCGCCGGGATCATCCCCGGCGCGGGGCAATGCCGATCAGCCAGCGGCGAAACGCACTGGCAAAGGGATCGCGCCCCATTCCCGCGGGCCAGGCAAGGTAATAGGGCTGGGGGAGGGAGAGGCGGTGGTCATGGGCAATGACCAGCCGTCCCTTGGCAAGATCGTCGCCCATCATCGCCTCCTGTACCAGCACGACCCCGTGCCCGTCGATCGCAGCGCCGATGGCGGCACTTGATTGCGAGAACGTCACGCTGACCGGATGGCGGAGGCTGTGGCCGAGCGAGGCTGCCCAGTCGGCCCAGCCCGGCGCGCTGCCGTGCGAACTTTGCCATTCGATACCGAGCAGGGGCAGGGCGAGAATGTCCGCCGGACTTGGCATCGAAGGCAAAGTCGCGGCCAGTTGCGGCGAACAGGCGGGAACCACGCGATCGGTGAAGAGTTCGCGCCATTGCGCGTGGGCGTGAACCTGCTGGCCATAGGTCACGCGGAAATCGGCTTCCCCTTGCGCAAGATCGGGTTCCGCGTCCGCGCTCACCAGATGCAGCCGCCCCTTGTCGCGGTCGGCCCATTCGAACAGGCGCGGCCCGATCCACCGCTGAACCAGCGAAGGCAGGCTGCTGACGATCAGGACATCGCGTTCCTGCGTGCGGTCGAGCAGGGCCTGCGCATTGTGAAGTCGTACAAAGCCTTCGGCGATTTCACCGTGATAGGCGCGGCCCGCATGGGTCAGGCCAAGGCCGGTTCCCTGCCGCACGGTGAGTGCGATGCCGGTGCTTTCTTCCAGCCGCCTGATCTGCTGGCTGATCGCGCCGGGGGTGACGCCCAGTTCGCGCGCCGCGGCGACCGCGCTGCCCAGTCGGCCAAGCGCCTCGAATGCCTGCAACGCCTTGAGCGGAGGGAGCCTTGCCAGGGGAATGCCTTTCGGGTGGGGATTGGGGGGAACGGCAGGACACCGGAAAATAGGCACCCGGTCGAGGCCCTTTTTCGCGACTTGCCTGTGACCGATTACGTCTGGCGTGCGAAGCAGGACATGGTAACGGACGAACAATACCCGATCGCATGGGGGCCCGATCGCATGGGGGACTGCAATGCGAAAAGGTGAAACCCGAGCCGGACATTCGAAATGAAACCCGCCGCCCTGCACGAACGTATCCGTGCCGAAATCGAGACCGCGATCCTGTCGGGGGCCCTTGCCCCGGGCGAGCGAATACCATCCGAACAAGTGCTCATGACCGAATACGGCTGTGCGCGGATGACGGTGAACAAGGCCTTGTCGGCGCTCGCCACGGCGGGATTGCTGGAACGGCGCAAGCGGGCCGGATCGTTCGTGGCGCGTCCGCGCGCGCAATCGATGGAACTGGCGATCCCCGACTTGCGCGAGGAAATCGCGGCGCGCGGACAGGTCTATGGCTGGCGGATGGAAAGCCGCCGGGTGCTCGACGCCGCCACCGATACCCGCGCTGCGCAATTGGGGGCCGAAGGGCAATTGCTCGAAATCTGCGGGCTGCACTTTGCCGACGGCGTCCCCTTTGCCTGGGAAGAGCGCCTCGTCAGCCTGAGCGCGGTTCCCGAAATCGCCGACATCGATTTCACGATCGATCCGCCGGGAAGTTGGCTCTTGCACCACATTCCCTGGACCGAAGGGGAAAACCGCATCGGCGCGATCAAGGCGCCGGGTGATGCGGCCGGTCTGCTCGGCGTCGAGCCGGGCGAGGCCTGTCTCCTGCTGACGCGTCGCACATGGCGGGGGGACGAGGGGATCACGCTGGTCCGGCAACTGTTCCTTGCCGGACATTATGAACTGATCGCCCGCTTCGGCAGCCAGAGCTAGGAAATTTCAGAATATCTTGCCGGGATTGAACAGGCCTTGCGGGTCGAGCGTCTGCTTGATCGTCTGCATGACATCGACCGCGTCGCCCAGTTCCTCGCGCAGCCAGCGTTTCTTGCCAAGGCCGATGCCGTGTTCGCCGGTGCAGGTGCCGCCAAGGGCCAGCGCACGGCGGACGATCCGTTCGTTAAGCGCGTCGGCTTCGGCTTCCTCGGCAGGATTGTCCGGATCGAGCACGAACAGGACGTGGAAATTGCCGTCACCGACGTGACCGACGATCGGCGCGGGAAAGCTGCTTCCGGCAAGGTCGGCCTTGGTTTCCAGGATGCATTCGGCAAGGCGGCTGATCGGAACGCAGACGTCGGTGGACCAGCCCGTCGCACCCGGGCGCAGGGCGACCCCCGCGCGATAGGCATTGTGCCGGGCCTTCCACAGCCGGGTGCGTTCCTCGGGCAAGTTCGACCAGACGAAATCGCCGCCCCCGTTCATGGTGGTGATCTCTCGGACCATTTCGACCTGTTCGGCAACGCCCGCCTCGGTGCCGTGGAATTCCAGCATCAGTGTCGGTTGTTCGGCAAGATCGAGCTTGGAATAGCGATTGACCGCATTGATCTGCACTTCGTCGAGCAGTTCGATGCGGGCAAGTGGAATGCCCATCTGGATTGCCATGATGGTGGTGTTGACCGCGCCTTCGAGCGTTTCGAACGGACAGACCGCCGCTGAAATTGCCTGGGGCAGGCCATGGAGGCGCAGCGTGATTTCGGTGATGATGCCGAGCGTTCCTTCCGACCCGACGAACAGGCGGGTAAGGTCGTATCCGGCGGCCGACTTGCGCGCCCGTTGCGCGGTGTCGATTACGCGTCCGTCGGCAAGGACCACGCGCAGTGACAGCACGGCCTCGCGCATGGTGCCATAGCGGACCGCGTTGGTGCCCGAGGCGCGGGTCGATGCCATGCCCCCGATCGTCGCATTGGCGCCCGGATCGATAGGAAAGAACAGGCCGTGATCGCGCAGCCAGGCATTGAGCTGTTCGCGCGTCACGCCCGGTTGCACGGTGCAGTCGAGATCTTCGGGATGAACGGCAAGGATGGCGTTCATCCGCGAAAAATCGAGGCAAAGTCCGCCTTTTACCGCAGCGAGCTGGCCTTCGAGGGATGTCCCCGCGCCATAGGGAATGACCGCGAGGTCGTGGTCGCGGCAGATCCTGACCAGCGCGACGACTTCCCCGGTGTTTTCCGGATAGGCGACCGCATCGGGTGGCATGACCGCGAAATGAGCCTCGCTGGTGCCATGCTGGATGCGGATCGCTTCGCCCAGTTGCAAGCGGTCGCCCAGCACCGCGCGCAAGGCGGCCTCGATCGTCGGGGAAAGGCCGGGGCGGGCCAGAGTGGGCGTGGGGGCGGCCATGGTGGGATCCTGTGGTGCTTGGGTCGGTGAGTCTGGTTCTGATTCAAAATGTGGCGGAGAGCAATTTATGAGTTGAAGGCCTCGGCTTGGGCATTGTGCTTTTGCGACCGGTTGATCCGGCCCATGATGTAATCCCCCGCCGAAATCGGCGCATGCAGTGCGTCTTCGCCGGGCGCGAGATTGAGATCGCGGGGATCGACCATCGCGCTGTAGTCGGGATCATAGAACGTCGCGATCGACAGCCGTTCGCGTCCCGACCGGTTGGTCACGCGATGCTGGTTCGAGAAATAGCGGTTGTTCGACCAGCGTTGCAGCAGGTCGCCGATGTTGATGACGAGCGTTCCGGGAATGGGTGGCGCGTCGATCCAGCGCCCCTGCCGGTCGAGCACTTCGAGACCGCCGACATCGTCCTGCCACAACAGGGTGATGCAGCCATAGTCGGTGTGCGGCGCGACGCCGAACAGTTCGCCTTCGTGATCCTCGGGATGCGGGGGGTAATAGACGGCCTGCGTTCGTTGCAGCGGCTTTGCATATTTCCCGACGAAGAAGTCGTCGGCGACGCCGAGGGCCAAGGCGACTCCGCGCAGCAGGCGTTGCCCGCACCGGCCGATTTCCCGGTAATAGGCTTCGAAGGCTTCGCGAAATCCGGGCAGATCGGGCCACTGGTTGGGACCTCGCATCGCTTCACCTGCCAATACGGCGGGGTCGTCGGCGGGTAGTTCGAGGCCGATCTGGTAGAATTCCTTGTAATCGGGGGCCTCGGCATATTGCATCTTGGTCCGCCCGATGGCGTTGAAGCCGCGCACCGCTTCCTTGGGGCTGACTTTCAGTTTTTCTTCAATCGGCAGGCGAAAGAATTCGAGCGCCTTGGCGCGCGTTGCCTCGATCACCGCATCGGGCACACCGTGATTGGTGATGTAGCAGAACCCGGAATGGACGAAGGCATCGTGGAGGGCAGCGGCAAAGGCCTTTGCGTCGCCGCCGCCGCTTGCCCCGCCATCTACCAGGCTGAGGTCGAGAATGGGGAGGAAAGTCTCTTCGGCCATAGCGTCGGCTGTTTCCATGTTCGGCCCTCCATGATTGGGGGTTCTGTAAGGTCGTGGTGATGTAGCCTATCGGTGAGACGCGTCGTCCGAATAGTCAGTTTTTCTAAAATCGGATTTAGGTCCGATCGCGGCTCGGGCTTGCGCAGGTGCCGTCCTTTTGTCGTGAAAACAAAGGGCTGAAGCGATCGCGCCGTTATCGGCATGGCAGGGGGCGGGCCATTCCATCTTCATTCGCGACGCACACATCCGGCAGGCGGAACGGTCGCCGCCACCCTTTTTAAATAATGTCTAGACAAAAGCCGGATCTGTGCAAAGTTTTGCGGGTGAGCGGCAACGATAGGTCTCGCCGCGGCGTCGAGGGCCCGTCCCGCTGCGCGGATTTCGAGACCCGTTTGAGGGGAGCGTGTGGCGCCTATGCAGACATTGCGCAAAGACGGGCGAGCTCATGGAGGCGGGGGGGATGTGCCCAACGCCTTGTTGCGGGCAGTGCAGGAACGGCCGGATGACGCCGTCGCCTGGACTTTGCTTGCAACCCACCATGTCGAGGCGGGGCAACAACGCGAGGCAGGGCTTGCCTATACCCGGGCGCTGGCCTGTGGCGGGCGCGATCGCGAACTGGCTGCCGCTGCTATCGCCCTGACCCACGAACGGCTGGACGAAGTCGAAGCGATCCTGCGCCGCAGGCTCGCGCGGCTTCCGGGCGATGTCGCGGCGCGGCGGATGATGGCGGAACTGGGCGCGCGTCTCGGGCGCTATGACGATGCGGTACGCCTGCTTGAAAGCTGCATCACCCTGTTCCCGGGGTTCCACGCGGCGCGCGGCAATCTGGCGCAGGTTCTGTTGCGGCAGGGGCAGGCCGAACGCGCGCTGGACCTGTCGGGGCAATTGATCGCGGCCGAGCCGAGCGATCCGGGCTGGCGCCTCTTGCGCGCGGCGGCTTTTGCCCGGCTGGGGCGTAACGAGGAAGCCATCGCGATTTACGAAAACCTGCTTGCCGCTCTGGGGCAGGCGCCGCTGGCCTGGCTCAGCTATGGCCACACGCTCAAGACCGTCGGGCGGCAGGCCGATGCCGTGGCCGCCTATCGAAAGGCTATCGCGCAGCGTCCGGCGCTGGGCGAAGCTTGGTGGAGCCTTGCCAATCTCAAGACCGTCCGCTTCGACGAGGAAGATCGCGCGGCCATGCGCGAGGCTCTGGCGCGTCGGGACATTTCCGCGACCGACCGGCTCCATCTCGACTTCGCGATGGCCAAGGCGTGCGAGGATGCGGGCGAGGATGAGGCTGCCTTTGCCCACTATGCTGCGGCCAATGCTGCACGCCGAGCCCAGCTTGCCTATGCGCGCGAACGCACCGCTGCGGAAGTCGATGCGACGATCGAGGCGGCGCGGCGGATCCTGCCGATCGGCCCCGAGGCAGGCGGATGTTTCGCGCCGGACCCGATTTTCGTGCTGGGCATGCCGCGCGCGGGTTCGACACTGATCGAGCAGATCCTCTCGAGCCATCCCCTTGTCGAAGGGACGATGGAGCTGCCCGACATTCCCGCGATGGTCCGTCGTCTGAAAGCCGGGCAGGACGGGCGGTCGCTGGCCGACATCCTGATTGCACTGGGGCCGGACGAGCGACGCGCGCTGGGAGAGGAATACCTCGCCCGCACACAGGCACAGCGGCAGAGCGATCGGCCGTTCTTCATCGACAAGATGCCGAACAATTGGCTCTATGTGCCGTTCATTCGCGCGATCCTGCCTCAGGCGCGGATCATCGATGCGCGGCGCGATCCCATGGCCTGCTGCTGGTCGATGTATCGCCAGCATTTCGCCCGGGGGCAGGGGTTCGCCTATGATCTGGGCGATCTCGGCCACTATTACCGCGACTATGTCCGCATGATGGCCGCGCTTGACGCGGTCGAGCCTGGCGCGGTCGTGCGGGTGCAGCACGAGGATCTGGTCGCCGATCCCGAAGGGAGAATCGCCCGTCTGCTCGACCGACTCGGGCTGCCGTTCGATCCGCGTTGCCTGCGTTTCTGGGAGACCGAGCGGGCGGTGCGCACCGCGAGTTCCGAACAGGTGCGCCAGCCGATCTTCACCAGCGGGCTCGATCAGTGGCGGCGTTTCGAACGCTGGCTGGGGCCTTTGCGCGAAGCCTTGGGAGATTGCGGCGAGGCTTGAGCCCGACCGCCGGAGAAACCCGGCGCATCAAGGTGATGCGCCATTCGACAATCGACAAAAAAGGGGAGTTTTTTGAACGATGTGGGCAAGACGGCTTGAGGTCGCGCGCGGATCTGCGCGGACATTGCTGATGATGACCACCATGCTGGCGCCGCTTGCCGCTCATGCCGAGGCTGCTCCCGCAGCAGAGCCGGCGGCGACCGGTGACGCGGCAGGAACGGTCGGCGAAATCCTCGTCACTGCGCAAAAGCGCAAGGAGAACCTTCAGAAAGTCCCGATGAGCATCACGGCGCTTTCGTCCGAAACGCTTCAGCACCTGAAAGTCCAGAATACCGAAGACGTCATCAAGTTCCTGCCTTCGGTGGCTTTCACTTCGGCGGGGCCGGGCAATACCCACCTCTTTTTCCGCGGCATCGCCAGCGGCGAGAATTTCAACCACTCCGCATCGCAGCCGACCGTGGGCGTCTATCTCGACGAACAGCCGATCACGACGATCACCGGCGAACTCGACCTGCACATGTATGACATCGCCCGGGTCGAGGCACTCGCCGGGCCGCAGGGCACGCTTTACGGCAGCAGTTCCGAAGCCGGGACCGTGCGCATCATCACCAACCAGCCGCAGATCGGCAAGCTGGAAGCGCGTGTCGACCTGACCGGCAGCACGACCTCGCACGGCGATCCGAGCGGAACGGTCGAAGGGATGATCAACCTGCCGATCGGTCAGCATGCGGCGTTGCGCATCGTCGGCTGGTACGACCGCGCGGGCGGCTACATCGATAACGTCGAACGCACGACCTATTTCCCGACGGCGCAGATTTCGGTCAACAACGCCGAATCGGTGAAGAAGAATTTCAACGATGTCGAAACCTGGGGCGGCCGCGCTGCGCTGAAAGTCGAACTGGGCGACGACTGGACGATCCAGCCCTCGATTCAGGGGCAAAAGCAGCTTTCCCACGGCAGCTTTGCCTATGACAAGTCGGTGGGGATGCTCGAAACCGCGCTGAAATTCACGCCCTATCACGATGACAGCTGGATCCAGACCGGCCTTGTCGTTCAGGGCAAGATTGGCTCGCTCGACCTGACCTATGCGGGCAGCTATCTGCAGCGGCACGATGACGGCGTGTCGGACTATTCCGACTACAGCTATTTCTACGACGTCTATTATGGGCAGGTGAACCACAACGACGCCGGGCAGGTCATCGACCCGTCGCAGTATATTCAGGCGAAGGGCGAACGCTTTTACCTGATGAGCCACGAACTGCGCTTGGCCTCGGACCAGACCAAGCCCCTGCGGTTCCAGGCCGGTCTGTTCATGGAGCGGCAGGAACACCAGATCTCGCTCTATTACAACGTCAACGGTTTGGCGGCGTCGGAATCCGTGCCGGGGGCGCAAGGGTCATGGTGGCTGACCCGCGAAAAGCGCGTCGACCGCGACTATGCCGGCTTCGGGCAGATTTCCTATGACATCCTGCCCAAGCTGACCATCACCGGTGGCGGGCGCGTTTATAACTACAACAACTCGCTGGTCGGTTTCGCCGGAGTTTCAACCAAGAGCTGCATCGGCGACGCGGTTCTGGCGGGCACGCCCTGTACCACGATCGGGGTGGTCAATGCCGACGGTTCGGTCAGTCCGCGCAAAGCGACCGGCACCGGGTTCCTTCACAAGCTCAATCTCGAATACAAGTTCGACAACAACCGCATGGCCTATTTCACCTGGTCGCGTGGCTATCGTCCGGGCGGGATCAACCGGCAGGCTGCCGCCGGTCCCTATGCTCCCGACTACCTCACCAATTTCGAACTGGGCTTCAAGACGAGCTGGTTCGACAACCACCTGCGCTTCAACGGCGCGCTCTATTGGGAAAACTGGAAGAACATCCAGTTCTCCTACCTGACCTCGGTCGGCGGCGTGGTCATGACCGTCGTTGACAATGCCGGGAACGCCACGGTCAAGGGCATCGAGTACTCGCTCGAGGCAACCCCGGTGCAGGGGCTGTCGTTCAAGACGGCGGGTTCGTTCAACGACGCGCGGCTCGACGACAATTACTGCAAGATCAAGGGGACGGCCGATTGTTCGGGCAGCGGCAACTATGTCATGGCTCCCGCCGGGACGCAGCTGCCGACGACGCCGCGGTTCAAGGGCACGACGTTCGTGCGCTATGACAAGGAACTGCCCGGCTCGCTCAATGACTGGACCGGCCACATGCAGGCCAGCATCAGTTACCAGAGCAGCAGCCGCAACGACTTGCGCTCGGTCGACTATGCCTATTTGGGCTCGCGACCCGGCTTTGCGACGATCGATCTGGAAATCGGGGTGGCGTCGGCCAAGTGGACGGCGGAACTTTTCGTCAAGAACCTGACCGACAACCAGACCGACCTTTACCGCTATGCCGAATGTGCGCCTTCGACGTGCGGTGGTCGTTCCTATGCCTATGTCTCGCGGCCCCGGCAGGTGGGTATCCACGTCGGACGCAGCTTCTGATCGAAGGGCCGGGGCCGCGTTTGCGGTCCCGGTAACGACGGCACCCGCTTCGCGAGGGAAGCGGGTGCCGTTGCGGATCAGTTCGCCTTGGCGGCGGTGATGATCACTTCGACCTTGTAGTCGGGGGTGGCGAGCTTGGCTTCGCCGGTGGCGCGTGCCGGGGCCGGGAAACCGGCGATCCATGCGTCCCACACCGCGTTCATTTCAGCAAAGTCGGCCATGTCGGCCAGCCAGATGGTCGCGGCCAGAATGTGGTTCTTGCTGCTGCCGGTGCGTTCGAGCAGCGCTTCGACGCTGGCGAGAACGGCCTTGGTCTGTTCGGTGACGCTTTCGCCGGGGGCGCCGACTTGCCCGGCGAGATAGACGGTGTCGCCGTGGACGACGGCCTGGCTCATGCGGGGGCCCTGATCGAAGCGGGTGATGGTCATTGTAGGTCGATCCCTTTTGCTGGTTTTCGTGAAGAGCTGACTTGGCGTGCCGTTCAATAGCGGCTTACGGCAAGGTCTCCAGTCTCGATTTCCGGCTTTCTTCCGGTGATGATGTCGGCGATCACCTGTCCCGAACCGCAGGCCATGGTCCAGCCCAGCGTGCCGTGACCAGTGTTGAGGAACAGGTTGGGCAGCTTGGTCCGGCCGATGATCGGGGTGCTGTCGGGTGTCATCGGACGCAATCCGCTCCAGAACGTCGCCGCACCGAGATCGCCTGCACCGGGGAAGAGCGATCCCGCCGAATGTTCGAGCGTGGCACGCCGCGCGAGCGGCAGGTCTTTCGAAAAGCCCGAGATTTCCGCCATGCCGCCGATACGGATGCGGTCGCCCAGACGCGTGATCGCGACCTTGAAGCTTTCGTCGAGCAAGGTCGAAACCGGTGCGCGGCTTTCATCCACGATCGGAACGGTCAGCGAGTAGCCCTTCACCGGATAGATCGGCAGGTCGATGCCGAGCGGGGCGAGGAGGTGCGGCGAATAGCTGCCCATCGCGACGATATAAGCGTCGGCGGTCACGCGGCCCGTGCTGGTTTCGATGTGGGCGATACTGCCCCGATCGACGGCAATGCGGGTGACGACCGTTTCGTTGCGGAATTCGACACCTTGCGCAGCGGCGAGTTCAGCTAGGGCATTGGTGAACTTGAAGCAGTCGCCGGTTTCGTCGTTGGGCAGGCGCAGGCCGCCCGCGATCGGCACGCTGCTCGCGGCAAGGCCGGGTTCTGCGGCAATGCAGCCTGCCGCATCGAGCACTTCGAAGGGAACGCCGTCGGCCTGAAGCACGGCGATGTCCTTGGCAACGCCGTCGACCTGCTTGGCTTCGCGGAACAGCTGCAAGGTGCCCTGCATGCGCTGGTCGTACTGGATGCCGGTCTTCTGGCGCAGCGCCATCAGGCAATCGCGGCTGTATTCGGCAAGGCGAACCATGCGGCTCTTGTTCACGGCATAGGCGTGTTCGTTGCAGTTGCCGAGCATCGCGATCAGCCAGCGCAGCATGGCCATGTCCGGCTGCGGGCGCAGGATCAGCGGCGCGTGCTTCATCATCATCCAGCGCAGCGCCTTCATCGGGATGCCCGGAGCCGCCCAGGGAGAGGCATAGCCGGGCGAGATTTCACCGGCATTGCCGAAGCTGGTTTCCAGCGCGGGACCGGGCTGGCGGTCGATCACCACGACTTCGTGTCCGGCTTGGGCAAGGTACCATGCCGACGTGACGCCGATCACGCCGCTGCCGAGAATCGCGATTTTCATTGGGCGAGGCTCCGGTTGTGCGCACCTTCCGTCACGGGGACGACGATCCGGTCGTAACGGCGGCTGAGCTGGGTGAGGATTTCGTAGGAAATGGTTCCGGCGTCGTTGGCGACATCGTCGATCGACTGGTGAGGGCCGACCAGTTCGACCGGGGCGCCGGGAAAGAGATGCTCTGCCGGAACGTCGGTGACGTCGAGCGTGATGCTGTCCATCGATACGCGTCCCGCAATCGGTGCGCGTACGCCGCCGATATAGGCAGCACCCCGATTGCCGAGACAGCGGGGCCAGCCATCGGCATAGCCGACCTGGATCGTGGCGATGCGGGTTTCACGTTCGGCACGGAATGTCAGGCCATAGCCGACGCCCGTCCCCGCCGGGATCGTGCGCAATTGCGCAATGCGGGCTTCGAGTGCGACCACGGCATGCATCGGATTGGCACCCGCACGCGGGGCGCCGCCGTAAAGGGCGATCCCTGCGCGCACGAGGTCGAAATGGCCGCGATCGAGGAACGAGCCGCCGCTGTTGTCGAGTGCGCGGGGAACGCCGGGGAAATGCGCGGTGATCGCACGGAACCGTTCGGCCTGTTCGGCATTGGCCGCCGCCGTCGGATCGTCGGCGCAGGCAAGGTGGCTGATGAGGAAGCGCACATCGATCGGGTCGAGCACGTCGGGTGTGGCAAGGAGCCGGTCGATCTCTTCGGGTGAGAGACCCATGCGCGACATGCCGGTGTCGAATTGCAGCATGGCGGGCAGCTTGCGGCCACGCGCCCTGGCCTGCGCCGACCACAGCTCGATCTGGTCGAGCGAATTGAGTACGGGGATCGCGCCCAGTGTCGCACATTCCGCCTCGTCGCCGGGAAGCAGGCCGTTGAGCACGAATACGTCCGCTTCGCCCCGGACATGGGGAACAAGGGCGGCCGCTTCGCCGAGCAGGGCGACGCAGAAGTGGCGGCAGCCTTCGTCGATCAGGGTTCGCGCGACCAGCGCCGCGCCCAGGCCATAGCCGTCAGCCTTGACCACGCCCGCGACTTGCGCGGGGCTCACCTGCTGCCGGATCAGGCGATAATTCGCCGCCAGCGCGCCCAGATCGATGGTCAGTGTTGCCCCTGCAGTCACGAAGCCTCCAGCGCCTTGTCCAGTGTTGAAAGTTTATCGCAGATCGTTTCAAACGTCTTGCCAAAGAGGCGCATATATCGTTATTTTTTATCTTGTAATCGCATAATCTGCGAGAGATTTGGGGGAATATGTCAAAGGCTGCAGATGCCACGGATCGTGCCATCCTTCGCCTGTTGCGGATCAACGGGCGTATGCCCAATTCCGAGATCGCCGATGCGGTCGGGCTGTCGCCGTCGGCCTGTCTGCGGCGGATCAAGCTGCTCGAGGATTCGGGTGTCATTCGCGGCTATACTGCCGTGATCGGACCCGAAGGCGAAGAGGATAACGGCGTCGACGTGGTGGTGCAGGTCACGCTCGACCGGCAGACCGAGGAATACCTCTCGCGGTTCGAACATGCGGTGCGGCAATGGCCGGAAATCCGGGAATGCTTCCTGATGACCGGCGACGTCGATTACTGGTTGCGCGTGCGGACCGACAGTGTAGCGGCCTATGAAGTGCTCCACGGCGAAGTGCTCTCGCGATTGCCGGGCGTGACGCGGATCAGTTCGAGCATCGCCATGCGCGATGCCTTGCGCCCGCCGCGCAACCGCAAGTAAGTCGAGGCGCGAGGTTTGTCATGACGCTCGAACAACTCCGGATCTTTGTCGCGGTCGCCGAACGGCTCAACATGACTCGCGCGGCAGAAGCACTGCACATCACGCAGTCCGCCGTGAGTGGAGCGGTCGCGGCGCTGGAAAACCAGCATCAGGTGCATCTCTTCCATCGTGTCGGGCGCCGGATCGAGCTGACCGATGCGGGCGCGATGTTCCTTGACGAAGCGCGCGCCATTCTCGCCCGTGTCGAAGGAGCACATCATGCCCTGGCTGACTGGGAAGGGCTACGCCGGGGGCGGCTCTCGCTCGTCGCCAGCCAGACAATTGCCGGCTACTGGCTGCCCGAGCGGCTGGCCCGGTTCAAGCGGCACTATCCGCAGATCGAGCTTTCCGTCTCGATCGCCAATACCGACGGCGCGGCGCGGGCGGTTCTGGATGGCACGGCGGAGCTGGGCTTTGTCGAAGGGGATCTCGACGACCCCGCGCTGGCGCGCGTGGCGGTGGGGACCGACCGCATGTGTCTGGTGGGGACCGAGCCGGTCGCCCATGTCTCGAACGCATGGATCGGTACGACGGGCTGGATCATGCGCGAAGAGGGATCGGGAACGCGCTCGACCTTCGAAGCGGTGATGCGCGCGCGGGGGATCGACCCGGCCGACCTTTCGGTGGTGCTGACGCTGCCGTCGAACGAAGCGGTCCTTTCCGCCGTCGTCGCAGGGGCGGGATGCGCTGTTCTGTCGCGTCTGGTCGTGGCCGGGGCCGTGCAGGGGAGGCTGTTGCATGTCCTGCCTTTCGACATGCCCGAACGGCCGTTTTTCGCGCTTCGGCACAAGGAACGCTATCGCAGCAAAGCCGCGCAGGCGCTGCTTGATGCGATTGCCGGATACGAAGCGGCGGCCGATTGGGTCATCTGATCGCAGACAATCAATCTTGTTTTGAGATTGAAACGATAATTACAATCCGTTTGAGTGATTGAATGCCATGGCGCATCAGGTCTCCCGTTCCAAGGAGATCTTCCCATGGCGGTCCTGCATCTCGTCCATCGCTCTTACGCCGGTTCCCGCTCGCTTGTGCCGGGGCTGCTGCTGTGCCTCGGCATCACGGGCACGGCGATGGCGCTGGAACAGGTCGAGCGCATGGTATGGGGGCGGGCCTGGCTCGAAAGCCTGGTGCTCGCGATCCTGCTGGGCGCGCTGGTGCGGACGGTCTGGACGCCGCAGCGACGCTGGTTTCCCGGTATCGCCTTTTCCGCAAAAGTCCTGCTCGAAATCGCGGTGGTCCTGCTGGGCGCCTCGGTCAGCGCGGCGATGATTGCAGCGGCGGGATGGGGTCTGATGGCGGGGATCGCGGCGACGGTCGTGCTGGCGATCGGTACCAGCTATGCGATCGGGCGGATGCTGCGCCTGCCTCCGCGCATGGCCTTGCTGGTGGCGTGCGGCAATTCGATTTGCGGCAATTCCGCGATTGCGGCCGTGGCGCCGGTGATCGGGGCCGATGGCGACGATGTGGCGGCCTCGATCGGCTTTACCGCGATCTTCGGCGTTGCCGTCGTGCTTGGCCTGCCTGTGCTTGGTGCAGCGCTGGGCCTCGATGGATTGCAGTATGGTGCTTTGGCCGGACTGACCGTTTATGCAGTGCCGCAGGTGATTGCCGCTGCCGCGCCGATGGGCGCCGTTGCGGTGCAGATGGGCGCTCTGGTCAAGCTGGTGCGCGTCCTGATGCTCGGCCCGGTCTGCGTGGTCATGGCCCTGATCGCACCGGGTCTTGGCGGAACGCCTGCCCAGAGCGAACCTTATCGCGTGCCGGTTCCTGCGCGGAGCCATGTCCGGCTCCACCATCTCGTGCCATGGTTCATCGTCGGCTTTCTGGCGCTGGTCGGCCTGCGTTCATTCGATGCGGTACCCCATGACCTGCTGGCGCCGATGGGACAGCTTGCAAGTTTCCTGACCGTGGTCTCGATGGCGGCGCTCGGGCTCGGGGTCGAAGTCCGCACCATCGCCCGTGCCGGAGGGCGTGTTACCATGGCGGTCGTCCTCTCCCTCCTTGCGCTCGGCACGATCAGCCTTGGCCTGATCCACTTGCTCCATCTGGCCTGAGCTTACTGTCTAGCGCACTGCTTCTCCATGAAATGTGGCGATGCGAATGCCCATCGCCGAGAGCCATTCGCCGGGCAGGGTTCCGCCCGCGCAGACGAGGACGGCGTCGTTGTCGAAATGCTCGGGCCCTTCGGGGCCATCGATGGCGACGGTGGCGGGGGCAATGGCGGTCAGGTGCGCGGACAGGCGAAGCGTGAGCAGGCCCTGATCGGCAAGGGCGTGGACGCTGTCGCGATTGGCGACATTGGCGCGGGCGAACGCCGGGCCGCGATGGACGAGCGTCACGTCGGTGCCGGGAACTTCGGCAAGGGCGATCGCGGCTTCCAGAGCGGAATCGCCGCCGCCCACGACCATGACGCGATGTCCGGTATATTGGCCGGGGTCGGACAAGCGATAGACGACTTTTTCCAGATCCTCTCCGGCAATGCCGAGACGGCGGGGCGTACCGCCCCGTCCCACTGCCAGCAAAACGCGGCGGGTGCGGTAGTGCCCCTTGTCCGAGATCACCGTGAAATGATCGCCTTCGCACGTGACCGTGCGGACCTGTTCCTCGAACCGGGGGGCAAGTCCGGTGCGTTCGAACAGATCCTGCCAATAGGCGAGCAGGCCTTCCTTGCTGATCGATCCCAGCCGCACTTCGCCGATGAGCGGCAGGTGCGCGGGGGTCGTCATGACCAGTTTGCCGCGCGGGTAATGGGTGACCGATCCGCCGATGTTCGCTTGATCGAGCGTGACGAAGTGCAGGCCGCGCTCGCGCGCACCGAGGCTGGCGGAAATTCCGGCGGGGCCGCAACCGACGATGACGACATCGAAGAGGTCGGGTTGTTCGGGTGCCGTTTCCCCACCAAGAGCGTCGGCAATCGCGTGGATGGTTTCTCGCCCCTGATCGATCGCGTTGTGGATCAGGCCGAGCCCCCCCAGTTCGCCCGCGATGTGGATGCCCGCGACGCTGGTTTCGCCGCCTGGTCCCAGCACCGGCATGGCAATGCCGCGCGTGGGTGTGCCGATGGCGAGCGTAATCGCATCGGTCGGACAGGCATCGCGGCAGGTGCCGTGGCCGATGCAGGCCCATGGCTCGATCAGCACGGCCGTACGCCCGATCAGACCGAGCGCATCGGTTTCGGGGCATGCCCGGATACAGGCGCCACAACCGATGCAGCGCGCCGGGTCGATGCGCGGGTGAATGCCCGGTGGTTCGGCAAGACCGGTCGCCCGGTTGCGGACCAGCAGGTCGCGGTTGCGCCGGCTCCGTCGCCGATGATGCAGCGCCCACCCCGCAACGGCGATTGCGAGCGGCACGGCATAGACGGGGACGAGCAGGGCAGTGGCGATCATGCCGCGCGGCACCTTGGACAGAAGTTCGGGCGCGACCCGGTCGGGGAGGGCCGCTTCCCATCGATACAGATAATAAAGGACGACCAATTTCCAGCATAATCTGGCATCACAGGTCTTGGGCGCGAAACTACGGTGGATTCGCGGGGAAATTGCTCGGCCTGACATGAATGCGTGTGCCGAAATGACCGGAACGGAAGCACTCGGCGGCGTCGAACGGCGATCCTCGTCTGTCTGGATTGACGGCGTGGTGGCCATGACCGTGCTGGTGGCGCTGGGCCTGGGCTGGCAGCATCGCGGGGACGCGGTTTTCGATCCCCGTGGCTGGCCCGGCTATCTCCTCGGGCTGTGCGGATCGCTGGCGATGCTGCTGGTCCTCTGTTTCTCGATCCGCAAGCGTCTGGGGGCCGTGACGCGGGCTCGTCGTTCGGTTGGCTGGTGGTACAATGCCCATATCCTGCTGGGACTGGCGGGGCCCTTGGCCGTGCTGTGCCATGCGCGTTTCGCGTGGGGGTCCATCAACAGCAGTTTCGCGCTTGGTGCGACCTTGCTGGTGGTGGCGAGCGGCGTTTCAGGGCGATACCTCCTCGGGGCGGGGCGGCGGTTGCGTGCAAGGATGGCAGGGGCGCTTGCCGTGGCCGAGGCGGATCTGGCTGCTGCGGGAGAGGGGTCGGAGATGCGCCTTGCCCGTCGCCGCCGGAATGCGGCGCGCCGTGCGGCTGGGATTGCGGCCGCGCTCGATCGCGCTGGCGAAGTCTGGCACTATGCGCACATACCGCTGTTCATGGTGCTCGTGCCTGCGGTGCTTCTCCACGTTTACATGGCCCATGCCTACTGATGGGTGGTTTGCGGCGCCTTTCGCTGGTCTTGCTCGCGCTGGCGCTGGGGGCGGTGTTCGCCGCGTCCGGAGCCGCCTTGCGCGCAGAAACGGTGATCGAGCGGCTGGTCAGTCCGGGACCCTTGTCCCCGGCCCATGCCCGTCTCGAAACCCGCTGCAACGCGTGCCACGTCTCGTTTCACAAACAGGCGCAGAACGGGCAATGCCTGTCGTGCCACACCGGGATTGCCCGCGATCTGGCGAGCCGCACGCGCTGGCACGGGATCATGGCGCAAGGGCAATCGTGCCGGTCGTGTCACGTCGAGCATCGCGGGACGTCGCAAGGACTGGTCCTGCTCGATCGCGCGCATTTCCATCATGATCGCCAGACGGCCTATCGCCTGACCGGGGCACATGTAAGGACGTCTTGCGTGGCCTGTCACAAGGGCATGGTGCGTTTCAGGGAAACCCCGCAGGCCTGCGTTGCCTGTCACGTGCGACAGGACGTGCATCGCGGCGGGCTGGGTCCCTCGTGCCAGTCGTGTCACACCACCGCCCGTTGGCGCGATGTGCTGCCGTTCGATCACGACCGCACGCATTACCCCCTGACCGGAGCGCACCGGACGGTCGCCTGTCTGGGGTGTCATGTCGGGGAACACTGGAAAGGGGTGTCGACGGCCTGTGCCGCCTGTCATGTGAAACAGGACGTCCATCGCGGCGCCGATGGACCGCGTTGCGAGACCTGCCACGGGACCGCCAATTGGCGCACGATCGCGTTCGATCATGACAAGGTAGCTGCGTTCCCCTTGCGTGGGGCCCATCGGATCCTTGCCTGCGTCACTTGCCATCCCCGCACGGTCCGGCCCGATCGCGCGCCGGTTCCCTGCATCGGCTGCCATGTGCGCGAAGACGTGCACAAGGGCGCCGACGGACCGAAATGCGAAAGCTGCCACAGCCAGGCGACGTGGAAAGTGGCGACCTTCGATCATGCCCGCACAGGATTCCCGCTGATCGGGCATCACGTGCGCGTCGCCTGTGTCGCGTGCCACCCCAAATCGGTCGACAAGGTCAAGGTCGGCAGCCAGTGCATCGACTGTCACCGCAAGGACGATGTCCACAAGGGCACTTTCGGCACGGTTTGCGAGGGGTGTCACAAGCCGACCGGCTTCCGCATCGGCAATCGCGTCGGGCTTACGGTATCACGCCCGGCTTCGGGCCCGATGTCGCACCCCATGTCTCCTCCGGCGCAACCGGCCAATTCGCTCATGCGCGATTTTCCGCGATCGGGTCTGCGCGACTGACGATTGCGGTTTGCGCGTTGGTGGTGCAAGACTGGACACCAGTGTCGCGACATGACGGGAAATCGTTTCCGTCCAACGAAGTGTCGGGCCGACTGCAAGAGGGTGTCGTCACGATGAAACAGCACGGTCCATGGATCGCTCTGGCGCTTGCCGGGCTCGGAGCATTGGCAAACCTTGCCGTCATGCGCGGGGAAAATGTCAACGCGCTCTGGTTGGTCTTTGCCGCCGTCAGCTGCTTTCTGGTCGCCTATCGCTATTACGCGCTCTACATCGCGCATGTCGTGCTGGGGATCGACGGTACCCGCCCGACGCCTGCGGTGCGCCGTGCGGACGGGCTCGATTATGTTGCGACCGACCGTGTCGTTCTTTTCGGTCATCACTTTGCCGCGATCGCCGGAGCGGGGCCACTGGTGGGGCCGGTCCTGGCCGCGCAGATGGGCTATCTGCCGGGAACCTTGTGGATCGTCTTCGGTGTCGTTCTGGCCGGGGCGGTGCAGGATTTCATGGTCCTCTTCATTTCCATGCGGCGCGACGGCAAGTCGCTGGGCGAACTCGTCCGCCTCGAAATGGGCAATGCGGCCGGGACCATCGCCCTGTTCGGCACGTTCATGATCATGGTGATCGTGCTCGCGGTGCTGGCGCTGATCGTGGTCAAGGCGCTGGCGGAAAGCCCGTGGGGCCTGTTCACGGTGGCCGCGACGGTGCCGCTTGCGCTCTTCATGGGGCTTTATACCCGGTTCGTGCGTCCCGGCCGCGTCGGCGAAGTCTCGATTCTGGGCCTCATCGGCCTCTTCGCCGCCATCGTCTATGGACAGCAGATCGCGGCCTCGCCGGTGTGGGGACCGATCTTTACGCTGACGCCGGTGCAATTGTGCTGGGTGCTGATCGGCTATGGCGCGGTGGCGTCGGTCCTGCCCGTCTGGCTCCTGCTCGCGCCGCGCGACTATCTTTCGACGTTCCTCAAGATCGGGGCGATCGCCGCGCTGGCGGTCGGGATCGCGATCACCGCGCCGCCGCTGCGCATGCCTGCGCTCACCGCCTTTGTCGCGGGTAATGGCCCGGTCTGGGCCGGGGGCCTGTTCCCGTTCCTCTTCATCACGATTGCCTGCGGTGCAGTGTCGGGGTTCCATGCGCTGATTTCCAGCGGCACGACGCCCAAGCTGATCGCGACCGAGGATGACGCGCCGATGATCGGCTATGGCGCCATGCTGATGGAAGCGTTCGTCGCGATCATGGCGCTGGTTGGTGCCTCGATCATCGATCCGGGCGTCTATTTCGCCATGAACAGCCCGGCCGCCGTAGTCGGGACCGATCCCGCCCATGCGGCCGTTGCCGTGTCAGCCATGGGCTTTGCCGTGACGCCCGACACGATCGCCCACGTGGCCCGCGAAGTCGGGGAAAAGACGATCATCAGCCGCGCGGGCGGGGCGCCGACGCTTGCCGTCGGCATGGCCGAGATTTTCAGCCATCTGTTCGGCGGCGCCGCGATGAAGGCGTTCTGGTATCACTTCGCGATCCTGTTCGAGGCGCTGTTCATCCTGACAGCGGTCGATGCGGGGACGCGTGCCGGGCGTTTCATGTTGCAGGATCTGATCGGGCTGGCCGTGCCCTCGTTCCGGGCGGGCAAGGGCGCCTTGCCGAGCCTTGTCTGCACCGGACTGTGCGTCGCGGCCTGGGGCTTTTTCCTCTATCAGGGCGTCACCGACCCGATGGGCGGGGTCAACACGCTGTGGCCGGTGTTCGGCATTTCCAACCAGATGCTGGCGGCCGTCGCGCTGATGCTGTCGAGCGTGGTGCTGTTCCGCATGAAGCAGCAGCGCCATGCCTGGGTTACTTTGCTGCCGACGGCTTGGCTGCTGATCTGCACGGTCAGCGCGGGTGTGCTGAAAATCGCGTCGGCCGATCCGCGCGTCGGCTTCCTTGCCCATGCGGGCAAAGTGAAAGCCGCGCTCGATCGGGGCGAATTGCTGGGCCCGGCAAAATCGATGGCGCAGATGCACCAGATGCTGGTCAACGACCGCATCGATGCGGGACTTTGCGCGCTGTTCCTGGCTGTTGTCGCTTCGGTTCTGGTCTTTGCGATCCGTGCCTGTTTTCAGGCCGTCGCGTTCGATCGCCCGAGCGTGCACGAAATCCCCGACACGCTGGTCCCGGCCGAATGAAGCGGGCGCTCGTCCTGATGCGCCGGATCGCGCGCGCCATGCTGGGGCTGGGCGATTACGAGGCCTATTGCCGGCACATGGCCGACCACCATGCCGGAGCCCCGGTCATGACGCGCGCGCAGTTCTTTCGCAATCGACAGGACGCCCGTTATGGCGGGGCAGGAACCGGGAAGTGCTGCTGACGCTCTAATCGGGCTGACGCTCTAATCGGGAAGAGCCATGCGGATCTCGGCGCAAAGTCCGCCGTGGGGGCGATTGCGCAAGCACACTTTCGCACCGAACGTGCGCGCTTGCGCATCGGCAATGGTCAGGCCGATGCCGGTCCCCGGCGGCTTGCCCGAGCCATTGCCGAGACGGCGATAGGGCTGGAAGGCTTCGCCGATGAGGTCGTGGGGGATGCCGGGGCCCTCGTCGAGCACACGGATGACCAGTTCCTCGCCTTCGACGCCCGATTGCAACTCGGCCGAGCCTGCATATTTGACGGCATTGTCGATCAGGTTGTTGAGGCAACGGGTAAATGCTTCGGGCTTCACCATGGCGCGCACGTCGCAGCCTTTGGAAAAGCGCACGTCGTGCCCGACATCGGCAGCGTCTTCGGCAAGGCTCGACAAAAGGGAATCGATATCGACGAGTGAGACCGGTTCGCGGCTGTCGTTGCTGCGCGCAAGCTCCAGTCCGTCGCTGACAAGATGCTGCATCGCGCCCAGATCGTCGATCAGGCGCTGACGCAAGGCTTCGTCGGGCACTTGTTCGAGACGCAGGCGCAGCCGGGTCAGCGGGGTTTGCAAGTCGTGCGTGACTGCCGCCAGGATCTGCGTGCGTTGACGGAACCCTTCGCGCACGCGCTGTTGCATCAGGTTGAAGGTTTCGAGCGCAACGCGCACTTCGCGTGGGCCTCCGACCTGGATCGGTTCGGGATCGGCCGTCACCGAAAAGGCGCGCGCCGCGCGCGTCAGGCGTCGCAGGGGCAGGGACGTGACACGCGCGACCATGATCGAGAGCACCACGCTCGCGAGAATGATCAGCGTCATGTACAGCGGATCGAGCGGGGAACGGCTGGGCCAGTGGAGCCGACCGACATAGATCGTCAGGTTCCGTTCGATCCCGTGGGCATCGCGAAAGCGGATGAACCAGCAATCGGGCAGCGAGGAATCGGTGATCCCCGCCGCGCGCAGGTTCGGGTCGAAATTGGGAAAGCATTGTTGCTGCGGGATGGGCATGGCCTGCGGGCGGGCAGCTTCGCCCAGACGCGCGGTCAGCAGGCGACCGAGCTCGGGATCGGGCGCGTTCATGCGCCATTCGGTCTTGGCCTGCGTCGCGCCGAGGATATGATCGTCGGCAACAAGGCGCGCGGTCTGCTCCGGATCCCGGGCGAAGCGGGTGGCGATGTCGGATGTGCTCGTCACCACGAGTTCGAGTTCGACGCGGGAGAAATCGTGCTGGTGCGCCCGTTCGGCAAGGAACAGCGACACGAACGAGGCAGAGGCAATGCCCGTCGACAGGATCACGACCAACTGCCCGGTCAGCGAATCCGCAAAAGCGCGCAAGCGGTGGAACAGCGGGATCATTCGAACGTGATCGGGCCGGGCATGACATAGCCTTCGTTGCGGACTGTCAGGACGGTGTCCGCGCCGCCCGGTTCCTGCCCCAGTTTCTGGCGCAGGCGGCTGATCTGAAGGTCGATCGATCGGTCGAACGCCACGGTGGCGCTGCGTTCGGGCAGGAGTTCCTCGCGGGAAAAGACCCGGTCGGGGGCCTCGATGAAGCGGGCCAGCAGGCGGTATTCGGCAGTCGAGAGCATGACCAGCCGGTCGTCCGAGCCGATCAGGCGGCGATGATGGATGTCGAGCCGCCATGGTCCGAACCGGGCCACGCGGGCATTGCGCGGGCGTCCGGCCGTCGCGGAGCGGAACCGGCGCAGCAGGTTCCGCACGCGGGCGAGCAATTCGCGCGGCTCGAACGGCTTGGTCAGATAGTCGTCGGCCCCCAGTTCCAGCCCCAGCACGCGGTCGATCGCGGTATCGCGTGCGGTGACCATGATGATCGCCCCTTCATACCCGTCCGACCGCAATTGGCGGCACAAATCGATACCGTCGCCATCGGGCAGGTTGAGGTCGAGAATGAGCAGGTCGGCGGGGGTGTCGGCCATTTCGCGCCGCGCTTGCTCGACACTGCAGGCCGAATCGACGCAATAAGGCTCGCGCTGCAATTGCGCGATGATCAGTTCGCGAATATCCGGATCGTCCTCGACGACCAGGATACGCCCCTCCTGCACATCACTTTGCTGGTTCATCCTGCGCGTCATACAGAACCGGAACCGTCCCGTCTGCCATTTGATACACGATGATACGTGACACTACACGATCCTACGCGGCTGTACCTGTTGTTCCTTTTCAATCTGTGCTGCAGGGGCGAAGGGATCCGTCTGAAACTTGAGGAGATCGGTCTTGCGTGTTCTTCCATCCATTTGCGCGAACCTTGCCGGGGCAGGGCTGCTGGCGCTCGCCCTTGCCGGGTGTTCGCAACAGCAGCAGCAGATGCCCCCGATGGGCCCGGCGGAAGTGGGCGTGGTCACGCTGGTTGCCGAGCCTGTCACGGTGTCCAACGAACTGACCGGGCGTACGGCGGCAACGACCGCATCCGATGTCCGCCCCCAGGTCGACGGCGTCATCAAGGCCCGCCTGTTCGAGGAAGGCTCGATCGTCCACGCCGGGCAACCGCTCTACCAGATCGATCCGCGCCTCTATAAGGCTTCCCTCGATCAGGCGCGCGGACAGCTCGAAAACGCGCAGGCGACCTTGTTCACCAATCAGGCCAAGGCCGACCGGTACAAGACCTTGCGCGACAATCAGGCCGTCAGCCGTCAGGACATCGACGACACCATCGCGGCCGCCCGGACCGCGCGGGCGAGCGTGCATCAGTATCAGGCCACGGTCCAATCGGCGCGCGTCAATCTTGAATATACCCGCGTGCTGGCCCCGATCACCGGACGGATCAGCCGCTCGACCGTGACGCCCGGCGCGCTCGTGACGTCGGGCCAGACGACAGCGCTGGCGACGATCCAGCAACTCGACCCGATCTATGTGGACATCACCCAGTCGTCTTCCGATCTCGTCAAGCTGCGCATGGCGCTCGCCAACGGCAGCGTCCTTCCCGCGACGGCGACCGTTCATCTCAAGCTCGAGGACGGCAGCGACTATCCGCTGACCGGGACTATCGAGTTCAGCGAAGTCACTGTCGACGAACAGGCCGGAACCGTGACGCTGCGCGCGCGCTTCCCCAATCCGCAGGGCTTGCTCCTGCCGGGCATGTTCGTGCGTGTGGTTACACCGCAAGGCGTGGTGCCCAAGGGTATTCTCGCCCCGCAACAGGGTATCACCCGCGATGCGAAGGGAGACGCGACCGCTCTCGTCGTTGATGCTTCGAACAAGGTGGTCTTGCGCAATGTCGTCGCGGACAAGGCGATCGGCAACAAGTGGCTCGTCACCAGCGGGCTCAAGGCCGGGGATCGCCTGATCGTCGAAGGCGTCGACAAGGCCGAGCCGGGCGCGGTGGTCAAGCCCGTTCCCGTCAAGCTGGGATACTGATCGACCATGGGTATCAGCCAGTTTTTCGTCAGCAGGCCGATTTTTGCCTGGGTGATCGCGATCGTGATCATGATGGCCGGGATCGGATCGATCATGCGCCTTCCGGTCGCGCAATACCCTGACGTTGCGCCTCCGGCGGTGGATGTCAGAGCGACTTATCCCGGCGCTTCGGCCGAAACGCTTGAAACCAGCGTGACGCAGGTGATCGAGCAGCAGCTGACCGGCATCGACAACATGATCTATTTCTCGTCGACGTCCGACAGCTCGGGCACGGCGACGATCACGGTCACTTTTGCCAAGGGCACCGACCCCGACGTCGCCCAGGTGCAGGTGCAGAACAAGGTGCAGCAGGCAACCTCGCGCCTGCCGACCGAAGTGCAGCAGCAAGGCCTGACCGTCACCAAGTCGAACAGCGACTTCCTGATGATCGTCGGGATGTACGACAAGAGCGACCGCACCACTTCAAGCGACGTCGCCGACTATCTGGTCAGCAATTATCAGGATGACATCGCCCGTCTGAACGGTGTGGGCCAAGTGCAGGTGTTCGGGTCCGAATACGCGATGCGCGTGTGGATGGACCCGGTCAAACTCGCCTCGCGCCAGTTGATGCCGTCCGATCTTGAAACCGCGATCCGCGCACAGAACATCGACTTGTCCTCGGGGCAGATCGGGGCGCTTCCTGCGCTCAAGGGACAGATGCTGAACGCTGTGGTCAAGGCCAAGGCGCGTTTGCAGACGCCCGAACAGTTCCGCAACATCGTCGTCAAGACGATGCCTGACGGCTCGGTCGTGCATCTGTCCGATGTTGCCCGGGTCGAACTGGGGCAGCAGGATTATTCGATGGATGCCCGTTTCAACGGGCATCCCGCCGCGGGTATGGCGATCCAGCTCGCGCCCGGTGCCGACGCGCTCAAGACGACCGCTGCGGTCAAGGCCGAAGTGACGAAGCTGTCGGGCAGCCTGCCGCATGGTTACGCGGTGTCCTATCCGCGCGACACCAGCGATTTCGTCAAGCTGTCGATCCGCGAAGTGATCGAGACCCTGCTGATCGCGGTCGTTCTGGTCGTGATCGTCATGTTCATCTTTCTGCAGAGCTGGCGCGCGACGCTCATTCCTGCAATCGCGGTGCCGGTGGTTTTGTTGGGTACGTTCGGCGTGCTCGCGCTGTTCGGGTACTCGATCAACACGCTCACGCTCTTTGCCATGGTGCTGGCGATCGGCCTGCTCGTCGACGACGCGATCGTGGTCGTCGAAAACGTCGAGCGCGTGATGGCCGAGGAAGGGCTGGATCCGGCCGCCGCCACGATCAAGTCGATGGGCGAGATCGGGACAGCGCTTGTCGGCATTGCACTGGTGCTTTCGGCGGTCATGCTGCCGATGGCGTTCTTCGGCGGATCGACGGGCGTGATCTATCGCCAGTTCTCGGTGACGATCGTTGCGGCCATGGCGCTGTCGGTGATTGTCGCGCTGGTCCTGTCGCCCGCGCTTTGCGCAACTCTCTTGAAAGAGGGGCATCACGATCCTCTGACGCGTGGCGGTCTGTTCGGCAAATTCAACCGTTGGTTCGATCGCCTTACCCGCAGCTATGTCTCGGCCACGGGGCAAGTGATCCACCGGCGCGGCGCGCATCTCGTCGTCTATGCTGTGATCGCGGCGGGGATCGTCTGGCTCTTCATGCGGCTTCCGACCGGCTTCCTGCCGACCGAGGATCAGGGCGAAGTCATGGTCATGTTCACGCTGCCCGCCGGTGCCACGCAGGAACGCACTCTCGCGATCAGCAAGGAGGTCGAACATGTCTTCCTCGAACAGGAAAAGAAGGACATCAAGGGCCTCTTCACGGTCACGGGGTTCAGCTTTTCCGGCTCGGGCCAGAACGCGGGCATGGGCTTTGCCAGCCTCGCGCCGTTCGATGACCGTCCGGGCGCGGCCCATGCCGCCGGGGCCATCAACGGCCGGGCCATGGGCAGCTTCCTCAAGATCCGCGATGCGCAGGTCTTTGCGCTGACGCCTCCGGCGATTTCGGGGCTGGGGCAATCGAACGGGTTCACGTTCGAACTGCTCAACACCAGCCACATGCCGCGAGCCCAGTTCGTTGCCTTGCGCGACAAGCTTATCGCGGCGGCGGCACAGGATCCCAAGCTGGCGCAGGTGCGCGCCTCGACTTTGCCCGACACGCCGCAATTCCGCGTCACTCTTGACGACGCCAAGCTCGCGGTTCTCGGGCTTAGCGAGAGCGATGCGACTTCCACGCTGAGCGGGGCTTGGGGCAGCACCTATGTCGGCGACTTTGTCGACCGGGGCCGCGTCAAGCGCGTCTATATCCAGGCCGATGCGCCCTATCGCATGTTGCCCGACGATCTCGGCAAGTGGTTCGTGCGGTCGAGCAATACGTCGAGCAGCACAAGTGCGACCACGTCGTCGGCATCGGTCACGACCACCGACGGGACGATCACGGTGCCCAGCACCATGGTGCCTTTTACCTCGTTCACCAAGACGAGCTGGGAAAAGGGAGCGAACAGCGTCTCGCGCTTCAACGGCAGTTCGTCGTACGAAATCAACGGCAATGCCGCCCCTGGCTACAGTTCGGGTGACGCGATGAACGAAATGATCGCCCTGCAACAGAAACTGGCACCGGGAACCGGCTATGCGTGGAGCGAGCTGTCCTATCAGGAAAACCAGTCGAGCGGGCAGGCGGTCTACCTCTATGCGCTCTCGATCCTGGTCGTGTTCCTGTGCCTTGCCGCGCTGTATGAAAGCTGGTCGGTGCCGTTCGCGGTGATGATGGTCATTCCATTGGGGGTTCTGGGGGCCGTGCTCGGCGTCACGCTGCGCGGACTTGAAAACAACATCTACTTCCAGGTCGGTCTGCTCACCACGATCGGCCTTGCGGCCAAGAACGCGATCCTGATCGTCGAATTTGCCGAAGCCGCACGGCGTAACGGTCGTTCGATGCGGGAAGCCGCACTCGAAGCCGCCCAAGTCCGCCTGCGTCCGATCCTGATGACCTCGATCGCGTTCATCGCCGGGGTTCTGCCGCTTGCAGTCGCAACCGGGGCGGGGGCGCAGAGCCGCATCGCGATCGGCACTGCCGTTCTGGGCGGGATGATCACCGCGACGGCGCTGGCCATCTTCTACGTTCCCATGTTCTTTATCGTCATCGGGCAGCTGTTCCACCGCAAGGCGGATGCTCCCAAGGCGGAGGAAGCCTGATGCGCCGCGCCTCTCTTGCCCTGCTCGGGCTCGCCACCACACTGGCCGGGTGCAACATGGCCCCCCACTATGTCCGCCCGGAATCCGCCGCCCCGCCGCAATGGCCGCAAGGGGCCGCCTATGGCCCCGAACAGGCGGGCGCGGCGGGTTTGCCCTGGCGCACGCTGTTCACCGATCCTCGCCTGCAACACGTGATCGAACTGGCGCTTGCCAACAATCGCGACCTGCGGGCGAGCCTTGCCAGCGTGGCGTCGGCGCGAGCGCAGTACCACGTCGAACGCTCCTATCAGCTGCCGACCATTTCGGGTGGAGCCAACGCCAGCATCACGCGCGGAATCAAGACCGACCAGCTCGATTCCAGCACTTATTCCGGTACGGTCGGGATGAGCAGCTTCGAAATCGACCTGTTCGGGCGATTGAAGAACCAGACCCGCGCCGCATTCGAAAGCTATCTGGCGAGCCAGTCTGGCTATCGCTCGGCACGCCTGACGCTGGTCGCTGAAACCGCGACCGCCTATGCGACGCTGGCATCCGATCGCGATCTCCTGTCGATTGCGCAGTCCACTCTGGCCAGCGGAACCCGCTCGCTCGAACTGACGCAGGAGCTGTTCCGTTCGGGGCTTACCAGCGCTGGTGACGTGCAGAGCGCGATCACCGTGGTCGAGCAGGCCCGCTCCGACATCGCCAACCAGACGACTTTGGTGGCACAGGATCGCAACGCGCTCGAACTGCTGGTCGGTGCCCCGGTCGCCGACGATCTCCTGCCTGCGTCGCTCTCGGAACTCGACGGAACGATCGGCCATGTGCCTGCGGGCGTGTCCTCGGACATCCTGCTCCAGCGTCCCGACGTCCTTCAGGCCGAACATCAGCTGCAAGGCGCCAATGCCAGCATCGGAGAGGCGAGGGCGGCGTTCTTTCCGACCATCAAGCTGACTTCGGCTGTCGGGCTCGCAAGCTCGGCCTTGTCGTCGCTGTTCACCGGCGGCGCGCTCAACTGGAACGTCACTCCTTCGGCCAGCGTCCCCATCCTGGGCGGCGTGACCAAGGGCAATCTCCAGTATGCCAAGGCTCAGCGCGACTATTACCTCGCGCAATACGAAAAGACCGTGCAGTCGGCCTTCCGCGACGTCGCGGACTCGCTCGCGCGTCGCGGGACCATCGTCGATCAGCGCGGCGCGCAGGCCCGCCTCGTCGCCGCTTCGGAAAAGGCCTATACCCTTGCCGACGAGCAATACCGGGCGGGCACCGGTACGTTCCTGACGGCCCTCGTCGACCAGCGCAGCCTTTACACCGCGCGCCAGACCCAGGTTTCAACGATCCTGACCGATATCAGCAACCGCATTACCCTCTACAACGTACTCGGCGCTGACCCCTCCCTCGACGCCACACCGACAAACCCGCCGCACTCCTGATCCCCGGGACGCATGGCTCCACCACACGACAAGGCCCGCCATCGGCGGGCCTTGTTGCTATAAACCGCCAGCATCACGCTCAACCGCATCGCCGAATTCGGCCCCATCACGGAATCCTGTCCTCAAAATTAGGATAGAAGGCGTCCAGAAATCTAGGGGCTATTCACTGCCTATAAGCGACAAGCCGCAATGACAGGCCAGTCAGGGCGCCAACGATAGAAAAGATCAGCGCTTCCTCCCCAAGCAGTTCGTGCCCATGAAAGAAAAAACAACCGACCAGTGCGCCGAACAATGTGCCAGCACCAAGGAATGACAAAAATCCAGTGGATTTGAGCCGATCGAGGGTCCACCAGACGGCTAATGATGGGACCGTAAAAATCAATCCCATCAATGAGAATGACGCCACAAGTGGGAGGAAACTCCCAAAAACAAAGACATAAGCGTCCATTCGAGACAGAGACGATGGGCTGGCTAATTTCCAGTCGATGGCTGCAGTCACGGTCAGCAAAAAAACGACGGCGCAAAAAGAACCACTAACAGCCCCTGCGCTCGTGATCGAATGTCGCATCGCATGTCAGTTAGATACCTATATCAGAAGCTCACATCCATCCCACTTGCCAGAGGTATCAACGGATCACCATCTGAAGATCCATCCCCCTCATCATCCTGCTCAGCGTTCACACCACCAGCTAACTGATACCGCTTGCCGGTCAGTATGTCCTTTTTCAACCTCGGCGTCAGATGGCTGTAGTGCTGCTCGATCATCGCAATGCTGGTGCCCATCTGCTTGGCCAGCGTGTGGATTTCCATGTGATCTTCTTTCAGGGCGAACGTCGCATACATATGCCGCAGGCTGTATAAAGTGGGACGCAATCCAGTTCGCGGGCATTTCAACAGACCGATTTCTGTCAGGTAGGCTTTGAAGCTCTGGCGCAGGTTCATGCTTGCCGTGCCATCTGGCTGCCGAACGACCGGCTCGGCTACCTTGGCTTTCAGCAACTGCTCGAAGGTCATGCCCTTGATGTCCTGACAACGCTCGTGGATGCGTTTCAGGTCATTGATCGTATTGGCCCGGCAGATGATGTCACGGCGTCCGGTTTTGCCAATCACCGACATTTCCAGATATTCCTGCCCCTTATCCTTGAACACACGGACATGCTGCCACAGCAGATTGTCGGTTTCCGTGCCGTGGCGCATCCCCGTGTTGGAGAGGATCAGCACGTAATCGCGCAGCAGGAGTCGCATATCGTGTGATTTGCCTTTGCGGCTGTCCGCGATCCATGGGGGAAATGGGCAGTCAGGCTGCGATATTCTTCCCGCGTAAAATCCGGCCTGCGTTCGGCATCACTCCCCTTGTTGAGCAGGGATGGGACTTGGTTCTTGCTCATATAACCGCGCGCCACGGCTTCCGTGAAAACGCGGTTCAGGGCGCTGTTATGGGTGTTGACCGTGCTGGCCTTGGGATCCCGCTTCATCGCGGCCGTGCGCCACGTATCGAACGCCTTGATATCGTCGTAGCCGATGTTTCCCACGTGCTTCTTGCCGAAATATGGGATCAGGTAGCGATCAAGGGCCGTGATATAGTCCTCAAACACCTTCTTGCCGCCACCGCCGTTCAGGGAAGTCCGCATGTCAGCGATCACGTAGCGGGCAACGTCCGCGAGCCGCCGCGTGATGACGGGCACATCGTGCTTCTGCTTGAACTGGTATTCCGTGAACAGGTCTTTGGCCGCTCGCTTGGCCTTGTCCAAATCGTCGAGCTTCATCGTTGTCCTGACCCAGCGAGAACCAATCTTGATCTTGCCTGCCACGCAGAGCTGCGCGCCCGCTTGTAGAGCAGGATGTCGCCGTCATTTATCGTTCCGTAGAGGCGCTTAGCTTGGCTATGGCCAACACTGTGTCCCACACAGCGTTTCTGGGCGGTTAAAGCGCAAGGGTCGATCTGAAAGTGTGCTACGGGTGTGCTATGCTTTGGACAAAGAAAAAGCGCCCTCGCCAGGCGCTTAAATTTCTGTTTTCATTGGGAATTTTGGTAGCGGAGGAGGGACTCGAACCCCCGACACGCGGATTATGATTTCTGCATTCAGACTGAAATCATTGCATTTTTCTGTAAACCGCTGCTCTAACCCCTCTTTTACAATCAATCACTTGCCCTTGGCCTGTAAACCGAATTACCGGTCAATACTTGCCATTTCTTGGGCCTCCCTTTGGTCGCCGATCAGCCGTTCTGCGTCAAGATTTTTCCCTCTCACACGGACCGAGTTGGCAGGTGTGCGAAGCATCTCCATGCCCTGCCTTTTGGGTGACAGCCTCCTCGTTCAGCCCCCTGCCCTGAAGCGATCAAACACCCCAATTGGCAAAGGAGGCGCCCATGAGCACCACCCTTTCCCATAGGGGGCTGCCAGCGGGCGTTGGCCGGTTCGATCTGCTTCGCCTGTTCGAACAGGTGGCGAGGCCGGGCTTTGGCCTATCGTCCACGGCTGTAGCTTTGGTCCGGCACTACGTTCTCAAGACCATGGACGGCGACTATCTATCGGGTCGTATCTGCGCGGTATGGACGCAGGCTTGCCGCTTTGCCGAAGCTTTGGGCCTGACGCCGCGTTCGATCAATTCGGCCGAGCGGGAACTGGAGCAAGCCGGCTTCATCATCCGCAACGCTGGCATCAATGGCGAGCGCGCTGGCAACCGGCAAGATGGGATCGTAGTCTGGGCCGCAGGCATCAACCTTGCCCCGCTGGTCGAGCGCTTTGCCGAAATGCAAGCCAAAGCCGAAGCGCTAGAGTTGCAAGCCCGCGCCATCCAGCAATGCCGCGCCGAGATCCGCCAGTTGGGCCAGCGCATACGCGAGGCCGGTGACGAAACTTTGCGCGAACGGGCCGAGACCATCCTGCCCGATGGCCGCACGGCGCGGATCACCAACATCGACCGCCTGATCGCTATCCGCGAGGCCTTGTCCGCCATGCTCGTCACCATTGAAAATCATTCGGAGTCTGGGCCAGATCCCGATCCTCGTGCACTGAAAACTTCCGACGCGCCGGAAGAAAACTGCGCACCCAATATACAGGACAAAAACTCACCACGAAGGCGTACCGCGCGGCTCCGCGATCCGCTGGAGCGCATCCGGCCCGCGACCGCGCTGGTGGTGGCCACCGAGAGCTATCGCGGTATCGTCGAGGCGCTGGGCGGACCGACCTGGCCCAACCTTGTCGAGGCGTCGTGGCGCAGTTGCGGGCGGCTTGGCATCGCCCAAACCACATGGGGACGGGCTTGCCAGCAGTTCGGGCGAGAACGGGCGGCGCTCAGCGTGCTGCTGATCGACAGGAATGCCGAATTGCCGCTGGGCCATCGCTATCGGGCGGGCTCACCGGCAAGGTGTTTGGCGGGCATGGTGCGGCGCTCAGGCTCGGCAGGCGTGAACCTCGCGGGGCTGTTCCGGGCCACGGAGCGCAACGCCCAGCAGGCGCCGTCGCAAGCCTGTGCGGCTGAGCCCCCCATCGAGCAGCAGGTTGGCCCACTGGCCAATCTGACCGCGAGGCTGATGGCCAGCATGGAGCGGCGCGTCACATCTGACAGGTGAAGCTCCCCAGCATCTCACCTTTCCAAACATCCACACACTCACAAGCCCACACGTCCACATGTGAACGGGCAAGGAAATCTCCATGACCATCATCGCCATCGTCAGCCAAAAGGGCGGCTCGGGCAAAACCACGCTGTCGGTAAACCTCGCCGCCGCTGCTGAAGCCGCTGGCGCAATCGCACTTATCATCGACACCGATCCACAGGCCACCGCCAGCCAATGGGGCGCATGGCGCGCCGACAAGGCGCCAGAGGTTATCGACAGCGCGCCGCCGCGTATCCAGGCCAAGGTTGATGCCGCCCAGCGCCAAGGCGCGACCTTCATCGTGATCGACACGCCACCCCATGCCGATAGCGCAGCCAGCAGGGCTGTGGAGGTGGCTAATCTGGTGCTGATCCCCTGCCGTCCCAGCGCCTTCGATCTCGCGGCGATCAAGACCACCGTCAGCCTCGTGCACCTATTCGACAAGCCAGCCTATGTGGTGTTCACTGCTGGCCCGCCCTATGCGCCGCGCATGTATGAGGAGGCCGCAGAATTGGTGCAGGGCTTTGGGATCGAGGCTTGCCCGTACATCCTGCCTGACCGTGCTGTCTATCGCCACGCCAGTGCCGCTGGTGCTTCGGTGATCGAGTTCGAGCCCGAGGGAAAGGCCGCCGCAGAGATTGCTGCGATTCACATCTGGAGCGATGCATATGTGAACATGTCCACAAATCCAAATGAGGGAGTGTGACCATATGAGCCGCTTTGCCAATCTTGCCGACAAGCCCAAGGCCAGTCCCAAACCGCAACCCCAGCCTGCAATAATTGGCAATGAAGATGGCACCACCGCAACGGCATCGCCTGGCGCTCCGCTCAAATCGAACAGCCGTGCTGGGCGTAAGGCCATCGCCGCCTACTTCTCGCCCGAGATGTCCCTTGCCATGCATGTCTGCGCCCGAAAGCATGGCCTTAGCCTTCAGGAACTCATGGCAGAGGCTTTCGATGATGTCCTTCGCAAATATGGACAAAGTCCCGTGGGTGAATGACCATCATGGGGGACAATCCGGAAGGGCAGGTTACGAAATACGATGGCCGGAAAGCTGCCACTTCAACGCTGAAGGCATCTCCCAACCATCTTAAGCCGTTACCCGGCCCAAGCTTGAATGGCCGCATGGCAGCGCTGATCCGATCGGTCAGCGGAGCCTGCAACTTCTTCACTGCGCGTGGCTTCTTCATATCACCGCCACCTGCCGAGGGCGGCTTTCACGCAGGTGGCGAAGTAAGGGATGCCGGAATCTCCGGGGAACATCCGGTCCACATAGTGTCCGCCATGCGACTTTATGAGAGGACGCAGCGACGGCGAGCCCAACGCCTTCGAGACAAGGAATGGCTCGATGCTTGGGCAATCGGCACCAAGGCCCACGATCCCGCGCGCGACACCGAGGGAGAGGTCGCCCTTATGGAACTTGGCCTCGACGTGGAGGCGCACCGTCGAGTGGCCGGGTTGTTTCGCGCCGGCCCGCGCCGCCGCAACGCCGTGCGCATCCAGCGCTACGACGTCGAACTCGTGGAGTGTCGACGAATCGCCCCTGATACGAATGCCGATGTGCAATTCGCCCGAACGGCGGCCGTCGGTGAGCGTGGCGTAAGTGTAGGCGACAGGGCTGGTCAGCAGTCCCGGTCCTTTGCGGAAGGTGAACTGGTTCTTTTGGGACCCGGCGTTGACGAAGTCGACCTGCCAACCCTCTGTTTTCGCGATTCCCACTGTCTCCGCCCAGAGGTAGGCTTCGTAGAGGTCGTCGAGTTGCGGTGCCTTCGAATTCGGCCAGAACGAAGAGGAGGCACCGATCAGGTTGGTGAGCTGACGGATCAGGGCGAGGGTATCGGTGGCGGCGCTCATATGCGCCCGCGCAACTCGGCGATCAGGACCGCCGCCTGTTCGGCATTGCCAAGGAGGGGCTGCAGCGTGTTCATCGTGATGGTTACGTCATCCTTTATCGCGATCAGGCGCACCAGTCCATCACCCCGCGCGTTGAAGCGGACATCGCGTCGATCAGTCGAGAACGCCAGTTGCTCTGCCCCAAGCGATTTCATCGCGGCGCTTACCATTCTCGGCGCATCGACGAGGACGGATTCTATCTCTTCCAGCAGGAGCGCCAACATGGCGCGACTGTCGAATTCGTCACCTTCATCGCGCGCAGCCCTGCGCGACTGGTCTGCTAGCTCGGTTGCGCCGAACTCAGCCAGACCCGCTTCCAGTGCGTGAAGGAAGCCCTGCGCCTCTTCCTGAGTCATCACCACATTGCCTCCCCATCCTGAAGTGATCAGCCACCTAAAACGGCGAAGTAGGGTGGGCCGATGTCGCCTCCAGAGCGGTTTCGAAAGACCTAAATCGGAAGCTGATAACGAACTTCTATCAAGCCAAGGCCATCAGACCACAATCAGCCTGCCTTGGTCAATTGACGATGAACGTCAGATTTTTTTTGGGGGGTGATCGACGGATTTCGGGCTTGCAAGTTGGGGAAGCGCGACCGATGTGCGCGGCTGTAGGAGATCATGCACAGGCCCGATCGCGGCCAACACGCCAGCGAGCATGGAGACGATGGCTAGCCCGATGATCCACGGTTGCAGCTTGAGATTAGCATGCGCGCTAAGAAGATCTGCTTGGACTGAGAGGCTTTCATTCAAGGCTGCCACATCGGCGAGGAGTTCGCTCGATTGCCGGGTGATCCGCTCATGGATGATCTCCGCGAGCGGTTGGGCCTTTTCATTGAGGAAAAAAGGCTTGTAGGTAAAAGACAAGAGGTCCGACGGGATCCAGCCAGTCTTAGCCGCGTGACACAACTCTCTTGCGACGACTGCAGCATCGATACATTGCGCTGTATCAGCCCGCACCCGCGCCAAAGCTTTGGTCGCACTTCTGCTACCGACAATGGCGGCTGCACTGTCACGCGCTAAGACCACCTTGCGATTATAGAAATCGAGCACGCGGTGCAATGCAATCGACGTGAAGCCTCGACGAAACATTGAGTCAAAACGAGATATTCGACCGCAGTTATCGCTGCCGTAGCCAGCCGCCTCATAAGATTGAAGCTGGTTTAATGTCATCGACACCAAGTGGAGGTGGCTTGCGTCGTCTGTGTTCGCCGTACGGCTCATTGTGGCTAGAACTTGCCCGTCCTTTGCCCGATATTCGTACACTGCAGTCGTTCGTGCGAGATCAAGCGCTCCAAGGAGATTGGAGGTTTCGGAGATAAAAGGCTCTGCGCCGTCGATGACATCGAGAAGGCAGCATGATACAGCTTCCTCATTGGTCGAGAGCAGGCCGGGAAAATGCCGGCGGTGCCACTCGGTGACCTCATGTGCCCACTTTTCCCGCCTCTCCCTAACTATAGCCCTTTGTTGCAGCCACACGTTCGAGATCGATACCACCCCATTTGGGCGTTGAAATATCTTGGGCTGATGATCGCGATGCAACTCGTCATCAAGCCAGTCACGCTCGGAGTCCTTGAGGCGAAAACTCATAGTGAGCGTGGTGAGGGACGGCGTTATGTTGGCGATAGTGCCATGGGCGGCTTTGGCAAAACTTGGCAGGGCACAATAATGCCCTGGCCCCCATGCGCGGCCTTCCTTAGGAACAAGATAGAGTTCCATCGAACTGCCCTGTCGCCCACGTTCCTGTCTTAGCCAGTTGGCGGGACCGCACTCGCCATATTCCTGACCAGCGGGCTTGAGGCGTTCGAGTGCACCGCGCAGGACGGCTATGTTGTCCGGGGTGAAGAATTCAAGCGTCCAGAAGTACCATGTCTGGACATGCTCGTCAGGACTGACGCGATATTTCTCGAGATCCTTGGTGTCATGTTTACGGCGGAACTGGAGCGAGCGGTGATAGGCCGGTGATTTGACGCGCCCCCCTGTCCATCGGGACAATCGAGAGGCTATTTTGTATGGGATTGATCGTGGTCTGTCATACCAGGGAGGCGACGATTGAGTATCTGTTTCGCCCTGAGGCTCGACAGATGAGAGTTCCGGGGCGGACAAGGGCTGCATTGTCTCATCTGGCAGCATGGCTTGCGCATCGTCGTGCATGGGAGCGTTTTGCCTCTGATAGTCGTGACTTACCCAAGGAAGCCGGAAAAGCCAGTTTCACACCGACGCGAGGCAATCGTCAAACATGAAGGCTGCATTTCCGGCGTGCGGTGCGCTGACTTATCCGCAATTGCTTGCCAACCGGCCCCATTGAGCCGCGCCGCTTTCGCTGGATGGTTTACCTTCGTAGTGCGAAATGAGCGATGGCCAGCTTTCGTCGATCAGGAAAGAGACTCTGAGCGTCGGGTTTGAGGGCGACTGCGACACAGCATGATCACCGAGCCTTCGAAATGCTGCCCCTTGAACATCACGCACCCTTGAAAATCAGCATCTTTGCATCCGGATAGCAGACTGGGGGAAAATTTACGACAGAACCGGTTCATGCGGTCAGAACCTTCGCAGGATCAAATGGCACCTTCGCGTGCTGCAACTCGCGAGCCAGCAGTGTCTTCCAGGTAGTCCCGCCGGCATCGAAGGGAATGTAGGCAATACCGTCAAAGTCTGATGGTTTTTCGACATCATCCTTCACAAGCGCGGCCACGTTGGCTGGCCCAAGCTTTCCGAGGAAAAATCCAAGTTCGAGCACGACATTTTGCCGCGCTCTGGGCTTCCGATCAGCGACACCCGCGAGGCCACCTTCATCATCGGGCGTCATCAGCACCACTGCGAAATCGGCGCCATCGGCCTCTTCCCGAAATTTGGTGAGCAAGTGCCTCCCCCCGTTGGGGCGCATATGCAGAATGATCGGTTCCAATCCGATCGCTCCGAGGAACAGGGAAACTTCGTTCTTTGTCGCGTCGTCCCGACCGTGAACCACAAATATTTTCCTACTGACTTCTGGCACAACGATTTCCTCCAAAATTTCACGCTCCAAAATCAGCCAATCCTTGCGCGGCTCTGGATGGATCTCGATCTTATCGCTCTCCGCCAATCCGACGATGGCCGCCTGTATTTGATCCGACGCCTCGGCCGGTCGGAGCCTTCCACCAAAGTGCTTCAGCAGAATGTTTTGGGCCTCTAGTGGGACATTATGGGCGTAGGCACGCTTGCCAGCAGCAATCAAACCCTCGATCGCCGCATAGACCGCGCTTGCTGCCTCTGGCGTATATTGCGGTTCGCTCGCCCGAGAGTCTCGCGCGGAACCATCGTTCGACGGAAAGCGGATGGAGATTTCCGAAGAGCCGCGGCGTTCAACCGCCGCCACTCCCTTGCCCGTGATCTTGGCCATTCCGGCCGCAATGCCCCCGTCGCCTGCAAGTGCCTTCCAATCGATGAGGCCTATGTCGGCAAGCTGCTGGCACACACTCCCGATAACTCGCAGCTCAACCGGATGGGGTGCGAGAACGGTTTCAGAGATCGGCACCCACCCACCATTGTTATGCCGCAGGTTGTGGAAATGCTTGAGCAGTACCCCTCTGATTTCGTCGTCTTCGATTGGCATGGTCAACTCGCCCTCGTCGTAATGGGTGTGGCTCGAGGTCGAAGGTGCCGCTGCACCGACCGTTTGGCGATCTCTGAGCATCAAGGCCTTCTGCAGCGCATGCTCGACTTGATCCAGCGTCGATGCTTCGACCTCGACATCCCCGACGGCGATGCGAATGCTGCGCCCCTTGCGGGACCGCATCCATGCAACAGCATATCCGGCGATGGCCGTGATCGCCGGCGGTCCCAGCGCCTGCATCGCGACGACGAACTCGGGCAATGTAAAACCGTGGGCAGCCACGGAATCCATCGCGATCGCAGTCTGGTGGTACGGAATCTCCGCAGCGCGTAACCCACCCCCAAATCGCGCCAGATCATCTTGGAATGCCGGCTCGCCCTCTCCCGGATCGTCCGGTGCCTTCACAAGATTAATGGTCAATTGCCCGGCGTTGAAGCGCTGCGCGTTCATCAGCCGCCGGTTGCGTGCATAGCTTTCCGCGAACATGCGCAAGTACGCCGCTTCCTCCTCCGGTGTGATCAGCTTCGTGCGCTTCGTCATGCCGTCCATCTATGTCTGATAAACTCCCTTGCCCAAGCTGAGTCAACGTCTGCGTTCAGCAGAATCCCGTTCGTCGCATCACTCGCGGAAGGCAGAAAGTCCCAGACCACCTCTTTCAGCAGAGCACCAGCCAGTGTGAACGTATGGCGGGTTCCGATGCCCTGACCAAGGCCCCCGAATGTCCCGAATGGCGGCGGCAATGGCGGGACCGGAGGAGAGGGTGAAACTGGGCATGACGCCGACGTAGCATAGTGACAGGTCGCTGTCGGTAACGCTGATGCTGCAATCTTGCCTGCATAACTGGAAGCGTATCTGTTTGACATGCCGTCTGGCAAAGCAGTCAAGCTTGCCTCGGATCAATCAAGATACTTGCCGTGATCGGGTTGCTGCACTAGGAGAGGGCGCACCGGGATAAAGCAACCTCCCGGCCAGGCGTCAGCCCAAGTGTTGCCTTCTCCGGCCTGCATTGTGCGGGCGGAAAGGTGATAGGCACATAAATGACGACCTCTCCTTCCCATCCTGATTTTGCCGAACTGGTGCGCGTATCCGCCCGCATAGGCTGTCTCAGCTTTGGCGGGCCTGCGGGCCAGATCGCGCTGATGCACCGCGAACTGGTGGAGGAACGCGGCTGGATCAGCGAGGACCAATATCTCCACGCTTTGAATTTCTGCCACCTGTTGCCAGGGCCTGAGGCGCAGCAACTGGCCATCTGGATCGGCTGGAAACTGCATGGCATCCGGGGCGGGCTGGCGGCGGGACTGCTGTTTGTCATTCCCGGCGCGCTGGTCATTCTGGCGCTCTCGATGCTCTATGGCGCGGCGGCGCATCTGGCGTGGTTTGCGGCGCTGTTTCTTGGCATCAAGGCGGCGGTTCTGGCCATTGTGGTGCAGGCGGTGCTGCGGCTTGCAGGCCGCGCGCTGGGGACGCGGTTCCGCAAAACTGCGGCGGTCTTGTCCTTTGTCGCATTGTTCCTGTTCAATGCGCCCTTTCCGCTGGTGGTGATCGGGGCGGGGGTGATCGGCTGGATCGCGGCGCGCTGGCGCCCCGCGCTGTTGGGGCTGAAGGGCGAGGCGGGATCGCCTCCCGATACGCCGCGCCCCTGGGGCTACAGCGTCCGCGCCGTGCTGATCGGCGCTTTGGCATGGGCAGCGCCCATGGTGGCGATTTTGGCGCTGCTCGGGCGCGATCATGTGCTGTGGCGGGTGGGGGTGTTCTTCTCCAAGCTGGCGGTGGTGACCTTTGGCGGGGCCTATGCGGTGCTGGCCTATATGGCGCAGCAGGCGGTTTCGGCGCAGCACTGGCTGACCGCCGCCGAAATGGCCGATGGGCTGGGGCTGGCCGAAACCACGCCGGGGCCGCTGATCATGGTGACGCAATTTGTCGGCTATCTGGCCGCGTTTCGCAGCCCTACACCTTTCACCCCGCTGGTTGCGGGCCTGCTGGGCGCGGGGCTGACAACATGGGTAACCTTTGCTCCATGCTTCCTGTGGGTGTTTGCACTGGCGCCGTGGATCGAACGGCTCGAACGCGCCCAAGCACTGAAAGGCGCGCTGGCGCTGGTCACTTCGGCCATTGTCGGGGTGATCGCCAATCTCTCGGCATGGTTCGCGCTGCAGGTCTTGTTCCATGAGTTGCGGCCGGTCTGGGGCAGCCTCAGCCTGCCGGTGTTGGCCAGTTTCGACTGGCGCTCCGGTTTGATCGCCGCCGGTTCCGCTTGGCTGATCATCGCCCGCAAATGGAACATCATGCGCGTTCTGGGCCTCGCCGCCGCTGGTGGCTGGCTGCTTTCTCTCCTCCCCTGACACCCCCCATATGGAGCATCCGCATGGCTGACATGTCCCGCCGCAACGCTCTTGGCACTATCGCTCTCGGTGCCGCTGCCGCCGCAGTGCCGCTCGAGACTGGCGCGCAAACCGCTGTTCCTTCTGTCACAGTGCCCGCGTTCGCCGGCGGCCACGCGCCCAAGCCTCTGGGCTTTGATGCGACCAAGCTCACCGGCTTGTCGGAAAAACTGATTCGCTCACATTGGGAGAACAATTACCAAGGCTCGGTCAAAGCGCTGAACATGGTCGAGGGGCGCCTTGCCGCCGCGATGGCCGACAAGGATCTGCCCCCGGTCATCTATGGCGATCTCAAGCGCGAGGAACTGCACCGCACCGGCTCGGTCATTCTCCATGAACTCTATTTCGAACAGTTGGGCGGCGATGGCGTGGCACAGGGCGCGATTCGCGAGGCTCTGGCCAAAAGCCACGGCAGTTTCGAGGCCTGGGAGGCCGAATTCCGCCGCACCGCCATGGCGCTGGCGGGCGGTTCGGGCTGGTGCATTCTGGCGTGGAACCAGTACACCAAATCTCTGCACAATTACTGGGCCTGGGACCACACCAATGGGCCGGTGACGGGCACGCCGCTGCTGGTGCTGGACATGTATGAGCACGCCTTTGCCATCGATTATGGCGCGGCGGCTGCCAAATATGTCGAGGCCTTCTTGCACAACATCGATTGGGCCGTGGTCGATGCGCGCTACAAGGCCGCCACGCGAGGGTAAGGCTGGAACAGGGGGGTGAGATGAGAGGTTTTACATACGGCGGATTCATCGCGCTCCTTGCCCTTGGCGGATGTGCGCAGGCCGAGCCCGCCTCTCAGGCGCCGTTAACGCTGGAGCGCGAGATCGCCTTGCCCGATGTGAAAGGGCGGATAGATCATCTGGCACTGGATGTGGCGCATCACCGGTTGTTCGTGGCTGAAATCGCCAATGGTTCTCTCGATGCTGTCGACCTCGCCAACGGGCAGCGGCGGCGCATCACCGGCCTGGCAGAACCGCAGGGGGTGGCCTACCTGCCTGCGCTCGATCAGTTGGTTGTCGCCTGCGGTGGCGATGGGACGGTGCGGTTCTTCAATGCCGCCACGCTGACGCCAGTGGGCAGCCTCAAGCTCGGCAGCGATGCTGACAACGTCCGGGTGGACAAGGCAAACGGCCTTATCGCGGTGGGCTATGGCTCGGGCGCGATCGCGCTGATCGATCCTGTCAGGCGCGAGATCGTCAGGACCATATCGCTGCCCGCGCATCCAGAGGGCTTCCAGATCGATGCGGCGAAGGGACGGCTCTATGTCAACCTGCCGAATGCGGGCGCGGTGGCCGCCGTTGACCTCGCCAAGGGTACGGTGCTGGCGCGCTGGCCTGCGCCGCACCACCTGAATTTCCCGATGGCACTGGGCGCGGAGGGACAGACCCTTGCCATCGTCTCCCGCCTGCCAGCCCATCTGTCGGTGCTCGATGCAGCCAGCAGCGCGGTTCATCTTGATCCGTCAACCTGCGGCGATGCCGATGATGTGTTCCGCGATGCCAAGCGGCAGCGTTGGTATGTCAGTTGCGGCTCGGGCAAGGTCGAGGCCTTCTCCGAAACTGCTGCCCCGCTCGGCTTTGTCAAAACCGGATCGGGTGCGCGCACCTCGCTCTATTCTCCCGATCTTGACCGCTTGATCGTGGCGGTGCCTGCCGGCTGGACCGGCGGCACCGCCCGATTGCTTGTCCTCAAACCCGAAGATTGATCCGAAAGGCAGCCCATGTCAGCCTTGAACGCCATCGCCCCCGCCAAGCTCATGCGGCTCCTGGGCACGCCCAAATGCCCCGTGCTGATCGACGTTCGCATGGCCGAGGAGACCGATGGGCGGCTCTTTCCGGCAGCGATTGGCCTGAGCGGCGCGGATGTCGCCCAATGGGGTCGGAATTATGCGGGGCAGGAGGTGATCGTCATTTGCCGCAACGGGCAGGCGGTCAGCCCCGGTGTGGCGGCTTGGCTGCGACACCACCGGGCCGATGCGCAGATCCTCGAAGGTGGCGTTCTGGGCTGGCAAGCGGAAAAACTGCCATTGATCGGCGCCGAGGCTCTGCCACCGCGCGATGACCAGGGACGCACGGTCTGGGTGACGCGCGCGCGGCCAAAGGTCGATCGCATCGCCTGTCCATGGCTGATCCGCCGTTTCGTCGATCCGCAGGCGGTATTTCTGTTTGTCGCGCCGTCGGAAATTCAGGCCGTGGCACTTGCCTTTGGCGCCACGCCTTTCGACGTGGAGGGTGAAGGCCTGCGCTGGACTCACCGGGGTGAGCTTTGCACCTTCGATGCCATGGTCGAGGATTTCGGGCTTGGGGATTGGGAACCGCTGGCGCGCCTTGCCACCATCGTGCGGGGGGCGGATACCGACCGGGTGAAGATCGCGCCCGAAGCCGCCGGGCTACTCGCGCTTTCGCTAGGTCTGTCACGTATGTTCGAAGACGACCACGCCCAGTTGGAGGCGGGGATAATCGCCTATGATGCACTATATCGCTGGAGCCGCGATGCCTATGACGAAACCCATAACTGGGCGTCACACCGTCCTAGACGGTGAGGCCAACATTGTCGTCCATCTGGCTGACCGCGAGCAGCGTTGAATCCGGCCATTCGACGCCTTGTGTTGGAACATGAACGAAGGCGCGCTAACGACGCTCGGAGGCTCGTCTGGGAACGGCTGCTCTGAAGGCGAAATTCTTTCGAGTGTGGTGCCAGTCTGCTGGCGACCAACTCTCGCCGTTCCAAGACCTACGCCATAACGGCTGTTCCCGACGGAACCGGCCGTTCTTGATACGAGGAGCAGAGCGACAGCAATGCGCTCTGTCCTATCCGTCGCCGTCTGAAATTGACAAGTGAACAGTGTTGATAGATAGCCTCCGTCAACCGGGGGAAGTACGGAATGGTCGACGAGAAGCAGCGCGAGGAACCAGCGGCTGACGAGCACGATCGGCTCACCGCGGAACTTCGTGCTGCCGGCATCGATCCAACTAAGTTCGGATTCTACGATCAGCCCGCCTTCGTGGCGATGGAAAAGCGCGACAGAATTTACATCCAGAAATACGCCGAATGGGTCATCACCCGCCCCTTGAACGCTGCCTACGAGGCCCACGCCCGCACAACCGTGCCCAAGCTCGCGGCGATCATCGCCTCTGAACTCGCCGAGAACGCTATGTCGGGTGCGTGCATCACCGCCTACGGAATGATGGTACGGATGCTCGACCGCTTGGGCGTCTGGAGCTTCGGGTTGTATGGGTCGGCCAATCTTGACGTGCCCCACCGCGGACTGCGCCAGTCTTTCCATGCAATAGATGGAGCCGTTGATCCCGCCTCCGTGACTGGACATGCATGGCTTTGCGCGCCGCCTTACCTGATCGTCGATTCCTCGCTTGCGCTCCAAGACTGGGACCATGCGCAAATGGTTGATATAGTGCCGCCGAGTATCGTGGTCGATGACACGGCCGCGACGGTCATCGAGCCGACGGTCGAGGATTGCGCCAGCGAGGGGGCGCGCCACTATCATGGACGCCGACTTCAGCGGACAGGCTCAGATCTGCTTCACTCCTTGGAACCCCGCCTCGCCTCGTTCGGCCAACGGTTCCCGGCACACGAGGTCGCCTTGGGCGAGTTGTCCGTGCGGTACGTTCCAGTGGCGATCCGGCTACCAAATCTGTCGCTAGAGCATATTAACCTCGAGACCGGTTGGGGCCGCTCCGCCATCACCATCTGGGTCGATGTCGTTGCGCCTGCCTTCGGGCTTAGTTGAAGATTGGCGGCGGAGCGACAGCACCAGTTCCGGGGGTGCAATACGTAACTCTGGCTGTCTTGTTGATATTAGCAATGTCTATCGGGCAGTGGGTCCCATGAACTTCAACCTGAATCGAACTAACTTCTTAGCTGGGATGTAGTAGTGAATGTGACAGAAAGCATTTCCGAATCGACGCCTCTATTTGGCAGATATGCGCGCGAATTCGGGCCAGTCATTGAAACCGTTTTGGAGCGCTCATCAAATTTCCAACACTACTTCACGTCGGAAGAATCGTTCGGCGCTATTTTCGCGGACGGATCAGCTACGGCGGACGCGAACCGCATCTGCGCACTGGAGATGCTTCAGAATTCCCACTTGGCCGCGCTGCTCTGCCTGTCACGTTCCAAACAATGGCTGCTGGCATGCTGGAATTCATACCAACGAGGAGACCTGCTTGCGTGGTGCAACGATCTGAGGTCGCTGATTGAGTCCACCGCAGATTTCTACAGCGACCTCAATCTACTCGCGATTTCATTAGCAGAAAGCATGCCCAAAATTCGGGGAGCCCTTGCCGGTGAATGCGCAACGTCGCTGACTTTCTCGGAGTTTGAAGACAAGATCACGCATTTCATGCATGCTCGGAAGCTGAATGGAGCAGAACGCGCCCAGCTCTCCAACGTGTTCGAGGCGAAGAAGACTTTCGAATATGTGAAAGACCTTGAAAGGTTCGATTTGGAGGGCCTTTATTCCTTCTACTCGGAACTCTCGCAATTCGCCCATCCTGCAGAAAACTCATTGCACCACTTCTACAAGCAAGCTCCAGATGGGGGGTGGATGGTCGTTAACACTGGCGGCTCAGACACTATCAATGCACTTGTTAAGAAATATAGAAGAATTATCGACCGATTTTCTGCTTATGCGTTCATGCCCGGCCTCCTTTTAATCCGAGTCCTGGTTCCATTTCATATCTTCCCCAAGCACCCAGAACTTAAAAAATTCCCGTTTGAACTCAGCCCGTCTTGGCCGAGGATCCAGAAAGCCCTGAAGAAGTAGATTGTTGCGTACTGGCAAACCCGCGAATGGCCTGTGTTGGCGCGACCAGACGTTCCCAGTTACGGCGCAGATCGGCAGGAAAGTCCCACGACTGCGCGTTCCGATGCCAGCGGCACCCGACCAGATTGCGTCGTTCCGTGGCGCTGGCAGGAGTGTCCGCAATGACCGCAACTGGCCGTTTCACGTTTCGAGCATGCTGTGGGCGATATGATCGGCCGAAGTGAACAGCGATTTCAACGGCATTCGCGGCGTAGAAAAGCCAAGAATACCGTCGAAACCAAGGAGCTAGGTGTCAGACATGCGCCGCAGCCAGGGCGCCGTCCGGGCGTGCCCGGAACTGTCCGAGCCAATAGTCCAGACTTACAAAACGTCCGCCGCCGTAGAAGAAGAGGACAGCAAGCATGATGACATAGGTGACCGTAAACTCGATGCCGTTGTTGAGCACCACCGGGTCGCCATATTGGGTGATGTAGTTGAACCGGCCGGGAAAATTCTGTGCCAACCATTCCATGAAGGCCTGGAGCCGCATGGTGGACTCGGCGGTCTTTCCCGCGATTGCCGCCCACCCGTGCGACCAGTGGACCGACAGGCCGGCAACCGTCATCGTCACCATCAGCGGGATCGAGATCAGACGGGTAAACAGGCCGAGCGCCAGCAGGATGCAACCGGCGGTTTCCGTCGCCGTGGCGAGAGCCGCCATCAGCAGTGGGGCGGGCATGTTCAGCCCACCCTGTGCAACGGGGGCGCCAAACCACTGCACCAGCGCCTCGAAGCCGGTCAGCTTTGCGTGCGCGCCTTCGTAAAAGATGGGCAGCAGATAGAGCCGGATGGCGAGCGGGGCGAGGAAGTCCAGCGCGCGGGCCTTTTCCAGCGCGGTGTCAACAAGAGCGATCAGTTTCATGCGGGGTCTCCGATGGTCTTTGGGATGGGCAGAACAGGCCGCAGACCAGACCACGCGTCAGGCTGGTCTGGAGTTCGACGGCCGAGCAACAGGGCATGAGCGCGTCGAAAAGCCCGACAAGCGGCGCCGCTTCCTTCGCACGAACATGCTCGACCAGCAGGCAATCCGGCAGTGTCAGCGGCAGGGTGAGCACCTGATGACTGGCGGTTCGGAAAATCGCATGCGGGCGATCGACGGCGTCCCCCGCGACCGCTGGCCGGGCGGGATCGAACTGCAACAACACCAGACGGGCGGTGGGGTTTAGCGAAAGCCTGTCTACATCCGTGCTGGCGGGTGGCACCGATGCGGGGTCGATCTCTGCAGCGAGCAGCGCCCACTCATATTCCAGCAGCGCGATCTGTTGGGGCGACAATACAAGTTGGCGCTGCGCAAAAAGCAGAAACTCGGTGGCGATATGGTGGAACTGCGGGCGCGTCGCCGGGTGGCGCTGGATAAAGGCTTCGATCGCCGCATCCAGTGCCGCGCTGCCGATACCGCCGGTGAACAGCGGGAAGCTAGCCCGCAGGACGTCGGCGACATTCTCGCGCAGCAACTGGCCGTATATCTCCGAGCCGATTGTGCGGGCGGCCCGGCAGAAGCCGGCGAATTCCATCGCCATGGCGGGCGGTGCGGCGGTTTCAGGCGAGGACATGGCGGCCTTCGTCGACGGCGGTTGCGATATAGCCGAGATCAGCAAGCAGGACATCGAGCGCGGGCACTTTGTTGTCGCGTTCGAGCAGCAGCGGGCGCGCGCCATGCAGCGCCCAGGCCTTTCCTGCGAGCGCCATGACTGCGTCGGCGACTGGCGTGCCATGGGTATCGAGCAGAAATCCGTCGGCAAGTTCGAGATGCCCGGCGATGTGATAATAGACGATGGCCTCGGACGGCAGCGCGCGGAGGAACGCGTCGGCATCGGTGCCGTGGTTGCGCGCATTCACATAGGCGTTGTTGATGTCGAGCAGGATGCCGCAACCGGAGCGCGCGACGAGTTCAGCGAAGAACGCGCCCTCGGTCATCTCGCCGGGATAGCGATAATAGGCGGAGATATTTTCCAGAACGAGGCGGCGGCCGGTGAAATCCTGCACCTGCGCAATGCGGCCTGCAAGATAGGGTAGGTTCTCCGCGCGGCGCGGAACCGGAAGCAGATCGTAGAGATAGCCGGTGCTGTCGCGCGCGGCGCTCAGGTGATCGCTGTAGATGGCAATACCATAGTCGTCGAGGAACCGGGCAACATCGCGCAAGAAGGCGGTGTTGAGCGGCTCGGTATCGGCGATGGACAGGCTCAGGCCATGCGCGACCAATGGATAGCGATCAGCGATGCGGTCGAGTTGGTCGCGCTTGCGACCGCCGATCTGCATCCAGTTTTCGGGGGCGACTTCCAGAAAATCCAGACCTTTAACGGCCGGCAATTCGAGAAGGGTGTCGACGAACTCGGGCCGAAGCCCAAGTCCGCGCGCGCCTTCGGTCAGCGTCCGCATACGCCCTCCGCCAACCGGCTTTGGCTGTTTTCAGCGACCTTGTAGCCCTTGCCGGTCAGGCCGCACTTGCCGTCGCGGGCGCGGACCAGGACGCCGTTCGGATCGTGCCGGAGCTTGGTCTGGCTGTAGATCTTTTCGGTGCCGCACTTGCCGCTGGCGCATTTGCCGCCACCCTTGGCGGGCTGTGATGCGGTGGCCGGGGCGGGAGCCTGCGGCGCTGCATAAGCCGGGGCGGCAAGCAGAGAAGTGGCGGCGATGCCCAGGATCAGTTCATGCTTCATGATGATATGCTCCTTTTCATTCAATGGGAAAGCGGGAAGCAGGAGAGATCGCGGCCAGCAAAGACGGGGCCGTGATAATAGCGCTGGATGATCGCGACATTCTTGTCCTTGTCCTTCAGCGAGCGGCCCATGAAGTGGTCGAGGACGAGCATCTTCGGATGGATCTGTGCCGCGATCTTGCCGACGACCGTTGGCGTCGCATGGAGGAAGCGGGACTGGGCATCGGCATCATCGTCGATGGCGGCGGGCATCATCAGCAGGTCGGCGCCCTTGGCGAAATCGATGAATTCCTTGCGGCTGCCGTTCTGGTCGGCCGAGAGCACCATCACGCCCTTGGGCGTGTCGATGCGATAGGCGAGCGCAGGCACATCGCCATGCGGGATGCCCAGAGCGGAAATGGTGACGCCATCGCCCTGCCAGACCTTGGTGGCGACGGGGCTGGCGACGTTGACGTTCGAGGGGTGAACCGACAGGTTCAGGCCATCGGTGCCGCCAGACAGTCCGGCCAGATATTCAAACGCGCCATGGCCTCGGCCGAATTCGCGATCAAAGAAAGCGGTCATGCTGGGGAAGTTTGCATTGCCGCCGGGGCCAACCAGCGCCACGTCATGACGGCCGCTGAGGAAATAGGCGCCCTTCAGGATCGCCGGCAGGTCCGCCACGTGATCGGTGTGGAAATGCGAGATGCCGATGAAGTCGAGATCTTCGAGCCGGGCGCCGGTCTGGCCATAGCGCAGATAGGTGCCGCCGCCTGCGTCGATCAGCAGTCGCGCCTTGCCATCGATCCACACCACCGCGCCCGATGACGCGCGGGCGTCGTCCGAGACGGGGCCGCCCGATCCCAGCAACTGGAGGGTGATGCCGCTCTTGCAGGTGGTGGCATCGTCGGCGGCGGCTGTGGCGGGCGCCGCAGCCTTGCCGGTGGGCGTGGAGGAACCGGAACATCCGGCCAGTGCCAGCGCGGCGGCCAAGGCAGAGAGGGGGAGATACGGCTTCATGTTGGTCTCCGATGCGAGAAAAGAGGGGCCGGTTCAGGCCAAGGCCAGCAGGTGGATCAGGCCGAGGCTGATCGCCCCGAGCACGAGGAGCGAGAGGACGACAGCAGCGGTCACGCGGCCTCCGGCATGGGCCACCGTGCGGACATCGACCCCCAGACCGAGCGCTGCCATCGAGACGACGGTGAGCAACGTGGCGGCGTCGTTCGCCGGAGCCAGCGCGGCCTGCGGGATCAGGCCGAAGGAACGCAGCCCCATCAGGCCGAGAAAGCCGATGATGAACCATGGCACGAGGTGGTGCAGGGGCAGCCTGCCAAGGGCGGGGCGTTCGCCGGTGGTCACATGCGGGGGCAATTCGTCGGCTTCCTCGCGCAGCTTTGGCGCGATCAGCGAAAGGATCAGGCAGACCGGGCCAAGCATCAGCACGCGCACCAGCTTGACGAGCGTCCCCATCTGGACGGCGGTGGCCCCACCGGGCGCGGCGGCGGCGATCACCTGCGGCACGGCATAGACGGTGAGGCCTGCAAGCGCGCCGAACTGGTGGCCGCTCAGGTGCAGGCCAAAGGCGAGCAGCGGCAGCATCAGCACGACCACCACGCCCAGAACGGCGGTAAAGCCGATCGAGGCCGCAACGTCCTCGCCGTCCGCGCCGATCACCGGCGCCACTGCGGCAATGGCCGAGTTGCCGCAGATCGAATTGCCGCAGGCGACGAGCAGCGCCATTCGCGTCGGCAGCCCCAGCAATCGCCCGATCAGATAGCTGCTGGCGATGGCTGCACAGACCACGAAGGCGATGCCGATCAACAGGCCCGCTCCGGCGGCCATGATCGTCGCTGCGCTGACCGAGGCGCCCAGCAGGACAACGGCGAGTTCGAGCAGAACCTTGGCGCTGAACGTGATGCCGGGAAACCAGCGCTTGTCCGGCGTCCAGACGGTGCGGACGGTTGTGCCGATCAGGATCGCGAGGACGAGCGCTTCCAACCAGGTGCGCCCGAAAACCGCCGCTTCGATCCGTTGCAGGATGAGGGCGCCTCCGGTCACGGTCAGGCATAGTGCGAGGCCAGGCAGAAGGGCGCTGCCGGGCAGTTCGGGGTGGCTGGACAGGCTCTGTGTCGTCACGTTGCATCTCCTTGGTGAGACACAGATGCGACCAGCCGACCGATCAATCCAACGATCAATTTATATGGTTATGATCGATTTAAGTTGTTGATTGGCCGCGCTCCGGCCTGATCGCGCTGGCGATGGAGCGTCATCAACGCCCTCCGGCAGCGCGTTTTCTTGATCCGTCGAAAAATCCTCGTGATCAAACCAATCACTTGAAACGATCAGATCACCCAGTCCGGCTGCGCGTTGAAGCTCTTGATCGTATCGAGCAACGCATCGGCCGCCTTGCTCCGGTAACGCTCCTTCTGCCGCAGCCCATGGAAGGGGCGCGGGGGAAGCGCGAGCGGCAGCGCGAACAGCGCGCGGGCTTCCAGAAGCGGGGTTACGACCAACTGGGACAGCATCGCGCTGCCCACGCCCGCGCGCACCGCCGCAAGAACGGCCTCGTTGGACGGCAAGGTCAGCACCACGTTGAGCGTGTGCGGGTCGAGGCCTCGATCCAGAATAGCGGCCTCGAAAGTCGAGCGCGTGCCGGATCCGGGCTCGCGCATCACCCATGGGGCCGCCGCCAGCCATGCATTGGTGATCGCCTCGGCGGGGGTGCTGCTCACCAGCAACATGCGGTCTTCGCCCACCTTCCAGTACGCGAGCGATGGATCATCGACCGCCCCTTCAATGAAGCCCAGTTCGGCCTCGCCGTCCCGCACGCTGCGTGCGGCGCCTTCGGTGTTGGCGATCGCGACGGAGAGTTCGATCTCGGGATAGCGGCGGTGAAAAGCGGCCAGTCGCTCGGGCAGCCAGTAAGCGGCGATGGTCTGGCTGGCAACAAGCCGCAGATGGCCGCGCTTGAGCCCGGCATATTCGCCAAGCGCCAGTTCCGCCTCGGCCGCCCGCGTCAGCACGGCCCGCGCCTCACCAAGGAAGAAGCGACCGGCATCGGTCAACTCGATGCCGCGCCCCACGCGGTGGAACAGCTTGATGGCGTGCCGTGCCTCCAGCGTGGCGATGGCGGCAGAAGCGGCGGACTGCGTGACGCCCACAGCGTCCGCCGCTCGCGTCATGTGCTCGCGTTCGGCAACGGCGACGAAAATGCGAAGCTGTTCCAGGGTCATGCGCGGAGGTTAGCAGCTTCCTCGGATTTGTCATCGTCGATGGACGGCGTCGGTCGGCGGCGGTGCCGTTGGCCGACACCATGCCCCAACCGATCAGCGGCAGGGAGAGCCGAGCCGCACAGCGCAGCACACACGGCCTCCTATCGCAGTCACATTTCTGGCTAGCGGACAGTTCTCGCCATGCCGGATTTTGCCGATGAACCTGCCATTCAACCCTTTGCGCGGGAATGGCGGCATTGTCCCATTATGCGGCATACTGTTTACGGTCGCACGCGACCAGGCCTCGCCTTGCAAACCCCAAGAGGCAAGGGTGCGTCGACTATTGGTTCCGATAATGACGCCTTGGCTCCAACAATCGGCTCTGAGGGCGGAATCTCCAAAGTGAGAGCGGGAGGAACGGCTTTCGAGTTCCCTGAACCCGAAAGGATTTCCTATGCTTCAATGCCACCAGGGGCCAGCAACATATGTGGGCCAGCTTGCTGACGCTTCTCGTCGTTTAATGCCGCATCTGTCTGCCACCGAAAAACTCACCCGGCGGATTATCAATCAAGCCATGGAGGAGGCCACCGGCTGCACTTCGGCCTCGGGAGCCTGGTCTCAGCGTGACAGCTTTCAGATGCTGGAAATGGCTTTACTTCGCTGGCTAACCTGCCAATCGATCCCGTCATCGGCCGATCTGGCACTCCCATTGCTGCACAATCTAGAAGCGCGCCTCCCAACCCAGACCGTTCGCAGCGAAGAGCAGGTCGAGCATCAGCATTTCTCCACGCCACTGGGATTGGCGTGGCTGTCGGCCCATCTTGCCGACATCCAACCTGACGATGTGGTGCTCGAACCAAGCGCAGGCACTGGAATGCTGGCTATATGGGCCAGACACGCCGCCATCCTGTACCTCAACGAAATCGACCCAGTCCGTCAGGAAATTCTGCGCCACTTGTTTCCCAACGCGACTGTGACCGGCCATGATGCCGCCCGTATCGCGGCTCATCTGACCCAGCGGCCCAGCGTGATTCTCATGAACCCGCCCTTCGCCCGCAATGCTGCTGGCCTTGAGGATCCCACCACAGCCGCACGTCACCTCGCCGCCGCACTTGGCGTTCTGAAGTCCGACGGCCGCCTCGTCGCCATTATGCCGGACAGCTTCCAACCCCACGGCCGCCGCGCGGAACTGTTTCAGCGCGCGCTGCAAGGCGCGAGTGTGGCGTTTCATGCCCGGCTTGAGGGTGCTTTTGCCAAACAGGGCACGGCGATCGCCGTGCGTCTTTTGGTGATCGAAAAGTGCGTAGGTTCCATCAACATGACTGTCATCAACCGGGCCACAGTTGCCGATCTGGTGCCCTTCCTGTCCAAGGTTCCATCGCGCCGTCGGGGCGCAACTGAATTGGCGCTCGTGGCCGGACCTCCAGTTTCGACTGCCAAAACCACGTCCACTTTACTGGGCGGATTCCGCTCAGCCGTGCCGAAACTGGCCGCAGCAGAGTCGCGCGGCGATGCCACCGGCGCCATCCCTCTGGTCTACACCCTTCGCGACACCATCGCCGAAGCCGAACAGGCAGTCGGCGTCTATGTCGCCTATCGGCCCCAACGCCTGATCTTCGAGAATGCCGCAGACCATCCAACCCAGTTGGTCGAATCGGCAGCCATGGCATCAGTGGCGCTTCCGAAGCCAAGCTACGTCCCCCAGCTTCCTGCCAAAGTGATCCGTGACCGTGTGCTCAGCCGCGCCCAGCTTGAAACGCTGGTCCACGCGCTCGACGCCACATCGTTTGATCTTCCCGATCGCTATCGCGTGCCGGAGCGCGGCCTGGAACTGGTGCCTAATGCCGACGGCGCCATCTACCGACGCGGCTTCTTCCTCGGCGATGGCACGGGTGCTGGCAAAGGCCGGCAACTCGCCTCGATCCTGATGGATCAATGGCTGCGCGGCAATCGCCGCCATCTCTGGATT
>NZ_GL876933.1:864295-898421 GCF_000192575.1 Novosphingobium nitrogenifigens DSM 19370 | reverse complement strand
GTCGCAAAGGTAAGAGCCGCATGACCATCTTCACCGGGACCACGAACGGCCGGGTTTCCTTCTGGCATGCCGACATGGGCGGCCCGCCGCAGCCGCGCGCGCCGCTGTCAGGCGATGTCACGGTCGACGTGGCGATCGTGGGCGGTGGCTATACCGGGCTGTGGACTGCGCTCTACCTCAACCGCCTCGATCCCGCGCTCAGGATCGCGGTGATCGAAAAGCGGTTCTGCGGCTATGGCGCCTCGGGGCGCAACGGCGGATGGCTGTCGGGCGGGTTCGAATGGTCGCGCGACAAGTACATCGCGGCAGGCGGCACCCGCGAAGGCGTGATAGCGATGCAGGCCGCCATGGCCGGATCAGTCGATGAAGTGATTGCCCGCGCCGCCGAGGAAGACATCGACGCCGACATCCTGCGCTGTGACAAGCTGATGGTCGCAACTTGCGCGGCGCAACTCGAACGCCGGGACGCGGACCTTGCTGAACTGGCGGCGTGGGATTTCCCCGCCTCGCGGCTCACCACTCTTGATGGTGCGGGCCTTGCATCGCGGTTGCGCGTCGCGGGCGGCGTCGGCGGACTTGCCGTCAGCGGATCGGCGCGGGTCCAGCCCGCCAAGCTGGTGCGCGGCCTGGCCCGGGCAGTCGAACGGCGCGGCGTTGCCCTTTACGAAGGAACGACCGTGACCGGACTTGCTCCCGGCATGGTCACCACCGATCGCGGGACAGTCCGTGCAGGCGCGGTGATCCGCGCGACCGAAGGCTTTACCCCCTCGTTGCCCGGCCTTCGCCGCGAATGGCTGCCGCTCAACAGCGCGATCATCGCCACCGCGCCGCTGTCGCCCGCGCAATGGCGCGAAATCGGCTGGGAAGGCCACGAAATCGTCGCCGACTATGCCCACGCCTATTTCTATGCCCAGCGCACGCGCGAAGGCCGCATCGCTTTTGGCGGGCGCGGCATTCCCTATCGCTTCGGATCGGCCCTTGATCGCGACGGGCAGACGCAGGCCGGCACGATCCGCATCCTGCACGCGACGCTCATGCGCCTGTTCCCCAGCCTTGCCGGGATCGGCATCGATCATGCGTGGTGCGGCACGCTCGGCGTTCCGCGTGACTGGTGCACCAGCGTCGGGTTCGATCCTGCGACCCGCATGGGCTGGGCGGGCGGCTATGTCGGGCTGGGCGTTTCCACGTCCAACGTCGCCGGGCGCACGCTTGCCGATCTCGTGCTCGGGCGGCAGAGCGATCTCGTCACGCTGCCGTGGGTCAATCACAAGGTCCGCCCGTGGGAGCCCGAACCACTGCGCTGGGGCGCGGTCAACGCGCTCTACGGCCTCTATCGCCTGTCCGACCGGATCGAGGCGAAAGGCGGCGGCACGTCGATCCTGGCTCGGATCGGGGACCGCATCGCCGGGCATTGATGCCCGGACGATACGCCTGCCATTACCGCGTCGGCGAGACTACCAGAACGACAAAAGTACCCGGCTCCGCTGCGGCATGGTGCGATCCGCCCTCTCCGCGCGCCATCAGCGCGGTGGGCAGATAGATCCGTCCGTCACGCGGATCGACCGCCCCGGTGCGAGCGCCCGCTTGCGTGCGGATCGTGCCGGTCACAGTGAAATGCGCCGGATCGGCAATGCGGATCATCGTCAGGGTGCCGTCCTGTCCGCTCGGCACGAAAGCCATGCCGCGAGCTTCGTCGACAATCACCGCGTCCGGGTCATGCCCGACCGGCAAAGTCTGCACCAGCGCGCCGCTGGCCGCATCGACCACGGTCGCAACACCATTGGCGCAGGCCGACAGGATGCGGCTTCCCCCGCCCAGAACGGCAATCCCGGTCGGCCCCTCGCAGCCCTTGAGCGGGATCGTGCGGATCAGCTTGCCTGCGACAAGGTCGATTTCGGCAAGTGCGTTCGCTTCCTCGAGATTGACGAAGGCCTTCCCCTTGCCGTCGCCAGCCCCCGCTTCCAGCCCGCCGGGGACATCGATGCGACCGACCATGCCGTATTGGACCGGATCGAGCAGGACGACCGTATTGCTGCCCGGGTTCATCACCACCAGCCGCCCGGTCGCACTGTCGAGAAAGGCCGCGTCCGGCTTGATCCCGGTCGGCACTTCCACCCGGACTTTGCCGGTGGCAGCATCGATGAACCGGACCAGACCGGTCTGCCCGTCGGTTTCGACCAGTGTCCGCCCCTTGTCGATGGGCAGGACCGCATGGGCACGCTGGGCCTTGACGAACGTGTCGGTGACTTTGGCCGTGGCAAGGTCGACCATCATGACCGCATTCGACCGCGCGACATAAAGCCGTCCGGAAGCCGGGTCGACCGAGGCATAGTCCCACCCGCCATCGGCCCCGGCGATCCGTCCTGTCACGGCATAGGCGGGCGGGGGCGAAGCGGCATCGGCAGCCGAAGCACCCAATCCGGCGAGCAAGAGCGAAAGCGAGGCAAAGGTCCGCGAGACCATCGTTTTCTCCAATGCGATCGCCCCGTTACGCTGCGGGCGCATCGCTGCGGTGCTTCTGGCAAGATTTGCCCGCCGGGGTAAAGCCTTCTTCGTGTTTCGTGATGCCAATCGGGCCACCCTCTCGATCAGGCCGGTTGGGCAAGGCCGATCCCGCGCGTGTCGCGCCCCAACGTGATCGATCCGATCAGGGCCAGCGCGGCGACTACGCCGAAAGCCCCCGCGATCATGAACGCCGGATCATAGCGTCCGAATTCCTCGCGGATCAGCCCGGCGCCAAAGGCGGCACAGGCCGCCCCCAACTGATGCCCGACGCCGACCCAGCCGAACACGATCGGCGCCTCGCGCGCGCCGAAAGCGCGCGTTGCCAAAGCGACCGTCGGCGGCACCGTCGCGATCCAGTCCAACCCATAGAACACGGCAAAAACGCCGAGGCTGCCCGGGCCGAAATTGCAATAGGGAAGCACGATCAGCGACAACCCGCGCAACCCGTAATAAGCGACCAGCAAGCGGCGCGGATCATAGCGATCGGTCAGCCAGCCCGAAGCCGTCGTCCCGACCAGATCGAACAGGCCCATGGTCGAGAGCAGCCCGGCCGCCGCCACCGGCGCGATCCCGTGATCGCCGCAATAGGCAATGAGATGCGTGCCCACGAGCCCGTTGGTGGTAAGCCCGCAGACGAAGAATGTCCCGAACAGCAACCAGAACATCGGCACCCGCACCGCTTTGCCCAGCGCCGTGAACGGCAGCAGGAGCGAAGCCTGCCCCCGAACGGCCGGAGGCGTGTCGGCATCTTCCCCAAAGCGTCGCGCGCCGACATCGCCGGGATGTTCGGGCACGAACACAAGCACCACCGGCACCAGCACGAGACAGGCCACTCCGATCGTGCGCACGACCGGCAACCATTCCCCCTGCCGCGTCATCCACGCCAGCACGGGAAGGAAAATCAGCGATCCGGTCGCGGTGCTGGCCGACAGTACCCCCATGGCGAGTCCCTGCCGCTTGACGAACCAGCGCCCGACCACCGCCGCGCCCAGAACGCTGGCGACGCAGCCCGTGCCGATCCCCGACAACAGTCCCCAAGTGACGAGATAGTGCCAGCTTTGCGTCATCCACTGGCTCGCAAGCGTCGCCAGTCCCATCAGGGCAAGACCGCCCGCCATGGTCCTGCGAATGCCGAGCGAGAGCATGAGCGCCGCCGCAAACGGCCCGACCAGACCATAGAGCATGATCCCGATCGCCGCCGTCGCCGAAATCGTCGCCCGGTCCCAGCCGAAATGGAGTTGCAGCGGCAGCATCAAGACGCCCGGCGCCGACCGCACCCCTGCCGAAACGAGCAGGGCAACGAACGTCACCGCCAGGACCACGATCGCCCGTTCGCGCACAATCCCGAGCGCCATCATCTATCCCCTTCCAGAGCAAGCACTGCGGCACTGGCCGCATAGAGCCGGTCCCAGCCATCATCGCCCAGATGGGCGCGAACATCGTCCTGACACGCCTGCCAATCGGCAGTCGCCCCTGCCAGCAAGGCTTCTCCTCCGGCGGTCAGGCGGACACGACGCCCCCGCCCCTTCGCCTCGGGAAAGGTTTCGACCCAGCCTGCCTGCTCGACAGGACGCAGCACGCGGTAGAGCGTGGTGCGATCCATCACCAATTGGGCTGCAAGGCGGCTGAGCGCGATGTCCCCGGCCCGTGCGATATGGCGCAGCATCGCAAACTGGTTGACGTTGACCCCATGGGACGCCAGCCGCGCGTCGTAGATCCGCGTGATCGCGCGGGTCGCCTTGCGCAAGGCAGTACAGGCGCACAGTGATGTATCTGCATCATGCATATACATCACGTATCGCGCACATGTCCGATCGTCAATTCCACCCCGTTCAGGCGAGCAGGCGCGCAGCCCAGCGCAACTTCACCCATTCAAGCAGCAACAGCGCGCCGAGGCTGACCATGCCCACCAGAGCCAGGTCATGCGCTGCCACGGTCGAAAAACGGAACAGTCCGGCAACGAAGGGCACGACCTGCGTGGCGGCGAGAATGCTCGCGACAGCAGCCAGCACCACCGCAAGCGCCGGATTGGGCCGACGCAACGCGGAGAGCAGCGAGGCACTGAACCGCCGGTTGATGAGGATAAGGCCGACCAGCCCCAGTACGAGCGCGAAGAACGCCCCCGATCGCACCACGGTCGCATCGTGCCCGCTCTCCCACAGGAAGACCGCAACGCCACCGGCCGTCAGGAACACCACCAGCCCCTGAAACACGGCCCAGCCGACCAGCGCACGGGCAAAGAGTGGCGCGTCGGGACGCCGGGGCGGCCGCTTCATCGCGTCGTGCTCGGCAACTTCCGCTTCGAACACCAGCGAACAGACCGGATCGATGATCATCTCGATAAAGGCAATGTGGACGGGCCCCAGCAAGAGCGGCATTCCCGCCAGCAGGGGCAGCAGTGCCAACCCCGCAATCGGGATATGCGCGGCAAGGATAAAGCCGATCGCCTTGCGGATATTGTCATAGATCCGCCGCCCCAGTCGCACCGCTTCGACGATCGAGCCGAAATCATCGTCGAGCAGGACGATCGAGGCCGCCTCGCGCGCGACATCGGTGCCGCGCCCGCCCATGGCAATGCCGATATGGGCCGCCTTGAGCGAGGGCGCATCGTTCACACCGTCGCCGGTCATCGCGACAATGTCGCCCCCGGCTTTCAACGCCTCGACAATGCGCAGCTTCTGTTCGGGCATGATCCGCGCGCAGACGGTCGTCGTCGCGATCCGCTCGCACAAGTCCGCGTCGGCCATCGTCGCCAGTTCGTCCCCGGTCAGCACGCCGCCATCGCCGATTCCCGCCTGTGCGGCAATGGCACGGGCAGTGCGGGGATAATCGCCGGTAATCATGACGATGCGGATGCCCGCCTCGCGACATTGCCGGACCGCATCGGGCACCGACGCGCGCAAGGGGTCGGCAAGGCCGACCAGACCGCGAAAGGTAAAAGCAAAACCGGCCTGGCTGTCGGGCAAGTCTCCCTCGTCCCAGCTTGCCTGCGCGACGGCAAGCACCCGCAGGCCTGCCTCTGCCATGGCATCGACATCGGCAAGAACCCGCGCCCGGTCGGCGTCCGCCATCCGGCACAGGCCCGCAATCGCCTCGGGCGCGCCCTTGGCCGCGACCAGGACTTCGCCCGCCTCGCCGCTCCACACATTGGACATCGCCAGCAGTGCGGGATCGAGCGGATAAGTGCGGACCAGCGACCAGCCGGGAACCGGCGCCGACACGTCATGGAACGCGATTTCCATGGGATCGACCGGATGCGGCGCACTGGCCAACATGCCGAGTTCTGCCAGTTGCTCCAGATCCCCGGCAAGGACCTCCGCATGTGCGGACAGCGCATGAACGGTGCCATCGGGCAAGCGCAACTGCGCCATGCGCATGCGGTTCTCGGTCAGCGTCCCGGTCTTGTCGGTACACAGGACGGTCGCTGCCCCCAGCGTCTCGATGGCGCTCGCCCGGCGTGTCAGCACGCGCGCGCGCGACATGCGCATGGCCCCCATCGCCAGAAACACGGCCAGAACCACCGGGAATTCCTCGGGCAGCATCGACATGCCGAGCGCGATCCCCGCCAGTGCGGCGTCGAGCCAGCTTCCCCGCATCAACCCGTACAGAACGATCGCCAAAAGACAGGCCACTCCGCCCAGCACCGCCAACCCGATCGCCAGCCGCCGCATCTGCTGCTGCAAGCGCGGCGCCTCGGTCTCGATCGAGGACAGCGCCTGTCCGATGCGGCCGATCTGGCTCGCAGGGCCGGTTGCCGTCACGATCGCCAGCCCGCTGCCCCGCACGACCAACGTGCCCGAATAGACGAAAGGCAGATCGTCGCCCCCCGGCCGCACCTCTTCGGTCGGCTCGGCAAGACCGCAGGCGACCTTGCGCACCGGCACCGATTCCCCGGTCAGCAGCGATTCATCGATCTGAACCGCGTCCCCTTGTGCAAGCCACCCGTCGGCAACCACCCGGTCGCCTTCGTCAAGCACCATGAGATCCCCGCGCACGACCTCGCGGGCCGGAACCGACAGCCGCTCGCCCGCGCGGATCACCATGGCATGGGGGCTGGTCAAATCGCGCAAGGCATCGAGCGCGCGCTCGGTCCGCGCCTCCTGCACCACGGTGATGACGACCGACAGCATCGCGAAGACCAGCAGGATCAACGCTTCCCTCGTGTCGCCAAGCACCAGATAGATAAGCCCTGCCGCCAGAAGCAGCGTCAGCATAGGTTCGCGCAGGACTTCGACAACGATCCGCCAGAGCGGACGCTGTCCGGACCGGGGCAATTCGTTCGCGCCTTCGTGGACGAAACGCGTGGCCGCCTCTTCATGGGAAAGCCCCAGCCACGAGGGCTCGGCAGCGGAATGCTCGTTCATGCCCACGCTCTTTTCATCCCTCGTGTCACAGTGCCCGGCCGCCCATCGGACCATGCGCAGGACCGGTCGACAATCCGCGCGATCGCTCTGGACGCAAAACGCCCCGACGCTTACCCCGTCATGAAATCAGCCGCGACGATCGAGGTCAATTTTCAAAAGGGTATCACATTGGCGCAGGACAACGGGGACAAGGACGATACAGCCATTGCGACGATACCCCCGCGCGCGTTTCAGATCGGGTTGGTGGCGGCGGCGACTGTCGGATTTCTGTGGCTGATCGCTCCGTTTTCCGGCGCGATCCTGTGGGCGGTCATCGTCACGATCCTGTTCTCACCGCTCAATGCGGCCCTGCTGCGCGGCCTGCCGGGACGGCGCAACACTGCTGCCCTGATCGCGCTATTGGTGATCGTCGCGGTTCTGGTCGTTCCCGCCATCCTGCTCGGCAAGGCCTTGGTCGAAGAACTGGGCGAATTGCTCAGCCATGCCGGGATGGCCGGTTTCGATCCCGGCCGGGCAATTGCCACCGTTCAGTCGTTTCTCCCCGAATGGGCTCACCGCTGGCTGAGCGATTTGGGACTGGGCGATTTGGGGCTGGCGGACCCGGAAACCTTGCGCCAGCGCATCACGCGCGGCCTTGCCGGGGGACTTCAGGCAATCGCACCACAGATCCTGAACGTCGGACAGGGGGCTCTCGGCCTGTTCCTGACGCTGGGCGTCATGCTCTACCTGACGTTCTTTCTCCTGCGTGACGGGCGCGGGATTGCCGAACGGATCGAACGGGCGCTGCCCCTGCCCGCACTGCAGCGCCGACGTCTGCTGTCCGAATTCGTCAGCGTCGTGCGCGCAACCGTCAAGGGCAGCATGACCATCGCCGTCGTTCAGGGCGGGATCGGCGGTTTCACCTTCTGGATGCTCGGCCTTCCCGGAGCCCTGCTCTGGGGGCTGGCCATGGGCGTCTTTTCGCTGTTTCCGGCGGTCGGCACCGGCTTCATCTGGGTTCCGGCCTCGATCTATCTCCTTGCCACCGGCGCGGTGTGGAAAGGCGTCATCCTGTTTCTGTGCGGTTTTTTCGTCATCAGCACGATCGACAACGTCATCCGCCCTATTCTGGTCGGTCGCGACACCCAGATGCCCGACTATATCGTGCTGATCTCGACGCTGGGCGGCTTCAACCTGTTCGGGTTCAACGGCTTCGTCCTGGGCCCGGTAATCGCTGCCCTGTTCCTGTCGGTCTGGGACATTTTCGGACGCGGGGTTCAGGACGAAGCCGAAAACTCTTAAAGCGCTGCCAGGAAACGCTTCACCTGCGCATCGAGGAAAGCGAGCGTTTCCTCGTCACAGACGCGGCCCTCGCTCACTTTGGCGCCGATATGCGTCACCGCGATTTCGGGCAGCGGGATCAGACGGCAGAGCATCGAGGCAAAGGTCTCGCGCAGCTGATACTGCGTCCGCACTCCGCCAAGGGCTCCGGGCGAATGGGTGGCAAAGAGAACCGGTTTGCCCGCCATCGGACTGCGGAAGGCCGGACGCGACAGCCAGTCGAACGCGTTCTTGAGCACGCCGGGAATGCCGTGGTTGAATTCGGGCGTGACGACGATCAGCACATCGCTCGCCGCCACGCGTTCGCGCGCCGCCCGCACAGCCGTGGGCGCATCGGCATGGTCGAGATCCTCGTCATAATGCGGAATGGCGCCGATATCGACCGTCGCAAAATCGCTGCCGTCCGGCAGGAGGCGCGCGCATTCGTCGAGCAGGACTTTCGAATAGGACCCCTTGCGCAAGCTGCCGGCAAAGCCGGTCACGATCAGCCGATCAGTCATGGATGCGAATTCTCCTCCTTCGGGCAGCCTTGGTTCGGACAACCTTGTGCGGCACGGACGGGAATGGCAGTTAAACCAAATCCAAGCTCCATTCTTTCGTGATTCCGCCAATCCCTTGCCCCATTCCGCCAGACACCTCGTCGCCCATAACCGCGCCCATCCGGCCGGGGCCGTGCTGCCCGAACACCGCCATGCGCAGGGACAACTGGGCATCCCCCTGACCGGGACCATGACCATCGTCACGCCCACGGCGCGCTGGCTCGCCCCGCCCGGTCGCGGCATCTGGACTCCGCCGGAAGAGCCTCATGCAGGTCATTACGGCGAAGCTTCCGCCATCGTCCAAGTGCTGGTGCCTCCGCCTGCCTGTGCCGGGTTTCCTGCCATCGGGGGTATCATCGAAGTCAGCCCGCTCCTGCGCGAACTTGCTCTCGAGGCGACACGGCTTGCCCCCGGCGATCCCGCAGAGAGTCCGCTGATCGCGCTGATGCAGCGGGAAGTGGCGCGCCCGATGGCGGGGCCTGCACTTCACGTCCCGCTCGGTCGCGATCCGCGCCTTGCCGTCGTCATGCGCCGCCTGATCGACGAACCGGATTGCCCGCTCGGCGTCGAGGCGCTCGCCACGACCTGCGGGGCCAGTCCCCGCACGCTTGCCCGCCTGTTCCGCGCCGAAACCGGCATGAGCTTTTCCCGCTGGCGCGATCACCTGCGGATCAATCTCGCCGTGGAACGGCTCGCGCGCGGCGAACCGGTGACGCGGATCGCCTTCGACCTCGGGTATCAGAGCGCGGCGGCGTTCACGACCATGTTCGGCCGCCTGACCGGCACGCCCCCTGCCCGGATGCAGCGCGCCTTGCGCAGCGCTCAGACGCCATAGACGGGCGGCGGCATGGTTCCGTCGAAATAGCGTTCCAGCCGGAACGGCGTCGGATCGACCAGCGGCTTGCGCCCGAGCACGAGATCGGCAGCGAGCTGCCCCCCGGCCGGACCGACGCCAAAGCCATGCCCGGAAAACCCGGTCGCCACGACCAGTCCGTCGATGGTGGCAACCGGCGCGATCACCGGCACCGTATCGGGAGTGGCATCGATCATCCCGCCCCAGACTTGCGCCAGTCGCAGACCGCCAAGCGCCGGGTAGCGTTCCTTGAGCGCCTTGAGCGAGGCCTCGGCATAAGCGCGGTCGGGCCGGGGATCGAGCACGCGCACGCGTTCATAGGGCGATACCCGGTCGAACGGGACCGGACCGCCGTCGCGCCATTCGCGCCAGAAATCCTCGCCCAGCCGGAACCGGACATGGCGCCATTCCATCCGCAGCAAGTGCCAATAGGCGCGGAAATGCCGGAACGAGGCCGGGATCACCGGGACCGAGTTGATATAGGCATTGGCAACGGTAAAGCCGCCATCGGCCCGCCGCCGCACCCCGAACACGCCATCGAGGAAATCGGGCAGCGGCCCTTGCCTGACCCCGTCCGCAAAACCGGGCTGGGTCCGGGCAACCGTCGCGCGCACCGGCAATTGCGGCAGCGCGATGCCAAGATCGGACAGGATACGCCGCGTCCACACCCCGCCCGCAACAATCACGCGACCGGCCCGGATCGTGCCGCGTTCGGTGACAACGCCCACGACCCGCCCGCCCGCGACATCGACCCCGCGCGCGGCACAATCGGTCAGAATATGCGCGCCCAGCCGTCGCGCGGCCTCGGCCATCAGCGGCACCGCCCGTTGCGGTTCGGCCCGACCGTCGCCCGGACAATAAAGGCCGCGCCGGGGCGGATCGATGTCGCCGGGCAAGAGCGCCCGCACGGCAGCCCCTTCGATCACTTCGGCCGCGATCCCGGCGCCTGCCGCATGGGCCGTCCAGCGGCGATAGCGGGCAAGGCTTGCCTCGTCGCGCGCGGCATAGAGCGTGCCGCATGTCGTGAACCCGGTGTCGCCCCCGACCCGCGCGTTCATGCCCCGCCACAGGTTCAAGGCCTCGCGCGCAAGGTCCATTTCGCGCGGGTCGCGCATGGCCTGTCGGCACCAGCCCCAGTTGCGGCTGGACTGCTCGCCCGCGATGTGCCCCTTTTCGACGACCGCGACCGACTGTCCCGCTTCGGCAAGGCACAGGGCCGCACTGACACCGATGATCCCGCCCCCGACAATGACCGTATCGACCCGTTCGGGCATTCCGGCATCGCCGAACACAGTCATGACTTGCGGGCCCATGGCATTCCCTTTCGCAGAACTACCGGGGCCATTGGCATGTCGCACCATGCAGGGCGACGCCTTTATCCGAAACCCATCAAGCCGAAAATGCGCAGCGCAGGCCGCCCCAGTGGCGCCCCTGCACGGTGATCGGGCAGGAAATATGCTTCATCAGCGCAAAGTGCCCACCGCCCATGTCGCGGCGATAGATCTGCAGGAGGAACGGCTCGAGATTGCGGGCCGCGGCCAGGCCCACCCGGTCGGAAAAGACGCGCCGATTGCGACAATTGGCGGCATTCCACACCGGGTCATTCGTCTGCGGCTGGGAAAAGCGGCGATTGTGCGTGGCGATATAGCCGTTGCGATCGGTGACGCAGGCAAAGATGACTCGCCGGTCCAGATCGAGCAGCGGCTCCTGCAATGCGGGAAGGACACGATCGGTAAAGCCGGTGTGCCGGGCCATGAACTGGGCCGGATTGGACCCGGAAATCGGCTGGTAGCGATCGTCGAACAGATCCTCGATCCCGATTTCGCCGCGCTCGACGGCAGCGGCGAAAAGCGCCTCGATCTCGCGGGCCACGCGGCGTGTCTCGGCGATGATCGGCGTGTCGCCCGTCGCGATTTCGGTGCGAGCAAGCGTCCACAGCACGGATTCGGCGACATCACTGATTTCAGCAAGACTGCCCGAAGCCTGTCCGACTTCCGATGCGGTCGAGATCAGTGCATTGCTGACTTGCGTGATGTCGGCAGTCAGGCCTGAAAAAGCCTGTTCGTGACGGCTGGTCACGGCAATGATCTCGTCCGAACGTTCGCGAATGCGGTGAAGGTTCGATGCCGCCGACGCGGTCAAATCAATGATCGCACCGGTGTCGGACTGCACTTCGCCCGCGACCTTGATGTTTTCTTCGCCTCGCGCGATCAGCTGCCGCGCCGACGAGGTCACGCTCTCCAGCGCATTGTCGATTTCCTGCGTCGCGTTCTGGGTCTTGTTGGCAAGCAGGCGCACTTCATGCGCGACGACAGCAAAGCCCTTGCCCGCCTCACCCGCCCTCGCGGCCTCGATCGCGGCATTGAGCGCGAGCATGTTGGTCTGCATCGCAATCGAGCGGATGTCGTTGGAAATCTTGGACGCCTGCGCCAGCGAAGCCTGAAGATTGGTGAGCAGCGTGGCGGCATCGCGAACGGCGGTCGTCAGCAACCGGGTCTTGTCGAGAGCGGTGCGGATCGTCTCGTTGGTGGTATCGAGCCCTGCCGCAGCGTCCGACATGGTCCCGGCGATCGAGCGCATCTCGCCCGTCAGCGCATGGGTTTCCTTGGTAAAGAGCGCGGCGGACGATTTCAGGCTTTCGGCGGCGGCGCGTCCTTCCTCGCTTTCGCCGGAAATCCGTTCGGCATTACCCAGAATGTCGCACAGACCGATGGCAAGCGCGCTGATCTCATGATTGAGCGTCGAGACGACGCCATCAAGAGTTCCGTTGGCAAGAGTTCCGGCGGCAAGAGTTCCGGCGGCAAGAGTTCCGGCTCCGGCAGGATGCGAAACGCCGGAGGAAACCGGGGAGCCGGGAGAGAGCGGATAATCCTCGGCAAAACGCGTGGCCATCGACTGCACCTGTGCGAAAATGGCCAGACCGGGCAGTCGGACCATCCTTGCAAACTAGGCAGCACCGATTGACGGTTCGCAAAACCGCGCACTGGGGTTTGTCCGCATGGCCGCGTTCAGGACATCGCCACGAAGCGTTTCCCGATCATGCGCCTATGGAATTTTACCTAGATTGGGCCAGCGGAGCGGCAAGGTCGCCTGCGATAGCGTTCGCATCATGCCTTTGGTCGACAAGTCCCGCTTCCGCCCGACACCGGTCCTGCGCCCGCGCCGTCGCAAGCTGCTGGCGCGTGTGCGACTGCTCCATGCCGACGGGACGCCGTGCGATGTCGTGGTCGAGAACGTCTCGTCGACGGGATTGCAGGCGATCGCCGCGCGCGGCGCGCCGGAGCTTGGCGCCGGGGTCACCATCGAAATGCCCGATGGCCCCGCGATCTGGGGCGTCGTGCGCTGGACCGACGGCTTACGCTTCGGCGTCGAAGTCAATCCCCATGCCGAACCGGAAACCGGTTCCGCCTCGGCCACAACCCCCGAAACGAAGCACCCGCTTCTGCGCTAGGCCGCCCTGCCTTCCTCCATCAGCCGGGCAATCGCGGCACGCGCGATCGGCACCAGTTGCGCCTGATCGGCGGCGAAAATCCCCGCTTTCATGCGCGGTTCCCAGAACCGGGCAATATGTTCGGCGGTCTGGGCGATCGCCTCGGCCTCTCCTTGTGCGGCAAGGTTGACGGCGATCTGGTTCGCCATGCGGACGAGTTTATCAGAAGCGTTCATTGCGCAGGAACCGTTGCGATGCGCCGCGCGCGATCGGCCTGCGCGGCATAGTCGCGCTGCCAGTCGGACGGCCCGTTGGACGGTGCGACCTGCACCGCCGTCACCTTGTATTCGGGGCAATTGGTGGCCCAGTCGCTGTTGTCGGTGGTGACGACATTGGCCTGGGTCAGCGGATGGTGGAACGTCGTATAGACCACCCCCGGCGCGACCCGGTCGGTGACCAGCGCGCGCAAGGTGGTTTCCCCCGCCCGCGATGCCAGCCGGACCCAGTCGCCGGTCTTCACGCCCCGGTTATCAGCATCGCTCGGGTGGATTTCCAGAACGTCCTCGTCATGCCAGACGACATTGGCGGTGCGCCGCGTCTGCGCGCCGACGTTGTACTGGCTGAGAATGCGCCCGGTCGTCAGCAGGAGCGGGAAACGCGGGCCGGTACGCTCATCGGTCGGGATATATTCGGTCACGACGAACTTGCCCTTGCCGCGCACGAAGCCGTCGACATGCATGATCGGGCTGCCTTCGGGTGCCTTGTCATTGACCGGCCATTGCAGCGATCCTTCCGCGTCCAGCCGGGCGTGGGAAACCCCGGCGAACGACGGCGTCAGCCGGGCGATCTCGTCCATGATCGCCGAGGAATCCGGGTAATCCCAGCCCAGCCCCATTGCATTGGCCAGCAATTGCGTGACCTGCCAGTCCTCATAGCCGTTGAGCGGATCCATCACCCGCCGCACCATCTGGATACGGCGTTCGGCATTGGTGAACGTGCCCGTCTTTTCGAGGAACGTGCTGCCCGGCAGGAAGACATGGGCGTAGTTGGCGGTTTCGTTGAGGAAGAGATCGTGGACGATCACGCATTCCATCGCCGCAAGGCCCGCCGAGACATGCCGGGTATCCGGGTCCGACTGAAGAATGTCCTCCCCCTGGATATAGATCGCACGGAACGATCCTTCGACGGCAGCGTCGAGCATGTTGGGAATACGCAGGCCCGGTTCGGGATCAAGCGCCACGCCCCATTCGGCTTCGAACAGGGCGCGGGTCGTCGCATCGGAAATGTGGCGATAGCCCGACAATTCGTGCGGGAAACTGCCCATGTCGCACGAACCCTGCACATTGTTCTGCCCGCGCAAGGGATTGACCCCCACCCCGCGCCGTCCGATGTTGCCGGTGACCATCGCCAGATTGGCAATCGCCAGGACCGTGCTCGACCCTTGCGCATGTTCGGTCACGCCGAGGCCATAATAGATCGCGCCATTACCGCCGGTGGCATAGAGCCGCGCCGCCGCGCGGACGTCGGCGGCCGGAACCTGCGTCACCGCTTCGAGCGTTTCGGGCGAATGACGGGGATCAGACACAAACCGCACCCATTCGCGATATTCGTCCCCGTCGCAGCGTTCGCGGATGAAGGCTTCGTCGGCCAGCCCTTCGGTCACGATCACATGAGCCATCGCGGTCAGCACCGCGACATTGGTCCCCGGTTGCAGCGCGAGGTGATAATCGGCCGCGACATGGGGCGAACGGACAAGGTCGGTACGACGCGGATCGACAACGATCAGCCGTGCGCCCTGCCGCAACCGCTTTTTCATCCGGCTGGCAAAGACCGGATGCCCGTCGGTCGGATTGGCCCCGATGACAAGGATGACATCGGCCTCTTCGACACTGTCGAAATCCTGCGTCCCCGCACTCGTCCCGAATGCCTTGGAAAGCCCGTAGCCGGTCGGCGAATGGCAGACCCGCGCACAGGTATCGACATTGTTCGAACCGAACCCGCCCCGCACCAGTTTCTGCACGAGGAAAGCTTCCTCGTTGGTGCAGCGGCTCGACGTGATCCCGCCCAGCGCGCGGGCGCCATGGCGTTGGCGGATCGCGCGCAGACGTCCCGCAGCAAAGGCAATGGCCTCGTCCCAGCCCACTTCGCGCCAGGGTTCGCCGATGGTTTCGCGGATCATCGGGCGCGTCACGCGATCGGCGTGATTGGCGTAACCCCAGGCAAAACGTCCCTTGACGCAGCTGTGCCCGCGATTGGCTTTCCCGTCCTTCCACGGGACCATGCGGACGAGTTGCTCCCCGCGCATTTCCGCGCGGAATGTGCAACCGACACCGCAATAAGCGCAGGTGGTGACGACCGCACGCTCGGGCTTGCCGATCTCCTTCACCGCCTTTTCATTGAGCGTCGCGGTCGGGCAGGCCTGAACACAGGCGCCACAGGACACGCATTCCGAGCCAAGGAAATCATCGCCCCGCTGCCCGGCAGACACTTTCGAACCGAACCCGCGTCCCTCGATGGTGAGCGCAAACGTCCCCTGCACTTCTTCGCAGGCCCGGACGCAACGCGAACAGACGATGCACTTGGACGGGTCGAAATCGAAATAGGGATTGGAGCCGTCGGTCGGCAGGGCAAGGTGGTTGTCCCCCACATAACCATAGCGCACATCGCGCAGGCCCACTTGCGCGGCAGTGTCCTGCAATTCGCAATCATTGTTCGCGCTGCAGGTCAGGCAATCCAGCGGGTGGTCGGAAATATAGAGTTCCATGACCCCGCGACGGATACGCTCCAGCCGGGGCGTCTGGGTCGAAACCACCAGCCCCTCGCGCACCGGCGTCGTGCAGGACGCGGGCAATCCGCGCATCCCCTCGATCTCGACCAGACACATGCGGCACGAACCGAACGCCTCGACACTGTCGGTCGCGCAAAGGCTGGGAATCTTGCCCCCTGCTTGCGCGGCGGCACGCATCACGCTGGTGCCTTCTGGAACAGTCACGCGCCGCCCGTCGATGGTCAGGGTTACCGTGGCCTCGCCGGGCCGGGCCGGAGTGCCGAAATCGGCCTGAGGTTCATAGGTCATGGGCCATCTCCATTCGTGCTCCGGTAACCCAGAGCATCGTATCGTCCCGCGCCACCACCGCGAGAGCCAGTCCCGCTGCCTCCGCCCGCCGCACGGCAAGGTCGGTCGGCGCGGAAATCGCGACCAGCAGCGGGCAGCGTGCGCGGACCGCCTTTTCGACAAGTTCGTACGAACAGCGCGACGTGACAAGGAGGAAACCGCTCGCCGGATCACGCCCGGTGCGAGCAAGCGCGCCGATCACCTTGTCGAGCGCATTGTGGCGTCCGACATCCTCGCGCAGCGCGACGATCGCCCCGGTTGCATCGGCAAAGGCGGCGGCATGGGTCGCGGCCGTCGCTCGCCCCAGGACCTGCCCCGCGCGCATGGCATCGAGCGCGACCCGGATCGCGGCGGGCGCAATCGGACGAGCCCGGCCAAGATGCGGCAAGGGACGCAGGGCCAGCTCGATGCTTTCGATCCCGCAAATCCCGCACGAACTGTCGCCCAGCCGTCGCCGCGCGCGTTCCATGATCGGCGCGGCCCGTTCGGGCGGCAGAGTGACGCGCGCGACAAGTCCCCCGACGCCCCCTTCGCTCTCGACCGGATGGACCATGACCGGACCGATCTCATCGACTTGCGCCAGCCCTTCGGACAGCAGGAAGCCGGTGACGAAATCCTCGATATCGCACGGGGTCGCCATCATCACCGCATAGGCGATGCCGTTGATTTCGATGGCGACAGGGGTTTCGAGCGGCACCGTCCGCTCTTCGTCGCGAACATCCTCGTCATAGGCGCTTCGTCGCGCCGGGATGACCCGCGCGCCGGGGATCATGGCCGGAAATCTTCCGGCCAATAACGCAGCGCGGAAAGGACAGGATAAGGCGCGAACCCGCCGAGCGCGCAGAGCGACCCGAATTTCATCGTCTCGCACAAGTCCTTGAGCAGATCGACATCGGCCTCGCGGCCACGCGCGTGCTTGGGCGCATTGTGCATCTGCGGCAGGGCGGCAACCGGATCGAGCACCTTCTCCCGCGTGCGCAAGCGATCAATGACTTCGACCCCGCGCGTGCTGCCGATGCGGCAGGGCGTACATTTGCCACAGCTTTCCGCCGCGCAGAATTCCATCGCGAACCGTGCAAGCGCGCCCATGTCGGCAGTGTCGTCGAACACCACCACCCCGCCATGTCCGATCAGGGCATCGACGCGGGCATAGGCTTCGTAATCGAACGGCAGGTCGAACTGCTCGGGCGGAATATAGGCGCCGAGCGGTCCCCCGACCTGCACCGCCTTGACCGGACGCCCCGAGGCGGTTCCGCCGCCGATGGCGTGGACCAGATCGCGCAGAGTGATCCCGAAGGCGGTCTCGTAAAGCCCGCCGTGACGGATGTTCCCGGCCAGCTGGATCGGCTTGGTCCCGAGCGAACGATCCACCCCGAGCGCGGCATATTCGGCTGCGCCTCCTTCGGCCATGATATGCGGGATCGCAGCGATGGTCAGGACATTGTTGACCACCGTCGGACAACCAAACAGTCCTTCGAGCGCGGGCAGCGGGGGCTTGGCCCGGACGATGCCGCGCTTGCCCTCGATCGAATTGAGCAGGCTGGTTTCCTCGCCGCAGACATAGGCCCCGGCCCCGGCCCGCACTTCCAGAACGAAGGGCGCGACGATCTCGCGCGAAAGGTCGATCGCCGCGCGCAACTTGGCAATGGCATGGGGATATTCGCTGCGGGTATAGATATAGCCGTGCCCCGCCCCGACCGCATGGGCGGCAATCGCCAGCCCTTCGATCAGTTGGTAGGGATCGCCTTCCATCAGCATGCGGTCGGCAAAAGTGCCCGAGTCCCCTTCATCAGCATTGCACACGACATATTTGCGCGTGCCGGGGGCATCGTGGACCGTCTTCCACTTGATCCCGGCGGGAAAGCCCGCGCCTCCGCGTCCACGCAGGCCCGACTGCATCACTTCGGCAATGACTTCGGCCCCGGTCATGCCGCGCACCCGGCGCAGCGCGGCCCAGCCGCCGGTCGCCTCATAATCGGCAAGGCTGAGCGGGCGCGTCTTGCCCGCGCGGGCGAAAGTCAGGCGTTGCTGCCCGCGCAGGAACGGGTGCTTCTCGATGGCGCCGATCGCCAGCGGACTTGTTCCGGCCAGGATTGCGGCCACGTCGTCGGGACCGGCCGGACCAAAGCCTTGGCCCTCGATCTCGACCAGCGGCTCGAGCCAGTGCATGCCCCAGCTGCTGGTACGTTCGACCGTGCAACCGGCCGCTTCGAACGCTGCGGCGAGTTCGTCGGCCCCGAGCGCAAGCGCGAGGCTGTCGTCGGAAATGCGCACGATCATCGGGCTGCCTCGATCACCTTGACCAGTTTGTCCGCGTCGAGCCGGGCATGAAGCCGCTCACCCACACGCGCCGAAGGGCCGACACTGCACAGCCCGAGGCAATAGACGGTGGCGAGCCGCACCCGGCTGCCCGCCGCATCCTCGGCCGCCGCGACCAATGCCTCTACCCCGCGCGCCTGGCATGCCTCGGCGCGACACAGTTCGACACAGGGACGCGGATCGGGAGCCTCGCGAAAATCGTGATAGAAACTGACGACGCCGTGAACTTCGGCGCGCGAGAGGTTGAGCGCGAGCGCGATCTGCCCCTCGGCCTCGGGCGAAACGTGGCCGAACTCCGTCTGAACATCGTGCAGGATCGGCAATAGCGGACCTTCGCGCCCGGTATGGTCGGCAATGATTTCGGCAATGCGCTCGTTGGCGGTCACGGCCTTTCCCTCCTCCGCGTCTTGCGACGCGTATCCCGGGGTACTCGCCTTGTCGCGAGGGCGTCAAGGGCGTGCCGTCACCCTATCGGAACCACGTTTCCGGCGAGCCGTTCGACTTCGGCGGCATCGTGGCTGACATAGAGGATCGGCAGGCCAAGCTCGTCGCGAATGCGTTCGATAAGACCCATGATTTCGCCGCGTCGGGCCGGATCGAGCGAGGACAGCGGTTCGTCGAACAAGAGGAACCGCGCCCCCGAAAGCAGCGCGCGACCGATCGCCACCCGTTGCGCCTCGCCCCCGGACAGGCGCCGGACCGGACGCGCGAGCAAGGGCTCGATCCCGAGCAACGCGCAGACATCGAGCAGCGACAGGAGCGAAGGTTCGCTCCCGGCCCGCCGCGCACCATACAGGAGGTTCCGCTCGACCGTCATGTGCGGAAACAGGCGCAGGTCCTGAAACACATAGCCGCAGCCGCGCCGTTCAGGAGGCAAGTCGATCCCTGCGACGCTGTCGAAGAGGACGCGGCCTGCGACCGCGATCCGCCCGGCCTGTGGGCGCAGGAGCCCCGCGACCATGTCGAGAACGCTGGTCTTGCCCGCTCCCGACCGCCCGACCAGAGCGGTGATCGCCGCATGGCTCGCAAAAGACAGGTGCAAGATGCCCTCGCCGCGCGGAACGGTCACGTCGATGTCGAATACGGGTGCGGCTTCAGATGACACCGGTCCGCCCCACCTTGCGCGCCAGCACTTCCGACACCAGCAGCGCGATCAGCGACAGCGCGACCGAAACCAGCGCCAATCGCGTCACTGCGGTCTCGCTGCCCGGGATCTGCAGCGCGGAATAGATCGCGAGCGGCAGAGTCTCGGTCTCGCCCGGAATGTTCGACACGAACGTGATCGTCGCGCCGAATTCACCCAGGCTGCGGGCAAAGCCCAGCACCATGCCCGCCAAGACGCCCGGCATGGCAAGCGGCAGAGTGATCGTCGCAAAGACCCGCAGGCGTCCGGCGCCCAGCGTGCGCGCCGCGCTTTCAAGACGGCGATCGACAGCCTCGATCGACAGGCGCATGGCCCGGACCATCAAGGGAAAAGCCATGACCGCGCTGGCAAGCGCCGCCCCGGTCCAGCGGAACATGACCGAGACGCCGAACTCTGCGAGCCAGCGCCCGACCAAACCTTGCGCCCCAAAAGCCAGCAGCAGCAACCAGCCGGTCACGACCGGGGGCAGCACCAGCGGCAAATGAACCAGCGCGTCAAGCAGGACCCGGCCGACGAAACGCCCGCGCGCCAGGAGCCAGGCACAACCGAACGCGACCGGAGCAACGCCCCCGATCGCCACTGCGCTGACTTTCAGCGACAGCACGACGATGTCCCACTCTTCGGGCGTCAACATGCGTTCAGCGCGGGCCGAAGCCATAGGCGAGGAAGATCTTGTGCCCCTCGCGCGACAAGAGGAACCGGCGGAACCCTTCGCCTTCGGGATTGGTCGATCCCGCGATCCCGACGATCGGATAGACGATCGGCCCGTGCGATTGCGGCGGGAACAGGCCGACCACGCGGACCTTGGGCTCGACCGCCGCGTCGGTCGCATAGACGATGCCGAGCGGGGTCTCCCCCCGCGCCACCAGAGCCAGCGCGGCCCGCACGCTTTCGGCCCCGGCGATCCGCCCGGCAACCGAAGGCCAGACGCCCAGATTGGTCAGCGCCTCTTTCGCGTATTTCCCCGCAGGAACCGCGCCGACCTGCCCGGTTGCCAGCCGCCCGTTCGGGCCGAGTGCCTGTGCCAGCGGAAAGCCGCGCCGGATCGAGAGGCGCACCGGACTACCTGCCGGAGCGATCAGGGCAAGGCCGTTGGTCAGGAAATTGGCACGCGTCCCCGGCTTGATCCAGCCGCCCGGACGCCCCGGCGCATGGGCGACATAATCCATCCACTCTTCGTCGGCGGAAACGAAAAGATCGGCGGGCGCGCCGTTGACGATCTGCCGCGCCAGAGCCGACGAAGCGGCAAAGGAGAGCACCGGACGCGGATGGCCACGCGCGACCCAGGCGTCGGCGGCCTTGTTGAGCGATTCCTGCATACTCGCGGCGGCCAGCACGACCGGCGGTCTTGCCTGTGCATGAGCGCCCGTACCGGCAAGGCCAGCGACCGCCACAGCGGCAAAGGCGAGCCAGTCACGGCGCGTGAAAAGGCGTGTCATCCCAACCTCCTCGTTGTTGTCCGGCCCTATACCTTGAAGCCTATCCCACCCTAACCCTTTTCCATGCCGTCGAGGTCTTCGGGGCGATTGATGTTGGGCATGGCAAAGTCCGGGACGCGCACGTGCCGGGGCGCGGTCTTGTCGAACCAGCAGCGCAAGGACCGGTTCGTCTCCGTTGCCAGATGGGCGTCGAGCAGCGGCGCGAGGGACGCGGGCCACCACCCGGCAAGGTGCGAACCTTCGAGCACGGCCGGACCATCTCCGACCAGCGCGGCGGCCAATGCGGCAGGGAAGACCGGCATGTCGCATCCGGTCACGAGCACGCCGTCGAAACCATGAGCCTGCGCATGGTGAAGCGCGGCATTGAGCCCCCCGAGCGGACCCTGCCCCGGTTCGGGCCGGTCGGCCAGGACCGTCACGCCCGGATAGTCCCGCCCGCAGACCGCAAGGCTCGCGCAATGGGGGGCGAGCGCATCGAGCGCATGGTCGAGCAGGCTCCGCCCGCGCCAGAGCGCCTGTGCCTTGTCGCTGCCGAACCGGGTCGAGAGCCCGCCGGCCAGAACCACGCCGAGGATTTTCGTCATGCCTTCGGGCCTATCACCATTCCACCTTGCCGGGAAAGTCGGGCGAAGGCTATCTGCCTCACAAAGCCTGCCCATTCCCCTCGCCGAGGTGCCTGCCATGTCCGAACTCACTCACCTCGACGCTGCCGGGAATGCCCGTATGGTCGACGTCGGCCACAAGGCGGAAACCCGGCGCGAAGCCGTCGCCACCGGACGCATCCGCATGAGCGACAAGGCCCTTGCCGCCATTCGCGACGGCGACGTGCCCAAAGGCGACGTCATTGCCGCCGCCCGCATCGCCGCGATCATGGCCGCCAAGAAGACCGGCGAACTGATCCCGTTGTGCCACCCGATCGGCCTCGACGCGGTCACCGTCGATTTCGCCTTCGAACCCGACGCCGTCCGCGCCACTGCACTTGCCTGCGTCAACGGCCGCACAGGCGTCGAAATGGAAGCCATGACCGCCACCGCCGTCGCCCTGCTCACCATCTATGACATGGCCAAAGCGATCGACCGCGCCATGACCATCGAAGACGTGCATCTCCTGTCCAAGAAGGGCGGAAAGTCGGGCGATTGGACGGCGTAACCCGCCGCCGTTCCGCACAGCCCACAGCCCCGCACACCCGTCACCCCAGGCTTGACCCGGGGTCCCACTCACTTGCGCGCAACCGTAGATCAAACGAGACTGTCATAGAGATCGATCCAGTCAGGATTGACCCGTTCGACAAGGTCGAATTTCCATTCTCGACGCCACTGCTTGATCCGCTTTTCATGCGCAATGCACACATCGATCGCCTCGCCGCGCTCGGCCCAGACCAAACGATGCAAGCGATACCGGGCGCAGAAGTCCGAGCCCGTCCCCTGCCGATGCTGGAATATCCGGCGAGGCAGATCCGCTGTCACTCCGACATACATCGTGCCGCGATAACGGTCGGCCATGATGTAGACCCTGCCGCCGGGTTCGTGCTTCATCGACAGGTCTCGTCGGTACGGGACCCCGGGTCAAGCCCGGGGTGACGGGTGGCTGCGTGTTACGCCCTCAAAACGGCAGGCAGGGCACTTTCCAGGTTCCGTCGCTGTCCTGACGGCTGCGGGCGCTGCGCAAGAGGCAGTTGGCGAGGGCCCATTGCGACTGCCCGCCCGAGTTCTGGCGCGAGACCGGGCGGACGGTTCCGCCGACGGTTTCAGCGATCAGGAAGACTTCGCGGTCGCCGTCCTGTCGCGGATCGGCCTCGACCTTGCGGTCCTGCCAATCGAGCGCGACAGCCATCGGACGACCACCGAGCGCGGCGAGCAGCGGCGCAAGGAACAGGCGCGCGGTGACGAGGGCCGACGAGGGATTGCCGGGAAGACCGACGATCCGCGTCTTGCCCGAGCGGGCGATCCAGACCGGCTTGCCCGGCTTGATCGCGACTTTGGAAAAGACCGGTTCCAGCGGCGCATCGGCGAACATCGCCTGCGCGAAATCGCGCGCGCCGACCGAGGCCCCGCCGGTCACCACGATCACGTCCGCATCGGCGAGGGCTTCCCCGGCCCAGGCGGCCAGCGCGGGAAGGTCGTCGGGCAGCCGCGTGCGATCGACCACTTCACCGCCCCAGTTGCACACCAGCGCGGCAATGGCGGGGGAAACACTGTCAGGAATGGTCGCGGCATGGGCCGCCGCTTCGCCCGGTTCGACGAGTTCGCTGCCGGTGGCAAGGATGCGCACGCGCGGACGGCGGACCGCCATGATCTCACCGACATCGCCCCCGGCGGCACAGAGCAATTGCCCCGTCCCCATCAGGCACCCGGCGGGCAGGAGCAGGTCGCCCTTGCCGAAATCCTCGCCCGCACGACGGACATGCCAGCCTGGCCCATAGCCTTCGCCGACATGGGCCAGATCGTCCTCGAACCGGACGTGTTCCTGCATGATGACGCGATCCGCACCGTCGGGCAGCAAGGCCCCGGTAAAGATGCGCACCCCTTCGCCGCTGCCCAGCGTGCCGGAAAACGGCTGCCCGGCATAGGACGTACCGATCAGGCGCACGGCGGTTCCCGGCGTCACGTCAGCATCGCGCACGGCGATCCCGTCCATTGCCGAGGCATCCCCGGCCGGGAAGGAAATCCGTGCAGTCACAGGCGCGGCAAGAACGCGTCCCTGCGCCTGCGCCAGGGCAATCGTCTCGCCCTCGAGCGGTTCGATCCCCGCCGAGAGCAGGGCCAGCGCCTCGTCGTAGCCGATCAGGGCCATCAGGCGCAGAGTCCGCGCAGACGAGGCAGGAGCCCCGCGATCGAGCAAGGACGATAACGGCTGTCGAATTCATGCACGAGCACGAGATCCCAACCGTCCTTGCAAGCTCCGGTCGACCCGGGAAGACAGAAGATGAAAGTATCCTCGATCTGTCCGGCAAAGGCGCGTGATTGCATCGTTGAGATGCCCACGGTGCCAAGACTTGCCTGATGGAACACCACCGAAAAACCGTCCATGGTCCGGCGCAACAGCGGCTGCACCGCCTCGGGCGTGACGTCGCGCGGGGTAAAGCCGGTGCCGCCGGTCGACACGATGATATCGACGGCCGGGTCCGCGACCCAGGCCTGCACTTGCGCGCGGATGTCGGCCACATCGTCCTTGACGATGGCGCGGGCGGCAAGGCTGTGCCCGGCCCCTTCGAGCCGCTCGATCAGCAAAGCCCCCGAACGGTCGGTGGCAAGATCGCGCGTGTCCGACACCGTCAGCACGGCGATGTTGAGCGGATAGAATGTCAGGCTTTCATCAATTCCGGCCATGGGCCCAATCACCTCGTCCTAGTTTTCCGCCCAGAGTTTCCCAGCAAAAGTTTCTGGGCCAAAGTTTCCCGGCAAAAGTTCCGGGCCAGATCCGGTTCCCTACCATCGGGCCTTGTCGCTGTAATCGGTATCGGTGGGTTCGATCCACCGCGAACCGAGTGCGGTTTCTTCGCGTTTCCAGAAGACCGCGTCGGATTTGAGGCGGTCCATGATATAATCCATCGCACTGATTGCGGCGCGGCGATGGGCTGCGGCTACGGCGACCAGCACGATCGGCTCACCCGGCAGAATGCGCCCGTGGCGATGAACGACGCAAGCCCGTCCTATCGCGAAACGCTCGCGGGCGGTCGCAACGATCTCTTCCATCGAGCGCAAGGTCATCCCGCGATAGATTTCGAGAACCAGCGCGACGAGGCGTTCGCCGTCATGCGCCCCGCCCCGGCATATCCCGACGAAGCTGGCGATCGCCCCATCCTCCGCGCCCTGAGACGAGGGAAGCGAAAACCGGGCCATTTCGGCAATGGGGTCGAGCGGTTCGCAAGAAAGCCGGACGTCGAACGGATCAGCCACCGGACACCGGCGGGAAAAAGGCCGGACGATCGCCTGCCCGCACCGGGGCGGCATCATCGACCATGGTTTCGGCAAGACAGGCCCGCACGCGCGGTCCCAGGATCGCGTCGGCAAGGCCGGGCCATTCCTGCGCGATCCGGCGGCGCAAGTCGCCCACGGTACAAACCTCGCCCTCGATCTCGACATCAAGCACCGGCCCATGGGCATCGGCCAGACGACCGCAAAGGTCGACCGTGACGGAAACGCTCATGGTTCAGCCCCCGATCGCCGAGAGATTGGCGGTCCCGCCGCTGCTCCCTTCGTGCAAGTGATGCGCCGCGGCCTTGGTCATGGTGAGCGCGCGCAGGCGGGCGACGAGATCGTCATGCTGGTCGTCGCTCTCGAGCAGGGGCCGCACGTCAATCCCCGCGTCCCCGAACAGGCACAAGTGCAGCTTCCCGCGCGAAGACACGCGCAGGCGATTGCAGGTCGCACAGAAATCGCGCGAATAGGGCGCGATCACCCCGACCCGTCCGCGCGCGTCGGAACGCCCGTATTCGATCGCGGGACCATCGCCCGCCCGCCGCGGCAGGCGCGACCATCCGCGCCGGTCGAGCAGCGAAGTCACGAGTTCGGCCCCGACATGGCGCTGGGCATAGAAATCGGGATTGTCGTTGGTGCGCATGACTTCGATGAAACGCAGCGACAAGTCGCGCTCGGCCGCGAAATCAACAAGCGCACCCACTTCGTCGGCATTCACCCCACGCATGAGCACGCAATTGAGCTTGATCGTCGAAAAGCCTGCCGCACGCGCGGCTTCGACCCCGGCGAGCACTTCGGCCAGGCGGTCGTGCCCGGTGATGTCGGCAAACCGCGCGGCGTCGAGCGAATCGATGCTGATATTGATCGCCGAAACGCCGGCCTCGGCATAGGACGCGGCCCGTTCGACAAGGCGGTAACCGTTCGTCGTCATCGCCACGCGCGTGATGCCCGGAACCGCAGCGACCGTCCGCGCGACATCAACGAAGTCCTCGCGCAGCGTCGGCTCGCCCCCGGTCAGGCGCACTTTCCACAAGCCCAGAGTGGCAAAAGCGGTCAGCAAACGGCGGATTTCCGCCAGCGAGAGATCGCCCGACAGGCCTTTCGCCTTGCGATAGCCGTCGGGCAGGCAATAGCTGCAGCGGAAATTGCAGACGTCCGTCAGCGACAGGCGCAGATATTCAAAGCGCCGCCCGAAACCATCGGTCAAGGGCTGAACTGTCTGCTCCATTACGCTCCCGGGCCTTTATCTCTATCGGGCCGAGGTACGACCGCGCCGAATACCCGATATAGCCCTTCGCATCGCCCTTTGCAGCCGGTCAAGCAAGAGGCGCCCATAAAAAAGGGAGCCCGCGCACGAAGCGCGAGCCCCCAAGGGTGGTCATGAGAGTCTGGTGCAAAATTCGCAGGGCGAATTTTGAAGGCGGCACCGGCCCACTCCTGGAAATTCCGGCAACGCCGGAATTTCCGATCAAACGCTCAAAAATGATAGCCGATGCTGCCGCCGTACATGCGCGGTTCGCCCGCAAAGCCGACCGATGACCCGTTGGGCAGGTAGAGGATCGTGCGGCGATAGGCGGTGTCGGTCGCATTGGTGACGAAACCGGTGATCCGCAAAGCGCCGATGTCGACCCCGGCCCGGAAATTGAGCAGGCCATAGCCGCCTTCGGCCGTCAGCGGCGTGCCCACGCCATAGGCGAGTTCACCCTGTCCGGGTTCGTGGAAGAAGCGGGTCATGTAGCTGTAGTCCGCGCGCAGAGTCAGGACCTTGTTCCCGCCCAGAGGAATGGTCTGTTCCGCATTCACGCTGAACGAGTGCTTGGGCGAGCGTACCATGGTGGTGTTCGAAAAGTCGGTCGAAGCGTTGTAGACGAAATTGTCGTACTTCGCGTCGAGGTAGCCATAGGAACCGCCGATCGTCGTGTGCGCGGTCGGATGGGCGACAATTTCCAGTTCCACCCCCTTGATCGTCGAACTGGCAGCATTGTCGATCAACGCGGTGGCCGAGCTGACCGAACCGATGATGCGCGCGACTTGCAGGTTCTTGTAATCGTACCAGAAGAGCGAGCCGTTGACGCGCAGGGCACGACCAAACCAGTCGCTCTTGAACCCGGCTTCATAGGCGGTCAGCGTTTCCGGGCGGAACGTGGTATTCGCAACGGCGAGCGAGAACGGAATGTACTGGAACCCGCCGCCCTTGTAGCCGGTCGAATAGCTGGCATAGAGCTTCACATCGCGGTTGATTTTGTAATCGATCACCACGCGCGGATCGGTGCTGGACGAAGCGATGCGGTTGGTCGTCGCAAACGGCACCGGGATCAGCGGCAGGCCCGGATTGGTATTGCTGCCCGACTGGGTCGCCCATTTCTTGTCATTGGAATACCGCCCGCCCAGTGTCAGCGTCAGCTTGTCGGTAATGTGCCACGCCGCCTGTCCGAAGAAAGCCCAGGCATTGGCGCCATAGATCGAGCCAGCGACATCGGTCGCGCTGGTGGTGACCGAATAATAGGCCCAGTTCTGTCCCATCGGGAACGTGTCGATGCGGCTCGAGCTGTCGTGGTAATAGTAAAAGCCGACAATCCAGTCGAGCTTGCCCCCGAACGAGAGATGGCCGCTCGGCGCGGAAGTCAGGCGCACTTCCTGCGTCAGCTGGTTCGAGCGTTCGCGCGTCAACTGTTGCAGCACGTCGAGCGAGGAACCTTCCAGCTCGCGCCCGTCATAGCTGTGCAGATGGCGATAGGACGTGATCGAGGTGATCGACAGGTCCTCGAGCGCGTAGTCAACTTTCGCCGAATAGGTCTGGGCATGACGGCTCAGAACCGGATCGTGCGAGAGATACCCTTCATAAAGCGATTGCGCCGGGGTCGCGGTAAAGGCCGGATTGGCAAAGAAGACCGCGTTGGGATTGGCCGAAGTCCCCTGATTGAACCCGGCAAAGGCCCCCTTGTTGCCGTCGATCATGAAATCGGCACCAAGATCGATCTTGAGCCCATCAGTGGGCTTGAGCGTGACGCGCAGCCGCCCGCCGGTATTGTCCACCCCCTGGAACCGGTGGCCGGTTGCCAGATTGAGCGAATAGCCGTCGCGCTGGGTCGTCCATGCGGCAACGCGCGCCGTCACCTTGTCCCCCGCAATCGGACCGCCGACCGCGCCGAACAGGTTCCAACCGTTGTAATTGGAACCCCCTGCCTCGAAATCGCCGGTCCAATGGTCGGTCGGTGCCTTGGTAATGACATTGATCGCGCCGCCGATGGTGTTGCGGCCATAAAGCGTCCCTTGCGGCCCGCGCAGGACCTCGATCCGCTCAATGTCCTTCATCGCGCCGAACGAGCCGGACGAGCGGCCATAATAGACGTCATCGACAAAGACCCCGACCGAGCTTTCCGAACCCGGATCGAACGAGCGGGTGCCGATGCCGCGAATGTAAAGCTGCGGGCGGACCGCGCCAAAGCTGCCGAAATAGAAATTGGGCACTTTGGTCGCGATGTTGTCGATGCCGACAATGCCGGTCTTGGCGATCTGTTCGCTGCCGATCGCGGTGATCGCGACGGGAATGGATTGCGCGCTTTCCTTGCGCCGCTGCGCGGTGACGATGATGTCGGGAACGCTCGGCGCGGCTTCGGCGGCTTGCGGCTCGGCGGCATTCGCTTCCGGCTCGGCAGCGTGGGCACTGGCCCCGCCGCCTAGCGCCATGGCCAGCGCGAACGCGGCTGTCCCTGTCGTCAGGATGCTTTTCATCGTTTCTCTCCCTTTTTTCACCTGCCCCGCGTCATGGGGTCTGTCGGTGGGCATGCACTGCCCCGCCCGGGCCAGCCCTCGGCTGCCGGTCGATCTGGTCCTTGCGTGATGCGCGATCTGGTGCGGCCTGCACGCCCGGTCTGCCGGGCCGCGCGGCGGCGTCCTCTCTCCCGTGTGTCCCCCGGTCTTGCCCCTCTCCCCCCCAGTTCCCGGCGGTCAGGCCGTGCACGCGGCCGAAACCAGCCCCATGCCCGCAATCCATTCGTCGATCGGGTGGTAGAACCGCTCCTGCCCGCGATAGGGGCCGAGCGCGTCGAGCGCGGCAAAGGCTGCGACCCAGGCACGGATCTCGTGCCCGCCGCGCCCGCCATGCGCAAAGATTTCCGCATCGGTCATCGCGCCGAAGCGATCCATCCGCGCTGCAAGGAAATCGGCAATCAACCCCCGATCCCATTCGGGGTCGAGCGGCAGGGTTTCCCCCTTGCCTTCACCCCGTGCCAGAGCCGCCCCCTTGGACAGGACATTGGCCTGTCGCCGCGCCCGGGCTTCGGCCGTGGGATTGCGCCCGGCGATCAGGAATTCCTCGACCTCGGGCGGAACCTTGCCCATCTGGGGCGTCGGCGGGTCGTGGCTGAGCCCGCCCGACCCCAGGATCAGCACCCGTTCGACCCGCCCGTCCTGAGCCAGGAACCGCCCGACCGCGCGCCCCAGCGCCATCGCGCGATGGACCGGCGGGGCGGGATGGGCCGCGCCGTTGACGAAAATCGGCAGGACCGGATAGCGCGCGACATCTCCGGCCAGCAACGCAAGCGGCTGGGTGAAACCGTGATCGGCCTGCATCCGGTAGGAATAGGCCAGATCGACGCCTTGATCCTGAACGAAGCGAACGAGATCGAGCGCCACGTCCTCGGGCACGTCGAGCGGATCGGTCGAATAGTCCCAGTCCCCCGCCCCGCGCGCCCGGATGCCGAGGCAGAACGGCGGCATCAGGTCATAGAAGAAGCCGTTGAAATGATCGGGCGCGAACAGCACGATCAGTTGCGGGGCAAAGTCCGCCACTTCGCGGGCAAGGTCGGCAAAAGCCCCGCGCGCGGCCCGTTCCACGGCCGGATCGGGATGAATGAATTCCATCATCGGCGAATGCGACGCACAGATCAGGCGCACGTTGCGCGTCGCCGGGCTTGCAACCGGGGTCATAGCTGCATCCCCCCTGCGACATGGCGAATGCCGCGAATGCCGAGCCCGCAATCGGCATTGATCATCACCCCCGACAATGTGCGGTTGTCCTGTCGCGAGGCGAGCATGACATAGGGACCCACGAAATCGTCGGGCTCGGGAAAGAATTGCAGCGGCAGGATCGCGCGGATCGCGTCGGGCGAACGGGAATCCATGATCTTCTGATCCTGCTGGCCCAAAGCCGCCGCCCCGCGCAGATCGCTCGCCATCCCGCTCGGCGCGACGGCGTTGACGCGCACCTTGGGCGCCAGTTCATAGGCAAGCTGGCGCACCAGCCCGACCCCGGCATGTTTCGACGCGGTATAGAGCGGCCCGCCCCCGCCCGGATAGAACGCGGAATTGGACAGGGTGAAAATGATCGAGCCTTCGCTGGCGATCAAGGCCGGGGCCGCCGCTTTCGCCCCGAGCAGGTAACCTTTGACATTGATCGCGAAGAGTTCGTCGAAACCCTTGTCGAGATCCTCGCCGCTGCGATCGACAAGGCTGGCGCCATGGTCCCAGATCGCGGCATTGCCGATGAAGCAGTCGAGACGGTCGAAGCGGTCGAGCACCGCCTCCACCGCGCGGAGATTGTCATCGTACGAGCGCACGTCGCCCGCAACCGCAACAACCGCGTCGGGAAATTCGGTGTTGAGCGCCTCGACCCGTCCGGCATCGCGTTCCAGCACGCCGATCCGCGCGCCTTCGGCCACGAAACGGCGCAGGATCGCCAGCCCCAGCCCCGAACCGCCCCCGGTGATCAGCGCGACCTGTCCGGCAAGGCGGCTCACGCAGCCGTCTCCACCGTGACATAGATTTCCCCATCCTCGACTGCGACCGGGAACGTCGCGAGATCGATATAGGCGGGCTGGCTCAGCGCCTTGCCTGTGCGCAGGCAGAACCGCGCGGCATGGAGCGGGCATTCGACGGTGCAATCGTCCTCGACATAGCCGTCGGCCATCGAGGCGTCGCCGTGGGTGCATTGATCGGCAAGGGCAAAGATTTCGCCTTCGACATTGAAGACGGCAACGGCAGGATCGCTTTCGACACGCTTCGCCTCGCCAGAGGGCAACTCCGACAGCGAGCAGACATGGAATCGGGTCATGGTAATTCCGAAAAAGATCTAGAGAAGGATCGAGACGTTCGCCGACATCAGCGTGAACTCGTCGAGTTCGAGCCGCCGCCGCGCGATGAGGAAGGTGTCCTCCCCCTCCGCCGTCCGCACCCGGCGCAACGTGTCGCGGCGCGTGCCGATATAGCTGTGGTGGTCCCGCGACTTCGACGCCCGGTGCGCAAGGTAATTGCAGGCCACGACCAGTTCAGCCTCGCCCCGTTCGTTTTCGGCCTGGGCCAGAATGCGCACATTGGTGACGAAATGCCGCGTGCGGCTCGCCGGTTCGTCGGCCCAGGCCTGCCCGGTCTCGATCCGCGCGACGCGGCGTTCGAGCTGGTACTTGTCCTCGTGAAAGATATAGGTCGAGGGCGGCGCCCAGCCTTTGCGGCGATCGCGGAACTGCGCCAGCGTATTGGTATCGAGCGTATATTCGATATCCTCAGCGAGACAGTCGAGCCATTCGCGGAAGCGCCGTTCGTCGAGCAAGGCCGCCTCGTGATAGAGGAACTGTTCGACGTCCTGCTGCAATTCGGGCGTGACGCGCGGCATCCGGGTCAGTTCTTCAAGCATCGACGACCTCCTGCTCCCACTGCGCGGCAGCGGCCTCGATTTCAGGCCAGCTCTTGCCGCTCATCAGTTCGACCCAGTGCTGATAGAACCCGCGCGCGGCGGTTTCGGCGAAGGTGCCGTTGGTGACCCCCGGAATGCCGTCGTCGCGGCGTTCCTCGAAGCCCAGTCCCATCTGCATGCAGAAATCGGTCTGGCGCGCCTTGTGCCCGCGCAGAACTTTCTGGACCTCGACCCAATTTTCCGAATCATCCTGTTCAAGGAAACCGGCCGGACCAAAGGCTCGGGCGTGGCTGCGCTTCAGGGCTTCCTTGACTTCGGGCGGCGCGGCCTTGTCCGCGATGCAAAAGACCCAGGCTTCGATCTCGTTGGGCCCGCGCGGGTGCCAGACGCGCAAGGTCTGCGTGCCGTTGAGCCAGGAGAGCGTCGGGAACATGGTGTTGTGGCCGGCAAGGCGCAGCGCACGGACTTTGCCCAGACGCGCTTCGGCTTCGGCGTAAGTATCGCGGAAATATTCCGAAACCTCACCGCCGACCCAGACGTTGGCATCGGCGTTTTCAGTGAAGAAGAACGCGCTGCCGTGTCCCTTGCCGCCGAACTGCACGCCGCCAAGGCCATTGGCCCAGGCCGGGCGCTGCGTCTGTCCATCGCCGAGCGGCTTGCCTTCGGTCTTGTTCTGCGGCGTCGGCGCCAGCACCTGAATGGCCGAGGCATGGGTATAGGGCGCGTGGTACTGGTCCGAACAGAACTGTTCGGCGGCGAATTTCCAGTTGCACTCGATCACCCACTTGTGGATGCCGCCGACAACTTCGGTCCCGCCTTCGCGCCGGTCGAGAAAACCGTCGAGATACCAGGCCATGTCGCCCAGATAATCGACGAGCGAAGGCGCGCCTTCGTCCCAGTTGCCGAAAACGAGCCCCTTGTAGGTTTCGAGCCGGGGCACTTTGACCAGACCCCATTTCGATTTGTCGAGCTTGCCGCGATAGGCTTCCTTTTCGAGCGGAACCATCTGCAAGCCGCCGTCCACGCCATAGGCCCAGCCGTGATAGGGGCAGGTGAACGCGCGGGTATTGCCGCTGTCGGCGTGGCAGACTTTCATGCCGCGATGGCGGCACTGGTTCATCATCGCCGCGATCGAACCGTCCTTTTGCCGCACCACCAGCACGGGATCCTCGCCCATGTAGGTGTTGAAGAAATCACCGGCCTTGGGGATCTGGCTCTCGTGCGCAAGGAACAGCCATGTGCGAGCAAAGACACGTTCCAGCTCAAGCTCGTAGAGCGCGGGGTCGGTGTAGATCGCGGGCTTTACAGTCCCGTTGCGGGTATCGACGAGCGCACGGATATCGTCCTCGGTCATGCATCTCTCTCCCCTGTGGGGCCGGCCCGTGCCGGCTCTCTCGAAGGTGGGAATTAACCGGAACGCATGGGGGCCAGCCAATACATTGTTGTTGCCATGTTATCGCTCAAACCTATAAATCGCGCCATCATGGAACTGCGCCACCTCCGCTATTTCGTTGCCGTCGCCGAGGCCCTGAGCTTCACCCGCGCGGCCCAGACGCTGCGCACGGCGCAACCTTCGCTCAGCCAGCAAATCCGTGATCTGGAATATGAAATCGGAACTCCGCTGCTCAATCGCGACAAGCGCAACGTCGCCCTGACGGCAGCAGGGAAAGTCTTCCTCGACGAAGCGCGACTCGTTCTCGCGCAAGCCGACCGGGCCAAGACGCTGGCCCGCCGCGCCGCCGAAAGCGAGGCGCAGAGCCTGACCATCGGTTTCGTTCCGGCCGCCGAAGTGAAGATCTTCCCCCAGTCGCTCACCCTGCTGCGCGGGCTATTTCCCGATACGCGGATCGTGCTGCGCTCGCTCACCACCTTCGAACAGCATCAGGCCTTGCTCGCCGGGGACATCGACATCGCCTTCATGCGGCCGCCCGTGGACGAGAGCCTGTTTGCGAGCGAAGTGGTCCTGCGCGAACCGCTGGTCGCCCTGCTCCATATCGACCACCCCGCCTGCGCGCTGGACCGGGTTGCCCTCAGCGACCTGACCGACACGCCGTTCCTGCGCATCGCCAGCCGTCACGCGGGCAACCTGGCCCAGTTGATCGACGACCTTGCCCGCCGCGACGGGGCCGAGCTTCAGGCCATACAGGAAGTGGAAAACGTGCTGACCCTGCTGACACTCGTCGGGCTCGGCGTCGGCTTCAGCATCCTGCCCGACTATGTCGAGCAGTTGAGCTTCCGCAATCTCACCACCCGCCCGCTGGCCGGCCCCGAAGTGCGCGCGGAACTCGTCGCAGCCTGGCGCCACGACAATGCCAAACCCGAGATCACCGCCCTGGTTGCCCTGACCCGGGACGCGCTGAGTGAACGCAATCAATAGGCTTTACGTCTTAATCAAAACGAAATTCATATTGGCGGGCCCTATCGCTTTCGCCGATGCCGGGGCGTCACGATAGCCGGACAAGAGGCAGGACATGCGGGAGAATGGAAGGCGAAGGGCAAGGCCCCCGCGCGTCCGGAATCTGCCGCTCCACACTTTGCCCGGCA
>NZ_GL876933.1:763337-863880 GCF_000192575.1 Novosphingobium nitrogenifigens DSM 19370 | reverse complement strand
TGCGCCCACGCTCATCGTCTGGGGCCGCGACGACCGCTTCGTGCCGATGGACGTGGGCCTGCGCCTGCTCGCCGGGATCGCCCATTCCCAGCTCCACGTCTTTGCCCGCTGCGGCCATTGGGCCCAGTGGGAACATGCCGACACTTTCAACGAACTCGTGCTCGCTTTCCTCGCGCGCTGAACGATCACTCGGTCAGGGTTCGCACCGCCAGAGCCGCCGCCGCCGCACGGGTTTCGACGCCCAGTTTCTCGAAAATCTGTTCGAGATGCTTGTTCACCGTGCGCGGCGAGATGGTCAGGATTTCGCTGATCATCCGGTTGGGCTTGCCGTAACTGAGCCAGAGCAGGACTTCGGCCTCGCGCAGGGTCAGGCCATGCAGTCCCTGCAACCGAGCGACATAGGCGGCGGGATTGACATCGTTCAGCCGAACGAGCGTTTCCTCGCCTCGCAACTGCGTCACCCGCACCAGTTCGAGCGTCGACTGCGCCAATTCGACCCGTACCGAGCGGCCCCCGCTTTCGGCCAGAAGACGCGCGATCGGCCCGCGCAAGTCCTCGGGCAAAGCTCCGGGGGCAAGCGTCCAGCCCGGAAAATGCTCGGACAGCAGCGTCCCGGCATAAGGCGTCCACCATTTGAGCTGCCCCACCGGATCGAGCGCGATCAGGTGACGGCCCGACGCATCGAGCGCTGCCTGGCTGCTTTCCGAAACCCGCGCATTGTTCATGTGCACCCGCACGCGCGCGATCAGTTCGGCCACGACCAGCGGCTTGCGCACATAGTCGACCCCACCCGCGTCGAGCGCGGCAAGGACATGCTCGCTTTCGGTAAGGCCGGTCATGAAGATCACCGGAATCCCGGCCGTCGCGGGATTGCCCTTGATCGCGCGGGTCGCCTCGAAACCGCCCATCCCCGGCATGACCGCGTCCATCAGGATGAGGTCGGGACGGATATGGTTGAGCAATTCGATCGCCGCCTCGCCGCTTGTCGCGATCAGCACGCGAATGCCGTCGGCTTCCAGCGTCTTGGACAGGAAATGCAGCGATTCCGGCGTATCGTCGACCACCAGAACGATATCGGCGCGCGGGGATGGTGCGGGGGCAGAAAGGCTCATGTCACATCCCTGATCGCAGCGGCCAGCCCGGCAAGATCGAAACGATCGAGACAGGCAAGCAAATGTCCGGCCAGTGCATGCGCCTCGGGCACGGCTTGTTCAAGTGCGCGCACGCTCTGCTCGATCCCGCGCACGTCGCCGATGCGGATGCCGCTTTCGATCTCGGTCAGATAGGCCCGCGCCGCCTCGGGCAGCTTTTCGGCGGGGTCGGGCGTCGCTGCGATCAGCGCCTCGGGCACGGTCGCCCCAGTCCAGCGCAGTTTCAGTTCGCGCCCGACGACATCGAGCAGAGTGCCCAGTTCAACGGGCTTGATCAGGAACATGTCGTGCGAGGCGCTTCCCGCATGACGGCGCAAGTCGTGGGCATCGGCCGAGACCATGACGATGCGGATTGCCTCGCCGAACGTCTCGCGCAGGGCCTTTGCCACGTCCCATCCCGAAAGGCCCGGCATCGACACGTCGCACAGGACCAGTTCGGGCTGCTCTGCCTGCGCAAGCGCCAATCCCTTTGCCCCGTCGGGCGCGGCATGGACCGCAAAGCCGAGCGGTTCGAGCAGGCTGCGCAAGAGCCGCAGCTGATCGGGATCATCGTCGATCAGCAGGATCGAGCGCTGCGCCCCTTCATAGCCTTCGATCGCCTGGGCGACTTCGCCTGCCGCCGGATCGGCGGCGCCCATGACTTGCCCCAGCCGCAGGCGCACGGTGAACGTCGCCCCCTTGCCGGGAACGCTTTCGACCTGAATGTCCCCGCCCAGAATATGCACCAGCGCCGCCGTGATCGCGAGGCCGAGGCCGATCCCGCGCTGGCGCTGCGCCTCGGGATGGCTGCCGCGCTCGAACGGGGCAAAGATGCGTTCGCGATCCTCTGCGGCAATACCGATGCCGGTATCGGCAATCGTGAAAGTCGCCAGTTCCGGGCGGAACGCGACGGTAAAGCGGACCGAGCCTGCCTGCGTGAACTTGATCGCATTGGAAAGGAGATTGATCAGGATCTGGCGCAGGCGTTTCTGATCGGTGCGGACATAGGTCGGAATGTGCCCGGTGCAGCGATAATCAAACGCGATCCCCTTGGCCTGCGCCTGCGGCACGAACATGCTGGCGATCTGATCGAGAAAGGGTTGCAAACGCACGGTGTCGTTGCTGATCCGCAGCACTCCGCTTTCGACATGGCTGATGTCGAGCAGGCCTTCGACAAGATTGGTCAGGTGCTCGGAACTGCGCCGGATGATACGTGCAGCTTCGGCCGGGGCAATATCGTGCCCGCGCTCCATCAATTGCGCATAGCCGTAAATCGAATTGAGCGGCGAGCGGATCTCGTGGCTGACGGCCAGAAGATAACGGCTCTTGGCCGCATTGGCGGATTCGGCGGCTTCCTTGGCGCGGTGCAATTCGCGGGTGGTGGCGCCGTGGGCGGCGATTTCCTCTTCCAGCGCGCTGACGTGATGATCGGCTTCCTTGAGCGCGGCACGGCGGCTTTGATGCACCAGCACGACGATCCATCCGGCAACCCCGCCCAGGAACAACAGGATCACCAGCACGATCAGCATCGTCTCGCGCAGGGAAGCGAGCGCATCCCCGGCAAGGAAACGCGACAAGCGCCAGGTGACGCCACCCACGATTGCGGTTTCAAGCGCCGCGACCGCCGTCATGACCATGGCGAAATGGCCGAGCGGGCTGTGGACATGGCGGCCCAGCGCAGCGGGCAGGAGATGTTCGAGCCAACCCGCGACCTGCTCGGTGGCGCGGCTGTCGACTTTGCACCGGTCGTGACAACGCGCCTCCAGCGTGCAGCAGAGCGAGCAGATCGCCCCACGATGCAAAGGGCAAAACGCCATGTCGGGCGCATCGAAGGCGTTCTCGCAAATGGTGCAGGTCGCCATGGCGTCTTCCGCGATCCGGTCGGCCCGGCGCGCGATGTACCAGCGCCCTCGTGTCGCGAGCGCAATGAGCGGCGCCGCGACGAACGCGACGCCAAGCCCCAGAACCGGCGCGAACGCGCGGGCGACATCCCCGGCAAAGCCCAGCCACGCCAGCAGAGAGACGAGGATCGACAGGGCCATCGCCCCCACACCCACCGGATTGAGATCGTAAAGGTGCGCGCGCTTGAACTCGATCCCGGCTGGCGACAGGCCGAGGGGCTTCGACACCATGAGATCGGCGGCCAGAGCCCCGATCCAGCCCGCCGCGAGCGAGGCATAGACCGGCAGGACCGCCGTCATCAGCCGCCCGATCCCGAATTCCATCAACAGGACCGCAACGCCGACATTGAACAGCATCCACACCACGCGCCCGGGGTGGTTATGCGTCAGCCGGGCAAAGAAATTGGACCACGCGATCGATCCGGCATAGGCATTGGTCACATTGATCTTCATCTGGCAGACGACGACAAGCACGCCCGCCAGCGCCAGCCCGAACCAGCCGTTCCCGGTCATGGCGGTGAAAATCGCGCGAAACATCGCGATCGGGTCCTGCGCCGCGGCGGGGCCGAAGCCGCGCTGCAACAGGTAATGCGCAAGGAACGACCCCAGGAGCAGCTTGCCCCCACCGATCAGCGCCCAGCCCGGCCCCGCTCCGACGAGCGCCGACCACCAGCCGAGCGCCGCCGGTCGCGCCGGGCGCGGCATGAACCGCAGATAGTCAGCCTGCTCCCCGATCTGCGGCAACAGCGACAGCAAGGTCGAGACCGCAAAGCCGAAGGGAATGAGCGAGAGCCCGCCATGCCCGCCATCGAGTCCGGGAAAGGCCGCCCATTGCGCCAGTGCGGGCCTTTGCCACAGGCCGATATAGGCGATTGGCGCCAGTTGCAGGGCGATCCACACCCCCTGCGTCGCGCGCTGGAACCGGGTGATCGCGCTCATCCCGTAAAAGGCGATCGGGATCACCACCAACGCGCTCACCAGATAGGCAAGCGCCAGCGGCAGGCCGAGCAACGCCACCAGCGCATTGGCCATGATCGAGGCTTCGACCGAGAACAGCAGGAACGTGAACGAGGCGTAGACCAGCGAGGTGATCGTCGAGCCGAGATAACCGAACCCACCCCCGCGCGTCAGGAGATCGATGTCGAGCCCATGCCGCGCGGCATGAAGCGCAATGGCAAAGCCCAGCGCGAACATGATGGCCACAGTCGCGGCAATCGCGGCCACCGCATTGGCAAAACCGAAAGCGAGCGTGATCGAACCGCCGATCGCTTCGCAGGCAAGGAAGGCCGTCGCACCGATGGCGGTTCCCGCCACGCGCCCTGCACTCCAGCGCCGCGCCGAGGCGGCGGTGTAGCGCAACGCGTAGTCCTCCATCGTCTCGCTGGCGACCCACTTGTTGTAGGCCCGCTTGTCACGGAGAACATAGTCGCCCCCCGCGCGCGGCACTGCGCTGTCGGCGGGTGGGGAAACGGACGAGAGGGCCATTTCCCCTGATAGGCGCGCGGCCCGCAGGCGCGCATGGGACGTTTGACGTATGCCCGACTGCCGTCACGAGGACGGCAAGCGGGAGCGTCAGCGGCTCTGGGCGCGCCAGCGCTGGGTGGTGCGCTCGACCATGGCTTCCTCGCCGCCGGACTTGGCCCACTGCACGGCAAAGGACGGGTCGGCCGAAGCCGGACGCAGGCGCGGATCGAGATCGTCGAACGCGACCCGCATGGGAATGGTAACGCCCTCGCCGCAGATGATGCATTCGCGGTTGCGCAGCGCCGGGATCACGTCGAGGAACCCGCGTGCGCCTTCGGGCATGGCCGCGCGCACATGGGCCTGGTCGCGTTCGTTGTTGAGACGCATCGCAATGATCGTGCCGCACTGCGACAGCACGCCTTCGGCAAGGTCGGACGGGCGCTGGGTAATGAGGCCAAGGCTGACCCCGTACTTGCGCCCTTCCTTGGCGATACGTGACAACACCCGCGCGACCGACGACCCGTCGGAATTGCGTTCATTGGGAACGTAGCGGTGCGCTTCCTCGCAGACCAGCAGGATCGGACGGGTTTCCTCGTCACGCGCCCAGACGGCAAAGTCGAACACCAGCCGCGACAGCACCGCGACCACGGTCGAGGTAATTTCCGACGGCACGCCCGACACGTCGATGATCGAGATCGGCTTGCCGTTGGCGGGCAGGCGGAACACGTTGCTCAGGAACGAGGTCATGCAATCGCCGACCAGCATCCCCGAGAACATGAACTGGTACCGGGGATCGGCGCGGATTTCCTCGATCTTGGCCTTGATCCGCTGATAGGGGATCGATCCGGTCCCCTTGTCGAGCTTGCCCATCTCGTTCTGGAGAATGTTGAGCAGGTCGGAAAGGAGATAGGGAATGGGCGAATCGACGGTGATCTTGCCGATTGCCGAAGCCAACCGGTTCTTCGCCCGTGCCTGTTGCAGGCACCGTGCGAGAATGTCGGAATCGACCACACGGTCGGACCCGCTCGAAGTCAGGAACACTTCGCAATGTTCCTCGAAATTCATCAGCCAGTACGGCATCTGCAGGTTCGACACGTCGAGCAGGTAGCCGGTATCGCGAAAGGCCTGCATATATTCGCCGTGCGGATCGATCATCACGATGTGTCCCTGCGGCGCCAGTTCGCAGATCCGGTGGAGGATCAGCGAGGCCGAGGTCGACTTGCCGGTGCCCGTCGAACCGAGCAGGGCGAAATGCTTGCCCAGAAGCCCGTCGATATAGAGCCCACCCCGGATGTCGCGAGTGGGATGGACCGTTCCGACCGAAATGCTCGCGCGGCCGTCGCTCGCATAGATCTGGCGCAAGTCGGCGCTCGACGAGGCATGGACCATCGCCTGCGGGGTCGGATAGCGGGTAACGCCGCGCCGAAAGGCAAAGATCTCGCCGGTCAGGCGCTCTTCATCCCCTTCGCCAAGGAAGTCGACTTCCGCGACGATGCCGCCGTGGCCTTCCTGCTGCTGGGCTTGGCGCATCTTGCGCACGATCCCCAGAAGCCAGGAACGGCCGACGCGGATCTTCACCTGGCTGCCGACCTGTCCCGACATGGCAACGGCCGGATCGCTGTCGGTCCCGCAATCCTGAAGCCGTTCGGGATCGAAGACGACCATGCACGAACCGCCCGCCACGTCGCGCACGACGCCGATCGGCTGGCGCAGATTGCCTGCGGTCGACTGCGGCGCGGAGCGCGGCAGCGGCGGCATGTTGCCGGCCTCGCCATCACCGGAGCCTGCACCAGCCCATTCGGCACGAAGGGTGTGGTGGCTGCTCATGTCCGTCATCGGATTTCAATCCCCCTGCGCCAGAACGGCGACATATGCCGACGGGATTAGGCCGGGACGGTTAATATCGGTCTAACGGCAAATGCTTAGAGGACGTTGGGAGATCAGGCTTGCACCCGGATTTACACCCGGGCGAACAGGCGTCCGGCGATCCAGCCCATGAGCACCGACAGCGCCACCGCACACAGGCCATAGACAAGCCCGGCATGTTGGGCCGCAACCGCAATGAAACGGGCAAATCCCTGTTTCCCGACCGTAATATGGGTCATCGCCGAAGCCACAACACGCCCCTTGCGGATAGCAAAGGTCTCGGCGGTATAATCGCCGGTCGGCACGCTGGAAGGCAAGGCGATGCGCGCCTGATAGAGTACCCGATTGCTGATCCGCACGGCGCCGGGATCTTCGTGATAGAGCCCCATGCGTTGCATATGTTCGACAAGGCCGTGGGCAAAGCGTTGCTGCCGGGCCGGGTCGATCGATCCGATCGGCGACAATTGCAGCCAGGCGAGCCCCAGTTCGTAAATCGCCGCCGTGCGCGCATCGACGATCTCGGGCACCGGCCGGGAAGAGGCAACCGCAAAGAAGCCGGGCGCGGAACGGAAACTGCTGCTCGCCGCATTGATCCAGATCCCGGCAACCTTCCGCTTTTCGCGGACAACGACAGCGCGGGCCGGGCCTTCGACCACGACGACGATGTCATAGTCGTCGGCCGTCGCTGCCCCTTCGGGTGGCAGGATCGCGCCATAGAGAAGAAGATCGGCCCCGGTGAACCCCTGCTCAACACGGATTTCATGCTGCGAGACTTCGGGCACGAGAACAGGCGCCGGGGGAACCGGATCACGCGCACCGACCAGGAACAGGGCCATCGGCAGGAAGGCGAGACGAAGCCCCCTCACAAGCCGACGACCGTATAGATTTCATCCGGGCGCCACCCGAGCCCCAGCGCCATGCGCACCGCAACGGCAAGCACAATCAGCGCCAGCACCAGCCGCAGCACGTCGGGCTTTGCCTTTTGCGCGAACAGGGCCCCGATCTGCGCCCCCAGCACCGACCCCACCAGCAAGAGCGAAGCGAGCACGAGATCGACCGCACGCGTCGTCAACGCGTGCATCATCGTCGTCGCCATGGTCACGAACAGGATCTGGAACAGCGACGTCCCGACCACGACCGTGACGCTCATCCCCAGAATGTAGAGCATCGCGGGAACGAGAATGAAGCCGCCGCCGATCCCCATCAGCATGGTCAGGATGCCGGTCGCAATCCCCAGCAGCAGCGGCGCGAGCGGCGAGATATAGAGTCCCGAACGATAGAACCGCCACCGCAAGGGCAGGCTCGCCACCAGCGGGTGATGGCGACGGCGACGCGCCTTTTGCGCACGCCCGGTCTGCCGCGCGCGAATGGCACCAAACGATTCGACCCCCATCAGCGACCCGATCGAGCCGAGCATGACGACATAGAGCACGTTGATCGTCGTATCGATCTGCCCCAGTGCCTGCAGCACGCGGAAGAGCAAGGCGCCGATCCCGGTGCCGATGACCCCGCCCGCGATCAGCACCGCGCCGATCTGGTAATCGATGCCCCCACGCCGGGCATGGGCCAGTGCGCCCGAAACGCTCGCCCCGGTCACCTGGCTCGCCGCCGAAGCCGCCGCGACAGTCGGGGGGACACCATAGAAGATCAGCAAGGGCGTGGTGAGAAAACCGCCACCGACGCCGAACATGCCCGACAGCAGCCCGGTCAGCGCGCCAAGGCCGACAATGACCAGTCCGTTGACGGCAAGATTGGCGATCGGAAGATAGACGTCCATCCTGCCCGGGACGCTAGCTGGCTTGGGCGCGCCACGCCATGCTTTTGTCGCCACGATCGGGAAAGCCCTTGGCGGCGGATGGCGGGAGAACGGCTTCCGATCGAAATTGATCGGATTGTTCAATCATTGTGGCGAAACTTATTCTCTAAACCTTTCAGCCTGTGAGGAGTATCAGGCCTCCAACACCTCGTGCGAAAGGGAAAACCAATGCCCGGTGACAATGCAAAAAAGGCGCTGATCGACAGCCTCAACGGCCTGCTCGCCGATCTCTTCGCGCTCTATATCAAGACCAAGAACTTCCACTGGCACGTCGCCGGTCGGCAGTTCCGCGATCTCCATCTCCTGTTCGACGAACAGGCGACCGAGATTTTCGCGCTGACCGACATCGTGGCCGAACGCGTGCGCAAGAACGGTGGCGGCACACTGACGTCGATCGGAGCGATCGCGGGCAAGAGCGTGATCGCCGACGACGACCGCAGTGCCCTCGACGCGCTCGACATGGTGCGCACCTTGCGCGACGACAATGTCACGCTAATCGCGCGCATCCGGGCGGCCAAGGCGGCGGCAGGCGAAGCGGGCGACAATGCGACCGACGGCGCCTCGGACGACTGGACCGATCAGGCCGAACAGCGCGTGTGGTTCCTCACCCAGATCCTGGGCGGGTAAAAACGCGCTTCATACGGCCCTGCACGTTTCGCTCAGGCGGCGCGGCCTTATACCAACCTGCGATGAGAGAAACTCCTCGCAGGTTGGTATATCAGCTCGCCTGAGGTTCATCCTGTGTCTCGGACGAAGCGGCCATCGCCGCTTCGCACGGGGCAAGCCGGGCTTCGAAAAGACCCTGCAGGCTCGCCGCGTCCCGGCTCGCGGCGACCTCGTCGCCAAGGGCCTGCTGACGGCGGGCGAAATCGGCCCGCGCTGTCGAAGGATCGGGGGCCTGGGCCCGCGCCTTGTCGAACCAATAGCGCGCGAGCCCGGCAAGACGTTCGGCCTGGGCCCGATCCCCGCCAGCCTCGTCACTACCCGCCTCGGCCGATCCGGCAGCACTGTCATCGGCGAGAAGCCGGGCCAGCACTGCTTCTCCGACTGCGCAGTCCATGGCGTGGGCGTAATCGAGATGCCCGCCCTGTACCGGTGTCATCGCCAGCGCGATCGCGATCAGCATGGCCGCTTGCTCCTTCTTCCCTTGCGGGACCTTCCGGCCTCCGAGCCGTCGCCCGGGCCATGACAGAGGCTACCCCTCGTTGTCGAGCCTGCGGGGAGAGAACGGGAGACCACGTATCACGGGGGGACAATCGCGGCGGCAAGCGTTACCATGACCCGATGACGACTTCACCGCGTGCAAGACGCACCATCGCTACCAACCTGATCGAGCTCGTGCCCCCTGCGCTCCATCGTGGACTGCTCCGCCTGTTGCAGCCGGTTCGCCTGCGTATCTGGGGCCTGCTTCGTCGCGAAGTGGAGGGCATCATGGTGCTCGGCTTCACCGACGACGGACGTATCCTGCTGGTCCGCCATTCCTATCACCTTGCCGATCAATGGCTGGTGCCGGGCGGTGGGCGCCATCGCGGCGAGGACGCCCTCACCACAGCCAGACGCGAAATCGTCGAGGAAACGGGATGCGCGCTCGAGGACGCCACCTGCTTTGCCACGGTGCGCCGGTCCATGCGCGAAGGTTGGGTCAACCGCATCGATCTCGTCACCGGGACCGTCATCGGTCTCCCGCGTGCCGATGGACGTGAAATCGTCGAAGTCGGCCTGTTCCCCCTCGACGCGCTTCCCCCGACTACATCGGACATGACGCGCGAACATATCGTCCGCTGGCGCCTGTGGCGCGATACGGCATCAAAAGGGTAACACCCCCTGCCCTTGGGCGGCGGGCTCGGCATCCCCGTCGGACCGGACGTCGCCCCCTTCGCTCGCGCCATCGAGGCCGGACAGCGTCAGCCCCATCAGTCGGATCGGCTGCGGCAACGGCAGCAGGGCGTCGAGCAATTCGCGCCCTGCCCGCGCGAACTCGTCCTGATCGGCAACGGGGCGGGCGAATGATCGGGCGCGAGTGATCGCCTGGAAATCCGAGGTCTTCAATTTCAGCGTGACCGTGCGCCCATGCACGCCCGCCTTGACGATGCGAGCCCAGACGATCTCGGTGATCTTGTCGAGCGCCTCGCGCAAGGCGGTTCCCGATGACAGGTCGCGGTCGAACGTGCGCTCTCCGCCCACCGACTTTCGCGGGCGATCGGGTTCGACCGAACGCAAGTCGATGCCGCGTGCCGCCCGGAACAGGTAATCGGCCTGCGCCCCGAAATGCTTGCGCAGGACGGCAAGCTCAACCCCGCGCAGATCCGCCCCGGTGCGAATGCCCAGGGCCTCCATCCGTTCAGCCCCACGCGGCCCGATCCCGTGGAACCGCGCCACCGGAAGTCCAGCGACGAAGTCCGCGCCTTCGCCCGGACGGATCACGCACAGGCCGTCGGGCTTGTTCTGGTCCGACGCGAGCTTGGCCAGAAACTTGTTGTACGAAACCCCGGCGCTGGCGGTCAGGCCGGTCTCGGCCCGGATACGCTGCCGGATGATTTCGGCAATCCGCGTCGCCGAACCGATCCCGCGCAGATCCGCCGTGACATCGAGGTAGGCTTCATCGAGCGAGAGCGGTTCGACGAGCGGGGTATAATCGCGAAAGACCGCGTGGATCTGGCGGCTGACCGCGCGATAGACGTCGAAGCGCGGGGGGACAAAGACAAGTTCCGGGCACAGCCGCGCCGCCCGGGTCGAAGGCATGGCCGACCGCACCCCGAACGTCCGCGCCTCGTAACTTGCCGCCGCAACGACTCCGCGTGCCGCTGCTCCACCGACCGCGACCGGACGCCCGCGCAAGGACGGGTCGTCGCGCTGTTCGACACTGGCATAGAAGGCATCCATGTCGATATGGATGACCTTGCGAAAACCGGACGTGGAAGGCTCGGGTGGCTCGCCCATCGCGTGCATTCGTAGCCCAGCCCCACCCGGACGGCAAATGCCGCGCGATCGGGGGTAGGAACCGGGTGCCCCTGTGCCTATAGCGGCCTCATGCGATCCCCCCCCAGTTCCGCCGCCAGCCCCGCTTCCGCCGGTTTCCCGATCGGCTATTTCGAATTCGTCGCGATGATGGCCGCTACCATGGCGCTGCAGGCTCTTGCCGTCGACGCCATGCTGCCCGCACTGGGCCTGATTGCCGAGGATCTGGGCGTGTCCGATCCCAATCGGCGCCAACTGGTGGTGGGCGTGTTCCTGGTCGCGGCGGGGATCGGCTCGCTCCTGCCCGGACCACTGTCCGACCGCTTCGGGCGCAGACGCGTGCTGCTGGTCTGCTTTGGCGGGTACATCGCGATGGCGCTGGGCTGTGCCGCGGCGCCGAGTTTCGAGATGCTGATCGCGCTGCGCGTGGCGCAGGCACTGGCGAGCGCAGGGCTATCGGTCCTGCCCGCTGCGGTCATTCGCGACCGCCATGCGGGCGATGCCATGGCGCGCATCCTCTCGACCGTCTCGATGATTTTCATGATCGCGCCGATGGTCGCGCCGACTCTGGGGCAAAGCGTCCTGCTCTTTGCCGGATGGAGGGCCATTTTCGGCCTGCTGGCCCTGCTCGGCCTGATCATCGGGGGATGGATCGCTTTACGCCTGCCCGAAACGCTCGATGCGACCCATCGCCAGCCGATCCGGCCCGGCGTGATCGCCCGGAACATGGTGGCCGCCGCCACGCATCGCCGCTCGGCAGGCTATGTCGTGGGTGGATCGCTGACGTTCGCCGCACTCCTGGGTTACATCAACACGTCCGAACAGCTCGTCGCCGAGCATTTCGGCGCCGGAGCCATGTTCCCGCTGCTGTTCGGCGCAACCGCCCTGATGATGAGCAGCGCAAGTTTTCTCAACGCCCGCATCGTCGAACGCTTCGGCGCGCGGCGCGTGTCCCAAAGCGCGCTGCTGCTCTATCTCGTGTTCAGCTGCGTCCAGTACGTTCAGGCCCAGTCACCGCACGAAACCTTGTGGCAGTTCATGCCGGTCATCGCGCTCAATGCCTGCATGCTCGGCTTCATCGGCGCCAATTTCAGCTCGATCGCGTTGCAGCCTTTCGCCGGGACTGCGGGTGCGGCAAGTTCGGTGCAGGCGTTCCTGCGCATGGTCATCGCCGCCAGCCTCGGCATCATCATCGGGCAGTCCTATGACAACACTGCCCGGCCGCTGGCCATCGCCTTTGTCGCCTGCGGCGTCGGCGCACTCGCGCTCGTGCTGTTCAGCGAAAAGGGCCGCCTGTTCACCCGGCGCGAGCCCGCAGCACCGCGCGGCCCCCGCCACGGGACCGCATCATGATCCGGCAAAGCGCCGCGACAACTGCCCGAGCGAGGCAAGCAAGGACGCAGCCCCATCAGGCCGTCCGAAATGGAAGCCCTGCATCCGCGTGATCCCGAGCGCCCGGGCCGCTTCGGCCTGGGCATCGCTTTCGATCCCCTTGATCGTGCACCCCAGCCCGAGTTGCCAGGCGAGAGCCACGATCATGCCCGTCATGGCCCGCGCACCCGGATCGGTCGGCAGGGCCGAGGCCAGCGTCCGGTCGAGCTTGATGAGATCAAGCGGCAGGTCACGCAATTGCGACAGGCTTGACCAACCGGTGCCGAAATCGTCGAGCGCCACGCGAAAACCCCGTTCGCGCATGGCTTCGAGTTGATAGGTCGCGCGCCGGGGATCGGCCAGAAGCGCCTGTTCGGTCACTTCCAGAATAAGGCTTTCGGCCCGCCCGCCGATTTCCTCGACAATGGCGCCGAGCATCTCGACCGTCCCCTCGCGCACGACATCGCGCGGCGAAAGATTGATCGAAAGACGGATCCCGGTTTCCCAGGGCCGACATTCGGACAAGGCGCGGGCCAGCACGACCCGCGTCAATTCGCTCTGCCGTCCGGTCGCCTCGGCCAGTTCCATGAACATGCCCGGCGGTTGCCAGTTGATTCCATCGGGCGACCAACGGGCAAAGGCCTCGGCCCCGACGATCCGTCCGTCGCGGGCATCGACCACCGGCTGATAGAGCAGGCGCAGCCGTTCCTCGAGCACGCTGTCGTTGAACTGCCGCGTGATGAGAGTGCGGCGGCACAGTTCTTCCTCGTCGTCCGGACCGAACAGGACCGTTGCCCCCTCGCCCAGGGCCTTCGCCTTGTAGAGCGCCGCATCGGCCCGTTCGAGACAGGCCCCGGTCGTGTTCTCGTTCGCACGGTAAAGCCCGATCGAGGCAAAGATGCGCAGGCGGGTTCCATTGAAGGGCACCGGTTCGCGTACCGCGCGGGACAGGCGATGACACGCCGCGACCGCCTGATCCGCGTCGAGCGACGCGTCGAACAGGATCGCAAATTCGTCTCCCCCCAACCGGCCGTGCGCCAGCATCCCGTGCAATGCCGCGATCCGTTCCGACACCGTGCGCAGGACTTCGTCCCCGGCGGCATGGCCATAAGTGTCGTTGACGTGCTTGAACCCGTCGAGATCGACCAGCGCCAGCCACGGGCGAGGCGAGACTCCCCGCTCCAGATCGCTGCGCAGCCGCTTGAGAATCGCCCGGCGGTTGAGCCCGTCGGTCAGTTCGTCGATCGTTGCCCGACGGTAATTCGAACGGGATTCGTCCGCGACTTGCGACAGCCGCCGGGTCAAATGGCGGCCCAGCAGTTCGAGCCGGACGAAATCGCGATGGCTGACCACGATCGTCAGCAGCATGGTCCCGGTAAAGATGATCTGCGCCAGCGACAGGGCAAGTCCATTGCTCCTCCACCCCGCCAGAACCACACCTGTCGTCGGCACCAGCAAGGCGAGCGCGATCGACCGCACCATCCGGCGACCGTGCGCAAGCGCCAGAACGGTGATGAATCCCGTCACACCCAGCATGTATTCGAGCAGAAGCCGCTGCTCGTCCGTGCCATAGGGGGCAAGAACGGCCGTCCAGGCGAGGAAGACGATGCAAAAGCCGAGGCCCACGCCCGCCATCCGCGCAAGGATCCTGCGCCTTTCGACCTGAGACACGCGGGCAATCTGCGCCGGGCGCCAGATGAACGAACGGACGAGAGCGAATATCGCGAGACCACCCCCGGCCCCCTCGAGCCAGATCGGCGCCGTTCCCGCAAACCGGTACAGCACGAACAGAATGTCCAGAAGGGCAGTCAGGTAAATCGTCGGCGCGCGGCGAGCGATGCTGCCGGCATAGACATCCACGAATGAATCGGGCCCACGTTCGCCAAAGGCGATCCGGACACGTCGCAGGATCCGGGCCACCCCAAGGCGACGCCTGCGCGCAATCGTCATGTCTGGAATCGGCCGCCACTCATGGCGAACCGTTTTAGCCGTCTCGGGTTAAATTGCCGTCAACGCCGCGATTCCTGTACCATTACGCCGCCTAACTCATACAATATATTGATTAAAAAGATTTATTCCCCCAAAATATCCTGCCTCTGCAGAGCCGAGATCAGCGCCTTGACCTTCTTTTGTCGCCATTGCGGCAAAGGCGCGACCAACCAGTACCCGCGCCGCCCTTCCTCGGGCGCTCCCAGGGCAACCACGCGTCCGTTCGCGACGGCCGCTTCACCAAGCAGACGAGGCACCCGCGCCTTGCCAAGGCCCGCCGAGGCCGCGCTGATCGCGGTTCCAGCATCGCCCACAGAAATGTGGACGTCGCGGGGACTGTCACCGGCGGTTTCGGTTTCCCCGAGGGGATCGCCCGGCCATGCGATCCACGGCGCATCCTCACCCACGCCTGGGGCTGCCACCACCAGCGTGCCCGAAGGCCCGAGCGGGATCCCTTCGAGATCGCCCGGCCCTTCCGACCAGCGCACCGCGAGATCGAGATTGGCCTCGGTGAAATCGACGTCGCCCTCGCCCCCGACCAGCGAGAAGCGCAAATGCGGACTGTCGCCGCGAAAGGCAGCAAGCCGGACCGAAAGCCAGGCGGCAAAGAAATCGCGCGGGCAGGCAATCGTATAGACGTGGCTCGACTGCCCGGCCTGGATCGCCTGAACCCCTTCCTCGAACCGGAGGAACCCTTCACGCACCGCGTCGAGCCCTGCCGCCGCTTCGTCGGTCAGCTCCAGCCCCTTGGACGTGCGCCGGAACAGGATCACACCGAGCAAGTCCTCGAGCGCGCGAATCTGCTGCCCGACCGCCGCAGGCGTCACAGCCAGTTCGTCCGCCGCGCGGGTAAAGGAAAGATGCCGCGCCGCAGCATCGAGCACGCGCAGGCCGTTCAAAGGGAGGTGGGTACGCTTCATCCCGACTTCCATCACGCCGCGAGACGGGGTTTGTCAATCAGGCGCGCGGTCCAAGTACCGGTCCGGCACCCGATCGCGTCAACCTGTGTGTATCAATCACCCGGCCGTCGCGGGAACTGCCAGCGCAAAGAACGGGATCGCCACTTCGAAAAGCGATCCGTCCGCCCGGCGCATGGTATAGTGTCCTTCCATGCTTCCCTGCGGGGTCCCGAGCGGGCAACCCGACACGTAATCGTGCGACTGCCCCGGCACCAGAACCGGCTGTTCCCCGACCACGCCTTCGCCGTCGACGAAATTGATCACCCCGTGCCCGTCGGTGATTCGCCAATGGCGGCTGATCAGCTTGATCTGCTCGTCGGAGTCGTTCTCAATGCGGATATGATAGACCCAGAACCACTTCCCTGCCTCGACCCGGGACTGTTCGGGAAGGAAGTTGACCGCTACTCTGACAGTCACGCCCAGAGTGGTCGCCGCATGCTGGAACAGCTGTTTCATGGCTCAAGGCTATCGCACATTGACAAGCCTTCCAACGCCGATCTTTGTGCAATGCGATGAAATGTTGCCCCTTCGCCTCCCCCACTGCGGTTGAACGGCCCCGTTCAGGGCAGCATCGGTGCTGATCCGGGTCGAGGCGATCCTGTGCGCCATGCGCCCGCACGGAGAGCATGGCGGGATCATCCGCGCCCTGACCGGCGACCACGGCATGGTCGCAGCCTATGTCTCGGGGGCACGCGGGCGAACCTTGCGGCCGGTGCTGATCCCGGGCAACACGCTGGCGGTCGAGATCCGGGCCCGCGGGGGAAGCCAGCTTCCCGGCGCCCGGACCGAACTCGTGGCCAGCCGCGCCCCCTGGCTCGGCGAACCGCTGCCGGCAGCCGCGATCGACTGGGCCACCGCGCTTACCGCCGCGACTTTGCCCGAAGGTCATCCCTACCCCGCCCTTCACACCGCGCTCGGCGCCTTGCTCGACGCGATCTGCCATGCGCCCTCCGCGCGGGGATGGGCGCGGGTCCTTGCCGGATACGAAGCGCTTCTCTTGCGCGAAGTCGGCTATGGCACGGCCCCCTCGCCGCCGCCCGAGGAACCCTGGAGCGACCTTCTCGCGCGGCTCGACCGTCAGGGAAACGCCATCGCCAATCGCCTCCTGCCCGACCGGCGCGGGTATGTTCTGTCGTCCCGCGAACTTCTCATGCAGCGGTTACACAAAATCACGGGCGATTGACCCGAAGGGCCCGGCGAGGCAAAGGGCTCCCCTTGGCATCACGCCAGACGATCACGTCAGACCACCACGAGGCTTCCATGAAAATTGCGGTTCTGCCGGGCGACGGCATCGGTCCTGAAGTCACACGCGAAGCCGTGCGGGTGATCGAGGCGCTCGATCTCGGTATCGAACTTTCGGAAGCTCCGGTCGGCGGCGCGGCCTACAAGGCCAAGGGGCATCCCCTGCCGCCCGAAACGCTCGCCCTGGCCCAAGCGTCGGACGCCATCCTCTTCGGTGCGGTCGGCGATCCCGATTGCGACGCGCTCGAACGCCACCTGCGCCCCGAACAGGCCATTCTGGGCCTGCGCAAAGCCCTGACTCTCTTTGCCAACCTGCGCCCCGCGCGGGTCTTTGCCGGGCTCGAAGGCGCCTCGGCCCTGCGCCCGGAAATCGCGGCTGCGATCGACCTTGTCATCGTGCGCGAGTTGAACGGCGACGTCTATTTCGGTGAAAAGGGCTTTCGCACCAACGCTGCGGGCGAACGCGAAGGCTATGACGTCATGAGCTACAGCACGAGCGAAGTGGAGCGCATCGCCCACATCGCATTCCGCACCGCCATGGCCCGCCGCCGCCGCGTCTGCTCGGTGGACAAGGCCAATGTGCTCGAAACCTCGCAGCTGTGGCGCGATGTCGTGATCGAAGTGGCCAAGGGCTATCCCGAAGTCGCGCTCGAACACATGTACGTCGACAATGCCGCGATGCAGCTCGTGCGCAATCCGGGCCATTTCGACGTCGTCCTGACCGGCAATCTGTTCGGCGACATCCTTTCCGATCAGGCCAGCATGTGCGTCGGCTCGATCGGGATGCTCGCCTCAGCCTCGCTCGGCGAACGCCAGACCGCCTACGGCACCTTCGGGCTTTACGAACCGATCCACGGCTCGGCCCCGGACATCGCGGGCAAGGGATTGGCAAACCCGATGGCGACCATCCTGTCGGCGGCCATGCTGCTGCGTCACTCGCTGGGTCAGGCCGCTGCCGCCGACCGCATCGAGGCCGCCGTTGCCAGGACACTGGCGGACGGCATTCTGGGTCGGGATCTTGGCGGAACGGCAGGCACCACGGAAATTGGTGACGCCGTGCTCGCAAGGTTGTAAGCGCGCGCGCCATGCTACAACTCGCAGTCATCTTGCCGACATACAACGAGCGCAAGAACATCAGCCGCATGGTCGCGCGGCTCGATGAAGCGCTCAAGGGCTTTGAATGGGAAGCCATTTTCGTCGACGACAACAGCCCCGACGGCACTGCCGACGAGGCCCGTCGCATCGCGCGCGAGGATTCGCGAATCCGCGTGATCGAGCGAATCGGGCGCCGGGGCCTTGCGTCGGCCGCAATCGAAGGGATGTGCGCGGCCTCTGCGCCGATCGTCGCGGTCATGGATGCCGACGGTCAGCACGATCCCTCGCTTCTGCCGCAAATGTATGCGGCCGTGACCAGCGGCGACTATGACGTTGCCTATGCCTCGCGCTTTGCCGAAGGAGCAAGCACCGAGGCCTGGGGCCGCCCGGACCGCGTCAAGGCGTCCGGCATTGCCAATTCCATCGCCCGTCGCGTAACCGGGGTGCAGCTTTCGGACCCGATGAGCGGGTTCTTCATGTTGCCCGCCACGATCCTGCGCGCCGATGCCCATCGCCTGTCGGGCGTCGGATTCAAGATCCTGCTCGACATTCTCGCCACGGCCGACGAGCCGCTGCGGGTCAAGGAACTCCCTCTAAATTTCGCGGCGCGCATGGAAGGTGAATCAAAGCTCGACCGAACGGTCGTTTTCGAATTTCTGATCGGCCTCTACGACAAGTGGCTCGGCCGGATCATTCCCACGCGTTTCGCCCTGTTCGGCACGGTCGGCGCCCTCGGCGTCGCGGTGCAGTTCGCGATCCTGTGGTTCGTGCTCAGCGTGGTCCTGCGCGAGCGCTTCGTCTATGGTCACTGGGCCGTGGGCGAAACGACGTTCACGATTGCCAACACCATCGCAGCTCTGACAGCGATGACGTTCAATTTCGTGCTCAACAACGAACTGACTTACGCCGACAAGCGCCTTCGCGGCTTTGTTCCGCTGGTCAAGGGCTGGGCCAAGTTCGCGCTGACCTGCTCCATCGGCATCCTGTCGAACATCGCCAGCGCCGATGCACTCAAGCGGATGCACATCAACGACGTCGTCGCGGTTCTGGTCGGCATCGTCCTCGCCGCGGTCTGGAACTTTGCGCTGTCGAGCAAGTTCGTCTGGGGCAAGTACGGCTGACCCCGGACAACCGTTCCGAAACGAAAAGGGGGCCTTTCGCGCCCCCTTTTTTGTTGCCCGCAAACCACGCAGCCCAATGATGCTCAACCCCGTCACCCCGGACTTGATCCGGGGTCCCGCTTGATCCCTGACGCCGAAGGGGAAGACACGCCGACGAACCGCGCGAAGGAAGCGGGACCCCGGATCAAGTCCGGGGTGACGAGAAAGAAAACCTCAACGCCACGCGCCCGCTTACCGCCAACTCTTGAGCCACATATAATCGACGTAGCCCTTCTTCCCGGGCAAGGGGCCGGCCGAAATGATCGGATAGAACCCGATGGAGACGATCACGGTCAGGACCAGCGCCGTCTTGGCAGGCCATTTGAGCCCATTGTCCCACCATGTCCCCAGAACCAGCGCGAGAGCGGCCATGAGGAAGCTCGCGGCAAGTTCGTAGTGGTAATAGAACTGCACCGGCTTGCCGTTGATCGCCCAAAAGATGAGGCTGAGGACGTAAAGCACGAAAACGAGCGCAGGCACCGCTTCGCCACGCCAGGCTTTCCATCCGCACCAACCCAGCGCGGGCAATCCGGCAAGCATGGTGAAGGGATTGCCGAGCATGAGGATGCCGCGCTGCGCCCCGTCGACCGGTTCATAGAGGAACCAGATCGGGCGCAGGTTGAACACCCACTGCCACCACCGGCTCATGTAATGGTGCGGCTTCACCACGCTGTCCTGCAATTGCAACATGTAGCGTTGCCACGGGATCAGCCCGGAAAACGTCATCGGCTGAACCTTGTAGAAGAACGCCGGGGCGAACGTCGCAAGATAGACCACCAGAGGCCAGAGCCCGAGCCAGAGCGCCGCTTCCAACAGGGAAACGCCGCGCACCGGCCCTGCACGCGTCGCCAGGAGCCATCGGGGCAAAGCTCGCCCGGCCTGTGCGAGCGCGGCCGGGACACTCGCCGGGCGCTGCATCGGCACGAGATCGAGCGCGACCGCGCGCTGCCATGCAAAAAGAAGGCCCGGCAGCACCATGAGCGGCGCCCCGTTCCATTTCCCGCCGAGCGAGAGCCCGAAAAACAGCCCCGCCAGGATAAGGTGAATGCGGCCGCCCCGCCGTGCAGCCCATTGCGCACGCGCCGACAGCGCCCATTGCCACATCGCCAGCGCCAGCATCGAGGCCATCGCCATGTCGAGCATGGCGATGCGCGACAGCACGAACCAGATGAAATCCGTGGCCAGAAAGGTCGCGAACAACAGCGACACGCGGCGCGATCCCGACAGCCACCACATCGCCCGCGCGCCCGCGAACAGTCCCGCCGTCCCCAGCACCAGATTGGGAAAACGCCAGCCGAACGGATGATCGCCGAACAGGCGGATGCCGATCGCGATCATTTCCTTGCCGAGCAGCGGGTGTTCGGGATTGAGCCGCTTGGTCAACTCGATCAGCCGCCGTGCCGCCGGGACATAGTGGATCTCGTCGAACATCATTTTCGACGGGATGGCCAGACGGCACAGCCCGAGGAAAAAGAACGCCCCGACGATCAGCAGCGTGGGGATGAGCGGATCGCGCCGGGTGAGAAGGTCGCGCGTGGCCCGAACGGGAGCCGCGAGGAAAGCAGGGGTGGCCATTTCTGCGCCCGCGCATACGCCAAGCCCAGCGCGGGCGCAATCTGGTCCCGACAGGCCGCGCGGACCTTGCGACCGAACCCGAAACCTCACCGCAAGAACTCGCGGCTTGGCGAGCCTTGAAACAGACTCTAAGACCCGGTTCCATGAAACGCACGACTGGACAAGACCGCTCGATCACGCGCCAATGGCGTCCCGCAACCCAGGCCGTTCGCGGCGGCACCTGGCGGTCGGAAATGGGCGAGACAAGCGAGGCTCTGTTCCTCACGTCCGGCTACACCTACGACACCGCCGAAACGGTTGCCGCCCGCTTTGCCGGGGAAGAGGACGGGATGACCTATTCCCGCCTGCAGAACCCGACCGTTGCCATGCTGGAAGAACGCATTGCCCTGCTCGAAGGGGCAGAGGCCTGCCGCACCCAGGCAAGCGGCATGGCCGCCATGACCACGGCGCTTCTCTGCCAGCTTTCGGCCGGTGATCACGTCGTTGCCGCCAAGGCCGCTTTCGGGTCGTGCCGCTGGCTGGTCGACAACCTGCTGCCCCGCTTCGGCATCACCGGGACCACTATCGACGCTGCCGACAATGCGGCGTGGGAAGCGGCGATCCAGCCCAATACCAAGGTGTTCTTCTTCGAGACCCCGGCCAATCCGACCATGGGCCTCGTCGATCTGGAATTCGTGTGCAACCTTGCCAAGAAGCACGGCATCGTCACCGTCATCGACAATGCCTTCGCGACTTGCGCCCTGCAACGGCCGCTCGAATTCGGGGCCGACGTCATCGCCTATTCGGCGACCAAGCTGATGGACGGACAGGGCCGCGTGCTCGCGGGCGCGGTCTGCGGATCGACCGATTTCATCGACAACGTGCTGCTGCCGTTCCAGCGCAACACCGGCCCCAATCTGGCGCCGTTCAATGCCTGGGTCGTGTTGAAGGGACTGGAAACGCTCGACATGCGCGCCATGCGGCAGGGCGAAAACGCGCTCAAGGTCGCCTCGTTCCTTGAAACCCGCGTCCCGCGCGTGCTCTATCCCTTCCTCGAAAGCCATCCCCAGTACGAACTGGCGAAGAAGCAGATGAAGGCGGGCGGGCCGATCCTGTCGCTCGAACTCGACGGTGGCCGGGCCGAAGCGCACGGACTGCTCAACGCGCTCGCGCTCGTCGACATTTCCAACAATATTGGGGATTCGCGCTCGCTGATGTGCCATCCCGCCTCGACCACGCACCACGGTGTGGGAGCGGAAACCCGTGCCGACATGGGCATCGGGGAAAACATGCTGCGCCTCAATGTCGGGCTGGAAGATCCCGAAGACGTGATCGAGGATCTGGATCAGGCGCTGCGCGCAATCGGACTTTGATTTTTTGAAGGCGGTACCAAGTCGGTACCGCCTTCAAAACGCCGTCACACTTTGTTGGCGACGGCCTTTTCAAGCTCGGCGATACGCGCTTTGAGCGTTTCGACTTCCTCGCGCGCCGTCGCGGCCAGTTCCTTCACCGCGTCGAATTCCTCGCGCGTGACGAAATCGAAACCGCCGAACATATCCTTGGCGCGGTCGCGCACGGTTTCGCCCGCTTCGCGACCCATTCCGGCAAACGTGCCGGCAGCGCTGTTGAGGAGCTTGACGAAATCGGCGAGCAGCGGGTTTTCGCTCTGCATGGTAGGGCCCCTTGGCTGATGCAAATGCTGGTACGGACTGTTGGTCCGCTACATGGGCGCGCGAAGCCGTCGGGGCAAGACCGAAATCGGACGCATGGATGACACGGGGCTCAGGCGCCGATACCCGCCTGCATCGGGTTCCCGATCAGAGCTGAACCCGGACGGCCGCTCCCGAACCGTCGCCTCCGTCCGCCCCCGGATTGAGCTGCAGGATCTGCAGATTGAGGAACGAGGCGAAGCAGACCCACGCGAGATAGGGCAGGAGAAGCACCGCCGCGAGCCGCCGAACACGCCAGGCGAGCACGATCGCGATGCCCAGCACCACGATCAGGGCAATGATGATAGCGAGTGCCAGCGTGATGCGGTGCGCGAGGAAGAACGCCGGGCTCCACGCCAGATTGAGCGCGAATTGGGCGACGAAGGCGGCAACCGCGATCCCCCGCCCGTTGGCGCCCCGCGCTGCCGCGATCAGAGCAAGCGCCGCGCCCATCAGCACATAGAGCAGCGTCCACACGATCGGGAACGTGATCGGCGCGGGATAGATCGCCGGCTTGTCCAGCATGGCGAACCACGGGTTGTCCGGCCCGCTGCCCGCGGCGCGTCCCGACAGGAAACCGAGCCCCAGACACAGGGGAACGGTAAACAGCATCCAGCGCATGATGCTGGCACGAAGCTGGGCGGGCGAGGCAAGTTGTTGCATGCTACCTGTACACAAATGCCCGCATGTACCCCTGAGATTATCCGCAGCGGCACACCAACGGTCGATTCGGCAGCGATATTGACGTCACGACCACCGCAACGCAACGCCGCTTCCACTCCATTACCGAACAGCCGAAACAAGGAATTCGATATTGCCCTCTGGCCCCTTGATCGGGCTTTCGACGATCCCCTCGACTTGCCACCCTTCGCTTTCCAGCCAATCGCGCACTTCGCCGCAGACACGCGCATGCAAGGCAGGATCGCGCACGACCCCGCCCTTGCCCACTTCGCCGCGTCCCACTTCGAACTGCGGCTTGATCAGCGCGACCAGCCGCGTCGGCCGCGCCGCCAGCGACAGCGGCACTTCCAGTACCTTGCGCAGCGAAATGAAGCTGGCGTCGCACACGACCCAGTGTGCCGGGCGATCGATATGATCAGGGGTCAGGATGCGCGCGCTGGTCTGTTCCAGAACGGTCACGCGCGGATCCTGCCGCAATTTCCATGCGAGCTGGTTGGTGCCCGAATCGACCGCGAAGACATGCGCGGCACCGTTGTTCAACAGAACATCGGTAAAGCCCCCGGTGGAACTGCCAATATCCATTGCCACCACTCCGGAGGGATCAAGTCCGAAATGGTCGAGCGCATGGGCAAGCTTGATCCCGCCGCGCGAGACCCATGGATGATCGCGCCCACGCACGTCGATCACGGCATCGGCAGCCATCGACTGCCCCGCCTTCACCAGCCGGGTATCCCCGGACCAGACCAGACCGGCAAGGATCAGGGCCTGCGCCCGCGCGCGGCTTTCGGCGTGGCCGCGTTCGACCAGCAACTGGTCGAGACGGATTTTCGCCGCCTTGCGCGGGGGCTTCGCAGCCGGGGAAGCGGCTGGGTCGTGGTCGGAAGGATCGCGGCTTGAGGTCATGGCCGGTCTCTTCCATAGACAGGGGATGGAGATCAACCGTACGCGTTCCCCTCTGCCCTTTTCCCTGCCGGTCCTGACGGTGCTGGGCTGTTGCCTGCTGTCGGGCTGCGTCGCCCCGACGCAGCACCCGGCAAGACCCGCGCCGGTTGCCCCCGCTCGCCCGGTGCCGCCGCGCGCGCCGTCGGCCTCGGTCGGGATGCCCCCCGTGACGGCGCAGGACTGGCGCGATGTGCCCCTGCCCGCTGGCGACTGGTCGTGGCAGGGCGGCTCGAAAGGCAGCACCGCGCGCTATGGCCTGAGCGGTCGGACGCCGCTGGCCTTCCTTCAGTGCGACCGCGCGCGCCAGACGGTGAGCCTTGCCCTGACAGTCGCAGGGCCCGTCGATCCCGTCGCCCATCCCGCCACGATCACGACATCGACTACCACCGGAACCGTCGCAGCCACCGCGGCACCGATGGAAGGCGTGACGGCCATGACGATCGTCTTTCCCGCAAACAGCCGCCTGCTCGACGCCATGGCATTCAGCCGAGGCCGGTTCCGGGTCGAGATTGCAGGAATGACGCCCACGATCCTGCCCGCGTGGTCCGAAGTCGGACGCGTAATCGAGGATTGTCGGGGGTAAGAGGGCTGGTGCCACTGCTCGGAATTTCCGACCCGGCCCTCAGGCCAGAGCGCGTGATCTTGACCGCAAATTAATTTCTTTCAAGTCTTGTTGTTGAGCCTTCGATGAATCACATTCGGTCCAAGGTCGCGAACGGGAAGGCGAGCCTTTCCCGCAGTGGCCCAGTCAACCGGGTGGCGTATCCGTCATGGGGAGCGCATCCCCGGAAGGCGTCTTGGCTCAACAGCGCGAAAGGAGGTGATCCGATGTCTCATGGTTCAGCAGAGAGGTCGGCTATCCGCAACGCGGAGCATTATCGCTGAATTTTTCCGTTAAGCGATAAAGGCTTCGTGGGCGGCACTTCCGGCCGCTGACCATGCGAAGGGCTGCTTCCTTTAGAGGAAGTGGCCCTTCACATTTATTTGAGCCTTCACTTTTATTTCAAAGCCCTTGCCGAGCGCGCAACATTCGTTCAAAGCGTCGCACCGCTGGCCGAGTCTCGCCCGGCCCTGAGCATTTCGCTCGGATCAAACCAGTCAAGAAGGACATCCCGTCATGGCGTCGCCCGCCGCTCCCCTGCCCAGCTTTGCCCGCCTTCCCCACCCCGCGCCGCGCCCGGTGGATGAACGTGAAGCGATCCTGGCCAATCCGGGCTTCGGGTCGGTGTTCTCCGACCACATGGTCGAAATCGATTATTCGGTCGACCCTGCCACCGGTGTCGGACGCTGGCATGATCCGCGCGTCGTTCCCTATGGCCCGATCCCGCTCGATCCGGCTGCGGCCGTGCTGCACTATGCACAGGAAATCTTCGAAGGGCTGAAGGCCTATCGCCTCGCCGATGGCGGCATCGCCCTGTTCCGTCCTTTTGCCAATGCGGCACGCTTCAACGCGTCGGCCCGCCGCCTTGCCATGCCCGAAGTGCCCGAAGAGCTTTTCGTCGAGGCGGTGCGCCAGCTCGTCCTCGCCGACAGCGAATGGTTCCCGACGGTCGAAGGCGGTTCGCTGTACCTGCGCCCCTTCATGTTCGCCTCGGAAGCCTTCCTCGGCGTGCGTCCTTCGCGCGCCTACAAGTTCCTTGTCATCGCAAGCCCTGCGGGCAACTACTTCAAGTCGGGCGCTCCGGCGGTCTCGATCTGGGTCAGCGACTATACCCGCGCGGCGCCCGGCGGCACTGGCGCTGCCAAGTGCGGCGGCAACTATGCAGCCAGCCTCGTTCCCACCGCCGAAGCGTTTTCACGCGGCCATGACCAGGTGCTGTTCCTTGACGCGGCCGAACATCGCTGGATCGAGGAACTGGGCGGGATGAACCTGTTCTTCGTGTTCGAGGACGGTTCGCTGCTCACGCCCCCGCTGTCGGGCACGATCCTTCCGGGCATCACCCGCGACAGCCTGATCGCGCTTGCCCGCGAGGAAGGTCTGACCGTGCGCGAGGAACGCTATTCGCTCGACCAGTGGCGCGACGATGCCAAGAGCGGCAAGCTGATCGAAACCTTTGCCTGCGGAACGGCGGCAGTGGTGACGCCCGTCGGCAAGGTTGCCGACAGCAACGGCGAATTCACCATCGGCAGCGGCGGCCCCGGCCAGCTGACGCAGAAGCTGCGCCAGCGTCTGGTTTCGATCCAGCGCGGCGAAGCGGCGGATGCCAATGGCTGGGTTCACCGTCTCGCCTGATCGGCAGCTTCGCCGATATTGCCATTCGGCCTGCGACGTGGCATCCCACGCCCCATTAATCGCGCACTTAAACGCATGAGGGAGATCGGGGAATGACCATTTCGTTCGCGGGCCGGGTGGCCATCGTGACCGGCGCGGGCGGAGGCCTGGGCCGTGCCTATGCGCTCGAACTGGCCCGGCGCGGCGCCAAGGTGGTCGTCAACGATCTGGGCGGCGCACGCGACGGCAGCGGCACCTCCGACGCTGCGCTTCGGGTGGTCGAGGAAATTCTTGCCGCCGGGGGCGAAGCCATCGCCGACGGCGGCTCGGTCACCGAATTCGAACAGATGCAGGCCATGGTCGCCCACACCCGCGAAAAGTGGGGCGGCGTCCATGTCCTCATCAACAATGCCGGTATCCTGCGCGACAAGAGCTTTGCCAAGATGGACCCGGCCGATTTCGAACTGGTGGTCAAAGTCCACCTGATCGGCTCGGCCTTTGCCACCAAGGCGGTGTGGGACACGATGCGCGAGCAGAATTATGGCCGCATCCTGATGACCGCTTCGTCCACCGGGCTTTTCGGCAATTTCGGACAAGCCAATTACGGCGCGGCCAAGCTCGGCCTCGCAGGCCTGACCAAGACGCTCTATCTCGAAGGGGCGAAGAACAACATCAAGGTCAACACGCTCGCCCCGGTCGCGGCGACGCGCATGACCGAAGACATCCTGCCCGAAGAAGCGTTCAAGCTTTTCGCGCCGGAAAACGTCGTTCCCGCCGCGCTCTACCTGGTATCCGAAGACGCGCCGACCAATGCCATCATCGGCGCGGGTGCGGGCGGCTATCACAGCGCATGGGTGACGATGAACCCGCCGCTCGTCCTTGCCCCCGAAGACCGCACGGTCGAAGGATTTGCCGCCCAATGGGGACGGATCAGCGATCGAAGCGGCGATTTCGTGCCGCAGTCGGGCGCGCATCAGAGCCAGGCGATCCTGTCCGCGATCGAAGCGGCAATGAAGGGGTAATCCCCCTTCAGGGACAGGTTCCCTCGACCGCGCCGACCAGTTCCATGTGTTGCGCCAAGGCGGCGGCTTCGTTTGCGGTGACTTGCCGCGCGCGCCCGCTTGCCTCGTCGATCAGCAGCGGTGCGGCACAATCGCCACGCGGCACACGATGCCGGGCATCGGGAAGCACCACGAGCAGACGATGCCCCGTGTCGCGATAAAGCGCGCGCAGGACCGGTTGGCCCGAGACCGGACCAACATGGACCGGACCACCATGGACCGGACCACCGTGCCCCGCCTGCCTGTGTTCGGGCGCAGCACTGCATCCGGCCGCCAGCACCCCCACCACAAGGGCAATCCTATTCCGCAACGATCTTGAGCAGCTTGCGTTCGAGCGGGGACAGCACGCTCGACAAGTCGTGCCCGCGCTTCAGGATCTGTCCCGCTTCGCCATAAAGCGCCCACATGCCCTGTCGGCTGCGCAAGGCCGGACGCTTCTCGATCCGGGCAGTCGGGCGCTCTGCAGTGCGCTTGAACGCGCTGAAACTTGCCACGTCACGGTCGAACGTCATGGCATAGTCGCGCCATAGCCCCGCCGCGACCATGCGTCCGTAAAGGTCGAGAATGCGCATGAATTCGCCGCGATCGAATGCGGTCTGCGGCGCCGCGCCACTGCGCGGAAACGGAACCACGGTCCCGGCCGAAGGGTGCCCTTCGTTGCCGCCCGGCGCGCTCAGAAGCGAACCCTCCGCCGTCCGGCCCCATCGTCGTTCCGCCCATCATTATCCTGGCCATCATTGTCCTGGCTGGCATCACCGCGTTGGCGCAATTCGGCCAGTTCCGCGCGCAACGCCGCGAGTTCGGACTCCATCTGGTCAAGACGTGAATTGCCCGAAGGCTCGCACGGTTCGCGGCACGGCGTCCCGTAAGGCAGGAATTCGCGCAGCCAGGTTTCGGCCGGAACCAGCGTCGAGCGGGCCTTGAGCCCGATCATGGTCGCGCCTTCGGGTACATCCTCGGTCACGACGGCATTGGCGCCGACCCGTGCGCGCGCACCGACCGTGATCGGCCCCAGCACTTGCGCACCCGAGCCCAGAATGACGTTGTCGCACAAAGTGGGATGGCGCTTGCCCGCGATGCCGTTCGCCGGATTGGTACCGCCCAGCGTGACGCATTGGTAGATCGTGACATTGTCGCCGATTTCCGCCGTTTCGCCGATCACGGTAAAGCCGTGATCGATGAAGAAGTTACGACCGATCCTGGCGCCGGGGTGAATGTCGATCGCGGTCAGGAACCGCGAGAGGTGATTGACCGCGCGGGCGAGGAAATAGAGTTCCGCCTCGAACAGCCAATGGGCGACGCGATGGAACCCCAAGGCCCAGACGCCGGGGTACAGCAGGATTTCCCAGCGCGATCGCGGCGAAGGATCGCGCGCGCGCACTGAATCCAGATAGGTGACGAGACGGCCGAACATCGAACGCTCTCCCTGCTCCTTGGCTCTTGCAAAAACGCCCCGCCGCAAAGCGGCAAGGACTCATATGTGCAAGAGATATGGTTATAGGAGTCTCGGTTGCCAATGGCCATCCGCATTTCCGTGCACGCGCCCGGCGAGAGCGTCCCGGACCAGCGCCAGCGTGACAGGCGCCTTGCGTTCGAGCGAAAGGCGGTCGATCGTCGCCACCAGCGCTTCGGCGGCGGCATGACTGCGCTCGATCCGGGGCAGCAGCCAGTCGAGCACGCTTTCCCCGATCATCAGCCCGCGTCGCCGCGCATGTTCCTCGACCAGAGCGCGCAAAAGGATGTCGTCGGGCGCCCCGATCGCCAGCGGCAGGGCCGCCCCAAGGCGCGAGGCCAGATCCGGCAGAGTAATGCGCCAGCCGTCCCCCCCCGCCACGACCGGTTGGCGCGACACCAGCAGAAGCGGGCGACCGTCGGCCTGCGCCCGGTTCCAGCGGTGAAAGACTTCGACTTCGGGCAGACGGTCGGCATCGTCGAGCGCATCACCCTGCCCGCTCGAAACGAACCAACGCGCGAGCAGGCTCTTGCCCGAACGCGGCGGCCCGCTGAGCACGGCAGTGCGATAGGGCCACGTCTCGGGCGCCTGCAGCGCGGCGAAAACGGCATGGAGCGACGGACCGCCGACAATGATTTCCCCGCCCCCGGCCAGTTCGAGAGGCAGCGCGATCTGGGTCATACCCCCATGACTTTCGACATCACGCGACATTCTGAAATTCTTGAGCCTGCCTGTGACCGAATCCCTGGGGCCCGATCAACGACGGATCATCAGGACGCCTGCGCCCTGCGTCACTTTCCACCCTTGCGCGCGCAATGCGGCGGCCAGTGCCTCGAGATCGCCCCCATAGCCGACGCGCATGACCGAAACCCCGCCAAGGGCAAGCGACGAGGTCGCAGCCCCCTGAACGCCGGGCACGCCGCGCACCGCCGCCAATGCGGCATCGACCGCGCCTGCATCGGGACTGGCGAACTGGACCTGGATCGAGGGACCGGTCGCACCGCTGACGGCAGCGGCCGGAGCCGCATCGCGCGTACCGCCCGACAGTCCCGGCGGCGGTCCCAGCTTGTCGACGATCGCATTGATCAGCTTGGGATCGATCTGCGGCTGGCTGTTGAGCGAGGGATCGGGACGCAACTGCCCCTGCGCCAGAGCGGCGGCATAGATCGTATCGATTCGCTTGACCGCTTCGGACAGCATCGCGGGAAGCTGGTCCTCGTTCGCCGCAGTCAGTTCGAAACTGCCGAGGAAACGATTATCCGGGCCATAGCGGGCGACGAACGTCCCCTTGACCGGACCGCCCGGCCATTGCCGTTCGAGCCGGGCAATCGGGATCAGCACGTCTTCGGCGCCGTACTGGTCGAGAATCGTGCGCCACCAGTTGCGGCTGCGCCGACCGACTTGTCCCGCGTCGAGCAACAAGCCGTCCGCCCCGCTGCCGTTCGGGCGGACATAGTCGATCACGCTTTCGCCGGTGTGGAAATCGGCCCAGGCCTTTTGCCAGGGCGTGCGCGTTTCAAAAACGCTCGCCACGCCGCCCTGGTTGATCAGGGGAATGACCAGCAAGGGCGCCGAGCGAGTCCCGCCCCCTTGCAGCCCGAGATAGCCTGCCGCGCGACCGCGATCGAAAACCACGCCCAGTTTCGCGACATAGCGATGGGGACCGATTTCCTCGTGCTCGACCGAAATCGCCGAAACCATGCCCGAGAGCGTGCCGTCGTCGAGCGCGGGCGCAGGGCCGCCCCGCCCACGCTGGGTCCACAACTTTTCCCAGGCAAGCCGGGTCGCCTGGCGATACCCGGCGTCGCGCGCTTCCTCCGGTCCCTTGCCGGTCGTGTTGACCTCGATCCCGCCGACTTCGAAATCGCCGGTGCTGGCGACCGGCGCGATCCCGCGATCGCCTTCGATCTGGGCCCACACGATCGCCCCCCCGATTCCCAGCACCAGCGCTCCCGCCCCGAGAAAGGCGAGTCGGCGACGACGAATCGGGCTGGGAGTCGGGCTGGACTGAGGGCTCACGAGGGCCAAGCGAACTCCCAAAGGGCAAGAAGGGACGCCGCAATTGCAAGCGCCGGGTTGACGGGAGCCGCTTTTGCCCAAAGGCAAGTGGAAATCCAAGCGGGAAAGCGATAGGGGCGAGCGCCATGGCATCCGAAACCGACAGCAACGAGAGCTACAGCTACGCCAAGGCCGGCGTGAACATCGCCGCGGGCAACGCCCTGGTGAAAGCCATCGGCCCGCTCGCCCGAGCCACCGCACGCCCCGGCGCCGACGCCGAACTGGGCGGCTTTGGCGGATTCTTCGACCTGCGCGCCGCAGGGTACAAGGATCCGCTGCTGGTCGCGGGCAACGATGGCGTTGGCACCAAGGTGAAACTGGCGATCGATCACGACCGTCACGACCGCATCGGCATCGACCTTGTCGCCATGTGCGTCAACGACCTGATCGTGCAGGGCGCCGAACCGCTGTTCTTCCTCGACTATTTCGCCACCGGGCGGCTCGACAACGGCGTTGCCGAACGCGTGATCGCCGGGATCGCCGAAGGCTGCCGGATCGCCGGATGCGCCCTGATCGGCGGGGAAACCGCCGAAATGCCCGGCATGTATGCCGACGGCGACTATGACCTTGCCGGTTTCTGCGTCGGCGCGGTCGAACGCGGCGAACAATTGACCGGGGACCGCGTCGCTGCCGGTGACGTCCTGCTCGGCCTTGCTTCCTCGGGCGTCCATTCCAACGGCTATTCGCTGGTCCGCCGTCTTGCCGCGGACAAGGGCTGGAAGCTCGACCGCCCCGCCCTGTTCGACATGGAACGCCTGCTGATCGATCACCTGATCGAACCCACGCGCATCTATGTGAAGAGCCTGCTTCCCTTCATCCGCGCCGGGCGCATCCATGCCCTCGCCCACATCACCGGCGGCGGCCTGCTCGAAAACGTGCCCCGGGTCCTGCCCAAGGGGCTCCACGCGCGAATCGATGCCGATGCCTGGGAACAGCCGCGCCTGATGGCCTTCCTTCAGGCACAGGGGAACATCGAGCCGGGTGAAATGGCGCGCACGTTCAACTGCGGCATCGGCATGGTCTTGGCGGTTGCGCCCGACGAAGCGGCAACGCTGGCCGCCGATCTGGCGGCGGCGGGCGAAACCGTCTTCACCATCGGCGAAATCGTGCCGGGCGAACGCGGCTGCACCGTCACCGGCAGCGACGAAACCTGGTCCGCCCGGGCCGCATGGGAAGCCGTCCATCTTGCCTGATACCGTTGTGAAGGAAGAAGGCCGCGTTCCCGTCGCGGTCTTCGTTTCGGGCGGCGGCACCAACATGGCGGCCTTGCTCTATGCCAGCCGCCTGCCCGATTGCCCTTACGAGATCGTGCTGGTCCTCTCGAACAATCCCGAGGCAGGTGGCCTGCGTCTGGCCGCCGCCGAAGGCGTTCCGACCTTCGCCCTGCCGCACAAGGGCGTGCCCCGCGCCGAGCATGACGCCGCGATGGAAGCGGCAGTTCTCGCCTCGGGCGCACGCTTCATCGCGCTTGCGGGATATATGCGCATCCTGAGCGAAGGCTTCGTCGCCCGCTGGGAAGGCCGCATGGTCAATATCCACCCCTCGCTGTTGCCCAACTACAAGGGGCTCGACACGCACGCCCGGGCGATTGCAGCCGGGGACAGCCATGGCGGCTGCACCGTCCATCTGGTCACCCCCGCGCTCGACGACGGGCCGGTGCTGGGCCAGATCCCGGTCGCGATCCTGCCCGGCGACACGCCCGACGCCCTCGCCGCACGTGTGCTGTTTGCCGAACACCAGCTCTATTCGCGCTGCCTTGCCGCGCTTGTCGCGGGCGAAACGGCTCCTGCCGAATGAGCACCCGTCGGGCCTCCCTCGGCCCGATCACGGTACACAGCGCGCTTCAGGCACTGGCCGAGAATACCGGCGGACTGTTCATTTCGGCTTTCCTCGTCCGGCAGGGCGTGTCGCAACCCCTGGCGATCCTTGCCTTTGCGGGCATGGTCCTGTCCCGCTTTGCCATGCGGGCGATGGTCCTGCCGCTGGCGCTGCGCATCGGACTGCACCGGGTCCTGCTGGTCGGGATCGCGGTCCGGGCGCTGTCCTATGTCCTGCTCGGCATGGTTCATCATGCCGACGCCATGCTGGTCGCCCATGTCGTGACCATGGGACTGGGCAGCGTGCTCTACTGGACCGCCTGGCACGCCTATAACGCCGCGATCGCGCAAAGCGGCGCGCGCGGGCGACAAGTCAGCCTGCAACAGGCAGCAACAGCGGCCGTTTCGGTGATCGCCCCGCTGCTGGGCGGTTTCATGCACGGGCGCCTCGATCCCTTTTCCGGTTTTGCCCTGATCGCGGGGATCCAGCTGGCGGCGGCATGGCCCCTGCTTTCCGCTCCGCCCGCCGGGGTCGCTGCCACTGCGGAAATGGACCGTGCGGTCGTGCGCTTTGCCCGCCCGCTCTATTTCAGCGAAGGTCTGCATTCGGGCGCGGTCAACGTGGTGTGGAACCTTGCCCTGTTCGTATCGCTGGGCCAGCGGTTCGATGCCTTTGGCGGGGCGATGGCACTGGCCGGGATTTGTGCGACACTCGCCAGCCTGTTGATCGGGCGCCATATCGATGCGGGCAAAGGGCGGACGACCGTGCTGATCGCCTATGGCTGCGCAGCCATCGCCGTCCTTGCCAAGGCGGCGGCCTATCGCACGCCGTGGGCCGCGATTGCCGCGACAGCCCTTGGGGCCCTCGTCACGCCGATCACCCAGGTCGCCTTGCTCGCGCCGCTCTATGCCATGGCGCGCCGTTCGGCCTGCCCCTTGCGCTTTGCGATGGCGACCGAGGCCAGCTGGGATCTGGGCAGCGCACTCGCCTGCGTGATCGCGGCAGGCGCACTGGCAGCGGGCGCAGGCTATGCCTTGCCCATTCTTGCCGGATTGGGAGGTGTAGCGAGCGTCACGGCCATGCTCACGCGGTGGTACGCGGTCCCGCATGGATCGGAACAGGGGGCCGAAACCGCCTGAAACTCCAGTCTCGGATCGCCACCCGCCGGACCGGAAAATCGACGGGCGGGAGATGACCCCCGCCCGCCCGACAAAATCAGCCGACGATTTCTTCCGGCTTGAAGAAGTACGCGATTTCGATCGCGGCGTTTTCTTCCGAGTCCGAACCGTGGACCGAGTTGGCTTCGATCGATTCGGCCAGTTCCTTGCGGATGGTGCCTGCGTCGGCATTGGCCGGGTTGGTGGCGCCCATGATGTCGCGGTTGCGCTTCACGGCGTCTTCACCTTCGAGAACCTGCACGACGACCGGGCCCGAGATCATGAATTCGACGAGGTCGTTGAAGAAGGGGCGTTCCTTGTGAACGGCGTAGAAGCCTTCAGCCTGTTCGCGGCTCATCTGGATACGCTTCGAAGCGACCACGCGCAGGCCGGCTTCTTCAAGCATCTTGGTCACGGCGCCGGTCAGGTTGCGGCGGGTGGCATCGGGCTTGATGATCGAGAACGTGCGGGTAACCGCCATGATGAATATCCTTGCAAGTGGTGAGGAAGCCAAGAGGGTCGGCTGTCGCGCGGGCCCCTACCCGGGAAACCGCCAAATCGCAAGGTACGGGCACATTTCTGTGCCGGAGTTTCGAGCCGCCCCTCAGGGCCCCTCGCGCCATTTTCCGCCGTCCTGACGCCAGTATCGGCGCTCGACGCCCTCACGCTGGCCGAGCAGGCGCCATGTCCGGCGCGCGTCGTCGATCCGTTCAGGCGGGAACAGCAGGAAAACCCGCTGCATCCCCTCGCTCTCGCGCCAGACGCCGTCGGCCAGCGCCAGGAACCGCGCACCGTTGTCGCCCTGCGGCGCCTTGCCCAGCAAAATCGGCTGACGCGCATCGTGGGGCCCGCCGGCAAGGCCGTGGGCCAGGAACGAATCGGGGATCTTCTGCCACAGCCCGGCGCTGATCCGGGCAAGCTGCTGCTCGTCGTCGGACACGACCAGCAGCCGCTCGCCCGCGCCGAGCGTGTTGCGGGCGATCAACGGCACGACCTGTTCGGCCGGATCGCGCGTCAATTGATAGAAATCGACGCGCATCGCCGTGCTCGCCCGCCTTTCGCTGTCAGGCTTCGAGAACGTCGCGGACGTAGCGATCGAGCAGGCGCACGCCGAACCCGGTCGCGCCCTTGTCGTGCGTCGCCCCGGCCTTGTCGGACCAGACCATCCCGGCAATGTCGAGATGGGCCCAGGCGACGCCGTCCTCGACGTAACGCTGCAGGAACTGCGCCGCCGTGATCGAGCCGCCATAGCGCGGGCCGACGTTCTTCATGTCGGCGATCGGGCTGTCGATCAGCTTGTCATAGGCAGAGCCGAGCGGGAAACGCCAGAGCTTGTCCCCGCTGGCCTTGCCCGCCGCGTCGAGCCCCGCCGCGAGCAGGTCGTCGTTCGCGAACATGCCGCCATATTCATGCCCCAGCGAAATGATCATCGCGCCGGTCAGTGTGGCGAGATCGACGATCGTGGCCGGAGCATACGTGCGCTGGACCCAGGTCAGCACGTCGCACAGCACCAGCCGCCCTTCGGCATCGGTGTTGATGACTTCGATTGTCTGGCCCGAAAGCGAGGTGACGACGTCGCCGGGGCGCTGCGCATTGCCGTCGGGCATGTTCTCGACCAGACCGACGACGCCGATCACGTCGGCTTCGGCCTTGCGCAGGGCAATCGCCAGCATGGCACCGGCAACTGCCGCTGCGCCGCCCATGTCCCACTTCATGTCTTCCATCCCGGCGGCCGGCTTGATCGAAATGCCGCCGGTGTCGAACGTCACGCCCTTGCCCACGAACGCAGTGGGACGGGCACCCGCACGGCCTTTCCAGCGCAGCGCCAGCACGCGCGGTTCGCGCACCGACCCTTGCGCCACACCGAGCAGCGCGCCCATGCCGAGCGCTTCGAGTTCCGCCTTGTCGAGCACGACGATCTCGATGCCGGTCGTCGCAAAGCGATCCTTGCAGCGGGCAACGAAGCTTTCGGGATAGATAATGTTGGCCGGTTCGGTCACCAGTTCGCGAGCAAATTCAATGCCGGTCGCAAGCGCGGCCTCGACCTGCCACAGGGCTTGCGTCCCTTCGGGGGCGCCGATCGCGACGATGCGTTCGAGGGAGGGCTTCTGTTCGGCAGAGAGGCGCGTCTTGTAGGCGTCCCAGCGCCACGAGCGCAGGCGCGCGGCCAGAAGGACCGCAACCGCCTCGGCCGCCGTCAGGGCCGAACCGGCAAAATCGATTCCCAGCGCGGTTTCGCCCGAAGTCAGGTACTTGGCGACCAGAGCGCCGCCCGCGCGTTCAAGAGCCGCGGGGCGATCAGCCCCGGAACCCTTGCCGATCCCGGCGAGGGCGAGACGCTCAAGCCCTTGATCCCCAGACGAAAAGGTTTCAAAAACCTGCCCGACCTTGCCCGCGAAACGGGCCGCTTCGGCCGCTTCGCGCACGGTCCCGGCACAATCGGCCGGAAACTGCCCTTCGGCGACGAGCCGCGCGACAAGACGGGGGCGAACATCCCCTGCAGAGGCGAAAACGATAGTCATGCTTGGCGCTCCTCATCGGCAGTGCCGCCTGTGGACCCGGTGCAACGCTTGCGCGCGAACCGCCGAAGACAGGGGAATACCGCAAATTGTGGGTTTGCAGTTAAGGCGCACCGGTGCGATAGGCAAGCGCATGCAACCCCTGACGCGGCCGCAGCCGCAAGCCTTTTCCGATCGCTTGCGGGCGCGCCATGTGGCTGCCTGCCTCGCTTTTGCGGGCATGATGGGCGCTTTGCCTGCTTATGCGGCCGCGCTGAAAGAACCCGCGCCGACGGCCGCGCCCGATCCTTCCGATTCGGGCAGCGACACCGAAAGCAACGGCGCCCCCACCCCCGCCAAGGACGAAACGATCCGGTTCCAGGCGGACAAGGTCAATTACGACAACGATGCCGAGCTGGTCACAGCATCGGGCAATGTCGTCGCCCATCGCGCCGACCAGAGCGTCCGCGCGGACACCGTGACGTGGAACCGCAAGACCGGGCAGATCATGGCGGCGGGCAATGTCCGCTTCGTCGACGAAGACGGCAATGTCCTCTATGCCGACCACCTCGAACTGACCGACGAGTTCAAGGCGGGCGCGACCGAAGACCTCCTGTTCGTCCTGCACGAAGGCGGCCGTCTTGCCGCCAAGTCGGCCCAGCGCGACGATGCGGGCAACATGGTGCTGCGCGGCGGGGCCTATACCGGCTGCGACGTCGTCGATTCCGACAATTGCCCGCGCCATCCCAGCTGGGAAATCACCGCAGTCCGCATCACCTATCGCGCCTCGGACAAGATGGTGCGCTATTACGGGGCGAAACTGCGGGTCTTCGGCATTCCGCTGCTGCCCCTGCCCGGACTTGGCCACACGGTCGACTTCCGCAGCACCAGCGGCCTGCTCGTTCCCGACTTCCGCCTCGGCTCGTCGAACGGCGCCCAGATCGGCAGCACCTATTACTGGCGCTTTGCCAACAACAAGGACCTCGCGGTCACCGGTACGCTCTTTACCAAGGGCCTGCCGATGATCACCGGGCGCTATCGCCAGCTGACATCCAACGGCGCGTTCCAGGTCACCGGCTACCTCACCCGCAGCCGCCAGAACGACGCGACCACCGATGCCAACGGCTCCACCGTCACCGTGGGCAACGGCCAGTACGACTGGCGTGGCTATATCGAGGCGAACGGCCGCTTCCAGCTCGACGAGAAGTGGAGCGTGACTGCATACGGCCGCTACGTCTCCGACCGCACGTTCCTGCGCCGTTACGACATTTCCGCCGATGACCGCCTGCGCTCGTCGGTCAATCTCGAACGCATCGATTCCAATTCCTATTTCAGCCTTGCAGGGTGGGCGGTTCAGGCGATCCGGGTCAACGACGTGCAGGGGCTGGTGCCCTTTGCCCTGCCCAGCCTGGATTACCGCCACCGCTATGACATGCCCGGCATCGGCGGCAAGCTCGAGGTCGAGGTCAACTCGCTGGCCCTGACCCGTTCGTCGGGACAGGATACCCAGCGCGCGCTGGCCCGGGTGCAGTGGGATCTCCACCGCATCCTTCCCGGCGGGCAGGAAGTGACCTTTACCACGCTGCTGCGCGGCGACATCTATCACAGTTCGGGCAACTCGCTCACCACCAACACCCTGTATCAGGGCTTGCCCGGCTGGCAGGCGCGCGGGATCGCGACGGCAGCGATCGACATGAAGTGGGCTTTGGTCGGCACGCTGTTCGGCGGCACCCAGGTACTGACCCCGCGTGTCCAGATCGTCGCCACGCCGCATATCCGCAACCTTGCCATTCCCAACGAGGACTCGCGCTCGATCGAGCTTGAGGACTACAACATATTCGCACTGAACCGGTATCCCGGTTACGACCGCGTCGAAGACGGCGTGCGCGTGACCTACGGTTTCGACTGGCGGCTCGACCTGCCGGGCTGGCGCATCTCGACGACGATCGGGCAGTCCTATCGATTCAAGGACCAGACCGATCTCGTTCCCGACGGCACCGGTCTCGGCGCGAAAGTGTCGGACATCGTCGGACGCACCGAAATCCGCTTCCGCGACATCATCAAGCTGACCGAGCGGTTCCAGCTCGACAAGAACACGCTGGAAGTGCGTCGCAACGAAATCGACGCGACCATCGGCAACCACCGGACCTATGTCGAGGTCGGCTACATGGCGCTCAACCGCAGTATCCCGACGACCTACGAGGATTTGCAGGACAACAAGGAACTGCTTGCCTCCGCCCGCGCGGCGATCACCCGCTACTGGTCTGTGTTCGGCTCGGCGGTCGTCAACCTGACAACGAAGCAGGACGATCCCATCAACGGATCGAACGGCTTTGAAATGCTGCGTCACCGGCTTGGGGTCGCCTATACCGACGGGTGTCTCGACCTCGCGTTCACGTGGCGGCGCGACTATGTCACCACGGGCGACGTCGTGCGCGGCAACTCCTATCTCCTCAGCCTTTCGCTTCGGAACATCGGTTCGCGCTGATCAAAGGAAAACGAGACACGAAAAGGGCTTGCGCTCTTTTTCCCCGGCGAACTTCCCTCGCCGGGACAAACCGGCTATCGCCCCGGCACTAAGCTTGGGTTAAGCCGGTCTTGTCAAAGTCCGGAAAAGCACCCGGCAGGTTACGCGCCCTTGCCCGGTCGTCTGCGCCCGGTGCATCGAACAGGAACGACGAATTGCCATGAATGCCGTCCTTCGCCTGCTGCCCGCCTCCGGACGCGTAACCCTGCGCATGACGCTGATGCTGGGCATCACTCTCGCTGGCCCGCTTGCGACCTCGATCGCCGTTGCGCAGGATGTCCCGGTAGAGGCGCCTGCGACCACGACCGATCTTGACGGCAATCTCAACCTGCCGACCAATCCCAAATTCTTCGGCAAGATGGACCCCAACCATCGCCGTGCCACCGCGATCGTCAACGGCGAGATCATCACCGGCACCGACATCGACCAGCGCCTTGCGCTGATCATCAATGCCAACGGCGGCGGCAACAAGATCCCAGCCGAGGAACAGGAACGCCTGCGCGCGCAGGTCCTGCGCAACCTGATCGACGAAACGCTCCAGATCCAGGAAGCCAAGGGCGTCGGCATCGAAATCGACGAAGAGGAAGTGAACCAGTCGTTCGACCGCGTCGCCCAGCAGAATTTCGGCCAGAACACCGCCGCGCTCGAAAAGTACCTGACCTCGATCGGATCGTCCGCCGCTTCGCTCAAGCGCCAGATCAAGGGTGAAATGGCCTGGCAGCGCCTGCTTCGCCGCAACGTCCAGCCCTATATCAACGTTTCGGATTCCGAAGTCCGCGAAATGATGGACCGGATGAAGGCGGCCAAGGGCACCGAGGAATACCACATCGGCGAAATCTTCCTGTCCGCCACCGACGAAAACCGCTCTCAGGTTCTCGCCAACGCAGACAAGATCGTCGAGCAGTTGAAGAAAGGCGGCAGCTTCACCGCCTATGCCCGCCAGTTCTCCGAAGCCTCGACGGCGGCGGTCGGCGGCGACCTGGGCTGGATCCGTCTTGTCCAGTTGCCCCAGGAACTGGCCACCAGCGCAACGACGATGGGTCCCGGTCAGCTGGCCGGGCCGATCGCTCTCGCCGGCGGGTATTCGATCATTTACGTGATCGACAAGCGTCAGGTGCTGACCGCAGACGCGCGCGACTCGATCCTCAGCCTCAAGCAGGTCTCGATCACGTTCCCCAAGGGCACCGCTGAAAAGGATGCCGCGGCCAAGGCGGCGGAATTTGCCAAGGTGGTCAAGGCGATCCACGGCTGCGGCCAGGTCGATGCCGCCGCCACGCAGATCGGCGCCAGCGTCGTTGCCAACGACCAGATCCGCGCGCGCGACCTTCCCGTCGCGCTGCAGGATACCGTGCTGAAGCTTGCTGTCGGCGAAGCGACGCCCCCGTTCGGGTCGATCGAGGACGGCGTGCGCGTGCTGATGCTGTGCGGACGCGACGATCCCAAGGTTGAAAACGGTCCGAGCTTCGAACAGCTCCAGTCGCAGATCGAGGACGACCGCGTGAACAAGCGCGCGCAGACGTACCTGCGCGACCTTCGCCGCGACGCCGTCATCGAATACAACTGATCGCGCGATGTCTCCGGTCCCCAACCCCGCCTTGCCGCTCGCGGTCAGCATGGGCGATCCCGCCGGGGTCGGCCCGGAACTGGCGGTCGCCGCCTGGGCCCTGTCGGGCGCTGACAACCTGCCTCCGTTCATGGTCGTCGGCTCAAAGCGGGTCATCGAGAAGGCGGCTCGCCAGCGCGGCCTCCATGCGCGGGTGACCGCAGTCACAACCCCGCAGGAAGCGCTCGAGGCCTTCGACAAGGCCTTGCCCGTGCTCGACATCGGCGAAGGCGACTATACCCCCGGCAAGCCCGATGCGGCCGGAGCGACGCTCGCCCTGCGCAGTCTCGAAATGGCAACCGGGCTCGTGCGCGGCGGCGCGGCGGCGGCTCTCGTCACGGCCCCGATCGCCAAGAGCCGTCTCGCCGAAGTCGGCTTCGATTTTCCCGGCCAGACCGAATTCGTGGCCGAAGCTTGCGGGATCAGCGCGACCAAGGCGGTGATGATGCTTGCCGGCCCCAACCTGCGCGTCATTCCGATCACCGTCCATGTCGCGTTGGCAAGCGTCCCCGGACTGCTGACGAGCGAGCTCATCCGCTCGCGCGCAGCCATTGCGGCAGCTGCGCTGCGTCGCGATTTCGGGATCGCCGCACCGCGCCTTGCCGTTGCGGGGCTCAACCCCCACGCGGGTGAAGACGGTCGCATGGGGCACGAAGAACAGACGATCATCGCGCCCGCGATCGCCGCGCTCAATGCCGCAGGGATTGCCACCACCGGCCCCTTGCCCGCCGACACCATGTTCCATGCCCATGCGCGCCAGGCCTATGACCTTGCCGTGTGCATGTATCACGATCAGGCACTGATCCCGCTCAAGGTGCTGGATTTCGACGAAGGCGTGAATGTCACGCTGGGCTTGCCGATTGTGCGCACGTCCCCCGACCACGGCACCGCCTTCGGCATTGCCGGGACCGGCGCGGCACGTTCGGGCGCAACCGTTGCGGCCATCCGCATGGCCGGACAATGCGCGGCACGCCGGGCCGCCGCTGCGGCGGAATGACGCCCCCGACGCTCCCGCCCTTGCGCGACGTCGTCGCGCGCCACGGCCTGTCCGCGCAAAAGTCGCTGGGACAGAATTTCCTGTTCGACGAACAGCTGCTCGACCGCATTGCCGCAGTTCCAGGCAAGCTTGCCGGAGCGGACGTTCTGGAAGTGGGCCCCGGCCCCGGCGGGCTTACCCGCGCGCTTTTGCGTGCCGGCGCGCGCGTGACCGCGATCGAAATGGATCGCCGCTGCCTTCCTGCGCTGGCGGAACTGGGCGAAGCCTTTCCGGGTCAACTCCGCGTGATCGAGGGCGACGCGATGAAGATCGCGCCCGAGACCCTGTTCGAAGGCGAATGGCACATTGCCGCCAACCTCCCCTACAATGTCGGCACCGGGCTCTTCACCGGCTGGTTGTCGGGACAGGCGTGGCCGCCGCGCTGGCGCTCTCTGACGCTGATGTTCCAGCTCGAAGTGGCCGAGCGCATCGTCGCAAAGACGGGCAGTGATGCCTATGGCCGCCTTGCCATCCTGTCGCAGTGGCGCGCCACCCCGCGCATCGCGATGAAAGTGCACCGCAGCGCGTTCACCCCGCCGCCCAAGGTCATGTCGGCCATCGTCCATGTCGAACCGGCCGAGATGCCCGATGGGGTCAGTGCCCGGACACTCGAACGCGTGACCGAAGCCGCCTTCGGTCAGCGCCGCAAGATGCTGCGCCAATCGCTCAAGGGCCTGCCCGGCGCTCTCGATGCGCTCGAAACGCTCGGCATCGACCCGCAACGCCGTGCCGAAACGCTGGACGTTGCCGACTTCGTCGCCATTGCCCGGATCATGGGCGGCAAGACCACCGGCGGAAACTGACGCCCCACCCGTCGGTGTGACCTGAACGGCACACTGCGGCCACGCTCTCGGGCCCCTGCCCTGCCAGCAATGATTCCTTACACACCGGCAAACGGCGGGACACTCCCGCTGTCCAAGATCGCTGCGTGTCCGGCGACGAAGGCCCGAGGGCAGACCTGCCAAGGTCCGCTCGAAAGGATGGCCTGATCCGGCACCCGCAGAAGGGACGTGCTCTGATTATCCCGGAGGAGTTCCGCGACAATGGACAGGATCGATACACTTCGCGTTTCCCGCATGGCCGCCGTTCTGGCGACTGCGGCACCCTTGCTTGCCCTTGCCACCCCGGCGCTGGCCGACGAAACCGACCCGCCCAAGGATTTCACGCTCAGCGGCAGCGCCGCTGTCGTCACCGATTACCGCCTGCGCGGCGTCTCGCAGAGCGACAAGCACTTCGCCGTGCAGGCCGGTGCCACTGTCACCCACAAGAGCGGCGCCTATCTCGGCGTCTGGGGCTCGAATCTCGCCGGGTGGGGCACTTTCGGCGGAGCCAATCTCGAATTCGACGTGATCGGCGGCTATGCCCGCACCATCGGCGGGGTCACCATCGACGCGGGGCTCACCTGGTACATGTACCCCGGCGGCGCGGACAAGACCGACTTCGGCGAGCCTTTCATCAAGGTCAGCAAGCAGATCGGCCCGGCCAAGGCACTGGTCGGGGTCGCCTATGCCCCCTCGCAACAGGCGCTCGGCAACTGGTCCAACACGCCTGAAAGCCGGGTCGGGTCCAAGCACGACAACCTCTATGTCTGGGGCGACGGCACAGTGGGGATCGCCCATACCCCGATCACGCTCAAGGGCCACGTCGGCTATTCCAAGGGCAATCCCGGCCTTGGGCCCAACGGAACCAGCGTCGCCCCGACCGGCAGTTATTGGGACTGGATGCTCGGCGCGGACGTGACATTCAACCGGGTCACGCTCGGCCTTGCCTGGATCGACACCGACATTTCCGAAGCCAAGGCCGCCTATCTCCAGCCCAACTTCTCCTCGACCAAGGACGGATCGTCCATCGCGGGCAGTACGGCAGTGTTTTCGGCCACCGTCGCGTTCTGAAGCAGACCGTCGGGAAATAGGCGCGAACCCGAAACGAAAGGACCCCACGCGAGGGGCATTGCCCCTCGCCCCATCCGCCCCGCCGCAAGCGCGAAGTGATTTGCGCCGACGGCAAGTTGATGGGACAAACGCTCATGACCGTCTCGCCCAACACCGGAACCACGGCGTCACCGGCGCCGGAGACCTTCCATTATGCGACCCGCGCGCGCCTGTGGTGGCGCCGCCATGTCAGCGGAACCGTCGATCATCCCGCCGTCATGCAGCGGGTCGCCGACGAAGCAGGCTGGACACCCCGCTTTGCCTTCATGGTGCTGATGTCGGCAGGCATTGCCGAACTCGGCCTGCTGCAATCCTCCCCTGCGGTCGTCATCGGCGCCATGCTGATCTCCCCATTGATGGGGCCGATCATGGGGCTGGGCTTTGGCCTCGCGCTGTTCGATTTCGCCAGCTTGCGCCGTTCTCTGGTCGCCCTTGGTATCGCGGTGCCCTTCGCGATCGCGTTTACCGCTGCAATCGTGCTGCTCTCTCCGCTGAAATCGGCGACGCCCGAAATTCTTGCGCGGACCCAGCCCAATCTGTTCGACCTTGTCGTGGCGCTGTTTTCGGCCCTTGCGGGCACATTCGCACTGATCCGTGGCAAAGGCGAAACGATCGTCGGCGTCGCCATCGCCACGGCCCTGATGCCCCCGCTCGCTACTGTGGGTTTCGGCCTCGCCACGGCCAACACTTCCATTGCCGGGGGCGCCTTTGCGCTCTTTGCCACCAATTTCGTGACCATTGCCCTCTCGGCCACGATCATGGCGCGGCTCTACGGGTTCGGCCACGCTCTCTCGAGCAAGCAGAGCTGGCTTCAGACTGGCCTCCTCCTCGCGGTCTTTGTCGTCATGGCTGTCCCGCTCGGCTTTGCGCTCCAGCGGATCGCGGGCGAAGCCGTGATCACATCACAGGTACGCTCCACCCTGACCGAAACCATGGGTGAACGCGCCCGCGTGACGCAGCTCGACATCGATTTTCAGGCCACGCCGCTCGCCATCCGTACCGTCGTGATCGCCCCCCGGAAACAGGCCGTGCCCACCGCGAGCCTCAAGGCAGCCCTTGCCGCCCACCTCGGCCAGCCGGTCGAGATCGAGGCAGATCAGGTGCTCATCGATCCGGCCTCCGCCAAAGCTGACGAAGCGCTTGCCGCGCTGACCAAGACGCAGGACCAGCAACTCGCGACAAAGCTCACGGGTATGGTTGCTGTTGCCGCAGGCGTTCCTGCCGACGCCATTCTCGTCGATCGCTCCGCCCATCGGATCCAGGCAGCGGGTACACCTCTCCCCGGTGCGACGCTCTCCACCTATCGCGCCCTCGAAGAACGCATTGCCGCACAGGCACAGGACTGGAGCATCGCGATCGTCCCGCCTGCAGGGATCCCGCTGCTCCCCGTTCCGGCCGATATCGACGAGACCGGGGCGCTCGGCCCGGCCGCGCTCGACGCCATACGCACAAACATCTGGGCCGCGCACCGATGGAACTGGACCTCCATCGGCGTGCCCGGCATGACGGCCGCCATGCCATCACGCCCCACTCCCGAACAGATCGCTGCGGCCGCAGTCGCCAAGGCCGTTGCCGACAACGGACTGCAACCGCGTGCCGTTGGCCCGGACCTTCCCGGCGCGCTCGACCTGATCATCCCCGGCGCCAAGAAGGGACGCTGATCCCATGCATCATGTCGATACGGTCACGCTCGGCCTGTTGCTGTTCATCGCCTGTCTGGTCGCGATCGCCTGTCGCCGGTTTGCGCAACCTTATGCGATCGGGCTGGTCGTTGCGGGAATCGCGCTCAGCCTGTTCGGATTTCACAGCGGTCTCGCGCTGACGCCCGAACTCGTCTTTTCCGTGCTGCTGCCCCCACTGGTTTTCGAAGCCGCCCTCCATCTGGGCTGGGCGCAGTTTCGACGGGAAAGCCCGCTGGTCCTGAGCATTGCCTTTGGCGGCACTTTGCTGTCGGCGCTCGTGGTCGCGGTGGGCATGCATTGGCTGGCCGCATGGGGATGGCCCGCCTCGCTCCTGTTCGGCAGCCTTATCGCCGCGACCGATCCAGTCTCGGTCATTGCCCTGATGAAGGAACAGAAAGCCGATCAGCGGCTGCGCTTCCTGATGGAGGCCGAAAGCCTTATCAACGACGGTGCGGCGGCGGTCCTGTTCGCGCTGGTTGCGGCATGGATCGCGGGCGAGGCCTCGACGCCTTCGGGCGTGGTCCTGGCGCTGGCATCGACGGTCGGCGGCGGGGTCCTGCTCGGCCTTGCCGTCGGGGGAGCGCTGATGCTGGTGGCGCGCCCTTCGGACGACCATCTCGTCGAAATCACGCTGACCATGCTGGCCGCCTACGGCTCGTTCCTGCTGGCCGAGGAACTGCATGTTTCGGGCGTGCTCGCCACCTTGTCGGCGGGGATGCTGGTCGGCAACCGGGGCATGGGTCGCGACCTTACCGAAGAAGGCGGGCAGGCGGTCGTCCGTTTCTGGGAATTCGCCGCATTCCTTGCCAATTCGGTGGTGTTCCTGCTCATCGGCAGCAGCGAGGCGATCCAGCCGATCGCCAGTTACTGGCTGCCCGCGCTGGTCGGCACGGTCGCGGTGCTCGCGGGCCGGGCTGCGGCGATCTATCCGATCGCACGGATCTTTCGCAAAAGCCCCATCGCGGTCGACCGCCTGACCCAGCACATCCTCGTCTGGGGCGGGCTGCGCGGGGCCCTCGCCCTTGCGCTCGCACTCGGCGCGCCGCAGGCCCTGCCCGAGCACGACGCGCTCGTCAGCACGGCCTTTGCCGTCGTCGCCTTTTCCATTTTCGTACAGGGGCTGACTGTGCCGCGCCTGCTGCGCAAGGCCAACGTGGCTGCGGATCAAGTCCACAGCCACGCATGAAACACGTCAGCGCAGCAGTTCGCTGACCAGCGAAGGCTTCTTCGCGATCATCGCGAGAAGCACTTGCGCCGGGCCGGTCGGGCGACGGCGGCCGTGCTCCCAATTGAGCAGGGTGCCCTTGGGAACGCCGATGCTGCGGGCAAAGGCGCTCTGCGACAAGCCGGTGCTCGCGCGGATCGCGGCGACATCGACAACCGGGACTTCCACTTTGGGAACGCGCGTGACGACGCTCTTGCGTTCCACACTCTGACCAATGGCCTCGTAAACGTTCATCACCGGCACTCCACCGCGTGTCATCCTGTGGATGGCGCGAGGGTCTTTTGCCCCTCGCGCCCCGTTACCGTTCCGGATTCAGTTTCCGATAAGCGGCACCGACACTCTCAGGCCGGTTCGGCCACTTTCGCCGCCGCCTTCTTCTTGCGCCGCCAGGCGTGCAGCAGCGGTTCGGTGTAGCCGCTGGGCTGTTCGACGCCCTTGAACACCAGATCGCATGCCGCACGGAAGGCAAAGCTGGTGTCCCAGTTGCCCGCCATCGGTTCGTAAAGCGGATCACCGGCATTCTGCCCGTCGACCTTGGCGGCCATGCGCTGGAGGCTTTCGGTAACCTGCTCGGGCGTGACGACCCCGTGGAGCAGCCAGTTGGCGATATGCTGGCTGGAAATGCGCAAGGTCGCGCGGTCTTCCATCAAGCCGACATCGTTGATGTCGGGCACCTTGGAACAACCGACCCCCTGGTCGATCCAGCGCACGACATAGCCGAGCAGGCCCTGCGCGTTGTTGTCGAGTTCCTCGGCGACTTCCTCGGGCGACCAGTTGGTCCCGTCGGCCAACGGCACGGTCAGCAGCGCGTCGAGCGAGGGAATGCCCGCTGCCGCGATGCCTTCGCGCAGACCAAAAACGTCGATTTCATGATAGTGGGTCGCATGCAGGGTCGCTGCGGTCGGCGAGGGAACCCAGGCGGTGTTCGCCCCGGTCTTGGGATGGCCGATCTTTTGCGCAAGCATGTCGCGCATCATGTCGGGAGCCGCCCACATGCCCTTGCCGATCTGCGCCTTGCCCGACAGGCCGCTGGCAAGACCGATCGCGACATTGCGCGCTTCATAGGCCGCGATCCAGGCCGAAGCCTTCATCGCGCCCTTGCGGATCACCGGGCCGGCCTGCATCGCGGTATGGATTTCATCGCCCGTACGGTCGAGGAAGCCGGTGTTGATGAAGACGACGCGGTCCTTCACCGCCGCGATACAGGCGGCAAGGTTGGCCGAAGTGCGGCGTTCCTCGTCCATGACGCCGACCTTGATGGTGAAGCGCGGCAGACCCAGAACGTCTTCGACCCCGGCGAAGAGGTCGTTGGTGAACGCCGCTTCCTCGGGCCCGTGCATCTTGGGCTTGACGATATAGATCGAGCCTTCGCGGCTGTTGCGATAGGGGCTCAGCCCCTTGAGATCGTGCATCGCGATCGCGCTGGTGATCGCCGCGTCCATGATCCCTTCGGGGATTTCGCTGCCGTCGGCGAGCAGGATCGCCGGGTTGGTCATGAGATGACCGACATTGCGCACGAACAGCAGGCTACGGCCCGACAGCGTAATCGTCGAACCGTCAGGCGCTGTCCACACGCGATCCGCGTCGAGCGAACGGGTCATCGTGCGCCCGCCCTTTTCGAAGCTGGCGACGAGATCGCCGCGCATGAGGCCCAGCCAGTTGCGATAGGCGACCAGCTTGTCTTCGGCATCGACTGCCGCGACCGAGTCTTCCAGATCGACGATCGTAGTCAGCGCCGCTTCGAGAACGACGTCGGCAATGCCCGCCTTGTCGGTCGCGCCGACCGGGCTTGCGCGGTTGAGCACGACTTCGATGTGGAGGCCGTTGTGACGGAACAGCAGGCCGCCGTCCTTGCGGGCAATGAACTGGGTCGGATCGGCAAGCGCGGGAACGCCTTCGCCGTCCCATTCGGTCCACGACCCGGCCGCGAGCGGCAGGGCCTTGTCGAGGAAAGCACGCGCCGCGGCGATCACCGCAGCACCGCGTTCGGCGTCATAGCCCCCCGGACGCGCCGGCGCCGCATCGAGCGCATCGGTGCCGTAGAACGCGTCATAGAGGCTGCCCCAGCGCGCATTGGCCGCATTGAGCAGGAACCGGTCGTTGAGAACCGGAACGACCAGCTGCGGCCCGGCCATGGTGGCGATTTCCGCATCGACATTGGTCGTCGCGATAGCGAACGGCGCCGGTTCGGGAACCAGATAGCCGATTTCGCTCAGGAACGCGCGCTGGGCGGCAACGTCGAGCGACTGCCCCTTGCGAGCGCGATACCAGTCGTCGATCTTTGCCTGAAGCTCGTCACGGCGTGCCAGCAGGCCGCGATTGACCGGCACGAAACGATCCACCAGCCCGGCAAAACCGGCCCAGAAATCGGCAGCAGCGATCCCGACGGGACCAAGAACATCGGTTTCGATAAAAGCGGCCAGCGCGGCATCGACCTGAAGGCCGGAGCGGTCAACGCGATCGGTCATATCCTGTATTCCCATAGACTTACGAAACATGGTGGTGCTGCCAAAAAGCGGCGCACCGGACGTGAATCGGCAATCCTGGGGAGGAACGCTGAGCCCTCTATGCCTTGTCCCGCATCGTTTGGCAATCGCGCGCAAGAACAATTGCATAGGTATGCTCGGCCAGCGGCCTGTGCCTGCCCACCAGGGGGGTGGCTTCACCTTACCCAACTGCTGCGCTAAGACGTTTCGTTGAAATCCGGCAGCAGCCGGATTTGCGGCACCGGCCCTCTCCCCACCCGACCACCCACAGGGTACTATCGTTGGGTGGTCGGGTGGGGGAGAGGGCCGGTGCCGCATTGAAAATGCACTCCCGTGCATTTTTCCAACGAACTCATAATAGAGCAAGGAATGCACACTCTCTCCACGAGCGAACACGATTGCCTTGCGCGCATCGACCCCGCGCCGATGCTGGATCAGGTCCTGGCGTGGAGCGCGATCAACACCGGCACCCGCAATCTCGACGGCCTTGCCCGACAAGCCGACGTGCTGGCCGAGGCCTTTGCCGCCCTGCCCGGCGACGTGGAGCTCGAAGAGGCCGCCCCGGTCGAGGCGGTCGCAGCCGACGGACGGGCCGTTGCCATTGCCCATGGCCGCAATCTCGTCCTGCGGGTGCGTCCGCAAGCCAACCGGCGCTATCTGCTGACCGGGCATATGGACACGGTGTTCCCTATCGACCATCCGTTCCAGACGACCCGCTGGCTCGACGCCGAGACGCTCAACGGCCCCGGCGTTGCCGACATGAAAGGCGGGATCGCAGTCATTCTGGCAGCCCTGCTCGCGTTCGAACAGAGCCCGGCCGCAACGGGCGTCGGCTATGACGTGCTCCTCAATGCCGACGAGGAAACCGGCAGCCTGTCCTCGGCCCCGCTGATCGCGCGCCTCGCTGCGGGCAAGGCGGCGGCGCTCACCTACGAACCCTCAGCCCGGCCCGACGGCACCCTGGCAGGGGCTCGTGCGGGCAGCGGCAACTATTCAGTGATCATCACCGGTCGTTCGGCCCACGCCGGGCGCAATCCCGAGGAAGGCCGCAACGCGATCGTTGCCGCCGCCGATCTCGTCCTGCGCCTCAAAGGCCTCGAGAACGCCGGGATCACCGTCAACCCGGCCAGGATCGAAGGCGGCTCGGCCAACAATGTGGTGCCCGACCATGCCATTGTCCGTTTCAACATCCGCCCCCGCGCGGTCGAGGCGGCCGATGCCTTTGCTGCGGCCCTGCCCATCCTGATCGCCGCGATCGAAACCGCCCACGGCGTTTCCATCCATGTCCACGGCGGCATTTCCCGCCCGCCCAAGCCGTTGACCCCCGAAGCCGAGGGATTGTTCGGCCTTGTCCGCGATTGCGGGGCGGCCCTGGGCCAGACGATCGCCTGGCAATCGACCGGCGGGGTCTGCGACGGCAACAATATCGCTGCCTGCGGCGTTCCCGTGGTCGACACCATGGGCGTGCGCGGCGGCGCCATCCATTCAACGGACGAGTTCCTGATCGTGCCTTCGCTTGCCGAACGGGCACGGCTCTCGGCGCTTGTGCTGCATCGACTTTCGGGAGGGGAATGATGAGCTTTCGCATCCGCGCCGCTGCGCCCGGCGACCTGCAACACCTGTACGACATGGCCAAGCTGACCGGCGGCGGCTTTACCAACCTGCCCCCCGACCGCAAGGCGCTGACCGCCAAGCTCGAACGCGCGGCGGCGGCTTTCGGCAATACCGAGGAAGGCGCCCCCCGCGAGGTCAAGGACGAACTGTTCGTCCTCGTGCTCGAAGACACGACGACCGGCGAAGTGCGCGGCACCGCGCAGATCTTCACCTGCGTCGGGCAACAGTGGCCGTTCTATTCCTATCGCATCGCCACGCTGACCCAGCATTCCAAGGAACTGGGGCGGACATTCCGTGCCGAACTGCTCAATCTCGTCACCGATCTTGAAGGATCGAGCGAAGTGGGCGGCCTGTTCCTTCATCCCGGCGAACGCGCAGGCGGCCTCGGCCTGCTGCTGGCGCGCAGCCGCTATCTCTTCATCGCCATGCACCGTCGGCGCTTTGCCGATCGCATCCTTGCCGAACTGCGCGGGATCATCGACGAACGCGGCGGATCGCCGTTCTGGGACGGCGTTGCCGGGCGCTTCTTCGGCATGAGCTTTCAGGAAGCGGACTATTTCAACGCCATCAACGGCAACCAGTTCATCGCCGACCTGATGCCCAAGCATCCCGTCTATGTCGCCATGCTGCCCGAAGGCGCGCGACAGGTGATCGGCCTGCCCCACCCGACCGGGCGCGCGGCCATGCGCATGCTCGAAGAGGAAGGCTTTGCCGCCGAGGGCTATGTCGACATTTTCGACGGCGGGCCGACCATGACCGCGCGCACCGATCGCGTGCGCTCGATCGCCGAAGCGCGCACCGCGACCGTCACTCATGTTCGCGCTCTCGAAGGCACCGGCCAGGCACGCCGCGCGCTGGTCGCGACCGGACGCCTGTCCGACTATCGCTGCGCATACGGGGAGCTGGCGGAAGACGGGCCGGACGGCGTGGTGCTCGATCCCGTCGCGGCTGCCGCACTGGGCGTCAGTGCAGGCGACACCATCTGGCACGTCGCGCGCTGATAACCGGGAGAGAACCTCATGGCGCTTGTAGAAATCAACTTCGACGGCCTCGTCGGCCCCAGCCACAACTATGCCGGGCTCAGCCTCGGCAACCTCGCCTCGGCCAGCCACGGCGGCGACACGTCCTATCCCCGCGCCGCCGCGCTGCAAGGGTTGGAAAAGATGCGCCACAACCTGCATCTGGGACTGGTACAGGGCTTTTTCGCGCCACTGCCGCGCCCCAATCCGGCCTTCCTCGCCGCTGTCGGCCTCGATGCGCGCGAACCGGCCGATGCAGCCGAAACCCGCCTGCGCGCTGCGGCCTGGTCGGCAAGCTCGATGTGGACGGCCAATGCCGCAACGGTTTCACCCGCCCCCGACACCACCGATGCGCGTTGCCACCTGACTGCCGCCAATCTCGTCACCATGCCGCATCGGTCGCAGGAATGGCCCGACACCGTGCGCCAGTTGCGTCTCGCCTTTGCCGACAAGGCCCATTTCGCCGTCCATGACGCGGTCCCGGCCTGTTTCGGCGACGAAGGCGCGGCCAACCACATGCGCATGGCCGCCCGCCACGATGCGCCGGGCCTCGAGATCTTCGTCTATGGACGCCCCGGCGGCCTGTTCCCCGCACGCCAGCATGAACAGGCCAGCCGCGCGGTCGCCCGCCTCCACGGCCTCGATCCCGCACGCGCGCTCTTCGTCGAACAATCGACCGAAGCAATCGCGGCAGGCGCCTTTCACAACGATGTCGTCGCCGTCGCCAACGAACGCGTGCTGTTCACCCATGAACTGGCCTTTGCCGATCCCGAAGGCACTTATGCCGCGATCCGCGCCGCCCTGCCCGAAGCGGAAATCGTCGTGGTTCCGGCAAGCGCCGTCAGCCTGTCCGACGCGATCCGTTCCTATCTCTTCAATGCCCAGTTGCTGACGCTGCCGTCGGGCGAAATGGGTCTCGTCATCCCGCTCGAGGCCTGGGAAACCCCATCGGTTCGCACCTGGCTCGAAGCGATGCTCGCTTCGAACGGTCCGATCCGCCGCGTCCTGCCCGTCGACGTTCGTCAGTCGATGGCCAATGGCGGTGGCCCGGCTTGCCTGCGCCTGCGGGTGGTTGCCGACCCCGCCACGGTCGATCCGCGCTTCCTGCTCGACGAAGCACGGATCGACGCCCTTGCCAAAGTCGTTGCACGGACCTGGCCCGAACAGATCGATCCCCTTGATCTTGGGTCTGAAAGTCTTGGCCAAAGCGTCATTGCGGCGCGGCGGGCTCTCCTCGACGAGGCCGGGCTTAACGAGTTGATCTGATTTTCGTTACGGTGCGTCGGGCGGCAACATGTCGCCCGACTTTACAGTCGGGACACCTTCGCAGGCGCGGGAGCGCGGCATTCGGGCATTGGCACGGGCTTTGCTAATGAAATCAGCACCCAAGGTTGCACAATTAACCGGATCCTAACCATGCTACGCAAGCTTCTCCGCCTGTTCATCATCAAGAACCGGATCGAGGCCTTCGCGATCATCTACGCCCTTGCCCTCGGCGCGGCCGAGCGGGGACGGATCTATCTCGACCAGTTTCCCGGCTTTGGCGGAAAGATGCTGTTCCTTGCCGCGATGGTCGCGGTGTTCATGGGCGGCGCCAAGATTCTCGACGCGCTGACCTATGAACGAGCGGCCGAGGCCCAAAACGACCGGACCTGAGGCTCAACTCGAATGAAAGGCAGGTAGGGCGTTTCTGTTGCTAGGTACGCCCCCAACCCCTGGTATCCTTCTGTTGCCCGGCGGGTCCAACCGCGCTTTCGCTTTGTAAGATCTGGCCGTTAGGCCGTCAGGTTACGCAGCGAGAGCAAGTGCTTCGTTGTCGTTGGCACTTGTGAGTTTTGAGCCTTTAACGGGTTACTCAGCCCGGACGAAAGCAACGCTTTTCAACACACGTCGATCCTAGTTCGGCCCCGTCATCTATCCCGCAAGGCGAGAGAGGTGGTGGAGCCGCCGGGTACCGCCCCCGGGTCCGCTGTGCCTATTGCACGCCACAGTTTATCGTCATAGCCGGCACGAGACCGGCAGGAGCGCATATAAGGCGCCCACCCCGAATTGAAAGGGGCCAAAACGAAAAGAGGCGAGAACCTTGCGGTTCCCGCCTCCTCTTTCCGTGGCGCCCGGACGCCGCGTTCACTTGGGCCCAAGGTTCACTGGGCCCCCAAAGCTCACTTCGTCTTGAGAGCGTCGCGGATCTCGATCAGCAGATCGACTTCACTCGGCCCCGACGGCGGGGGCGGCGCAGCCTCTTCGGCAGGCTTGGTCATCAGCTTGTTGGCCGAACGGACCAGCAGGAAGATCACGAAAGCCATCAGCAGGAAGTTGATGACATTGGTGATGAACGCCCCATACCCGAACAGCGCCACACCCGCGGCCTTGAGCGCGGCATAGTCCTCCAGCGATCCCTTGTAGGTCGCCGGAACCGCGCCGAGCACGACGAACTTGTTCGAGAAATTGATGCCCCCGGTGACCAGCCCCAGCACCGGCATGATGAGATCCTCGGTCAACGAGGTCACGATCTTGCCGAAAGCGGCGCCGATGATAACACCGACAGCAAGGTCAAGCACGTTGCCGCGGGAAATGAAGGCCTTGAATTCCGAGAGAAGTGCCATCGCCTGCCCCGTTTGTAGTTAATATTGTCGGCCTGACTGCCATCCTTCACCCACTTTCGCAAGGTCGTGGCGGCTGTCCGTTTCCGACGAACGGCACTGCGCCATCGACCGTAGTGCTTGAACGGTCATGACGACACGCTATCTCTGCGCGCGAAAGCATGGTGCGTTTCCCGCGCCTGCCGGGTCAAGGAAAGTATCGATCATGGCTGCACGCCTGTTCAACCGTTTTGCCCGTTTCGCCCTTGTCGCTGCGGCCGCCGCTTCGCTGGCCGGATGCGGGGTCAATTCCATTCCGACCGCCGAGGAAAATGCCAAGGCCAAGTGGGCCGACGTCCAGACGCAGTACCAGCGCCGCGCGGATCTGATCCCCAATCTGGTCGCGACGGTCAAAGGCTATGCCAAGCAGGAACAGGACACCCTGACCAAAGTGACCGAAGCCCGCGCCAAGGCAACCTCGATCCAGGTCAGCGCCGACGATCTTACCGATCCGGCCAAGGTCGCCCAGTTCCAGAAAGCGCAGGGCGAACTTTCGCAGGGTCTGGGCCGCCTGCTCGCCACGGCCGAAGCCTATCCCGATCTCAAGTCGAACGAGAACTTCCTGACGCTGCAAAGCCAGCTTGAAGGAACCGAAAACCGCATCTCGGTCGCTCGCCGCGATTACAACGAGGCGGTCCGCGAATACAACGTGACCATCCGCACGTTCCCGGCGGTCGTTGCGGCCAAAGTGATTTACGGCGCCAAGCCGATGGTGCCGTTCGAAGCGGCCGAAGGCGCGCAGGCCGCTCCGACGGTCAATTTCGACACTCCGGCCAAACCGGCCCATTGAGCGGGCGCGCGTCCATGCGCCCGCGTCTTCACCGTCTTGCCGCAGCGCTGCTGATCCTTGCAGCGGCGCTGTGGTCGGGTCTTGCCCCGGCCAGCGCCCAGACGTTCCCGCAACTGACCGGGCGCGTGGTCGATGACGCACACATCCTGACCCCCGATCAGGTTTCCGCGCTCGACACCAAACTTGCGTCACTGGAAACCCAGTCACAACGCCAGCTTGTCGTCGCCACGGTCTCCAGCCTCGGCGGCGACGAGATCGAGGACTATGCCAATCGCCTGTTCCGCACCTGGGGCATCGGCGACAAGCAACGCAATGACGGCATCCTCCTGCTGGTCGCGCCGACCGAGCACAAAGTGCGGATCGAGGTCGGCTATGGCCTCGAAGGGATCGTGACCGACGCCTTGTCGAGCATCATCATCCGCCACGACATCGTCCCGCGCTTTCGCGCCAACGACTATGCCGGGGGCATCAATGCGGCGGTCGATGATCTGATCACGCAATTGCGCCTGCCCGACGATCAGGCGCGCAAAGTCGCCGCACAAGCCAAGGACCAGGTCGCGCGCGAGGACCAGCCGCAATTCGACAGCGGCACGGTCGTCTTTCTCGTGATCTTCGTCCTGTTCTTCCTCATGCCGCTCCTGCGCGTGCTGCGCGGCGGCGGTCGCCGCTACGGCGGCGGCGTGTGGATCTTTCCGGGCGGCGGCTTCGGTGGCGGCGGTTGGGGCGGCGGCAACGACTGGGGTGGCGGTGGCGGCGGATTTTCCGGCGGTGGCGGCAGCTCGGGCGGTGGCGGCGCCTCGGGCGGCTGGTAAAAGGCCGCGCGCCGTCCAAGCGAAACGCCCTGCGATGAGTGCATCTCATTTCAGGGCCGTATGAGACCAAGGGGGAATGACCATGGCGAACATCCTGTCGGCAGAAGACCGGCGCAAGGCGGCAAGCGCCGTCGTCGCCGCCGAAAGTCGCGCGAACGGTGAAATCGTCCCCGTCTTTTCGCAAGCCTCGGACAATTACGCCGACGTCGCCCTCGCATGGTCGGCGGCCATCGCGCTTGTGGCTCTGTGTGCTCTGGAAATCGGCTCGGATTTCTACCTTGGCCTCGTCGATCGTTCGCTCGGCATGTGGGCCCATCGCTGGACCCCGCACGAGGCTTTCGGCCTTGCTCTCTTCGTCGCGGCGATCAAGTTTGCGGGCATGTGGCTGCTGATGCTCTGGCGCCCCTTGCGCCTGTGGCTGACCCCCGGCGCGATCAAGGCGCGCCGCGTCCGCGCGCGGGCCATGCTGGCCTTCCGTCTTGCCGCACAGGGACGCACGCATGGGGCGACCGGGGTGGTCATTTTCCTGTCGCTTGCCGAACGGCGCGCCGAAATCGTCGCCGATGCGGCCATCGCCTCACGGGTGCCCCCCGAAATCTGGGGCAATGCCATGCATGCCATGCTGACCGAAATCCGCGCGGGCCGCACCGGCGACGGACTGGTTGCAGCGATCGAACAGGTCGGGCAGGTTCTGGCCGAGCATTTCCCGCGCGAAGCCGCAGCCGTCAACGAATTGCCCGACGGCGTCATCGAACTGTGAACCGGAGTGCCCATGGCTCTTGAAGACGAATATGCCCAGCCCGAGGAGATCCGCTGGGAAGGTCGCTACATCGCCGCCAAGACCCGGGGGCGCTGGGAATATGTCAGCCGTACCCGCAATGTCACCGCCGCGGTGATCCTGGCCATCGACAACGACCACGTCATCATGGTCGAACAGTTCCGCATCCCGCTCGGGCGACGCTCGCTCGAATTGCCTGCCGGTCTTGTCGGCGACGATGACGGTGGCGAAGGCGAAGACCCCCAGGTGGCCGCTGCCCGCGAACTGGAAGAGGAAACCGGCTATCGCGCGGGGCAGATCGTATCCCTGGGGGAATTTCAGTCCTCGCCGGGCATGGTCACCGAATCCTACACGCTGTTCCACGCCACCGACCTCGAAAAGATCGGCGAAGGCGGTGGCCTTGATGGCGAGGACATCACCGTCCACCGCGTCCCGCTGGCCCAGGTCGACGCTTTCATCGCGGCCCGCCGGGCCGAAGGCTATGCCATCGACACAAGAATGTTGCTGTTTCTCGGAGCTCGCCTCATAAGCGTTTAATCGAACGCTTAAGATAGGAGAGGGCAATGGCCCCGATTGCCGATGGACGGGTTTCTGGAAAAAAGGCGCTGGTGACCGGCGCGGCACAAGGGCTGGGCGCTGCCCACGCCCGCGTGCTGGCACGCGAAGGCGCCCGCGTGCTGATGACCGACATCAATGCCGACAAGGTCGCCGCCGCCGCGCAAGCCATCAATGACGAATTCGGCGAGGGCACCGCGCTTGCCCTTGCCCACGACGTGACCGACCCCGACGACTGGGACCGGGCCATTGCCTGCGCCGCCGAGGCGCTCGGAGGGCTGTCGGTGCTGGTCAACAATGCCGGGATCGGCGTGCGCGGCACGATCGAGACCTGCACGCTCGAAGAATGGCGACGCGGCTTTGCCGTCAATGTCGACAGCGTCTTTCTGGGCTGCCAGAAAGCATTGCCGCTGATGAAGGACAACCAGCCCGGTTCGATCATCAATATCAGCTCGATCGCGGGGCTGATCGCTTCTGATACCATGCCCGGCTACAATGCCAGCAAGGCAGCGGTGTGGATGCTGAGCAAGTCAGTCGCGCTTTACTGCGCGAAACGCGGCTGGGCGATCCGCTGCAATTCCATTCACCCGACCTTTGTCGACACGCCCATTCTTGACGGAATCGGCGCCAATGCAGGCATCGAAAAAGAAGTCATCATGGGAAAACTCGCCCGCCAGATTCCCCTTGGCCGCATCGGCGCGCCCGAAGAAATCGCCAACGGCGTCCTCTATCTTGCCAGCGACGAATCGAGCTTCATGACCGGTGCCGAACTCAAACTTGATGGAGGAATTTCGGCGCTGTGACCAGATTGGACCAGTTACGTTACTTCATTTGATTTCAAGCCGGTTGCCAATAGACAATAAAGCGGGCAGTCATGACGCAATGCGCTGGATTGCCCGCTCCCTGCTCGCCCCGACACTCCTCCTTGGGGTGGCCCTGCCCCATGCCGCCTATGCCGGTGACAACGCCTGCAAAGTCAACCTGCTTGCGCGGCTACCCGTCGTCATGGAGGATCACCGGGCCAGCGTTCCGGTCTCCGTCAACGGCAAGGAAACCCATTTCTGGCTGGATACGGGCGCCTTCTTCAACACCATGCCCAGAGCAAGGGCAGCCGAACTCGGGCTTTCTCTGGGACCATTGCCCGAAGGTTTCTTCGTCACCGGGATCGGCGGCGATTTCACGCCCGAACTCGCCACGATCCGCGAATTCAAACTGGCGGAATATCCGCTGCACAATATCCAGTTCATCGTCGGCGGCAGTGACGGCGGCAACGGCTTCATCGGCGCCAACCTCTTGTCCTTTGCCGATACCGAATACGACCTTGCCCACGGCACGGTGAACATCATCAAGCCGCACAACTGCGCCAAGGTCAATCTTGCCTACTGGGCGGGCGATCGCACTCTGGCCATGATGCCCCTGTTGCCCGGAAGCGACGACCACGACTACCATGTCTATGGCGAAATCAGGATCAACGGGCACAAGATCCGCGCCATGCTCGATACCGGTGCGACGTCCTCGATCCTGACACGCTCGGCAGCCCAAAAAGTGGGGATCGACCTGAATTCCCCCAAAGTGGTCGCCTCGGTCAAGATGTCCGGCGTCGGGACGAAACAACGCAGAAGCTGGATCGCCCGCACCGATTCGATCGATTTCAACGGCGAGGAAATTCACAATTCCCCGATCCGGGTCGTCGACGACGACATGGGCAGCGACGGCACCGACATGCTGCTGGGCATGGATTTCTTCCTGTCGCATCACGTTTTCATCGCACGCAGCCAGAACGTGATCTACCTCACCTACAACGGCGGCCCGATCTTTTCCTCCACCACCGAGGACGAAATCGGTCACATGAAGACGGTGGAAAGGAACTTCACCGGAACCGACAAAATCAACGCCCCCAAGACCGCCGACGAATTCGCCGGACGCGGATCGGCGCGTATGACCAAGGGCGACATCGACGGCGCCATTGCCGACTTGTCCGAAGCGATCCGGCTGGCTCCGCAACGCACCGATCTCCTGACCATGCGCATGAGAGCCTATCAACGCGCGGGCAAGCGCGATCTGGCTCTGAAAGACGCCAATGCCGCTCTTGCGCTCAAACCGAACGACAATGTCCTGCTGTTCCACCGCGCGTGGCTGCGTCTTCACGACGGGGATCGGACCGGCGCCATGGCCGACGCCGATGCCGGCGTTGCCGCCACGCCGAAAACCTCGCTCGACATGATGCAAGCCGTCGGCCTTTACGAACGCATGGGCAAGGCCGATCGCGCGCTGGCCCTGATCGACCCGATGATCACGCTCCATCGCGAAGACAGCAGCTATCCCGACCTGCTCAACATGCGCTGCTGGAACCGGGCTCTTGCCAATGTCGATCTCGACCGCGCGCTGGACGATTGCACCGCCGCGATCCGCAAGAGCCGTGGAGAGCCGGGCTATCTCGACAGCCGCACGCTCGTGCACTTGCGCCGCAAGGACTATGCCGCGGCCATCACCGATGCCGATGCGGCGCTCGCCCTGCGCCCTGACATGGCGAACACGCTGTTCCTGCGCGCACTGGCAAAATTCAAGGCCGGACAGGAAAACGGCGGCAAGGATGACCTTGCCGCCGCTCGAAAGCTCTCACCGGAAATCGACACGCATTACAGCGCCTACGGCCTTGTCGCGCCGATCCCTCCGGCCGGGCCGACCGCAAGGATCGACCCGGACACGGACGATGACGACAATCAGTAGACGATGACGGAGCGGATGGATTCGCCCGCGTGCATGAGGTCGAAGGCCTTGTTGATGTCTTCGAGGCCCATGACGTGGGTGATCATGGGATCGATCTCGATCTTGCCCTGCATGTACCAGTCGACGATCTTGGGCACGTCGGTACGGCCCTTGGCGCCGCCGAACGCGGTCCCGCGCCAGTTGCGGCCGGTGACGAGCTGGAACGGACGGGTCGCGATTTCCTTGCCCGCTTCGGCAACGCCGATGATGATCGAGGTGCCCCAGCCGCGATGGCAGGCTTCGAGCGCGGTGCGCATGACTTCGGTGTTGCCGGTGCAGTCGAAAGTGTAATCCGCGCCGCCGTCGGTCAGCGCGACGACCGCCGCGACGACTTCGTCACGGCTCATGCCGCGGGTGTTGAGGAAGTCGGTCATGCCGAAACGGCGACCCCATTCCTCGCGGTCGGGGTTGATGTCGACGCCCACGATCTTGCCCGCACCGGCCATGCGCGCGCCCTGGATCACGTTGAGCCCGATCCCGCCCAGGCCGAAGACGACGACATTGTCACCGACCTGTACCTTGGCGGTGTTGACGACCGCGCCGACGCCCGTGGTCACGCCGCAACCGATGTAACAGCTCGACTGGAACGGCGCGTCCTCGCGGATCTTGGCGACCGCGATTTCGGGAAGGACGGTGAAGTTCGAGAACGTCGAGCAGCCCATGTAATGGAAGATCGGCTGACCCTTGTAGGAAAAGCGGGTCGTGCCGTCGGGCATCAGCCCCTTGCCCTGCGTCGCGCGGATCGCGGTGCACAGGTTGGTCTTGCCGGAAAGGCAGCTTTTGCACTGGCGGCATTCGGGGGTGTAAAGCGGGATCACGTGATCGCCCGGCTTCACGCTGGTGACGCCCGGCCCCACTTCGCGCACGATCCCTGCGCCTTCATGGCCCAGGATCGAGGGGAAGATCCCTTCGCTGTCGAACCCGTCCAGCGTATAGGCGTCGGTGTGGCAAACCCCAGTCGCCATGATCTCGACCAGGACTTCGCCCGCCTTGGGCCCTTCAAGGTCGACTTCGACGATTTCCAGCGGCTTCTTCGGTTCGAATGCGACGGCAGCGCGTGTCTTCATGGAACGGTCCTCAAATGCGGAGAGTTCGGTTTGAGCCCGTGCATAGTCCGCCCCCGGAACCGTGGCAATTGCCCATGCCACCCTTTCCAGGCATATGTGCATAGTTTCTTGACACATGTGACCCGTTACCCCCACGAGGTATCGTCACGCCGCAAGGCGCGATTTATAGGGCCGCGTTCCTCTTTCGCCGGACGGCGGATCGGGAACGAGGCACCGACCCAGCCCCGAACGATTGCCCGCATAAGCATTTATTATCGGGCGAACCCATGGGGATGGAACGGTGCCGCGGTCGGGCATTCGGTCATTGCCGGATGATCCGATCAGGCACATAGACCCCGCGCAAACCGGATTTGACCTGCCGGATTCAACCCGAAAGACAAGAGAACGATGACCGCACCGCTTATCCTGACCCTGTCGTGCAAGGACCGCCCCGGAATCGTTTCCGGCGTCACCGGCAAGCTGTTCGAAAGCGGCGCCAACATTCTCGAAGCACAACAATTCGACGACGCGCTGTCGGGCAATTTCTTCATGCGGGTGGTGCTCGATCCGGGCGCACAGGGCGTGGTCGCGCTGCGCGAGGCTTTCCGCCCGGTGGCCGAGGAATTCGCCATGGACTGGCGCCTGCGCGATTCCGGCCTGCGCCGCCGCGTGATCCTGATGGTCAGCCGGTTCGACCACTGCCTGGGCGACCTGCTCTATCGCGCGCGCATCGGCGAACTGGCGATGGATGTCGTCGCAATCATCGGCAACCACCCGCGCGAGGCACTGTCGGTGCCGCTGTGGTCGGACATTCCCTATTACCACCTGCCCGTCACCGCCGCGACCAAGCCCGCCCAGGAAGCCGAGATCAAGCGCATCGTCGAGGAAACCGGCGCCGAACTCGTCGTCCTTGCCCGCTATATGCAGATCCTGTCCGACGACATGACTCATTACCTGTCCGGCCGCTGCATCAATATCCACCATTCCTTCCTGCCCAGCTTCAAGGGCGCGAAGCCCTATCACCAGGCGTTCGCGCGCGGGGTGAAGATGATCGGCGCGACCGCCCACTACGTCACTGCCGACCTCGATGAAGGCCCGATCATTCATCAGGACGTGGAATCGGTCACCCACGCCGACACCCCCGACGACCTCGTCCGCAAGGGCCGAGACATCGAACGCCGCGTCCTTGCCGAAGCAGTCCGCCTCCATCTCGAGGATCGCGCCCTGCTCAACGGACACAAGACCGTCGTCTTCAAGAGCTGACAATCGCATTGCACCGGGGGCTCGCGTCGCTATCGTCCGCACGCAAAGCCATGGGAGCCCCCCACGATGTGCGATGACCTGACCGAAACCGACGCCGCCCGCTTTCTCGCCCGCGCGGGGACACTCGATCGACGCCGGTTCGCCGCACTCGGCGCGGGCGCGATGACGCTGGCCTCCATGCCCGGATGCCGCGCCCAAGGCGAACCGCCCGCTCTTCCGGTCAAGGGGCGCGACGTCGCCATCACCACGCCCGACGGCATCACCGACGCATGGTTCGTCGCCCCGACGAGCGGACGCCATCCCGCCGTCCTGCTCTGGCCCGACATCGCCGGGCTGCGTCCGGCCTATCGCACCATGGCCGCGCATCTGGCCGCCTCGGGCTATGCCGTGCTGGCGGTCAATCAATACTATCGCGGTGCGAAAGCCCCGGTGCTCGATTCCCTTGTCGCCTGGCGCACGCCGGAAGGACAGGCCAAGCTCAAGCCCCTGATCACCCAGATCACACCCGCCGGCATCATGCGCGATGCCGCCGCCTATGTCGGCTGGCTCGACCGGCAGGGCGAAGTCGATACCATGCATCGCATCGGCACCTGCGGCTTTTGCATGGGCGGCCCCTATACCGTCCGCACTGCGGCGGCCGAACCCGACCGTATCGGCGCTGCCGCCTCGTTCCACGGCGCAGGCCTTGTCGATACCGGCCCCGACAGCCCCCACCTCCTGCTGCCCCGCACAAAGGCTTCATTCCTGTTCGCGATCGCCCAGAACGACGACGCCCGCAGCCCCGACGACAAGACCACTCTGAAAACCGCCGCCGCACAGGCCCACCGCCCCGCCGAGATCGAGGTCTACCCCGCCCAGCACGGCTGGTGCACGATCGACGCCCCCGTCTACGACCGCGAACAGGCCGAAAAAGCATGGTCCCGCATGCTCGTCCTGTTCAAGGCGAACCTGTAGCCCGCCGATGGTCAGCCTTTTGTCCGGACCAGCAACGCCAGTTCAGTGCGATTGCTGACATGGAGACGATCGAAAATCCGGTGCAGGTAGATCTTCACGGAGCCTTCTGAAATTCCGAGCCTTTCGGCAATTTCACGGTTGCGCAGGCCTGCTGCGGCGCCTTCGACGATCTTGCGGTCCCGCTCGGACAGGCTTTCCAGCAAGGATGGCCCCCGAGGCTCCGACACCAGCGTAAAGGCACGTTCCATCACCGATACGGCAATAGCACGCTCCCCCGCCATCACCGTGCCGATCGCTTCGCGCAGGGCTCCGGCCTCGGTATCCTTGAACACGATCCCGTTGACACCGGCCCGTACGGCGGAAACCAGCCGGTCATCGTCAATTTCGGCGGCCAGAATCAGAATGGGGGTCGCATCGCCCTTGGCGCGCAGCGCCTTCAGAACTTCGCCCCCATCACGCACGGGCATGCGAACGTCGAGAATGACGAGATCGGGATGATGCTCCTTGACGGCGGCAAGCGCTGCGTCGCCATCGCCCACGGACGCGACGACCGCAAAGCCCAGGCTGCCGAGAACCTGTTCCAGCCCGGCGCGGAAAAACGCGTGATCGTCGGCAATGACGATCCTCAACATGCCCGGACTGATCATGACAGAACCCCGATCCTCATGCGAACCCCATCGGCAGACTGACAACGATCGCCGTTCGCCCCGGCACGGATGTGACCGTCAGATCACCGCCCAGCCAGGCCACGCGCCCGGCAATCGAGCGCGGCTGATGCGGGACGGCAAACCCTTCGCCGTTGTCGATCATTTCGAGCCGGATCCTGCCCTCGACACAGGCCGCTTCCAGATCGATTGCGGTTGCCTTGCCGTGGCGAACCGCATTCGCAGTAACCTCGCGCAGGATCTGCTGCACTTCGAAACAAAGAGCCGCCGAGACCATGACAGGCTCTTCCACCTCGGCCACGGCAATCCTGATCATCCAGTGCCGCGCGAGATGGGCGCAAACGGCGCGCAATTCCTCTCTCAGGTCACGGTGGCCGGGCTGGATCCGGCCCTGGCGCAACTGTTCGATGATCGTGCGGACATGGTCCTGTTCGCCCGCGATTCCGGCGCAGATCATGTCGATGTCGGGTGCTATATCCTTGCCCTCGACCACGCCGTTCCGCAGAGCCTGAAGCCGGAACCTGGTGCCCGCCAATGTCTGGATCACGCTGTCGTGCAAATCGGTAGCGATCTGTGAACGCAATCGCGACAAGGCCACTTCGCGGGCAAGGGTTTCGGCATTGTCCTCGTCAAGTGCGGCGGCAATTTCCCGGGCCACGCCCTGCACGGTGAAAAGATCGTCCGAATTCATGCCCGAAATGCCGTAAAGCAGGAGTTGGCCCCGCCCGGTACGACTGCCGATCGGAATCGCAAGGCCTTCATCACCATCACGCACTGCAATCGGACCGACCGGCCCTTCGTCCTGCGTGGCACTCAGGGTCCGCCGGTCCATCAGTACGATTCGCCGTTGCCCACCCTTGCCGAAGAGGAAAGGCCGGTCGCCCGCCATCATGCCGCCGGACAGCGATAGCGATGCTCCCTCCATGGTTCCGGCCGCATGGAGATGCGGACGCGTTTCGCCTTCGTCCAACCATGCAAGGACGCCTCCGCGAGCCCCATAGGCATCCATTGCATAGCGCAACACCCCGCCGAATGCCCCGTACATCGGCGCACAGCATTGCCGTTCGTAGCGCGCCGCGCCGCTCAACTGACGACCGAAGGCAAACCACACGAGCATCACCGCGAGCAGGGCCAGCGAGCCGAAACGCCGTGCGAAACGCGCCATGTCGATCGACAGACCGCCGCGATCGACCAGCCACCCGGTCAGCAGGAACCCCAGGACCAGACCGCCCGCAATCAGCCACACGCTGCGCGCACTCCAGCGCGCGGCCGAATTGAGCGTCAGGAAGGCAAAGAAGGGGATGAAAGGACTAAAGAAATCGAGCGCCACCGCCTTGGTCAGGAAGAGCGCGGAAAGCAAGGTGATCACATCGACGATAAAGGCCGGCCGCCCGAGTTGAACTTCATACCACCAACTGCGCCAGGCCACCGCCAGCAGGATCAGGGCAAAGACCAGATACGCGACGAGCAAGGCCGCAGTTGCCGTCCCGCCAAGCCCCGCATGGGACGGCGCCATCCAGAACCACAGCACCAGAAACAGCGCCACCAGATTGCGCATTCCCGCAAGCACCAGGCCGGAATGCGATCGCGGCAGGCGCTGGTCGGCGCAGTCGTTCGTTTCGGGGGCATTCCGTTTCGGGAGAAACATGGCCGTCCTAATGCCACGAATTTCCCCCCGGTCAATCATGCCCCACCTCATGCCCCCCCCTCATGCTCGCTGCCCGTCGCAACGGCATCGACCTGTCATAAAAGTGAAGGAATGCGCGAATAGTGGGCCCGTAACGAAAGTTACAACTGTGGTTATCGGGGGGCTGTTCCGGATGACCGTCGTCGGAGGAATACAGTGAATCACAAGAGGGTCATGTTCGGGCTGCCGCTTTGCGCGTTGGTCATGCTGGGTGCAGGCGCCGCTCATGCGGCCGATGCTGCTCCGGCTCCGGCAGGTGCAGCGCCGGCAACGGATAATACCGGCCTTACCGAAATCGTCGTGACCGCCACGAAGCGCGCGACCAACCTGCAAAAGACCCCGATTGCGATCTCGGTCGTCAGCGATGAAGTCATTGCCGACCGCCACGTGCAGAGTCTGCTCGATCTGGCCGATGGCGGCGTGCCCAGCCTGCGCGTCGCGACGTTCGAAGCGCGCCAGTCGGCTCTGACCGTCGGCATCCGCGGCATCGTGCCTTTCGACCAGAACCAGACGGCTCGCGATACCGGCGTCGGCGTCTATATCGACGGCGTCTATCTCGGACGTTCGCAGGGGCTGAACGCCGCGCTGTTCGACGTTCAGCGCATCGAAGTGCTCAAGGGGCCTCAGGGCACGCTGTTTGGTCGTAATACCGAAGGCGGCGCCGTCAGCATCGTGACCCGCGATCCCAGCGGAAAGTTCGAAGGTCGTGTCGTCGCGGGCGTCGGCAATTACGGCAGCCATTCGGTCGAAGGTCACATCGACCTGCCCGAATTCCACAATATCGCCATCAAGCTCGACGGTATCGAGCAGCACCAGGATCCGACCGTCAAGAACCCTCTCGCCGGTCAGGCGGGCTGGAACCAGTACGAGCGCACCGGCGGCCGCGTTTCGGCGAAATGGACCCCGGCGCCCAATTTCTCGGCCATCGTCTCCTATGACAAGGCCAAGGACGAGAATACGCCCAATTACAGCCAGTTGATCAATTACAATCCCAACGGCCTGCCGGTGGCGACGCTGGCCCAGATCGCGGCCAACGGCAACAAGGTGCCCTCGGGCATGATTGCCCCGCTTTCGCCGCTGGTAACGGTCAGCGGCGGCAATCGCATGACCGTCGCCGACATCGGCGTGCCCCAGCAGCCCAGCGTGGACCGCACCGAAGGCACCTCGCTGCGCCTCAACTATCACGTCATGCCGAACATGGAACTGCGCTCGATCACCGCGTGGCGCACCGTGTCGACCGATCAATGGGACAATTCGGGCGGTGCGCATCGCACGGTCTTCCTGCCCAACACCTCGTTCAGCCGTTACAGCCTGTCCTTCCTCAACCAGCGTCAGTTCAGCCAGGAACTGCAACTGGTGGGCAGCATTCCGCAAGTCGAATACGTGGTCGGCGGCTATTACTTCAACGAACGGGCGCAGGAACAGGCCGCGACGCCCAGTTCGAACAAGTGGAACAGCGACGGCACCGGTTATACCATCAACAGCGAAACCATTACCGGCCCCGTCACCTCGTCCAACCAGGGGTGGGCGATCGGGCAGCAGTTCCTGCAACGCGCCAGCGAAGCCTATGCCAAGAGCTATGCCGCTTTCGGTCAGTTGACCTATACGCCCGAATGGATGGGCGACCGGTTCCACCTCACCCTGGGCGGGCGCTATACCAACGAGCACCGCCACGGCACGCTGTATCTGGTGCAGGGCGCAGCCACCGATTTCACGTTCAACCAGGGCGTGAGCCGGTTCGACCCGCTGATCGTGGCGGCCTATGACGTGAAGCCCACGGTCAACGTCTACGCCAAGTATTCGACCGGCTATCGCGCTGGCGGCGCCAACGACCGTTCGCAGACGTTCAATTCATTCTCTCCGGAAGTCGTGCGCTCGTACGAAATCGGGGCGAAGATGGATCTCTTCGATCATCATGCCCGCCTGAACCTTGCCGGTTACATGATGGACCGCACCGGGACGCAGACCGATTTCGACAATGTCGACACCAATCCGTCCAGTCCCACGTTCAATCTGCATACCGAGGAAACCCGCAACGCACCGGGCACGTCCAAGATCCGCGGTGCCGAAGCGGACCTGACGGTCAAGGCGACCAGCCGCCTCTCGTTCAACGCCTCGTACGCCTATACCTATACCCACGTTCCCGCGACGCCCAACCCGTTCCTGAACAACGCGATGTATCAGGTCTATGTGGTCTACACGCCGCGCAACGCTGCTTCGGCCGCAGTCGATTACGGCATGCCGGTGGGCCATGCGGGCACCGAAATGAAGCTGCATCTGGATGCCAACTATGCATCCTCGCAATACAGCTTCCAGAACGAATCGGTCAAAACCGACGCCAGCTTCGTGGTCAACGGTCGCCTCTCCCTCGCCTCGATCCCGATGGCAGGCGACACCCGGGCGACGTTCTCGATGTGGGCCCGGAACTTGTTTGACACCACGTACATCTATCGCCGTTCAGGCGCCAATGACGCGGTGCTGGGTGATTACGGCAACTTCAATCCGCCGCGCACGTTCGGTGGCGAAGTCCGCATCACCTTCTGAGGAATAACATAAAATCCCTCATTAAACTTGAGCGGGCGATCGCAAGATCGCCCGCTTTTTTATGTGCATGGGCCCATGTCGGGCATGCCGGACGGGATCGCCCGGTCAGCGCTGCTTCTTGGCGATGGTCGCGGTGAAGTCGGGGTCCTTGTTGGCGACCCAGTCGACGAATTTGCGGATCGCCGGGTTCGCGAGCAGGCCTTCGACATCCATGCCGTAGCGCTGCAATTCGGAATTGGTGAAATTGGCAATCAGCGTCTGCTGGCAGATCGGGTGCATGGGCACGACGTCGCGCCCGCCCCGGCTCTTGGGCACGGGATGGTGCCAGACGATGTTCGAACCGGTCGGGCGACCGCAAAGCCAGCAGGGGACCACTTCGACGGGAGTCTCCTCCTCGGTCTCGAAGTCGTCGTAAGCGGCGCGTTTGGAATGCTTGCGGGCCATGTGTCTGCCTGAAATGCGGGAGCCCCACCTATAGGCCGTGGGGCAAGGCCGCAACGGTTTCCATCGCGCGCCCTGCCCCGGAACGGGTCTGTGCGGTTATGCGGACCTGCAATGAGATGAACTCATCACAGGTTGGTATTATTTCACCACGACACCGCCCTTCATCACGTGGTCGACATGTTCGAGCGTGGAAATGTCGGCCATGGGATCCCCCGAGACCGCGATCATGTCGGCATAGTGCCCCGGCGACAGCGCGCCGACGTCCTTGCTCCAGCCGAGCATGTCGGCCGACACCGTGGTCGCCGCCTGAATGGCCTGCATCGGGGTCATGCCCCATTTGACCATGTACTTGAACTGGCGCGCGTTAAGGCCGTGGGGATAGATCCCGGCATCGGTTCCAAACGCCAGCTTGACCCCGGCCTTGACCGCCTTGCGAAAGCCTTCGCGCTGAGCGAGCGTGGTTTCGTCGTTCTTGCGCAAGTAATCGGCGGGATAGCCGTCGCGATGTCCGACTTCGTCGGTCCAGTCACCGTTGTAGATGTCCATGTCGAGATAGACGCCCTTTGCCTTGGCAAGGGCAATGCCTTCGTCGTCGATCAGGCTGGCATGTTCGATCCCGCGCACGCCGCCCCGGATCGCCGCCTTGATCCCCGCCGCGCCATGGGCATGGGCCGTGACCCACGATCCGCGCGCCTTGGCCACATCGACCGCCGCACGCACTTCGTCCTCGGTCAGCTCCTGCTGCCCGGCGACAGTCCCGATCGCAACGACGGCGCCGGTCGCGATCAGCTTGATGGAATCGGCCCCGTGCTGGAACAGGTAATTGACCTTGAGCGTGACATCGGCCGGGCTGGTGACGACCCCGACACGCATGTCGTCGGGAACATGGACTTCCGGCGCAAAGCCGGTCACTTCCCCACCGCCGCCTGGCGCCGTGATATAGGCACCGACCGCCGACATGCGCGGCCCGATGACATCGCCGCGATTGATCGCATTGCGCAGTTCAACGTCGGCAAAGGCATGGAAACAACCGACGTCATGAACCGTGGTGAACCCGGCCATCAACGTCGAGCGGGCATTGCGTGCGCCGATATAAGCGACTTCCATCGGCGAATGGAACAAGGGCTCGGCGGGATTGTTGGTCTCGTCATTGTCGGCCAGATGGACATGCATGTCGATCAGGCCGGGCAGGACGGTATAAGCCGACCAGTCGACCAGCCGGGCCCCGGCCGGCACCGCGCCATCGGCCAGAACCGCCGTCACGCGCCCGTCCTCGACTTTCAGCAACCGCGCCCCTTCGACCACGCCCTTTTCCGGATCGACGAGATGCCCGGCACGGACATAGAGCGTCTCGGCCATGGCGGGCACGGCCGCGCAAAGGGACAGGGCGGAAAGGGCGAGCGCGACGGAACGGTTTTTCATGCAGGCCCGTCTAGCCGCAGCCCCCCATGCCCCGCGAGTGCAATCGCGCGCCTTTGTTCACGCAACGCGCCGCCGCAGAAAAGAAAAAGGGGCGCGACAGTTGCCTGCCACGCCCCTTCCTGATCGGTTCGAAATCTGTGGGGATCAGGCCGCTTCGGCCTTCACCTCTGCCCGTTCCTCGTTGATCGCTTCGGCCAACAGGAATGCCAGTTCGATCGACTGCGCCGCATTGAGACGCGGGTCGCAATGGGTGTGATAGCGATCGGCAAGGCCTTCCTGCGTGATCGCAACTGCACCACCGGTACATTCGGTCACGTCGCGGCCGGTCATCTCGATATGGATGCCGCCCGCATGGGTGCCTTCGGCGCGGTGAACGGCGAAGAAGCCCTTCACTTCGGACAGGATGCGTTCGAAGGGACGCGTCTTGTACCCGTTGTCGGCCTTGATCACGTTCCCGTGCATGGGATCGCACGACCACACCACCGGATGCCCTTCGCGAGCGACCGCACGGACGAGCGGCGGCAGGCCGCTTTCCACCTTGTCGTGGCCGAACCGGCTGATCAGCGTGATCCGCCCCGGCTCGCGCGCGGGGTTGAGATCGTCGAGCAGCTTGATCAGCACGTCGGGCGCAAGGCTCGGTCCGCACTTGAGACCGATCGGATTGTCCACGCCGCGCAGGAACTCGACATGGGCCGAGCCTTCGAAGCGGGTGCGGTCACCGATCCACAGCATGTGCGCGCTGGTGTCGTACCACTTGCCGGTGAGCGAATCCTGCCGGGTCAGCGCCTCTTCGTAAGGAAGCAGCAGCGCCTCGTGGCTGGTGTAGAAATTCGTCCCCTGAAGCTGCGGCACCGTCGAGGGATTGATCCCGCAAGCTTCCATGAAGTCGAGCGCTTCACCGATCTTGTCGGCCATTTCCGCAAACTTGGCCGCCCACGGGCTCTTGCCGATATGGTCGAGCGTCCACTGATGGACCTGACGCAGATTGGCATAGCCGCCGCCCGCAAAGGCGCGCAGCAGATTGAGCGTCGCGGCCGCCTGGCTATAGGCGCGCAGCATCCGTTCAGGATCGGGAATCCGGGATTCCGGCGTGAAGTCGATGCCGTTGATGTTGTCGCCCAGATAGCTCGGCAGTTCGATCTCGCCCTGCTTCTCGACCGGCGAGGAGCGCGGCTTGGCGAACTGGCCCGCCATGCGACCAACCTTCACGACCGGCTGCTTGCTGGCGAAGGTCAGGATGACGGCCATCTGCAACAGCACCCGGAACGTGTCGCGGATGTTGTTGGGATGGAATTCGGCAAAGCTTTCGGCGCAGTCCCCGCCCTGAAGCAGGAAAGCCTTGCCCGCCGCGACATTGGCGAGGTCGGTCTTGAGCGCGCGCGCTTCGCCGGCAAAAACGAGCGGCGGAAAGCTGGTGAGGGTCTTTTCGACCGCTTCGAGCTTGTCCGCGTCGGGGTAGACGGGCATGTGCCGCGCCTCGAACCCGCGCCAGCTATGCGCATTCCAATTGCTTGCCACTTTTCCTCATCCTTCATCCGGCCCGAATGGGGGCCGGATGCGGAAATAGGCGCACGAGGCGACAATTGAAAGCGGGGCGTTCCGTTCACAGTGATCGAAAAGCGCCAATTATCTTGCCCATCAATGTTTTTCGGGCAGCACTTCGACCTTCCACGTCGTGTCGGGATGCAGGTAACGACGGGCAAGCGCCTGCATCGCCTCGGGCGTGGTCTGCGACGAATCGCGCAGGATCGAGGTCAGATCGGGGAACTTGCGCGGTTCGAAAGCCCCGCCCTGAAGCTGGTCGAGGTAAAAGCCGTTGCCGGTCGAAAGGCGCGTGATCCACTGCTTCATCGGCTCGGTCACGCGTGCGATCTCGTCGGCGCTGGGCGGCGCATCGGAAAGGTCGGCGGCGATCTTTTCGGCGGCGGCGAAAAAGGCCGCGAGGTCGCCGGGGCGCAATTGCGTCATCGCCGCAAAGTAACCGCCCGAAGGCACGTCGAGCGGCCAGGCCGAATTGACCTGCGGGGCATAGCTCGCCCCGATCTTTTCGCGCATGACGTCGAACAGGCGGTTCTGGAAAATCTGCGACAGCAATTCGAGCTGCCGCGATTCATGCACGCCAACGCGCCCGCCGCCGGTCGGCCAGGCAACGACCGCCGCAGCCGTATTCGCGTCGCCGCGATGGGTGAGAACCAGCGGTTCGGCATTGTGCGCGGGCAAGTGCGGCGCCAGCTTCATCGGCGAAAGCGGATCGCGCGCGCCGAGGGCACCGAACGTGCGATTGAGCGCCGCGATCGTCTTGTCGCGGTTGAAATCGCCGAAGATGTCGACTTCGATCGGGCCCTGCCGCAGCAAGGCTTCCCATACCCGCCGGAACCCTTCGGGGGTGGCCTTCGACAATTCGGCCGGATTGGGCGTGGCAAAGCGGGGATCGCCGTCGCGCAGCAACCACGGCAGGTCGCGCTGCAGGACTTTCATCGGCGCCGAATTGGTGCTCTCGTACTGCAACTTCGACGCGGCCAGCGCGCGCAGCACGGGGTGTTCATCCCAGCGCGGCGAGGCCAGCTTGGCCGCGAAGAGATAGAGTTGATCGTCAAGGTCGGCGGGACGGGTATCGGCCGAGAACCCGAAGGTGGTATCGCCGATGTCGAAATCGAGGCTCAACTTGCGTCCCGTCGCCAGCCGGTCGAGATCCTCGCGCCCGAGAGTACCGAAGCCGCAATCCATGAGGGCGATATCGCCGAGCTGGGCATAGACGGCATCCTTGGGATCAATCGCCGCATAGCCTCCGCCGAAACGGACACGCACGATGATCCGGCCCGGTTCGGCATCGTTGGGCCACAAAAGCGCGCGCACTCCGTTCGACAGTTCGACCCGTTCGATCCCGAGCAGGCCGGTCATGACCGAGGACGCGACCTTGCCCGGCGTGCCGAGCGCAGGAAGATCGGCGAACTTGAGCGTGGTCGCAGCGACGCGACTGCCCGAGGCGGCATCGACCGGGCTGGTCAGCGCGACACGCAGGTCTTGCGCATTGCCGTCACTGGCCTTGGGCGTGACGAGGACGGCGCGTTCGACAGTCCCGGTAAAAAGGCTGCGGGTATGGGCCAGCACCGCTTCGGGCGTGAACAACGGCAGCGACTTGCGGAAGATGGCGTAGACGGTGTCGGGATTGGCGACCGTTTCGCGGATGTCGACCGCCTCGACGATGTCGTCGGCCAGTTTCGATCCGGCCTGCGTTTCCTGCGTTTCGACGGGCACTTTGTAGCTGACGTCGAATTCGGCCAATTCGCGCTGGATTTCCTCGCGACTGGGCGGCGTCTTGAGCGCGTCGGCAATCACTGCGCGTACATCGCGCACGGCGGTTTTCCAGTCGTCGCCAAGCGGCGTGATCGTGATCAGGGTCGCGTCGGCCGAACGGCTGATGCGGTTTTCATCGACGGACGCGGCCAGGAAACTGGCATTGCCGCGCGCCCGGGCCTCGAGCCGCCGGTTGATCAGCGACAGGGCAAGACGGTCGATCATGTTGCCCTGGTTGTAGACGATGGTGTCGTTGACCTTGTGCCAGGGGCGCAGGATCGCGGCGTTGAACACGCGCGGCAGATCCGGTTCGACGATGACGGCGGTTTCGCCCACCGGATTTTTGGGATCGCTGCCGACGGGAGCGACCGGCGCTCCGAAATCGGGCTGCGGCGGCTTCTTGCCCACCGCTTTCCAGTCACCGAACCACTTGGTCAGTTCGGCAACCAGCACGCTGGTATCCGCGTCGCCCGACACCACGATCACGGTATTGTCCGGGCGATACCACTTGTCGTGGAAATCCTTGACGCTCTGGGCCGTTGCCGCCTGCAAGGTCGCGACCGTGCCGATGGGAGAGCGCGCGGCAAGCGGCTGCCCCTTGAAGAACACGCCCCGGGTAGCATCGACGACGCGGCTTTCGGCTCCTTCGCGCTCGCGCATTTCGGCCAGCACGATCGGCACTTCGGTATTCACCCCTTGCGGCGTGAAGATCGGCGCGGCGATCATGCCCGACAGCAGCTTGAACGTCTCGTCGAGCGCGGGCGGCGTCGCGTTGGGAAGGTCGAGCTTGTAGACCGTCTGCGTCGGGCTGGTCTCGGCATTGGTGTCGCTGCCGAATGTCGCGCCGAGCTTCTGCCAGGTCGGGATCGCTTCCCCGCCTTTCAGGTATTTGCTATCGCGAAAGGTCAGGTGTTCGATGAGGTGCGCATAGCCGCGCTGCGCCTCGGTTTCGTACAGCGAACCGACGTCGGCGATAATGCGGATCGACACCTGCCCCGGGGGAACGCCGTTGTGCCGCACGACATAGCGCAAACCGTTGGGCAGGACGCCGAATACCCATTGCGGATCATGGGGAACGTCCGACCCGACATAGAGCCAGGGCACATGCGCGGCAGGTGCGGCCGATGCCACTCCCGGAGACAGAACGCTGCCGACAAGAAGACTTGCGACCAGACCGATGCGGGCGATGCGCCGAGGGAAAGACACCATATCCCGTCTATAGGGCGGGGGAAAATGAAGGACCAGTGAATAGGCCGGGCATATCACCCTACCCATTCACCGGTCTGTCCGGATCCTCCCGCAGACGATCAGTGCGTCACCGCCGTTGCCGGCTTGTCGGAAGCAGCGGCCGAACCGGCGGCGCCCTGCGTTGCCTCGGCCTGCTTGCGCAGGGCTTCTACTTCCTCGACCGTCTTGGAATCGACCAGTTCGATCTGGAACACGAGGTCGGAATTGGCCGGGACGGATTCGCCCGCGCCTGCCGCACCGTAGCCGAGCGCAGCAGGGACGCAGAGGCGATAGATGCTGCCGCGCGCCATCAACTGCACACCTTCGGCAAAGCCGGGAATGACGTTGTCGAGATTGAGCGGCGTCGTCATGTTCTGATCGAAGACGGCCCCGGTCGCGGCAAGATACCCGATGTAATTGATGAGGACGAAGTCCGACTTGCCGGCCTTGGGCCCGGTTCCCTGCTGAAGAACAGTATAGCCCAGGCCCGAGGCCGTCTTGAGCGAACAGGCGCGCATCGATGCACCGACGACAGGCTGCAAGGGCAACTTGATGATCGCGGGCGCAGCCGGGGCCGGTGTCGCGGCAAAAGCGGGCAGCGGCGCCACGGCAAGGAGGGCAACGGCGCCAAGGGCGCGGGCGAGTCGCGAGCGGATCATGGTCATGACCGGCGGCCATAAGCTGCGCGGACGCGCCCCGCCAGCGGGGAAACATGCAACGCCTGTGTCGCACCGATCGAACCGGCAATCGCGCGCAAGTCTAGAGACCGGCACCAGAACCTTGGTCGAACCTGCAAATTGGCGCGGTTTTTACCACTTCCAACCCTTGACCCTCGCCCCCCCTGTTCTAAATGCAAATCATGTTCATCGAGACCGAAACCACGCCGAATCCCGCGACGCTCAAGTTCCTGCCGGGCGAGATCGTCATGGCGGACGGCACCCGTGAATTCACATCTGCCGAAGAAGCGGCGATCTCGCCACTTGCCGACGCGTTGTTTTCATTGGGAGATGTGACGGGCGTTCTGTTCGGCCGCGAATTCGTGTCGGTGACGATCGCTCCCGGTTCGGCATGGAGCGATACCAAGCCGCAAGTGCTGGCCGTCCTGCTCGACCATTTCGTGTCGCAGGCGCCGCTCTTCGTCGCAGCCAGCGCCGGATTTTCGGTTCCGGCCGAAGAGGACGAGGATTTCGGCGACGATCCGGCCGATGCGGACATCGTCGATCAGATTCTCGACCTGATCGAAACGCGCATCCGCCCTGCTGTCGCCAATGACGGCGGGGACATTTCCTATCGGGGCTTCCGCGACGGCGTCGTTTACTTGCGCATGCAGGGCGCCTGTTCGGGCTGCCCCTCGTCGAGCGCGACGCTCAAGAACGGGATCGAGGCACTGCTCAAGCACTATGTTCCCGAAGTGAACGAAGTCCGCGCCGCCTGATCCGGCCCTGATCCAGCCCGGCCCTGACCCAGAAATGCGCGTTCTTGTCATCGACAGCGCGACGGAAGCCTGTTCCGTCGCTCTTTTCGAGAACGGACAGGTTGTCGCGGGCGAATGCCGTCAGCTCGGACGGGGACATGCCGAACACCTCGTACCCATGATCGCCGCCCTGCCCGGATCGGGGCGCGCCGAGCGGATCGCGGTCAATGTCGGCCCCGGCAGCTTTACCGGTATCCGCGTCGGCCTTGCCGCCGCACGCGCGCTCGGACTTGCCTGGAACGCTTCCGTCGTCGGCTATGGCTGCCTCGATCTCGTTGCGGCGATGGCCCGCGAGCAGCACCCCGACACCGCTATCGACATCGTCATGAGCGGCGGCCACGGCGAATGGTTCTTCCAGCCTTTCGGACCGGACGGGCGCGCCCTTGCCCCGACCGTATCGCTCGTGCCCGATGCTGTCATTGCCGCCACGCGCGCGCCGCTCGTCGCGGGCAGCCAGGCCGAAGCGGTCGCCACGCGCAACGGCGCCCACGCTTTGCCGCTGTGGCCCGATGCCCGCGCCTTTGGCGCACTCGACGAACACGCCATGATCGACGATCCCGCGCCGATCTACGGCCGCGCGCCCGATGCGCGTCTGCCCCAACCTCGCCAACAAGCCTCTCGCCCTGAACAGGGCCCTACGCTTTCGGCCTGATCTCACGGAGAGAGACCTGGTGCTTCCCCCGCTCGACGATGTCGACCGTATCATGGAAGTCATGCAAAGCGCGTTCCCGCCCGAATACGGAGAGGCGTGGAACCGTCGTCAGGTCAGCGACGCCCTGCTGCTGGCGGGAACCCATCACGAACTGATTGCATCGGACGGGTCCGATCGCCCCGAAGCGGGCAAGGACACTGCGGGCTTTTACTTGTCGAGAGGCCTCTTCGACGAAGAGGAACTACTCCTTTTCGCCATTGCACCTGCGCACAGGCGAAAAGGGCTGGGACACATCCTGCTCAAAAGGTTCATCGAAAGCGCGCGGCAGCGCAACAAGAAACGCCTCTTTCTCGAGATGCGGCGAAACAATCCCGCAGGCGTTCTTTATGCAGCACACGGCTTTCAACCGATAGGAATTCGGCCTCGGTATTATCGCGCATTGAACGGAGATCGGATCGACGCGATAACCCAGGAACTCGTTATCGAATGAAATCTGCCAGAAAACGCATCGAATGTGAAAATTTCGTCATTTTCCATATTGCGCAAGTCTGGAAGTATTGTGTATTGATTTCTTCGGTCTATATGGCCCAAACATAATGGGACTGGAAAGCCTGAGTCAGGCAAAAAAGCCAGAAACAACAATCATCTGGCCAACAACATAAAAGCAACTTCAACAGAAAGAAGGTCGGTTCGCAATGTCTGAAACTGAAAACGATCTGCGCGAGACGCTGATCACCCTCACCTCCGATATCGTTGCAGCGCATGTCAGCAACAACAGCGTCAGCGTTGGCGACCTGCCGTTGCTGATCAGCAACGTCTACACTGCGCTTGCGGGTCTCAAGCCTGCAGAAGCCGCTGTCGAACCGACGCCGGAACCGGCTGTTTCGATTCGTGCTTCGGTGAAGAATGATCACATCATCTGCCTCGAAGACGGGAAGAAGCTGAAGATGCTCAAGCGGCATCTCGCCACCCGCTACAACATGACCCCCGAACAGTATCGCGCGCGCTGGAACCTGCCCGCCGACTATCCGATGGTCGCTCCGGCCTATGCCGAAAAGCGCCGCGAACTGGCCAAGAAGATCGGCCTCGGCCGCAAGCCTGCGCCCAAGCGCGGTCGCGGCAAGGCTGCTGCCTGAACCCTTCGCCCGGATCATTTCCGGACGATGATACTGCCCGGCGCGCTTGCGTGTCGGGCAGTGTCGTTTATGGGGCTCGCAACCGCGCGGCCTTGATGTCGGCACCGATTCCCGGAAATCCGGACATGACCCGAAGGTCCGGGTCACCCCGGACCTTTCGGATCGGACTGCCGGTTGCAGTCTTTGCTCGCGGGCTTATCATTGGCGCGCCCAGAAATTACGCGGAACGATCGTGCACCAGCCTATCGACATTGAAGCTCTCTGCGCCGAACGCGGCCTTCGCATCACCGATCAGCGTCGCGTGATCGCCCAGGTCCTGTCGGAAAGCGACGACCATCCCGATGTCGAGAAACTGCACGAGCGGGCCGTTGCCCGCGACCCGCGCATCTCGATCGCTACCGTCTATCGGACCGTCCGCCTGTTCGAGGAAGCGGGCATTCTCGACCGCCATGACTTCGGCGACGGTCGCGCCCGTTACGAGGCGACGCCCGAAGCCCACCACGACCACCTCATCGACGTTGAATCCGGCAAGGTCATCGAATTCGTGGACCCCGAACTCGAAGCCCTGCAGCGCCAGATCGCCGAAAAGCTCGGCTATCGCCTCGTCGACCACCGCATGGAACTTTACGGTGTCAAGCTCGATCGTGAAGCTTAAGCCCCGGCGCCACCGCAAGGTCGGCCCGGAACGAGGCGAACCGATTTCCTGGGCAGGCTGGATGCGCATCGTCCTGCGCGGGATCGGCCTGCTTCTCGCCCTGCTCGTGTGCGTGCCGCTGCATTACGTCTATCGCACGGTCCATTACGGCTCGCCCTTTCCAAAGATTTTCCTGCGCATTGCCTGCCGCCTGTGCGGTGCGCGCCTGAAAGTGCATGGCGTCCCGTTGAAGCGCGATGTGTTCTTCATCGCCAACCACCTGTCGTGGATCGACATTCTCGCCCTCGGCGGGGCGAGCGGCACGGCGTTCGTCGCCAAGGCTGAACTCGCCACCGCACCGATGGTCGGCTGGCTCGCGCGCATCAACCGCACGGTCTTCGTCACGCGCGAGGATCGCATGGGCGTTGCCGATCAGGTCAATCGGCTGAAGGAAGCCTTGGCCGACAACTGGTCGATCACCGTCTTCCCCGAAGGCACGACCACCGACGGCAAGTCGCTGCTGCCGTTCAAGACCTCGATGCTGCGCGTGCTCGAACCGCCGCCCGCCGGTGTGCTCGTGCAACCGGTCGTGCTCGACTACGGTGGGGACATCGGCGAATGGCTCGGCTGGATCGGCACCGAAGCGGGCGTCGACAATGCCAAGCGCATCCTCGCTCGCCGCGGTTCGTTCAAGCTGGAAGTATTCTTCCTCGAGCCCTTCGACCCGCGCGACCATGCCGGGCGCAAGGCGATTGCCGCCGAAGCGCGCCGCCGCATCCTGCCTGCACTCGAAGCGCGTCTCGGCCATCAGGTTCGCCCCTTTGCCCATACCGTGGCGCCGGTCGGCTATGCGCCGCCCGAACAGGCGGCCTGACCCCGCAACAGCGCCGCTCTTCTAAATCCGGCGATTCTCGCGTATGGGGCGGCGCCTATGAGTTCCGACACCACGCCCCGCACTTTTCACGTCAAGAGCTTCGGCTGCCAGATGAACGTCTATGACGGCGAGCGCATGGCCGAATTGCTCGCCGCCCAAGGCATGACCGCCGTCGACGAGCGCGAAGCGGCCGATCTTGTCGTGCTCAACACCTGCCACATTCGCGAAAAGGCGACCGAAAAGGTCTATTCCGACATCGGCCGTCTGCGCCGCGAGGACGGCTCCAATCCGCTGATCGCGGTTGCGGGCTGCGTCGCCCAGGCCGAAGGCGAGGAAATCATGACCCGCGCGCCGCAAGTGCGCGTCGTCGTCGGCCCGCAGGCCTATCACCGCCTGCCCGACATGGTGGCCGCCGCCGCATCGGGCACGCGCGAAACCGAAACCGATATGCCGGCGGAAGCGAAATTCGCGGCCCTCCCTCAGCGGCGCAAATCGGGCCCCTCGGCGTTCCTCACCATTCAGGAAGGCTGCGACAAGTTCTGCACCTATTGTGTCGTGCCTTATACGCGCGGCGCGGAAATCTCGCGCCCATACGCCGATCTGGTCGAGGAAGCGCGACTTCTGGTCGAAGGCGGCGCGCGCGAGATCACCTTGCTCGGACAAAACGTCAACGCCTGGCACGGCGAAGACGACAAGGGCCGCACGATCGGCCTTGCCGGGCTTGCCGCCGAACTGGCGCGCCTGCCCGACCTTGCCCGCATTCGCTATACCACCAGCCACCCGGCCGACATGGACGACGCGTTGATCGAGGCGCACGGCACCAATGACAAGCTGATGCCGTTCCTGCACTTGCCTGTGCAGTCGGGCAACGACCGCGTGCTCAAGGCGATGAACCGCAGCCACAGCGCGGAAAGCTATCTGAAAATCATCGAGCGCGTGCGCGCCGCGCGGCCCGACATCGCGCTCTCGGGCGATTTCATCGTCGGCTTTCCCGGCGAGACCGAAGCAGAATTTGCCGACACGCTCGCCCTGATCGATGCGACCCGCTACGCGCAAGCCTTCAGCTTCAAGTATTCGCCGCGTCCGGGAACCCCCGCTGCGACGATGGACGATCAGATTGCCGCCGAAATCATGGACGACCGCCTCAAGCGGTTGCAGACGGCAATCACCCGCGACCAGCTGGCCTTCAATCGCGCCTCGGTCGGAAAGCGGTGCCAGGTCCTGATCGAACGACGGGGACGCCAGCCCGGTCAATGGCTGGGCAAGTCGCCCTGGCTTCAATCGGTCCACTTTACCGATGAAGCCGCCATCGGCGATCTGGTCGAAGTCGAACTGATCGAAGCAGGCCCCAATTCGATCGCCGGACGCCGGATCGACAGCACGCCAGGCGCATGAACGCAAACGCCGCGCCCGGGAAGGGGGCACGGCGTGCGACATGCCGAACAGGAACCGTCAGTGGCGGTGCTTGCGCTGTTCCTGCTTGTGCTTGTGATGCACGACCACGGCATGACGATGGCGGGCCGCTTTGTGACGGGCAACGACGTGATCGCGATGGGCCGACGCGGTGGGATGAGCCTGGGCGGGCGGCGGCGCGGCATGAGCCAGCGCGGGAGCCAGCGAGAGAACCGCAGCAGCAGCGGCCAGAGCCCCGAGAACGGACGAACGCATGATCTATCTCCTTGTGTTGCCACAGTCCGGCAACGCCCTCTGGATGCCACGCGGCAACTGAACGGTCACCTGACGAAGCACGCAGAAATCGTTCAAAACTGTCGCGCCGCCGCGACAGACGTAACGGCGCGGCCCATCCCCGATCACTCCTGACGCATCATGCCGGTGCAAAATCCGGTGCAAAATCCAGGCCGAATACGATCTTTTCGCGCAGTGATGACTTGCGCCTGCCACAACGGGGCATAATCTTGATCCTGTGCCTCGACGGCGCGACGCGCCGGGCGGGACACGCACACAAACAAGGGAGACGCATGGCCCGCAAGTTCCCCCGCGCCTCGATCGAGACGCATCGCGATCACGGTGGCGTTGCCACCGGGCACTATGGAGCGACCCACGAAGGGGATCATCGCGGCGACCGGCAACGTCGCGCCCGGACCGAAATAGAGTTCGAGGAACAGACGATGCTGGGCGCGCTGTTCGGCCAGTTCGACACCAACCTCGTCCAGATCGAGAACCGGTTGGGCGTCTATATTTCGGCCCGCGGCAACAAGGTCCAGATCGAGGGCCCCGAGGATTCGGTTGCCCGCGCCCGCGATGTACTCAAGGGAATGCAGCAACGCCTCATGTCCGGCTTTGAAATCGATACCGGCGCGGTCGAATCGCTGATCGCGATGTCGAGCGAACCGACTCTGGAAGGGATCATCACCGGCGCCCCCCAAGGCACGCCCCCGATCATGATCCGCACCCGCCGCAAGACGATTGTGCCGCGTTCGGCGACGCAGATCGAATACATGCGCTCGCTGGTCCGTGACGACGTGATCTTCGCGCTCGGCCCGGCCGGGACCGGCAAGACCTATCTCGCCGTGGCACAGGCCGTCGCGCAATTGATGAACGGCTCGGTCCAACGGCTGATCCTGTCGCGTCCGGCGGTCGAGGCGGGCGAGCGACTGGGCTTCCTGCCCGGCGACATGAAGGAAAAGGTCGATCCCTATCTGCGCCCGCTCTACGACGCGCTCTACGACTGCATGCCGCCCGAACAGGTCGAACGCCGCATCGCCTCTGCCGAAATCGAAATCGCGCCGATCGCGTTCATGCGCGGCCGCACGCTGGCCGATGCTTTCGTCATTCTCGACGAAGCGCAGAACACCACGCCTGCGCAGATGAAGATGTTCCTCACGCGCTTTGGCCAGAACAGCCGCATGGTCATCTGCGGCGACCCGCGTCAGGTCGACTTGCCCGGCGGCACTGCCGCGAGCGGCCTTGCCGACGCGGTCCGCCGTCTCGAAGGGGTGGAAGGGATCGGCACGATCCGCTTCAGCACGGCCGACGTCGTGCGCCATCCCATCGTCGGCCGCATCGTCGAAGCCTATGAAGGCAAGGAAACGCAGCCGATCCTGCCCCGTGAAGAAGGAATTGGGCCGGAATGACCGCGCCGACACTTGAAATCGATATTGATCCGGTCTGGAGCGAAACGACCGATTGGGAAAATCTGGCCAATGCCGCTGCCCAGGCAGCGGCAAAGGTCGCCCCCGAACTGGCCCATGAAAGCATGCTGGTCAGCCTCGTCCTTGCCGATGACGAGGAAGTCCATGAATTGAACAAGCAATGGCGGGCCAAGGACAAACCCACCAATGTCCTCTCGTTTCCCATGCTTTCGCGCGAGGAAGTCCTGTCGGCGGCAGAGGCTCCCGATGCCCCGGCCATGCTCGGCGACCTCATCCTGGCCCACGGCGTCTGCGCACGCGAGGCGGTGGAAAAAGGCGTGACGCAGGACGCCCATACCAGCCACCTCATCGTCCATGGCCTGCTCCATCTTGCCGGGTACGACCACGAGACCGGCGAGGCCGATGCCGAGGAAATGGAAGGTCTGGAGCGGAAGGCGCTTGCGCTCCTGGGCATCGCCGACCCATATGCATGAATTCAACGCCTGATCCGACGCAACGGCTTTCCCGAATTTCGGGGGCTGTCCCGAATTTCGGGCCGGAGCTTCGGATCGGGCATGGTCCCGCCGGGCGGCCTGTCGCCGCGCCGTGCATCAGTCTTGCAGGGGAGTTCAGCAAAGTGCCCGAGGGCAACGGGTCCGGCGGCGAGAGCCGATCGGGCGAAGGCGAGAGTAGCCACGCGCTCTGGCGCACTCTGAAGGCGTTTTTCCGGGGATCCGATCCCGATCAGTCGCTGCGCGCGCAGATCGAGGAGGCGATCGAGGAACACGAAGGCGATCCGGCCCAGACGGTCGACGCCAAGGGCGATCTCCTGCCGCTCGAACGGCAGATGATGAAGAACCTTCTGCATTTCAGCGAACACGACGCCGACGACGTCGCCATTCCGCGTGGCGAGATCGTGGCAGTCCCATCGACGGCCAGTTTCGCCGAACTGGTGGCGGCCTTTGCCGAACACGGCCACAGCCGGATGCCTATCTATCGCGAATCGCTCGATGAAGTAATCGGCATGGTCCACATCAAGGACGTGTTCCCGATCGTTGCCGACATGGCGCTCAAGGGGCGCGGCGGGCCGACCGACTGGTCGAAGCTGATGCGCCAGCCGCTGTTCGTGCCGCAGGCACGCGGCGCTCTCGACGTGCTTGGCGACATGCGGTCGAGCCGCACGCACCTTGCCATCGTCATCGACGAATATTCGGGCACCGACGGGATCATCACCATCGAGGATCTGGTCGAGGAAATCGTCGGAGAGATCGAGGACGAGCACGACGACGCCCCGGTCGACCTGTTGCGCCGGATCGATGCCGACACCTGGGACGCCGATGCGCGGATCGAACTCGACGAAGTGGGCAAAAGGGTAGATCCCCGGCTTGCCATCACCGACGAGGATGTGGATACGCTCGGCGGGCTGGCAGTGATGCTGGCGGGCGAAGTGCCGCCGGTGGGGCGTGTGCTGGACCACGAAAGCGGCTGGAAGATCGAAGTGACGGACGGCGACGAGCGGCGGTTGACACGACTGCGCCTCCATGCCCCCGTTTCGGGCGACGATAGCGGAGAGTAAGGGGCGGGGAATGATCGACAGGACCGGCGATATACGGCCGGCAGGCAAGGCGAGCGCGCGATGATCCGTCGCCTCCCTCCCCTGCGTTCGCTCGAAGCCTTCATTCGTGTCGTCCGTGCGGGGTCTGCCAAGACCGCCGCAGCCGAGCTTGCGCTCAGCCCCTCCGCCCTGTCGCGCCGCCTCGGCGCGCTGGAGGAATTCGTCGGAAAGCCGCTGTTCGAACGCAAGCATCAGGCCCTGAAACTGACCGATGACGGCCAAGTGCTCTATGACGCGGTCGCCCCGCTGATCGACGAGATGGCCGATCGCATCGACCGCCTGATCGATACCGGCAAAGTCATGCGCCTGCGTCTGGGCGTCCTGCCCCTGTTCGGCAGCCAGCGCCTGTTCCCGCGCCTTGGCGAACTGCGCAAGATGCATCCCCAGCTGCACATCGACATCGACAGCGGACACGCGGCCGAAACCAAGCTGGGCGATACCATCGACGCGGCGATCATCCTGTCGGAAGGGCCGGACGCCTCGCTCCATGCCGTCCGGCTCGACCACAACCGCGTCTATGCCATCGCCAACAAGGAAATGGCCGCCTATCTGGGCGACAAGCCCGATATCGAGAAACTGGCGAAGCAGACGTTCCTCGTCCACAACGACCTTCCGGCCAGTTTCGAGGCGTGGAAGCGCACGCTTCACCTCGATGGGCTGCAACCGGCCGCCGTCGACCATTTCGATTCCGGGCAGCTCATTCTCGAAGCCGCAGCGCAAGGCCTCGGCATTGCGATCATGCACGACGATCACTTCACCCGCAGCCACGACACCCGTCTGGCCCGCGTCTATCAGATCGAAGTGGACAGCCCCTACAGCTACTGGTTCGTCTGTCGTCCGCGCGCCCTGCAATCGCGGCCGGTGCGCCTGTTCCACGACTGGATGATCAAGGCCGGATTGTAATGGCAAAAAGCAGTGTTGCCGTACGCCCGGTTCAACGGGTTCGCATCTATGTTCCCGTGGCCGAGGCCACGCTTGCCGCGCTGATCGCGGGGGACCGCAGCGCGCTCGACCGCGACCCCACCTTTGCCGCCATGCAGCAGGTGATCCGCGACGAACCCGCGCTCGGGGATTTCGGCACCTATCAGGGGGTCGCCGAAATCGGACTGGGCTGGGAAACGTTCGCGCCGACACCGGGCGCCAATCCCACGCTGGGCACGCCGGGGGAAACCAGCGTGTCCCCGACCGTGACGCTGACCACCTGGATCAACGATCTGGCCGCGCCCGAGCAGATCGAGGCCGCCCTTGCCGCGCTGCTCGCGGCCCATCCGTGGGAAGTCCCGGTCATCGAAATGACCGAGACCCGCATGTTGGTGCGCCCTATCCCCTGAGCTCGGCGGGCAGGGTGTCGGCGAACCAGCGCCGACCGATCCAGTGCGCCACATTGACCAGCGAAATCATCACCGGCACTTCGACCAGCGGCCCGATCACGGCGGCAAAGGCAACATGGCTGCGCAGGCCGAAGGTCGCGATGGCCACTGCAATCGCCAACTCGAAATTGTTGGACGCAGCCGTGAACGACAGCGCGGTTGCGCGCGGATAATCGGCCCCGACCAACCGGGCGAGCGCAAAGGCGCTGAGGAACATCACGAGGAAAAAGATCACCAGCGGCACCCCGACACGCAGCGTGTCGAAGGGCAGCGCGAGGATTTCCCCGCCTTTCAGGCTGAACATCGCGACGATCGTGAACAGCAGCGCAACGAGCGTCATCGGCGCGATCGCGGGCAGGAAGTGCCCTTCGTACCAGTCCCGCCCCTTGTGCGCGACCAGAGTGCGCCGGACCGTGTAGCCCGAAATGAACGGCACACCGAGGTAGATCAGCACGGCACGCGCGATGTCGAGGAACGAGACCTGCACGACATGAGCCTCGAGACCGAACAGCGGCGGCAGCTTGGCCAGCAGCAACCAGGCGTAAGGCGTGTAGAAGACGATCTGGAACAGCGAATTGAACGCCACCAGCGCCGCGACATAATGCGGACTGCCGCTGGCAAGCTGGTTCCACACCAGCACCATCGCGATGCACGGTGCAATCCCGATCAGGATCAGGCCGGTCATGTATTCGGGCCGATCGGGCAGGAACAGCACCGCCAGCGCGAACATCAGCATCGGCCCGACGATCCAGCACAGGACGAACGAGAGGCCAAGGATCTTTCCGTCGCGAAAGGCTTCGCCCAGTTCCTCGTACCGGACTTTGGCGAGCGGCGGGAACATCATCAGCACGAGACCGATGGCGATGGGAATATTGGTGGTTCCGACCGACAAACTGTCGATCAGATGCGGCAATCCGGAAAAGACCGAACCAAGGGCCAGTCCCAGCGCCATGGCCAGGAAAATCCACAAGGTGAGATAGGTGTCGAGAAACGACAGGCGACGGCCGGATGCGCTCATGATTGCACCACCCGTTGTCCTTGCGCGTCGACGACCTGCTCGCCGTCTTCCTTGGCAAAGGCCCCGCGTTGTTCGCCCGGGATCAGGTCCAGCACTTCTTCGGAAGGACGGCACAGCTTCACGCCCAGCGGCGAGACCACCAGCGGCCGGTTGATGAGGATAGGATGCGCCATCATCGCGTCGAGGATCTGCCCGTCGTCGAGATCGGGATTGTCGAGCCCGAGTTCGGCATAAGGCGTGCCCTTTTCGCGCAGCAAGGCGCGCGGGGCGATCCCGGCCCGCGCGATCAGGCTTTCGAGCAGGGCACGCGACGGCGGCGTTTTCAGATATTCGACCACATGCGGTTCGATCCCGGCATTGCGGATCATCGCCAGCGCATTGCGCGACGTCCCGCATTCGGGGTTGTGATAGATGACGATGTCGACAGTCATGCCACGTCCTTCGCGTGATCGACGGGGCGGCAGACATCGCCCCCGTCGCTGGAAATACCCTCGCAGGAAACCCCGCCGCAGCAGTTCTCGGTGAGATAGCCGAGCAGCCCGTTCATGGCGGAATAGTTGGCGGAATAGATGATCAGCCGACCCTGTCGCCGCTGGGTCACGAGGCCCGCGACCGTGAGCGCGGCCAGATGAAAGCTCATCGACGAGGACACGACGCCCAGCCGCTCGGCAATGACACCGGCAGGCAAGCCATCCGTCCCGGCCTGAACGAGCAGGCGATAGGCAGCGAGGCGATGCTCTTGCGCAAGGGCGCCGAGCGCGCGGACAACCGCATCGGACTCCATCATCATCTCCATGATTCGATAACTATCGAAATATGAAATCATGATGAGCCGGTCAAGGCCGCAGGTGGGAAGCCTTTACCCTGTCGCCCGGCTCGGACAGAATGACCGCATGGACTTCCTCGCGCGCCTCGGCCTTTCGCTCCCCCTCGTGCAGGCTCCGATGGCTGGAACCTCCACCCCCGCCCTTGCCGCAGCAGTGTCGAATGCCGGGGCACTCGGTTCGATCGCGGTGGGGGCGACGGACGCGGCAGGCGCCCGCTCGATGATCGCCGACCTCAAGGCCCGCACGGACCGCCCCTTCAACGTCAATTGCTTCGTCCATGCGACGCCCCGGCCCGATCCCGTGCGCGAAGCAGCGTGGATCGAGGCCCTGCGCCCCAGTTTCGCGCAATTCGGCGCCGAACCGCCCCGGACCCTGCGTACGATCTATCGCAGCCTGGCCGACGATCCGGACATGTTCGACGTGCTGCTCGAAACCCGCCCGGCCGTCGTCAGCTTTCATTTCGGACTACCGCGTGCCTCGTGGCTCGAAGCCCTGCGCGCGACCGGGGCCTTGCTGATGGCAACCGCCACCAATCTCGACGAGGCCTGCGCCATCGAAGCGGCGGGGATCGATGTCGTCGTCGCACAAGGCATCGAAGCGGGCGGCCATCGCGGTCAGTTCGATCCCGACGTGCGCGACCCCGGCCTCGGCACTTTCGCGCTCGTCCGCCTGCTCACCGCCAAGATCGGCATTCCGGTCATCGCCGCCGGAGGGATCATGGACGGAGCGGGCATTGCCGCCGCGCTCGATCTCGGAGCGGTGGCCGCACAGATGGGAACGGCATTCATCGGCTGCCCGGAATCGGCGGCGGACGCGGCCTATCGCGCGGCACTCGCCAGCCCTGCGGCGTTCGACACGCAATTCACCACGCTCATTTCCGGGCGCCCGGCCCGCGCGCTCGCCAACCGCTTTACCGCTCTTGCCGATACACTCGGCGGATGCCTGCCGCCCGCCTATCCGATTGCCTATGACGCCGGAAAGGCTCTCAATGCCGCAGCCAAGGCGGCCGGGGAACACGGGTTCGGCGCGCAATGGGCGGGACAAGGCGCCCCCCTTGCCCGCGCCTTGCCCGCAGCCGAACTTGTCGCCGAACTGGCCCGCGAACTCGCCCTAGCCCAATAGCTTGCGGTACTGCACGAAGCCGGAGCGATCGGCGATGCGGTCATAAAGCTGCATCGCGTTCGTGTTGGTCTCGTGCGTCAGCCAATGGACGCGCGAGCAGCCCATCGCGGCGGCTTCGGCATAGACATGCTCGATGAGACGCCGCCCGAGCCCGAGCCCACGCGCCGCTTCCTCGACATAGAGATCCTGAAGGTAGCAATAGTCGCCCGTCGTCCAGGTGGAGCGATGGCGGATATAGTGGACCAGCCCCAGCGCCTCGTCGCCGCGCCAGGCGATCGCGGCCCACATCGGTTCGGCCGGGTCGAGCAGACGCCGGAACGTCTCTTCGGTGACTTCAGGGGCGATCTCGACGCGATAGAACCGCTGATACCCCTGCCATAAACGAAACCACCGGGAGTGGTCGCCCACCCCCGGTGCTTTCAATTCGATTTCTGTCGTCATGCGCGGCTCTTTCCCTCTGCGGTCGTCACATCCGTGATAACCGCAGGAGACCGCTACGCAATCACGATCAGGGAAGCATCGAACCCGTTTCGACGAAACGCTGGTGCCACGAGAGCGCTTCGTTGAGGAGCGAGGGCGAATGCTTGCCGTACGAACCGTGGAGCGCACGGGCGTAGTAGTCGGCGAGCATGTCGCGGTACGCCGGATGGACGCAGTTCGCGATGACCTTTTCGGCGCGCTGCTTGGGCGCGAGGCCGCGCAAGTCGGCGAGCCCCTGATCGGTCACGATCACCTGGACGTCCTGGTCGATGTGGTCGACGTGGCTGACCTGCGGCACGATCGTCGAGATCTTGCCGCCCTTGGCAGTCGAAGGCGCCATGAAGATCGAGATGTAGGCGTTGCGGGCGAAGTCGCCCGAACCGCCGATCCCGTTCTGGATGCGGCTGCCCATCAGGTGAGTCGAGTTCACGTTGCCGTAGATGTCGGCTTCGATCATGCCGTTCATGGCAAGGCAGCCCAGACGACGGACGAGTTCGGGGTGGTTGCTGATTTCCTGCGGACGCAGGATGATCCGGTCGCGGTAACGCGCCATGTCGTTGTTCAGCATTTCCGCAGCTTCGGGGCTCAGCGAGAACGCCGTGCACGAAGCCATCGTCAGCTTGTCCGCTGCGAGCAGCTCGAGCATCCCGTCCTGCAGCACTTCGGTGAACGAAGTCAGCTGCTCGAACGGGCTGTCGAGCAGGCCATGGAGCACCGCGTTCGCGATGTTGCCCACGCCCGACTGGATCGGCAGCAGTTCCTTGGGGAGGCGACCCACCTTCACTTCATGCGCGAAGAACTGCATGAGGTGGCCGGCGATCTTGAGCGCGGCATCGTCGGGAGCCTTGAACGGCGCGTTGCGGTCGGGGATGTCGGTCGGAACGACGGCGACGACCTTCGAGGGATCGACGCGGAACGTGGGCTGACCGATGCGGTCCTGCGGACGGACCAGCGGGATCGGAACGCGGTTCGGCGGCAGGGCCGTACCGTAATAGATGTCGTGCATCCCTTCGAGCGATGCGCTCTGCCAGGAATTGACTTCGAGGATGATGCGATCGGCGCGGTCGAGCCAGGTCTTGTTGTTGCCGACCGACGAGGAAGGCACGATCGAACCGTCGGGCAGGATCGCCGAAACTTCGACCAGCGCGACGTCGAGCGGCCCAAGGAAGCCCTGCCAGGTTGCCGGCGCGACCTGCGAGAGGTGCATGTCGACATACTGCATGGTGCCCGCGTTGATCTGTTCGCGCGCGATCGGGTCGGAGTTGTAGGGCAGACGGAAATCGATGCCCTTTGCCTTGGCAAGAGCGCCGTCGAGTTCAGGACCGGTCGAAGCCCCGCTCAGCACGCGGATCTTGAAGTTGTCACCCTTGGCCTGGGCTTCCTCGATCTGCGCGGCGAGTGCCTGGGGCACGGCCTTGGGATAGCCGGCACCGGTAAAGCCGCTCATGCCGACGGCGTCGCCGGACTTGATGAGCGAGGCCGCCGCAGCGGCGTCCATCACTTTCGACTGGTAATCGGGATGGGCGATGCGGGCGTTGGTCGCCGCGGATTCAGTTGCGGAAATCGTCATCGTTCAGGGCGCCTTTGACAAGGATGCTGATGTGACTGGGTGGTCAAAATCGCCCATATGTCGGCGTCAGGACCTAGACGACTTATACCTCAGTCGTAGATCAGCACATTTATCACAAATGTAATTGCGGTTTTTGCAATCACAGAAACCTGTGCCGGTGACGCACTCGAGAGCCATGTCACCGGCAAGGTGCCGAAATCAGGCTTCGACGATCGTTGCCTTGCGGATCACGCCCGGGTTCGCCGGCGGTTCGCCCTTGGGCAGCGCGTCGATGTGTTCCATGCCGCTTTCGACTTCACCCCAGACGGTGTACTGGCGGTCAAGGAAGCGCGCGTCGTCGAAACAGATGAAGAACTGGCTGTTGGCCGAATGCGGATACTGCGTCCGGGCCATCGAGCACACGCCGCGCACGTGCGGGTGGGCGTTGAATTCGGCCTTGAGGTCGGGCTTGCTCGACCCGCCCATGCCGGTTCCGTTGGGGCAACCGCCCTGCGCCATGAAGCCGGGAATGACGCGGTGGAACTTCACCCCGTCGTAAAAGCCTTCCTTGGCCAGTTCCTTGATCCGCTCGACGTGCCCGGGAGCCAGGTCCGGAAAGAGCTTGATCACGACGTCGCCCGAGTCGAGCGAGAGTACCAATTTTTCTTCTGCCATGGGGTCGATCCTCTTGGTTTGGTCGCCGGTATAGGCGCTTTCACGCGGATGTCGATAAGCCCCGCGCGAGCCCCCGGTTTCGCCGCCAAGGCGGTTGCTTTTGCCCGGCCATCGCCTATCCCGGACGACAATGGAGCCACTTGACGATCATGTCCGGGATCTGATCCCGCTCGCCGCAGATGCGGGTGAAGAGCATCACGAGCGGCTCGACGATGAATCCAATACGCTCAAGCCTTCGTTCATCCGCCAAGTCGCCGAAGCGCTCGACCATCACGAGACCGACCGGGTCTATGCGCTCGTCGAACCGCTCCATCCGGCTGACATCGCCGACCTTTTCGAACTGATCGAGCCTGATTACCGGGCCGAACTCGCCCGCGCGATCACCGACCTGCTCGGTTCGGACGTGATGGCCGAGATGAACGACTGGGTCCGCGACGACCTGGTCGAGGAACTCGATCCCGACGAAGTCGCCGAACTTGCCGAACAGATGGAGACGGACGACGCCGTCGCCCTGATCGAGGATCTCGACGCCAAGGACCGCGCGGCGGTTCTGGCGGAAATGGAACCGACCGAGCGTGCCGCCATCGAAAGCGCGCTCGCCCACCCGCACGAGTCCGCCGGCCGATTGATGAGCCGGGAGTTCATCTCGGTCCCCGAGCACTGGACCGTGGGGGAACTCACCGACTATCTGGGCCGCAAGAGCGACCTGCCCACCGAATTCTGGGAAGTGTTCATCGTTGATGAGCGCCACCACCCGGTCGGCACTTGCGCGCTTTCGTGGATCTTGCGCACGCCCCGCAATGTTGCCCTGTCCGACGTCATGAAGCGGGACCAGACCCTGATCCCGGTGACGATGGATCAGGAAGAAGTCGCGCTGCGCTTCCAGAAATACGCGCTGATCTCGGCGGCCGTGGTCGATCCGGCCGGGCGTCTCGTCGGCCAGATCACGGTCGATGACGTCGTCCACATCATCCAGGAAGAAGCGGGCGAGGACGCCCTGCTGCTGTCGGGTGCAGGCGACGGGGACATCAACGAACCGCTGCCGCGCACGATCCGCACCCGCATGTTGTGGCTCTTCGTCAATCTGGGCACGGCCATTCTCGCTTCGAGCGTGGTTGCGCTGTTCGAAGGGACGATCGCCCGACTGGTCACGCTCGCCGTGCTGATGCCGATCGTGACCGGCATGGGCGGCAATGCGGCGACCCAGACGATGACCGTGACGGTGCGCGCGCTTGCCACCAATCAGCTGACCAGTTCGAACACCTGGCGCATGATCGTGCGCGAATGGTGGATCGCCAGCGCCAATGGCCTTGGCCTGGGCGCACTGATGGCGCTGGGGTGCCAGCTCGTCTATCACGACTGGTGGCTGTCGTTCGTCCTTCTGCTGGCGATGGTGCTCAACAGCCTGAATGCCGGACTTTCGGGCGTGCTGATCCCGATCGTGCTCGACCGGCTGCGCATCGACCCGGCCGTCACCTCCACCGTGTTCGTGACGACGATGACCGACACGTTCGGCTTCTTCTTTCTCGGCCTTGCCGAACTTTTCGCCCTGCACTGATAGTCAGGTTCCGTACCGCCCTTTTTCGCACGATCCGCACCATCATGCCGCTCAACATGACCAAAGTCGCCTATGGGGCGCAATCGCTGGCCGAAATCCACGGCTGGTTCGACAATCGCGGGCCCGAGGCGCGGCTGACCACGCGCAACCTGCCGCGCCGTCATGCCGAGATGATCGGCGGATCGCTCTACTGGATCTTTCGCCACCAGTTGGTCGCCCGCTCGGAAATCCTGGGGTTCGAGGAAGCCCCCGATGGACGCACGGTGATCGTCATTTCGTCCCGGCTGATCGAAGTCCACCCCCGCCCCCGCCGCGCGCATCAGGGCTGGCGCTACCTCGAAGAGAGCGAAGCCCCGGCCGATCTCGGCGAAGGGGAAAGCGGCGAAGTACTTCCCCCCGACCTTGCCGGAGAGCTATCCCGCCTCGGCCTGGTCTGAAGCCGGGCCACTTGGCTCCAGCGCGCGACGGATCACCTGGGCATATGTCGCCGGATCCTGCGCGCCGGGAACCATATAGCGGCCGTTGACGATCATCGCGGGAACCGCCGTGATGTTGAGATCACGGGCATATTGCTCACCCGCCGCAACAATGGCGTCGATCTCGTGGTCGGCCAGAGCCGCGCGGGCCTCGTCCGCGTCCATCCCGACCTGCCCGGCAATGTCCACCAGCACTTCGGGATCGGAAACATTGCGCCGCGCCTGGAAATGCGCGTCGAACAGGGCCTGTTTCAGCCGCCCCTGCATATCCGGCCCGTGATCGCGCAAGGCTTTGACCAGCAGCCTGTGCGCAGCCCGGGTGTTCCACATCATCGCGGGCGGGGGGTCGCCCGGCCCCACATAATCGAACGAATATCCCGCACTCGCCCCGATCTCGCGCAGCCGTTCACGTCCGGCCTCCGCTTCCTCGACCGTGCGGCCATATTTGCGCATGATATGCGACCGCTGTTCCTCGCCGTCGGGCGGCATGTCGGGATTGAGCTCGAAAGGATGAAAGCGGATCGTCGCCCGCACGTCGTCGGCCATTCCGGCAAGAGCCTGGTGAAGCTGGCTCGTCCCGATCACGCACCACGGACACATGACGTCCGACCAGATGTCGATGGCAATGGCCCGGGGGCCAAGAGCAGACGGGGTCACGAATTCACCCACGTCGTAAGCAGGTGGCGCGCCACCGCATGGGGCGGCGGCGCCCCGAATGCGGCATCGGGCTCGCCCCGCAAGGCCGCGACGACATCCGCGCGGCTGAACCAGCGTGCGTCGTCAAGCTCGGTCCGGTCGATGGAAAGCTCGTCGCTTTCGGCAAAGGCATGGCACGCGATCATCAGCGAAGAGGGAAACGGCCAGGGTTGGCTGGCGACATAACGAACGTCGCGCACGCGAATGCCCGCTTCCTCGAAAATCTCGCGAGCGACCGCCTCCTCCACCGTTTCCCCCGGCTCGACGAAACCGGCAAGCGCGGAATAGCGGTTGGGCGGAAAGCGCGGCTGGCGTCCGAGCAGGAGCCGCCCGTCATGTTCGACCGTCATGATCGTGACCGGATCGACGCGCGGGAAATGCTCGGCCGCACAGGCCGGATTGGTACAGCTGCGTTGCCATCCACCCTTGGCCAGGCGGGTGGCATGGCCGCAACGCGCGCAGAACCGATGCCGGGCATGCCAGTCGACCAGCGCCTTGGCCCCGCCATAAACGGCAAGATCCCCCGGCGAGAGCATACCCATGACCTGCCACAGGCGGGGATCGGGCGGCGCAGTGCTGCCCGTTCCCACCAGAGCCGGATCGACCGCCGCGAAACAGGCGCGTCCATCGGCCGAAAGCCCCAGAAAGACGAGCTCGGCCCGTTCATCCGCTTCGGCCAGAGTACCCCATTCGAGTTCGCCGTCCGAACCGATCACCGGGGCAAGGCCGTCCAGCCGCAAGAGGCGCGCACGCCAGTTGGTCAGCGCGGCAAGCTTTTCAGGATCGCTGCGGACATGATCGGCGCGATCGAGCACCGAGCCCGAAAAGGCAATGATCTGTTCACTCATGATGGGACCTTTGCTGCGGGCAGGTCCGCGCGGACTGCCAGCGGGAATTCCTTGGGCGCCTTCAGCACGCCGGGCGGCATGAATTGTGCGTAGAAGCCTGCGCGCAGGCCCGCGCGATAATTGATGAAGCCGACGGTCCCCGCTGCCCCGGCCCAGCCATATGTTCCAGCGTCCGCCCCGCGTCCGACTTCGCCACCTGCACCGAAACCGAAATTGCCCTCGCCGATCGGGCCCGTGTCGATGCCCGGCGGCAACAGGTCGCTGGTCCCCAATCGCACCGCTTTCTCGCTCATCACCCGGCGTCCCCGGATCGTGCCGTATCCCAGCAGCATTTCAAGAAACCGGTCGTAATCGCGCGGGGACGTCACCAACCCCGCCCCGCCGAAAGGATAGGCCGGAGCATCGAGATAGACCGAGGTCGGCGCCGGATCGAGCGGCACGAGATGGTCGGCAACGACCGCGTAATTGGTCGTCAGCCGCTCCCTGTTCGCCGGAGCGACGCGAAAGCCCGAACTGGTCATGCCGCAAGGGCCGAAAATCCGGTCGGCCAGAAACCGGTCGAGCGGTTGCCCCGTCACCAGCTCGATCACATGGCCGAGAAGGTCGAGCGAGACCGAATAGGACCAGGTCGTCCCCGGTTCATAGACCAGCGGCATGTCCGCCAGCCGGTCGGCAAAGGCGGCGAGGCTCGGCAAAGGATGGGGCGTCGTGAAATTGGGAACCGGGATCCGGCTCACTTGCGCAGGCACTAGTCCGGCCGCTTCATACGCGGCCTTGATCGGCCCTTGCTGGGTGATCGTATAGCCCAGCCCCGAGGTGTGCGTGAGCAAGTGACGAATGGTGATCGCCGTCCTTGCCGGGCGCAGGTCGGTCATCGACCCGTCGGGCTTCACTTGCACCTGCATCCGGGCGAATTTTGGCAGGAAATCGGCAAGCGGCTGATCAAGCTGCATTTTGCCTTCGTCGATCAGCATCATCACGCCCATGCCGGTGATCGGCTTGGTCATCGAATAGGCGCGAAACAGGCTGTCGGCATCGATGCCGCGCGGATCGCCCAGCGTCCCCACCCCGCGCGCAATCGTCACCGGCGCCTCGGTCCCACGCCCCATCAAAGCGACCGCCCCGGCAAGTTTCCCCGCGTCGACATATCCGGTCACCAGCCGCGCCACATGCGGCCACTGCCCCGCTGCCGCAGAGTCCGTCGCCGCAAACAGGGATCGCGGCAACAGCCCCGCGCCCCCTGCCAACAGGGCAATGCCAAGCAAGCCACGCCGCGACAGCATGGGCTGAGACAAAAGATCGGAGCAAGGCGAGGAAAGGCTATCGGACCGGCTCATTTCCTGGGGGTCTTTCCTTCAGGATCGTTCGGAGAGCGCGAGCCGGGCGGCCTTGGCGAACACGGTCGGCAACCCGGCCTCGTCCAGACGGACTAGCGGCCAGAACTCACCCTCTTCCGGCGGCAATTGGTGAACCATTTCCGCCGCATCGCAAAGCATCAATTGCAATTCGAGATCGAAATGCGTGAAACCGTGGCGGACGACCCCGCCCGATCGCCATGGTCCCGCGACAGGCCCTTCGCCGTGACCGTCGGCCCGCGCATGCCAGCCATCGTCGGGAAGCGCGCGCATACCGCCCAGCATTCCCTTGGCCTCGCGGCGCACGAACCAGACCGCCCCCTCCCGCTCGATCCAGAACACGCGCCCTTTCCGGGTCGGCTTGGGCTTTTTCGGCGTCTTGGCGGGAAGCGCTTCGGCAATGCCCGCAGCCTCGGCCCGACACGCCCCGCGCAAGGGGCACAAGAGGCAACGCGGCGAGCGCACGGTGCACACCGTTGCCCCCAGATCCATCATGGCCTGTGCGAAATCGCCCGCCCGGACCGGTGGCGTGATCGTCGCGGTCGCCTCCCGGATCGCCGGGCGCGCGCCGGGCAAGGGATCGGTGATCGCAAAAAGACGCGCGACGACGCGTTCGACATTGGCATCGACCACTACGGCGGCTTCGCCAAAGGCAATCGCGGCAACCGCCGCTGCCGTATAGGCGCCCAGCCCCGGCAACTTGCGCAAGTCCGCCTCGGTCGAGGGAAAACCGCCCAGCCGCACGACTTCGCGGGCACAGGCGACCAGATTGCGGGCCCGGCTGTAATAGCCCAGCCCAGCCCAGGCAGCCATGATCTCGGCCTCGTCGGCAGCGGCCAGATCCGCGATCGTCGGCCAGCGCCTGGTAAAACGCTCGAAATAGGGCCCCACGGCCGCAACCGTCGTTTGTTGCAGCATGACTTCGGACAACCACACGCGATAGGGATCGGGCGGCGGGGCTCCGGGCGGCGCGCGCCAGGGCAGGCTCCGCGCATGGGCATCGTACCAGGCCAGAAGGGCCGGAGCGATTGCAAAGGATGGGGACGCTTTCGTCTCGGCGCTGGCTTGCATGGCCTGCCTATGGCATGGGGCGCAGCGTGATGGAACGCGATCGCAAGGGCACAACTGACAAAGCTGCGGGCGGCAAAGTGCCCGGCGCCAAGAGCGCCGAGCGCAAGGGCGCGTCCTTGCGCACTTATGAGCGTCCGCGCGGCGGCGAAGCGCGCATGATCGGCGACCTGATGCCCACCATCGGACGCACCGCCTTTCGCCGCTTCGGCTTTGTCCAGTCGAGCGTGGTGACGCGCTGGCCCGAAATCGTCGGCGTGGCCCATGCCCGCCACTGCACGCCCGAATCGATCCGATTTCCCCCCGGTGAGAAATCGGAAGGCATTATGCAGTTGGTCGTCAGCCCCGGCCATGCGCCGCTGATCCAGCATGTCATCCCCGAGATCATCGAGCGGGTGAACCGGTTCTTCGGCTATCGCGCCGTTGCCAAGATCAAGATGCGGCAAGGCGCGGTTCAGGCTCCGCGTGGCAGCGAACCACGTAACCCCGGAAAAGGCCAACCGCCGCCCTCGCTCAAGCCGGTTCCGCTCGAACTGGGCGACAGCCTGCGCGACGTGGGCGATCCGGAACTGCGCGCGGTGCTCGAATCGCTGGCGCGCAGCCTTGACCGGGTGGCAACGGAAACCGACGAAGCGCGCAGGGGCCGCGCGCCGAAAATCGGCTGATCGTACGAAGGGCAAAAGGCGGACGATGCCGCCTCGGGGTTAATCAGGACGGGAATTGCCGATGCAGAGATTGCTGAAATCGTTGGTGCTTGTGCTGGCCGGGCTCGGCAGTCTTGCCCTGCTTTCGGGCGCAGGACGCCCCCAGCCCCACGCCGCCCCGCAAGTGGGCAACTGGAACGCGACCGTGACCCGCACGGCGCAGGACAGCTACATTCTCGGCAATCCGGCAGCCCCGGTAAATCTGGTCGCCTATATCAGCTATACCTGCCCCCATTGCGCCGCGTTCGAAGCGGAAGCGGAGGCCCCCATGCGCATCGGCATGATCGCGCCGGGCAAGGGTTCGTATGAAATCCGCCCGTTCATGCGCAATCCCATCGACATTGCCGTCGCGCTCCTGGCCGAATGCGGTCCTCCCTCGCACTTTTTCGCCAACAACCAGGCCTTCTTTGCCAGCCAGAGCGAATGGATGGCCCCGCTCGGCAATCTGACCGATGCGCAGAAGGCGCGCTGGTCGAACCCCGATTTCGGCGCGCGCATGCGGGCGATGGCGTCCGACCTCGGGCTTTACAAGATCATGGAACAGCGCGGCTATGACCGCGTCACGCTCGACCGCTGCCTTGCCAACAAGCCGCTGGCCGAACGCATTGCCAAGCATACGCAGGATGCCGTCGAAAAGGACTTCGTGCAGGGAACCCCGGCCTTTCTTCTCAATGGCGTGCCGCTGGCCGGGACTTATACCTGGGAAGCCTTGAAGCCCCAGCTCGACGCCCGCCTGCGCTGACCCTCTCCCCAATCCGGGCAGGGCACGCTAGAACCCCTGGCATCAGAATCCCTGGCACCCCTGCCCTTCTTCCGCTTCATGCACCGGAAAGCCGACCACCCATGACTTCGATCCGTCCTGCATACCTGCGCACCGCTCTTGCCCTTGCCCTGACGCCGCTCGCGCTCGGCCTTGCCGGTTGCGGCAAGAAGGATACCACCGCCGCTGTCGTTGCCGACGCCCCGCTGCCCAAAGTGGCCGCTCCTGCGGGCAAGCAGTGGAGCGATGTCATGGTGGCAACGCCCGAAGGCGGCTATCGCATGGGCAACCCCGACGCACAGCTCAAGCTGGTCGAATACGGCGCGCTGTCGTGCTCCCACTGCGCCGCCTTCTCGTCCGAAGGCTTCCCCAAGCTGCGCGACGACTATGTGAACTCGGGCCGGGTCAGCTACGAACTGCGCTTCTTCATGCTCAACCCGCTCGACGTTCCCTCGGTTCTGCTCGCGACCTGCGGCGGCGCGGCGGACACGGTGATCCCGATGGCCGAGCAATTCTGGGCATGGCAGCCCAACATGTTCAACAATCTCAAGGCCTCGGGCGACGGCACCTTGCAGCAGGTGCAGAACCTGCCCGCCAACCAGCGCCCGACCGCGATCGCGCGCCTGACGGGTATGAACGACTTCTTTGCCCAGCGCGGGATTCCGACCGGACAAGGCGCAACCTGCCTTTCCGACGTGGGCAAGGCGACCGCGCTCGCCACCGCCACCGAAAAGGCGACCAAGGATTTCAACATCACCGGCACGCCGACGTTCATCCTGAACGGTCGCAATCTCGACGTCGCCAGCTGGGACGCACTCGAACCCCTCCTGCAGAAGGCCGGCGCGCGCTGATCCCGCAAGGGAGCAGCCGCTCGATCTTGCACTGACGGGAGGCCGGGGGAGCGAGCCATGCAGTTCAAGCGGCTCAAACTCTCGGGCTTCAAGAGCTTCGTCGAGCCGGCCGAGCTGCATATCGAACCGGGGCTGACCGGCATTGTCGGCCCCAACGGTTGCGGCAAGTCCAACCTGCTCGAAGCCATCCGCTGGGTCATGGGCGAAAGCTCGGCCAAGGCGATGCGCGGCGGCGGGATGGAGGACGTGATTTTCGCCGGAACCGCGCGCCGCCCGGCGCGCGATTTCGCCGAAGTCACTCTGGCCGCCGAAACCGACCAGCCCGGCCCATACGGCAACGATCTCGAAATCGTCCGGCGCATCGAACGCGGCGCGGGCTCGGCCTATCGCGTCAATGGCCGCGACGTGCGCGCCCGCGATGTCGCGCTCGTCTTTGCCGATGCCGCGACCGGCGCCCACAGCCCCGCCCTCGTCAGCCAGGGCCGCATCGCCGCCGTCATTGCCGCCAAGCCGACCGAGCGGCGCATGATGCTCGAAGAAGCGGCCGGGATCGCCGGGCTCCACGTCCGGCGGCGCGAGGCCGAAACCCGGCTGCGCGCGACCGAAACCAATCTGGCGCGGCTCGACGACCTTGTCGCGGGGCTTGAAACCCGGATCAACGCCTTGCGCCGACAGGCCCGCGCCGCCGAACGCTACAAGGCGCTGAGCGAGAAGATTCGTGTTGCCGAAGGGCAGCTTGTCTTTGCCCGCTGGCGCGACGCCGACCGCGCCGCCGAAGCCGCGCGCAAGGCCGCAAGCGATGCCGAGGCCGCCGTCATCGTCGCGCAGCAGGCCGCCGCCGATGCCCAGACCGCCCAGCACGAAGCCGCCGCCGCGCTTGCCGCCGCACGCGAGGAAGTCTTCGACCGCAGGCAGGACGCCGGAGCCCACGCGCAACGCATGGCCGGGCTTGCCGCCCAGCTCGAAGCTGCCGAAGACCGCCTTGCCGACATCGACCGGCAGATCGCCCGCATCGCCACCGACCGGGGGCAGGCCGACCGCATTTCCCACGATGCTGCCGATGCGCTCGCGCGCCTGACCGGCGATCTGGCAAAAACCGAAACGGACCTCAAGGACGAGGAAGAGCGCCGTCCCGAGGCCCGCTCCGCGCGCGACCGCGCCGAGACCCAAAGCCGGGAAGCCGAACTCGCGCTTGCCGCCGCCACGGCCGAACAGGCGGGGATCGATGCAGAATGGCGCGTTGCCGAGGCGGCCGTCACGGCGGCCCGCCAAAGGCTGACCCGCATCGATGCCGACGCGGCCCGTCACTCTGCGCAAGCCGATGCCCTTGCCCGCGAGCCCGATCCCGCCTTGCGCATGGCCGAAGCCGAAACGGCCCGCGACAAGGCGAGCGCAGCTCTGGCCGCTGCGCGCGAGACCCGCACGCGCCTCAACGAACGTCGCGAAACGCTGATCACCACGCGCGACAGCGCGGCGCAGGCGCTGGCCGCCGCTCGCGCCGACCTTGTCGGGATCGAACGCGAAGCCGATGCGCTCGCCCGCGACAAGGCGGCGCGCGACAAGGCCGCCGCCGCCAAGGGACGCGGCCCGACCGCGA
>NZ_GL876933.1:594697-763153 GCF_000192575.1 Novosphingobium nitrogenifigens DSM 19370 | reverse complement strand
CGGGCCCTCGCCGCCGTTCTGGGCCGCGATGCCACGGCCCCGCTCGGCCCGGCCCCGGACAAAGGCGAAGGCCGGTTCTGGACCGGCGCCACGGCCCCTGCCCCGGTCCCCGGCGCGCTCGCGCATCACGTCACCGCAGCGCCGCCCGAGCTCGCCGCGCGTCTGGCGCTGGTCCATGTCGTCGAAAACGACGATGGCCGCGAACTGGCTCCCGGCGAATGGCTGGTGACCCGGGATGGACGCCTGCGTCGCTGGGACGGCTTCGTCGCGCGGGGCGAAGGTGCTGCAGAAGCGGCCCTGCTCGAAGCGGAAAACCGCCTCACCCATTTGCAGTCCCTGCTCCCGCCCCGTCGCGAGGCGTTGGCCGCCGCAGAAACTGCCGATGCCGCCGCCCGCAGCGAATTGGCTGTGGTTCAGGGCGAGCTCGCCGGGACCGAGCGCACACTCGCTCAGGCTGCCGATGCCGAACGCGCGGCCCTGCGCGCCCTCGACGCCGCCGAAGCTGCCCGCCAGGTGCGCGCAGCCAAGGCCGCCGAGCTGACCCGCGTGCGCGAGGATCTCGCCGCCCAGCGGACCGCCGCAGCGCAAGACCTTTCAGGCGCCGAGGAACGCCGCGACGCTCTTCCCGATCCCGCCGCCGGACGTGCCGCTCTCGAAGCGGCCCGCGCGCACAACGCCGCCTCCCGCACGGCCCTCCAAAGCGCAGCCGCCGCGCTTGCCGCTGCCGATCAGGCCATTGCGGTGGGACGCGAGCGCATGGCGGCGTTGAAGAACGACATCCGCAACTGGCAGGGCCGCGCGAGCGATGCGGCCCGGCGCCTTGCCGATATGGCAACGCGTGCCGAGGAACTGGCCGCCGAACGCACGGTCCATGCCGCCAAACCGGCCGGACTTGTCGTCGAGATCGAAGCGGGAGAGGCCCTGCGCGAACGTCTGGCCGCCGACCTCACCGCTGCCGAAGGCGCGCAGGCGGCCTGCGAAACGGCCGCGCGCGAGGCGGACAAGGCCTTGGCCCGGGCCGGAGAAACGCTTGCCGCCGCGCGCGAAAGCCGGGCCGGTCTTGCCGCCCGTGCCGAAAACGAGACCCAGCGGCGACAGGAAATGGCCGCGTTGTCGGGCGAACGGTTCCAGTGCCCGCCACCGCTGCTGCCCTCGCGTCTGGGCTTCGTCGCCGACGAGGTCGGCAGCGCCGCCGATGTCAGTGCCGAACACGACCGTTTCGTCGGCGAACGCGAACGGATCGGACCGGTCAACCTGATCGCGGCGGACGAACTGGCCGCAGCCGAAGGAGAGCACGGCACCACCATTACCGAGCGCGCCGAACTGATCGAGGCGGTCGGGCGCCTGCGCGGTTCGATCGGCAATCTCAACCGCGAAGGTCGCGAACGCCTGCGCGCCGCGTTCGAGGCAGTCGACGCGCATTTCCGCCGCCTGTTCACGCGCCTGTTCGGCGGCGGCGAAGCCCATCTGGCGTTCGTCGACAGCGAAGATCCTCTCGAAGCGGGCCTTGAAATCTTTGCCCAGCCTCCGGGTAAACGGCTGCAATCGCTGACGCTGCTTTCAGGCGGGGAACAGGCGCTGACCGCCGTTGCCCTGATCTTTGCGCTGTTCCTGACCAATCCGGCGCCGATCTGCGTCCTCGACGAAGTCGATGCGCCGCTCGACGATGCCAATGTCGACCGTTTCTGCGACATGCTCGACGCCATGGTCGCCGATACCCGCACCCGCTATCTCATCGTGACGCACAATGCCGTGACGATGAGCCGCATGCACCGGCTGTTCGGTGTCACCATGGTCGAACGCGGGGTTTCAAGACTGGTCAGCGTCGATCTGGGCGGCGCCGAGGACTTGCTCGCCTCGGCGGGATAATACCAAGGACGCTCAGGCGTTCACGCCGACCACGAGGCAGGCCGCCGCCATCAGCAAACCGGCAAAGCGATTGGCGCGAAAACGGGCCAGCGAACCCGCGCCGTCGTCGGGATCGAAAGTAACAACCTGCCAGCCAAGGTGCAACGCGACCGGAAGCAGGGCGACAAGCGCGAGCGGATCGGGGCGAACGAGCCAGAACGCCCCCGCCCAGCACACCACCGCCATGCCGTAAAGCGCAGCGACCCCAACCCGGACGTGACGGCCGAACGACAGGGCCGAGGACCCGATCCCGACCAGCACGTCGTCCTCGCGATCCTGACAGGCGTAAATGGTGTCATAGGCCATGCACCAGCCCCAACAGCCCGCATAGAGCAAGCCGAGCGGAGCAAGGCGCGAAAACCCTGCAACTTCGACCCAGCCGACCGGCGCGCCCCAGGTAAAGACGAGCCCCAGCCATGCCTGAGGCCAGCCGGTAATGCGCTTCATGAACGGATAGGCGGCCACCAGCGCAAGGCTCGCGAGCGCCGTGAGCTGCGCTTCCCAGCGCAGGCGCAAGAGGACCACCAGTCCGATTACGCAAAGCACGCCGATCCACGCAAAGGCCGCCTTTTTCGACACGGCCCCGCTGGCGACCGGACGGACTGCCGTGCGCGCCACCCGGACGTCGATATCCGCGTCGACGATGTCGTTGAAAACGCACCCCGCGCCCCGCATCACGATCGAACCGAGCAAAAGCCACAAGAGGATATCCCAGCGCGCCGTACCGCCCGCCAGGAACAGGCCCCATGCACAAGGCCAGAACAGCAGCCACCAGCCGATCGGACGGTCGAACCGGGCAAGCAGGGCGTAATGGCGCCAGGGCAGCGGCAGAGCGGCGACAAGGCCCTTGTGCTCGCTGTCGGGTACGATCGCGCCGGAGACATTGAGGGGGGTCTGAACCATGCCGCTCTCCTGCTCTTGCCCGATACGAAGCGCAAGCGCGTTTGCCCATGTCGCCATGCGCGGCTAGAGAAACGCGCATGACCGATCCGCTGCCCGCAACGCCCGCCTGGCCTCCGAAATCCGCTCCGCGCCTGTTCGTGACCGGACCGCTCGGCGACGGGGTTTCCGTCACGATCGAGGGGGGACAGGCGCACTATCTGGTGCGCGTCATGCGGATCGCGCCGGGCGATGTCGTCGTCCTGTGCGACGACGCGACCGGGGAATGGGCCACGCAGGCAGGCCCTGTCGGCAAGCGCGATCTGGTGCTGACCTGCACGACCCGCCTGCGCGAGCGCGAGGACGTTCCCGATTTCTGGCTCTGCCCCGCCTTGCTCAAGAAGGACCGCTTCGACCTCGTTCTCGAAAAGGCGAGCGAACTGGGCGTCGCACGGCTTCGCCCGATGCTGGCCCGCCGGTGCGTCGCGGACAAGCTCAATCCCGAACGCGCCCGCGCGACGCTGATCGAGGCGGCTGAACAGTGCGCGCGCACGGCCTTGCCGCAATGCGATGCCCCGGTCCGGATCGAGGCCCTGCTGGCCGACTGGCCACAGGATCGCACGCTCTTTTTCGCCGATGAAAACGGCGGCGCTCCGGCAGCGGCGAGCTTTGCCGCCCACCCCGGCCCTGCCGGATTGCTGGTCGGCCCCGAAGGCGGTTTCGACGAAGCTGAACGCGCGGCGATCCGCGCCCATCCTGCCGCCGTTCCGATCACGCTTGGCCCCCGCATCCTGCGCGGGGAAACCGCCGCGATTGCCGCAACTTCGCTGTGGATGGGCCTTTGTGGCGACTGGAGCGATCCGGCATAGGCCCATCACCGTTTTCTGCTGGCGCGAAGGCCTTCCGGTCATTAACGCATGCGCGCATGAGTACGCGGCAGGAAACCGACTTCGACGAACCCGTAATCGAGAGCCGCGAGGCCCTCGTGACGCCCATGCAAAAGGGCGAAAAGCCCGCTTCGGCCTGGCGCATCGGCACCGAGCACGAGAAATTCGTCTATCGCAAGGAAGACCACCGCGCGCCGTCCTATGAGGAGCCGGGCGGCATTCGCGACCTGCTCATGGGCCTTACCGAATTCGGGTGGGAACCGGTCATGGAAGGCGGTCATGTCATCGCCATGAGCGGCGCGGACGGCACGGTCAGCCTCGAGCCCGCCGGACAGCTCGAACTTTCGGGTGCTCCGCTCGAAACCCTCCATGAAACCTGTGTCGAGACCGGACGCCATCTGGCGCAAGTCAAGGCAGTCGGCGACCGGCTCGGCCTTGGCTATCTCGGCCTCGGCCTCTGGCCCGACAAGCGCCGCGAAGACCTGCCGATCATGCCCAAGGGACGCTATGGCATCATGCTGCGCCACATGCCTCGCGTGGGCACGATGGGCCTCGACATGATGCTGCGCACCTGCACCATCCAGGTGAACCTCGACTATGCGAGCGAGGCCGACATGGTGCAGAAGTTCCGCGTCAGCCTTGCCCTGCAACCGCTCGCGACCGCGCTTTTCGCCAATTCGCCTTTCCTCGAAGGCAAGCCCAACGGCTTCCGGTCCTATCGCAGCCACATCTGGTCGGACACCGATCCGGCGCGCACGGGCATGCTGCCTTTCGTGTTCGAGGACGGCTTCGGCTACGAACGCTATGTCGATTACATGCTCGACGTGCCGATGTATTTCGTCTTCCGCGACGGCAAGTACATTGATGCCGCCGGACAGTCGTTCCGCGACTTCCTCGACGGCAATCTGCCCGCGCTGCCCGGTGAAAAGCCGCGCCTGTCCGACTGGAACGATCACCTTTCGACCGCCTTCCCCGAAGTGCGGCTGAAATCCTTCCTCGAAATGCGCGGTGCCGACGGCGGTCCGTGGAACCGCATCTGCGCCCTGCCCGCGTTCTGGGTCGGCCTGCTCTATGATCAGGGTGCGCTCGATGCGGCGTGGGATCTGGTCAAGGACTGGGACATGGACGGGCGCGAACGCCTGCGCGCCGAAGTGCCACGGCTCGGGCTCGACGCTCCGCTGCCCGGCGGCGGCACCTTGCGCGACATCGCGGGCGAAGTTCTGGCGATCTCGCGGCGCGGTCTTGCCGCGCGCGGTCGCCTCAATGGGGCGGGTGACAATGAAACCGGCTATCTCCAGCCGCTCGACGACATCCTCGCGCGCGGCAAGACTGCGGCCGACGATCTGCTCGAACGCTATAACGGCGTCTGGGGGCATGATCTCGCCCACGTCTACGACGAATACAGCTTCTGAACGGAGCTGCTGACCCAAGGAGCAACGGCGATGATCCTGGTGATCGGAACATTCCGCATCCCGCCTGCCAACCTTCAGATGGCCTTGCCGGTGATGGAAAGCGTGATCGTCGCCACCCGGGCCGAGGACGGCTGCATCGCTTACAGCTATGCGCAGGACGTGCTCGATCCGGGGCTGATCCATGTCAGCGAAAAATGGCGCGACCGGGCCGCGCTCGACGCGCATTTCCGGACCGCGCACATGCTGGCATGGATTGCCGAGCGCACTCTGCTCGGGCTTGGCGATCGCGACATCCGCGTGTTCGAAAGCGACGAGGGCGTCGCCGTCTGATCGCTATTCCGCCGGGTGGGGGCCCGCAGGCGTCCCGACCGGTCGCCGCCGCGCCAGCCAGCGCCCGACCCGGACGAACCGCGCGGTGATCGCGCCGTGCTCTGCCATCCATGCATGATACGCGCGATACTTGGCGTCCGCGGCCAGCAGGTGCGCCTCCTCGGTACGGGCGCGCCAGTAATAGACGCCACTGACAAGACCGAGCGTCACCGTATTGCGCACCGCATCGACCGGCGAATGCGTCGTCGCCAGAAACGGCAAAGTCTGCAACCACCAGAACAGGTTCTTCGCAAGATAGGCCGGATGGCGGGTGAAGGCGTAAGGGCCGTTGGTCAGCACCCCACGATACGTCAGGTTCGAAAAGCGCAGACCGAACGCCACCGTCGCCCAGGCATAGATCGCGGTCAGGAACACCAGAACCCCGGCCCAGAGCCACAGCAGCTTGGTATGGCCCGCCATCCAGAACGCCCAGTCGGCGGTGTTCTGGTGATAGTCGAGCACATTGCCCCCACCCATGAGGATAAAGGGCGGATAGCACATCAGGGCCGAGACCCAGCCCGCCAGCAACGGATTGGCCGTGCGGATATGCGCGTCGAGCGGCTTCATCGTGAGGAGGTAGCCGACCATCGCGATCTGCACGTCGACCATGAACATGAATTCGATCGCGACATTGCCCAGCGTAACCGGGTCGGTCGCGAGATGCCCATAGTCGGCTTTCACTTCGCCCATGAAGCCGAGCGGATCGATCGAGAGCATGAAGGCGCAGAAGAAGCCCTTGACCGCCCAGCCTCGCAAATGGTGGCGCACCTGTTCGGCGTCCCATGCTTCACGCCCGATCAGCATCGCGCCGAAATGCCAGGCGCCGTCGCGCGGTTGCACCAGCACGCGGTCGAGCCAGAGGACATAGGGTACCGCCCCAAGGAACAGCACAGGCGCGGCATAGCCCAGCAACTGCATCGCGAAATAGTAATTGCCGCGCCAGTACCAGCGCCCGAGGCAATAGATGGCCGCGATCAGCGCCCAGGTCGCCCAGAGACCCGCGATCTTGGTGATCGAGACCGGCAGCATCTCGTGCAAGGGGCGCGGCGAGGACCAGTCGATCCCGGTCGAAGCGCGCAGATGCACCCGATCGACCAGCAGCGACCATGCCACCATCGGAATGCCGGATGCCAGTATCGCGGCAAGCGCGGCATAGGGCCCCGCGAGCGGCGTATAAGGTCCGGGCAGGCCGATCATCTCGGCAAGGCTGCCCCAGTTGCGACAGACGAACAGCCAGACCAGAAGCCCCGCAAGCCCGACCAGACCGACTCCGGCCGAAACGTCGCTTTCGGGACGGGCGAGGGGAACGGACGGGCGGAAAGACTGGTTCATCGCCGCCTCCACCTAACGCGGATCCCCCAAGAAATGATGAAGCCGACGCCCATCGAGGCGTCGGCCCATCATTTCACACCCGCACAGCGCGGGAAAGCCGAAAAGGATTACCGGAAAGCGGTCAGGCGCCCGGTGTTGTCGAGAACGTAGAGGGTCTGGTTTGCAACCACCGGTGCCAGGCTGAAGCCCCCGTCGAAACTGGCAAAGCGCGTCAGCTTGCCGTCATCGACCGATACGGTCGCGAGTTCACCGTTCGAATTGGCGACCCACAGCCGGTTGCCCGCCAGAACCGGGCCGGTCCAGAAGATCGCGCCCTTCTTCTTCGATTCCACCTGATAGCGGCGGAGCTGGGTCAGCCAGCGCACCTTGCCGCTCGACTTGGCGATGCACAGCAGCTTGCCTTCGTCGGTGAGGGTAAAAATCCACTCGCCCGCGACCGAAGGCGTTGAAATACCCGCCAGATTGAGTTCCCAGATCCGCTGTCCGGTGACCAGCTCATAGGCGGCCATGCGCCCGCCCTGACCCAGCGCATAAACGCGGCCATGGTCGATGATCGGGTCGGCGTCGATGTCGGTCAGGGTCGAGACCGAAGTCGCGATCGACGTGCGCGCCAGAGCATCGCTCCAGAGCTGACGCCCGTTTTCATAGCGATAGGCGACCAGTTCGCCCGAGCTGTACCCGGCAACGATCGTCCCCTGCCCGACGGCCGGAGCCGCCACGCCGAACACGCCGGTCTGGGACAGCGAGCCCGACTGCATCCACTGCGTCGCGCCATCGGCGACGTTGAGCGCCGCGATCTGGTTGTCCTGCGTCATGACGACGACCGAGCCATAGCCGATCGCGGGCGATCCGCGCAGCGGCCCGAGAGGCTTCACCCGCCACTTGATCGTGCCCTTTTCAGCGTCGAGCGCAGCCACTTCGCCAAGGCCGGTGGTCACATAGACGACGCCGTCGTCATACGAAGCGCCACCGCCGAACACCGACGAACCGCTGTCGGGCAACACGAAATCCTGATGCCACAGCTCGCGACCGGTGTTCGCGTCGAGCGCGCGCAGCACGCCAAGCGTATCCATGACGAAGAGCTTGCCGTTGCCGATGACCGGCGCAGCAGCGAGACGGCGAAGCGGGGACGAACCAGCAATCAGCGTGGACCACAGCTTGTGCGGGTGATCGGCGAGCGCGAGGTGGCCATAGGCCTTGGACGCGCTGCCCCCACCCTGGGTCCAGTCGCTGTTCACTTCGGGCGGCGGCAGGACCACCGAAATGCCCGCCATCGCGTCGTCGACTTTCGTCCCGGCCTCGATCCGCGACAGGATCGGGACGCGCGTGCCCACGGTCGGCGTCGTCTTGACCTTGTGCTTGCCCGCGCCGCCACTGCAGGCGCCCAGCGCCAGCGCGATGCCCATGATCGCGACCGTCGCCAATGCGCGGCGCGGCGCGGCGAACGCGGGAAGGAAGCGGGTCTTCATTTCATGCGACACAGTTTGATGTGACACGGGCATTCGGGCCATCAATGCTTCCTCGTTCGAAAGGCCGGTCTGGACCGGCCCCGTCATTGCCCGGCGGCCTGCGCGGCCGGATCTTCACCCATGTCGACACCCAGATGGACCGCCAGCTGGCGAATCCGTCCGCGCAGCGAATCGGGAACGCTCTTGTCCTTGGCGATCGCCGCGAAAAGCGAAGCGGCCTGATCGTTCTTGCCCATTTTCATATAGGCAACGCCCAGCATTTCCCCGGCACTGCCGAACCACGGGTTGCCCGGCACGGCAAGCGGCTTCAACCGGTCGACCACTTGCTGGGGCTGCATCGTGTCGAACTGTGCCGCCACTTCGCGCACGGTCGCCAGATCGCGATAGACCTGCGGCGCGGAACCGTCGGCAGCGACGGCGCCAAAAGCCTTGGCCGCATCGGCGCTCTTGTGCTGGTCGAGCGCAATGCCCCCGGTCACAAGCTGCGAAGCGGCGCGGAAACCTGCCCCTCCGGTCGCGGCGATCTGGGCAAGGCTGGTCCTGGCAGCGTCGTAGCGTCCCGCTTCGACCTGATCGAGCGCGATCGCCATCTGCTCACCGCGCTGCCCGGTCAGGGTCGCGACGTGATTGGTCCATGCCAGCCAGCCGCCGACGCCCGCAAGCACCAGGACAATCGCCATGCCGGCAGGACCGCCATACCGCTTGAACAGGGCCAGCGTGCTGTCCTCGCGCAGAGCATCGTCGACTTCACGAAGGAAGACCTGCTCCTGCGCGGCGCGGCGTTCGGCCTGACGGTTGGCGGGAGGGGTCGAATTCTTGGAAAAGAGAGCCAAGGTCGCGCTTTCGGATCGGATCGAGGGTGGCACTTCCACCAGGGTTTCGAACGGGCGGTTTAGCGGATGAAACCGCCAATTCAACTACAATGAAAAGCCACTCCCCCCACGCTCGTCAATGAGGCGTGAACGCGGGCTTAAGGAAAGCTCTCTCGGCCAAGGGCGGCCCCATAAAGGGCGGCATAGCGGGCGGCCATTCCGGCTTCGTCAAACTCGGCGCGCGCGCGGGTCTGGTTGGCCTTGCCGATCGCGGTCCGCAGGGCTTCGTCCGCGCCCAGAGTCGCCAGCGCCTGTCCCAAGGTCGCCTCGTCGCCCGGCGGGGTGATGAACGGCGCGTTTTCAGGGGTCACGATGTCCGCAACGTCACCGACTGCCGGACTCGCAACGGCAAGGCCCGCCGCCATCGCCTCGACCACCGAAAGCGGGAACTGCTCGCTGTCCGACGACAGCGCGAACATGTCGAAAAGACCGACCGCTTCGGCCGGATCGGCAATGTGGCCGGGCAAATGGACCCGGCCGGAAAGCCCGAGGCGTTGCACCTCCGCCTCAATCGCCGCGCGCTCGGGGCCATCGCCGACGATCACGAGGCTCCATTCCGGCCCCATCGCGGCAAATGCGCGCACCAGCCGGGGCAGGTTCTTGACCGCGCGCAGGCCTGCCAGCGTCCCGAGCCATCTGTCGCCCGCCCGCTTGGCAAGCCCCGGCAGAACATCGGCCTGGGGCCGCTTGCGCCCATATCGCGCGGTATCGATCCCATTGGCGATCCGGTGCACCTTGTCCGCCGGCTGCGCCCATGGGCCGAGTGCCACTTCCTCCAGCCGACGCGATGGCACCACCAGCGCGTGGGCCCGTGCCAGTGCAATGCGGCGATACCAGTTGCGCTGCCACTTGAGCCGCTCGGCCTCGTCCGCGTTGAAGCCGTCCTCGTGATGGATGAGCGGCGCCAGACCATACATCGGCGCGAACAGGGAATGGGCCATGACTGCATCCATCGCCCCCCAGTTATACGTGAGGATGAGGTCGAACCCGCGCATGGCCCGCGCCAGCATCTGCAGGCGACGCACGCCGACGGGCCCGGCAAGAGCAGGAAAGCCGAACGGGAAATGCGCCGAAATCCCCGGCGCGATCAATCCGCGCGCGCCCATCGCGCCGGGCACCGCCGACACGATCGAATGCGCCACGCCCTTGCCGAAGCGGTTCATCAGGGCCACGGCCCGCCGCTCTTTCCCCCCGGCATCGAACGTCGAATGGAGATGCAGCAGATGGGGGCGTGCCGCTGCCGCCTTTTTCGCCCCGTTATCCTTCCTCGTCCCGCTGCTCTTTTGTCGTGAATCCAAAGCCGTCACGGCAAACGCCCCAGCAGCCTCAGGATCGCGGCTCGGCATGGTGCTTCGTCGAGCGTTGGGGCATGGCCGACGCCGGGCACGGTGACGAGATCGAGCGCGGGATGGCGCTCCTTCATCCGTTCGGCGGTATCGGCCGAGAGAATGTCGGAAACACCCCCGCGGAAGAGGACCACCGGTCGTTCGGACAAGGCGTCGAACAAGGGCCAGAGATCGGGTGCGGGCGTCGCGCCGTCGTCGCTTTCGAAAGGCTCGGCGATCTTCATGTCATAATCGAACACGATGCGCCCGCCGCTCCCCACCACCATCAGGCGCTTGGCCAGTCGCAGCCAGTCGGACGTCTCGAACTCGGGATAGATGTCGCCTTGCGCCTCGCTCAATGCGCGGGCGGCATGCATCCACGTCTCAAAACTGCGCCCCTGCCCCACATATTCGCGGATCCGGGCAAGTCCCGACGGTTCGATCACCGGACCGATGTCGTTGAGAACCGCGCCCATCACCCGGTCGGGTGCACGCGCTGCCAGCATCATCGTCAAAAGCCCGCCGAGCGACGTCCCGACGGCAATGAAACGTTCGACGCCCTGCTCGACCAGCAGCCGTTCGATGTCCTCGACATAATGGGCGGGCGTATAGGTCGCCGGATCGCGGGCATAATCGCTTTCCCCCCGTCCGCGCAGGTCGAGGCAGATCACCTGCCGCTCGGGCGCGATGGCGGCGGCCAGATCCTCGAAGTCGCGGGCATTGCGGGTGAGGCCGGGCAGGCACAGCACCGTCGTGCGAGCGGAATCGCCGGGATAGAGGCGGGCGCGCAGAGTGAGTCCGTCGCCGCTCTGCCAACTTAGTGTTTCGAACGAGGCCATGTTCCCAGCGGTGCGGTCAAAGCGTCCGATTCGCAAGCGGTCTTCGGTCGGACGCTTGCGCCTTTGCGCCCATGCGCTCACAAAGGAGGAGCAATGGATCCCTCCGACAATCCCCGTCCCTCGGCGTTCGCACCCGGATATATCCCCGACCCGCGCATCCTGTCGCTGGCCCGCTGGCTCGGCGATCCAGTTCGTGCGGCGCCCTTTCCCGAAACCCGGCTGCGCTGGCGCAACGACCGGGCTGCTGCGACGGTCGGGCTCGACGGACTCGACGACGCGCAATGGATTGCCCACTTCGGCCGGTTCGAACCGCTGCCCGGTAATCTGCCCGAGCCGCTCGCACTGCGCTATCACGGGCATCAGTTCCGGGTCTACAATCCCGATCTGGGCGATGGACGCGGTTTCCTGTTCGCCCAGATGCGCGATGACGGCGGCCGCCTGCTCGACCTTGGGACCAAGGGGTCGGGCCAGACGCCGTGGAGCCGCCGGGGCGACGGGCGCCTGACGCTGAAAGGCGCGGTTCGCGAAGTGCTCGCGACCGAAATGCTCGAAGCTCTCGGCGTTCCCACCAGCCGCACGTTCAGCGTGATCGAAACCGGCGAGGCACTCTGGCGCGGCGACGAACCTTCGCCCACCCGTTCGGCGGTGCTCGTCCGCCTGAGCCACGGCCACATCCGCATCGGCACGTTTCAGCGCCTGCTCGCGCTCGAAAGCGCGGACGAGATGCGCGAACTGGTCGATTATTGCCTGGCCACCTTTCCCGGTCCCGCAGGCCCCGAAGGCGTGAGCCCCGCCGCGTGCCTGCTGCATCAGGTGGTCGAACGTCTGGCCGACCTTGCCGCGGCATGGATGGTCGCCGGGTTCGTCCACGGCGTGCTCAATACCGACAACATGAACGTCAGCGGTGAAAGTTTCGATTACGGCCCGTGGCGCTGGCTGCCGCGATGGGACCCGAATTTCACCGCCGCCTATTTCGATCATCAGGGGCTCTATGCCTATGGCCGCCAGCCCCAGACCCTGCACTGGAACTGCGGACAACTGGCCGTCGCGCTGCGCCTGATCGAGGACACAGCGCCGCTTGTTGCCGCACTCGACCGCTTTCCCGCGCTCTATGCCGAGGCGATGGCCCGGCGCTGGTGCTGGCGACTGGGCGTCGAACCGCGCGGGCAGGAGGCCGACGCGGCGCTGATCGCCGCCTGCGAGACGGCCATGGGCGAAAGCGGTCAGGGGCCGGATGCCTTTTTCTTTGCCCGTCGCGCAGGACGCGGGGCAACCGGCGCGTTGGCACAGGCACTGCGGGAATATCAGCCGTCCCCAAGCGTTCATGCTTATTGGAACGAGAACGCTCCGCTAACCATGCTGATCGAGGATATGGAGGCGATCTGGGCCCCGATCGCCGACCATGATGACTGGGACTTGTTTACGAACACGATCGCCGCGATCCGTCGCATGGGCGAAGCCCATGGCGCTCCTCCTGCCCCTGCCGGAACGCTTGCGTCCGGCGGAGAAGCCCCGCTTGCACCTGTCCGGAGCGGGAGCAACGGGTCCGGCGCATGAGCACCCGGAACGAAGCGGTTCCAGCCGCGCCATCTCAGCCCCCCGCCCGAATGAACAAGTCCGGCGCGGGTCCGGGCGAAGTGCTTTCGATCGAACCGGCCACCGGCGCGATCCTGTGGCAGGGACGCATCGGCGATGTCGATGAAGCCGTCGACCGCGCCCGCCGCGCCTGGTCGACATGGGCCGCGCAACCCCATTCCAACCGGATCGAACTCGTCCGGCGTTTCGGCAACGAAGTGCGCAAGGAGAACGAACGCCTTGCCACTCTGATCGCGCGCGAGACCGGAAAGCCGCTGTGGGAAGCCCGCGACGAAGTCGAGGACGTGCTGTCCCGGATCGAAAGCTCTGTCAGGGGCTATGCCGAGCGGACGTCACAACGGCGTCTCGACGGCGCGCTTCAAGGCAGCAGCGCGTTGCGGCACAAACCGCACGGGGTCATGGCAGTGATCACCCCCTGCAATGCCCCCGCCGCCGTTCCGGCCGGCCATATCATCCCCGCGCTGATTGCGGGCAATGCCGTGGTGTTCAAGCCGTCCGAACGCGCGCCTGCGACCGGCGAGCTGCTCGCGCGCTGTTTCCACCGGGCGGGAATCTCGGCCGCCGTGGTCCAGGTCCTGATCGGCGGCGGCGAACAGGGGCAGGCGCTGGCATTGCATGAAGGGATCGACGGGGTTCTTTTCACCGGGTCGGCCCATGTCGGCATCGCGCTCAATCGCCGCCTCGCGGGCAATCCGGGAAAACTGGTCGCGCTCGAACTGGGCGGCAACAATCCGATCGTCGTCTGGGACACGCCCAAGATCGCCGATGCCGCCGTGCTGGTGGTGCAATCCGCCTTTGCCGGAGCAGGTCAGCGATGCACCACCGCGCGCAGGCTGATCGTCAAGGCCAGCCTGGCCGAAGCCCTCCTCGATGAAGTCAAGAAACTGGCCGACCGGCTGATCGTGGGCGCGCCCTTCGACGAACCGGCTCCGTTCATGGGGCCGGTCAGCGACAATCGCACCGCCGACGGCCTGACCGAGAGTTTCGTCTACCTGCTATCCAACGGCGGGCGCCCGATCAAGCATCTGGTCCGCCTCGATGACCGCCTGCCGTTCCTGTCCCCGGCAATCATCGACGTGACGCGGATGAAGGAACGTCCCGACGTCGAACTGTTCGGCCCCTTGTTGCAAGTCATCACGGTCGAGGATTTCGACGCTGCCATTGCCGAGGCCAATGCCACCCGGTTCGGCCTGACCGCCGCGTTGATCGGGGGAGCACCGGAAGACTACAACCGCTTCTGGGCCCATGTTCGCGCCGGGGTCATCAACTGGAACCGGCCGACTCATGCGGTTGCCCCCAGCGCCCCCTTCGGCGGGGTCGGTCTGTCGGGCAATCATCGCCCGACGTCCTATTACGCGGCCGATTCGTGCGCCTATCCGGTCGCCTCGGCCGAAATGGAACAGCCGCGTGCCGGGATCGGCGTGGGGCTCAGGGACGCCTGAGCGACGAAGCCTCGCCCGGAAGCGGGTGAGGCGGCGTATCCGGTCCGGGCGGCTGGATCGCGAGATTGCGGGCATTGAACTGCGACAGGTCGGGATCGACCAGCAACGGACTTTCCAGCGCACGCGCCATGGCCGGATCGCTGGATGCAGGCGTGGGCGGCAAAGCCTTGTCCTCACACCCGCCCAGCATCAGGACTGCGCCCGACAGCATGACGGCCAAAAGCCGAACGGAAACAGGCGTCGCTGCTGCGGGCGCTGTCGCCTCTCCTGCCGTTCCTGCGCGCTCGATCATGCGACCTCATGCCCCCGGTGTGGTTAAGAGGGCGTTTGCAGCAAAAGGGCGCCCGTCCGGCAAGACCGGAAAGGCGCCCTTCATACCGTTGTCTGCATTACCGGCAGGAAACGTTGTTGCGGTCGATGGCATGACCGATCAGAGCGCCACCCGCCGCACCCAGCACGGTGCCGAGCGTGCGGTCGCCATAAGGCCCGGCAACACCGCGACCGATCAGCGCCCCGGCGACACCGCCGATCAGAAGGCCGGTGGTTCCATCCGAGCGGCGGCAATAATAGCGACCGTCGCGACCGCGCCACGAGGGGCCGTCATAATAGTAGTTCGAGCGATGCCAGTCGCCCCGATAGCCGTCGTGATAGTCCCGGCCGAAACCGCGATCCTCCCAGCCGCGACCGCGATCCCAGCCACGGTCCCAACCGCGCCCGCCGCGATCCCAGTCGCCGTCATGGCCCCAACCGCCGCGATCGCCACCCCAGCCATGCCCACGGTCCCAGTCATGATCGGGGCCGTGATGCCAGCCGGCTTCCTGCAAGACGGCCGGAGCGCCATAGCCGCCAAGCGGGACGGCCTGCGCCGGTACGGCAGAGACGACCCCCGCCAGTGCAGCGAGGCCCAGCGCGGCGCGGACAACGAGCGAGTTCGACTTGAGGGTCATGGAATGGTCCTTCCTGTTCCTTTGGCCGACTCTCGGGGAGCGGCTTCGCGTTCAGGTTTACGCACCCCAAGCTGAACCGATCGCAACACAGATGTCAGCTTTGCCCTTTTGCGACGAAGCGTTGCACCCTGCCCGACGACCTGCCACATCCACGGGGTGAACCGTTTTCGTCGCCCTTCCGAACCTGGTGCCGGGCCCGGCCGCCATCACGGACTGGCGGCCGGGCTGTCGGCCTATGTCCTGTGGGGGTTCCTGCCCCTGCTTTTCCATGCCCTGCGCGCGGTGCCGCCGTTCGAGCTGGTGTCGTGGCGCGTGGTCTTCACGGTGCCGGTCTGCCTTGCCTTCATCGCCGCCACCCGCAGCGGCGGCGATCTCCTTTCGGTCCTCAAAAACCGCCGCGTTCTCCTGCGCCTGATGCTCAGCGCCGTGCTGATCGGAAGCAACTGGACCCTGTTCGTGGCGGCGGTCGCTTCGGGCCATGTGCTCGCGACGAGCCTTGGCTATTACATCAATCCGCTGATCAATGTCCTGATCGGCACGCTCTTCCTTGGTGAAAAGCTGGGCTGGCGGCAATGGGCGGCGGTCGCCATCGCCGCAACCGGCATCGCGCTCCTGCTCGGCGGGGCGATCGAAACGCTGAGCGTCGCGCTGACCCTGGCGGTGACTTTCGCGCTCTATGGCCTCGTGCGCAAGCTGACCCCGGTCAAGGCGATCGTGGGCCTCACGGTCGAAACGCTCGCGCTCTTGCCGCTGGCCATGGGCTATGCGTTTGCGTGCACCATGCACCCGGGCGGATCGAGCCTTGCCCGGGGCGGACTGACGGCGACCTTGCTTGCCTCATCGGGGCTGGCAACGGCGGTGCCGCTGCTGCTCTTTGCCATGGCCGCGCGCAAACTGGCCTTCTCGACGCTCGGCTTCCTGCAATATGCCGCGCCGACGATCTCGTTCCTGCTCGGTATTCTGGTGCTGGGCGAGCACCTCGATCCGTTGAAGCTCGCCTGTTTCGTTCTGATCTGGACGGCGATCGGCCTGTTCAGCTGGGACGCGTGGCGCCGCCAGCGCGCGATCGCCGCCTGATTATCGAATCAGAAGGCGCGCGGCCTCACATCAGCCGACGAAGCGCCAGCCCAGGGTTTCCCCGGCATGGAACGGCACGATCAGCGTGCTCGCACAGTCGTATTCACTCGGAACCTCGACCGGCTCGCGCACGAGGGTGATCGTGTCCTCATTGACCGGCATCCCGTAAAAGGCCGGACCGTTGAGCGAGGCGAAAGCTTCGAACCGGTCGAGCGCGCCTTCCTCGTCAAAGACGGTGACATAGCTTTCCAGCGCGAACGGCGCGTTGAACAGCCCCGCACAGCCGCAGGCCGCCTCTTTCAGGTGGCGCGCATGGGGGGCCGTGTCGGTGCCGAGGAACACTCGCGAGAATCCCGAGGTCGCCAGCTTGCGCAGGGCAAGGCGATGGTGCTCGCGCTTGGCCACCGGCAGGCAATAGGCATGGGGACGAATGCCGCCGACCAGCATGGCATTGCGATTGATCTGCAAATGCTGGGGCGTGATCGTCGCTGCGACATTGGGGCCCGCGCTTTCGACGAAAGCGGCAGCCTCGGCCGTGGTGATATGTTCGAAAACGATCTTGAGACCGGGCAGATCCTCGACCAGACGCGTCATCGTGCGGTCGATGAACACCGCCTCGCGATCGAAGATGTCGACATGGGCATCGGTCACTTCGCCATGGACAAGCAGCGGCATGCCGATCTTTGCCATGCGTTCGAGCACGGGATAGATTTTGGCGATGTCGGTGACGCCATGGGCAGACCCCGTCGTGGCATGGGCGGGATAGAGCTTCGCCGCGACGAAGACCCCTTCGGCAAAACCGCGTGCGACTTCGTCGGGATCGGTCCCGTCGGTCAGGTACAGCGTCATCAGCGGCGTGAACTTCGCATCCGGCGCGCTCTGCGCCAACGCAGCAAGAATGCGGTCGCGATAGGCGGCGACCCCGGCGACGTCGACCATCGGCGGATTGAGATTGGGCATGACGATGGCCCGCGCGAATTGCCGCGCGGTATGCGGCACCACGCCCTTGAGCAGGGCGCCATCGCGCAAGTGAACATGCCAGTCGTCAGGGCGGCGGATGGTCAGAGTCGTCGTCATGCCCTTCCCCTTAGGCGGCCTCACCCCTATCTGTCACGCATGAGCGCTCCTTCCCGTCTGTTCGACCGCGCCCTTGTGCGCCTTTCTCCGCTTGAACCGGGCGAAGACGTCGCCGCCTTTCTGCAAGGGCTCGTGACCAACGACGTCACCGGGCCGCTGCCGGTCTGGACGGGCCTGCTGACCCCGCAGGGCAAGGCGCTGTTCGATTTTCTGGTCTGGCGCGAAGGGGACGATCTCCTGCTCGATTGCGAGGCGGGCTCGGCCGACGCCCTCGCCAAGCGGCTTTCGCTCTATCGCCTGCGCCGCCGCATCGCGATTGCCCGCGACGAAAGCCTTGCCGTCCACTGGCTGCCGCAGGGGGAGGACGCGCCGGAAACCGCAAGTCCCGATCCGCGCCTTGCCGATCTCGGCCTGCGCTGGATCGCTCCTGCCTCATCCCGGGATGAAGCCGCCGATGCGGCATGGCAGGCGCACCGCCTTGCCCTGGGCGTGCCCGAAGGACAGGCCGAAATCGGCAGCGACGCGACGCTCTGGCTCGAAACCAATGCCACCGACCTTGCCGGGGTCAGCTTCACCAAGGGCTGCTACGTCGGCCAGGAAAACACCGCGCGGATGAACTGGCGGCAAAAGGTCAACCGGCGGCTGGTGGTCGTCCCGCTCGACCAGTCGCGCCCGGAACGTCAGCGCGCGGCCTACCCCGCCCTTGGCCTTGCCGTCGATCACTTGCGCGTGGAGGACATTCCCGAAACCCTCGTCCCGGCATGGATGCACCTCGACAGCGAGGAATGACCGCCCCGTTCAGCAGGATCCGTTCATGCCTTCGCGCAGCATCTTCTCGGCGTGGTCACGGGCAGCCGTGCGCGGCAATTCGAGCGCGCGGCTGAGCGTTCCGCCCATCAAGGCGTCGCCCAGCGCCATCAGGGTCAGCGCGAGCGTGGTGTCGCGGCGCTTTTCAACTCCGAATTCGTCAAGTTCGACGACCAGATCGTGAATGGTCTCGACAATCGGATCGAGTGCGTCGTTGTTGCCGGTCAGCAGCATCCACGACGTCAGTGCCCCGGCGCCTTCCCGGTCGAAGGCATCGAACGTCAGATCGACCACTTCGCGCGGGGATCCCGCTCCCGACCGATTCGCCAGCACCGCGTCGCGGATCTTGGCGCAGATCTGCGCGGTCAGATGCCGGGCCAAGGCGCTTTGCAGGCCCGCCGCCGATCCGAAATGGTGGAGAAGATTGGCGTGGGTCCGGTTCACCCGACCAGCGACCGCTTTCAGCGTGACCGCCTGTGGTCCTGCCTCGATCAACAAGGCGCGCGCGGCCTCGAGCGCGGCTTCGCGGCTTTCCTCTGGACTGAGGCGTTTTCTCGCTGTCATTAGCCCCTGTTCGACCGACCCAGAACCGCGCGTTGGTCGCACGGCAATTGCCCTGCCGTAAGCGCGGGTTGCAGATAATGCAAGAAAGCCGACGCAAGGCCTCAGGCCCGCGTCGGCTTTCGCCAGATCGGATCGCTCATTCAGGCCGCGCGTCGAAACATGTTCGGGTCCGCAGGATCACTCGCCGGCGACACCAGTTCGAGAGCATAGTGATAGGCCGGGTCAGCCCGTCCGCGCGACAGGCTGTGGCACGGCTTTGCCTCACCGGTCCGCGTGAAGCCAAGCTTGCGCAGAACGCGTCCGCTGGCCGGGTTGTCGACGAAATGCCGGGCAAAGACCCGCTGGTGACCCAGCGTACGCGCAACCGACAAGGCCGCACGGGCCGCTTCCGTCGCATAGCCGCGCCGCCAGTGCTTGCGCGCGATCCAATAGCCGAGTTCAGCTTCACCCTTGCGATCGGGGTCTTCGGCAAAGCCGACGGCACCGATCACCTGCGTGCCGTTGGCACCGGGAAGCGTGACTATGAAATGGGGATGACGCGCCGACTGCGGCATGTCGGCAAAAGCCTGGGCATGCTCGGCACGATAGGGCCACGGCACCCGCGCGAGATCGCGGACGACCGCTTCGTCATCCATCAAGGTGTGGAGTTCCTGCCAGTCCTCGGGCCAACCGGGCCGCAAGAACAGCCTTTCACTGCGAATGAACATGCTCTTTCTCCTTCATCCGCCCCGCCTTTTGATCAGGTGACCGTCTGCCAGATCAGGAAAATCATCGCCTTGGCGCGATTTCCGGACCGGGCCCTAGCCACAAGTCATGACAAGGCTATGTCGATCGACAACAGTTGCATCCGAATTGCGGCCAATAGTTCCGCAAAGAAGATGCCCGGCATCGACCGGTCGGTGGCCAATTCCACCTGGATGAGGGAGACACAAAAAGAGGGAGATGGGGCTGGCCCTTCTCCCTCGTTCACCGGTTTATCGCGCTTTGCGACTCCGGAGGGGCCATCCCATCAGGACGGCCCTTGTCGTGACCATCCGAATTATTCGGCGGCTTCCGCCTGGGCGTCGACCGACACGTACTGACGGCCGAGTTTGCCCGAATGGAAACGCACGCGGCCACCGGCCAGCGCGAAAAGGGTATGGTCCTTGCCAATGCCCACGTTCGCGCCCGGGTACACGCGGGTTCCGCGCTGGCGAATAATAATGTTTCCGCCAATGACTTCCTGGCCGCCGAACTTCTTCACGCCCAGACGCTTGGACTGCGAATCGCGACCGTTGCGCGACGAGCCGCCTGCTTTCTTGTGTGCCATGTCAAAACTCCTTCAAGACCGGCCGAATCAGGCGACGGAAAGAATGCGAAGAAGCGTCATCTGCTGGCGATGACCGTTCTTGCGGCGATAGTTGTGGCGGCGGCGCTTCTTGAACACCACGACCTTTTCCGACTTGGCCTGGGCGATGATCTCTGCCGAGACCGTCACACCGGCCGGATCGGCCAGTTCGCCGTCCTTGCCAGCCAGAAGGATGTCGCCGAGGGTGATCGTTTCACCGGCTTCACCAGCCAGCTTTTCGACCGCGATCTTGTCTCCGGCGGCGACCCGATACTGCTTGCCGCCCGTGCGCACGATTGCGAACATGGTTCCTGCTATCCGTTTCAAATGCCTGGCCCACCAAGCACCCCGACCAACGCGACGCCTTCTTGCGAAGAACCCCAACGCGAATCGTGGACAGCGGGCATACGACGAAACAGCGCGAAATTGCGAAGTTTCGGAAAGAGCGGCGCCGATAATCGAACCTGCGCCGCCTGTCAACGCTTCCCACCGAGATTGCGCGCCAAACCGGGATGTTCGGCCGCTCTCCTCTGGCGGTCGCGGTGTGTCATGCTATGGCACTTTCATGCGTGATTTGCCAGCCTCCGCCGAAACGCTCTTTTCCGCCCTTGCGCGCGCTCGCGTGGGGCTTTTCCTGCCGATCGGCGCCGCCCTGCTCGTGGGCGGATGCGGGCGTCTCGGCCGTTATCCCCCACTTGGCCTGCGTCCGGCCGAGCTTGCCTATATGAATGCCGCATCGACTCCGGCGCAGACAGAGGAAGCCCCCGGCGAGGCGACGGCCGACACCTTGGCGCGAATCGATTCGCTGCGCACGCAGGCCCGGCAGGCGGCCGACACGTTCGCGATCCGGGCCAAGGAGGCCGAGCGCCTGACGGCTGCTGCACGCGGAAAGGGAACCGGGGGCGACGCCTGGGCCGCCGCGACCGTTGCCATGGCTTCGCTCGATTCGGCCCGCAGCGACACCGCGATGCCGCTCGCCGATCTCGATTCGCTGCTGGTGACCAAATCGCTCGCCGCTGCCGAGACCGAGGACGCCGCGCACAAGGCCGAACGCGATGCCGTTGCCCGCGCCGATGACGACGTGGCAAAGCTGCTGGGCGAGGAAGACGCGCGGCTTGCAAAGCTCCGCGCGGTCATGCCCGGCTGATACCAACCTGCGATGAGTTCATCTCATTGCAGGTCCGTATGCGAGGAATTTACCGCGCGAGGTGGACGAAGTCGCGGGGATAGGCCTCGAGATTGGCTCCCGCGTCGACGAACAGGGTTTCGCCGGTGATCGCCCGCGCCGTGGTGAGCAACAGGACCGCCTCGGCAATGTCCTCGGGGCTCGACAACCGCTGCAAGGGCATGAGCTCGGTCAGCCGCTGCCATTGGTCGGCATCGTAATCATCGGTCGGCAGCGTCAATCCCGGCGCCACCGCATTGACCCGCACTCGCGGCGCCAGCGCGCGGGCAAGCGTGCGCACCGAGGCGTGGAGCGCCTGCTTCGAGAGGGTATAGCTCAATTGATCGGGGACGGGATTGCGCACGCGCTGGTCGATGATCTGCACCACCGCGCCGTCCGCCTCGCCCAAGGCGGCGGCAAAGGCCCGCGTCAGGATCAGCGGCGCGAAGCAATTGACGCGAAAGTGCAGGTCGAGCGCTTGCGCATCCATCGTCGGCAACGTGTCGTCGTGAAAGGCCGAGGCGCAATTGACCAGGACCGAAGGCGCCCGTCCCGCAGCCGCCACGGCCGCCGGGATCATCGCCTCGACGGCGGCCATGTCGGCAAGGTCGGCCTCCACCGCATGGACCGTTGCCCCCAGCCCGCGCAGATCGTCGGCAAAGGCCGGTTCGAAACTTTGTGCATGATGGGCATGAAGCACGAGATCGTGCCCTGCCTCTGCCAGTCGCCGCGCAATCGCCGCGCCGATCCGGCGCCACCCGCCGGTCACCAGCGCGATCGGACGCGGCGCGCCCGTCATCCGCGACGATACCGCGTCAAGGTCATGCCGATTTCCTCACCGGCTTCGGCAATTGCCAGCTTGACGATCTTGACGGTCACGCGCTCGATCCGGTCATCCTGAAGGAACAGGGTTTCGGCGATGTGATCGCCCACCGATTCGATCAGGGTGAAATGGACGTCGGTCGGCAGACCGCTGGTCGCCGCGAACTTGATGTCCATATAGTTCTTGCTCGCCGACAGCGGGGTGTCGGGCGTGAAGAACGCCTCGGGTTTGAGCGCGACGCTGATCGAAATGCGCAAGGGTTGCGGCCGCCCGGTCTCTTCCGAGTAGATCCCGGTGAGAACGTCGGTTTCGATGTTGGCGACTTCGAGGATGAGGCTGTCTGACACGGCGCGCGCCTCTGGCACCGGTTGGGTGGTTTGTCCAGACTCGCGGGGGCGCAGGAGGGAGACTTCAGCCATTCTTTTCGTCTCCATCACGAGACCAGCGGGCAAAGATCGCGGTGGGCAGCACGCGCCCGCCTTCTCCGGCCTCGGCAATCGCCAGATCGCCATGCTCGATCGCGCCGGGAAGATGGCCCAGCACTTCATGCAAGAGCCCCGCCAGTGCGAGCGAGGACATGCGCACGGCATAGACCGTCAGGAACAGGAACCGGCTGTCACCATCGAGCAGACGCGCGCAATCGGCGATCAGCCCGGGCAGACCTTCTTCCAGGCGCCAGACTTCGCCTTCCGGGCCACGGCCGAACTTGGGCGGATCGAGAATGATGCCGTCATAGCGGCGACCGCGACGGACTTCGCGCGCTGCGAACTTGGCCGCATCGTCGACGATCCAGCGGACCGGCCGGTCCTCCATGCCCGACAGCGCGGCATTGGCACGGGCCTGCGTCACCGATTTCTTGGATGCATCGACATGCGTGACCGGGCCGAAGCGCGACAGCGACAGCGTGCCGACGCCGGTATAGCCGAAGAGGTTGAGCGTCGCGGCATTGTCCTGCCCCGCCAGACGCGCGCCCATCCAGTCCCAGACCGGCGCCATGTCGGGAAAGAAGCCGAGATGGCGGAACGGCGTGCAGCTGGCGGTAAAGCGCACGTCCCCGCGCGCAAGCGGCCAACCTTCGCGCGGGACCGGCCGCGCGAATTGCCAGCGGCCGCCCCCGTCCTCGTCCGAGCCGGGCACGAATTCACCGTCGGCGGACCAGTCGGCCTGACGCGGCGTCCACATCGCCTGCGGTTCGGGGCGGATGAAGCGATGGGGGCCATAGGCCTCCAGCTTGCGCCCATGCCCCGAATCGAGCAGCGCGAAATCGTCCCAGCCTTCCCCGATCATGAGGGCGGGTTGCAGCACGAGACGGGCCACGGATCCGCTCCCGATCAGCCGTGACGCGGCGTTGCGCGCGCGGTGACGTAAGCCTTCACCGCATCGTACTCGCCGGGCAGGCGCTCGAACCGTTCTTCGCGTTCGAACAGGTCACCCACGCGTGCGGGCAGTTCCGGACGCAGGCCGATGGCGCTTTCCACCGCGTCGCCGAACTTGGCCGGATGCGCCGTCGCCAGCGTCACCACCGGCACGTCGGCAGGCAGGCCTTGCGCGGCACGCGCCGCGTGAAGCGCGATGGCGGTGTGGGGATCGATCACTTCGCCGGTCGCCTCGAACGCCCAGCGCTGCGCCGCGACCATCTGGTCGGCATCGGCACGGGCACTGGTGAACAGGCCCGCCGCCGCTTCGCGCTGCGCATTGGTCAGTTGCAGGACCTTGGTCGCGTCGAACGTCTTCATCTGCTGCGCGATCAGCGCGGCATCGCGTCCGGCTGCATCGAACAGCAGACGTTCGAAATTCGACGACACCTGAATGTCCATCGACGGCGCGGCAGTCGGGGTGACGGTTCCGGCCGAATAGTCCCCGGTCGACAGCGCGCGGTGGAGAATATCGTTGATATTGGTCGCAACGATCAGCCGCTCGATCGGCAGGCCCATCTGCGCCGCGACATAACCGGCAAAGACGTCGCCGAAATTGCCCGTCGGGACGCTGAAGGCGACCTTGCGGTGCGGTGCGCCCAGTTGCAGCGCGGCGGCGAAGTAATAGACCACCTGCGCCATCAGACGGGCCCAGTTGATCGAATTGACCGCCGCGATGCCGAACTGCCCGGTGACCGAGGCATCGTTGAACATGCGCTTCACCATCGCCTGCGCGTCGTCGAAGCTGCCGTCGATGGCGATGTTGTAGACGTTGTCGGACAGCACGGTGGTCATCTGCCGACGCTGCACGTCGCTCACCCGGCCATCGGGATGGAGCATGAAGATGTCGACCTTGGCCCGACCCGCGACCGCATCGATCGCCGCCGAACCGGTGTCGCCCGACGTCGCCCCGACGATGGTCAGGTGATCGTCGCGACGCGACAGGAATTCCTCGAACAGCAGGCCCAGCAATTGCAGCGCCACGTCCTTGAACGCCAGCGTCGGGCCGTGGAACAGCTCGAGCAGCCACTGACGCTCGTCGAACTGCTTGAGCGGCGTGACGGCGGCATGGGCAAAGCGCCCATAGGCCTTGGTCGTCAGTTCAAGCAGGCGTTCGGGCGTCAGGCTGTCGCCCACGAAGGGCTGCATGATCTTCTGCGCAAGTTGCGCATAGGGAAGCCCGGCAAGCGCGGCGATCTCTTCGGTCGAAAAGCGCGGCCATGCTTCGGGAACATAAAGCCCGCCATCGCTGGCAAGCCCGGCGAGAGTGACGCCTTCGAAATCGAGCGCGGGCGCGGTGCCGCGCGTGCTGACATACTTCATCGCATTCCCCGTGTGGTCGCCGCGCGCGTAGCGGCCCCCGTCCCCCAAGGCAAGGCGATCAACGGCGCCGCAGTGCAAGAAGATAGATAATCAGCGCCGTTGCCGCGAACGCGAACCACTGGATCGCATAGGACCAGTGGTTGTTGGCAATCTCGCGCGGATTGGGCCGCGCATTGGCTTCAAGACCGCCAAGCGGCGGTTCGGCAACGATATGCCAGTCGAGCGCGCGCCCGTCGCGGCCGGGCACGAACACCCCCGCCTTGGGCCCCGGCACGGCAATGCCCGCAATCCCGCCGCCCGGCCAGATCACCGGCACGACGGCAAAGGACCAGCCAATCACCACGGGAACATGCGTCGCCTCTGCCCCGGTGCCGTGGCTGCAGACGACGACATGGGCCCAGCCCGAACGCCCTTGCGCATTGCGTCCGGCAACGACCTGGTCCGCGCCCGGTTCGGGACAATCCCACAGGACCCGGCGATAGGCGGCAAAGTCGGGGATGTCCGTCCCCGTCAACGCGACCACCCCGGTCTGCGCACTGGCCGCGACATAGCGCGCGATCAGAGCCTCTTTCCATGCGCGGCGATGCAATTGCCACATTCCCAGCCCGATCATCGCCGCGACCGCGACCAGAACGAACACGGTGGCCCCAAGCGGAGGACGGCGCATCAAAGCTCCTCTCGTGCAAGATGGCGCATCAGGCCAAGGACTTTGCCCAGGCGCACCGCGCCGATCATCGTGACCGAAACCACCGGCGGCCAGATCAGCAGATGAACCCAGAGCGGTGGGTGGAATGCATCGTCAAAGCGCAGAGCACCAAGGACAAGTCCGATCACCAGCGGCAGGACCAGCGGATAGAGCGTCCGCCCGGATGCCTCATGCGCGGCAAAGTCCAGCCCGCAACCCCGGCACGTCTCCGCAAACTGCCCAGCCCCCTCGAACAGCCCCGGCGCCCCGCACCGCGGACACAATGCGAAAAGGGCAGCCCGCACGAGGCCGGGCTGCCCTTTGGCGACGGACGGTCCGTCCGAATTCGTCATGCGCTCCATTCCCTCATTCGATCGGCGCGCCCCAATTGCCCCAGACGTAGATCGACACGAACAGGAACAGCCACACCACGTCGACGAAATGCCAGTACCACGCCGCCGCTTCAAACCCGAAATGCTGGCGCGGGGTGAAATCGTTGCGATAGGCCCGCACGAGGCAGACGATCAGGAAAATCGTGCCGACAATGACGTGGAACCCGTGGAACCCGGTCGCCATGTAAAAGACCGAACCATAGGTGTTCTGGCCAAAGGCGAACGGGGCATGGACATATTCATAGGCCTGGATCGAGCTGAACATCATCCCGAGCAGGATCGTCGCCCACAGCCCGCGCTTCAGATCCTTGCGATTGTCGTGAATCAGCGCGTGATGCGCCCAGGTCAGCGTCGTGCCCGAACACAGCAGGATCAGCGTGTTGAGCAAGGGCAGGTCGAAAGTGTTCATGACCGCCTCGATCGCCTTGGGCGGCCATTGCCCGCCGATCACGTCGGTCGCGATTTTCGACGGGAACAGCGAGAAATCGAAGAAGGCCCAGAACCAGCCGACGAAGAACATCACTTCCGACGCGATGAACAGGATCATCCCGTAACGTTGGTGAAGCTGGACCACCGGGGTGTGATGGCCCTCGTGGGCTTCCTGAATGACTTTGCCCCACCACGAGAACAGGGTGAGCGCAACGCCCAGAACCCCTGCCAGAAGAATGCCCGGACCGCCGGGCATCTTGTGCATGGAAAGGACCAGCCCGCTGGTCATCGTCAGCGCCGAAAGCGCCCCCATCAACGGCCAGATATCCGGTGGCAGGATATGATAGTCGTGGTTCTTGGTGCCGGCCATGGTCGTCCGATACTCCCAAACATGTTTTTCCCGATTCATCGGGCTTGACGCCCCCGATCGGGTTTCATCGCTTGTTTAGCCTGTCTCGGGAATGCGGTCCAGTGGCCAGAAGTACGGGAAGTGCCCCCTCATTTCCGCGAACCGGCAGCCTCCATGAAAGTATAGGACAAGGTGATCACCGGTGTGCTCCGCGCATCGGCATCCTGAAGCATGGCCGGATCGACGTAATAGATTACCGGCATCCGTACTTCCTGCCCGGCTTCGAGTCGCTGCTCGCTGAAACAGAAGCACTGGATCTTGTGGAAATAGGCGCCGGTCTGCTCGGGCGTCACATTGAACACCGCCCGCCCGGTGATCGCATGGTCGGTCAGGTTGCGGGCATAGAAATAGGCGATCTTGCGTTCACCGATGCGACCGTCCTGCGACACCTGCTCGGGCCGGAAGATCCATTTGAGCCCCGGCGCGACATTGGCATCGAACCGGATGGTGATCGGCTGGGCAACGGCATGAACCCGGTCGGCCTGCGCAGCCGTCGCACGCTGGGTCGTACCGTTGAAACCGGTCGCCTGACAGAACAGGCGATAGAGCGGGACCGAGGCATAGCCCAGCCCCAGCATGGCAAGCCCGCCAAGCGCGGCCAGCGTGGCGACCCGGCGATTGCGCGCTGCATGGGATGGCGGCGCGCTGGCCATGGATCAGGACTCCTGCGTCGCGACGGAGGTGGGCGGAGAAGTCCGGTTCTCGGCCTGCTTGGCGATCTTCACCACCGTGATCGCAAAGAACAGGACGACCAGTGCACCCAGCACCGCCGCCAGCGCGCGGCTGCGCGACTTCTGCCGGGCCCGGAACAGGGCGAGTTGTTCAGGCGTCAACGGGCTGTCCATGGTGTCAACTCCCCAGGGCGGAAAAGCCCTGCATGGCGAAACGATCGACCACCAGCATGGCAAAAAGAATGAAGAGATAAAGGATGGAATAGCCGAACAGCTGCTTTTCCGGCTTCATCCGGTCGCCTTCGGGCAAACTGGTGCGCAAGCCGACAACCGCCGAAAGGCCAAGGAAAATGAGGCCCAGCACCAGTGCCGACAGGCCATAGACCGGGCCGGTCTTTCCCAGCCACCACGGCACCAGAGTCAAGGGCAGGAGCAGCGCCGCGTAAATCAGGATCTGGCGACGCGTCGACCGCTCACCGGCAACGACCGGCATCATCGGAATGCCGACTTTGGCGTAGTCGGTCTGCACGAACAGCGCCAGGGCCCAGAAATGCGGCGGCGTCCACATGAAGATGATGAGGAACAAGAGCACCGGCATCAAGGTGATGTGCCCGGTCACCGCGATCCAGCCGATCATCGGGGGAAAGGCCCCTGCCCCGCCGCCGATCACGATGTTCTGCGGCGTGCGCGGCTTGAGCCAGATGGTATAGACCCACGAATAATAGACGATCGAGATCGCCAGGATCGCCGCATCGAGCCAGCCGATGGCAAGCCCCATGGTGATCACCGCCCCGGCCGAAAGCGCAATGCCGAAATCGCGTGCCGACGTGCGGTCCATGCGCCCATCGGGCAAGGGACGCTTGCGCGTGCGCTTCATCCCCGCGTCGATGTCGGCTTCCCACCATTGGTTGAGCGCGGCCGATCCCCCGGCCCCGACCGCGATACACAGGATCGCGGTAAAGGCCAGAACCGGGTGAATATGCCCAGGCGCTGCCAGGAGACCGCACAGGCCGGTAAAGATCACCAGCGTGATGACGCGAGGCTTGGTCAGCGCGAAGAAATCGCGCCAGTCGGCAGCGAGCGGAAAGGCGGGAGTCGTGGCAGGAGCGGCGGACATCTTTCGGGCTATAAAGGCGCTTGACCCATAGGCAAAGTGAAAGCGCATTTTACAATGCTGCTGGAAATGTCCGCCAATCAGGCTATCACCCCCATAATATCTACCGATTCGATGGAGTTTTCCATGAAGTTTCCCAAGCGCGCGCTTTCCGGCCTGATGCTTGCCGCTCTCGCGCTCTCCCCCGCGCTGGTTGAAGCCGCGATCCCGGCTCCGCGCGTGGGTATCGCCAGTTTCAACGACCTGCCCAAGCCGTTGCCCCTGCCTTATGACGAAAGGGCCGATGCGAACCGCGCCGTGACCGAAGCCCGCCAGCGCGCGCGGCTCCAGCACAAGCTGCTGCTGATCGATCTGGGCGGCAACTGGTGCCTCGATTGCCGCCTGCTCGCCGGAACGATCGAAACGCCCGCGCTCAAGGCGTTCGTCGCCAAGCACTATGAAGTCTTGACCGTTGACGTTGGCCGGTTCGACCGCAACGGGCAGATCCCGGCCCGCTACGGCATCAAAGGCCGTCTGGAAGGCGTTCCCGCCGTCCTGATCGTCGATCCGGCGACCGACCGCCTCGTCAACCCGGGCCATGTCACCGCCCTTTCCGACGCCCGCAGCCTGTCGCCGCAGGCGCTGGCCGACTGGCTTGCCAGCTGGCTCGGGTAAAGCTCAGGGCAGCCCGGCGAGCCAGTCGAGCAGAAGCCGATTGACCTCTTCGGGCCGTTCCTGCTGCGTCCAGTGGCCACAGCCTTCAAGCATGTGGCCCACGACATGAGGCGCAAAGCGGCGCATCATCGCGACCGGATCGGCGACTTGCCCGAACAGGGTGCTCGCCGGGTCGCGCGTGCCGCCGATGTAAAGCGCAGGCTGATCGAGCGTGCGCCCGGCAAACTGCGACAGCCAGGCATAGTCGGCTTCGTGATTGCGATAGCGGTTGAGCGGCCCGCGAAAGCCCGAGGCGGTAAATTCGGCAGTATAGAAATCGAGATCGGCCTCGCTCAGCCAGTCTGGCAGGCGTTCGGGTTCAGGCAGGCTGTCGAGCAGGTTAGAATCGGCCGGCTTGGGCGCCCACGCGGACGCAGGCGCATCGCCCGAAGCCGAGGTGAGGAACAGGCGCAGCGAACGGCGGACATCGGCCTCCAACTCGGCCTCGGCCCGGCCCGGCTCCTGAAAATACTCCTGATAGAAGAACAGGCCCTTGGCCGTGAACAGTTCGCGGAAGACTTGCGTGAACGGCCGCTGGGGCACGCCGGTGAAGGGCACCGAAAGCCCCGCCACCGCGCGGAACAGGTCGGGCCGGGTAAAGGCGGAATTCCACACGATCGGCGCGCCCCAGTCGTGCCCGACCAGAATCGCGGGCGCGTCGGGTTGCAGCACCTGTTTCAAGCCGACAACATCGCCGACAATCGCCTCCATGGCATAGGCGGCAATGTCCTGCGGCTTGTCCGACCCGCCATAGCCGCGCACGTCGATGGCCGCGACCTTGTATCCGGCAGCAGCCACCGGGCCGATCTGGTGCCGCCAGGAATACCAGCTTTCAGGAAAGCCGTGGACCATGACGACCAGCGGCCCTTCCCCTTCGAGCGCCACTTTGAGCGACAGGGCGCCAACGTCGATCTGGCGAAATTCAGGCACCGGCTTCTCCCACACTGATTTTTAATTGATCGACTAAACCTAGCAGTGCGGAGCCCAAAAACAAGACACCCCGGCGTTGCGGCCGGGGTGCTTTGATCGACGGTGGTCGAAGCAAGTTGGTCGAGGGGAATCAGCGCCCCGGAAATTCAGTGTACAGCGGCGGTATCGATCACCGGCAGGGTTTCGAACTGGTGGAACGGCGGCGGCGAGGACAGCGTCCATTCGAGCGTGGTGGCGCCTTCGCCCCAATAGTTGCCTTCCGCACGGCGCCCGAACATCAGGGCATAGGCGATGTTGACGAAGAAGATCACGACGCTGACCGACATGATCATGTAGCCGACGGTCGCAACCGAGTTCCAGTGTTCGAAGGCCGGAGCATAGTCGGGGTAACGGCGCGGCATCCCCTGCATCCCCAGGAAATGCATGGGGAAGAAGATCATGTTCACGCCCACGAAGAAGACCCAGAACTGAACATGGGCAAGGAACTCGCTGTGCCAGCGGCCGCTCATCTTGGGGAACCAGTAAAAGAACCCGGCGAAGAGCGCGGTCACCGCCCCGAGCGAGAGCACGTAGTGGAAGTGGGCGACGACGTAATAAGTGTCCTGGAGATTGTCGTCGATGCCGCCATTCGACAGCACCACCCCGGTCACGCCGCCCAGCGTGAACAGGAAAATGAAGCCCATCGCCCAGACCATCGGCGATTTGAATTCGATCGACCCGCCCCACATCGTCGCGATCCACGAAAAGATCTTGATGCCGGTCGGGACCGCGATGACCATGGTCGCGGCGGTGAAATACATCTTGGTGTCGACGTCGAGCCCGGTCGTGTACATGTGGTGGGCCCACACGATGAAGCCCACGACGCCGATCGCGACCATCGCATAGGCCATGCCGAGATAGCCGAAGACCGGCTTTTTCGAGAAGGTCGAGATGATCTGGCTGATGATGCCGAAGCCGGGCAGGATCATGATGTAGACTTCGGGGTGGCCGAAGAACCAGAACAGGTGCTGATAGAGCACCGGATCGCCGCCGCCTGCCGGATCGAAGAACGTCGTGCCGAAATTGCGATCGGTCAGCAGCATGGTGATCGCCGCGGCCAGAACCGGCAGCGACAGCAGCAGCAGGAATGCCGTGACCAGCACCGACCACACGAACAGCGGCATCTTGTGCAGCGTCATGCCCGGCGCGCGCATGTTGAAAATGGTGGTGATGAAATTGATCGCCCCCAGGATCGAGCCCGCGCCGGAAAGATGCAGCGCGAAAATCGCGAAATCGACCGCAGGGCCCGGCGATCCCGTCGTCGACAGCGGCGCATAGACCGTCCAGCCGGTGCCCGCGCCGTTGCCCATCCCGCCCGGAACGAAGGCCGACATCATCAGCGAGCAGAACCCGGTGAACGTCAGCCAGAACGAGACGTTGTTCATGCGCGGGAACGCCATGTCCGGGGCCCCGATCATGATCGGCACGAACCAGTTGCCGAACCCGCCGATGATCGCGGGCATGACCATGAAGAACACCATGATCAGGCCGTGCGCGGTGATGAGGACGTTCCAGAGGTGAAGCTGCTGGTCGAAACTCGCGTCCTTTTCCCCGAGGATGCGGGCCACCACGCCAAGGTACTGGATGCCCGGATGCATCAGTTCGGCGCGCATCAGCCCTGAAACCGCGCCGCCGACCACACCGGCGAAAATCGCGAAGATCAGGTAGAGCGTCCCGATATCCTTGTGATTGGTGGACATGAACCAGCGGGCGAAAAAGCCCGGCTTGTGTTCGTGCGCCCCTTCATCGTGGACGCCAAAGGTTTCATGATCGGCGGGAATGGTGGCCATGAGGTCGCCCCTTGATCCTTCGATATGTCAGACGCGAGGCTGCGCGGGGGCGCCTGCGGTGGAAGCGGAAGCCGTTGCAGGCGCACCGATGGTGCCGCCCTGAGCCTTGATCCAGGCGTTGAATTTCGCCCGGGGCACGGCTTCGACCACGATCGGCATATAGCCGTGGCGCACGCCGCACAGTTCGGAACACTGGCCGTAATAGACGCCCGGTGTGTTGATATGCAGGACCTTTTCATTGATCCGGCCGGGGATCGCGTCCAGTTTGAACCACAGCGAGGGAACCGAGAACGAGTGGATCACGTCCGCACCCGTGGTCTGGATGCGAATGTCCTCGCCCGCCGGGACGACCATGCGGTTGTCGGCCCCAAGCTGCGGCTGCTCGCCGCGCTTGAGCGCCTCGTCGGAACTCAGGATGTTGGAGATCACTTCGAACCCGCCGTTGTCGGGATAAGTATAGCCCCAATACCACTGGTATCCGGTGATCTTGACGGTCAGCGCATCCTTGGGCGCGGGCTTGTACTGATGGGCGAGCAGGCGGATCGAGGGAACCGCAATTACCACCAGCACCAGCACCGGAATCAGCGTCCACGCCACTTCGAGCGCGGTATTGTGGCTGGTCTTCGACGGCACCGGATTGGCCCGGCGATTGAAGCGCGCCATCACCACCAGCAACAGGAACAGCACAAACAGGGTGATCACGGTGATGATCGGCAGGAGCAGCGCATTGTGCATGCGCAAGGCTTCCTCGCCTGTCGGGGAATACTGGTTCTGGAATGTCCAGCCTCCCGGCGTGGGTTGTCCCTTGCCAGCGACGGGCCGTGCCGGGACATAAACGGCCGAGTCGGCCGCCTGTGCCGCGATGGCCAGCGTCCGTGCCTGCAACGGACGCGCAGAGGCGACCGTCGGCGTGAAAACCACGGCGAGCATGACGCCCAGCCACACGAATGCCTTGCCCAAGGCACGGAATTTCCCGTGAATATTCATCGTCGGAACGTCCGATCCCTCTTTGCGCCAGATCAATGACATCAGGCGCATCCCAAAACATGTTTTATTGTTATCGTCTGCTATACGCCCGCTTCCCCAGCGGCTCAAGCAGGCACTTTCCGATTTTTCGCCACGGATTTAAGGACACATGCGCCCGCGCGCGAAAATGCTTGCCGTTCGGGCCACGGCGCGCCATTTGCCGGGAAAAGCCGTCCGGGCCTTTGGCACCGGGTATCTGCACAGCCTTCGGATCACACATGCAAGACAGCGAAATCCTTTCCGAATTCCGCGCCAGCGCGGCCCTTCTCGAAGGGCACTTCCTGCTCTCGTCGGGCCGTCACAGCGCCCATTACCTGCAGTGCGCGCGCGTTTTGATGGACCCCATGCGGGCCCAGCGGCTGGCAACCGCGCTTGCCGCCAAGCTGCCGCGCGACCTGCGCCAGCAGATCCAGAAAGTGGTTTCGCCCGCCATGGGCGGCGTCATCATCGGCCATGAGATGGGCCGGGCTCTCGGCGTCGAGGCGATGTTCGTCGAACGCCCGACCGGCACGTTCGAGCTACGCCGCGGTTTCTCGCTACAGCCGGGCGAACGCGTGCTGATGGTCGAGGACGTCGTCACCACCGGCCTTTCCAGCCGCGAAGCGATTCGCGCGATCGAGGAAGCGGGCGGCAAGGTCATCGCGGGCGCCGCGCTGGTCGATCGCTCCGCCGGAGCCGCCGATCTCGGTGTGCCGTTCCACCCGCTCATCACCCTGAGCTTCCCCACGTACGCCGAAGACGAACTGCCGCCCGAACTGGCCGCGACTCCCGCGATCAAGCCCGGCAGCAGAGCGCAGGCACAAACGGGCGAGTAAACGCGCGATGACGCAGGCCGGCACGCTCCGCCCGTTGCGGCTGGGGGTCAACATCGACCACGTCGCAACGATCCGCAATGCCCGCGGCGGGGAACACCCCGACCCGGTGCGTGCGGCCGAAATCGTCGCCAGCGTCGGCGCCGACGGCATCACCGCCCACTTGCGCGAGGATCGCCGCCATATCCGGGACGAGGACATCGCCCGGATCCAGGCGGCGACCAGCCTACCGCTCAATTTCGAGATGGCCGCGACCGAAGAAATGGTCGCGATCGCGCTGCGCCACAAACCCCATGCGGCCTGCATCGTGCCCGAACGGCGCGAGGAACGCACGACCGAGGGCGGGCTCGATGCTGCCGGACAGCACAACCGCCTCGCCCCGATCGTCGCCCGCCTTTCCGACGCGGGCATCCGCGTCAGCCTGTTCATCGCCCCCGAACCGCGCCAGATCGAGGCCGCGATCAAGCTGGGCGCGCCGGTCGTCGAGCTGCACACCGGCGAATATGCCCATGCGATCGGCGAAGCGCAGGCAGTCGAATTGAAGCGGATTGCCGACATGGCCGCCCTTGCCGCCGTCAACGGCATCGAGCCCCATGCCGGGCACGGGCTGACATTCGAGAATGTCCAGCCGATCGCCGCGATCCCGCAGCTGGCCGAACTCAACATCGGCCACTACCTTATCGGCGAAGCGATCTTCACCGGCCTTGGTGCTGCCGTACGCCACATGCGCGCCTTGATGGACGAAGCCCGTTGATCATCGGCCTCGGCTCGGATCTGTGCAATATCGAGCGCATTCAGGCTTCGCTCGACCGCTTCGGCGAACGGTTCGAGGACCGGGTGTTCACCGATGCCGAACGGGCCAAGGCCGCGCGGCGCCCGTTCACCCGCGCCGGAACGCTGGCCAAGCGGTTCGCCGCCAAGGAAGCCTTTTCCAAGGCGGTCGGAACCGGTTTCAAGGCGGGCGTGTTCATGAAAGACATCGGCGTCGTCAACGCCCCGTCGGGGGCGCCCACGCTCGCCCTGACCGGAGGCGCGGCGGAACGCCTTGCCGCGATGACCCCGCCCGGACACGAGGCGATCGTCCACCTCACGCTGACTGACGACCACCCTTGGGCCCAGGCCTTCGTCGTGATCGAGGCGCGCCCGATCGGAACTTCTGCGTGAAGGACGAACCCGAAACGCTCGACCTTGGAACCGCGCCGATGACCGAACCTGCAAAGAGCGATGGTCAGCATCACGAGCGCGCGAACTGGCTGGTCGAATTGCGCGGCCTCGTCATGATGCTGGTCGCGGTGGTCGTGTTCCACAGCCTCGTCGCCAAGCCGTTCTACATCCCGTCGATCTCGATGATGCCCAACCTGCTGGTCGGCGACCGGCTGGTGGTGTCGAAATATCCCTATGGCTGGTCGTGGGTCTCGGCCTCGTTCCACGTGCTGCCACGTTCGGCGACGCGGATCTTCCCGCACACGCCCGAATACGGGGACATCGTCATCGTCGTGCCTCCCGCCAGCGACGAGGATTACATCAAGCGCGTCGTCGCCTTGCCGGGCGATCGCATCGCGGTCGTCGGTGGGCAGATCATTCTCAACGGCAAGCCGATCCCCCAAGCGGTCGAAGCGCCGCTCGAACTGCCGGTCGATGCGAACCAGCCCTGCGAACCGGACGAATTCCCCGGCCTGCGCTATCGCGGCGCGGACGGGCGGCTTTATTGCGACTTGCCGATCTTCCGCGAAACCCTGCCCAACGGGGCGACCTATCGCATCATCGATCATCGCGACCAACCGCTCGACAACTATCCCGAAACCCGCGTTCCCGAAGGCTATGTGTTCCTGATGGGGGACAATCGCGACCATTCGGCCGACAGCCGCGCACCGATCGAGGAAAAGGGCCTGGGCGGCCCGGTTCCCTTGTCGAGCGTGGGCGGACGGGCGGAATTCACCACCTTTTCCTTTGACGGCAGCGAAAGTTTCAACCCGCTGTCCTGGTGGAAAGCCTTGCGACCGGGGCGGTCCTGGACCAGACTGCGCCCGATGATCGTCCATGACGGTCACAAATGACGGAAACCGATGGCGGGCGGGGGCCACATGGCGAATGAACCGGGCAGCGACGGCATGCCTGTGACCGGTCCGCAAAATCCCCTGCCCGGCTCACACGCTTCCACGACGGGCCCCACCGATATCAACGACGGCGCGATCCGCACCGAGATCAAGCGGGCTGTCGTCTGGATCGGCGTTGCCACGCTGACCGGCCTTGCCATCTATCTTGCCCAGCCCTTGCTGGTCATTTTTGGCGGGATCGTGTTCGGCGCGATGATCGACGGCGGGCAACGCCTGCTCCGGCGCGTGCTGCCGGTGCCGCGCATCCTGCGCATCGCCATCGTTCTCCTCGGCGCGGTCGCGTTCCTCGTATGGCTGGCAGTCTTTGCGGGCAGCCAATTGGCGGCACAGGCGGCCGCCATGCCCCGCCTGATCGCGACGCAGGCGCAAAAGCTGGGCGACATTGCCCATGCGCACGGGCTCTTCGTCGAAAAACTCGACGCCTCGCGCATCGCCGAACAGATCGCGGGCGGGGTCGGCCCCGTCACCCAGGCGCTCGGCGGCCTGTTCGGCGGGTTTACCACCGCGTTCCTGATCATGATCCTGGGCATCTATTTCGTGCTCGAACCCGACCTTTACCGTCGGGGGCTTGCCTGGCTCATGCCTGCCGAAAGCCGGGACCGCTGGCACGATACCGCGCACCTCATGGGCCGCGCGCTGCGCCGCCTGCTGTTCGGGCGGCTGATCGGGATGACATCCGAAGGCATCGCGACATGGCTGCTGCTGTGGCTGTGGAACGTACCCATGGCCGCTCTGCTCGGGCTGCTTACGGGACTGCTCGCGTTCCTGCCCAATATCGGCGCGCCGATTTCCGGGGCGCTGATGATCCTCGTCGGGTTTTCCGAAGGCACCCATACCGGCCTTTATTGCGTGGCGGTCTATCTGATCGTGCAGACGGTAGACGGGAATATCGTCGTGCCGATGGTCGCCAAGAAGACCGCCGACCTTGCCCCCGCGCTGGTCCTGGGCGCGCAGCTCATTTTCGGGGTCCTGTTCGGGCTGCTCGGCCTGATCCTTGCCGATCCGCTGGTCGCCATGCTCAAGATCGCGCTGGAGCGGCAAGCCGCCCGCAACCACACCATTCGGGAAGACGACCTTGCCCGGGAGCGCGAGGGATAATCGTGAAACGCCCGCTGCTCGCCTTTGCCGGGCTGCTCGTGGTGATGGTTCTGGCGGCGATCGCGTTCCTCCACACGGCCGGATTTGCCATCGAGAGCTTTCGCATGGCGCCGCGCGTCGCCTTTGCACCGCAAGCTCCGCTGCCGCCCCGCGCCTATGACAACCCGGCCCTGTGGATCGCCCGTCCCGACATGCCCGGGAACCCCGCCGACTATCTGCCCGCCGGCATGGTCCCGGAGCGAGCAGGACCGGCCTATGTCTTCTTCGTCCATGCGACCTCGTTCTTTGGCCGCAACCACTGGAACGCGCCTCTCACCCACGCCGATTCGCAGATCCGCGCCGCCCATTCGGTTCAGGCGATGGCCAGCGCCTTCAACGGGGAAAGCGGCGTCTTTGCTCCCCATTACCGGCAGGCGACGCTGGGCAGCTTCTTCATCGACGATCCCGCATCAGAGCGCGCCGAAGCCGTGGCCGAAGGCGACGTCCGGCTTGCCTTTGCACAGTTCCTGCGGACCGTTCCGGCAGATGCGCCGATCGTCCTTGCCGGGCACGATCAGGGTTCGCTGATCCTGCTCCACCTCATGCGTGACATCGCCCATGACGGCCCACTCGCATCGCGGATCGTCGCGGTCTATCTGGCGGGATGGCCGGTCTATCCCGGACACGACCTTGCAGTTGCAGGCCTGCATCCCTGTCGCGCGCCCGATCAGGTCGACTGCGTGATGAGCTGGATCACATTTGCCCAGCCGGCCGATCCCACAATGATACACGACCTCTTCGCCCATTACCCCGCACTCGACGGAACCCATCCCCACGGCGAACCGATCCTCTGCGTCAATCCCTTGACCGGAGGCGCGGCGCCCGACGCGCCCGACAGCGCCAATCGCGGCAGCCTTGCTCTGGCCGACGAATATCACCGCGCCGGACTGATCCTGCCCGCGACCGGCGCGCACTGCGACCCGGCATCGGGCATCCTGCTCGTGAGCCATGCGCCCCGGATCGGCGAACTGGTGCTGCCGGGGAACAATTACACCGCCTATGACTACGCCATTTTCTGGCGCAACCTGCGCGATGACGTCCAACGCCGAACCATGGCCTGGGTCGACGCGCACAGCCGGGGACACACGACATGATCACCACTGCAATCGGCGAATTCCGCGCCGCCCTTTCCGAAGGCGGCGTCCTCATGGGCCTTGATCCCGGCACCAAGACCATCGGCATTGCCCTGTGCGACGCGGGCTGGCGCTTTGCCTCACCCTCGCACACGCTCAACCGGCGCAAGTTCGCGCAGGACAAGGCCGAAATCGTCGGGATCATTGCCCAGCGTTCGGTCCGGGGCATCGTCATCGGCCTTCCGCTCAACATGGACGGCAGCGAAAGCCCGCGCAGCCAGGCCGCCCGTGCCATGGCCCGCAATCTTGCCGACCTTGCCCTGCCCACCCTGCTCTGGGACGAACGCTGGACCACACAGGCGGCCGAGCGGGCGATGATCGCGCAGGACATGAGCCGGGCCAAGCGGGCCGAGCGGATCGACGCCCATGCGGCGGCTCTCATCCTTCAGGGCGCGATCGATGCCCTGGCGGGCGCCGCATTCTGAGTTGGTTGCAAAACGAAACCGTATCAGGCAGGACGCGACGATGAGCCGACCGGATGAGACGAGCGCCTTCGAACAATTCCTTCGCGCCAGCGGGTTCGACCCCAAGCGCTGGAAACACGGCGCGATCCCGCCCGGACACAGCGGTTTCGTCGGGATGCGCTATCGCGATCACGGCGACAAATGGGTCGAGCTGGAATTCGACTGGCGCGAGGATCTGGTCGGCGATCCCGAAACCGGGGTCATCGCGTCCGGGCCGATCATCAGCCTGCTCGACAATGCCACCTCGATGTCGGTCTGGGCCACCCACAAGCAGTTCCTGCCACAAGTGACACTCGACTTGCGCATCGACTATACCCGCGCCGCCGTCCCGCACCGGCCGATCATCGCCCGGGCCGAATGCTATCAGTTGCGGCGGTCGATGGCCTTCGTCCGGGGCATTGCCCACGACGGCGATCCCGACGATCCGGTTGCCCACGCGGCGGGCGTCTTCATCCTTGTCGAACCGCAGGAATGGGCCAAGGCATGACCTATATCGACCTTCCCCCCTATGCGCAGGCGATGGGCATGGAAATCGACGGGCACGAAGACGGCATCCCGATCATTGCCATGGATTTTGCCGACCGCGTCACCGGGCGTCCCGGCTATCTCCATGGCGGGGCCATCGGTGGTCTTCTCGAAATGGCGGGCTTTGCCGCGCTCCATGCCGAACTCGACCGGCAGGGGCTCGACGTGCGGATCAAGCCGGTCAACATCAACATCGAATTCCTGCGCGGCGGGATCGAACAGCGCACCTTCGCCAAAGGCACGGTGGTACGCTCGGGGCGGCGGATCGCCAATGTGCGGATCGAAGCGTGGCAAGGCGACGCATCGCGCCCGCTGGCGGCATGCTGGATGAATTTTCAGCTTTCGCCCAAAGAGACGCCTAAGCTCTAAGCTGCAATTCGACGACGATCCCGTCCGCCGGTTCGGGATCGCCGGGCGCGAGCCGCATCGCGTCGGCACGCGCCCGGGCAAGGATCGCGGGCGGCACGGACCGGTCGGCAATGATCGCGTCCGCTTGCCCCAGCAGACGGGCCTGCCGCAAGGTAAGGTCGTCGGGGTCGAGGCTGTTCAGCACGACACGATAGCGCCCCGAAGCCCCATGCACGGCCCCGGCCAGCCAGTCGGCAACCGCATCGGGACCATGGGCGATGAAGGGATCGAGCGCGCCTCCGGCTTCCAGCGCATGATCGAGCGCGCGGCGACGGTCCGCTGCGCCGGGAAAACGCGCCCGCACCGCCTCGCGCGCGGCGGAAAGGGCGAGCGCCAGTCCCCCGATCCCCTGAGGCAGCAGGCGTTCGAGCCGCAGGCGCAGAGCTTTCGCCAATCCCGCACTGGCCCCTGCCGTCCCGATCGCGACAATGACCGGCGCCCGGTCGATCAGCGAGGGCGTGGTGAAATCGCAAAGTTCGGGCCGGTCCACCACATTGACCAGGAGCCCCGCACAGCGCGCGCGCAAGGCATCGGCCTGCAAGGCGGTTTCGTCGTCGTGGGCGATGAAAGCCAGCCGGGCGCCGGTGTCGATCCCTTCGCCAAGGTCATCGACCACCAGCCCCCCGGCCCTTTCGACCAGCCGCCGTTTGGCCGCTGCCGCTTCGCCCACGCCCAGAACCACGACCGGTCGGCCGTGCAGGCGATGGAACAGCGGCAGCGCGGGCAGGCTCACACGAGGAAGTCCGGCACCCGTTCGGCCGACAGGATCGTTGCGGGAACGATGCGATCGGCAACCACGGCCCAACGCTCGCCGTCGACCATGACTTCGGGCACCATCGGGCGCGAGTTATAGGTATTGGCCATCGTCGCGCCATAGGCCCCGGCAGTGCGGAACACGGCAAGATCGCCCCGCGCGACTTCGTCGATGTCGCGCGCCATGGCGAACGTATCGCTCGATTCGCAGATCGGACCGACGATATTGGCCGTGATCGTCTGCCCGTTCGGCGTGACGGCGGCAAAGTCGTGCCACGCGTCATAGAGCGCGGGGCGGGCAAGATCGTTCATCGCCGCATCGACCACGACCCAGGGATGACCGACGCCTTCCTTCACGCGCACGACGCGGGTGACGAGAACCCCGGTGTTGCCGGTGATGACGCGGCCCGGTTCGAACATCAGCGTCACGCCCCAGTCGGCCGTGACCCGCGCGATCATCGCGGCATACTCTTCCGGCTGGGGGAAGACATCGCCCGCCTTGTAAGGCACGCCGACGCCGCCGCCCAGGTCCATGTGGGTAATCGCATGTCCGGCCGCGCGGATTTCGCGCATGAGCCCACCGATCTTGGTGAACGCGGCTTCGAGCGGAGCAAGGCTCGAAAGCTGGCTGCCGATGTGGAGCGCAAGGCCACGCATGGCAAGGCCGGGTTCGGCCGACAGGCGGGCAAAAATGTCCGCGGCACGGTCGAAGGGAACCCCGAACTTGTTCTCGGCCTTCCCGGTCGAGATCTTGCCGTGGGTTCCGGCGTCCACGTCGGGATTGACGCGCAGGGCGCACGTCGCTGTCTTGCCGAGGCGCTGCGCCAGTTCGGCAAGCTCGAGCCCTTCCTCCGCGCTTTCGAGATTGAATTGCCCGATCCCGGCCTCAAGCGCGCGGATCATTTCCGCCTCGGTCTTGCCGACGCCCGAGAACACGATTCCCTCGGCCGGCATCCCGGCTGCCAGCGCGCGTTCCATCTCGCCGCCCGAAACCACGTCGGCGCCATAGCCTTCCGCGGCCAGCACCTTGAGCACGGCAAGATTGGGGTTCGACTTGACCGCAAACGCGATCTTCGTCGCGGGCAGGATCGAGAGCGCATCGCGGAACACCCGTGCATGGCGGGTCAGCGTCGCGCGCGAATAGACATAGACCGGCGTTCCGACAGCGTCGGCAATGCGCGGCAGCGGCACGTCTTCGGCGTGAAGGACGCCGTTGCGGTATTCGAAATGGTCCATGGGATAAAAGCTTTCAGCGCAAGATCAGTTTTCGGGCGGCAGGTCGAACGGATCGTCGGCCCGTTCTTCCGAACGGGTACGGACGTCGATGCTGCGTTCCGGTTTCGCTTCGACCGGGGCGTGAAGCAGATTGTCCGCCGACGGCCGGTCCCCACGTCCATAGGGCGCGATCGGCAGATCCTTGCCCGGTTCAGGTTTGAGCGAGCGGCGATTGCCGCAACCGGCCAAAACGAGCGAACCGAGAAGGACGAGCGCAACCGCGCGCAGGGCGGGACGGGTCGTCAGATGGGACATCGTGTCAGGACTCCAGACCAAGCGCGACCTTTGCCTCGGCCACGCGCTTTTCTACTTCGGCCGGGGCGGTTCCGCCATGGCTGGCGCGCGCCGCGACCGAGGCTTCAACGGAGAGCGCTGCATAGACCCTTTCGTCGATGCGGCTGTCGATCTCGCGGAGATCCTTGAGCGGCAACTGGTCGAGCGCGATACCCCGGCTTTCGGCGAGTTTCACGGCCGCGCCGGTGATGTGATGAGCCTGGCGGAAGGGAATGTCGGCCTGACGCACCAGCCAGTCGGCAAGGTCGGTCGCGGTGGCATAGCCGAGTTCGGCCGCGCCGCGCATGCGTTCGGTCCGGAACCGGGCCTCGGCCACCATGCCGGTCATCGCCGCAACCGACAGGGCAAGCAGGCTCGCCGCTTCGAAAACCGGCGGCTTGTCGTCCTGCATGTCCTTCGAATAGGCGAGCGGAAGCCCCTTCATCGTGATCATCAGCGACGTGAGGCTGCCGACGATCCGCCCGGCATGGCCACGCACGAGCTCGGCCGCATCCGGGTTCTTCTTTTGCGGCATGATCGAGCTGCCGGTCGAAAGGCTGTCGGGCAGGACGACAAAGCCGAACGGCTGGCTCGCCCAGATGATGAATTCCTCGGCCAGACGCGAGAGGTGCAGCGAGATCTGCGCCGCCGTCATCAGGAAATCGAGCGCGAAGTCGCGATCGGAGACCGAATCAAGGCTGTTGGCAGTCGGGCGATCGAAGCCCAGCGTCGCGGCCGTCGCAAAACGATCGATCGGGAACCCGGTTCCGGCCAGCGCGGCAGCACCGAGCGGGCATTCGTTGAGCCGCGCCCGTGCATCGGCCAGACGCGAACGATCGCGACGGATCATCTCGTAATAGGCCATCAGGTGATGGCCGAGCGTCACCGGCTGCGCGGTCTGGAGATGAGTGAAGCCCGGCATGATCGAGGCGGCATGTTCGCCCGCGCGCGTCACCAGCGCGACCTGCAGCGCCTTCAGACCGGCGTCGGCCTCGTCCATGGCATCGCGCACCCACAGGCGGAAATCGGTCGCCACCTGGTCATTGCGGCTGCGCGCGGTGTGCAGACGCCCCGCTGCCGTCCCGATCAGTTCGGCCAGACGGCTTTCGGTGGTCATGTGGATGTCTTCGAGATCCCAGTTTTCCGGCACCCCGTTGGCTTCGTATTCGGCCGCGACCTGATCCAGGCCGCCCGAAATCGCGGCGGCATCGACCATCGAGACGATCCCCTGCTTTTCCAGCATCGCGACATGGGCCTTGGACGCGGCGATGTCCTGCCGCCAGAGTGCCTTGTCGAAGGGGATCGAGGCATTTATCTCACGCATGATCGAAGACGGACCGGCGGCAAAGCGCCCGCCCCACATCTGGTTGGAGCCCGAATTGCCGCTCATCTCGCTTCGCCTGCCTCTTGTCCTGACATTCACCGTGGGCCTGCTGGCCCTTGCGGGGTGCGATAAAGAGCCACGCGCGCCTGCGCAACAGGAGAGCGCGGCGACCCCATCCCCATCCGCGCAGGGACCAGCCGCCCCCGACGACGGCAGCGAGGGCAAGATCGACCGCAGCCACAAGGGCAGCAAGATGCCCGACATCACCGTCCACGACGCGAAAGGGGCCAAGTTGCGCCTGCTCTCGCTCGTGGGGAAACCGGTGCTGATCAATCTCTGGGCGACATGGTGCGGCCCGTGCGTCCGCGAATTGCCGACGCTCGACGCACTCGCGGTGCGCGAACAAGGGCGGCTCGCGGTGCTGACGGTGTCGCAGGATTCCGGACAACCGGACAAAGTCGCAGCCAAGCTCTCGGCCCAGCCGCACTTGCCGGTCTGGCTCGATCCCGAAAACGATCTCGGCTTTTTCTACAACACCGGCGTCCTGCCCACGAGCGTCCTCTATGACGCACAAGGTCGCGAAGTCTGGCGCATGGTCGGCGGCCACGACTGGAGCGGCGCTGACACGCAGGCCCTGCTCGCCGAGGCAAAGTAGGACTCGAAACGAGCGGGCGTCCTCAGGACAATCAGACGTTTACGTCAAAATATGACCCCAGCGACGGCAGTTGCCGTAACGGAAACCTGAAAGCCAAGGCATTTCCGTCACTTTGCATGTGCGAAAGCCCCTTTTCGCGGGCCGATCATTCTCCTAATCATTCGATTAAACAGATTCGGGAGAGTGGCGGGCATGCCTGCGCAAGACGTGACGGAAGGAGTGCAGGCGGTGCCCCTGGCGCTTTTGGCCGAAAGGCTGGAACGGCTGCCCAACGGGCATTTCCAGCTCCACGGCGCGGCCGGGTGGATGCAGGGACGCACCATGTACGGCGGCACTTCGTCCTACATCGCCTATGTCGCCGCGCGCGAGGCCTTCCCCAACTTGCCGCCCCTGCGCGCTGGGCAGATCGGCTTCATCGCCCCGGTGGGAGAGGATGTGGAAGCCCGCGTCACCCTGTTGCGCGCGGGGAAAAGCGTGAGCCACGTCGAAACCTCGCTGTGGTGTGATGACGCTCTCGTCCATCGCGCGACATGGCTCTTCGGCAGCGGACGTCCTGCCAACGGCGGCAATCCCGCCCCCCGGATCGCGGACCTTACCCCGCCCGAACAGGCCGAACCGGTCGCCCCGATGCCCGGCGTTCCCGCCTTCGTTCATGCCATGGAGGTGCGTCGCGGCCCCCGCTCGGATGACGAAGGGCGCGTGGCGATCCGCCGCTGGGTCCGGTTGAAGGACCGCGAGGGCCTTGCCCCCCATGCCGAACTCGTCGCGCTGGGCGACGCCCTGCCGCCCGGATCGATCCGGGCGATGGAACGCCGGGGGCCGATCAGCTCGATCAACTGGTCGCTCACCCTGCTCGGAGAGACGCCCACGACCCGTGATGGATGGTGGCTGCTCGAAACCGCATCGAACCACATGGAAAACGGCTTTTCGAGCGAGACTCTGCGGATGTGGAATGCCGACGGGGTGGAAGTCATGCGCGGCCTGCAATCGGTGGCGATTTTCGGATGAAGGACCGCCCGACACGGACAATCCGGCGGGCCTGAACGGGAGAGGACGAAGGATGGAACTGGCAGACCCGGCAGCCCACGGCTTCGACCCCGTGCGGCTTTCGAAAATCGCGACGTTCCTCGAACGCGACTATGTCGGGCCGGGCCGTTTTCCCGGTGCCGACGTGCTGGTTGCGCGCGACGGGGTGCCGGTCTGGCGCGCGACGCTGGGGCAGATGCGCGCCGACGGCACGCCCTGGCGCGAGGATGCGATCTGCCGCATCGCGTCGATGACCAAGCCGATCGTCTCGCTCGCCTTCATGATGCTGGTCGAGGAAGGTCTCGTCGCGCTCGACGATCCGGTCGCCAGAGTCATTCCCGAATTCGCCGATTTGCGCCTCTTCGTCGGTGGCGGAGGCGACATGCCCTTTACCCCCGGCCCTCTCGCGGCGCCCATGCGCATGGTCGACCTCATCACCCATCGCTCCGGCCTCACCTACGGCATTCAGAACCGGGGCAATCTCGACGCGGCCTATCGCAAGGCGCGGCTCGACGGGCATCCCAGCCTTCCCGGCAACGACCATTTCATTGCCGAACTGGTCAAGCTGCCGTTGGAATTCAGCCCCGGCGAAGCATGGCAATATTCGGTCGCGGTCGACGTCCTGGGCGTCGTCATCGCCCGGCTGACCGGACAGAGCCTCGGGGCCTTTCTGAAAGAACGGATTTTCGATCCGCTCGGGATGGTCGATACCGATTTTCACTGCCCCGTCGACAAGGCGGATCGCCTTGCCGATGCATGGGCGCACGTTCCGGGCGGGAAACCCGCACTGTTCGATGCGGGCGCGACCTCGGGCATGTTGCGCCAGCCGCGTTTCGAAAGCGGGGGCGGCGGGCTCTTGTCGACGGTTGCCGACTATCACCGGTTCTGCCGCATGTTGGCAGGCGGCGGCGCGGTCGACGGCGTGCGCCTGATCGCTCCGGCGACCTTGCGCCTGATGACCGCCAACCACTTGCGCCATCCGATGACCGGCCTTCCCTGCGACTTGCCCCAGGTCGCCCGCGCGTTGTTCAGCGATGCGCGACAGGCCGGGACCGGTTTCGGCCTGGGCTTTGCCGTCACCATCGATCCCCCGCGCACGCTGGTGCCCGGCAATGCCGGCGAATTCTTCTGGAGCGGGATCTATTCGACCAAGTTCTTCGTCGACCCCGTCGAAGGCCTCCACATGGTCTTCATGACGCAAGTCTACCCCTCGGTCGTCTTCCCCATCCGCGAACACCTGAAAACCCTGATCTACGCCGCGCTCAGCCAGAGCCGCGCGTAAAAAACCAAAATAAGGAGAGGCCCTTCATGTCAGAACCCGTCCCCGGCGCCCGCGAACACATTGACGCCGCGCGCAAGGCCGCAGCCCAGATCGACGACATCCCTGCCGACACCCCGTTGCTGCCCATCGAAAGAGTAGGCGTGATCGGCGCAGGCACGATGGGCGGTGGGATCACCATGAATTTCCTGACCGCGGGCATTCCGGTGACGATCGTCGAAACCTCGGTCGAAGCGCTCGAACGCGGGGTCGCGACGATCCGCCGCAATTACGAAGCGACCGTCAAGAAGGGCAAGCTCGACGCCGCGCTCGCCGAACGGGCGATCGGCCTGCTCGAACCCACGCTCGATTTCACTGCGCTTGCCGCGTGCGACCTCGTGATCGAGGCGGTCTATGAAAACATGGACGTCAAGAAGGACGTATTCCGTCGGCTCGATGCCATTGCCGGCCCCGGCGCGATCCTTGCCAGCAATACGAGCTATCTCGACATCGATGAAATCGCGAGCGTGACCAGCCGCCCTGCCTCGGTGCTGGGCATGCATTTCTTCTCGCCCGCCAATGTCATGAAACTGCTCGAAGTCGTGCGCGGAAAGGCCAGCGGAAAGGCTGAACTCGCGACCGTCATGGCGCTGTCGGTAAAGATCGGAAAGATCCCGGTCGTCTCGGGCGTCTGCGACGGCTTCATCGGCAACCGCATGCTCTCACCCCGGCAAAAGGCCGCGCACGACCTCATCATGGAAGGCGCACATTACTGGGAAGTCGATGAAGCCCTGCTCGAATTCGGCTTTCCCATGGGGCCGTGGCAGATGGCCGACCTCGCCGGGGTGGACATCGGCTGGCACCGCGATCCCAACCGGATCGAAAGCCTGCGTGACGCGCTCTGCGCTGTCGGTCGCTGGGGGCAGAAGACCAAGAAGGGCTTCTACGACTATGACGAGAACCGTCAGCGTACCCCTTCGGACGAAGTGAAGGCGATCATTGCCGATTTCGCGGCCAAGGAAGGCAAGCCCCAGCGCACCATCGGCAAGGACGAGATCCGCGAGCGCCTGCTCTATCCGATGATCAGTGAAGGCGCGCTGATCCTCGCTGAAGGGATCGCCCAGCGGGCGGGCGACATCGATACCGTCTGGCTCAACGGCTATGGCTGGCCCGCCTGGACCGGGGGACCGATGTTCTGGGCCGACCATATCGGGCTCGGCACCGTAGTCGACGGGCTCACCCGCCATGGCCAGCCGGTCGCCCCCCTGCTCGCGGCCAAGGCGGCTGCGGGCGAAACGTTCGCCTGAACGGAGGCGCGCGATGCGGATCGAGGACATCGTCGAGGCCGACTTCCTGCCTCTGCCCGACATTCTGGCCGCCCATGCGGCCCGACGGGGGGACGCCACGGCCCTGGTCGACGAGTGCCGCCGGGTAAGCTGGCGCGAACTCGACGATATCACCGCCCGCATCGCCGCCGAACTGCATGTCGCCGGGATCGCCCCGCGCGAACCGGTCGCCCTTGCCGCGACCAATTCGGTCGAGGCGGCGCTGGTCTTCCTCGGCATCCTGCGGGCCGGGGCAGCCGCCGCCTTGCTGACGTCGAGCGCCTCGGGCGAAACCGTGCTCGCCATGCTGGAGGACAGCACCGCGCGGCTGCTCTTTCTCGACCGCGCCATGGCCGAAAAGCTCGACGGCCTGCCCTTGCCTGCCGGAATCGGGCGGATCGCGGTCGATGACAGTACGGGCGGCGTTCCCCTCTCGGCCTGGCTACCCCCCGCTGGGGTTCGCCCGGAAGCCCGCGCGATCGCACCCGAAGACCCGTTCAACATCATCTATTCCTCGGGCACGACCGGCACCCCCAAGGGGATCGTGCAAAGCCACCGGATGCGCCACGAATATGCCCGGCGCACCGTCGCCAGCGGCTATGGCGACGAAACCAGCGTCATCTGTTCGACCCCGCTCTATTCCAACACCACTCTGGTCAGCTTTTTCCCCGCGCTGATGGGCGGCGGCAAAGTCGTGCTGATGGGCAAATTCGACGTCCTGCGCTTCCTCGAACTGTCGCAGGCCGAACGCGTCACCCATGCCATGCTGGTGCCGGTGCAATACCGGCGGATCATGGAGCATCCCGAATTCGACCGGTTCGACCTGTCGTCCTATCAGCTCAAGTCCTCGACATCCGCGCCGTTCCCCGCCTGGCTCAAGGCCGATGTCCTGCAACGCTGGCCGGGCGGCCTGCTCGAAGCCTACGGCATGACCGAAGGAGGCGCTTCGGCCCTGCTGCTCGCGCATGAATTCCCCGACAAGCTGCACACCGTGGGCCGCGTCGCGCCGGGGCACATCATGAAGATCATCGACGAGCAGGGCCGCGAATTGCCCCAGGGCGAAACGGGCGAGATCGTCGGCCATTCGCCGATCATGATGGACGGCTATCACCGCAAGCAGGACAAGACCCGCGAGGCGGAATGGTTCGACGACGAAGGACGGCGCTATATCCGCCACGGCGACATCGGCCGCTTCGACGAGGACGGTTTCCTCATCCTGATGGACCGGGCCAAGGACCTCATCATTTCAGGCGGCTTCAACATCTACCCCACTGATCTCGAAGCCGAACTGCTCCGCCTGCCTTCCGTGCGCGAAGCGGCGGTCGTCGGCATCCCCTCGGACAAGTGGGGAGAAACACCCTTTGCCGTGGTCGTTCCCAACGATCGGGCGGTCGATGCCCAGGCCATCCTTGCCGAAGCGAACAGCCGCCTTGGCAAGACGCAGCGGATCAGCGGGATCGCGCTCGTCGACGAATTGCCCCGCAGTCCGATCGGCAAAGTGCTCAAGCGCGAATTGCGCGACCGCTTCGGCGGAAATCCGATCAGCGGGGCGCTGTCCCGCCCCGGACAACCATGACCCCACAAACCCATAACCATGACATACAGTGAGAGGATCATCGACTATGCGTGATGCAGTTATCGTTTCGGTCGCGCGCACCCCGATCGGGCGCGCCTACAAGGGCGCCTTCAACGCCACCCACGGCGCGACGCTCGGCGCCCTGTCCCTGCGCGCGGCGGTCGAACGGGCCGGGCTCGAAGGCGGCGAAATCGACGACGTGGTCTGGGGCGCAGCTCTCCAGCAAGGCAGCCAGGCGCCCAACATCGCCCGCAAGGTCGCCCTGCGCGCCGGACTTCCGGTCACGGTTCCCGGTCAGAGCATGGACCGCCAGTGCTCATCGGGTTTGATGACCATTGCCACCGCGTCAAAGCAGGTGATTTTCGACCGCATGGACGTGGTCGCCGCCGGTGGGCAGGAAGCCATCAGCATGGTCCAGACCAAGGACATGCGCGTGACGCCCGATCCCGACCTCATCGCGATGCATCAGGCAACGTACATGCCGATGCTTCAGACTGCCGAAATCGTCGGTCGCCGCTATGGTATCAGCCGCGAGGCCTGCGACGCCTATGCGCTCCGGTCGCAGCAACGCACCGGCGTTGCACAAGCGGCGGGCGCCTTCGACGATGAAATCGTGCCCGTCCATGCCGTGATGGCCGTGGTCGACAAGGAAACCGGCGCGGTCAGCCAGCGCGAGGTCACTCTGACCAAGGATGAAGGCAACCGCCCCGAGACCACGGCCGAAGGGCTGGCTTCGCTCAAGCCCGTCCTCCCCGACGGGATCGTCACGGCAGGCAATGCCAGCCAGCTTTCCGACGGATCGGCGGCTGTCATCATCATGGAAGGCGCCCTTGCCGCGCAACGCGGCCTGACCCCGCTCGGCCGTTATGTCGGCATGGCGGTCGCGGGCACCGAGCCCGATGAAATGGGGATTGGCCCGGTCTTTGCCATTCCCAAGCTGCTCAAGCGGTTCGGCCTTTCCATGGGCGACATCGGCCTGTGGGAACTCAACGAGGCTTTCGCGGTGCAGGTGCTCTATTGCCGCGACCGGCTCGGCATTCCCGACGAATTGCTCAATGTCAGCGGCGGCGCGATCTCGATCGGCCACCCTTATGGCATGACCGGCGCACGCTGCACCATGCACGCCCTGATTGAAGGCAAGCGGCGCGGCGCCAAATATGTCGTCGTCACCATGTGCGTGGGCGGCGGCATGGGCGCGGCCGGCCTGTTCGAAGTGTTCTGAGAATCCGGGCTCGTCCGGGGCAGGCGCAACGAACGCCTGCCCCGGATGGGATCAGAGCATTTCCTTGAGCGGAACCGAAGTGTCGGCAAGCCGTTCGGGGGCAACCACACTGCCCGCTTCGACGAGCTTCTTCCCCTGGACATAGTCCTTGACCATGTTGACGCAGTCGAGCGCGATGACCTTGCCCTGCTTGAGGTAGATCACCGAAAACGCGCGGGTTGCCGGATCGCCGCGCAGGACGGTGGCGTCGTGGCCGATCGACAGGCCGACCGTCTGGAGACGCAAGTCATACTGGTTCGACCAGAACCACGGGCAAGCCTTGTACGCGACCGGCGCACCGCAGATCGCCTTGGCCGCGACAGTTGCCTGGTCGTTGGCGTTCTGCACCGATTCCAGACGGATCACCGCGCCTTCGGCATAGCTGTTGGCATGGGCTGCGCAGTCGCCGATGGCATAGACGTCGGGGAGACTGGTACGGCAGAATTCGTCGACGTCGACGCCGTTCCCGCCCTTGGCTCCGGCCGCCAGCAGCGGTTCGACCGCCGGAATGATGCCGATGCCGACAATGACGATATCAGCGGGCAGGACTTCGCCGTCAGCCAGCCTGACGCCGGTCACCTTGCCGTCCGCGCCTTCAAGTCCGGCGACCGCGACATTGGTGCGCAGATCGACGCCGTGGCTGCGATGTTCGGCTTCGTAGAAGGCCGAAAGGGCTTCACCCGCCACACGCGCCAGCACGCGCGGCGCGGCTTCGAGCAATGTGACGCCGACGCCGAACTTGGTAAGGACGGCTGCCGCCTCGAGCCCGATATAACCGCCGCCGATCACCACCGCACAGCGGGCCCCGGCGTCGAGTTCGCTCATCAGGCGGTCGGCATCGGCACGCGTGCGCACGCCGTGAACCCCGGCCAGATCGCCCCCTTCGCACGACAGGCGACGGGGATCGCCCCCGGTTGCCCAGATCAGCGAACCATAGGCGGTAACCGCGCCGTCATCGGTGGTCAGCGTCTTGGCCACCGGATCAACCGCCGTCACTTCGCGACCGAGTTCGTAGGCGATGTCCTTGTCCGCCCAGAACGAGGCGGGGCGGATCATGATCCGCTCGAACGTCTTCTCCCGGGCGAGATATTCCTTCGACAACGGCGGGCGTTCATAGGGGTATTCGGGTTCGCGTCCGATCACCAGGATCGAACCGGCAAAGCCGTTCTGCCGCAAGGCGATAGCCGCCTGCGCACCGCCATGCCCTGCCCCAACGATCACCACATCCGCCATTGTTCCGCCTCTCTCCAAGGGTCTACCCGAGCTGCCGCGCCGGATTTGGGCAAAACGCCGGACACGTCAACCGATCCCGGCCCGCTCCGTGCAGAATCGGCAAACTTAATCGGGACCATCAGCCGAGTAGCCTTCCCCTTCCCCCGGCACCAAGTCCGGAAAGAAGGGGAAAAAGCGGCAATTTCTCAACGGGCGAGAAGCGTCCGGGCCTGACTGGCCAATTGTGCCAGCATCGCCGGGCCGACCACACCGCTCGCCTGGGCCCGCGCGATCAACGCATGGAACTGGCGCACCGGCGCGGCATGGAGCGCGAGCCATTCGGTGGTATGGGCCGAAGGATCGCCGCTGCCCGAACGTGCGAGGAATTCGAGCCGCATCTGCTGAAAATCGCGGGCCAGTCCTGCAACCAGCAGACGTTCCCAAGGGTCGGAAGGAACCATGCGGCTCGCCGCCTGTTGTGCCCAGTCGAGCCCGAGCGCGGCACCGAGATCAGCAAAGGCCCCGGTCAGTGCAGTCGCGTCGACTTTGCGCTCGGCGGCGAGATGCGCAAGCCCGATCGCCCCGTCCATGGCATAGAGATGGACGACCCGCGCGGCGATTTCCGCCGGAATGCCCTCTGCCGCCAGTTCGGCCGCCAGCCGCCGCCCTTCGGCCTGCGCCTCTCCGCGCAGCAATTGCGCGGCGGTATGCGACAAGAGGCCGACCCCGCCCGCCAGATCCTCGATCAGGTCATCGACTTTCTGCGTGCCCCGGCCCGAGCGCAGGACGTCGGCAACATGCCCGCGCAAGGCCCGCGAGGTCCGCTCGTACATGGCGAGCCGCGCCTCTTCGGCCATGTCCGCGCCATCGAGCAAGGCCCAGGTCGCATCGAGATCGAGCAAGCGTTCGGCCGCGACGAAAGCGGCTGCCACTTGAGCAAGGCTGCACCCTTCCTCTTCGACCAGTTCGAAGGGATGGACCGGCCCCATGCGGTTGATGATGCGATTGGCAAGCTTGGTCGCGATGATTTCTCGCCGCAGCCGGTGATGGGCGATATTGGCGGCAAAATCCTCGTGCATCGCTTCGGGGAAAGCGGCGAAGAGTTCGGCTTCGAGCACGGGGTCGTCGACCACGTCGCTTTCTTCGAGCGCCCGCTGGAGCAGCAGCTTGGCCGTCGAGAGCAGGACCGCGATTTCAGGACGGGTGAACCCGTGCCCGGCCGTCGCGCGCCGCGCATAGTCTTCCGACGTTGCCAGCCCTTCGGTCTCGCGATCGAGTTCACCGGCATCCTCGAGCACGTCGACCAGACGCGAAAGCGCGGGAACCGCCGCCGGTCCGCCCCGCTCGGCAATCGAGAGCGCGAGCGCCTGCAACCGGTTGTCGGCAAGCACCAGCGCGCTGACCGCATCGGTCATCTCGACCAGAAGGCGCACGCGCCCGTCCTCGTCGAGACGTCCCGCCCGCTTGGCCGAAGCCAGCGCAATCTTGATGTTGACCTCGTTGTCCGAGCAGTCGACCCCGGCGGAATTGTCGATGAAGTCGGTGTTGACGCGTCCCCCGAGCCCTCCGGCTCCGGCGATCGAAAATTCGATGCGCGCCGCCTGCGTCATGCCCAGATTGGCGCCTTCACCGATCACGCGAGCCCGCACTTCGTTGGCGCTCACCCGCACCGCGTCATTGGCCGGATCGCCCACGGTCACGTTGTTTTCGTGCGAGGCGCGGACATAAGTACCGATGCCGCCGAACCACAGAAGATCGACCGGAGCCGTCAGGATCAGCGAGATCAGCGTGTCGGGATCAATCGCCTCGATCTCGAGGCCGAGCAGGGCGCGGACCTGCGGCGACAACGGGATCGATTTCTGGCTGCGCGGGAAAATCCCGCCGCCTTCGGACAACACCGCGCGGTCATAATCGTCCCAGCTCGACCGCGGCAGGGCGAACATGCGCGCGCGTTCCTGCCATGCGCGGGTCGGGTCCGGGTCGGGATCGAGGAAGATATGGCGATGGTCGAACGCGGCCACGAGGCGGATCGCCTGGCTCAGCAACATGCCGTTGCCGAAGACGTCGCCGGACATGTCGCCGACGCCGACCACGCTGACCGGATGCTCCTGCACATCGAGACCCAGTTCGCGGAAATGGCGCTGGACCGAAATCCATGCCCCGCGCGCGGTGATCCCCATCGCCTTGTGGTCATAGCCTTTCGACCCACCGCTGGCGAAAGCATCGTCGAGCCAGAAATCGTGCTCGGTCGCAATGGCATTGGCCGTGTCGGAAAAGGTCGCGGTGCCCTTGTCGGCGGCCACGACGAAGTAGGGATCGTCGCCATCGCGCAGAACGACCCCGGCGGGATGGGCGACAGAGCCCGTGACGATATTGTCGGTGACCGACAGCAGCGCACGGATAAACACCTGATAGCTCGCGCGCCCTTCGGCCAGCCAGCCGTCACGGTCGCGCGCCGGGTCGGGTAATTGCTTGGGATAGAACCCGCCTTTCGCGCCGGTCGGCACGATCACCGCGTTCTTCACCCGCTGCGCTTTCATCAGCCCGAGGATTTCGGTGCGGAAGTCGTCGCGGCGATCCGACCAGCGCAGGCCGCCACGCGCCACCGGCCCTGCACGCAAGTGGATGCCTTCGACACGCGGAGAATAAACGAAGATCTCGCGCCACGGCACCGGACGCGGCAGGCCCGGAACCGCCCCGGATTCGATCTTGAACGCCAGCGCTTCTTCCCCGGCCGGGGCAAAGGCATTGGTGCGCAAAATCGCGCGGACCAGAGCATGGAAAGCCCGCAGAAGGCGATCGTCGCTGATCGCGGCAACCTGGGCAAGGCCGAGGCGGATCGCTTCCTCGGCCTCGATCTCGGCACTGTCGCGGTCCCCCGCGAACAGCGGATCGTGACGGGCAAGGAACAAGTCGATCAACCCGCCCGTCACAGTGCCTGCGCGGCGCAAAGCCGAAACCGCCGTCACCAGATCGACGCCCAGCCCGGTCTGGCGCAGATAGCGGTACCACGCGCGCAACCAGTTCGCCTCGCGCGGGGAAAGCCCCGCCGCACCGATCAGGCGGTTGAACCCGTCGTTCTCTGCCTGTCCGTTGAGCACGGCGGCAAGCGAGTCCTCGATCTCGGCACGGCGGGCGAGCAGCGCGTCCACGCCGATCTCGGTCGGCACGCCAACGAGGAAATCGTGGACAAAACCGAGCCGCCCATTGGCAAGCGCGGTCGGCATTTCCTGCATCACGCGAAAGCCGAAGTTCTCCAGAACCGGCACCGCATCGGAGAGGACAATCGCCCCTTCGCGCTGATAAAGCTTGAGCCGCAGGTCTTCCTCGGCCCCGAGCCGATGCAGGCGCGTCGCCCGACGCGGCGCCCCGGCCCCATGCAACACGCGCATGACGCGAATGTCCTCGGCCGCTTCGGCAGGTCCGTACGTGTGGCGATAGGTAATGGGAAAAGCATCGGCATAGCGCGCCGCGATTGCCGCCGCGCGCGAAGGATCCTCGGTCCGCGCCAGTTCGGTTTCGACCGCCGAATCCCACCCGCGCACCATCGCCTGCAACGCCTGATCGAGCGCATGGGCATCCGGTTCGCCGGTTCCGTCGCGGAAATCGAGAACGAAGCGCAAAAGCGCCAGCGCATTGCCGTCGACCTGAAGGCTCCAGTCGATCACCTGCACCCCGACCGCGCTTTCCAGCATGGCCTGCACCCGTTGGCGCACTTGTGTCGATTGGACGTCGCGCGGCAACCAGACGAACGCGAACAAGTGCCGTTCGAGCGGCGCCCGCACGAGTTCGAGACGCGGGCGCGGTCGGTCGAGCAAGCTCATCATCGTCGTTGCGATGCGTTCGAGATCCGCGTCGGCAAAGCTGATGAGCAAGTCGTGCGGCAGCGCGGTCAGCGCGTGAACGAGCGCCTTTCCGGCATGGCCCTGCGGCGAGATGCCGAGCTTGACGGTCAGCGCCTCGAGCTGGCTGCGCATGAGCGGCACGCGGTCGGGCGGCGCCGACAGGGCCGCGCTGGTCCAGACCCCGGCATGGACCGAAAGGGCAACGACCTGCCCTTTTTCGCGGACAGGCACGAGAAAGAGGTCGAGCGGAACGAAACGGTGGACCCGCGAAACCCGGTTGGCCTTGACCACCAGCGGCACCCGCACTGTCGTTCCCTGTTCGTCGGCAGCGTCGAACAGGGCAAAGGCGCGGGCATAGGAACTGTCGGACAGGAGCGGGGCATGGCTCGCCCGGCAAATGCCGAGACGGCGGTCGGCGCTGCCGTCGCGATAGCAGACGAGATGCCCGAGCTGGGTCAGCATGCCGTCGCCCAGCCAGCGCATCAGCGCCGCCGCTTCGGGATCGGGCAGTTTGCGGGCGTCCTCGATCATGGTCGCCTGCATCGTCGACCAGTCGGCAACCGCCGCACGGACATCGGCCAGCGTGCGGTGCAGCCCCTCGACCAGTTCACGGCGGCCGCGGGCATCGACGCGCTCGGTTTCGAGATAGATGATCGATTCGCGCAATTCGCCGATCGCCTCGCCTTCGGGCAGGCTGACCAGCCGCCCGTCGGGATCGCGGCGCACGGCCAGAACCGGGTGAACCATGCGATCGATGGCGAGCCCGTGGTGCGACACCGTGGCGCAGACCGAATCGACCAGGAACGGCATGTCGTCGTTGACGACCGCGATGCGCAAATAGCGCGGCGTGGTGTCGGTCCCGGCAACGCTCTCGATCGCGAGCGCAGGTTCGGCCCCCTTGCGCCGCAAGGCCGTGCGCAAGGCGAAACGCGCCGCCTCTGCCAGCCGTGCCGCGTCGAAATCAGCTGCTTCGGCAGGAAGCAGGGAATCGGCAAAGCGTTGGGTGAGCGTTGCTTCGAGCGAGAGCCCCTCGATCGAGGAAGATGAAGAATTCAGCGGATTCGACGCAGCCGCCGATGCGGCATCAGCAAGAGTAGCCATGAATGTCCTTCCCGCGCGGCCGGATATCATCGCCCGGCCTTGTAATTATATTTTAGGCCTGCGTATTTTTCATACAAGTCCCAAGTCCACACCACGAGCATGGCAAGGACCCGTTTGAGGAACGCTAGCCTATCGACGTTAACCCGCGATTGCCACCGGCCTCCGTGTCCGATTGGGAATGGCGTCGGCGGAATTTCACCATGCCCGACACCGTCCCATTCCCGTTCAGCCGACGATGCCGCTCACGGCTTCCATGGTGAGTTCCAGACTGCGGCGACGCATGGCCGGATCGAACGTCGCGCCCGCGACGATGATCTCGTCGGCACCGGTGCGTTCGGCAAAGGCGGCAAGCCCCGCCGCCACGGTCGCCGGGCTGCCGATCGCCGAAACCTGCCGCATGTGTTCCAGCATGGCGCGATGCGGTCCGGGCAGGCTGTCGCGATAGCCGGGAACCGGCGGCGGCAGGCGCCCGGGATTGCCGGTCCGCAAACGGACGAAAGACTGGTCCATCGAACTGGCAAGCAGCACGGCTTCCTCGTCGGTCGGCGCGGCCAGCACATTGATCGCGGCCATGACGTGCGGCTTTTCCAGCGTTGCGGAAGGCTCGAACCGCTCGCGGTAAAGCCGGATCGCACCGTCGAGATGGTCCGGCGCGAAATGCGAGGCGAACGCGTAAGGCAGGCCGAGCATGGCCGCCAACTGCGCACCGAACAGGCTCGATCCCAAGATCCACATCTGCGGATGCGCGCCCTGCCCCGGCGTCGCCAGCAACGGCAGGCGCGTGTCGGCGGCAAAGTGGGCCTGCAATTCGACGACGTCGGCGGGAAAGTCCTCGGCCGTGCGGTTCACATCCTTGTGCAACGCGCGGGCGATGCGCTGGTCGGCCCCCGGCGCACGCCCGAGCCCAAGATCGATCCGGCCGGGAAAAAGCGCGTCGAGCGTGCCGAACTGTTCGGCGATCACCAGCGGATTGTGATTGGGCAACATGATCCCGCCCGCCCCGATCCGGATCGTCGAGGTGGCATGACCGACATGAGACAGGACGACCGCCGTCGCCGCGCCGCCGATCCCTTCCATCCCGTGGTGCTCGGCGATCCAGTAACGGTGATAGCCTGCCGCCTCGGCACAGCGCGCCAAGTCGGCAGCATCGGAAAGCGCCCGGGCGATGGTGCCGCCCTCGATCACGGGGACAAGGTCCAGCACCGACAGTTTCATGGGATCTCAATGCTCCGGCGGGGATACTGCTCCCGATGTGGGGCTTGTTGCCGTGCGATCAAGGGGTTGCCCGCCTCCACCCGGTCCGCTGCCCCCCGGAACCGGGCCGAGTTGCGAGAGGTAGCCGCGCGCAGTTTCCGCCTCGGGGCTGTCGGGGGAGGTCGAGACGACCGAGGACCACGACTTGCGCGCAGCTTCGTCATGGCCTGCAAGGACCGCGATCACCCCCGCCTCGAGGCCGATCGCGGGATCGTGGGGATTGATCCGCGACGCGCTCTCGATGAATTCCTGCGCGCTCACCAGATCCTTCTGCCGCCGGGCGAGTGTTGCGGAAAGCAGGAACGCGCCGGCATATTCGGGAGCCAGCCGCCGCGCCTGCGTCAGCGAGGCCCCGGCCTCGTCAAGCCGCCCGAGCGCGACGAGCGCCCGCGCCCGGTCGGCATAGATCGCGCCGCGCTGGGCATAGTCGTCATAAGCCTTGACCGCGAGCGCGCGGTCGAACCACGCCAGCGCCCGCGCACTGCCGCCTGCGGCGAGCGCGGCATTGCCCGCCATCGCCATCAACGGCACGGCGGATGCTTCCTGCATCACCGGAATGGCCGAGACGCCGTCGGCAAAGGCCCCTTCGGCCGCATTGAAATCGCCTTGATCGGAAAGGACCATGCCGAGGCACTGGTCGGGCCGCACGCGCGCCGACGGTACGCGCGCTTCGCTCAGCCACTTGCGCGCATAGGCAAGCCCGGACGCAGAATCCATCCGCGCCTTGCCCAGACATTCGGCCAGCGGATCGACGACAGGCGGCGTCTTCTGCGGCTTTTCCGCCAATTGCGCTTCGTGATGCTCGTGCCCGGGGATGGGCAGCGGCGAAGGATCGAAATTGTGCGGGCTCGGCCCGATCTGGAGCAGAGCGAAAAGCGGCAGGATCGCGATCATGAACCTTGTCCTTGCGCCCCATCCGGCAAGAGCCCCGCCAATGTCGTCAGCAAAAGGGCGATGTCCCCCGGACGGGACAGGCGATGATCGCCGTCCTTGACGAGGTAGATCTGCACATCGGCTGAACCGATTGCTTCGGCAAGGCGCAGGGCAATCGCCCAGGGCACGTCCGGATCGGCCTGTCCGTGCAGCAAACGCACCGGTCCGGCAAAGGGGATCGGCGCGTCGAGCTGGCGCAGCCCCTCTCCATCGGCCCAGAACCCGGGATAAGTCGGGGTCGGCGCGGGGCCATAGGGATTGTCCTCGAATACGACGTCCCCGGCTGCCAATGCGGCCTTTTGCGCGGTGTCATAGCCCCAGTCGGTGAAATCGGGCGCGGCGGCAATGCCGACCAGTCCGGCCACCCGATCGCCCAGCGCGCGGGCAATCAGCAGCATGAGCCAGCCACCCATGCTCGATCCGGCCAGAACCACGCGATCGAGCCCGCAATGATCGATCAGCGCCACGACTTCGTCGCGCCAGCGTGAAAGCGTCCCTTGCGCGAACGTCCCCTCGCTCTTGCCGCATCCCGAATAGTCGAGCAGCAGGCATCCCAGCCCCCGCGCGGCGGCCCATTCCAGCACAGCGACGGCCTTGCTGCCCGCCATGTCCGACATATAGCCGGGCAGGAACACGATAGTCGGGCCGGTTCCGGGCAGGAGACGATAGGCAAGGCTCGGGCCTTCGTCGGGGACAAGGCGGGCAAGCGGGGCAAGGTCCGATGTCATGACCGCCTGTTAGGTCGCCCGGGGCCCTTGCGAAAGGGGCTTTTGCCCGGGCGCGACAGCATTACGCGGCTTTTAACCCAGGGTCGTGTAGAGATGCCCGCGATGTTCGACCGTCTTTTCGCCAGACTTACCGCGTTCCTGATGGAGCCCCGCGCGCTTCCCGCCTTGTTCGTGCTGTTCATGGTGCCGCGCGCAGCCATGCTGCTTTGCGCGGTCACGCCGACGTCCGACGCGCAATGGTATTTCAGCCGCGCGGCGCTGATGGCGACAGGCGCGGGTTATATCGACAATCACGGGGCGGCGACGGCGTTCTGGCCGGTGGGCTGGCCGATGATCCTGTCGCTCGCCTTTCGCCTGCTCGGTGCCTCGATCTGGACCGTGGGCATCGTCAACCTGATTGCGGCGGCCCTGTCGGCCTGGCTCGTGCTCGACCTCGGGCGGCGCCTGAGCGGCTCCGAACTGGCAGCACGGATCGGGCTGCTCGCGTTCGCCATCTATCCCAACGCCATCCTCTATGTTCCGCTCGCCTTGACCGAAGTCGTCTATACGGCCCTGTTCCTGAGCGGCATCTGGTTGCTCGTCGCCCGTCACGGCTGGCGCGCGAATGTGGCGGCGGGGCTCGTGTTCGGGCTCGCGGCACTGGTCAAGGCGCAGACGCTGGTGATCGTTCCGGCGATCATGGCTGTCGCGCTGTGGCGCACCGGCGATATGCGGCGCCAGTTCCTGCCCGTTGCATGGCGCACGGCGCTGGTGCTGGGCGTGGCCGGACTTGCCATCGCGCCCTGGACCTTGCGCAATCATCGCGAACTGGGGGCATGGGTCGTGGTCTCGACCAACGGGGGCTATACCTTGCTCACCGGCAACAACGACAGCGCGCGCGGCGGCTATACGCCCGAAGATCCGGTGGTGCGGGCACTCGAAGCGCGCACCGATCTCGACGAACTTGGCCGCGACCGGGAAGCGCGACGACTGGGCACAGCGTGGATCGCCGCACATCCGGCCCGCTTTGCCATGCTTGCCCCCATGAAACTCTGGCGCCTGTGGGGGCCGGACGGCGAAGGCGAATGGGCCTATGAAACCGGCTCAGCCGCATGGCAGGCGGCCCCCCGTGCCTTTCTCGCCCTGCGCGCGGTCAATCAGGCGTTCTACTGGCTGCTGCTCGGCGCCTTCGTGCTGGCGCCCTTCGCGATTCTCGCCCGACGGCGCGCAACGGGATTGCCCGCGATCGACTGGTGGATCATCGCCCATGTCGCAGCCCTCTATCCCAGCGCGATCGCGGTCGTCTTTTCCGGGCAATCGCGCTTTCATTACCCGGTCATGCCGTTCGTCTGCATGATCGCGGCATGGGTTGTCGCACAATGGCTCGAAATGCGCGCCGCGAAACGCACCCGGATCTGATCCGCCCTATCGATCCACCCTACCGATCTACCGGGCCGATCCGGTGCTGTCCCCCCTTTCGGAATTGGCCGCTTTCTGCCAAAGCGGCCGCCTCCCGCCCTTTGGTTCCCGCGGGTCCAATCAGAGAGTTGCAACAATGTCGGAAGTGCTCAAGATCACCCTGCCTGATGGTTCCGTGCGCGAAGTGGCGCCCGGCACTACTCCGGCGGAGATTGCTGCCGCGATCGGCCCGGGCCTTGCCAAGGCGGCCATCGGTGCGCGCGTCGATGGAGAGCTTTACGACATCACTCGCCCGCTCACCCGGGATGCCGCGCTCGCGCTGGTGACAGCCCGCGACGAAGCCGACGCGCTCGAACTCGTCCGCCACGACTTTGCCCACGTTCTGGCCGAAGCGGTGCAGGCGCTGTTCCCCGGCACGCAGATCACTTTCGGCCCGGCAACGGACGACGGGTTCTATTACGACTTCGCCCCCGCCGAGCGCCCCTTCACCGAAGAGGACCTGCCGGTGATCGAGGCGAAGATGCGCGAGATCATCGCCGCCGACAAGCCGCTGCGCCGCGAAGCGTGGACGCGCGCCGATCTCATCGCCCGCTGGGAAGCGGCAGGCGAGACGTTCAAGGCGCAGTGGGCCGCCGAACTGCCCGAAGGCGAGGAACTGACCGTCTACTGGTCGGGCAGCGACTGGTTCGACATGTGCCGCGGGCCGCACCTTGCCTCGACCGGCAAGCTCGATCCTGCGGCCTTCAAGCTGACGCGCGTGTCGGGCGCCTATTGGCGCGGCGACCAGAACAACGCGATGCTCAGCCGCATCTATGGCACCGGCTGGCTCAACAAGAAGCAGCTCGACGCGCATCTGACCCGGCTCGAAGAAGCCGCCAAGCGCGACCACCGCAAGCTCGGCCAGGAAATGGACCTGTTCCATCTTCAGGCCGAAGCGCATGGCTCGGTGTTCTGGCACCCCAAGGGCTATCGCATCTGGCGCGAACTCGAAGCCTATATGCGCCGCGCCATCGACGGGGCGGGCTATCGCGAAGTGAAGACCCCGCAGGTCATGGACGCCCGCCAGTGGGAAGCCTCGGGTCACTGGGGCAAGTACCGCGAGAACATGTTCGTGATCCCCGACGAAGTGCCCAATGTCGAGGACGAAGGCCCGCTCGTGTCGGACGATGCGGCCTGGATGGCGCTCAAGCCGATGAACTGCCCCGCGCACGTCCTGATCTTCCGCCAGGGGATCAAGTCGTACCGCGAACTGCCGCTGCGCTTCTATGAAAACGGCTGCTGCCACCGCAACGAGCCGCACGGCGCGCTGCACGGCCTGATGCGCGTGCGCCAGTTCACGCAGGACGATGCCCACATCTTCTGCCGCGAAGACCAGATCGTCGAGGAAGTACGCGCGTTCTGCGAACTGGCCGACCGCATCTACAAGGACTTCGGCTTCACGTACGCGATCAAGCTGGCGCTGCGCCCCGAAAAGCGTTTCGGCAGCGATGAAATGTGGGATCAGGCCGAAGCCGAACTGCGCAATGCGGTCGCGGCAGCGGGCCTTGCCACGCCCGAATACGGCTGGGAAGAACTGCCGGGCGAAGGCGCGTTCTATGCGCCCAAGCTGGAATGGCACCTCACCGATGCAATCGGCCGTACCTGGCAGGTCGGCACGATCCAGTCGGACCGCGTCCTGCCCGAACGTCTCGATGCCAGCTACATCGGCGAAGACGGCGAACGCCATCGCCCGGTCATGCTGCACCGCGCGATCTTCGGCTCGTACGAACGCTTCATCGGCATCCTGATCGAACACTTCGCGGGCAAGCTGCCGGTGTGGCTGGCCCCGGTTCAGGCCGTGGTCGCAACGATCGTGTCCGACGCCGACGGCTATGCGCAGGAAACCGTGCAGACCCTGGCTGCGGCAGGCATCCGCGTCGAAGCCGACACCCGCAACGAGAAGATCAATTACAAGGTGCGCGAACACTCGCTGCAGAAGGTTCCCTTCCTACTGGTGGTGGGCAAGCGCGAAGCCGAGGAAGGCACTGTCGCGGTTCGCCGCCTTGGCGAACAGCAGCAGAAAGTGCTGCCGCTCGCCGAAGCGATTGCCCTGATCAAGGGTGAAGCGACTGCGCCCGACTTGCGCTGATCCCGAACGGGATGACGACCCGCGCGCCGCCGTCGCGCGGGTCGTCATCGTAAACATGCCTTAAGCAAACCCGTGCGATATGGGATTCCACGTAAGGGGGATCCAATGACTTCGCGCACGACGACAGCTTTGGCCGACATCGCCCGGCACGGCATGACCGGGGACGCGATTGCCGACGACACCGTCGCAGTTCTGCGTCGTGCGGTCTGGAGCCAGGGCAACGTCACGGCGGAGCGGGCCGACGAGATTCTCGCACTCAACGATCGTATCCGGCGTCCGAGCGCAGAATGGACCCGCTTCTTCGTCGAGGCCCTCACCGAATTCCTGATGACGACGAGCCATCCGCGCGGCCACTTGTCCGACGCGCAGGCCGACTGGCTGCTCCTGCGGATCGAGCATGACGGGCGCATCGAGTCGACTGCCGATCTCGAACTTCTGGTCTACCTCATCGAACGGATGGATTCCGCGCCGCTTCGCCTCAAGGATTTCATCCTCGCGCAAGTCGAACGCGCGGTGGTTGCCGGGCTCGGCCCGACCCGCGAAGACGGCGAGCCGGAGGACGACCGCTTTGCCGCCGGGCGGATCACCACCACGGAATGCGCGATCATTCGGCGCGTGATCTTTGCCCCGGCAAGCAACGGCCCGGCGCGGGTCAGCGCCGAGGAAGCCGACCTGCTGTTCCGCCTGAAAGACGCGACGCTCGGCGCCGCGAATGCGCCGGAGTGGGAAGCCCTCTTCGTCCAGGGCGTCGCCAACTATCTCCAGGGGTGGCAGGGTCAATCGATGCCCACACCCGAAGAGGAACTGGCCCACACCGAATTTCTGGCCCAGCGCGGCGGCGGCGTGCGCGGGTTTCTCGGGAAAATGGTGCGATCCAGCCCGCAAGGCCTGATCTCCACCGCTCGTGGCAGCGGTTTCGGGCGCAAAGGGCTGCCCAAGCGCGACCGGGTTGCCGAAGAACGCGCCGATTTCGTCGTCACCGGCGCCGAGCAGCAATGGCTCAATGATCGCACCGGACAGGATGGACGGATCGATGCGCTTGAACAGGCGCTGATCGCGTTCCTGCACGAGCAGCCCGCGCCCCGGATCTGACACGGGATCTGATCATGCCCACAATCGCGCCGAGCCCCCTGGTCCCCCACCCTGTGTTCGGACGCGGGCATCGTGTCTCCACCGGCGAGGACGACCGTCGCCGCGATCGCCGCTTCACGCCTCAAGCAGAGGCATCGCCCTCCCCGGACATCCGTCTGGTGGACATCTCGATGCTCGGGTGTTGCCTTGCCTTTGCCGCTCCGTCCGGGTTGCGTCCCGGTCAGTTCGTCACGTTGAGGCTGGCCTGCCTCGATTTGGCCAACCTCGATAGGGAAACCGCCTGCGAAATCCGCGCGATCGTACGTTGGAACGAAAATCGGCGGGTCGGTCTCGAATTCACCCGCAGCCTGCCCGCCCCGCTGATCGACGCAGTGCTTGATGGCGGGGGCAGCGGGATTGCCGTCGCGATGGCGTGATCCCGGCTCTCAGAGCACGGCCTGCGGCGAAACACGCTCGCCGCAGGCCTAGGAGATCAGACGGTAAAGCTCTCACCGCATCCGCAAGTGCCCTTGGCATTGGGATTGGTGAATACGAACCCGGCCTGAAAGTCGTCCTCGCGCCAATCCATCGTGCTGCCGACGAGATAGAGCACCGAACCGCCGTCGATGAACAGCACGCCCCCGGGCGTGTCGATCTTTTCATCGAGAGGGCTGGCCGACGTCACATAGTCGACCGAATAGGCAAGACCCGAACATCCACGGCGCGGGGTCGACAGCTTGACGCCGATCGAGCCTTCCGGCGCGCTGGCCATCAGGGTCGCAATGCGCGCCTTGGCGCTATCGGTCAGGATGACGGCGGCGGGACGTTCGCGGGCGGGACGCTGGCGAGTGATGGTGACCATGGGCGGTTCCGTTCGGATCAGGGGATTGTCAGAGCATGCCGAGTTCGAGCTTGGCCTCGTCGCTCATCTTCTGGGGGTCCCACGGCGGATCCCAGACGAGATTGACTTCAGCATCGCGCACGCCAGGCACGGCACCGACGCGCAATTCGACTTCACCCGGCATCGATTCGGCAACCGGACAATGCGGCGTGGTCAGCGTCATCGTTACCACGGCATGGCCCTCGCCGTCGATCTCGACACCATAGATCAGCCCGAGGTCATAGATGTTGACCGGGATTTCGGGGTCGAAAATCTCGCGCAGGGCGTCGATCACACCTTCATAGATGTCGCCGCCCGGTTCACCGGGGGCAACGCCTTCGGGCTTCACGGACAGGAAACCCTCAAGGTAGTCGCGCTTGCGTTCCAGCTTTTCGGCTGCCGTCTCGACGGGGGTTTCGACCGCGTCTTCGACCACCGCGCGGCGGGGAGCAGCGACGCTGTCCACTTCCTCGACAGTGAACTTGGGTTCTTCGTTCATGCGAAAATCCTCAGGGTTCGCTCGATCCCGCGCACCAGCGCGGCAATATCGCTTTCATCACTGTAAATGCCGAAACTGGCGCGGGCAGTGGCGGGCACGCCGAGATGATCCATCAAAGGCTGCGCGCAATGATGCCCGGCGCGGATCGCCACGTTTTCCTCGTCGAGAATGGTGCCCAGATCGTGGGGGTGGACCCCTTCGAGCGCAAAGCTGACGATCCCGGCACTTTCTTCCGGCCCGAACAGGCGCACGGCATTGATCCGCCCGAGTTCGGCGCGCGCCTTGACCACCAGAGCGGCTTCATGCGCGTGAATGGCGGCAAGCCCCGCCTTGCGGACATAATCGGCAGCCGCGGCAAAACCGATCGCCTCGACGATGGCCGGCGTTCCGGCCTCGAACCGCTGCGGCGCCGGGGCCCAGGTGGTGCGTTCGAACGTCACCCGGTCGATCATCGACCCGCCGCCCTGCCACGGCGGCATGGCATCGAGCAGTTCGCTCCGCGCCCAGAGCGCGCCGATCCCGGTCGGCCCATAGAGCTTGTGTGCGGACAAGGCGTAGAAGTCGCAGCCCATCGCCGCGACATCGACCGGCAGGCGGGCAACCGCCTGGCATCCGTCGATCAGGATCTTTGCGCCGACGCCATGCGCGAGCGCCACCGCGCGGTTCACGTCGAGCACGCTGCCCAGCACGTTCGACACGTGGGCAAAGGCGACCAGCTTGTGCGCGGGGGTCAGCATCCGTTCCGCCGCGTCGAGGTCGATCCGGCCATCCGCCGTCAGCGGGCAGACGTCGATGACAAGACCGGTCCGCTCGCGGATCAGCTGCCAGGGCACGATGTTCGAATGGTGCTCGAGCTGCGAAAGCAGGATGCGGTCGCCCGGTTCCAGATTCGCAAGGCCCCAGCTCTGCGCGACGAGGTTGATCGCCTCGGTCGCGCCGCGCGTGAAGACCAGTTCGTTTTCCTGTCCGCCGATCAGCGCCGCGACATTGCGCCGGGCCGCTTCGAACGCGAGCGTCATGTCCGCCGAACGGCTGTAGACCCCGCGATGGACCGTCGCATAGTCGGCGCCCATGGCGCGGACCGTCGCATCGATCACATCCTGCGGCTTCTGTGCCGTCGCGGCACTGTCGAGATAGTGCCAGCGGCTGCCGTCGCGCGTGCGCAGGCCGGGAAAGGCCTCCGCACTGCGCGAAAGGGTTGCGGTATCGGTCACAGCACGTCCTCCAGCGCGGCCAGGGCCGCTGCGGTCAGCGTTTCCTCGTCCGGCGCCCCGGCAAAGGCTTCGGACAGGAACGCCTGAAGCATCAGGGCCTTGGCAGCAGCAGGCGGAAGCCCGCGGCTGGCAAGATAGAACAGCCCTTCCCTGTCGAGTTCGCCGATGGCGCAGCCGTGCGCGCACTTGACGTCGTCGGCATAGATCTCAAGCTCGGGCCGGGCATTGGCGGTCGCCGTGCGATCGAGCAGCATGGCGCGCACCGACTGCGAACCATCGGTGCCGATGGCTCCGCGTTCGACCAGCACGCGGCCGAGGTAATTGCCGGTCGCCCGTCCGCCCAGGACCTGTCGCACGATCTGGTTCGAGACCGCGTCGGGCTCGGCATGGACGACTTCGGTCACGATCTCGACCGTCTGTTCGCCGCCTGCGACTTGCGCCGCGCCAAAGCGGAACTGCGCGCCTTTCGCCAGCACGACCCGCACCGACAGGCGGCCATAGGCCTTGCCCGCATTAAGCACGCGCAAGTCGAATTCCGCCCCTGCGCCCAGCGTCACCGCCAGATCGCGCACGACGGCACTGTCCCCGTCGAGAACCAGCGTCCGCGTCGCCTGCTCGCCCGGAGCAAGCGTCAGCGTCTCGGTCGCGACCGGCCAGACGGTTTCGAGCGCGGCGAGGTCGGCATAGCGCCAGTCCTCTTCATGCCGGGTGGGAAGAGTTGCCAGCTCGCTCATGCGACGACCGCCTCGTACCCCTGTTCTTCCAGTTCGAGCGCCAGTTCCGGACCGCCCGAGCGAACGATGCGCCCGGCAGCGAGGACATGGACGAAGTCCGGCTTCACATAGTCGAGCAGGCGCTGGTAGTGCGTGATCAGCAGCACCGCCTTGTCCGGCTTGCGCATGATCGCGTTGATCCCTTCGCCCACGATCCGCAGCGCGTCGATGTCGAGGCCGGAATCGGTTTCGTCGAGAATGGCGAACTTGGGATCGAGCACGCCCATCTGCACCATTTCCGCGCGCTTCTTCTCGCCGCCGGAAAAGCCGACGTTGACCGGACGCTTGAGCATTTCGGGATCGAGTTTCAGCAAGGCGGCCTTTTCGCGCGCCAGTTTCAGGAAAGCGCCGCCCGACAGGGGCTCTTCGCCGCGCGTCTTGCGCTGTGCGTTGAGTGCCTCGCGCAGGAACTGCACCGTGGACACGCCGGGGATCTCGACCGGGTACTGGAACCCGAGGAACAGGCCCGCCGCCGCGCGTTCGTGCGGTTCCATCGCCAGCAGGTCCTCGCCCGCGAAAGTGACGCTGCCGCCGGTCACTTCATAGCCGGGACGGCCGCCGAGCGTATAGGCAAGCGTCGACTTGCCCGCGCCGTTGGGCCCCATGATGGCGTGGATTTCGCCCGCTCCGATCGAAAGCGACAGGCCCTTGAGAATGGGCTTACCCGCGACTTCGTTGGCAAGGTCGGTGATGGAAAGAAGCGACATGGGCAGTGGGTTTTCCGTGATCGAGGGAAAGGGGTAAGGCGGGTTCGGGCTGGCTCAGTGCTCCAGCCTGTTGCCGTTGCAATTGGCGAGAAAGTCGGCACGCATTTCATCGAAAAGGTCGCGCCACAGCTTTTCGGTCGCCTTGGCATCGTCGAGCTGGCGCTGGCGGGCATCGACCGAAGCCATGGCCGTGGCGGCAGTCGCCTGCCCCGAAGGGCTGCTCGACGTCGGCCCGGACAGCAAGGCGGTGCGCTCGGTCGCGATCGCCCGCTGCTCGGCATAGGCGGCGGCGGCAAATTCGGTACGCCGGTGCGGTTCGGCACTGATCATCTTGCGGATTTCCGTACGGTCGCAGGTCTTGACCGCCTGCAACGCGGGCGTCGAGTCCGGCGGGATGATTCCCGAAAGCAGAACCGCAAGGACGAGGCTCATCCGACCGATCCTTCAAGGCTGATCCCGAGCAGCTTCTGCGCTTCGACCGCGAATTCCATCGGCAGCTGCTGCAACACTTCGCGGGCAAAGCCGTTGACGATGAGCGCCACGGCGTCTTCCTGCGAAAGCCCGCGCTGCATCGCGTAGAACATCTGGTCATCGGAAATCTTGGACGTAGTCGCTTCGTGTTCGACCGTCGCGGTGGGATTGCGCACTTCGATATAGGGCACGGTATGCGCGCCACAGTCCGCGCCGAGCAGCAGGCTGTCGCACTGGGTGAAATTGCGCACGCCTTCGGCCTGCGGCGCCACGCGCACCAGCCCGCGATAGGTGTTGTTGGAATGGCCCGCGCTGATCCCCTTGGACACGATGGTCGAACGGCTGCGCTTGCCGTTGTGGATCATCTTGGTGCCGGTATCGGCCTGCTGGTAATTGTTCGTCACCGCGACCGAATAGAATTCGCCGACGCTGTCCTCGCCGTTGAGCACGCACGAGGGGTATTTCCAGGTGATCGCCGAACCGGTTTCGACCTGGGTCCACGAAACCTTGCTCCGCGCGCCCTGGCACAAGGCGCGCTTGGTCACGAAATTGTAGATCCCGCCGCGACCCTGCGCATCACCGGGATACCAGTTCTGCACCGTCGAATACTTGATCTCCGCATCATCGAGCGCGACCAGTTCGACAACGGCGGCATGGAGCTGGTTCTCGTCCCGCTGGGGTGCGGTGCACCCTTCGAGATAGGAGACATAGGCCCCCTTGTCCGCGACGATCAGCGTGCGTTCGAACTGCCCGGTGTTTTCCGCATTGATGCGGAAATAGGTGGACAGCTCCATCGGGCAGCGCACGCCTTCGGGAATGTAGACGAACGTCCCGTCGGAAAAGACCGCGCAGTTCAGCGCCGAGAAGTAATTGTCGTGCATCGGCACGACTTTGCCCAGCCAGCGGCGGACCAGATCGGGAAATTCGCGGATCGCCTCGCTGATCGAGCGGAAAATGACGCCTGCCGCTTCCAGTTCCTTGCGGAACGTGGTCGCCACCGAGACGCTGTCGAACACCGCATCGACCGCGACCTTGCGCGCACCTTCGACACCGGCCAGAACCTTTTGTTCTTCCAGCGGAATGCCGAGCTTTTCATAGACGCGCAGGATTTCGGGATCGACTTCGTCGAGGCTCTTGGGCCCATCCTTGCTCTTGGGCGCGGCCCAGTAATAGGCCGCCTGATAGTCGATCGGCGGGATCTTGAGCTTGGCCCAGTCGGGCATCGGCATGGTCAGCCAGTGGCGATAGGCCTTGAGCCGCCATTCCAGCATCCATTCCGGCTCGTTCTTGCGCGAGGAAATGAAGCGGACGGTGTCTTCGCTCAACCCCTTGGGGCCGAATTCCTGCTCGATGTCGGAAACCCAGCCATATTCATAGTCGGCCGCGCGGGCCGCAGCCTCGCGCGCGGCAGCGTCCGTCTCGACTTCAAGAGTTTGCGAGGGAAGGTTTGCCGTTTCGGCCCCGGCCGTATCCGGGGTTTTCAGGTCATTGCTCATACTTCAACCTCAACGGCAGGGGGAATATCGGAAGACAGATCGGCAACAGCGTGCCCGGGAACCGTCAATGCGGGTGCAGCCTGCGTGCCGGGGGCCGCAAGCTGGCTGAGGGAAACGCCTGCGAGGGCATGACGCAAGGCAGCATCGACCGCGGGCCAGTGAGGGCGCACCTGGCACCCCTGCCCGATCGTGCAATCATGACGGCTGTTGTCGCTGCACTGGGCCATCGCGATCGGCCCTTCGACCGCCTCGACAATGTCGGCAAGCGAAATGGCCGCCGCCGGGCGCGCCAGCGTCAGGCCGCCACCGGCACCGCGCACCGACCGCAACAATCCGGCCGCCGACAGCTTGCTGACCAGCTTCTGCACGGTCGGAACCGGCAGGCCGGTATCCTCGGCAAGCTGCTGGGCAGAGACACGCGCATGACCACAACGCCGAGCAGCGGCGCTCATTGCCACGACAGCATAATCAGCCATGCTCGAAAGGCGCATCGCGTCCGGGTGCCCTTGCAAAACCGGGGACGGCCCGGACCGACGGATCAGGTCCGGCAAATCGGACTGATTCGTTCCGGTTATCTAGGAGTCCCGATCCTCATGTGCAAGGCATCGCCGCGCAACACCATGATCCCAACCTCTTATCCCTTGTCGGGAGCACCCAGACCGGCAGGCATCGCCGCCACCTTGGGCCGGACTTCCCGAAAATTCCTGAGGTCGAGCAAGGCCGACATCATCGGCTGATCGGTCTGGGTCAGTCGCGCGGGCGTGCGTCCGGCGAACAGGCGGATTTCGCGGATCATGTGCGACTGGTCATAGAACTGGTCGGCGACATGATCGACCTGCTCCGCCGGGGTTGCCGGATCGCCGAGCAAGGTCGCCGCGCGCAAGGCACGATACTTGCGCGCCAACTGCTTGGGCGTGAGGCCGTAATAGCGATCAACCAGCCGCTGCAACTGGCGCGGGGAATAAGGCGAGCGCGCGAAGAGATCCTCGACATCGGGCGACAGCGACGAGCCGAGCCAGTCGGCGACCAGTTTCACCACCTCGGCATGGCGCTGCGGGACGTGACGGACGATCCCGGCAAAAGCCTGGCTGGTCATGTCGATCATGTCCTGCGCGCCGATCTGGCCATTGTTGTACCGGGTCGAGATCGTTTCCCCCAGCGCTGCGATCTGCGGGCCGAGCAAGGTTCCGGCATCGACCATCCGGTTGCCCCATTCCGCCGCGGATTCACCGCCGGTCAACGCGGCCCAGCCGAGCGGCGAGATCGCCGCCCCGAACGCGTGCCAGGGCCCGTCGATCTGCACGCGCGTCGCAGCCGCGAGCGGCGTGATCATCGTTGCGCGATGGCTTTCGTGCACGGTCCCGTCGCAGACATGCATCTGCGCCCGTCCGCGCATAAAAACGATGAAGATCCCGACACTCGCGGGCTGCACGTCGGTGATGAACCGCTCTTCGCAGCGGATCGTGAAAAAGGTGGTGACGTAAGGGTCGAGGTGCTCAGGCGGAGTGAAATAGTCGAGTTTGATCAGAGCCGGACTGGTGAATTCCGTCCGCTCACCCCATACCGACGCGTCGATCTGCTCCACGCTCATCTCCTGGCGCTCGAATGGCGCTGGGATGACTTGCGACCCACCCCTCTTTGCATGAGTCATGGCGTGCCGATTTTCGCAAAAGTGTCAAGCCGCAGCCATTGACAGCAAAGCTTTGCCGTCGGCATAAAACGGGTGACGAGCCGTCTGCCGGGTCTTTGCGCTGGCCGGACGGATGCCGGGACCGCCGGAAAAACCATGGCGAAACGCATCGGGATCAACGGTGTTGCGGAACGTCGGACAAGGAAACCCGGCTGTACGAAAAAGGGTGAAGGACAGAAAAAAGGGCGGCCAGGCCTTTAGCTCCGACCGCCCCTAAGTCGAGAACCCGATACATCGCTGCACCGAGCCCTTCGGGTCGCACCGCAGTGGCTATGCGATAAGCTGATTCGCGGATTGTACAGATTCGACAAAATGGGTGTCCCGTTTGCAACACATGGCCAGTCACCAGCGGACCGGATGATATTTCATTTAAAATCCGGGCCATTTCCTGCTTTGGGAAAAATGCGAACCTGACCGGTCACGCCCCCCTCCCTGCTCCTGAAAAGCGACAGACCAGCCTTTCCCAGATGTCCTATCGCCTCCTCCGCCCTTTCCTGTTCCAACTTCCCGCAGAAACGACGCATCGCATGACGATCGCGGCGCTGCGGATGTTGCCGCAGCGGTCCCGCCCAGAGCTTGCCCCGACGCTGACGCAGCGCGTGGCGGGCATCCCCTTTCCCAATCCGGTTGGCCTGGCCCCCGGTTTCGACAAGAACGGCGAAGTTCCCGACGCGATGCTCGCGATGGGCTTCGGCTTTGTCGAAATCGGTACGGTGACGCCCCGCCCGCAAGAGGGCAATCCGCGTCCCCGCCTGTTCCGGCTGACCGAAGACCGTGCGGTCATCAACCGCATGGGCTTTAACAACGACGGCTCCGAGGCGGTCGCCCAACGCCTGCTCCAACGCCCGGCATCGCCCGGCATCGTCGGGGTCAACATCGGCGCGAACAAGGATTCGCCCGACCGGATCGCCGACTATGCGCAAATGACGCGCATGATGGCGCCGCTGGCGAACTATCTCACCGTCAACATCTCGTCCCCCAACACGCCCGGCCTGCGCGCGCTTCAGGACGAAGGTGCGCTGGCGGCGCTGCTCGATGCGGTTATGGCCGCGCGTGGCGTGAGCCAGACGCCGATCTTCCTCAAGCTCGCGCCCGATCTCGAAACCAGCGACATCGATGCCATCTGCCGCATCGCGCTCGACAAGCGACTCGACGCGCTGATCGTGTCCAACACGACCATTTCGCGCCCACCGCTGCGATCGCGTCATGCGGGGGAAAGCGGCGGCCTGTCGGGTGAACCGCTGCGCGATCTCGCGCTGCAACGCCTGCGTGATTTCCGCAAGGCCAGCGGCGGGGCGATCCCGCTGATCGGCGTCGGCGGCATCGCCACGGTCGAGGACGCCTGGCAACGCATCCGCGCCGGGGCCAGCCTGATCCAGCTATACAGCGCCCTTGTTTACGAAGGCCCCGGCCTTGTCCGGCGGATCGTCCACGGCCTTGCCGAACGCGCACGCGCCGAAGGCATGGGAAGCATTGCCGAGGCCGTCGGGACGGAATAGCCTGTCGTTCGTGACAGATAGCTCCCTGCGCGCGCCGCGCTTCGCCCTTCTTGCCGCCCTTGCCGCCGCCGCGAGCCTTGCTCCGGCGGCAACGACGCAGGCTTCGACCGTGCCGATCCGCCCGAAGCCCGGTGCCGTTTCGGCCGCCGACCCTCGTGCGGCGGCGGCAGGCGCGGAAATCCTGCGCGCAGGCGGCTCGGCCACCGATGCCGCGATTGCCACCATGCTCGCGCTCGGCATCGTCGAACCGCAAAGTTCGGGGATCGGCGGCGGCGGATTTCTGGTGACGGGGGATGAGACCGGCCACGTCGATACGTTCGACGGTCGCGAAGCGGCTCCGGCCAAGGCAGGGCCACAATGGTTCTGGCGCGATGGCCGCCCGCTCGATCACAATGCCGCCGTCCCCGGCGGGCTCAGCGTCGGGGTGCCCGGCAACCTGTCGCTCGCCGCCCTTGCCCACGAACGGCACGGTCGCCTGCCCTGGGCCACTCTGTTCGGCCCCGCGATCCGCCTGGCGCGCGATGGCTTTGCGATCCCCCCGCGCCTGCGCTCTTCGCTCGAACTGTTCCACGATGTCGCAGCCCTCGATCCGGCGGCCCGCGCGCTGTTCTTCGATGCTGCGGGAACGCCGCTCCCGGTGGGGACGGTCGTGCGCAACCCGGCCCTTGCAACGGCGCTCGAACGCATTGCCCACGATGGGCCCAAGGCGTTCTATTCCGGCGCCAATGCCGTCGCGATCGCGCGCCATGTCTCGACCAGCCCGGTCAACCCGGCGCCGATGACGACCGCCGACATCGCGTCCTATCACGCCCGCGCCCTGCCGCCGGTCTGCGCCCCCTATCGCGAGTGGAAGATCTGCTCGATGGGCCCGCCCTCGGCCGGGGGCATCATCGTGTTGCAGGTTCTGGGCATGCTCGAACGCTTCGACATGAAGACGCTCGGTCCCGCGTCACCCGAAGCCTGGCACCTGATCGCCGATGCCGAGCGCCTGGCCTTTGCGGACCGCGACCGTTTTGTCGGCGATCCCGGTTTCGTGCCGGTGCCGACGCCCGGTCTCCTCGACCACGATTACATTGCCGCCCGCTCCGCGCTGATCAGCCGGGACAAGGCGCTGCCCGAGGCGCCCGCCGGAAATCCGGTGGGCATGACCAGCGTGCTCGGCATGGGAACCCCGGTCGAGGAACATGGCACCACGCATTTCGTCACTGTCGATGCGCGCGGCAATGTGGCGAGCTATACCTCGACAGTCGAAAGCGGCTTCGGCTCGGGACTGATGGTCGACGGCTACTTCCTCAACAACGAGTTGACCGATTTCAACATCGTCCCCGATCGCGACGGCAAGCCGACGGCAAACCGCGTCGAGGCGGGCAAGCGTCCGCGCAGTTCGATGAGCCCGGTCATCGTCTACGACCGGGCGGGCCATGTCCGCCTTGCCGGGGGCGCGGCGGGCGGGGCAACGATCCCGACGCAAGTGATCCGCATGCTCGTCGGCACGCTCGACTGGGGCATGGATGCCCGCTCGGCGATCACCATGGGCGTCATCATGCCCATGCCCGACGGCATCGCCGTCGAGGCGGGCAGCAATCTCGAACCGATGATCCCCGCGCTTGCCGCAATGGGATACGGACGCGTGGTTGCCCTGCCGCTGCGGCTCAAGGCCAATGCGGTCGAGCGGACCGCGTCCGGATGGCGGGGCGCCGCCGATCCGCGCAGCGAAGGGGCAACCGTTTCGCCCTGAACCTGTCCGAACCGGAGACACGGCTTGCCGTAACGGCATCCTTGCGCCTAGGGATTGGCGAGAGACCATGATAAATGGCCGCCGCCTTTGGCAGAGGATGACTCCCGACCGTGCAGTTGACCGATTTCGCCCGCTACCCGAATCTTGTCGCGATGTTCCTCGACCGCGCGCGGCTGCGCGGCGACGCGCCGATGCTGTGGGCCAAGAAACAGGGCCAGTGGCAATCGCTGAACTGGAACGAAGTCGCCGATCAGGTCTGCCTGCTCGCCCGCTCGCTGCGCGACATCGGGCTCAAGGAAGGCGACCGCGTCGTGCTGGTGTCGGAAAACCGGCCCGAATGGTGCATCGCGGACCTCGCGATCATGGCCGCAGGGCTGGTGACGGTGCCGACCTACACCACCAACACCGAACGCGATCACCTCCATATCCTTGAAAACTCGGGCGCGCGGGCGGTGATCGTCTCGACCCCCAAGCTGGCCCAGCCGCTGCTGGCCGCCGCGCTTCATGCCCCCAATGTCGAACATGTCATCGCCATCGAACCGCTCAAGCGGATGCAGTCGGGCATGCTCGCCTTCCACGAATGGCCGCATCTGGTGTCGGGCGATGCCGCTGCAGCCCGGTTCGAAGTGGAAGCCCGCGCAGTCGGCATCGGTCGCGACGATCTGGCCTGCATCATCTATACCAGCGGCACCGGCGGCGCCCCGCGCGGCGTGCGCCAGCATCACGGCGCGATCCTGTGCAATGTCGATGGCGCGGCGCATGTCCTGGCCGAGGATTTCGGCTGGAAGGACGAAGTGTTCCTCTCGTTCCTGCCGCTGAGCCATGCCTATGAGCATAGCGCGGGCCAGTTCCTGCCGATCGGCATGGGCGGCGAGATCCATTACGCCGAAGGCCTCGAAAAGCTCGGCTCGAACATCGAGGAAGTGCGCCCGACGATCATGGTCGTGGTGCCCCGCCTGTTCGAAGTTCTCCGCACGCGAATCATGAAGCAGGTCGAAAAGCAGGGCGGCCTCGGCGCCAACCTGATGCATCGCGCGCTCGACCTTGCCGCACGCCGCGCTGCCGGACACCGCAAGCTGACCGATCCCCTGCTCAACCTCGTGCTCGAGGCGACTTTGCGCCCCAAGATCCGCAAGCGGTTCGGCGGACGCATGAAAGCGCTCGTTTCCGGGGGCGCGCCGCTCAATCCCGATGTCGGCCTGTTCTTTCAGGCGATGGGCCTCACCATGCTGCAAGGCTATGGACAGACCGAAGCCGGGCCGGTGATCTCGGTCAACCGCCCGCGCGCCGGCATCCGCATGGACACCGTCGGCCCCCCGCTCAAGGACGTGGAAGTCGCCTTTGCCGAGGACGGCGAAATCCTCGTGCGCGGCGAACTGGTCATGCACGGCTATTGGCGCAACGAAGTGGAAAGCGCCCGGACGCTCAAGGACGGCTGGTTGCACACCGGCGACATCGGCCATCTCGACGATGCGGGCCGGATCATGATCACCGATCGCAAGAAGGACATGATCGTCAACGACAAGGGCGACAACATCTCGCCCCAGAAAATCGAGGGCATGCTGACGCTCCAGCCCGAAATCGCGCAGGCGATGGTGAGCGGCGACAAGCGGCCCTATGTCGTCGGCCTGATTGTTCCGGATGCCGAATGGGCGCTCGACTGGGCACGCGAGGCCGACGAGCATTTCGACCTGGACGCCTTGCAGGACTTGCCCGCGTTCCGCAGCGCCGTGCGCGCGGCCGTCGACCGGGTGAACACCGACCTCTCGGTAATCGAGAAAGTGCGGCAGTTCGCCTTTGCCGACGAACCGTTCAGCATCGAGAACGAGGAAATGACGCCCTCGATGAAAATCCGGCGCCACAAGATTCGCGAACGCTACGGCGCGCGCCTCGATGCACTCTACCGCAATTGAGAAACCGTCTCGTCAGGCCGCTTCGAGTTCAACGAATTCAGGGAAGAACATCGGCTCGCGACGTGACCAGCCCGGCGCCGTCGCGGCCGCTTCGCTGATCGACTGCAACAGGTTGCGACGCTTGTCCGGGCGGATCTGCGGCAGCGCAGCCGCTCCGCAGAACGCCGACGGCAACCAGGGCCGCACCGACGCCCCCAGCAGGCGTTCATAAAGGAAACGGTAGGCGCCGAAGCTGTCGATCCGTTCCTGCGCGAGATCGAACGTGGTCACCCGCATCAGCGGCCCCATGATCGTCTCGATCCCGTCGAACCCTTCGCTTTCGCAGACAAGGCCGCGCAGGACCTTGAGATCCTGATAGACGACGTATTGCGCACGGATCGAGGCGGTTTCCTCACCGCTGCGCGACCAGGTGCGAAACGCGTCGCCCCGTCCGAGCCCGACATCGAGACTGCGGCGGATATACCGCTGCTCGCACGGAGAAAACGCGGCGAATTCCCGCATTTCCGCAAGGATCACCTGTGCACTGGGGCTCTGCGACATGGTCGGCTCCCTCGATTTGGACGCCGCCTGCATCGATTCGCAATCGATACCCGGCGCCTCTTCACGAAGGAAAATCTAGGCCCACGCTGGTTAGCGGAATGTTAAGCGGTCAATCGGGGCGGCGCCGGAAGCGGAAGTACCAGACTTCGTGCCCCTGCGCCCGCGCCTTGGCTTCATAGCGGGTTTCCGGCCAGCCGCCGGGACGCTTCTGGAAATCGCGCGGGGTCTGGGCCAGCCATTCGAACTTGTCGGCATGGCGCCGCATGACCATCAAGGCGTGGCGCAGGTAGATCGGGTGATCGTGGCCGAAACGGAACTCCCCGCCCGGACGCAGCTTGGCCGCAAACAGCTCGATCGGGCCGTCGTTCATCATGCGACGCTTGGCATGGCGCGCCTTGGGCCAGGGGTCGGGATGAAGCAGATAGAGGAACGAGAGCGAACCGTCGGGAATCCGGCGCAGCACTTCAAGCGCGTCGCCGTGGTGGATGCGCACGTTCGATAGCGGCGGATGCGCGCCCCCGTCGCCGTCGATGTGCGTCAGCGCCTGTGCCACGCCGTTGAGGAACGGTTCGGCACCGATGAAACCGTGATCGGGCAGGAGATCGGCGCGAAAGGCCATATGCTCGCCGCCGCCGAAGCCGATTTCGAAATGGAGCGGGCAATCGTGTCCGAACAGCGCCTGCGCGGTGACTTCGCCTTCTTCGGGAACGGCAATGCGGGGCAGCAGTGTATCGACCAGAGCCTGCTGGCCCACGCGCAAGGGCTTGCCCTTGGCACGGCCATAGAGACGGTTGAGCGTGGTCGGATCGCCGGACTTGTGCGCTGTCATGGCGCGGCGCGATGGCAAACCCGCACGCGCGGGTCAATCAAAACCGCCGCCCCGGCATTCTAACGCTTCAACAACCCCCGCACGAAGATGCGGGCGGCCATCCGGGCCTGCCGTTCGATTTCCTCGGCAGGCGGCGCTGCCTCGACGCCCATGGTGAAGCGCAAGTGGGAATCGCCCCGCAACATGCCCAGGAACTGCCCCGCTGCCAGAGACAGATCCTCGCATTCGATCACGCCGGACTCGCGGAACCGGCCGAGCATGTCGGCGAGTTCAACCATGACCACATCCGGCCCCGAGCGAAAGAACACCGCCGCCAGTTCCGGGAAGCGCGATCCGTCGCTGTAGATCATCCGCTGCACATCAAGCGCGCCCTGCTCGTAGATCTTGGTCAGGAAGCGAACCCCGAAATCGGCCATGAGCTCTTCGAGATTGTCGCTGTCACTGCCTCGCAAGTCGCGCAAGGGTGCCAGCACGCGAGCGCAGCGTTCCTCCATGACAGCCCCGAACAAGGCCTCTTTCGATGGGAAATATTTGTAAAGCGTGGCTTTCGAGCCGCCGACCCGCGCCGCGATGGTGGACATCGATGTCGCGCCATAGCCCTCCTGCGTAAAGGCTTCGGCAGCGACGGCGATAATGTGCTCGCGCCGTTCGTCGGGGCTGCTGCGGGCGAGTCTGCACTTAGTGACCATTCCGTACAGATAGCACTTGACAGGAATCGATCAAGCGTGACATTCGTCTAGTGACCGTTCGGTACAGTCACTTTCCGGAGTCGAGATGCTTCCCTTTCCCTCGCACCGCTTTTCCCTGCGGGGGCAATCCGACGCCCGTCCCTCACGGCGTCGGTTGCCCCCGGAACGAGGGCTGGCCGTGCTTTCCCTCCTTCTGGCACTCCCCCTTGCCGGTTGCGGCGTCCCTCCGCCGATGGGCAAGGCGCCTGTCCTGCGCAGTCCCGAAACGGTCGCGGCCCACAGCCTCGACGGCCCTGCCGAAAACGCTGCGGGCAAGAGCGCATGGCCCGACGAAGCCTGGTGGCGCGACTATGGCGATGCACAGCTGACCTCGCTGATCGAGGAAGGCCTCAAAGGCTCGCCCACGCTTGCCGAGGCCGAAGCCCGCGTCCGCCAGGCCGAAGGCTATGCCCGCAGCGCCCGGGCCGCCCTGCTTCCGACCGCGTCGGCAACGGGCACCATCGGCGGCGTGAAGCAGAGCTACAACAACGGCTATCCGCGCGAATTCGTACCGCACGGGTGGAACGACAGCGCCTCGGGCGCGCTCAATGTCGGCTATGACTTCGACTTCTTCGGCCGCAATCGCGCCACCTTGCGCGCGGCTGTGGGAGAACGGACCGCCGCCGAGATCGAGGCCCATGCCGCACGGCTGACTCTCGCCACTTCGGTCGCTGCGGCCTACGCCGACCTTGGCCGCTATGCCGCCTTGCGCGATGTCAGCGCCGCCTCGCTGCGCGTTCGCGAGGAAACTGCCAAACTGGTGACACAGCGCGTGATCAACGGCCTCGACACCCGGGCCGAACAGCGTCAGGCCGAGGCCGCCGTACCGGTTGCGAAAGCCGACCTCGCCGCTGCCGAACAGTCGCTGATGCTGACCCGCAACCGCCTCGCCGCCCTGCTCGGCGCGGGACCGGATCGCGGGCTGGCCATCACGCCCCCCGCGCCCGGACGCTTCGAGATGCAGCCGCTGCCCCCGCGTCTCGCGCTCGATCTGGTCGGACGTCGCGCCGACATCGCCGCCGCGCGGGCACGGGCCGAAGCCGCCGCCGCACGGGTCCAGGCCGCTCGCGCCGCCTATTTCCCCAACGTCAACATCATGGCCTATATCGGCGCGCAATCGCTGGGCATCGCCAATCTGACGGCGGGCGGCTCGGACAACGGGCAGGCTCAGGCCGCGATCACTCTGCCGCTCTTTGCCGGAGGCCGCCTTGCCGGGGATTATCGCTCCGCGCGCGGCGGCTATGACGAGGCCGTCGCACTCTATGACGACACGCTGGTTCAGGCCGTGCGCGAAGTCGCGGACGCGGCCGCCGGACAAAAGGCGCTGGACGTCGAACTCCGCTCTGCCCGCGAGGCCGTGGTGCGCTCGGAGGAAGCCTGGGATCTCGCGAAACGGCGCTATACCGGCGGCCTGTCGCCCTATCTCTCGGTCCTCTCCGCCGAAGATGCGCTGATCCGCAATCGCCAGCTGCTCGCCGATCTCGAAGGCCGCGTCCTTGGCGTGCGCGTCGAACTCGTGCGCGCCCTGGGCGGCGGCTTCCACGCCGGGTGAGCCCGCTCGTTTCCTTTCCGGCGCCGCCCATGGCCGGCGCAGACACCCTATTCGCTTGAGGACCATCACCCCATGGCCGACACCGATCCCTCCCGTTCTTCCTCCACGACGCGCAAGCGTGCCTTCACGATCTTCGGCGGCGTCCTTGCCGTCGCGGCCATCGGCTATCTCGGCTATGAATGGATCGAAGGCGGGCGCTATGTCGAAACCGACAACGCCTATGTGAATGCCGACATCGCCCAGGTCACGCCGCAGACGAGCGGCCAGGTCGCGCAAGTGCTGGTCGACAACACCCGCATCGTCCGCAAGGGCGACGTGCTGGTAGTGATAGACCCGGTCGATGCCCGCATCGCCCTTGCCGCGGCCGAAGCCGAATATGCCCGAGCCGTGCGCCGGGTGAAGCAAACCATCGCCACCGGCACTGCGCTGGGCGCGCAAGTGGGCGAGCGCGAAGCCGACATTCGCCGCATGACGGCGCAAGTCTCGATCGCGCAAGCCGATCTTGCCCGCGCCCGCATCGACCTTACCCGGCGCGAGGCACTGGCCGCTGACGGCGGCGTCTCGGGCGAGGAACTGACGTCGGCCCGCAATGCCTTTGCCTCTGCGCAAGGCAATCTTGCCGCCGCCCGGGCCGCACTGGCGCAGTCGCAGGCCGCACGCGGCAATGCCAGCGGACAGGAAGCGGCCAACGACGCGCTTGTCGCTGGAACCACGGTCGAAACCAATCCCGACGTGCTGGCGGCCAAGGCCAAGCTCGACCAGGCCCGCATCGATCTCGAACGCACGGTCGTGCGCGCGCCCATCGACGGCGTCGTGACCCAGCGCACGGTTCAGGTGGGGCAGCGCGTCAATGCCGGGGCCGTGCTGCTCGCCGTTGTTCCCATCAACGACGCCTATGTCGATGCGAACTACAAGGAAGGGCAGCTGCGCAATGTCCATCCGGGACAGCCGGTGGAGCTGACGTCCGACCTTTACGGCGACAAGGTCGTCTATCACGGACATGTCGTCGGCTTTTCAGGCGGCACGGGATCGGCTCTGGCGGTCATTCCGGCCCAGAACGCGACCGGCAACTGGATCAAGGTGGTTCAGCGCCTGCCGACCCGGATCGCGCTCGACCGCGCCGAACTGACCGCGCATCCGCTGCGCATCGGGCTGTCGATGACCGCCACGATCGACACGCGCGGCAAGTAAGGAGGCCTTTCCCGTGGCCGGTCCCGCCCCCGTCTTCGCGCCGCCATCGGCTCCCCCGCTGCAGGGGGCGATGATGGCGTTCGGCGCCTTTGCGCTGGCGCTCTCGAATTTCGTGGTGGTGCTCGACATCACCATCGCCAACGTGTCGGTCCCGCATATCTCGGGCAGCCTCGGCGTCTCTCCGACGCAGGGCACCTGGGCGATCACGTCCTATTCGGTGGCCGAGGCGATCTGCGTGCCGCTGACCGGATGGCTGGCCGGGCGGTTCGGCGCGGTGCGGGTGTTCCTGACCGCGCTGATCGGGTTCGGCCTGTTCTCGCTGCTGTGCGGTCTCTCGCGCAGTCTCGAGGCGCTGATCGCTTTCCGCGTGATGCAGGGGCTTTGCGGCGGTCCGATCATGCCGATGTCGCAAACGCTGATCCTGCGCATATTCCCTCCGCACAAGGCCAATACCGGGCTCGGGCTATGGAGCATGACCACGGTCACGGCGCCGATTTTCGGTCCCATTCTCGGCGGCTGGATTTCCGACAACTGGAACTGGCACTGGATCTTCTTCATCAACCTGCCGATCGTGGCGATCTGCGGCGTACTCTCGGCGCGGCTCATCACCCGCTATGAAACCCCCACGCTGAAAAAGCCGATCGACTATATCGGCCTCGCCCTCATGGTCATCTGGGTTGCGGCCTTGCAGATCATGCTCGACAAGGGGCGCGAGGAAGACTGGTTTTCCAGCGAACTGATCATCGTTCTCGCCCTTGTCGCGGCGGTCTTCTTCGTCGCTTTCCTGATCTGGGAGCTGACCGAGCGCGATCCGGTGGTCGATCTGACGGTGTTCCGTTACCGTGGCTTCTCGATCGGGGTGCTGACGCAGAGCACCTCGTTCGCGGCCTTTTTCGCGGCAGTCGTGCTGATCCCGCTCTTCCTGCAGACCAATCTCGACTACACCGCGACCGTCGCCGGGCAAGCCATGGGCTTCATGGGCGTCTTGGCGGTGATCATGTCCCCGATCGCCGCCGCGCTGGTGCCCAAGTTCGACGTGCGCACCCTGATCTCGTTCGGCATCACCTGGCTCGGATTGATGGCGTTCCTGCGCACCGGGTGGGTGACGGGCATGGACTTCTTCACCATCTCGCTGCCGCAATTCCTGCAAGGGCTGGGCATGCCGTTCTTCTTCATCGGCACGACTGCACTGGCGCTGGGGTCGGTCCGTCCCGAACAGACCGCATCGGCCGCAGGTATCCAGAACTTCATGCGGACCCTGTCCGGCGCGATCGCCACCTCGATGTCGACGACGATGTGGGACCGCGAGACGAAGTACAACCATGCCGAACTGGTCGCCCTGATCCATCCCCCCGCAGACCTCGTTCAGCAGGGCCTGTTCGGACGGAGCATGATCGAACGACTGGTCTCAATCGAGGCGGTGACGCTCGCCACCAATTCTGTCTTCATGGGATGTTCGGCCATTTTCCTGGTCGGGGCGATAATCATCTGGCTCGCCCCGCGTCCCCAACCACGCCCTGCTCCGGGAGGTTCGCCTCCCCCACAAGCCCCCGCAGGCGAAGCAACAGCGCACTAAGAACGCACCGCTTCGCCTCACCCCGCTGGTGCCGGCCATCCCCCACCCCACCCGGCCGGCACCAGCACCCTCGCGGACAAGATGGTTCGCGAACGGCCCGGCACCTTTACGGCCAGTCAGTATGATCGCTCCGGGTGAGCGGCCTGACGCCCTTGAACGTTCAGGCCAGGCCCCATTCGCGCAAGCCATCGCTGGCAAAAGCCGCCCGCATCGCCGGGTCGAGCAAAGTCTCCCGTGCCTCGCGCCAGCGACGGGCCCGGCTCGGCCGGGGATCGCCCGGATCACCGTATTCCCGGCGCAACCGCCCTTGCGTGAATTCCCCCATCTTGCCCCAGTGCTGACTGAACGGGATCGCCGGATCGCGCTCCAGGGCGGCCAGTATGCGCCGGACCGCCGCCTGGCTCCGCGTCGTGCGGACACCGTCGCAATTGACCACCACCGTTTCAGGGAAACGAGTGAACGCCATCGCCCCGGCCGCCTGCGACACGAACCGCAGCGTCATCACCAGATGCCCCCCGCCCCGCGCCCGGAAGGCGCCGGTCATCCGCCGCAGCGCCGTTTCGAGATCGGAGCGGGCAAAGGCGAAGCTGTCGTTGTGCAACGGGACTTCGATGCCGCCGAACGTGCGCGGAACATAGGGGCCGGTCGCCCTGCCCCAACTCAACCGCATCTGCCCGAGGTAGCGCCGGAAATCGGTCGAAAGGATCGGATAAAGCGTCTGCGGCGGGATGAGATTGAAGAGATCCCCGGCGAAGCGACGCCCGACGCGAATGATCATTCGCCCCAGGGGGCCGTCATAGATCCGATCGAATTCGCGCCTTTGCGATGCCGGTACGATCATGCCCCGAACCGGCATGTCCCAGTCGGGAACCCGGAAATGGAACGTGATCATCGCCTCGTGCCGGCCGCCCCGGCGCGGCTCGGGCCCCTCTCCCTCGAACGGAGCATATGGGTCCAGCACGATTTCGAGGTGATAGGGCATCTCGTCTCGCCCGCATGACGCTGCAAAGCCCCGAAAATCACCCTTCGCCAACATGGCGATGTCCGCGGCGGTCAACCGCTTCATGGTCTTGACCACGTCGATCAGGAAAAACGGCGCCGCTTCGAGCAAGGCTGCCGAAACGATGCCCATGCCGCCCAGATGCACCAGCGCCCCGTCGAACAGGGCCGCATCGCGGATCGGCGGTTCGGTACTGATCGCGGCGATGATCGCGGGATCGAGAATTGGATATGGCTCAAGCCAGACCGAACGCCCCGGTCCGGTGACGAGGTGAAGCCCCTTGATCTGGTTCTGGAACGCCCCGAAGCCCAGCGTGGAGCCGTGCGAGCCGGTGCCGATCATCCCCGCCACGCTTTGCCCATCGTGCGAGCCCGAAGTGCGCAGGGACAAGTCGCCCGGACGATGATCCCCTTCGAGAAAGGCATTGAGCGCACCGAGCCGGGCTCCCCCACCGACAAGGACCATCGCCCCGTCCGGGTTTTCCGGTGAAGGCAAAGCAAGGTCATGCGGCAGGCGCCAGATCGGGTCCATGCCATCGGTCGCGATCGTCGTGGCATCACCCGAAAGCAGACGGCTGAACGACCAGGCACTGCCGAGCGTCAGGACCCCGGGCGCGCGTCTCGATCCGAGTATCTCACCATAGATCCGTCCCATCGCGGCAAAACGGGCAACGGGATCTCCTTCGCTCGCAACGCGGGGGGCGCGCCAGTCCGCAATGTCCCGCGTGATGGTTCGCTGCTTGTTCTGCCACCTGGGCATGACACGGTTCCCCACCCTGCTGCTTATCCTGCAAATGTGCCTTGTCCTCGCACGCCCGACAAGTCGCATCCAGAGGCTTGACGCATGGCCTCTATCGCAAGGCGTGCGGGCAAAGGGTTGCGGGGAGAGACGAGCAAAGAAAAATGGCCCGCCGATGAGGCGGGCCATCCAGGGATTGCGGCGTCGCCACCCGGACGACGCGAAGGGGCAAGGAGAATCAGGCCGCTTCGATTTCAGTCAGATCGTCGGGATCGCGCAGGACATAGCCGCGGCCCCAGACGGTTTCGATATAGTTTTCCCCACCACAGGCATGCGCCAGTTTCTTGCGCAGCTTGCAGATGAAGACGTCGATGATCTTCAGTTCAGGTTCGTCCATCCCGCCATAGAGATGGTTGAGGAACATTTCCTTGGTCAGGGTGGTTCCCTTGCGGAGCGAGAGCAGCTCCAGCATGGCGTATTCCTTGCCGGTCAGATGGACGCGGGCGCCATCGACCTCGACCGTCTTGGCGTCGAGATTGACCGAAAGCTTGCCGGTACGGATGACCGACTGCGAATGCCCCTTGGAACGACGCACGACCGCATGGATGCGGGCGATCAGTTCCTCGCGGTGGAACGGCTTGGTCACATAGTCGTCGGCACCGAAACCGAACGAGCGAACCTTGCTGTCCATTTCCGAAATGCCCGACAGGATCAGCACCGGCGTCTGCACCTTGGCGACGCGCAGCTTCTTGAGCACGTCGTACCCGTGCATGTCGGGCAGATTGAGGTCGAGCAGAATGATGTCGTAATCGTAGAGCTTGCCGAGATCGAGGCCTTCTTCCCCGAGATCGGTCGAATAGACGTTGAACCCTTCTGCCGAAAGCATGAGTTCAATCGCCTTGGCAGTGGTCGGCTCGTCCTCGATCAGCAGAACTCGCATCGATCAATCCCTTCCTAGCCTTTGCCCCCGCGGCTTGGTTCCCCGGTGAAGGGGATGCGCGCTTCATTAACCATAGGAGCAATGAACATGAAAGGTTAATTTATCGTCAATGGCTGAACGAGACGGTAAACGTTAACACAGCCACAACAGAAACAAAAACCAATGCCATTCAAATGCTTCTTCAGTTCCAGCAGCAGATTACAACCGGAACGAACAAAAAAACAAGCCGTCCGCGCGCTATTTCCTACCGCCCCGTTATCGAAATGCGGTGAGGAGAATCGGTCCGGTCATTTCGCCGCCGGGACCGCGCGATCGCCGCTCTTGCTTTCCGAACCGGGAGCCCCCTTGCCCTGGGGAAGTCCTTCGGCCGCGCGCATGTGCTCGCCGCTCGGCGCCGGGATCAATGCCGCAGCCCCTTTCGCCCCCGGCCCCGCGTTCTTGTCCGCGTCGGTCGCAGGCGTGCTGCCGGGCGCGGCGAACTGGACTTCGGCCAGCCGCTTTTCGACATTGATGTGGTGGCGGGCCGCAACCGTGCGGATCACCGCCCGGATGTCCCCGGCATAAGGCGCATCGGCGGGCGTGTCCTTGAGCAGCGAGAACCAGGCATGGATCGCGCGGCGATGCTGTCCGGCCAGATCCCAGGATACCGCCCGGAAATAACGGGCCCGCGCATCCTTGGGATCGAGTTTCAGCGCCTTGTCGAACGCTGCGCGTGCCTCGCGCGGCATGCGCCCTTCCTTCTTGCTGGCAAGCACCAGCGCTTCGCCCAGGAACGAGAAGGTGCGGGCATTGGTGGGATCGAGCTTTGTCGCATGACGCAGCGCATCGGCGCTTTCGGCATAGCGTTCATGCTGGAAGTAGGACCAGCCGAGCATGCGCCAACCATCGGCGTCCTGAGGCTCGGTCTTGAGCCGGGTTTCAAGCCCGGTGATCACATCGTCAACCGACGGCGCCACCGTTTGGTGCGGAGCCGGAGCGATCGCAGCAGGAAGGCCTGCCTGATCCCGCTGGTTGCGATAGATCGCGACGCCGCTGACGACGATCGCCGCGACAATCCCGATCCCGACAACCCCGCGCAGCAGGATGCCTTTCAAGCTGAGGACCGTTTCCCCGCCATGCGCGGCAGCCGCCGTGTCTGCAGCGGGTTCGGCCTTGGTCATGTCTTGCTCCCTTGGATGGCGCCGAAAGCACCACCCCCTCGTTCAAGCGGCATATCCCCGAGCGCCCCACCCTTGCAAGCTGGACCGCACGCATCGCATTGGTCGTATCCACCGCCGGGAACGAACCGAGACCGCCCCCATGGCCGTCATCGCGCTCCTGCCAGAGCCTTTTGCCGCCGTCGCTGCACCGAACTGCCCAGACCGATCGCCTCGCGATACTTGGCGACCGTGCGGCGGGCGAGATCGAACCCGCGCCCCTTGAGCAGATCGACCAGCGCGTCGTCGGACAAGATCGCCTTGGCATCCTCCGCATCGATGAGCTGGCGAAGCGCGGCCTTCACCGCCTCGGCCGAAACCGCGCCTTCGCCGTCAGCCGAAGCCACGCCCGAGGTGAAGAAATACTTGAGTTCGAACGTCCCGCGCGAACAGTTGAGATACTTGTTCGAAGTCACCCGGCTGACGGTCGATTCGTGCAGGGAAATTGCCTCAGCCACCGTGCGCAACGTCAATGGGCGCAACTGCGAGACGCCGTGACGGAAAAAGCCGTCCTGCTGCTTCACGATTTCGGCCGCGACCTTGAGAATGGTTTTCTGCCGCTGGTCGAGCGCCTTTACCAGCCAGTTGGCATCGGCCAGCCGCTCGCCGAGCCAGGCGCGGGCTTCCTTGCCGACGCAGGCCCCGCGCATTTCGACATAATAGCTGCGATTGACGATCAGGCGGGGCAAAGTCGCCTGATTGATGGCGATGTCCCAGCCGGTGGTCCCGTCTTCGGCGGTCACTTCGCGCACGAGAATGTCGGGAACGACCGCTTCGCCCGGACCGCCGCCGAAACGCAGGCCCGGCTTGGGATCATAGCCGCGCAATTCAGCCAGCATTCCGGCAAAGTCCTCGTCATCGACGCCGCACATGCGCTTCAAGCGGGCCAGTTCCCCGCGCCCGAGCAAATCGAGATTGTCGAGCAGGCGCGCCATGCAGGGGTCGTAGCGATCCGCTTCCCTCGCCTGCAACGCAAGGCATTCGCCAAGGCTGCGGGCACCCACTCCGGTGGGATCGAGCGTCTGGACCACGGCGAGCGCGGCTTGCGCGTCCTTTTCCGTCACGCCCAGCGCCTGCACCGCCTCGCCCAGCGGCAAAGGCAGGTAGCCCGCCTCGTCGAGTTGATCGATCAGCCATCGCGCCACGAACAGCAGGTGCGGATCACGGCAGACCGCGCCGATCTGACCATGAAGATGTTCCGAAAGGCTCGTCTCGCCACGCCCGCGCGCCTCGATATCGAAGCCTTCGCCCTCGCCCCCGGCACCCGCCGCACCCCAGTCGCCCGAATCCACCAACCGCGGCGGGTCATCGCCGACAGCGCCGTCGCCGGTATCGCGATCGCGGTCGAGCGTTGCCGGATCGATGTCGAGCGGACGATCTTCTGCCGCGCGCCCTTCGCCGACGAGCTGATCGACCGGCGAGGATTCCAGATGCGTGCGGCGAAGCTCCTCGCCCGACGGCGCATCGGGGGCTTCCCCCGGACGCGCGGCCTCACTCCCGCCGCTCTCGGCCAGATCGAGCAGGGGATTGGCTTCCAGCGCCTCGCCGATGAACGCTTCGACTTCGAGATTGGACAGCGTCAGCAGCTTGATCGCCTGCTGAAGCTGGGGCGTCATCACCAGCGACTGGGTCTGCCGGATATCGAGCCTTGGGCCGAGTGCCATTATCCCTGAACCCCGATGTCAGCGGGGACCAACCCATGCCGTATCGTCCCCCGGGTTCCCGTCATCAGAGCGTGAAGCCCTCGCCCAGATAGAGCCGTCGGACGTTGGGATCGGCGACCAGCGCCTCGGGGCTGCCCGCGAACAGCACCTGCCCACCATAGATGATGCAGGCCCGGTCGACGATATCGAGCGTTTCGCGCACGTTATGGTCGGTGATGAGCACGCCGATGCCGCGCCGCTTCAGATCCTTGACCAGATGGCGGATGTCGCTGATCGACAGGGGATCGATCCCCGCGAACGGTTCGTCGAGCAGGATGATCGAGGGGCGTGCGGCCAGAGCGCGGGCGATTTCGCACCGACGCCGTTCACCGCCCGACAACGCCATGGCCGGGCTCGCGCGCAGCCGCGCCAGACCGAATTCGTCGAGCAGGCGTTCGAGTTCCGCCTCGCGCGTCGGCCGGTCAGGCTCGATCAGTTCGAGAACGGTCGCAATGTTCTGTTCGACGGTCAGCCCGCGAAAGATCGAGGTTTCCTGCGGCAGGTAGCCAAGACCCAGAATCGCGCGCCGGTACATCGGCAGGCGCGTGATATCGACGCCATCGAGCAGGATGCGGCCCGAATCCGGCTTCACCAGCCCCATGATGGAATAAAAGCAGGTGGTCTTGCCCGCGCCGTTGGGGCCGAGCAGGCCAACGACCTCGCCCTTGCCCACCGACAGGGAAATATCGGTCAGGATCGCCCGCTTGTCATAGGATTTGGCAATCGAAACCACTTCCAGCCCACCCTGCGGGATCGGCGGCGCGGCTCCGGTTTCCGCACGGGCGGAAGGGCTTGCTGGTTCGGCAATGGCTGTCATCGTCTCGTGTTACCGGTTCCTGGCGTTCATTGCTCCCCACCGCAATCGCCATAACTCCTGATCGCGCGACGGCAAAGCCCACCAAAGGCTCGACTGGCAGGATTTATGCATGGTGTGGCCATTGCGCACGATATTTTCCTGTTGTTTCGACAACCCACCCCGAATCTTCATCACCCGGACCAAACATCGCTTGCCAGCTACGGCAGGTCGTGATCTTCTGTTTCCCTTGGGAGAGAAGGAACGAAACGATGGCTTACAATGCAGCCACGCCCGTTTCCACCGCCGTACCAACGACCATCGGGGCGGCCACGGGCGTCGCAATCTCGTCGGGGCAGGAGCCCCATGACTGGCACCGCAGGATGAGTGATACGGTCGCCCATGCCCTGCTCGTCTGCACCGCCTTGCAAATCTGCGTGACGATGCAATTCATCGACAATGCCGCGACGTCGGCCCTGCCGCTTGTCGTGCTCTTGGTGCTGGTCGTCGGCGTCATGCCGCTGTTCCGGCATTACGACCGCACTTGGGAATGCCCGCCGCCCGGCACCGACCATGCCGCGCATTTCCGTCGGGACCGGATCATGGTGTGGATCGCGGCAATCGGATTGCCCTTTGCGACGACCGGCATTTTCATTCTTCTGGGCTGGTAAGGGGAAAGGGACGCACGAACCCCACGCTCGCCTCTCGACGAGGTTGGAAACAGACTCTAAGCGCAAGGCTCCCGTTTGCCGAATTGTCAGAGGCGCCTGCGATGCTTTCCCCCGATCAAGCCAAGGACCGTTGCGAGGCCCTCATTCGCCGTGCACTTTCTGCCGGGGCGGAAGCGGCCGATGCCGTCTATGTCGCCAATTCTTCGGAAAGCGTGACGGTCCGCCTCGGCTCGCTCGAAGATGTCGAGCGGTCCGAATCCGAACACGTCGGCCTGCGCGTCTTTGCCGGTGGCGGTTCGGCCTCGATCGGTTCGACCGACCTTGGTGACGGCGCGCTCGACGAACTGGCCAGCCGCGCGGTTGCCATGGCGCGCCTTGCCCCGCCCGACCCCTTTGCCGGGCTCGCCGACGAAGCCCTGCTGATGCGCAGCGCGCCGGTCGATCTCGACCTCGACGACGGCGCCGCGACCGAACCGGCGCAATTGCGCCGCACGGCGCAAGAGGTCGAAGAGGCCGCTCTTGCCGTCGCGGGCGTGACCAACAGCAACGGCGGCAGTGCCGGGGCGTCCCGCTCGGTCTTTGCCCTTTCGACCAGCCACGGCTTTTCCGGCGGCTATGCGGCCAGCGGTCACAGCCTCTCGGCCAGCGTCGTTGCCGGTGAAGGCGGAGCGATGCAGCGCGATTACGCCTGGCGCAGCACGCGCCATGCCGACGACCTTCCCACCGCCGCCGAAATCGGACGCGAAGCGGGCGAACGCAGTGTGCGGCGCCTGTCCCCCGGCCGCCTGCGCAGCGGATCGATGCCGGTCGTTTTCGATCCGCGCATCGGCGGCTCGCTGGTCGGACACCTGATCGCGGCCATGACCGGAAGCTCGATCGCCCGCCGCGCCAGCTTCCTGCTCGACCGCGACGGCGCCAAGCTGTTCGACAGCGCGGTCACCATTCTCGACGATCCCCACCGCTTGCGGGGACTGCGCTCGCGCCCCTTCGATGGCGAAGGCCTGCTGACCGCCCCGCGCGCGCTGGTGGACAAGGGGCATCTGACCGGATGGCTGATGGATGCAGCCGCCGCCCGCCAGCTCGGACAGACGCCGACCGGCCATGCCGCGCGCGGCGGTTCGGGCGCGCCTCATGTGACGACCGGCAATGTGACGCTCGCCCCCGGCACTCTGACGCCCGCCGAACTGATCGCCGACATCGCCGATGGCGTCTATGTCACCGAACTCATCGGCAGCGGCGTCAACGGCGTGACCGGCGACTATAGCCGCGGCGCCTCGGGCTATCGCATCGTCAATGGCGAGATCGCGGGACCGGTGGCCGAATTCACGATCGCAAGCAACCTGATCGACATGTTCGCCGCGCTGGTTCCGGCCAACGACCTTGAAATCCAGCACGGCATCGACGTGCCCACGCTGCGCATCGACGGCATGAGCATCGCCGGGGACTGATACGGGGGCCGCCCCGGCTCGGTCCCGGGGCAACCTGACGGCCATGAAAAAACGGCGGGGAATCGCTTCCCCGCCGTTTTTCGTGACACTCGATGAAGAGCGATCAGCCTGCCTTGGCGGCCTTTTCGCGCTCGATCGCCTCGACGACGATGCGACGGGCGTCTTCAGCGCCGCCCCAGGTGCCGACGCGAACCCACTTTTCCTTTTCCAGGTCCTTGTAGTGGGTGAAGAAGTGCTCGATCTGCTTGAGCACGATTTCGGGCAGGTCGTCCTTTTCAACGACGCCCGAGTAATAGGGGAAAGTCGAATCGTCAGGCACGCAGACGAGCTTTTCGTCGCCGCCGTGTTCGTCTTCGAGATTGAGCACCGCGATCGGACGTGCACGCACGACAGCCCCGGGCACGAACGGCGAGCGGGCAATCACCAGCGCGTCGAGCGGGTCGCCGTCGGGCGACAGGGTGTGGGGCACGAAGCCGTAGTTCGCCGGATAGCGCATCGGGGTGTGAAGGATACGATCGACGAACAAGGCCCCCGATTCCTTGTCGAACTCGTACTTCACCGGTTCGCCGCCGACGGGAACTTCGATGATGACGTTGAGGCTTTCAGGCGGATTTTCCCCGGTCGGAATCTTGTCGATGCGCATACTCTGCCCTTGAATCTGGACCATGCGGTCCGGTTGTCTTGATCCCTCGGTCCCGCCTTTCGACAGGGACGGACAGCCTCCTAGCTTGGCAGCTTTTGCGCCGCAACAAGACTTCTTGGCGAGAATGCCCGCCATTTGCCGCTACGGCGCGCGAATCGCAGCCCCTTCAATGCCCTCCAGCCCCGCCGAGGGCATTGATCGTGAAGGCGATGACCCCGATGTTGAAAATGAACGCGGCAAAGCCATGGAGAATGGCAATCCGCCGAATCGGGCGTCCGGTCATGCACACGTCCGCCGTCTGGAACGTCATGCCCAGCGTGAACGCGAAATAGACGAAGTCGAGATAGTCGGGATACTCGGTTCCCGGAAAGTCGAGCCCGCCCGCATCCTGCCCCGGCTTCTTGCCCGGCAGGTAATAGAGATGCGCATAATGCAGCGCATAGACCGCATTGGCAAAGAGCCAGGTCAGGATCAGCGTCGCGATCAGCTTGACCATCGCGTGGGGCTCACCCTGCCCCACTTTGGGCAATTCCCCCGCGATCGCGGCCATGACCACCAGGGTCAGGCTCGACGTGATCGCCAGCACGGCCAGCCTGTTCGCGTCGTTCGCACTGGCATAGCGGCGGATCGAGGCCGCATCCTGTTCCCGCAGGATCAGCGGCAGCAGCGAGACGAGGAACATCAGCGCCGCTGCGTCGAACCCCATGTCGATCGAATCGGCAAGGCCGTGCCCGCCCCAGTGCCAGCCAAGCGCCGAGGCGGGAAACAGCACGAGGAACCCGAGAAAGCGCGCAGGCGCGAGCCAGCCGCCCAGTGCCGAAGGCTTTCCCGGTCGCCGTGCCATTGCGGTCTTGCTCAGCGCGCGGCGTGACGGGGCGCGAGCAGGCGGTCGAGCCCCGCCGTCACCTTTCCGCCCTGAGGGCCGCCCCGCGCCACCGGTTCAAGCCAGGGCCAGCGCAACCCGTCGTGATAGGGAAGCGCGATCGTGTCATAGCGGTTGTCGCGCTTGACCAGCAGGGCAATCGACTTGTCACTGCCCTTGGCGGCAGTGATCGCCGTTTTCAGCGTTTCGGCATCATAAGCCTCGCCATTGACGGCAACGATCTGTGCGCCGGTCACGATCCCCGCGCGGAATGCCGGGCTATCCCAGCGCGTCGCGGTCACTTTGCCCTCGCGGTCGAGCACGAGACCGATCGAATGGTTGAGCGACAAGAGCTTGCTGTCGGCCATGCGCCCCTTGTCATAGGGGTTGGGTTCGTCCTTCCACACCAGGCGATAGCCGCCGCGCTCGATCCCCGCGAGCGGCGCAGGCTGACCGGCGTTGTCGATCCGGGTCTTGAGGAACCCTTCCCAATCATAGGGATAGACCGACTGGAGCGCGGCAATCACATCGCTCCGCCCATAGGGCAGGACACCCCAGTCCCCGTTGCGGGTGCCAAAGAACGTCCGCGCGAAATCGTCGAGCCCCTTGTGCCCGCCGGTTCCGGCACGAATGATCTGATCAGCTTCGAGCCAGACCAGCGCGCCTTCGGTGTAATAGTCCTCGCCACGCGACAGCGAGGGGAACGGCTTGGGACGACGCGCGGCAAAGACCGGGTCATAAGTCGTGTCCTCGACCGAGCGCCACTCGCGCCCCGGCGCCTGGGTAAATGCGCCTGCGAAAGTCGCGAATTCGGCGAGCACCATGTCCTTGGACTGCACCCCCGAGCGCGCGGCCAGAACCAGCCCCCAGAACTGCGTCTGGCCTTCATAGACCCACAGGAGATCGTCGACCATCGGCTGGCGGTAATCGGGCGTCCACAGCCGCGCCCCGCGCCGGAACTTGCCGTCCCAGGAATGCACGTATTCGTGCGAGACGACATTGCGGTCCCAGTCATAGGCCGCCCAGTCGCTCCACGTCTTGGGGCCATAAGTGCTTTCGTTCGAACGGTGATGTTCGAGACCGACATGGCCGAGCCGCTCGGTCAGCGCGAGCAGGAAGTCATAATGGTCGAAATGGCGCGCGCCGAACGTGGCGTCGGCTTCCTTGACCAGATTGCGATAAGTCTCGAGGTTCTCCGGCTTGATCGCCAGCCCTTCCTCGCGGTCGGCCACCGCGTCGAGGAAGACATTGTCCCCGACCGGGATGCGACGGGCATATTTGCCCGCGAAAATCGGCGAATCGACCAGTGTTTCGTAATCAGTGACGTCCCAGCTGAAGCGATTGCCGCTGCTGGTCTTGCCGTCGAGCGCGGTGAAGACCGAGAAGCCCTGCGGGAACGTCACGGTCGGCTTGACGCGGATCTGGCGGACATAATGCCCGGCCGGATAGAGCGTCATCTTGTCCCATTCGAGATTGACGATCTCGCGCGTCACCGTGACGCGATCGCCGGTATCTTCCTTGAGCGGCGAGGTGTGGATCATCTTCGCCACGACTTCATGCGTTCCGGCGGGCAGGTCGAGGACATAGGCATAGACATCGACCGGATCGCGGCGCCAGTTCACTTCCTTGCCATCGGCGTAGAAATGGATGCCCGCCAGTTCGGCCGGAAGCCCGGTATGCCCGTGGTGCCCCGGAATCCATTCGGGCAGGAGCAGCGCAAGCTTCGTCGTGCCCGGTGCGACGGGAATCGTTTCGGTCACCCGATAGGCCCCGGTGACAAGATCGGTCGCATCGATGTCGAGCGAGATCGTGCCGGGATAGGGCACGTCCTGCGGATCGGGAACCGCCCGCACGATCGGCACGGCCGTGGGCAGCGTGTTGGTCGCGGGCTGAACCTGTGCAAAGGCGGGGTTGGCAAGAAAAAGGGTGGTCGCGGCTCCGGCAAGGAGCAGACGGATCTTGGTTTGCATGGGGAGCACCATGCCGAGGCCGGGCGCGAGGTGCAACCGGGCCGCTCGAACCGCCTTCCCCTTTTCACACCGCCTTTTCTTGATCGGCATCCCGCGCTAAGCGCGCAACCCATGAGCAAGCAAGCCGCCAGCGACACCACCCGCCCTGAAATCCCGCAGGCCATCCGCGGAACCCAGGACATTTTCGGAGCAGAAGCCGAGGCATTCGGCTTTGTCGTCGAAACGTTCGAGCGCGTGCGTCGCCATTACCGTTTCCGCCGGGTCGAAATGCCGGTCTTCGAAAAGACGCAGGTCTTTTCGCGCAGCCTCGGCGAAACGACCGATGTCGTGTCGAAGGAAATGTATTCGTTCGACGATCGCGGCGGCGAATCGCTGACGCTGCGTCCCGAATTCACCGCCGGCCTTGCCCGCGCCTATCTCACCGACGGCTGGCAGCAGTTCGCGCCGGTGCGCCTTGCCACCCACGGCCCGATCTTCCGCTATGAACGCCCGCAAAAGGGCCGCTATCGCCAGTTCCACCAGATCGACGCCGAAATCGTCGGCGCGGCCGATCCGCTGGCCGACATCGAACTGCTGACCATGGCCGACCAGCTCCTCAACGAACTGGGCATTGCCGATGGCGTCACGCTGCACCTCAATACGCTGGGCGATGCGGCCAGCCGCGAGGCATGGCGCGCCGCGCTCATCGCCTATTTCCGCGACCACCGCGCAGAGCTGAGCGAAGATTCGCAGGATCGCCTCGAACGCAATCCGCTGCGCATTCTCGATTCCAAGGACCCGCGCGACAAGCCGTTCACGGCCGACGCACCCCGGATCGACGACTTCCTGACCGCCGAAGCGCAGGATTTCTTCGGCCGCGTCACCTCCGGCCTCGATGCGGCGGGCGTTGCCTGGACCCGTTCGCCCTCGCTCGTGCGCGGTCTCGACTATTACCGCCACACCGCGTTCGAATTCATCACCGACCGTCTCGGCGCGCAGGGCACCGTGCTGGGCGGTGGCCGTTATGACGGCCTGATCGAGGCGCTGGGCGGCCCGGCCACTCCGGCGGTCGGCTGGGCGGCGGGGATCGAACGCCTTGCCATGCTGGTCGGCACCAAGGACGAGCCCACCGCCGATGTCGTCATCGCGGTCGAAGACGATGCCGCGATCGAAACCGGCATTCGCGCGCTTGCGGCCCTGCGCCGTGCAGGGTTCAGCGCCGAAGTCGTTGCCACCGGCAGCCCGCGCAAGCGGTACGACAAGGCGGCAAAGATCCCGGCCAAAGTTCTGGCCGGCCTTTCGCTGGCCGACGGCGCCCCGCGCTGGCGCCTGCGCGGGGACGATGCCGCGCAGGCCCAGGTACGGGTCGTGCTCGACCCGTCCGGCGCCTAACGCGGGCATGACTATCGCTGATTCCCGGCTGGACCAGATCGCCGCGCGTTTTGCCGAACTGGAAGCACGCCTTGCTTCCGGGACGCTGGACGCCGAGGCCTTCATCGCCGCCAGCCGGGACTATGCCGAACTCGAACCCGTCGCGCACACGGCCCGCGACGTGCGCCTGCTGCGCGACGAACTCGCCAGCCTTGCCGCCCTCGACGAACCGGACGCGGACATGCGCGCGCTCGCCGAAGAGGAAATGGCGCGCATCCGGGCCGAACTGCCCGAGGCGGAACGTCGCCTGGCGCTCGCCATGCTGCCGCGCGACAATGCCGATTCGCATCCCGCCATGCTGGAAATCCGGGCCGGGACCGGCGGCGACGAAGCGGCCCTGTTCGCGGCCGACCTCTTCCGCATGTACGAGCGCTATGCCGCAGAGCAGGGGTGGAAAGTCGAAGTCATTTCCGCCAACGCCAGCGACATCGGCGGCTTCAAGGAAGTGATCGCCCATGTCGCGGGACAGGGGGTCTTTGCAAAGCTGAAGTACGAGAGCGGCGTCCACCGGGTGCAGCGCGTCCCCGTGACCGAAAGCGGCGGCCGCATCCACACCTCCGCCGCGACCGTCGCGGTCCTGCCCGAGCCTGACGAAGTCGACGTCTCGATCGACGACAAGGATCTCAAGATCGACATCTACCGTGCCTCGGGCGCGGGGGGGCAGCATGTGAACACCACCGATTCGGCGGTGCGCATCACCCACCTTCCGACCGGCATCGTCGTCACCCAGCAGGACGAGCGCAGCCAGCACAAGAACAAGGCCAAGGCGATGCAGGTCCTGCGCACGCGGCTTTACGACTTGCGCCGCGAACAGGCGCAGGGTGCCGAAGCCGAAGCGCGACGCGCCATGGTCGGGTCGGGCGACCGTTCCGAACGCATCCGCACCTACAATTTCCCGCAAGGGCGCGTGACCGACCACCGCATCAACCTGACACTCCACCGCCTGCCCGAAATCCTGGCCGGGACAGGCCTGGGCGAGTTGATCGACGCACTGACGGCCGAGGATCAGGCCAAGCGCCTCGCCGCGATGGACAGTTGAGACCGGGGGTGTCCCAGAACCCTCCCCCGACGATCGCGCAGGCGCTGGTCGAAGCCGCGCAGACCCTTGCCGCGACCAGCGACACCGCCCGGCTCGATGCCGAAGTGCTGATGGCCCATGCGCTGGGCGTGTCGCGCTCGGACCTCGTGTTGCGCCACATGCGCGATTCGGTGCCCGCGACGTTTGCCCCGCTGGTTGCCCGGCGAATGACGCACGAGCCGGTCGCCTATATCACCGGGCATCAGGAATTCTGGGGCCTCGACTTTCTGGTAGGGCCCGAGGTGCTGATCCCGCGCGGCGACACTGAGACTTTGGTCGAAGCTGCCGAGACCGCGTTCACCGCACGTCCGCCGCAAAGGATCATCGATCTCGGCACCGGTTCGGGCGCGCTGCTCTGTGCGGCGCTGTCGATCTGGCCGGGAGCACAAGGGATCGGCATCGACCGTTCGCAAGGCGCCCTTGCCATGGCGAGGGCCAATGCGAACCGCCTCGGCCTTGGCCAAAGAGCGCGAATCATCGCGGCAGACTGGCACACTCCGGGCTGGGCCAGGGATTTGGGACGCTTCGATCTCGTCCTTGCCAATCCGCCCTATGTGGAAACGAGCGCAGACCTCGACCGCAGCGTCGTCGATCATGAACCGCACTCCGCCTTGTTCGCAGGGGCAGAGGGTCTTGACGATTATCGCGTTCTTGTCCCGCAGCTTGGCGACCTTTTGGCGCCCGACGGGATCGCCATGATCGAGATCGGCTGGACTCAGGGCGAAGCGGTCTGCGCGTTGGCGCGACAGGGCGGTTTTGCCGCACAGGTCCACACCGACCTTGGTGGACGCCCAAGAGCTGTGGAAATAACCGCCTGAACCGCAAGAAACCGGGGATTTGACCGAATATTTCACTTGGCAAGGCCGCGACGCGCCACTAATTAGCCCCGCAGACAGGGGAACGGATGATGGCTTCCCGTCCCGGTCTGCTCCACCATTTGCGCAATAGTCGGTCTTCGTACCGGCGCCAGGCAGATGCTGGGATCGACCTCCCGCCTCGTCGCGTGGGGAGCGTAGACTAAGGTTGCGCTGCATAAGGGTACCCGCGAAACTTACCGGACCAGCCCTTTCGACAAGCCGGCCCAAATAAGGACGTGCCTGAGTTGAACAACAATCGTGGTAACAACCGTCGGCGCGGTCGTGGGAACAACCGCGCGCAGAACGGCGGTCAGCAGCTTAACCGCATCGATAGTCGCGCCCGGGGCAATGCGCCCCAGTTGCTGGAAAAGTATCGCAAGCTTGCGCAGGATGCTCATCTCAACGGCGACCGCGTCCAGGCCGAGTATTACCTCCAGTTTGCCGATCACTACTTCCGCGTGATCGCCGACACCCGTCTGCGTCAGGAAGAACAGCGTCAGCGCCAGAGCGGCGGCAACGGCTATAACCAGGGTTATGGCAGCGGCCACGGCAGTGTCAGCGGCGACCGCTGGCAGGACCAGGACGCCGAGGACGAAGCGCTCGAATTCGGCGGCGACAGCGATTTCCCGACCTTCGACCGTCCAGTCGTCGATCGCGGCAACAGCGACCGCAACGATCGCAACGATCGCCAGCCCCGTCGCGACGATCGAGACCGCGAACGCCGTGACGACCGTCGCGAAGATCGCGGCCCGCGCCAGCGCAACCACGAACGTGCGCCCGAACAGGCCGCCCCCGAATCCTTCACCGCGGACGCCGCGCCGATGGAAGGCGTGCGCGCTGCCGAAGGCGAACCGATCGCGGCAACCCCGGACAACCCCTTCATCCGCGAAAGCCGCCCGGCTCGCGGCCCGCGCGGTCGCAGCGAACGTCGTCCGCGTCGTGGCGAAACCGAAGCGGCTCCCCGCGACGAAGCCGGTGAAGCGGCCGAAGCTGCTCCGATCTTCGATCCGAGCAGCCTGCCGCCCGCCATCGGCCCGCGCCCCGACAGCGCGAGCGAAGCTGCGGTCGAAACGGCTCCCGAACCGGTTGCCGAAACGCCCGCACCCGCGCCCAAGAAGCGCGGTCGCCCTCGCAAGAACCCCCTGCCAGAAGCCCAACCGGCCGTCGAAGGCTGATCGGGTTCCGCCGCGAGCGGGCGCTGTATGGCGAGAGCTTTCCTTACGCTGGCCAGACTGCTGATGCTGCTGGCAGCCGGTGCCCTTGCGGCGACCGGCTTCCAGCCGCTGATGCTCTGGCCACTCACGCTCGCGGCCTTTGCCCTCCTCCTTGCCCTGCTCGACGGAGCGCCGCGCGCCCGTGACGCGGCCTGGGCCTCGTGGCTGTTCGGCGTCGGGCACTTCACGCTCGGCAACAACTGGATCGCCACCGCCTTTACCTATCAGGCCCAGATGCCCGCATGGCTGGGCTGGGTCGCGGTAGTCCTGCTTTCATTCTATCTCGCGATCTTCCCCATGCTGGCAGCACTCGGCGGCTGGTGGCTGCATCGCCGCGCGGGCCTTGCCCTCATTCCCTCGTTTGCCGCCTGCTGGACCATCTCGGAACTCATGCGCGGCCGGGCTTTCACCGGATTTCCGTGGAACCCGCTCGCCGCCGTGGCCCTCGGACCGTTCGACCGCCCCGGCCTTGCCGGACTTGCCGCATGGTGCGGCACTTATGCGCTCTCTGGCGGGATCGTCCTGCTCGCCGGGCTCTGGCTGATCGCGTGGCGCGAATGGCATTCGGGCCGACGCATCATCGCCTCGGCACTCGCCCTGGTTCCGGCGGCCTTGTTCATGGTCCCCCACGGCGGCGCGCCGGGGGACAGCCCCATCGCCTATACGTTGGTCCAGCCCAACATCGGGCAGGACCAGATCAACGACGCCTCGCGGTATGAAAGCCAGTTCCAGACACTGGCCAGCCTCTCGCGCCGCCTCCCCGTCGACGGATCGGGCGCGCGGGTCGTGCTCTGGCCCGAAGGCGCCGTCCCCGACTACCTGCGCCCGGGCTATGACGCATGGTGGTATCAGCAGACGACTTATGGCGGCGATCCCGCGATCGCGCGCGAACGCATGGGGCGCGTCATCGGCCCCAACAGCCTGCTGATGACCGGCGCGACCGATCTTTCTGTGGAAAAACGACAGGTTAACGGCGCCTGGAATGTCATCACCCTGCTCGACAGCAGCGGCGCGATCCGGGGCAATTATGCCAAGGCCCATCTGGTTCCTTACGGCGAATACCTGCCCATGCGGGACTTCCTGACGCCGATCGGACTGTCGCGACTCGTCTCGGGCGATCTCGATTTCCAATCCGGCCCCGGCCCCCAGACTCTCGACCTGGGCGATGCCGGAGAGGGCGGCTGGGGCCATCCCGGTTTCCAGATCTGCTATGAAATCGTCTTTTCAGGCGAAGTCACCGACCCGACCCGCCGCCCGGACTATATCTTCAATCCCTCCAACGACGGCTGGTTCGGCGCCTGGGGCCCTCCCCAGCATCTGGCGCAAGCCCGCCTGCGCGCGATCGAGGAAGGTATTCCTGTCCTGCGCTCCACCACCACGGGGATCAGCGCGGTGATCGACGCGGGCGGCGCGGTTCGCGCCTTCATTCCCCGCCATGCCGCCGACCGGCGCGACGGACGCATTCCGGCTGCCTTGCCGCCCACGCTCTTTGCCCGCCTTGGCAACATCCTTGCCCTTGGCTGGGCCATAGTCGTTCTTTTGCTCACCACGGTTGCCACACGGCGACGGGCCCGCTAGAGCGCATCAGACATAAAGCTTCCTTTATATGGTGCGGCAATGCGCAGCGATTATCTCTTCACTTCCGAAAGCGTTTCCGAAGGCCATCCGGACAAGGTCGCTGACCAGATCAGCGATGCGGTGGTCGACCTGTTCCTCGGCAAGGACCCCGAGGCGCGCATTGCCTGTGAAACCCTGACGACGACACAGCTCGTCGTGCTCGCCGGTGAAATCCGCGGCAAGGGCATCATGGACACCGACGGCAACTGGGCTCCGGGCGTTCCCGAAGAAGTCGAGCGGGTCGTTCGCGAAACCGTGCGCCGCATCGGCTACGAACAGGCCGGCTTCCACTGGCAGACCTTCCGCTTTGAAAACAACCTGCACCCGCAGTCGGCGCATATCGCGCAGGGCGTGGACGCGGGCGACAACAAGGACGAAGGCGCGGGCGACCAGGGCATCATGTTCGGTTTCGCCTGTGACGAGACGCCCGACCTGATGCCGGCAACGCTCGATTACAGCCACAAGATCCTTCAGCAGCTGGCCGCCGACCGTCATTCGGGCGCGGCGCCCTTCCTCGAACCTGACGCCAAGAGCCAGGTGACCCTGCGCTTTGCCGGGGGCAAGCCGGTCGAAGCCACCGCCATCGTCGTCTCGACCCAGCACAAGCCGGGCTATGACGAAGGCGCCAAGGACGCCGAGCTCAAGGCATGGGTCAAGGGCGCGATCGCCAAGGTGATCCCGGCCGAGATGCTGACGGACAACACCGTCTATCACATCAACCCGACCGGCAGCTTCGAAATCGGCGGCCCCGACGGCGACGCCGGGCTGACTGGGCGCAAGATCATCGTCGACACTTACGGCGGCGCCAGCCCGCACGGCGGCGGCGCGTTCTCGGGCAAGGACCCGACCAAGGTCGACCGCTCGGCGGCCTATGTCACCCGCTACCTTGCCAAGAACATCGTTGCGGCGGGCCTTGCCCATCGCTGCACGATCCAGGTCGCCTATGCGATCGGCGTGTCCGAGCCGCTGTCGCTCTATGTCGACACCCACGGCACCGGCGCAATCGACGACGCGGCACTCGAAGCTGCGGTTGCCAAGGTGGCACGCGAACGCCTGGGCGGGCTGACCCCGCGCGGCATCCGCGTCAATCTTGCACTCAACAAGCCGATCTATTCGCCGACCGCAGCTTACGGTCATTTCGGCCGCAAGCCCGAAGGCGATCTGTTCCCGTGGGAACGCACCGATCTGGTTGCCGATCTCAAGGCCGCAGCAGGCCTCTGACGATCTGGGGACACTGACGATCAGGGGATAGGGCGCGAGGGCAAAACCTTCGCGCCACCCCGCCCTTTTTTCGAACCCGCAGCGCACCCCGCAAGTCGCCTGCCGCACGGAGAAACCGCTCCGTCGCTCGCCCCGATTCCCCCGTCGGCCATTGCGATCACACCTTGCCGCATTCATTCCGGAAGGGGCAGACTGCCCCAAGCCAGCGCCCGGATGAATACCGAGGTTCTTTCCCCGCGAATTGCAATCGGTTAAGATCCCAGTCCTCCTAGGTCATAGAGGCGATCAGGGAAGCCTCAGGGGTACTGGCCGGCCATGCAAGGTCTCAAAGTTAACGCTCGCAAGATTTCGACCGTTCTCGCCGCGCTCGTCGCGGTGCCTGCACTGCTGGCGACGACGCCTGCGGTACAGAGCCGGTCGCCCGCCCCGGTTCAGGATCAGCACGATCTGGCTATCCAGCGCACGGTCGAAGCGATCGTGGCCCGCGCACGCGGTCGCGTCGGCGTGGCGGCGGTCGATCTCGACGGCGGCGGACAGGTTCTCGTCAACGGCGACATGCCCTTCCCGATGGCGAGCACCGCCAAGGTGGCCGTTGCCGCCACGTTCCTGGCCGGCGTCGAACAGGGCCGCCACCGACTCGACCAGCAACTGCCGATGATGATGCCTGTGGCCGAACGCTCACACAGCGCGGTCGCAGCCGTGCGCCCCGGCCCGGTCATGACTGCGCAGCAGTTGATGGAACTGATGATCACGCGCAGCAACAATCACGCCACCGACGGCCTGATTGCGGCAGTCGGCGGGATCGGCGCGGTCAATTCCTGGCTGTCGAAGAACGGCATCGTCGGGCAGCATCTCGACAGCACGATGGCAACGCTCGTCCGCGACGACGGTCACATCAATCCGGCCAAGACGATCGACACCCATACCAGCAGCACGCCGCGCGCTATGGCCGCGCTGCTCGCCGCGATCGACCGCGGCGGCGCCCTGAGCCCGCAGAGTCGCGCCGTCCTGCTCGACACGATGACGCGGACCAGCACCGGCAAGAACCGGATGCGCGCAGGCCTTCCCGAAGGCACCATCTTTGCCCACAAGACCGGAACGCTGTCAGGCGTTACCGACGACGTCGGCATTATCCGCCTGCCCGACGGGCGCCATCTTGCACTGGCCGTATTCGTCGCCGGTCCGGAAGGGCACCTCATCCATGCCAACATGATCGCGCAGATCACCCGCGCGCTTTACGACGGCTATAGCCAGATCCTGCCGCGCAGCGACATTCAGCAAAGTCGCCGCTGATCTGCGGCCTTATTGCGGTCACGAGAAAGGCGCCCAATGGGCGCCTTTTTTCATGCCCGATGAAAGGGCCAGAGCGATTCCCGCAGCCGGTCGCAGGATATGGAAACGCCGGACATGGAAAAAGGGAGCCCGGCCCGTCGACCCGACTCCCTCTTCCTATTCCCCGTCATAAAGACGGTGCCGGTAATCTACCCTTGCGGGCGAAGATTACTTAGCGGCAGCGCTCGCGTCGGCGGCAGCTTCCGAGCTGGCATCAGCAGCGACGTCCGAAGCGTCAGCCGAACCGGTGTCGGTGGCTTCAACAGCGGCTTCGGTGGCTTCCGGAGCCTTCTCCGAGCAGCCCGCGAGAGCAAAAGCGGTGCCGGCGACAGCGGCGAGGATGAGCTTGCGCATGCGTTACAATCCCTGGATTGAAGTGAACCGCGCCGGGCAAGCAGCCCGCCGCAAAGCCTACTCTGGCGATAGACTTCCAGCCCCAATTAATCGGCAATTCATCGCGTTGCAAGCGTTCTGCGCACTTGCAGCGTCACCCTTGTCATATCGCCGTGGAAGCGAAGGCTTTTTATGCCCCGGAAAACCGCACGTTCAAGCGCCTTTCAGGTGCGATGGAACGTTGCATCCACAAGACTGATCGTTGCCACGCGCAAGGCTGGCGGTTTGCCGCTTCGCTCGCTAACAGGGCCAGCATGGACGTTCCCGCCAAGCCTCGCAACCACCTCTATCTCGTCGATGGTTCGGCCTATATTTTCAGGGCCTATCACCGCCTGCCCCCGCTCACCAACCCGCAGGGTGTGCCGGTCGGCGCGGTCTATGGCTATACGACCATGCTGTGGAAGCTGGCCGAGGACCTTCACGCGGCGGACGGCCCGACTCACCTCGCGGTGATTCTCGACAAGGGCTCGGTGACGTTCCGAAACGAACTTTATGACGCCTACAAGGCAAACCGGCCGCCTCCGCCTGAGGATCTGGTTCCCCAGTTCCCCCTGATTCGCGACGCCACCCGCGCGTTCAGCCTCGCTTGCATCGAGGAAGCGGGTCTCGAGGCCGACGATCTCATCGCCTCCTATACGCGTGCCGCAGCGGCACAGGGCTGGGACGTCACCATCGTCTCGTCGGACAAGGACCTCATGCAGCTGGTGGGGGAATACCCCGGCGGCGGACGCGTCGACATGCTCGACACCATGAAGAACCAGCGCGTCTTCATTCCCGAAGTGGTCGACAAGTTCGGCGTCCCCCCTGAAAAGGTCGGCGACGTTCTCGCGCTGATGGGTGACGCGGTCGACAACGTGCCCGGCATTCGCGGCATCGGCCCCAAGACCGCGACCAAGCTCATTCAGGAAAACGGCGACCTCGAAACCGCATTGGCCAATGCCCCCGCGATGAAGGCGGGCAAATTGCGCGAAAGCCTGATCGAGCAGGCCGACATGGCACGCCTGTCGCGCAAGCTCATCGCGCTCAAAGACGATTGCGCACTGCCGATCCCGCTCGACGATTTCACGCTCGGCCCGATTCCGCCCGATCCGCTCGCGGCCTTCCTGGGCGAGCACGGCTTTACCAGCCTTCTGCGCAAGCTCGGCACGCGCGAAACGGCAGCCCCTGCGGCACGCACCACCGGCGCCCCTGCTCCGGCCGCACCGACGGCCCCGGAAACCGGGAATCGCCAGCCCCTGCCCGAATGGCCCGCCATCGACACGGCCGCCTATCCCTGCGTACAGGACGAAGCCGATCTCGAAGAGTGGATCGCCCGGGCACAGGCGGCCGGTCTCGTCGCGGTCGATACCGAAACGAGCGCGCTCGATGCGGTGGGCGCCGATCTCGTCGGGATCAGCCTTGCGACCGGCCCCGGCGCTGCCTGCTACATCCCGCTCGGCCACGGCAACACCACCGACATGTTTGCCGAACGCCCGCGCCAGATCGACAAGGCCCGCGCGCTCGCCCTGCTCAAGCCGCTGCTCGAAGACGATTCGGTCCTGAAAGTCGGACAGAACATCAAGTACGACCTGACCGTGCTCGCCCGTCACGGCATTGCGGTCGCCCCGATCGACGACACCATGGTGATGAGCTTCTGCCTCGACGCCGGGCGCGGCGAACCGATGCCGTTCGGTCACGGCATGGACGAACTGGCCGAACGCCACCTTGGCCACACGACGATCAAGTTCAAGGACGTGGCCGGGACCGGCAAGAAAGCCATTTCCTTTGCCGAAGTCCCCCTGCCCGACGCCACGCGCTATGCGGCCGAAGATGCCGAAGTGACATGGCGCCTTCATGCCGTCCTCGCCCCGCGTCTTGCCGAGGAAGGCGGCACCCGCATCTACCAGCGGGTCGACCGTCCGCTGGTGCAGGTCATTGCCACGATGGAAGGCCACGGCATCAAGGTCGATCGCGAACGCCTGGCCACGCTGTCGGGCGAATTCGCCACCCGCATCGCCGCGCTGGAAAGCGTGATCCACGAAAAGGCGGGCACGACGTTCACCATCGGCAGCCCCAAACAGCTTGGTGAAGTCCTGTTCGACAAGCTGGGCTACAAGGGCGGCAAAAAGGGCAAGAGCGGCCAGTATTCGACCGACCAGTCGGTTCTGGAAACGCTCGCCTCACAAGGCGCCGAAGTCGCGACGCTCGTGCTCGAATGGCGCCAGCTGTCCAAGCTCAAGTCGACGTACACCGATGCGCTTCAGGCCGCGATCAACCCCGCCACCGGACGCGTCCACACCAGCTATTCGCTGGTCGGCGCACAGACCGGGCGCCTGTCGTCGAACGACCCCAATCTGCAGAACATTCCGGTCCGCACCGAAATCGGGCGCCAGATTCGCGACGCCTTCGTCGCCGAACCGGGCCATGTCCTGCTCTCGGCCGACTACAGCCAGATCGAACTGCGCCTTGCCGCCCACATCGCCGACGTTCCCGCACTTCGCGAAGCCTTTGCCCATGGCGAGGACATTCACGCGCGCACGGCCATGGAGCTGTTCGGCGAAGTGAACCGCGACACCCGCGGTCGCGCCAAGACGATCAACTTCGCGATTCTCTACGGCATCAGCCGCTGGGGCCTTGCCACGCGTCTGGGCACCAGTGCGGATGAAGCGCAGGCGATGATCGATCGCTATTTCGAACGTTTCCCCGGCATTCAGCGCTACATCCACGAAACGCTCGAACACGTGCGCGATCGCGGCTATTCCGAGACGCTGTTCGGGCGCAAGACCTGGTTCCCGCGCATCGCCTCGAAAACGCAGGCCGAACGCGCAGGGAGCGAACGCGCGGCCATCAACGCCCCGATCCAGGGGACATGCGCCGACATCATCAAGCGCGCGATGGCCCGCATGACCCCCGCCCTTGTCGAAGCCGGGCTCGGCCATGTCCGCATGCTGCTGCAAGTCCACGACGAACTCGTCTTCGAACTTCCCGAAAGCGATGTCGCGGCGGCAAGTGCAGTGATCGAGCGCGTCATGGCCACGGCCGCAGAACCCGCAGTCAAGCTGTCGGTTCCGCTCGGCGTCGAGATCGGCACCGGACCGTCATGGGGCGCCGCGCACTAGTCGGTTTCGCTCAAGCGGCGGTTGGGGCCCTATCGGCCGAGGAACATGAACCCCACCGCGCCGATCAGGCAGGCGAGCGCGCCCAGATGCCGCAAAGTGACCGGTTCGCCGAGCACCACGACCATGAAGACGCCGAAAATGACGAGCGCAATCGTTTCCTGAATCACTTTCAGCTGCCCCGGCGACCACCCGTGGGCATATCCGATCCGGTTGGCAGGGACGGCGAGGCAATATTCGAACAGGGCGAGCCCCCAGCTGATCCCGATGACCAGCGGCAGGGGGCGTGCCTCGGCCACGGCGGCGCCACCGCGCAAGTGCCAGTACCAGGCCGTCGTCATGAAGGCATTGGACAGAATCAGAAGCAGGATCGTCTGCACGAGGGATCTTTCACAGCGGAGCGGAAGGCTCTCCCCTGATATGCGCAACCAAGACGGGGATGGAAAGACAAACGGTGCCGGGTCTGCCAAGGTCGGGCAATGCAGGCTGCGATCATCTATCTCGCGGCAGCCCTTGCGGAAATCGGGGGCTGCTTTTCGTTCTGGGCATGGCTGCGCATGGGCAAATCGCCGCTCTGGCTCGTGCCCGGCGGCGCATCGCTCGCTCTTTTCGCGTGGCTTTTGACTCGCGTGGACAGCGCCGAGGCTGGGCGCGCCTATGCGGCCTATGGCGGGATCTATATCACGACGTCATTGGTATGGCTGTGGGCCGTCGAAGGAGTGCGCCCGGATCGCTGGGATATCGGCGGCACGGCGCTGTGCCTGATCGGAGCCTGCGTGATCTATTTCGGCCCGCACCGCGCCTGAAGCGAGGCAGGGAACTCCGCGCGCCTGAGGCGACGGGCAATTGGGGTGCGCGGTGGGACGCGCGGAGCAAGGGAAAGGTTCCATGCCTTGCCCCGCGCGACAACTCAGGAAAAATGCCTACACCGATCTGCAACGAGCGGATCCTCGTTGCAGAACCGCATCAACGCGTCGGGACGGGCGTCTCGCCGCTATAGTCATAGAAGCCGCGCCCGGCCTTGCGCCCGAGCCAGCCGGCTTCGACATACTTCATCAACAGCGGCGCCGGACGGTACTTGCTGTCGCCGGTCGTGTTGTAAAGCACGCGCACGATTTCAAGGCAGGTATCAAGACCGATGAAGTCGGCCAGTTCGAGCGGCCCCATCGGGTGATTGAGCCCGAGCTTCACACCCTTGTCGATGTCGGCAATGCTGGCCGTGCCGTTGCCGAGCACGAAGCAGGCTTCGTTGAGCATGGGCACGAGGATGCGGTTGACGATGAAGCCGGGTTCATCCTGCGAGACCACGACTTCCTTGCCCAATCCTTCGGCAAAAGTGCGCACGGCCGAAACCGTCGCCGCACTGGTGGCAAGGCCGGGGATGATCTCAACGAGCTTCATCACCGGAACGGGATTGAAGAAGTGGACGCCGACGAAGCGGGCCGGATCGGGCGTGCCCGCGGCCATGCGGGTGATCGGGATCGAGCTGGTGTTCGAGGCCAGGATCGCCTGGGGCGCAAGCACTTTGCCTGCCGCCTCGAAAATGCGTGCCTTGATCTCTTCGCGCTCGGTCGCGGCCTCGACGATCAGGTCCGCATCGGTCATGGCGGCATAATCGGTGATCGGGGTGATCCGCGACAGCGCTGCTTCCGCGTCGGCAGCGACGATCTTTTCCTTTTCGACCAGACGACCCAGGCTCTTGGCGATCTTCGCCTTCGCCTTTTCGGCCAGCGCGATGTCGACGTCGGCGAGCAGGACGTCCGTTCCCGACTGGGCCACGACCTGGGCGATGCCCGATCCCATCTGCCCGGCTCCGATCACTGCAACCTTGCGCATTTCCAAGTCTCCAATTGCTGCGGCGCATTCGTGCCCTGCCACAGGAACAGGGCCATGTCCTTGATCGCGGTCCTTTTTGACAGGCTCGCGACCGGTTTACGGTTTCGCCTTTCCGATCAGGCGCGCGAGGCGCCCGGCACCCACAACGGGTCAGCGCCGGCATTGATCGCCCGCGCCAGCACGAAAAGGTAGTCGGACAAACGGTTTACATAGGTCAGCGCGGCGGGATTGACCGGCTCGGCGGCTGCCAGTGCGGCAATCGCGCGTTCGGCGCGACGGGCAATGGCTCGGGCCAGATGCACGCGCGCAGCCGCTTCGCTGCCGCCGGGAAGGATGAAGCTGGTGAGCGGGGGCAGCGTGTCGTTGTGCCGGTCGATCACCGTTTCGAGCCATTCGACCTGCCCCGGAACGATGCGCAGGACCATGTCGGTCGGCGCGAAATCAGGCGTGTCGAACGCGCCGAGCGGCGTCGCGAGATCGGCCCCCAGATCGAAGAGGTCGTTCTGGATACGGCCGAGTTCTGCCGCGACATCGGCGGCAACGACCAGAGTCGCAAGGCCGACCGCGCTGTTCAACTCATCGACTTCGCCGATGGCGACCATGCGCTCGTCGTACTTGGCACGACGCGAGCCATCGACAAGGCCGGTAGTGCCGTCGTCACCCGTGCGGGTATAGATCTTGTTGAGCTTGACCAAGGCGGATTACTCTCCGGAAAAACAGGGATATTTCGGCATGTCGTGACACGCCGTGGCGGATTTTGCGGCGTCTGGCAATCTCCGCTGCTTTTACTTGTGCCCGGCCATCGCCAGAAGGATCGCGACGACGACAACCGCCAGTCCCTGGAACTTGATGCGGTTCATCATCATGCGGTTCTGCAGCAGCTGCATCTCGCGCAGTGCGCCGTCGCCCTTTTCGATCCCTTCACGGGTCGTCCGCATGAACGCCGCGATTCCCCGCGCCAGTGACCAGACGGTCAGGCCCATCAGCACAAGCAGGACGGGGGCGAGGACATAGATCATGGCACCATGTTTACGTATTCGGAGAAGGAAAGACCAGAGTCCAAAAGCCCCGCCCGCAATCGTTCGGCAAGGGCACGCCCGTCCTCCCCGGCCCGACGGCGATCGCCGAGCGAAGGCGCGCCACGCCGCTTGGCCAGCTTGCGCCCGTCGCTTTCGACGATCACCCGGTGATGGTGCCAGACCGGCACCGGCAGTCCGAGCAAGGCCTGAAGCAGGCGATGGACATGAGTCGCGGCAAAGAGATCGGCCCCGCGCGTCACCACGCTCACGCCGTCAAAAGCATCGTCGGCCGTAGCGGCAAGGTGATAGCTGGCAGGCGCATCCTTGCGCCAGAGAACGACATCGCCGAGCAGATCGGGGCGGGCCTCCTGCTCGCCCCGCCGCTCGTCACGCCAGGTCAGCGGGCCGGTGGCGGCAAGCGCACGGGCGACATCGATCCGCCACACGACATCGCGCCCGGGCGGCACCGGACGGGTTCGGCAGGTGCCGGGATAGACCGGCCCGTCGGGACCGACTTTCGTCGCGGCGGCGGCAATTTCGGCGCGGGTACAGCCGCAGGGATAGACGAGGCCACGGCGATGGAGCGAATCGAAAGCCGCGCGATAGCGGGCGATTCGCGTCGATTGTGCTGCCACTTCGCGCCACTCAAGGCCCAGCCAGGCAAGGTCGGCGCGGAATTCTTCGGAAAGCTCGCTGCGGCTGCGCGCGCCGTCGATGTCCTCGACTCGCAGCAGGAACAGTCCCTCGTCCTCGCGCGCACGGTCGTGCGCCACGATGGCCGCATAGGCATGGCCCAGGTGGAGGGGGCCGTTGGGACTGGGGGCAAAACGGGTAACGGTCGTCATCACGCCCGCGTTTCTGGCGCGGAACGGAAAAAAGTGCAAAAGACGACGGAAAAACGACCAAGACGACTGGCCCAGAGGCGACAAATTCCGCCTTGGGTCAGCCGAAATGGAAAGATCGTGTGCCGAACCGGACGCTCAGACGAGCGTGGCGGTGAACATCAGGCCGCTGATACCAGCAGCGAGGATGATCGGCAGCACGACTGAAGCGATGCTGCGCATAATGTCCTCCTTGGAATGAAGGCTCTTTCAGGCAGTCTCCCAGGTTCGGTGCGCCGGCAGGGTGTGGAATGCAGGAGCGTCTGAACCGAGGCCGCAAATACGCCTTTTGACGTACATCACAAGTGCGGAGTCAGCGACTCTATTTGCAGTATTTGCAATTCGAATTTTGCATTGCGTGCTTCTCAATTGCCTTTTCAAAAGATTCACGGGGCCGCCGTGACCTGCCTTTTCCGGCAAGGCTGGACAGCGCAGGCGCACGTCTCTATCGGCCGGCCATGAGCATCGAGACTTCCGAATCCATCCTGATCGTCGACTTCGGCAGCCAGGTGACGCAGCTGATCGCGCGGCGCGTGCGCGAGGCCGGCGTCTATTCCGAAATCGCTCCCTTCACGCAGGCCGAAGCCGCCTTTGCCCGGATGAAGCCCAAGGGGATCATTCTCTCGGGCTCTCCGGCCAGCGTGCCCGCCGACGGCAGCCCGCGCGCACCGCAAGTGCTGTTCGACAGCGGCCTGCCCATTCTGGGCATCTGTTACGGCCAGCAGGTCATGAGCCAGCAGCTGGGCGGCCAGGTCGAACCGGGCGATGCCGGTGAATTCGGCCGCGCCTTCCTGACCGTGACTGAACCCTGCGTCCTCTTCGACGGACTGTGGCAGGTGGGCGAACGTCATCAGGTGTGGATGAGCCACGGCGACAAGGTCACCGAATTCGCCTCCGGCTTCCGCATCGTCGCGGTATCCGACGGCGCGCCCTTTGCCGTGATCGCCGACGACACGCGCAAGTATTACGGCACCCAGTTCCACCCCGAAGTCGTGCACACGCCCGACGGGGGCAAGCTCATCGCCAATTTCGTCCGTCACGTCTGCGGCTGTCGCGGTGACTGGACCATGGCCGAATTCCGCAAGACCAAGATCGCGGAAATCCGCGAACAGGTCGGTGACGCGCGCGTCATCTGCGGCCTTTCGGGCGGGGTCGATTCGGCGGTCGCCGCCGTTCTTATCCACGAAGCGATCGGCGACCAGCTGACCTGCGTCTTCGTCGATCACGGATTGATGCGCCTTGGCGAAGCCGAACAGGTCGTCGGCCTGTTCCGCAACCATTACAACATCCCGCTGGTTCACCGCGATGCCTCGACCCTGTTCCTGAAAGGACTGGAAGGCGTCACCGATCCGGAAGCCAAGCGCAAATTCATCGGCAAGACCTTCATCGACGTGTTCGAGGAAGAAGCCCGCCAGGTCGGCGGCGCAGATTTCCTTGCCCAGGGCACGCTCTATCCCGACGTCATCGAAAGCGTGTCGTTCACCGGCGGGCCTTCGGTCACGATCAAGAGCCACCACAATGTCGGCGGCCTGCCCGAACGCATGAATATGAAGCTGGTCGAGCCGCTGCGCGAACTGTTCAAGGACGAAGTCCGCGAACTGGGCCGCGAACTGGGCCTGCCCGACATCTTCGTCGGCCGCCACCCCTTCCCCGGCCCCGGCCTTGCCATCCGCATCCCGGGCGAAGTCACCCGCGAACGCTGCGACATCCTGCGCAAGGCGGACGCGATCTACCTCGACGAAATCCGCAAGGCGGGTCTCTACGACGCGATCTGGCAGGCCTTTGCAGTGCTGCTGCCGGTACGCACGGTCGGCGTCATGGGCGACTTCCGCACGTATGATTCGGTCTGTGCCCTGCGCGCAGTGACTTCGACCGACGGCATGACCGCCGACATCTATCCCTTCGACGCCGGGTTCCTGTCCCGCGTGGCGACCCGCATTGTCAACGAAGTGAAGGGCATCAACCGTGTAGTCTATGACTACACCTCGAAGCCGCCCGGCACGATCGAGTGGGAATGATCCCCTGACCGAACACGAAAAGGGCCCCAGACGACAATCTGCGGCCCTTTTTTCATGATGAAAGGTGGGGTCAGCGGCCCGGCGCCTGCCCCGTCTTTCCACCCCCCGTCGTGTTGCCTTGCGCCGTCCCGTTGCCCGGCGTGCTGCCATCGAGTGCGACCAGGCCCTTGCCCGAACCGTTCGCTGCGACACCCGTTGCAGGAAAAGTAAGGTCGGTCTTGCCCGCACGGACGACAAGGCTTCGGACCTGACCGCTGCTGTCGGCAACGACCTGCTTCACTTTGCCCAGGCGCGCGCCGGTCGGCGTCATGAACGCCATGCCCGGCGCGACCGGAACCGTCCCGGCCAAATTCCCCGCCGCGCTCCCCGCCAGGGCAAGGCTGCCCCGCCCTGCCGCGCCGCTCACCAGAACCGCGTCGTTCGCAGCGCCAGTCGCCAAATGATTCGCCGACCGATCCGCCATCCGGGCCGCTGTCGAGGCATAGCGGCTCGCGCGCGTGACCGCACCGGTTGCTGCTGCGGTCGTGGCCGTGCGGACCGACTGCGCCGTCGAGGTCACGGCATCGCTACCGACCAGTTGCGCCTGCGCGCTGCCCGATCCGCTTGCCGAACCGGCGGCATTGCCCGCCAGTGCGAGTGTGCGGGTGCCCGCTGCCGGAGCCGTGGCCGTCGCGGTCTGCGTCAGCCCGGCCGAACCGGATGCCGAACCGCTGCGCTGGGCCGAAACCTTGCCGGTGCGGGGATTGGCGGACTGGGTTCCGCTGGTCGTCGCGGCCCCTCGGGCGACCGTGCGGGTCGAGGACGCGGCGCTGCCCACTTCATCGTCGAAGCTGCCGACCGTGCTGCCCACGCCCCCAAAACCACCGCCAAAACCACCGAGACCGCCCGAGAGGCCACCCATCCCGCCCAGACCGCCACCGAGCGCACCACCCAGATGCTGGGCGTTGGCAGGCATGGCCATCGTGCAAAGCGAAAGCGCGGCAAGGGTCAGGGTCGTCTTCATCCGGTTCATCGCTCGTCTCCTGTCGTTCCTGGTTCCGAGCCGCATTCATTCGGGCTCTAGGAAAGGAACGGATGCCGCGCGATTTTTGATCCGGAAAAAACGACATTTCTCACAAGACAATGAAATACCTATGTTTTAATTACTCAAATACCCTTGCGACAGGTCTCGCACAGGATGCCGCGCCCGACGCGCGCGCCTGCAGGTCGAGCTTCGCCATTGGCCCGGACCAGTGACTGTGACGCATCGGCCCCGCTCGCCCGATAGGCAGCAAGTCGTGCCGCGACGAGGGGCGCTGCAAACGAGGTTCCGCGCAAGGCCCGCGTCCTTCCGTCAAGGCCGATGCCGGTCATGTCCGCCCCGGGCGCCGCATAGTCGAGATGAAGCGCATGGCCCGCCTCGAACAGGACCCGGCGACGTCCGTCGATGCCGGTCACGGCCACGACCCCGTCATAGGAAGCCGGATAGGAAGGCGGCGAGGCAGCCCCGTCGTTGCCGACTGCGGCGACCACGGTCATGCCCTGCGCCAGCACGGCGGCTACGGCCCGAGCCAGCAGCGGATTGGACGGGCCGACCAGGCTGATCGACACCACCGGCACATGTTCGCGCGCCATCCACCCCAGCGCCCGCGCAATCGCAAAGGCGCTGCCGCCTGCCGGATCGCGGCCATAGACGTCGGCGACATGAACGGCCCCCGCGCCCGCGCCGCGCAAAAGCGAAACGATCGCTTGCGCGTGATCGTCGGGGCAAGGCGCTCCGGCAGCGAAACCGGCCTGCGCGACGATACGCGGGCCCGGCAGGACACCCCCGTCGACAAGACCGATGCGCCCGCCATTGGGCGCCAGGAGCGCCGCGCCTCCTTTCCCGCCCCCTGCGCTGCCGCTTTCGAAATGAAGTTGATCGGCGGTGATCGTCCGGCCGGGCAGGACATGGCGCAAGTGGCGGAGGGCCGCGGCAAGGCTCTCGCCCGACGGGCTGGCAAAACGGGCATAAGGCAGATCGAGCCCGTCGATCCGACCCGTTTCGAGCAGTGCAAAACCGGCCTCGCCCGCCACCTTCAGCCCGGCGTCATCGGGATCGAGCAAGAGGAGTTCATGCGCGCGCGCCGGTTGCCCGAGATCGTCGACCTCCACCGTATCGCGGTGGGTGCGCACGAATGCAGCGAGACGGTCGGTCCGGGCGCGAACCATTCGGGCAAGATCCTGCCCCAGCGCATCGACAGGCTCGAGCACGGTGCCGATCCCCGACCGCAGTCGATCGAGCGAACCGGCCACGCCACCGCCGGGCAAAGCGGTCGGCAATCCCAGCTGCCCGCCCAGTTGGGCCATCGCCGGTCCCGCAACCAAGACCGCTGGCAGGACCGCCGCCAGAACCAGAAAGGCCGTGTATCGCCGCGCCATGGGCTTGTCCCCGGTTGAATTTCATCGCACCACTGCGGATCAAACGACCCTGGTCGTCCGTTCCATCCATGACCGTTCCGTCAAAGACAAGGCATCGGCGTTGAAATCGGCCCCATTCGGCGAGGAACTCGTGAGGCTGCTGCCGCAAATGCGGCGCTTTGCCCGCGGACTTGCCCGCGATGCGACCGACGGCGACGACTTGTGCCAGGCAACGATCGAGCGCGCGCTCAAGTCTGCGCATCTGTGGCAGGAAGGAACGCGGCTCGATGCATGGGTGTACAGGATCATGCGCAATCTCTGGATCGACGAAGCCCGGGCCCGCACGCGGCGCGGCCAGACTTTCGTGCCCGAAGAGGAAGGCGATCACGTCGGCATCGCCGGGGATGCGGGGATCGAGGCCCATGCCGAACTCGGGAATGTCGCCCGCGCCATGATCCACTTGCCCGACGAACAGCGCGAAGCGGTCATGCTCGTTCTGGTCGAAGGGTTTGCCTACAAGGAAGCCGCCGAAATCATCGGCTGCCCGATCGGGACGCTGACATCGCGGCTCGTGCGCGGGCGCGAAGCCCTGATGCGGGCGCTGGGAGAATTGCCGTGACCGTCACGCCCGAAGAAATCATGGCCTATGTCGACGACGAACTCGACACGCCCGCGCGCGAGCGCGTGACGCTCGCCGCGCTGGCCGACCCGGCCCTTGCCGAACGCATCGCCGCCGAACGCGCGGTTCGCGACAGCCTGCGCGCGCATTTCGCCAAAGTCGACGACGAACCGCTTCCCGCCGAATGGGTCGCCATGATCCGGAGCAGTGACGCCCCCACTGCGCCAACTGCGCAAGTCCATTCGCTCGACGAAGCCCGCGCGCGGCGCACACCGGCCTGGCGGCAACCCGTCTGGTTCGGGGCGGCGATTGCCGCATCGCTGGTGCTCGGGCTTTTTGCCGGAACGCGGATAACCTCGCCCGGACCGATCGTGACGCGCGGCGGCGCCCTTGTCGCCGGGGGCGAACTCGCCGGAGCGCTCGACCACCAACTGGCCTCGGCCAATGCGGGGGCGCCGGTGCAGATCCTGGGGTCGTTCCGCCGTGGCGACGGCAGTTTGTGCCGGGTCTTCAGCGGTCGCGCGGCCTCGGGCATTGCCTGCCGCGCGCAAGACGCATGGCAATTGCAGCACGTTCTGCCCGGCACGCAGGAAACCGGAACCGCCTATCGACAGGCCGGATCGGCGCAGGCCGAGCTTATGGAACTCGCTCAGCAGATGGCGACCGGCGATCCGCTCGACGCAGCGCAAGAGCAGGCCGCGATGAACGAGGGCTGGCGCGGGGCTGCCCGGAAATAGAGATGGAGACCGGCCCTCCTATGGACGGCGCCCGGGCTGCACCACGAACCCGCCATAGGCCTTGCCGGGATGCGCTTCGGCAAGGAGCTGCTGGATCACCTTTTCCGACTGGTCATAGTCGCCTTCGCCGAAATGGCTGTGGCGGATGCGCCCTTGCGCATCGACGAAATAGTGTGCGGGCCAATAGCGGTTCGAGAACGAATTCCAGATACGGTAGTCGTTGTCGGTGACCACCGGATAAGTGATGTCGAACCGCGCGATCGCCCGGCGCACATTGCCCAGGTCCTTTTCGAAATCGAACTCGGGTGCATGGACGCCGACAATGACCAGGCCGTCCTTGCCGTATTTGTCCTGCCACGCCTTGAGATAGGGCAGCGTATGCAGGCAATTGATGCAGCTGTAGGTCCAGAAATCGACCAGAACCACTTTGCCGCGCAGATCCTGTCGCGACAGCGGGGCCGAATTGATCCAGGTTCCACCGACATCGAGCGAAGGCACCTCGCCTTGCGAGGCAAGCGCGGGCGCGCTGCCGAGCAGGCTGCCCGCGATGGCGCCGACGACAGCCCCCATCGCGCCCACTCCGGCAAGCCCGCCCAGGACCGCCCCGCCCAGTGCCGAGCGCCGACCGCGTCGCAGGCGCCGGTCTCCGGTTACGAGCAGAATGGTCAGGCAGGAAACCGCCAGGGCACCGCCCAGCATGGTGAGGAGAAGTGCGGCCATCGAACGTCGCTCCGAATGGGGGGAACCCGCCCTTCCATTCGTTCTGCCCCGCCCGGCGGTTACACGCAGCGGGGTTGCCTCTGCGCCGGTCGGGTGCCATCCCCCCCGCCCGACGGAAAGGATCTCCCGGAACCTCCTTGATGCCCGACATGACCCAAACCACGATTTCCATTCGCACGGCGCAGGACGCCGATGCCCCGGCCGTCATCGCCTTGTGGCAGGCTGCGGGACTGACCCGGCCGTGGAATGATCCGGCAACCGACTACGCCCTTGCCCTTGCCCACCCCATGGCCCGCGTGCTGATCGCAGACGACCGGGGGCGGGACGGGCATAGCCCGGTCGGGACGATCATGGCCGGATACGACGGCCATCGCGGCTGGTTCTATTACCTCGGCGTCGCCCCCACGGCGCAGCGGCAAGGTATCGGCAGGATGCTTGTCCGCGCGGCCGAGGCATGGCTGACCTCCGTCGGCTGCCCCAAGGCCATGTTGATGGTGCGCAGCGACAATGCGGCGGTGACCGCGTTCTACACAGCGCTCGGTTATGAAGCGCAGGCGGTCACGACTCTGGGGCGTCGCCTCGACGGACGGTGAAATCAAATCCGAAAACCGTCAAAGGGCCGTAACATATGGCCAATCGGTAATCATTTGCTCACTGCCGGTTCGGGCCGCATTTCCTAAATGCAGATCCGGCGATGGACGGTCGCCCAGAATCGCGACGAGACGGTCCCCTGTTCCGATTCCTTCCCGACTGTCCATCGTCACCCGGTCAGTGCTATAGGCGCAATCAGCTCATTCCGGGGAACCCAGTGCAACGCCCGATTTTCTACGATCCTACCGGCCAACGGCGCCGATGGACACGCCGCGTCGTCTTCGCGATCCTTGCCGTCCTGATCGGCACTGCCATCGCCTTTGCGACCACGGTCGCCACCGTTCCTGCTTCCACCCCACTCAATCTCGGCTTTGAACGGCCGCAGCCGTTGCCGCTGCGGACCGAAGTCAGCCGCCTGTCGCGCGAACTCGGCTCGCTGTTCGGCCGTCGTGCCGCACCGGCCCAGCGCCAGTCGAAGAACCTGACGGTCGGTTTCTATTCGACCTCGGGCATCGACGGCGTCGATTCACTCTGGCGCCAATCCTCGCGGCTCGACTGGGTCGCCGCGACGCTGATGTCGCTCGACCATGACGGCAATTTCTCGGCATCCGACGATCCGCGCATGCGCCGCATCCTCGCCGGGGCGCTCCATCGCCCGCTGGTCATCGACGTCCTGCAAAATGCAGCGAACGGCGTGTGGGACGGCCCGGGAACCACCCGCGCTCTTGCCGATCCAATGAAGCGCGCCTCGATCGTGCGCAGTATCGACGCCGCGCTCGACGCCAATGGCGACGCGGGGGTCATGATCGACTTCGAGGCCCTGCAACCGGTCGGGATCAAAGTCCTGCGCCAGTTCCTGATCGAACTTCATGCCCGGCTCGCGCCCAAGCATCGCATCGTCTCGGTGACGGTGCCGGTCGACGACGAGAACTGGTCGCCGCGCGCCTTTGCCCAGGTCACCGACAAGGTCGTCCTGATGGCCTATGACGAGCACTATGAAACCGGGGAACCGGGGCCGATCGCCTCCAACGGCTGGTTCGTCTCGCACCTGACTTCCGCGCTCAAGGGCATTCCGGCAGACAAGGTCATCGTCGCGCTCGGCAGCTATGGCTACGACTGGCACGGGGGCGCCGCCGACCCGATGACCATCGAAGAAGCCTGGCTTTCCGCGCACGACAGCGGCACCAGCCCGATGTGGGACAAGGCCAGCGGCAATTCCGGTTTTGCCTTTGTCGAAGACAGCGACTCCAATCCGGGTACGCCCGGCATTCGCCACGACGTCTGGATGCTCGACGCCGCCACGAGCTGGAACCAGATGCAGGTTCTGGGACGCATGGGCATCGGCTCGGTCGCGCTCTGGCGCCTGGGGTCGGAAGACCCCGGTTTCTGGACCGCGCTCTCAAGTTGGCGGCAGGGGGGCAAGGCCGTTCCCAATCTCGGTCCTTTGCGCGAAATGACCAATGTCGACGTCGAAGGGAACGGCGAAATCCTGCGCATCGATTCGGTGCCCAAGGCGGGCAACCGAACGCTGGCTTTCGACGCGAAATCCTCGCTCATCACCGACGAACGCTATGACGCGCTGCCCACGCCCTATGTCGTGCGGCGCACCGGCGCGAGGGCGAAACAGATCGCCCTGACCTTCGACGACGGCCCCGATCCCAAGTACACGCCGCAGATCCTCTCGATCCTCGAACGCTATCACGTCCCCGGCACGTTCTTCGTGATCGGCGAGAACGGCGTTTCGAACCGCGGCCTGCTCGAACGGATCATCGCCAGCGGCTCGGAAATCGGCAATCACAGCTATACCCATCCGAACATGGCGGACATGAGCGACACCGGCGCCCGGTTGGAACTCAACGCCACGCAACGCCTGATCGAGGCCTATACCGGGCGCTCCACCCGTCTCTTCCGTGCGCCCTATTTCGGCGACGCGGAACCCACTACGCCCGACGAACTCGGCCCTGCCCTCATTGCCCAGCAACAGGGGTACACCATCGTCGGCCTCCACGGCGATCCGGGCGACTGGATGAAGCGCAGCGCCGACGACATCTTCCGCCGTTCGGTCAGCGCGGTCGAGGACCAGACCCCCGACCGCACCGTCAACGTGATCCTGCTGCACGATGGCGGCGGCGACCGCAGCCAGACCGTGCTCGCGCTGCCGCGCATCATCGAAAAGCTCCGTTCGGATGGCTACACTTTCGTTCCGGCCTCGGCTCTCGCGGGGCTCAACCGCGATGCGGTCATGCCCAAGGTCGAAGGCTGGGATCTGGTCGCGGTGCGGCTCGACGTCGGCATCTTCGTGGTGCTCGCGGGGATTCTCGACGGCCTCAAATGGATGTTCTTCTTCGCCATCGCGCTGGGCGTGATCCGTGCGCTGGGGATGACGGGCCTTGCCCTGTTCCCCGAACGCCGGGTCGGACTGCCGATGCCGACGGATGAGGCCGAGAACGGTGCCGAAGCCGGGGAAGCCTATCGCCCGCTCGTGTCGGTCATCATTCCCGCCTATAACGAAGAGCGCGTGATCGAGGCCTCGGTCCATCGCATTCTTGCCAGCGACTATCACCCGATCGAAGTGATCGTCGCGGACGACGGGTCGAAGGACCGGACGAGCCCGATCGTCGCCGAAGTCTTCGGCAACGATCCGCGCGTGCGGCTGATGACCATGGCGAACGGCGGCAAGGCCCGCGCACTCAACCGCGCGCTGGAACAGGCCAACGGCGAGATCATCGTCGCACTCGACGCCGATACCCAGTTCGAGCCGCAGACCATCGCCAAGCTGGTCCGCTGGTTCCAGCGCGAGGATATCGGCGCAGTCGCGGGCAATGCCAAAGTCGGCAATCGCGTCAATCTGGTCACCCGCTGGCAGGCGATCGAATATGTGACCGCGCAGAACATCGAACGGCGCGCGCTCACCCGTTTCGACGCGATCACCGTGGTTCCCGGTGCCGTCGGCGCCTGGCGCCGCAGTGCGCTCGAAGATGTCGGCGGCTATCCCGAAGACACCCTTGCCGAAGATCAGGACCTTACCATCGCGATCCAGCGCCACGGCTGGAAAGTCGCCTACGACGAAGACGCGGTGGCCTGGACCGAAGCGCCCGAAACCCTGCGCGCGCTGGGCAAGCAGCGGTTCCGCTGGGCCTACGGCACGCTGCAGTGCCTGTGGAAGCACCGCTCCGTCCTGTCGCGGCGCACGCCTTCGGGCCTCGCTTTCGTCGGGATGCCGCAGGCTTGGTTGTTCCAGATCTGCTTTGCCATGATCTCGCCGCTGATCGACTTGGCGCTCGCCGTGTCGATCGTCGGGACGATCGTGCGCATCATGCAGCACGGCTGGGCCCAGACCCAGACCGACGTGCTGCGCATGGGGGTCTACTGGATCGGGTTCACGTCGATCGACCTCCTGTGCGGCTGGGTCGCCTATCGCCTCGACGTGCGGGAAAAGCGGTTCCCGCCGCTGCTGCTGCTGATGCAGCGGTTCGTCTATCGCCAGCTCATGTACGGGGTGGTGATCCGCGCAGTCGGATCGGCGCTGGCCGGGCTCGGCATCGGCTGGGGCAAGCTCGAACGCACCGGCCGGGTCAGCACGCCCCAAACCTGAGGCCTAAGATCGTGATGCCGAAGCTGGTGCGGACCAGCCTCGGCATCCTATCGCGGAATGCGCAAGGTCGCGACCAACCCGGCCTTCTCGCCGTCGTCGCGCCCACGCAGAATGAGTTCGCCCCCGTGCAGCCGCGCGACAGCGGCCACCATGGCAAGCCCCAGTCCCCCGCCCGGCAAAGTCCGGGCATTGTCGAGCCGGACGAACCGCTCGACCACTCGCTGCCGATCCTCGGCAGGAATGCCTGGTCCATCGTCGATCACGTCGATTTCGGCCTGCGTAGGCAAGGCCGCCGTGCGCAGGACGATCCGGTGTCCCCCGTATTTGAGCGCATTGTCGACAAGGTTGGCGATCGCCCGCGACAGCAGCTCGCGGTCAACGGCCGCCACCACCGGCTCCAGCTCGGTCACGAGCTGCACGCCCGACTGCTCGGCCAAAGGCTCATAAAGCTCGGCCATGTCCTCGACCACCTGAGCGAGATTGATCGACTGGCGCCGGTCCGCGACCGCGCCGCCTTCGAGCCGGGTGATTTCGAGCGCAGTCTCGAGCATGCGGTGAAGGCCGTCCGCATCGGCGCGGGCGGCCTGCAAGGCCTCGACCGCGCCGGGTTCGTCCACCCGCAACAAGGCCGTGTCGATCGCCGCCGACAACCGCGCCACCGGCGAGCGCAGATCATGCGCCAGCGATCCCGATACCGAACTGAGTTCGGAAACCAGCGTATCGATCCGCTCGGCCATGCGGTTCATCTGCAAACGCAAATGGTCAAACCCGTCGCCCGCCCGGTTTTCAGGCAGACGCGCACCGAAATTACCCGAGGCCAGCTCCGTCGCGGTTTCGGCGATCGCATGAGTCCGACGGCTGATTTCCCACCCGAGCAGGAGCGCGCTGGCCAAGGCCAGCGCCACCGCCACCAGGATGGTCAGGCCCACCGCAGCCGCAAACGCCAGATTGAACCGCCGCTCGGTCGCCCCCATGACCCCCACGATCAGGCGTTCGCCGTCGGACAATTGCCCCGCGATCGCCATGCCCTCGATGTCCGGGATGTCGGGGCCGAGATGGACCATGACCGGTCGCGGGCGGGACGACACCTCGATTCCCGGAGCCCGCGCAAGATTGCTGAGCAGCGGCGCGCCCGATCCGGTAAGCGCAATGAACACCACCGGATCGGCCGCCGCCCCTTCCTGGTGGACGATCATCCGTGCCAGCGCCGGTCGTCCGCCCTGGATATAGGTTGCCAGCAAGTCGTCGCGCACGTCGAGCACCTGCCGCATACGGTCGGCGCGCACGACTTCGAGCATCTGCCCGCGCAGGAAATAGATCGCCGCCGCGCTCGACAGCAATTGCAGCACGAACACGGCCGCGACCAGCCACACCATCGTGGGCGAGAGGCGACGGGGAGACGACCGGGGAAACGAGGGCATGAACAATGCCTCGCGTCAGTCGGCGGCCAGCCGGTATCCCGCGCCGCGTACGGTGTGGAACAGCACTTGCGCCTCGCCGTCGTCGATCTTGCGCCGCAGACGGCTGATATGGACGTCGATGACATTGGTGCCTGGGTCGAAATGATAGTCCCACACCGCTTCGAGCAGCATGGTGCGCGTCACCACTTCGCCCTGATGCAGCATGAGATATTCGAGCAGACGGAACTCGCGCGGCTGCAAGGCGATCTTGCGCCCGCCCCGCTTGACCACGCGGGTCAGTCGATCCAACTCCAGATCGCCACAGCGCAAACCGGTTTCCTGCGCCTTGGCAGGCCCCGAACGCCGACGGATCAGCGCCTGAACCCGCGCGAGCAGTTCGGCAAAGGAAAACGGCTTGCCCAGATAGTCGTCGGCGCCGGCCGTCAGACCCGACACGCGATCATCGGTACTGCCCAATGCCGAAAGCATCAGCACCGGCGTATCGACATCAGCGGCACGCATCGCCTTGAGCAAGGAAAGTCCATCCATGCCCGGAAGCATGCGATCGAGCACCACGACATCGAATTGACTGTCTGTCGCCATGAACAGACCGTCACGGCCATTGTCGGCACGATCGACAACGAAGCCTTCTTCATCGAGGCCTCGCGCGATATAGTCGCCGATCTGGGCATCATCTTCGACCAGCAGAATTCTGGTTGACACTTTATCAATCCGTTACAGCAAGTTAATGATTGCCCCACCGCGCTGAAACGCGCTGCGATCAATGGTTTCACCATGCCCATACACTTTTCAGGCCGCAAGGTTTTTGGCTGGTTGTCACTGGCGCCCTTGCTCGTTCTCGTGATGATGGCGCTGGGTGGCTACTTCGATCTCAAGCCCCGGCGCTGGTTCGACGCGACGGCCCCGCGCCGCCATGACCTTGTTGCCGTTTACTTTTCCGGCGACATGGGGCTCGACATCGGGGCCAATGCCCGAACCATCGACGCCTTTCGCGCGCGCGGCGTGCCGGTGCTGGCGATCAACTCCTCGGCGCTGTTCCTGCATCGGCGCGACCGTGCCTATGTCGATACGCTCGTCGCCGATTCGATCCGCGACGCCCTGACGCGCAGCGGCGCGAACCGCATCGTCCTGATCGGCGGCTCGTTCGGGGCCGATATTCTCGACACCGGGGCAGGCGTCCTTCCCGCCGACTTGCGCGCCCGCATCGCCTCGGTCGTCCTGATCGTTCCGGGCACGCAAGTCTTCTTCCATGCCAATCCGCTCGGCTTCTTCTATTCCGGACAACCCGACAGCGATCCGCGCCGGACCGTGCGCCTGCTGCACGGCCTGCCGGTCACCTGCATCTATGGGACGAGCGAAAGCGACAGCCTGTGCCGGGATGGGGAACTGGCCCATGCCCGCCGCATCGCGATTGCCGACGGACACATGATGCTCGCCCATTATCGCGAACTGGTCTCCGCTTCGGTCGATGCCGCCCTCTCGCCACCCGCCACTCTCCAATAGCGCTCCCTCACGGAGTTCTTCGACCGAACGTCATGGTGTTGATGGGAAATTGGAGTATGACGCCGGGGTGAACCGGATTCCCACCCGCTCCCTGTCCTTGCCACGGGGTCGCTGACGATGTCGTCCCGCACCAGGCTGATCAGGGGGTTTCTGGTTGTTGCCCTCGTCGCGGCGGTGGGCACGATCGCATGGCGCTCGCTCAGCCATCTGGCGCATGAATTCCGCCCGGCCGATGCGCTTGCCGCACTCGCGGCGATCCCGCGCCGACACGTCGTCGGCGCAGTCCTGCTGACCATTGCCAGCTATATCCTGCTCACGTTCTACGACATGCTGGCGCAAAGGATCGTCGGCGTACGCGCGCCGCTCGGGCTCACCATGCGCGCGTCCTTTACCAGCTATGCCTTGTCCCACACGCTCGGCTTCGGGGCGATCACCGGCGGATCGGCGCGTCTGCGCATCTATGGCACGGCAGGCATCCCCCCGGCCAAAGTCGCGCGCATCGTCGTCATTGCAGGGGTATCGTTCTGGGTCGGCGTCGCGATCGCCAGCGGGACGGCGATGGCTTTTCTGGGCGCGCCGCTCGACCTTGGCATCATGACGATCCAGCCTGGCCCGGCCCATGTCGTCGGTGCGCTCGTCCTTGGCGTGGTCCTGACCTTCACCGGCGTGGCCGCCTTCCGCCCCGCCCTGCTCAAGCCGCTCGAACCTGTGCTCGGCACTTTGCGCGGACAGACCGTGCTCGAACTCGCGGTCGTCTCGACCGTCGACCTCGCCTGTTCGAGCCTCGCGCTCTACCTGCTCCTGCCCCATGCCGAATGGCATTTCGCCCGGTTCATGCTGGCCTATGCCATGGGAATCTCGCTCGGCCTCGTCACGCATATTCCCGGCGGGCTCGGCGTGTTCGAAGCAGTGATCCTCGCGACCGTTCCCGATGCCGGGGCCGCCGCGATCGCCGCCCTGATCGCCTATCGCGTCATCTATTACCTCATCCCGTTTTCGCTCGCGCTCATACTCAACGGCGCGATCGAGGCGGTCGGACTCGCTCCCCTGCTGCGCCGCCTCATCACCCCGGTGCGCAACGTCGTCCTGGAAATCAGCCCGGCCCTGTTCGGCGCGATGAGTTTTGCAGGCGGCCTCGTCCTGTTGCTGTCGGGCGCCTTGCCTGCCGAGCACGCACGGATGCACGACCTCATCCTGCTGCTGCCCCTGCCTTTCATCGAAACCTCACATCTGGCGGCCAGCCTTGTCGGAACCGGTCTCTTGCTGGTGGCGCCCGCCCTTACCCAAAGGCTCGTCAGCGGCATGCGCACGGCACGCGCGCTGTTCCTGCTGGGCGCGCTGTTCTCGATCGCCAAGGGGCTCGATTACGAGGAAGCGGGCGTCATGCTGGTCATGGCCGGGCTGCTGCAACTGGCCGCCCCCGCGTTCTATCGCGGGCGGACCGGCGCCTTTTCGACGCACAACCTGCGCTGGCTGATCGCGGCTGCGGTGGCCGTCGTAGTGACCTGCGTCAGTGGGGCGATGTTCTACAACACCGACCGCTTTCGCTCGGACCTGTGGTGGCATTTCGCGCTTTATGGCGACGGGCCGCGCTATCTGCGGGCAAGTTTCGGCGCGGGGGTCCTGATGACCGCATTCGCCTTGCGCGAATGGATCATCCAGCCGCGCGCGCAAGGCGGGGTCACCACTCTGTCGCCCGAAACGATCCGCCGTGCCATGGCGCAATGCCCGCGCAGCGACGCCGCCCTTGCCCTCACCGGCGACAAGCGGTTCCTGGTCAGCGAGGCAGGCGATTGCTTCCTCATGTTCCGCCCGCTGGGGCGAACCTGGGTCGTGATGGGCGATCCGGTGGGCCCGCGCGAACGCTGGTCGGCGCTGGTATGGGAACTGCGCCGCCTCTCGCACTTGTGCAACGCGCGGCTGTGTTTCTATCAGGCGAGCGAAGAGATGTTGCCGCTGATGGTCGAACTCGGCCTTGCGGTGATGAAGTACGGCGAAGAGGCGATTGTCGATCCGGCCACCTTCACACTGACCGGGCCGCGCATGAAAGGCCTGCGCAACAGTCGCGCCCGCGCCTTGCGCGAAGGCCTGTCGCTGACACTGGTTCCGCCAAGCGACGTGCCGCGCTGGCTGCCCCGGTTGAAGCCGGTTTCCGACGAATGGCTGAGAACACAGCACGCGCTGGAAAAGGGGTTCAGCCTCGGCCATTTCGAGGCCCGCTACCTCACCCATTTCGAACTCGCTGTCGTCATGCGCGACAACGAACCGGTGGCCTTCGCCAATATCTGGGCCTCGGGCGACGGACAGGAAATGTCGGTCGACCTGATGCGGCAGGGCAGCGCCGCCCCGCCGGGCACCATGGACTATCTTTTCACCGAGCTGATCGGGCTCGCCCGCGAACGCGGATACCGCCGCTTCAATCTCGGCCTTGCCCCGCTGTCGGGCGTACCGGGCGGGCGGCTCGCGCCGTTCTGGGCCCACCTTGCCCGCGCGGTCTACCAGATCGGCGGCGCGGTCTACAATTTCGCGGGCCTCAAGTTCTACAAGGCCAAGTTCGATCCCGCCTGGGAAAGCCGCTACATCGCCTGCCCGCAAGGTCCGGCAGGCTTCTTCGCGGTCGGAGCCGTCGTCCGCCTGGTATCGGTCGGCGGCATTTAGGGAGAAGCCCTAGCGAGGCCCGCCCGGCGTCGGCCCGCCGGCCATACCCCCTGCGGGCATTCCGCTTCCGCTCATGCCGTTTCCGGGCAGGCCGTAACCGCCCCCGACTGTCCCGCCGCCAAAGCCATAGCCCTGTTGCAGGACCGGCCCCATGATGCCGTGCGTACCAAGGGCTGGCGTGACCGAGCCCGTGGATTCGCCCGGATCGGCGACTGGCCCCGCAACCGGACCTCGGGCCAGTTGCGCCGCCGGCGCAACCGGAACGACCGGCTCTGCAGGCTGGGGCTCTTCGGTCGGAGCCGCTGTCGGTGCCGCGGCAGAAGACATTCCCGTCGAACTCGCCGATACCTGCGGCACTGCACTTTCGGCACGCGGCGCTCCGGCTTGCTGTCCGGTCAGTGCAAGGGCCTCGCTTGACGTGACCATCTCCGGCGCTGCTGCCGGGGCCTCCATCGAACGGGCAGGGATCGACGCCATCGGCTGCGACCCACTCGAAACGGGCGCGTCACCCCCGCGAGGCTGAATCAGGGCCAAAAGGGCAAGCCCCGCCGCCAGCGAAGCGAGACCGGCAAGCCAGCCATGACGCCGCAAGGCTCCGGCAGGGCGGACATCACTCCCGGCCGCCGCTGCAACACTCTCGGGCTCACGGCTCCATGCGGATGGAAGCGCATCAACATCCGCGCACCGTTCGCCTGACGGATCTGCCGGAAGCTGGGCCAGACGGGGAACTTCGCGCACGATCCGCTCGGCAAGTCCGGGCGGCAGCGCAGGCCCCGACTGGGCACGAAGCAGCGCGCGCAGGGCTTCCTCCTCCTCGCGCGGCAGGTCTTCGTGCTCTCCGTCGCGAGCAAGGGCTTCGATGTCCCGCACGTCCACCGGAACGGCAGCAGGCCTGCGGGAAGACGGTCGTGTCATGGGTGGCGGCTCCGCTCGATGCTGCTCGCCGCGACAAGATCACGCCAGCCGGGCGTGCGCGAGGAGAGAATCTCGCGCAACTGGCGCCGCGCCCGGAACAGCAGGGACTCCATGGCCTTGATATTGAGGTTGAGCACTTGCGCCGCCATCGCGTTGGATTGGCCTTCCAGATAGCACAGCACCAGCGCCGCGCGATAGCGTTCGGGCAAGGCGTCGAGTGCGGCGGTAACTTCGCCATGGGCCTGATCGGCTTCGATCAGGATGTCCGCCAACGGCGCATCGTCGGCCTGATCGGGCACGTCGGGCGTTACCACCACACGAAAGCGGCGCTTGCGGTCGAAACAGAGATTGAGAGCAATGCGGTGAAGCCAGCCGACGAGCCCCGCTCCGCTCGGTTGCCAGCGCGGGGCATGTTGCCAGAGGCGAACGAAGCATTCCTGCACCACATCCTCGGCCTCGTGCCCGTCGCCCAACATGCGCGCGGCCACGCGATAGAGAGCGCCGCTGTGTCGATCGACCAGGATGGAGAACGCCTCGACCGAACCTTCGCCCACCGCGCGCATGAGGCTGGTATCGTCCTGCCCCGAACGATTTTTCCCAACTTTTAGGGCTGCGGATCGCGACGGCGCGGATCCCTGCGATTTCGTCTCGAAGGAACCGGCCCTGTCACTGGCCCGGTCGCGGGACCCGCCACTGGCCCGCTCACGCGGTGGTTCGATCCCGTGGGCGCGGTCACTCTCATCAAGAGATTCACCAAGCGCTCTGCCACCAAAGAAAGTCATAGGCTCGATCTGCCGCGCACGAGGGAAGCTCCACACCAATCCCCATTTTCGCACGTCCAGCCCGACGATTTCACTGGAACCTCCCGCCTGAACGGGAAATTTACGACAAACCGAGCCACGTTCTTTTTTTGACCGGCTTGCCTTGCATGGTTTTCGCAGTATCCACGTTACCCGTTCAGGCCCCCGAATGTCGGGTTTTCGCCTCCTTGGGGGGAGTGCGACAGGGGGCCAGCTCTTTTCGATAGGGTCAGGGTCCGCTTTGCCGGAATCTGGCCACCAAACCCATCGGTTTCAAGGGGGGCACTCCCGCGAACCGTCATGCCGGATGATAGAATGCTGATGCAGCGCAAGATTCCGCAGTTTCTGGCCTCGGCCGCACCGGTTGCCGTCTATGTGGCCGCTGGCCTTTCCGCCGCTGCGCCGGCTTACGCCGACACCACCATCACGGGCACAACGACTTCGGCCCAGACGACATCGACAGCAGGCAACGTCACCGTCGCCGGAACCGGCACTCTCAAAGTCGCCAGCGGCGCTGCCGCTACGGTTGATTCGTCGAGCACCGTCACGGTCAATTCCGGCGGCACGATCTCGGCCGGTACGGCCTCTGCAGCCGTCGACGGCTCGATCGGCGTGCTCATCAACCCCGGCATCACAACCACGATCACCAATGCCGGCACGATCGCGGTTCTGGAAAACTACACCCCGACGTCGACCACCGGCAGCTCCCTGACCGGTGCGATTTCGGGCGTCAGCAACCGCTACGGCATCTACGGAGCATCTGGCGGAACGATTACCGGTTCGATCTCGAACACCGGTTCGATCACCGTCGACGGGGAAAACTCCGCCGCAATCCAGATCGACAGCACGCTTAACGGCAGCCTGACCACCAGCGGCACGATCACCGTGCTCGGCGACAGCAGCTACGGCATCAAGACCGCGGCAGTGACCGGCAATGTGACCGTGGGCGGCACCGTGACCGTGGCCGGTTCGAGCGCACAGGGCGTTGTCCTGAGCGGCGATGTCGGCGGCATCTTCAAGATCGACGGCGCAGTCACCAATTCGCTCAGCTACACGACCAGCAGTTCGACCACGCTCACCTTGTGGAGCACCCGGCTCAACACCGCCACTCCGGTGGTGGAAGTGGACGGCAACGTCGCGGGCGGGATCCTGATCAACGCGCCGACGTCGTCGAACTCGACCGATACCGATCGCGGCTCCATTGTCGCCTATGGCAACAACACCGCCCTTCAGATCGGCGGTGCCAACAATATCACCATCGGCGCGGGCACGACCGACAACGGGTCCTATGCGCTGGGCATCGACGGTTCGATCACCGCAACGACGACCACCAGCGGGATCGATGTCCTGGCAGTTTCGATCGGCGGCGAGGGCGGCAACGTCACTCTGACCAACGGGATGGAAGTCTACGGGACGGTCACGGCGTCCACCGCCGACAGTTCGGCCACCGCAGTCCTGATCAATTCGGGATCGACCGTCGGATCGATCTTCAACACCGGCACTATCAAGGCCACCGCAACCGGCCAATCCAACGGTAACCTTTACGCCATTCGCGACCTGTCGGGTTCGGTGACATCGATCACCAACCAGGGCTATATCATCGCCACTTCCACCACGGCAGGCAGCGCCAGAGCAATCGACCTGTCGGCCAACACCAGCGGCGTCACGATTACCCAGTCGCTGACTTCGGACAACCAGACGAACCAGGCGACCGACAAGGCCGCCACCGGCTACAATGTCGACACCGCCACGGCCTATGCCGGGATCACCGGTGACATCTATACCGGCAGCGGCAACGACACGCTCAATATCCAGTCCGGCACCGTCACCGGCAACGCCTACCTGGGCGCGGGCAACAACACGGTCGCTCTCGCCGACGATTCAAAGTGGGTGGGCAACATCGACTTCGGCTCGGCAGGTACCGAAACGATGACGCTGACCGGCAACGCGCGTTACACCGGCACGGTCACGCTGAACAACCAGCCCGGCACACTGACGGTATCGGACTCCGCCCGCTGGCTGGGCGCCATCGTTGGCGGTTCGGCTCTTGATGTCACTGTCAACGGGGGCACCTTCGGCGCCAATTCGACTGCGACCAGCACGGTCAAGTCGCTGACCGTCGGAGCGGGCGGCACGCTGCGCGCCTACATCGACGGTGATACCGGCACGAGTTCGAAGCTGGTCGCGACCACCGCCACGTTCGCCAGCGGAGCAACGATCTCCACGAAGATCACCTCGCTCGCCAATGTGGTCGGCACCTACAACGTGCTGAACGCAACGACGCTGAATGGCGCCAGCACGCTGACCAATTCCTCGCTCAGCCTGCCTGTCCTGTTCACCGGTTCGGTCAGCACCGATGCGAACAACGTCTATGTGACGATCGCCAAGGCAACCGCATCCGAGCTCGGCCTGACCGCCGCGCAGGCAAGCGCCTATAACGCGATCCTCTCGGATGCGGCGGACAACACCTACGTCGAAAAGACCCTGCTCGAGATCTACGACAAGCCGACGCTGCGCGGCCGCTTCAACGAAATGCTGCCGGACTATGCGGGCGGCACGTTCGACATCGTCACGCGCGCCTCGCGTCTGGTCGGTCGCCATATCGACGACGATTCGTCGATGTTCTCGATCAGCGACACGGCTGCCTGGCTCGAACCGATCGTGTTCCGCGGCACGCGCCGTTATGGTGACACCGCTGGGTTCAAGACGAGCGGCGGCGGCCTCTCGGCCGGTTTCGAAAAGGTAACCGGCATCGGCAACGTCGGGTTCACGATCTCGTGGTTCACGGGCAGCGTCAACACCGGCTCGTACCAGCACATCAAGAACAACGACTACGAACTCGGCCTGTTCTGGCGCAAGTCGAGTGGCCCGCTCTACATCTGGGCGCGCGGTGCGGCGGGGCGTTCGTCGTTCAATTCGACCCGTACGTTCAACGGCACTTATACGAACGAAACGACCACAGCGGTCACGCCCGTCAATTTCAGCTATACGGCAGCCGGTCACTGGGCGGGCTGGTACGTTACCGGCACGGCTGGCGTCTCGTACAAGGTGCCGATCAACGATCACTGGTCGATCCGTCCGCGCGGGGTGATCGAATACGATCGCCTGCAGGAAAACAGCCACATCGAAACGGGCGACACCCCGATCGCGCTGACGGTGGATTCGCGTCACAGCAGTCAGACGACCGCGACCACGACGCTGCTCGCGGCATGGAGCTCGGGCCCCTCGAACCACGAAGGACGTCCCTTCTCGGTCGAACTCGAAGCCGGTCGCCGCAGTCACCTGACCGGCAACCTCGGCGACACGACCGCATCCTTCGAAACCGGCGACCGCTTCACGGTCAACGGCGGCCACCTGCCGTCGGCCTGGGTCGGTCAGCTCAGCATCCTTCAGGGTGGTCTCGACTACACCTGGAAGATCGGAACCGACTGGGAACGCAGCAGCGACGGCGGCATTTCCTACGGCGTGCGCGCTTCGATCTCGATCGCGATGTAAGCCAAAGCGATCAGAGGCCCATATGAAAAGGGGCGGGAAGCCATCGCGCTTCCCGCCCCTTTTTCTTGTCGAAAGGCCCGATGGATCAGACCGTCTCCGACGTCTCCAACAGGGGTTGCGCGGCGAACCAGGGCTTGAGGCGACGAATCGCTTCCTCGACCAGCGGCGTCGACACGGCAAAGCTGAAACGGATAAACCGGTTGCCCTCGACCGGATCGAAATCGATCCCCGGCGCAATCGCAACCCCCGTATCTTCCAGCAGGCGCAAGGCGAACGCCATGCTGTCCTGCGTCAGATGACCGACGTCGGCATAGATATAGAAAGCCCCGTCGGGCGGCGCGATCCGCTTGAGCCCGAGATCGGGCAAGGCGGCAAGCAGGAGATCGCGGTTGCGGGCATAAGTCGCGACATAGCCTTCGAGTTCCTCGCGGCAGTCAAAGGCGACGAGCCCGGCTTTCTGGCTGATCACCGGCGGGGTAAGGAACAGGTTGCCCATGCGCGCCCGCGCCGCGTCGGCCAGATCCTCGGGCGTCACCAGCCAGCCCAGACGCCAGCCGGGCATGCTGAAATATTTCGAGAAACTGTTCACCACCAGAGCATCGGGCGCGACTGTCAGGATGCTCGGCGCGTCGCCGGAAAAGGTGATGCCCTGATAGATCTCGTCGGAAATGATGCGGATGCCGCGTTCCCGGCACACTTGCGCGATCCGCGCCAGTTCGTCGGCGGGAATGATCGTCCCGGTGGGGTTGGCGGGACTGGCGATGATGACCGCATCGGGCGCGGGTTCGAGAGCCACCAGCGCAGCCGCATCGATCTGGTACCCGCTCGCCTCGCCACAGGGCACTTCGACCGGCTCCATGAACAGGGCACGGGCATTGTTGCGATAGGCGACATAGCCCGGCCGCGCGAAAGCGACCCGCGCGCCCGGCCCGCCGATCAGCGAAAGCGCCATGACCAGCGCGGGAGAAGCCCCGCAGGTGAGCACGATCCGCGACGGATCGACAGTGACGCCCGCAGTTTCAAGATAATGGCGAGCGATCCGCGCCTTGAGCGCCTGGCTTTCCCAATAGCCCATCGGATCGGTGTCGAGCACTTCGTGCGCGGCAGCAATGGCCTTGGCCGGTGCCCCTGTCGAAGGTTGGCCGAATTCCATGTGGATGATGTCCCGGCCTTGCCCGGCGAGCCGGTGAGCAAGCGTGGAGACGGCGATGGCGTGAAACGGGTCGAGTTGCGCGATCATGACCACCGTCTAGCAGAGGCAAGGCGGCGGCGAAACGGGATGAAATTCCCTGTTTCCCCGTGCATTGCGATTGACAGACCCGGCAAGCGGGCAGACCTTCCCAAGCAAGTCCGCGCGACACGGATCGCCGGACATCACGAGGAGAGGTCCATGCAATCCCATGTCGAGGCAGAGCACGAATCCGCCCCAAACCTATCAAATGATAAGGCACCCGGAACACCACCGGCCCTGCCGCTGGGCACAGCCCTTGTCGTCACGATCGTGGGGTTGGCAATCATCATCGGCTTCATCGCCATCGGCACGCTGCTCCATGTCGTGCCGCTTTACGCCGGGTTCCTGTTCCTGTGGTACTGGACCTCGGTCACGCATTCCTCTCCGGCCGCTCTCGCGCCGGCGATGATCGGCAGCCTTGTCGGCGCGGGGCTGAGCTACATGCTCCAGACCGGAACCGCGACCGGCAATGCGCCGCTGGCTCTGGGCGCGCTCGGCCTGATGATCGTGGCGCTGTTTCTGGTCATTGCCGGACGCCTGCCGACATTCTGCAACGCGGCCACGATGCTCTATGTGACGGTTTTCAACGCGCCGATCCTTCAGGGCGGCGAGGATTTCCGGCAAGTCATTCTCGCAACGGTGCTCGGCATCGTGTGGTTCGGTGCCACGATCATGGGCGCGGTCTGGCTCGCCGCGCGGGTCGCGCGGTCCCGAACCGCAGAAAACCCAATAGCGGAAACCGTTCCCGTCCCTGCCTGATCGCCCCGTTCGACATCCCGCGCAAATTTTTTTCGCATGCGATGGAAGGAAACCATCCCATGCATCGTTGTGGAATATGAACGGGTTGGACCGGGGTGCTTGCGCCCGCCTTCCCGGATAGGGCGCGCACTTCCAGCCCCCAGCGCCCGCCCCTCTCCCTATAGTCCCCCAAAATCTAGGGGAGAGGGGCCTTCTTTTTCATTCCGAAGGCCGATCGGCAATTGGCCTTTCGGCCCCACCGGGCTTCTTTCACGAAAAGACGGCGTTTTCAGGAAAAAGAGGGCAGGCGCCGCAAGTGGTTGTAGGCGTCGATCACTTCGGTGAGGCGCGCCTCGTGCGAACGATCCCCGCCATTGCGATCGGGGTGATAGCGCCGCACCAGTTCGGAATAGCGCCCGCGCAAGGCCCGCCGATCGGCGTCGAAATCCAGCCCGAGCACTTCATAGGCGCGCCGGTCCGCCGGATTGAGCCCGCGCCGGGCCGCATCCTGTCCTTTGAGATAATCGTCCCGCCGCATCCGGGCACGCGCGTGAATTGCATCAAGCGGGTCGGCAAAGTCGTTCCAGCGCGGCGCCTGATCGATCCCGGCATCCGGACGGAATGCGCGGTTTTCGCTTTCCCAGCCCGAAATCGGCGATTGGGCGCGCTGGATCTGTTCCGGGCTCATGCCGCGAAAGAAATCGTACCCCTGATTGAACGCGCGGATATGTTCGAGGCAGAACCAGCGATAGTCGCCGGGTCCGTCGAAACCGGACGGGCGCACGCCGGGCGCACGGAATTCCCCGGGCTGGGTACAGCCGGGCACGCAGCAGGGATGCGTCGCCCCACGCACCCGTCCATGGAATCTGTCCTGTTTCATGCCCCTTCCCCATGGCGCGTGATCGGTTAGGATGGAAGCCATGACCGGATCCGTTGCTCATGAAATCAGGGAAAGGCTCACCACCGCCTTTGCCCCGACCCTGCTCGATGTCATCAATGACAGCCACCATCATCACGGCCACGCCGGGCACGACGGCTCGGGCGAATCGCATTTCACCGTGGTGATCGAAAGCGCAGCCTTTACCGGCCAGTCGCGCCTTGCCCGTCAGCGCATGGTCAATGCCGCGCTCGGCGACATTCCGGGCGGGCGTGTCCATGCCCTGGCCGTCAGGGCCCGCGCACCGGGCGAGGCGAATGGCTGACGAACCGGCGGCCGCGCCCGGCCTGTTGCGCCGCCATCAGGGCGGGCACGCCGCCGTCACCAATCTCGAACTGTTCTTCGACCTCGTCTATGTCTTTGCCATAACGCAGATTTCGCATTTCCTGCATGTCCATTCCGATCCTGTCGGGCTGGTCGAGGCCGCGATCCTGTTCCTCGCGATCTGGTGGGCGTGGATCTATACCGCCTGGGCGACGAACTGGGCCAATCCCGACAGCGTGCCGGTGCGCCTGATGATGCTCGCGGCCATGCTGGCCAGCCTCGTCCTGGCGATGACCCTGCCCCATGCTTTCGATCCCGGATTCCACGCGATCGCGTTCGCGGGAACGTATTGCCTGCTCGAAATCGGGCGGACCCTGTTCATGGTCTGGGTCATGCGCCGCGAACACCCCCAGGGCAGCCGCAACATGCTGCGCATCGCCTTGTGGTTCGTCGCCTCGGCCCCGTTCTGGTTCGCGGGCGCCGCAACGCCGGGCGCAGGTCGCATTGCCCTGTGGGGCTTGGCGCTCGCCATCGAATACGGCGGACCGCTGGCGTTCTTCCGCGTGCCCGGGCTCGGCCGATCGAGTGCGGCGGACTGGGATATTTCCGGCGGCCATATTGCCGAACGCGCCTCGCTCTTCGTCCTGATCGCGCTGGGCGAAGGGATCGTCGTGACCGGATCGACTTTTGCCGAGAGCGATCCCACGCTTCCTTCGATTGCCGCCTTTCTCGCCTGCTTCGTCGGCTCGGCGTTGATGTGGTGGATCTATTTCGACCGCGGCGCCGAACGCGGGGCCCAGCACATCGCCCGCAATGCCGAGGCCGGACGCATCGCACGCGGCGCCTATACCTATCTGCACATGCCGATCGTCGCGGGCATTGTCGCCACGGCAGTCGCTGACGCGGCCCTGATGAGCCATCCGGAGGGGCCAGCCGAACCGGTCCTGATCGCGGCGGCGGCGGGCGGCCTGATCGTGTTCCTGACCGGCCTTGCCCTGTTCAAGCGGGCATTCAGCCCCCACCGCAATCTGCCGCTCAGCCATCTTGCCGGTCTGGTGCTGCTCTTCACGCTGGTCGTCGCGGCGCTGGTCGTGCCGATCCCGGCGGTCGGCTTTGCCGCGCTCTGTTCAGTCGCCCTGCTGGTCGTCGCGGTGTGGGAATGGGGCTCCTATCACGGCGGCTGGCGCCCGCGCCTTGCCCGGCGCGGCCTGATCCGCGCCTAGGCCGCAAACCATTCGACCCAGGCGCCGTGGGCATGGGCAGTTCCCAGAACAAGCGCCTCCCCATCCCCCGGCCAGAACCGCACCGACAATTCGTGGCGGAACGTCTGCCGGTTGGTTTCCAGCCGGATCCACGCGAGCCGTCGCGAAGTGGTCGCCTGCACTCCCATCGCCTCGATCCCCCGCGTGATCTGCTCCCGCGTCGCTTCGGGCAGGTATTGCCAGACGATCGAGTGGAAGAAGACCCGCGTGGTGTCGGCCGGTTGCGGCGACGCAAGGCGCGCGCCCACCCAGTCGCAGGCCTCGGCGCGGTCGAGCCTTGGCCGCTGCATCCGGGCGAGCGCAATGGCGGCATCGATCCGGGCCATGCGCTCGGTCATTTCCGGCCAGACATAGGATTTCAGGCGCAAGGCCTGCGCCGGGTCAGCCAGATCGACCGGAGCCCGATCGCAGCCCCGAATCCCGACGATGTCGATTCGCGCCGAGGGCGGCGGCGGACCTTTCCACTCGGGCGCAATCTGCATCGGTGACGCCAGGGGACCGGTCGTCGTGCCGCCAAGGTCGAAACGGAAACGGTCGAGCATGGTATTGATCCCCGCGCTCGCCCCCAGTTCATTGAGTTCGAACCTTGGGCCCATCCGCTCCGACAGCCACAGGAGCGCGGCCATGATGCTGGCCGAGCGTCCCGCTTCGTTGGTCTGGGGCGGGCCGTCGAGCCACGGCAGGAGACGCGCGTCATGATCGGCAACGATCGCGCCAACCAGCGCATCCACTTCATTCTGATCGACAATTTCCCCGGCATAGACAGGGGCGAGGCGCCGGTCGGTCCCGGTCAGGACCAGATGATGGAGCCCTCCGGCAAGCCGCAGCGCCAGCGCGTCCTCCATCGCGGTATCGGGCCAGGATGCCAGTCGCCGCCCGACCTCCGTCGACCCGGACATGAGCGCGATCTGTGCCCGCGCGATCCGTCCGGTCGCCGGTGCCCCGGCCCGCGCGGTATAGTCGGCCATCCATTCAAGCGCGGCCAGAGCGAGGGAATTTGCCGAAACGGGAGTGCGGGATAGCGGATCGCCTGCTGTCATCGGTTCCACGAGGTTGCCCTTTCCGGCCCTTTGCCATAGGGCGCATGGGCCATGACCGCGTCACTTGTCTTTGCCCTGCCCAAGGGTCGCATTCTCGATGAAGCGCTGCCCCTGCTCGAACAGGCAGGAGTAGTGCCCGAGGCCGAGTTCTTCGACAAGAGCTCGCGCGCCTTGAGCTTTGCCACCAACCGCCCCGACGTGCGCATCATCCGCGTGCGCGCCTTCGACGTCGCCACGTTCGTCGCGCATGGGGCTGCACAGGCCGGAATCGTCGGATCGGACGTGATCGACGAATTCGACTATGCCGACCTTTACGCTCCGGTCGATCTCGACATCGGGCATTGCCGCCTGTCGGTGGCAGAACCCGTCGGCCTGGTCGAAAGCGGCGCCAATGCGCATGAAAGCCATGCGCGCGTCGCGACCAAGTATCCCAACCTTACGCGCCGCCATTTCGAACGGCTCGGGGTTCAGGCCGAAGTGGTCAAGCTGAACGGCGCGATGGAACTCGCGCCGTCGCTGGGCCTTGCCAGCCGGATCGTCGATCTCGTTTCCACCGGGCGCACGCTCAAGGAAAACGGGCTTGTCGAAACCAGCCAGATCCTGCCGGTTTCGGCCCGCCTGATCGTCAATCGCGCCGCGCTCAAGACCGACAGTGCGCGTCTGGGCGCGCTCGTCGATGCTTTCCGCGAACTCGTCGCCCGCCGAAAGGCTGCCTGATGCTGCGTCTCGTCTCTTCCGAACCGGGCTTTGCCGCTGCGTTCGACCGCATGGTCGACGATCGCCGTGAAAGCGATGCCGATGTCGCCCGTGACGTCGCGGCAATCATCGCCGACGTGCGTGCGCGCGGCGATGAAGCCTTGGCCGAATACAGCGAGCGGTTCGACCGCTTTGCGCCTCAGAGCGAAGCGGACTGGCGCATCGCGCCTGAAGCCTGTCGCGAGGCTTTCGACGCGCTGACCCCGGACTTGCGCGCCGCGCTCGAACTCGCGGCCCAGCGGATCACCGCCTATCACGAGGCACAGCTTCCGCAGAACCGCGACTATACCGACGAACACGGCATTCGCCTCGGCGCGATCTGGCGCGGTGTCGACGGGGCCGGGCTCTATGTTCCGGGCGGTCGCGCGGCCTATCCTTCCTCGCTGCTGATGAATGCGATTCCGGCCAAGGTCGCGGGCGTCGAGCGCCTGGTGATCGCAACGCCGACCCCGGACGGCGAAATCAATCCGCTGGTCCTTGCCGCTGCGCACTTGGCCGGTGTCGATGAAATCTGGCGCGTGGGCGGGGCGCAGGCGATCGCCGCACTCGCCTATGGGACGGAGCGCATTCGTCCGGTCGACGTCATCACCGGCCCCGGCAATGCCTGGGTCGCGGAAGCCAAGCGCCAGCTTTACGGCGTGGTCGGCATCGACATGGTCGCAGGCCCTTCGGAAATCCTCGTGATCGCCGACGCCAAGAACAATCCGCAGTGGATCGCCGCCGATCTCCTGAGCCAGGCCGAACACGACCCGGCCGCGCAATCGATCCTGATCACCGACGACGCGGCCTTTGCCGATGCCGTCGCGGCAGAAGTCGAAAAGGAAATCGCCCTGCTGCCCAAGGCCGGCATCGCGCGCGAAAGCTGGGACACCTACGGCACGATCATCATCGTCGACTCGCTCGACGAAGCCCCGGCTCTTGCCAACCGGATCGCGGCCGAACACATCGAGATCGCGACCGACGATCCCGAGGCCCTGTTCGCCCATGTCCGCCATGCCGGATCGGCTTTCCTCGGGCGGATGACGCCCGAAGCCATCGGCGACTATGTCGCAGGACCCAACCACGTCCTGCCGACCGGTCGTCGCGCCCGTTTCTCATCGGGCCTGTCGGTGCTCGATTTCATGAAGCGCACCTCGTTCATTGCGGTCGGCGGCAACTCGCTCGGCGTGGTCGGTCCGGCCGCGATCGAACTTGCCAATGCCGAAGGGCTGACCGCACATGCCCGTTCCATCGAAGTAAGGCTGGGAATATGAGCCGTATCGAAGCCAAGGCCCGCTCGGCCGCCCGTCTCGCCGCCGTTCAGGCGCTGTACCAGCTTGAAATGGAGCAGCCCGAACTGACGACGCTGCTCGATGAATTCCATCGTCACCGGCTCGGTCGCGAGATCGAGGATGTCGAATATCTCGATGCCGACGTCGCGTTTTTCGATGACGTGGTAAAGGGCGTCGTCGCACGCCGCGACGAGATCGATGCAAAGCTGACCGAGCGTCTGGCCCAGGGCTGGTCGCTGTCCCGCCTCGACAAGACCATGTTGCAGATCCTGCGCGCGGGGACTTACGAATTGCTGGCGCGCAGCGACATCGGCGTCGGCACGGTGATCGACGAATATCTCGACGTCGCCCATGCCTTCTTCGACGCGCGCGAAGCGAAGTTCGTCAACGGCCTGCTCGACGCCCTCGCCAAGGACGTTCGCTGAGCCCCATTTTGACCTGATCGCATCCCGCGCCCCGGAACGGCGCGCGGGATGTAGCAGGGATCACAGACGTTCGGCGTGCCAGCGGATGTGATCGGCCATGAATGTCGAAATGAAGTTGTAGCTGTGGTCGTAGCCCGGCTGCATGCGCAGAGTGAGGTCCACTCCGGCCCGGTCGGCAGCTTCGCACAGCAATTGCGGACGCAGCTGTTCGGCAAGGAAGCTGTCAGCATCGCCCTGATCGACCAGGATGTCCCCGGCCGGACGATGGCCGTCCTCGATCAACGCCACTGCATCGTGACTGCGCCAGCCGGTCCGGTCTTCCCCGAGATAGCCGCCGAGCGCCTTGTGCCCCCAGGGAACCTGTCCGGGCGCGACGATCGGCGCGAAGGCGGAAAGCGAGCGGAAACGGTCGGGATAGGTCAACCCCAGCGTCAGCGCGCCATGGCCGCCCATCGAGTGACCGGTAATGCCCATGCGAGCCGGATCGATCGGGAAATGCGCGGCAACGAGCGCGGGCAGTTCCTCGGCGATGTAGTCCCACATGCGATAATGGGCCGCGAACGGCGAAACCGTCGCATTGACGTAGAACCCGGCGCCCAGACCGAAGTCATAGGCTCCTTCAGGATCGTCAGCGACGCCTTCGCCACGCGGCGAGGTATCGGGCGCGACGAAAATGATGCCGTGTTCGGCACAGGCGCGACGATATTCGCCCTTGTCCGTGACATTGGCATGGGTGCAGGTCAGGCCCGAGAGATAGAAGAGAACCGGCAGCTTGCCGCCTTCCTCTGCCTGCGGGGGCACGAAAACGGAAAAGGTCATGTCGGTATCGGTCGCGCTCGATGCGTGACGATAGACGCCGAGCGTGCCGCCATGAGCCTTGCTGGTCGAAAGCGTTTCCACGGGAACTCCACCTCAATTTCGGGATCGCGGCGCGGTCTAGACCATTGGTTGGAAAGAGATGAACCGCTTTTTCGCTAATACCGGCCCCCGATCATGGGCGGGCCGCCATTCCGACGTCGTCGAAAGGGCGGCACCGCCACGGGATCAGGCGATCACGTCGAGCGCGCAGAGCTTGTTGCCGGTGGGATCGCGGAGATAGGCGAGGTAATAGGGCGAGCCTTCACGCGGTCCCGGCGGATCTTCGCACGCGGTGCCGCCTGCTTCCTGTCCGGCCTTCCACCAGGCATCGGCCTGTTCGGGCGTCATCTTGAACCCGATCGTGCCGCCGTTGGCGCCACAGGCCGGTTCGCCGTTGATCGGCTTGGTCACGATGAAAATGCCGCCGTTATGCTGATAGATCAGGCGCCCCTTGGGGTCGATCACGCCGGGGCCGCCGCCGAATGCGGCGAAGGTCGCGTCATAGAACGTCTTGGCGGCGTCGATATCATCGGCGCCGATCATGATGTGACTGAACATGGGGGAACAGGCTCCTCTCCGGTTGGGATCGCAGGTCTGCCCCCTGTGTGCCGAAGCGGTCAAGAGCGTTGAGGGATGAGAAAACCGGAACGCCGCCAAACGGAACTCCGGCCCCCTTTCAGATCATGAAATTGATCTGGAGACGAAACGTCACCGGCGCGACCAGCTGCCCGGCGTCGCCGCTCGCCGGATCGGCCGAGCGGACATATTGGGCAATCGGCACTTCCACATCGCCAAAGACCGACATGCGCCGGTTGAGCCGGACTTTGAGCCCCGGCGCGATCAGCAAGCGGCTGTAGCCGGTATTGTCGGTGTCGGAATTCACCCCGGTATCGCGCGCGCGCACCGACCCCAGCAAGGCAAGCGACGGCGCCAGCCCGCTCCGCCCCATGTCGTAAGTCAGCCCCACCGCCGCATCGAATTCGTTGCCGGGGCGATAGCCGTCCTGCGACGCGACCGCGAACTGAAACTGTCCCTGCGCATAATAGCTGAGCGCGCCGTGGACCTGCCCGACGTGATAGGCGTGGAACTGAAGATCGGTGCTGCCCGATCCCGGCAGGGTATCGCGATCGAATGCATCGCCGCCCAAGGGCCCCTTGTAGCTGTGCCAGCGTCCGGTCGGCAGTTTGACGCCGATCCCGACGCCCGTGGTCTGATCGGGGGAAAGGCCGGTATAAGTCAGCCGCACCATGGCATCGCCCGCCGCCGTCATGTGGCGCGTGTTCACCGTCCCCTCGGGCGCGGCATAATCGCCTTCGTCCGTGGTCGTGAACGAACGGTCGACGATCGGCAATTGCGCCATGACCGTCCACTTGCGGTTGATCGCGTATTGGCCGCCGATGGTGTAGAAATCGGTCGCGATGCGCTTGTCGGGATTGTCTGCGGCATCGGCACCATGGCCCTTTTCGCGCAAGTCGCTTTGCACCATGTGCGCATAGCGAGCCCAGAGCGTGATGCCATCGCCCGTCTGCGACGGCATCACCGTGCCGTCGCCCACATCGAAAATACCGCAACCACAGGCACAGGCAAAAGCCGCCGCAGGAGCGAGCGTGAGCAGCGCGGCAGAGCCCGCGACTGCGAAACGAAGGAATTTCACCGGTTTTCCTCTCGGGGAACGTAAAGTCGGCCCGGCTGTCGCAAACCCTGCGACAGCCTCTCTTGAAAGTCAGGAGATCAGCCGAAAACCGGTGGCGCGCGCAAAGGCGGTCGCAGATAGGCCGCGCGCCGGGGTGCGGGAAGCAACCGGGGCGCGAAAGCAAGAGCCATGACAAAGGCAAGGGCGGCTGCCAAAAGAACGGGATCGACCCCGCTCAGCCCGGCCATGCCAAGCGCCGTGAACGGACAGGTTTCCCCCGCCCGTTCGTGCTTGCCCGCGCTCTTGCCGCCCAGATGGATGTCGCGCACGATCGCATGGCCGAAATCGGCCGCATCATCGCAGATCCGCACGGTCAGGACTTTGCCCCCGCCCGCTGCGGCCTGGTCGAGCATGTATCCAGCCGGGATGATCGCCTTCATCACCAAAGCCAGCGCGATCACGGCCAGAGCCATGCTGCGATGGGCAAGGAAAAAGGCGCGAAAAGCGGTCATCGGCGACATTCATACCGATGAACGGGTTCGCTGTCACCGCAACCTTTGGGCCGGGCCCGGCAAGCCCCATGGATGGCCAAAGATCTCATTTTGCGAACACAGCCATCGAGAAACGCTTATAGATTTCGAACGGTTCGCATTGCACAGTCCCCGCGAGCGAGCCGGGTGCATCGAAGCCCTGCCGCATGGGCGAGACAATCGGCAGGATCATGAGAACATTGAAAAGTCAGGATAACGGCCCCGCACACAAGCCTGCGACATCCGCCTCCGAAATGCGGACCGTCCTGGGCGAACGGGGCATCGTGACCGCGCCACATCATCTGGCCAGCGAAGCCGGGCTTTCGGTCCTGCGCGACGGCGGCAGCGCGGTCGAAGCCTGCGTCGCGGTCGCGGCCTCTCTTGCCGTCGTCTATCCCCACATGACCGGGATCGGCGGCGACGGTTTCTGGGTCATCCGCGAGGCCGACGGGCGCATCCACGGCATTCACGGTTGCGGCGGCGCGGCCGGAACCGCCACGCTCGACCTCTATGCCGGGCATGACAGCGTGCCCTGGCGCGGGCCGCTCGCTGCCAATACCGTCGCAGGCACGATCTCGGCCTGGGAAGCCGCCCTTGCGAGCGACAGCGGCACCCTGCCGCTTTCCCGCCTTGTCGCCGATGCCATTGCCCATGCCGAAGCCGGTGTCGCGGTCACGGCGGGCGGCGCCGAGATTGCCGCCGCCAAGGGCCCCGAACTGCGTAACCAGCCCGGCGCCTGGGCCTCGACGTTCGAACCCGAAGGCCGCCCGCTCGTCGCCGGGGACGTGCTGCGCCAGCCGGTTCTGGCTGAAACCCTGCGCCGTCTGGCACAGGACGGTCTCGACAGCTTCTATCGCGGGGCGCTTGGTGCCGACATCGCCGCCGATCTCGCTGAGCTCGGCAGCCCGGTCTCGGCCGCCGACCTTGCCGCCCATCAGGCAACGCGCCCGGCGCCCCTGCGCACGATCACGCGCCACGGGACCCTGTTCAATTCCGCCCCGCCGACGCAAGGGGCCGCCTCGCTGCTGATCCTGGCCTTGTTCGACCGCCTCGCCGCCGGGGACGTCGACAGTTTCGAGCACGTCCACGCACTTGTCGAGGCGACCAAGCAGGCCTTTCTCTGGCGCGACCGCCATTGCGGCGACGTCGCCTATATGGAGGACGACCCGCAGGCCCTGCTCGACAATGCCGCCGCGCTCGATACCATGGCTGCGCAGGTCGATCCGGCCCACGCCCTGCCTTGGCCGCAACCGACGCAGTGGGGCGACACCTGCTGGTTCGGCGCCGCCGATGCCAAGGGGCAAGTCGTCTCGTGCATCCAGTCGACCTATTTCGAATTCGGCTCGGGGCTGGTCCTGCCCCGCACCGGCATCACCTGGCAGAACCGGGGCGCCTCGTTCCGTCTTGCGCCGTCGGGCTGGAACGCGCTGAAGCCGGGGCGCAAGCCGTTCCACACGCTCAATCCCGCGCTCGCGACATTCGACGACGGACGCGTCATGGCCTATGGCACCATGGGCGGCGAAGGCCAGCCGCAGACGCAGGCCGCCCTGTTCAGCCGCTACGCCCGCTTCGGCACCGACCTGCAACAGGCGATCAGTTCGCCGCGCTGGCTGCTCGGACGAACATGGGGCGACCAGTCGACCACGCTCAAGATCGAGGACGGGTTCGCCCCCGAAGTCTATGATCGTCTTGCCGCAGCCGGCCACGATGTCGAACGCGTCGGCGGGCTGACCGCGATGATGGGCCATGCCGGGGCCCTCGTGCGCCTTGCCGACGGCAGCTTTGCCGGGGCGACCGATCCGCGCAGTGATGGCGGAGTTGCCGCGTGGTGATGACGAATGGCGGCGCCCGCGCCGTCGCGCGCTGCGCCGAACTGGGATGCCCCCCCTATTCCGACATGGAAGGCGGGCTCTATCGCGCATGGCTGACCCCCGCCTATCGCGCCACGCTCGACCGGGTCGGGCAATGGATGCGCGAAGCGGGCATGACCACCCGGATCGATGCTGCCGCCAACCTCATCGGCCGCTACGAAGGAACTGCGGACGCCCCCCCCCTGCTGATCGGCAGCCATCTCGACAGCGTGCGCAATGCGGGGTTCTATGACGGTCCGCTGGGCGTCATGCTGGGCATCGAATGCGTCGCTGCTCTCCATGAACAGGGTCGCCGCCTGCCTTTCCCGATCGAGGTGATCGGCTTTGGCGACGAGGAAGGCAGCCGCTTTCCCGCCGCCATGTTGACCAGCAAGGCACTCGCAGGCCTGCTCGAAACCGTGCCCGAGATGACTGATGCGAACGGGATCACGCTGGCCGAGGCGCTGGCCGGGTTCGGGTCCGCGCCGGATCGGCTGGTACAGGCACGCCATCCCGGCGCGCGCGCCTATTTCGAAGCCCATATCGAACAGGGCCCGGTGCTCGAGGCCGAAGGGCTGGCACTCGGCGTCGTCACCGGCATTGCCGCCCAGCTGCGCCTGTCGGTGACGGTCGCGGGCACGGCCGGTCATGCCGGCACGACTTCGATGCCCCTGCGACGCGACGCCCTGGCGGGGGCGGCCGAAATGGTGCTCGCGGTCGAAACGATCGCGCGTGACGACGCCTCGGATCTCGTCGCGACAGTCGGGCGGATCGAAGCGATGCCGGGGGCTGCCAATGTCATTCCGGGCGAAGTGCGCTTTACCGTCGACATCCGCGCCGGAGAGAACGCGCACCGCGACCGCGCGGCCAAGGCGATCCTTGCCGCCCTGCGCGCCGTCGCCGACCGGCGCGGGCTCGGCATCGCGATCGAGCAAGTCCACGATCTGGCCGCCAGTCCCTGCGACGCGGACCTTGCCGCGCGTCTCGAAACCGCATTGGTCGCGGCCGGGCATCCGTCGCGGCGGCTGGTGTCGGGCGCCGGGCACGATGCCATGGTCATGGCTTCGCTCGCGCCCACCGCCATGCTGTTCATCCGTTGTCGCGAGGGGATCAGCCACAATCCCGCCGAACACGTCGATCCCGCCGATGCGCAAGCCGCGCTGGCAGTGATGCTGGGCTTCATCATGGAGAATGCATGACACGCGATCTTGTCGGATACGGCGCCTGTCCCCCTGCCGCCGCATGGCCGGGCGGCGCGCGCGTCGCCGTGCAATTCGTCATCAATTACGAGGAAGGCGCGGAAAACTGCGTCCTCAACGGCGATCCGCTGTCCGAAGGGTTCCTGTCCGAAATGGTCGGCGCCGCACGCCATCCCGGTCGCGCGATGGCGATGGAAAGCCTGTATGAATACGGCAGCCGCGCGGGCTTCTGGCGGCTGCATCGCCTCTTTACCGAACGCGGCGTTCCCGTCACCGTCTTTGGCGTTGCCGCCGCGATGGAGATGAACCCGGACGCGGTCGAGGCCATGATGAGCGCCGATTGGGAAATCGCCTCGCACGGCTATCGCTGGATCGATTATCAGGACGTCCCCGAAGCGGTCGAGCGTGAGCATATCGCCCGCGCCATCGCCACCCACACTCGCCTGACCGGCACGCGCCCGCTGGGCTGGTATCAGGGGCGGACCAGTCCCAACACTGCCCGCCTCGTCGCCGAGGAAGGCGGCTTCCTCTATGACGCCGACAGCTATGCCGACGACGTGCCCTATTGGGACGACCGCCACGGCAAGGCGCAGTTGATCGTCCCCTATTCGCTCGACGCCAACGACATGAAGATCGTCGCGCTCAACGGCTTTACCGAGGGCGAGCAGTTCTTCCGCTATCTGCGCGACACATTCGACCAGTTGCGCGAGGAAGGCGGACGGATGATGTCGATCGGCCTGCACGGGCGCATTGCCGGTCGCCCCGGACGGGCACGCGCCATCGCCCGTTTCCTCGACCATGTCATGGCAAGCGGCGACGCATGGATCGCCCGGCGCATCGACATCGCCCGCCACTGGATCGAACACCACCCTTTCGGGAAAGCATCCGCATGACCATCGACGACCCCGTGCTCGTGGCCGAAGTGACCGCCGCGTTCGAAGCCTATGAACGCGCGCTCATGACCGACGACATTCCCGCCATGGACGCCTTGTTCCACGACGCGCCGACCACCAACCGTTTCGGCGTCGGCGAAGTCCTCTGGGGGATCGAGGCGATCCGCGAATTCCGCAAGGGACGCGGCGGATCACCCCAGCGCAAGCTCGGCCACGTGGCGATCACCGTCTATGGCGACCGCTTTGCCACGGTCGACGCGGAATTCTTCCGCGAAGGATCGGACCGGCGCGGGCGCCAGTCGCAAAGCTGGGTCAAGTTCCCCGACGGCTGGAAAGTGGTCTCCGCCCACGTCAGCCTGGAGGGCACCACGCATTGAATGAAGGCGGCATCGGGCATCCCGATCAGACGATCGGCGCGCCCAACTGCTCCATGCCGCTCGAAACATGCTGACAGAACAGCGAGGCGGGCACCGACATCGAACGCCCGCCCCCGGTGATCAGCGACAGGCTCGAGGCTTCCAGCCCTTCACCCGCGACCGGGACGAAGACCAGCGAGCCTTCCTTCAATTCCTTCATCACGTCGAATTCGGTCAGCCAGCCGATGCCGATGCCGTCCTGCACCAACGCCTTCATGGTCCGGGTATTGTTGACTTCGGCAATGCCGCGCACTTGCCCGGTCATGTTCGCTTGCCACAGCTTGTCGAGCATGCGCCGCAGCGAGAGGTTCTCGTTGGGAATGATCATCGGATAGCCGACGCATTCGAACAGGTTCACCGACTGCTGCGTGGCCAGCGGATGATCGGGCGGCGTGACGACGCCCAGCCCGTAAAGCAGCGTGCGTTCGACCCGGACCGATGGGTTTTCCGGCGGGTTGAACGTGATGCCGAGGTCGATCTCGTTGCGCAGGACCTGTTCGACCACGGCATAGGCGCCGCCGACCTCGATCCGGAAATGAATGCCGGGATACGTCTCGCGAAACGAAGTGAGGCAGGTCGCAAGGAATTCGGCGGCCCCCTCGATAATGCCGATCGTGACTTCGCCCCGCCGCAGGCCGATCAGATTGTCGATCTCGGACTGGATCCGCTGAAAATCGCGGCGCCAGCGGCGGACCCCGTCGACCAGCAATTCGCCCGCCGCTGTCATCCGCATCCCGCTCGACGTGCGCTCGAACAGGGGCGCGCCGATTTCCTCTTCGAGTTGCAGGATCTGCCGGTCGATCGCCGAAGGGGCAATCCGCAGGGAATCGGCCGCCCGGCGCAGGGCGCCACGCCGTACCACTTCGTCGAAATAGATGGCCGCCTTGCCGAACAGCATGGGCTCTCGTCCTTTCCAAAGATCCGCTCGCGCCGGAGAGGCCTGCAACTCCGCGTGCCGATTACATAATCGCCGGTCTTTCGGATCAGAAATCCATACTGTCCAGCGTCTCGCACAAATGCGCGGTCAGGATTTCGGGCATGGCGAGTTGCGGGACGTGCCCGCAATCGAGGCTGATCCGCCGCGCCCCGGGCCCCAGATCCTGCATCGCCCGTTGCAGGCGGATGTCGATCGAACGATCGCGCAAGGCTTCGACATAGACCCGCGGCACCCGGCCATAACGCTCGGCGGTGACGGTGGGGGCGACCGCCCGGCCCGTTTCAGGCTGCGGACGCAGCGCCTGCGCCGCCTTGCGCGCAGCCTCGGGCGAGCAATCGTGAAGGAATATCTCGAGCGCGGCCTCGACCGGGACCGACGTCGCGCTACCGTCCGCACTGCGTTCGAGGAACGGCACGATGCCGCCGAAATCGGCACCGGGATGCAGGGTGCGCGCATGAGCCACCAGTTCGGCAAAGCTCATGCCCGAAGGCAGCATCATGCCCACCAGATAGACGAGCGCGGCGATGCGGTCGGGCACGAGTTCGGCCACCTGGCTTGCCGTCAGGCCGCCGCCGCTGTGGCCTACCACCACGCAAGGTCCGGGCTGTTCCTCGATCACGTGCGCGACATGGCGAGCGCAGTGGTCGAGCCCGTCCGCGAGCGGTTCGGGGTTCCAGCCGTTGCCGGGAAGATCGACCGCCACGGTCCGCCAGCCGCGCGCTTCGCAATGCGGGCGCCACGCGTCGAAAGCCCAGCTTCCCTGCCAGGCGCCGTGGATCATCACGAGCGTGCCGTTGGCCACCTTACCCACCGTACGTGCGCGCATAGGATTCGGCGAGGTGACGCTCGGTGGTGATCGGCGGGTATTTCGGGGTTTCACCCGGCGCGAGGCAAGTCGGCAGGCATTCGACGACATAGTCGGGATTGCCGGTGAAGAAGAACGGGACCGAATAGCGCTCCTTGCCCGAGCGGTTGATCACCCGGTGCGGGTTGGACTGGAACCGGTGATTGGTCCAGCGCGCGATGAGGTCACCCAGATTGACGACATAGGCCCCCGCGATCGGCGGCGCGTCGATCCATTCCCCGGTCACGACGTCCTGCACCTGCAACCCGCCCGCCTCGTCCTGAAGCAAGAGGGTGACCGAGCCGAAATCGGTATGTGCGCCACATCCCTTTTCGCCCGGCTGGGGATTGGCCGGTTGCGGCGGGTAATGCAGCAGCCGCAACCGGCACGAGGCGTCGCGGTTGAAATCGTCAAAATAATCGCCCGGCAGATCGAGCGCGAGCGCCAACGCGCCCATGACATCTGCGGCAAGGCTTGCCGCTGCCGTGAAATAGGCATTCATCGTCGCCTGGAATTCCGGCATGTCCCCGGGCCACTGGTTGGGCCCGACACCGAAACGTCCGGCCAGCACCCGCGGATCGTCGGCGGTCACATCGGGTCCGACGTAGAACCCTTCCTTGAGATCGGGCGGAGAACCTTCTTCAAGCGTCTGGGCCTTGAGCGGTTCCCAGCCAAGCCGGTGACGGGTGCGATCGAGATGCACGGCATCCTTGTCCGCATCGGGCCGCGCAAAGAACGCATGGGCTTGCTCAAAAACGCCCGCGATCAGGGCCGGATCGATCCCGTGATCGACCAGATAGAGGAAACCGTGACGCTCGGCGGCCCGGCGCAAGGCCGCGATTTCCGCCGGATCACCGGCAAAGAGCTTCTGCCCGCTGAGCACGGGAATGGTGATGGTGCCGGACATGGAGAAGAACTCCGTGAAAACAGGGGGCTCGGGACGGGCAGGAACGCCCGACCTTATTCCGCCGGGCTCTCGGCGACCGTCGAGCTGCCGTGGAGGAAGAGATTGAGGATCATGGCCGTCGCCGACGCGAGCACGATGCCCGAATGAAGGATCGGGCCGAGCACGGGCGGCATGTACTGAAAGAACTTCTGCGACAGGACGGGAATGAGCCCCATGGCGACCGACGCGGCAATCACCGCGAGGCGTTCGTAAGTCAGTTCGACTTCCGACAGGATGCGCACCCCGGTTGCCGCAATCATACCGAACATGACAAGCCCTGCGCCCCCGAGCACGCTGAGCGGAACGGCCGCGACGATCGCCGCCAGTTTCGGACAGAGGCCAAGCGCGATCAGGATCGCCCCGCCCGCCGCGCAGACATAGCGCGAGCGCACCCCGGTCATGCTGAGCAGGCCGAGATTCTGGGCATAGGAGGTATAGGGAAAGGTATTGAAGATCCCGCCGATCAGCGTGCCGAGCGCATCAGCGCGCAAACCGCGCGTCAGGTCGCGGGCATCGGCCGGACGTCCGACCAGAACCCCTGCCGTCAGGAACATGCCGAAGGATTCAACCATCGAGACCAGCATGACGAAGCACATGGCAAGCGAGATCGGTGCTTCGAAACGCGGCAGGCCGAACTGGAACGGCAGGATCAGCGCGAACCACGGCGCGCGGGCGACTTCGGAAAAGTCGGCATGGCCGAACAGGGCGGCAACCAGCGTGCCGATGACCACCCCGAACAGGATCGCGCCATAGCGCAGCGGCCCCCGGCTGAACTTGATCAGCATGAAAATGGTGACAAGCGTCAGCAACGCGATCCCGAGATTGGACGGCTGACCATAGGTCACGTCGCTTGGCTGCCCGCCTGCGGCCCAGTCGATCGCGATGCGCATGAGCGAAAGGCCGATGACCAGAATGACCGTGCCGGTAACGGTCGGAGGGAAGAAGCGCTGCATACGCCCGACGAAAGGCGCGACGATCAGGCCGAAGATCCCCCCGACAATGACCGCGCCATAGATCGTGGGCAACATGGCGACCCGCGCCGCCGTGGTTTCGGGCGCGGCGGCAAGCAAGGCGAGCATGGGACTGACCGAAACGAAGGTCACCCCCATCATGATCGGCAGGCGAATGCCGACACCGGGAATGCCGAGCGTCTGGATCAGCGTGACGATCCCCGCCGCGACGAGATCGGCGCAAACCAGCAAAGTCAGCCCCGAAGGCGAGAGGTGCAAGGCCTGTCCCATGACGAGGGGGACAGTGACCGCCCCCGCATACATGACCAGCACATGCTGAAGCGCGAACATGAACAGCCGCCCCGGAGCGGGAATGCTGTCGACTGCATCGCCGCTGACCGCATTACCACCGGCCATCTGGCCCACAGCAACCGGATCGTGCCCTGCCGGAGTGTCGGGTGAATGGCTCGTCATGGTTTCCGATACCATATCCCCGAAAGACAGGGCCCGTTCCTTCATTGCGGTTCTCCAGCCTTTTTGGAGTCGGGGTCCGGCACCGCGACAGTGCCGGACCCTCGGGGGATCAGAACTTCACGCCGACGCGACCGATGACCTGGCGCGGCGGAACGTAGACGTCGAAGACACCGCCCACGCCGAAGTTTTCGGCAAAGCGGGTGGCGATGTCGCTGCTGTCGGTAAGGTTGGTGACCTGCAGCTCGAGATACCAGGGCCCGCGCTTGGGCTGGAAATGCAGGTTGAGGTTCATCATGAACTGGCTGCCGACGCGATCGGTGGCAGGATTGTTGTAGACGCGTTCCCAGTAGGGCGAGCGGTAATTGGCATCGACCGCCGCATCGAGCTTGCCGAACGGCAGATCGGTCGACTTGCTGATGGTCATCGCGGTCGAGAAGTTCGGCACGCGACCCAACTGGTTCCCATAGACGTCCGACGCGAAATAGGCGGCATAGCGCGCGTCGACATTGCCAGTCCCGTAAGGTCCGCCGGTCGCCCGGTTGATCGCCTGCGCCGAATAGGCGTCGAGCATGTGCATGTGGCTGTCGACCCGGCTGCCCATGGCCGTGGCATTGGCGTCGATGCGCCAGCCCTGCGGCAGGATCAGCGAGACTTCGGTTTCCAGACCATAGACCTTGCTCTTGGGGATATTGGTCTGCCCGCCTTGATAGGGCAGCGGATCTTCGGAGTCGGTCTGGTAATTGCGATAGTCGTTGTAGAACGCCGAGACGTTGAGGCGCAGCTTGCGATCGAAGAATTCGTTCTTCGACCCGATTTCATAGGCCCGGACGAATTCGTGAGTGAACGACTGCGGTATCTGCGTCGATGAGGTATTGAGGTTGGCGCCGCCCGGCTTCACCCCGGTCGAGAAGCTGGCATAAAGCGTCGAGTGCGGGGCAACGTCGTATTCGACCGAGGCCTTGCCCGTCACCTTGCGGAACTCGCTCTTCAGATCGGCGATGTTGAAATTGGCCGCCGTATGCGCGGTGTACTTGTCCCAGCTGTACCGCAGACCGCCGGTCAGGCGCAGCTTGTCGGTAATGTGCCAGGTGAGCTGACCATAGCCCGCCGCCGAATTGCGGTGCGCGTTCGACACGCTCGCAAACGACAGGCCATAGGCCGCCTGCTGCGCAAGATAGAGCGCCGGGTTGCCCGCCGCCGAATAGTCGATCGTATAGGGGGTGCCGATCAGGCTCGAACCCTGCTGCGTCTCGAAGACGTTCTCGTTGCCCGAGGTGTGCTGGTAGAACAGGCCGACGATCCAGTCGAACCGTCCACCCGGCTTCGAGGCAACGTTGAATTCCTCGTTGACGGTGTTGAGGCCCCACGAGTGTTCGGGGATGTTGTCCTTCACGCCATAATATTCGAGCGCCTGCGCGGTCGAGAGCGAGTCCGCCGAATTGCGGTTGTTGATGAAGGCGTACTGGTAGCTGGTGCTGAACTTCGCCGTCGCGCCGCCCAGGTCATAGGCCGCCGTTGCCGCCGCGATGCGGCTGCGGGTCTGTTCGGGGGTCGCATAGTCGTTGCTGGTCGCACGAACGCCCGCGATCGGGTCGATCATGTTGCGCGCGCCGACACCGTTGATGTCGTTGCTGTAGAGTTCGCCCCAGACCGTGACGGTCAGGCGATCGGTCGGCGTCCACAGGAACGTGCCGCGCGCGGTCCAGGCGTTCTGGCTGCCGATGTGGTCGTTGCCCGGATAATTGGGCGCGTAATACCAGCCGTCATGCGCTTCGTGCTGGACGGTAGCGCGGAAAGCCAGGTTCTTCGTCAACGGCAGGTTGACCATGCCGTTTTCGCGCTGGTAGTTGTAGCTGCCGTAACTGCCTTCGACGCCCATGTGGAACGCGTCGAGCTTGGGCATGTTGGTGGTGACGTTGATCGCGCCGCCGTCGGCATTCTGGCCGTTGACGGTTCCCTGCGGCCCGCGCAGCACTTCGAGCTGTCCGACGTCGAGATAGCTCGACACGACCGCGATCGGGCTGGCGATATAGACGCCGTTCTCGACATAGGCGACGCCGGGCTGTGCCGACAGGTTCTGCAACCCGTCATAGCCCACGCCACGGATGGTGATGTTGACCGGAAACGCGCCCGAATCCGAAACGGTCATGCCCGGAATGTGCCGGTCGAGATCGATCGCCGACCGGATGTCGATCTTGGCCAGCTGATCGCCCGACATGGCGGTAATGGCGATCGGCGTCTTTTGCAGACCGGTCTTGGTCTTCTGGGCCGTGACGGTGATGGTTTCGAGCTGGGTCGAAGCGGAAGGCGCCTCAGCCCCCGCAGCTCCTGCATCTTCTGCATGTGCGACGGCGGGAACCAGTTGGGCCAGTGCCATGACCGACGCTGCCGCACGCACCAATAATCTCGCGTTGACCTTCATGATTGCTCCCCATGTCCACCTCCCTGCTTGACGGTGTCCAGATCGTTGATTGGGCAGGTTTCGCAGGTACCATTTCGCCGGAGCGGTCTGCCGGGCAGCTTTGTGACAGTGGCCCCATGTTCTGACTACATGTAAAATTGACAAACCTATGTTCTCAAAATGAGAGCATCCCCGACGTGTCGGATGTCCTCATTTTGAGAACACAAGCTTCGATATTCGGCGATAGATTTCGGACGCCCCTCATTGCAGAAGACCTCGACGAGCTGTCGAAACGGCGTCTGATGGGGGAAAGCGATGTCCGGCAGCGGGGGTTCACGAAAACGAGTTGGAGAAAACGATGCCTGACCTCGATCCGCTGCTGTTTGGCGAGATCGACCCGCCGCAGCGGCTCTTGATGGGCCCCGGCCCGGTCAATGCCCACCCGCGTGTCCTGCGCGCGATGAGTGCGGATCTTTTGGGTCAGTTCGATCCGGAAATGACCGGCTACATGAACCAGGTCATGGCGCTTTATCGCCCGATCTTCGGCACCGGCAACCGCTGGACCATGCTGATCGACGGGACCGCCCGGGCAGGGATCGAAGCCGCGCTCGTCAGCCTGCTTCAACCCGGTGATGTCGCGCTGGTCGTCAATTACGGCCGCTTCGGCCTGCTGCTTCAGGAAATCCTGACCCGCCTCGACGTGCGGTTCGAAACGGTCGATGCGCCCTGGGGCGAAGTCGTGCCGATGGAGGCCATCCGCGAGGCGGCGCTGCGCCTCTCCCCGCGCGTCATCTGCACCGTGCACGGCGACACCTCGACCACCATGGCTCAGCCGCTCGACGGGATCGGCGCGATCGCCCGTGAAGTCGGCGCGCTCGTCTATGTCGATGCCACCGCGACGATCGGCGGCATGGAACTCTCCGCCGATCGCTGGGGCGCGGATGTCATCACCGGGGGCTTGCAGAAATGCCTCGGCGGTCCGTCGGGTTCCGCGCCGATCACGGTGTCCGATGCGGCGGCGGACCTCATCTTCACCCGTCGTCACGATGAAAAGGGCATTCGCGCCGCCGACGCCGTCGACGGTTCGGGCCGACGGATCGGTTCGAACTATTTCGATCTCGCCATGATCATGGATTACTGGAGCGAAAAGCGCCTCAACCACCATACCGAGGCGACGACGATGCTCTATGGTGCGCGCGAATGCGCCCGCGTCACGCTCGCCGAAGGACTGGCCGCCCGCTATCGCCGTCACAAGGCGGCAGGCGCGGCAATGAGCGCGGGCCTGCGCGCGATGGGCCTGACCCTGTTCGGCAGCGACGCCCACCGCATGACCAATGTGACCGGCGTCTTCATTCCCGAAGGCATCGACGGCGAACGCGTTCGCACCGCCATGCGCGATCATTTCGAAATCGAGATCGGCACCGCGTTCGGTCCTCTGGCGGGCCGGATCTGGCGCATCGGGGCGATGGGATACAACGCCATGAAGCACAAGGTGCTGATCACGCTCGGCGCGCTGGAAACCTGCCTGCGCGCCGAAGGGGCCAGCCTGCCCGCAGGCGAAGCGGTTCCGGCGGCGCTTGCCGCATGGGCAGCCGTGATGGAGGCCGCATGACCGCCGAGCCCACTCACCCCGCGCTCTTCGAACACAGCCCGTGGGTCGAGGCACGGGCCGATGCCGCGCCCTCGTCCGGGGACCGCCACGCCGATCTCATGCGCGTGGTCCATGCCGCGACGCAGGACGAACAACTCGCTCTCATCCGCGCACACCCGGAACTTGCCGGAAAGGCCGCCATCGACGGCACTCTCACGCACGCAAGCGCGTCCGAACAGGCCAGCGCCGGGCTCGACCGGCTTACGCCCGAGGAATTCGAGCGTTTCCACGCGCTCAACGCCGCCTATCGCGCGGCCCACCAGATGCCGTTCATCATCTGCGTCCGCCTGACCGACAAGGCGGGCATTCTGGCCGCGATGGAAGCCCGCATCGCCAACGACACCCCGACCGAAATCGCGACCGCCCTTGCCGAGATCGGCAAGATCACCAAGCTGCGACTGGAGGATGCCCGATGACCCTTCCTGCTCAAGACGCCATCGGCCTTGCCGCACTCGAAGCGCAATTGCGCCGCCAGCTCGACCTGACCAATTGCGGCGGTCCCGACTGGACACGCCCGCGCCACCATCCGCGCGGCCCCGTCCTCGACGTCGTGGTCATCGGCGGGGGACAGAGCGGCCTTGCCACCGCGTTCGGCCTGCGGCGCGAGCGGATCAACAACGTGCTCGTCCTCGACGAAAATCCCGAAGGCCTCGAAGGTCCGTGGGAAACTTATGCGCGGATGATCACCCTGCGCACGCCCAAGCATCTGACGCCGATTGACTACGGCCTGCCCGCGCTGACGTTCCGCGCCTGGTACGAGGCCCAGTTCGGCAGCCAGGGCTGGGACGCGCTCGACAAGATCCCGCGCAGGGTCTGGATGGATTACCTCAAGTGGTATCGCCGCGTCCTTGCCTTGCCGGTACGCAACGGCGCGCGGCTCGACCGCATCGAACCGGTCGAGCCGGGGCTCTTCGCGCTCCATCTCGCCGACGGCGACAGCCTGCTTGCCCGCAAGGTCGTTCTCGCGACCGGCATTCAGGGCGGCGGGGAATGGCATACTCCCGATTTCATCAAGGCCGCGCTGCCCCGCGAGCTTTACATGCATACCAGCGAGATGGTCGATTTCACCCGCCTTGCCGGAAAGCGGATCGGCATTCTGGGCGGCGGCGCCAGTGCCTTCGACAATGCCAATGCCGCGCTTGGCGAAGGGGTCGGCGAAGTCCACGTCTTCATGCGCCGCAAAGTGCTGCCGCGCGTCAATCCCATCCGCTACATGGAACGGGTCGGCTTTACCGCCCGCTATCCCGCGCTCTCCGACGGGGAAAAGTACCGGGCCATGGACTGCTTCCTCGGCCACAACCAGCCGCCGACCAACGACACGTTCAGCCGTGCGGCGTCATGGCCGGGCTTTGCGCTCCATATGGGCAGCCCATGGGAGAAAGTCGAACATGTCGATGGCCGCGCCCGGGTGACGACGCCCAAGGGGACGTTCGATTTCGACTTACTGGTGCTCTCGACCGGCCTCATCAGCGATCCGGCCCTGCGTCCCGAACTGGCCGAAATCGCCCCCGCGATCGCCACCTGGGGGGACAAAGTCGCGATCGAAGGCCCGCGCAACGCCCTGATCGACGCGCACCCCTATCTCGGCCCGGCGTTCGAATTCCTGCCGCGCGACGGGGCCGATCCGGCACGCCTGCATGGCCTGTTCGCGTTCAACTATTCCGCGCTGATCAGCCAGGGGCTCTCCGCCTCGGCGCTTTCGGGCATGCAGAATGCCTTGCCGCGCCTGATCCGGGGTGTCGCCGATCAGCTTTTCCTCGACGACCGCGAAACCATGATCGCCGAGTTCGCCGCCTATGACGAACCCGAATTCCTCGGCGAATGGCCGCTGGCGCGCGAGGCGGCCGAATGAGCAGCCTTTCGACTCATGTCCTCGACACCGTGGCCGGGCGCCCGGCCGCCGGCGTCGCAATTGCGCTTCATGCCGGGGACACGCTGGTGGCCGAAGGGACGACCGATGCCGACGGCCGCTGGCGGGCGCCGATGCCGCTCGACGCCGGGCGCTATCGCCTGACGTTCGCGGTGGCCGCCTATTTCCGGACGCAAGGGACGCCGCTGGCCGATCCGCCCTTCCTCGACGTGGTTCCCATCGATTTCGGCGTCGGGGCAGAAGGGCACTATCATGTCCCGCTGCTGGCCTCGCCGTTTTCCTATTCCACCTATCGCGGCAGCTGACATGAACGAACGCGACGCCCTGTTCTCCCCCCGGTCGATCGAACGCGACGACGCGGTCCTTGCTGCAGCCGTGGGCGAAGTGCTGGGCCTTGCCCTGCCCGAACCCTGCACGCCGGGCGTCGCAGCCAATGTCCGCATCCTGTCCGGACATCTCGCGACCATGCGCGCGGCCAGCGAAACCCCGGCGCAGGAGCAGACGCGATGACGCTGCCGCTCGACGCTCTCGCCATCGCGGCCAGCGTTCGCCAGGGACAATGCAGTGCGACCGAGATCGCCCGCGCCGCCCTTGCCCGTATCCGCGCCAAACCTGACCTCCTCGCCGTTACCCGCATTCTCGAGGACCGCGCGCTTGCCGAAGCCGCGCTCGTCGATGCGCAAGTCGCGCGGGGCGAAGATCCCGGACCGCTCGCGGGCGTTCCCTATGGCGTCAAGGACCTGTTCGATGTCGCCGGACTGCCGACCACAGCGGGAGCGGCCCGACTCGAATTCGCCGAGCCCGCAGCCCACGATGCCATCGCCATCGAACGGCTGCGCGCGGCGGGCGCGGTGCTTTGCGCCACGCTCAACATGGACGAATTCGCCTATGGCTTCGTCACCGACAATGCCCGCTGGGGCATTACCCGCAATCCCCATGACCCCGACCGCTTTGCCGGGGGCTCGTCGGGCGGGTCGGCAGCAGCGGTCGCGGGCGGATTGCTGAGCTTCACGCTCGGATCGGATACCAACGGCTCGATCCGCATTCCCGCCAGCCTGTGCGGCCTGTTCGGGATCAAGCCCACGCACGATTCGCTGCCGATGGAAGGGACCTTTCCCTTCGTCCACACGCTCGACGACATCGGTGCTTTTGCCCGCTCGGCCTCCGACCTTGCGCTGATCGACAGCGTCCTGCGCGGGGAACCGGCAGCCAACGACGCGGGCCCTTTGCGCGTCGCCCTGCTCGGCGGGTGGTTCGCCCGCGATCTCGTCCCCGATCTGCGCGCCGCGCTCGACACGCTGGCCTCCGCGATTGGTCCCTTGCCGACGGTCGAACCCGAAGGCGTGGCGGCAGCACGGTCGGCAGCTTTCGTCCTCTCCGCATGGGAAGGCGGGCGACTCCATGCCCCATCGCTCGCCAGCGATGCCCTGTCCTATGACCCGGCGACCCGCGACCGCCTGATCGCGGGGGCCGCCTTGCCCGAAGACGTCCACGCCGAGGCACTGGCCCGGCGCGAGGTCTTTGCCCACACGTTCGATACGATCTTTGCCCGATACGACGTGCTGATCGCGCCGACCGTCGTCGGTCCCGCCCCCCTGATCGCGCATCCGGTCGTCACGATCGACGGCGAGGAAAAGCCCGCCCGCGCCAATCTCGGCCTGTTTACCCAGCCGATCAGCTTCCTCGGACTACCGGTCATTGCCGCGCCGCTCGCCGTTCCCGGCCTTCCGCTCGGCATCCAGTTGATCGGCGCCAAGGGCAGCGATGCCCGCCTGATCGCCTTTGCCCGCGATCTCGAAGCCAAAGGCCTCCTCGCGACCAAGCTGCGGGACTGATACCAACTTGCGATGAGCCTCTCTCATCGCAAGGTGGTTCAAGGCCGCGCGCCGTTTGAGCGAAACGACCTGCAATGAGTTTTCTCATTGCAGGTCCGCATGCACCCCGGGTTCAGGCCTGTTTCTGAACGGGCAGAGGGCAGGCGCCCTCCGCCTGTGTCACTTCACACAGATGGCACAGGGTGTGGATGACACCCGACACGATCGGATCGCGCAGACTGTACCAACGGGTGTTGGCATCGACCCGCACCGAGACCACGTTTTCCGCGCGCAAGAGCGCCAGATGCTGCGACACGCCCGACTGCGACAGCCCGGTCAATGCAACCAACTCGGTCACGCTCGCTTCCCCTTCGTCCATCCGGCACAGCATCAGGAGGCGTTCGGGATGGCTCATCACCTTGAGCCGCTGCGCCATCGAAGCGGCATTGGCCTTCAGTTCGGAAAGGTCGGTCGGTTTCATGACTCCCGCCCAGATAGGGCGATCCCGTCGTCGCGCAAGACGACGTAGATCGCCGGAATGACCAACAGCGTCAAAAGGGTGGACGAAGCGAGCCCGAACAGCAGCGAGATCGCCAATCCCTGAAAGATCGGATCGGTCAGGATCACGCTCGCCCCGATCATCGCCGCCGCCGCCGTCAGCGCGATCGGCTTGACGCGAATGCGCCCCGCCTCGATCAGCACTTCACGCAAGGGTTTGCCCGGTGCGGCCGTATGACGGATAAAATCGACGAGCAGGATCGAATTGCGCACGATGATCCCGGCCAGCGCGATGAAGCCGATCATGCTGGTCGCAGTGAAGGGCGCGCCGAACAGCATGTGCCCGAGCACGATCCCAATCAGCGTCAGCGGCACCGGCGTCAGGATCACCAGCGGCAGGCGGAACGATCCGAACTGTCCGACCACCAGCACATAGATGCCCACAAGCGCGATCATGAAGGCCCCACCCATGTCGCGGAACGTGACCCAGGTGATTTCCCATTCGCCATCCCACAGGAGGCTGGCGTGGCTTTCGTCGTCGGGCTGCCCATGCATCAGGATCTGCGGCTTTTGCAGGCCATGGGCTTTCCAGTCATAGGCATCGATCGCCTGATCGACGGCGAGCAGGCCATAGATCGGCGCTTCGTAACGCCCGGCAAGATCGGCCATGACCATCGCCGCCCCGCGTCCGTCACGCCGGAACAGGCGTGTACCGCCGGTTTCCTGTCGCGCATCGACCAGTTCGCCAAGGCTCAGCAGCTGTCCACCCGGCGCCATCGCCACCGGCGTTGCCGCGAGCGTCCCGTTCCAGTTGCGCTGCGACTGGTCGAGGCCCACTTCGATCGGCAGCGGATCGCGATCGGTTCCGCGCGGCGCATAAGCGACCGTCTGCCCGCCCATCAGCGCGCCGATGCTGTCGAACACTTGCCGTTCCGACAGGCCATAATGGTCGAGCCGGTCCCGGTCGGGCACCAGCCGCAATGTCGGACGCGGCACGCCAAAGCTGTTATCGGTATCGACGATGAAGGGCACCGATTTGAAGATCTGCTCGACCGCCAGCGCCGTCTTTTGCCGGGTGGCCTCGTCCGGGCCATAGATTTCGGCAAGCAGCGTCGCCATGACCGGCGGCCCCGGAGGCGTCTCGACCACCTTGATGACCCCGCCTGCGGGAAGCGCCACGGATTTCAGCCGCTCGCGCAGATCGACCGCGACCGCATGGCTCGACCGGCTGCGTTCGTCCTTAGGCTGGAGAGCGACCATGAGATCGCCCATCTCGGGCCGGGCGCGCAGGAAATAGTGCCGGACGAGCCCGTTGAAATTGAACGGCGCGGCCGTCCCGGCATAGGCCTCCATCGCGACGACCTCGGGCACGCGCCGGGTCACGGCGGCGGCCTGTTCAAGCACGCGTGAAGTCGTTTCCAGACTGGTTCCGGCGGGCATGTCGACCACCAGCTGCACTTCGCTCTTGTTGTCGAAAGGCAGGAGCTTGACCGTGACCGCCTTGAAATAGAACATCGAGCAGGCAACCAGCGTCGCCACCCCGACCCCGGTCAGGAAACGGCGCGCGCTGCCTTTGGTGGCGATGACGCGGCGGGCATAATGGGCATAGATCGCCCCCAGCTTCCCGCCGTCTTCGAGCGTGTGGTCGTGGGTCAGCGTCTTGCGCGCGAAACGGATCATCAGCCAGGGGGCAATGATCACCGCGACAAAGAACGAGAACACCATCGCCGCCGAGGCATTGATCGGAATGGGTGCCATGTAGGGGCCCATCAGCCCGGACACGAAAAGCATCGGCAAAAGCGCGGAAACCACCGTCAATGTGGCGATGATCGTCGGATTGCCGACTTCGGCAACGGCATCGACCGCCGCATCGACGCGGCTGCGCCCGTCGGGTTTGCCGACGTCGGGCATGCCCCAGTGACGGGCGATATTCTCGATCATGACGATGGCGTCGTCGACGAGAATGCCGATCGAGAAGATCAGTGCGAACAGGCTGACGCGGTTGATCGAGAACCCCATGATTCGGCTGGCGAACATGGTCAGCATAATCGTCGTCGGGATGACGATCGCGGTCACGCCGGCTTCGCGCCAACCGATGGCAAAGCCGATCAGGATGACGATGGAAACCGTCGCCAGTGCGAGGTGAAAGATCAGCTCGTTGGCCTTGTCGTCGGCAGTCGCGCCATAATTGCGCGTGACATCGACCGACACCTGCGCGGGGATCAGCGAGCCCTTGAGCGCATCGACCCGTGCGACCACGGCTTTCGAGACGTCGACGGCATTGGCCCCGGCCCGCTTGGCAATGGCGATCGAGACGGCAGGCGCCATGGTCCAGGCGTCCTTGCCATCGACGCGGGACCAGCGCCAGGAATGGGCCTGATCCTCGCTCGGCCCCTGTTCGACGCGGGCCACATCGCCCAGCAGGACCGGCGCCCCGGTCGCGGCCCGCACGGTCAGGCGGCGCACTTCGTCCGCACTCGACAACGGCAGGCCCGCCGTCACCGCCAGCGCCTGTCCGCCCTGCCGCACGGTTCCTGCCGGGAACGAGCGACCCGACTGGCTCAGCGCTTCCATGACCGAGGACAGCGGCACGCGCGCGGCGGCCAGCCGGACCGGATCGGGAACGACCCGGATCGCGTCACGCTGCCCGCCGGTCACGAAAGTCAGGCCGACATTGTCGACTTTGGCCACTTCGCTGCGCAACTTGCCCGCGAGCGTCTGGAGATTGCGCTCGTCCCATTGTCCGGCAGCCCCCGGTCGCGGCGTCAGGGTCAGAACCACGATCGGCACGTCGGAAATGCCGCGCACGGTAATCTGCGGCATCGGCACCCCGGTCGGGATGCGCTCGATGTTCGCCTTGATCTTTTCATCGATGCGCGTGGCGGCGGCTTCCGGATCGGACCCGACATCGAAACGCGCAGTAACGAGAACGCCGTGGTCTTCGGCCTGGGTATAGACGTGTTCGACCCCGTCGATGCTCTTGACGATCGATTCCAGCGGCTTTGCCACCAGTTCGACAGCCTCGGGCGCATTCATGCCCGGTGCGGCGACACGAATGTCGACCATCGGCACCTTGATCTGCGGCTCTTCCTCGCGCGGGATGGTGATTGTCGAAATCAGGCCCACCAGGATCGCGGCCAGCAGAAACAGCGGCGTCAGCGGCGACCCGATCGTGGCGCGCGTGATCCGGCCGGAAATGCCGAGTTTCATGGCCGTGCTCCCGCCGCCGAGGCCTGCGCGGGGGCGACAAGCGTATCGCCCGGATTGACGCCCGAAAGGATTTCCACGCGATCCCCGTCCGCCGCCGAAGTCTGCACCGGCACGTCATTGGCCGCACCATGAGCGTCGACCAGCGTCACGTAATCGATGCCGAACCGCGTTGCGACGAAGGCACGCGGAACCAGCAGCGCGCGATGCGTGCCCGCCGCGACCCGCGCGGGCAGACGCCGCCCGATCAGGCTGGGATCAAGCCCCGCCATGGCGACATCGGCCCGGACTTGTCCCGCCTCGACTGCCGGATAGATCCGCGCGACCTGTCCCTCGCCCGCGATCCCGTCGACCCGCACGCGCGCGCCGGGCGAAAGCCGCGCCGCCAGCGCCTCGGGCAAATCGAGCCGCAGGACCAGCGGCCCCGACGTGACGACCGCAACGATCATGCCCGGAGCGACCGGAGCCCCGGCCGGAACGTCGGCGCGCAGGACGCGCCCGTCGGCAGGGGCAACCACCGTGCCGTTGCCGGCGACCGCATGGACGGCCGCTTCCTGTGCGCGGACGGCATCGGTCGCGGCCGATGCGGCATGAGCGGCGGCCTTTGCCTGATCGAGGCGGGCCGGCGCATAGACGCCGTTCGCGGCCAGGAACTTCACACGGTCGAGTTCGGCTTTCGCGGCTTCGGCCTGGGCCTGCGCCGCGCGGGCCTGCGCCCCATAGGCACCGGCCTGATACCCCAGTTGCGCATCGGTGATGCGCCCAATCACCTGCCCCTTGCGCACAGTATCGCCCGCACGCACCGACAGCGAGGAGAGGACACCGGGAATCCGCGCGAGAACCTGCGCTTCATCGCGCGTCGTCACTTGCGCCGACACGCTCTGCCAGTCGGGCGCATCGACTTGCGCGACCGTCAGGCGCGGCCCCGAGGCGACCTTGGCCCCATGCTCACCCGCGCCATCTGCTGCCTTGTTCCCGCCGCAGCCCGTCAGGGCCAGCACGAGCGCAAGCGCCGTGGCAGAAAAACCCGGCTTCCCGTTGCCGATGCGCATCCTGTCTCTCCCGGTGATCATCGCTGTGATTGCCTGGTGCGCCCGATCAACGCTCGACGGGCAGCCCGGCATTGACCCACGCGCCAAAGCCGCCGGCCAGATGCGTGTCGACCGCCGCCCCGGCCGTCGCGCAACGGTCGAGTGCCTGCCCCGAACGCTTGCCGCCCAGACAGTTGAGCACCAGCTTCTTGCCCCCCGCATCGGGCAAGTCCTCGGCACGGAAGCGCGAAAGCGGCAGGTTGATCGCACCGGGAATGTGCCCGGCGGAAAACTCGTCCTTTTCGCGCACGTCGACGACAACCACATCCTTGGCCTCGACCATGCGAGCCAGTTCGGGAGCGGTGATTTCCTGATGATTTGCCGTTTTGCCGAAACCGAAGATCATGTCGCATCTGCCTTTTGCGGAGGGGACAAGCCGGAGCGCCCCTATAAAATCACATATTGCTAATATGCTTTTTTTCGAATATTCGTCAAGCATGATTCAAACGATGCCGCCGGTTGGCCCAGACATCAACGGCGGCACCCCTTTCGGGAGATCATGCCATGAAACTACCCCGCATCGTCGTATTGGGGGCAGGCTTGGGCGGAACCATCGCGGCCTATGAAATCCGCGAGGCCACGCAGGGTAAAGCCGAAGTCACCGTTGTTGCCGAAGGCGAAGATTACTGGTTCGTCCCCTCCAATCCGTGGGTTGCAGTCCGCTGGCGCGAACCCGATGCCATCCGCGTTCACCTGCCGCCGGTCATGGCCCGTCGCGGCATCGGCTTTACCGGGGTCGGCGCCGAGCGAGTCCATCCGCAGGAAAACCGCCTGACGCTGCGCGATGGAACGACGATGGCCTATGACTGGCTGGTCATCGCCACTGGTCCAGAACTGGCTTTCGACGAAATTCCCGGCCTTGGCCCCAATGGCGGCCATACCGTTTCGGTCTGCCGCACCGACCATGCCAATTCGGCGGCCGATGCTTTCGACGCGTTCTGCGCCAATCCCGGCCCGATCGTCGTCGGTGCCGCGCAAGGGGCCTCGTGCTTTGGCCCGGCCTATGAATTCGCGCTCATTCTCGACACCGAACTCAAGCGGCGCAAGATCCGCGACCGGGTGCCGATGACGTTCGTGACGTCCGAACCCTATATCGGCCATCTCGGCCTCGACGGGGTCGGCGACACCAAGACCCTGCTCGAAAGCCAGCTGCGCGAGCGTCACATCAAATGGGTGACCAATGCGCGCATCACCAGCGTCGAAGCAGCCACGATGCATGTCGAGGAAGTGGGCGAGGACGGCACAGTCAAGAAGGCGCACGACCTGCCTTTCGGCTACTCCATGATCCTGCCTGCGTTCCGCGGGGTGAAAGCGGTCCATGGGATCGAGGGGCTCACCAATCCGCGCGGGTTCATCCTCGCCGACAAGTATCAGCGCAATCCGACCTTCCCCAATGTCTATTCGCTGGGTGTCTGCGTGGCGATCCCGCCGATCGGCCCGACGCCGGTCCCGGTCGGGGTGCCCAAGACCGGGTTCATGATCGAATCGATGGTGACTGCCATTGCCCGCAACATCGCCTCGGAACTCCATGGCGAGCGTCCGAGCGAAGTGGCGAGCTGGAACGCGGTCTGTCTCGCCGATTTCGGTGACGGCGGTGTCGCTTTCGTGGCCCAGCCGCAGATCCCGCCGCGCAACGTCAACTGGTCGAGCCACGGCAAATGGGTTCACCTGGCCAAGGTCGGCTTCGAAAAGTACTTCCTGCGCAAGGTGCGCAAGGGGACGAGCGAACCACTCTATGAAAAGTTCGCTCTGCAAGTGCTGGGCATCAGCAAGCTCAAGGAAACCGTGAAGGAGATCGTGTGATGTCGCTCGATTCTGCCGTACTTCGCTTCGCCGGGGCCGTCGTTCTCGGCAGCGCGCTTGCCGCGCATTTCATCCACCCTGCCTGGATCTACCTGACCATGTTTGCCGGTGCTAACATGCTTCAGGCCAGCTTCACCCGGTTCTGCCCCGCCGCGATCGTGTTCAAGGCACTTGGGGTCAAGCCGGGCTCGACGTTCCAATAAGCATAACGGGGAGAGTTGCCATGGACCGCGCGCGTCGCATTCTTCGCCTCGCGGCTCTTCCGGCGCTCTTGCTGCCGGGAGCCGCACTGGCTGACAGCCTTACCTCGACGATCGCCGATGCCCTGGCCCATGCCCCGGCCCTTGCCGAGGCACAGGCCGGGGTCGATGCGGCAAAGGCCCGGCTCGACGGCGCCCATGCCCAATCGATGCCCACCCTCGGGATCGAGGGGCAGGTCGGCGCCGGACGGCTCGACAACGGCGGCTTCTTCGGTTTTACCGCGCGCAATGTGACGCCGCTCGCCTTGCGCGCGGGGGCCGAACTGCCGATCTATGCCGGGGGCCGCGTGGCCGCCGCCATCGACCAGGCCCATGGGGGGCAGGCCATCGCCGCGCTCGCCCTTGCCGATGCCCGCTCGCGCACCACGGTCGATGCCGTTGCCGCCTATGCCGAAGTGCTGACCGCACGCCGGATCGAAACCCGCTGGCAACAGACCGACGGGGAACTCGCCGAAATCGAAAGGCAGGCCGCCTTGCGCTTCAAGGCCGGGGAAATTCCCCAGTCCGACCTTTCCTCGGCCAAGGCGCGCCGGGCCGAAGGGACCGCCGGTCTTGCCGCCGCGCAAGGACGGCGGATCGTTGCCGAAGCTCGCTATCGCCGCCTTACCGGGCACGATGCCGGGCAGCTCGATCCCCTACCCGCCTTGCCCGCCATCCCGCCGACGCTCGACGAGGCCATCGACACCGCCCATCGCTCCAACCCCGTCCTTGCCCAGGCCGAACGCGCCGTCGACGTCGCCAAGGCGGGCGTGCGCGGCGCGAAAGCCGAAGGCATGCCGGTCATCGGCGCTTTTGCCGAAGCCTCGCGCACGCGGGACCAGTTCTTTCCCGATTATCGCGCCGACAGCATGAGCGTGGGCGTGCGCGGTCGCTGGACCCTGTTCAACGGCGGACGCACGGCGGCAAAGATCCACGAGGCCGACGCCGGGCTTGATGCCAGCGAAGCCCGCGCCCGCGACGCGCGCGAAGCGATCGACAGCGCGGTCATCGACGCATGGACCGGCCTTCACTCCACGACCGCCATGGTCGAGGCCGGACACGCCCGTGCGGCAGCCGCTGCCGAGGCGCTGCGCTCCACGCGCCTTGAAGCCAAAGTCGGGGAAAAGCCCACGCTCGCGGTGCTCGATGCAGAACGCGAGGCGACCGGCGCGGACGCCGCCGCGATCGAGGCCGAAGGACAGCAATTGGTCGCCGCATGGCAGCTCAATGCCCTTGCCGGCGCGCTCACCCCCTGAAAGGAGAACCACGATGCACAAGGATTGGCCGGAAATGGCCAAGGAACTCTCGGGCGCCATCAAGGAAGTGCGCCTCGGCACGCCCGAGGTGATGAAGGCGTTCTCGGCCATGGCCGCTGCCGCCACCGGTCCCGGCACGCTCGACACCAAGACCAAGGAACTGATCGCGCTCGCCATCGCGGTCGCCATCCGCTGCGACGGTTGCGTCGCGTTCCATGCACAGGCCGCCGTCAAGCACGGCGCCAGCCGCGACGAGATCATGGAGACGATGGGCATGGCACTCTACATGGGGGCCGGACCCAGCCTGATGTACGCGGCCCAGGCGGTCGAAGCCTACGACCAGTTCGCCGCCGCCGCTGCGGAAGCCTGATTTTTAGAGATTCCGGCGCCGCCTTCCCCGATCTCACTGGCGCCGGAGACCCGCTGCACGACCCAGGGAGCGTGTGGCGGGTCACCCAAGAAAAAAGCCCCCGCCGAGCGAAC
>NZ_GL876933.1:401795-594304 GCF_000192575.1 Novosphingobium nitrogenifigens DSM 19370 | reverse complement strand
CGACGACGACGACGGCGGGGGCTTTTTTCTTGGGGTGTCTGATGCCGCCTGTCGGGAATTCCGGCACTGCCGGAATTCCCGATCAGACCGATTCAGTGCGCCGCGTCGTCATCCGCAGGCGAATTGAATTCATGCCACAGGCCGTTGATGATGCCGAAACCGACAGCAAGGCCGACACCGAGAATCCAGGAAAAGTACCACATCTTGGCCTCCTGTCAGTAAAAGTCGGGGCTGGTGCGCACGTCCTTGATCGTCAGGCGGCCCGAAAGCGCCTTGATGACCCAGGCCGTGTAACCGAGCACGATGGGAAGGAAGATAATCGTCACCACCAGCATGATGAACAGGGTGACATGGCTCGAAGAGGCATTCCACACCGTCAGGCTGGAGCGCGGGTCGATCGTCGAGGGCAGGATGTAAGGGAACATCGAGAGACCCACGGTCGAGATGATCCCGGTCGTTGCGATCGACGTCCCGGCAAAGTTCAGCCAGCCGCGACGGCCCGAAATCCCCGCCAGCGCCATCAGCGAACCGGCAATGCCCAGAACCGGGGCAATCCACATCCACGGATGCGCGCCATAGTTGTCGAGCCATGCGCCCGGAGCCGAAACACTCGCCGACATCAGCGGGTTCGACGGGCCAGAGGTATCGACCACACCGGTCAGACGCATGCCCATGTGACCCTTGGCCACCATGACACCACCCAGGATGAAGAGGACGATGCTGGCAAGAGCGGCAACGCGGGCAATGCCGCGAGCGCGGGCCAGAACCGGGCCTTCCTCGATCTTGACCGCGAGGAAACCGGCCCCGTGCAGCGCCAGCATGGCGACCGAGAGGAGACCTGCAACCAGCGTGAACGGCGTGAAGAGACCGAGCAGCGAACCTTCGTAAGTCATGCGCAGGTCGCTATCGAGACGGAACGGCGCGCCTTCGATGGCATTGCCGACCGCAACGCCGAAGACCAGCGCGGGAACGAGACCGCCGACGAACAGCGCCCAGTCCCAGCGATTGCGCCAGGCCGCATCGGTATGCTTGGAGCGATACTTGAACGCGACCGGACGCAGGATCAGCGACGCGAGCACGAGGAAGATCGCAAGGTAGAAGCCCGAGAAGCTGATCGCATAGACGAAGGGCCAGGCAGCGAAGATGGCGCCGCCGCCCAGGATCAGCCACACCTGGTGGCCTTCCCAGTGCGGAGCGACCGCGTTGATCGCAAGGCGACGTTCTTCGTCGGTGCGTCCCACGAAAGGCAGCAGCGCGGCAACGCCAAGGTCGTACCCGTCGGTGAGGGCAAAACCGATCAGCAGCACGCCGAGCAGCACCCACCAGATCAGGCGCAAGGTTTCATAATCGAGTGGCATATGCATGGGATCTGTCTCCCTTATTCGGCGGGCAGCGGTGCGAAGGGGCCTTCGTGGGCCACTTCATCCGGCGCGTGTTCAACCGGACCCTTGCGGATCGAGGCGAGCATCAGGCGCACTTCGATCACGGCCAGCGAACCGTAAAGCGCGGTGAAACCGATGATCGTTGCCCAGACCTGCGGCACGGTCAGCGAGGAAGCGCCCAGGAACGTCGGCAGCACACCGTCCACGGACCAGGGCTGACGACCGATTTCGGCAACCATCCAGCCGAATTCGATAGCAATCCAGGGAAGCGGCAGCATGAACGTCGCCAGACGCAGGAACCAGTTGCGACGGAACCCGCAAGCCGAAGCACACCAGAACGCAGCAGCGAAGTAAGCGATGAAGAGGAAGCCGATCCCGGCCATGATACGGAACAGGAAGAACAGCACCGGCACATTGGGAATGGTGTCGGCAGCAGCCTTCATGATCTGTTCGTTGGTGGCCTGACGCGGATCGGAGACATAGCGCTTGAGCAGCAGGGCATAGCCGATGTCACGCTTGTGTTCTTCGAAGACGGCACGGGCGGCGACGTCGTTGCGATTGACCTTGAGCTTCTGAACCGCGTCATAGGCGATGACGCCGCTACGGATGCGGCTATCGGCGCGAAGGACGAGATCCTCAATGCCGTCGATCTTGCCGGTCAGGCTGCGCGTCCCGATCAGGCCCATGACATAGGGCACTTCAACCGCGAAATGCGTCGTGCGCGCCTGAATGTCGGGCAGGCCGAACACGGTGATCGCGGCAGGCGCTTCCTCGGTCTTCCACATCGCCTCGATCGCGGCGAGCTTCATCTTCTGGTTGTCGGTCAGAGTATAACCGCTTTCGTCACCCAGCACGACGACCGAGAGAGAAGCCGCCAGACCGAAAGCGGACGCGACCATCATCGAGCGACGGGCGACATTGGTCCACTTGCCACGCAGCAGGTAATAGGCCGAAACGCCCATGACGAACGTGGCGGCGCAGACATAGCCCGCGCTGACGGTGTGAACGAACTTGGCCTGGGCAACAGGGTTGAACAGCACGTCGCCGAAGTTCGAGACTTCCATGCGCATCGTGTCGGGATTGAACGTCGCGCCGACCGGGTTCTGCATCCAGCCGTTGGCGATCAGGATCCACAGTGCCGACAGGTTGGTCCCGAGCGCGACCAGGAACGTCACGAGCAGGTGCTGTACCCGACCCAGCTTGTCCCAGCCGAAGAACATCACCCCGACCATCGTGGCTTCGAGGAAGAAGGCCATCAGCCCCTCGATCGCCAGCGGCGCGCCGAAGATGTCGCCGACATAATGGGCATAATAGGCCCAGTTCATGCCGAACTCGAATTCCATGGTGAGGCCGGTGGCGACCCCGAGCACGAAATTGATGCCGAACAGCTTGCCCCAGAAGCGGGTGATCACCCGCCAGATCGGCCGCTTGGTGATGACATAGATGCTCTCCATGATCACCAGCATGAAGGAGAGACCAAGCGTTAGCGGAACAAAGAGAAAGTGGTAGAGCGCGGTCAGTGCAAACTGTAACCGCGAAAGTTCGATAACCGCCATGTCCATGGGGCAGGTTCCCTTGATTCAGGCGCCGGGGAGCGCCAACGACCACAGGCAACCGGCACGGATCAGCAGACCGAGTCGCTTGCCATTTGTACAATTCACTAATATGATATTTTTATAATATGTTCAACCCATCCGACCCTTTCCGGACCATTCGCCCAGACGCAAGCGCAACCATGTGGTGGATGGCGGACTGCCTGGGCGCGGTCCTCTTCGCCGGCGGCCTTGCACACCTCATCGGTGGCAACATTGCTTTTCATCAAATAGATACCATAGGGGCAAGCCTTCTTTTAGGAGGAGGGCTCCTGCGCGGCCTGGTACAGGCAATGGCCCGTGTGCGGGGCACAATCGCCTCGGTTGCAGTGCAAAAAAAACTTCGCCACGCGCTTGTCCCGCGCCTGTTGCCCAGCCGGGTCGCACGTGGCCGCATGGTCGGCGAAGACATGCATCTGGCCATTGACTCCGTCGCCGCGACCGAAGGACACGTCGCCCGCTTCATGCCCCTGCGCATGGCGGCGGGGCTCTCCCCGCTGATCATCGCGCTCTGCGCCGCCCCGGCGAGCTATGTCTCGGCGGGGATCATGATGGCGACGCTGCCGCCCTTCATCGTCGGAATGATCCTGGCCGGAGGCGCCGCCGCGCGCCGGGCCGAGGCACAGCACGTCGCCCTCAGCCGCCTGTCGGGCCTTTTCGTCGATCGCGTGCGCACGCTGCCCACGATCCTTGCCTTTTCGGGCGAAGAACGCATCGCCCGTCATCTGGGCGAAGCAGCCCGCGAAGTGGCGCGGCGGACCATGGCCGTGCTCGCCATCGCCTTTGCCTCCAGCGCCATTCTCGAATTCTTTGCCGCGCTCTCGGTCGCGCTGGTCGCGGTCTATTGCGGCTTCTCGCTGCTCGGCCTGTTGCCGTTCCCGGCGCCGGAACACCTGACGCTCGCCCGCGCCTTTTTCGTGCTGGCGCTGGCGCCGGAATTCTACATCGGCCTGCGCCGTCTTGCCGCCGCCTATCACGACAAGCAGCAGGGCGAAGCCGCCATCGCCGCCATGGTTGCAGAGCAGGACAAGGTTCCCGAACTCGCCCCGCAGATTGCCGCCCCGCGCGTCTGGAGCGGACGCGGCGTCATCCTGACGCACGACAGCGGGGATCAGACCCCGGAAGGCGGAAACGCGCGCATCGGTCCGCTCGACTGGGACTGGGACAGCCCCGGCCTTCATGTCGTGACCGGCCCGACCGGCAGCGGCAAGACGTCGCTGTTGACCGCCCTGATCGGTCAGGTCGCGATCGTCGGCGGCACGATCACTGCCGACGGCGCGCCCTTCGCCCCCGGCTCGACCAACGACGCCGTGGGCTGGGCAGGCCAGTCGGTCGCACTGCTGCCCGAAACGCTGCGCGCCAATCTCGCGTTCGGCTCGGCTGACGACGCGACCATGCGCGCTTGCCTCGACGCACTCGGCCTTGGCCCGATGCTGGAACGGCGCGGCGGCCTCGACCTCGTACTCGATCACAAGGGTTCGGGGCTTTCGGGCGGGGAACGGCGGCGAATCGGCCTTGCCCGCGCGATCCTGTCCGGGCGCCCGGTGCTGCTGCTCGACGAACCGACCGCCGACCTTGACGAAGGCAGCGCGGCCATGGTGCGCGCGGTTCTGCGCGATCTTGCCGCCGATCGCCTCGTCATTGCCGCCACCCACGACGACGCTCTCGTCGCGGCGGCCCGCTCCGTCACGAAAGTCCTGCCATGATCGCCCTGCTCGTCACGCCGTTGCGCGCCCAGCGCCGCTGGCTGCGCCTGGCCGTGCTCTGCGCGGTACTGGCGGCATTTGCCGGTGTCGGCCTGCTCGCGGTTTCGGGCTGGTTCCTCGCCGGAGCCGCCCTTGCCGGAACCGGCGGCATCGTCGCGGTTCAGGCTTTCAATTACCTGTTGCCCAGCGCCGCCATCCGCGCGGCGGCGATCACCCGGACGGGCGCGCGCCACGGCGAACGCCTGCTCGGCCATCGCGCCGCGCTCCATGCCCTCGCCGAAGTGCGCACCACTCTGTTCGGGCAAGTCGCGCGCGCCGCCCTTGGCGGCCATGACGCCGGACGCAGCGGGCTTGTCGCCAATCGCCTCGGCCGCGATGTCGACGCGCTCGAGGACGCTGTCATCCGCCGCGTCGCTGCCGCAGGCGCCGGCGCAGGCGCTCTGGCCGGTCTTGCCGGAACGGTTGCACTGGGATGGCAGGCCGTGCCGGTCATGCTCGCCGCACTCGTCCTCATGCGCCTTGTCGGGCGCGGCATGGCTGCCCGGATGATCCCGGCGGCCAGCGCCCGCACGGCGGCGGCCCATGCCGACATGCAGGCCGATTATGCCGACATCGCAGGGCCCGCTGCCGACATCGCCGTCTACGGCCTTGGCCCCGCCATGACGGCCGCGCTCGATGCGACAGCCGCCCGGCGGGACGAGGCCGCCCTCGCCATTGCCCGCGCCGAAGCCGCGATCACCGCCACGCAGACCGCGATTGCCGCCGTCACCTTGACCGTGCTGGCACTCGTCGCCCATGTCAGTGCGCCCCTGCTCGCGCTCGGCTTGCTGGCAGCAGCCGCGGGCCTCGAAACCTGGGCCGGTCTCGTTGCCACCGACTTGCGGCGGCATCAGGTCGAACAGGCCGAGGAACGTCTGCTCGAACTCGGCCGCGACAGCGACCGCGTGGCTCCTCCGGCCCACCTGACGGCCAACCCCGCCCTCTCGATCGCCGGACGCACCTTCGCGCCCGGCACCCGGCTGCGGATCGGCGGCCCTTCGGGTGCAGGGAAAACGCGGCTGGTCGAAACGCTGGTCGGCCTGCGCGGCGACGCGCCGCAGGACCTCGCCGTCGACGGGAAAGACCCGCGCGGCCTCGGCCTTGGCGCGCTGCGGTCGATCTTTTCGCTCGCCGGACAGGATGTTCCGCTGATCGCGGGCAGCATCGCCGACAACCTGCGGCTTGCCCGTCCGGGCACGAATGAGGACGAAATGTGGGCCGCGCTGCGCATCGCCTGCATCGACGATGTCGTGCGCACCATGGCAGGCGGACTCGACGAATGGCTCGGCGGCGAAGGCGCCCGCCTGTCGGGAGGACAGAAGCGGCGGCTCGTCCTTGCCCGCGCGCTCTTGGCCGAACGCCCGTGGCTGGTTCTCGACGAGCCGAGCGAAGGGCTCGATGCTGCAACCGAGGCCCTGCTCGTCGAACGCCTGCGGGGCTGGCTCGACACCACCGGCGCCGGACTGGTGCTGGTCAGCCACCGGCCTGCGATGTCCGCGCTCGCCACCCAGGTGGTGGAGGTTCAGCCCCTGGGCTGAACCTGCGCGAACATGGCCGCCGTGATCTGTCCGGCGGACTGGCTCACCGGCGCAACGGGAGCGGAAGACCCCGCCCCCTCCGCCGGTTGTCCGGGAACCAATGAGACCGTCTTGCTCCCGGCGAGCTGCGCCAGAGCCTGAGCCACCTCCAGCATCTTGTCAGCCACCAACGTATAGAAAACCTGCTTTGCCTCGCGCCGCGAGCGGACCAGTCCTGCCCGACGCAACATCGCCAGTTGTTGGCTGATCAACGAAGCGCCTTGCGCGGTCTGGGCCACCAGATCGCCGACCGGATGCTCCCCCGTCGCCAGAAGGCTGAGGATCTGAAACCGCAAGGGATGCCCGATCAACCGCAAGGTCTCGATCAGGGGATCGACAACGCCACCCGTGCCTCCACCTGCCGCGCCACCGCCCGCCGTGCCACTGCCTGCATCAACTGCCGCTGCGCTCATTCGGCAGGCCCCGTGCGGAAGAACCAGCTGGTCGAGCGATCGGACGCAAGCACTTCGTCGGCAGTGAAATCGGGGGGCAGCAGCACCGGGTCGCCCGGCTGCCAGCCTTCAGGCGTCATCACCGGCTCGCTCGCCGTCCGCTGCAACGCGGCCACGGTGCGCAACATTTCGGCGACCGAGCGGCCAACCGTGATCGGATAGACCGTGCTTGCGACCAGAGTTCCCTCCGGATCGATGAAACAGACCGCACGCACCGAACTCGAATGATTCTCGCCATATCCGGCCATGCCGAACGCCCGCGCGATTTCGAGCGTGGGGTCCTCCACGATCGGAAACGGAATGGTCACACCCAGATCGTCGCGGATCGCCCGCAACCACGCGAGATGGGAAAACAGACTGTCGACCGAATGACCGAGCAGGCTGCACCCCAGTTCCTCGAACTGGTCTGCCGCACGCGCGAAGGCGATGAATTCGCTGGTACAGACCGGCGTGAAATCGGCCGGGTGCGAAAAGAACAAGAGCCAGCGCCCGCGATAGTCGGACAGGCGCACCATGCCGTGCGTGCTGCGAGCCGTGAAGTCGGGAACGGGATCGCCGATCCGGAGCGGTGTCCAGGCGGAAGTCGGCGCCGTTGCCATATCAGGGTTGTCCATCCTCGTTTCCTGAGGCGCGCATAGGCCGCACCAAAGATAACCTTATCAAATGCAGATAGTGATAAATTGACCCCAATCAAGAAAAAGGCGCGCAAGCCTCGGGGCCGCGCGCCTTCCTTGTTGGTAAAGCGAGGAAACTTGCAGGCTCAGAAATGCCCGCGCAGGCCCAGCCATGCCGTGCGGCCCAGCGAATTGTAGCCCAGTGCTGTCTGGTAATGGCGATCGGCCACGTTCTCGACCCGGCCGAAAATGACGAGACCACGCGGCGCCCGATATTCCATGCGCAGATCAGCCAGAACATAACCGGGCAGGACCGTGCCGGAATAGGTGCTGTCGAGACTTGCCCCGGCCCAGCGCACCGCGACACTGGGTGTCAGGCCGAACGGCATGTCGATCCCGACGGTCATGTTGGCCATGTGACGGGGCACGCGCGGCAATTGCTGCCCATAGGTCGAAGCGCCCTCGGTGCGATCCTCGGTCATGACGATGCTGTAATTGCCGTCGGCAAAGAGCGCCCCGGTGCGCAAGGCGCCGGTCAGTTCCAGCCCCCGCGTCCGCGCCGCGCCGACATTGGCGTAATAGCCGAAGCGGGTCGAAGTCGTGCCCGGAACATAGCAGATCGCCGGTTGCGTGCCGCTGTAAGGGCAATAGGCAAAGGTGATGAGATTGGTGCTGTTGCGCTCGTACCAGGCCGCCCCCAGCGTGATCGCCTTGTGGAACAGACTGCGCGAGGCGCCCACTTCCCAACCTTTGGCCTTTTCCGGACGCAGCCCGGAAACGCCGTAGTCGCTGAACATCTGGTAGAGCGAAGGCGCCTTGAACCCTTGGTCATAGGTCGCACGCAGGACGGTCGTGCCACCGTCGGGGGTATAGGCACCCCCGGCGCTGAACACCGTATTGCCGCCGAAGAGATCGTTGTGGTCATACCGGACCCCGCCGCTGATCGTCAGGCCCCGGACCGGCATGACCCGCGCGGTGGCATAGAGGCTGTTGATCGCATTGGTGTGCTCGACCATGGCGAAGGGCACGGTGTCATAGGGACTGCCGGCCGCCATGCGCTCTTCCTCGCGCTCGGCCCCGACGACAAGGTCGAGAACCCGCGAAATCGCCAGATCGCCCTGATATTCGTAACGACGGATGCGCCCGTGCCCGACATACGTCAGCGAAGGCACCGCCATCGGCTCCACGCTTTCGTTGTCGGTATGGTTTTCCATGATCGCCAGGCGGCTTTTCCAAAGCCCGTCGAAGGCCGAGACGTTGAGCCCGGCATAGAGCGACCACTGCTTCGACAGACCGTAATCCCCGCCATAGATCGTGCCGGGAACGTTGTAGTTGTCGGAATAGCTGTTGCGCCCGCCCGTCCAGTACCCGCGCAAGTCGAGCGAAACGTCATGGCTGATATGCACCGTGACCGTGCCGCTCGCCGCCTGACGCTGATATCCGTTCGAGGTCGTGCCGCCTTCGAGCGTCGGGATCCCCTGCGTGGTGAAGGCCGATCCGGAAATGCGCCAGTCGATGATCGAACTGCTTCCACCCAGCCCGGCATGGGCATTGACCGACTGATGCGAGCCCGCCTCGACCGAAACGCTGCCTTCGAGCGGGCGGGTCGGGGCAAGCGTCGTCACATTGACGATCCCGCCGATCGCCCGCGATCCCCACAGGATCGACTGTGGCCCGCGCAGGATCTCGATATGCGAAATATCGTCGGTAAAGAGCTGCGAAAAATCGAAGCCGCCGGTCGTCGAGGTCGCGTCGGCCATGCGCATGCCATCGACCACCACCACCGTCTGCCCGGTATCGGCCCCACGAATGCGCAGGCTGGTCGCTTCGCCATAGCCGCCGTTGCGCGCGAGCGTAATGCCGGGGGTGCGCAACAGGATGTCGCTCACCGCGACGGGCTGGGCCGCCTCGATCGCGGGCGCGTCGAGCACGGTGACGCTGGAGGCGACCTTTTCGATCTCGATGGGCGTGCGCATCGACGTGACGACGATCTCGCCACTGTCGCCGGCGTCGGCAGCATGGGCCGCCCCGGCAAGGCCCAGCACGGATGGGACAACAAGGGCGAGAAATTCGGAAAGCGTAAAACGGGACTGCTTCATGGGCGGTTTCCCTGCACAGCATAACGGACGGCAGACCGCACCCCGCTCACACGCTCACGGACAGGAAATCCCGCTCATCCCCCAACGGATGACGCACAATCGACATACCCCTCCCCGAGCGCGCAGGCGACCGCGCGGCCCATGGCTGTCGCTCGTCAGGGAAACCCCGCTCGCACCGCACACCCTGTCGGCACGAAGAACGACCGCGTCAGGCAGGTCTCCTGGCTCACGGGTCAAGGCCGGTCCGACCGCCTTCTCGGGGCCCGGAACGGTGCCGGGGATCCCAATGGCATGATGGCCGGATGGCTCGCCGCTTACAGTTGCAGGGGCAGCCCGGGTATCGCACCCGTGTTCCCTTTTGATCCCCTCACGGGGAACCTGTCGCAGCCCAAGCCGTTACTCGCAGCCCTTTCCGCGTGCAAGAGCGTGTCGCGCGGGTTGAAAGCCGTCGCGCGCAAGGGCATAGGCCATTGCCACCATGCACGACATCCGCCTGATCCGCGAAAACCCCGAAGCCTTTGACGCGGCAATGGCCCGTCGCGGGCTCGCCCCGGCCGCTCAGGCCATCCTTTCGGCCGATGCCGACCGGCGCGACCTGCTGACCCGGATGCAGGAGGCCCAGGCACGCCGCAACGAAGCGTCGAAAGCAATCGGCGCGGCGATGGGCAAAGGCGACAAGGACACCGCCGAAGCGCTGAAGGCCGAAGTGGCCTCGCTCAAGGACGCACTGCCCGCGATGGAAGAGGACGAGCGTCGCCTGACCGGCGAGCTCAACGCGGTCCTCGCCGCGCTGCCCAACCGCCCCGCCGACGACGTACCGGCGGGCGAGGACGAAAGCGCCAATGTCGAAGTGCTGCGCTGGGGCACCCCGCGCGAATTCGCCTTCACCCCGCGCGAACATGCCGACATCGGCCCGGCGCTGGGTCTCGATTTCGAAACCGGTGCCCTCATCTCAGGCGCGCGCTTCACGTTCCTGCGCGGGCAGATGGCCCGCCTCCACCGCGCGCTCGCGCAGTTCATGCTGGATTTCCAGACCGGCACCAACGGCTATACCGAATGCGCGACCCCGCTGATGGTTCGCGATGAAGCCGTGTTCGGCACCGGCCAGCTGCCCAAGTTCGCCGAAGACCTGTTCCGCACCACCGATGGTCGCTGGCTGATCCCGACAGCCGAAGTCAGCCTGACCAACTCGGTCCGCGAACAGATCCTGACCGATGCAGCCCTGCCGCTGCGCATGACCGCGCTGACGCCCTGCTTCCGCTCGGAAGCCGGTGCCGCCGGACGCGACACGCGCGGGTTCATCCGCCAGCACCAGTTCGAGAAAGTCGAGCTGGTCTCGATCACGCGCCCCGAAGATTCCGAAGCCGAGCACGAACGCATGACCGGCGCGGCACAAGCCGTTCTGGAAGCGCTCGACCTGCCTTATCGCAAGGTCGTCCTGTGCGAGGGCGACATGGGCTTCACCGCCCGCAAGACCTACGACCTCGAAGTCTGGCTGCCGGGACAGAACACCTATCGCGAGATTTCCTCGTGCTCCAACTGCGGCGATTTCCAGGCGCGGCGGATGAATGCCCGTTATCGCCCCGAAGGCGCCAAGGGCACCGAATTCGTCCACACACTCAACGGATCGGGCCTCGCCGTCGGACGCACCTTGGTCGCCGTCCTTGAAAATTATCAGCAAGAGGACGGCTCGGTCGAAGTGCCTGCGGCGCTGGCCCCCTATATGGGCGGGATCACCCGGCTCGTTCCCGCCAAGTGACGACGCGGCGCGGCGCAAGACAGGCTCTTTTGCTGGCGCTGCTGGCGCCGCTTTCCGCTCATCTTGCCGCCGCGCCCGCGATCATCGCGTGGACCTATATCGTCCAGCCGGGCGATACGCTTGACGAGGTGGCCGCCCGCATGGGCGTGTCGCCGCTGGCGCTGGCGGCAACCAACGGGCTGCACCCCGACGCGCCGCTGGTGCCCGGCAGTACGCTCAAACGCCCCGATCCGACGGACATGCCCTCTCAACGGCCGGTCCGTCGCCCTGCACCGCCCTTGCGGCCCGCGCCCACGGCCCGACCGGCGCCTCCGGTCCGACCCATGCCCGAAATCGCCCCGGCGCATCGCCCCGAACCGGGAATGCCGCGCCTGATCTGGCCGACGTCGGGCGCGGTCAGCAGCCGTTTCGGCCCCCACTCCCACGGCAAGACCAACAACGGCATCGACTTGCGCGCCTTTTCGGGAATGCCGGTCCATGCCGCAGCTGCCGGGAAAGTGATCTTTGCCGGAACCGAGACCGAACGCTTCGGCCAGCTCATCATCATCGACCACGGCAACGGCTGGGCAACCGCCTATGCCTATCTCGGCAAAGTCGGCGTCCGCGAAGGCCGCCTCGTCAAATCAGGCGAAGTGATCGCCCGCATCGGCTCAAGCGGCGAGGCGACAGCCCCCACGCTTCATTTCGAATTGCGGAAGAACAACCTTCCGGTCGATCCGTTGAGCGCACTCCCCTTGCGCCTTTGACTGTACCGATCTGGCCTGATCGATATCAGAAAATGATCCTTATTGGATCTATCACTTCATTGACACCCTCAAGCGAATCTCCGCATACCACGCGCAGATGTCCGATAATTATATGATTAACATTGAAAATATTAAAATGGAGAGGGGCTTTCAGAAAAGCCGAGCATCTCGCGGGGACATCCGAGATGGCAAATAAACTATCCTGAACGGTTCTTTTTTCAATGGGGCAACAGGACGGACAAATCGAAGCGTCAGTGTCTGATCGGACATTCCGGCACCGCCGAATTTCCAATGAGCGGCATCGGGCTGGTGCCGCCTTCAAAATTCGCCCTTCGGCGCATTTTGAATCAGGGGCTCGACACCTCGATCCCGTCGCGGAAAAGGCGCGAAGGAAAGCTCGTATGTTTCATGGTTCCGGGAGTCTTCTCCTGCACGGAACGACACCGCTATTGTCGCACATGCTCAATCTCATGTGCGATTCCATCGGCGCAGAAGGCGGGATTCTGGGACTTCGCACAGGCCATGTCATTGACCCGATCGCCGGTTTCAACACGACGACACAAGTCCTGAGCCGACCGATCGACGCCGCGCGCTATCCGGTCCGCAGTTTCTATGACGTGTGCACATTCGACGAACACGAAAAGCTGCTTCAATCCTGCAATCCGCACGTCCCGCTCTGGGACAAGAACATCACCTTTGCCATTCGCCTTCCGAACCAGGACAATCACATCACCGTCATCATGGGCCGGTCGGGAAAGAAGAATTTCGCGGAAAATTCCGAATTCCATTCGAAGATCAATCTGTTCCGCCAGATTTTCCAGGAGGAATTTCGCCTGATCGGCGATCTGTCCCGCTCGCTTGCAGCCCCTCCCGACAACAATACGCACGACCTGCCATGCCAGATCGTGAGAGAGGATCGCGCGCCCTTTCGCGCCGGACATGCGGCCGGAACGCCCTGTCCCGACGAAGTCGCGGACGCATCCCGTGCCGGGTTCGAGCCGACCGCCGACTTTCTGTTCGAGACACTGGTCCCCAATCGCAGCCTCAAGATGCGGGGCGACATTTCCTATTATTCGCTGCGCCGCTGGCGCAGTCCGATCAAGCGTTTCCAGCTTGCCGCGATCAAGGCCCTGAAACGCAATATCCCCGAAAGCTTTGTCGATCGCATCGCGATGGAAATGCATTCCTGGGTGCTGGAAACCTTCGGCACATCGATGTTCGACACACTCGTTGCCGTGCCCTGCGGCCACAGCGGTCCAGGTTGCCTGTCGCAGAAGATCGGCGCCCGACTGGCAAGGCTGCTCGACATTCCCTTCGACGAGGCTTTTCGCCCGATCCCGGTAAGCGGCTCGTCCCATCCACGCACGAACGCGACGCGCCCGCGCATGGATCTTACCCATCAGGTCAAGGGACGGCTCCTGTTGATCGATGATGTCGCCACATCAGGCAGTCATATCGCCGAAGCGACTCGCCTTCTGCGCCGGGATGCTCTCTCGGTTGCCGCTCTCGCCTGGATCAGCGATGCATGACTCTCCTCACCACGCCATGACGAAATAGGTGAGCCCCATCGAGAGGTAGGCCGCGATCCAGTACCCCGCATCAATCAGCGCCAACCGCGTGCTGACCCGCAGATTGGTATAGTTGATCCACATGGCAGGAATCACGAAAGCCCCCGCAAGGCCGCCCGACATCATGAAATAGAGCCAGGGCTTGAGCGCCAGGGTTGCCGGTCCGACGCGGGCGAACATGTGGCCGATCATCGCCGAGGACACCAGCATCAGCACGAACGTCAGGAACAGCGTGCGCATCGGCGCGACGCGTTGCCCAAGGCCGCCGGGCCCCAGTTCCTCCAGCCGGGCACGGCCGAGCAACGGCCCGTACCAGACCGTCGAAACAAGCAACGCCACCAGCGCTGCAACGACCACTGCCAACCAGTTAACCGGACCCATCATATTCTCCGCACTTGCGGTATTTTTGCGTGGGTCTGCGCATACGCCTGCCGCATCGCGATAGCAATTCGCCCCGCGCGTGACGCGGCGCGGAAAAAGAGCTATGGGCCGCACCCTGATGACTTCCGAACAGACACCCGTTTCCATCCCCGCCGCCCCGAAAGTCGGCATGGTCAGCCTGGGCTGCCCCAAGGCGCTCGTTGATTCCGAACGCATTCTGACGCGCCTGCGCGCCGACGGCTATCAGATGAGCGCCGATTACGACGGCGCCGATGTCGTGCTGGTCAACACCTGCGGCTTTCTCGATTCGGCCAAGGAAGAAAGCCTTGCCGCCATCGGGGAAGCGATTGCCGAAAACGGCCGGGTGATCGTGACCGGCTGCATGGGCAACGAGGCAGAGCTGATCCGCGCGCGGTTCCCCGACGTCCTCGCCGTCACCGGCGCGCATCAGTACGAGGACGTGGTCGATGCGGTCCATGCCGCCGCCCCTCCAGGCCTTGGCCCCTATGTCGACCTCATCCCCCAGTCGGCGCCCGGCGATGTCAAGCTGACCCCGCGCCACTACAGCTATCTCAAGATTTCCGAAGGCTGCAATCACGCCTGCACCTTCTGCATCATTCCGCAATTGCGCGGAAAACTGGCAAGCCGCCGGATCGACGCGGTTCTGCGCGAGGCTGAAAAGCTGGTCGCGGCCGGAACCCGCGAACTTCTGGTGATCAGCCAGGACACGTCGGCCTATGGCGTCGATGTCGGCCACGAGGAAAGGCTGTGGAAAGGCCATCCGGTCCGCACCCACATGACCGACCTTGCCCGCGAACTGGGCGGGTTGCGCACGCCGGACGGGCAAGTGCCGTGGGTGCGCCTGCACTACGTCTATCCCTATCCCCATGTCGAAGCGGTGATCCCGCTCATGGCCGAGGGATTGCTGACGCCTTATCTCGACATTCCGTTCCAGCATGCGAGCCCTTCGGTCCTGCGCGCGATGAAGCGTCCGGCAAACGAGGCCAAAGTGCTCGAACGCCTGCGCAGCTGGCGTGAAATCTGCCCGGATCTTGCCATCCGCTCCTCTTTCGTCGTCGGCTTCCCCGGCGAGACCGAGGACGATTTCCGCTACCTGCTCGACTGGCTCGAAGAAGCGCAGCTCGACCGCGTCGGCGCGTTCCGCTTCGAACCCGTGGCCGGAGCGGTCGCCAACGATCTCCCCGGCGCCGTGCCCGAAGAGGTCAAGGAAGAACGCTACGCCCGCCTGATGGAAAAGACCGAGGCGATCAGCCGCGCGCGTCTGGAAGCCAAGGTCGGCCGCACCCTGCGCGTCATCATCGACGAAGTGGGCGAGCCGGACGAGGAAGGCGACATCGGCGCAACTGGCCGTTCGCAGGCCGATGCCCCGGAAATCGACGGTGCGGTCTATCTCCGCGACGTGCCCGCAACGCTCGCTCCCGGCGATTTCGTCGATGTCGTGGTCGAGGATGCCGACGCCCACGACCTTTATGGGGTGATCGCCGGATCGTGAAACGCCTGCTGTCCTCCTTCGCGGCGCTCGCCCTTGTCGCCCAGCCTCTCGCGGCTGTCGCGCAAGTCCTGACCGCGCAGGAGGAGAAGGCGATCGACGAGGCGGTGACGAAGACACTGGCCCGCACCGGCGTTCCGTCGGTGTCGATCGCGGTCGTGCGCGGGGGCGAACTGGTCATGACCCGCGCCTGGGGCCGGGCGTCCGACACGCTCCCGGTCGCGCGCCCCGACATACCCTATCAGATCGCGTCGAATTCCAAGCAGTTCCTCGCCGCGTTGCTGCTTCTACTCGCCGACGAGGGTAAACTCTCGCTCGACGACACAGTCGCAAAGTGGCTGCCCGAAGTGAGCGGCGCGGATCACATGAGCGTGCGCCAGTTGCTCTCGCACACCTCGGGACTGCAGGATTACTGGCCCCAGGACTATGCCTTTGCGGCCATGGCCACACCGACCACGCCCGAAGCGATCATCGACCGCTGGGCCAAGAAGCCGCTCGACTACGACCCCGGCAGTCGCTGGCAATATTCCAACACCGGCTATGTCGTGGCCGGGCGAATTGCCGAAAAGGCCGGTGGCGCGCCGCTTGCGCAACTGCTCGACGAACGCCTGTTCCACCCGCTCGGCATCCACCCACTGTTCATCGACGACACCAACGGCCCCGCCTTTCCCAAGGGCTATGCCCGTGCCGCGCTCGGCCCGGTGCGCCAGGTAACACCGCCCGCGCGCGGCTGGCTCTATGCGGCGGGCGAGCTGTCGATGACCGCCGCCGACCTCGCCCGGTGGGACATCGCCCGGCTCGATCGCCGCATCCTGCCCGCGCGCGACTGGGCCGAACAGGAAACCCCGGTGCGGCTCTCGGACGGCACCAGCAACGGCTATGGCCTCGGTGTGTCGGTGCGACAGGTCGACGGGCGCAAGACGATCGACCACGGCGGCGAATCGATCGGTTTCCTGTCACAGAACACTGTCTGGCCTGATGATCGCGCGGCTCTGGTGGTCCTGACCAATGCGGGCTTTTCCGATGCGACCTCGGTTCTGACCGAAGCGATCGGCGCGGTGATCCTGCCCCGTGCAGTCCAGGCCAATACCGGGGAAAGCGCGCGCACCGACGATGCCCGCGCCGAACTCGCCGCACTCGCCGCCGGTCGGTTCAATCCGGCCCACTTCACCGACGACGCGCGCAGCTATTTCACGCCGCAGACGCTCACCGACTATCGCCGGTCGCTGACCGCGCTCGGCGCCTGCACCGGCTTTGCGCCCAAGAACAAGCCCCGCCTGCGCGGTGGCTTCGTCAACCGCAATTTCACCGTGACCTGCGGCAAGCGCAGCCTGACCGTGATCACTTATGCCGAGCGTGGCGACAAGGGCCGCTGGGAACAGCTTCTCGTCAGTCCGGATTAAAGCCAGCCGATCTGACGGAAGCGGGCATAGAGCCCGCCGCACACGGTGGCGATCCCGCCGAGCACCATGAAGTAGCCGTAGTGCCACTTGAGCTCGGGAATATAATCGAAATTCATGCCGTAGATCCCCGCAATCGCGGTCGGAACAGCAAGGATCGCAGCCCATGCGGCCAGTTGGCGGGTCATGTCGCCCTGCCGGTGCTGTTCGAGCAGGCTCGCGGTTTCGACGATCGCGGCCAGCACTTCCTTCAGGCCGACGAGGCGGGCCATGACACGGCGAATGTGGTCGTGAACGTCGCGCAGCCAGATCCGCGTCCCCGGATCAATCCCCGGCAGGTTCTGCGTCGACAGCCGCTCGCACAAGTCGACCATCGGCCCCACCACCCGCTCGAACCGGCGCAAGACCCGGCGCAGGCGGAAAATACGCCGAATCGTCAGCTGATCGGGAAAGGCATCGATCGCGGCCTCTTCCAGCGCGATCGCGATGTCGTCGAGCTGATCCATGATCGGCTGATACCCGTCGACGATGAAGTCGAGCACGGCATGCAGAACGTAGTCCGGCCCTTCGGCGAGGCGCTCGCTGCGCCCTTCGAGCATGCGGCGCACGCCTTCGTGGCTTCGCTTTGATTCAAGCCGTACCGTGACGAGGAAATCATCACCCAGGAAGAACGCCGTCTGGCCATAAGTGATCTCTTCGTTCCGGCCGAGAACGGCCGTACGCGCGACCACGAAAAGCTGCTCGCCATAGATATCGACCTTGGGCAGCTGACGCGCGTTGAGCGCATCCTCCACGGCCAGGGGATGAAGGCCGAACTGTGCCTGGACCTTGCGCATTTCCTCGGCGTCCGGCTCGACCAGTCCGACCCAGTCGAAAGCGCCCTCATCCGATGGGGACGAAGGCAGCCCGTCGACGACCAGCTCAGCGGGTTGGGAAAGCCCGGGGCAATAACGGCGCGCGGCAACGATCATGCGGTCGGGCCATACGATCGAGAGCCCCCCTTGGGCAAGTCACCCAAGAGGAAGCTTGCACGCAAAGACCATTGGTTTATCCCTCGCCCCGATGACCGAAAGCACCCGCATCTGGACCGCCGCCCTGATCGTCATTGGCGACGAAATCCTCTCTGGCCGCACGCAGGACAAGAATATCGCGCAAGTCGCGACCTGGCTCGGCGTGCAGGGCATTCGCCTGCGCGAAGTGCGGGTGGTGCCCGACGTGATGGAGGCGATCGTCGAGGCAGTGAACGCCCTGCGTGTGCGCAACGACTATCTCTTCACCACCGGCGGCATCGGCCCGACCCATGACGACATCACGGTCGATGCGGTCGCCGAGGCGCTCGGCGTGCCGGTCGTCGTCCATCCGCGCGCCCGCGCCATTCTCGAAGACTATTACACCACGCGCGGCGGCCTTACCGAAGCGCGCCTGCGCATGGCCCGCGTTCCCGAAGGCGCCGACCTCATCGAAAACCGCCTGTCGGGCGCGCCCGGCATCCGCGCGGGCAACATTTTCCTGATGGCCGGGGTTCCCTCGATCACCGCGCAAATGCTCGACGGATTGACCGGAAAGCTCGAGGGCGGGCTGCCGCTCCTCTCCGAAACGATTGGCTGCTGGGTCGGGGAAAGCGAGATCGCCGATCTTCTGCGCGAAACCGAAACCACGTTCGCCGGAGTCCAGATCGGCAGCTACCCCTTCTTCCGCGAAGGCCGCACCGGCGCCAATTTCGTCATCCGGGCAACCGATGCCGACTTGCTGGGCGCTTGCGCGCGTGCCTTGTCGGAAGGGCTGGCCACTCTCGGCCGCGAACCGGTTCCCGGCGGGATATGACCTCGCGCGCGCCCGCACGTCCTCTCGCCCTGACCCTGTCTCTGACAGCGGTCGCCGCACTGGGACTGACCGGCTGCGCGCCCTCATCCTCGCATCGACTGCGTGCCTTTCGCGCGACGCTCGGACGCCATGAAAGCGCGACGCTCGCGCTGGAGGAATGGTGCGCGCGACAAGGCATCGCTGCCCCTGCGCGCATCCTTGCCCGACAGGTCGACAGCCGCGAAACGGTGTTCACCCCCGCGATCCGTGCGGCGCTGGAGGTTGCCCCCGAGGAACCCTTGCGCGTCCGCCATGTCCTGCTCTCGTGCGGCGACACGGTCCTTTCCGATGCGATGAACTGGTATGTCCCCGCGCGCCTGACGCCGGACATGAACCGCACGCTCGACACGACCCATATGCCTTTCGGCAAAGTCGTCGCCCCGCTCGACTTTCACCGGGTGCCGTTGCCGACCGACATGCCCCCGCCCGCTCCGTGCCCCGCCGGGACCATTCACCACGTAACCGCCATCCTGCGCCGTGCCGACGGCCAAGCGATCAGCCTGGTCAGCGAATGCTATACCGGGGCCAATCTCCTCCACCATTGAGCGAACGGCCCAACCGCTTGCTCCGAACCCGACCGAGACGCAATCGACGCTGAAAAAAGCGGTGCCTATGGGCCATGGTTTCAGATTCAGCGGGAGACACCATGCGCATCATCGTTACCGGATCGTCGGGTTGGCTGGGGCAACGGCTGAGCGCCGCGCTGCGCGCCGGGGGCCATCGGGTGACAGGCCTCGACATGGTCGCGGGGCCCGAAACGCAAGTGCTCGGCTCTGTTGCCAATCGCAGCGTGGTCGACCGGGTCTTTGCCTTCGGCGCGGACGCGGTGATCCATACCGCTGCCCTGCACCAACCCGATCTGCGCAAGGCGACTGCCCGGGCCTTTGTCGATGTCAATGTGACGGGCACGCTCAACGTGCTCGAAGCTGCACGGGCCGCAGGCTGCACCCGCGCGGTGCTGACCTCCAGCACGTCGCTGATGATCGACGCCGCGCTTGCCTCTGGACGCGCCGAGGCGGCCGCCTTTCTCGACGAGACTCATGGCCCGCTCACCCCGCGCAACATCTATGGCGTGACCAAGCTTGCCGCCGAAAACCTTGCCCGCCTCTTCGCGGAAGGAGGCATGACCGTCGCCGCACTGCGCCTTGCCCGGTTCTTCCCCACCGACGACCCAGCGATCGCACTCATCCGTGGCGACAATCTCAAGGCGCTTGAATTCCTGCACCGCCGCCTGACGGTCGAGGATGCCGTTGCCGTCCACATCGCCGCGCTCGAACGCGCGCCACAGGGCTATTCCACTTATATCGTCTCGGCGCCCTCACCCTTTTCCCCCGATGAGGCGGTCGAGCTCAAGCGCAATGCCGCAGCGGTCATTGCGCGCCATTTTCCCGACGCCCCCGATCTCTTCGCCGCGCGGGGATGGACATTGCCGCGCACAATCGACCGGGTTTACGATTCCGCGCTTGTCCGGCGTGAGCTCGGCTTTGCCTTCACCACCGATTTCGCGACCGTTCTCGACGCCATGCGGCAGGACGCGCCGCTGCCCTTTGCCGTTCCCGCCTGAGCGCGCGCCTCTTTCCCCCAAACAAAAAGGGCGGCCGGGATATCCCGACCGCCCTTTTTGCTATTGGGAGCGGATCGCTCGCGAGATCAGGCCGAGTGGACCTGAGCCACGTCGATCTTGATGCCCGGGCCCATCGAGCTCGACAGGCCGACCTTGCGGACATACTTGCCCTTGGCGCCCGACGGCTTGGCCTTGACGATCGCGTCGACGAACGCGTCGAAGTTGGCGCGCAGAGCTTCGTTCGAGAACGAGAGCTTGCCGATGCCGCCGTGGATGATCCCGGCCTTTTCGACGCGGAATTCGATCTGGCCGCCCTTGGCAGCCTTGATCGCTTCGGCGACGTTCGGGGTCACGGTGCCCAGCTTCGGGTTCGGCATCAGGCCCTTGGGGCCCAGGATCTTGCCGAGACGGCCGACGACGCCCATCATGTCGGGCGTGGCGATGACGCGACCGTAGTCGACGTTGCCGCCCTGCATTTCTTCGAGCAGGTCTTCCGCGCCGACGCGATCGGCACCAGCGGCCAGAGCCGCTTCAGCCTTGTCGCCACGAGCGAAGACGGCAACCTTGACGTCCTTGCCGGTGCCCGAGGGCAGAGTGACCATGCCGCGGACCATCTGGTCGGCGTGGCGCGGGTCGACGCCGAGGTTGATCGCGACTTCGAGCGATTCGTCGAACTTGGCGCTCTTGAGATCCTTCAGCAGCGCGATGGCTTCATCGATGCCATAGAGCTTCTGGTTGTCGCCGAGCTTGGCAGTGAGAGCCTGCTGCTTCTTGGTCTGCTTCACCATGGGATCAGCCCTCCACGACCTGAACGCCCATCGAGCGGGCGGAACCTTCGATGATCTTCGTCGCCTGATCGATGTCGTTGGCGTTGAGATCCTTCATCTTCGCTTCAGCGATGGCGGCAAGCTGCGAACGCTTGATCGTGCCGGCCGAAGCCTTGCCGGGGGTCTTCGAGCCCGACTTGATGTTCATCGCCTTCTTGATGAAGTAAGTCGCCGGCGGCGTCTTGGTGACGAACGAGAACGAGCGGTCGGCATAGACGGTGATGACCGTCGGCAGCGGCGTGCCCTTTTCGACTTCCTGAGTCGCTGCGTTGAATTCCTTGCAGAAACCCATGATGTTCACACCGCGCTGACCCAGCGCGGGACCGATCGGCGGCGAGGGCTTTGCTTCGCCGGCATTGATCTGAAGCTTGATATAGCCTTCGATCTTCTTGGCCATGGTGGCCTCCTTGTCATCCTGTTGGGGTTTCCCCCGCAGAGTTAGCGGTCATGCGGCGCAACCTTTCGGCGACGCCTCCCGCAGCGGCATCACCCCACGGCAAAACCACGGGGCGAAGGGCGCGCGCATAGCAGCATGCGCCCGAAATGCAAGTGCCGTCGCGGCCCGGGACAAGTCCCGAGCCGTCCCCGACTTACTTGACCAGTTCGACTTCCTCGAAGCTGAGCTCGACCGGCGTGGCGCGTCCGAAGATCGAGACCGACACCTTGACGCGCTGCTTTTCGAAATCGAGTTCCTCGACCACGCCGTTGAACGAGGCGAAGGGCCCCGCGTTGACCTTGACCGAATCGCCGATTTCGTAATCGACCGAGATGTGATTGCTCGGTTCGGACGCAGCCTGTTCGCGCGCACCAAAATACCGCTGCGCTTCCTTTTCGGAGATCGGCTGCGGCTTGTTGTTGGTGCCGAGGAAACCGGTCACCTTCGCCGTGTTCTTGACGAGGTGATAGATGTCGTCGTTCATCGTCAGCTTGGCGAGGACGTAGCCGGGCATGAACTTGCGCTCGACCTGGACCTTCTTGCCGCGCTTCACTTCGGTCACGGTTTCGGTCGGAACCTCGACCGCTTCGACGAGCTGGGACAGACCCTTGCGTTCCGCTTCGGCGATGATCGCTTCGCGGACCTTGTTTTCAAAGCCGGAATAGGCGTGGATGATATACCAACGAGCCATGGACTGTTCCTGGATGTATTTAAGGTCTGTCGCCGCGATCAGGAGGCGAGCGAGAGCAGAATCTTGACGACGTAGCCGAACAGGCTGTCGATCCCGAGGAAGAACACCGAGAGAAGCACCATCATCAAGGCGACGAAGATCGCGGTGCTGGTCGTTTCCTGGCGAGTCGGCCAGACCACTTTGCGGGCCTCGGCCTTCACCTGATTGAAGAATTCGTTCGGGCTCGTCTTGGCCATCGCTTTGCTTGCCTTCAACGGATTTGCACGGCTTCCGCCTAGGGGCCATCGCCGCCCCGGACAAGTCCGGGAGGGGCAGATGAAAGCTCCATTGTGCGGGAGATGTCCGCCAGATAAGCGGCCCCTGCGCAAAAGGCAAGTGGGGCCCTGCCTTCAATGCCCCTCAGGTCCGGGCGAGCAATCCGTCGAGCATGGCAAGGATACTGCCGGTGATTTGCTCCCGCCGATCATGCGACAGACCGTCCCAGCCGAGGTAGGCGCGCGTCACCGGCTCCTGCCGGGTAAAGGCCGTCAACGAGGCGAGCAGCATGGTCGCACCAAGCGAATCACCCTCCTGCGCCGCCTTTCGCCCCCGCGCGATCGCCACGAGATCGGCGACAAGCACCAGCCCCGGACGCCAGAGCTGTTCGAACAGGAGGTCATAGCCCGGCCCCTGCTCGCTCATTTCGCGCAAGACGAAATCGGTCGACAGACGCTGGTCGGCGTCCGCCGTGATCGCCAGCACCAATGCAGAGAGGATCCGTTCCAGCCACAGTCGCGCCTCGGCGACCGACAGCGTACCGTCGTCCGCCGTCGCGCGCGCCGTGACGACGAGGGGCAGCAGGCGCCGACGATACTGCTCGACGATGTCGCGGGCACAGGCGCGGTGCAGTCCGTCCTTGTTGCCGAAGTGATAGGCGATGACCGGCAGCGTGACTCCGGCTGCCGACGCGATCTGGCGCGTCGTCGCCCCGGCATAGCCATCCCGCGCGAAAGCGACCATCGCGACACGCAAAACGCGCGCCGCCGTCGTTTCGACGAGAGCGTCTCCGTCCGGGCCAGACGGCTCCCATTCGGAAGCCTGCGTCAGCGATTCCGGACGAGATTTCATGGGGTCAACGGAAAATGGCAGGAGTGGGGGGACTCGAACCCACGGCCCTCGGTTTTGGAGACCGATGCTCTACCAACTGAGCTACACTCCTGCATCCACGGCGACGGATCGCGGTGGCGAGGCTGCGCCATAGTGGGTTGACGAGAGGGATGCAACCGGGGAGATCATGAAAATCAACACGTCATGGCCCGAGAAGAACCCCAGATCATTCCGCCCGAACTTTTGCTCAGGGCCTATCGCGCCGGGATCTTTCCCATGGCCGACAGCCGGGACGATCCCGAAATCTATTGGGTCGAGCCGAAAATCCGCGCAATTCTGCCGCTTAACCGGTTCCACTTGTCCCATTCCCTGGCGCGCACCTTGCGCCGGGGACGCTTTCGCGTGACCTGCAACACGGCCTTCGACGCGGTGATCGACCATTGCGCTGCGCCACGTCCCGATGCCGAACAAAGCTGGATCAGCGCCCGCATCCGCGAAAGTTACCGTGAATTGCACCGCCTGGGCGCGGCCCATTCGATCGAGACGTGGATAACTGATGCCGATGGCGAGGAAAGGCTGGTCGGCGGCCTCTACGGCGTCGGCTTTGCACGGGTCTTTTGCGGCGAATCGATGTTCAGCCGGGTCAGCGATGCCTCGAAAGTGGCTCTGGCATGGCTGGTCGCAGCCTTGCGCATGGGCGGGGGAGAATTGCTCGACTGCCAGTTCTCGACGCCGCACCTCGAATCGCTCGGAACCGTGGAATTGCCGCAAGGCGATTACCTCGCCCTGCTGCGCCATTCGATTCGTCCGCCCGAACCCGATGAAACCTGGGCTGATGCGTTTCCGCCCCGCGATGATTCCGGGCGCACTTATTCGGGGGGCGTTTCTTCGGCCGGAGCCTCATCGTCGGTCGCGCTGGCGGGCGCCGGTTCACTCTTGCCGCTGGGCTTTGCCGCCTTGGTCGATGCCGCTGCCGAAGATGCCGCAACCGGCCCGTCCTCTTCGCCCGGGAATTTCATCGCGCAATCCTTGACCCAGACGTCATAGACCGGGTGCTCGACCACGTTGAGCGACGGGGAATTCTTGAACAACCAGCCCGAGAAGACCTTGTGCCAGGCGAGCTTGTCGCGGATCGAAGCGCGTTCCTCGACGAAGACCTGCACAAAAGCGCCGGTTTCCTGCGGATCTTCCCAGGGCGCCGTCCGCTCGCATGTCGCAAGCTTGACGATGACATTGCCGATCCGACGCGATTCGCCGGTCTTCAGCACGATGTCCTGGGTGATGTTGTTGCGCTTGTTGATGAGGCCGAGCGTGGCGACCCGATCCTTGACCGGCGTGCCGTAGTCGCTTTCAACGACGCCGCTGGCCAGAGCCGAAGGGCCCGCGCTCTCGGTCGCTTCGGGAGGGGGGGGCGCCTCGGCCTGCTTGTTGCAAGCCGCGAGAGCCCCGATCAACGCAAGACCGGCCCCCACACGCCACACCCCGAAACGGGGCGCGTGCGCGAACGAAGGGACCGGCTGATGCGGCACGTAAACCGGACGATGCGCTGAAAATCAGGCCTGGTCGGGCGACCAGGATTCATAGTCACCGGTCGCCGCCGCACGCTTGCCGCCACGCTCGAGCGCGCCCTGCGGACGATAGGCGTTCGAAGTGCCGGTGGCGTTCGGCGTGAATTCGGCTTCCCAGATCTTCGGCGGGGGCAGATTGCTTTCCGGCACGCCGTCGAAATTGCCGTGGAGCCAGCCATGCCATTCGGCCGGAACCCGGCTGGCATCGTTGGCGCCGTTGTAAATCACCCAGCGACGCTCGCGACCGGCAAAGGGATGGCCCTTGGGATAGGGCTTCTTCGCGCGGTAATACTTGTTGCCCTGCGCGTCCTGTCCGACCTGCTCGCCGTTTCGGGCGCTGTCGAGCGAGGTACCGAAGGTGGCGCCGTTCCACCAGGTGAAGATTGTGCCGAGGATGCTCATGGCCCTTGCGCTTAGACCTTTCCGGGGGGTGGAGGCAAGCCGCACTTGTGCCTCCTTTTGGGTAACTTGCGCGAGAGGAACTCCCGCGCGTCGACAAGACTCGAAAAATGCAGCCGCCCCGAAATCGGGGGCCTCCAACCGGAGGCAGGCTTACCAGGTGACGGTATCGCCCGGCGCGAGGCCGATCTGCGCCGCGCGCCCGGCATTGAGCTCAAGCACGCCCGCCGCCTGTCCGGCCGAGGGCAGCGGCGTTTCGTCATAGGGAACCGCCTTGGCTGCAATGTTGAGCACCTTGTGATCGGGTCCGATGAACACGATGTCGAGCCCGATCACGGTGTTCTTCATCCAGAACGCGGTGCGGCGCGGCGGGCTGAAGGGAAAGATCATCCCTTCGTCGGCCCCCATGGCATTGCGCCACATGAGGCCCCGCTCCTGTTCCAGCGGGCTGGCGGCCACTTCGACCTGGAACACATGCGCGCCCCGCTTCGTCACGACTTTCAGGGGAACGACGGCAAGACCCGAGACGGGATGCAGCCTGGGCTCGGCCGCGACCTGCCCCGCCGCGCGGGCGGCTCCGGCACTTTCGTTCCCGGCGGCGGCCACCGGCGAACAGGCGACCAGCCCCAAGGCGACGGCACCGGCGATCACAGTCCCGGTCGCGATTGCAAAACCCTTACGAATCATCTGCTTCATCAACCCATTCTTCCGCCGATGCGACATCGGCTGCTTCGATCAGCGCCCGCGCTGCGCCAAGCGAATGCCCCGCGCGCAGGAATGCCGCGACTTGCCGCGCCCGCATTGCAGGATCAAGACCGGCCTCTTGTTCGTCATCCCCGGCTGAACCTGCCCCGAACGTCCCCGGACGCGCGAAAGGCCCCATGCGGCGACGCCGGGCAAAGGCGAGCGCGGCCAGCCGTCGCTCGCGCTCGCTGCCGCTCGCTTCCTCGACCAGGGGGGGCGCAATGCCGTCGCGCGACAGGCTTTCCGCGACGCGCCGTGCGCCATAGCCCCGGCGCAGCAATCCCTGCCCGCGCGCCTGCGCATAGCCCGCGTCGTCGACATAACCGCGCTCGACCATCCGGGCGACGATCGCGTCGATGTCGGCCGGAGAATCGCCTTCCCAGCCGCGCTCTTTCACCTTGCGCGCGAGATAGGCGCCGAGGCGACCGGTGCTGGTGGCAAAGCGCGCGACATAGACAAGTGCCAGTTCATCGAGCCGAACCGCGTCGAGCGGACGGGCCCGGCGGTCTCGTCTGGGCGTTTCATGACGCATTTCGTCCGCTTCGTGCATGTTCACGCCTTATTCGTGCCACAGTCGCGGATAAAGGAGGATTCTGGAGAATTGGACGCGTACCGCCGGAATCGGCCGGATGCCGCCGTGGAAACGAGCGCGGCACCCGATGTTCGGCTTGCGACCTTTTCCATGACGAACACGAAAAATCCGATAACCCGGGGTAACAAATGACCGTATCCGAAGCCGTCCTCGACAAGACGGCGTCCGCGCCCGTTCAAGGTCTCGTGCCGACGCCCAACGATGACGGGCGTCCGCGCCGCTACTCGGACTTCGAAACGTTCTGCGACGCGCTCGACTATGCGGCCGAGGGCGAAAAGGGCATGAATTTCCACGATCCGCGCGGCACGCTCGTGCGGGTCTATCCGTTCCGCGAACTGCGCGCCGACGCGCTGGTCGCGGCCCAGCGCCTGATCGCCATGGGCATCGAACCCGGCGACCGCGTGGCCCTGATCGCCGAAACCGGCACCGATTTCGCAGCCCTTTTCTGCGGCGCGATCTATGCTGGGGCCTGGCCGGTTCCGCTGCCCCTGCCGACCAGCTTCGGCGGCAAGGAAAACTACATCGACCAGATCGCCGTGCAGCTTGCCAGCAGCGACCCCAAGGTCCTGTTCTTCCCCGGCGAAATCGCTGAAATGTGCGGAGCCGCTGCCGAGCGCCAGGGCTGCAAGGGCATGTCCTGGGCCGAATTCGACGCCATCGTTCCCGGTGACACCACCCTGCCCACGCCCGATCCCGACGCGATCTGCTACCTGCAGTATTCGAGCGGCTCGACGCGCTTCCCCCACGGCGTTGCCGTCACCCACCGCGCTCTGCTCGCCAACCTGGCGGGTCAGGGTCACGGAATCGACATCCGCGAAGGCGACCGCTGCATCAGCTGGCTGCCCTGGTATCACGACATGGGGCTGGTCGGTTGCTTCCTGTCGACGATCGGCAACCAGCTGTCGGTCGACTACCTGCGCACCGAAGACTTCGCCCGCCGTCCGCTGGCATGGCTCGACGTCATCAGCCGCAATCCGGGCACGACGATTTCCTATTCGCCCACGTTCGGTTTCGACATCTGCTCGCGCCGCATTTCGAGCCAGACCAATCTGGCCGAACGGTTCGACCTGTCGCGCTGGCGCGTGGCCGGCAACGGCGCGGACATGATTCGCCCCGACGTCATGCAGGCTTTCGTCGACGTGTTCTCGGCCGCCGGGTTCAAGGCCAATGCCTTCCTCCCCAGCTACGGCCTTGCCGAAGCGACTCTGGCGGTCACGCTGATGCCGCCTGCCGAAGGCATCCGTGTCGAACTGGTCGAGGAAGAACGCCTGTCGGGTGCCCCGCGCGACCTGTCGCGTCCGGCCCGCTATCGCGCCATCGTCAATTGCGGCGTGCCCGTGCGCGGCATGGAAATCGAGATCCGCGGTGAAAACGGCTCGGTCCTCGCCCACCATCACATCGGCAAGGTGTGGTGCCGCGGTTCGTCGGTCATGCACTCGTACTTCCGCGATCCCGAATCGACCGACGCGGCTCTGGTCGACGGCTGGCTCGACACCGGCGACATGGGTTATCTCAATGCCGAAGGGTATCTGTTCATCGTCGGCCGCGCGAAGGACATGATCATCATCAACGGCAAGAACCACTGGCCGCAGGACATCGAGTGGGCGGTGGAACAGCTTCCCGGCTTCCACCAGGGCGACATCGCCGCCTTTTCCATCGAAACTGAAAACGGCGAAGAAGCGCCCGCCGTGCTCGTCCATTGCCGCGTTTCCGATCCGGAAGAGCGCGTGCGCCTGCACGAACAGATCCGCGAAAAGGTCCGCTCGATCACCGGCATGAACTGTGTCGTCGAACTGGTCCCGCCGCGCACCCTGCCGCGCACCAGCTCGGGCAAGCTCAGCCGCGCCAAGGCCAAGAAGCTCTATCTCGCAGGCGAGATCGAGCCCTATCGCCTCGCCGCCTGACCCCGGCGAAACGGCATCAGGAAAAAAGGGGGGCGGTCCGGTCGGGCCGCCCTTTTTTTCATGCGAAAAGGGGGTGGAAGGAAAAAGGCCTCCGGCGGCCCAGGGGCAGCGCCCCCGGGAACCCATGATCTGGTTTATCACGCCATCTCAGCGCAGCCACCCGCGCCATCTCATGGGAGCGCGAGGGGCGCTGCCCCTCGCAATTCACCGAATGGTCTTGCCAAGATCCTTGAGGATCTCTCGCGCGGCATTGTGCCCCGGAATACCCGAAACCCCGCCGCCCGGATGGGCCGACGATCCGCACAGATAGAGCGAGGCGATCGGCGTGCGGTAATCGGCAAAACCGGAGACCGGGCGTTGAAAGAACAGCTGGTCGGGCGACAGTTCCCCGTGGAAGATGTGCCCCTGCGGCAGGTTGACGATGCGCTCGATATCGGGCGGGACCAGCATCTGGCAGGCAATGATGTCGTTGCGGAACCCCGGCGCGAACCGTTCGATCACGTCGAGCACAGCCTTTTCGAAATTGGGCTTTTCGGTTTCCCAGTCTCCGCCTTTCAGCGTGTAGGGCGCGTGCCCCCCGAACAGGTTGACGACATGCTTGCCCGGAGGCGCCAGCGTATCGTCGGCAAGCGAGGGCACCACCGGCGTGACGAAAGGCTCGGGCGAATACCAGCCGTACTTGGCCGCGTCGAACGCACGCTCGAGATAGTCGATGTCGGGCGCGATATGCATGTAGGTGGGATAGGAGAATTGTCCCAGCGCCCCTTCGCGACGGACGCGATCGAGCAGGCGATATTGCGGCGGGCGTTCGCAGGCGATGTTCATCTTGAACGAAGCGCCCATGGTCCGATACCCCTTGATCTCGCGCAGGGTGTCGGCGGGCAGGTTCGCTTCGCCGATGAGGTCGAGATAGAGGTGCCGCGCCTGGGCATTGGAGGCCACGGCCTTTGCCCGGAAAATCCGCCCGTCGGTCGTGACCACATCGCCGACTTTGCCCATGGTCGAACGGATTTCGGCAACTTCCGCATCGGTGACGATATCGACGCCCAGTTCGCGAATGGCGCTGGCAAGCGCGCCCGTCACCGATCCCATGCCGCCGCGAATGAAGCCCCAGCCCCCGGCGCCTTCATGCTCGCCCATGACATGATGCATGATGACATAGGCCGATCCGGGCGATTTGGGCCCGTTGAAATTGCCGATCGAGGCATAATAGGCGAGCACGGCCATGACCCGCTCGTCCTCGAACCATTCCTTGAGGAAGTCGTAGGCCGACATCGAAAGCATATCGACGATGCGGTACATCTTCTTGCCGACGCGGCGGTATTTCCACAACAGCTTCGCCCCGTCGCGGAACGTTTTCCAGTCGCGACGCGCAGGGTCGATCGGCGTTTCCCACAAGAGCTTGCGCACGATCTTCGTCGCTTCGAGCAGATAGGCGTCGAAGGCGGGATAGATCGCCGCGTCATGGGCGGAAAAGCGGGCGAACGAGGCCTGCGTGCGGGCCACGTCATCGGAAAAGGTGATGTAGTTGTCATGGTCGTCGACCGGCGAGACCATGTCCGAACAGGGCAGCACTTCCAGCCCGTGCCGCCGCAGTTGAAAATCGTTGATGATGCGCGGATGCAGCAGGCTCATCATGTAGGAAAAGATCGAGGCGCGAAAACCGGGATGGATTTCCTCCGTCACCGCCGCCCCCCCGACGATCGGCCGTCGTTCGAGCACCGCCACTTTGAGCCCCGCACGCGCCAGATAGCCCGCACAGACAAGGCCGTTGTGCCCGCCCCCGATCACCAGCGCGTCATAAACGCGCGCGCCCGCACCCACTGCACTTGCATCCGCCATCTGCACGACCCCGTCGCAGCCTGAGAAAAGGGAAAAAGATCAGAAGGAAGGCGGCGTCACCGCCCAGATCACGACCGTCTCCTGTCGCGTCGGATTGCGGTAACTGTGCGGCCGCATCGACCGGAACCCGAAGCTGTCCCCGGCGGTCAGCACATGGGTATGCCCCTCGACCGTCAGTTCGAGTGTCCCGGCAACGACATAGCCCGCCTCTTCACCCGCGTGCGCATAGGGGTCCGCACCGCTGCCCGGCGCAATCCGACAAAGCAGCAGTTCGAGTTGCCCGTCGAGCGAGGGCGACAGGAGTTCGTCGACGATACCCCCGGCATAACCAATGGTCCGTCGCGCCCCGCGCCGCACGATCAGGTCGCTCTCGGGCAGGGTATCCTCCCGTTCCCCGTCATCCCGAAAAAACCAGCCGACCGTGACGCCCAAGGCCGAGGCGAGGAGATGCAGCGCCTTGACCGAAGGTTCCGACAGGCCGCGCTCGATCTGGCTGACAAGACCAAGCGACAATCCGGTCGTTTCGGCCAGATGCGCGAGCGTCAGCCCGCGATCGCGTCGCAAGGCGCGAATCTGCTGCCCCAGCCGCGCTCCGACCGCTTCGGCTTCCTCGATCGCGGCCAGCCGTTCGGGATGGGCGTCAAGGTCGCTCATGACTGTGGACATTTCATATTCATGAAACGACTCCGCTCGGCAGACCTCAAGCCTTGCGCAGTCATGGCATTGCGGCAAGCGCCTTTTTCATATTTGTGAAAAAGGCACCGGGATCACCACGAGGTCGGATCGGCCGCGATCCGCGCCACTTCGGCGAGCACGGTTTCGCTGGCCGGAGCGATCGCATCGAGCTGTCCGGCCGGTTCGTAATAGGCGGTGACCGCGATCGGCGCGGAAAAGCGGGCGTGATCGGCCGGAGGCGCAAGGACGAGCGCAATGTCGTTGACATGGGCGGGGAACCGCGGATCGGCAAAAGTCCCGGTCTTGTCGCCGCCTTGCCATTGCGCGGGCAGCCCGGCGCGCAACCGCGCAAGACCGGTTCCGCACGCCTTCATCCAGCCCCAGAGTTGCGCGCGCGAAGCGGAAGTCAGCACGGTCCCGGTCGTCAGTGCGGACACCGTGCGCGCCATCGCCATCGGCGTGGTGGTGTCGCGCACATCACCGGCATAGACGCGATTGAGCGAAATCTCATGACGGTCGAGCCGGCTGTCCGTGTCGCCGACCTGTCGCCAGAACGCGGTGAGCGCCTCTGGCCCCCCGAGCCGGTCGAGCAACAGATTGGCGGCAAGATTGTCGCTCGTTTCCAGAGCCGCCTGCGCGAGCGCGAGGACAGGGAGACAGCCCTTCCCCGCCGCATCCCCCGTCCGGGGCGAGGCAGGCAGGACGTCGATGATCGAATAATAGAGCGTTTCCGCGCCATCGAGCCGTCCGGCCTCGATCTCGCGCAGGACAAGCGCGGCAAGCGAAAGCTTGAACGTCGAACACAGGGCAAAGCGTTCGTCCCCGCGCCACCCGAAACCACGCCCGCTCCGGCTGTCGAGCACGAACGCGCCGAGCCGTCCCCCGGCGCGCGTTTCGAGCGCGGACAGCCGGGCGACACCGGCCGGAACGGCTGACGCAGGCCGGGAGGCCGCATAGGCAGGTTCGGCAAGACCGAAAGGGACGCAAACAGCGCCGAGCGCGCCCAGAACTTGACGACGATGCAGGTGAATGCGGTTCATGACCGCCACGCTATCCGCCGCCGCCCCGTTTCGGCAAGCCGCCCCAGCCCAATCGACGAACCGCCGCCCATCATCGACGGCCCCCCTTGCCCTCGTTCCCGGCAAGAGCCATTTTCCGGAACGACATATCCTCCTGCAGAGTGCGATGATGGCCACCAACGGCACCGACGACGCCCCCGCGATTACCCTGACGCCCCCGGACCTGACCCCGCCCGATCCGGTGCCTGTGGTTACCCCGCAACAGGCGGCGGGACTGGTGCCGATCGACGAAGGCACGCGCTCGAAGCTCGACGAGCGGGTCGAGGCCTTCGTCGCTGAACTTGTCGCCCAGGATGCCTCGAGCCCCGAATTCGGCAAGCGCGTCGACCAGTTGACCGCCATGGGTGGCAAGGAAATCGCGGCGGCGGCATCGATGTCGAACCGCTTTCTCGACCGCCCGATCCGCGCGATCGACAAGGACAGCGGCGTCGGCGCCGATCTGGCCGCGTTGCGCCGCACGGTCGAAGATCTCGATCCCGGCAAGCACGGCGTGACCGGCGGCGGGCGCAAGCTGTTGGGCTTCCTGCCTTTCGGCAATGGGGTGAAACGCTATTTCGACGGCTATGTCTCTGCACAAGGGCATATCAAGGCGATCCTCGACCGTCTCGCCTCGGGCAAGGACGAACTGCTCAAGGACAATGCCGCGATCGACGTCGAACGGCAGAAGCTGTGGGAAGCGATGGGCAAGCTGGAGCAGATGATCCACATCGCCCGCACGCTCGACGCCCGGCTCGAGGATGCCGCCGTCCAATGCGATTCTGTCGACCCCGCCAAGGGCAAGGCGATCCGGGAAAGCGCGCTGTTCTACACCCGCCAGCGGACGCAGGACCTGCTGACACAGATGGCGGTGACGGTTCAGGGCTATCTCGCGCTCGATCTGGTCAAGAAGAACAACGTCGAACTGGTGAAGGGCGTCGACCGCGCGAGCACGACGACGGTCGCGGCCCTGCGCACCGCCGTCACCGTCGCACAGGCGATGACCAACCAGAAACTGGTCCTGCAACAGATCACCGCGCTCAACACCACGACTGCAAACATCATCGATTCGACCGGACAGATGCTGCGCGAGAACACCGCGCGCATTCACGAAATGGCCGCATCGAGCACTTTGCCGGTCGAAACCCTGCAAAAGGCGTTCCAGAACATCTATGACACCATGGATTCGATCGACACGTTCAAGGTGAAGGCGCTCGATTCCATGAAGCAGACGATCACCACGCTCTCCGACGAAGTCGAGAAGTCGAAGGGCTATATCGCCCGCTCGCAGGGAAGCAGCACTTCCGGAACATCGGCCACCGAAACGCCCTCGTTCCTGCTTGCGCCGGAAGCCTGAGATGGCGGGTACAGCCGGGGACTCGGATCGTATTCTGGCGTCCGCGCGCGCCTCGCTCGATCATCAGCGGGCAGGCGGGCGGCGGATCGCAGCCCGTTCGATCGGACGCCGTTCTGCCGAGATCAAGCGGCAGCACGTCCTGCGCAAGCTCGTTCGGGCAAGCCTTGCCGTCGGGGTGATCCTCTTTGGCGCGACCGTCGCGGGGCTTGCCGTGGGCGGCATCGGCCTTGGCGGCTTTGTCCTCACCATCCTCGTGCTGGTACTGGCGGTCGGCTTCCTCGCGGTGTTCCCGCGGATGAAAGTGCCCGATCTGGGCGCGCTCAATCGTGGTGACGTGCGTGCGACCGTGGGACGGACCCAGCTCTGGCTCGAAGCCCAACGTCCGGCCCTGCCCCCGCCCTCCGCGCGGCAGATCGACGCCATCGGCACTCAGCTCGACATGCTCGGAGCCCAGCTTGCAGGCGTCGATCCGAACGAACCGGCGGTGGGCGACGTGCGCCGTCTGATCGGCGAACACCTGCCCGGTATCGTTGCAAGCTACACCCGCATTCCCCCCTCGCTTCGGGGCGAGCGACGCGGAGGCCTCACGGCCGACGAACAGCTCGGCGAAGGGCTGACGCGCATTGGCGGCGAGATCGACGAACTGTCGCGCAGGCTGGCCGAAGGCGACATCGACGCGCTCGCCACGCAGGCACGCTATCTTGACTATCGCTACGGCAACGCGCTTGAGGACATGTCCGTTCTCCCCGACCTGAGCAGCAAGGCCTGATGCGCATCGAAATTCCCCACAGTCTCGCCAAGGACGAAATCCGCCGCCGCATCGACGGCAAGATGGACAAGGCCGAAGCCAAGGCAGGCGCGCTGATCGGTGGTCCGCTGACGCTGGCGATGACATGGGTCGACGAGGACAATCTCGCGGTCGAAGCGGCGGCGATGGGCTATACCGTCCCCTGCACGCTCGAAATCGCCGAAGCCATGCTGATTTTCGAAGTCGAGATCCCCTCGGGACTGGGCTTTGCGCGCGGCATGATCGGCAACATGATCCGCGACCGGGGCGAACGCCTGATCGGCTGAACAGGATCAGTTCCAGAAAAACCGCTGTTGCCAGCCGAACGGCGCCTCCACCGGTTGCCCGTTCTGATCGAGCGCGGGACGAAAGCGGAAACGTTCGACGGCAAGGCGGCAGGTGATCGTGTCGGCATCGGGATCGCCGCTCGGTTGGTGAACGTGACAGGCCGTAACGCGTCCGTCAGTGCCCACGGTCAGGACCACGATCACACTCGTTCCCAGCCGTTTGGACCGCCCTTCCTTGGGGTAATCCCGTTCGGCAAGGTCGCCCGCGATCTTCACCGGCCGCGTCGCGACATAGCGCCCGCCGCTGCCATTGCCCTCCCCCCCGCTGCCCGGACCATTGCCCGCGCCCGCGCCGCCGGTTCCGGCCCCCTGGGCACTCGCCCCCGAACGCGTGGCGTCCCCGGTTCCGGCAACGGTCGGGGCCTGTGGTGCGGGAATGGGAAGCCGGGCAGGCGCGGCAATAATCTGATCGGCCAAAGCCTTGCGCCCGGCTGCGCCCGAGGCCCCTTCGGTTTCGTGCCGGGCCACCGGTTGGGTGCGGTCGGGTGGCGGCTTGTCGGCAACGATCATTGCCGACAGGGCCGGTGCCAGCCCGACGCGCTCGGCCAGTGCCTCGACGCCTCCGAATGCGCGGATCAGGCCGAGCCCGAGCAGCCCATGGAGGGCCGCGATGCCCACAAGCAGCCCTGCCCTCGCTCGCCGCGAGAGCATCGGGCTATCCGAAAAACGACCGGAACCGGGAGAACCGCGAGCCATGGACGCACGTCCGTTCCCGTTCAGCCGATACGATAGTAATCGCGGAACCATTCGACGAAGGCCGCAACCCCCTCGGGCACGCCGACTCTGGGCCGATAGCCGAGATCGCGTTCAAGGTCCGACACGTCCGCAAAGGTGTCGGGCGCGTCGCCCGGCTGCAGGGGCAGCAGGTTGCGTTCCGCCTTGCGCCCGAGCGCCTGTTCCAGCGCGTCGATGTAATCGCCAAGGTTGACCGGATGGTTGTTGCCGATGTTGTAGATCCGATAGGGCGCGTCGCTGGTCGCCGGATCGGGGTGATAGGGGTCCCATTTGGGATCGGGCGCGGCAGGCCGGTCGATCGCGCGGATCACCCCTTCGACAATGTCGGAAACATAAGTGAAATCGCGGGTGTGGTGGCCGTGATTGAAGACGTCGATCGGACGTCCGTCGACAATGGCGCGGGCAAAGCGGAAAAGCGCCATGTCCGGGCGTCCCCACGGGCCATAGACGGTAAAGAACCGCAGGCCCGTCGTCGGCAGGCGGAAAAGATGGCTATAGCTGTGCGCCATCGCCTCGTTCGCCTTTTTCGTCGCGGCATAGAACTGCAACGGGTGGTCGGTGCCCGCGTGCTCGCTGTAGGGCATGGTGCGGTTGGCACCATAGACCGAGCTGGTCGAGGCATAGACCAGATGCTCGATCCCGCCGTGGCGACAGGCTTCGAGAATGTTGGTAAACCCGACCAGATTGCTTTCCACATAGGACAGCGGGTTTTCGAGCGAATGACGCACCCCCGCTTGCGCGGCAAGGTGGACCACCCGGCGGATCGGATGATCGGCAAAGAGCCGCTCCACCGCCGCGCGATCGGCCAGATTGGCGCGCAGGAACGCATAGCCGACATTGTGGCGCCGCGCCGCATCCTCGAGCGCATGCAGCCGCGCTTCCTTGATCGTCGGGTCGTAATAGTCGTTGACGACATCGATCCCGATGACGTCGTCCCCGCGCGCCATCAGGGCGAGCGCGGTGTGAAACCCGATAAAGCCGGCATTGCCGGTAACAAGGATTGCCAAGGTACCATCTCCAAGGCTGCGACAGCGGTTCGTCGCTACCGGAACCATCGGCCCTTGCGAAGCAGGAAAACCCGACCTCATTCCCCCACGCTCGATCGTCCTTGACGACACCGGCATCTATTTCGACGCCACGCACCCCTCGGGGCTCGAATGCCTGCTGGGCGAAACCCGCTTCGATGCAGCCTTGCTGGCCCGGGCCGCAGCCCTGCGCCGGTTCATCGTCGACAAGGCACTGACCAAGTACAATGTCGAAAGCCATGTGCCGCCCGGATGGGTCACCGGCGGGCGCCCCGTCGTTCTGGTCCCCGGCCAGGTCGAAAGCGATGCCTCGATCGCGCTGGGCGGTGCGGCCATCAGGACCAATATGGAGCTTTTGGCGACCGCCCGCAAAGCGCGGCCCGATGCCTTTCTGGTCTACAAGCCCCACCCCGACGTGATGAGCGGCAACCGGCGCGGACGAGTGGCGCGCGAGGCCGCGCTCGACCATGCCGACCATGTCGAAACGCAGGCTTCCATCGTCGCCTGCCTTGCCCATGCCGACGAATTGCACACGATCACCTCGCAGGCCGGGTTCGACGCACTCTTGCGCGGGGTCAAAGTGGTGACGCACGGCGCCCCGTTCTATGCGGGCTGGGGCCTGACCGAGGATTACGCCGGGGACCATCCCGCGCTTGCCCGGCGCGGGCGAAGGCTTTCGCTCGACGAACTCGTCGCCGGGGCGCTGCTGCTCTATCCCCGCTATTGGGACCCGCACCTTGCCGCTTTCGTCGAGGCCGAAGCTGCCGTGACGACCATTGCCGCCGAACGCGAACGCCTTGCGAACGGTGGCGCGCCGGAACGCCTGTTGCGCGGGTTCTGGCGACGACAGGGGCGCAAGGCCACCGTCCTTGCCCGCGCATGGCTGATCCCGCACCGGAACCGCCTATCCCCACCGTGACGTCAAATGACGCACGGCTGCAATGATCCTCGCCTAGAGGAGGCCGGGTATCCGGCACGGATCAAGCCATGGCTTCAAATCGGTGCCTTAAGTGTTTGTCATAGATCAGCAAGATTGGGCACACATTTCCCGGTCCGGCGGTCGGGCGAAATGATGTGCGGCATCGCGGGACTGGGCGGTCCCCGATCCGAACAAGGGGCATCTGGTGATCGAAGGGGGCATCAAGGCATTCGCAGGGCGCAAGGTGCTCCTGCTCCAGGGCCCGGTCGGCCCCTTCTTTGCCCGATTCGCGAAAGACTTGCGCGCGGCGGGTGCCGATGTCCGGAAAATCAATTTTCACGGCGGCGACTGGCTCTTCCAACCCAACGGCACGCTCTATCGCGGCACCATGGAAGACTGGCCGGAATGGCTCGCGGCCCGCATCGCGGAATGGGACATCGACATGCTGTTCCTGTTCGGCGACTGCCGCCCGGTCCACCGCGCCGCCCATGACGTCGCCACCCGGCTCGGCGTCGAGGTCGGCGTGTTCGAGGAAGGGTACCTGCGCCCCGATTTCGTCACGCTCGAACGCCACGGGGTCAACGGCAACAGCCTGCTCCCGCGCGATCCAGCCGATTACCTCGCCTCGCCGCCCCGCCAAATCGATGTGCGCGCCATGCCACGCTCGTTCTGGCCGATGGTCTGGTGGGGGTTCCTCTATTTCACCATCGGCGGTTTTACCCACGGGTTGTTCCCGCATTACCGCCATCATCGCCCGCTCACCATTCGCGAAATGTTTCCCTGGCTGCGCTCGCCGTTGCGCAAGGCACGCTATGCCTTGCGCGAACGCGGCATGACGGCCCGGATGACCGGGGAATGGTCGGGGCGGTTCTTCCTTGTCCCGCTGCAGGTCCATAACGACGCGCAAGTGCAGTTCCATGCCGATGTCGGCGGCGTCACCGGCTTCATCGTCAGCACGATCCTGTCTTTCGCCCGCCATGCTCCCGCCGACGCCGTGCTGGTGTTCAAGCATCATCCGATGGATCGTGGCTATTGCGACTATACCGCCCTTATCGGCGATACCGCGCGCGACACCGGCTGTACGGACCGGATCGCCTATATCCATGACCAGCACATGCCCACGATCCTGCCCCATTGCCGGGGCATGGTGGTGATCAACAGCACGACCGGGCTGGCCGCGATCGGCTGTGGCCGCCCGACCAAGACCGTCGGAACGGCCATCTACGACATGCCGGGCATGACTTTTCAGGGGTCGCTCGATCGCTTTTGGACCGAAGCCACCGACCATCGGCCCGATCCGGTTCTCTATGAACGTTTTCGCGCCGAACTGATCGCCGCGACGCAGATCAACGGCAACTTCTATCGTCGCCTTGACCCGGCGACCTCGGCGTCCGGACTGATCTGGACCATCGGGGGAGCCCGCACGACCGATTCGCGGCCCGCTGCGAACCACGATGCGCGCCCACAAATCATCCCGGCAGTCCCCACCGTCCGACCGGCGATCCCGCTCTTTCCGGTCGAAGGCCTGCCGGTTCCGGCAAGCCTATGGGCTCGGTCCGGGCCCGCCGAAGTCCTGCCTTTTCCGCGACGTGGCCCTCCTGCCATCCCCCCTGCCGAGCGCCCCCGCGAACGCGCCAGGACCTGATCGGCACGGCTCCCTGCGACGATCGGCCGACCCCGGCAGACCCGAAAACGGGTTTTCAGATCGTCACGCAATGCTAATGGCACGCTCAAACAGGCTTGCGCGGCTGCGTCCCCGCAGAGTCTGGCATGTCTATTGTTGAGGGAGCTTCGCATGCTTGCAGACACCGCCGTCGCACCGGCCCCGGGCGCCAACCATGCGGGCACCGATACGCGCAAACCCGTGCGCAACGACTGGACGCGCGAGGAAATCGCGGCCCTGTTCGACCTGCCCTTCACCGAACTCGTGTTCCGTGCCGCCGAAGTCCACCGCGCGCACCACCGCGCCGGGGAAGTCCAGCTGTGCACGCTGCTGTCGATCAAGACCGGCGGCTGCCCGGAAGATTGCGGCTATTGCTCGCAGTCGGTCAAAGCCGACAGCGGCGTCGAAGCGACCAAGCTGATGGACGTTCAGGCCGTGCTCCAGGCCGCTGCGCAAGCCCGCGATTCGGGATCGAAGCGGTTCTGCATGGGCGCCGCCTGGCGCAATCCCAAGGAACGCGACATGCCCGCGATCGTCGCCATGGTGAAGGGCGTGCGCGAAATGGGCATGGAAACCTGCATGACGCTGGGGATGCTCAACGATGCGCAGGCCAGCCAGCTCGCCGACGCCGGGCTCGACTATTACAACCACAACATCGATACCTCGCCTGAACGCTATGGCGAAGTGATCACCACGCGCAGCTTCGAGGACCGCATCGACACGCTCGACCGTGTCCGTGCGGCCGGAATCAACGTCTGCTCGGGCGGGATCGTCGGCATGGGTGAAACCCGCGCCGACCGCGTCGGGTTCGTCCACGCGCTCGCCACCATGGACCACCACCCCGAAAGTGTTCCGGTCAATGCGCTGGTCCCGGTCAAGGGCACCGTTCTGGGCGACATGCTCGCCGACACGCCGCTCGCCAAGATCGACGACATCGAATTCGTCCGCACCGTCGCCGTGGCGCGGATCACCATGCCGATGAGCATGGTGCGTCTGTCGGCAGGCCGCGAATCGATGAGCGAAGCGACGCAGGCGCTGTGCTTCCTTGCCGGGGCCAACTCGATCTTTACCGGCGACAAGCTGCTGACTGCGGCCAATGCCGGGGACGACGCCGACTCGGCGATGTTCGCACGCCTCGGGTTGAAGCCGATGGAAGGCGAAGAGCCCCTGCGCGCGCAGAAGGCCGGCGGCTGCGGCGGAGCGTGCGGCTGACACGCTCGATCCCCGGGCCGGAAGCGACGGCAATGACCAACGGAAACGACACGCGCGCGGACGGGCTGTGGCACGTCCACCGCGACGACCTCCCCGGACTGGCGGCACGCGGGCGCCTGCGCTCGCTCGCCCCGCGTCGGGGCTGCGACTTTGCCTCGAACGACTACCTCGCGCTGTCGATCTCGCCGCGCCTCGCTCAGGCAGTGGCCGATGCGGTCGCGCGCGGGGTTCCCGCCGGATCGGGCGGATCGCGGCTCTTGCGCGGCAACGACCCCGAGCATGAAACACTCGAAGCCGAAGCTGCCGCCTGGGCGGGCAGCGAAAGCGCGCTGTTCCTGTCCTCGGGCTATGCCGCCAATGTCGCCTTGCTGGCGACGCTGCCCCAACGCGGGGATCTCGTCATCCATGACGAGCTGATCCACGCCTCGATGCACGAAGGCTTGCGCCTGACCCGCGCGCAAGCGGTCGGCGTGCGGCACAACGATGCGCAGGCCTTTGCCGATGCCGCCGCGCAATGGCGCAAGGCAGGCCATCGCGGCCGCATCTGGTTGGCCTTCGAAACGCTCTATTCGATGGACGGCGATTGCGCGCCGATCGCAGACCTTGTCGCCGTCGCCGAACGCTACGACGCGATCATGATCATCGACGAAGCCCATGCGACCGGCGTCTATGGCCGGGACGGACGCGGGCTGGTCGCCGATCCGGCGTCGGGTCTTGCCGCCCCACTCGACGGACGGCCCGACACCATTGTCCTGCGCACCTGCGGCAAGGCGATGGGGGTCGAAGGCGCGCTGATCTGCGCCCCGGCGATCGTGCGCGACTTCCTCGTCAACCGGGGGCGCCCGTTCATCTTCTCGACGGCGCCCTCGCCGCTCATGGCCGCCGCCGTGCGCGAGGCGATCCGCATCTGCGCCGACGAACCGGAACGCCGCGTCCGCCTCGCCGCTCTTGTCGCCCATGCCGGCGCCGTGCTCGGCCCGCTCGGCGCGACCGTGACCGGAACACAGATCCTGCCGCTCATCCTGGGCGAGGACACCCGCGCCATGCAGATCGCCTCGCGCTTGCAGATCGCCGGGTTCGACGTGCGCGGCATTCGCCCGCCGACCGTTCCGCAAGGAACCGCCCGTCTTCGCATTTCCCTGACACTCAACGCCCGCATGGACGATCTCGACGCTCTCGCCGATTGCCTTGCCGCGACGCTGGTGGAGCCTGCTGCATGAGCACCTTTGTCATTACCGGAACCGATACCGGGATCGGCAAGACCGTCTTTTCCGCCGCGCTCGCCGGAGCGCTTGGCGCCCATTACTGGAAACCGGTGCAATCGGGCCTCGAAGACGGCGCCGACGCGGACACCGTCGCCACGCTGACCGGCCTTGCGCCCGAGGCGATCCTGCCCGAAGCCTATCGCCTGACCCAGCCGCTTTCGCCCCATCGCGCGGCCGAACTCGACGGCGTGGTGATCGATCCGGCCCGACTCGCCCTGCCTCCACAGCGCCCGCTGGTGGTCGAAGGCGCGGGCGGCGCGCTGGTCCCGGTCACGCGCGGCACGACTTATGCCGACATCTTCGCATGGTGGAACCTGCCGGTCATCGTCGTTGCCCGCACCGGATTGGGCACGATCAATCACAGCCTGCTGACGATCGAGGCCCTGCGCGCACGCGGCGTGCCGCTGCACGGCATCGCGTTCGTCGGTGACGCCAACGAGGACAACGAGGCGACCATTTCCGCCATGGGCCGCATCCGCCGCCTCGGCCGCCTGCCGATCGTCCCCGACCTGTCCCCGGCAACGCTGGCCGCCGCTTTCGCGGACAGCTTCGACCTGAAAGACTTCGACATGAACGCGAGCCGGGCATGAGCGCGATCTGGCACCCCTTTACCCAGCACGGCCTGGGCGAACCGATCCCGCTGGTCGAACGGGCCGAGGGCGCTGCGCTCCACACCCGTGACAGGCGCCGCGTGATCGATGCGATCTCGAGCTGGTGGGTGACGACGCATGGTCACAATCACCCCCGCATCATCGAAGCCGTCCGCGAACAGGCCCTGCGGCTCGATCAGGTGATCTTTGCCGGATGGACCCACCAACCGGCCGAGGAACTCGCTGCGGGCCTGCGCGGTCTGATGCCGCCTGCCCTGACGCGCGTGTTCTTTTCCGACAGCGGCTCGACCGCCGTCGAAGTGGCACTGAAAATGGCGCTCGGCTTCCACGCCCATACCGGCACGGGGCGCAGCCGCCTGCTCGTCATGGAGCACAGCTATCACGGCGATACCATCGGCACGATGTCGGTCGGGGAACGCGGCGTGTTCAACGCGCCTTACGATCCGCTGTTGTTCGATGTCGGCACGATCCCGTTCCCGGTCGGAGACGGCGCCAACACGCTCGAAGCTCTGGAAGCGGCCTGTCGTGACAGCCGTCCGGCCGCGCTCATCGTCGAACCGCTCATCCTGGGCGCGGGCGGCATGTTGTTCTATTCGCCCGCCGTGCTGCGCGCCATGGCCGAGATCTGCCGCGCCCACGAGGTGCTGTTCATCGCCGACGAAGTGATGACCGGATGGGGTCGCACCGGCACGCTGCTGGCCTGCGAACAAGCCCAAGTGGTGCCCGACATCCTCTGCCTTGCCAAAGGCCTGACCGGCGGATCGATGCCGCTTGCCGTGACCATGGCCAGTGAACCGGTCTATGCCGCGCACTGGTCGACCGATCGGTCGAAGACCTTTTTCCATTCCTCGAGCTTTACCGCCAACCCGATCGCCTGTGCGGCGGGGGCCGCCAATATCGCGATCTGGCGCGACGAGCCGGTGCGCGAGCGGATTGCCACGCTCGGCGCCCGGCAACAGGCCATGATCGACCGCCTGTCCGATCTGCCCGGGGTTGCCAATCCGCGCCGTTGCGGCACGATCGCCGCATTCGACGTGGTCGCGCCCGATGGCGGCTATCTCTCGTCGCTGGGGCCGCGCCTGCTCGCCTTTTTCCGCGAGGCGGACATGCTGATCCGCCCCCTGGGCAACACGGTCTATGTCCTGCCGCCCTATTGCCTGAGCGAAGAGGACCACGCGCGCGTCGAGGGCGCCATCGTGCGCGCTCTGGAAACCGTGGTCCGCGCCGCCTGAAGAACCGCTTCCCTTAACCCGGAAGCGGTTCGCGGCGGGCCGTCAGGACGCGGACAGGGTCTGCCAGCATCTGTCCTTTCATGACGCCTTCACCCAGCGTGGGTGAAATCGGCGCGTCCCAGATCTTGCGCACTACGTCCATGCCCGAAACGACGTGGCCGAACGCGGCAAACCCGGCCTGGGCCTCGGGATCGGTCGCCTTGGGATCGGCATCGAGTGCAGGCATGTCGGAAATCAGGATCGAGAAATCCGACGTCGCCGTGCCGGGGGCGAAACGCGCCATCGAAATCGTTCCGGCCTTGTGCAGCACGCCCGTCTGGCTGGTCGGTTCGTGCGCGATCGGCGGGAACAGCTTGCGGGTGTCGCGCACCCCGGCCTGAATAAGACCATTGGGCTGATCGCCCCAGGCAAGATGCATGGCTCGATAGAACGTGATGCCGTCGAACCGCTTTGTATCGACATAGTGCAGGAAATTGGCCGTCGTGACCGGCGCATGCTTGCCGTCGAGATCGAGTTCGATCGTCCCGGCGGTCGTCACCAGTGCGACCCGAACGGTATCGGCGAGCGGGATCGGCGCGGGCGCGACATCCCTGTGGGCAATGCCATGGTGCTGTGCACCATTATGCGCGGCCGGTGCCGCCGTGGCCGGAACGGCCAGCACAGCGCCGAGCAGGGGAAGAGAAGCGAAAACCGCACGCGAGGCGAATCGAAGAACAGTCATCCGCCCAGACTGCCCCAGCCTGCGCGATCCGCCAACCCGCACCAATCGGTCAACCCGCCGGACAAGATGCTGCGATCATGGTTAAATTCGGCCTGCGCGGTTCTACACAAGGCCCGCGTTACTCTTCCGCGACGCAACATCAGGTAGGTCGTGCATACCGGCCCATTCCATGCCCGTTCTTGCGGGACCCACTGCATGGCCGGGTCTCGTTGCGGGGAACAATCATGATCCGGTTTCACATATCCGCCAAGTTGATGTCGGCGTTTTTCCTGCTGCTCGCCGTGATGGCCGCCATGGGCACTTTTGCCGTGGTCAAGATCGGGCAAGTCGATGTCCTTTCCGACGAACTGCGTTCACGCTGGCTGCCCGCCTCGCAATCGCTCGGCGAGATCCATGCCTATCTGTCGCAGTACCGCATCAAGCAGGGCGACCTGATCGACGCGCCGAGCGACCGCACCGAGAAACTCGTGCGCAATGCCCAGGCGGTGATCGACGGACTGCTCGACGACTATGCCAAGCATGCCGACACCAAGGAGCAGAAAGCCGCACTCGACCAGCTGCGCCAGGGCTGGAGCGCCTATACCGCCGAGAACACCAAGCTCGTCCAGCTTGCCCGCAGCAACGATCCCAATGCCCGCCCCACTTTCCAAGGGGAGGCTCTCGATCAGTTCTACGGCATGGAAGACAACGTTCTTGCCATGATCGATCAGGACACCAAGGCCGCAACCGAGGTGTCCAACCGCAGCGCCCAGATCTATGCGCAGGCCCGCACCGTCATGATCGCTGCGATTGCCGCAGGCCTCGCCGCCGCACTCGCTCTGCTCACCCTGCTCATGCTCAATATCGCCCGCCCGCTCGCCCGGATGAGCGACGCTGTCGGGCGCCTCGTCGCGGGCGACATGACGGTCAGCCTGCCTGCCCTTGGTCGCAGCGACGAAATCGGCGCGCTTGCGACGGCACTCGACCGGTTCAAGGGACTGGTCGCTGCCGACAGCCGCCGCGCTGCCGAGGAAAAAGCCCATGCAGAGGAAACACAGGTCACGATCGATGCGATCGGCGGCGGTCTTGCAGCGCTGGCGGCGGGCGATCTTGAATATCGCGTCCCCGAAAACGGTCGCGGCGCGCTTGCCAAGCTGCATGTCGACTACAACACGGCCGTCGATACCTTGTCCTCGGTTCTGGGCAAGATCGTGACCGGATGCACCACCATCCAGACCGGTACCATGGAAATCGCCGCCGCCGCCAACGACCTGGCCATGCGCAGCGAGCAACAGGCCTCCTCGATCGCCGAAACGGCCCGCACGCTCAACGAATTCACCGGCACGGTGCGGATCACCGCCGACAATGCCCGTCAGACCAGCAGCCGTCTCGCAGTCGCCCGTGCCACCGCAGACACGGTCGAAGACATCGCACACAAGGCCGTCGAAGCCATGCGCTCGATCGAGACGTCCTCGCGGGAAATGTCCGAAATCGTCAACGTCATCGACGGCATCGCGTTCCAGACCAACCTGCTGGCGCTCAACGCCGGGGTCGAAGCCGCCCGCGCCGGGGATTCGGGCAAGGGCTTTGCTGTCGTCGCCAATGAAGTGCGTGCGCTTGCCCAGCGCAGCGCGGATGCGGCCAAGGACATCAAGGCGCTGATTTCCACCAGTACCGAGCAGGTCGGCGGCGGGGTCAGCCTGGTCGAATCGAGCGGTGACGCCCTCCGCCAGATCGTCGGCGAAGTGAGCGCGGTGTCCGACCTCGTCAACGAAATCGCCGAAGCTGCGGAAAAGCAGGCCTCCGGAATCACCGAGATTTCCGAAATGGTCGGATCGATGGACCGCTTTACCCAGCAGAACGCGGCCATGGTCGAAGAAACCTCGGCCGGGACGCGCAATCTGTCGGAGGAAACCGCACGCCTCGTCGAACAGCTCCACCGCTTCAATGTCGAGGACGACCACGGGGCTGGCTCCAGACGGGCACCCAGAAGCGCCCCGGCCCACGCTCCTGCGCCGACCGCGCCCCTTGCTGTCGCCAGAGTCGAGGAAGCCATCGAACTGGTCGAGGCAGAACCCATCCCCGGCCCGACCGCCAGCCCGAGCCGGTCGTTCCACGGCAACGCCGCGCTCAAGCGCGAAGTGGTGATCGATTCGGACGACTGGTCCGAGTTCTGAACGGGCGCTTCGGCGCCCGTTTTCATGTCTTGCCCCCACCCCAACTGGAAAGGATGACAGAATGCCCAAGCCTCTGACCCTGCCCATCGCCCTGGGCCTTGCCGCCCTGGCGCTGGTTCCGCAGACCGCCTCGGCTCAGGCTGCCGACTGGATCAAGTCGGTCGCCCGCACGATTGCCTCCAAACAGACCTATCCCCGCAGCGCGCAGATGCGCGGCGAGGAAGGCACCGCCAAAGTGAAAGTGTTCATCAGCGCGGCGGGCGCAGTCGAACGCACCGAACTGGTCAGCCCCTCGGGCTCCTCGACGCTCGACCGGGAAGCGCTCTCGCTGCCCTCACGCGCGGGACAGCTGCCTCCTCCGCCCGGCGGCGCCACCACCGTCACGCTGCCGATCACCTGGAAGCTGCTCTGATCGAGAGCGAGTTCACATCGGGGCAGACAACAGCGAGAGGGGGGCGGAGCGATCCGTCCCCCTTTTCACATGGCCCATGGGCTTGCAGATCGGCTTTACAACTCCTCGATCCTCTCCGGGGTCAGCCGCCCGCGCAAGAGATCGGCAAAACCCAGCCAATTGCCCCTGACGCGCCCGAAACGATCGACCCACGGCTCGGGCCACAGGCTGCGGACGTGATTCATGACCAGATTGCGCGACATCAGCTTCCACGCCTTGCCCGGACGCATGGTGCCCTTGCGCAAAAGATAAAGCGGGTTCTGGATCTGCGAATAGCCGAGCCGAACGCCCGAGGTTCGGCCCGACTTTGTCCCCAGATGGACCCCGGCAAAGGCGTCTGTCTCGACCGTGCGCCCGCGACGGCTGACTTGCGAGGCGAAATCGACATCTTCCTGCCAGCCATAGAGCTTGAGCCGCTCGTCAAAGCGCAAGCCGCCGAGCAAGGCCGTGCGATAGGCCATGTTGCACCCGTAAAGCCCGTGAACGTCGCGCAAATAGGTCATGCTCGGCGGCCCATGGCAATCATGCTCCTCGACCAGGCGCTCGGCCCGGCCTGCCGGAATGCCCGGCGTCTTGATCCCGTCGGCAAGGACGTGGCCAGTCGCACCGGCAATGTCGGGATGCTGTGCGAACAGGCTCGACAGCGTTTCGACAGCAAAGCGCGACGGCACGAAATCGTCGTCGAAAAAGGCAACGACATCGCTGTCCCCGGCAAGAACAGCCAACCCTGCATTGCGTTGCGCGGGCAAGCCGCGCGGGGCGATCACCACTTCGCATCCTTCGCGCGCAGAGGGCGCGGGCAAGTCACGATCGGCCGCGACCGACAGGATGATCCGCGACGGCGCCAGTGTCTGGGCCCGCAAGTGGCGAACGATCGTCGCGATGCAATCGGGACGGCCCGTCGATGCAATGATGACCGCGACGCGCAAGGGGGCGGATGGAAGGCCCATCGGTCAGTCTCCTTCGAATTCAACATGCCGGCGAATTCAACATGCCCGGCGGATTCAACATGCCCGGAAGGCGCGAAAAGCGCGCCCTTTCCGCCAAGACAGCCAAGGCAGGCCGCAACGGCAATGTCGAAAGGCGCGGAATTGAACCGATCCGCGCCCTCCATCGCCCCGTCCGCCGGAGCGCAATCGCCAACCGCCGAATGGGAAGAGCCTGCGACAAGGCGGCACGAAGCCCTCCGAGGCCGGTTTTCCTCCCTTCCAGTCCTCTCGATAATGGTCGAACCTGCGATTGCCTGCGCAAGGGGGGCCGACAAAGATCAGGCGAAATCGGCCAATGCCGACCTGTGCCGGAGTTTGGGATTCTTGGTCGCCCCCCTGAAAGTCATCATCAACGGCAGGTTCCTGCTCGGCGGCGGGACCGGGGTTCACCGCGTGGCCGAGGAACTGGTGGTCCACGTTCACGCGCTTCTGGCCGAACGTCCCGACTTGCGCGCGCGGATCGCGTTCGAACTCTGGACCCCGCATTCGGCCGCCGATCGCGCCCGCGCCCTGGGCGTGCCGCACCGCATCGTCGGGCCCCTGCACGGGCGTTCGTGGGAACAGATCACTTTGCCGATCCGGGCAAGGGGCGGCCTGATCCTCAGCCTCTGCAATGTCGGGGTGATCGCGACGTCCAATTCGGTGACGATGCTCCACGACGCGCAGGTCCATCTCACCCCGGCGAGCTACAGCCCTGCCTTTCGCGCCTGGTACCGGTTTCAGCAGGGGCTGATCGGCCATCGCCACCGCCGCATCCTGACCGTGTCGGACTATTCGCGGGAGCAGCTGGTCCGCTTTGCGATTGCGCCTGCCGATCGCATCCGGGTGATCCCCAACGGCATCGATCACATCGGCCGGGCAGAGCCGGCCCCGGCTATCCTCACATCGCTTGGGCTCGTGCCCGGCCGCTTCGTCGTCTCGCTCGCCAATACACAGGCGCACAAGAACATTCCGATGCTCTTGCGCGCGTTTGCCGATCCGCGCCTGCGGGACATGACGCTCGTCCTGTTCGGAGCCGACACGGCCGAAGCCTTTCGCGCGCTCGGGCACGCGATCCCCGACAATGTCCGCTTTGCCGGGCGGGTGTCCGACCGCGAGCTCGCCGGACTGTTCGCCGATGCCCTGTGCATGGCGTTCCCGTCCTGCACCGAGGGTTTCGGCCTTCCCCCGCTCGAGGCGATGCGGTCGGGATGCCCCGCCGTGGTCGCCCCCGCCGGTGCCCTGCCCGAAGTCTGCGGCGAGGCTGCACTCTATGCCGATCCCCACGATCCGGCAGGCTGGGTCGAGGCCGTGCTGCGCCTGCATGACGATCCCGATTTGCGCGCACACCTGATCGCGGCGGGCGAGCAGCAGGCCGCGCGCTTTACCTGGCGCGCGGCGGCGGAACGTCTGGTCGAGGAATTACTGGCGCTCTGAGGCGGAAATCCAGCCTACCCGGTTTTTCGGGCGGGTCGGGGTGCTTCGTGGACTTCGCCCTCGAAACCCATCCCTTGCGCGACCGCCGCACGAATGCCCGCGTCAAAGACTTCGGGCGCAAAGCGGCGGGCATTGGCCATCGCATCGGAAGGAACGAAATCGCCGAGCCACCGCTCGCACCGCTCGACCGCATCGACCAGCGCCTCGATCGACTGTTCGGGAAAGAACAGGCCGGTCTCTCCATCGACGATCGTCTCGCGCGCGCCGCCCCCGGCATAGGCGATGACCGGCCGCCCGGAGGCATTGGCCTCGACCGGGATCATGCCGAAATCCTCTTCGGCCGGAAACAACAGCGCGCGACACTGGGCATAGGCCTGCCGCAATTCGTCGAAGCCGAGCCGGGGGACGATGGTGATATTGGGCGTCGCACGGCGCGCGACTTCCTCGGCCATTTCACCGGTTCCGACCATCAGCAAGGGAAGCCCGAGGCGCGCAAAGGCATCGACGACCAGATCGGCCCGCTTGTAGGGCGTCATCTGCCCCACCCAGAGGTATTGTTTGCCGACCGTGGCCGACGGCGCGAACAGATCGACGTCGATCGGCGGATGGACCACCCCGGCCTCGCGCCCCCATGCCTTGCGCACGCGGCGGGCGATGAAGGCACTGTTGGCAAGCACGCGATCCGGGCGATTGGCCGAGGCGGTGTCCCACTGGCGCAAACGGTGGAACAGCACCGGCATGACCTGACGCGTCAACCAGCCATAGCGCGGCAGGTAATCATGGTAATGATCCCACAGATAGCGCATCGGCGAATGGCAATAGCACAAGTGGAACGCATCGGGCGGAGCGATCACCCCCTTGGCCGGGCCCGCCTCGCTGCTGATGACAAGGTCGTATCCGCGCAAGTCGAGCTGTTCGAGCGCCAGCGGCATGAGCGGCAGGTAATGCTGGTAACGGCGTTGCGCGCCGGGCAGGCGGCTGATGAACGAGGTCTTGATCGTGTGGCTGCGGATCGTGTCCGACAGGGCCTCGGGCCGCACGACATGGGTAAAGATGTCCGCACCCGGATAAAGCCGCAAGAGACGCTCGAGCACACGTTCCCCTCCGCGCATGCCGACCAGCCAGTAATGGATGATCGCGACACGCGGTGCCGTCTTGCCAAAGGCCATTGCCCCTATCTCCGCCATGACACGCGGCACGGTCCGCCACGCGGAGCGAACAGTGATCGCCCCGCGTGGCGAGGAAAATCGCAAGCGGCTCCAGTTCCGACCGGGGTTTTCCCTTTTGCAACTGCGAAGAGCGCTTGCCCGCACACCAGTCCCGCAATACTCCTTGTCACGAATACCTTGTGAGGCCCGTTTGACGGAGCATTCGTCGCACTCGTCGTGGGCGCGGCATCAGGGTATTTGCGGATTGCACCGTTTCCGCCGCATTTCCCGTCTCGGCGACGAGGCTGAGGTAACGGGGTGGAGGCAACGGGGCTGGCAATCCCTGCCCCGGCCCGCCATATGCGCGGCGAATCGGCGGGGGGAGGAAGACGCCGAGGGACCGGACGAACAAGCGAGGCCTGGATGAAGACCACCGTAAAAGAGCTGATGCAGGAATCGGGCGTGGCCTTTGGCACGAGCGGGGCCCGGGGACTGGTTTCGGCAATGACCGACCGCGTCTGCTATGGCTATACCGCCGGTTTCCTGGGCTACATGACCGAACAGGGCGAATTCGCACCCGGCGGCGAAGTGGCCCTTGCCGGGGACTTGCGCCCGTCGACCCCGCGCATCTTGGCCGCATGCGCGCGCGCCGTGCGCGACATGGGCGGGATCCCGGTTTTCTGCGGCTATGTCCCAACCCCTGCGCTGGCGCTCTTTGCCTTTGCGCGCGGCATTCCCTCGCTGATGGTCACGGGCAGCCACATTCCCGCCGACCGCAACGGGATCAAGTTCTATCGCTCGGCCGGTGAAGTGCTCAAGGAAGACGAAGCCGGGATGAGCCGCCAGGTCGTCGATCTCGGCGAGGATCGTTTCGGGGCCGACGGCATGCTGGCGATCCCCGAAACGCTGCCCGCCGTCACCGATGTCGAGGACGCCTACGTCCGCCGCTACATCGACCATTTCGGGGCCGGGGCCCTCAGTGGCAAGCGTGTGGGCGTCTATCAGCATTCTGCGGTCGGGCGCGATGTCCTTGCCCGCATTCTCACCGAACTGGGCGCCGAGATCGAGCTGCTCGGCCGCTCGGAAACCTTCGTCCCGGTCGATACCGAAGCAATTCGTCCCGAAGACGTCGTGCTGGCGCGCGAATGGGCCGCCCAATACGGCTTCGACGCGATCGTCTCGACCGACGGGGACTCCGACCGCCCGCTGATCGCGGATGAAACCGGCAAGTGGTTGCGCGGCGACGTGCTCGGCATCCTGTGTTCGGCCCGCGTCGGCGCGACCAGCGTCGTCACCCCGGTCAGCAGCAACACTGCGGTCGAAAAGTCGGGCCTGTTCGGCGCGGTCGTGCGCACCCGGATCGGATCGCCTTATGTCATCAGTGCGATGCAGGGCGAACTGGCGGCCGGATCGGCCGTCGTCGTCGGCTACGAAGCCAATGGCGGCTTCCTGCTCGGCAGTGCGATCCCCGGCAAGACCGAAGGCAGCGCCACCCGTGCCCTGCCGACCCGCGATGCCGTGCTGCCGATGCTGGCCGTACTGACCGCCCCGGCGCCCAGCGTTTCGGCCCAGCTTGCCGACCTGCCGCAGCGGTTCACTTTCTCCGACCGCGTCACCCCCTTCCCGCCCGAAGCAAGCGCACGCCTGTTCGGCGAGCTTTCCGCCGGGGACGAAGCCGCGCAGCTCGCCCTGCAAAGCAAGCTGTTCGCCGAATTTGCCGGTGAAGCGGTGGCCATCGACCGCACTGACGGCCTGCGCGCGACGTTTGCCAAAGGCGGCGTCATTCATTTGCGCGGATCGGGCAATGCCCCCGAACTGCGCTGCTACACCGAAAGTGAGAGCGAGGCCGAAGCCGTCGCTCTCAATGCCAGCGCGGTCAAAGCCATCAGGGCTTTGCTGGGGCTGGACTGACCGTTCCCGCGCCGTCCCAGCCGCCGCCGAGCGCGCGGTAGAGCTGGACGGTCGCGGAGCCCTGCGCGATCTGGGCCTGTTCGACCGCATCGGCGGCGGACAGCGCGTCGAGCCGGGCTTCAAGAACATCGCCCAACGTCTTGCGACCGGCGCGGAACAAGGCGTCGGTCGCGACAAGACGGCGATTGGATTCAACCCCGGCCCGTTCGCGCTGGGCCCGGCTCTGGTCGGCACCGTGACGCAGGCTGGTTGCCGCTTCCACATCCTCGAGCGCGGCCAGCACGGTGCGATCCTGCATCGCCAGCGCCGCGTCGAGATCCGCGTCGCCCCCGACGATCCGCGCATGAAGGCGCCCTGCCGTGAACAGCGGGACTGATGCCTGCAAGCCGATCAGCCCGGCCTGTCCCCCATAGCCCGGAATGCCCGCAAGCGTGACATGCCCGTCCGCCCCGCCGATCAGGACATTGAACCGGGGCAGCAGATCGCGCTTCAGGCTCTTGAGCCGGGCCGCGCGCGCCGCAACTGCCGCCGCCGTTGCCCGAACGTCGGGACGGCGAGCAAGCACGGTCGAGGGCAATTCCCCGGTCGGCACCGCAGGCAGCGTCAAACCGCTTTCGGCCGGAACCGCGACCGGCTTTTCCGGCGGATCTCCGGCCAGAACGGCAAGACGGCGCTGACGAATGGCGATGAGTTCGACCAGCGGCCCGCGCTGGGCGGCAATCCCTGCCCGCGCGGCTTCGACTTTGGCAACCGTCGCTGCATCGGACTGCCCGGCGGCCATGCGCGCCCTTGCATACATGATCAACGTATCGGCCGCACTCAGGCTGCGGTCGAGCAGGATCAGGCGCCGGGCAAGGCCTGCTGCCTGTTGCCAGTTTTCGACCACGTCGGCCACGACCATCAACCGCACGCCTGCGGCCATGTCCTGCGTCCCCAGAGCCGCCGCGCGCGCCGCATCCCGGTCAGCATGGCGCCCGCCGAACACGTCGGGTTCCCATGCCGCGCCCAGAGCCACGACATGACCGCCTCCGGCCGTGCCGCTCGCCCCTTCGGGACTTGCGGCCAGAAGCTGCCCCAGCGAACCGTCGATGGTGCCGTTCGCGACCGTGCCCCAGACCGCGCCATTGGCGGCAATGGTCGGATAGAGCGCGGATTCGGCCACCGCCGCCATGGCACGTGCGGCGCGCACCCGCGCCATGGCGATACGAATATCCTGATTGGCGGCAAGCGTACGTTCGACTTGCGCATCGAGCGCAGGATCACCCCACAAGGTCCACCAGTGATCGAACGGCACCGCCTGTTCCGGCGCAGCCCCGTCGATCCCGGCAAAGGCCGCCGGCGGCGTCACCGGGGCGCGGTGCGGCTCTGTCGCAGGCGCATGGACACAAGCTGCCAGCGGGAGTGCCAGCACCATCAGGACCGAAGCGGGGCGGGAGTGACGTGCCATGGATATTCCCTTTCGCTCCAAACTCATCCCTGTCGCGCCAGCATCGCGCGGAAGCGTTGCACCGCCAGCGTAACGAAGAGGCTGCCCCATCCGGCGATGGCCAGCATCTGTGGCCAGATCACGTCAATCCCCGCGCCGCGATAGAGGATCGCCTTGGACAAGGTAACGAACTGCGTGGTCGGCAGCACCCCGGCAAGGCTTTGCAGGACCGGCGGCATGCTTTCAATCGGGGTCGCCGCCCCCGACAGGAGATAGGCGATGGCATAGACCGGCACGGCAAAGAGCCCGAATTGCGGCATCGAGGGCGCGAGCGTTGCCATGAACATGCCGAGCGCCGTCACCGAGAACAGATAGACCGCCATCGCCGTCGAAAAGAGCAGCAGCGATCCTGCGAGCGGCACCCCCAGCCAGCCATGCACCACCAGCAAGAGCGAACCGAGCGCGGCGACATGGATGACAAGGCCATTGGCGATGATCTTGGCAAAGGCGATCTCGCTCGCCCGCACCGGCATCACCAGCAAGTGTTCGATCGTGCCGTGTTCGCGTTCGCGGATCACTGCCGCCCCGACCAGAATGATCGCCAGCACCGTCACGTTGGTGACGATCTGCATGACGGCGGTGTACCACGATGAAGTGGCATTGGGATTGAACCGGATATGGCTCGACACCCGCACCGGCACCGCGCCGAGCAACCCGCGCGCGTGCAGGAATTCAAGCGTTTCCCCGGCGAAGATCTGCTGCATATAGGACGCACCGAGCCCTGCCTGCGTCATCGCCGTCGCATCGACCAGCAATTGCACGTCGGGACTGCGCCCGGCCAGAACGTCGGCCTGGAACCGGGGCGGGAATTCAATGACGAAGATCGTCCGTCCGGCATCCATTTCCCGCTCGACCCGATCGCGCGGAAGGTCGATCGGCGGCTTGAAATAGGGCGGACGGATCGCATCGCGCAGGCGCAGCGACAAGTCGGAACGGTCGTTGTCGATCACCCCGACCGTCGCGTTCGACACTTCGGCCTTCACCCCTTCGGCCACGAGACCGATGGCGACCGTGAACGCGAACAGGATCAGGAACACCAGCACGGTGTCCTTCATCAGGCTGCGCAATTCCTTGGCGGCAAGGAAACGGACATTGGCGAGCCACAGTCTCATGCCGCCTGCTTCCCCAGGCTGAACCGTGCGGCGAAAATGAACGTCAGCGCAAAGACCCCCAGCGCGGCATAGGCCGTCGCGAAACTGTCAACGCCCAGCCCCTTGGTAAAGGTGCCGAGGCTGATGATCTGGAACCATGAGGACGGGAACCCCATCCCCACCCAGTACGAAGCCCCTTCGAGTGTCGAGACCGGATAGAGCAATCCGGAAAAGTTGACCGAGGGGATGAGGCAAATGAGCGCCGTCGCAAAGATCGCCGCCACTTGCGAGCGCACGAACGCCGAAATCATCAGCCCGAGCCCGGTCGCGGCCAGCGTGAACAGGAGCCCGCCGATCCCCAGAGCCAGCGCCGAACCCTTGAGCGGGACGCCCAGCACGCCGATGGTGACAAGGACCAGAGTGGCAAAGGACACCATCCCCACCGCGACATAGGGGGCCTGCTTCCCGATCAGGAAAGCCCCCGTTCCGGCAGGCGAGGCGTGGAGATTGGTGATCGAGCCGATTTCCTTTTCCCGCACCACCCCCAGCGCCGTCAGCATGGCCGGAATGAGGATCATCGCGAGCATGAGCACGCCCGGTGCCATGGCATAGATGCTGCGAAATTCCTGATTGTAGGAAAAGCGCGGCGCCAGCCCGAGCGGCAGCCCCGCCTGTCCGACGCCCGCGCCGCTCGCCACCGGGGCGAGCGCAGGGTCGGCCGCGATCGTTTCGGGATGAGCGGCCAGGACTTCCGCCTGATAGCCGGTCAGGATGGCATCGGCATAAGCCCGCGCATTGGACGCGGGAAACGGGCTGCTGCCCTCGATCTGTACGCCAAGATCGGGATGACGGCCCGCAGCAAGATCGCGCCCGAAACCGGGTGGAATGTCGAGCACCATCTGCGCCCGACCCGCAATCATCGAGCGTTCGGCCATGCGGTCATCGGCGCCGTCGCTCTTGTCCGGCGACAACAGGCGGAAATAGCGCGAGCCTTCGAAATGACGCACCAGTTCGCGGCTCGACGCGCTGCGGTCGTGATCGACGACCAAGAGGCGGACATCGTTGACGTCGAAGGAAATGCTGTAGGCCGCGATCGCCAGCAACAGCAACGGCCCCGCGAGCGCGAAGCCCAGCCGCAAGGGATCGCGCAAGAGTTCGAGCCCTTCGCGGCGGGCAAAGGCCCATGTGAACGCGAGCCAGCCGAAAAGCCCGCTGTGCGCGATCCGGAACGGGCTTTGCGAGGTAAGAGTCTCTTCGCCCGACGAGACGACAGGTTGCGCCTCGTGCCCGGCTTCGGCCTCGAGAACCGTGATGAAGGCGTCCTCGAGCGTCGCCGCGCCCTGTTCGCGGACGAGATCGGCAGGCGTCCCCATTGCCAGCACCCGGCCGCGATGCATCAACGAAATGCGGTCGCACCGTTCCGCTTCGTTCATGAAATGGGTGGAAACGAAGATCGTCACGCCGTTCTCGCGCGAAAGCCGCACGAGATGGCGCCAGAACATGTCGCGCGCCGCCGGATCGACGCCCGAGGTCGGCTCATCGAGAATGAGGATTTCGGGGCTGTGAAGGCAGGCCGCCGCCAACTGGAGCCGCTGGCGCATACCGAGAGGCAAGGCAGTCGGGGCAGTGTCGGCGACATCGGCCAGAGCGAATTCGGTCAGCGAACGTTCGACAATCTCGGCCACACGTTCTTCAGGCACCCGATAGAGCCGCGCGTGCAGCACCAGGTTCTGCCGCACGGTCAGCTCTTCATAGAGTGAAAAGGCCTGCGACATGTACCCCACGCGCATCCGCGTCGCCATGTCGCCCGGCGTGATCGTCTTGCCGAACAGCGTGGCACTGCCCCCGGTCACGTCGATCAGCCCGGTCAGCATTTTCATCGTCGTCGTCTTGCCGCAGCCGTTCGAGCCGAGAAAGCCGAAGATCTCGCCCCGCCCGATGCGGAAGCTGACATGATCGACCGCAACGAAATCCCCGAAGCTGCGGACCAGTTCCTTCGCTTCGATCGCGGGCGCCTCGTTCTCGCGCGCGACATAGGGCGGAACTTCCAGCCGCTCTGCATCCGGGCGCCGTTCGGGCGGCAACAGGCGGATATAGGCTTCCTCCAGCGTATGCGCACCGGTCGAGGCGATCACGTCCGCCGTCGCCCCGGCGGCAATGATCCGCCCGTCATCCATCGCGACGAGGTGCTCGAAGCGTTCCGCCTCGTCCATATAGGCCGTCGCGACGAGCACGGTCAGCCCCGACCGTTCGGCGCGAATGGCATCGACCAGATCCCAGAACTGACGCCGGGACAAGGGGTCGACCCCGGTCGTCGGCTCGTCGAGGATCAGGATGTCGGGATCGTGGACAAGAGCACAGCACAGCCCGAGCTTCTGCTTCATCCCCCCTGACAGCTTGCCCGCCGGACGGTCGGGAAAAGGCGCCAGCCCCGTCGCATCGAGCAGGCGCTGCATGTGCGCGGCCCGCGCGGCGGCATCGAGACCGAACAGGCGCCCGAAGAAGTCGATGTTCTCCGCGACGCTGAGCGTGGGATAGAGATTGCGGCCCAGACCCTGGGGCATATAGGCGACGCGTTGCAGGAACCGGGCCCGTTCGCGCGAACCTGCGCGCGTCGCGACCAGATCGTGATCGAGCACGGTGATCGCGCCGACCTGAACCTTGCGCACCCCCGCGATGAGGCCGAGCAAAGTCGACTTGCCGACGCCGTCCGGCCCGACCAGCGCAACCGCGCCGCCGCGCGGCAAATCGAACGCGATGCCGTCGAGTGCAGCGACCGCGCCGTAGTGGTGGGACACCCCCGCGATCCGGATCGCCGGGGAAGAGCCCTCGGGAATGGGCCCGGCCAAAGTCAGTTTCCGTTCGTCTTGCCGCCGAAGTCCGGCCAGGCCACGTGCGTGTCGGTGCGGACATAGCCGTCGGCGGTCATCCCGGCCTTGAGCTTTCCACCCAGCGCACGGATCCCCTCGGGCGTGACGGTCAGCTTGACACGATAGGTCAGCTTTTCCCGTTCACTGGCGGTTTCGACGAACTTCGGCGTGAATTGCGCATCGGGCGCGATAAAGGTGATCCGCGCCGGAACCGCACGCCCCATGCCTTCGGGAAGGACGCGGGCCTCATCCCCCACCGCCAGCCGCGCGACTGTGGCGGCCGGCAGGAACAGGGTCAGCGAAACATCGTCGGGATTGAGCAGCGAGACGATCCGCCCACCCGATGGCAGCACCGCGCCGTTCTCGACCACGCGATATTCGACCGTATAGCGCGTACCCGGCTTGCCCGGCGCCACAATGCGCAAATCGGCAAGGACGGTCTTGAGGCGGTCGATCGCGGCATCGGCCTCCGCAATGGCCCCGTGCGCCTCGGCCACGCCGCCATGGGCCGCCGCCACGCCCGCCGTTGCCCCCGCATAGGCAAGGCGCCGCTGATCGAGTTCGACCGGCGAGATCATGTGCTGTGCGGCAAGTTTTTCGGTCTGGTGCAGGTCGATGGCGGCCAGGCCCGCCTGACTTTCGCGTGCGCCGGTTTCCCCGCTCGCGCGGTCCTGCGCCGCCATGGCCCGCTCGCGCGAGGCTTGCGCCCCCTTGAGCTGGGCCAGCGTGTCGGCGGGATCTTCCTCGGCGATCACATCCCCGGCATGGACTTCATCGCCTTCATCGACACGAAGCGCGACCAGCCGCCCCGGATATTTGACCGCGACATCGGTTCGCTTGAGCTCGATACGCCCATTGCTGCCGATGATCCCCGCAGGCAGCGTCTCGTGCGACTGCGTCCGCCACCACGCGGCCCCGCCTCCGACCAGAGCCAGGGCAGCAACGGGAACGAGAACAGTCTGCAAACGGGACGCCATCGCGGGGAGCCTCTTGTCGAAGGGGGGCAGGAAACGACGCGGGATCGTCAGCGTTCGAGAACGTAGTGCCCGGGGGCTGCATCGCGCGGCGGATACCCGGCCTCGACATTGCCCAGCGAAGGCGGCGCGACGGGTTCGCCCGAATGCTCGGCCAGCCATTCGCCCCAGGCCGTCCACCACGATCCCTGGCGCGCCTCGGCCACAGCCATCCACTCGTCCGGCGACAGGGCGGCGCCATCCTCGGGACGGGTCGCAATGTGGTAATGCCGGTGGGGATGGCCCGGTTCGGACACGATCCCGGCATTGTGGCCGCCGCTCGTCAGCACGAAACGGATTTCCGCCGACGTCAGCATGTGCAGCTTATGCACCGAACGCCAGGGTGCGACGTGATCGGTTTCGGTCCCGACCATGAAGATCGGCTGACGCAACGCCGACAAGGAGACGGGGCGCCCATCGACGCGATAGCGCCCTTCGGCAAGGTCGTTGCCGAGGAACAGCTTCCACAGATACTCGCTGTGCATGGCATAAGGCATGCGGGTGCCGTCCGCATTCCACGCCATCAGGTCGTTCATCGCCTCGCGCTCACCCATCAGATAGGTGGTGAGAATGCGCGACCAGATAAGGTCGTTGGACCGCAGCATCTGGAACGCGCCGCCCATCTGTCCGCTCGCGAGATAGCCGCGCGTCCACATCATCGCCTCGATCACGTCGATCTGGGCTTCGTCGATGAAGAGGCCCAGTTCGCCCGGCTCGGAAAACTCGGTCTGGGCCGCCATGAAGGTCAGGCTGGCCAGCCGCTTGTCGCCATCGCGGGCCAGAGCCGCCGCCGCGATCGCCAGCAATGTCCCGCCCAGGCAATATCCGGCAGCATGAATGCGCTGTGCCCCGGTGATGGCAGTGATCGCATCGAGTGCCGCAAGCGGACCGAGGCGACCGTAATCGTCCATGTCCTTGTTGCGGTCGTTGCTCGTGGGATTGTGCCAGGACACCATGAACACGGTGAAGCCCTGCGCCGTCAGCCAGCGCACCAGCGAATTGTGCTCGGACAAGTCAAGAATGTAGTACTTCATGATCCAGGCCGGCACGATCAGGACCGGCTCGGGCCGCACCTTGTCCGTGGTCGGCTCGTACTGGATCAGTTCCATCAGTTCGTTGCGCAGGACGACGCGTCCCGGTGCGGCGGCGATCTGCTCGCCCACCTTGAACCCATCGACCCCGGCAGGCGGATCGCCGCCCAGCGTGCGACGAAGATCGTCGAGGAAATGGCGAGCACCGTCGATCAGGCAATGACCGCCGGTATCCATGATCCGCTTTTGCAGGACCGGGTTGGTCGCGATGAAATTGGTCGGCGCGACCATGTCGAGCAACTGACGAACCGTGAAGGACGTCACCGCCTCGTGATGGGCGCTGACGCCGCCGATGCAGGTCGTTGCCGCATGCCACCACTGCTGTTGCAGCAGGAACGCCTGCGAGATCGTGTCAAAGGGCGCTTTCTGCCAGGCGGGATCGGTAAAGCGGTGATCCTGAGGCAAGGGCTCGACGGCAGGCGGCGGCGTTTCCCCCGCCAACCCTGCGCGGGCAACATATTCGGCCAGACGCAATCCCTTGCGCAGCCCCTTGCCCGCCAGTTGCATCTGCCGCCCCGGCGAGGTCGCCAGATGCAGCCCCCAGTCGGCAAGGGACTGGGCGATCGTGATCGGCGAAAGTCCGCCACTGAATTGCGCCAGTGCAGCGCGAGCGGCATGGTCCATCGTCTGGGCCACACCGTCGAAAAGATCTGCTTCCGGCTGACTCTTTGCCTGCGTCATCTTGGCACCTCTGGGATCATGGGCACACCCGAATCTCGATGCCGGTTATGCCGCAGCGCATCATTGCGTCCTATCAAAAATACTCATTCTATTGGACATTCCGATGACGCATAGGGAAAGCGAAACCTGTCACTATCCGGGCAGTTGAGCAAGAGGCGAACAACGAATTCGTCAATCGCCCGCCGCCTGCTTCTGCCCGCTTCCCCACTTTCGCCCTGCAACATCGCCCGCACTTTCCCCAGCGCGCGAAAGCATTTATGCCCAACATCAGCCTCGGCCTCAGCAGGAGCACCGGATTTCATGCGCTTCGTGTCCTTCCTCCGTCCTTGCGGCACACCCTCGTGGGGGCGCCTCGATGGCGAAACGATCCTCGATCTGGGAGCGGTTCCGGGTGCGCCGGTCGATCTCAAGGCTGCGCTGGCAGCAGGTCTTCCCCATGCGCCGACCGACGGTCCGGCCCTGGCCCGCATAGATGTCACACTGCTGCCGGTGATCCCCAATCCCGACAAGATCCTGTGCATCGGGCTCAATTACGCCACCCACGTCGCCGAGACCGGGCGGGAACAGAAAGAGCATCCGGCGATCTTCCATCGCTGGGCCGACACGCTCGCCGCCGATGGCGCACCTTTCATCCATCCGGCCGAAACCAAGCGGTTCGATTACGAAGGCGAACTGGCAGTCGTGATCGGCAAAGCCGGGCGCCGCATCGCGCCCGAGGCCGCCTTCGACCACATCGCGGGCTTTGCCCCGTTCAACGACGGGTCGATCCGCGACTGGCAACGCCACAACAGCCAGTTCACGCCGGGCAAGAACTGGCCCGCGACCGGCGGCTTCGGCCCGGCCCTCGTCACGCCCGACGAGATTCCCGATCTGGGCAGCCAGCGGGTTCAGACCCGCGTCAACGGCACCCTGGTACAGGACCAGCCGGTCAGCGACATGATCTGGGATATTCCGACGCTGATCGCCTATTGCTCGACGTTCACCCAGCTCAATCCGGGCGACGTCATCTCCACCGGAACCCCCGGCGGCGTCGGCGACAAGCGCAATCCCCCGCTCTATCTCCAGCCCGGTGACACGGTCGAAATCGCGATCGGCACGATCGGCACGCTGACCAATCCGGTCATTGCCGAAGCCTGATGACCTTCTCCCCCCTCGTCCCGTTCATTAGGAACGAGGGGGAATATCCTTACCAGCCGCCGCCAAGCGCGAGGAACAGACCAACCTGATCGAGGGCAACGGCCTCGCGGATGTCGCTGTCGGCGATTTCGGCCGCGATTTCGGTCTGCTGTCCGCCGATCGCGGAAAGCAGCGGCGTGCGCCCGCCTTCACGCAATTCGCGCGCTTCCTTGGCTTCCTCGCGCGCAGCGACAAGCGCATCGGCAATCGACACCGCGCGGTTGTGATCTTCGGCATACATCGCCAGCGCCGTCTCGGTCTCACGCAGGGCATCGAGCACCACGCCGTCGAAATGGGCAAGGGCTGCGTCGGCCTCGGCATTGGCTGCCCGGACCCGTGCACGCTCGCTCTTGGTCGGGATCGTCCAGTGCAGCAGGCCGCCCACGCCCCACATGTTGGCAGGCGCGGTTCCCAGATCCTTGATGAACCCGAATGCCCCGCCGGACACGCCGATGCTGATGTCGGGATAAAGGCTCGCCGTCGCGACACCGACACGCGCGGTCGCGCTCGCCAGTTCGCGCTCGGCCACCCGCACGTCCGGACGTCGCGCAATCAGTGCCGCGCCGTCGCCGATCGGTAGCGGCCGCTCGATCTTGGGGATCTCATGGCAGCGTTCCGCTTCGCGCGGATAATCCGCCGGGGCACGACCGAGCAGGAAAGCGAGGCGATAAAGTTCGGCCCGTGCACGGGCCCGACGGATCGGAACCGCCGACTTCGCCAGCGCCAGCCGGTGCTCGGCCTCGGTCACACCACCGACCGACGAACGACCGGCGTCATTGATGCGCTTGGCGACTTCGAGCGCATGCTCGTTGATCTCGACTTGCCGCTCGGCCAGTTCCTGCGCTTCTCTTGCTGCACACTGCCCGATGTAGGCCTTCGCGACTTCGGCCGCGACCGTGACCTTGACCGCGCCGATCACGGCTGCGCTCGCCTGTTCATCAGCGCGCGCGGCTTCGATCGAACGCTTGATCCGCCCGAACAGGTCGAGCTGGTAATTCACCGCGCCTTTGACTTCGCCGATACTGGCGACCGGGACCGAATTGGGCCTCAGGAAGGATTCGCCCGACAGGCGCGCACGCTCGGCCATGACGTCGACCGAATATTCGAGCTCGCCCTGGCCTTCGGTCACGCGGGTAAACGCCTGCGCACGGGCAAGGTTGGCCCCGGCAATGCGCAGTTCGGTATTGGCCGCGAGCGCATCTTCCTCGAGCTTGTCGAGAACCGGATCGTCGTACATGTGCCACCAGCGCGGCGGCAGCGTGTCCGCCGTCACCCCCGGCGTCGTCGGCGCCTCGTGGAACGGCGCCTTGGCGACCGCCTGGCTGGCCGCAGCCTTTTCCGGCACATGATAGTTGGGCCCCATCACACAACCGGCAAGGGCAAAGGCGCTGACCAGAACGCCACTTCCGGCCAATCGCTTGCCCGCAAGGCGACGGGGCATGCTCACTTGCCGTTCCCCTTGCCGCCCTTGTCGGATTTGCCGTCATCCTTCATGTCGAGCGTGACCGTTGCCGTCCGGCCGGGGATCAGCGCCACGTCAGCAGGCGGATTGTCAATCGAGATACGCACCGGGACGCGCTGGGCCAGACGCACCCAGCTGAAGTTCGGGTTGATCGCGGGGAGCAGCGAAGGGCTGACCGTGCGGTCATGGTCCTCGATCGCGCCCGCAATCGACACGACATGGCCGTGCAGCTTGCGCTCTTCGCCCATGAGGTGGATCGTCGCTTCCTGTCCTACGCGAACGTTGGGCAGCTTGGTTTCCTCGAAATACCCTTCGACGCGCAGCGACGAGATATCGACCAGCGCCATGACTGCCTTGCCCGGCGTCACATAGTCGCCCACGCGCAGCATGAAGTCGGACAGGCGGCCGTCCATCGGCGCCAGAACCCGCGTGCGTTCGAGATTGAGGCGAGCGAGATCGCGTGCCGCGAGCGCGGCTTCGACCTGGGTCTTGGCAACGGCGACCGCCGCCTTGGCGTCGGCCAGTGCCGACGTCGCCGTCTCGACCTTGGTATCCCCCTGCTCGGTGGTTTCGGTCGCGACCAGATCACCGAGGTGATGGTTGCGCTTCGCTTCGCGATGGGCCTGATCAAGATCGGCCTGCGTCTTGGTCACCGCGACTTCGGCCCGGGCTTCGGCGGCCTGCGCCTGATCGAGCGCGGCTTCGGACTGGGCCAAGGCGATCTGGTAGCGCGGACGGTCGATTTCGAACAGGACCTGCCCGCGATGGACGATCGAGTCGTTGCCGACGAAGACCCCGGTGACCAGCCCCGGCACGTCGGGAGCGACCTGCACCACTTCGGCGCGGATACGGCCGTCACGAGTCCAGGGGTCGGCATCGTAGTGGATCCAGATTTTCCAGCCCGCAAAAACCGCGGCGACGGCAAGCGCGCTGGTCAGCGCGACACGAACCGACTGGGCGACGACAGGATCCTTGAGCGGCAGACGCCGGGCGTTCATGGCAGCAATCCTTGGGGAATCGGCAGGGGGTGGAAGGTGATAAAGGCCCACACCAGCACGAAAAGCGAGGTGTCGAACAGGATCGGATGCCAGACCCAGCGGTAAAACCGCAGGGCCACGAGCATCCGGTGAATGATGATGTTGATCGCGAGCGCAACGCAAGCGGTGAACGGCGCCGATGCGATCAGGACGCCATAGGCCGTGTATTCGGGGATCATGCCTCGGGCTCCGGAACGAAATCGGGGGCGTCGGGGAACAGATTGCGGCGCAAGGCAACCAGCGCCGCCCGACCGTTCGCCGGATCGTTGCCGATCAACTCGCCGCCATGTCCGGCGCGCGGCGGCGGTGTGTCAAGCGTCAAACGCAACGTGCGGTCGATCAGGGCCAGCAGAACCGGCGGCGGCGGCATGCCGGGCTTGCTGCGCGCAAAATGGCGGGCCGCCGTGCGCAGCAAACGACCGCAGGCATTGCGCAAGGCGCCTTCGGAGCCTGCGCGCAACTGCTGTACCGAGGCGATATTGGCGGCGATGCGCACTTCGTTGAGGCCGACGACCGCGCGTGCGTCCCCTTCGCCCAGACGCTGGGTGATAAGGGCAAGCTGGTCGCTCGCACGGCCAAGTACCAGCGCCGGATCGGGCGGCGTCCGCGCGGCCGCAAAGCGGGCAAGGTCGGCCTGCTGACGACGGGCAAGACGATCGATCGCCGCCGACGACGCGGTCTTGCGCAGGGTCGCGGTCACCGTCGCGGCAATCGCAACGGCCAGAACCTGCCCCAGGTTGCTGTTGATGAAGCGCGCAAGGTCGGCCGAATATTCCTGTTGCAGCGCGATCGCCGTGAAAAAGCCCATGGAAAACGCAACTGCCAGTGGCCCCCGTCGTGGATGGAGCAGGAACATGCCCATCCCCAGCATCGGCGGCAAGAGCACGGCACAAAGGGCGGGGAAACCGTCGATGCGCGGCAGAACGCCGAACAGGTAAATCCCGGCGAGCGGAATGCTGGCGATGATCGCCCCGCCAAAGGCCAGGATCATCGGCACCGGATTGTCCATCGCGGCAAACAGACAACAGAAGACCGCCGTCATCGCAGCCCCGCTCGCCCCGTCAGGCCAGCCGGTGATGATCCAGAACGCGCAGATCAGCATCAGACCGAGCGCGGCCGAGAACCCGGACAGCATGGCAATGCCCGGATCGTTGGTCAGGCGCAGATGAACGCGTTCGGTTTCGAGCCGATGCGGCAAGGCCTTCGTCGGATCCTCCAACCGGTCGAGCAATTGCCGCGATTCGCCCAGAATCGTCGAAACCTGCTCGAGCCGAACCAGAAAGCTTTCACGCAGAAGGTCGCGCCAGGTGTGCCCTTCGGGCAAGGGCGCCAGAAAATCGGGCTGCTCTTCCAGACGGCTGCCGTTCTCGAGCCAGGTATGGGCGTCGGCAACCACCGGTTCGAGCGGCGGATCGTTCCCCAGCACCCCGCGCCGGTCGGCAAGGCCGGACAACAGCGGCAAGAGCAGCAACATGCGATAGAGCAGCGCCTGAACCGTGCGATTGGCTTCGCGCCAGTGCGATGTGTCGTAAGGCACATGCGTTGAAAGCAGGACGCAATCGAGCGCGTCGACGGCCAGACGCCGGCGGTCCCGTTCGAACTTGTCCTTGGAACTGTCGTCGCTCATGTCGAGGACGTCGAGCAGCCAGGATTCGGCGTCACGCAGCCACGCATCAAGACGCGGCCCGAGCCGGGACCCCAGTGACTGCGGCAAGAGCAGGCTGTGCACGACCGTCGCGCACGTGATGCCCAGAACGATTTCGGTCACACGGGCCTGTGCGACATCGAACACCGCTTCGGGCCGGTTGACGCTCGGGAAGCCGATGATCGCGGCGGTGTAGCCCGCCAGCATCAGTGTATAGGAACGCGGCGAGCGATCGAGCAGCGAAAAGGCAAGACAGCCCCCGACCCAGGCCGCAAGACCAAAGCTGAGCAGCGAAGGCCATTCGACCAGAGCGGGCACCATCGCCACGGCAGCCGCCGCCCCGATCACCGTGCCGATGGCGCGATAGACCGTCTTCGACCGGGTCGCGGCCGAAACCGGGCTCGACACGATATAGACCGTGGTGATCGCCCAGAACGGCATTTCCAGCCCGACCGACAGGCTGAAGCCGAGCGCGATCAGTGCGGCGAGCGCATTCTTGAACGAGAAGAGGAACGCCGGCCACCACGCCGGGGTACGGAACGTCATGCCGACAGCCCGATTCCGCGGCAGCCGACGTCACTGCTCCCCAAGTCACCGCACCCGATTTCCGCGTTTGCGGCAGATGCCGACGACGAGCCGGTTCGGCACGCCCGCACAGACACCACACCCTTGAAACCAAGCGAAATCATGCTCTCTCCCTGAACCGGTCAGCCGAGACGGGTCGCCGCGAGACTGGATTGCGACGGATCGTCGGCAATTACCAGCCTGCGTGCAACGGAGAAACGGCGGAAACCCGTTTCTCCCGACCATTGCTCGTTCCCCGGCATCAGGGATCCTGCCATTGCCGCACCATCGAACGACTCGGGCGCGGGATTAATGAAGACGACATCGGCTGCAACCCGATCTGCAAAAAGGGTGCGGGCAGCCGGGTCAGCCCCGAAATAGATGGCCTGTGCCGGCAAAGGCCCGACAGCGATGCGACCGATCGCATCCATATCGTCGGCGACCGTGACGACGGGCAGCACCGGCCCGAACACTTCCTCGGCCATGATCGCCATGCTTTCATCGGCATCGAGCAGCAATTCGGGCGCCATGCGATGAGGACCGCCGCGCCCCGCTGCCGTGCGCTTGCCGCTTGCCTTTTCGGGCACGGTGGCAGTCGGATCGAGCGGCACACGCCGTGCGCCGCGTTTCTGCGCATCGGCCAGCAAGGACTGAAGGCGGTCGTAATGGGTCCGATTGACGATCGCAGGAAACGCGGGCGCGTTCGCGAAAATGTCCGCCGCATGGATCCGGGCCGCTTCGACGAAGGGCTCGGCCACTTCGCGCGCGACCATGACATGATCGACCGTGTGGCAGCACTGCCCGGCGTGACGCAGCTTCGCCGTCATGACGAAGCGCGCGGCCCGGTCGAGATCGGCATCGGCAGCAACGATCGCGGGAGACTTGCCTCCGACTGCATAAGTGATCGGGGTCAGCCGCGCGGCGGCATTGGCCGCGACCGAGCGCGCTGCCCGCGCGCTGCCGGTAAAGACCAGATGCGCGAAGGGAAGTTCGGCAAAACAGGCGCCGACGCTGTCATCCCCCTGCACCACGCCAAGTTCCGCAGGCGAAAAGTAGCGCCCGACCAGATCGGCAAGCAGGTCGCTGCTGCGCTGGGCATAAGGGGAAAGCTTGATCAGGGCGACATTCCCCGCCGCAAAAGCCCCAGCGAGCGGGGCAAGTGCCAGGCTGACCGGATATGTCCACGGGGCAATGATGCCCACGACACCCTGGGGCCAATAATCCGAGCCGGGACGGCGGGCCATCCAGGATTCAACCTCGCGTGCGGCCCGGCTGAGATTCGCATGGGCGGACACCAGATCCGGCGCATGCGTCGCGGCAACGGTTTCGAGCCCGCGGTCAGCAGCGGCTGCGGCTGCAAGCGGGCGATGATGTTCGTCGAGAAGTTGCGCCACGCGCTCGAGCCGGTCACGCCGCAAGGCGGCATCGGGAACCCCTGCCGCCAACTGCGCCCGGCGCATCGTCGCAACGATCATACGCAAGTCGGCGGCAACCAAGTCATTCTCCGAAGCGAAAGAACCAACCCCGTCGCAAAGTCCGTCGGCCCTGGCGCCGTATCGAACCTTGTTGAAGGCTGGCCCATGCAAACTGACAAGCGGGCTCAGTGTCTGCCGCAAGGCGCGGCGGGAATTCGTGTGGGCGCCCTGATGTGGCGCCGATGGCGGCGAGGCATCGCTGGGGAGAGGGGGGCAGGTGCGATGCCTCGCCGCGGCGCGGACCAACCCTTGGGGGGGGCTTGGGGTCGGGTCGGTCCGGGCTTAACTGTTACGGTCGGTTGACGATGCGGGGTCGGAAAAACCGATCACATCGGCGTCGGATTAGGATGGTGCGACCGTTTCTCCTGTTTCCTGCGCCTGCAGCCCCACTGCCTAGTCCGGGACTGCATCAACCTTGCCTGAAGAAGCTTGACTTGACTGTCGCATTGCCGGTGACCAGGGTTTCACCGGCAATGCGATGTCGTGAATTCGTCTTGTTGAAGCCCTTCTAGCAGGACTCGCCCGCCTCGTCTCAAAAGCGGACTAGGCCTCACCCATAAAATTATTTATGGCTTGAACCATGCTCACACGGCTCCGCACCTTCATGGAAGTCTATCGGCAGCGCTCGATCAGCAGCGCCGCGCGCGCACTCGAACTGACCCAGCCGGCCGTGTCGCAACACATTGCCAGCCTCGAAAGCGCGATCGGACGCCAGTTGTTCGAACGCCACGTCCACGGCGTCACCCCGACCGCCGCCGCCGACGAGCTTGCCGCCGACATCGGCGACCGCCTCGACCAGGCCGAAGCGGCATTGGCCGCAGCCCGCGCGCGGTCGGCCGAACTGGCGGGTGCCATCCGCATCATCGGCAATCCCGACTTCCTGTCCGAAGTGGTCGCCCCGCAACTCGTCCCCCTGCTCGAAGCGGGCATGCGCGTGCGCCTTCAGACCGCCGGACGCGACGAAGTGTTGCACAATCTGATCGAGGGGCATTGCGATCTCGGGATTTCCGCCTTCCCGGTGCAGGATCGACGCCTGCGCAGCGAACTGATCCGCACCGAACCCCTGATCGCGGTTGCAGGCCCTGCCGTTGCCGCACGCATTCTGGCCGCCGAGGATCTGGCCGACGGCCTCGCGGCCGAACCGGTCCTTGCCTACACGCTCGAACAACCGCTGATGGAAGGATGGCTGGAACGCAACAACCTGCTGCGCGATCCCGTCAGCCCGGCTCTGATCGCGCCCGACCTCAGAGGCCTGCGCGCCCTCCTGACTGTCGGCTTCGGCTGGTCGGTGCTGCCGGTCTATCTGTGTCACAGCGAAATCGCGCGCGGCGAACTGGTCGAGATCCCGGCGCCGATCGCGGTCAGCCAGAACGCCTACTTCCTTGTCTGGACGCCCAGCGCCCTGCGCCACCCGCGCATCGCCCACGCCCGCCAGACGCTGATCTGGAGCCTGGCGCAAACGTCTTCTCCGCGTTCAGCCACGACCGACGCCATCGACGCCGACGCACAGGAACACTGAACACAAAAAACCCGCAGCCGTCGGGACTGCGGGGTGCCCCCGAAGGGGTGTTTTCCATTTCCATCAGAAGAATGGTGCGGTCGAGAAGACTCGAACTTCCACGGCCTTTCGGCCACAACGACCTCAACGTTGCGCGTCTACCAATTCCGCCACGACCGCATCATCGTTCCGGAGCAAGGCGTTAAACCGTCGCTCCGTCGGGGTAGGAGCGCGCCCCTAGCAAAGGACTTTGGGGTGCGCAACCATGTTTGCAAAAGAACTTCATTTTTTTCGTCCCACGCCTTTGCGCACATGGAACGAAGGCCCTGCCCTTATTCAGGCTTCCAGCCGATTTCCGCGAACTTGGCCGTCTTGGGCACGTCAGTGACGGCCTCGTTGATGGTTTCGCTCTCGCCGGGCTTGAGCACGTCCTTGGGCGGAATCACGTTCCAGGTATAGACGACCCGATTCTGTCCATCGCGCAGCACGATCAGGATCGGGGGAACTTCCCGCACGTCCTTGCCCACATTGGTGATCGTCCCGCTGGCTCCGAAATATTCGGTCCCATTGGGCAGCGTGCGACGATCCTGCCGCTCGGCAGGGAACGAGAGTTCAAGATCGGGGCGCGTCGGGCCGAACGTCTGCTTGGCCACCGGCAGCCAGTCGGGCAGGCCGAAATAGCTGACCGCGCCGATCAGCGCGGCAACCACCAGTGCAAAGACCACACCGGCAATCGTCCAGAGCTTGAGCGGATTGCGACGCGGACGGAACGGAGGTTCATGCGCAAAGGGCGAAGGCCCTTCTTCGGCAAGACCAGCCGCCGTCGAAGCGGGAGCGACCGGAGGAACCGGAGGCGCCACGTCGCCCGGGGGCGAAGGGACCCGCCCGCTTTCGGACGGCGCAAAGCCGCCATCGGCAGGAGCCGAACCGGGAGATGGCGTAACCGGAGCACTCGCAGCCGCCATTTCCGGAACCGGCATGACAGGAGCATCGGGCCGGGGCGCCAATTCCGGCCCCGCCTGAAACCAGCTGTGCCGGCACTTGGCGCAGCGCACGGTGCGCCCGTCCACGCCGATGGCGCTGTCGGGAACGACATAGCGCGTCGAGCAAGCGGGGCAGGCGATGATCATATGCAAGCGTTAAACACGCGACCGGCATCCGAAACAATAGGATCAGGCGGGGAGAATTGCGTCCACGGCCTTTTTTCCACATGCATTGACGCGTATGCTCTTCGCAGGCCAACGCGGTCGCCCCGTCCGACGGAAAAAACGCAAGACAAGCACCACTGATGAGCGAGCCTGAAGCCGAAATCGTGCATTTCGACAACGTCGGGCTGCGCTATGGGTCGGACAAGGAAGTGCTGAGCGACATTTCCTTCACCCTCTACTCCGGACGGTTCTATTTCCTGACCGGGGCATCGGGTGCGGGCAAGACCAGCCTGCTCAAGCTTCTTTATCTGGCGCAGCGCCCCTCGCGCGGGCTGATCCGCATGTTCGGCACCGACGCGATCACCCTGCCGCGCGAACGCCTGCCCGGATTTCGCCGCCGCCTGGGCGTCGTGTTCCAGGACTTCCGCCTCGTCCCGCATCTTTCCGCGTTCGACAACGTCGCCCTGCCCTTGCGCGTTGCCGGGGTCAGCGAGCGCGAGATCGCCAAGCCCGTCGGCGAAATGCTCGACTGGGTTGGTCTCGGCGATCGTCGCCACGCGCGTCCGGCCACGCTTTCGGGCGGGGAGCAGCAGCGCGTCGCCATCGCCCGGGCGGTCATCGCCCGCCCCGACATGCTCATCGCCGACGAACCGACCGGCAACGTCGACCCGGACATGGCGCTCAAACTGTTGCTGCTGTTCGAAAGCCTCAACCGGCTGGGCACGACCGTGGTGGTCGCGACGCACGACCTCCACCTCATCGGCAATGTCCCCGATTCGCTGATCATGCGCCTCGACAAGGGGCGCCTTGCCGACCCGACCGGCGCCTTGCGCTATCCGCCGCGTCGCCAGAACCGGGCCAGCGACACATTCCGACCGGGCTCTTCCGCGTCATGAACGCGTCAGCGCTTTTCGGCAGCCGACGCAATGTCGACGGCAGCGACGCGCGCATCCTGCCCGAGCCGCGCCTGACCGGGCCGATGCCCTGGGTCATTGCCATCGTCATCGCACTGATGGTGATCGCGGCGGCAAGCGGCCTTGCCTTGCGCAATGCCGCCGTTGCGGCCGACGCCGACCTTTCAGGCGGCGTCACCGTCCAGATCGTGAGCGCGGCCCCCGCCGAACGCAATCGGCAGGCCGACGCAGCGGTCGCGGCGCTGGGCAAAGTTCCCGGCGTCACCCAGGTCCGCCGCGTGGCGCAGGATGAACTCAATTCCCTGCTCGAACCCTGGCTCGGCACGCGTCCGGGCGACGAGGTCGAGGACATGCCGATCCCGGCACTGATCGACCTTCACCTTTCAGGCAGCGCAACGCCGCAGGAACTCGACCGGCTGCACCGGGCAATCGCGGCGGCAGCTCCAGCAGCCCGCGTCGATGCGCAACAGGCCTGGCTCGCGCCGGTATTCCGGGCAATCGTCGCGCTGCAATGGCTTTCGGGCGGCCTCATCACCTTGCTCGCAGTGGCGACGGTCGCGACCGTCGTGCTCTCGGTGCGCAATGCGCTGGGCAACCACCGCACCACCATCGAGATCGTGCACATGCTGGGCGGGACCGATGCCCAGATTGCGGGCGTGTTCCAGCGTGCGGCCGCGACAGACGCTGCGGCCGGTGGTATCATCGGCGGCGCCGTCGGGTTGACCGCGATCTTTATCCTCGCCCATGAATTTGCCGGACTGGGTTCGGGCATGGTAACCGGGGCCACCTTGCGCTGGCTCGACTGGGGGGTGATCGCCGCGATCCCGCTCGGCGGCGTTGCACTGGCGCTGCTGACCGCACGCCTTACCGTCCTTGCCGCCTTGCGGCGCATACTCTGAGCTGGGGGACAGCAATGGCCTTGCGCAAACCGCCCGGACTGTTCCGTCGCATTCTTTCACTCATGGTGCTGGCATGGCTGCTCGGCTTCCTGTGGTTCGCACTGTTCCTGCCGCGTCCGGCCGACCATACCCGCACCGATGCCGTCATCGCACTGACCGGGGGCAGCGGCCGGATTCAGCGCGGGATCGAGGTCCTGCGCGCGGACGAGGCCAAGCGCATGCTGGTTTCGGGCGTCGACAGCGAAGTGAAACCCGCCGAGTTCGAAGCCGAATACGGCGTACCTGCAAGCCTGTTCGCCTGCTGCATGACGCTGGGCTACGAATCCTTCGACACCCGCTCGAACGCGCTCGAAGCAGCGCGCTGGATCGCGCGCTATGACCTGCGCTCGGTGCGGCTCGTCACCACCGACTGGCATATGCGCCGGGCCGCATTCGATCTTGCGGTTGCCGCGCCCAAGGGGCTGGTGATCGTCGAGGACGCAGTGCCGTCCCACCCCAGCATGCGCATTCTCTTTGTCGAATATAACAAGTTCCTGGCCCGGATGCTGGCCTGGCTGATCGATTGGCCCGATGGACCCCACCACAATGCCCGCCACTGACACTTCGAATATCGTGCGTCCCGCCGATATTGCGCGCAGCCTCGTGTTCTATCCGGTGTTCTACCTCGGCTCGATACTGCTCGTCCTTGCCGGGACCATGACGCTGGTCCTGCCCAATTCCGTCACCGTCGCGATGGCCTATGCCTGGTTTCGCTGGCACCGCTGGTGCTGCCGCCACCTGCTCGGCATCCGCGTCGTGGTCGAAGGCGAGCTGCCCGATCATCCGGTGCTCTATGCCGTCCGGCACGAGTCTTTCTTCGAGGCGATCGATCTTCCCAACGTGCTGCCCAACCCGATGATCTTCGCCAAGAAGGAGCTGCTCGAGATCCCCCTCTGGGGCAAGCTCGGGTACCGCTATGGCCTGATCGGGGTCGATCGCAGCGCCGGGGCCCGTGCCCTGCGCGGCATGATTTCCGAAGCCCGGACGCGCGGCGCGGGTCGACCGCTCGCGATCTTCCCCGAAGGAACCCGCGTCCCCTATCGCTCGAGCCCGCCACTACAGGCCGGGTTTGCGGGGCTCTACAAGGTCTTCGGCCTGCCGGTCGTGCCGGTCGCGGTCGACAGCGGGCGCCTCTATCACCGCCTGTGGAAGAAGTCCGGGGTCGTCCGTTACCGGGTCTGCGCGGAACTTCCCTCCGGCCTGCCGCGACAGGACATCGAGACGGCCGTTCACACCGCGATCAACACGCTCAACCGCTGACCGTTTCCTTGCCCGCACGACTGTGATCCGCGCGGCCGAAGTCGGGCCGCGCGTCATCCTGCCCCATCTCGATGATCGAGCGACGGATCGCCCGCGTGCGGGTGAAATGGTCGAACAACTGCTCGCCATCCCCGGCCCGGATCGCGGCTTCGAGTTCGGCCAAATCGCGATTGAAGCGCCCGAGCATATCGAGCACCGCATCGCGATTGTTGAGGAAGACGTCGCGCCACATCGTCGGATCGGATGCGGCAATGCGGGTAAAGTCGCGGAAACCGCCCGCCGAATACTTGATCACCTCGCTCTGCGTCACGCGTTCGAGATCGGACGCGGTCCCCACGATCGTATAGGCAATCAGGTGCGGCAAGTGGCTGGTCACGGCGAGCACGAGGTCGTGATGCTCGGCATCCATCGTCTCGACCCGCGCGCCGAAGGCTTCCCAGAACGCGACCAGACGCGCCAGATCGGCCGCATCGACATCGGCCGGAGGCGTCACGATGCACCAGCGGTTGCGGAACAGCGTGGCAAACCCGGCATCAGGGCCACTCTGCTCGGTCCCGGCGACGGGATGGGCGGGAATGATGCGATGGCCGGGCAAGGCAGCGCCGAGCGCAGCGGCCACGCTCGCCTTGCTCGATCCGACATCGCTCACGATCGCGGCAAGCGACAGGTCAGCGGCCAGTTCGCGGGCCGCAGTCCCCATCGCGCCGACCGGCACGCACAGGACAACAAGGTCCGCGCCCCGCACCGCTTCGCCTGCCGCATTCGCGATCGTGTCGGCAAGACCGATGGCGCGCGCGCGATCGCGCACGGCCGGATCGGCATCGTAGCCGGTGATCACAATGCCGGGCAGGCACGCCCGTGCCGCCCGCGCGACCGAACTCCCGAGCAGGCCTAGGCCGATTACCGCGACATGACGAAACGGCAGCGACGCGCTTTCGCTGTCGCTCACGCCGCAGCCCCGGCCAGAGTGGTCAGGGCAGCGGCAATGGCGTTCATCTGCTCGGCCGTGCCGATGGTGATGCGCAGTGCCTGGGGCAGCCCCTGTCCCGGAAGCCAGCGGGTGATGTAGCCGTATTCCATGAGGCCAAGGTACGCAGCCTCCGCCGTCAGGGCACCGCGAAACTCGATCAGCACAAAATTGGCCTGCGAAGGCAGCGGACGCAGCCCGTGATTGCCCAACGCCTCGATCGCGGCAACGAACCGGGTCCGCTCCGCGCGATTGTGCTCGCGCGAATGGCGCACGAAGTCCTGATCGGCAAGGGCTGCAAGCGCGGTTGCCTGCGCCGACAGCGACAGGTTGAACGGACCGCGAATGCGGTTGAGCATGTCGATCACGTCCGCGTCGCCGGTTGCCCAGCCCACGCGTTCCCCGGCAAGACCATAGATCTTGGAAAAGGTGCGCGTGACCAGAACGTTGTGCGCGCGGGCGGCAAGCGCAAAGGCACCGTCGTCGTCTTCGGCAGCGACATATTCGGCATAGGCCTGATCGATGACGAGCAGGATGTCCGGGCGCAGCCCGGCATGGAGCCGGGCGACTTCCTCGCGCCCGATATAGCTGCCGGTCGGATTGTTGGGATTGGCGAGGAAAACGACGCGAGTGGCAGGCGTTACCGCCGCGAGCAGGGCATCGACATCGGTGCCGTAGTCGCGGTCGGGCGCAACCACCGGCGTGGCACCACAGCGGCGCGCGGCGATGTCATAGACGGCAAAGCCATAGCGGACATAAAGCACTTCATCGCCCGGCCCGGCATAGGCCTGAACCGCAAGGTGCAGCAGTTCGTCCGAACCGGTGCCCATCACGATCCGTTCGGCGGGAAGATCGTGCAGCTTGCCCAGCGCCACGCGCAGGGCGGTGCTGTCGGGATCGGGATAGCGCGCCTGATCCCCGGCATGGTGTCGCGCCTCTTGCGCCAGCGGGCTGGTGCCGAGCGGGTTCTCGTTGGCCGACAGCTTGATCAGCGGTCGTCCATCGGCGCCGGTCGACTTGCCCGGGACATAGGCCTTGATCCCCAGGATCCAGTCCTTGGGACGCGGCCGGTCGGATGCGGCAGAGGGCGAAGCGGGTTTGGACGCAGTCATGATCGCTGCGCCTTAAAGTCTCTTTCAAAACTCGCCAAGCGGCGAGTTCCCGGGTTGGGCCCCGCTTGCCCCCTCTCAGGACAGAAAAATGGCCGGAAGTGGGCTAGCACTTCCGGCCTCAGTCCGTTCGCAGGAGGAACATCGTCTGGCGGGGAAAGTCCCGAGAGGGAGAGGTCCCGGGTTTCCCACCCCGCCAATCTTGTCTGAACTCAGTAGTTGTAGGCGCGTTCGCCGTGTTCGGTGATGTCGAGGCCTTCACGTTCGGCTTCTTCGGTCGGACGCAGACCGATGGTCTTGTCGATGACGAAGAAGAGAACCGCCGAGACGATACCCGACCACAGCAGCGTGATCAGCACAGCTTCGAGCTGCACGATGATCTGGGCCGTGGTGTCGTAAGTGGCCGCAGCAACCGCCGGGAACTGGGTGTAGTCGATCACGCCCTGGCCGCCGAGCGCCGGGTTGGCGACAATGGCGGTGGCGATCGCACCGGTGATCCCGCCGACGCAGTGGACGCCGAAGACGTCGAGCGTGTCGTCGTACTTGAGCTTGTTCTTCACCGTGGTGACGAAGAAGAAGCAGATCGGCGAAACGATGAGGCCGAGGACCATCGAGGTGGCCGGAGCGCCATAGCCCGAAGCAGGCGTGATCGCGACGAGACCGGCGACGGCACCCGAAGCGGCACCCAGCATCGAGGGCTTGCCGTGAACGACCTGTTCGATGATGGCCCAGCTGACGGCGGCGGCGCAAGTGGCGAGCATGGTGTTGACGAAAGCGACCGCGGTGACGCCGTTCGCTTCAAGGTTGGAACCGGCGTTGAAGCCGAACCAGCCCACCCACAGCAGGGAGGCGCCGATCATGGTCATGGTCAGCGAGTGCGGCGGAGTGGCTTCCTTGCCGAAACCGACGCGCTTGCCCATCATGAGGCAGCCGATGAGACCGGCGATACCCGCGTTGATGTGAACGACGGTGCCGCCCGCGAAGTCGAGCGCGCCCTTGCCGTACAGCAGACCGGTTTCGGTCGGGGTATCCTTGAGGAAGTCCGGACCGGCCCAGTACCAGACCATGTGCGCCATCGGGTAATAGGCAAAGGTCGACCACAGCACGACGAAGATCATCAGCGGGGTGAACTTCACGCGTTCCGCGAACGACCCCACGATCAGCGCCGGGGTGATCATCGCGAAGGTCATCTGGAAGACGAAGTACGCGAGTTCGGGGATGTAGACGTTGTTCGAGAACGTCGCGGCGTACGTCGAACCCGAAACGCCGATCATCAGCGCCTTGGAGAAGCCGCCGACGTAAGGGGTGAGGCCGGGGGTGATCCCGGTAGTGAAGGCGAGCGAATAGCCGTAGGTGGCCCAGAGCAGACCGCCGATCGACACGATCATGAAGACCTGCATCAGCACGCTCAGCATGTTCTTGGTCCGCACGAGGCCGCCATAGAACAGTGCGAGGCCCGGAACGCTCATCATGAGGACGAGCAGGGCAGACACGAGCATCCAGGTGGTGTCGCCCTTGTTGACCATGGTGGCCTGCTGGGCGACGGTCGGCGCCTTGATCATCGCCGCCTGCGCGAAAGCGGTCGATGCGGTAGCGAGCGTCAGCCCCAGTCCCGCAACGCCACTGATCATCTTACGGATCATATGGTTTCCCTTCATGTCGGAGGACACAGCCCCGAGATCACAACGGCCAGAGATCACAGCGCGGTATCCCCGGTCTCGCCGGTGCGGATGCGCGTGGCCGAGGCAAGATCGAGCACGAAGATCTTGCCGTCACCGATCGCTTCGGTGCTGGCGGCTTGCTGGATCGTCTCGATGATCTGCGGAGCGAGGTCGTCGCTGGCCGCAATCTCGATTTTCACCTTGGGCAGCATGTTGGTCGAATATTCGGCGCCGCGGTAGATTTCGGTCTGGCCCTTCTGGCGACCGAAACCTTTCACTTCCGACACCGTCATCCCGGCAACGCCCAGACCCGAAAGCGCTTCGCGCACTTCGTCGAGCTTGAACGGCTTGATGATGGCGATGATGAATTTCATTCATGCCCCCCTTTTCAAGGCCTACTCCTTACCGGGCGACCGCCGGCCTCGACCATCTCAGCAAGGAACATGCCAGATCAGTAATATACGGAAATCCGAGTGTGACAGGAATAAAACGCTTATCCTGAGGCCGGGAAGCGCTCGAATCTTGTGCACCTGCACATTGATGCCTAATTTTTAGGCACAGAATATCCCCCAAAGAGGGTATTGCCCAAAGAAGGTGGGAAGAGCGCCCGAGCCGCGCGGGGTTCCGCGAACGCCGGAACCCCGATCCGATACTTCAGGGACCGATGCTCAAAGGAATTCGCGCAGGAGCCCGATGAAGCGGTCGTACTGGTCGTGATGCGGCCAATGCCCGGCATTCTCGAATTCGACCACGCGCGCGTCGCGGAAATGGCGGATGCGGCCGTCGCGTTCGGGATTGCCCGCGAACGAATCCGCGCCGTTGAGCAGCAGCGTGGGGCATGTGATCGCTTCCCACAGCTCGTGCTTGCGCTCGGTCGAGATGTCGTACGGGTGGTCGATGTGGACATAAGGATCGAACTTCCAGGTGAAAGTCCCATCCTCGTTCCGGTTGATCCCGTGAATGGTCAGGTGCCGCGCCTGCTCGTCGGTCAGATAGGGGTTTTCCGCCTTCATGCGGGCAAAGGCATCGGCAAGCGTGGGATAGCGACGCGGCAGGCGTCCTGCCGCCTTGCGCTTTTCGGCGATATAGTCGCGGATACGCCGCGCAAAGGGCACGTCCTTCATCCGCATTTCCCATTCGGGCGTCGGGAAAATGCCTTCGATCGCGACCAGCTTGCGCACGTCTTCGGGAAAGAGCCCGGCATAGCGCAACGACACGATCGCACCCCACGAATGCGAGACGATCGTCACCGGCGCGAGATTGAGCTGATGCACCAGCTGGGCAAGGTCATAGACCATGTCCATCGTGCGATAGTTGCCGTCCGAGACCCATTCGCTGTCGCCGTGGCCGCGATTGTCGACCGCAATGACGTGCCAGTCTTCGCGCAGGGCCTCGGCCGTCCAGTCCCAGCTGCGACAATGGTCGCGCGACCCGTGGACGAGCAGCAACGGCGGCTTGTCCGCATTGCCCCAATCGACATAATGGAGGCGAAGGCGTTGGGAAATAAACGTATTGGATGTGGGCCCAAGCAGATTCAACGCATCCTCCTGCCGTTATGGTTTGCCGCCGGCATAGCAGTGAGCCTGTTCTAATTCCTTGTCCTCACGCTGAAATCCGCCATTCGGCGAATGGCGAAGCCGGCCACGCCTTCCCTTACCGTTCTTTCGTCGCAGAAAAGACGAGATCGGGATTGCGTTCCTGCTGATATCCCACGTCCCACGCTGAACGGGCCATGAAAACCGGGTCTCCGTCGCGGTCGCGCGCCAGATTGCTCCGGTTGAAATCCTCGAACCCCTTGATCGCCGCATCGCTGCCCTTGAGCCAGCGCGCCGTGTCGAACGGCGAAGCTTCGAGCATGGCCTCGACCTTGTATTCGGCTTCCAGTCGCGAAACCAGCACGTCGAGCTGAAGCTGCCCCACGACGCCGACGATCCACTGGCTGCCGATTTCGGGATAGAAGACCTGGATCACCCCTTCTTCGGACAAGTCATCAAGCGCCTTGCGCAGCTGCTTGGTCTTGGTCGGGTCCTTGAGCACCACGCGGCGCAGGATTTCCGGGGCGAAATTGGGCAGCCCGGTGAAACGCACGTCGTTGCGTTCGGACAGGGTATCGCCAACCCGCAGCGTGCCGTGGTTGGGAATGCCGATGATGTCGCCCGCCTCGGCGGTATCGGCGATCTCGCGGTCCTGCGCAAAGAACAGGATCGGCGAATGGACCGCGATCGGCTTGCCCAGTCCCGACGGGATCAGCTTCATGCCGCGACGGAACGTACCCGAAACGAGGCGCATGAACGCGATGCGGTCGCGGTGCTGCGGGTCCATGTTGGCCTGCACCTTGAACACGAAGCCGGTCACGTCGCTGCGCTCGGGATCGATGATCCCCTGTTCCGAAGGCTGCGGACGCGGCGGCGGTGCAAAGCGGGCAATCGCGTCGATCAGCGCCTCGACACCGAAATTCTTGAGTGCCGAACCGAAATAGACCGGTGTCAGGTCACCGTTGCGATAGGCTTCGAGGTCGAAAGCGGGATACCCGGCCTCGCCCAGTTCCATTTCCTCGGCGATGTCGTCGGGAATGGCGCCTTCGGTCAACGGCTCGACTTTGCCGAGGAATTCGCGGCCATCGCCTTCGGGACGGCTGATCGTGCGGGTGGCAAAGTCGTAGACGCCCTGGAACACACCGCCCATGCCGACCGGCCAGGACATCGGCACCACGTCGAGCGCAAGCGCATCGGCCACTTCGTCGAGCGTCTCGAACACGCTGCGGCCTTCGCGGTCGACCTTGTTGACGAACGTGATGATCGGCACCGAGCGCATGCGGCACACTTCGAACAGCTTGCGCGTCTGCGGCTCGATCCCCTTGGCCGCGTCGATCACCATGATCGCCGAATCGACCGCGGTCAGCGTGCGGTAGGTATCTTCGGAAAAGTCCTCGTGGCCCGGCGTGTCGAGCAGGTTGAAGACGATCCCGTCCTTCTGGAACGTCATGACCGAGCTGGTCACCGAAATCCCGCGCTGCTGCTCGATCTTCATCCAGTCCGAGCGCGCGCGCCGCGCCGCGCCGCGTGCCTTGACTTCACCGGCAAGGTGGATCGCCCCCCCCTGAAGCAGCAGCTTTTCGGTGAGCGTCGTCTTACCCGCGTCGGGGTGCGAAATGATGGCAAAGGTGCGGCGATTGGACATGATCCAAGCCCCCTAATGCATCGCACAAGCCCGAGGGAACCGGTTTTTTCACTTCAACCGCCGCGCAGGCACGCCTGAACCGCCTCGCTTTCGCCCGAAGAGAGCGGACGCCCCCCTTCGGTCAGCAGGGAAAGGTGGCGGGACGCCCCCTTGTCGGCGAGTTCGGCACGCAATCCGGCGCCCTTGTTCCCGGCCACTTGCGGGTTGCCCTTCCACGGGCCGAGCCCGAGCCGGGCGGCAAGACAGGGGCCAAGCCGCGCGGCGGGAAGCGCGCTGTCGGCACGCACCACTTGCCGCAATCCCGTGCGCGGGGTCAGCAGCGCAACCGCCGTCATCGCCGACAGGGCAATGACCGGCCAGATCCATTTCACACGCGTCTTCACGACACCCTCACCGTCACATCCATGCGGAAATCGCGCGAAGCCCCCGGCGCCAGCGTGACGATGCCGGGTTTTTCGACGAATTCGCCCGTGAACCCTTCGGGATCGGCATGGCCCTGCCAGGGTTCGATGCAGATATAGCGCGCGCCGGGCACCTGCCAGAGCCCGAGCATGGGCATGTCGGGAAAATCGATGTCGAGCCAGGTGCCGCCTGGCGCCCCATAGGAGAGGCTCCGCCCGGCAAGCTCGGTCCAGATCACGGCATCGGCGCGGAACAGGGCTTCGTCGAGCGCCAGTTCGCGCCCCTTGACCGGCGTTGCCTCGGCTTGCGGCAAGAGCAGCCCGGCGTCACGGCTCACGCGCCGGATCGGCTGTGGCTCATCCTGCGCAAAGACCAGCTTGTGCGCGGCCTTGTCGGCACCGCCCGGCAGAGGCCAGGCAAAGGCGGGATGATAGCCGAAACTGAACGGGAGCGGCCGGTCACCGGGATTGCCGACCGTTGCGGTCATGGCAAGGCGCCAACCCTCGACGCGAAAGGTCATGTCGAGCGTGAACGCGAAAGGATAGACCGCGCGGGTCTCATCACTGTCGGCAAGGTGAAAACGGACGTGATCCGCGCCCTGCTCCACGCACGTGAAAAGGCTGCGCCGGGCAAAGCCGTGACGCGGCAGGGAATAGGCCTTGCCCTCGACCACCAGCCGGTCGTCGACGAGCGAGCCGACCACCGGGAACAGCAACGGGGCATGCCCGCTCCAGAACGCCGGGTCGGCATCGGTCATGTAGTCCCGGCCTTCCGCATCGCGGAGCGACCAGAGTTCGGCACCCAGCGGATGAATCTGCGCGGTCAGCCTGTCCGAGCCGATTGCAACCAGTTCATCCGCCATAGCCACTCCCTTTACCCTCGCAAGGTCGCTCCGACCTTGGCAGCCGCCGCGACGATTCGATCCGAAATCGCCTTGAGCGCGGCTTCGTCATAGCTCTTGTCGACGGGTTGCAGCGTGACTTCAAGCGCGAGACTGCGCATGCCCTCGGCCACGCCCTGTCCGCGGAAGTCGTCGAACACGCGCACTGCGACGATGTTCGCCTTGTCCGCGCCGCGAACCGACCGCACGACATCGCCCGCCGGACGATCGGTCGGGACCAGGAACGCGAAGTCGCGCGTCACCCCCTGAAGCACGGGCGGCGCATAAGGCGCACGCGCAAACGTCGAGGCGCCCTTCTTTCCCGGCAGGCGTTCGAGGAACAGTTCGACCACCGCAACCGGCGCGGACAAGTCGAAAGCCTTGAGCGTCGAGGGGTGAAGCATGCCGAAGCGCGCCAGCACCGTCTTGGGGCCAAGGCGCAATGTCGCCGACTGGCCGGGGTGGAACTGCGGTCCCGCCTCGCCCATGACTTGCAGGTTGTCGACCGGCGCGCCGGCTTCGGCCAGAAGCGCGAGAGCCTCCGCCTTGGCATCGAACGCGTCGAACGCCACCGCTTTGCCCGTCGCCCAGCCGCGCGCGCTGCGTTCACCGGCCAGAACCACGGCAAGGCTTGGCGCCTCGTTGCTCGCACCACCTTCGCCGCGCAGATAGCGACGGCCGATTTCGAACAGGCGCACGCTGGTGGCGCCACGGTCGAGATTGCGGCGTGCCGCCGACAGCAGGCCCGGCAAGAGCGAGGGCCGCATGGCCTTCAGGTCTTCCGAAATCGGATTGGCCAGAACCCAGGGCGCATCGGCACCATCGGCAAACCGCGCCGCTTCCGCTTCGGGCAGGAACGACCACGTCACCGCTTCATGCGCGCCGCGCGCGGCAGCGGCACGACGCAGGCGCCGCTCGAGCGACTGGGCCGCAGTCGCGGTCGGCTTGGCAACGCCCGCCGCACGCGGCAGCGGCGTCGAAGGCACGGCATCGAGCCCGTGAACGCGAATCACTTCCTCGACAATGTCGGGGGCGCCGTCGATGTCCGGACGCCAGCCGGGAACGGCGACTTTCCAGACGCCCTCGCCGCTGACCGCAAAGCCGAGCGCCGCCAGAATACGGCGCTGTTCGTCGTCGGGCAGGTCGACCCCGCCAAGCCGCGCAGCCAGCGTCGGGGCATAATCAACGACCTTGTCCGCGACCGGAGCCTTGCCCGCCCGCACGACATGGCTTGCTTCCCCGCCACAGATGTCGAGGATCAGACCGGTCAGGAGATCGAGCCCGGTATCGAGGAAACCGGTATCGACACCGCGCTCGAAACGGCCGCGTGCATCCGACGTCAGCGCCAGCGCCTGCCCGGTACGGGCAATCCCGGCTGGATCGAAATAGGCGACTTCGAGCAGGACGTCGGTGGTCGTCTCGCTGCATCCCGAATGTTCGCCGCCCATGATCCCGGCGATGTCATGCACCCCGGCATCGTCGGCAATGACGGTCATCCACGGTTCGAGCGCATATTCGCGACCGTTGAGCGCGAGAACCTTTTCGCCGTCCCTCGCCTTGCGCGCGACGACCGCGCCCGAAAGCGTGGCAAGGTCATAGGCATGGGCCGGACGCCCGTAGCCGAGCATCACATAGTTGGTGATGTCGACCAGAGCCGAAATCGGGCGCTGGCCCGCGCTCTTGAGAGCGTCCTGCAGCCACTGCGGGCTGGGACCGTTCTTCACGCCGCGAATGACGCGTCCGAAGAACGCCGGACACCCTTCGGCGTCCTCGGTGCGGATCTCGACCGGGCAGGGATAGCTGCCTTCGACCGGCGTCGTCGCAATCGGCTTGAGACGGCCGATCCCGGCGGCGGCAAGGTCGCGCGCAATGCCGTAGACACCCATGCAATCGGGCCGGTTGGGCGTGATCGCCACGTCAAAGACCGGGTCGGAACCGAGATAGTCGGCATAGCTGACACCCGGCGTCGCATCGGCGGGAAGCTCGATGATCCCGTCATGCTCTTCGCCAAGACCCAGTTCGCGGGTCGAGCACATCATGCCGTTCGATTCGACGCCACGGATCGCGCTCTTGCGCAGTTCCATGCCGTTGGCCGGAACCACCGCGCCGGGCAAGCCGAGCACGCCGATGAGGCCCGCACGGGCATTGGGGGCGCCGCACACGACCTGCAACGGATTGCCGTCGCCCAGATCGACCGACAGCACTTGCAGCTTGTCCGCCTGCGGATGCTTGTCCGCCGTCAGGACACGCGCAACGCGGAACTTGGTGAGAGCGGCCGCAACGTCGGTGACGCTTTCGATTTCAAGGCCGAGACCGTTGAGCGCGCGGGCGATCGTCGCCGCATCGGCATCGGTGTCGAGGAAGGCCTTGAGCCAGGACAGCGCGAACTTCATGCCCGCACTCCCACGCCACCCGACAGCGTCGGTACATCGAGCGCGGCAAAGCCATAGTGCGACAGCCAGCGAATATCGCCGTCAAAGAACGCGCGCAAATCGTCCATCCCGTATTTGAGCATGGCAAGGCGATCGACGCCGGTGCCGAATGCGAAACCCTGCCACTCATCGGGGTCGAGCCCGCCCGCCTCGATCACGCGGCGATTGACCATGCCCGAGCCGAGCACTTCCATCCAGCCGCCGTCGGGAACGTCCCCGCCCCCGCCGATCACCCGCTTGCCGTTGACCAGCGTATAGCCCACGTCCACTTCGACCGAAGGCTCGGTGAAGGGGAAATAGCTCGGGCGCAGGCGCAGGACGATGTCGTCCCGCTCGAAGAAGGCCTTGAGGAAGGTTTCCAGCGTCCACTTGAGGTGGCCGAGGTGAATCCCCTTGTCGATCACCAGGCCTTCGATCTGGTGGAACATCGGCGTGTGCGTCGCGTCGCTGTCCGAGCGATAGACCCGGCCTGGCGCGATGATGCGCAAGGGCGCGCCCTGCGCCAGCATCGAGCGGATCTGCACCGGCGAGGTATGGGTGCGCAACAGCATCGAACGCCCCTGCGCATCGCGGTCGGGGAAATAGAACGTGTCGTGCATCGCGCGCGCCGGATGCGTTTCAGGCATGTTGAGCGCGGTAAAATTGTGCCAGTCGTCCTCGATCTCGGGACCGCTGGCGACGGCAAAGCCCATGTCCGCGAAAATCTCGGCGAGTTCGTCCATGACCTGGCTGACCGGATGGACGCTGCCCTTGGGAAGCGCGGGCGCGGGCAGGGAAAGGTCGACCGTTTCAGCAGCAAGGCGCGCGTCGAGAACAGCCGCCTCGATCCCCGCGCGACGATCGGCAAGAGCAGCCGTCACCGCTTCGCGAGCGGCGTGGATGCGCGGGCCTTCGCTCTGGCGTTCCTCGGGGCTCATCTGCCCCAGAGTCTTCAGCAGGGCCGAAACCCACCCCTGCTTGCCGAGCGCGGCCACGCGGATCGCTTCCACGGCATCGAGCGTGTCGGCAGCGGCAATCGCCGCGAGTGTCTGATCGAGCTGTTCCATGGGGCCGAGCCGCTAGCGCCAAATGCGGCAAATTCCAAGCGGGTCGGCGTTTTTGGTGCAATTCCGGCCCTCTCGCCGAACTGCGACGGGAACACGCATAACAAAAAAGCGCCGCCCCGACGGGACGACGCCTTTTTGTTGTCGGCAAATGCCGCGCGATCAGGCAGCCGGAAGGGCAGCCTTGGCCTGAGCGATGATCGCGGTGAACACGCCACCTTCGTTCATCGCCAGATCGGCGAGCGACTTGCGGTCCAGTTCGATCCCGGCAAGCTTGGTGCCGTGGATGAACTGCGAATAGGTGAGGCCTTCCGCACGGACCGCAGCGTTGATGCGCTGGATCCACAGAGCGCGGAAGTTCCGCTTCTTGATCTTGCGGTCGCGGTAAGCGTACTGGCCAGCCTTTTCGACGGCCTGACGGGCAACGCGGATCGTATTCTTGCGGCGACCGCGGTAACCCTTGGCGGCGTCAAGAATGCGCTTGTGCTTCGCACGAGTAGTCGTGCCGCGCTTGATACGGGACATCTGTCAGTCTCCTCAGTTCAGCCCGTAGGGCGCCCACTTCTTGATCACCCGTGCGTCTGCATCGGAGATCACGTCGGTACCGCGGTTCTGACGGATGTACTTGGCGTTGTGGCTGATCAGGCGGTGGCGCTTGCCGGCCACGCCGTGCTTGACCTTGCCGGTAGCGGTGATCTTGAAGCGCTTCTTCACACCGCTCTTGGTCTTGAGCTTGGGCATTTTCGTCTCCTTGGGTTTCGGCTCTGCCTCGACCCGCCGTGGCAGCCCTTGTGGCCAGGCGAATCTCATGCGGCATGCCGGATGAAGGTGCGGCCCTTAGTCACCGGGGCGACAAAAGGCAAGTCATGTCGCGCAAGACCCGCGCGGCCGGTTCAGGCTCCCACCAGTTCCCCGATATCAGCCAGATCGAACGGCGTCGTCTGGTAGACCTGATTAATCCAGTTGCCGAACAGGATGTGCCCGTGCCCGCGCCAGGTGTTGAGCGGATTGGCCTTTGGATCGTCACCCGGGAAATAGTGGCGGGGGACATAGGCGCCTTCGTCGCGCGCGAATTCGCGGGCGAGCGTCAGCGTGTCATATTCGAGATGGTTGAACATGTGGAGCGCACGGTGCGCCGGATCGGCCAAGAGGCTGAGCCCGGTTTCATCGCTTTCGGCCAGTACGGTCAGTCCCGCTGACGCCGGAACATCCGCGCTCCGCACTTCGCTCCAGCGCGAGACGGGCACGTCGAACACGTCAGGGAGCCCGCGCATCCACGGCGTCGCCGGAGCGCGGTTCCAGTGCGGGAACACGCCCGAGGCCTTTTCCTCCAGCGGATGCTTGTCGACGCCGTGGAAGTGATAGAGCGCAGCCATCGCGCCCCAGCAGATCGTCAGCGTGTGATGGACGTGCGTCTGGCTCCAGTCAAAGATCTGGCGCAGTTCGTCCCAATAAGTCACTTCGGTATAGGCAATGGTTTCGACCGGCGCCCCGGTCACGATCAGGCCGTCGAATTTCTCGGTGCGGACTTCGTCCCAGGGGCGATAGAATTCGGCGAGATGCCCCGCCGAGGTATTCTTGCTGACATGCCCGGAAATCCGCAGCAGTTCGAGCTCCACCTGCAAGGGTGTCGCGCCGAGCAGGCGTGCGATCTGCGTCTCGGTGGTGATCTTATCGGGCATCAGGTTGAGCAGCGCGATGCGCAAGGGCCGGATGTCCTGCCGCGCCGCCTCGCTTTCGCCCATCACGATCACGCCTTCGGATTCGAGCGTGCGGCGGGCGGGCAGGTTGTCGGCAATGCGAATGGGCACGAGGCAGGTTTCCTTGACTGGCGCATGAGCCAAAACTGCGACGCGCCGCGACCGGAGAAAGAGACGGGAATGGGGGCATTGGCTCCGCTTGGTTGCCGCTGCGGCCACATCCCTTCCCCTTTTGCGGAAGGCGCCACCTTGCCCGGTTGCCGGCAGGTTGGCGTCGGAGCGTCGCACTCCAACTCTTGATGCTGCGCACGATTTAGGCGCGCGCTCGCCCAATTGCAACCGCCCCCACTCTCATCCCAAAGACCCGATCAACCGGCCGTTTTTACGACTTCGCCGCCCTTCATCACGAACGTCACATGTTCAAGCTGCCGCACATCGGCCAACGGATCGCCGTCGACCGCGATCAGGTCGCCATAGCGGCCCGTCGCGATCGCGCCGACATCGGCGGTGCGGTCGAGATATTTCGCTGCCGTCGTCGTCGCGGCCTGGATCGCCTCGATCGGGGTCATGCCCCATTCGACCATCTTGGCGAACTGACGCGCATTGTCGCCGTTGGGATAGACCCCGCCGTCCGTCCCGAACAGCAGCGTGACGCCCGCCGCGTGAGCCGCGCGGAACGTCTCGCGCTGCTTGCGACCGATCAGGCGTTCCTTTTCGAGGCTTTCGGGAAACACGCCGTTCTTCGCGCCTTCGGACAGGATGTAGTCGTCGTTGTAGATGTCCATGTCGAGCGCGGCGCCCATCTGCCTTGCCAGCCGGAAGCTCTCGGCGTCGGCAAGGCTTGCATGTTCGATGGTGTCGATCCCGGCGCGAAGGGCCGTGTTGATCCCCTGCGTCCCGTGGGCATGGGCCGCGACCCGAAGGCCGAGCATGTGCGCTTCGTCCGCGACGGCTTTCATTTCCTCGAACGTCATCTGCTGCGCGCCGACCGCGTCGGTCTTGGAAAGCACGCCCCCGGTCGCGCAGATCTTGATCACTTGTGCGCCGTACTTGTGCATCTTGCGCACCAGAGCGCGGAATTCCTCGGGCGAATTGGCAATGTTGGGCCAGGTGCGGTCGAGCGCGGGCGGCAGTTCGGTGGTGTCGCAATGGCCGCCGGTCGTGCCCAGCGCGTACGTCGCCGTAACGATGCGCGGTCCGGGGATTTCATCGATGTCGATCGCCTGACGCAAGGCGACGTCGCCGAACCCGTCCGAACCGACGTTGCGCACGGTGGTAAAGCCCGCCTCCAGCGTCCGACGGGCATTGGCGACGCCGACGACCGTCGCGAACTGATCGGTGAACTGAAGGCTGGTATAACCGCTGAACCGCGGGTCCCCGGTCAGGTGGACGTGCATGTCGATAAGACCGGGCAGCAACGTGCGCCCGCCCAGATCGATCACTTGCGCATCGGCGGGAACCGCGTCGCCCTTGTGCCCGACGGCGGTGATCCGCCCATCGGCAATGACGACTTGCGCGTCATCGACCCGCTTGCCGCCCATGACGTCGATCATGTGCGCGGCGCGAACGACCACTGTCTTTGCCATCGCGCCGGGGGCCAATGCGACCAGTGCAGTCGTGGCAAGAACGGCAATCGCGCGGCGCAATTTCGACATGGACTTTCCTCTCGCTCGAATTCGAGCGGGGCTGGTTGCACATGAAACCAGCCCGGGACAAGTTCCTATTGGTGCGCGTGGTCTTGAGGACCCAGGCGCCCAGACGCTCAATGCCCGCAGGCGAGCGCCTCGACCACGTCGTCGAGCCGGGCAGGATCGCCCAGCGCAATCACATGACCGCTCGAACCCTGGCGCAGCGGTTCGCCGTTCCAGTCGGCCATGGTCCCGCCCGCGCCTTCAACCACCGGCACCAGCGCCGCCCAGTCGTAAAGCTTGAGGTTGGATTCGCACACGATATCGAGATGGCCGCTCGCCAACATGGCGTAGTTATAGCAGTCGCCGCCCATGACCATGCGCTTGTGGTCGGTTTGCGCTGCCAGCGCCATGAAATGTTCGCCGTCATGGTCGCTGAAATAGTGCGGGCCGGTCGTGGCGATCGAGGCTTCCGCCAACGCGGAACAGGCACGGGTCCGCACCGGACGACCATTGAGCAAAGTCGGCCGGCCGATCACTCCGACCCAGCGTTCCTTGAGGATGGGCTGATCGATCACGCCCAGAACCGGGAAGCCGTCGACCACCAGCGCGATCAGCGTACCGAACAACGGACGCCCGGCGACGAAACCGGTGGTACCGTCGATGGGATCGAGCACCCATTCGCGCCCCGAAGTCCCGGTGGAAATCCCGAATTCCTCGCCGATCACGCCATCGGTCGGCATTTCGGCGGCAAGAACCGCGCGCATCGCTTCTTCGGCGGCACGGTCGGCGGCCGTCACCGGGGTCTTGTCCCCCTTGCGCTCGAAACCGACGGCGCGGAACCAGGGACGGATCGCTTCGCCGGCAGCGTCGGCAAGGCGATGGGCGAGAGCAATTTCGGCGTCGAGCTTCATGTCCGATTCCCTGACAAGGCCCCGCGCCAAGGTCAAGCGAAGCGAAGTCCCGTCGGGAAAAAGACGCCCGCCCTTGACCGGCGCCCTCGATAACGCCCATGAATTGACAAGACAGCCATGGCGACGCGAGGGGGGAAACGCGTAAGGACATGCGACGATCGCCTGCGATCGACCCACGACTTGCACCGGGCAGCGCGGTTGCCCGTGACGGCCAGCCTTTGTCGTACAGCCGGGCGCCTGCCTGCGACCTCGCGCCCTGGGTGGCGCGCCTATACGTCTCGATCATCGATGCGCCGCCCGACTACCGGCTCGATTGTGGGGTGTTCAGCGAAAACGCGATGGTTCGCGCCCAACTCGACGGCGAATGGCACGCGCGAAGCGCCGGAGACCTTGTCCAGCGCGGCCGCGCGCTGATCCTGTTCGGCCCGCAGACCCGCCGGATGCCGGTCAGTGTGCGGGGCGGCTTTACCAGCGTCGGATTCGCCCTGCGCCCCGGATCCTGCCGCGCCCTGGGCGGTCCGGGCGAAGGCGACATCGTCGATCGCCTGTCCGATCCGGGCCTCATCGGGCTGACGCCGGGACCATGGCTCGACAGCCTGGACCTCGACGCGACGCCCGAAGACTGGTGCCGTGCCATGGAGGCGACCTTGCGCAGGCTGATTGCCCAACGGGTTCCGCCGCCGCCCGATCCGGTCTCGGTCTGGTTCGAACGCGCGAGTTACGAAGAACCCGCGACACCGGTCCACGATCTTGCCGAGCGGCACGGGATCGAACTGCGCAGGCTCGAACGCATTGTCCGGCGCGATTTCGGGATGACGCCGAAACAGGTTCTGCGGCGGGCCCGCACGCTCGACATGGCAAGCTGCCTGCGCGGGGTCGTCGACCGCAGCGAGGTCGAGGCGCTGATGCTTCGCTATTATGACCAGAGCCACCTGATCCGCGATTTCACCGCGCTGATCGGGATGAGCCCGCGTCAATTCGTGTCGCAACCGCAACCCTTGATGACGCTGTCGCTGGAAACGCGGCAGGCACGGCGGCTGGAACTGCTCGCCCGCATCGGTCCGGGCGAAGCACCGCCCTGGCTCGATCACGTCATGTGCGAGGGGAAGGCGGAAACAGGAGGGCGGCACCCGATCGGCACCGCCCTTCCCGAATTCAGTCGAAAAGCGAGCTGACCGAGCTTTCGTCGGCAATACGACGCATCGCTTCGCCGATCAGCGGCGCGATGGTCAGCACGCGGATGCGGCTGCATTCGCGGGTCGCTTCGGTGGGCAGGATGCTGTCGGTGATGACCAGTTCCTTGAGCGCGGAATTGCCGACGCGCGCCACTGCACCGCCCGAAAGGACGCCGTGAGTGATGTAGGCGGCAACGCCCTTGGCCCCGGCATCCATCAGCGCCTGCGCAGCGTTGCACAGCGTGCCGCCCGAATCGATGATGTCATCGATCAGGATGCACATGCGATCCTTCACTTCACCGATGATGTTCATCACTTCGGACTGGCCGGGACGGTCGCGACGCTTGTCGACGATGGCGAGCGGCGCGTTGTCGAGCCGCTTGGCCAGCGCACGGGCGCGCACGACGCCGCCGACGTCGGGCGACACCACCATCAGCGGCTCGCCGCCGTAACGGGTCTGGATGTCCGCAGCCATGGTCGGCGCGGCAAACAGGTTGTCGGTCGGGATGTCGAAGAAGCCCTGGATCTGCCCTGCGTGAAGATCGACCGCCAGAACGCGGTCAGCACCTGCCGTCGTGATCAGGTTGGCAACCAGCTTGGCCGAGATCGGCGTGCGCGGGCCGGGCTTCCGGTCCTGGCGGGCATAGCCGAAATAGGGGATCACCGCGGTGATGCGGCGTGCCGACGCGCGACGCAGCGCATCGATGCAGATCAGCAGTTCCATGAGGTTGTCATTGGTCGGGAAGCTGGTCGACTGGACGATGAAGACGTCCTCGCCACGCACGTTCTCGTGGATTTCGACGAAGACTTCCTCGTCGGCAAAGCGCCGGACCGCAGCCTCGGTCAGCGGCAGTTCGAGATAGGCAGCGACTGCCCGTGCAAGCGGCAGGTTGCCGTTCCCCGACATGATTTTCATGACGTGCTCTAGTCCTTCCTGACGATCGTTCCGCCGTCCTGTCCCGGACGGTCCAACAGCAATCATGGTCGGCCGTTGACAAGTCTCGCACGCGCGAGTCGGGCCGCCGAGTTCCTGCGCGGCGCCTTAGCTTATGGCGACAGCTTTGCAACTTTTGCAGACCATCGTCGATGTGGACATGTCCCGTCCGGGCACCACCCCCGTGGACAGTCTTTGACGAATGGCCCCCATGCCGCCTAGGGTCCGGCGCGAACGCCAAACCGGACCTGAAATTGATATGGCTGACAAACTGATCATCACGCTTGCCCAGCTCAACCAGAATGTCGGCGATCTTGCCGCGAATGCGGAATCGGTGCGCAAGGTGCGCGCGGCAGCGATGCACAGCGACCTCATCGTCTTTCCCGAAATGCATCTCATCGGCTATCCGCCCGAGGACCTGATCCAGAAGCCTGCCCTGATCGAGCGCGCCGCGCACGAGATGCAGGAACTGGCGAAACTGACCGCAGACGGCGGCCCCGCGCTGCTGGTCGGCAGCGTGTTCGTCCGCGACGGCGCGCTGCACAACGGTGTCGCCCTGCTCGAAGGCGGCCGCATCGCGGCGGTGCGGTTCAAGTACGAGCTGCCCAATTACGGCACGTTCGATGAAAAGCGCTATTTCCTGCCCGGCCCGCTGCCCGAACCGGTCCTGTTCAAGGGGGCAATGCTCGGCCTGCCGATCTGCGAGGACATCTGGCACCCGGACGTGTGCCGCCATCTCGCGCAGCTGGGCGCGGAAATCTTCATCTGCGTCAACGGCAGCCCCTATGAAATCGACAAGGACGTGCTGCGCATCGACGGCGTTGCCAAGCGTCGCGCGATCGATACCGGCATTCCGCTGGCCTATCTCAACCGCGTCGGCGGGCAGGACGAGATCGTGTTCGACGGCGCGAGCTTTGTCGTCGGCCCCGAAGGCGCGCTGTGGATCCAGGCACCCGATTGGGAAGAGGCGGTGATCCACACCGAATGGAACCGGGTGAAAGTGGGCAACGGCCACCGCTGGCGCTGTCAGGCAGGCGATGTCCACGAACCGACCGAACACCCCGAAGACATCTATTGCGCCATGGTTCTGGCCCTGCGCGACTATGTGAACAAGAACCGCTTCCCCGGCGTGGTGCTCGGCCTGTCGGGCGGGATCGATTCGGCGATCACCGCCGCCATCGCCGTCGATGCGCTCGGCCCCGAACGGGTGTGGTGCGTCATGCTGCCCAGCCGGTACACCAGCCAGGAAAGCCTCGACGATGCCGAAGGCTGCGCGCGGATGCTGGGCGTCCGGCTCGACACCATCCCGATCGAACCGGCCGTCGATGGCTTTGCCGAAATGCTTGCCCCGGTCTTTGCCGACCGCAAGCCCGACCTGACCGAGGAAAACCTGCAGTCGCGCATTCGCGGGACGACGCTGATGGCGCTTTCCAACAAGTTCGGGCCGATGCTGCTGACCACCGGCAACAAGAGCGAGATGAGCGTGGGCTATGCCACGATCTACGGCGACATGAACGGCGGCTACAACCCGCTCAAGGACGCCTACAAGACCACCGTCTTTGCCATTTCCGAATGGCGCAACCGCGCAAGGCCCAAGATCGGGCTCGGCCCCGACGGCCCGGTGATGCCCGAACGCATCCTGACCAAGCCGCCGAGCGCGGAACTGCGCCCGGATCAGAAGGATTCGGATTCTCTGCCCGATTATCCGGTGCTCGACGCGATCCTCATGGATCTGGTCGAACAGGAACGCAGCGTCGATCAGATCGTTGCCGAGGGCTATGACCGCGCGACCGTCGAACGCATCGAACGGCTTTTGCACATTGCCGAATACAAGCGGCGGCAGGCGCCTCCGGGCGTGAAGCTGGGCATGCGCAATTTCGGCCGCGACCGGCGCTATCCGATCACCCACGCCTTCCGCACGGCCTGAACCGAGGGCCTAAACAGGCGGGATTGGCCGGCATCTATTATTGAGAATGATTCGCATTGACGGGGCGCACGAAGCGCCCTAGCCTGCGAACCATTCTCAATAAGGAGATCGCCGATGCAGACCCCCGACCGCACTCCCCGCACGATCCCTTCTCCCGACGCGATCGCGACCGCCCAGGCGACTATCGCCGCGCTATCCCGTCCCGCCGACATCCGCGCGCTCTCGCTCGTCAGCCTCGAGATGGTCATGGCCATGCGGGTCTGTGCGATTTTCCGCCATGCCGGGCGCGATCCGGTTCCCGACCTTGCCCGCCGCTATCGCAATGTCGAAACGGCTGGCGCCATCGACGGTTTCGTGCGCACGGTGCTGCGCTGCTGGCCCGAACGCTTCACAGTCAATCGCCCCTGTTGCCGCGCGCTCACGCCCGATGAAGCGACGCTCGTCGCCCTGTCCCGCGCCGCGCGTTCGGGCGACCGGGACGGCTTTTCAGCCGCCGTCGACGGTTTCGTCCGCGCCGACCGCCACGACGGGCTCTACAATGCCACCGTCCACGCCGTCGCCCTCCTTCCGGCATGGGCCCACGCCACGGTGCCTTCCCGACGGGGGAAAGCACCCCAACCTTGAACTGGTATCGCCCTCCCCAGTCGCTATAGGACGGGCATGACTGTCGTCACCCGCTTCGCTCCGTCCCCGACCGGCCGCCTTCATGTCGGCAACATCCGCACCGCGCTCCACAACTGGCTTTTGGCCAAGCGGCAGGGCGGGCGTTTCCTTCTGCGCATCGACGACACCGATGCCGAGCGCAGCCGGGAAGAGCATGTCGAGGCGATCCACGCCGATCTCGCCTGGCTCGGGCTCGATTACGATGCCGAGGAACGCCAGTCGGCCCGCTTCGCAATCTATGAAGCCGCGTTCGAACGCCTGATCGCGGCGGGACGCGTCTATCGCTGCTATGAAACGCAGCAGGAACTCGATCTCAAGCGCAAGATCCTGCTCTCGCGCGGATTGCCGCCGATCTACGACCGCTCCGCCCTGTCCCTGACCGAAGCCGACCATGCCGAGCGGGCGGCTGCGGGCGAACACCCACACTGGCGCTTCCTGCTCGACCACGACAGCCCGATCGCGTGGCAGGACGGCGTGCGCGGCGCGGCTCATTTCGACCCGCGCCAGATGTCGGACCCCGTGGTTCGCCGCGCCGACGGATCGTGGCTCTATATGCTGCCGAGCGTCATCGACGACATCGACATGGGCGTCACCGATGTCCTGCGCGGAGAGGACCATGTGTCCAACACCGCCACGCAAGTGCAGATGTTCACCGCACTTGGCGCCCAGCCGCCGCGCTTTGCCCATGCGGCTCTCCTGACCGGCAGCGAAGGCAAGCTCTCGAAGCGGCTCGGCGCTCTCGGTGTCGCCGACTTGCGCGAAAGCGGGATCGAACCCGAAGCGATCATTGCCCTGCTGGCGCGCCTCGGCACGTCCGACCCGGTCGATCCGGCGCTCGATGCCGATGATCTTGCCGCGACGTTCGACTTGTCGCGCTTCGGCCGCGCACCGGCCCGTTTCGACGAAGCCGAACTCGATCGCGTCAATGTCGCGGTGATCCACCGCCTGCCGTTCGCGCGCGTCGCCGACCGCCTGCCCGAGGGCATGACCGAAACTGCGTGGGAAGCGATCCGCCCCAACCTGTCGCGCGTCGCACAGGCCGCCGAATGGTGGCAAGTCGTGACCGGTCCGGTCACAGCGCCCGTCGCAGATGCCGAAACGCAAGCCTTCCTTGACGAAGCCGCCGGTGTTGCCGCCACGCTCGACTGGAGCGCCGATCCCTGGAGCGCGCTGACCACCGCACTCAAGGATGCGACCGGCCGCAAGGGCAAGGCCCTGTTCCTGCCGCTGCGTCAGGCGCTGACCGGCATGGACCATGGCCCGGACATGAAGGCGCTGCTCCCGCTCATCGGACAGGACGAAAGCGTCGCCCGTCTGCGCGCGGGTGCTGCCTGACCTTCAAACGGGCCTGATCGCCAAACGGGCCTGATCGTCAGGCGCGGCCCGTCGCGGCGACGAGGTGCGAGGGGTCGATCCCCTCGGCACGCCACGTCGCGTGCCAGCGCGATTCGGCGGGCGTATCGAACAGGATCGAGGCCCGCCCCTGCGCCGCGTACCAGCCGTGCTGGCGCATTTCACTTTCGAGCTGGCCTTCGCCCCATCCGGCATAGCCGAGCGAGACGAGCCAGTGCGCAGGCCCGGCACCTTCGGCAATCGCACGCAGGATGTCGAGCGAGGCACTGAGGCTCCACTGGTCCGAAACCGGCAGCGATCCGGGCTCTTCCCAATCAGTGCTGTGCAGGACGAAGCCGCGCTGGGGCTCGACCGGACCGCCTACGTGAATGGGCACATCGGGCGCCACCCCGATCTCGATCCCCACATCCGTCAGCAGTCCGTGCAGGCTGACGCCGCTGTGAAGCGCACCGATACCGATGCCGAGTGCCCCGTTTTCGTCATGGACACACATGGCGATCACGGCATGGGCAAATCGCGGATCGCCCATTCCGGGCATCGCCAGCAGGATGTTGCCGGCAAGGTAACGAGCTTCGGTCATGCCCCCATGATACCCCCCGCGCACGGGAAGGGAAGCATGTCGAAGGCACATGCCCCGATCATGCCGCGACCTTGCTGCGGCGGTTCTGCGCGCCTTCGATCAAACGCCGTTCGATCGAGCGCAGGCGGCTTTCCGACGTGATCTTTTCGCCAAGGATGTCCGTCACATAGAACGTGTCGACCGCGCGCTCGCCATAAGTCGCGATATGGGCGGAATAGACGATCAGCCGCGCTTCGAACAAGGCACGGGCAAGGCTGCTGAGCAGGGCCGGGCGATCGAGCGCGCCGACCTCGATCACGGTGAAGCGATCCGATGCCTTGTTGTCGAAAATGACGATGGGGTGGATCTCGAACGCTTCGGCACGTGGCCGGGCCAGCGGTCGTGCGGCGAGCTGGGGCTGCAACTTCACCTTGTTGGCAAGCGCGTCGGCAATCGCGACCTTGAGCCGCTTGATCTGGTTCTCTTCGTTGAGCGGGCGCCCGAGCGGGTCCTGCACAAGGAAGTTGTCGAGCGCGACGCCCGCGCGCGTGGTGTGGATGCGCGCGTCGATGATGTTACCGCCCGCCAGATGGATACCCCCGGCAATGCGGTAGAACAGCCCCGGATGGTCCGCCGCAATCACCGTCACCAGCGTGGCGCCGCGCGCAGGGTAATAGCGTGCCTCGACCGACAAGGGCTCGTCGAGTGCCATGTCGAGTTGCTGGAGATTCATCGCGATGATGTCCTCGGGCTCGGCGATCCAGTACGAATCGCCGAGTTGGCGCCCGACCGTGCCGATCAGCGCGTCGCGTTCCTTGAGGATTTCGGCGACCGCCTTCTTCTTGGCGGCAATGCGCTCGACCCGGCCATGCTGCTTGTGGCCGAGACGGAGCATTTCATGCGTGGCGGTATAAAGATCGCCCAGCAGCTGCCGCTTCCACGAATTCCAGATGCCCGGCCCGACCGCGCGAATATCGACCACGGTCAACAGGAACAGCAGGCGCAGGCGCTCGACGCTTTGCACTTGCCCGGCAAATGTCGCGATCGTCCGGTAGTCGGTGAGGTCACGCTTGAACGCGGTCGCGCTCATCATCAGGTGCCAGCGCACCAGCCAAGCGACCATTTCGGTTTCCGCCGGACTCAATCCCAGGCGCGGACACAGTTTCATCGCCACTTCCGCGCCCAGGATCGAATGGTCCCCACGCCGTCCCTTGGCAATGTCGTGCAACATCGTCGCGACATAGAGCACGCGACGCGAGGCGACCTTGGCAATGATTTCGGTGGCGAGCGGATGCTGCTCCTTTTCCTCGCCCTTTTCGAACCGGGCGAGCAGGCCGATCGCGCGAATGGTGTGCTCATCGACCGTGTAGTGGTGGTACATGTCGAACTGCATCTGCGCGATGACGCGGGCGAAATCGGGAATGAAGCGCCCGAATACCCCTGCTTCGCTCATCCAGCGCAGGACCGTTTCCGGATCGTTGTGGCTGGTCAGGATGTCCATGAACAACTGGTTGGCGCGCGGGTCCTTGCGCACGGCGGCATCAATCAGCCCGGCATCGCGATGGGCCTGGCGCATGGTCTCGGGATGGATTTCCATCCCCTCGCGATCGGCCACTGCAAACAGTTCGATCAGGCGCACGGGGTCTTGCGCAAAGAAATCGTCTCCGCTCGCCGCAATCTTGTCCGCAACGACCGAAAAGCCCGCAATCTTGCGCTTGCGCAGCTTGCGGGCGCGCAGCTTGGCGAAAAAGCCCATCTTCTGCGCCGCCCACTGCTCGTCAAGCTGGGCAAGGAAGACCCCGGTCAGCGAGCCGACCTGCTTGGCGTGGAGGAAGAAGAGCTGCATGAACCGCTCGACCGCACTCTTGCCCGGACGATCGGCAAAATTCATGCGCAGCGCCACCTCGCGCTGAAGATCGAAAGTCAGGCGATCCTCGGGACGCTTGGTGATGAGGTGCAAATGGCACCGCACCGCCCAGAAGAAGTTCTCCGCGCGGCGGAACGCGCGATATTCCTGCGCCGTCAGCAGCCCAACATTGACCAGTTCGGAAGGGACGCGGACCTTGTGGATGTACTTGCCGATCCAATAGAGCGTGTGGAGGTCGCGCAAACCGCCCTTGCCCTCTTTCACATTGGGTTCGACGACATAGCGGCTGTCGCCCAGCCGCTTGTGCCGCTCGTTGCGTTCGGCGAGCTTTTCGGCGACGAACTGCCGCTCCGTCCCGGCCGCGACATCGACCCAGAACCGGCGTGAGGCTTCCTCATAGATCCCGCGGTCGCCCCAGACATAGCGCCCTTCGAGCAAGGCGGTGCGGATGGTGAGGTCCGATTTCGCCATGCGGACGAGTTCGTCGAGCGAACGGCTGGAATGGCCGACCTTGAGCCCAAGGTCCCACAGAAAATAGAGAATCGCCTCGATCACCTGCTCACACCACGACGTCGGCTTGATCGGGGTGACAAAGGCGATGTCGACGTCCGACTGCGGCGCCATTTCGCCGCGCCCGTATCCGCCGACCGCCAGCACCGCGATGCGTTCGCCGGTCGAACGGTTGCTGGCGCGATAGACGTGGGTGACGATGTGATCGTGAATCACCCGGACGAGCTGGTCCATCAGGAACGAATGGCCCTGCGCGCATTCGGTCCCGTGCGAGGGATGCAGGGCAAGCCGCCGGGCCAGTTCCGCACGGCCCGACGCGAGACTTTGACGCAGGAGTTCGACCACCGCCGGACGTGCCTTTGCGCCGTTTTCGGCAACGGCGGCGGCAATGGCGTCGGCAAGCTGACGACGGTCGATGATGGCGCGCTGGTTGGGGATCCGGGGCTGTATCATGCCCCCCTCTTACCCCAGGATCATTTTACAGTCTCTGCCCAACGATGCCTGTACTGTTCACGAACTGCCCGCTTGTCGACTTTTTCGGTCCCCAATCGCGGCAAAGGCTCGAAAACCTGCCAGATTTGCACCGGAATCTTGAACGGTGCGATATGGTCGCCAAGAAAGACCCGCAAGTCCTCGTCCGACAGCGCGGCATCGGGCTTGGCCAGGAAAACCGCGCCCGGAACTTCCCCATAGGTCTCGTGCGGCAGGCCGAATACGGTCGCCTCGACCACGTCGGGGTGGCCATAGATCGCGCTTTCGACCTCGATGCAGCTGATGTTCTCGCCGCCGCGGATGATGATGTCCTTTTTCCGGTCGACGATGAAAAGATACCCCGCCTCGTCGAGATAGCCGAGGTCGCCGGTGCGGAAATAGCCGTCCGACGTGATCGCCGCGCGGGTAGCGTCGGGGTTGTCCCAATAGCCGAGGAAATTACCGATGCTGCGGATCGAAATTTCCCCCATCGTGCCGGTCGGCAAAGCACGGCCTTCCTCGTCGAGGATCGCCAGATCGACGAGCGGGCGCGACGCGCTGCCGGTGCTGCCGGGCTTGGCCATGTAGTTCTCGTTGAAATTGCCGCAGCCGATCGCGTTCGTCTCGGTCAGGCCGTAGCCCAGCACCGGAAAGGCATGGGGGATTTCCCGGCGAATGCGTTCGACATGCTCGATCGGACGCGGCGCGCCCCCGGCGGCGAACGTGACACAACTGGTCAAGTCAAACCGATCGCGCTCGGGATGCGTCGCAATCTCGAAACTCATCAGCGGCACACCCACAAAATAGGTGACGCGCTCCCGCTCGATCAGCTCCATCGCCCGGACCGCGTCCCACTTGGGCATCATCACCAGCTTGCGCCCGATCGCGAAGGATTGCAGCAGCAGCGGCACTTCCCCGGTGACATGAAACAGCGGCACATTGACCATGGCGCAAGGCTGGGACGCAGGATCGGGCGCCTCGCCCCGTTCGGTGAGGACACCCAGCACCATCACCGTCTGGGCGATGTAGTTGAACGTCGCCTGCACCACGCCGCGATGATCGGAATAGGCCCCTTTCGACATGCCGGTGGACCCGGACGTGAACAGCACCGTCGCAAGATCGTCACCGGCCAGCTCGGGCAGCGGCGTCCGCGCGTCGCCCCCGCGCGCGCCCATCGACGCAAGGCCGATCGAGGGCAGGCAGTCGTGCACCAGCGGCAGGACTTGCGCCCCGTGGCCATGCCCGACCAGCCGCTCGGCCCGCTGGCGGTCGGCCAGAACCAGCCTGCACCCGACCAGATCGATCCCGTGCGCCAGTTCCTCGCCCGTCCACCAGCCGTTGAGCAGCGTCGCCACTCCGCCGGCCATCAGCACCGCCATATAGGCAATCACCCAGTTGGCCGAATTGCGCGCAGCGATCCCCACCCGGTCGCCCTTTTCAAGGCCATAGCCCGTGACGAGTCCGCCTGCGAGTTCGCGCGCGGCGGCATAGGCCTGCGCGAACGTGACGCGCTGATCCCCGTCGACAAGGAATTCGCGATCCCCGTGCATCGCGCAGAAATGGCCGAAATAATGCGCCAGACTGGGCGGCGCGGCGGCGATCGTCGGCAAGTCGCGGTCGAATTTGCGAAACGGGGTGAGCCGGAACATCCCCTCGTCCGAAACCAGACCATCCATCACGCGCGACAGGCACAGATCGAGCTGCGTTTTCATCGTTGGCACCACTCTCCATCCGGGATCGCATTGCCCGAACGGTCGCCGTGCGCCGATGCGGGAACGATCCTCGTTTATTCGTCTTTCACAGGACCCGATCGCTGTGCCAGAAGGCCGCTCGCGAAGCGGGGTCTGGCGCAAGGAAAGGTCCCGATTCGAAACTTTTAAGGAGTTCGCGCAGTGCTGTCACTATGGGTTGCAACGTCTCTGGTCGCCGGTCAGACGACCGAAATGCTGCATACGCACAGTTCGCTGCTCGCCTCCCTTGCCCATGCGACCATGGTTGACGCTGCGGCACCCTCGGGCCCGGGTTCGGCAACGATGGCCCATGCCCCGCTCCATTTCGAACAGCTAGGCTTGTCCCCAATTGCGTTGGATCTGGGCTTTTTTACGATAAAATGGTATTCGCTGGCTTATCTGGTCGGGATCATCTTTGGCTACTGGCACCTTTCGCGGATGATTCGCCAACCCGGCGCCCCGCTTGCACAGCGCCATGCCGAGGACCTGTTCTTCTACGCGACGCTCGGCATCATTCTGGGCGGACGGCTGGGCTACGCGATCTTCTACGGGCCTGAACTCTTCGCCCATCCGCAGGATCTGCTGAAACTGTGGCAGGGGGGCATGAGCTTTCACGGCGGGCTCATCGGCACGGTCTTGGCCATTGCCTTTGTCTCGTGGCGCAACCGCCTCGATTTCCTCCGGGTCTGTGACTACATCGCCCCTTGCGCCCCGATCGGCCTGTTCCTGGGCCGCTGCGCCAATTTCGTGAACGGCGAACTGTGGGGCCGCGCAGCCGATCCCTCGCTGCCCTGGGCCATGGTCTTTCCCGGCGGCGGCGCAGTCGCCCGCCATCCCAGCCAGCTTTACGAAGCCGGGCTCGAAGGGATCATCCTCGGCACCATCCTGTTCGTACTGTTCTGGAAAACACGCGCGCGCTGGCGCCCGGGCCTGCTCATGGGCACCTTCGCCTGCGGTTATGGCATGGCCCGCTTCATCGTCGAATGGTTCCGCGAACCCGATGCCCAGCTTGAGGATTTCGCCCATGCGACGGGGCTTTCCATGGGCCAGTGGCTGACCGTGCCGATGATCGCGATCGGCGTCCTCCTGATCGTGCGTGCGCTGCGCCGTCCGCAAGTCGGCGTCACCGTGCAATCGCTGCCCCAATGAACGAGGGCCCAGTGAACGAGGCCCCGGTGAACAAAGCCCCGGTGAACAAGGCCATGACCGACACTGCCCCGGGCCTTCCGTCCGACATGCGCCTCAAAGACCGCTTCGTCCGGCTGATCGCTGCGACCGGCCCGATCAGCGTGGCGCAATTCGTGGCCGAATCGAACGCGCGCTATTACGACAGCCGCGATCCGCTCGGCAGCGCGGGCGACTTCATCACTGCCCCGGAAATCAGCCAGATGTTCGGCGAACTCATCGGACTGTGGCTGGCCGACATGTGGGACCGTGCCGGACGCCCCGGCCCGATCCACTATGTCGAGCTGGGTCCCGGACGCGGCACGCTGGCGCGCGACGCCCTTGGCGCCGCGCGCCGCTTCGGCCTCTCCCCGGAAATCCATTTCGTCGAAGGCAGCACCGCCCTGCGCGCCGTGCAGCAGAGCCATTTCCCGAAGGCTCACTGGCACGACGACCTTGCCTCGCTCCCCGAAACCGGCCCGCTGCTGATCGTCGCCAACGAATTTCTCGATGCGCTGCCGATCCGGCAACTGGTCATGACCGCCTCGGGCTGGCGCGAACGCATGGTCGGGATCGAAGGCGACCGGCTGGTTCCGATCGCCGGAACGCAGCCGATGGATGCGGCCGTCCCAGCCGAGCTTGCCTCTGCCCATGAAGGCGCGATTCTCGAAACCTCGCCCGCTGCTGCTGCGGTCACGCGCGAAATCGCCCGGCGACTTGCCACGCAGGGCGGGGCCGCGCTCGTCATCGACTATGGCCGCGCGGAACCCGCCTATGGCAGCTCGCTTCAGGCCTTGCGCGCCCACACCAAGGTCAATCCGTTCGAATGCCCCGGTGAAGCAGACCTCACCGCCCATGTCGACTTCTCGGTCCTTCGCCCCGTGGTCGAAGCCGAAGGAGCCCGGTGGCTCGGCACCGTCGAACAGGGCGCATTCCTGATCTCGCTCGGCCTTGGTCCCCGCATGGAGGCCTTGTGCCGCGCCGCGCCGGACAAGGCGCAGGCGGTCCGCGCCGCCGCGCACCGCCTCGCCGCGCCCGAAGCGATGGGTTCGCTGTTCAAGGTCATGGGCCTTGCCGCGCCCGGATGGCCCACCGGCGCGGGGTTTCCCGCCGGCGGCTGACGCTGCGGCCTGCGCCGCCCCAACCTCTTGCGAACCAGTCGCAAATCCGTTCACGGATGATTAAGAGTAAGCCCTGCCGACCCAAAATGTGTGTTGGCAAATGGGCGAAATTGTGGCTATCAGGCCTTTGAGATCGGGGACGCGCAAAGCGAAGAAGCAATCATTCGCAGCCGATACCCCGCGATGAAGAGGGACGTCCGCCACCAAGGATGATCCCACTTGGGGAGCGAAAGCAACTGTTGGACCGCTCCCGCACCTCGGCGGGCGGCATCAATCAAGGACTTTCAATGGCTGACGAGGCAAGCATCGACACCACGGTTCCGGCCGGGGAAGGCGTCAGGCGACGCGATTTCATCAATGTTGCAGCAGTGAGCGTCGCCGGTGTCGGCGGGCTGGCTACTCTTGTTCCCCTGATTTCGCAGATGAGTGCATCGGCCGACGTGCTGGCCGAAAGCTCGACCGAAATCGACATCTCGGCGATCGAGCCGGGACAGGCGATCAAGGCGGTTTTCCGCAAGCAGCCGGTTTTCATCCGCAATCTGACGCAACAGGAAATCGCCGAGGCGAACGCCGTCAATCCGACAACGCTGCGCGACCCCCAGTCGCTGGCCGACCGGACCAAACCGGGCAAAAGCAACTGGCTGATCACCATGGGCGTATGCACCCACCTGGGTTGCGTCCCGCTCGGCGCAGGCCAGGGCGAAGTAAAGGGCGAATTCGGCGGATATTTCTGTCCGTGCCACGGGTCGGTCTACGACACCGCAGCGCGCATCCGCAAAGGCCCGGCACCCAAGAATCTCGAGGTGCCGCCTTATGAATTCACATCCGCCACTGTCGTGAAGATCGGCTGAGGATACCCCCATGAGCTTTCCCTGGGCCAAGCACTACAAGCCTAGCCATCCGCTGATGGTCTGGCTGGACGAAAAGCTGCCCCTGCCGCGCTTTGTCTACAATGCGATCGGCGGCGGCTATCCCGTTCCCCGCAATCTCAACTATTTCTGGAACTTCGGCGTGCTCGCCGGGTTCTGCCTCGTGCTGCAGATCCTCACCGGGGTTATCCTGGCGATGCATTATGCGGCCAATTCGGGCGTGGCGTTCGACAGCGTCGAACACATCATGCGCGACGTGAACTGGGGCTGGCTGCTGCGCTATGCGCACGCCAACGGCGCCTCAGCCTTCTTCGTCGTGGTCTACATCCACATCTTCCGCGGCTTCTTCTACTCGTCGTACAAGGCCCCGCGTGAGATGATCTGGCTTTTGGGCGTGGTCATCTTCCTCCTGATGATGGCAACCGCGTTCATGGGCTACGTGCTCCCCTGGGGGCAGATGAGCTTCTGGGGCGCCAAGGTCATCACCGGCCTGTTCTCGGCGATCCCGATCGTGGGCGAACCTCTCCAGCAGTGGCTGCTTGGCGGCTTTTCGCCGGACAACGCTGCGCTCAACCGCTTCTTCTCGCTGCACTTCCTGCTGCCCTTCGTGATCGCGGCCGTCATCGTCCTGCACATCTGGGCGCTGCACATTCCCGGCTCGTCGAACCCGACCGGCGTTGAAGTGAAGCAGGAATCGGACACCGTGCCGTTCCACCCCTACTACACCGCCAAGGACGGCTTCGGACTGGGCGTGTTCCTGCTCGGCTACTTCGCGATGGTGTTCTTCTTCCCCAACGCGCTCGGCCACCCGGACAACTACATCGCGGCCAACCCGCTTTCGACGCCCGCCCACATCGTTCCCGAATGGTACTTCTGGCCGTTCTACGCGATCCTGCGCGCCTTCACTGCGGACTTCCTGTTCATCCCGGCCAAGCTCATGGGCGTGCTGGCGATGTTCTCGGCGATCCTCGTCTGGTTCTTCCTGCCCTGGCTCGACACCTCGCCGGTGCGCTCGGGCAATTACCGGCCGCTGTTCCGCAAGTTCTTCTATCTCCTCGTCATCGACGTGCTCGTTCTCGGGTACTGTGGCGGTTCGCCGGCGGAAACCAAGTACGTGCTGATCTCGCAGATCGCCGCCACGTACTACTTCCTCCATTTCCTCGTCATCCTGCCGATCGTCGCCTCGGTCGAGAAGCCGCAGCCGCTGCCGTTCTCGATCACCGAAGCCGTCCTCGGCACCGATGAAGCAGCCACCCTTTCCGGCGCCTCCACGGCAGCCTGATCGGCCAGGAAAAGAAAGCGAGATACCGCCATGGTTCGCATTTTCGGCCCTATCGTCGGGCTTTTCTTCGCGGTCGCGCTGCTCTGGTCGTTCGGCCTCGGCGCGTACCAGATCATTCGTGAGCCCGAACCCTCGACGGCGGTCAAGGATTTCCACCTTGCCCCCAAGGAAGCCAAGTTCTCGTTCGAAGGCCCTTTCGGCCGGTTCGACAACCGCCAGCTTCAGCGCGGCTTCGAGGTCTACAGCCAGGTGTGCAGCAACTGCCACTCGCTCAAGCAGATCGCGTTCCGCAATTTCGCCGATCTCGGCTATAACGAAGCCCAGGTGAAGGCGATCGCCAAGGCCTGGCCGACCAAGGCCAAGACTTTCGACGCCAAGACCGGTGAAGCGGGCGAACGCGACAACGTGCCTGCCGACCACATCCCGCCGGTCTACTATGCCGGAACCGGCAGTCCGCCGGACCTGTCGCTGATCACCAAGGCGCGTCACGAAGGTCCGCAGTACGTCTATTCGCTGCTGACCGGCTATGCCGACCAGCCTGCCGAACTGCTCAAGAAGTATCCGGAATCCAAGACCCCGGACGGATTGTTCTACAACCCCTACTTCGCCAACCTCAACATCGCCATGCCGCCGCCGCTGACCACCGATGGGCAAGTCACCTATTCGGACGGCACCCCTGCGACGGTCGACCAGATGTCCAAGGACGTCGCCGCGTTCCTGACCTGGACCGCCGAACCCAAGCTCGTGAAGCGCAAGCAGACGGGCTGGGCCGTACTCGGCTTCCTCGTTGCAGCGACGGCGCTGGCTTATCTGTCCAAGCGTAACATCTGGGCCGACAAGCACTGAGGAACACGCACGAGCCTGATCGGCTCGATACAAAATTCGGACGAAATTCGGGCAGGGATCGGCTCGCAGGGTGAAAGCCCTCTTGCCGACCGCCCCCCGGACGATAGAAGGCCACCGGCAACGGTGGCCTTTTTCGTTGGTGCTGCCGTCTTTCCCTCTCCCCCGTTTTCTCCCGGATGCCCGCATGACTCTCGACCAGATCAAGGCCCTCGTTCGCACCGTTCACGATTTTCCCGCGCCGGGGATCCAGTTCCGCGATGTCACGACCCTGATCAGCCATGGCGAAGGCCTTGCCGCCGCCGTCCGCCACTTGTCCGAACGCGCTGCCGCCTCGGGCGCAGCGATGATCGCGGGCATGGAAGCACGGGGCTTCATTTTCGGCGCCGCCGTCGCGGCGCAACTCGGCCTGGGCTTCATTCCGGTGCGCAAGCCCGGCAAGTTGCCGGTGCCCACGATCGGCGTCGATTATGCGCTGGAATATGGCCGCGACCGGCTCGAAATCGATCCGGGCGCCATTCGTCCGGGCGAACGCGTCGTCATCATCGACGACCTGATCGCGACCGGGGGCACTGCCCTTGCCGCGACCGAACTGCTTCGCCAGGCGGGCGCGGACGTTTCCCATGCCCTGTTCGTGATCGACCTTCCCGACCTTCACGGCGCGGACCGCCTGCGCGGCGCGGGACTGACGGTCGATGCCCTGCTCAGCTATCCGGGTCATTGAACGGCACGATCGCCGAGACGCATTGACGGAGGGGCCCGTTTCATGCCATGGGCCTCTTCCCACGCAGTGGCGTACCGAGCGGGTATAGCTTAGTGGTAAAGTCCTAGCCTTCCAAGCTAGTCAGGCGGGTTCGATTCCCGCTACCCGCTCCATCACCAGCATACATGTTTGCTGGGACTGGCTTGCCAGAGGCAAGGGAGAGGATGGTCGCAAGACGACCTGAAACTTCAATGTCTACGCCGCGTTCGCCACCACTTGGGGTCATGGTGACCCGCTCGATCAGTCCGCGAACGATGTTATGTGCCTGGCGACGGCTTTCCTCGTCCCGCGACAAGGTCTGCGCCAGATCCCGAACTTGCATCCTGTAACTTTCGGCAATGCCGGGGTGCAGGGCAACGACCGGGATGGCATCGATCTCCATCATCTCGGCCTCAATCCGGGCTTGTTCCGCTTTGGCTCTCGCTAGCCCATCCTTCAACTCCTTTGTGTAACCATCGTCAGCGATGGCTTCGACAAGATTGGCGATCCGATTCGCCGCGTCAAGCCGACGTTTCTCTAGCCGGTTGCGCTGCCGAGTCTGATCAGCCGAGCGACGAACATACTCAGCATGATACTCTTTCACAAATGCGCTCAACAATGCCGGGTCAAGCATACGCTCTTGGAGGCCGCTTAGCACGCGTTCCTGGTAGCGCTTGGTGGTGATGGTTCGGTTGTTGGCGCAGCCATGCCCGTTCCGAAAATTGGTACAGCCCCAACGTTCATCACCAATGACAATCCATTGGCCACCGCAGACCCCACACACGCCGATCCCGGAAAGCAATTGCTTTGGGCGTCGCTGTGCCCGAAAATGATGGCCATCAAATTTCTGCCGGCGCTCTTGCACCGTTTGCCATAAATCGTCTGGCACGATGCGAAGGTCCGGCTTTTCCTGGATAATCCACTCGGACTCAGGCAGAGGCTGGATCACATAATTTCTCGTATCAGGATGCCTGACCTTCGTTGTCCGACGGATAATCAATTGGCCAATGTACAGCCGATTATTGAGCATGCCATTCTTGCGCTTTCTATCGCCCGTGATCGTACTGGCTTTCCACTTTCCACCTCTGGGGCTCGGAACTCCCTCCGCATTCAGTCGCTCGGCAATTTGCCGTGGGCTCAGATCCTGCGCATATTCGGTGAAAATGCGAATTACGATCGCAGCCTCGACGGTATCAATGATTCTACGTCCGCGCTCTGGACGGCCATTTTCGGCAATTTTGTTATCGGTGGCATAGCCATATGCTACCCCGCACGGACTCCGGCCGTCCTTTACTGAACCAGCTTGGCCGCGCCGGACGTGGTGCCCCGTTGTCCTGCTGAATTCAGCATCCATGAGGCCGTGGATGGTGGCGGTTACTTCCGTAATTTCACCTTGGCCGGTCGTAAAAAGACGCGCACCAACAAATGTGATCCATTCATGGACCTTATGAAGGTCACCCCGATGCCGTGCGATGCGACTTGTCGTTTCTGCCAGGACCTGATCAACACCACCTTGCTTCACATGTTGCAGCAAGCGATGCATGCCGGGACGAGCACTTTCGTCGATTCCAGCTGCGCCACGGGTGTCTTCATCCGCATAAGTTCCGACAATTTCCCAGCCTTCGCGCTGGCATCGCTCGGTGAGCTCGGTGATCTGATCTTCGCATGATTTGGGATTTTGAAGATCAGTGCTGAAACGGGCGTAGATGATTGTGCGCATTTTCAGTGCCCTTTCGTGATTTCCAGCTACCCTTTGAGCCCTTGCAGCATGACTCGACTCACGTGACGCGTGACCATCATGATACTTCGGCCGAAATTGGTCGAACGCTCATACGCTGACGTCGGGAGGGGCCTGACGAATTTGCTCATTTGGTGTTTTGCCGCGTTTGGGCGCAAACCGCTCAGCGACATCCTTGGCAGCCGCAGTTCGTGCCAGAAGCTTCGCAAGCTCAATCAGCGCAGGATCGGGTTCTGGAAGATCAGCCATGCTGACCTCGCCGCTCAAGCCACGCGATGTAGTCCGACGTTAGCGCGTAAACACCCTTCCGCCCTTCGATCTTGAACGTCTTAACGCCCAGCGCACCTCGCCGCCGCGCCTGATCGAAGGCTTTGGTGTTCGAAAAGCCCATCAGCCTGGCGAGTGCGTCCCGCGCCAGCAATGGGCCATGATCTTTGAAAATCTGCGCAAGCAATGCATCGGCGGTATTGCTTCCGTTAAGCGCATGAGGTTGCATGTGGTCGGCTTCCGAGCGATCTGGTGACCGCCAGTTGCTGCGTGATTCGGAGCCGCCATCAAAGGAACTGCAAGCGCGCATTGCGGTTCCTTTCGGTAAATTATTGAAAGATATGAGTTATGGGAAGGGAACGAAAGAAGCCGATTTCTGCAGCCAAGCGACTGGCATTGCCGATTTGGGTTTTTGGAATGATGCAGATGGCTGGCGTGCAAACCACCGCCGGTTTGGTCGGTGTGATCGAGGGGCCTTGGCACGATAATCGCAGGACAGATCCTCGTGAGAGCCAGCGCACACTGATCGACCAGTATTCAAGGGCGGAAAAATATCCCTCGAATGCTGAGCTCTCCTCTTCATTCATAAGCCGGATCGAGAGCAATTTGCCTGGCAGCCGCCGCTATCTTCTGAGCCGGATGTGGGCGCTCATGGATGGCGAAGAGGTGCCGACAGAGGACCTGTTGGCGTCGCTTAAAACTTGCCCTGCCCTCGATGACTGCGAGGCAATTGTCGCGGTCGGCGATGGCTCGCAGGCTATTGCCGACTTCGGGGCGACGATACAGCCACGCCTTGAGCGCGATCGTTCGCTCTGGCGGCTCGAAGCGCTCGTCCTTTTGGCGGCCTATGCCCAGCAGATTGGTGATGAAGGCTCCGGGCGCAAAATCGCATCGTACTATCAAGCCGTTGAGGCCGATATCGTTCTGCCGCCGTTTGCCGAGCATTGCCGCCGCGAGCTGTCCGCACTCAGTTTCAGCTTCATATTTAGATCGTGGCTCAAGCCAGACGATGTTTCTACGCATGGGCTGGCGGGCACAAAGCCATCGCCAGTGCTGTGGCGGGGCGGGAAGTATCCTGTGTGGGCGACGGGAACACTATGCCTCATTATGCTTGTGCGCTTTGCATATGCGCCTGATTACCCTTTGGAAAACCCGATACTCTTTGCTGGTGCCGCCGCGTTGGTGGCTGCAGTTACTGCATTTCCCCAGCTTGGCCGTTTAACAGGCTGCAGAATGGCGTTACAGCAAGGTGGCTTGCACAAAGTTTAGGTTTCACAACATCATCCATTTGATTGCAGGGCGATTCTGTGATGCATCATTTCTTATCAATCAAACGCTTTGATGCAACTCAGCCTCGTGAAGTGACTAGCCCAAGGATAAGGCTAACATTCGAGAAACTAGAGCGATTATGCCGGGTTAGCCGCCGATGGCAACCGGCGGCCACGCAATGCCCTGCAAATCGCCCGCCATTAGTGCGCGCCGTTCGAAGTTGATCCGCTGCTTTGACGTCATGATATTGGCTTGCAAGGGCGCTCTGTTTTTCAAATCATAGCCCATCGCCAATAACTTCTGTGCCCAGCGAGTTTCAGCAAAGCAACTTGAGATCCGGCTATCGCAAAACTGCACGACCTGCACAAAGGGAGGATTTCCGGCCTCGATCAGGGAAGCCAATGCCTCTTTCAGCGAACCTTGGCCGCCACGGTAAACCAGCGCATCGATCAAATGATCTTTGGTTCGACCGTAAATTCTGCCAGTTTGCCCGACATACAAGGGTGTACCTGTAAAACGTACATGGGGATCAGGCCGGGTGCGGTCGAGGATCAGGTATACAACATACGTTGCTCCAACAGCCTGAGCCTCCGCCGTCCGCGCGACGGCCTCGATTTGGTCTCCATAAATTTTACGCACTTCCTCATGCGTTTGGGCCACTGGTCTTTCCTTTCGTTCGAACACTCTGTTCGAACCGAAAAGACCCCCTCTTCTCTGGCCGTTGGCATCCTACTGACCTCAGTCAGCAGGCGCTGTTCCAATTGCCCGCATCGTCCCAGAAGATCGTGCCGGGGCTGATCCTGGTGTCGGCATAGGGATAATTGGCCAGTTCAGCGTGGAAGTTGCGCAATGACGCAGCGCGCAGTTGAAGCCTGGTGGCACTGCGATCCTCCACATAGGCGCGGAACTGGTAGTTCTCGCCGTTTTCATAAATGATTCGGCAAACAGTTTGGCCTTTGACCCCAAGTCGTGCTGCGGCCTGCTGGTTGGTGGCTGCCACCTCGTTTTGCTGTGCCTGGATCTTCTGCCTAAGGGCCAGCGCTGCTGCATCATTCGCCGCTATCCGTGAAGCCGCCAAGGCTTTGACCCGCTGCCAATCGCCGGGGGAAAACAGGTCATGAAGGCGCCAAATAGACGGTGTGGGGGAAGACGCGAGTGCGTTTGCAGTCAGCTCTATATCATTGGCGGAATGCGGGTGATATCCGTTGCGCTCAAGCACAGCCAACGTCTGTAAGAAGGGGCGATTAGTCCATCCTTCACCTGGGACATTGGTGCTCGAGTTGTCGGCATTTATGTAGAAATTGATACAGCTGAACCGCGGCGCAGAGCCAGAACCCGAATTATCGCAGATTTTAGCGCCGTGATCGAATAGCCATTGAACTATCTCCGGCGCCCCATCGTTTGTGTAGGCCACCAACTCACCCAAGGAAACCATGCTGCCTTGCCAATAGGACACAAGGTGGTTCAGGACTTCTGGCGTCGGGCTCTTCTGAATTTCGAACCCGACACCGAGATGTTTGCGCAGCGCGATTTCCAGCCTGGCCGCAGGAGTTTGCGCCCCTTCGAACTGCTTCTCGTAAACTCCAAGGGCTTCGGCCGCTTGCGGCAACTCTCGCGAAGAGGGGTATAGGAAAAGCTCGCACCCCAGCGAGCCGCTGGAAGCAGAATGAGGGTTGGCGCCATACTCAAGGCAAGCGGCCAATGCCTTTTTAGGCTCCCACAGCCGGATATCCTGCCGCCAGACGCCGCCCATTTTTATGTCATAGACCCCCACACTACCGCCAAATGCGGTGATACGCTTCCAGCCATCTTCGATCGGGGGAAGTCGTGGCGGCGATTGAGTTTTGGCGCTCAGCCCGACCGGAATCGCGCTCAGCATAATCCCGACTAGGGCCAAAGCCTGCATTACTTTCAGTTTTCGATTTTCCGTCATGCCCTTGCCCACCTCAATGCTGAGAGCCGGGCCGTGGTAACACCGAGACGGAGTCCAGTGCGCCGCCGGCTTTAAGCTTGCGCTCTGGACATGACCGACGGCGACCCGGCCAGCATAGCTGACCAAGGTTCCGTCGCAGTCGGGGTTACCACGCCCCGCTGCCGCCTTTTTCGCGGCAATGCGGAGAGCATGGCAGATTTGGCGGCGCATGTCACGCGGCGAGCCATCAGATTTGAAAAAATATCGCTGTAGATCGCTCTACAGCATTTCAAACTTGCGCCTGCGCCACGAATCATTCATACGCTGTGGCGGGTTCTACAGAGGAATTTTATGCGCCTCGATGCCATCTGCCAATTCCAATCCGGGTTCACGGTTCGAGGCAAACTCGATCCGCAGCCCGATGTGGGGCAACTGGCCATGCAGTTGCGCGATCTGCGTGAGGATGGCTCCATCGACATGGCGGGGGTGCAGCGCTTCAATCTGGATTTGCAGGTTGACCGTTATGCGTTGCAGCCCGGCGATGTCGTGTTCCGGTCTCGGGGGCAGCCGAATTTTGGCTATGTTGTCAGCGGGGAAATGGCTGAGCCCATCGTGGCGCTGCTGCCCTTGATCATCCTGCGCCCATCTCTTGACCTTGTTACGCCAGACTATCTCGCCTGGGCGATCAACCAGCCCGATGCCCAGCGCCAGATCGATGCCGAAGCGCAGGGGCAAAGCCTGCGCATGATCCCCAAGGGCAGCCTTGAGGGCATCACGATCCCCGTCCCCGACCTCTCAACGCAGCGCGCCATTGTCGAAATCGCCCGATTGGCGAACAAGGAAGCGGCGCTGCTTCATCAGCTTGCCGAAAGGCGAACCCAATTCACCGGCCGTGTGCTTGCCGATCTTGCGCAAGCCGGTGCCCAGCAGAAAGGCCTTTGACCATGACCGACCAACAGATTCAACAGCAGGTCAACCAGACGGCCTGGGCGGCGTGCGACACGTTTCGTGGCGCGGTCGATGCCGGGCAGTACAAGGATTACATCCTTGTGATGCTGTTCCTGAAATACATCTCGGACCAATGGAACGAGCATGTGGAAAGCTATCGCCAGCAGTTTGGCGGCGATGAAGCCCGCATTCGCCGCCGGCTTGAGCGCGAACGCTTCGTCCTGCCCGAAGGCGCCAGCTTCTATGACCTGCACGAGCGCCGCAACGAGGCGAACATCGGGGAGCTGATCAACGAGGCGCTCGAAGCCATCGAAAGCACCAATATCGCAAAGCTGGAAGGCGTGTTCCGTAACATCGACTTCAACTCGGAATCCAATCTGGGCCGGGTGAAAGATCGCAACCGCCGCCTGAAAAACCTGCTGGAAGATTTCGCCAAGCCCGCGCTCGACCTGCGCCCCTCGCGCGTGTCGGAAGACATCATTGGCGAATGCTACATCTACCTGATTTCGCGCTTTGCGTCGGACGCGGGCAAGAAGGCGGGAGAGTTCTACACCCCGTCCGCCGTGTCGGGCCTGTTGGCGCGGCTCGCCAATCCGCAGCCTGGCAACACGATCTGCGATCCGGCCTGTGGTTCCGGCTCGCTGCTCATTCAGGCGTCGCAGCAGGTGGGGTCTGACAATTTCGCGCTCTATGGGCAGGAAGTGAACGGGGCGACCTGGGCGCTGGCGCGGATGAACATGTTCTTGCACGCCAAGGATGCCGCGCGCATCGAATGGTGCGACACGCTCAACAGCCCGGCGCTGGTCGAGGGCGACCACCTGATGAAGTTTGACGTGGTGCTGGCCAACCCGCCGTTCAGCCTCGACAAGTGGGGCGCGGAACATGCGGGCGACGATCCGTTCAAGCGGTTCTGGCGCGGCATTCCGCCCAAGTCCAAGGGCGACTATGGCTTTATCAGCCACATGATCGAGATCGCCAAGCGCCAGACCGGGCGCGTGGCCGTGATCGTGCCGCATGGCGTGCTGTTCCGTGGCGGCGGCGAAGGGACGATCCGCAAGGCACTGATCGAGGAAAACCTGCTCGACGCGGTGATCGGCCTGCCCGCCAATCTGTTCACTACCACCGGCATTCCTGTGGCCATTCTGGTGTTTGACCGCAGCCGCGAGGAAGGCGGCGCGAACGCGGATCGGCGCGATGTGCTGTTCATCGATGCAAGCCGCGATTGCACCCCCGGCAAGACCCAGAACCTGCTGGACGAGGGGCACATCGATCATATCGTCGAGACCTATCGCGCCCGCGCCGAGGAGCCGAAATATTCCCACCGCGCAAGCCTGCAGGAGATTGCCGAGAACGACTTCAATCTGAACATCCCTCGCTATGTCGATACGTTCGAGGCCGAGGAGGAGATTGATGTCGCGGCGGTGCAGGCGGACATTGACCGGATCGAGGGCGAACTGGCCACGGTGCGCGCGCAGATGCAGGCTTATCTGAAGGAGCTGGGCGTCAATGCGTGATGCGGATCGGAGATGGCCGCAAATCGCGCTTGGTAAGATCGCGACTATCAAGTCTGGTGGGACGCCGGACCGAAAAACTCCTGCATATTGGGTTGATGGTACGATCCCGTGGGTGACAACTTCAGAGGTCAATTATTCAAGAATCACTGGCTCTAAAGAGCGCATTACACATATTGGCTTGGAAAACTCCGCAGCGAAAATTTTCCCGGCGGGGACGCTGCTGATGGCCCTATACGGCCAAGGTAAGACAAGGGGGCAGGTGGGCATCCTTCAAATGGATGCTGCAACGAATCAAGCATGCGCTGCAATTCTGCCGGACCCGAGCTATTCGGTTGATTTTTTGTTCTATTCGCTGCAATACGATTACGAAAAAATTCGAGCGCTTTCTAACTCCGGAGGACAAGACAACCTTAGCGCTGAGCTTGTTCGTGAAATCCGCATTCCCCGAATGCCGCTCCCCGAGCAGCGCAAGATCGCGGCGATCCTGCGGACTTGGGACTTGGGCCTAGAAAAGCTCTCCGCCCTGCGCAAGGCCAAGGAAAGGCTGCGCAACTGGCTGCGAACACAGGTTGTGACCGGCAAGCGGCGTCTACCCGGCTTTGCCGGACATTGGCGCGAAGTTCAGCTGTCCGATGTTCTGACCGAGCATGGTGAGGCCAGCACCGGCACCGAAGAGGTTTATTCCGTCTCGGTCCACAAGGGGTTGATCAACCAGATTGAACATTTGGGCCGCTCTTTCGCGGCGGCCAGCACTGACCACTACAATCGGGTGCTACCAGGGGACATCGTCTATACCAAGAGTCCGACAGGCGATTTCCCTCTGGGCATCATCAAACAGAGCCAGGTCAAGCATCCCGTGATCGTGTCACCGCTCTATGGCGTGTTCACCCCGATCAGGCGCGAACTCGGTGTGCTGCTGGAAGCGCATTTCGAAGCACCACTGGCGGTGAAAAACTACCTCAACCCGCTGGTACAAAAAGGCGCGAAAAACACAATCGCCATCACCAACAAGCGCTTTCTGGAAGGCAAGTTGCATCTGCCACTCGACCCGAAAGAGCAGAAGGCGATCGCAGCCATCATCGAAACCTCGCGCCGGGAACTCGACGCCATCGACCGCGAAATCGCCGCCCTCACGCGCCAAAAGCGCGGCCTGATGCAGAAGCTGCTGACGGGCGAGTGGGCCGTGCAACCTGATCTGGAGACTGCCAATGTCTGAGCTGAAACGCACTGCGATCATCTATGATTTCGATGGCACGCTGGCGCGGGGCAACCTGCAGGAAACCACCTTCATCCCCAATATCGGTATGTCGACTTCCGAGTTTTGGGACGAGGTGAAGGCGCGGACCAAGGCCCACGATGCTGATGAAATCCTCGTTTACATGCACCTGATGCTCGAAAAGGCGCGGGAATGTGGCGTCGAGATCAAGGGCAATGACCTGAAGGCCCATGGAAAAGAGGCCCCGCTGTTTCCGGGCCTGGCCAATGGCGAATGGTTCAGCCGCATCAATGCCCATGCCGCCGATCGAGGTCTCGCTCTGGAGCACTACATCATTTCGTCCGGCATTCAGGAGATGATTGACGGCTGCCAGATCCGAGATGCCTTCCGGCAGGTTTTCGCCTCCAAGTTCATCTATATCGATGGGGTGGCGAAGTGGCCCGGTGTGGGCATCAACTACACCACCAAAACCCAGTACCTGTTTCGCATCAACAAGGGGATCGACAACCACTGGGACAACGCTTCGATCAACAAGTTCATGCCGCTGAATGAGCGCCCTGTGCCGTTCGACCGCATGATCTTTCTGGGCGATGGCGACACCGATATCCCGACGATGAAAATGCTGAGCTATCAGGGTGGGCATCCTGTCGCGGTCTATGATCCGAACCGTACCGACCGTGACCTGAACAAGATCCACTCGCTGATTTCCGATAGCCGGGTCGAGTTTGTGGCACCTGCGGATTATCAGGAAAAGTCGCAGCTCGACATCATCGTCAAGGGCATCATCGGCCGGATCGCCCGGAAATACGGGTATCGTCCGAATGCCTGATTTTTCGGACTTCATCGTCTATGCCGACGAAAGCGGCGACCACGGGATGGTCAATATCGACGCGCAATATCCCGTGTTTGCGCTGTCGTTCTGTGTTGTCCGCAAGGCGGATTACATGGCGCAAGTCGTGCCGGCGATGCAGGCCTTCAAGTTCGATATCTGGGGGCATGATGCGGTCGTGTTGCACGAGCACGAGATCCGCAAGACCACCGGGCCTTTCGGCCTTTTGCGCACGGATCGCGATTTGCGCCAAAGGTTTATGGATGGGCTCAATACCCTGATCGAGACCGCCCCGATCGGCATTTTCGCCGCCGTGATCGACAAACAGCGCCACCGCGAGCGCTATGCCGATCCGTGGAACCCGTATGAAATCGCGATGCATTTTTGCATGGAGCGGCTGCACCGGATGCTCACCCGTTATGGCGAGCACGGCAAGACCATCCATGTGGTGTTTGAAAGCCGGGGGCCGAAAGAAGACGGCGAACTGGAGTTGGAGTTCCGCCGGATCGCAACCAACGGCAAGCAATGGGGGCATCAGCGCTGCGATTTCAGCCGCTTCGACTTCCAGCCTGTGTTTATGTCCAAGGCAGCCAATTCGACCGGGTTGCAACTGGCCGAGTTGACGGCGCGGCCCATCGGCCTGTCGGTGCTCCGCCCGGACCAGGCCAACCGCGCGTTCGACATCATCAAACCGAAGCTGGGAGGGTTGAAATGCTTCCCGTAACGCTTTGTCCTGCAGGCAAAACAAAAGGGCTCCGGAAGCTCCAGAACCCTTTCGTCGACCGGGAAAAGCCCAATCCTTGGGTGAGCATATGGCCCAGACTCATGAAAATTTCAATCACTTTCCCGCTTCGGAGTTTTTGCCGTGAGTTTTGAGGCCGCCGAAAAGCATCAATCGCAGATCCCCGCCCTGCAAATGCTGGTGGCGCTGGGCTTTGCTCCGCTGTCGCAGGCTCGCGCGCTGGAATTGCGCGGGGATCGGCTGCGCAATGTCGTGCTGGATGACATCGCGGTGGAAAGCCTGATGCGGATCAACCGGTTTAGCCATCGGGGGCGGGAATATCCGTTTGACCTGGAAGATGCGCATGAAGCTTTGCGCCGGTTGAAGCCCACACCCGACCGTATCCGGGGTCTGAAAGCGACCAACCAGGACATTTATGACACGCTGGTGCTGGGCACCACGATCACCAAGGCGATCGATGGCGATTCCAAAAGCTATTCGTTCCGCTTCATCGACTGGGACAATCCGGCTAACAACGCGCTGCACGTCACCGCCGAATTTTCCGTGGAACGCAGCGGCAGCACCCAGACCAAGCGATGCGACATCGTGGCCTTCGTCAACGGCATCCCGCTGCTGGTAATTGAGAACAAGCGCCCGACCGAGAGCCTGAAAAAGGCCGGCAGTCAGCTGATCGGCTATCAGAGCGAAGACAATATCCCGCAGCTTTTCCACTTCGCGCAATTGCTGCTGACGATGAACCGGGTCGATGCGCGCTATGCCACCGTGGGGACGCCGCAGAAGTTTTGGGGCACCTGGCGCGATGAGGAGGACAGCGACGAAGCCGTAGCTGCCTATGCCAACCGGCCGCTGACCGATGTGGAAAAGGCTGCGGTGTTCTCGGGCGATTTTGCCGGGGCGCGGCGCTATTTCGATGCCATGGCCGCCGAAGGGCCGCGCGCGGTATCGGCGCAAGACCGGGCGCTGTTTGCCTTGTGTCGGCCGGAGCGGATGTTGGACCTGATCCGCCGTTTTACCGTGTTTGATGGCGGGGTGCGCAAAGTGGCCCGGCACCAGCAGTTTTTCGGCATTCGCAAGGCGGTCGAGCGGGTCAAGCAGCGCGAAATTGATGATGTGCGGCGCAAGGGCGGGGTGATCTGGCACACGCAGGGTTCGGGCAAATCGCTGACCATGGTGATGCTGGGCCGCGCGCTGGCGCTGGACAAGGCGATCGTAAATCCGCGCATCATCATAGTGACCGACCGGGATGACCTCGACAAGCAGATCAAGGGCACGTTCAAATCTTGCGACATGGAACCGGTGCGGGCTACGACCGGCGCCAACCTGCTGGAACTGATCGAGCACAAGACACCGCTGATCACCACCATCATCAACAAGTTTGACACCGCATTGCGCGGCAGCACACAGCCGGACGAGGATGCGAATATCTTTGTGCTGGTGGATGAAAGCCACCGCACCCAGACCGGCAAACTGGGCGGGCACAGCCAGTTTGCCACAAAGATGCGGCGTCTGATCCCCAATGCCTGTTATCTGGGCTTTACCGGCACGCCGCTGCTGAAGAAGGACAAGAACACCCTTTCGACCTTTGGCGGCTTGATCCACAAATATGCCATCAACGAGGCCGTGGCCGACGAGGCGGTTGTGCCGCTGCTCTATGAAGGCCGCATGGTCGAGCAGCAGATTTCCGGCACCGTGATCGACAAGTGGTTCGAAAAGATCAGCGAGGGGCTGACCGATCAGCAAAAGGCCGACCTGAAGCGGAAATTCTCGCGCATGGACGCGCTGGCCAAGACGGGCCAGGCGATCCGGGCGAAGGCCTATGACATTTCGGAACACTATCGCCAGCACTGGCAAGGAACCGGCTTCAAGGCCCAGTTGGTCGCGCCGTCAAAGGCTGCGGCTATCCGGTTCAAGGAGATGCTGGACGATATCGGCCATGTCACCAGCGAGATCATCATGTCGCCCCCCAACGACAACGAGGGCAACGAGGAGGTCGACAAGGAATCGAAGGATCTGGTCCGCAAATTCTGGGACCAGCAGATGGCCCAGCACAAGACCGAAGAGGAATATAACCGGCAGATCATCGATGCCTTCAAGGGCTCGGGCGATCCGGAAGTCCTGATTGTCGTGTCAAAGCTGCTGACCGGCTTTGATGCCCCGCGCAACACGGTGCTCTATGTCTGCAAGCCGCTGAAAGAGCACAATCTGCTTCAGGCGATCGCGCGCGTGAACCGCCTGTTTGAAGAAGATGGCGTTGAAAAGCAGTTCGGCTTCATCATCGATTATGAAGGCCTGCTGGGCGAGTTGGACAGCGCGCTGACCACCTATAGCGCGTTTGATGGCTACGAGGACGGCGATCTGGCGGGCACCGTGCACGATGTGCGTGAGGAGATCCGCCGGCTACCGCAATTGCATGATCAGCTTTGGGATCTGTTCAAATCCGTCCGCAACAAGAAGGACATGGAGGAATTCGAACGCTTCCTGGCCGATGAGGCGATCCGGCATGATTTCTATGAGCGGCTCAAGGCCTATGGCCGGTGCCTGCACATCGCCATGTCGTCGGACAAGTTCCTCGATGTGTTTGATGACGCCAAGATCGACACGATGAAGCGCGACTGGAAGCAGTTTTCGGAACTGCGGCGCTCGGTCCAGCTGCGGTACCAGGAAATCGTCGACATCAAGGAATTCGAGCCGAAGATCCAGAAGCTGCTCGATGATCATGTGGTGGCCCTGCCCGCCGAAACTATCATCGAGGTGGTGAACATCAACGATCCCGAGGCGCTGAAGGCGGTGGTTGAGGAAAACGGAGTGTCGGAAGGATCGAAGGCGGACCGGATCGCCAGCGCAACCCGGCGCACCATCACCGAGAAAATGGACGAAGATCCGGCATTTTACCGCCAGTTCTCCGATTTGCTGGAAGAGACGATCCGCGCCTATCGCGAACGGCGGTTGTCGGAGCGCGAATACCTGGGCAGTGTCGTCGATCTGGCCAGCAAGGTGGCGCGCAAGGATCGTGGTCGGCTGGTGCCCAACGCGGTTAAGGGTGATGACGACGGGCAGGCCTTTTTCGGCTTGCTCGATGGCCAATTGTCCAGCGAGGATGGCGAGGCGATCGATCAGGACGCCGCGGCGCAAGTGGCGCTCGACATCATCGCGATCGTCAAAGCCCATCACATCGTTGGCGTTTGGACCAACGATGTGGCCCAGAACAATATGCGCAACGCGATCGACGACTATTTCTTCGACGTGCTGCGCGACGAAAAGGGCATCGGCGTTCCGGTCGAAAAGCTTGACGATCTGGAGCAGAAGGTCCTCGATCTAGCTCGGGCGCGCTTTCCATGACCGAAGATGCCCTGCTCAGTGTTGAATACGGCGCCACCCGCATAGACTGTCGTGTCGTCCACCGAGCGCGCAAAACGCTCGAGATCGCCGTCGAACCCGACATGTCGGTGGTCGTTGCCGCCCCACTGGACGCGACATGCGAGGCCATAGAGGCCAAGATCCGCAAACGGGCGGCGTGGATCATCCGCCAGCAACGCTTTTTTGCTCAATTCATGCCTCGTATGCCCGAACGCCAGTTCATCGCGGGCGAAACCCATCGTTACCTCGGCCGCCAATACCGGCTTAAAGTCGTACCTCATGTGCAACAGGCCGTAAAAATGACGCGCGGATATATCGTCGTGCAAACCCATCGGCCGCTAAGCCCGGATACGACCCGCGAACTGGTCGAGGCGTGGTATCGCGACAAAGCCCAAGCCAAGTTTGCCGAGCGCATCGACGCGAATCTGCAGCGGTTTCCTGACGGAGAGCTACGACGCCCCAAAGGGCTGATCATCCGCCAACTGAAGCAGCGGTGGGGCTCGATGTCGCCAGGATCACGCCTGATGCTGAACCGCCGCCTGATCGAGGCGCCGCTGGATGCGATCGATTACGTCATCACGCACGAGCTTTGCCATGTGACCGAAGCGCACCACGGGCAGGCATTCTACGACCTTCTTGCAAAGGTTTTGCCCGACTGGGAGCGGCGGAAACAGAGGCTTGAGCAGGCGATGGTGTAAGCGGAGCGTGAACCAGCAATCTTGCATTTTATTGGAAAGTGGGCAGGGTGAAGGGTGAATGTGGAGGCCATTTATGCCCCATAGAAATGCTGCCGCGCGTCATGTCGGGAGCTTTACTATTGGCTTTGAGGCTCGTCATTGGCTCGATCATAACGCTAACACGGTGAAAGGCGAACTTGGCGGACACTCCGGAACGGCCGCTGTGGATGCTCGATTAGGCTTAGCCGCCCTTCCTTCACGCCATGGTGCTGATGGTCCGACGAAAACGGGTCAGGGCCACGGTGAAGAAGATTCCGCCGATCACGATGATCGCGAGAAACTGGGGCCATACGACATCAAATCCGGCCCCTCGGTATAGGATAGCCTGGGCCATTTTCACGAAATGCGTGGTTGGCGCCGCGAGCATGGCGATCTGGACAAACCCGGGCATGCTTTCCCTAGGCGTCATCCCGCCCGATAGCAGTTGCAGCGGCAGCAGCACCAGCATCATCAGCAGGCCAAATTGCGGCATAGAGCGTGCAATCGTCCCCAGGAAAATGCCCATCGACGTCGTGGCAAACAAATGGAGCCCCGCGCCCGCCAGGAACAGCGCAATCGATCCCTCGATCGGAACCTGAAGCGTGCCCTGAACGACGATGACCAGAGCGAAGGCGCAGGCCAACAGGACGACCAGCCCCATCGCCCACACCTTGCTCGCCATGATTTCAAACGGCGTGATCGGCATCACCAGCAGATGTTCGATGGTGCCATGTTCGCGCTCGCGGATCAGGGCGGCCCCGGTCAGCACGATCGACAGCATCGTCACATTGTTGATGATTTCCATCAGCGAGGCAAACCAGCTCTGTGTCAGATTGGGGTTGAACCGGGCGCGCAGCGCGAGATCGACCGGGGATGGCGCAGCCGACCGGGTTCCCGCGGCAAAGTCGGCGACCTCACCCTGGACGATCTGCTGGATATAGCCGCCGCCGGTAAAGGCCTGGGTCATGCTGGTCGCATCGACATTGAGCTGAATCGTCGGGTGGCGGTTGGCCAGCATGTCGCGTTGAAAATCGGGCGGGATGTCGAGCGCAAACGTGTAGCTGCCGCTGTCCATGCCCTTGTCAACCTCATGCAGCCCGACCATCGCGGGCCGGGTGAAATGGGGCGGGTAAAACGCGCTGGTGATCCGGTTGGACAAGGGGGACTGGTCTTCATCCACGATTGCGATCGGGGCCTTGTACAAAGTTTCGGGAATGCCGGTCGCGGCCACATAGACGTCGAGCGAAAAGGCATAGACAATCAGCATCAGCATCATCGGGTCGCGCAGAAGGCTGCGCAGTTCCTTGATCCCGAGCCGGAAAATGTTGAAGACATGCTCCATCGCTCAGCTCTCCTGCTTGCGCAGCAGGGCCACGCAGATCACCAGCAGGAATGGAAAGGTGATCGCCAGCGCCAGCAACGGACTGGCCAGATCGGCAAAACCCAGCCCCTTGGAAAAGACGCCGCGACAGATCGTGACGAAATGGGTCGCCGGGAAAATTGCGCCGATCAGCCTGCCCGGCCCTTCGAGCGAGGAAACAGGGTTGATAAGGCCTGAGAACTGGACCGCAGGCAGGATCGTGCCGATCGCGGTGGCAAACATCGCCGCAATCTGGCTGCGCATGAAGATCGAGAACAGCAACCCGATCGCGGTCGAGGACAGGGTGTAAAGAAAGGCGCCCAGTGTCATGGCCAGAATGTTGCCGGTCACCGGCACGCGAAAGATCGCGATCGCCACGATCACCAGCATGACATAGTTGATCATGGCAAGCAGAACATAGGGAAGCTGCTTGCCCAGCAGGAATTCCAGCCGGGTGATCGGCGTCACATAGAAATTGATGATCGACCCCAGTTCCTTTTCGCGCACCACGCTGAGCGCGGTCAGGATCGCGGGAAACAGCAGCAGCAGGATCGGGACAACGGCCGGAGCGATGGCGACCAGGCTTTTCACATCGGGGTTGTAGCGATAGCGCAGATCGATGTTCACAAGCCCTGCCGCCGGGCGATACCCAAAGTTTTGCGCGGCCATGTCGCTCAGCCACTGGGCGTGCATCGCCACAAGATAGCCCTCGATGGTTTCGGCCCGTGTCGGCATCGCGCCGTCCAGCCAGACGCCAATCTGAACCGGAACACCCCGGCGCAAATCGCGCGCGAAATTGGGCGGAATTTCCAGCGCGACGCCGACCTCCCCCGTCCTCATGCGGCGGTCAAGCTGCGCATAATCGGTAATCGGTGGTCGCTCGACGAAATAGCGCGATCCGGCAAGATTGAGGGTGTAGTTCTCGCTCGTCGTCGTTCCGTCATGATCGAGCACGGCGAAAGGCAGCTTTTCAACATCTAGGCTGATGCCATAGCCCATGATGAGCATCAGGATCACACTGCCCAGCAGGGCCAGTGTCGCCCGGATCGGATCGCGCTGCAACTCCAACCCCTCGCGCCGGGCATAGCTCATCATGCGCCGCGGACTGAACCATGATGAGGCGCCTGCGGTGGAGGGGGAGGCTGGATATTGGGGGCTGGCTTCGGCGGGCGCCTCATTATCTATTTCGCCTGTAGCATCCTTCAGGCAGGCGATGAACGCGGCTTCCAGTCCGCTGCTGCCGCGCTTTTGGATGATCGCCTGCGGCGTATCGCTGATCAGCACTTTTCCGGCATGCATCAACGAGATGCGATCGCATCGTTCCGCCTCGTTCATGAAATGGGTGGAGATGAAGATCGTCACCTTGTCGTTGCGCGACAGGTCGATCATCATCTGCCAGAATTGATCGCGCGCGATCGGGTCCACGCCAGAGGTGGGCTCGTCGAGGATTAGCATCTCAGGCTTGTGGATCATCGCCACGGCTAGGCTCAGTCGCTGGCGCTGGCCAAGAGGCAGCGCGTCAGGCAGCGCGCCCATGATGCCGGTCAGGCCAAAGCGCAGCGCCATTTCCTCCACGCGGCCCGCGATTTCAGCCGCCGGGACGTGAAAGAGTTGGGCGTGAAGTTCCAGATTCTGGCTCACCGTCAGTTCGGAATAGAGCGAGAAGGCCTGCGACATGTACCCGACGCGCCGACGGGTGGCCATGTCATCATTCTCGACTTCCTTGCCAAACAGCCACGCCTGCCCTTCGGTCGCCTTGAGCAGCCCGGTCAGCATTTTCATGGTGGTCGATTTGCCGCAGCCATTGGAGCCGAGAAAACCGAAGATCTCGCCGCGTTCGATCCGGAAATCGACATGATCGACGGCGGTGAAATCGCCAAAGCGCATCGTCAGACCGCGCGCTTCGATGGCGACTTCGCTGTCCGTGCCGCGTGGTGGAATGACGACCGGATGGTAGGCGTTCCGCATGGCCTCTGGCAAAAGCGCGATGAAGGCGCGTTCGAGATTGCGTTCGCCGGTGCGCTCAAAGAAGTCCTGCGGCGTGCCGGTGGCCAGAATTCGCCCCGCGTTCATGGCCACCAGCCAGTCGAAGCGCTCGGCCTCCTCCATATAGGCGGTGGCGACCAGCACGCTCATTCCGGAGCGCCCGGCACGAATATGATCGATCAGGTCCCAGAACTGCGCACGCGACAGGGGATCGACGCCGGTCGTCGGCTCATCAAGCAGCAGGAAATCGGGATCGTGAATCAGCGCGCAGCACAGGCCCAGCTTCTGCTTCATGCCACCCGACAACTGGCCAACCGCCCGCTTGCGGAATGGCGCGAGCCCGGTGCTTTCGGTCAGTTCGGCAATGCGGCGCTCGCGCTCGGCCTTGTCCTGCCCGAACAGTCGCCCGAAAAATTCCAGATTCTCGTCAATCGACAGCGTCGGATAGAGATTTTTGCCAAGACCCTGCGGCATATAGGCGATGCGCGGACAAACCGTATCGCGGTGCTGTCGGTCGGCCATGTCGCCACCCAGCACGTCAACCCGCCCTTCATGAATGGCCCGCGCGCCCGCGATCAGGGAGAACAGGCTGGATTTGCCCACCCCGTCCGGCCCGATCATCGCCACGGCCCGGCCAGCGGGAATGGCCAGATCCACCCGGTCCAGCGCCAGGGTTTTGCCATAGCGCAGGCTGACGCCCGACACGCGCGCGGCCAATCCGGCGGGGGTATCGGCCATCATTGCGGAACTTTGACGGCCAGCTTGTCAGGCCATGCAACCTTGGGGTCGATCCGCACATAGGCCAGACCGGGCAGGCCGGTCTTGACCTGGGTGATATAGCGTTCCAGCAACCGGCGGTCGATCTGCGCCTTGACCCGGAACATCAGCTTCTGCCGCTCACTGGCGGTTTCGACCGTCTTGGGCGTGAACTGCGCCACGTCGGAGACAAAGCTGACTTTGGCCGGAATCACCATGTCCTGCGCCGCATCGAGCACAATCCGCACATCGCTGCCGATCGCCACTTTGCCCACCGCCGTTTCGGGCAGGAAGAAGGTCATGTAGACATCGCCCAGATTGACGAGATTGAGCACACGGCCCCCGCCAGCAACCACTTCGCCGGGCTGGGCAACGCGATACTGAACCCGCCCGTCGATGGGCGCCTTCAGCTCGCTGTCGCGAATGTCGGCCTCGATTCGCTGAATCGTGGCGCGCACGGCATCAACATTGGCGTGTGCGCCGATCACTTGGTTGCGCGCGGTGGTCATGGCAGCGTCTGCCGCCGCAACCTGCGCGCGCGCCGCTTCGACCGCGGCCACGGCGCCTTTGACTTGCGCTTCGTTGTCATCGCGTTCCTGGACCGGGGTGGCGCCCTCTTTCGCAAGCGTCGCCGAACGCGCGAGCCGCTTGCGCGCCGCGCCGAGTTCGGCCTCGCGCTGGCGGGTGGCGGCCTGCGCGGCGGCGCGGTTGGCTTGCTGCTGCACCACCTGACTTTCGGTGATCTGGATCGCGTTGATGGCCTGCGCCAGTTTCGCCTCCGCCTCGGCCTGCTGGGCCAGTAGCACGTCGGTGTCCATATGCGCGACCACCTGGCCCGCTTTGACGAACGCGCCTTCATCCACCAGAATGGCGCTGATCCGGCCCGGTGACTTGGCCGAAACATCGACCTCAACCGCCTCGATCCGACCGTTGCCGCTGACAATCCCGGCGGAAAGCGCGGCAGGCTTCAACAGCCACCACAGCGCGAGCGCGATAGCCAGCGCCGCGAGGGTAACGCCGCCCCTGACGAGCCAGGTTTTCCCGGAGGGGGTCATCGTTTCTCTACTCCTGCCTTCTGTCTGGTGGGGGCCTGCGGGTCGAACGTCGGCGCGTCGGCAAAACCGCCGCCGAGGCTGGCGTAGAGCGCGATACCGCTCGCCAGATAGGCGCGGCGCAGTTCGACAAGCGCCTGCTCGGTCTCGAACAGATCCCGCTGCGCGTCGAGCACCTCGAGATAGGCCGACCGGCCATTATCGAACCGCAGCTGGGCAAGGCGGGTCCGCTCGCGCAGGGCGTCGAGCACGGTGCGGGTTGAAGCGATCTGTAGCGCCAATTGCCGCCGCCTGATCAGCGCGTCGGACACATCCCTGAAGGCCGACTGCACCGTCTTTTCATATTGCGCCACCACGCCAACCCGACGCGCCTTGGCAACGTCGAGATTGGCGGCAAGCGCCCCCGCGTTGAAGAGCGGAACGGAAATGGTCGGATTGAAAGCCCAGACCTGGCTGCCCGACTGGAACAAACCGTTCAGATCCACGCTGCCGGTGCCATAGGCGCCAGTCAGGCTGATGTTGGGGAAAAAGGCCGCCCGCGCGGCGCCGATATTGGCCTCTGCCGCCCGTAATTGCCATTCGGCGGCCATGATATCGGGCCGGTTGATCAACAGTTCCGATGGCAGACCTGCTGGCAAGGCAATCTCCTGCGCACCGCCGACCGGGCCGAGGGCGCCAGACGTGATCTCGACCGGCCGCCCGACCAGCAGATCCAGCGCGTTGCGATTGACGCCTTGCTCCTGGCCGAGCGCCTGAAGCGCAGCCTGCGCCTGGCCGAGCAACATCTGCGCCTGGGTCATCTCCAGCTTGGAGCCAGAGCCAACCTCATAGCGGCGACGCATGATGCGCAGCGCTTCCTCGCGCGTGGCAATGGTCTGCCGCGCGAGCGCCTCGCGCTCCTCATATGCGCGTTCGAGGAGATAGCCGTTGGCGACTTGCGCGATCAGGTCGATCGCTACCGCCCGCTGCGCCTGTTCCGTGGCCAGAAATTGGTCCCGCGCGGCGGCCCTGACATTGCGCAAACTCCCCCAGAAATCCAATTCCCATTTGGCGCTCAATTGGGCGGACCACAGCTTGATATCATAGGCCTCGTTGCCAAAGCCGGGGAAGCTAATGATCGATCGGCCCAGCGCGTCGGTCCCGGCGGCATTCACCTGAGGATAGAGCGCCGCCCCCTGGATCCGCCACGTCGCGCGCGCCTCTTCTACCCGCGCAGCCGCGATGCGGATGTCACGGTTGTTTGCCAAGGCCGTAGCGATGAGGGCCCGCAGTTGAGCGTCCTGGAAAAAATCCCGCCATCCGATACGGGCGATGGATCCGGAGCCCGTATCGCCCGGCGCATAGGTTTCGGGCACGGGTTGCGCCGGTCGCACGTGCGGCGGCGCGAACGAACAGGCGCTCGCCATCAGCGCCAGCGGCAGGGCAGCCCACCGGGTCCACCATCGAGTAGAGCCTTGCCCTGAAAACACACAGCTACTCCCAAAACCCTTGCGACATTCCCCGCATCCGCCACCACGGACTTATATATACTAACAAGTATCGTTATTGCGGCGGTGCTCACAACAATCAAGGCAAATCTGGGCAGGTCCGCTAATGCCTGCTAGATCCACCGGCTGTGACCACGCCAATTCCAGCCAGCCCCGCCCGCAGCCTCTCGCCACGCCCCCAAAAGGGCGGACGCCCTCCACAAGGGGTCGCAGCCCTGCTGGGGCCGCAGATCCTTGCCGCGGCGCTGGAAGAGTTTCTTGAAAGGGGATTTGAAAGCGCAAACATGGATCGCATTGCCGCGGCGGCCCAGGTCACCAAGCGAACGATTTATACCCGGTTCGAATCCAAACAGGGACTCTTCTTCGCGGCGATCGAGCATGGGGTGGAACGACACGCGCGATCGGTCGTGATTTCCGTGCCTTGCGGAAGCCTGAAAGATCGCGTGCTCCATATCGGCCGCAAAGCCCTCGACCTCTCCCTCCAGCCAGAAGTCATTCGCCTCGAACGGTTGATGCAATGGGTCGCCGATCAGCGGTTGCGCGCACCGCAAACGAAATTGCCGATCGTCTCCGACGGCGCGGTTGAAATGTTCCGTTCAGTTCTGCGTGGGCACAAGGATGCCAGCCTAGCGCAGGACGATCTGGAGTTTCTGGCAAACTATCTCTGCGATATGCTCATCCTCGCGCCGCGCAATCAGATCCTCATCCGGGGCTCGATGGAAAACTCATGCCAGGCAAAGGCGAACTATTTCGAGCGCGCCATCGGCATGATCACAAAATCGTTTCCCTTCGCGATCGACTGGTACGCACAGAATTTGCCCGAAGAAAATCTTGAAGAGATGATCAAAGACCCGCTTTCAACATGACTTTCCTGAGGCTTGAAGGCCAGATATTGGGGCGCCGATTGCCTTAGGGTCTGACCATGTTCACTGCCCATGTTGTTCGATGAAACGCACTACGGTTTCAACCACATCTGGTGCAAGCGGCAGATTCGGATCCGCGTAAGTGGCATAATTGGCTCGTCGATCATCCGATGTGACCTGCTTCAAGATATGATTGGTATCAGGAAGTTGCTTAATCATAGCTGAGGGATTCGCTGCCACGAGACGCCGCGCGTCTGACACACTGACCTGAAGGTCTCGTTCTCCCTGGATCACAAGCACTGATTTTCCGGCCTTGGCGATGAGATCCGCTGGATCCACTGCAATCTCACTGATCAAGAAGCCTTGAATTTCCGGCCTGAACAGGGGGACCAGAGGCGGCGGAAGGCTCGCCGTATCGACCCGCCGCCCCGCCAATAGCGTGTCGATCGCCTGATTTGCGACATCGAGAAGGGGGGCGTTGGCAGGGTTGGCCCGAAGCTGTTCCTTGAGCACGACACCGATCGGCCGCCCTGGGGCGGACACGAGAATCAATCCACACACATGCTCTGCCCCGGATGCTGCCGTGGCCACCTTACGGGGCCGTCTATAGCGATCGTAGGCGAAAGTATGAAGTCGGAGAACGTGGCCAGCCAACTGAACAAATGGCAGGTTCTAACGAGCTAGTTTTGATTGGCGAATGGCCGCATTTGGGGCGGCCTTTATCTTATCTCACTTCGTCACACGGGCACGCCAGACACCGACCCTGCGGGCCTCCGTGGCGCGCGGGCCTTTGCAGTGACCGGTAGGCCTCATTCGCATTCCTGCGCGCTTGCTAATATACCGTTGATCGCATCGGCGGCCATGGCAGCGGCGGTGGCCGGGGGCTTGCCGAGGTTGGCCTGATATGACGCGGCAAGTTCGCGGCGGGCGGCGGCGATGTCGGCGGGCGTGACCCCGCGGCGGCTAGGGGCGCGGGCATTTTCATCACGCGGCGCCATGCCAAGCCGCGCCGCATCGAGTGCGGTTGCGTAAATGCGATAGGCGGCAAAGCGTATGGTGCCCTCGCACTGGGGCCAGGCGTGGTTGAGTTTGGCATCAAGCGCGGCAAGCTGCGGCATGGGCGGTAGCGTTTGGGCGCAATCGGTATCGAGGACGAAATTGTCTAGCGTCGAGCCAAAGGCTGATGCCGTCGCGGCGAGCAGGGCTGGATGGCGGATGATTGCCGCACACGACAGGCTGCGTCGCGACTTGCCGCTAGTTACCGGCCCGTCATCCTCGGGCATGAACGGCCCCAGCACATTGAGGAACATGGCGAAACGATTCTCGGAGACAAATATGTCGTCGACCCCCTTCACCGTCTGCGCCCCGGTTTCCGGATCGGAGAGCATAGTCCGGCCGCTGTCCGTGGAGAGAAGGTTAGCCATCAACGGTGTCAGAAGCGCGGTGATACGCTGGCGCTTACCGTTGAGGGCAGGATCCGCCCAATTGGCGCCCGCCGGCTCGGCCGCCCAGATCGAAACAGCCTCGAACACCGGCGCAAAGGCCGGATCGGTTCTGCGCAACACTGGCAGCGCCACATCGGGTGCGCGCATCAGGGCCGCAATCGCCAAATCATTGTTGCGCTGCTCATACCGCCCGCGTAGGCAGTCGGCGATGGCGCTGCTGGATGCGGGACGCGCGCAGTCACGCATCTGCTTCAACACCTCACGCTGGGCGGCCAATTCGTTGGACTGGCCGGATCCGAAAGCACTCACCCGGCTCAATGCGAAAAGCGATGCCATGGTGTTGTCGCTGTCGGCAAGGTCGGTGATGTTGCAGATCACTCGCTCGATGTCTGTGCTGGTGGCCGAGCAGGAGAAGCTGGGTTTGATGGGCGCACTGGGGGGCGGATTAGCCTTGGCGGATGTCACGGCGCCGAGCACGACCAACATCGCGGTAAGCCATCGCCAATTACAGGCCCTGATCATTGCCAATTTCTCCAATGCTCTCATTCAGGACGGTTTTATGGTGTTTCATCAGGATCGGATAGCTGGAAATCGCGAGGTAAAGTGCAGGTCAAACAACGGCCAACTGGCGGTGAACGAAAGACAGCTTTGAGAGAACACGTGCTGGGCGGCGAACGTCAGTTTTTGGCGGCGTACGTGTCCACTCTCGGCAAAAGCTCGGCCCAGCCAGCAACCTTCTGGTTGATTACCGAACTGTTCTAAACCTTGCGACGCATGGAGCCGTGGCCCATGATGACAGCCATGCCTAGCAATGCTTTCTCCATTCAGTCGATGGCCGGTCGAGGCGTGGTGGCCGTGAAGGCGAGGTCTGGGAAGACTTTTGTTCGCCACACCCACGAGGAATATGGCATCGGCATCCTTCTTGCTGGCGCCCAGCGTTCATGGAGCGGTCGCGGGACGGTCGAGGCCGGTGTCGGCGATCTTATCACCGTAAACCCCGGCGAGGTACACGATGGCGCACCCATCGGTGATAGCCGGACCTGGGCGATGCTCTATCTCGCGCCAGAGAAGGTGAGTGAGGTGACGCGCGACATCCGTGAAGGAAAATCAGCGGAGATGGAGTTTGCCAGCCCCGTTATCCGCGATCCGCTTACCATAGACCGCTTTATCGCCGCGCATGCCGCGTTTCGATGTGGGGATGAAGAGACCGCCAACGAACAGTTCATCCTGATGATTGCCGGACTTTTGCAGGATGCGCCCGAGAAATCGCGCGAAATGCCGTGCTTACGCCAAGTTCGGGCGTGGATCGATGATGCCCCGGCCGCGCGGCACACGCTAGAGGATTTGGCGAACCAAGCTGGACTGAGTCGTTTTCAACTCTTGCGTGGGTTCGCCAAATATACCGGTTTGACACCGCATGGCTATGTGACGCAGCGTCGGCTGGACATCGCACGGTCAATGATCCGTCATGGGGCCGACCTTGCCGACGCTGCCATCGACACCGGATTTGCCGATCAGAGCCATTTCCACCGCAGCTTCACCCGCCGCTATGGGCTGACCCCAGGAGCCTATGCCGCCGCAATGCGCTGATCCATTGCAATATCGTTCAAGACGGTCCCGGACGCCTTCTGCATGATCGCCGGATCACAGGAAGGTGCCTTATGAACCCGACAAACGAAAATGCTCCGACAGATACGATCCGGCTATGCGATGCAGACGATGTGTCGACGATCCTGCGGATCATTAACCTCGCGGCTGAGGCCTACCGAGGCGTGATTCCCCCGGATCGCTGGCATGAACCCTATATGCCGCTTGGCGAACTCCAGTCGGAAATGGCCGAGGGCGTGGCCTTTTCTGGCTTTGCGGTGCAAGATGAACTGGTCGGCGTGATGGGCATCCAGCATGTCAAGAATGTCCGCCTGATCCGTCACGCCTATGTCCTGCCCGAATGGCAAGGCCATGGGGTCGGATCCCGGCTTATCGCCCATCTGCGCGGCGCAGACGAGACGCCGGTTTTGATCGGCACTTGGGCGGCAGCCAACTGGGCGATCCGGTTCTATCAGCGCCATGGCTTCGAATTGGTGCCCGAAGCCGCAACAGGCCCGCTGCTCAAGACGTATTGGCATGTGCCGGAACGACAGATCGCCACCTCCGTCGTCCTGGCTTTGCCAGCATTATCGGAAGGTGGCGCGGCGCGATTGATGGCAGAGATCGCATGAGATCGGTCTGGAAAGGGCCGCTGGACTTTGGCACACTCACCTGAATGAAGGGGCGGTTTCGACGAGCCTAAAGGAGCCGCCAAACGGCGGCTTTTAGGGCGTCTTAAGCCATCCACGCCATTCCGTCCTCCTGTTGCCGCTCGCTTATTTCTAGCCTGAGTCGTAGAGGACGCCGATCACGCGACGCGCCGAGATCATGAGCGGCACGTCGTCACCGCTGCCAACCGCTTCCGTCGCGACGACCATTGAGGCGCCAAGACCACCGATAGTCTCGAACTGCCGTAGATGGCCGAGCCCGCCGGGCAGCCGACTGCCGACGCGTTTGAAGATACTAGCCCCGTCCTCCAGCGTCACTGCCACAAGCCTACCGACCCAACCGTCGAGCTCGCCAGGCGTCAGTTCAGCACCGCCGAGGATGATCTGTCCCGGCAGCGCCAGCGGGATCGCACTGTCCTCCTTCACTCGATATGCGACCTGCACAGTGTGGAGTTCCGCCACGTCGTCGATGGGAGTGGCCTCGCCACCGCCAGCCGGCGGTGCCATGTTCGTGAAGACGGCGCCAACGATGCGGTACAGGCGGATCTTGCTTTCGTCGAAAGTCAGCGTAGGTCGGCTGTTGCGAGGGTCGGGCATCTGTGCTGACAGCGAAATTCCGATCGATCCGGGTGACCTGGCGAGCCGCCGCGCAAAGGTCTTTCCCTTGTTCCGCGCGATCACCAGATTGTGGTCGCGACCCGGATAGGGCTCCGCCTCGACGATGGCGACCGAGCCAGAAGGGATCGCGAAGCCCAGGCTGTCGCCGCGGACGAAATACAGCGACTTCTCTTCGAACCAGGCACCTTCAAGCGTCTCCTCCGACACGTCCTGCGAGCCGCCCGATGGGGACGATCCCATGAAAGCCGCGATGTCCGGGCAGATGGGGACACTGATGGTTGGCGCTATAAATGGCCGGAGCGCAACTACGTTCGTCGTATCGATATTCGTCTCCTCCAGCGGCTCGCGCCAGCGATGAAGACGGAACTGCTGGTGCACCTTTTCGACGTTTGTCCTCAGACGAGCAAAGATCGGGTCGAGTCGCTTGACGTCCATATAGGTGATCGACGCCTTATCGTGATGCGACTCGTTCAGCACCCGTCGCGCTTCGGCACCTTCTGCGAAGGCACTATCGTCCACGAACTGCTTTACCAGCGGATGTCTGAAGAGTTCGCCGGAGCCGCCCGTCACCAACCCGCGAAGCCGATCGACCAGCGGGATGAGTGTGAGCGCCTTGGTCGCAGTGGTGTAGGCGGGATGCGCGATGCTGTCGAAGAGGTCGCCGAGGCGCGCCTCCAGAAATACCCGCAAATCCGATGCATAATCTTGCGCGGCACAGTGGTTGTCGTCGGACTCGAGGAATATCACCCGCTTGCGATCCACTTCCTCCTGCGCAGGCGCGACGAATACTGTGGGATGTACAGAGTTTACCGGATGCACTGAAAGGTGCTCCGCCCGGTCGCGCCTTTCGGCAACCAGGCAGCGCGCGAATTTGCGATCGTGTGTAGTGATGAGTAACTGCGCATTGGCGGCTAGCCCAGATAGCCCTCGCGCGAGCCGCTCGCGGTTGTCATTGTCGAGCAGTTCCTGCGGATCGTCGAGCACCAGCGTGAGCAGGCCTCCGCGCTGTTTGAGAACATGCTCGCGGAAGGCTAGAAAGAAGCCCAGCAGTGCGCCCCGAAGTGCCGACGCGTTGGAAATGTGCTGGGCCGGAGCGTTCACACCGTCGCGACCGACCTGCAATCCGAGAATTCCTTTGGCGTCCATTACCGTGCCGGTCAGATCGGGCGCGTAGGTGGTCGCGTTTTGGTACATATGGTTGCGCCAGTGGTCGCATCGCGTCTGCAGGATCGAGCGAAGGCTATCGACCTGCGCTTGCGCGAGCGTGCCGAGAGGCATCAGTGCTTGCAGACCTGCGGCTGCCCGGCCGCACAGCACCAAACGATCGAACTTCTTCGCCCGCTCGGAGCGAGCGGCCTCCATGCGAACGATGCAAGTGCCCGCCGTGTTCAGCGGCGCAACGCTTTCCACGATCTTCAGCAGGGTCTTGAGGCGACGTCCGATCGCTCTCTCTGCATTCTGCCCGCAGCTATCGCCCTTCCGAATTGCTAGGATGAACCCAAGCAGTTCGGCGGTATGGGCCGTGCGCCACTTCGCGAACGCGATGGCCCTATCGACCCGTTTCATCAGGGTTAGGAGCGTGCCCGCGTGGCCCGCTACGCTTGCCGGTAGCGAACGGGTTGACGGCTCCTCGAACGGCGGAAGGTTGGCGGCCATCTCGGCGACGAGCATGTTGCTGTCCTCCGCCAGAGCGGAAAGGGAACCGCTGAACCCCTCTGTGGCATACAGTTCGGCGGTCATGCCGGTCACCAGCAGTTCGGCGGGTAGGGAGGGAAGATCGGCACGGGCCTCGCCGATGATCGCCTCTGGCAGTTGCTGAAGCAACTGACCGTGCCACCGTGAGGCCCACTGCGCGACGGTTTGGGCGATCAGTTCTCGGCTCGTCTCCGCTTCGACCAGATGGTCGGCCACAGCCAATCCGGTTACTGGATCGCACGCACCCCGCAGGTCCGCGGTGCAAACGGGACAACGGCCGTCGGCGGCGTGATCGTGCTGATGGATCCAGGTCGATACGAGCGCATAAAGCTGCGCCCGCTTCGCGCGGTCGGGGCTCTCCGCCAGTTCTGCCAATTTCGCCGCCTCGGCGTGCACCTGCTCGAACCAGCCATCCACGGCCGCCACCTGCGCCGCCTCGAGCGAGAGACGCGACAGCCGGGCGATGGACGGAAGATTCCCGACCTGAGCTAACTGCTCGATCGCCGGTCGGATGCTGCGTTCGAGATCGTCCCGGGCCGCCTTTTGCTGCGGATCGAACCCGGCACCGAGGACGCTCTGTGCCGTGGCCAAGCCGTTCGCCTTGGCCTGGGCGAAGTGTATCGCGATGTCCGCAAGGCGCTGGCCGGCATCCTCCGCATTGATCTCCGGCACATCGCCGGCAAACCCAATGTCAGGATTCTCCGAGATCACCGACGCGAGGTCGGCGACATGCTGGGCATATCGATCGCCGATCTGGTCGATCTCAGCCTCGATTTCCTTGGTCGACCGCTTGGTTATCCGTTCGGCTGCCTTCTCTGCGTGCTTGGCAAGATCGACCAGGTCCGCAAGGCCGGTCAGTCGCGCGACGGCGGTGCCGAGCTGCGATGTCGATCCAACCGCCAGGAACGGTAGCATCGCGGGCATAGTAGTCGCGATGCGCCATGCAATCGGATCGACGCCCAGCGCATCAAGGTTCGGTTCCGATTCCTGCAGCTTGCCACGCGAGTTGCGCGTCTGATGGCGACGGATCGGCGGCAGTTCGGTGCCTTCGCGATCGGCGAAGATCAGCTCTACCCAAGTATCGGCGGGAATCGGCTTCCCGTCTTCGGGCAGTTCGCTCCCGGCGTTGGGCATCGGCGTGACGGAGGACATCGGGTGTACGGTCACGTTCCCGTCCGCTCGCGTGACCTCGCACGGGAATTCGGTCATCCCCGATTCGGGTGTGCGCTGGGAACGGATCAGATGCCCAGTGATGCACCAGATGATGGCGTTGAGGATCGACGTCTTCCCCGATCCGTTCGCCCCCTCGAACAACGTCACGTCCGAACTGGGTCTGAACACGAAGGGATCCGGGGTATCAGTAGGTTACCCATGCACATGCAGCCCGGCGAACCGATGTGCGACCATCCGGACCAGCTTTAGCGACCGCTTCGTCGCGACCGTCCCGACGTTCGCCGCCTCCTCCAAAGCAGGCGGCGGCGTCGCGACCGCGTCGATGATGGCCTCGATGTCGTCGGCCCTTTGATTTGCCGCCCATCTGCCCCCATTGTCGCGGTACCAGCCCAGCACTGCGCGGCTATCGTCCGTGGGGAGCGAGAACGAGCCTTTACCGCTGACCAATATCTCGCGGCCGCTGATGAGATCGACGAGCACGCCCTCGGTCGTCAGCAGATGGATATCGCGCGCAGGTCGCGCGCCATCGTCGGTCATATTCAACCCCCGGTTAAGCGGCTTACCTTTCACGACGGACCGCTATTAGTCCAGAAGAACCATTGTTGCAGTCCCGTCAGCCACTCGATCAAAGTCATTTGCTTCTTCGATCGTACGGAACTCAGATGCCCCATTGCCGAACGCGATCAGTCCGCAATCGGCCAGAGTTAACCGTTTGGAAGCTTCAAAACCGCATGAACAAAATGCAGTTTCTGACAAGCCGACTTCGAGCCGTGAACGTCGGTAATTAGGGCGCATTGGGGCACCAGGAAGCCACTTTGTTCATGCCAGTGCCCATGAATATGCGATGCGGCGGCCGCCATCAATTTGATATCAGCCGCCGTCGACTGCCAGACCGACCCATCAACAACCGACTTGGCTGCCGGCGCGCGCATTGTGCGTCGCCTATCCGCCCGGCTCGTTTGAGGAGCAGGATATAATAGTCGTGCTTCATGATGACACGATGCGGTTTGCCGGCTCGCAGAATGATGATTTTGTCGTGCTCGGCGCGGTTGGCTATCGCCAAGGGGTGGCTCTGCAAATACTCGACAGCAATCCGCACGGTCCGTCGAGGGTAGTTAGGTGGTGTACGCTTCATACCTGTTGTCCTTGAGGCAGAGGGCTAGTTTGCTTGATCGGGTTAGAATTTTTGGCCGCAACAGTTGGGCCCGCTTGCCGCACGGGGTGCAATAGAACGCCCTGGGCTGCTTCTTTCAACAGGCCTTTGCCGCCAACCCCAGTCATTCCCCGACCGGGCTTTCACCATGCTTGCGCAGCACATCGTTGAAGGCCTCAGCCATTAAGGCCTGTAAACTGATCCCTGCGCGGCGGGCGCACATGTGCAGCGCTAGCGACATTTCCGGACTGAAGTAGCCCGATATAACCTTGCGCCCGGCACGGCTCGGCGCAGGTCCGGCTGCCGGTACCTCGACAGCAGGCTTCATTGGTGTCGTTTCCACAATGCCACTGCTCGGTCTGTCGGCGAGATTTCCAAACCGGCTCATGCCTTGCCACTCCCCACATGTGCACCTGTGCACATGTCCACTTGCGCACAGGCCCACATATGGATCTGTGCGATCTCGCCAGCGGCTTTACTGTCAGCCTCGGCCTCCATCACGGTTTGCCCAGCGGCACTGGCATGGCGGTAAATGGCGCGGTCGGGGATGGTGTAGGGGCAGACATCGACCCCAAAGCCAAGGATCAACTCGGCCGCCTCGGCATACATTTTGGCCGCATGGGCCGGACCGGCGGTGAACACCACAAAGGCTGGCTTGCCCAAGAGCCGCACCAACTGGATGGTGGTCCTGATCGCAGCCAGATCAAAGGCGCTGGGGCGACAAGGGATCAGCACCAGATCAGCCACCTCAACGGCGCGCGTGGCCGCCGTGTCGGCATGGGGCGGCGTGTCGACCACGATGAATGTGGCCCCTTGCGCTTTGGCCGCCTCAACCTTGGCCGCAATGCGCGGCGGCGCGCTGTCGATGACTTCAGGGGCAGCGCCATTGCGCCACGCGGCCCATTGGCTGGCCGTGGCCTGTGGATCGACATCAATGACGAGCGCTGTCTCTCCCGCAAGCTCTGCGGCGGCGGCAAGATGGATAGCCAATGTGGTTTTCCCAGCGCCGCCTTTTTGGCTGACAATCGCGATTGTGGGCATGTGCACATCCTTACATGGCCACATGTGCGCGTGTGCACATGTGGGAATTGGTGGGTCGAACGGAACCAAAGGGGGGGGGGCGCTAAAGGCCGCGTTCCTTCGTCTTTTCCGGAACATCAGGGCGCTGTGGTCCCTTGTGTTCATCGGGATAGGCCCGCAGATTTTCTGGTTGCATGGCCGGGCTGCTCATCACGGCGCGCCAACGGGCGGCGGATTCAGCCCTGATCTGTTGGTTGAAGCCGCTTTGCTCGCGATAGATTTCGAGCGCCGACGTCTTGGTTGCGGGGTTGCGCTCAACGGCCCGCTCGAGGCCCGTGCCACTATCCACAAACAGCTTGGGGTTCTCGGCGATACGGGTCAGCGCGACATGGAGATTGCGCGAAGAAGCCAGCATTTTGTCCTTGCTGTCCATCACGACGATGCCATTGGGCGTGGTCAGGCCCTGCACGGCATAGGCATTGATGGCATAGGCTAGGTCAGATTTGCGCATCGTCAGGCTATCGAGCGCAAGATCGAGTTTGCGGTCATCGCCAAGCCGGACCGTGACATCGTTCCCCTTTAGCTGCTCGATCACCGCCTGCTGGGAATTGAGCACGCCGGCCTGATGGTCATTGGCGGTAAAGCGGATTTTGTCACCGGGATGGAGCCGGATCTGCCGCTCGTCATAGACCGATATGGCATCCTCGCTGAGGTTGCGGGCCAGTTTGCCCGGAACCAAGGTTAGCTTCTTGCCTTCGGCGTCAAGCTGCACCTTGTCGCAATCCACACCGACGATCTTGGCCAAGGTGCCCTTGGCCAGGCCCTGACGGATGAGATCGGCCCTGATCTCGACAACCCGCCCTTCTTTATAAGGCAGCATGGTCCGCGCTTCTTCACGGCTCATGTTCACACGGTCATAAATGGTGTGGATGCGAGCCCGACCGGTGAATTCTTGGTTGAACTGTCGGATGCTCTGCGCCTCGGTGTTCAGTTCAGCGGTCAGCTTTCGCCCAGCGGCGATCAGCAGGGTCTGATCACGGGCCTCCTTGGGCAAGCAACCCCACTCGGATACGGCCCGCGCGGCGAGTTCATGGCGCGGATATTCTTTCGTGACAGGGGCCAGAACCTCAAGGGCGCGTTTCACTTCACCACCATCAAGCGCGGTGGCTACCTCGCGCATGACGGCGGATTTAGCGCGGACATTTTCGGTCACCTCGGCCGTCTGCATTCCAGCTTTTTGCGCGTCGATGAAGGGCTTGCCCGCTGACACCGCACCATGCTGGCGGACATCCCCGACCTGGGCCAGTCGCGCCACCTTTGCGGTGTTGGCGATCTGGAGCAAATCGGCGGCCTGCTTCGAGCCGACGGTGGAAGCTTCATCCAGCAGCACCACTGCGCCGCGCAATTCGGTCAGCGACCTGTCGCGCAGAAACTGGGAGGCCGATGGATCCAGCAAGGCCCGATGGCGGCCAATGAAGGAGGCGACCGACAAGGATGGCACCTTAAGGTCGTCGCCCAGTTTTCTGGCGATCTCGGTTCCGACCGCCAGCGCGATGACGGCATGACCTTTGGCCTCCGCTATGCGCGCCACCGGCAAAAGCATGGTCGATTTGCCCGCGCCGGCCACACCCTGCACGCCAATTGTGCGATTAGTTGAGGAAAGAATGAGCGATGCCGCTGACTCTTGTCTGGGCGACAAACGCCGCAGGCCAAGATCACGCGCCACCCTTTGAACTTCCGGGCCAGCCCCCTTGGCGATTATCGGGCGAACTTGCCCGACGCCTTCATTATGAAGCGCTAGCACTTGACGTTCCAGCGCGACGGCCGCCTGGGTGGTGACCATCTGACCGTCAGCGTCGGCAATCAGTAATCCGCGCGATGCCAGCGAAGCGATCCGCGCCTCGACCTCGCCCACTTTGACCGGCCCGCCAAGGCTAAGACTGGCCCGAACAAGATCGAGGCGATTGAAAGCAGCTTGATTCTCCGACAAGTGCCTCGCACCCGCCGCAACGGCCTGCGCCGCAGCCCATTCCTGCGGCGAAAGACGGCCGGGCCGCTCTGGTACCAGCGGGTCGGCCTCATGTGCTTTGATCCCCATCGCCTCGACGAACGCGACGCCGCGGGCGGCAACTCCCCGAACCTGATCCACAATCGTCGACCACAAGGTTTCTCCGCGCTCAGCCCGCGCCATGGCAGCCTCGACGATGGGGCGAGGATCAAAGCCAATCGCTTCGGCGCGGGCCGCCCATTCGGCGCGATCTGCGTCACGTGACTGGCCCGGATCTTTGGCTGCCCGTGTCGCTTTGGCTGCAACATCCCGTTCTGCAGCCGTGCCTTCTCTGCCTGTCGCTTCGATGTGAGCCTCAATTTCCGCAGACCTCGTAGAGAATGCCATGATGGCTTCTCTAGAAACGCCGGCGATTTCAAATTGGCCAAAGGATGGGGTGGCCGCAGGTACCACTTGATAACCCAGCGCTTCGACCCGCGCTCTCAAATCGGCATTATGGACCGCGCCGATGGTGGTGAGGCGTTCGTAAATTTGATCATTATGCACTGCCCGCCATTGGCCATCCGGCCTGAGCGTGGCATTGGCGATCACGCTGTGAACATGGGCTTGAGGGTCGCGATTTCGGCTCAAATCGTGGGTAAAAAGGGCCGCGACCATGCTACCGGTTTTAATGGGGATTTGTTGGCCGGTTTGCGGGTCATACCGCCGCGCCTCCAACAAATTGGCCTGAACCCAATCGAGCGTAGCCCTGGCGCTTTCCTGTAGCGCGGTGATCAATCGCTCATCGCCGCCCATCATCGCCAAAAGACTAAGGCTTTTCGGAGACGAGAAAACGAGATCAAGACCCGCCCTGCGGTCCTGGCCGTCCGGGGTTTTGATCTGCGCGCCATTCGGCAAACGGCCTGCCAGCACCGCCTCGAAGCTGGCATTTTCGACGGCGCCGCGCAGGCCGAGCGCTTCGGCCCCCGCGCCATGCCATTGGCCGACTGCTTCAGCTTCGGCGCCGCTGTAGTAATTGTCTTTGGTATAATAGGCAGCAGCGCCTGCCGGGCTGGAAATGGCTCCAAGGCTGATCATTTGCGGTGCCCCCGGCTCGTATCGATCTCGGTAAATGTGAAAGAAGGGCAGGACCTCACGCCGTTGGCCTGCTCGTAGAGAGCGCAGATGGCGTTGCTCGTGCTGCCAAACATGCCGACGGTTATGGGGTTGGCCAGCCACGAGTCAGGGAGTATTTTAGCCGCCAGCAGCAGCGAAAATGCGCTGAACACGAAGCCTATGGATGCAAGGCCAAGCAGTTCCCACCAGGCAAACGCGATGTCATCAAAGCGGTAGGTAATATGCGGACGGGCCTTTTTGACCGCGTCGGCAAGCGTGGTGAGGCGGGTGCTGATTTCGGTAAGCCTCGGATGCTCAGCCACGCTGGCATCCAGTGCATCCAATCGTCCGATGAGCGCAGACTGGAGCCCGTTCACATAATCGTGGAATGGCTGGTAGCAATGCTGAAGCTGCTCGCGCAGTTGCAGCACCAGGCGTTCGTAAGCCGCTTGGGTAGCTTCCTCGCCCGCGTTCCAGCGGCGCTCCAGTTTGCCGACCCTGCGGTCATGGTCGCGCAAGGCGCGGTCCAGCTCTATGTTAAGCGCCGCCAGTTGCGCGGCCAGTTCGCCGAGGCTTGCGAGGTCTGTCGGGGCGGTGGAGTGGGTGAAGAGCGGGCGGCCATCGCGGTGGGCGGTGACAGCCTCGACTGCCAGCTGGCGCAATAGGTTTGAGCGGTGGATACCCTGTGCATCGGCCAGGTCGTCAATCGCGCCCACCAGTTCAGGACCGTATTTGACGTTGATCGAGTCTGTCTTGCCGACCGGTGGCTTACTCATGCCCACCTCCTGCGGCTAGAGCGCAAGTGGCTGTTATAGATAGAAAATATCCAAAGCGGCTAGCGCAACCCACGCGCGCACTTAACTTGTTTCGCGAGAGTTGCGCGCTAGCTAGAGGGTAGAACCGCCAAAATCCGCCATTCTCGCCACCTTCCAACAAGGCTGGAGACCAGCGTTTTGTGTGCCCCTTCCTTTCGTGATCATGGGTATGGGATTGCCCCGACACTTTCGCATGCGAGCCGATTTTGGGGCCTGTAAGGCCATAGCACCCCACGGGGCGCAGGGGGTGGACCGATGTCATATATGATCCTCATGAGAGCTGACTGGCTGCGACCGCACGGGCGGAAGCTCGGCGTAGATCGCCGCAATGTCCGCCCAGGTGATGGGGGTTGGTGGAGCAGGCCGGGTGTAAAACGGCGCGTGGTGTTGGAAGCGGACGTAGAAGTAGCTGCCGGCCCAGCTCATGGCTGGTGCATCGCTGTAGACTGCGCCGTACATCAGGGGTGCTGCCGATTTAGCCTCTAAAGTCATAGATCCTCCCGATGGTACTGTCGGGAAAACTCTCGCCGGCCGCGCGCAAGGCGATGGAACGCTTGTGCGAAAGGATTGGCGGAAGCCGCCTGGGCACCGAAGCCATCTGGCAGGCTCGCATTCGCTGGCAGATCGTCGACCGACATCAGCAGGCCGCGCATGTTGGTCGCCCCTTTGGCTAGGTGTCTAGTGAGCCCATGCCAGCAGCCGAGCGCGGATCGCGCTCGATACGGATGGTCATCGGCAAGCCGCGCGTTGCGGTCGATGATCAGCACGCAGAGCGCGGACGCCTCCCTGCCGAGCAACGCGCAAGCAGTTCCCCATTGTCGGGGCTTGATGCCGAGGCGCCGAGAGCTGAGTTCGGCCGCTCGCACAATGTTCGGCCAGCTGGGGCCGCCTTGCGTTGCAACCAGCAGTTGGAAGTCCTCACTGGCCACCCTGACGGCCGCCTGGGCCGTGGCCACATCCGATTGCAAGCCACGCGCCGGCCTACAGTTATGAAGAAGGTTGCTTGAGGAAGTATCTGGTCGGGTGAAATCTTCCGACCGGTCGGCGGTTTCCTGCTCACCGGACGGTGTGGAAATCGCGACCAACACCGCTTCCAGATCGGCCTTGATCTGCTCCAGCCGCTCGATGCTGGTGATGCACGAGGTGCGCCCGCCGGGCAGGACATGCTCTGCCTGCGCCATAGCGGCGGGCGAGGCCTGACGGATCGCCTGACGCAGTGCCCCGATCTCGGCGCGGAGGGCGGTGCGGGCCTTCTGCGCCAACGCTTGCGCCTGGCGCTTGGCGAGGATTTTCTCGTAGCCGTTCACCATCGGCGCGAGGCTGATGCCGAACAGCGTGATGATCTTGTCATTCTCGCCGCGTTGCCCGAAGCGGCGGCCCTTGCCGGTGGTCGTGCGTGCGATCAGCCCGGCCTTGATCAGCTGGTTCTCGGCGTTATTGAGCACCCGCGTGCTGACGCCGATTGCTTCGGCCAATCGGCAGGGACTTTCCCAGACGCCGCAGAGGCTACCTGGTTCGAAGTCGCTGACACGGCATTTGTCGATCAGTGTTTCGAGCAAAACCAGCGCGGTCTGCGAAAGCTTGTATTCGCTCCGCATCCCCTTAACCCAGCGGTGTAGGGTCTTGGCGGAAACCTTTTCTGGCAGGGTGACATGGATGCGCAGCCCCAGTGAGGGCGCGGGGGATTTGGCAACCGCGGCGCTCATGCGGCACCGCCCGAGCGGTTTACACTTGCATGGTTGACAGAGCTACCGTAAAAAATCCCACGATACGCCGCCAAGCTATCGACAGGACCGCTGGTAAGGGTTGCCGCCCTTCCAGCGGTTTTTCGTTTTGGCGGTGGTATCCCGGGATCAGGCGGTAACGCCTCCAGTCCGCAGCTGTCGGCGCATATGAAGCAGAAAGTGGGAATCGAATTGACGGAACGGTCCTTGCCGCTTCCGTCCGAAGCACCCCAGCGCTTCGCCAAAACATTATCAAATTCAGAGATATAATCTATCTCTACGACCTGATGGACGATGCCTGTCCACATACTATACGCCTACTCTCAGGAATATGTATGTTTCAGGCTGACTCGCTCTACCCGCTCCAACTCCCTTTCCATCGACGCCGGCAAGATCCCGTCCCCACCCGGACGTCCCGCGCTCATCACGCAATTGCGTCCCGCCTGCTTCGCGCGATAGAGCGCTTCATCGGCAAGGCGATAAAGGCTCTGGAAATCGGCCGCCCCGCGCGCTTCGGCGATGCCGATGCTGACCGTCACGGCCCTGAGCGCGGGCCCGTGGTCGCATTCCGCCACTTCCTGCCGCACGCGATCGGCAAATTGGGTGAGGACCGGACCGGACAGCCCCACTACCACCATCGCGAATTCCTCGCCGCCGAAACGGGCGACCGCGCACATGGCGCCGTCCCAGCGGCTCAATCGTCCGGCCAGTCGGCACAGGACCTGATCCCCGACTTCGTGCCCATGCGTGTCGTTGATCGTCTTGAACTTGTCGACATCGACAAGCAGCAGGGCGAACGGACTGTGTTCATCCTCGCCTTGCCCGATCATGGCGTCGACTGCCTCGACCAATCCGCGCCGGTTGCGCAATCCCGTCAGGGGATCGCGACGCGCCAGTTCGTGGGCCGTCGCTTCGGCCTGACGCGCCCGGTCGCGTTCGAGCCTGATCCGGGTCAGACGATGCGTTGCCGCGACCGAGATCCACAGTGTCTGCCAGGTGGCGCCGAGCAGGACCAGCATCTGCGCCCCGCCGCCCCAGAACAGCGAGGCGGTATCGACCACTTGTGTGGTCGCCAACACCACCATCGGCACTGCCCAGGCCCCGGCAAAGGCCCGTGCCTCGCCGCTGCCGCGCCGCCATGCAATGCCAAGGCACAGCGCGACCGCAACGAGATCGGCAAGAGTCGCGATCCCCAGCACTGCGCCCCAGGCGTCGATGGAACTGCCCCGGACCAAACTCGCCGGAATGCCCAGAGCACCCGTGGCCAGACCGCATCCGATCGTGACTCGGCGAAGCGCCACCGGCACCGTGTCGCGCGCGAGTGCAGTCACCGCCCCCTGCGTCGCCAGAGTCACCGCGAGGCAGGCGAGCGCCGTGCAAATCTGGGAGGATGGCGCGCCCGCCAGCGCGCCATTCATCAGGAGATCGAACTGGGACCAGAAAAAGCCCCAGAGCACCATGCAGGCAGCCCACGCGCCGAGCCAGGCCGGAAACTGCCGTCGGACGGCAATGGCCAGCGCGGTATTATAGATCGCCCCCAGAAACAGCAGCGTCAGAGCACAACCGACGGCAGCGGCCAGCACGTTCGCCTGAAGATTGGCTTCGTCCACTCCAAGCAAACGCATGCGCAAGAGGTGGACGCTCGCCAGCCGGTCGAACCGCAGCACCAGCGCGACAGGCGCAACGCGACGATCGGGCGCGGAGAACAGGATCTGCCCCCCCGCCCGCCAATGGGCACCGAATGCCCCGGTCGCGACCTGCTGCCACTGCGTCAGACCATCGGCATAGACAAAACCGACACGCAGACGGTCGAAGCGAGTGTTGTGCAACATGAGCGCCACCCCGTCTCGAGCAGGCCCAACCCGATCAGACCGGGCGAGATCGACGCGCAACCACAAGGTGCCTTGCTGATACCCCTGCGGCTCGCCGCTGCACCGGAAGTCCGGAACGACCGCATCGGGCGTTCCCGGCGCCCCCGCTACCGCATGGCACAAGCCGGAGCCGAGAGTCCGGGCAACCGCACGTGCGGACGGAAAAACAGCCCCACCCATGATCGACAAAAACAGAAACAGCAGTCCCAGAGGCGCGTATGAACGCCCCCTTCGCGATTCTGCCATACCCGTCCCGTTAACCATCACAGTGCTATCGCACGATTCCGTCAGCAAATGTTTACTGCATTGCACTGCGTCCGCGAAAAATCGTCCGGCATCATGTCCGATCGACGGACCGATGTGGCGCCCGCGACGACGCTAGGCTACCCACGAGGCATGACCGAAGACACCGAGAATGCGGCTCCCGGCAGCTGGATAGCGACCACACCCCACCGATGGTCGCAAGGACAGCGAATCGCCGGGATGTGTGCCGTCGCGGTTCTCGTTTTGGCCGGGATCTGGACATTGCATCCGTTCCTGCCTGCCTTGGGCTGGGGCGGGATCTTCGCGATATCGCTGTGGCCGATCCACGAACGCTGCGCCGCCCACTGGCCGTCAGGGCGCGGGCTCGCGTTGCCGATCCTGTTCACACTGCTGGTCCTGCTGATCTTCGTCGTGCCGATGGTCATGGTCGCAAGCGCGGTCATCCACGACAGCATGGCCGCGACGCAATGGTTGGCCACCGCCAATACGCAAGGGGTGCCGGTGCCGGACTTCGTGGCACATTTGCCCTATGGCGATCACCTGGCCGCCTGGTGGCAATCCTACCTCGGGACACCCGAAAGCATCAGCCGCCTTTCGCACCGGGCGACCGACATGCATCTCCAGACCGGCGAAAAGATCCTGGGGGGCCTCGCCCATCGGTTGATTCTCTTGTTTTTCATGCTGTTGACGCTGTTCTTCCTCCTGCGCGACGGGACGAGCGTGGCACAGGCCTTGCGCATCGGCAGCCGTCGCGCGTTCGGCGAGGCGGGCGAGCGAGTCGCGCATCAGGCGGCACAAGCGATTCGCGGCACCGTGAACGGCCTCGTCATCGTCGGCTTTGGCGAAGGCGTCCTGCTGGGATTCGCCTATGAGCTTTCCGGCGTTACCCATGCGGCCTTGCTCGGCCTTCTGACCGGGCTCCTCTCGGCCATTCCCTTCGGCGCCATGGTTGCGGTCGCTGCGGCAGCAGGCCTGCTCGTTGCCGACGGCTCCATCCTTGCGGCGGGAATCGTGCTGGTCATCGGTATCGTCGTCATTTTCGTCGCCGACCATTTCGTGCGCCCGGCCTTCATCGGCGGAGCGACTCGCCTGCCGTTCCTGTGGGTCCTGCTCGGCATTCTCGGCGGCATCGAGACATGGGGTTTGATCGGCCTCGTCATGGGGCCTGCGATCATTGCCGTGCTGATGCTGTTGTGGCGGGAATGGGTCGGCATGGTCAAAGGACCGTTGAACCCCGTCGAGGAAACTGCCGCCGACTGATTCGACGCGGCACCACCGACTGCGCAGGGCGCACGGAAAACCTGCCCCCCAAGCGCTTCCTGCGAAGAATCCCCTAGCGAGTGTCGACGGAGCCTTAGCCTTCCTGCCCCATAGAGAGAGGCAGACATTCGGCAAACGGTTCCCGGTTAAACGTCCTCTGGCCGCCCTTTGGTTAGGCTTACGAGGCCGTTAAGCGACTCCTGCCCGGGAAAACCGCCACAAATCTCCATCGCGCCCGCGAATCCCGCCCCGAATTTAACCGCTGCTTTACGACCTGTGGTTAGAAATGCCCTTGCCACTCAGGGGACGTCGAGAGGCATCATTTAGGGGATTAAAGTCATGAAGCTTATCAATCGTATTCTCAAGGACGAAGCCGGCGCCACCGCGATCGAATACGGCCTGATCGCCGCTCTCATCGCCGTTGCCGCCATCACCGCCATGGGCGCTCTGGGCAACTCGCTCTCGAACACCTTCAGCCTGGTGTCGGGCGACATGACCAAGGCTCAGTCGGGCAAGTACTAAGCGTTTCGCGAAAGCGAAGACGTTTGAGGGGGCGGGGAAACCTGCCCCCTTTTCATTTGCCCATCCCGTTTCTGACCCGCCCTATTTCTGACAACGGGGGCAGAAGAACGTGGACCGGCCGCCCTGCACGATGCGCCGGACCGTTCCGCCACAGCCGCACGGCTTGCCTTCGCGCCCGTAAACCCGCCATTCCTTGGCGAAATAGCCCAGTTCCCCATCGGGTCGCGCGTAATCGCGCAAAGTCGATCCGCCCGCCTCGATCGCTTCTTCAAGCACCGCGCGAATCTCGAGCACCAGCCGCGACAAGGCCGCCCGCGATACAGCCCCTGCCGCACGCTCGGGATGGATCCGCGCCCGGTGCAAGGCTTCGCAGACATAGATATTGCCGAGCCCGGCCACCACGCCCTGATCGAGCAGCACCAGTTTTACCGCAGCGACTCGCCCGTCGAAGGCCTGAGCCAGATGCGCGACGGTCAGCCCTGGCCCAAGCGGTTCGGGACCAAGCGCGGCAAACGGGCCGAACGCGTCGAGCGCAGCGGTATCGACCAGATCGACCGAACCGAATCGGCGCGCGTCGTTGAGCGCAAGCACGCGTCCCCTGGCCGTCTCGAGCACGAGATGATCGTGCTTGCCGATCTCGCCCGGATCGATTCGCCAGCGCCCCGACATGCCCAGGTGAAAGACCATGGTCCGCCCCCGGTCGGTCTGGATCAGACCGTATTTGGCCCGGCGCCCCAGCGCGACGACTCGCGCGCCGGTCAGGGCCTGAACCAGATCAGGCGGAAATGGGCGCCGCAGGTCGGGACGACGGACCATGACACGGGTCAGCCGCTCTCCGGCCAGCACGGTTGCCAGACCACGGACAGTGGTTTCGACTTCAGGGAGTTCGGGCATCTGCTCTCGACGGAAGACGGCCACTTTCGACCGCGTGTGAAGGAAAGGCGGCGCAAGGCCTGCACGCAATGTCCTATCAGGCTTTGCCGCGCGGACAATTGGCACTAAAGCGCCTGCCATGACGACCAGCCCCGAAGCGCAATCTGCCCCTCAGCCGGGCGAAGCCGAAACCGTTTCCTTCGGCTACGAGGAAATCCCCGCCGAGGAAAAGACGGCACGCGTGGGCGCGGTCTTTTCCAACGTTGCCAAGAAATACGACATCATGAACGATGCCATGTCGGGCGGCATGCACCGTTTGTGGAAGGATCGTTTCGTGTCGCGGGTCAAGCCGCGCGCGGGCGAGCGGATTCTCGACATGGCGGGCGGCACCGGCGACATCGCCTTCCGCCTTGCCCGTTCGGGTGCGGACATCACCGTCTGCGACATCAATCAGGACATGCTCGACGTCGGCATGGAACGTGCGGAAAAGCGCGGGATCACCGGCCTTGAATGGTCGTGCCAGAACGCGGAACAGATCTCGTTCCCCGACCGCGGTTTCGACGCCTACACGATCGCCTTCGGCATCCGTAACGTCACCCACATCGACCGCGCGCTGGCCGAAGCCTATCGCGTGCTCAAGTTCGGCGGGCGTTTCTTCTGCCTCGAATTCTCGACGACCGAATGGCCCGGCTTTTCGGAAGTCTACGACCTCTATTCCCATCGCGTCGTGCCGCAGATCGGCAAGATGCTCGCCAACGATGCCGATTCGTACCGCTATCTGATCGAATCGATTCGCCGGTTTCCGACGATGCCCGCGTTCGAGGCGATGATTCGCGACGCGGGCTTCCGCCATACCAAGGTCGAACCGATCTTGGGCGGGCTGGTCGCGATCCATTCCGGGTGGAAGGTCTGACGGGGCGCGTCTCTTGGCTTTTTCTGACCTTGTCCATATCCGCCGCCTGCTCGGCTGGGGCCGCACTCTTGCCCGCCACGGCGCGCTGAGGGGGATCGAGCGCGATCCCAACACCCCCGGCCCGGTGCGGCGGCTGTTCCGCATCGCGCGGTTCGGCACGATCCAGCCCGCCGATCCCGACTATGCCGGGGCCTTTCGCGCGATCGGCCCGGCTGCGATCAAGCTGGGGCAGACGCTGGCAACGCGCCCCGACCTGGTCGGAGAAAGCGCCGCGCACAATCTGCTCGCGCTGCAGGACAAGCTGCCGCCGGTCGATTTCGCCGCGATCCGCCACGAAATCGAATCGAGCTTCGAGCGTCCGCTCGAAAGCCTCTTTGCCAGCTTCGACCCCGAACCGGTCGGTGCGGCCTCGATCGCGCAAGTCCACCGCGCGACGACCGTCGACGGGCGCAAGGTCGCCGTCAAAGTTCTGCGCCCCGGCGTGCGCGAGAAATTCGCTGCCGACATCGCCACGTATGAATGGGCCGCCGCCCATCTCGAGGCTTTCGGGACCGAGGCCCATCGCCTGCGCCCGCGCCTTGTCATCGCCAATTTCCGTCGCTGGTCGATGCGCGAGCTCGACTTGCGGCGCGAGGCCGCCTCGGCGTCCGAACTCGCCGACCTGATGCATGCCTTCCCCGGCTATCGCGTGCCCACGATCGACTGGGACCGCACCAACGGCCGGGTCATGACGCTCGACTGGATCGACGGGGTCAAGATCAGCGAGATCGACCAGATCGAAGCGGCCGGGCATGACCGCAAGGAACTGGCCCAGCGTCTCGTCCTCGCTTTCCTGACCCAGGCGATCAGCGGCGGCTATTTCCATGCCGACATGCACCAGGGCAATCTCTTCGTCGATCCGGCGGGGGACATCGTTGCCATCGATTTCGGCATCATGGGCCGCATCGACCGCCGCGCGCGACAGTGGCTGGCCGAAATTCTCTATGGCCTGACCACCGGCAACTATCACCGCGTCGCCGAGATCCATTTCGAAGCGCAATATGTCCCGAGCTATCACTCGCTCGAGGAATTCGCGACCGCCCTGCGCGCGGTGGGCGAACCCATGCGCGGCAAGCCGGTCAAGGACCTGTCGGTCGGGCAGATGCTCGACGGCCTCTTTGCGATCACCCGCGATTTCGACATGCAGACCCAGCCGCACCTGCTGCTGCTGCAAAAAACCATGGTCATGGTCGAAGGCATCGCGACCCAGCTCGATCCCGACATCAACATGTGGGACACCGCCGCGCCGTTCGTGCGCAACTGGCTGCGCGACGAACTCGGCCCCGAAGCCGCGATTGCCGAGCGCATGCGCGTGGACGCGCGGACGCTGATACGCATTCCCGACCTCGTCCGCCGGATCGAGGACAAGTTCCCGCCCAAGGGCGGCGCTCCCGAGGAACCGCCCCTGCCCGAAATCCCGCTGATGTGGGACAGGAAGGACGGCCACGGGGGAAGCTGCTGGGTCGGCACGGTCGCTACCCATCTCCTCGCCGCGGGTTGTGGCGCCGCGATCTTCGTCCTGGGCGTCACGTCGGGGTGGTGGGCCCTGTGACACAGGAACAGGCGGCGCGTACCCCACGGGCGACTCGCCCGGGTCTGCGGCTGCCCAAACGCCATTTCAACGCGCTCGACTTCTCGCGCCTGATCGCTGCGTGCGGCGTTCTGTTCTGGCATTACCAGCATTTCTTCGTGCCGCCGGTGGACTACGAATTCCACGTAAGGCGCTCGATCTCGCCGTTCTATCACCAGCTGGCGTGGATCTACGACTACGGTCACGTCGCCGTGCAGTATTTCTGGGCGGTGTCCGGCTTCGTCTTCGCGCATGTCTACCTTGCCGACATGAGCGGCAGGGGCCGGTTCTGGCTGGCGCGCGTTGCCCGGCTCTGGCCGCTCCATGTGCTGACCCTGTGCCTCGTCGCCGTGCTGCAGGCCGTCTATACCGGCCTTCACGGAACCGGCTTTATCTACCACCATCAGGATCTGCGGCATTTCCTGCTGAATCTGGTCATGGCCAATTACTGGGGGTTTCAGGACAACCAGTCGTTCAACGGCCCGTCGTGGTCGCTGTCGACCGAGATGGTGGCCTATGCGGTGTTCTGGCTGCTTCTGCCCGCCTTGCGCCGCCTGCCGATCGCGATGGCGTTGCCCGTCGCTCTCGCCATGTTCACGCTCGTGTTCGACGACATTCTTTCCCCGACGGCGCCTGCGGATTCGCTGCCAGCGAAAATGGTCCCGGTGGTCAGCTGCATCGGCTATTTCTTCGGCGGCGCGATGGTCTACGGCGCCACGCTCAAGGGATGGCTGCGCGCGCCGGTCCTTGCCGCCCTGTCACCCGTGCTCGCGCTCGTCGCATGGCATGTGTCGGGCATGAAGAGCCATGGCCATGATGCCGCGATCCTGACCGGAACCTTTGCCGTGCTGTTCCTGATGGTGGCGATCGACCTTTCCGACCACGACGACCGGTTGCGGCTCGGCCGCAAGCTCGGCGACGCATCTTACGGCATCTACCTCTGGCATTTCCCGCTGCAACTCGCGCTGGTCCTGCTGGTCGATGCGACGATCGGCACGCGCGCGGTCTTCCGCGAAGGGTGGATGCTGAACGTGTTCATCGTGGTCGCGATCCTGGCAGGTTTTGCCTCGCACCGCTGGATCGAGCGCCCGGCCCAGCGCGTGATCCTGCGGCTGGCCGAACGCTTGAAGGCATCCTGAGAAGGAGGTTGGAAATTCCGGCCGAGCCGGAATTTCCAATCAGACCTCAAGCCGCGATTTCCTCGATCTTGTGGTGGGGCAGGATGCGCCAGCCGCCCAAGAGCAGCACGACGTGGATCGCTTCGATCGCCATCGGCACCTGCCATCCGGCATAGCTGCCGCTTACGACCAGATCGACCGCGCGGCCCAGGAATGCGACCGCGAACAGCAGCATCGGCACCAGCATCAGGTCGGCATTGCGACGCCATGCCCCCCACAGCATGGCAAAGCCGCCAACCCCGAAAAAGGCCGTGAAATCGGAGCGCAGAGTCGAAATCCCGACCGTCGCCACCGGCACGACGCCAAGCGCCTGCGACACTTCGAGCGGTTGGAACAGAAACGAGGCGGCCATGAACAGATCGAACAGGCCAACGAGGAAAATCAGTGCAGTAAGCGCGAAGCGCATGGGACAAATCCCTTTTGTCAGACGGGGTTCCTGCCAAAAGGATTGCGCCTGTGCACGCGCCATTGCAAGAAGCGGCTGAGATGCAGGCACCCCGGATCCTTCTTGTCATCGGTGGCGGCATAGCCGCCTACAAATCCTGTGAGCTTGTGCGGCTGATCCGCAAGGGCGGCGGCAGCGTGACTTGCGTCCTGACCGAGGCGGCCTCGCATTTCGTCACCGCGATGACCCTTGCCGCCTTGAGCGAGAACCCCGTCCACACGACGCTCTGGGATCTGCGCAACGAAGTCGAGATGGGCCACATCCAGCTTTCGCGCGAAGCCGACCTCGTCGTCGTCTGCCCGGCGACGGCGGACCTGCTGGCCCGCATGGCCGGAGGTCATGCCGACGATCTGGCAACGACGCTGCTGCTCGCGACCGACAAACCGGTACTGGCGGTTCCGGCGATGAACGTGCGCATGTGGGGCCATGCCGCCACCCGTGCCAATGTCGCGACCCTGCGCACGCGCGGCGTCACGGTAATGGAACCGGACGAAGGCGTGATGGCCTGTGGCGAATTCGGTCCTGGACGCCTCCCCGAACCCGAAGCGATCTGGGCGCAGATCCAGAGCCTGCTTGCCCCGCCGGCCCCCGGCCCGCTTGCCGGACAGCACGTGGTGATCACTGCCGGGCCGACTCACGAACCGATCGACCCGGTGCGCTACATCGCCAACCGGTCGAGCGGGAAACAGGGCTTTGCCCTTGCCGCGGCCGCCGCAGAAGCGGGTGCGCAAGTCACGCTGATCGCAGGCCCCGTGCAATTGCCGACGCCGCCGGGCGTTCGCCGCGTCGATGTCGAGACCGCGCGCGAAATGGCCGAGGCCGTCGATGCGGCGCTTCCCTGCGACGTCGCGATCATGGTCGCCGCCGTTGCCGACTGGCGCGTGGCCGAGGCCGCCGGGCAAAAACGCAAAAAGGACGGCAGCGGGCACATTCCCCCGCTCGAACTCGTCGAAAACCCCGACATTCTCGCTAGCCTCGGCCATGCGATGCTGCGCCCACCCCTGCTGATCGGCTTTGCCGCCGAGACCGAGCATGTGATCGAACATGCCAAGGCCAAGCTGGCCCGCAAGGGCGCCGACTGGATCATCGCCAACGACGTTTCGGGCGATGTCATGGGCGGGGCAAACAATACGGTTCACATCGTTTCGGCAATGGGCGTCGAAAGCCTGTCGGAAATGCCCAAGGCCGATGTGGCGCGCGCAATCATTGCAAAGGTGGCCGATGTCCTTCACCAACCCTACGACGCATGAACCCGTTCCCGTCCGCGTCAAGCGACTGCCGGGCAACGAGGATCTTCCCCTTCCCGCCTATGCGACCCAAGGCGCCGCCGGGATGGACGTCGTCGCATCCGAAGACGTGGCGCTGAGCCCGGGCGGGCGGCATGCGGTCGCAACCGGCCTTGCCCTTGCCATCCCCCCCGGCTTCGAAATCCAGGTCCGCCCGCGCTCTGGCCTTGCGCTCAAGCACGGGGTGACGGTTCCCAACACGCCCGGCACGATCGACAGCGACTATCGCGGCGAGCTCAAGATCATCATGATCAATCTGGGCGACACGCCGTTCGTGATCCGGCGCGGCGACCGCGTGGCGCAGCTGGTGCTCGCCCCGGTCGTCCAGGCGAGCTGGCTCGAAGTCGACCATCTTGACGAAACCGAGCGCGGGATCGGCGGCTTCGGCTCGACCGGGGGGTTGTCGGCCCTTCCGGGCTGACCCCGCACACTCACACAAAGCCCCCCCCCTTCCGATCTCGATCCCCCACAGCCGCGCGCAGCGTCGGGAATTTCGATCGCAAGGGGATCGCTGGAAGAAGAAATTACTTCTTCTTGGCCTTCTTTTCCGGCTGGATGGAGATGCGCACGGTTTCGCCGGTGTGTCCGGGGAAGCCGGTGAACAGCGCCTCGATCAGCTTGGGCACGACATAGGACAGGCGATTCGACGGCGAGACCGCTTCGGCGCGGCCTTCGAAGACGCGCTGGCCGTCGCTGCGACGCTTGATCTTCACCGAGACGCCGCTCGTATAGACGGTCGTCACGTCGATGTCGTTGAACCAGGGATCATACCAGCCGTAGCCCCAGCCGCGACGACCATAGAACCCGCCGCCCGGACCCCAGCCACCATAGCCGTATCCGCGCCACGGACCCCAGAACGGGTCATAGCCGCCGCCGGTCGAGCTGATCTTGTCCCGGCCCTTGTCGACGCCATAGTCGAATTCGACGACCAGGTCGGACGTCGCCGGATCGCCGGGAACATAACCGATCTTGTGCAGCTGATCCCCGACCAGCGACGCATATTGGGCAAATTCCAGGCCGCCGGAATTGCGCGGATCCTCCGCGACGACCGCAAAGGTCTGTCCGGCGGGCGCGGGCAATTCGTGCTGGAAACGCGAAACATTCGTGTCGAACGATCCCGCGCATCCCGCCAGAGCGAAAGCGAGCGGCAGGGCAAGCAAGGCGGCGCGACCGACGAACGCACGGCGCGCAAAGGTTGTGGTCAACGGCATCACATCCAACTCCATTAGGCCCCGGCGTCCCCTGCCGAACCGGACCCACTGCAAACGGTGCCTCGCGGCACGATCCTGTGCGGGAAGGGCTGAATGCCGGTTGAACGCAGCGACCCTGCTTCGCCCTTCGTGCCCTTCCCGAAAAGGAGGAATGCCCTGTTTCCTAGCCCCTTACCAGCCCCAGCGCGCCATAGGCCGCCTCAAGGGTGGGCGTGGCCAGAACTCGCGCCTTTTCCGCTCCCTTGGCGAGAATCGCATCGAGCGCGCTGCGGTCGATGCGCAAGGCGCGATAGCGTTCCGCAATCGGCTCGAGCTTGTCCACCAGCAGATCGCCCAGAGCAGGCTTGAACGAACCGAAACCCTGCCCACCGAACTCGGCGAGGATCGAGGCGACATCGCGCCCCGAAAAGGCTGCATAGATGCCGACGAGATTGCGCGCCTCGGGCCGACCTTCGAGCCCGGCGGCTTCCGAAGGCAGCGGTTCGGGATCAGTCTTGGCCTTCTTCACCTTCTGCATGATCGCGTCGGCGTCGTCGGTCAGGTTGATGCGGCTCATGTCCGAGGGATCGGACTTGCTCATCTTCGCACTGCCGTCGCGCAGGCTCATGATCCGCGCGGCTTCGGGCGGGATGATCGGGTCAGGCAGAGTGAAGACCGGCGCTTCCTCGCTGGCGAAGTCGTTGTTGAACTTCTGCGCGATGTCACGGGCCAGTTCGAGATGCTGCTTCTGGTCCTCGCCCACGGGCACGTGCGTTGCCTGATAAAGGAGCACGTCGGCAGCCTGCAGCACGGGATAGGTGAACAGCGCGACCGAAGCGCCTTCACGGTTCTTGCCCGCCTTGTCCTTCCACTGCGTCATGCGGTTGAGCCAGCCCATGCGCGCGGTTCCGTTGAGCAGCCATTGCAGTTCGGCATGGGCGGGAACCTGCGCCTGGTTGAACAGGATCGACTTGTCCGGATCGATCCCGCACGAAACCAGCGCGGCGACCATCTCGCGGGTATTCTCGGCCAGCGTAGCGGGCTGATGCGGCATCGAGATCGCGTGAAGATCGGCCAGGAAATAGAGGCAGGTCGCCCCCTTGGCCGTCCACTCGTCCTGCATCAGCACCCAGTTCCGGATCGCCCCGAGATAGTTCCCGAGATGAAGATTGCCGGTGGGCTGAATGCCGGAGACGATACGCATGAAAGAACCTTACTTGTTGGAAGGTGTGGGTGAAGTGCGGCGACGCCGCACGAGAAGCACCAGATCGTTACGGGAAAAAGCACCCATGACGACGGTGGCGATCCCATAGACCACCATGCCCGACGAAACCAGCGCGACGAGCGCGCCGAAACGTACCGGCCACGAACCGTGGACATAGGGCATGATCAGTTCCTGTCCGCGCCAGAGCACCCCGCCCATGGCGAGCGCGGCCAGCGTGAGACGCGGAGCCCGGCGCCGCAACCGGCGGTCGGCAATGAAATGCCCCCGCCGCACCAGCGTCGAATAGAGCATCCACACATTGATCGTCGAGGCGATCGCAGTCGCGAGCGGCGGCCCCATGTGCTGCAAGGGCAGGATCAGGACGAGATTGCCGACAAGGTTCACCGCCATCGAGATCATCGCGAAACGCACCGGCGTCCTGGTGTCCTGCCGCGCATAGAAGCCGGGAGTAAGCACCTTGACCAGAATGTAGCTGGGCAAGCCGATGGAAAAGGCGGCAAGCGCCTGTGCGGTGAAATGACTGTCGGCCGGAGTGTAGCGGCCGTACCCGAACAGGGCGACCGCGATCGGCTCGCCACAAACGACCAGAGCCATGGTCGCAGGCAGCGTCAGCAACAGCGCCAGCTCCATCCCCCGGTTCTGCGTCTCGAGCGCGTCGAGTTCGTCACCTGCGCCCAGTTGCCGCGAAATCGTGGGCAGGAGCACGGTACCGAGCCCGATGCCGATGAGCCCCAGCGGCAACTGGTTCAACCGGTCGGCCATGTAGATATAGGTGACCGACCCGTGCGAAAGCAGCGAAGCGGCGAGCGCTGTCGAAACGACCAGATTGATCTGCGCCGCCCCGGCCCCGGCGGCGGCCGGCAGGATCAGCTTCATCAGCCGCATGACATCGGGATTGAGCTGCGGCCAGCGCAGGCGCAGGCTGATCCCGTTCTTCCAGCAGGCCCAGGCGAGCCAGGCAAGCTGCAAGGCCCCCGAGACCGACACCGCGATCGCCTGATTGCGGGCGGTCGCCATCGGGTCGCGATTGTGGAAGAGGACAAGCGCCGCGATCAGCGTCAGGTTGAGCAGGATCGGGGCTGCCGCATTGACCCAGAATTTCTGCAGCGAATTGAGAATGCCGCCGAACAGCGAAACCAGGCTGATCAGCATGAGATAGGGCACGGTATAGCGCGAGAGCGTCACCGCAAAGGCGAACTCGTGCTCCGACACCCCGTGGAACTTGCCCGACAGCAAAAGCGTGACCGGCCATGCGAAGACTTCGAGCAGGACCGTCATCGCCAGAAGGACCGGCAGCAGGACCGCCAGCGCGCGTTCGGCGAATTCGAGCCCGTCGGCAAGGCCCTGCCCTTCGGGATCGGCCACCTTCTGGTTGAACATCGGGATGAAGGCCGAGGCGAAAGCGCCTTCCGCGAACAGCGCGCGGAACATGTTGGGCAGGCGGAACGCGACGAGAAAGGCGTCGGACGCAAAGCTCGCACCGACATAGCGGGCGAACAGGCTGTCGCGCACCAGCCCGAGCACACGGCTGACAAGAGTGAGTCCACCGATCGTTCCGGTGGCCTTCAGCAGGTTCATGAAGCCGTTACCCGCAAAGATGACCCGGCGGCACAATCGCACCGCCGGGAAAAAACATCAGGGTCGGATCATCCGCCCCCAGGAAATCAGATGGCCAAAAATCAGATGGCCCGAAAATCAGGCCTGACCGACCGGCTCACCGAAAGCCGCCGCAGCCGCTTCGGCCTGCTGCTGCTGCAACTGGGCGAAGTAGAGGCCGTTGAAATCGATGGGCTCAAGCATCAGCGGCGCGAAACCGGCGTCCCGGACGGCATCGGCGACGACGCGACGCGCGAACGGGAACAGCAGGCGCGGCGCTTCGGCAAAGAGGAACGGATGGGCCTGATCCTCGGGGATGTTGCGCATCGCGACCAGGCCACAGAAAGCCAGCTCGACGATATAGGCAACGCCCTGCGAGGTCTTCGCGCTGGCCTTCATCTTCAGCTCGACTTCATGGACATCGGTGCCCAGCGTACGGGCCGCAATGTTGAAATCGACCTGCATTTCGGGCGTTTCCTGCCACTGGAAGCATTCCGGGGCATTGGGATTTTCGACCGACAGGTCCTTCACGTATTGCGACAGGAAACCGATCGCGGGAGCCGTATCTTCGCCGTTGGCTGCCTGCCCCGCGTTGTCCGCCCCCTGCGGATCGAGGTTGAGATTGCTGATGATGTTGCCTTCGTCGGCCATGGATCCTGCTTTCGTCGTGATGGCGTCGGGATTGGCGGACGCGCTTTGCCCCGCCCTGCCCGCGGCGCCTAGCATCTCGCCGTTTTGTCGGCAACCGCCGCCACTTCTCCCTTCTCCTTCAACCGGCCCATCGGGGCCCGCCCGCCCCGAAACGGCCCGAAACGGTCAAAAGGTGCCCGAACAGGTAATTTCTGCCTCGGAACCGCAACAATGGTCCATCCATCGGTTGTTCATTTGTAAAACGTATCTATCTCAGGCACAGTAAGGGTTGGCTGTTCGGGCGCGGCTTTCGAGTCTTGTCTCCCGGGCCGCCTCCCCGGGCTTCCATGCGGGAAATTGGCGCGTGACTGTTGAAATTGTCATCTTGGCGATGATCGCCTTGTTCCTCGGCCTTCGGCTTTACGCCGTTCTGGGCCGCCGTGCCGAAGGGAGCGACGAGCCCTTGCGCCGCCGGGTCGAACAGCCCGACCCGCAGGCCGCTTTGCGCGCGATGCCGTCCAAGCTTCCCGAAAAGCCCGCCATGACCGGACGTCCCAGCCTGCCGACCGCCGAACCTTCGGCCTTCGACGCGGGCGCGGAAACCGGCATTCGCGCCATCATTGCCGCAGACCGCCGGTTCGATGTCGCGCTGTTCCTGACCGGTGCCAAGGCCGCCTACGGCATGGTGCTCGACGCGTTCTGGCGCGGGGACAAGGATGCCCTTGCCCAGCTTTGTGAACGTTCGGTCTATGAAAGCTTTGCCGCTGCCATCGACGCGCGAAAGCAGGCCGGCGAAACTGTCGACGCCCGCCTGATCCGCGTCGACGACGCCCGGATCGTTTCGGCCGACTTCAATGCTCCGGTCGCGCGCATCGCGGTCCGCTTCGTAGCCGACGTCGCGACCGTGACCCGCAATACCGAAGGCACTGTGGTCGCCGGATCGCTCGACGATGCGATCGAAAGCCGCGATCTGTGGACTTTCTCGCGCGACCTCACTTCGCGCGATCCCGACTGGCAGCTCGACGAAACCGATCAGGGTTGATCCCTTCCATGCGTTTGCGTGTCGCAGGGCTGGTCGCAGCCCTCGCCCTGCTGTCGGCTTGCGGCCGGGTCGTTCCCCCTTCGACGGCGGGACGCCCCGGCGCCCGTCCGCCTGCGACCGCGCTTCAGATCGGTGTCCATCCGGGCCCTCCGATCGGCACGCTCCGCTTCACCCCGACCAATGCCCGCAAGGCTCTGGCCGCCTTTGCCGCGAGTTGCTCGCGGCTGTCGCTGCGCACCGACAATAGCGGCCTGACCCAGCCGCAGGACTGGGCCGCCCCCTGTCAGGCCGCCAGCGGCTGGCCTGCCGAAGACGCGCAGCGCTTTTTCCTCACCTGGTTCGATACCGCGCAAGTCGGCGAAGGCACGACTTATGTGACCGGCTACTTCGAGCCCGAGATTTCGGGCAGCCGCACGCACCAGCCAGGCTTTGACGTTCCCATCTATCGCCTGCCTCCCGATCTCGTCCGTGCCAAACCCGGCGACGCGCCGCCCGGACCGGACGGCAAGCAACCGCTCGGACGCTATGACGCCAACGGCCTGTTCGTGCCCTATTGGGATCGCGAACAGATCGAGGATGGCGCCCTGGCGGGCAAGGGGCTGGAAATCGGCTGGGCATCCGATCCGGCCGAATTCTTCTTCCTGCAAGTGCAGGGGTCCGGGCGCCTGCGTGCGCCGGACGGTTCGATCATGCGTATCGGCTATGCCGGGGAAAACGGCTGGGCCTATACCGGGATCGGCAGCGTTATGAACAGCCAGGGACTGATCGGCACCGGACCGGGCCAATACCCCGGCTCGATGCAGGGCATCCTGCGCTATATCCGCGAGCATCCCGACGAAGGCCGCGCGCTGATGCGGCAGAACCGCAGCTTCATCTTCTTCCGCGACACCACCGGGATTGCCAGCGATCCCGGCGCGGGTCCCGTCGGCGCCCTGAGCGTTCCGGTAACCCCCCGTGTCACGCTCGCCGCCGATCCCGCCTTCGTCACGCTGGGGGCGCCGGTGTGGCTGTCCACCGACCGCCCGGAAGTGGGCGGATTGTGGGTCGCACAGGACACCGGCGGCGCGATCAAGGGCGCCAACCGGTTCGACAGTTTCTGGGGCGCGGGGGCCGAAGCCCGCCGCATTGCCGGGGGAATGAGCGCACGGGGCCATGCGCTGATCCTCCTGCCCCGTAGCGCACTGGCCCGGTTGCCCCGCAAATGAGGCGCCCGCCGCGCGGGCTGAGCGCGGAAGAGACGGCGCTCTGGCGCAAGGTCGCCGCCACCGTCACACCGATTCACCAGCCCCCGCCAGCCCAGCCCCTGACAGCCAAGGCTTCGGCCCCGGAGGCCCTGCCGGTCGAAACGGCACCCCCGGCGCCTGCGCCCAAACGCGTCCGTGGGCGCGTACCGCCGCCTCTGCCCGTTCCGGCTCCGCCGCCACCCACGACACGTCCCCTGACGCGTAACGGGCTCGATTCGAGCTGGGACCGCAAGCTGGCACGCGGAGCGATCGATCCCGACATCACCATCGACCTGCACGGGATGAATCTGGACACGGCGCATAGCCGCCTGCTCGGTGGATTGACGCAAGGGCTCGCCATGGGGGCCCGCGTGATCCTGTTGATCGCAGGCAAGTCGCGTCCGCACGGGGAGCACGACATGCGCGGCGAGCGACGCGGGGCGATTCGCGCCAAGTTGCTCGACTGGCTCGCCCACAGTCCGCACGCGAGCCAGATCGCGGCCGTACGCCCGGCCCAGCAACGCCACGGCGGCAGCGGCGCAGTCTACATCATCCTGCGCCGTACCCGTTAGGAGGCGGCTTTCCGGCCACCCTCTCCCGAAAACTCAGTGACCCAGCGCCGCCAGCGTGACACGGCGGTAGATCCGGCTCAGGACGACCAGATCCTCCATCGCCACCGCTTCGTCCTTCTTGTGCATGGTCGCATTGGAGAGGCCGAATTCAATAACCGGGCAGACAGCGCGCAGGAACCGCGCGTCGGACGTACCACCGGTGGTCGAGAGTTCCGGGGTGAGCCCGGTCTCGGCTTCGACCGCATCGACCAGCAGAGCGGAGAAATCGCCCGGCATGGTGAGGAACGCCTCGCCCGAAATGATCGCCCGTGTCTCGACCTTATGCGCCTGCGCAAGCTCCGTGACTTTCGCCACGAGATCCTCGCCGCGATGGAGATCGTTGAAACGGATCGAAATGCGCGCCCGCGCTTCGGCAGGAATGACGTTCGTCGCCGGATTGCCGACCGCGAGATCGGTGATTTCCAGATTGGACGGCTGGAACCAGTCGCTGCCGTCGTCGAGCACGAGTGCGTCGAGATCGGCGAGCAGCGCGACAAGCCGGGGAATCGGATTGTCGGCGAGATGCGGATAGGCGACGTGCCCTTGCGCGCCCTTGGCCGTCAGCCAGATATTGACCGAGCCCCGGCGCCCGATCTTGGCCATGTCGCCCAGACGATGGACCGAGGTCGGCTCGCCCACGAGGCACAAGTCGGGCAAGTCCCCGGTCGCGCGGATATGATCGATGATCGCAACCGTGCCGAAGCGTGCCGGCCCTTCCTCGTCCCCGGTGATGAGGAAGCTGATCGTCCCGGCCTCACGCGGGACCTGCGCGACGGCGGCGACCATCGAGGCAATCGAGCCCTTCATGTCGACTGCGCCGCGCCCGTAGAGCAGCTCTCCGCGCCGTTCGGGAGCAAAGGGCGCACTGGTCCAGCCTTCGCCCGGCGGGACCACGTCGAGATGCCCGGCAAAGGCGAAATGACGGCTGCCTTCCGGCCCCTGTCGAATGGCGACGAGATTTTCGACCGGCCCGTCGGGGGCCTCGCCCGCCACGAAGCGGTGGACTGCAAAGCCGAGCAGTTCGAGCATGGCGGACAATTCGGCAAAGACCGCTCCCATGGCCGGCGTCACGCTGTCGCAGGCCATTAGCCGCTCGGCCAGAACGACGGGATCGAGAGCGGGAACGGGATCGGTCATGGTCAGTCGTTGCTTTCCGGCTTTTCGTATTGGGGGATGCGCCATGTCTCGGCGGCAGCTTCAGCCCGCCATGCCGCGATCCACGGATGATCGGCAAGGGCGGTCAGGTAACTCTGGGCGAAACCCGGCAGCGGCACGCCATAGCTTTCAAAGCGCAAGGCAATCGGCGCATAGGCAATATCGGCGGCACCGAACGTGCCGAACAGGAACGGCCCACCATCGCCGAAACGCGCCCGCGCTTCGGCCCAGAGCGTCAGGATGCGGCGAATGTCCGCCTCGACCGCATCGGAGATCGGCAAGGGTTTGCCATCGCGGCCGAGATTGAACGAGAATGCCCCGCGCAAGGCGGAAAAGCCCGCGTGCATTTCCGCGACTATCGACCGGGCGAGACCGGCCGCTGCCGGATCGCGCGGCCAGAACCGGTCGCGTCCGACTTTGTCGGCGAGGTAGTCGAGGATGGCAAGGCTGTCCCAGACGACAGCGCCGTCGTCCCACAGGACCGGCACTTTCCCGGCCGAAGGCGCAAGAACGGGATGGCTGCGTCGCACGTCGTCCCAGTCGGGACCGAACAAGGGCACCACTTCGGTATCGAAAGCCAGTCCCGATTGCCGACATGCGAGCCAGCCACGCAACGACCAGCTCGAATATCGCCGGTTTCCAATGACAAGTTTCATCGTCTCTCCACCCGTGCGCCCGCCAAGCCGGGCGAGGGTCTAGAGACAAGCGTGATCCTTGTCGAGAATCACTCTCGATTTCAGGTTTCGGCGTCTTCCAGAATCGCCGCGCGCAAGGCGGCAATGCCGCTGCGCTTTTCCGCCGAGGTCACCAGCACGCCGGGATAGGCGGCAATGTGCTTGCGCGCGACCGCTTCGGTCGCGGCATGGACGGCGGCCAGTTCCTCGGCCTTGATCTTGTCCGCCTTGGTCAGGACGAGGCGGTAGCCGACCGCCGCTTCGTCGAGCATCTGCATCATCTCGACATCGACCGGCTTCACCCCATGGCGTGCGTCGATCAGCAGCAAGGTACGCTTGAGCACCGTGCGCCCGCGCAGGAAGTCGCGGACGAGACGGCGCCACTGCTCAACCACCTTTGGCGGCGCCTTGGCAAAGCCGTAGCCGGGCATGTCGACCAGCCGGATCGATGTGGGGTTGCCCACTTCGAACCAGTTCAGTTCCTGGGTCCGGCCGGGCGTCACCGAGGCGCGGGCAATCGACTTGCGCCCGGTGATCGCGTTGATGAGCGAGGATTTGCCCACGTTCGACCGCCCGGCAAAGGCGATCTCGGGTTCCTCGGGATCGGGGATGAATTGCAACGAAGGCGCAGACTTGAGAAACTCCACCCGCCCAGAGAAAAGCTGGCGGGCGCGCTCCTCCAGCGCCATCAGGCGCAGGCCTTCCGCGTCGGGTCCGGTGGCGCTCATGTGTCTCCTGACGCCTCTCAGCGCTTCTTGGGGCGGTTCGGGGCGGGCTTGCGCTCGCGCTTCACTTGCCGGTCGATGTCCACCTGGTCCTTGGTCGCCTGCGCCTTGAGCTGCGGGTGGCGGCTGTAGAGGTAGCGCTGCTGTGCAATGGTGAGCAGGTTCGAGGTGATCCAGTAGATCAGGAGGCCCGACGCGAACGTCGACATCACGAACATCATCATCCACGGCATGATCGCCATGACCTGCTGCTGCGAGGGGTCCATCGCGGCGGGCTGCAGCTTGAACTGAAGCCACATCGTCGCCCCGAGCAGCAGAGCCAGAACGCCGATCCCGAACATGCCCGTCGGCGTGAACGGAAGCAGGCCGAAGAGGTTGAGCAGGTGCGTCGGATCAGGCGAGGACAAGTCGTGGATCCACAGCGCAAAGGGCTGGTGACGCATTTCGATCGTCAGCACGAGCACCTTGTAGAGCGCGAAGAACACCGGGATCTGCAGGAACATGGGAAGGCACCCGGCAAGCGGATTGACGCCTTCTTCCTTGTAGAGCGCCATGATTTCCTGCTGCTGGCGCGGCTTGTCGTCCTTGTAGCGTTCCTGGATCGCCTTCATCTTGGGCTGGATCGCGCGCATCGCCGCCATCGAGGCGAACTGGCGCTGCGCCACCGGGAACATGATGCCGCGCACGATCAGCGTCAGCAGGATGATCGCGATGCCGAAGTTCTTGACCGCATGGAACAGCGAATCGAGCAGCCAGAAGATCGGCTTTTCAAACCAGCGGAACCAGCCCCAGTCGATCGCCAGCGAGAAATTGCTGATGCCCTGCGCCTCATAGGCTTCGAGCACGCGGTTTTCCTTGGCCCCGGCAAAGAGGCGCAGGCTCTGGCTGACCGTCTGGCCCGGAGCGACCGTAGCCGCCGGATAGATGAGGTCGGCGCGGAAGAAACCGTTGCCCAGCGCGCGGAAGCTGCCGCTCGGCTTGGTCCCGGCGTCGGGAACGAGCGCGGAAAGCCAGTAGATGTCGGTAAAGCCGATCCAGTTGGTCTGACCCGCCGGAGCGACTTCGCCCGCGGCGTTGACGTCCTTGTAGTGGCTGGCGAAATCGACCGAACCGTCGAAGGCGCCGATCGGACCGGAGTGGACCTGCCAGGTGTCGAGGCTGGCGGTACGGTCGGTGCGGTTGATCAGGGCGAACGGCTTGACCGAGACGGGCGCGGTGCCCGCATTGGTCACGCTCTGCTGCGCGCTGATCATGTAATTCTCGTCGATCGCATAGCGGATCGCGAAAGTCTGACCGGTGGCGTTGGTCCAGCGCAGCGTGACCGGCGTCGTCGGGGTCAGACGCGTGCGATCGGCCTGCCACACGGTATTGCCCTGCGGCGTCTGCACACCGTTGTCACCCGTCCAGCCCAGCTGCGCATAATGCTGCGCGGGGGTCCCGGCGGGCGAGAACAGGCGCACGGGCGGGCTGCCCGCATCGCTGGTTTCGCGGTGACGGTTGAGCGTCAGGTCGTCGATGAGGCCGCCGACGAGATTGATCGAGCCCGAAACCCCGGGCGCGGCGATCGCGACGCGCGTCGGCGCGGCCAGAGCCGTCTTGAGGTCCTGCGCTTCGATCGCGATGTCGGCAGGCGACTGCAATCCGCCTTCGCGAGTCGGCTTGGCCGGAGCGGCATCGCCCGAGGCAGGCGCCGTCCCCGACGCGGAAGTCGCGGTGCTGCTTGCCGCCGCATGCGGATGCTCGCCCGCATGGGGGTAGAAATAGCGGAGACCCAGATCCCACCCGATAAGAATGATCCCCATCAGGACCACGGCCCAGATCAGATTGCGCTGCTTTTCCACTCTGCCTCGCGTCAGTTATGCCAGTATGTGCAGTCGAAGCCGGGCCTATTGGGAATAAGCGCCCGAAAACCGCGCCGAAAAAACCCTCAGGGCACCGGATCGTATCCGCTGCCCCCCCACGGGTGGCAGCGCAATAGCCGCTTCAACGCCAGCCAACTACCCCGAATCGCACCATGACGTTCAACCGCCACGATCGCGTATTCCGAACAGCTGGGCATATAGCGGCAGCTGGGCGGAAGAACGCGCGAAGGGCCCCATTGCCACAGCCGGGCCATGAAGATGAGAATTCGCTTCACCGCGCATCTCCAGACTTCTGGCCGCCGCTCTTCGGGCCGCCCGAATTATGGCTGCCGGGCTTTTTCCCGCGATCGCGGGGACGGCGCGGCGGATCGCCCTTGCCCGCAACGGCGCGGGCCAGGGCCTGTTCCAGTTCCTGGCGCAAAAGGGTGAAGTCTCGCTCGACCCCGCCTTCGCGACCGATCAGCACGTGATCGGCCCCGGCAAGACCGCGGGTCGGCAGGATTTCACGCAAGAGAGCGCGAAAACGCCGTTTCATGCGATTGCGAAAAACCGCATTGCCGATCTTGCGGGTGACGGTGACGCCGAAGCGGGCCTGAGCCGGAGCCCGAACGCCCGGCTTGACCAAAAGCACGAAGCCGGGCCTTGCGACCCGGACTCCATGATTGGCGGCAACGAAGTCCGCCCTTTTCCTGATGACCTCGAGTCGCAAGGGCGCGACAGGCGCCCCTTCGACCTCGGCCTGACCGGTATCGGTCAGGTTCAGGCCGACAGGTTCTTGCGGCCGCGGGCGCGACGGGCGCGCAGGACCTTGCGGCCACCGACAGTGGCCGTGCGGGCACGGAAGCCGTGACGACGGGCGCGGACGAGGCGGCTGGGCTGAAAGGTGCGCTTCATGGTTGTGCTCTGCTCTAGTTCGAAATGGATCGCGAAAAGCGCCCGGACATGACGGAAAGACTCCGACACTGTCCCGTGCCACCGCGGGAATCAGGGGGCGGCGGATACTTAAAGACCGCCGATCCGTCAAGGTTGTGCGTGGAAGTGTTTGCGCCAGCCCCTGTTCGACATGGAAGAAACCATGGGCGATGGCGAAAAAGACACCGACACGAACGGAGCCCGAGCCCCCAGGAAGCCTGCCCCCAAGAAAAAAGCCCGACCGTTGCCGGCCGGGCTGAAAGTTTTGGGAGAGGATGCCTGAAAGGCAGTTTCTATATGCGCTGCGTCAGGTTTTTGTGCAAGTGCGAAATGATACAGAACGATTGCAATTCTTGCACCGATGGTAAACGCTACGGAAAGCGAGCCTTCGGCGCCGACCCGCCATGGATTTGCGATCAACCGCGCTTGACGAACCGCAGGACGAAGCGGTCGGTATGCCCGCGAATCGCGGGATCGAAGACCAGCGTGTTGTGGGGATCTTCTTCGCGATGCAGCGTGGAACTCTCCCCATCGAGCACGAACCCGGCCCGGGCGAAGTCGGCCTTGACCCGTTCGGGATCGATGCGGTGGAACTTGTCGGCGATCTGGCGCGGATCCCCACCCGCAGGACCGACATGGTCGATCACCACGACACGCCCGCCGGGACGCAGGGCCGCGTACCAGTTGCGCAGAACTGCATCGACATCCCGTACCGGGTAATGGAACTTCACCGAGCTCCAATAGAGATCGTGATATTCGAGATGGGCGAAAATCAGGTCGAGACTCGCCGGAGCCAGCGCCTGCACCCCCGCGCTGACGAACAGGGGGCGGATATTGGGGTGGCGGGCGAGAATCGGCGACCATTTGGCCACATCGACATTCTCGACGGTTCCAACCGCATAGACCATGCCCTTGGGCCCGACCACATCGGCGAACAGTTCCGAATAGTACCCGCCGCCCGCGCCCCAGTCGGCAACGACATCGCCGGGATGGACCTGCGCAAAGGCAATGATTTCGGCAGGCTTGCGCCCTTCGTCGAGCGCCCGGCGGTCCGCGTCGCGCCCCGGATCGGCAATCGCGGCCGCGATCGGATCGGCGTGAACAGGGGAATGGGCGGGAGGGCGGGCATGGACCGGCGCGGCCAACGCGAAAGCGAGCGTCGCGGCACAGGCCGCGACGGAAGAACGGGACACCATGACGAACTCCCCCAAAAAGAAATCAGGCCCAAAAAGAAATCAGGCCCAAAAGGAACAGGGCCGCGCAAGTTTCCCTGCGCAGCCCCGTCACTTTCGTCAGTCAGCCCTGCTCCCGTCAAGCAGCATGCAGGGCAAGCATCAGTGTGCCAGCAGCAGCGGCACCATCGACCGATCGAGCAGCGCGCGCGAAACGCCGCCCAGAAGCAGTTCGCGCAGGCGGCTCTTGCCGAACAGCCCCATCACGACGAGCCCGGCATCCTTTTCGCGAGCAAAGTCCTCGATCGTGGCGGCAATCGTGCCCTTGCGTTCGACTTCATGGCATTCGGCGTGAATGTCGTGGCGCGAGAGATAAGTTGCAGCCTCGGCCGCCGGATAATCGTCGCCCTTTTCGCGAACGGTCAGCAGGTGGACCGAGCTTGCCATGCGCAGCAGCGGCAGAGCCGCACGCACGGCCGCCGCACCTTCATGACCGCCGTCCCAGCAGATCACCGCAGGCTTGTCGAAAGCGAGCATCGGCACGCCCTTGGGCACGGCCAGAATCGGCGAACGCACGCCAAGGCCGATCTCCTCGAGCGTCGGATCTTCAAGGCTGGTGACGACGACGTCGGTAAAGCGCGAGGCTCCGGCCACACCTTCGATCGGGCCTTCATCGACGATCACCACGTCGAACGGCACATCCTGCGGCGCGAGGCGGGCGTCGAGCTGGCTTGCCAGCTTTTCATCGGCAGCGCGGACCTGGTTGATGGCTTCGGCCGAGAGCGCGGCCCCCCCAAAGGGTTCCCACAGCGCGAGTTCGGCAAAAGGCGTGGCGATCTGGAACGTGACATGTCCCTTGGTCGCACGAGCCAGGGCGAGAGCGGTCTCGACCCGGTCATCAAGCGTGGCGGAATTGTCGACCGGGCACAGAATGGAGCGCATGTGGGATCCTCCTTCTTAGAATTGCAGGGAAAATCGCTCCCCGGCCGCGAGTCGGCCATGATCCACGTCAATTTGTCACGATAACGGCTTGCTCGCTTTAATCGATCCCTTAAGGATTGAAACCAACCCCGATGGAAAACGGGAACCGGGAGTGGGTACCATATCATGCAAAATGCGACTGTAGACCGGTTCGAAGCCGTGATCTTCGATTTCGGCGGGGTCATCACCGCCTCCCCGTTCGAAGCATTCAACCATCTGGAAGTCGAGCGAAATCTGCCTCGGGATTTCATTCGGACGGTCAATGCCGCCAACCCCGACGACAATGCCTGGGCGCGATTCGAGCGGGCCGAGATCGACGCCGCGACGTTCGACGCCCTCTTTGGCGAAGAAGCGCGGGCCTTGGGGCATGATCTCGACGGGGCGTCGGTGCTTGCCGTGCTGGCAGGAGCGGTGCGTCCGGCCATGGTTGCGGCGCTCGACCGGTTGACGGCTGCGGGATACCGCATCGCCTGCATCACCAACAACGTGCCCACCGGCCATGGCGCGGGCATGGCACGCACCCTTGCGCCCGACGACGCGCTGGAAGCGGTGTTCGCCCGGTTCGAGCATGTGATCGAGAGTTCCAAAGCCGGCCTGCGCAAGCCCGATCCGCGCATCTACACGATGATGTGCGATCGTCTCGGCCTTCCTCCGCGAGCCTGCGTCTATCTCGATGACCTCGGCATCAACTGCAAACCCGCCGCCGCGCTCGGCATGCATGCGATCAAGGTTTCGAGCGGGGAACAGGCGCTGTCCGACCTGTCGAAGGCGCTCGGGTTGCCGCTTTGACGCGCATGTCGTCCCGCGAGGCATTGGCGGCCAGGCCGATCACGCCGGGTCGATCTGCAACTGCGACGCGCGCCGGAACAGTTCGAGTATCAGCGGATCGCGCTCGGTTTCGCGGATCGCGGCCTCGAATTGCAGGTGCCGCGTCGGGCGGGGCAGCAATTCGACAAGAGCGCCTCGCGCCAGATCCTCGCGGACCATGGTTTCGGGCATGACCGCCGCCCCGCGCCCGGCAAGGACGATGTCGATCAACGTGCGGACATTGTTGCAGGTCGCGACCGCACGAGCCTGGATATCGGTCCCCGAAACATTCGAGCCCGACAGGCATTCGCGTGTCACCGCATGAAGCGGTGACGTGGGCGGCAGGGCCCAGACCGGGATCGCGCCCGCCGCATCCCCGTCGCGCAAGCTGCGGGCCGTTTCCGCACTGGCCGCAAAGACAAGCCCGACCGTGCCGATCGCCGCCGTGCGGATGCCGGGACTGGCCACCGGTCCTGCCAGAAAGACAAGATCGCTGCGCCCGCCAAGCAGATGCTGGACCATGCGCGCGGTGAGATCGAGTTCCACTTCGAGCGTGACGCCGGGCAAGTCGCGCTCCACGTCGCGGACGAAGCCGGGCAGGCACCCGGCCGCCGCGATTTCACCGGCCCCGACGCGGACCATGCCCGCCGCCCCTGAAAAATCGCTGGCCTTGTGGAGCGCGCGTTCGAACCCGGCCCAGAGCGGTTCCACTTCGCGCACCAGGTCGCGCCCCCGCGCGGTCAGGACCATCATGCGCCCTTCGCGCCGGAACAGCGCGACGCCCAGTTGCTCCTCGATCTCGCGCACCCGGGCCGAGATCGCGGGCTGGGTGGTGTTGAGCCGCTCCGCCGCCGCCCGGAACGTGCCGAGGCGTGCAATCCAGAGCAGCGTTTCGAGGTGATAGATGGCAAGGCGTTTCATAACCCCTGTCTATCAAATTCCATAAAAAAGTATCGCTATTGCCGATTGATCAAAGCAGTTAGCCTCTCCTCGTCTGAATGGGAGAGATTCATGGCCAACAAGCTCTATCCCGATGCTGCCTCCGCCCTCGACGGCCTTCTCGTCGATGGCCTGCTGATCGCTTGCGGCGGCTTCGGGCTCTGCGGCGTTCCCGAGCGCCTGCTCGACGCGGTGCGCGATTCGGGTGTCAAAGACCTGACCTTTGCCTCGAACAACGCGGGGATCGACAACGAAGGGATCGGCAAGCTTTTGCGCACGCGGCAGGTGCGCAAGATGATCTCGTCCTATGTGGGCGAGAACAAGGAATTCGAACGCCAGTACCTGTCGGGAGAGCTTGAGGTCGAATTCTGCCCGCAAGGGACCCTGGCCGAGCGCATGCGCGCGGGCGGAGCGGGCATTCCGGGCTTCTACACCAAGACCGGCGTCGGAACGCTCGTCGCCGAAGGCAAGGAAATCAAGACCTTCGACGGGCAGGACTATATCCTCGAGCGCGGGATCTTTGCCGATCTCAGCCTCGTCAAAGGCTGGAAAGCGGACGAAAGCGGCAATGTCGTGTTCCGCAAGACTGCCCGCAATTTCAACGTGCCCGCAGCCACCTGCGGCAAGGTCTGTGTGGTCGAAGTCGAGGAAGTGGTGCCGACCGGCAGCCTCGACGCCGATGCGATCCACCTGCCCGGGGTCTATGTCCAGCGCATGATCGTGGGCAGCCCTTACGACAAGAAGATCGAATTCCGCACCACCCGCGCACGGGAGAACGCATGATGGGCTGGACCCGCGACGAGATGGCGGCGCGCGCCGCCCGCGAGTTGAAGGACGGTTTCTACGTCAATCTGGGCATCGGCATTCCGACGCTGGTGGCCAATCACATTCCCCAAGGCATGACCGTCACGCTCCAGTCGGAAAACGGGATGCTCGGCATCGGCCCCTTTCCCTATGACGACGAAGTCGATCCCGACCTCATCAACGCGGGCAAGCAGACGATCAGCCAGGTGCCGCAGTCGGCCTTTTTCGACAGCGCAGCCAGCTTCGCGATGATCCGCGGCGGGCATATCGACCTGACCGTGCTGGGCGCGATGGAAGTTTCCGAAGGCGGCGACATCGCCAACTGGATGGTGCCGGGCAAGATGATCAAGGGCATGGGCGGCGCCATGGACCTGGTCGCCGGGGTCAAGAAGATCATCGTCGTCATGGAACATTGCGCCAAGGACGGCAGTTCCAAGTTCATCCCGGCCTGCACCCTGCCGCTGACCGGCCAGAACGTCGTCGACATGATCGTCACCGACCTTGCCGTGTTTCAGCGCCCCGATCACCAGAGCCCGTTCTATCTGGTCGAACTGGCGCCGGGCGTGTCGGCCGACGAAGTGGCCGCCAAGACGACCGCCCGTTATGAAGGCTGATACCAACCTGCGATGAGTTGGGCTCATCGCAGGTTGGTATAAGGCCGCGCGCCGTCTGAGCGAAACGACCTGCAATGAGGTCTTCTCATTGCAGGTCCGTATGACACGGCGCGCCTGACGAGGTGAGGCCGAAGGGGACTTGCCGAAATTCCGGTTTTGCCGGAGTTTCGGCCTCCTCTGACACCTTGCCGGAAAGCCCGCCTTGTATACCCTGATCACTGCCAACCGGAACTATTCGAGCTGGTCGCTGCGCCCCTGGCTGCTGATGAAGGCACTGGGCATTCCCTTTGTCGACCGCATCGAACCCTTTACGCAGCCCGTGAACTGGGCTTCGTTCCGGGCCTTTTCCCCGACGGGCCAGGTGCCTGCCCTGATCGACGGGGAAACGACGGTCTGGGATTCGCTGGGCATCGCGCTCTATCTCGCGGACCGGCATGGCGGCATCTGGCCACAGGATCCTGCCGCACGGGCCTTCGCCCAGTCGATCGTCACCGAAATGCACGGCGGCTTCGGTGCCTTGCGCAACCGTTGCACGATGAACGTCGGCGTCCGCGCCCGGATCGCCGGGATCAGCGCCGACCTTGAGCGGGACATCGCCCGCGTCGCCGAGATTTTCGAGCAAGGGCTCGACCGTTTCGGCGGCCCCTGGCTCACGGGCGAGGCGTTCACCATTGCCGATGCGTTCTATGCCCCGGTCGCCTTCCGCATCCGCACTTATGGCCTCGACGTCGGAGAACGCGCGGGCGAATGGGTCGAGCAGGTTTTAAGCCATCCCGCCACGCGCGAATGGGAACAGGCCGCGCTCGCCGAAACCTGGCGCGAGGCCGAGCACGAGGCCGATCTTGCCCGGTGCGGCGCGATCATTGCCGACTATCGCGCGTCCTGATCCCCATCGTCGCGCGCGTCGAGCCGGTGCCACGCGGTTTCGGTTCCGGCCTCGACCGCGCGGTTCAGGTATTGCGAGGCCACCAGCCACCCCTTGAACGGGCGCAAGGACCCCAGGCACCCGACGGCCACGATGGGCAGCGACACCAATGCGTGGACCCACCAGGGCGGATCGAACTGCACCTGTACCCAGACGGCCACGAACGTCAGCGGAAAGGCCGTGATGCACAGCGCGAAAAAGGCCGGGCCATCGTCGGCATGGGCGAACCGGTAATCGAGCCCACAGACCGGGCACCGCTCGACCAGTTTCAGCCATCCGGCAAACATCGGCCCCTTGCCGCATTCGGGACATGTCCCGCGCCAGCCGGACCGGAAAATCCGCCGCAGCTTGTCATTCGCCATGACACCCTCGTCCCTTTCGCTTCCGACCTTCGCGGTCCGGCACAAGTCTGGACCCGGCAGGGATCGAGGGCAAGCGTCAGCCTTATATCGGGTTGGCTTGCATCGCGATGGAGCGTCCGAACCTAGCGAACACCTTCGCGCAGGACGCGATGCTCGGCCGGAACCGTGCGCACGGGGACCGCGCCGACCCAGGCTTCGAACGCGTCGATGTCGGCGCCGCCGTTGACCGCATCGGCCTTGCCCGCAAAACCGGTGAAGCCGTCACCGCCCTGGGCGAGGAAATTGTTGATCGTCACGCGATAATGCGCGGCCGGGTCGACCGGTTTCCCCTCGAACGTCATCGCCACGACCCGGTCGCCTTCCGCCCGGCTGCGGTCGAAACGCCATGCAAAGCCCGCAGAGGGGCTGAGCACTTCGAACGGGCCGCGATCGTCGATCCCCTGTTCAAGCGTCGCCTTGAGTTCGGCTCCGGTCAGCGTTTCGGTGACGAGCAGATTGCCGAAAGGCTGACTGGCATAAAGATCGCCGAACGTGACCGCGCCGTCGCTGCCCGGCACGATCTGCGCACGGATCCCGAGCGGACCGGTCAGGGCGATTTGCGCTCCGGCCACTCTGGTTGCGGCGAGATGAGCATCGGCGATCAGATTGCCGAGCCCGGCGCCATCCCAGATGTCGCCCCCTTCGCCGCGTGTCGCAGGACCCGACAGATGACCGACGACCCGTGTGATCGCGCCATGGGCCGCCGTGACATAGCGCCCGACATAGGCCGCGATCGCCGGATCGGGCTGAAACTGCGGATAGACCGTGGTGGGGGCAACCGAGCCCTTGGCCGAAGTATAGCCGACCGACTGCACGATCACGTTGTGGGCATGACGCGCCACGACCCGATGGCGGCGCGGATCGATGGAAAGGGCGATGTCGGTCACTTCTTCGCCATAGTGCCCCGCACTGGTCAGCAGGAGCGTGCCCGCGCGCCCGGGAACCGGATAGTCGCAGACATAATCGCGATGGGTATGGCCCGAGACGACCAGATCGACTTGCGGATCGAGCCGGTCGAGAATCGGGCGAATGTCTCCGGTCAGGCCTTTGCACCCGTTGGGATCGTCCCCCGTGGCGGCGCCCCCCTGATGGATCAGGACCACGACCGCATCGGCACCTGCGGCTTTGAGCTTGCGCGTCTCGGCATTGATCGTCTCGACCTCATCGCGAAAGGCAAGCCCGGTGACGCCGCCCGCGCTGACCAGGCTCGGCACGTCCTTGAGCGCAAGACCGATCACCCCGACGCTCACCCGAGCACGTCCCTTGCCGAACCAGCGCAAGTCCGAGGCGGGGAACAGCGTCTTGCCCGTCGCAACGTCGACCGTGCTGGCGGCAAGGTAGTGGTACGAAGCGCCCGCGAAAGGTTCCAGCGCGCAAGGCTGATGGACCGTGTATTTCGCGCAGCCCCCGTTCTGAAGCCGCAACAGTTCGGCGCGGCCACGATCGAATTCGTGATTGCCGACCGCGTTGTAATCGACGCCCAGCCGGTTCATCACCCCGACAGTCGGCTCGTCGAGATAGAGCGATGAGGCAAGCTGCGACGCGCTGGTCATGTCGCCCGCTGCGACGGTCAGGTGATAACGATATTTCGCGCGGATCTGCTCGACCGCGCTCGCGAACCAGGCAGCACCGCCTGCGGGTACGGCAACCGTTCCCCCTTTGCCGTCGGGCGCGGCGACCGACTGGCGGGGCGGTTCGAGATTGCCGTGAAAGTCGTTGAACGCGACGATACCGATTTCGACGGGCCCGATTGCAACCGGGCCCACAGCCGCGTGGTGGTGGCGCGTCGCCGCCTCGGCCGGAGCGATAGCCAGAAACGGGAGGACCAGCGAGGCGAAAGCGGCAAGGTTCTGGCGCGGCAAGGCAATTTCCCCGTTTGCAGGAGTCCGTTTGCCCCATGCCTACCCGGCGCGAATGACCGAATGAAGGCGTTTTCGTCCCGCGATCGTCAGCTCTCGGGCGGGGTGAGGCGGTATTCCTCTACCGGCACGCCACCGATGATATGTTCGACGAGAATGCGCTCGATCACCGGCGGAGTGCAGGAATGGTACCAGATGCCGTCGGGATAGACGACCGCCACCGGCCCGGCCATGCACACGCGCAGGCACCCGGCCTTGCTGCGCAGGACGCCCGTCGATCCGCCAAGCTTGAGCTCTCCCAGCCGCCGCTTGAGATAGTCCCAGCTTTCGCGACCGACTTCGCGCGGGCAGCACTTGTCCTTTTCGGGATCGACGCAAAGGAAGATGTGATGCCGGGGCGCGAACCCGCCGAGCATCTCGACGGCCCGGCCAGCTTGCATGATCTCGTTCTGCACGATTTTTGGGGCCGCGCCTGCGTCCGCCCGGTCTTCGGGTACGGCCATCAGCCCTTCTTGCGCACGATCCGGGCGATTTCGGCGGCGACCATGCGTTCGACCATCGCGGGCAGGTTCTTGTCCAGCCATTCGGCCAGCATCGGACGCAGCATATCGCGCACGAGCCCTTCAAGCGAGGTTTCGCCCGAACGCACGATCTGCGGCTGAGCTCCCGGGCCAGACAGGGCCGCCAATGCTTCGAGCGATTCGCGCATAGCGGCGGCCGACGCCGCCGTCAGCAGCGATTCGGTGGTTTCTTCATTGCTGCCGCCCGATCGCGGGAAATCGGCCATGTCTTCGTCCTTCGCCATCGCAGCAGTGGTGGTCGAGCCCCTGACGGGCGTTTCGCAGGCAGATGCCGGGCGTTCGGCGGCCAGAATCTGTGCCGCGACTTCGCCCAGATCCAGCACGTCACTGATCCGGTCGCGCACGAGCGTATCGCCCGACGATTGCCAGCCGGTATCGCGGCGCGGAGCATCGAGCCGGTTGTCGCGCGCGATCACTTTCTTGATCGACGCGAGGATTTCCTCGACCGAGGGTTCGCCAGCCTGACGCATCTCTTACCCGATCCCCTGTGCTTCACATACGGAAGCGTCAAACCCTGAACCGATTCCGCCTCTGGCCGAATCGATATGATACGCCCGGCTCCTGAAGCACCCTGCCCCTAACCGAATCAGCGCAATGATTGCACTATCATGGCATGGGCTGGGGAGGAACCTTTGCATCTTGCGCTGAGGTATTCACCGTACGCGTCGCATCGGGCTCCGGCTTGGGATCCTCGTGCCAGTCCCATCGGTCGCTCCGGACATGTTCGTAGTGAACATTGGGATCATAAAGCGCCACGCCCTGTTCGTTGTCGAGCGCAAGATCCTTGGCCTGCGCCTTGCCCATCGCGGCCAGGAGGTTGAAACCCGCGACATAGGCATTGCGCCGCGCCGTCACCAGCTTGACCTGCGCGTTGAGCAGTTCCTGCTCGGCGTCGAGGATGTTGAGAATCGTGCGGTTGCCGACCGTGTTTTCCGCCCGCACGCCTTCAAGGCTGAGCGCGGCGGCTTCGACGGCGGTCTGGTTCATCGCGATATTGTCGTTGGCCGCCTGCAACGAGGCATAGTCGGCGCGCACGGTCGCGATGACCTGACGCTCGACCGAGATTTCCTTGTCCTGCGCGGCGCCTTCGTTGGCTTGCGCCTGACGGATCTGCGCGCTGGGACCGCCGCCCTGATAGATCGGGATGGTTGCCTGCAACCCCACTTGCGCCGTGCTGACATGGGGGAGACTGCCGATCGCCTGCGCCAGCGGCGAAAGCGTGCCGAGATAGTCGGTGTAGTTGTACGATCCGACCACCGCGATCTTGGGCATCCGCGCGGACGAGGCCGAGCGCACGTCGTAATCGGCGGCCTTGGTCGCATAATGCGCAGCGGCAAGGTCGGGATTGGAATCGAGCGCGATCTGCACCGCTTCGTCGGGCGAAGCGGGCAGCCCTGCCAACGGCGGCGCGGGATCGAGATCGCCCGGCGCATGGCCGACGACCTGAATGTAATGTTCGCGCGCGGAAATCAGGTTGGCTTCGGCCGTGCGCAGATCCGCCCGCGCGAGCGCAAGGCGCGAATTGGACTGCGCAACGTCGGTACGGGTCACGTCGCCGATTTCGAAGCGGTCGGTCGTCGCCTTGAGGTTGACTTCCAGAACCTGCACGTTGTTGCGATTGAGACCGACGATCGCGGTGTTGAGCGTGACGTCGAGATAGGCGGCAACGACCGAGGAAAAGACCCCGCTTTCGGTGCTGCGCAAGCTCGCTTGCCCCGCTTCGACCCGAGTCTTGGCCGCGCGCACCGAATTGCGCACGCCCCCACCGGAATAGACCGGCGCATTGAGCGAGGTGGACGCACTGGCCGTGTCGCTGGGATAGAAATCGAGATCGCCGTTGGCCTGCTTCTCGATCGTGTGAGCATAATAGACCGAGCCGGAGAGGCTGGGGAGGCCGGAAGCCTGTGCGATCGGAACGTTCTCGTCCGTCGCACGCTGGCTGGCGCGCGCGCCCTGCAGATCAGGATTGCCCTGATAGGCAGCAACGAGCGCGTCGCGCAGGCTTTCTGCCCGGCTTGCCGCCGACGTGGCGCACAAGGCCACGCCGATCAGCAACCGGCTCCATCCCCGCCCCCCCATGGCGGATCAGAAGCTCCAGGTCTTCTTCGCAGCGAATTCGCCGAGCGCGGCAAAGTCGGCTTCGCCCAGAACCGTGAACGAGAGTTCGCCCGCGACCTTGCGACCGATGGCAAGGCGCGGAACGCCACGTTCGATAAGACCGGTAACGATGCGGCCGCCGTCGGCCAGAACCGCGCCCAGCTTGGCCGGGGCTTCCTCGATCGCGCCGTCGATCAGGACGAGCGAATAGGGCGCACCCGCATTCCAGTCAGCATCGGGAGCGGCAACGGTCACCTTGCCGGCCACCTTCGCGGTGACGGCAGCAAGATAGGCGCCGGGCTTTCCGATCACGAGCACGCGATCTTCGGCCACCGGTTCAGCCGCCGTCAGCATCTGCCCATGGGTGAGAGCCGGTGCAAGCACCGTACCGTCGCCCAGCGGAACCGCGCGGTCCATATAGGCAATGGCGCGCTTTTCGGCGGGGACATAATCTTCGCGTGCGATCGCGGCAAAAGCCGAAAGGATCGCCAGATCGTTGACGCCGCTGACCCGCAGTTGGCTCTCGATCATTGCACGGCGTGCAACCGCCAGTTCTTCACTCGCCACGCGTTCTTCCACCAAGGTCATGAATTCCCTCGTCTCTTGACGTCCCGGCGCGAACGCGCCGACAAATCGGCAGCCCCATGGGGCAACCGGCGCATGACCTGATCCTCTAGATTATCGTCTAGCCCGCGCCAAGTTATTTGCATGTCGTCCGTCGAGGCGTAATGGGCGTGCACCGATTTGGCCGCGCGCAGCCCGTTTGGCGCCCGGCCGAACCCATGGAGGTTGAGCGAAATGGCAGAGATGGTGACCATCCGCGAGGCGGATCTGGTGGAAAGCGTCGCGGACGCACTGCAGTACATCAGCTATTTTCACCCGATGGACTACATTCGTGCGCTGGGCGAAGCCTACAAGGCCGAACAAGGCCCGGCGGCCAAGGACGCGATCGCGCAGATCCTGACCAACAGCCGGATGTGCGCCGAAGGGCATCGCCCGATCTGCCAGGACACCGGCATCGTCAACGTCTTCATCCAGTGGGGCCAGGACTGCCGACTCGAAAGCGACAAGAGCCTGCAGGACGTCGTCGATGAAGGCGTTCGTCGCGCCTATCTCAATCCCGACAACAAGCTGCGCGCCTCGGTCCTGACCGACCCGGCCTTTACCCGCCGCAACACCCGCGACAACACGCCCTGCGTGCTGCATGTCGACATGGTGAAAGGCAACAAGATCGTCGTCGACGTCGCGGCCAAGGGCGGCGGCAGCGAAAACAAGTCGAAGTTCAAGATGATGAACCCGAGCGATTCGATCGTCGACTGGGTTCTGGAAATGCTGCCCCAGATGGGTGCCGGCTGGTGCCCGCCGGGCATGCTCGGCATCGGTATCGGCGGCACGGCCGAACATTGCGTCCTCTTGGCCAAGAAGGCCCTGATGGAGCCGATCGACATGGCCCAGCTCAAGGAACGCGGGCCCCAGACCGACATCGAACGCCTGCGCATCGAGATCTTCGACAAGGTCAATGCGCTCGGCATCGGCGCGCAGGGTCTTGGCGGCCTTTCGACCATTCTCGACGTCAAGATCATGGACGCACCCTGCCACGCGGCGGGCAAGCCGGTCGCGATGATCCCCAACTGCGCCGCGACGCGCCACGCGCACTTCGTGCTCGACGGTTCGGGACCGAGCTTCCTTGAACGTCCCAAGCTCGACGAATGGCCGCAAGTCCACTGGGCTCCCGACGCCGCGGCCAAGCGCGTCGATCTCGACACGCTGACGGCCCAAGACGTCCAGAGCTGGAAGCAGGGCGACCGCCTGCTGCTCAACGGCAAGATGCTGACCGGCCGCGACGCCGCGCACAAGCGCATCCAGGACATGCTGGCCAAGGGCGAACCCCTGCCGGTCGAATTCAAGGGCCGCGTGATCTATTACGTCGGTCCGGTCGATCCGGTCCGTGACGAAGTCGTCGGCCCGGCCGGTCCGACCACCGCGACCCGCATGGACAAGTTCATGGACATGATGCTCGACCAGGGCCTGCTCGCCTGCGTCGGCAAGGCCGAACGCGGTCCGGCCGCGACCCAGTCGATCGCCAATCACAAGTCGGCCTACCTCATGGCCGTGGGCGGCGCTGCCTATCTCGTCTCGCACGCGATCAAGGCGGCCAAGGTCGTCGGCTTTGAAGACCTGGGCATGGAAGCGATCTATGAATTCACGGTCGAGGACATGCCGGTGACGGTGGCCGTCGATTCGGAAGGCAACAACGTGCACCAGCTCGCCCCGCTGGTGTGGAAGAAGAAGATCGCCGAGGAACACCTGCTTCCGCTCTGAAGCGGGAACGGGTCTTCATCGACCAACGCATGACAGGCCCCGACCGCCGCTCTGGCGCGGTCGGGGCCTTTCTTCTTATAGTCCGGGCCCATGGGGACCCCGACCGATACCGATCCGAACGCGGACCTGCCGCGCGTGCCGCATGTTCCCGCGCGGCAAGTGCTGGCTTCGGCCGTTGCGCTCTGGCTGTGCTATTTCGCGCTCATCACCTTGCGCGCGATGGTGGTCGAACTGGGCGAATTCACCGACTTGCTCTGGCGGCGGGCACTCGTCTCGCTGGCGGGGATCGTCGTCACCATGATCGCCTGGCCGCTGCTGCGCCGTTGCGACGGCAAGCCGATCGCGCTGCGCCTCGCTGCCGCTCTCGTCATCATGCTTCCCGCCGCACTGGTGCTGGCGATCATCAACCAGCAGGCCTTTGCCCCGGTCGAAGCGCGCATCGTCGCCCATCTCACCGATGAAGCGACGCATGGGGCTCCCGCGCCTCGTCTCCCGCACGGGGATTCCTCGAAAATCAGCGTGCGGCACGACCTTTCCGGCAATCTCCTGATCGATATCGATTCCGCGCCGACCTCGGCAGCGTCTCCGCTGCCCCCGCCTCCCCCCCTCCCGCCCCCGACGGCTGCTGCCGAGCGCGACATTCTGGGCCTGGTGAAGGACGAGGGCGTGTGGCGGCAGCTGACCGATGTCGCGCTTGGCCGCTATTTCCTGCTGATCGCGTGGGCTGCGCTCTATCTCGCGCTCGGCAATGCGGAAATGGTGCGCGCGGCCGAACGGCGCGAGGGCGAATATCGCCGCGCCGCCAAGGCCGCCGAACTGCGGTCGCTACGTTATCAGGTCAATCCGCATTTCCTGTTCAACACGCTCAATTCGCTGTCCGCGCTGGTCATGACCGGCCGGAGCGAGGCGGCCGAGCGCATGATCCAGACGATGTCGGATTTCTATCGCCACAGCCTGACCGCCGATCCCACTGCCGACGTCCCACTGGCCGACGAGATCGCCCTGCAACGCCATTACCTCGAGATCGAGGCAGTGCGCTTTCCCGAACGACTGCGGACCCGATTCGACATTCCTGCTGACCTTGCCTGCGCGACCGTGCCGGGGATGATCCTGCAACCGCTGGTCGAAAACTCGATCAAATATGCAGTGGCGGCAACGACCCGCCCGGTCACCATCAGCATCGTCGCGCGCTCGGAAGGCGGTCGGCTGATCCTCACCGTATCCGACGATGGCCCGGGCAAGCCCGCCGACGCCTCGGGCACGGGCATTGGCCTTGCCAATGTCCGCAGCCGCCTCGCCGCCCGGTTCGGGCATGACGCCAGCGTCGAAAGCGGCCCTCTCTCCGGCAGGGACGAGAGCGGCTACGCCACCCGTCTCATCCTTCCCATGGCCCAAGGCGAAAGCACGTCCCACCCATGACCGACACCTTGCGCACCCTGATCGTTGATGACGAACCGCTGGCCGTCGAACGGCTCCAGATCCTCGCCGCCCGCATTCCGGCCCTTGCGGTCGTCGGCGCGGCCAACGACGGCGCGCAGGCACTGCGCCTGGTCGAGGCGCTGGCCCCGGACCTGCTGCTGCTCGACATGACCATGCCCGAGGCGGACGGGCTTGCCGTCGCGCGGCGGCTGCTGAGCGGCCCCCTGACCGGCCCCAGCCGCCCGGCGGTGATCTTCGTTACCGCCCACGATCACTTCGCGGTCGAGGCTTTCGACTGCGACGCGGTCGACTATGTCCTCAAGCCCGTGGCGCAGGACCGGCTCGAACGCGCGGTCGAACGCGCCCTTGCGCGCCGGGGGATGCCCGCACCGACCGAAACGCCTGCCCCGGCGCCCTCCGAAAACACATCGGAAAGCGAATGGATCGAGGAATTCTGGGTCCCCCATCGCAGCGAACTCGTGCGCCTTGCCGCCGGGGACATCGACCGCATCGATGCCGAGCGCGACTATGTCCGGCTCCACGTCGGGTCGCGCTCTTACCTGATGCTGCACACCATTCAGGGACTGGAAGACCGCCTCGATCCCACGCGGTTCATCCGCCTGCACCGCTCGACCATCGTGCGCCGAGACCGTATCACCGGCCTGCGCCACGACGGCCTCGGCGTGTGGTCGGCGGAACTCGCCGATGGCAATGCCCTGCGCATCGGTCGCACCTACCTTCCCCGCGCCAAGGCCATGGCCGGACGTTGACCCGGACGCATCCCGTCAGAAGCGCAACGAGGCCCCCGCCCAGTCGAGCAAAGGCAGGATCGCCGTCAGATAGTCTGCCCGGCGGTTCTGTTCGTCGAGATAATAGGCGTGTTCCCACACGTCGATGACGAGCAGCGGGGTCATCCCCTGCGTCAGCGGTGTGTCAGCGTTCATCGTCGCGAGAACCTTGAGCTTGCCCGCATCCGCCGCGAGCCAGGCCCAGCCGCTGCCGAACTGACCGACGGCAGCCTTGGTCAGTTCCCCCTCCAGCGCTGCCTTGCTGCCGAAATCGCGGATGATCGCGGCGGCCAGCGCATCGGACGGGGCGCTCCCTTTGGGCGTCAGGCTCTGCCAGTAAAGGTTGTGATTGAGCGCCTGTGCCGCATTGTTGAAGACGGCTTTCATCTCGGCCTTGCCCGCGCTTGCCAGCACGACCTCTTCGAGCGAGGCCGAGGCGAGCGGGGTTCCGGTCACCAGCTTGGCAAGGTTGGTGAAGTAGCCCTTGTGATGCTTGTTGTAATGGAAATCGACCGTCCGCGCCGAAATGGCGGGGGCGAGCGCATCGGGGGCATAGGGCAGCGGCGGCTGGGTCTGCGGCGAACGGCTGCGCGGCGCCGTCGCCTGTGCGGTCTCGCTGCCGACGGCAAGAGCCGCACCGACGCTCCCCGCAACGGCCATGGCCCGCAGGACCTCGCGACGATTGCTGGTCGACATATCCTTGTTCCTCCAAAGACTTGGGATCTCGGTCGGGGCAAACGACACGCGCGGCCGACCTCTGTTCCCATCATGCCACGGCCACCCCCGCGAGGAAAGGCGACGAAACGTTGCCGCAAAGAGTGCATTTGGTGCGACAAGCGGTTAAAGGCCCGCCATGTCAGCCGGAACCGCCCTCGCCGCCCGGAAGCTCCGATCCCCCGCCGCCTTGCGCGAAGCCCTGCGCTCGCGACTCGCGGCCCTGACCGGGGCGATCGTCCTTGCCGTCGTTGCCATCGTCTTTGCCCGTTGCGGCGAAGTGGCGCAGGACCTGTTCCGCCATGTCGACAGCGATCATCCGCTGCTGGCACTGCTGCTTCCCCCCGGCCTCTTCATGTCAGTGGTCTGGCTGACCCGCACGAGCGCGCCGCTCGCACGGGGATCGGGCATTCCCCAGGTCATGGCGGCAGCCGAACACCTCCATTCGCCCACTGCGGAAAAGTCGCTCTCGCTCGGCACCGCAACGATGAAATTCGTCGGCACGCTTGCCGTGCTGGTCGGTGGCGGATCGGCCGGACGCGAAGGCCCGAGCGTACAGATCAGCGCGGCGATCATGCGTGCGGTCCATCGCCTGTTCGGTGCGCGCGTCACCAGCGGGATCGTCATTGCCGGGGGCGCGGCCGGGGTTGCCGCCGCGTTCAACACGCCTTTGGCGGGAATCGCCTTTGCGGTCGAGGAACTGGCCTCCGCGTTCGAACAGAAAGTGGCGATGACGGTCATGGCCGCGGTCATGGTCTCGGGGCTCGTCAGCCTCAGCCTTGCCGGGGATTACGTCTACTTCGGGGCGATGAACGCACAGATCAACGGCCCTGCCATGCTGCTGGCAGCGCCTCTCGCCGGGGTGATCGGCGGGCTCATGGGTGGCATTTTCGCCCGTGTGCTGGTGATGTTCGCCTGGTCGCGGGCCAACTGGCTCACCCCGGTCCGCGCACATCCCGTCCTCTTTGCCGGGCTGTGCGGCGTGATCGTGGCCGTGACCGGCTATCTCAGCGGCGGACTGTCATGGGGCACCGGATATGGCACGACCAAGGCGCTGCTGACCGGCCAGACCGCCCCGCTCGCCTTTGCCCCGGCCAAGCTGATCGCGACGACGGCCACCGCGCTCAGCGGCGCACCGGGCGGCATTTTCGCGCCCTCGCTCTCGGTCGGCGCGGGCCTTGGACAATGGATGGCGCTTGCGGTTCAGGCGATTTTTCCCGGCGTCCCCTCGGGCGCGATCATCCTGCTCGGCATTGCCGGCTATTTCACCGGCGTCACCCGCGCGCCCCTGACGGCGGTCATCATCGTCATGGAAATGTCGGCCGACCGGGGCATGATCCTGCCGCTGATGGCGACAGCCCTGGTCGCCGACACCGTCAGCACCATGGTCTGCCGCCGCAAGCTCTATCACGCCCAGTCGCTGCAGTTCCGGTAAAGTCGCTCAGCCCAGTTCGGCAATCGCGCGGGCGGCCATGTCGATGGCGAGTTCGGTCGTGTCGGTTCCGCCCGAATCGGTATTGGCAATCGCGATCGCGCCACAAGGCCGACGCGCCAGCAAGTGCGGCGGCGGCGCCCCGGTCTTGAGAAAATCGTCGTAAAGCGCCGAGTACCAATAGGAATAGCCGTGGCCCCAACGGTTGACGGTCAATCCGGCAATGTCGCGTGCGGGATCGAAACCATAGGGCCCGAGCGCACGGCCGAGCTGTTCGCGGGTGTTGCGCTCGAACGTCTCGAACGAAGTCGCGTACAATTCGGCGCGACCGATGCGGAACTGGTCCTTGATCGGCAGGCCCGGCGTCTCGAACCCGTGCAGCATGGTAAGGACGGTCGGATCATCGGGCGTCTGCGAATGGCGATAGCCGCCGATCGAGACCGGCTGTTCGAGAATGAGCGAAGCGTAATAGCTGCCCGGCGCATTCATGTAGCACGTCCCCGCCTTGTGGAACGCGCGCCAGTTGTTGAGCCAGACATTGACCCACAAGTTGGGCGTTTTCACGTTGTAGGACAGCGCCTCGCGCTGTTCGGCGGGCAATTCGGGGCAGATATAGGGGATCACATAGTTCCAGCAGGCGAGCACGCATTGCCTGGCCCGCGTCTTGAGGAACTGCCCGGCAACACCCCCGCGCGTATAGTGGACTTCCACCCCGCCCGGGACGTTGGCGACATGGACCGCCGTGCTGTTGAGGCGCAGGCGCGTCGCATTGGCCGCGTCATCAAGGCGACTGTAATCGACGCGTTCGAGCATGACCCCTTCGGCCGTACGCCCCTTGAGCGCGCCGGGGATCAGCCGCCCGACCAGAAGCCGGGCCACCGTCGCGTTGCCTTCGGGGAAATGATAGCTCGTCCCCGCCTCGTCGGTTTCATAGGCGGCGGGAAGACCGAGCCCGGCAAAGCCCGGCAAGCCGAAACGCTGATGCGCCGACAGGGCCGTGGTCGAATGCAGCCCCCGCCCACTGCCGAATGTGCGGTCGCGCAGATAAGTGACGACCATGGGGTCGCACCCGGCCGGACCGGTCAGGTAATCGGCATAGCTCATGGTATCGAGACGGCGGACTTTCTCTTCGACCGTCATGCCCGCCATGTAGTCGGTCGCGGCATGATAGAGCCGATGCACATCAGCCCGTGCACGCGGCGACAGCGGCGCATCGGCCATGAACCGCGCCCACCGCGCCTCTGCATCGGCAGGCGTCGTCGGCGCGTAGAGATAAGTAAAATCGGTCCAGGGCGCCGGATCGGGCAAAAGCACATCACGTCCGAACGTCTCGCGGTCGAAGAACACGCCCTGCCCCATGCCGTGGCGGTGATAGAAACCGGGATCGACCGTTTCGGCGGCCAGCTTGCCGATGTCGATGCCCAGCGCGCGATAGAGATCGGCATGGGCACCGCCGGTCTCGCCGTCCTCGGCGAAAATATTGAAGCTGCCCGCATTGGACAGACGCATGGACGCGCCTTCGCCGAACTCGTTGCGCTTGGCATGACCCCCGAAATCGTCGTGATTGTCGAGGATCAGCACGCGCTTGGAGCCGCCATGACGCTGCTGATAGAACCACGCCGCGGCCAGACCGCTGATCCCGCCGCCCACGACGATCAGGTCATAGCTGTCGGCGGTTTCCTGCGGCGCGCCCGTCGGCATGAAGACATGATCGCGCAGCGCGTGGCCGGTCGAATAGGCCGTGGGATACCCGCTGCCCCGCATCCCCGTCAGCGCGGGGGGATAGGGCATCGGGTCGGCGGCGCGGGCGGATGTGCCGGGGACGAGACCCGAGAGAGCGGCACCCGACATGAGCGCACCGTTGAGGAAGTCACGCCGCGCGATCGGCATGCCCATGCCCATGCCCAGGTCCCGATCGCTGCTCTTCATGTCCTTGCGCCCTTTTTCTGTCCGTTGGGACGTCGTCATACTCCGGCAAGGCGGCAAGGCATCCGCTTTGTTGGAAAAATCCTATGCTCTGGGCGCGACCCGGCGATAGCTCAGCGCCTCGGCCACGTGAACGCGACCGACCGTTTCCGCCCCGGCCAGATCGGCAATCGTGCGCGCCACGCGCAGGATGCGGGTATAGCCCCGCGCCGACAGCTTCATCGACGTGGCCGCGCGCGTCAGCAGATCATGTCCCGCCGCATCGGGCATGGCGAACCGCTCGATGAGGTCGCCGTCGAGTTCGGCATTGCTGCGTCGCCCGCTGCCCGCAAGGCGTCCGGTCTGGACCGTCCGGGCCGCCGCGACGCGGGCTGCCACTTGCGCCGAGCCTTCCTTGGGCGGAGGCAGCGACAGGTCGGTCGCCGAAACCGGATCGACTTCGACATGAAGGTCGATGCGATCGAGCAGCGGCCCGGAAATCTTCGCCTGATAGTCCGCCGCGCAGCGGGGCGCCCGGCTGCACGCCAGCGCCGGATCGGCAAGATGCCCGCAACGGCACGGGTTCATCGCGGCGATGAGCTGGACCCGCGCGGGAAAGGTCACGTGGGCATTGGCGCGCGCAACGGTGACTTCGCCGGTTTCCAGCGGCTGACGCAGCGAATCGAGAACGGTCCGCTGGAATTCGGGCAATTCGTCGAGGAACAGGACGCCCAGATGGGCCATGCTGACTTCGCCCGGTCGCGCCTTGTGCCCGCCGCCGGTCAAGGCCGCCATCGAGGCGGAATGGTGGGGCGCGCGGAACGGGCGAGCCCGGCTGATCCGCCCTTCCTCCAGCGTTCCGGCCACCGAAGCCACCATCGAGACTTCGAGCGCCTCGGCAGGTGTCAAAGGCGGCAGGATCCCCGGCAGGCAAGCCGCCATCAGTGACTTGCCCGCCCCCGGAGGCCCGACCATGAGCAGGTTGTGCCCGCCCGCCGCCGCGATTTCGAGCGCGCGCCGGGCGGTCTCCTGCCCTTTGACCTGACGCAGGTCGGGACCGGGCGGGGGCAGCGCGGGTTCGCCCGGCTGCGGCGGGGACAAGGATTGCGTCCCTTTGAGATGGTTGAGCAGCGAGATGAGATCGGGCGCGCCGATCACGCTTGCCCCGGCCCAGCTCGCCTCGCTCCCTTGCGCGGCGGGACAGATCAGCCCCTTGTCCTGTCCGGCGGCATGGAGCGCGGCCAGAAGCACGCCGGGGCTCGGGATGATCCGCCCGTCCAGCGCGAGCTCGCCGACCGCGACATGCTCGGCAATCACTTCGCGATCGACGATCCCCATCGCCGCCAGCAGCGCGAGCGCGATCGGCAGATCGTAATGCGACCCTTCCTTGGGCAAGTCGGCGGGCGAGAGATTGACCGTGATCCGCTTGGGCGGCAGCGACAGGCCCATAGCGGCCAGCGCGGAATGGACCCGCTCGCGGCTTTCCCCCACCGCCTTGTCCGGCAGGCCGACGACGCGAAAGCTCGGCAGCCCGGCCGAAAGCTGGCATTGCACCTCGACCGAACGGGCATCCAGCCCGAGGTAGGCGACCGTGGCGACGACCGCGACCATCAGCGCGCGTCCTTCTGCTTGCAAAATCCAGCCATAAGGAAAAACACTTAACCCGCAGCGCCCTTCGCCCCATCCCGGAACTGCGCCGATTTGGCGGCAACTGCGCCCAGCCCCTTAAGCGTCGTTAACCAATTGCATTTGCGATTGAGCAAGAGGACAACGGCGATGCATGCTGCCCATGCGTCGCCACGCCTTCCTTGCTCCCCTTGCGCTCGCCGCGTCCCTCGTCGGGGTGCCGGTGGATGCCCGGGTGCCGGAAGCGACGACATCCGCAGCGACCACCCATGCGACTGCGGCCCACCCGACACCGACCCGCACGACGACGACCCGGACCTGGACCGATGCCTCGGGCGTGCGCTGGACCGAAACGCGCACCGTCGAAACCGGTACGAGCGCCGGGGCCGATCGCATGGTCGAAACCTCGGACCAGCCCCGCGTCAAGGGCATTGCCCGGTTTGGCCCCTTCGTCGTCATCGACGCCGGTCATGCCGCACTCGTTGATGCCACCGACGAAACCTCGCCCGCCCGGTTTGCCGGGATGCTGCACGCTTTTCCCGGCATTCGCGTGCTCGAAATGATCGACTGCCCCGGAACGTTCGATGACACGGCCAACTTGCGTCTCGGCCGGATGATCCATGCCAGCGGGATCGCCACCGACATCCCGACCGGCGGGTCGGTGCGTTCGGGGGCGGTGGAACTGTTCCTTGCCGGTGTCACGCGCCACGCCGCGCCCGACGCGGAATTCGCGGTTCATGCCTGGGAAGACGATGCCGGGCACGGCCCCCGTGATTTCGCTCCCGATGCGCCCGTCAACCGGGCCTATCTCGATTACTATCGCGCCATGGGCATGACGCCCGAACATGCCGGGGCGTTCTATGCCCTGACCAATTCGGTGCCCAATGCCGGGGTCTTGTGGCTCCATGTCGCCGATATTGCACGTTACGTCCCGCTGGACTGAAAACGGCGCCGTCAAGACGCGGGCAATCAAGGCGAAATGCCCCTCGGCACACGTTTCGACGCATTCGAAACACCGCGCAGAAAGTTTTCCAACAGACCTCTTGCAGATTCGCGCTTTCGTGGCATCCTGTTCTGAGGAAGGCACAAAAAACCAAGCCTTCCGTAAGGGAAATTGGAGGATGCGATGACGATAGCAAGGCTTGTTGCCGGGCGAAGCGGCCCTGTCTGGAAAATTCATGCGGAAGATACGGTGGCCGATGCCGTCGAGCTTCTGGCAGAGCGCCGTATTGGTGCACTGCCGGTCGAGGATGTCGGCGCGGAAGTCGCCGGGATCTTTTCCGAACGCGACGTTCTCTATTCACTCCAGACCAACGGTGCGGACATCCTGCGCCGCAAGGTGCGCGATGTGATGACCACTCCCGTCATCACGGCCTCTCCGGACCAATCCGTGCTTGAAGCTCTCGCCCTCATGACCCAGCGTCGCATCCGTCACTTGCCGGTGATGGAAGACGGCCGGATGATCGCCTTCATCTCGATCGGCGACCTTGTGAAATACCGCATCGAACGGATCGAAGCCGAAGCCGATGCGATGCGCCATTATATCCAGTCTGCCTGAGCGCGCGGTCCGGGATTCACCCTTCAGAATCCCGGACCGGAGTGTGACTGCTTGAGGTTCATCGGGCGACACCCTATCTTCAGGTCATGAACGCCTCGACCGTCACTTTGTCCCCCAGCGCCGCCGCGCGCATTTCCGCCATCGCCGAGCGTCAGGCAAAGCCTGCGATTCTGCGTCTTTCGGTCGAAGGGGGCGGCTGTTCGGGCTTTCAGTACAAGTTCGATCTGGCCGATGCGCCGGAAACCGACGACATCGTGACCGAAACCGACGGCGTTCGTCTGGTCATCGATCCGGTCAGCATCGACCTTCTGGGCGGTGCGGTCGTCGAATATGTCGAATCGCTGGGCGGTTCGGCCTTTCGCGTCAGCAATCCCAATGCGGCCTCGGGCTGCGGTTGCGGCGCGAGCTTCAGCGTATGAGCGAAAAGCGCGCGTCTTCCATCAAGGTCGCTTCGTTCAATATCAACGGGATCAAGGCCCGCCTTCCTCGCCTGATCGAATGGCTCGAGGAAACGCAGCCCGACATCGCCTGTCTCCAGGAAATCAAGACCCAGGACGAAGGCTTCCCGGCCGCCGATTTCGCCGCGATCGGCTATGAAGCGATCTGGCACGGGCAAAAGGGCTTCAACGGCGTCGCGATCCTCGCGCGCGGGGAACGCCCGGTCGAAGTCCAGCGCGGCCTTGCCGGCGAACCCGAGGACGAACATTCCCGCTATCTCGAAGCCGACGTCATGGGACTTCGGGTGGTGTGCATCTACCTGCCCAACGGCAATCCGCAGCCCGGCCCCAAGTTCGATTACAAGCTGCGCTGGATGGAGCGGTTGAAGACCCGCATGGCCCAGATCGCCGCCGAGGAAGTCCCCGCGCTCGTCATCGGCGACTACAATGTCATTCCCCGCGACAACGACATCTGGTCGACGCGCGCGATGGCCGACGATGCGCTGATGCAACCCGAATCGCGCGCCGCCTATCGCCGCCTGCTTCATGCCGGCTGGACCGACGCGCTCGGGCTGCTCAACCCGCGTGGCGGAGTCTACACGTTCTGGGACTATCAGGCGGGCGCCTGGCAACGCGACCATGGTTTTCGCATCGATCATGCGCTGCTTTCGCCCGAGCTTGCCGACCGACTCGTCGCAGCCGGGGTCGACAAAACCTATCGCGGGCGGGAAAAGGCCAGCGACCACGCCCCGGTCTGGGTCTCCATCGCCGAGCACGCGTGATCCCACCGCCATCGAGGGATATGCCAACCATTTGAAATTGGCGCAAAACTCCCATTTCGACGAAGATCGTTATGGGGGTACCTACTTTTTGTTATACCTTTGTTACATCGCTTCATCTGGACATCGGGGAGCCTTGCGGATTAAGGCGCGCCTGCCCGCTGGTGCGCAATGCCCAAGGGCTTGGAATTGTGAAAGCCATACCTACTTTATGGCGCACATGCGAAAAGGGTTCCGCCCGTTTCGCACCGCTTCGGCCGGTGGCGTCCCCCCACACCGGTCAGGCACCGGCTCCTTCCCCCAAGGGGTCGGTGACATGGATTGAAAGACGTCTGATGAAGCCCTTTGGCAAGGAGTTTTATCGTGCGCTGCTGATCGGGTTCTTGCTCGGCAGCGCCGGGATGGCATTGACTGCGAACGGCATCGAAGTCTCCGCCAAGCCCACCACCGTTGCGAGCACTCCGGCGCAACCTCGCTGATCGCCTGGCGCAAGCGACGATTGCGCCTCCCCACACCATAGTGCGGCACGTCCACCCCATCGCCCGTCCCCACGGACACGCGATGGACAGGGATGCACGGCTTAGCCTTTGCATGCCGCCCTTCTCGGGCTTATCCTTTCACCATGGCCAGCCACCTGCATCACGATCTCGTCGGCGAAAACCTGATCGACGCGGCGCGCAATGCGCTGGTGGTGGCCGGTGAACAGTGGACCGACATGCGGGCCGACGTGTTCGAGGCCCTTGCCGCCCAGCACAAGCCCGCGTCCGCCTACGACATCGCCGAAAGCGTCGGGCAGCGCCGCGGCAAGCGGGTTGCCGCCAACAGTGTCTATCGCATTCTCGACCTGTTCGTGCGGACCAATCTGGCGCGCAGGGTCGAAAGCGCGAATGCCTATGTGGCCAACCCCCATCCCGGATGTCGCCACGACTGCATTTTCCTGATCTGCGATTCCTGCGGACAAGCCACGCACATCGACGATGACCGCCTGACCGATGCCTTGCGGGAGGCCGCCGTCCACGCCGGTTTTGCCGATGTGCGCCCGGTGGTCGAAATCCGGGGCGTTTGCAGCAACTGCGCCGGAGCCTGAAACCGGGTCCGGCGCTCCCGACTTCAAAGCGCCTTTCGCATCCGCTTCATCGGGACCGGCGCCCCGCCGCGATCGTCGACGATTTCCTCCACCACTTCGTATCCCGAGGCGAGATAGAGCGGTATGCCGGCCATCGTTCCCATCAATTCACACGCGGCAAAGCCTTCGTCGCGGGCAGCCGCTTCGCAATGAGCGAGCAGGGCACGACCAACGCCGCGTCGGGCGAAATCGGGATGGGTGTACATCGCCCGGATCCGCGCCGGTTCGCTCGCGGGATCGAGCAGGCGCGGTTCGCGCAAGCCGGCGCTGTGGTCCCCGCCGTAAAGCGTCGCGCGGCGGCTCCATCCCCCGCATCCGGCGATCGCGCCATCGAGTTCGGCCACGAAGTAAGTCCCGTCGACGACAAGCTGGCGATCGAGCCCCATCACCGCGCGGCTGGAAACGATCTGTTCGGGCGACAGGAACCCTTGCTGAAGATGCTCGATCGCGGCGTCCATCACGCCACGCAGAGTATCGAGATCGGCAATCGTTGCCGGACGGAATGCGATGCTGGTCATGGCTCGGATCCTTGGCGCGCGGGCCCCGTGACAGCAATCCCCTATTTGCCAGACCCCGACGACGAACCCTGCGTTCGCCGCCCAATTCGACATAAGGTGCGAAATCGTGCATAAGGATGGAATGTCCGTACCTCC
>NZ_GL876933.1:0-400399 GCF_000192575.1 Novosphingobium nitrogenifigens DSM 19370 | reverse complement strand
CCTCCGTCATAACAGCGCGGGCGTGAACGAAGCCCGGGCATAAAAAAGGGCGCGCGCCGGTCAGGCGCGCACCCCCTTTTTTATAACAGCCCCGTCAACCGGCCGCTTCGGGGAAGAACCACCAGATACCGGCCGGGATCTGCGCCAGCCACAGATGCAGCCAGGTCAGCAAGAGCCAGGGGATCAGCGCGTGGAGCCAGAAGGCCCCCAGCGACGCCGCCTTGGTCACATCGGGCCAGAACGGCGTCCGGGTCGACCAGGTCTTCCATTCGCGACCGTGGAGCGCGTTCTTCTTCACGTCCTGCAAATGCGCGCCATAGATCGCCAGGAAGATCATCCCGCCAAACAGGACGAAGTTGCGCGGCGAAGGCGCCACCAGCACGTGCGCCAGCGACCACAGGGCGATCGCGAACATCATCGGGTGGCGCGTGATCTGGAACACACCCTTGGGCGTCACCGCCGACAGGCCGTTGACATTGGCCCCCAGAAGACCCGGATTGCGCACCAGCGAGGCCATGAACAGCGCAGTCGCGACATAGGTCAGGACACTCGCGATCACCATGCTGACAGGCAGCATCGCGTCCCACGTCACCGGCATGCGCGGAGCCTCGCGATAGGCGACCAGCACCAGCACCAGCAGCACGATCGCCAGTAGCGAATAGGCCCCCTGGAACCCGCGTTCTCCCATCGCCTTGACCAGCGGGGCGCGAACCGGGTTCGACAAAACGAGATGGCTTGCGACAAGAGCCCCCATGGCAGCCACCAGAAACATCATTTGATCAATCATTCATCAATCCATCCGAGCGGCTGGACCGGATCGCGAGCGCAGTCTTCGCAACGCAGATACCACAAGTTCCAGCCGGTAAACGGGATAGGCGATTTTTCGCCGTTTTGTACAAAAACTTGGTAAACGGTTATTTCGCCACAGTACGGAATGTCGGCCCCACTCCCATTCAGATGGCAGGGTTTGCCGACAACACGGGACGGGCCCCCGACCCGTCCCGCGCGCGAGATTCCGGGATCAGTTGACCCCGTGCATCAATCGTTTGAGCGGCCAGGCAATCACGAGCAGGACCAGCCCGATCACCACGGCGGCCCAGCCGATCATCGTGAAAACATGAACATAAGTGTCGAGGCTGAGCTTGGGATTGGTCACTTCACCGCCGACCGTATCGACGCTGGCGACCTGGGCAATGATCCCCGCGACATATTGCGCGATCGCGATCGACAGGAACCACACCCCCATCATCAACCCGACGATACGGGCCAGAGACAGCTTGGTGATCATGCTGAGCCCGACCGGCGAAATGCACAGTTCGGCAACCGTGTGCACGAAATAGAGCCCCGCCAGCCACCAGATCGAGACCTTGAACGCCGAATCGGCAAACGACGCGCCCCAGACCAGCAACAGGAACCCCGCGCCAACGCCCGCGAGCGCGGCCCCGAACTTGACCGGGGTCGAAGGCTCCAGCCCCCGCTTGCCCAGCGCAGTCCACAGCCCCGACATCAGCGGCGCCAGCGTGACGATGAAAAAGGCATTGAAGAACTGCGTCTGCGCCGCCGAGATGCTGAACGAGCCGATCACGTGCAGATCGGTGTTGCGGTCGGCGAACAGGGTCAGCGAACTGCCCGCCTGTTCGAACAGGGTCCAGAACACGGTGTTGAACGAAATCAGCACCATGGCGGCCAGCATCATCTGGAATTCGGCACGGTTTCCGGCGGTCCAGGCATAGCCCAGGATCGCCGGGACCGCGACGAGGAACGTCCCGAACAAGAGCTTGCCCATGATCGGCAGGGCCAGGACATAGCCCAGGATGCCGGTTCCCGCCGCCGCCGGTTCGGCCTGCATCAGGTTCTGGATCAGCAGCATGACCAGCGGAACCGTGATCAGCGCCGCCGCGAAGATCGGCACGGCGCGGTCCTTGCCCTCGGTCGCCGGGGGATTGCCGTAATCGGCGAGCCGCCCGCCGTCGAACTGGATTTGCGCCCACGAGGCGAGCATGCCGAGCGCAGCGAGCAGGAACCCTGCCCACCAGCCGACGCTGTCGGCGAGCCACGGGCACAGGATCTGCGATCCCAACGCGCCGACATTGATACCCATGTAGAATATGGTGAATCCTGCGTCCTTGCGGCGGTCGCCGGCGCGATAGAGTTCGCCCACCATGGTCGAAATGTTCGGCTTGAAGAAACCGTTGCCGATGGTGATCAGCGCGATCGCGAGCAGGACCAGCGTCGTTGCCATCGGCGACCGTTCGCCGCCCGACTGGAACTGCGCGGCCGGAACGTTGCGGGCGACGTGACCGTCGGACGCGACGAGCGAAACGGTTCCGTTCGATTCACCCCGGATCAGCAGCCGCTGCGCATCGACGACGACATAACGGCGTTCGCCGCCGCTCGAGGTCGGACGATCGACGACGTTTTCCTGTACCACGTCATGGCGGACGCCTTCGACAAGGGCATAAGGCCGCGCGGTCGGGCCGCCAAAGCACAGGATGAAATACCCAAGCGCCATGATGACGGCGCCGAATTTGACCGAACGCTTGGCCCCGAGATAACGGTCGGCCAGCAATCCGCCGACGAGCGGGGTCAGATAGACCATCGCCGTGAAGCCACCGTAGATGCCGTTGGCGGTATGGTCGCTGAACAGGAAATGCTTGGTCAGATAGAGCGTGAGCAAGGCACGCATGCCGTAATAGCCGAAGCGTTCCCACATCTCGGTGGCGAACAGCCGGGCAAGCTGGCGCGGGTGGCCGAACCAGCTGCGGTCGAGCGTCTCGACGGCAACAGCGGCGGCAGCACCCGCAGCCGGGTCTGGAACAGATGAAGTCAAGTCGGTGATCTCCTCTCCGTCCGGGGGCGCAGTGCGAACCTCCCCGGCGAATATGGAAAAAACCCTAGCCAGAGCGGCGCGGATGGCAACTGCAAATGCGGGGCACCCCTGCCCCGGGGTGCCCTCGCCCGCGGGTCCTGCCCCTCAATCGGCGGCCAACATGCGCCATGGCGGAACAGCTGTCGCAAAATCCGCCGGATCAGCCGAAAATCCGCGCATTTCCTTCCTTTTCGTGCCATAGAACAGGTTGTCTTGACTGTAACGCTCTGGCAAGAACGTTACGGCAAGCTGGACCGGGGGGCCCAGCTTGGAAAAATGGGACAGGATTGGGGGATGCCACGGGCATCCGCGGAGGTGTGGGGATGATCAGATCAGAATTGTTGCAGGTCCTTGCCAAGCAAAGCCCTGACATGCGCAGCGATGAAATCGAACGCGTCGTCGACGTCTTCTTCGACGAAATCGGCAAGCGCCTCGCTGAAGGCGGACGCGTGGAACTGCGCGGCTTCGGCGCGTTTTCGACCCGCGAGCGCGACGCACGCAAGGGGCGCAATCCGCGCACCGGCGAGGCCGTCGACGTGCCGGGCAAACGCGTGCCTTATTTCAAGCCGGGCAAGGAAATGCGGGTCAGGCTGAACGCAGAATAAGCGTCGGCCAATTCAACATCGGGCCGACTTTGGCGATTTTCCCGGCGGGGGCTGGGGAAATTGCCTTAACCGGACCACGAAAAAGGGGGCGCCGATCCGGAGCGCCCCCTTTTTTCATGCCTGAAGCTTACTGGCCTGCCTCTTACTTGGCAGCCGGAGCAGCGTCCGATGCGGCCGCATCCGGCGCAGCGCCGCTGGCGGCAGCGTCGGGTGCAGCGCCCGCAGCTTCAGGCGCGGGCAGCGGCAGGTTCGAGCCCTTGGAGTTGAGATAGAGGATCACGTTGGCGCGATCTTCCGGGCTCGACAGCCCGGCAAAGGTCATCTTGGTGCCGTCCGCGAACTTCTTGGGATTGGTCAGCCATTCGTCGAGAAGAGCGAAATCCCACTTGCCGCCCTTGGCCTTGAGCGCATCGGAGAAAGCGAAACCGCCGCGTCCCGCGCCGATCGCGTCGCCGACAACCGCCCAGAGATTGGGACCGATGCCGTTGGCGGCACCCTGATCGACCGTGTGACAGGCCTTGCACTTGGCAAAGACCGCTTCGCCCTTGCCCGCGTCAGCCTTGGCAAGACGATTGGCAATCGGCTCGGGCGCTGCCGGGCCGCCACTGCCCCCCGCTGCACCCGCATCGACTGCATAGCCCATGACATCGGGCTTGATCTGCTTGTCTGCCTGGAAAAAGTGGCCCGAAAGGCTTGAAAGCCCGAGCGCAAGGATCCCGCCAAACAAGGTCCAGCCGGCGATGGTATTGAAACGACCGTTCATGCGTTTCCCCGTGTCCCTATGTGCGTCAAGCCGATTTCGCGCCGACCACCACCCCATTTTTATTTGATTTGTGCTGTAATCACCGCCCCGCGCGGGCGCAAGAGCGATTGCACCCGCACCGACGGAAACCTGCGGTCCGAAACGGGCGAAACTGGCCTCTTGGCGAGTTTTGAATCAGACTTTAAGCGGCTGACCCCATGCACAGCTATCCCGCGCCCGCCCTTGCCCTTGTCGAATCGCTTGCCGCAGCCGCTGCCGCCGACCCGGCGCGCGCGGTTTCGTTTCAGGGGGCGCCCGGCGCCAATTCGCATCGCGCCGCGCTCGAAGCCCTGCCCGACGGACTGCCCTTGCCGTGCTTTTCGTTCGAGGACGCGCTCGACGCGGTCAAGGAAGGGCGCGCTGGCAGCGCGATCATTCCGATCGAGAATTCGCAGCACGGTCGCGTGGCCGACATCCATTTCCTGCTGCCCGAATCCGGCCTGTCGATCATCGGCGAGCATTTCCTCGACATCCATGCCTGCCTGATGGGGCTTGGGCACGGCCCGTTCCGCGCCGCCTACAGCCACCCGCAGGCTCTGGGCCAGTCGCGCCACTACTTGCGCGACAAGGGCATCGTGCCGATGAGCTATGCCGACACCGCCGGAGCGGCCGCCTATGTCGCGGAACTGGGCGACCCCGCCCTTGCCGCGCTGGCGCCCCGGATCGCGGCGGAACTCTATGGTCTCGATATCGTTGAGGAAAATGTCGAGGACGCCCACGACAACACCACCCGGTTCGTCCTCCTTGCGCAAAAGCCGCTCGATCCGGCAACGATCGCGGGCGAAGCGATCACCACGTTCGTCTTCGAAGTGCGCAATATCCCCGCCGCGCTCTACAAGGCGCTCGGCGGCTTTGCCACGAACGGGGTCAACATGACCAAGCTCGAAAGCTACCAGAAGGGGGCAAGCTTTGCCGCGACGATGTTCTATGCCGACGTCGTGGGCAAACCCGGTCAGCGCGGTTTCGACCTTGCGATGGAGGAACTCGCGTTCTTTGCCAGCAACTTGCGCATTCTGGGCACGTACCCCCTCGAACGCGCGCGGGGTTAGGCCGAGGCACTTGCGGCCGGGCGCATAGCGTGCAAGCATTCCATTCGTGACCACGCCCGTGCCCCCGCAACCGAGCATGACCGGCGAGGCCGCCTGGGCCAAGGCTCGGGCGATGAGCGATATCCAGTTCACACCGCTCGCCCCCAGACCCGAACCGCAAGTCCCGCAGCCCGCATGGCTTCAGGCGCTCGGCAAGCGGCTTGGCGAGGCGCTCGAGTGGCTGGCGGCGCATGTCGGTCCCCTGGGGCAGTTTCTGGCCCGGCATTGGCGGGAGATCGAAATCGCGACCGTCGCCGTGATCGTTCTGGCCGCAGCCGCGATCGCCTGGCCTTTCCTTGCCGGTCTCCTGCGCGGACGCAAGGCGGAGGCGAGGACGGCCCCGGCCTGGGCGCCCGACACCGATCGCGCCGTGGCGCTGCTGGCCGATGCCGACCGGCTTGCCGCGCAAGGCCTGTTCGACGCCGCCGTCCACTTGCTGCTGCGCCGCAGTTTCGATGACATCGCACAAAGCCGTCCTGACTGGTTGACGCCGTCGAGCACCGCGCGTGAAATCGCGCATCTGCCCGCCTTGCCCCCCACCGCCCGTAACGCCTTTGCCATCATCGCGGGCGAAGTCGAACGCAGCCGCTATGCCCTGCAACGGCTGGGACATGCCGACTGGGCGCGCGCGCGTGGCGCCTATGCCGCCTTTGCCGTGCCGCACGGATGAACGGGCGCATGAACGGTTCGCCCGGCAATTCTGCCCCGTTTGGCCCGCGCGCCATGGTCGCGCTCGTCTGCGTGGGCTTCATCGCTTTTGTCGCGCTGCTGGCGGCGATGGGAACCCGAGAACCGCGCGCGGACAACGGCGGCGCCCATGGGCTGGGCAAGGGCATTTCCGGCTATGCCGCGCTCGCTGCCATGCTCTCGGCCGAGGGACGCACGGTCGATTTCACCCGTATGCCTGGTAGTGCTGAGGCCAATGCCCTGCTGATCGTGACGCCGCTCGCCTGGGCTGACGGCAAGGACATTGCCCAGGTCGTCAATCGCCATCGCCTGACCGGTCCCGTTCTGGTCGTCACGCCCAAATGGCAGGCCGTGCCGCTCACGAGCGATCCGCGCGTCACGCCTTCGCGCTGGAACCCGTTCGGCGCGCCCAAACCGCCGCGCGGCTGGAGTACGGTCGTCGGGACCGAGCCTCCCGAATGGAAAGGGTTCCTCGACCGGACCTCGGTCCGGCTCGAACAGCCGGGCGGCCCTCCTGCACATGGCTGGCGCAGCGCGGACGGACAGTCGTCCGGCCCGCTTCCCGATGACCATGTGGTGCTCTCCGGACAAGGCGAGGACGATGGACATCACGGCATCACACCGCTCGTCACTAGCGCCGACGGGCGCGTGCTGGCGGGCTATTTCGCCGATGGCGGCGCCTATCCGGCTCTCGACCGCATGGCCGGGCTCACCGCGCCGACCGGCGAGGACCGCGACATGCATCCGCTTGTCATCGTGTTCGAACCCGATCTTCTCGATAACATGGGGCTTGCCGATCGCCAGACCGGTCTTCTCGCCGACCGGTTGATCCGGGCGGCAGCCGGGGACGCCGAGGGGGACGCCGCAGCTCGCCCGATCGCCTTCGACTTGTCGCTGGCCGGGTTGGGACAACCGCGCAATCTTTTGTCCCTCGCGTTCCAGCCGCCGTTCCTTGCGGCAACGATCTGCCTGATCCTTGCCGCCGCTGCCTCGATCTGGCTCGGTCTGGCCCGCTTCGGTCCTGCACTTGTGGCTGCTCCGGCGATCGCATCGGGCAAAGTCGCGCTGGTCACGGGCAGTGCCGAACTGATCCTGCGCGCGCGGCGTCATCACCTGATCGGCGCGCCTTATGCCGAGGCGGCACGCGAACGCCTGATCGCCGCACTCGGGCTGCCGCGTCGTCGTCCCGAAGCGGAAACCGATGCCGCCATCGACCGCATTCTGGAAACCCGCATGCCCGGGACCATTCCCTTTTCCACCGCCGCGCACCAACTCGGCTCGGCCCGCCGAGCCCACGACATCGCTGCCGCCGCCGCGCAGATCCATCGCATCGAGCGCGCGCTCGTCACCATGAGGAAAGCATGACACTCGAAGAGGTACGCACACTGGGCGAGGCGATCCGCCATGAAATCGCCAAGGCCGTGGTGGGGCAGGACGCGGTCGTCGATCACTTGCTGATCGGCCTGTTCGCCGGAGGCCATGTCCTGCTCGAAGGGCCGCCGGGAACGGCCAAGACCTTTCTGGCCCAGACATTCGCGACTGCGCTCGGGCTCGATTTCGGGCGCATCCAGTTCACGCCCGACTTGCTGCCCGGCGACATCCTCGGCTCGAACCTGTTCAATTTCCAGACGAGCCAGTTCACGCTGACGCGCGGACCGATCTTCTGCGAATTGCTGCTCGCCGACGAAATCAACCGTACGCCGCCCAAGACCCAGGCGGCCCTGCTCGAAGCGATGCAGGAGCGGCGAGTGACGCTCGACGGGCAGACTCACGCCCTGTCCGACCGTTTCATGGTCGTCGCGACGCAGAACCCGATCGAAAGCCAGGGCGTCTATCCCCTGCCCGAAGCACAGCTCGACCGCTTCCTGTTCAAGGTCCTGGTCGATTACCCCGCCATCGACGAAGAGACCCGGATCGTGGCGCGCTATGCCTCGGGCCGGGGCGCGCCGCGTCCCGCAGAACTGGGCGTTAGGGCCGTGACCGATGCGACCGCGCTCGCCGCTGCCGTTGCGGCCACCGCGCAAGTGACCATGGCCGAAAGCATCGTCGACTATGTCGTGCGGCTGATCCGGGCCACGCGCGAAAGCGGCGATCTGGTGTCCGGCGCTTCGCCGCGCGCCGCCGTCCTGCTGGCAGGCGCAGCCCGTGCCCGTGCAGCGCTTGATGGGCGTGCCTATGTGGTGCCCGACGACGTCAAGGCACTGGCCACCGCGATCCTGCGCCACCGTCTGCTGCTGTCCCCCGCCGCCGAGATCGAAGGACGCGCGATCGAAGCCATCGTCGGCGAACTCGTCACCCGCACCGACGCGCCGCGCTGATCATGGTCCCCGCGCCGGTCCTGTCTTCCCCGGCCCCGATAGCCGACGACTGGCGCCCGCGCATCGCCGGGCTGCATCCGACCGCGCGCGCGATCCGCCTCCTTGTCCTGCTCGCGCTCGCCGCGCTGATCGTTGCGTCCATCGCGCCCGGCGCATGGACGGTGGCACCGGCGGCAGGCGGCGCCCTGTTCCTGCTGATCCTTGGCGATGCAGCACTGGCCGGAAGCGTCACCGCATTTCGCCTGCACGCGCCCGAAGACGGGGAAGTGGGCGAGGCCCTGCTCCTCCGGGTCGAAGTCGAGCTGTCGCGCGGCAGTCCCCGCACCGGCCCTGCCGTCGCGTTGGCCACCGATCCTCGCCTCGCCCCCGGCGGACGGATCGACATCGCACTGACGGGGGGCGAGCCCGGACAATGGCTGGGGATCGGATCTCCGGCGCCATCGCGACGCGGCACCGCCCGCATCACCCGGGGCTGGCTGCGCTGGCAGGGGCCGCTCGGCCTTGCCCATCGGCAGGTCCATCGCGATTTCGACCGCGATGTCCGCATATGGCCCAATATCGCCCCGGCGCGCGGCGCGGCCTTGCAGATTTTCCTGCGCGAAGCGCAACAGGGGCTGGTCGCCCGCCGCATCCGGGGCGAAGGCACCGAGTTCGAGGCTCTGGCCGAATACCAGCCGGGCATGGATCGCCGCCGGATCGACTGGAAATCCTCGGCCCGGCACAGCCGCCTGTTCGCCCGTGAATACGAAACCGAACGCAACAACCAGATCGTCTTTGCCTTCGACTGCGGACAGGCGATGTGCGAACCGATCGGCGGCCTTGCCCGCATCGATCGCGCCGTCACGGCCGCGCTCACCACCGCCTGGGTCGCGCTCAAGGCCGAGGATCGCGTTGCCTTGTTCGGCTTTGCCTCCCGCCCGCTGGTGATGAGCCCCTTCGTCACCGCCCCGCATCAGTTCCGCCGCCTGCAGGAAGCCGCCGCCGCGCTCGACTACTGCGCCGAGGAACCCAATTTCACACTGGCCATGGCCAGCCTGTCGGCTCGGTTGCAACGCCGTTCGCTGATCGTCGTCTTTTCCGATTTCAACGATCCCACCGGCGCCGAACTCATGATCGAGATGTGCACCCGGCTGGTCGAGCGCCATCGGGTCGTCTTTCTCGTCATGCGCGACGAAGATCTCGACACCATGGCCGAAGCCGACGTCGAGGCCATCGACGATGCCGCCCGGGCCGTCGTCGCCAGCACGCTCATCCGTCAGCGCGCGCTCGTCCTCACGCGCTTGCGGCAGGCCGGGATCATGGTGATCGAGGCGCCGTGGGAAACCATCGGCAATCGCCTGCTCGACGCCTATCTGACGATCAAGCGCGAAGGGAGCATCGGATGAGCAGCCTGACCGGCGATGTCATCGGCACATGGTTCTCCCGCCGCGAGAAAGCCACCATCGCAGCCGCCGAAGAAGCCTCGTTGCGCTCCGACCGGTTCCGGCTCGAACGCGAAGCGGACTGGCGGCGGCTGGAAAACATCGTCGCGCGGATCGAGCGCGGACGCACCGGCAGCGTGTCGGACGAGGATTTGCTGGCCCTCCCCGCGCTTTACCGCACACTCGTCTCCAGCCTTGCCGTCGCGCGCGAAACCAGCCTCGACAACGCGACGCTCGCCTATCTCGAAGGCCTCGCACAACGCGCCTGGTTCGTCGTCTATGGCCCGCGCGTCGGGTTGGGGGGCTGGCTGCGCGGCTTCTTTGGCGGCGGATGGAGTGCGGCCGTGCGCTCGCTTGGTCCCGACCTTCTCATTGCCCTTGCCGTGATGGTTGCCGGGACTGTGGTCGGCTGGCTGCTGGTCTCGGGCAATCCCGACTGGTTCTATGCCCTGATGCCCGCGCATCCGGGCGACGATCGCGTTCCGGGTGCCAGCCGGGCGCAGCTTTATGCAACGCTTTTCGGCAAGAGCCACGAAAGCGGCCTGTCGATCTTTTCCGCCTATCTCTTCAGCAACAATGCGCAGGTCTCGATCCTGTGCTTTGCGCTCGGCTTTGCCTTTGCGGTGCCCTCGATTCTGCTGCTGATCCAGAACACCGCCCTGCTTGGAGCCTTGCTCTGGCTCTATCACGGGCAAGGGCTGACATTCGACCTTGTCGGCTGGCTCTCGGTCCATGGCACCACCGAGCTTTTCGCGATCCTGCTGGCGGGCGCTTCGGGCATTCATATCGGCCGGGCCATGGCCTTTCCCGGCAAGCGAGGGGTTCTCGACGCCGCCGCACAGGCCGGGCGACGCGCGGCGACCGTGATGACCGGCGTCGTCTTCATGCTGATCGTCGCGGCCGTGCTCGAAGGCTATGCGCGCCAATTGCTCGACGCCACGATCCCGCGCCTTGCGCTGGGGATAGCCATGCTGATCTGGTGGCTATCCTATTTCTTCGCATTTCGCCGCGTGCGGGAACGGGGGATCTGATGGCCCGGGCTTTCCCTTTCCGTCGCCGCGCCTCGCCCTACCGGCAAGAGCAATCCTCTGCCCGGCGGGAAATCGTCACCGCCGAGGGGCTGCGCCTGACGCTCACGCTCGCCTCGCGCGGGGCCCGTGCCGGGGCGCTCATCGTCGACATGTTCCTGATCGGGCTGACGATGCTCGTGACCACGTTGCTGCTCGGATGGCTGGGGCGCGGGATCGTCATGCCGATCCCGGCCAAGGGCGCCCATTCACCCGAACAGGCGCTGGCCGAAACGCTGATGGTCCTGTGGATCATCGCCATGTTCCTCTTCCGCAGCGCGTGGTTTCTCTATTTCGAACTCGGCCCGCGCGGCGCAACACCGGGCAAGCGGCTGATGAACATCCGCATCGCGGCTCGCCCCGGCGGAGACGGCAGCGCCGACCGGCTGAGCGCGGAAGCAGTGATCGCCCGCAATCTCATGCGCGACGTCGAACTGTTCATGCCCTTCGTCTTCATCGGCGCAGCCTTCACCGCCGGTTCCGACCCGACGCTGGCAGGCGTGGCCTCGGCCGTGTGGTTCGGCATCTTTGCGCTGTTCCCCTTCTTCAACCGCGACCGGTTGCGGTGCGGGGACATCATTGCGGGAACCTGGGTCGTCGAAACCCCGCGCACCAAGCTCGATGCCGCGCTTTCGCTCGGCAAGGCCGGCGAAGGGATCAGCACCGTAACCGGCGCGCATTACCGGTTCAGCGACGAGGATCTTGCCATCTACGGCGAATACGAGCTCAAGGTGCTCGAACAGATCCTGCGCGACGATCGCCCGCAGGCCCTTGCCGAAGTGACCGAGGCGATCTGTCGCAAGATCGGCTGGACCAGTGGGCGGGGCGACGAGCGCGCCTTTCTGGAAGCCTATTACACCCAGCTGCGCGCCCGGCTCGAAACCGGGATGCGGCTGGGCAAGCGCAAGGCCGACAAGTTCAGCTGAAAATCGCGACCTCTTCGCGGCCGGTGCTGTCGGCGCGAGCGCGGAACATGCCGGGCGTCGTGAAAGGCATCGCGGTTTCCCCGGTGGGCGTGACCACGATCACGCCGCCGACCCCGCCGATCGTTCCGATTTCGGCAAGGACCGCGCGAGCTGCCTCGTCGGCGCTCTGCCCGGTCATGCGCATGCGGGCACAGATTTCGTGCGCGGCACCGGTGCGAATGAATTGTTCGCCCGATCCGGTACAGGACACCGCCCCGGCACGATCGTCGGCATAAGTGCCCGCCCCGATCAGTGGCGAATCACCGATCCGTCCCCAACGCTTGCCGGTCAGGCCCCCGGTCGAGGTCGCCGCCGCGACGTGCCCCTGCGCATCGAGCGCAACCGCGCCGACCGTGCCGTATTTCATGTCCGCATCGAACCAGCCGAGCTTGCGCGACTTCAATTCCTCAAGCTGGCGCCAGCGTTCGGGCGTCGCGAACCAGTCGGGATCGACTTGCTCCACGCCATGGTCGCGAGCGAATTCCTCTGCCCCCTCGCCCGAAAGGAAAACGTGAGGGCCCGCTTCCATCACCGCACGGGCAAGACGGACCGGGTTCTTCGTATGGGTGACACAGGCGACGGCCCCGGCGTCGCGCGCGCGTCCGTCCATGATCGCAGCGTCGAGTTCGTTGGTGCCGTGATAGGTAAAGACCGCCCCGCGTCCGGCGTTGAAATGCGGATCGTCCTCCAGCACGGCGACCGCCGCCGTGACCGCGTCGACCGCGCTGCCCCCCGCGACAAGGACTGCGCGTCCAGCGTCCCGCGCTGCGGCAAGGACCGCTTCATGCGCGGCCACCGCTTCAGCGTCGAGCGTTTCGGATGTCATCGAACCGGCCCCGCCATGAATGGCGATGGCCCAGCGCGGATCGGTCGTTGCATCAGTCATGCCCTGCGAGATAGCAGAAGCGGGCCGACTTGCCAGTGGAGGAACGCGTGACCAATCTGCGGATCATCGAGGACGACCTCTCGGGCGAAGCGGTTCGCGCGCTGGTCGCCCTGCACCTGACCGGGATGCACGCCGCGAGCCCACCGTGCAAAGTCCATGCCCTGCCCATCGAAAGCCTGCGCGCGCCCGACGTCACGTTCTATTCGGCATGGCTCGACGATCGCCTGGCGGGCATGGGCGCGATCCGCGCACTGTCCACCGATCACGGCGAACTCAAATCCATGCGCGTCGCCCCCGACTTCCTGCGCCGGGGCGTGGGCGAAGGGATGCTGCTTCACCTGCTCAATATCGCGCGGGCACGCGGCTATACCCGTGTCAGCCTCGAGACCGGGCGCGACGGCCCGTTCGTCCCGGCCATCACGCTCTATCGCAAGCACGGGTTCGTCCCTTGCGAACCCTTTGCCGACTATGTCCTCGACGGGTTCAGCCAGTGCATGACGCTTCGGCTCGGCTGACCAGCCGCACCCGCGCCTCGGCGACGATCCGGTCGGCCAGCGCCAGGATCCGCGCGCGGTCGGGGCCACAGGTCATCACGCACCCCAGGCGATCGGCATTGTCGAGAGCGGGCCGCACATGGTCGCCAGGCGACACATGGGGCAGGATGCACAGCATGGCCGGGTCATCGCAATCGGGCCAGTCGATCCCCGCCAGAACCCCTTCCTCCGGCGCGATCAGCCAGCGGGTCGCCGCATGGCCCGGCTCCTCTGCCGGTTCGGGCAAGCATCCTTGCCCATGGAGTGCGATGAGGTCCGCATGAACCGACCGCCGCCGCGCCGCGCTGATCAGACGCGCGATGCGGGCTCCGACCAGACGCGGATTGATCTCTACCAGACAAGGCCCCTCCGCCGTCATCACCAGTTCGACATGCGCGGCGCCGAAATCGAAGCCCACGGCATCGAGCAGAGCCCCGAGCCAGCGATCAAGATCGGCGAACTGTCCGGTGTCCGCCGTGAAGCAGCCCCCCAGAATGGCGAACGAGGGCGGCGCGGCCATGACCTTGTCATTGACGCCCAGCAGGACCTGCTGCCCATGGGCACGCATCACGTCGCAGCCGATCACGGGCCCTTCATGCAGCCGTTCGACCAGCAGGGCCCCACACGCGGCGATGCCCAGCCCATAGTCCCCCGGCCCTTCGGCAACGAGATCGGCAAGCTGTTGCAAAACGCAAAGGTCAGCCTTTGAGCGCAAGGCAAAGACATGCTGCGAGCCAAAGCCGTCGATCGGCTTGACGATGGCGGGAAGTCCCACCCGCTCCACCGCCGCCAGCAGTCGTGCCCCGGCATCCGCGCCCGGCTCGACCCGTTCGAACGGCGTCTGCTGCGCCAGTCCTGCCCCCGCCAGCCGGTCCCGCACCGCCGCCTTGTCGCGACAAAGCCGGGCAACATCGGGAGACACATGGGCGAGCCCCATCGCCCGGGCCGCTTCCGCGCTTTCGACCAGCCGCAAGTCCTGCAGGCATAGCACCGCATCGAACGGATCGGCTTCATGCACGCCAAGCAGGCGCGAGGTCCATTGCGCGCCGTCGGTCGGCATCGCCAGCACGGCTTCGGCGCGTTCGAGCAGCGCGGCAATCGCGGGCTGTTCACGATAATGCGCCGGATCGGCCGTCACGAACGTGAAGCGGTGGCCGCCCTCGATCGCGGCGAGCAGAATGTCGCTGTCGTTGCCGCCGGGCAAGTCGACGATGAGAAGATGGCTCATCGCGGCGTCTCCGCCAGACGGAAGCCCATGGCATAAGTTGCCGATTTCGGGTTGTGACCATGCCGCCGCCGTGTCCGCGCCAGATCGCCAAAACGGGAAAAACCGCCGCCGCGCGCCACGCGATAGCGCCCGTGAATCTGGCTCAGGTGGTCGGCAATGGTCTCTCCGCCCGGATAGGCCGCGTAATCGTCGGCGACATATTCTTCGACATTGCCGCCCATGTCGCTTAATCCGAAAGGCGATTCCCCACCCACGAACGCCCCGACGGGCGATGTGTCCAGCAATCCGCATTCGGCCGTATTGGCAAGGGCGGGATCGAAACAATCGCCCCAGGGAAATTCGAGCCCGTCGCGCCCTGCTGCTGCATATTCCCATTCGGCCTCGCTCGGCAGGCGAAAGGCCCGGCCCGCCCGATCCGACAACCACGCGGCATAGGCCTGCGCCGAGGCGGGCGAGACCGTATAGACGGGATGATTGGCCCGTTCGGAGGGATAACGGCGAAAGGCCCAGCTCGTCGGCAAGTCGCTGTGCCCGGTTTCGACGAGGAACAGGCGATATTCGGCATTGGTCACCGGATAACGCGCCAGACGATAGGGCGCGAGGCGGCGGACATGGCGCGGCGCTTCCTTGGCGATCCAGCTGCGGTCGATGCCCAGATGCGCGAACCAGGCCGTGACGGTATCGATTTCCTCGACCGCCAGCCCGATCGCCACGTCGCCGCCTGCAATATCGATCATGTCGGGGGCCAGCGGGTCGATACGCGGATCCCCCGCCAGTGCGAGGAGGTTCCCCGCCGCAATCCGCATCGGCAAAGTCGCTTCGGGATCGGCAAGCAGGACCAGCAGCATCGGCACGGGTTCGAGCCGCAAATCCGCCGTGGCGGCAATGACCAGCCGTTGCAGGTCAGTCATGACAAAACACTCGGGCAAGCTCAACCGTTCACGGTCGGTCATCGTCCCGCTGGAACAGAGGCCGTGATCAAGGTGAGGCACATGCCAGCGCAAGGGCTGCATATTCATTGCAATCATCCTTTCAGAGTGGCGGCGAGGGCGGCAAAGCGCCCGACGCAATCGCGCCACCAGGTTCCGGCAAAGGCGGGGTCGAGCGTGCCGTCGGCGGCAAGCGCGCGATCGGCATAGGGAACCGTGATTGTCTCGCCGAAGACGAGACCCCCGACATAGCCCATCACCGCACGCAGAGCGGGAATGCCGACCGCGCCGCCGCTCCATCCCGGCGAAGCTCCGGCAAGAAGAACCGGCTTGTCGGCAAAGGCATTGGCCGCCGTTCCATCGAGGTAGGGCAGGCGCGAGACCCAATCGATAAGGTTCTTGAGAAAGGGCGTCATCGCCCCGTTGAATTCGGGACTGGCAAGGATCAGCGCATCGGCATCGCAAAATCGGGCATGAACCCGGCGCAAGCGGGTCCGCAGGGCCGGATCGCTTTCGAGATCGCCATGGTAAAGCGGCAGATCCACGTCTTCGGCCCGCAGGAAATCGGCCTGCACAGTGTCGGGCAAGGCCGTGGCCAGTCCGCGCAACAGCAAGGCATTGAGCGAGCCCGCCCGCTGGCTGCCGCAAACGAGCAGGATACGGGTCACGCCGCCATCCTTTCCGCGACGGCGCCGGGCAAGGCGACGACATGGAGCACGCCCTCATAGTCCGCGGCGACGAAGCCCTTGTCGCGCCCGGACCAGATCAGTGCGGAAATCCCCGCCTTGCTGATCCGCCGCATCGGCAGGAAGGCCATGATCGCGCGATCGTACACCACGACCGTCCCGCCATAGCTGCCCGAGATCAGCCAGCGGCCACAGGGGCTCGCGGCCAGTGCCTTGACCGAATTGGGATGTGGGGTTTCGATCGCCACATCGCCGCCCGGCAACCACAGGCGCAGCATCCGGTCGCGCCCGACACTGGCGAAACCGCCATCGCCCAAGGCTACCGCCGCATTGGCGATGCGCGTATGTGCCCGCTCGATCCGGTGCGTCTCGACCAGCGTTTCGCAAGCATGCCAGGCGATGGTGCCATTGGCGCAGACCGAAAAGAGCGAACCGCCGCCCACCGCCAGCGCCTTGATCGCATTGCCGTGGACCGGCAGCGTCGCCACCAAGCGCGGCATCGGCAAGGCCGGGCAGACCAGCGAGAAAACCAGGATTTCGCCGGTATAGGTGCCGACCGCGAAATGCGGGACACCGCCCCGACGGAAGGCGACACCGCAATTGAGCGGAGCATGATGGCGATGGACCACGCGCCCGCTGTCGGCATCGTAAAGCTCGCCCAGATGCCCCCCGGCAAAGATCCGTTCCCCCAGCGGCAGGACGAAATTGCACAGGCTGCCGAGCGAGCGCCCGGCGACGCCGTCGGTCATGATCGTTCCCGCGTCCCCCACCGCGACAATCGCGCCGTCGCGTTCGGCCAGGGCATTGATCGCCGGTCCCGCTTCCACGCCTTCACAATCCCAAACGCCGCTGACGGGATCGAACACGGCATAAGTGCCCCCGAACGTACCGACCGCGATCCGCCCATCGGAAAGGACCGCCGCCGCCCGGGCCCAGATCGGCGCAGGCACGTCGCACATCGCGACAAGACGCGGGGTTCCGCCCATGAAATCCCAGACGCCGAGCGCGCGGTCATAGCCCAGCGTCACCAGTCGGGTGCCGTCGCGCGACAGCATCAGCTTCTTGATCCCCGCGCGATGGCCGGGGGTGAACACGGGTGGCGCCCCCGCACCTTGCAGCACGGCAATACGCCCGAGATCGTCCCCGGCAATGATGGTGCCGCCCGCAACGGTATCGGCCGGGGCAATGGCGACGCAATCGGTGCGCATCCCGACCGGCACCACGCGCAGGCAGGTTCCCTCGCGCGCGTGCCATTCCCGCAAGGTGCCATCGACACTGGTCGTCACGAAACGATCTGCGTCGATCCAGGCAAGCGCGAGCACATTGCCGGTATGTCCGGCCATGACATGATGCAGCGTGCCGTCCGCACCGAAGACCCGGACGAGCCGATCGAGCGCACAAGTCGCGATCAGGCTGTCGTCGGGCGAAAACCGCGCCATGTCGACGTCATCGCCGTGGCCCGCCAGTACGACCGAAAGCCGCAGATCCGGCAACGACCACACCCGCGCCGAATAATCGCTGCTCGCCGAAACCAGCCAGCGTCCATCGTGGCTGAAATCGCAGGCATTGACGAGATGATCGTGATTGGCGCGCGCCACTGCGACGCGGGTCGCGCCGTCCCACAGGATCAGGCGATTGTCATAACCGGCGGTCGCCACCCACGAGCCATGGGCCGCCGCCCCCGCAATCGGACCGACATGATGCATGATAGGGCTCCTTGCCCGGATGACACGGGCGACAGGGCTGACGCGGGAAAGACAGGGTCCGAACCTCCCTTTCTTTCCCGCGTGGAGACCTGAACCGGCACACTTCCGCAGAAGCAGCCCGGTTCAGGCGTTGCGTCGGGTCTCGATGAGCGGAACCCATCAAGACATGCCCACGCTCAAGCGCCGCGCGGGCTTATACCGAAACCCGATGCGTCAAACGCACCGGGTTCCGGTATCAGGCCATGATGTTGACCGTGCTGCCGGTCGCCAGCGCCTGCATGGCAGCCTGTGCCTGCTGGTCGGCTGAAGCCTGGGCGGGGGCAGCCTTGGCTGCGGTGCCGCTGGCGGCCGTGGTCGCCGACGAAGCGGCGGTATTGCTGACCTGCGACTTCCAGGCCGCCATGGCGGCTCCGGATGCAGCGCCACCTACGCGCATACCCATGATCATTCTCCTTCGGGAACGCGGAAACGGTTCCCGCTGAAAGAACGGTTCAAAAGGCGCATTTTTCATGAAATTATCGTTATGTGGCAATATCTTGCCGGTTTTCATCACACCCGGCAACGCCTTGCCGCTCAGCTTGCGCACATCCGCGCGAGAAAAGCATAGAAACGCGGATCGTCGCATTGCGTGACATTGAGGCGGACATGGTCGTTCCACCCGCCGCGAGGGCTGAAAACCGCGCCCGGAGCAAGCACGATCCCTTCTTCCAACGCTTCCCCGGCCAGGACCGAAGCGTCGAGGCCGCCCGGCAAGGGCACCCACAGCGACATGCCGCAAGCAGGAACCGTCCACGGCTCCAGCCCGAGATCGCCCAGCCGCCGCACCACCCGCGCCATGGCCCGCGCCAGCCGGTTGCGCACCATGTCCATGTGATGGCGATAGGACCCGTCCGTCACCATCGCCGCCAGCAATTCCGCGCCAAGCGGATTGCCCACATAAGTCGTGACCAGACGCAAGTCGGCCAGCGATTCCACCCAGTCCGCACGCAAGGCGACATGGCCGCAACGCAGGGCATTCGTCGCAGTCTTGGAAAAGCTGCCGATGCGGATCACCCGGTCGAGCCCGTCGAAAGCGGCATAGCGGGACGCCGTGACATGTTCGAAATCGCAGAAGATGTCGTCTTCGACGATCAGCATGTCGGCCGCTTCGGCGATCTTGAGCACCCGGTGGGCGTGCGTTGCCGACAGGGTCGCCCCGGTCGGATTGTGGACTGCCGAATTGGTGATGTAGAGGCGCGGTTTCTCGCGCGCGACGACTTCGGCAAAGGCGGCAAGGTCGGGCCCCTGCGGCGTCATCGGCACGGCCACCACGCGCGCGCGATGGGCCCGCAACAGCGCGAGGAAATTGAAGAAGCACGGATCGTCGAGCAGGACCGTATCCCCCGGCTGCAACAGGAACCGGCAGACAAGGTCGAGAGAATGCGTCCCGCTTTCGGTCAGCAGGATCTGGTCCGGGCTCGCTTCCACCCCCTGTTCGAGCATCCGGCGGCTGAGCAAGGCCCGCATCGGACCATAGCCGAGCACACTGACATCGGCACTGGGCAAGGTGTTCCCTCGCGCAGCAGCCCGCATCGCCTTGCGCATGGCTTCGCCTGCCAACCAGTCGGTCGGCAAAGTCCCCGACCCCGCACGAATGGCCCCCGGCAGGTCCTCGATCGAGCGGCGCAGCATCCAGACGGGATCGATGTCCCGGCGCGGGGCCTGCTCGACATCGGCAACTGCGAGCGGCGCCAGCGGGGCGGCCACGAAGAACCCCGATCCCGGCCGCGCGCGGATCACTCCTTCGGCCGCGAGACGATCATAGGCCTCGACCACGGTGGATTTTGAAAAGCCGGTCGTTTCGGCCATGGCCCGGACCGACGGCAGACGTGCGCCGGGCAGCAGCACACGCCGCTCGATCCGCCCGCGCACAAGAGCAACGATCTGTCCGACGCGGGTTTCACCACCGGAACCGGGAAGCATATCAGCCATAACCGTATTGATAATCCAAACAGTACAGTTCGGACTCATTGTATTGATCTGTGCCTGTCTGCACCAGTGCTTTCACGGCACACGTCCCCCTGCAAACACCAAGGGAGACACTCCATGTTCCGCCTTCTCCGGCCTGCATTGGCCCGGTTCGACTTTTCCGGTCTGTTGACTTTCGCGGCGCTCGCTCCGGCCGTCGTGGGCCTCAGCATCGTGGTCGCAATCGCCATCGGGAGCCCGGCTGCCCACGCAGCACCGGCAGCGGACATGGAAACGATCCGGATCCCGGTCCATATCCGAAACCACGACACCAGCCCCGCTGCTGCTGCCGCCATCCGCCACCGTATCGAAACGGCGGCTCTGGAAGCGTGCGGCGCCAGCGCCTTTTCCCTCGCCGAGATCAAGCGCAGCACTCGCGAAAGCCCCTGCTGGTCGAATGCGGTCAAGACCGCTCTCGCCCAACTCCGGACTCCGGTCCTAGCGACGCAACCCCGCTGATCCCGGTGCACTCAGGCCCCGTCCTGTGCGGACGGGGCTTCTTTTCCCGAACGCAAAAAGGCCCCGCCGTTCCCGGCGAGGCCTTTTTCATGGGCAAACCATTCGCTCCACATCCGTCACCCCGGGCTCCGCCCCGGGGTCCCGCTTCCACTTGGCCGGACTTCGAAGCCTGCTCAAGCGGTCGAAGCGGGACCCCGGATCAAGTCCGGGGTGGCGACGTGAACGGAGGTTCTGCGCGCCCTACGCGATCTCAGAGCTTGGAAACCAGCTCGGGAACTGCGGTGAACAGGTCCGCAACGAGGCCGATGTCGGCGACCTGGAAGATCGGCGCGTCTTCGTCCTTGTTGATCGCGATGATGGTCTTGCTGTCCTTCATCCCTGCAAGGTGCTGGATCGCGCCCGAAATGCCGACCGCGACATAGACTTCGGGAGCCACGATCTTGCCCGTCTGCCCGACCTGATAGTCGTTGGGAACGTAACCGGCATCGACCGCCGCGCGGCTCGCGCCGATCGCCGCGCCCAGCTTGTCGGCAAGAGGCGTGATCGTCGCGGCAAAGGTCGGCGCGTCCTTGAGCGCGCGACCACCCGAAACGATGATCTTCGCGCTGGTCAGTTCCGGACGTTCCGACTTGGCGATTTCCGAACCGACATACGTCGAAAGACCCGCTTCGCCCGGCCCCGCAACCGCTTCGACCGCAGCGCTGCCGCCGGTCGCATTGGCCTTGGCAAAGGCCGTGCCGCGCACCGTCACCACCAGCTTGGCATCGGTCGCCTCGACCGTCGCGATCGCGTTGCCCGCATAGATCGGGCGCGTGAACGTCTTGGGGCCTTCGACCGACAGGATGTCCGACACCTGCATCACGTCGAGCAGCGCGGCAACGCGCGGTGCGATGTTCTTGCCCGTCGTCGTCGCGGGCGCCACGAACGCGTCGTAATCGGCCATCAGCGCGACCACCAGCGGCGCGACGTTTTCGGCCAGGGCATGGGCATAAGCCGCATCGTCGGCCTTCGCCACCTTGGCCACGCCTTCGATCTGTGCCGCCGCCGCCGCAACGCCGTCGACGCCCGAACCGGCCACCAGCGCCACCACTTCGCCCAGTTGCGCGGCCGCCGTCACCGCCGAAAGCGTCGCGTCCTTGACCACGGCGCCGTCATGTTCGACCCAAACGAGAACCTTGGTCATCACGCTACTCCCAGTTCCTTGAGCTTGCCCACCAGCGCGTCGACGTCCGCGACCTTGATCCCGGCCTGGCGAACCGGCGGCTCACCGACCTTGAGCGTCTTGAGACGCGGTGCCACATCGACCCCGTAATCGGCCGGGCTCTTCGTCGCCAAAGGCTTCGACTTGGCCTTCATGATGTTGGGCAGGCTCGCATAACGCGGCTCGTTCAGGCGAAGGTCGGTCGTCACCACCGCAGGCAGCGCCAGCTTCACCGTTTCAAGACCGCCGTCGATCTCGCGCTTCACTACCAGCGAATCGCCTTCGACGCTGATTTCGTTCGCAAAGGTCCCCTGCGGACGCCCCAGCAGCGCGGCAATCATCTGCCCCGTCTGGTTCGCGTCGTCGTCGATCGCCTGCTTGCCCGTGATGATCAGACCCGGCGCTTCCTCCGCCGCAATCGCCTTCACGATCTTGGCAACGCCCAAAGGCTCAACCTCGTCGTCCGTCGATACCAGGATCGCTCGGTCCGCACCCATCGCCAGCGCCGTGCGCAGCGTTTCCTGCGCCTTCGCAGGCCCCACAGACACAACCACGACTTCCGAAACAACGCCCTTTTCCTTCAGGCGGATAGCTTCTTCAACCGCGATCTCGTCAAACGGGTTCATGCTCATCTTGACGTTCGCAAGATCAACTCCCGTGCCGTCCGCCTTCACTCGCGGCTTCACGTTGTAGTCGATCACTCGCTTTACCGTGACCAGCGCCTTCATGCTTGGTGGCCTTTCCTGTCGTGATGACTGCCCTCTAATTCCAGCTTACGTAAACGTCAAATGGAATGAAGGGGCAAAAAAGTGGATTCCGGCCCGTCGCGTCTGCGACTTTCGGCCAGCAAAAAGCCGGGGCAAGCTGCGGGATTCGGTGAATCTCACAGTCTGCCCCGGCTCCAGGGATCGGACCCGGAAGGGCGCTGCGGTTTGAACCGCGGCGCCCCCCTATTCCGTCTTATTCCATCTCGAGAATGATGGCGTCGACCGCAAGGCTTTCGCCCGCCTTCGCGTTGACGGTCTTCACCTTGCCCGCCTTTTCAGCGCGCAGGATGTTTTCCATCTTCATCGCTTCGACCACGGCCAGCGGCTGACCGGCTTCGACCGAATCGCCTTCCTGGACATGGAGCGCAACGAGCAGACCCGGCATCGGGCAGATCAGGAACTTCGAAAGATCCGGCGGGATCTTTTCGATCATGTGCCCGGCCAGATGCGCCACGCTCTTGGGCAGGACGCCCACTTCGTGGATCGCGCCGCGCGTGGTCAGACGGAAACCGGTGCGCCAGTTCTCGATCTTCACGGTCAGCGGTTCACCGGCCACTTCGGCATGAACGAAACGGTCGCCGGGGGTGTATTCGAGAGCAAGTTCGACCGCCGAACCATCGACCGTCACGCTGTCGGCATCAAGGACGACGTCGAAGCCCTGCTTGTCGAAAGTGACGACCCATTCTGCCGGCGGATCGAGACGATCGCCGAGCTGGCCGTCGACGCGGCGCGAGCGGTCCGCACGCGCCGTCGCGAGGAAACCGGCAATCGCGGCAAGGCTGCGCTTGAGTTCATCCGAGGCAGGCGCCCCGTGGAACCCTTCGGGATATTCCTCGGCGATGAAGCCGGTGGTCAGTTCGCCCGAACGGAACCGCGGATGCTGCATGATCGCATTGACGAAATCGATGTTGTGGCCAAGGCCTTCGATCTCGAACGCGTCGAGCGCGGTGATCTGCTTGTCGGCCGCTTCGTCGCGGGTCTTGCCCCAGGTGATCAGCTTGGCGATCATCGGGTCGTAGAACATCGACACTTCGCCGCCTTCATAGACGCCGTCGTCGATGCGCACGCCGTCGATGCCGCGACGACCGTTGCCTTCGCCGTCATCTTCCCAGCCCGGAACCGGCGACTTGTAGCGCACGAGGCGACCGGTCGAGGGCAGGAAGCCACGATAGGGGTCTTCGGCATAGACGCGGTTCTCGATCGACCAGCCGTCGATCTTGATGTCGTCCTGCGCGAAGGGAAGCTTTTCGCCCGCCGCGACGCGGATCATCTGCTCGACAAGGTCGATGCCGGTGATCGCTTCGGTCACCGGGTGCTCGACCTGGAGACGGGTGTTCATTTCGAGGAAGTAGAAGCTCTCGCCGGTCTTGTCCGCGCCCGAAACGATCAGCTCGACCGTACCGGCCGAGAAATAGCCCACGGCACGGGCCAGTGCGACGCACTGTTCGCCCATCGCCTTGCGCATGGCAGGGCTGACGAAGGGCGAAGGCGCTTCTTCGACGACCTTCTGGTGACGACGCTGGATCGAGCATTCACGCTCGTTCAGGTAGACGATGTTGCCGTGCTGGTCGCCCAGGATCTGGATTTCGATGTGGCGCGGGTTGAGAATGAACTTCTCGATGAAGACGCGGTCGTCGCCGAACGAGTTCAGGCCTTCGCGCTTCACGCTTTCAAAGCCTTCGCGCACGTCCTTTTCGTTGTAGGCAAGGCGCATGCCCTTGCCGCCGCCGCCGGCCGAAGCCTTCATCATCACCGGATAGCCGATCTCGTTCGAGATGCGCACGGCATGGTCGGTGTCGTCGATTTCGCCGACGTAGCCGGGAACGACGTTGACGCCCGCTTCCTTGGCCAGCTTCTTCGATTCGATCTTGTCACCCATCGCGGCGATCGCGCCGACGGGGGGGCCGATGAACGCGATGTTTTCCGCTGCCAGCGCTTCGGCAAAGGCCGTGCGTTCGGACAGGAAGCCATAGCCGGGATGGACCGCTTCGGCCCCGGTCGCCTTGCAGGCGGCGATGATCTTGTCGGCGATCAGATAGGACTGCGCCGCGGGCGAGGGGCCGATGTGAACCGCTTCGTCGGCCATGCGCACGAACGGCGCACGGGCGTCGGCATCGGAATAGACGGCCACCGTCTGGATACCCATGCGGCGTGCGGTCTTGATGACGCGGCAGGCGATTTCACCCCGATTGGCAATGAGGATCTTCTTGAACATCACTCTTCGTCTTTCATCACTCGCCTTGCGGCGTAATCGGTTGGTTCATCTGCCGCCCCCGGCCTCTCCCGAAGGGGCACCCTCGTTCAGAACGGCCTGTCCGGTCCTGCCGGTTCAGGCTGCCTGAGCGCGGGCACGCTGCGCGGCATATGTCTCGAGAATTTCAATCAGACGATCATTGCCGCGACGCTTGACTTCGTCCTCGGCCATGACCCCGGCCGCCTGGGCAAGGCGACCGACAAGTTCGGTGGAAACTGCGGCAATCGGTTCGACCGCGATGCCGATGGTGAACAGCATCGCCCCGGTTTCCGGCATCCGTCGCAGCGTCTGGCGTTCGCTGCGGACGAACAGCATGTCCCCGGCGTTCTCGGCGGTAACATGCGCGAAGAGTTCGACAAGATCGCCCTTCGGCTGATACCGCCAATTGTCCGTCGGCACCACGAACCAGTTCGACCGCCCGAAAATCTGCCCGGTTTCGAGCGTGCGGAAGAAATGGTTCACCCCTTGCGAAAGCTGCTCGGCATAACCGGGGATGGGAACGTGGATCACGTCCATCACCTGCCCGATCTTGGCCCCCAGATCCCAGTGGGTCGGAAATCCGAGTGCCCCGGCCACCAGCCGGTAATGCCCGTTTCCGTCGTCGGAGAGAATGCACAGATCCTCCCACACCGACCGGGCAGCCGTCGCAAAGTCATCGGTTCCGGCAACCATCCGCGCCGCCTCGGCAGCTGCGGCCCGTCCTTCGGGAAGGACTTGCACCGCATCGGGATGGGCGTCGAAAACCGCAGCGCGGGCGTCCCGGTCGAAATCCTGCCAGAGCCATTCGGAGGGTTCGACGCGGGTCAGCCCCATGCGCCGAACGCCGCCCATCCAGGCACGTCCTGCCAGATCCTCGACCGTGAAACCCAACGCCATTCGCCGTTACTCCGCCGCCAGCAGCGCCTCGCCGGCGGGGGGCATGTTGTGGCCGAGCAGGCGCAGCATGTCGGCTGCGCATTCGACCACGTTGGTACCCGGCCCATAGATCCCCTGCACACCGGCTTCGCGCAGGAATTCATAGTCCTGCGGCGGGATCACGCCGCCGGCAACGACCTTGATGTCGCTGCGTCCGGCGTCGCGGAGAAGGCCGATGAGTTCAGGGATCAGCGTCTTGTGACCGGCGGCAAGCGAAGATGCGCCGACCGCATCCACGCCCTTTTCGAGCGCCAGCGCGCAAGTTTCGGTCGGGGTCTGGAACAGCGGACCGCTGGTCACTTCAAAGCCCATGTCGGTAAAGGCCGAGGCGATGACGTTGGCGCCGCGATCGTGGCCGTCCTGGCCCATCTTGGCGACCAGAAGGCGCGGCTTGCGACCCAGGCGACGCGTGACCGCCTGGACGCCGTCGAGAACCTGCTGAAACCGGCTGTCACCGGTATAGGCTGCGCCATAGACGCCCTTGACCGGGGTCGGCACCGTGCCGTGGCGGCCAAAGACCGTTTCCATGGCATCGGAGATTTCGCCCAGCGTGGCGCGGTGACGCGCTGCTTCGACCGCGAGTTCGAGCAGGTTGGCGCCGCTCTTTGCCCCTTCGGTCAGCGCGGCAAGCGCGGCCTGGCACTTGGCCTCGTCGCGTTCGGCGCGCACCTTGCGGATGCGGGCGATCTGCGCTTCGCGAACCGCGTGGTTGTCGACTTCGAGCGTTTCGATGAGGTCTTCGTTCTCGAGGCGATACTTGTTCACGCCCACGATCACGTCCTGACCGCGGTCGACGCGGGCCTGACGGGCAGCCGCCGCTTCCTCGATCATCGCCTTGGGCCAGCCGGCACCGACGGCCTTGGCCATGCCGCCTTCGGCATCAACGCGCTCGATGATTTCCCAGGCCTTGTCGACCAGTTCGCCGGTCAGCGCCTCGATGTAGTACGACCCGCCGAGCGGATCGACCACATTGCACATGCCCGTTTCTTCCTGGATGATGATCTGGGTGTTGCGGGCAATGCGCGCCGAGAAATCGGTCGGCAGTGCGATCGCTTCGTCAAGCGCGTTGGTGTGCAGCGACTGGGTGCCGCCGAGCATCGCCGCCATCGCTTCGACGGTCGTGCGGATGACGTTGTTGTAGGGGTCCTGCTCCTGAAGGCTGACGCCCGAAGTCTGGCAGTGCGTGCGCAGCATCTTCGAACGTTCGTCCTGCGCGCCGAGCTTGGTCATGACGCGGTGCCAGAGCACGCGGGCCGCACGCAGCTTGGCCACTTCCATGAAGAAGTTCATGCCGATCGCGAAGAAGAACGACAGGCGCCCCGCAAACTTGTCGATGTCGAGGCCCGACGCGACACCATACTTCACGTATTCCATGCCGTCGGCAATGGTGAACGCGAGTTCCTGGACCTGCGTCGCCCCGGCTTCCTGCATGTGATAGCCGGAAATCGAGATCGAGTTGAACTTGGGCATCTTCGCGCTGGTATAGGCAAAGATGTCCGAAATGATGCGCATCGACGGTTCGGGGGGGTAGATATAGGTATTCCGAACCATGAACTCCTTGAGGATGTCGTTCTGGATCGTCCCGTCGAGCTTTTCGGTGGGAACCCCCTGTTCCTCGCCCGCCACGATGAAGAAGGCGAGAATGGGGATGACCGCGCCGTTCATGGTCATCGAGACCGACATCTGGTCGAGCGGAATCCCGTCGAACAGGATCTTCATGTCCTCGACGCTGTCGATGGCAACGCCCGCCTTGCCGACGTCGCCGACCACGCGCGGGTGGTCGCTGTCATAGCCGCGATGGGTGGCAAGGTCGAAAGCGACCGACAGCCCCTTTTGCCCGGCCGCGAGATTGCGGCGGTAGAAAGCGTTCGATTCCTCGGCGGTCGAAAAGCCCGCGTACTGGCGGATCGTCCAGGGACGTCCGGCATACATCGAGGCGCGAACCCCGCGCGTGAACGGCGCGAAACCGGGAAGCCCCGGTTCTTCGGTCACGTCCTGTGCGGTGTAGAGCGGCTTGACCGCGATCCCTTCCGGGGTCTGCCAGGTCAGGTTGCGGCCCTTGACTTCCTTTTCGGCGAGCTTCTGCCAGTCTTCCAGACTTGCCATATCCATCCCCATGCGTGCCCCGCCCGGCCGCGCCTGATCGGATCAGGCGGGACCAAGCAGACGACAGGTCAATGTGCCTCTTTCGGCGTTTCCATGATTTCGGTCAGCTGACCGCCCATGTCCTTCGGGTGAACGAAGAAGATGGGGGTGCCGTGGGCACCGATGCGCGGCTCGCCCAGCACCTTCTTGCCCTTGGCCTCGAACCAGGCCTTGGCGGCCATGATGTCGGACACTTCGTAGCAAATGTGGTGCTGGCCCCCGAGGGGGTTCTTTTCCAGCCACTTGCCGACGGCGGAATCGGGAACCGTGGGCTGCAGCAGTTCGATCTGCGTGCCCGCGGTGCCGTCCTCGCCCGGCGTATTGACGAAACACACGCGAACCTTCTGTTCATCGAGAACGAAAGGTTCGGTGATGTCGGTTGCGCCCAGCACATCGCGATAGAACGCGATCGAGGCATCCAGATCGGGCGTGGCAACGCCGATATGGTTCAGACGACCCAGTTTCATGGCATCCGGCTCCAACCTTGATCCACGCCTCAGAGCGGGATGTTGTCGTGCTTCTTCCAGGGGTTCTCGAGCGCCTTGTTGCGCAGCTTGCGCAAACCGAGCGCAATGCGGCGACGCGTCGAATGCGGGTGGATCACTTCGTCGATGAAGCCCTTCGACGCAGCGACGAAGGGATTGGCGAAGCGATCTTCGTATTCCTTGGTCTTTTGCGCGATACCTTCGGCATCGAGACCGCGGAAAATGATTTCCACCGCGCCCTTGGCGCCCATGACCGCGATTTCGGCAGTCGGCCATGCGTAGTTGAGGTCGCCGCGCAAGTGCTTGGACGCCATGACGTCATAGGCGCCGCCATAGGCCTTGCGGGTGATGACGGTGATCTTGGGCACGGTCGCTTCGGCATAGGCAAACAGCAGCTTGGCGCCGTGCTTGATGATGCCGTTGTGTTCCTGCGCCGTGCCGGGAAGGAAGCCAGGCACGTCGACGAACGTCACGATCGGGATTTCGAACGCGTCGCAGAAGCGGACGAAACGCGCCGCCTTCTTCGACGAGTTGATGTCGAGCACGCCTGCCAGCACCAGCGGCTGGTTGGCGACGACACCCACGGTCTTGCCTTCGATACGACCAAAGCCGCAGATGATGTTGCCCGCATGCTTGGGCTGGATCTCGAAGAATTCGCCCTCGTCGAGGACCTTCCGGATCACTTCGTGCATGTCGTAGGGCTGCGTCGGCGACGCCGGGATCAGCGTGTCGAGGCTGTTTTCCAGACGATCCCACGGATCCGAAGTCGGACGGTCGGGCACGCCCGAAGTGTTCGACTGCGGCAGGAAGTCGAAGAATTCGCGCACCTGAAGCAGGGCTTCGATGTCGTTTTCGCAAGCCAGGTCGGCGACCGAGGTCTTGGTCGTGTGCGTGACCGCACCGCCCAGCTCTTCCTGCGTCACGATTTCGTTGGTCACGGTCTTCACGACGTCGGGACCGGTGACGAACATGTAGCTCGAATCCTTCACCATGAAGATGAAGTCGGTCATTGCCGGCGAATAGACCGCACCACCCGCGCAAGGCCCCATGATCAGCGAGATCTGCGGGATCACGCCCGAGGCGTTGACGTTGCGCTGGAAGATTTCGGCATAGCCGCCGAGGCTGGCCACGCCTTCCTGAATGCGCGCGCCGCCCGAGTCATTGAGACCGATCACCGGAGCGCCGACCTTCATCGCCATGTCCATGATCTTGCAGATCTTCATGGCGTGACGTTCGGACACGGCGCCACCGAACACGGTGAAGTCCTGGCTGAACACGAAGACGAGACGACCGTTGATGGTCCCCGATCCGGTCACCACCCCGTCGCCGGGGATGGTCGAATCGGGCATCCCGAAATCGACGCAGTTGTGTTCGACGTAGGCGTCGATCTCTTCGAAGCTGTGCTCGTCGAGCAGCACGTCGAGCCGCTCACGCGCGGTCAGCTTGCCCTTGGCATGCTGTGCATCGATACGGCGTTGACCGCCACCCATACGGGCCGCTTCGCGGCGCTTTTCCATTTCGGCAATGTTCGCGGACATGTCCTGCCTTGCTGCCTCTACCCGAAAATAAATACGATTGCGTGGCGATGGCGCATTGCTTGACGCGTGTCCATTGTTAATCTGCGAAGTTGCAAAGCCAGACTTTGCAAACATGAGGGGGCGGGAACGACGATGACGCAGCGTCAGAGGCTGTTTGCAGGAACGCAGTTGCGCGCATTGCGCCAGCGTCGCGCCATGCGACAAGTCGAAATGGCCGAGGCCCTGGGGATCAGCGCGTCCTATCTCTCGCAGCTCGAAAACGACGAACGTCACCTGACGCCCGCTCTCGCTGATTCGCTGCGCTCCGCATTCCCGGTGGACTGGGTCGACCTTGCGCCATCGGGCGGCGACGAACTGATCCGCACGCTGCACGAGGCTCTTGCCGATCCACAATTGCCCGGCGACCTTCCCGGCGAGCAGGTCGAACGGCTCGCCTTGCAGTTCCCCGGTTTTGCCGAACGCTTCGTGCAACTCCACGCGCTTCACGCCCAGACCCGGCTGCGGCTCGACATGATGGACGAAGCCATCGGGTCGAGCCTGGCCGCCGGGGGCCGCCTGCCGTGGGAGGAAGTGCGCGACTGGTTCCATCAGGCGAACAATTACGTCGATCCGCTCGACCGCGAGGCAGAGGCGCTGGCCGCCGACATCGCGGGCGACGACATTTCCCCGCGCGTCCAGTCGATGCAGAACTGGCTGCGCGCCAACGGGGTCAGCATCGCCTGGCAAAGCGGGGGGCCGATGCGGCGCTTCGACGCGCAACGGCGCCATCTCGAACTCGATTCGACGCAGCCGATCGAAAGCGGCCGGTTCCAGCTCGCCTGGCAAGTCGCCGCGCTCGCGCTTTCGCAGCAGATCGGCGCGATCGTCGAGGAAAGCGGCCTCGAGAGCGCAGCGGCGCGCCATATCCTGACCATCGGGCTCGGCAATTATGCGGCCGGGGCCTTGCTCATGCCCTATGAACGGTTCCGCATGGCCGCGCGCGAATTGCGCCACGACATCGACCGCCTGCGACAGATGTTCCACACCAGTTTCGAACAGACCTGCCACCGGCTGTCGACGCTGCAACGCCCGCGCGCTCGCGGCATTCCGGTCTATTTCTGCCGGGTCGACATGGCGGGCAACATCACCAAGCGGCATTCGGCAACGCGCATGCAATTCGGCCGCTTCGGCGGGGCCTGCCCCTTGTGGATCGTCCACGAGGCCGCCGCCATTCCCGACCGCATCCATGTCCAGCTGGCCGAAATGCCCGACGGCACGCGCTATGTCTCGCTGGCCAAGGGACTGGTGAAGCCTTCAGGCAGCTATTACCGCCCGCCGCGCCGCTATGCCGTAGCGCTGGGCTGCGAAGCGGCCCATGCGGCCGAATTCATCTATGCCGACGGGCTCAATCTGGCCAACGACGATGCAGTCACGCGCATCGGCGCCTCATGCCGCATCTGCCCGCGCGACCATTGCGACCAGCGCGCCTTTCCTCCGAGCGACAAGGCGATCGTCGTCGATCCCCTGCGCCGCGATCTGGTCCCCTATCACGTCGTCGAACCCTGACGCTCAGCCCAGGGCGCGTTCCGCCTTGGGCAGGGCCCAGCGCTTGAGCCCTTCGGCACAGACGAGATAGCCCGCGACCAGCCCCGCGATCCCGAGGCTTTCGCGCAAGCCGAGCGGCGCGAAGCCGAGCAGCGGAGCAAGCGGCAGGAACGGCAGCACCAGAGCGACCGCCAGACTGCCCAGGGCCGTCATGACCAGCGCGCGGTGCGGCGGCAGGCTCCAGGCGGCCCCGGCCGTGCGGATGACCATGACGACCAGCACCTGGGTCGCCATCGATTCGACGAACCATGCGGCACGGAACGTCGCCACATCGGCGTGGAAGACGAACAGCAGCAGGCCGAACGTGGCGAGGTCGAAAACCGACGACAGCGGCCCCATGATCGCGGTGAACCGCACCAGTGCCCGCATGTCCCACGAATGGGGCCGCTTGAGCAGCGGCGGATCGGCGTGGTCGAAAGGAATGCCGGTCTGCGACAGGTCGTAGAGCAGATTGTTGAGCAGAACCTGCACCGCTGTCAGCGGCAGGAACGGCAGCACCAGAGAAGCCAGCGCCATGGTCAGCATGTTCCCGAAATTGGAACTGGTGCCCATGCGCAGATACTTCATGATATTGGCATAAGTCCGCCGCCCTTCGACGATGCCGTCGGCAAGGACCGACAGGTCGGGCGCAAGCATGATCATGTCGCTCGCCTCGCGCGCGACATCGGTGGCGCCATCGACCGACAGGCCGACGTCGGCCGTGCGGATCGCGGGCGCGTCGTTGATACCGTCGCCGATGAACCCCACCGTGTGTCCGCGTGCCTTGAGCGCCCGGACGATGCGCAGCTTCTGATCGGGGCTGACCCGCGCGAAGAGGTCGACTTCCTCGGCGCGCACGGCAAGCGCGCCTTCGGACATGTGGGCGATTTCCTCGCCCGTCAGCACGGCCTCGGCCGGAAGCCCGATCTGGCGCGCCAGATGTTGCGCCACCGCTGCCGCATCGCCCGACACCAGTTTCACCCGCACCCCGGCATCGGCCAGCCGGGCGAGCGCAGCCGGCCCACTGGCCTTGGGCGGATCGACGAAGACGCACCATCCGGCAAAGACCAGCCCGTCATCGTCATCGGTATCGATAGTCTCGCGCCCGGCCGCCTCCTTCCACGCGACGCCAAGCAGACGCAGGCCTTCGGCAGCGCGCGCCGCGACCAGCGCCTCGGCCTCGTCCTTGTGCGCCTGGGTCAGGGCAACGACGGTTCCGCTCGCCAGTTCGAGCCGCGAGCACAGGCCGAGCACGGTCTCGGGCGCGCCCTTGATGATCTCGATCCGCTCGCCCTTGCGCTCGGCCAGCACCGAAACGCGCCGCCGTTCGAAATCGAACGGACGCTCGTCGAGCTTGATCCAGTCCTCGAAACCGGGCGGGGTTCCATGTCCCAGCAGGGCTTCGTCGAGCGGGCTCTTGAGCCCGGTCTCGAACCGGGCATTGACTGCCGCCAGTTCGAATACCCGGTCGCGGTCGCTGCCTTCGATGCCGGGATGACCGACAAGGGCGATCCGCGCTTCGGTCAGCGTGCCGGTCTTGTCGGTACACAGGACGTCCATTTCGCCAAGGTCGTGGATCGCCGACAGTCGCTTCACCACCACCTTGGCCTCCGCCATGCGCTGCGCGCCGCGCGCCAGCGTGATGGTGACGATCATCGGGAGCAGTTCGGGCGTCAGCCCCACCGCCAGCGCCATGGCGAAGAGGAAGGATTCGAGCGGTGGTTTCCCGAGCGCCAGCCGCGCGAGCAGCACGAACAGGACCAGGAACACCGTGAGACGCGCGATCAGCAGGCCGAAGCGGCGCAACCCGATTTCGAATGCGGTCACTTCCGCATTGCCGCCCAGCGAACTGGCGATCCGGCCGAACCGCGTGCGGGCGCCGGTCTCGACCGCGAGCATGGTCACGGTACCGCCGATCAGCGAACTGCCGCTCAGCATGAGATTCGCCGCATCGGCCATGCCCGCCCGGGAATCGGCTTCCACGTGCTTTTCAACCGGATAGGATTCGCCGGTCAGCGCCGCCTGGTTGACTTGCGCGGCATTGGCGGTGAGCACCACTCCATCGGCAGGAACGAGATCCCCGGCCGCAAGGCTGACGATGTCCCCCGGCACGATTTCATCGACCGGACGTTCGGCCCAGACACTATCGCGCAAGACCCGTGCGGTCAGGGCGATCGCGCGCTTGAGCGCCTCGGCCGTCGCCGCCGCCCGGCGTTCCTGTATCGTGTCGAGTACGGTCGAAAGCGCCACGATGGCCAGGATGATAACAAAGCTGACGACATCACCGGTCACGCCCGCGATCGCCGACGATGCCAGCAGGATGAGCACCAGCGGATTGCCCATGCGGCGCAGGAAATCGACCCAGACAGGCCGGCGGTGCCCGTCAGGCAGGGCATTGCGTCCATAGCGTTCGCGCCGTTCCTCGACTTGCGCGTCGGTCAGGCCTTCGCGGTGGGCATCGAGCGCGGCGAGATTCGCCTCGGCATCGCGTTGCCAGAACTCTACGGTTTCGTGATCGGTCATCGCCATGCTCCGCGCCAATGCCCGACTGCATGGCCCCTGCCTTGATCGGGAGCAAGCACGAAGGTTCGCCATGACAAAAGGGCCGGATTTTCACCCGGCCCATTCCAAAAGTCACATCATGACAGGATGTTAACCCTTGAGCACTTCCGCCAGGGTTTCCCCCAGAAGGCTGGGCGAGGGGCTGACGCGGATACCCGCTTCTTCCATCGCCGCGATCTTGTCTTCAGCGCCGCCCTGGCCGCCCGAGACGATCGCCCCGGCATGGCCCATGCGACGGCCCGGAGGAGCCGTACGCCCGGCAATGAAGCCCACCATCGGCTTCTTGCGACCGCGCTTGGCTTCGTCCTTGAGGAACTGCGCGGCCTGTTCTTCCGCGTTGCCGCCGATTTCGCCGATCATGATGATCGACTTGGTTTCCTCGTCGGCGAGGAAGAGTTCGAGGACGTCGATGAAGTTGGTGCCGTTGACCGGGTCGCCGCCGATGCCGACTGCGGTGGTCTGGCCAAGGCCGATGTTCGAAGTCTGGAACACCGCTTCATAGGTAAGCGTGCCCGAGCGCGAGACCACGCCGACCGAACCCTTGCGGAAAATCGAGCCGGGCATGATGCCGATCTTGCATTCGCCGGGCGTCAGCACGCCGGGGCAGTTCGGACCGATCAGGCGCGACTTCGATCCCTGAAGCGCGCGCTTTACCCGCACCATGTCGAGCACCGGAATGCCTTCGGTGATGGCAACGATCAGTTCGATCTCGGCGTCGATCGCTTCGAGGATCGAATCGGCCGCGAACGGCGGCGGAACGTAGATGACCGAGGCGGTCGCACCGCTCGCTGCTTTCGCTTCCGCAACGGTGTCCCAGATCGGAAGCCCGGTGTCCTCGTGGGTGCTGCCGCCCTTGCCCGGCGTGACGCCGCCGACCATCTGCGTGCCATAGGCAAGTGCCTGCTGGGTATGGAAAGTGCCGGTCTTGCCGGTCATCCCCTGCGTGATGACCTTGGTGTCCTTGTTGACGAGAATCGACATTGTTCAGGCAACCTTCTGGACTTCGGCGACGATCTTCTTGGCCGCGTCGCCAAGATCGTTCGCGGGAACGATGGGGAGACCGGAGTGGGTCAGGATTTCCTTGCCCTTCTCCACGTTGGTGCCTTCGAGACGCACCACCAGCGGCACCGAAAGGTTCACCTCCTTGGCCGCCGCGACAATGCCTTCAGCAATGATGTCGCACTTCATGATCCCGCCGAAGATGTTGACGAGGATCCCCTTCACCGCCGGGTCCTTGAGAATGATCTTGAACGCGGCCGTGACCTTTTCCTTGGTCGCGCCGCCGCCCACGTCGAGGAAGTTCGCGGGGAATTCGCCGTTGAGCTTGATGATGTCCATCGTCGCCATGGCAAGGCCCGCGCCGTTGACCATGCAGCCGATGTTGCCGTCGAGCTTGATATAGGCAAGGTCGTACTTCGACGCCTCGATCTCGGCCGGGTCTTCCTCGGTCTCGTCGCGCAGCACGACTTCCTCGGGGTGGCGATAGAGCGCGTTCGAATCGAAGCTCAGCTTGGCGTCGAGGACCAGCAGCTGCCCGTCCCTGGTTTCGACCAGCGGATTGATTTCGAGCATGGCGCAATCGAGCGAGACGAACGCTTCGTAGAGGCTCTTGGCCAGCTGCTGCGCCTGCTTGTTGAGGAAGCCCGACAGCTTGAGCGCGAATGCGACGGCGCGGCCGTGGTGCGGCATGAAGCCCTGTGCCGGATCGATCACGATCGTGGTGATCTTTTCCGGGGTCGAGTGGGCGACTTCCTCGATATCCATGCCGCCTTCGGTCGACACGATCAGCGCGACGCGTCCGGTACCGCGATCGACCACCAGCGAGAGGTAGTATTCCTTGGCGATGTCGACGCCGTCGGTGACATAGAGGCGATTGACCTGCTTGCCCGCTTCCCCGGTCTGCACGGTGACCAGCGTGTTGCCCAGCATTTCGCGGGCATGGGTTTCGACTTCCCCGATCGTCTTGGCGAGACGCACGCCACCCTTGGCGTCAGCGGGGAGTTCCTTGAACTTGCCCTTGCCGCGACCGCCGGCATGGATCTGTGCCTTGACCACATAAACCGGCCCGGGCAGCTGCTTGGCGGCTTCCACCGCTTCCTCGACGGTCAGCGCGGGAATGCCCGCCGGGATATTGACGCCGAATTTGGCGAGCAATTCCTTGGCCTGATACTCGTGTACGTTCATGCGAAGTTCCCCGCAGAATGTGTGTGGGAGGAAAGAACGGCCGGGCCCGCGGGCCGGACCGGGATTGGCGAGGCTGTAAACCCATCGGCTGAAGTCCGTGCGAGCAGGGCACGGCAAGGCAGCGGCAGAGCCGCGGTACGAATCACGCGCGCATTCGGGATCGGGATTTGCCTGGCAATGAGGGCATCAGATATCGCCATTTCCTTGCGTCCTCTCTCCCCACGCAAGACCCGGACGAACGCCCGGACCTCATGCGGCAGACCGTATTGCGGCAACCCTTTGTGGTGCCAATTATGTGTTTACGACCCAGTCCTTAAGCATACGATTAGCCGCTTGGGAAGGACTCTCTTGCCGCACTGCACGCTACGCTTCTCATGCCGTGAGCCAAGAGCGCATACGAATGAGTAACAAGATCGCGCGCGATCCCCCGCCATCCCTCCCTCTTGCTTTGGCCCCGCGCTTGCCCCATCGCCACACGACATGCTCGATTACGCCCATCTGCAAGAGATCGTGCGCAAGGCCGGTCAGATGGCCATGGCCCATTGGCCCGGCCAGGGGCACGAATTGCGCGTCTGGGAAAAGACGCCGGGCAGTCCGGTCTGCGAAGCCGACATCGCGATCGACACGTATCTCAAGCATGAATTGAAGCGGCTTCTGCCGAGCGCGGGCTGGTTGTCGGAGGAAACCGCCGACCACCCCGATCGCCTCGGACGCGGATTGTGCTGGGTGGTCGATCCGATCGACGGCACGCGCGATTTCGTCCACGGACGCACGGGGTGGTGCGTCTCGGTCGCGCTGGTGAGCGCAGGGCGCGCCCTGATCGGCTTGCTCGACGCCCCCGCACGCGGCGAATTCTGGATGGCGACCGCCGGACGCGGGGCCACCCGCAACGGCCTGCCTCTGGTTGCGAGCACGCGGACCGAATTTGTCGGGTCGCGCATTCCGACCGACAGCCTGCCCGAAATCGACCGGGATCTGGTCATGGTCGACAAACCCAATTCGATCGCCCTGCGCATTGCCATGGTCGCCGCCGACGAAGCGGATATTCTGGCGACTCTGCGCTGGGGCTTCGAATGGGACATCGCCGCCGCCTGCCTGATCGCACGCGAAGCGGGAGCGGCGGTCACCGATGCCTTTGGCAAACCGTTCGGCTTCAACAAGCGCGATCCGCGCGCTTTCGGCCTGCTGGTGACAGCGCCGGCCATCCATGCCGCAGCGGTCGAGCGCCTGGCCGACCGCGCGGCCAAACTGGCCTAATATCCGAGCCCATTCCGGCATCATCCCGCGACGAACCGATCGCCGCGGGATCTGCCTTCGGTCTTGCTGGCCCCCCCGTCTTACTGGCCCTTGGCGCGCGAGACTTCGTCCTGCGTCACCGGCACGATCTTGATCTCGACGCGACGATTGGCCGCGCGGCCTTCGGGCGTATCATTCGAGGCGACCGGCTGGGTCTTGCCGAAACCGGTGCTCCGGATGCGTGCCGAGGACACCCCCTTCGACGAGAGATAGTCGGCAACCACGCGCGCGCGGTTTTCGGACAGCGTCTGGTTATAAGCGTCCGAACCGGTCGAATCGGTATGGCCATAAACGTCGATCAGCGAGTTGGGATAGCGGTTGAGGCTATCAGCCACCTTGTCGAGCGTATCGCGGAAACCCGGCTTGATCACGGTGCTGTCGGTGTCGAACGTGACCCCGCTCGGCAGGTTGACCAGAATGGCCTGACCATCGTCGACCGACTTCACGTCGACTCCGCTGCCTGCGGTCTTTTCCTTCAGCTCCTTGATCTGCTTGTCCATCGTATAGCCGACCGCAGCCCCGGCAATGCCGCCGATGCCCGCGCCGATGATGCGGCCCGTGCCGCCGCCGATGAGACCACCGATCAAGAGGCCGCCCAGAGCACCCGCCCCCGCGCCGATCGCGGTCCGCGACACTTTCTTCTGGCCGGTGTTGGGATCGGTAACACACGCCGAGGTCGCCAGCAGCGAGACCGTACAGAGCGAGGCAACCAGTGCCCGACGAAACTTCATCTCCAATCCCCTTTTCCAATCAGCCCGAGCGCAAGGGACAGTCGCCGACGACCTTGCGGCACACTTGCTTCCCATATCGGGACCGGCAACATTTTCCAGAGCGCTCGGTAAGCCGTCATGTGATAACCAGCAGCGACATGAACGAATGCGGAATGTCCTTGTTCCCGCAAAAGTCATGACATCCAAAGCGATCATGCTGCGCTCTTCGCGAATGCGGTCAAATCTGCTAGCGGGCTTGGCGTGACACCTTTTCCCTGGACTGATGTCGTCATCATCGGCGCCCTGGTCGTACTCAACGGCCTCTTTTCCATGTCCGAGCTGGCCATCGTGTCGGCACGGCCCGCCCGGCTGAAGCTGCAGGCCGAATCAGGATCGGGCGGCGCCGCGCTCGCGCTCGAACTCGCCAGCGATCAGGGCAAGCTCCTGTCCACCGCACAGATCGGCATTACCCTCGTCGGCATCATCGCGGGTGCTTTCTCGGGATCGAGCCTGGGGGGACCTGTCGGCGAACGCCTTGCCGCGCTCGGCCTTTCGCCCGCCGTCGCCGACGAAGCCGGTTTTGCCCTGGTCATCGCGATCACGACCTATCTGTCGCTGGTGATCGGCGAACTCGTCCCCAAGCAGCTTGCCCTGCGTGCAGCCGAACCTATCGCCATCGTCGCGGCCCGGCCGATGGCGATGATCGCAACCGGCGCCGCGCCGCTGGTGTGGCTGCTCGATCGCTCGTCGGCACTGGTCCTGCGGCTGACCGGTATTGCCCGCAAGGACGGGCAGGAAGTCACCACCGAGGAACTGGAAATGATCTTTGCCGAAGCGACCCGCTCCGGCGTGATCGAGGAAGACGAACGCGCGCTGATGACCAGCGTCATGCGGCTCGCCGAACGTCCGGTGCGCGACATGATGACCCCGCGCACCGAACTGCACTGGATCGACGTCGCCGCCGACGAGGCCGCGATCCGCACCGCGCTCGCACAATGCCCGCATTCATTGCTGCTCGTTGCTGAAGGATCGGTCGATACCGTGGTCGGCGTCGTGCGCGTGCGCGACGTGCTGCAGGCATTGGTGCGCGGCGAAGCGCCCGAGCTTTCCACGCTCATGAAAAAGCCCGCGATCGTGCCCGACCGGCTCGACGCGATGGATGCCTTGCGCCAGATCCAGCAGGCCGAAGTGACGCTCGCGCTCGTCCACGACGAATACGGCCATCTCGAAGGGATCGTGACCCCCGCCGACCTGCTCGACGCGATCGCGGGAACCTTCGTCGCCCATGGCGATGACGGCGACACCCCCATGCTGATCGAGCGCGAGGACGGCTCGCTGCTGATTTCCGGGGCCCTGCCCGCCGATGCCATGGCCGACCGGCTCGACATCGACCTGCCCGAGCATCGCGACTATGCGACGGTTGCGGGCTTTGCTCTTTCCGTCCTGCGCAAGCTGCCGCACGAGGGCGAGCATTTCACCAGCCAGGGCTGGCGTTTTGAAGTCGTCGACATGGATGGCCGCAAGATCGACAAGCTGCTGGCCGCGCGGATCAAGACCGCAGCGCCCGCCCCTGCGCTCGACGGTTAAGCCCCTTTACCAAACACCTCGTCACCCCGGACTTGATCCGGGGTCCCGCTTCCATCCCGAAACGGGCACACAAAGAAAAACGGCCCGGCCGCTCTCGCGACTGGGCCGTTTTTGATTACTGGCCGATGGATTACTGGCCGATGGATTACTGGCCGGTGCCTGCGTGGGCAGCCGCCGACGAACCTTCGGGCGTCTTGAGAATGTCGCGGACCCCCGCACCCTTGGGCACGGTCTGGGTCTTGGGATCGCCGACCGTGCTGCGGATCGCGGGCGAGGACGGACCGGCCTTGCCCAGAGTGTCGGTTTCGACGGCGCTGCGCGGTGCCGGACCGCCGAACAGCGCGTCGAGCGCCTGACGGCTGGCGTCGACGTCCTGCGGACGCGGCGCACCCGGATTGGGCGGGGTCAGCGCGAAATCGGGCGGCACCACCAGCGGCGCCTGACGCGTCACGGCAAATTCGTCCGGACGGGGACGATTGAACAGTGATGAGTGCGAACTGCACCCGCCGAGCAGACCCGCAAGGACCACCGCGCTACCGGCAAGGGGGACAAAAGCGGTCTTGCGCATCAATGGGTCTCCGTGGGGGTCGATTTGCCGTCGTTGGCGGGCTTTTCGCCGGAAAGCAGCGAACGGGCAAGCAGTATCAGCACGCCGAGCGTGATCGCAGCGTCAGCAAGGTTGAAAATCAGAAAAGGACGCCATTCGCCGATGTGAAGATCGGCATAATCGATCACGAAACCGTGGACCGAGCGGTCGTAGATATTCCCGAGCGCGCCACCCAGCACCATGGCAAGGCCGACGATGTCCCACTGCCGCTTTTCCCGCAGCATCCAGATCGCGACGCCGAGCGCAATGGCCCCGGTCACGGCGAGCAGGATCAACCGCGTCTCGGTCGATGTCGCGGTGAACATGCCGAGCGAAACGCCGAAATTCTGGGTGAAGCGCAAGTTGAAGATCGGCAGCAGCCGGATCGAATCCGTCCGGTCGAGCCCCACGGGCCCGAGCAGCAGCGCCTTGATCCCGCGATCGACGGCAAAGACGAGCAGGGCAAGGCCATAGCCGAACGCGCGCCGGGTCCATGACTCGAACGCACGCGCCGCATCGGGCCGGGAAGCAGCATCACGCATCATGCGGGCACATCGTCGATCTTGGCCACCACATCGTCACAACGCACGCACAGGGCTCCATCCTCCGCGACTTCGGGCAGATGGCGCCAGCACCGACCGCACTTGGCATCATCGGTCCGCGTCACGACCACGGCATCACCCTGCCCGAAACGGACCGTCCCGGTGATGAACAGCTCGGCAAAGTCGGCTTCGGTAAAGCCGGCCGGAACTTGCGCAGGCAGCTCGACCGTGGCTTCGAGCCCGGACCCCAGCACCTTTTCCCGGCGCAGCGGCTCAATCGCCTCAGTGACTGCCTGGCGCAGCGCGCGCAGCGCCTGCCAGCGGTCCGCATCCACCTCTGCTGCGGGCACTTCGGGCCATTCGAGCAGGTGGACGCTGCCCCCTTGCGGATAGCGGGTGCCCCAGACTTCCTCGGACGTGAAGACCAGGACCGGCGCCGCATAGCGGACCAGCGCGTGGAACAACGTGTCGAGCACCGTGCGATAAGCCCGGCGGCGCGGCGCGTCAGGCGCGTCACAATAAAGGCTGTCCTTGCGGATATCGAAGAAGAACGCGGACAAGTCCTCGTTGCAGAATTCGGTCAGCGCACGGACATAAGTGTTGAAGTCGAAATCGGCGATCGCCTGCCGCAAGGTCGCGTCGAGCTGCCCCAGAACGGCCAGGACATGGCGTTCCAGTTCCGGCATGTCGGCCACCGCGACGCGTTCCTCTTCGGCAAAGCCGTCGAGCGCGCCGAGCAGGTAACGGAATGTGTTACGCAGCTTGCGATACTGGTCGGCCACCCCGGCGAGGATTTCCTTGCCGATGCGGTGATCCTCGGTGAAATCGACCGAAAGCGCCCAGAGCCGCAGGATGTCCGCGCCATAATCGCGCATGAGATCGAGCGGGCTGATGGTGTTGCCCAGCGACTTCGACATCTTCATGCCCTTGGCGTCCATGGTGAAGCCGTGGGTCAGGATCGCCTTGTAGGGGGCATGGCCGCGCGTGGCGCAGGATTCGAGCAGCGAGGACTGGAACCAGCCGCGATGCTGGTCCGACCCTTCGAGATAGAGATCGGCGAGCGGGCCGCGATAGCCTTCGGGACGAACGAGATCGGGCCAGCGTCCGCTTTCGAGCACGAAGGCATGGGTCGAACCCGAATCGAACCAGACGTCGAGAATGTCGGTGACGCGCTCGTAATCCTCGACCCGATAGTCGGCGCCCAGATATTCGGCGGCGCGGGCGTCTTCCCAGGCATCGACGCCTTCGAGCCCGATAGCCGCGACGATCCGGGCGTTGACGGCTTCATCGACCAGCACTTCGCCGGTCTGGCGATGGACGAACAGCGTGAGCGGAACGCCCCAGGCACGCTGGCGCGAAAGCACCCAGTCCGGGCGACCTTCGACCATGGCGCCGATACGGTTGCGCCCCTTTTCGGGAACGAAGCGGGTGTCGGCAATCGCCTTCATCGCGCGCTCGCGCAGGGTGCGCGGCGCCATCATGGCGTCAAGTTCGTCCGCGCCGTCCTCGAGCACGGGCGGGATCGACTTGTCCATCGGCACGAACCACTGCGGGGTGCAGCGGAAAATGACCTTGGCCTTCGACCGCCACGAATGCGGATAGGAATGGCGATAGTCGGCGCTCGCCGCGACCAGTCCGCCGACCTCGGCAAGCGCGGTGCAGACCGGACCTTCGGGCGCGTTGAACTTGGGATTGATGACGCTGCCTTCGCCGCCCAGCCAGGGCCAGTCGGCGCGATACCGCCCGTCGCCCTCGACCGCGAAGACCGGATCGATGCCGTGCGCCTTGCACAGCAGGAAGTCGTCCTCGCCGTGGTCCGGGGCCATGTGGACAAGGCCGGTACCCGAATCGGTAGTGACGAATTCGCCTGCAAGGAACGGACGCGGACGGGCAAAGAACCCGCCCAGCGCGTGCATCGGATGGCGCGCGACAGTGCCTTCGAGAGCTGCGCCCTTGATGTAGAACTCCATGTCGTGGCGGTCGGCGCCGATGCGCTTGACGAACGCTTCGACCAGCGGCTCGGCGATCAGGTAGCGGCGGTCGCCGACAAGGATCAGGTGGTAATCGACATGGGGGCCATAGGCGATCGCCTGATTGGCGGGGATCGTCCAGGGCGTCGTCGTCCAGATCACGGCAAAGGCGCCGACAAGATCGGGATCGGGCGATTCGATGATTTCAAAGGCGACGTCGATCTGGGTCGAAACGATGTCCTCGTATTCGACTTCCGCTTCGGCAAGCGCGGTCTTTTCGACCGGGCTCCACATCACCGGCTTCGCGCCGCGATAGAGCTGCCCGGATTCGGCGAATTTCAACAGTTCGCCGACAATGGTCGCCTCGGCGGCAAAATCCATCGTGAGATAGGGATGGTCCCAGTCGGCGTTGATGCCCAGCCGCTTGAGCTGTTCGCGCTGGGTATCCACCCACTTGCGGGCATAGGCACGGCATTCGGCGCGGAATTCGCGCGGGGGGACCTCGTCCTTGTTCTTCTTCTTCTTGCGGTATTCTTCCTCGACCTTCCACTCGATAGGCAGGCCGTGGCAGTCCCAGCCGGGAACATAGGGCGCATCCTTGCCCAGCAGCGTCTGGGTCCGGACGACCATGTCCTTGAGGATATGGTTGAGCGCGTGCCCGATATGCATGTCGCCGTTGGCGTAAGGGGGACCGTCGTGGAGGATGAACTTTTCACGCCCCGCGCGCGCTTCGCGCAGGCGGCGGTAGAAGTCCTGCTCCTGCCAGCGCGCAAGAATACCCGGCTCCTTTTGCGGGAGCCCGGCCTTCATGGGGAAATCAGTCTTCGGCAGGAAGACGGTCGAACGGAAATCGCGCTGCTCGGTCATGACCGACGCGCCTTAGCGGTCTCAGCGTAAACGCGCAATTGAGGAGCAGATAAGGCTGCCTAAACCCGGCTTGTGCAGAATTTGGTCACAATCCGGGCAAAGCGCTCCTTCAAACGCCCTCGAGCAGCCTGCGCGCTTCCTCGCAGTCCTTGCCGATCTGCACCATCATCGCGTCGAGCGAATCGAATTTCCATTCGCCGCGCAGGAAGTAGTGGAAGGCGACCTCGATTTCCTGACCGTAAAGGTCACCGGAAAAATCGAAGAAATGCGGCTCCAGCAATTCCTTGGGCGGATTGAACGTCGGCCGCACGCCCATGTTGGCCGCACCTTTCAAGCGGGTACCGTCGGCCAGCCGCCCGGTCACCGCATAGATGCCGTAGCGGGGGCGCAGGTAATTGCGGATGACGAGATTGGCCGTGGGAAAGCCGATCGTCCGCCCGACCTTGTCGCCGTGCTGGACAATGCCGCGAATGGCATAAGGGCGCGTCATCAGCCGCCCGGCGGTGACGCAATCGCCTTCCTCCAGAGCCTCGCGAATGCGGCTCGAGGAGACGACTTCGCCTCCGACCAGAACCGGCCCGACCTGACGCGTGCGCAGGCCGAGTTCGCGGCCAAGCTCGGTCAGGACCCCGACATTGCCGCCGCGTCCCTTGCCGAACGTGAAATCGTCGCCCGTGACGACGCCGGCCGCCCCCAATCGCCCGACCAGCAGGTCGCACACGAATTCGGCCGCCGTCGTATTGGCAAGGTCATGATCGAAATGGAAAATCAGCATCGCATCGGCCCCGGCGGCAAGGAACAGTTCCTCGCGCTGGTCGAGCGTGGTCAGCCGGAACGGTGCCGTATCGGGCTGAAAATGACGCACCGGGTGGGGATCGAACGTGGCGATGATCGCCGGGCGACCCTCGGCCCGCGCCCATTCGACGGCGGCACCCGCAACGGCCTGATGACCCAGATGAAACCCGTCGAAATTGCCGAGCGCAATGATCGCCCCACGAAAGGCATCGGGCAGGGGATGACGTGCATCGAACCGCATCAGGCAGGCGCCCTTTCAAAACTGACAAAAGCGTAAGCGGGCCGCCCCTGCCCGGCTGGATGGGATTCCCGTGCAGTTTCGCGCCAGACGCCCCCCGGCGCAGGCAGCACGGTGTCGCCGCGATAGTCCGCGTCGATTTCGGTCAATTCGAAACGGGTGGCGAAAGGCTCGAACAGCGCGATCACTTCCGCGCCGCCGATCACGGCGGCATCGGGCCCGGCCAGAGACAGGGCCTGTTCCGTCGTGTGCGCGACTTCGGCGCCCTCGGCCTGCCAGGCCGCGTCGCGAGTCAGCACGATATGACGACGTCCCGGCAGGAGACCGGGCAGCGATTCGAACGTCTTGCGCCCCATGATCATCGGCTTGCCCATGGTCAGCGCCTTGAAGCGGCGCAAGTCGGCAGGCAAGTGCCAGGGCATCGCACCATCATGCCCGATGGTGCCATCGCGGGCGCGCGCGACGATGATGACGAGATCGGAAAGCGCGCGGTCCATTGTCTGTCAGAGGACCAACCGGGTGACGTGGCCCATCTTGCGCCCCGGCCTTGCGGCAGCCTTGCCGTAGAGATGGAGATGATTGGCCGGATCGGACAGGATCGCGGCCCAGTCGTGCGCCGCATCCCCGATGAGGTTGTCCATGACCGCCCCCCTGGCCGCCAGCGCGGTCGACCCCAGCGGCAACCCGCAAATGGCCCGCACATGGTTCTCGAACTGGCTCGTAAGCGCGCCTTCGGTGGTCCAGTGCCCCGAATTGTGAACGCGCGGGGCCATTTCGTTGAAGACCGGCCCATCGGCCGTCGCAAAGAATTCGAGCGTCAGCACTCCGACATAGTCGAGCGCCTCGGCGACTTTGGCGGCAAGCGCGCGAGCCTCGGGCACTTGCGCGACGATCGCGGGCGGCGCCGGAACGGTCGAACGGGCAAGGATGCCCGCCTCGTGCACGTTTTCCGCCGAATCCCAGAACCGGATCTCACCATCGATCCCACGGACCAGAATGACCGAGAATTCCCCGAAGAACGTGACGAACCCTTCGTAGATCAGCGGCTTGCCCGGAAGCTCGATCGCCTCGGCAGCCGAAGCATCCATGATCCGCCACTGCCCCTTGCCGTCATAGCCGTCGCGGCGGGTCTTGAGGATGCCGGGCGCCCCGATGCGGGCGAGCGCCGCGTCGAGATCGGCACGGCTGTCGACCTGCGCCCAGGGCGCGGGGCGTCCGCCGAGCGCCTCGACGAAGCTCTTTTCGTTGACCCGGTCCTGCGCGACTTCGAGAGCGCGGGCAGGCGGATGCAACGGCGCGTGAGGCAGGATCGCCGCCAGTGGCGGGGCCGCGACATTCTCGAACTCGTACGTGACGACCGCGCAACCCTCGGCAAAGGCGGCAAGCGCTGCTTCGTCATCATAGGAACCGCGCGTGAAAGCCGCCGCGACATCGGCCGCGATCGAATCGCTTTCCGGCGCATAGATATGGCAGCGATAGCCCAGTTGCGCGGCGGCGAGCGCAATCATGCGCCCAAGCTGGCCGCCGCCGAGGATGCCGATGGTCTCGCCGGGGGAAATCATGCCTGCCTCTTGTTCCTGATGTCCTGCGCTCACACCGGCTTTTCGGCGACCGACGCGGTCTGCGCCGTGCGGAAAGCGATCAGCCGTTCAGCGAGAGCCGGGTCCGACGTCGCCAGGATCGAAGCGGCAAGGATACCCGCATTGGTCGCTCCGGGAACGCCGATCGCCAGTGTTCCGACCGGAATTCCGCCCGGCATCTGGACGATGGACAACAGGCTGTCCATGCCCTTGAGCGCCTTGGATTCGACCGGAACGCCCAGCACGGGCAAGTGCGTCATCGACGCGACCATGCCGGGCAGGTGAGCAGCTCCGCCCGCACCCGCGATGATGACGCGGAAGCCTTCCTCGTGCGCCCCCTTGGCAAAATCGACGAGGCGATCGGGAGTGCGATGGGCCGAAACGATGCGGCAATCATGCGCCACGCCGAGCTTTTCCAGCACGGCGGCGGCATTCTTCATCGTTTCCCAGTCGGACTGGCTGCCCATGATGATGGCAACCGGAATGGCAGTATCGGTCATCGCGCGGGTGATCCCCTTCCCCACAGTTCCCTTGGGCCTGTTCCTTTCGGCGTCAGCTCCGCTCAGCGTTCCGACAGGTAATAACGATCGACCGCGACGAGCGAATCGTCGAGTTCGTAGACGATCGGCTGCCCGGTCGGGATTTCGAGGCCAGTGATTTCGGCGTCCGAAATGCCCGAGAGATGCTTGACCAGCGCACGCAGCGAATTGCCGTGAGCCGCCACGATCACCGTTTCGCCGGCCTTGAGCGCAGGCGCGATCGCCGCTTCATAGAAAGGCAGAACGCGGGCAATGGTGTCCTTGAGGCTTTCGGTCGCGGGGACGTCGATCCCGGCATAACGCGGATCGCCCGACAGATCGAACTCGCTGCCCTTGTCGAGCGGCGGCGGCGGCGTGTCGAAGCTGCGGCGCCAGATCTTCACCTGGTCCTCGCCGTGCTTGGCGGCGGTCTCGGCCTTGTCGAGCCCGGTCAGGCCGCCGTAGTGGCGTTCGTTGAGGCGCCAATCCTTGGTTTCGGGAATCCACAGGCGACCGGCCGCTTCGAGCACATAGTGCAGCGTCTTGATCGCGCGGGTCTGGACCGAAGTGAACGCCAGCGTCGGCAGCAGGCCCTTTTCCTTGAGCAGGGCACCGGCGGCAAGCGCTTCGGCAGCGCCCTTTTCCGTGACATCGACATCCCACCAGCCGGTGAAGCGGTTTTCAAGGTTCCACTGCGATTGGCCGTGACGGACAAGGATAAGGCGAGGCATTGCTTTTCCTGCTTCTGTCAGAATGAGACGACGGGCAAAAATTGGAATTGCGGGCCGTAGCGGCTGCGTCAGGATTTGGAAAGGTCGGTTTTGGTCTGCGATTCGCTCGCCACGCTTTCCCCGCTCGCAAGTGCGCGCGCCTGCGCCTTGCGACGATGAAGATTTTCGCGCAGCCTTTGGGCCAGGCGTTCTTCACGGCTCAGTCCGGCGGTTTCCGGGCGCATTGCGGGGGGCACAGGGATCTCGGTCATGCCCGGTGTCTATGCTTTTCCGAAAAAGACTTCGCAACCCCCGCTTGACAAAGGTGATGCCCCCGGCCAAAGGGCGCCCCTGCCCAGCGGCGCACCACGCTGCACCGGGCGGAACAGGAAATGGCGTGCTGCTGTAGCTCAGTGGTAGAGCGCATCCTTGGTAAGGCTGAGGTCGGGAGTTCAATCCTCCCCAGCAGCACCATTTCCTTGGCTCTTCTCCGACATCAAACGATCAGGCCAGAAGGGCACCCCACTCGGGGTGGCGGTCGAATGCGACTGCGACATAGCTGCACTGCGGCTCGACTTTCAGCCCCTGCGCCCGGACATGGGCAATCAGCGCATCGACCAGTCGCGCGGCAACGCCACGCCCCCCGATCGCGGTCGGGACAAGCGTATGATCGACCACCAGCACATCGCCGCGCCGAAAATACGTGAGAACACCGGTCGCCGATTCGCCCGGCAGCCTCGCGACGAAGCGCCCGCGCGTTTCCCCTTCTCCTGACACCCCCGCCCCTTCCCCTTGTTCCAGCGTAATCGTCATGGCTTCCATGGGCGCTCCTTCTTGTCCTGCGTGGACTTGACCGGCGTGCGGGGCAGCCCCACACGCTCAGGCCATGAAATTCTTCTCCGACAATGCCGCCGCCGTCCACCCCCGGATCTGGGCCGCGATGCAGGCTGCCGACGCGCCCGACACCGCCTATGACGGCGACCGGCTGTCGCAGCGGCTCGACGCCGCATTCAGCGAAACTTTCGGACGTCCGGTCACCGCGCTGTGGGCCGCCACCGGCACGGCGGCCAATTGCCTTGCCCTTGCCGCGATGGTCCCGCCCCACGGCGCGGTCGTCTGCCACCGCGAGGCGCATATCGAAGTCGATGAAGGCGGGGCTCCGGGCTTTTTCACCCATGGGGCCAAGCTGATCCTTGCAGAAGGCGACGGCGCGAAGCTCGATCCTGCCGCGATCGCCGCCGCGATCGATCCCATCCGTCCCGACGTGCATCAGGTCCAGCCCCATGCCGTCTCGATCACGCAGGCGAGCGAATATGGCCGCGCCTATACGCCGGACGAAGTGAGCGCGATCGGCGCGCTGGCCAAGGCACGCGGCCTGCGCCTCCACATGGACGGCGCCCGCTTTGCCAATGCCGTGGCCCATCTCGGCTGCACCCCGGCGGCGGTTTCGGCCGATGCGGGAGTCGATGCCCTCAGCTTCGGCTTCATCAAGAACGGTGGGATGAGCGCCGAAGCGATCGTCTTTTTCAGCGAAGGCCTTGCCGATGTCGTGCGCTTTCGCCGCAAGCGAGCCGGACACCTGCAATCGAAAGGGCGCTATCTCGCCGCGCAGATCCTCGCCATGCTCGAAGGCGATCTCTGGCTCGACAATGCCCGCGTGGCCAATGCGGCGGCTGCCGAAATCGCAGCCTCTGCGCGTGACCGCCTGATCCAGCCGGTCGAAGCCAACGAGATCTTCCTGACGCTCTCTCCGGCAGAAGCGGCGGCGCTTCGGGCACAGGGTTTCGAATTCTACGACTGGCCCGCCCCGGCCGGTGCCCCCGGCGCGGCGCGCCTCGTCACGTCGTGGTCCAACGATCCGGCGCATGTCGCTGCCCTCGCCCGCGCGCTTGCGGCACTCTGAAAACGGGCACGCGGTGATGGGGGAAACGGGGACAAAGGGCGCCAATCCGGCCGTCGTGACGGCGTTTGCCCTGACGGCACTGGTCTGGGGTTCGACCTGGCTTGTGATCAAGGGGCAGATCGGACCGGTTCCGGCAAGCTGGTCGATCACCTGGCGCTTTGCCGGAGCGGCGGTGGGGATGTTCGCGCTCGGCCTCCTGCGCGGGGACATCCGCATCGGTGCGCTGGTGCCCGAACGCCGCGTGCTGGTTCAGGCGGGCCTGATCGGGCTCAGCCTGTTCTGCTGCAATTTCCAGTTCGTCTATCGCGCCGAAAGCCATCTGACCTCCGGCCTCGTCGCCGTGGTCTTTGCCTTGCTGATCCTGCCGAACGCGGTGTTCGGGCGCCTCTTTCTCGGCACGCGGGTGACGGGCGGGTTCATTCTGGGTTCGCTGATCGCGGGCGCGGGCATCGTCCTTCTCATGATCCACGAATATCGCGCGGCTCCGGCGGGCAGCGACGTGCCGCTCGGCGCGGCCATGTCGGTCGCGGCCCTCCTCTGCGCCTCGGTCGGCAACCTGTTGCAGGCAGCCCCGGTCGCGCGCCGCATCCCGGCTGCACACCTGCTCGCCTGGGCGTTCCTGATCGGGGCGATCGCCGACGCGGCAGTGGCGTTCGCATTGTCGGGGGCGCCGGTGTTCGATCCCTCTCCCGCCTATGTCGGCAGCGTCGCCTATCTCGCCTTCATCGGCTCGGTGCTGACATTCCCGCTCTACAACCTGTTGCTGCGGGAAATGGGACCGGGCCCTGCGGCCTATAGCGGCGTGCTGGTGCCGGTCGTCGCCATGCTGCTCTCGACCCTGTTCGAAGGCTATCGCTGGTCCGGGCTCAATGTCGCGGGCGCCTTGCTCTCGCTTGCGGGACTCGTCGTCGCACTCAAGGCGCGCAGCCCTTCGCGATAAGTCGGAAAGGCCGGGCGCCAGCCGAGCAGGCGCCGCGCCTTGCCGTTCGCGACGCGCCGGTTTTCGGCATAAAACGCCTGCGCCATCGGCGAGAGCCCGGCCTCCTTGATCGGCAGCATCGGCGGCGGCGCAAGCCCCAAAAGGCGCGCGGCTTCCTCGATCACTGCATTCTGGCTCGCCGGTTCGTCGTCGGCGAGATTATAGACGCCCGGCGGCCCCGCCAGTCCCGCGATCACGCCGCTCGCAATGTCCTCGACATGGATGCGGCTGAACACCTGATCGGGCGCGATCAGACGTCGGGCAGTCCCGTCGCGCAGACGCTCGAACGCGCTGCGCCCCGGCCCATAGATCCCCGGCAGGCGAAAGACCCGGACACCCTCTCGCAGGGCCTGCCAGTCGCTGTCGGCTTGTGCACGCGCGCTGCGCCGCCCGGCACCGATCGGCGCGGTCTCGTCCACCCATGCCCCGCCGGTATCGCCATAGACCCCGGTCGAGGAAAGATAGCCGATCCAGCGCGCCGGAGCCCCGGCCAATGCCTCGCCATAGCGCTCCAGCACCGGATCGCCGCCCCCGTGTTCGGGGGGGACGCTCGAGAGGACATGGCTCGCCCCGGACAGCGCCCGCCGCACGGCCTCCTCGTCCTCGAATGCAAGCGAACCGGCACGCCCGGTGCCCACGACGTCCCAGCCGAGCGCGCGCAAACGCCGCGCCAGCACACTCGCGCTGTACCCCAGACCGAAGATGACCATGCGTGCCGTCATGATCGGGCAAGTGGCGGGTCCGTCTCGATGAAGTCAACCCGCCCATCCGCACGATTGCGGTTTGCCCCGCGCGTGTCAGTGCCTAAATAGGTGTCATGAACGCTATGTCGAACCCGCCCGCCGCCGACACAGGCCTGAAAGTCACTGGCCCGCAAGTCATCCAGCGTCTCGACTATCGCGCACCCGACTGGCTGGTGCCCGACATCACGCTTGAATTCGCGCTGTCCCTCGATGCGACGCGCGTGCGCGCCACTCTCGACGTGGAACGCAATGCCGAGGGTGAAACCGGCGCGCCGCTGCGCCTCAACGGCGACGGGATCGCGGTTGCGGGCCTCGAAGTCGACGGCAAGGCGCTCAACGACTGGCGCATGGACGGCAACGATCTGGTCATCGACCTTTCGGGCGACAAGCATCGCGTGGTGATCGAAACCGTTATCAATCCGACCGCCAACACCCAGCTTTCGGGCCTCTATGCCTCGGGCGGGATGCTCTGCACCCAGTGCGAGGCCGAAGGGTTCCGCCGCATCACATTCTTCCCCGACCGCCCCGACGTGCTCAGCCGCTATCGTGTGCGCATGATCGCGGACAAGGCGAAGTTCCCGGTGCTGCTCTCCAACGGCAATCCAGTTGCCTCGGGCGACGCGCACAAGAACACCCACTGGGCCGAATGGCACGATCCCTGGCCCAAGCCTTCGTATCTCTTCGCGCTGGTCGCGGGCGATCTGGTCGCGACGCGCGACACGTTCACCACCCGGTCGGGCCGCAAGGTCGATCTGGCCATCTGGGTCCGCCCCGGTGACGAAACCCGTACCGACCACGCCATGCGCAGCCTGATCGCCTCGATGAAGTGGGACGAGGACGTCTATGGCCGCGAATACGACCTCGACCTCTTCAACATCGTCGCCGTTGCCGATTTCAACGCCGGGGCGATGGAGAACAAGGGGCTGAACATCTTCAACACCCGCTACATCCTGGCGGACCCGGAAACCGCCAACGACGGCGACTACGACGCGGTCGAAGGCGTCGTGGCCCACGAATATTTCCACAACTGGTCGGGCAACCGCGTGACCTGCCGCGACTGGTTCCAGCTTTCGCTCAAGGAAGGGTTCACCGTCCTGCGCGACCAGCAGTTCAGCGCCGATCGCGGGTCCGCCCCGGTCAAGCGGATCGAGGACGTGCGCATCTTGCGCGCGGCGCAGTTCCCCGAGGATTCGGGCCCGCTCGCCCATCCGATCCGCCCGGATTCCTATCAGGAAATCAGTAACTTCTACACCGCGACCGTCTATAACAAGGGCGCCGAGGTGATCCGCATGATGACCGTGCTGGCCGGGGCCGAACGCTTCCGCAAGGGCACCGACCTCTATTTCGACCGTCATGACGGACAGGCCGCGACTTGCGAGGACTTCGTCAAGGCGATCGAGGACGGCGCGGGTCTCGACCTCACCCAGTTCCGCCGCTGGTACCAGCAGGCCGGAACCCCGCATGTCGCGGTCACCCTGACCCATGCGGGCGAGACCGCCACGCTGACCTTGCGCCAGACCGTCCCGGCAACCCCCGGCCAGCCGGACAAACAGCCGATGGTCATTCCCCTGCGCACCGCGCTGTTCGACCGCGCGACCGGCGCCAATCGCGGCGAACACCTGCTCGTCCTGACCGGGGAAGAGCAGACGTTCACCTTCGACGGCTTTGCCGAACTGCCGGTCCTGTCGATCAATCGCGGTTTTTCCGCGCCGGTCGCCATCGACAATCCCAGCAGCGACGCCGACCTCGTGTTCCTGGCTGCCAACGACGACGATCCCTTTGCCCGCTATGAAGCGATGCAGCAGCTCGTCGTCCGCCATCTCGTCGCCGCTGTCGGCGGACAGCTCGACGATGCCGCACGCTCGGCCGGACGCGCCGCCATCGGCAAGGCCCTTGCCGCCGTGCTCGCCGATCCCGCGCTCGATGATCTCATGCGCGGCGAACTCGTGATCCTTCCGGGCGAAACCTATATCGCCGAGCAGCTGAGCCCGGTCGATCCGGGCCGCATCCGGGCCGAACGCGAGGCGCTCAAGGCATGGCTGGGCACCACGCTGGCAAGCGAATGGAAAGCCCTGCACGATCGCACGAGCGCGGTTCCCTATGGGCTCGAAGCTGCTGCACGCGGCGCGCGCAAGCTCAAGACCCAGGCTCTGGTCTATCTCGCGCCGGCCGATCCCGCCGAAGCGGTCGCCCGCGCCAGCGCGCAATATGCCGCTGCCGACAACATGACCGACCGTCAGGGCGCGCTCATGGTCCTGTGCGGGCTCGACGGCGCCGAACGCGAAGCCGCGCTGGCCGATTTCCACCAGCGTTTCGCCGATAACGCGCTCGTCATCGACAAGTGGTTCTCGCTTCAGGCAGGATCGCTCCACCCGCGCGCGATCGAGCATCTCAAGGCTCTGGCAAAGCATCCCGATTTCACGCTGACCAATCCCAACCGCGTGCGTGCGCTGTACATGGCCTTTGCCGCCAATACCGCCGCGTTCCACGATCCTTCGGGCGAGGGCTATCGGATCATCGCCGATCTCATTCTCGCGCTCGATCCGATCAACGGCAACGTCGCGGCCCGCTTCGTCGCCCCGCTCGGACGCTGGCGCAAGATCGAGCCGGCCCGCGCCGCGCTGATGCGTGCCGAACTCGAACGCATCGCCGCCCATAGCGGCCTGTCGCGCGACGTGACCGAACAGGTCGGCAAGAGCCTCGAAGGGTAAGAGCGTGAGCGAAGCTGTCGAAGTTCTCACTCACCCGGCGCTGGCCGGGGCCGCGCACGGCTTCCTCGGTCGGCGCGGCGGCGTGAGCACGGGCGTCCATTGCGGCCTCAACGTCGGTTGGGGCAGCGAGGATGATCCTGCGGCAACCGCCGAAAACCGCGCCCGCGCGGTTGGGGCGGTGCTGCCCGGCGCCCGGCTGACTTGCGCCTATCAGGTCCATTCGCCCGATGTGGTGACCGTGACCGAACCCTGGCCCGACAGCGAACGGCCCGCTGCCGATGCGCTCGTCACCGATCGCCCGGGCATCCTCCTTGGCGTGCTGACCGCCGACTGCGCGCCGGTGCTGTTCCTCGATCGGGCAGCGGGCGTCGTCGGCGCGGCTCATGCGGGCTGGAAAGGCGCCATCGGCGGCGTCACTGATGCGACCATCGCCGCGATGGAGGCGCTGGGCGCACAACGCGACCGCATGGCCGCCGTCGTCGGCCCGTGCATCGCGCAGAAGAGCTATGAAGTCGATGAAGGCTTCGAGCGTCGCTTCCTCGAAGCCGCGCCCGAAAACGAACGCTTCTTTCGCGCGGGCCGTTCCGGGCACAGCTGGTTCGATCTCGAAGGCTATGTCGCCGCGCGCCTCCAGGCCTCAGGCGTCGGCACCGTCGCCATGCTGGGCGAGGACACTTATGCGCAGGCCGACCGGTTCTTTTCCTTCCGCCGGGCCACGCACAAGGGCGAGCCGGGCTATGGCCGGGAAATCTCGTTGATCGGACTGCGCGAGGGCTGAACGCCCCCACAGTGAACAGAGGCCGCTGCGAATCAGAGCAGGCCGCGTTCGACCAGATCGGCTTCGAGCGCGGCCGCATCGTCCGTGAAATGATGGACTTGCCAGCCGAGCGCATCGGCAGCCGCGATATTGGCCGCATTGTCGTCGATGAACAGCATCGTTTCGGGCGCATGACCGAATCGCTGCACAGCGAGATCGAAAATGGCGCGGTGCGGTTTCACCAGCCGCTCTTCACCCGACACCACGATGTCGCGCATGTGGTCGAGAATCGGGAACGTCGGGCGGAACATCGCAAAGGCGTCCGCACCGAAATTGGTAATCGAATATTGCGGGACCTCGCGCGCGGCGAGACGCTCGATCAGGGGCAGAGTCCCTTCGACCGGGCCTGGCAGCGCCTCGAGCCAGTGCGTGCGATAGCGCTCGATTTCTGCGGCATATTCGGGGAATTCGGCGATGCGTTCGGCCACCATCGCTTCCATCGATTCGCCTTCGTCATGGCGGAAATGCCATGCTTCGGTGACGACGTTGGTGGTGAACCAGGCGCGCTTGTCGGGGTCGGGAATCGCGTCGCGCCAGATGCGCGGCAGATCCCATTGCACCAGAACGCGGCCAATATCCCAGACGACAGCTTCGACTCGTGCCACAGGCATTCTCCGCGAACGGACGCCGCTGGCGACGCCCCCGCAAACGGGCAGGCTCCCGCAAACGACCAAACCCCCGCCGTTGGGCGGGGGTGTCAGCATCCCGTCATGCGGGATCGCGCCGACCATGCGCAGCCGAAACTGCGCGGCGGCGCGCCGAAATCAGCCCTGGCGGGCCTTGAAACGGCGCTGGGTCTTGTTGATGACATAGGTCCGGCCGCGACGACGGATCACGCGGTTGTCGCGATGGCGGTCCTTGAGCGACTTCAGGCTGTTGCGAATCTTCATGGCGAATCCCTTTGCCCGATGCGACCGGGCCGAAAAACGGAAAGGCGCGGTTAGTGGTGAAGGCGCCGAAAGTCAACCTTCTCCACGGATTTCCGAAAGCCGACGCTCCCACGCCAATGCATGCGTCACGATCGTATCGAGATTATCGTACTTGGGCACCCAAGGCAAAGTCGCCTTGATACGGCGATTGTCGGAAATCAGCGAATCGGGATCCCCGGCGCGACGACCTTCCAATCGGCGCTCGATCTGCCGGTTGGTTACGCGATCGACCGCGTTCAGTACTTCGAGCACCGAAAAGCCCTGACCATAGCCGCAATTCATGGTCAGCGAGCGTCCCGCGTCCTCGATCAGAGCCTCGAGCGCCAGCACATGCGCGGCGGCAAGATCCGAAACGTGGATATAGTCGCGCACCCCGGTGCCGTCGGGCGTATCGAAATCGGTCCCGAACACGGCGACATGGCTGCGCTTGCCGAGCGCGGCTTCCACGGCGACCTTGATCAGATGTGTGGCGCCGGCGGTCGATTGCCCGGTGCGGGCCTGCGGATCGGCGCCTGCCACGTTAAAATAGCGCAAGGCGCAGTAATTGAGCGGATGGGCCTTGGCCGTGTCGGCCAGCATGATCTCGGTCATCAGCTTCGACATGCCATAGGGATTGATCGGCGATTTCGGGCTGTCCTCGGTCACGGGCGAAACTTCGGGAATGCCGTAGGTCGCCGCAGTCGAGCTGAAAATGAAATGGCGCACGCCACCTGCAACCGCCGCCGCGATCAGCGACCGGCTCCGCGCGGTGTTGTTGTGATAGTACTTGAGCGGATTTTCGACCGATTCGGGCACGATGATCGATCCGGCGAAATGCATGATCGCCTGCGTCCCCTGTTCGGCAAAGATCCGGGCCAGCAGCGCCTCGTCGTCGATATTGCCTTCATAGAAGGGCACGTCGTCGGGGACGGCAAAGCGGAAACCGGTTTCGAGATTGTCGATCACTGCCACCGGCCAACCGGCATCCTTGAGCGCGAGAACCGCATGGCTGCCGATATAGCCGGCACCGCCGGTGACGAGGACGGGAACCTTGCTCATGATATGCGAATCACCCCTGCTTGCCTGATCGTCGACGGCCTAGCACCCGCCTGCGCACAGGGAATTAGCAATCCACCCGTTGTGGGAGTGTAAAGGCCTCGCAAATGTCAGGCCACAGCCCCATCTGGTATTCCGACCATGCCGTTTTCCCGCCCCCGCATCGCCCTCATCGCCCCCGCTGCCCTCTTGGCACTTGTCCAACCGGCGCTTGCCCAGCCCGTATCCGACGGCTGGGGCGGCAATCGCTGGGGCCGATCGTGGCAGGATGGCGGCTCGCAGTACGGGGAGGGGCGCGTCGCCACCCAGGGCAATGCCGAACCGTCGAAAAAGGTCGAGGTCGAAACCTTTCGCGCGGCCGATGCCGGGGACCGGCTGGGCAAGGGACGGATCGTCGTCGCCAGCATGCCCGCCCCCCCATCGGGTGCGCCCGGCGCCCCGACCGGAAGCGATGGCCCAACACTGGTTTCGCCCGACGAAGGCGCCGGGTCCGACTGGAAACTGCCGGTTTATGAAGCCGCTGTCGTCGATCAGCTCGCGGGCAAGGGATACGACATCGCCCATGCCGCCGATCCCGATCAGGTTATCGAGATCGCCGTGTCCCACGACATGGTCGTGCCCGAGGAAGCCCCGCACAAACCGATAAGCGGCGAAATGTCGACCACGATCAGCAATCGCGGTTCGGGCTTCGGCCTCGCCATCGCGGTCGACCTGAGCAAGCCGAAGAAGGCGATCATCGCCACACGTCTCGACGTGCGCATCCGCGACAAGGCTTCCGGCAAAGTGCTGTGGGAAGGCCATGCACAAGGACAATCGCGCGACACCGACGACGGACGCGATGCCACGCGCATGTCGAGCCGCCTCGCCTCCGCGCTTTTCGCCAAGTTCCCCGAGGGCAAGCTGGTCCAGCCGCTCCCCGGCACGGCGGGACTTACCCCGGCGCCTCCTCCTCCCGAATGATGGCGCCCGATCAAGCCTGATTGCGCAACGCGGTTTGTGCGCCATAGTGGCGGCATGAAACGCCCCCCGATCCTGCTTCTCGCCGCATGCGCGACGGCCCTGGCCTCGACTGCCCTGACCTCGACCGCATCGGCTGCGCCGATCACCGTCACCCACTTCGTCAGCACCGAGGCCACGCTTGTCCCGGTCAAGGGCGCGGTGGCCGTGACGACGGCCCCCGGCGACGATCCGACCAGTCTGGAAGCGCGGCCCTGGCTCGAAGCGGTCGGACGGGAGCTGAGCGCACTCGGCTATGGCGCGGCAACGCCGGGGGCTGCCGACTTTATCGTCGAAGTCCACGCCGACCGCGACACGACTCACCACGAACACCATCGCGGCCCGGTTTCGGTCGGCATGGGCGGGGAAAGCGGCAGCCGCTATTCCGGGTTCGGCATGGGCGTTGGCTTCACGTTCGGCGGCGGCCCCAAGGATACCGTCGCCACCCGGCTGGTCGTCGTCATCCGCGACCGGGCAAGTGGGCGTCCGTGGTGGGAAGGCCGCGCCGAAAACATCGAGACCGCCAAGAAGCGCGAAGCCGGAGCCGATGTGGCTGCCCCGCGCCTGGCCCATGCCGTCTTCGCGGGCTTCCCCGGCAAGTCGGGCGAGACTATCACCGTCAAATGACCAGCATTCCCGCAGCGAGCCCCATCGCGATCGACGCCGCCTTCGACAGCGGCAACATCGAAGTCCTCTCGATCGAGGATACCCGCGCGCGGCTTGCGATCCGTCGCGACGCCCATTCCGACTTTTTCCAGTGGTTCCATTTCCGCGTCGCGGGCGCGGCGGGACGCTCCTTGGAACTGCGCATCACCGGCCTTGCCTCGGCGGCCTATCCCGGCGGCTGGAACGGCTATCGCGCCGCATTTTCCGAAGATCGCAATGTCTGGGGGCGCACCGAGACGCACTACGATCCTGCGATCGACGGGGGCACGCTGACGATCCGTCACACCCCCGCGGGCGATCTTGTCTGGTTCGCCTATTTCGCGCCCTATTCGCTCGAACGGCACCATGACCTTGTCGCGACCATGGCGGGCAAGCCGGGCGTGCGCCATCGCGTGCTCGGCCACAGCCTCGACGGGCGGGCGATCGACTGCCTCGAACTGGGCGAAGGGACGCGACAGGTCTGGCTCTATGCGCGTCAGCATCCGGGCGAATCGATGGCGGAATGGTGGATGGAAGGGGCGCTCGCCATGCTGACCGACCCGGCCGATCCCCATGCGCGGGCCCTGCGCCGCGAATGCCGCTTCCACATCGTGCCCAATGCCAATCCGGACGGATCGACGCGCGGCCATCTGCGCACCAATGCCGCCGGGATCAATCTCAACCGCGAATGGCATGAGCCGAGCGCTGAACGCTCACCCGAAGTTCTCGCCTTGCGCAATGCGATGGACGCGACCGGCGTCGATTTCGCCATCGACGTCCATGGCGACGAGGCGATCCCCCATGTCTTTCTCGCCGGATTCGAGGGCATCCCTTCGTGGCGCGAGGAACAGGGCGCGGGCTATCGCCGCTATCGCGCGATTCTCGAACGCCGCAGCCCCGATTTCCAGACGCGCCACGGCTATCCCGAAGCGCGTCCCGGCATGGCCAACCTGACCATGTCGACCAACCAGGTCGCCGAGCGTTTCGGCGCGGTCGCGATGACGCTGGAAATGCCATTCAAGGACAACGACGACTTGCCCTGCCCCGCGCAAGGATGGAGCCCGGAACGCTCGATCCTGCTTGCGCGGGCCTGCCTGGAATCGCTGCACGAATGGATCGCGGCGCAATAACCCGGATGGTGAGGGATCCCACCTCGGGATCATGTGTTAGCGGTTTCTAAACCGATCGGGGCGTAGAGTTCGCGACATGACCGCGACTCTGCGCCTTCACGCTCTTCGCCTCGAACACGTGCTCAATATGGCCGTCGTGCTCGGCTGCGCGGCTGCCCTGATCTGCGCAGGCCGCGCTTTTCCCTTCTGACGGCTCCGAAATTCAAAGAATTTCGAGCACTTTTTCCTTCGGACGACAAAGCCGCACGCCCTTGTCGGTTTCGACCAGCGGGCGTTCGATCAGCTTGGGCTCAGCAGCCATCGCGGCAAGCACCGTCGCATCGTCGGCCTGCGGCAGGCCGCGCTCTTCGGCGTCCGTCCCCTTGGTCCGCAGCCCCTGCTGCGGCGTGATCCCCGCATCACGATAGAGCTGGGCGAGCTTGTCCGCACTCGGCGGCGTCTTGAGATATTCGACCACCGTCACCTCGGCGCCCGCTTCAGTGAGCATGGCCAGCGTATTGCGCGACGTGCCGCATGCGGGGTTATGCCAGATCGTTGCCTTCATCGTCTGTCCTTCAAGTCTTCAAAGTCCGGAAGTGGTGGAAGTCGCGGGCGCGGGCACGCGAATGCCTGCCTCTTCGCCGCGCAGGATGCGCCCGGCACGCTCGATCGTGCGCACCAGCCGGGGATAGACGCCGCACCGGCAGATATTGGTGATCCCGTTGCGGATGTCGTCTTCAGTGGGACTGGCATTGCGAGCCAGCAGCGCGGCGGCCGCCATGACGAGGCCCGGCGTGCAGAACCCGCACTGGATCGCCTGTTCGGCAACGAAGGCCTGCTGCACCGGATGATTGCGATCGGGCGAGAGCCCTTCGATGGTGATCACGTTGCGCCCTTCGGCCTCGCCGAGCGACAGCGTGCACGAGGGCATCGCCTGTCCATCGACGATCACCATGCAGGCCCCGCATTCGCCGGTCCCGCAGCCGTATTTCGTGCCCGTGAGGTTGGCCGCATCGCGCAAGGCCCAGAGCAGCGGGGTATCCGCCTCCAGCTTGAATTCGACCGGCTGATTGTTGACCGTCAGGCGCGCCATGCCCTCGCTCTAGAGCGTTTTCGAACCGGATGAAATCATCTGGTGACTCGGAAAACGCGGTAAAACAAAAATCTAGAGCGATCCGTCCGATGCAATCGGAACGGACTTCGCGCCAGGCTGGAAATCAGGCAAAGGCGAGAGCGACAGGCCGTCCTTTCCTCAATCGCGCCAGCTGCGGTCGATCCGGTCGATCCGGCGGACCCAGGCGGCAAAGTCGGTCGCGCCCGGCACCGTGCCGGGGACGCGCACTTCCTTCAGATCGCGCTGGTGGACGGCAACGACATCATCGGAAATGAAGTTCGCCGGGCGCCCCATCGACAAAGTCGCCACCTGAATCTCGCAGGCCCGTTGCAAGGCCCACATCTGCACGAACATCGACGGCAAGGTCGGTGCCAGCACCACCGGTCCATGGTTGCGCAGCATCAGGATGTTCTTGTCGTCGAGATTGGCCAGGAGCCGCGCACCTTCCTCGGGACGAACCGTCACCCCTTCGAAATCGTGATAGGCCAGCCGCCCGATGAAATTGCAGGCATAGAAATTGATCGGCAGCAGCCCTTCCTCAAGGCTGCAGACCGCCATCGAGGCGGTCGTGTGCACGTGGCAGATCGCGTTGGCCCAGTGCAGGTGACGGTGGAAATAGGCATGCTGGGTAAAGCCCGCCTTGTTCACCGGATACCGGCTCGACCCGATGATATTGCCGTCGATGTCGATCTTGACCAGATTGCTCGCCGTCACTTCGCTATAGAGCAGGCCGTAGGGATTGATGAGGAAGGCCCCTTCCTCGTCGGGAACCTTGACCGAAATGTGGTTGTAGACCGACTCCGACCAGCCGAGCAGGTCGAAGATGCGGTAACAGGCCGCAAGATCCAACCGCGCCTGCCATTCGGCTTCGCTGCACTCCATTCCAAGGGGGGCCATTGAAGGGGAAATCAGGGTAGCCACGGCATCCTCCGTCTGTTTTGTTCAGATCGTCGTTGTTCAGAGCGTTGCGAGTGTCTCGGGCATGCGGGCCATGGCCGGGTCGACCGCCATGTTGTCGATCAGCCGGGCCTTGCCCATCTGTGCCGCGACCAGAAGGCGCGCGTTCTGCCCCCGCCAGTCGGTGATTTCGGCGAGCGTATCGGCCTCGCGCAAGTCGGCATAGTCGATCCGCGCGAACCCCGCGTCCAGGATCGCCGCGCGCAAGCCTGCGAGCACCCGCGCCACCGGTTCACCCTCAAGAACAGCCCCGATCGCGATCCGCATCGCACGATTGAGCGTGACCGCCTGCGCGCGTTCGGACGGCGAAAGATAGCGGTTGCGGCTGCTCATCGCGAGGCCGTCCGCCTCGCGCACGGTCGGCACGCCGACGATCGCATCGACATGGGGAAAGGCAAGGTCGAGATCACGGGCCATGCGACGAATGATCGCCAGCTGCTGCCAGTCCTTTTCCCCGAACAGGGCAAAGTCGGGCCTGATCTGGTTGAAGAGCTTGAGCACGACAGTGGCGACGCCGTCGAAATGCCCCGGACGATGCGTCCCGCACAGCACGCCGTCGAGCCCCGAGACCGACACTTTCGTCGCAAAGCCGTCGGGATACATCGCCGCGACCGTCGGCGCCCACAGCAAGTCCACGCCTTCGCCTTCGAGCAGGCGGCTGTCCTGTGCCAACTGGCGCGGATAGGCGTCGAGATCCTCGTTCACGCCGAACTGCATCGGATTGACGAAAATCGACACTGCGACGCGGTCCGCACGCGCCTTTGCCTCGCGCACCAGGGTCAGGTGCCCTTCGTGAAGGGCGCCCATCGTCGGCACCAGGGCAAGGGTTTTTCCCCCGTTTTTAAGGGACGTCAGGGTTTTTCCCAAGTCGCCGAGGGTAGAGACGGTTTGCACGGCGGAAGTCTCTCCTTTACGATTTGGCCAGAGACATGAACGATGATAACGGGGCGACCGTTCTGTCCGGGGGGCCTATCGGACCTGAGTGCCTAACTCGGCATAAGCCCCCGTTCAAGTGTTCGCTTAAGTGCAACGGCCCAAGAAGGAAACGACTGTGTCGAACGGCCCTCACCGCATCGTGTTCGCCAATGAAAAGGGCGGAACCGGCAAATCGACCACTGCCGTGCACGTCGCTGTCGCGCTTGCCTATCAGGGCGCGCGGGTCGCGACGATCGACCTCGACAGTCGCCAGCGCACGATGCACCGCTATCTGGAAAACCGCACCGAAACCCAGCGGCGGCGCCAGATCGCACTGCCCGGCGCGCAATCGGTGGTCTATGGTGGCGACAACACCGACGAACTCGATGCGCTGACCGAACAGATGGCCCAGCACGCCGATTTCATCATCTTCGACACGCCCGGCCGTGACGATCCGATGGCGCGCCATGTCGCCATGGGGGCCGACACGCTGGTCACTCCGCTCAACGACAGCTTCGTCGACTTCGACCTGATCGGGCAAGTGGACGCCGAAACCTTTCGCGTGCGCCGCCTGTCGTTCTATGCCGAACTGATCTGGGAAGCGCGCAAGAAGCGGGCCATGGCCACGATCCGCGACGCGCGTCGCGAAATGGACTGGGTCGTGGTGCGCAACCGTACCGGCTATACCGAAGCCCGCAACCAGCGTCGTATCGACCAGGCGCTGGGCGAACTGTCCAAGCGCGTCGGTTTTCGCATTGCCAGCGGGCTCTCCGAACGCGTGATCTATCGCGAACTTTTCCCCAGCGGCCTGACCTTGCTCGACAAGGGACATCTGGGCGAACTGGGTACCAGCCATCTCGTCGCGCGACAGGAACTGCGCACGCTCGTTGCCGGGCTCAATCTGCCGATGCCCGCTCCGAACGGCCAGATGGCCATGACAGGAGTGGAATGATCTTGCGTCTTGCCGAACTGGCCCTGCTGGGCAGCGTGTTTGTCCGTCTTCTGACCGGGCAATGGCCTTGGGATTACTGGAAGAACCGCGACGTCCGCCGCGAAGAGCGGCAGGCCCGCACGCTTCTGGGCGTTGCGGCCAATGCTCCGCGCGAAGACATCATCGACGCGCATCGCAAGTTGCTGTCGCGCGTTCACCCCGACAAGGGCGGCACCAACGAAGCGGTCTACGAGGCCAATGCCGCACGCGACCTGCTGCTCGAACGGCTGGCCCCGCGCAAGCGCGCCTGATCCGGCCCCAATGTCCCAATCCACGACCGGGATCCGTTGCGAACGGCACGATTTTGATCCCGGCGTGCTGCGCGAATACGACATTCGCGGAGTCTATGGCGAAACTCTGTCGGAACGCGATGCCTATGCCGTGGGGCGCAGCTTTGCCACGCGCCTGCGCCGCACTGGCGGACGGCTCGTTGCCGTCGGCTATGACGGACGGCTCAGTTCCTCCTCGCTCGAAACCGCACTGATCCTCGGGCTGACCGATGGCGGCGTCGATGTGCGCCGGGTCGGGCTGGGTCCGACACCGCTGCTCTATTACGCCGTTGCCTCAGGGCAGGGCGTTGACGGCGGCATTCAGGTAACCGGCAGCCATAATCCCAAGGATCACAACGGATTCAAGATCGTACTTGGGGGGCAGCCATTCTTCGGCGATGACATATTCGATCTCGCCCGCCTCGCTGCTGCGGGCGACTGGAGCGTGGGCCGTGGCATCGTTGACGACGTCGATCTTGGCGACGCCTATCTCGACCGTATCGTTCAGGCTCTCGACGGCATCGATCCCGGCGTTTTCGACACCTGGCGCATCGGTTGGGACACCGGCAACGGCGCCGCCGGTCCGCTGGTGCAAAGGCTGGTCCGGCGCCTGCCCGGCAGGCACCACGTCTTCTTTGCCGAGGTTGACGGCCATTTCCCGAACCACCATCCCGATCCAACGGTGCCGGCGAACCTTGCAGATCTGATCGCGGCCGTCATGGCGGGAAACATCGATTTCGGATTTGCTTTCGACGGAGATGGCGACCGCCTCGGCCTTGTCGACAGTCGCGGGCGGATCGTCTGGGGCGACCAGATCCTGCTGATCCTTGCTGAAGACCTGCTCCGCCGCGTCCCCGGCGCGCGGATCATGGCCGATGTAAAGACCAGCCAGGTCGTTTTCGACCGGATCGCCGCGCTCGGTGGAGAGCCGGTGCTGTGGAAGACCGGCCACTCGCTGATCAAATCCGGAATGAAGCAGAAAGGGGCGATCCTGGCCGGGGAAATGACCGGGCACCTCTTCTTTGCCGACACGTTCGAAGGATACGATGACGCGCTCTACGCCGCCTTGCGCGTCATGGCGGCGTGCGCCCGCCTCGGCCGCACGCCGACCGAACTGCGTGACGCGATGCCCGAAACCTTTGCCACCCCCGAACTGCGGCTGACCGTTCCCGGGACCGATCCCGCAACCGCCATGACCGCCGTCCTGTCGGCATTGCGGAACGAAGGCGCCGTGTTCGACGCCATCGACGGCGCGCGCGTGCGCCATGCCGACGGCTGGTGGCTGCTCCGCCCTTCGAACACGCAGGCCATGCTCTCGGCACGCGCGGAAAGCACCAGCGCCGCCGGTCTCGAACGCGTCCTCGCCGACCTGGACTGCCACCTCGCCGCCGCGGGCGTCTCGCGCTAGAATAGGGTTTCAGTTTCCTTTCAATCCCTTCCCCTCTTGCCAACAGCCATGGCCCTGACCACACTGGCCGATACCGCCACGTCCTGCCGTGACGGGCTGGGGGGCTAATGATTGTCGGGATCGATCTTGGGACGACCAATTCTGCGGTCGGCGTCTGGCGCGAGGGCGAGGCGCAGCTGATCCCGAATGCTCTTGGCGACATCCTCACGCCCTCCGCCGTGCATGTCGGCACGGACGGGACCGTATCGGTCGGCAAGGCGGCTCTTGAGCGCATGGCCTTGCCGGGAACCGCCACCGCGACCAGCTTCAAACGATACATGGGCACCGATCGCCGCATTCGCCTCGGCAAGCGCGACTATGACGCGGAGGATCTGTCGGCGCTGGTCCTGCGCGCCCTGTGCGACGATGTCCGCGCCGCCACCGGCGAGACGCCGACCGAAGCCGTCATTACCGTTCCGGCCTATTTCAACGACCGCCAGCGCCGCGCGACGCGCCATGCGGGCGAACTGGCCGGATTGACCGTCCGTCGGCTGGTCAACGAACCGACGGCGGCGGCCATCGCCTTTGGCCTGATGGACAGGCAGGAACGCGAGCCCTTTCTCGTCTTCGACCTCGGCGGCGGCACTTTCGACGTGTCGATCGTCGAAATGTTTTCCGGCATTATCGAAGTCCGCGCGACCGCCGGGGACAATCGGCTGGGCGGCGACGATTTCAATCATGCGCTTGCCGCCGCGATCCGCCCCCGGCTCGATCCCGAAGGCAAGCTCGAACGCCTCACGCCCGACCGCGCCGAGGCTCTGCTGTTTCAGGCCGCCGAGCGTGCCCGCCGCACTCTGAGCGAGAGCGGAACCGCCGATTTCGCGCTTACGGTCGGCGACGAGCGCCTGTCCGCATCGGTTTCGACCGAGGAATTCGAGGAAGCCGTCGCGCCCTTGCTGCGGCCCCTGCGCGATCCGCTGGCGCGGGCCCTGCGCGACAGCGCCATGCCGGTGCAGGAATTGTCGGACATCGTTCTGGTCGGCGGAGCGACCCGCATGCCGGTCGTGCGCAAGGCGATCACGCGCCTGTTCGGGCGGTTTCCCAATTCGTCGATCAATCCCGATCAGGCGGTTGCACTGGGTGCGGCGATGCAGGCCGGGCTGATCGCGCGATCGGGCGAACTCGAAGAGATCCGCATCACCGACGTCTGCCCCTATACGCTCGGGGTCGATCACATCGCCCGCGATTCGAACGGAGGCATGCAGGCGGGGCTCTTTTCACCGATCATCGAACGCAACACTCCCGTCCCGGTCAGCCGCGTCCACACCTACCAGACCGTCGCCGACAACCAGCGCAAGCTGTCATTCGGCATCTATCAGGGGGAAGCCCGCGAAGTATCGGGCAATGTCCGGTTGGGCGAGCTCAGCGTCGATATCCCCGCCCGGCCCGCCGGGGAAGTGACCTGCGACGTCCGCTTTTCCTATGACAGCAGCGGCTTGCTCGAAGTCGATGTCTCGGTCCCCATAAGCGGCACCAAGGCCAATCTGGTCATCATCGATGAAGAGGACCGGCCCGCGGCGGGCGATCTTGCCGCGCGTCGCGCAGCTCTCGCCGCACTGAAAGTCCATCCGCGCGAGGACGCTGCCAATCAAGCCCTGCTGGCCCGGGCCGAACGGGCTTATGAAGATCATCTGGGGGCCTGGCGCGACATGGTCGGCAAGTGGATCCTGGGCTTCACCGGCGCTCTCGATAGCCAGGACCCGCGCTCGATTGCCGATGCGGCTCTACTTCTGGCCGCCAATCTCGACCGCCTCGACAACGAGGCGCCCCTGTGATCGTGTCCGCGGCGTGGTCCCTTCTGGGACTTGCCCCGCCAAGCGACAGTGCTGCCGTCCGGAAAGCCTATGCAGACCGGTTGCGGGCCATGGACCCGGACAGCGATCCCGAAGGCTTTGCCCGCCTGCGCGCGGCGCGTGACATGGCCCTTGCCGATGTCCGGCGACAGGCAAGTAAAGCGAGTGCAGAACCGGACGCAAGCGACGCGGCCGACGATCCCTTTGCCGCCGTCGATCTTCCGGAGCCGGAACTGCCTGCGAAGGCATGGCCTCACGCGGCGCCCCATCTCGATCTGCCCCACCCCTCCGGCACGATCTCAACCCGGCTCGGCCCGGTAAAAGCGATGGAACCCCACGTCTTCGGCGGCCCGGCGCAGGCTCCCTGCCAGCGCTCCCTGACAGTCCCGCCGGAAACATTCCTCACTCCGGTCGTGACCGGCAAGGGCGATGGAGACGTCATTGCCGATCGCGGACGCTGGGGCGCTTTCCACCACTTGCTGGCGCAGGCCGCTCCGGAGAGCGAACCGCTTAATCCCCTGCAGGAGCGGCGCGCTCTCGACCACTTGCGCGTGTTGCACCGCCAGACCGGTGAAATGACCATCGAGCAATCGGGCGAAGCCGAAAGCTGGATTGCCGAACTGCTCGCCCGAACCTGGCCTCGCTCGGCCCCCTTGCTCGAACCGGCAGCGGCGGCTTTCGGTTGGGAAGAAGAGCGCGGACAGTTGAGCGAACGCCCTGCCATCGCCTTTCTCAATGCCCGCCTGCGCGGCCTGCGCTTCGTCGAAAAGGTCGAGCGGCCCGATCACCCCCTGCACAAGGCCTGGGCAGAACTCTCACAACCGGGAACCGGCCGCAGCTGGTGGGTGAAGCGGGGCGATGTCAAAAGCCTGCTGGAAGGCGTTCGCAAGAATTTCCCGGAACTGGAACAGCATCTCAACCCGGAGCGCGTGGGAGCATGGGAGAGGAAGCTTTATCCGGAAGCCAGACCGGCGATGTCTGGATTTGCAGGCTTCCTCAGCGAACGACGTCTGTGGTGGATCTGCATTATAGGAGCGCTTCAGGCGCTGCGCTTCGCGTTTTCGCCGACCGAACCCTCGCCCCGCCCCCACCTCGATCCGCTCCAGACCATCGCGCCATCTCCGCTCAGCCCGCCATCTCCAGCCAGTCCGCCGTCTACCGACCCGGCCTCCCTCTCGGCACTCAATCATGCCGCCGCGCACTGGTTCGGAAACAACGCCACGCTGGACTGGGTGCACAGCAAGGCCCCCTCAGTCGCCGACGAAGTCGAACAAATCGTCAGGAACCAGGCGGCCGATGGTCTTGCCGACACCACCGGGCACAACACCGACCTTGCCATGCGCGATGCGCTGTTCTCCGCGCTTCACGGGACAGGCCGCAACAGCGACAGCCGAACCTTGCATGATGTTCAGACGCTGCGCCTTCGGGCCCTTCGCGCCATCGGCAAGGACGACCCGCAAGCCTGCATCAGCTTCATCACAGCCGATCATCTCGCTGGCAAGGTGGCTCTTCCCGCGTCCGTCGAACAAGGCGCCCGGAAACTCGGGCATCGCCTTGCCGAGGAAGGGCAACTCGGTCCCCAGCAGCCCTCTCCGCGCCACCAGGCGATGATCCCGGGCCCGGTGATCGACCGCATTCTCGACAAGACCGGTCTTTCCCTGCCAATCGTGCAGAAAGTCCTCCGGCACGGGGCAGCGACAGGCGCACAGGAATGCAGCGTGAAGCTCGCCCTTCTCTCGGAAAGCCTGCGCCTGCCGCCCGCAGAGGGAGATCCAATCCTGCGGATCGAATAGGAGAGGTGAAACGGCGCGGGCTTGATCTTATCTAGGCCATGATGACAGACGCCGCGCTCCCTCCCGAAATCGACGCATGGTTTTCCGGGCGCGGGTGGCGCCTGCGTCGGCATCAGGCTGACATGCTGGCTGCCGACGCACGCGGCGATCACGCTTTGCTGGTGGCCGATACCGGGGCAGGCAAGACGCTGGCGGGGTTCCTGCCCACGCTCGCTGCCTTTGCACCCTCGCGGCTGGGGGACATGCCCCCACCCGAAGGGCTGCACACACTCTATATCTCGCCGCTCAAGGCTCTGGCCCACGATGTGCAGCGCAACCTGCTGACGCCGGTGGAGGAAATCGGCCTGCCCTTGCGCATCGAGACGCGCAGCGGTGATACCCCGTCCGAGCGCAAGGCACGCCAGCGCGCGCGGCCGCCGCACATCCTGTTGACGACACCGGAATCGCTGTCACTCCTGCTCAGCTATCCCGACAGCGCGGACCTCTTCGCCGGGTTGCAACGCGTGGTCATCGACGAAGTTCATGCCTTTGCCACAGGCAAGCGCGGCGATCTTCTCGCTCTTGCCCTGACCCGGTTGCAGGCGATCAGCCCCGGCTTGCGACGCATCGCCCTTTCCGCGACGCTCGGCGATCCCGAAGGCTTTCGCGCATGGCTTGCGCCATGGGGCGATCTCGACAGCGTGGCTCTGGTCGAAGGCGAACCGGGCGCCCCCGCCGAAGTCGAAGTGCTCGAACCGGCAGACCATCGCGTCCCCTGGGGCGGCCACGCCGGTTCCTGGGCCGTGCCGCAGCTCTACGACCTCATCCGTACCAATCGGACGACGCTGGTCTTCACCAACACCCGTTTTCTGGCCGAATACCTGTTCCAGCTGCTGTGGGACGTCAACGAGGACACCCTGCCGATCGGCATCCACCACGGCTCGCTCAGTCGGGAAGCCCGGCGCAAGGTGGAAGGCGCCATGGCACGCGGGGAATTGCGCGCGCTGGTCTGTACCGCCAGTCTCGATCTCGGCGTCGACTGGGGCGACATCGACCTTGTCGTCCAGATGGGAGCGCCCAAAGGCTCCTCGCGCCTGCTGCAGCGGATCGGACGCGCCAATCACCGCCTCGACTGCCCGAGCCGTGCGGTGCTCGTCCCGGGGAACCGGTTCGAGTTCCTCGAAGCCATGGCGGCATGCGACGCCGTCGCCGAGAGCAAGCGCGACGGCGAGGACTTTCGCCCCGGCGGTCTCGACGTCCTTGCCCAGCATGTCATGGCCTGTGCCTGCGCAGGTCCTTTCGACGAGGTAAGCCTCCTCGCCGAAGTGCGCTCGTCGGCATCCTATGCCGGGATCGACGACGCCGAATGGCGCCGGGTGCTCGATTTCGTCAGCACCGGCGGATACGCGCTCAGGGCCTATGACCGGTTCCGCCGGATCGTCCGCGATCGTGGCGGGCTATGGCGCCTTGCCCATCCCGAGCACGCGGCCCGCCATCGGCTCAATGCCGGGATCATCATCGATTCCGAGATGATGGAAGTGCGCTTTCGCAACGGCCGGGCGCTGGGCAAAGTCGAAGAGGACTTCGGCACACAACTGGCTCCGGGCGACACTTTCCGCTTTGCCGGACTGGATCTCGAAGTCGAAGGCCTGCGCGACAGTGCGATCCTCGTCCGTGCTGCCCGCAAGTCGGGCATAATCCCAAGCTACATGGGCGCGCGGATGCCGCTGACGACACATCTTGCCGATCGCGTCCGCGCGATGCTGACCGACCGGGCCGGATGGGGCAGGCTTCCCGACGACGTGCGCGAGTGGCTCGAGATGCAGGACTGGCGCAGCCGCCTGCCAGGGCCCGACGAACTGCTGGTCGAAAGCTTTCCCCACGGCGGCCGGGCCTACACCGTCTATTACACGTTCGAAGGCTGGAACGCGAACCAGTCGCTGGGCATGCTGATCACGCGGCGGATGGAAGAAGCCAGTCTCGGCCCGATGGGCTTTGTCGCCAACGACTATGCCCTTGCCGTATGGGGCCTGCGCGCCGTCCCCGATCCGGCGACCATGCTGTCGCCCGAGATCCTCGCCGATGAATTCGACGACTGGGTTCGGGGCTCGTACCTGCTGCGGCGCGCATTCCGGGAAGTCGCAGTCATTTCGGGCCTCGTCGAACGACAGATCCCCGGCAAGCGCAAGACCGGGCGGCAAGTCACGTTCTCGACCGACCTCATCTACGACGTTCTGTCCAAGTACGAACCCGACCACTTGCTGCTGCAGGCCGCCTGGGCCGACGCCAGGGCACGGATGACCGATCTCGGACGTCTGGGCGCTCTGCTCGACCGGGCGGCGGAGCGGCTTGTCCATGTCGAACTCGACCGCGTCAGTCCGCTCGCCGTTCCCGTGCTGGTCATGATCGGCCGGGAAAGCCTGCCGCTCGGTTCGGTCGATGACGACCTGCTCGTCGAAGCCGAAAGCCTTGCGGCCGCTGCCATGCGCCCCGACGATCACTCCCCCGACGCCCTCGTCGATTGAAGGCCATGAAAAAAGGGGACCGGCCAAAGCCGATCCCCCTTTTTTCCGGGCCGTCCCATTCCAGCATCATCCTTGACGGAAGACGCGGAAGAACAACCGCGATCAATGAGCCTTTTCGAAGGTCGCGTAGCTTTCGTTGCCCACGAAGCCGAACTTCGTCACCTTGGATTCGGTGATGATCTTCAGGATTTCGTTGGCAATTTCATAGCTCGCCAGACCGTCGGGCTGGAACTGGAGTTCCGGCTCGACGGCCATCGCCTTGGTCGCCTGAAGCAGCGAGACCAGATTGCCTTCGGTGATCGGCGAACCGTTCCAAAGGATCTGATTGGTCGGCGTCAGCATCAGCTTGTTCTTGACCGGGTTGATGATCGGATTGTTCGTCGGCGGCGTTGCCGCCGGCAGGTTGACGTTCACCGAGTGGGTGGCCACGGGGATGGTGATGATGAACATGATGAGGAGCACGAGCATGACGTCGATCAACGGCGTCGTGTTCATCTCCATCATCGGCGAGCCATCGTCCTTGCCGCCGCTCATTGCCATGGGTTGTACTCCTTGAACCCTAGAGCCCGCTGATGCGAACCGTCAGTATTCCAAGCCTTCAGGCTCAGCCCTGCGGATCGACCGGGGTCGAAATGAAGCCGACCTTGGGATAGCCCGCAGCCTGCACGTTATAGATCGCACCGGCGATGCACTTCCAAGGAACGCGATGGTCGCCACGGATATGAACTTCCGGAACCTTTTCCGGGTCCATGTTGGCGGCACCGCCTTCACGCTTCACGATCGCGTCGAGGCGGTCGAAAGCCTGCTTGTACAGCTCGGTGTTGTCGACCGGGGTGACGTTATTGATGTAGACGCGGCACTCACCGGACGGCGAGGAACCTTCATAGCCCGGCTGGCCGGGGCTGCGGCCGGCAGCGTCGGTCGTGACCACCGCAAGCAGGAGGTTTTCTACCTTGTCCTGGGTCTCTTCAGACTTCAGGATCGGCACCTTCAGCTTTTCGACGGTCTGGATCGCCACCGGAACCGCAATGAGGAAGATGATCAGCAGCACGAGCATCACGTCCACGAGCGGCGTGGTGTTGATGTCCGACATCGGGCGTTCTTCGCCGCCGCCGCCTACAGACATTGCCATTGGTTAAATCCTATCCGTGTCTGCCCGCGGGATGAAGTCCTGTTGGGAAACTTCGACCCCGCGCGTTTCCGGACAGGGCCGGTTCGTTGGGGAACCGACCCCGGTTTTGAACTTACTTCTTCGGAGCAGCAGCGGGGGCAGCAGCCGGCTTGGCAGCCGGAGCAGCCGGAACGCTCGGCTTCACCGCGCCCTTCGAGGCGAGGTAAGCGAGAACGTCGGTGCTGAAGCCGGTCAGGAGTTCGGCAATGCGCTTGTTGCGGCTCTGGAGGTAGTTGTAGGCAAGCACGGCGGGAACCGCGACGAGCAGACCGAGCGCGGTCATGATCAGCGATTCACCGACCGGACCGGCGACCTTGTCGATCGAGGCCGAACCGGCAAGACCGATGGCGATCAGAGCGCGGTAGATGCCGACGACGGTACCGAACAGACCGATGAACGGAGCGGTCGCACCGACGGTGGCGAGGAAGGGAAGACCGCCGGCGAGCTTCGAGTTGATCGAGGCTTCCGAGCGGGCGAGCGAGCCGTGCAGCCAGTCGTGGGCTTCGGTCGCGTCGGGCATCTTGCTGTGCTGGTCTTCAGCGGCAATGCCGTCTTCGACGACCTGGCGCCATGCGCTGTTCTTGTCGAGCTTGGCAGCGCCTTCCTTGAGGGTGCCAGCGCGCCAGAAACCGGCGAGAGCCTTGTACTGACCCATGATCTTCGACTGTTCGAGGAACTTGGTGATCAGGATGAAGAACGAACCGAACGACATGACACCCATGATCGTGACGGTGGCGTAGGAAATGAAACCGCCGGCCTGGAGAGCCTCGACGAAGCCGAACTTGTTCTGAGGCGCAGCACTGGTCGCGGCCGCGGCGAGCGTCTGGATAAGCATTCCGATCTTCCTCTCAAGAATTCGCAAAAAGGGGCAAAAACTGGGCTTTGGTACATGGTCCGACAGGACCTGAAGGATTTGCGGCGGCCGCGATCAATCCTTCGGAATCTGCCAACGGACAGAACTGGCGAAGGAACCCGAAGTCGGATTGCCATCACCGTCCGTGGCCGGAGCAAAGCGCGCACGGCGCCGCATCAGGTCACAGGTCGTCTTGTCCAGTTCGGCACTACCGCTCGACTTGGTCACCTGGCAGTCAGAAACCTTGCCGTCGGTGCCAATGGTCAGGCGGAACCCGGTCACGCCTTCCTGCTGCAACTGCAGGGCGCGTGTCGGGTAGTCGTTGTCGGAAGCCCAGTCGCCCGGGCGACCCTTGGGAACAGCTCCCTTGGGCGTAAACTTGGGCGCAGGCGGCGCAGCCGGAGGCGCAGGTACGGCGACAGGGGCCGGAGGCGCCGGGGGAGCCGGCGGCGGCGGCGTGTTCACCACCTGCAGAGGCGGCGGCGTCGTGTTGATGTTAATAGGCGGCGGCGGCGCCACAATCGGCGGCGGCGGCGGCGTATCCGACTTGGGCGGAGGCGGCGGCGGCGGCGGCGGTGGCGGCGGTTTGTCCGGATCGATCTTGACCGCGGTGGTCACATCCTTGAGCTTCTTGAAGGCCGAGTACGCGAGGCCAGTGACCAACGCATAGCCGACAACGACATGAAGAAGAGCAACGATGATGAGCGCGGTGATCTTGTTACCGCTCATCTGTTGGTCAGCGTAAGCCATTCAGCTTCTTTACTCCTGATCTTCCCCCCAACCCTCGCGGCGCGGAAATCCACGCAACAAGAGTCAAGACGGAGCCTCGTGCGGAATCACCGTTCCACCCGATCGGCCAATCTAGCGATTTCATTCCACCCTGCCGGCAACCCGGTTCCATCGAATATCGGGCGCAAGGTGCCCGGCATACGACTTTCGTCGGGCGCTGGTTCTTGTCTGCCCGATCGATGGCGAGGTTTAACGCCGAAGCAATAGGCGTGCAATTCCTTTATCGGTTCACTCGAGATTCACCTTTCGTGCGCTCAGAAGATGCCGATAAGCGGGCGCTCGGATGCCCTTCATCATGCAGGATCGAGCCATGCCAGAGCCCCGTCGCGACCGTCTCGCAGCCCTCTTCGGAGCGCTTTCCCTCGCCCTTGCGAATACCTCCGCAGCGGATGCTGCGATGCCGCAAAACCCTTGGAATTCCGCGGCTCCGACCCCATTTGAGATCACTGATTCGGGACAGGGAGGAACCGCTTCGGACGTCTCTGCAACCCCGGTTCAGACTTATGCCGACCTTGTCGATCTCGCCCTCGCATCAAGGGTGGTCGCGACCGCCACGATCCGCCGCCAAACACGCCTCAAACCTGATGAAGCACCCGGAGTCGCACCCGGTTATGCCCGCCTTTATATCGAGGCGGACATGTCTGCCTTGCTGGTTGGCCCTGAACTTGGCGAATCACTTCGCTTCCTTGCCGACGTTCCTCTCGACGCAAAAGGCAAGCCCCCGAAGCTGAACAAGACACAGGTGTTGCTGTTTGGCACCACCGTTCCGAACAAGCCCGGCGAACTGCTGCTCGTCGCATCGGACACCATGTTCACATGGAGCCCCGAACTGGAGAACCGCGTACGCGCGATCCTGACCGAACTGGTCAGCCCGGACGCCCCACCGCGAATCACCGGCCTGCGCGAAGCCCTGCACGTTCCCGGCAATCTGGTCAGCGAAGGCGAGACCCAGTTCTTCTTTGCGACCGACAACGGGAAGCCGGTGTCGATCTCCGTCCTGCGCCGCCCCGGCATGGCGCCGCACTGGGGCGTCAGCTTCAGCGAGATCGTCGACCAGTCCGCCACCCCGCCCAAGCCCGAGACGCTCGCCTGGTATCGACTGGCCTGTACATTGCCGTCTGCGATCCCGGATCGAGCCCAGATTTCGACCACTGCCGCCGATCGCCGCATCGCGACGGAGGACTATGCCATGGTCCTTGCCTCGCTCGGTCCCTGCCTGCGCAACCGCACGGTCACCCACTGAGCGACCCTGCCGCGAAAAGGCGCGGATATCGGCCCGTTTGCGAGGGTTCCTGCAAAACTCGCCGCTTGGCGAGGGTGGAAACAGGATCTAAGAGCCCAAGCCGAAGTTCCGGCCTGCCGGAGCTTCACCGCAAAGACATTCCTTCCATGACGCCGGACCAGACCGGCGTTCTTTCATGCCGCCCGCGCGCGGCCCAATGAGGACATCATGAGCGAACCCTTGCGCATCGCGCTGGCTGGCCTTGGCACGGTCGGCGGCGGGGTGGTCCGGCTGATCGAGACCAATGCCGAACTGATTGCCCGTCGTGCAGGTCGGCCGATCGTGATTACCGCCATCAGCGCGCGCAATCGCGGCAAGAACCGCGGCTTCGACATGGCCCGCTATGCCTGGGAAGACGACATGGTCATCCTGGGCGAGCGCGAGGACGTCGATGTCGTCGTCGAACTGGTGGGCGGCGCCGACGGCCCGGCCCTTGCCCTCGCACGCACCACGTTCGAAGCGGGCAAGGCGCTCGTCACCGCGAACAAGGCGATGGTCGCCAACCACGGCATCGAACTGGCCAGTCGCGCCGAAGCGGCCAAGACCGCGTTCAAGTTCGAAGCGGCGGTCGCCGGCGGCATCCCCGTGATCAAGGGACTGAAAGAAGGCGCGGCGGCCAATTACATCCACCGCGTCTACGGCATCCTCAACGGCACCTGCAATTATATCCTCTCCACCATGGAGGATACCGGTCGCGACTTCGCCGATGTGCTCGCCGAAGCGCAGGCCAAGGGCTTTGCCGAAGCCGATCCCAGCTTCGACATCGACGGCATCGATGCCGCGCACAAGCTGGCGATCCTCTCCTCGATCGCGTTCGGCACCGCCGTCGACTTCCCCGGCGTCACCATTACCGGCATCCGTCGCCTGCTGGCCGCCGACATCGCACAGGCCGATGCCCTGGGCTATTACATCCGCCTGATCGGCATGGCCGAGACCGAAGTCGACGCCGAGGGCAAACGCCGCCTGTTCCAGCGCGTCCATCCCCATCTCGTCCACCGCGATCATCCGCTGGCCCATGTCGACGGCGCGACCAATGCCGTCGTCGCCGAAGGCAACTTCGTCGGCCGCCTGCTGTTCCAGGGCGCTGGTGCAGGCGACGGACCGACCGCCAGCGCAGTCGTTGCCGACCTGATCGACATCGCTCGTGGCGACATCGGCGCGCCGTTCTCGATTCCGGCTGCCGAACTCGACATGGCCGCCCGGGCCGATACCGGCCACCGCACCGGCAAGGCCTATCTGCGCTTTACCGTGGCCGACCGCCCCGGCACGCTGGCCGAGATCGCAGCCGCCATGCGCGACGCCGGCGTCTCGATCGAAAGCCTGATCCAGAAGGGACGGGTGGAAATCGACGGCGAGGAACGCGTCCTAGTTGCTCTTGTCACGCACCACGGGCCGGAAAGTGCGATCGCCAAGGCGCTCGACTTGCTCGAAGGCTCGCCCAGCCTTGCCGAAGCGCCGCTTGTGATGCACATTCTGGAGGAATGATCCGCGACGCCACATCCATTCCGAAAGGGAAGTCCGCAGCCGCTCAAAAGGCGCGGATTTCTCCCTTTCCGATGCGATCGGCGTCAGAACCTTCGGGATCTGCGGGCATCTTCGAGAAATCGATGGTGGGCAGGGCCTCGCTCTTGCAGGGGGGCATCAAACAGAGCCCGATGCTGATGGTCCCCTTCTTGATCCCGAAGACGTCGGGCGCCCGCGGGACACCGTCGCCGGTCGCTCGTGACGATTCGAGTTCGTCACGCAACGGCAGGCGGATCTTGGAGCTGTCCTCCTTGTGCCCGCAGACGCTGATGCCACCGCCGCTGTCATCACAGCGCGGAGGCTGCTTCGTCGGGGTCAGCAGGCTCTGCGCCAGCGCCGCCGACTGCTTCGAACTGTCATCCACATCCTCCGTCGGCAAGGAATACGTTCCTGCCTTTGGAGGGGCGGAAGCCTGCGTTTTTGGCGATTGTGACGCCTGCGCCAGCGCCATGGGGCTGTATCCGGTGAAAACCAGTGCTACCAGAAGCGCGCGGGCCGCTCTCGACAAGACCATCATCCTCAGTCTAGGGCTGTGCATACGTCTGCACAGCCGCCACTACAGGGAACTACCGTGACCGAAACGACTGCACAACCCGCTGCTTCCAAGGTACTTGATCGTGTGCTGGTTCTCGAAATGGTGCGTGTGACCGAAGCTGCGGCGATCGGTGCATCCCGCCTGATCGGGCGCGGCGACGAAAAGGCGGCCGATGCCGCCGCCGTCGAAGCCATGCGCGCCGCTCTCAACGACCTTTACATGGACGGCACCGTCGTCATCGGCGAAGGCGAACGCGATGAAGCGCCGATGCTGTTCATCGGTGAAAAGGTGGGTCTTGCCCCCGGCAAGGGCCCCAAGATCGACATCGCGCTCGATCCGCTCGAAGGCACCACCATCACCGCGAAGGCGGGCCCCAACGCTCTGGCGGTTCTCGCCGTTGCCGAAGAAGGCGGCCTGCTCAACGCCCCCGACGTCTACATGGACAAGATCGCGGTCGGCCCCGGCTATCCCGAAGGCATCATCGACCTCGACAAGTCGGTGACCGACAACGTCAAGGCGGTCGCGGCAGCCAAGGGCGTCGAACCGGGCGAAATCATCGTCTGCGTGCTCGACCGCGCTCGCCACAACGACATCATCGACGAACTGCGCGCCTTGGGCTGCGGCATCACGTTGATTCCGGACGGCGACGTTGCTGGCGTGATCGCCGTCACCGACGATGAAACCGGCATCGACATGTACATGGGCCAGGGCGGCGCTCCCGAAGGCGTTCTCGCGGCCGCTGCGCTGCGCTGCGTCGGCGGACAGTTCAAGGGCCGTCTGGTGTTCCGCAACGACGACGAGCGCGCTCGTGCGAAAAAGTGGGGCATCACCGACCTCAACAAGCAGTACGACCTCAACGAACTGGCCAAGGGCGACTGCATCTTCGCCGCGACCGGCGTGACCGACGGTTCGCTGCTCTCCGGGGTGAAGACGCACAAGAACGGCGTCATGACCACCGAAAGCGTGGTGATGCGTGCCAGTTCGGGCACCGTGCGCTGGGTGAAGGGCGAACACCGCCGCACGCACGCCTGATCGGACCTGATTTCAGGGAAGAGCCGTCGGATGCCATGCATCCGGCGGCTTTTTCGTGTCCGGGGCTCAGCTTGCCACGGCAAGGCGCACCGGTTCACGCTCTTCTTCGAGCGCAGACGTCCGGCGCAGGCGGCCCGGCTGGGCAACATGTGCAGGGCGGTTTTGTACATCCCGTGTCCTGAACGTGCGGACAAGCTGGCTCAGACGTTCCGCTTCGGCCGAAAGACTCGCGGTGGAGGCCGATGACTGCTCCACCATCGCTGCGTTCTGCTGCGTCATCATGTCCATCTCGCCGACCGCGACATTGACCTGTTCGAGGCTTCCGGCCTGGCGATCCGCCGCGGCGGCGATCTCGGTGACCAGATCACTGATATCGGCAATCCTTTCCACGATGCCGCCGAGCTTCTCGCCGGTGCGTCCGACCAGCTCGACCCCGGCCTCGACCTGCTGACCGCTATTGGTGATCAGCCCCTTGATGTCCTGCGCGGCAGCGGCGGAACGCTGGGCCAGGGCGCGAACTTCGGTCGCGACGACAGCGAACCCCTTGCCCACTTCCCCGGCGCGGGCCGCTTCGACACCGGCATTGAGTGCGAGCAGGTTGGTCTGGAAGGCAATCCCGTCGATCACGTTGATGATCTGCGCGATCTCCTGCGACGACTGCTCGATCGCCGCCATGGCGGCCACGGCATCGCGGACGACGTGCCCACCGTCATTGGCTTCTCTGTGAACGGCCTCCATAGCGCTCCGCACTTTGGCAGCACCCTGCGCAGTCTCGCGCACGCTGGCGGTCACGGAATTCATGGCCGAGCCCGATTCCGCAACGCGCGCGGCCTGCTGCTCGTTGCGTTGGGACAGATCGTCGGCAGCAGCGCGGATCTCGGCAATGCTGCCGGTCACGTTCGCCGCCCCGACGCGGACCGACCGCAAGGCGGCGGCGAGGGATTCGACCGCCGCGTTGAAATCGCCCCGGAGCATCTCGTATTCCGGGGGGAACGCGTCGAAGAGCTTGTACTCCAGATCCTTGCTCGCAAGGTGGGACAGCGCGGTGCTGAGCTCGCCGATGGCGTGTTCGCGATCGGCCGTTGCCTGCTCCCGCGCCTTGCCCGCTGCCTGAAAGACTTCCATCGCACGGGCCATCACCCCGATCTCGTCGCCGCGTTCGGTCCCGCCGATGGCAATGCCGTTGTCGCCGTCCGCCATGGCATGGATGGTCTCGGCCGTCGTGATCAGCGGCCCCAGAACGATCCGTTCGATCCAGCGCTTGGCGTAGAGAATGACCGCGACCGACGTGCAGCCCATGAACGCGAGGAACGCGAGCGCCGCGATGACCACACGCTCGTCATAGATACGTTCCCGCTCGTGCAGCGTGCTCGCCAGTGCGACCAGCTTGTGCACCTGATCGCGCTGCGCGTGATAGGCGGGCGTCAGTTCGAACTCGAAGGCCCGTTCCATCCCCGCGCGGTCATGCGCGGCAAGGGAAGGCAGGACATGCGTATCGACGATCTGCCAGAAGGTATCGGCGGCGGTCAGGACAGCGTCGAGATCCGGGCGTAGCTCGGCTGCCACCGGCGCATTGTGCCAATAGACCTTGCGTGCCTCGAATTCGCTGCGGCGGGATTTCAGTTCGTCGATCACCGGCCCGGCATGATCGGGATCGCGGATCGCCAGTGCGACGTCGAGATAGCTTTCAACCATGAACGCCGGCGGCGGCAGGACATCGGCAACCAGTTCGTCCTGCAAGGCAACCCGCTGCGAGATCGGCCCGCCGTAGCGCATCTCGTAGAAGACGACCGTCGCCAGCACGATCCCGGCAAGCAGCATCGCAATCATCACGCGCGCGGCAAGGCGCGCTCTTTCGCCGATCATGTCTCTTCCCCCTGATGACGCACCATGCGGCAATCGGGCCAATCCGACGGCGATAGGAGAAACAGCCTTAATGCCTCGGGCGAGCGGCCATGGCGTGAACTGCGTAGATCGTAAGGAAGAGGCGCAAAGAAAAACCCCGCCGAATCGCTTCGGCGGGGTCTTCTGTCCCGTTCAGGTCAGGCGAGGATCAATCCTCGTCACCCTTGATCAGGTAGTCACCGGCATCGGCGTCGGTGCCGTGGGTTTCGCCCTCGACGACCGCAAGCGGATCGTTGCCGATCGCCGCTTCACGCCCCTGCTTGAGTTCGGCGGCATGTTCCTCTGCGGCCGAGCGGGGCGCAACCAGCGCCGCTTCGAAGCGGCGGTTGGCGGCGCGCAGCGCGGCATCCCGGCTCGAAGCCGTGACGCGCATGCGGCTCATGCTGGCGCCCGTCCCGGCGGGGATCAGACGACCGACGATGACGTTTTCCTTCAGACCGATCAGGTTGTCGCGCTTCCCTTCGACCGAAGCCTGGGTGAGCACGCGGGTGGTTTCCTGGAACGACGCGGCCGAAATGAACGAGCGGGTCTGCAGGCTCGCCTTGGTGATGCCCAGCAGCACCGGCTTGCCTTCGGCCGGACGCTGGTCCGACGCGATCTTGGCATTGATCTCGTTCATTTCCTCGAGGTCGACCTGCTCGCCGGGCAGCAGGGTGGTGTCACCGCCATCGGTGATTTCCACCTTCTGCAGCATCTGGCGAACGATCACCTCGATGTGCTTGTCGTTGATCTTCACGCCCTGCAAGCGGTAGACTTCCTGGATTTCCGCCACGAGGTATTCGGCCAGCGCTTCCACGCCGAGCACTTCGAGAATGTCGTGCGGATCGGGCGAGCCCGAAATCAGGTTGTCGCCCTTCTTGACGTAGTCGCCTTCCTGGACGTCGATCACCTTGGACTTGGGGATCAGGTATTCCACCGGATCGCCCTCTTCCGGGATGATCGCGATCTTGCGCTTGGCCTTGTAGTCGCGAACGAATTCGACGCGACCCGAAACCTTGGCAATGACCGCGTTGTCCTTCGGACGACGCGCTTCGAACAGTTCGGCAACGCGCGGCAGACCACCGGTGATGTCGCGGGTCTTGGCGGCTTCGCGGCTGGCACGGGCCAGAACGTCACCGACCTGCACTTCCTGACCGTCCTCGACCGACAGCGTCGTGCCCGGAGCAAGCAGGTAGCGCGCCGCTTCACCCGAGTTTTCATCGAGCAAGGTCAGGCGCGGACGCAGGTCTTCCTTCTTGCCACGACCCACCGAACGGTTTTCGGTGATCACGCGCTGGGCGATCCCGGTCGCTTCGTCGACCAGCTCGGTCAGCGTGCGGCCGTCGATCAGGTCCTGATAGCGCACGATACCGCGCTTTTCGGTGATGACCGGGGTGGTGAACGGGTCCCACTCGGCCAGACGCTGGCCCTTGGTCACCGTCGCACCGTTTTCGTTCAGCAGGTGCGTACCATAAGGCACGCGGTTGACCGAGCGCTCGCGACCTTCCGGATCGTAGACCACGATTTCCCCGTTGCGCGCGAGCGACAGGCGACGACCACGGCTGTCCATCAGCGTCGGGATGTCACGATAGTGGACGGTACCGTCGCAGATCGATTCGAAGTTCGACTGTTCGTTCACCTGCGCCGCACCACCGATGTGGAAGGTACGCATGGTCAGCTGGGTGCCGGGTTCACCGATCGACTGGGCGGCGATGACGCCGACCGCTTCACCGATGTTGACCGGAGTACCGCGAGCAAGGTCACGCCCGTAGCACGTCCCGCAAACGCCCTGCGGCGCTTCGCAGATCAGCGGCGAACGGATGCGGGCGGACTGAACGCCGGCCGCCTCGATGCGCGCCACGGCCGCTTCGTCAAGCAGCGTGCCCTTGGTCACCAGCACTTCGCCGGTCTTCGCCTCGATCATGTCTTCGGCCAAGGTACGGCCGAGGATGCGTTCGCCCAGCGACGCGATCGTCGTACCGCCCTGAACGATGGCGCGCATTTCGAGCGCCCGTTCGGTGCCGCAGTCGATGGTCGTGACGACGCAGTCCTGCGACACGTCGACCAGACGGCGGGTCAGGTACCCCGAGTTCGCCGTCTTGAGCGCGGTGTCGGCCAGACCCTTACGAGCGCCGTGAGTCGAGTTGAAGTATTCAAGGACGGTCAGACCTTCCTTGAAGTTCGAGATGATCGGCGTTTCGATGATTTCGCCCGAAGGCTTGGCCATCAGGCCGCGCATCCCGCCGAGCTGCTTCATCTGCGCCGGAGAACCACGGGCGCCCGAGTGGCTCATCATGTAGATGGCGTTGACGGGGCGCTCGCGGCCATTCTCGTCGATCGGAGTAGCGCGCAGTTCTTCCATCATGGCGGCCGCAACCTGGTCGCCGCAACGGCTCCAGGCGTCGATCACCTTGTTGTACTTTTCCTGCTGCGTGATGAGACCGTCCTGGTACTGCTGCTCGTAGTCGGCAACCAGCGCCTTGGTTTCATCGACCAGCGCGTCCTTGCTCTGCGGGATGATCATGTCATCCTTGCCGAACGAGATGCCCGCGCGGAACGCGTGACGGAAACCGAGCGACATGATCGCGTCGGCAAACAGCACGGTCTCCTTCTGGCCGGTGTGGCGGTAGACCTGGTCGATGACGTCCGCGATTTCCTTCTTGGTGAGCAGGCGATTGACCAGCTCGAAGGGAACCGTGTGACTCTTGGGCAGGCATTCGCCGATCAACATGCGGCCCGGCGTCGTTTCGTACCGCTTGAGGTAGGTCTTGCCGGCCTCGTCGGTCTGCGGGACGCGAGCGGTGATCTTGGTGTGCAGCGTGACTGCACCCGCGTTCAGCGCCTGATGCACTTCGGCCATGTCGGCCAGCAGCATGCCTTCGCCCGGCTCGCCCTTGCGGTCCATCGACAGGTAGTAAAGCCCGAGCACCATGTCCTGCGACGGCACGATGATCGGCTTGCCGTTGGCAGGCGAGAGGATGTTGTTCGTGCTCATCATCAGCACGCGCGCTTCCAGCTGGGCTTCCAGCGAGAGCGGCACGTGGACGGCCATCTGGTCACCGTCGAAGTCGGCGTTGAACGCCGAGCAGACGAGCGGGTGCAGCTGGATCGCCTTGCCTTCGATCAGCACGGGTTCGAACGCCTGGATGCCCAGACGGTGCAGCGTCGGCGCACGGTTGAGCATGACCGGGTGTTCGCGGATCACTTCGTCCAGGATGTCCCAGACTTCCTTGCGTTCCTTTTCGACCCACTTCTTGGCCTGCTTGAGCGTCATCGACAGGCCCTTGGCGTCAAGCCGGGCGTAGATGAACGGCTTGAACAGTTCGAGCGCCATCTTCTTGGGCAGGCCGCACTGGTGCAGCTTGAGTTCGGGACCGGTCACGATAACCGAACGACCCGAGTAGTCGACGCGCTTGCCGAGCAGGTTCTGACGGAAGCGGCCCTGCTTGCCCTTGAGCATGTCGGACAGCGACTTGAGCGGACGCTTGTTCGCGCCGGTGATGACGCGACCGCGACGGCCATTGTCGAACAAGGCGTCGACGGCTTCCTGCAGCATGCGCTTTTCGTTGCGCACGATGATGTCAGGCGCGCGCAGTTCTATCAGCCGCTTCAGACGGTTGTTGCGGTTGATGACGCGACGATAGAGGTCGTTAAGGTCCGAAGTCGCGAAGCGGCCGCCGTCGAGCGGAACCAGCGGGCGCAGTTCGGGCGGAATGACCGGCACGACTTCAAGGATCATCCATTCCGGACGGTTGCCCGAATCGATGAACGATTCGACGACCTTCAGGCGCTTGATGATCTTCTTGGGCTTGAGTTCCGACTTGGTCTCGGCGAGTTCCTTGAGCAGGTCCTCGCGTTCCTGGACCATGTCGAGGTCCATCAGCATCTGCTTGACCGCTTCGGCGCCGATTCCCGCCGAGAAGGCGTCCTCGCCGTATTCGTCCTGCGCGTCGAGCAGTTCGTCTTCGGTCAGCATCTGGTAGCGTTCGAGCGGGGTGATACCCGGTTCGATGACCACATAGCTTTCGAAGTAGAGAATGCGCTCAAGGTTCTTGAGCTGCATGTCGAGCAGCAGGCCGATGCGGCTGGGCAGCGACTTCAGGAACCAGATGTGCGCAACAGGCGCTGCCAGTTCGATGTGGCCCATGCGCTCGCGACGCACCTTGGTCACGGTGACTTCGACGCCGCACTTTTCGCAGACGACGCCCTTGTACTTCATGCGCTTGTACTTGCCGCAAAGGCATTCGTAGTCCTTCACCGGACCGAAGATGCGGGCGCAGAAGAGACCGTCGCGTTCAGGCTTGAACGTACGGTAGTTGATCGTTTCGGGCTTCTTGATCTCGCCGAACGACCACGAGCGAATGCGCTCGGGGCTGGCAAGGCCGATGCGAATCTGGTCGAAGGTTTCCGGCTTCGCCATCGGGTTGGTGAACTTGGTCAGATCGTTCATCTCGTGATCCTCGCTGGGAGGGAATTCTTGCAGGCGGAAGGGATTTCAGCGGCGGGCGGGCCTGTCTCGGCCCGCCCGGTTCCGCCTCATTCCGCCGCTTCGGGCAGGTCGTCGTCCTCTTCCCCTTCGTCATGCGAGGAGAGTTCGACATTGAGCCCGAGGCTGCGCATTTCCTTGACAAGCACGTTGAAGCTTTCGGGGATGCCGGCCTCGAAGGTATCGTCGCCCTTGACGATCGCTTCGTAGACCTTGGTGCGGCCGACGACGTCGTCCGACTTCACCGTGAGCATTTCCTGCAGGGTATAGGCAGCGCCGTAGGCCTGCAGGGCCCAGACTTCCATTTCCCCGAAACGCTGACCGCCGAACTGCGCCTTACCGCCCAGCGGCTGCTGGGTGACGAGGCTGTAGGGCCCGATCGAACGTGCGTGGATCTTGTCGTCAACAAGGTGGTGCAGCTTCAGCATGTAGATGATGCCGACAGTCACCTTGCGGTCGAAGGCTTCGCCCGTGCGCCCGTCAAAGAGCGTGGTCTGCCCCGAAGTGTGGTAGCCCGCCTTGGCCAACATGGCCGAGACGTCCGGCTCGCGCGCACCGTCGAACACCGGAGTGCCCATCGGAACGCCCGCCTTCAGGTTTTCAGCGAGCTCGATGATCTCGTTCGTCGTGCGGCTCTCGATATCGGCGTAATAGTTTTCGCCGTAGATATCCTTGAGCTTTTCGATGAGCGCCGCCGGAGGCTGGGCCGCCTGCGGATCGGGGTTGGCAATGCGCCAGTCTTCGAGCGCGTGCTTGATCTGCTGACCAAGGCCGCGCGCCGCCCACCCGAGGTGGGTTTCGAAGATCTGCCCGACGTTCATGCGGCTCGGCACGCCCAGCGGGTTGAGCACGATGTCGACATGCGTCCCGTCGTCGAGGAACGGCATGTCCTCGATCGGCAGGATGCGGCTGATGACACCCTTGTTCCCGTGACGGCCGGCCATCTTGTCGCCCGGCTGCAGCTTGCGCTTCACCGCGACGAAGACCTTGACCATCTTGAGCACGCCCGGTGCGAGTTCGTCACCGGCTTCGAGCTTGGCCTTGCGATCCTCGAACTTCTCCTGGATCGCCTTCACGGTCGCATCGTACTGCTGCTTGACCGCTTCGAGCTGCGCCTGACGCGCATCGTCGGCCACCGCGAACTTCCACCATTCGTGGCGTTCGACATCGCCGAGCACCTGCTCGTCGATCTCCACGCCCTTCTTGATGCCCTTGGGCGCAGCTGCGGCCACCTGACCGATCAGCATGTCGCGCAGACGGTTGAAGGTCGCACGGTTGAGAATGGCGCGTTCGTCTTCGCGGTCCTTGGCGAGGCGTTCGATTTCCTCGGCCTGGATCGCGCGGGTACGGTCATCGATCTCGATGCCGTGACGGTTGAACACGCGCACTTCGACGATGGTCCCGGCAACGCCCGGCGGCAGGCGGAGCGAGGTGTCGCGCACGTCGCTGGCCTTTTCACCGAAGATCGCGCGGAGCAGCTTTTCTTCCGGAGTCATCGGCGATTCGCCCTTGGGCGTGATCTTGCCGACGAGGATGTCACCCGGGTGCACTTCGGCACCGATGTAGACGATGCCCGCTTCGTCGAGGTTGCGCAGGGCTTCCTCGCCGACGTTCGGGATGTCGCGGGTGATGTCTTCGGGCCCGAGCTTGGTGTCGCGGGCCATGACTTCGAATTCCTCGATGTGGATCGAGGTAAAGACGTCGTCCTTCACGATCCGTTCCGAGATCAGGATCGAGTCTTCGTAGTTGTAGCCGTTCCAGGGCATGAACGCGACGAGCACGTTGCGGCCGAGCGCCAGTTCGCCAAGATCGGTCGAAGGACCGTCAGCGAGGATGTCGCCCTTTTCGACCATGTCGCCCACCTTCACCAGCGGACGCTGGTTGATGCAGGTGTTCTGGTTCGAACGCTGGAACTTCTGGAGCGTGTAGATGTCGACGCCCGACTGACCCGGTTCGATGTCACCGGCAGCGCGGATGACGATACGGGTCGCGTCGACCTGGTCGACGATCCCGCCGCGCAGCGCCGCGATCGCAGCGCCCGAATCGCGCGCCACGGTTTCTTCCATCCCGGTGCCCACGAACGGTGCGTCGGCCTTGACCAGCGGCACCGCCTGGCGCTGCATGTTCGAACCCATCAGCGCGCGGTTGGCGTCGTCGTTTTCCAGGAACGGAATGAGCGAGGCCGCGACCGAGACGAGCTGCTTGGGGCTGACGTCCATCAGCGTGACGGTGTCGCGCGGAGCCATGACGAATTCGCCGTTCTGCCGCGCCGAGATCAGTTCCTCGACGAAGGAACCGTCTTCGTTCACGGCGGCCGAAGCCTGCGCCACGGTGTGCTTCTGCTCTTCCATCGCCGACAGGTAGACCACGTCGCGGGTCACCTTGCCGTCGATCACCTTGCGGTACGGGGTTTCGATGAAGCCGTACTTGTTGACGCGGGCAAAGGTCGAAAGCGAGTTGATCAGACCGATGTTCGGCCCTTCAGGCGTTTCGATCGGGCAGATACGACCATAGTGCGTCGGGTGAACGTCGCGGACTTCGAAGCCTGCACGTTCGCGGGTCAGACCGCCCGGCCCGAGTGCCGAAACGCGACGCTTGTGCGTCACTTCGGACAGCGGGTTGGTCTGGTCCATGAACTGCGACAGCTGCGACGAGCCGAAGAATTCACGCACCGCAGCCACGGCCGGCTTCGCGTTGATGAGGTCGTTGGGCATGACGGTCGAGACGTCGACCGAGCTCATGCGTTCCTTGACCGCGCGTTCCATGCGCAGCAGGCCGACGCGGTACTGGTTTTCCAGCAGTTCGCCGACCGAGCGGACACGACGGTTGCCGAGGTTGTCGATGTCGTCGACTTCGCCCTTGCCGTCCTTGAGGTTCACCAGTTCCTTGACCACCGCGAGAATGTCGTCGGTGCGCAGGGTGGTGATGGTGTCGGCACAATCGAGGCCGAGACGCATGTTCAGCTTGACGCGACCCACGGCCGACAGGTCGTAGCGGTCGTTGTCGAAGAACAGGCCGTCGAACAGCGCTTCGGCGGTTTCGCGCGTCGGCGGTTCGCCGGGGCGCATGACGCGATAGATGTCGGCGAGCGCGTGATCGCGGTCCTCGGCCTTGTCCGCCTTCATCGTGTTGCGGATCCACGGACCCGTCGTCACGTGGTCGATGTCGAGCAGCTCGAGACGATCGACGCCGACCTGATCGAGCACGTCGAGGTTTTCCGGCGTCACTTCGTCACCAGCTTCGATCCAGATGCGACCGGTGGTTTCGTCGATCAGATCAAGCGCCGAGAAGCGGCCGAAGATTTCCTCGGTCGGGATCAGCAGATATTCGAGGCCGTCCTTGGCCGCCTTGTTGGCCGAACGCGGCGAGATCTTTTGACCCGCCGGGAAAATCACTTCACCCGACTTCGCGTCGACGATGTCGAACGTCGGCTTGACCCCGCGCCACTGGTCGAGCACGAACGGAACGCGCCAGCCACCGTCGGCACGGACCCAGGTCACCTTCGAATAGAAGTGGTCGAGGATCTGTTCGCCATTGAGACCCAGCGCATAGAGCAGGCTGGTGACCGGCAGCTTGCGCTTGCGGTCGATACGGACGTTGACGATGTCCTTGGCGTCGAATTCGAAGTCGAGCCACGAACCACGATAAGGGATCACGCGGGCTGCGAAGAGGTACTTGCCCGACGAGTGGGTCTTGCCGCGGTCATGGTCGAACAGGACGCCCGGCGAACGGTGCATCTGGCTGACGATGACGCGCTCGGTCCCGTTGATGAAGAAGGTGCCGTTGTCGGTCATGAGCGGGATGTCGCCCATGTAGACGTCCTGCTCCTTGATATCGATGAGCGACTTGGTCTCGGTCTCGGCGTCGACTTCGAAAGTCGCCAGCTTGAGCGTGACCTTCATCGGCGCGGCATAAGTGATCCCGCGCTGACGGCACTCGTTGACGTCGTACTTGGGCGCCTCGAGGACGTAGCCGTCCTTTTCCTTGATATCGAGGCTGGCGGTGCCTGCGAAATCCTGGATCGGGAACACCGAGCGCAGCGTCTTTTCCAGACCCGAGACATAGCCGGTGGCCGGGTCCGAGCGCAGGAACTGTTCGTACGATTCGCGCTGAACCTCGATCAGGTTCGGCATCTGCACGACTTCGTGGATGTCCCCGAAGATCTTGCGGATGCGCTTCTTCACGCCGGGGCGGGAGCCGGTCAGGGCGGTTGCCTTGGTCGCCATGGAGGAGTTCGTGCCTCTTCGCTCTAAAGAGCCGGAACCCGTTGGGATCCGGCGAAAAATTTGCCACGCGCAGCGAGTGGCGCCATCCAGCGACAAAAGGCCGCAAGCCCAGCCCACCGCATTTCCGAATGGAAAAAACGGCACACCGGCAGCAGCCTGTCGCGTCAGATGGAAAACCCCAGCCTCCTTCCTGATGCTTTCCCCTGCGCATGGGAAAGCCTTGCTCGAAGCTCGGGTCAGTCGGGATCGTTAGCATTGCCCCGGAACGCTGTCAAACAAGGGCATGCGCCGCACCAGCACCCGCGCCGGAGTCGTGACAGGAAACGTGCGCCCTTGACTCCGCCCCATTCCCTGCTAGTGGCCCGCGGCAGATCAACGGGCTTGCCCGGATGATCATCCGTCCGAGACCGCTGGTGCCGTTTTACGGCTTAATGTTCCAGCCTAGACGGGGAAAAGAGTTTCAACGGCCCTCCTCCTTTTGTGGAAGATGGTGCCCGCGCCGTCTTTCGGCGCTTCTCCTTCCCTTGTCGACAACGGACTCGCTCGCTCCGGCGCTCATGCGTCGGTGCGGACAGACGTAGCCGGTTGCATCGGGGGGCAGCTCCATGCAGCCATTTGTGAAGGAGTAAGGCATGGATCGTTCGCAGAAAGCCGAATCGGTCGCATACCTCAACGAGATCTTCTCCGAGGCCGGCGCGGTGGTCATCACCCGCAACCTCGGCATGACGGTGGCCCAGTCCACCGCCCTGCGCACGAAGATCCGCGAAGCGGGTGCGACGTACAAGGTTGCGAAGAACCGTCTTGCCAAGCTTGCCATCCAGGGCACGGCTTACGAAGGCATCGGTGATCTCTTCACCGGTCCGACCGCAGTCGCCGCCTCGGCCGACCCCGTCGCCGCCGCCAAGGTGATCGTCGAGTTCGCCAAGACCACCGACAAGATCGAAATCTTGGGTGGCGGGATGGGTTCGCAGGTTCTCGATGCCGATGGGATCAAGGCGCTCGCCACGATGCCCTCGCTCGACGAGCTGCGCGCCAAGCTTATCGGCCTCATCCAGGCTCCGGCGACCAAGATCGCCCAGCTCACCACCGCTCCGGCGGCGAAGCTGGCGCGCGTCTTCAACGCCTACGCCGAGAAGGATGCGGCTTAAGACCGTTCGCACAATTTCGCCTGCCGTCCGGCAGGCATCTACCCATTAGGAGTGAAATATCATGGCCGATATCGCAGCCCTCGTTGAAGAACTTTCGAAGCTGACCGTTCTCGAAGCCGCTGACCTTGCCAAGGCTCTCGAAGAAGCTTGGGGCGTGAGCGCCGCTGCTGCTGTTGCAGTTGCTGCTGCCCCCGCCGGTGAAGCGGCTCCCGCCGCTGAAGAAAAGACCGAATTCGACGTCATCCTGACCGGCGACGGCGGCAAGAAGATCCAGGTCATCAAGGAAGTCCGCGCGATCACCTCGCTCGGCCTGACCGAAGCCAAGGCTCTCGTCGAAGGCGCGCCGAAGGCGATCAAGGAAGGTGTCTCGAAGGCCGAAGCCGAAGACATCAAGAAGAAGATCGAAGAAGCCGGCGGCACCGTCGAAATCAAGTAATCGCCTGTTCGGGTTCCGCTCGATCATCGAGTGCGGACCCGACCATCGATTGCAGGAAAAGGGCGCTCCTTTGCGGGAGCGCCCTTTTTCATGCCGTTTAATGCAGATGGACCGGCCTCACACCGAACGTTCCGGCAGGCCCCATGCGAACATCGCTGCTCCCGCTGCACTGACGGCAGCGGCAAAGGCGAATGCGCCGTTAAAACTGCCGGTCGCATCGACGATCGCGCCGGTCACCACCGGACCGACGATCCCCGACACGCTGCCGATCGCATTCTGCACCCCGACCCAGCCTGCCGCATCGCGCGGCCCTGCATGAAGCTGGCCCAGCGCATAGACCATCGTGGGCAGGCAGCCGAGAAACAGCCCGGTGACCAGAAGCGCCGCGCACAGGCCGGTCGTCCCCTGCGCCAATGCGACACCCGCAATCCCGGCAACCGATCCAAGTTCGGCCACCACGCAAAGCCGCCGTTTCACGCGTGACGGCTCTCCGCCCCGACGGACCAGCGCGTCGGCAAGCTGCCCCCAGCCGAGCGAGGCCAGGGCCTGCATGCCGTAGGTCATCGTCGCCAGAACCGTCATCGTCGGGATCGGCAACCCGCGCGATTTGACGAGGTAGAGCGGCAGCCAGATCAGGACAAAGAAGAACCCGTAATTGGCCAGCGCATGCGCGACGCCCATCAGCCACAGCCCCGGCCGCCGCAAAAGATCGCGCATCGGCGAAGGCGGCTCGACCGCCTTTCCCGCCGTCGCGCGGTTCATCTGCCGTCCGATCAGGGCCCAGGGCACGAGCCAGACCAGGGTTGCGGCGCCGAACCAGAAAAAGACCGGGCGCCAGCCGTGGCGAGCCAGGATCATGCCGCCCGCCATCGTGCCGAGCGCAGGCCCGAGCGCCAGCCCGGTCGCGATCATCGCATTGGCAAGGCCGCGCCGCTCGACCGGAACATGCGCGGCGATCAGCTTGGCCGTCGAGGGAAAAAGCGCCGCTTCCCCCAGTCCGAGCAGAAGGCGCAGGCCGACCAGCATGGCAAGGCCATTGGCAAGCCCCGTGAACAGCGTCGCGCAGGCCCAGAGAGCAACTGCCAGCGACAGGAGACGCGCCGCCGACCAGCGATCCGCCAGCGCCCCGATGAAAGGCTGGGTCAGCCCGTATGTCCAGAAAAACGCCGAAACGGCGAGCCCGAAGCGCGTCGCCGAAAGGCCCAGCGACTGCTGCATGAGCGGGGCGGCAATGCCGATCGCCCCTCGATCCACGAAATTGAGCAGGACCACCAGAGCGAGCAGCGCGACCATCGGCCACACCCGCAGATCGCCCGCCGCGCGGACTTGTCCAGCCATTCGATATTCCCCCCGACCGTGCACGGAATTGCAAGGGTCTAGAAGGCGTTGACGCCAATGTCACGCGTGGTGGGAAAGGCCCCTCGGGAGGGTGAGGGGCCTTTCCCGTCCGTCTTGCCGGATGACCCGCAGTGCGACCCGTCGGGCTCTCGGTCATGATGGAGCCCGATGAGTGTTCCCATCGGGCTCCGGCAACTATCAGAAGAAGCCGAGCTTCTTGGGGCTGTAGCTGACCAGCAGGTTCTTGGTCTGCTGATAGTGGTCGAGCATCATCTTGTGGGTTTCGCGGCCGATGCCCGACTGCTTGTACCCGCCGAACGCGGCATGGGCCGGATAGGCGTGGTAGCAGTTGGTCCAGACGCGACCGGCCTGGATTTCACGGCCGAAGCGGTAGCAGGTGTTGGCGTCACGGCTCCACACCCCGGCACCGAGACCGAACGCGGTGTCGTTGGCGATGGAAAGCGCCTCTTCCTTGTCCTTGAACGTCGTCACTGCGAGCACCGGGCCGAAGATTTCTTCCTGGAACACGCGCATCTTGTTGTGGCCCTTGAGCACGGTCGGGGTCACGTAATAGCCGCCCGCGAGTTCGCCGGTGTGCGCCGCGCGGGTACCCCCGGTCAGCACTTCGGCGCCTTCGGCGCGGCCGATGTCGATGTAGGACAGGATCTTTTCGAGCTGATCGTTCGACGCCTGTGCACCGATCATGGTCGCCGGGTCGAGCGGGCTGCCCATCTTGATCGCTTCGACCCGCGCGATCGCGCGTTCGATGAAGCGGTCGTAGATCGATTCCTGAATGAGCGCACGGCTCGGGCAGGTGCAGACTTCGCCCTGGTTGAGCGCGAACATCACGAACCCTTCAATCGCCTTGTCGAAGAAGTCGTCGTCTTCGGCAGCGACGTCGGCAAAGAAGATGTTCGGGCTCTTGCCGCCCAGTTCCAGCGTCACCGGAATGATGTTTTCGCTGGCATACTGCATGATCAGGCGACCGGTCGAGGTTTCACCGGTGAAGGCGATCTTGGCGATACGCTTGCTGGTCGCAAGGGGCTTGCCCGCTTCGACACCGAAACCGTTGACGATGTTGAGCGTCCCGGCGGGCAGGATGTCCGCGATCAGTTCGGCAAGCACCAGGATCGAGACCGGGGTCTGCTCGGCAGGCTTGAGCACCACGCAGTTGCCCGCGGCCAGAGCCGGAGCCAGCTTCCATGCGGCCATCAGGATCGGGAAGTTCCACGGGATGATCTGCCCCACCACGCCCAGCGGTTCGTGGAAGTGGTAGCCGATCATGTCATGGTCGATTTCCGACAGCGAGCCTTCCTGCGCGCGGATACAGCCCGCGAAATAGCGGAAGTGGTCGATGGCGAGCGGAATGTCGGCCGCCATGGTTTCGCGGATCGGCTTGCCGTTGTCCCAGGTTTCGGCGAGCGCCAGCTTTTCGAGATTGGCTTCGAGGCGATCGGCAACCCGCAGCAGGATGTTCGAGCGTTCGGTCGGCGAAGTGCGTCCCCAGCTGGCGCGAGCGGCATGAGCCGCATCGAGCGCGAGTTCGATATCCGCAGCATCCGAACGTGCGACCTGGCACACGACCTTGCCGTTGATCGGCGAGACATTGTCGAAATAGCGTCCGGCGACGGGGGCAACCCACTTGCCGCCGATGAAATTGTCGTAGCTCTTCGCGAAGGGCGAAATGAGCCCATCCTGCTTTTCAGCAACCAGAACAGTCATGGCTTGGATCCTCTCGGTTTCAATCGACGCTCTTGCGCCAGATTTTCTGAAACCGAACATCGCGCCGGGCTGTTTTTGGTAAAAGCCCCACCGGGGCGATCGTCGCATCCGCCTGTCCCATCTTTGAGACAGGCGGGCCGCGACGAGACACGCGTCGCTTTACTGCAATCCAGCGCCGGTCATGCCGACGCGCTCCATCCGCCGGTAAAACGTCGCCCGGCCAATCCCGAGCAAGCGCGCAGCGGCCGCGACATTGCCGCCCGATCGCGCCAGCGCCTGGCGCAGGACCGCGCGTTCGGCATCGTCGAATCCGGCCTGCGCGCCTTCCTCGCCAAGAACATGCGCGAGCGGCATGGGTTGCAGCGCACCGCGCACCGCCAGCCCGAGCTGACGCCGAGCCACCCGCGTTGCCCCGATCACGAGATCGTCGCGATCGACCGCCAGAAGCGCCGCGCCCTGCGTCATCCCCTGCCCCATACCCTGAGACGCGCCCTGCAGCCGGTGATCTGCGCCGACATAGACGATCCGCGCGGTCGCATAGCGGCGGCAAAAGAAGTCGCGCTCGATCGTGCGGGCGGCATCCTGCACCAGCGCACCGATCATGCCCGAAATCGCCTCTCCCTGGTCGTTGCGCGCCGACGAAACGTCGAGCGCGGCAACGAGCTTTCCGGTCGGATCAAAAATCGGCGCATCCATGCACGAGACCCCGACATTGCGACTGGCGAAATGTTCGTGCTGCTGAATGGTGATAGGGCGTCCTTCGACAAGGCAGGTACCGATGCCGTTGGTGCCTTCGGCCTGTTCGCTCCACATCGCACCGGCGACCAGCCCGACTTCGGTGAAGAGCGCTTCCTCGGACGGATTGCTGCGCGCTTCGAGCACGACACCGTCAAGGTCGGAAATGATCACGCAGGCGCCCACCGCGCCGACATTGCCGTAAAGCCGGTCCAGCGTCGGCTTGGCCGCGGCAAGCAATTCCCCGTTCGCCTCGCGCAGGCGCGCCAGCGCTTCGGCCTCCAGACGGTCGTTGCGCCGTTCGTTGCCGGGATCGAGACCGTGATGCAGGGCCGACCGGCACCACGAGGCCGCAACCGAGGAATGGGCGGCGGCATGCCCGGAGGCAACCGTGTCGAGAACGATGTCGCAATGGGACTTGCGCGCAGTGGCCATGGCTTTCAACTCTCCGCCGCGCCACTGTTGCTGTTTTGTCTTCATGGAAAGCGGCACGGGGACTGTCGGGACAGCCCGCTCCGCAACCCCGAGTCGGTTGTGCGCGGAATGGCAAAGTGTCCATGCGGTCTCGCGAAATGCAAGCGTCATGAGACAGAGTGCAGGAAAGGCATGTCTCATGAATGAGACAGCACCACTTTGATCCCCCTGATGCTCTTTCGCCGCCGAGGTCCGACGCCTATGGCCACCGGGTCATGTTTGAAAACCCGCCCCGTTCCTGGACCGATGAATGGCGCCAGACTTTCGTTCTGGCCGCCCCGCTCGTCGGCGCCAACCTGCTGCAGATGGCAGTCTTTGCCGTGGACGTGGTCTTCGTCGCCCGGCTCGGCTCGTCTGCACTGGCAGCCTCCTCGCTGGCGGTTTCGCTGTTCGGCCTGCTGATCTGGAGCCTGACCGGCCTTGTCGGCGCGGCATCCCCCCTGATCGCGGCCGAACTCGGGCGCCGTGCCCATGCCGTCCGCGAAGTGCGTCGGACCGTGCGCATGGCCGCCTGGGTCGGCGTGATCGCCTCGTTCGCGGCGATGGCGGTCTGCCTCGCGATCGGGCCGATCCTTGCCATGACGGGGCAAAGCGAGCGGATCATCGTGCTCGCCGTCCCGTTCATGTCGGTACTGATGTGGGCAACGATCCCCGCCGTCCTCGGATCGCTCCTGCGCACGGCCATCGCCACGCTCGGGCGGCCGATGGTGGGCACCGTCATCACCGGCCTGTCGGTCGGGGTCAATGCGCTGGGCAACTGGGTCTTCGTCTTCGGCCACTTCGGCATGCCCGCGCTCGGGCTCAACGGGTCCGCGCTGTCGAGCGTCGTGACCAGCACGGCAACGCTGGGCGCCTATCTGCTGGTGATCCGTTTCGACCGGCGGCTGCACCGCTATCACATGCTCGGCCGCTGGTGGCGGGTGGACTGGACGCGCTTTGTCGACGTCCTGCGCATCGGCGTTCCGATCGCGGCCACGATCGTTGCCGAAGCAGGCCTTTTCAATGCCGCCGCTTTCCTGATGGGGCGGATCGGCGAACTGCCGCTCGCCGCGCACGCGCTCGCCATGCAATTTGCCGCGATCGCGTTCCAGGTTCCCTTCGGCGTGGCGCAGGCAGCCACGATCCGCGTCGGACGTGCCTATGGCGCGGGCGACCGCCACGGCATCACGCTCGCCGGACGGGTCGCGCTGGTGCTGGGCATCGGCTTCATGGCGCTTTCCGCAGGCGTCCTGCTGTTCGCGCCGCGCACGATCATCGGGCTCTATATCGACCCCGCCCTGCCCGCCAATGCCGCGCTGGTTGCGCTGGCCGTCCGGTTCATGGGCGTTGCCGCCGCGTTCCAGTTGTTCGACGGGGCACAGACCGTGGGCGCCGCACTCCTGCGCGGGTTGCAGGATACCCGCGTGCCGATGGCTCTCGCCCTGTTCGGCTATTGGGTGCCGGGGCTGGGGGCTGCGGTCTGGCTCGGGCTCTATACTCCGCTCGCCGGGCTTGGCGTGTGGATCGGCCTTCTCATCGGGCTTGCGGTCGTTGCCGCTCTGATGATCCGGCGCTGGTATCGCCGGGAAACGCTTGGTCTGGTTTCGAGAACGGACGCAAAAGAATCTGCATCGCTCCCCTCTTGACGCCCTTGGGGGTACCTCCCATATCCCCGCTGGCACTCTTGAACCCAGAGTGCCAGACCCGAAATTCGCAACTCCAGTCCGGCCCTCCCGGCCGGATGTTCAAAATGGAAGAGGGAGCAACCCATGAGTTTCCGTCCGCTGCACGACCGCGTGCTGGTGCGCCGCGTCGAGGCCGAGGAAAAGACCGCTGGTGGGATCATCATCCCCGACAGCGCCAAGGAAAAGCCCGCTGAAGGCGAAATCGTCGCCGTCGGCACCGGCACCCGCGCTGACAACGGCACCGTGACCCCGCTCGACGTTAAGGTCGGCGATCGCGTCCTGTTCGGCAAGTGGTCGGGCACCGAAGTAAAGGTGTCGGGCGAAGACCTCCTCATCATGAAGGAAACGGACATTCTCGGCGTCATCGCCTGAGCGTCCTGATTTCCCATCCTCCAATTCAAAGGAAACACCAATGGCTGCCAAGGACGTACGCTTTTCGCGTGATGCCCGCGAACGCATCCTCAAGGGCGTCGACATTCTCGCCGACGCGGTGAAGGTCACGCTCGGCCCCAAGGGCCGCAACGTCGTGATCGACAAGAGCTTCGGCGCTCCCCGCATCACCAAGGACGGTGTGTCGGTCGCCAAGGAAATCGAACTCAAGGACAAGTTCGAGAACATGGGCGCGCAGATGCTGCGCGAAGTCGCCAGCAAGGCGAACGACAAGGCCGGTGACGGCACCACCACCGCGACCGTTCTGGCCCAGGCCATCGTTCGCGAAGGCATGAAGTCGGTTGCCGCCGGCATCAACCCGATGGACCTCAAGCGCGGCATCGACATCGCCGTCGCCAAGGTCATCGAAGACCTCAAGGGTCGTTCGACCCCGGTTTCCGGCTCGTCGGAAATCAGCCAGGTCGGCGTGATCTCGGCCAACGGCGACGTTGAAGTCGGCCAGAAGATCGCCGAAGCGATGGAAAAGGTCGGCAAGGAAGGCGTCATCACCGTCGAAGAGGCCAAGGGTCTCGAATTCGAACTCGACGTCGTCGAAGGGATGCAGTTCGACCGCGGCTATCTGTCGCCGTACTTCATCACCAACCCCGAAAAGATGATCGTGGAGCTGGAAAGCCCCTACATCCTCATCCACGAAAAGAAGCTGTCGAGCCTTCAGGCTCTGCTTCCGATCCTGGAAGCGGTCGTTCAGTCGGGTCGTCCGCTGCTCATCATCGCGGAAGACATCGAAGGCGAAGCGCTGGCGACCCTGGTCGTCAACAAGCTGCGTGGCGGCCTCAAGATCGCTGCCGTCAAGGCTCCGGGCTTCGGTGACCGTCGCAAGGCCATGCTGGGCGACATCGCCACCCTGACCGCCGGTGAAATGATCAGCGAAGACCTCGGCATCAAGCTCGAGAACGTCACGCTGGGCATGCTTGGCCAGGCCAAGAAGGTCACCATCGACAAGGACAACACCACGATCGTCGATGGCGCCGGTTCGGCCGACGACATCAAGGCTCGCGTCGAACAGATCCGCGCCCAGATCGAAGTCACCACCAGCGACTACGACCGTGAAAAGCTGCAGGAACGTCTGGCCAAGCTGGCTGGCGGCGTTGCAGTCATCAAGGTCGGCGGTGCGACCGAAGTCGAAGTCAAGGAACGCAAGGACCGCGTCGACGACGCTCTCCACGCTACCCGCGCTGCCGTCGAAGAAGGCATCGTGACCGGCGGCGGTACCGCTCTGCTCTACGCCACCAAGGCTCTCGCTGGCCTCACCGGTGCGAACGAAGACCAGACCCGTGGTGTCGACATCGTCCGTCGCGCCATCACCGCGCCGCTCAAGCAGATCGCTGAAAACGCGGGCCACGATGGTGCCGTTGTTGCCGGCAAGCTGCTTGACCAGGCTGACGAAGGCCTCGGCTTCAACGCTGCGACCGACGTCTATGAAAACCTGAAGGCCGCTGGCGTCATCGACCCGACCAAGGTCGTCCGCACCGCGCTGCAGGACGCTGCCTCGGTCGCCGGCCTGCTGATCACCACCGAAGCGGCGATCAGCGAAAAGCCCGACGACAAGCCCGCCCCGGCAATGCCCGGCGGCATGGGCGGCATGGGTGGCATGGACTTCTAATTGCCTGATCGGGAACTTCGGCTTGCAGGAGTTCCCGATGGTTCGGCACCGGCCGAGCCCGAAACACACCTTGTGGTGCGTTTTGAGACATACGAAGTTCACGCTTCCTGCCGAACGGCATGATGGGGCCGGAAGGGAAACCTTCCGGCCCTTTTCATTTTCTTGACCTCCCCCTGCCATTGCGGCATCTGCGATGACGGCGATGGATTTCCGCCGGGCCTGCTGTGCCGCACAGGCCGAACCGCCTTTCGACGGGCTCTCTTGTCGAAAGGCTGATGATTCCTGCCTTCGCCGTTTCGGCACCAAGGGGGAATTGTGCGCGCTGCCTTTGACGACCTTTTCGCGATTGTCCGTTCGATCCTGCGCTGGGCCATCCTGATCGTGCCCATGGCGGCTCTGGTCGGGTCGGTCTGTGCCGCCTTCCTGTGGAGCCTCGACGCAGTCACGAAGATACGGTTCGATCATCCCTGGCTGCTGTTTCTGCTACCGGTCGGAGGCGCGGTGATCGGCCTTGCCTATCACTGGCTGGGCAAGAGCGTCGAAGGGGGCAACAACCTGATCGTGGAACAGATCCACGATCCCGACGGCGGCGTACCGCTGCGCATGGCTCCCCTGATTTTCGTCGGCACCGTCGCGACGCACCTGTTCGGGGGCTCGGCCGGGCGCGAGGGCACCGCGGTCCAACTCGGCGGCAGTCTGGCGAGCGCGGTCGGCAAACTTGCGCGTCTTGATGAAGATGCCTTGCGCGTGATCCTCATGGCCGGGATCGCCGCCGGATTCGGAGCCGTTTTCGGCACGCCGCTTGCCGGGGCCGTCTTCGCGCTCGAAGTGCTGGCGATCGGGCGCATGGAATATGCAGCGCTCATCCCCTGCCTTGCCGCGGGAATCGTCGCGGACTGGACATGCCAGCGCTGGGGCATCCATCACACCGTCTATCGCATCGGCTGGATGGCGGGCAGCGAGGGCGCCGGGCCGCTCGATCCGCTCCTCTTGGGCAAGGCAGCCGTGGCAGGCGTTCTCTTCGGCCTCGTCGCCCTGATCTTTGCCGAAGCGAACCATGCCCTGGGCGGATGGATCAAACGGGTGATCCCCTATGGCCCGGCGCGTCCCGTCGTCGGCGGCCTTGCCGTCATTGCCCTGACGTCACTTCTGGGCACCCGCGCCTATCTCGGCCTTGGCGTATGGACGGCCATTCCAGGCGATCCCACCATTCCCGGTTTCTTCACCGGCCCGATCGATCACTGGAGCTGGGCGCTCAAGCTGGTGTTCACGGTGATCACGCTTTCGACCGGGTTCAAGGGCGGGGAAGTCACGCCGCTGTTCTTCATCGGTGCAGGCCTCGGCAATGCACTTGCCGGAGTGATGGGGGCGCCCGTCGATCTCTTCGCCGGGCTCGGCTTCATCGCGGTCTTTGCCGGGGCCGCCAATACGCCGCTCGCCTGCACGATCATGGGGCTCGAACTGTTCGGTGCGACGCACATGGTGCCGATCGCGGTCGCCTGTTTCCTGGCCTATGTCTGCTCGGGCCACAACGGCATCTACCTGTCGCAGCGGATCGCCGTTCCCAAGCGCGGCGGCACCCGGATCGCGCCCGAGGCGACCTTGCGCAGCGTGCGTGCAGGACGTCCGCCACTTTTCTGAGCATCGCCGAAGGTCGGCTAGTCCTTCTGGCTGGCCTTGGGTTCGTCGAGCAACAGGTCGACAAGCGCGGCCCGATCCGGGCCCGATGCAGCAGCGGCAACCCCGGCCTGAAGCGCGCGATAATGGGCAAGCACGGTCTGACCCAGCGGCGTCAGCCGCGCCCCGCCGCCATGCTGGGAACTGCCCGCCGAAGTTTCGACCAGCGGCTCGCGCCAGCAGCGGTTCATGACGTCGACCAGAAGCCACGCGCGACGATAGCTCATCCCCATCGCCCGTCCGGCCGCCGAAATCGAGCCATGCGCACCGATGGCTTCAAGCAAGTCGGCCTTGCCCGGTCCCATCGCGATTTCCGGGCCGCAGAGCAGCTGGATCTTGATCTTGAGCGTGAATGTCATGAGGCCACGAAGCCTGCCGCAGGACGAAGGACTTGAAAAGCCCCCCGCCTCTTGGAGTCGCCCCAAATGCAGCAAGGGGGAGTTGCGCGGCGCAACTCCCCCTTGCCCTGTTCAAACCCTGTCCGTTCGGATCAGAAGCCGAGACCGAAGGTCACGAACCACTGACGCGGCGCGATCGGATAGACCGAGTAGTTCTTCGACGCCGAGCCGATCGACAGCGAAGAGGCACCGGTCGTGTTGGAAATGTTGGTGACATTGAGGCTGACGTCGGCCTTGGCAACGTGCAGCTTTTCGGCGGGCAGGTGCAGAGTGACCCGCGCCGACGCCTGGAACGTTGAAGGAACGCTGGTGTCATTGGTATAGGTCGCATAGCGGCTGCCGATATAATCGCCGATCACCTGCGCTTCGAGAGCGCCGAGATTGAGCGAGGCCACCGTCTTGTTCATCCAGGTCGGCGAGCCCGGAACGACCTTGCCGCACGTCGCGACGACATTGGTGCCGCCACCGCAAGTCCCGGTCGCAGCGCCGATGCCGTTCGCGGTCGAGGTATAGTCGCTCTGATAGGTCGAGCGGTTGTACGACAGCGCGTTGTAGAGCGAGAACTGCTGACCGAAGTGCAGCGTGAACGCCGCATCGACGCCATCGGTGTGAACGCTGCCCACGTTGACCAGAATGGCCGTCCCGCCGGTGATGCCGCTGCCCGCGATACCGCCGGGGTTGGTGTTGATCGCCAGCTGGCGGTTGTTGAAGACGACGTGATAGTAATTGACCTGCGCCTCGATCGCCGAGAGCGGCGAGCCGGTGAACGTCCGTCGGCTGCGCAGACCGATTTCATAGGTCCAGCTCGTTTCCGGCTTGCCCTGGCTGGCAAAGGTGTCGAACGCCGCCTGGCTGCCGGTGAACCACGGCGAGAGCGACGCGCCACCCAGATAGGTCATGTACTGGCGCAGGTTCTTCTGCACGTTGAGATAGAGCTGTTCGTGGCTGGTGAGATCATACTTGGCGCCGAACGCGGGCAGGAACCAGCGCAGCGTGTTGATCCGCCCCTGCGGCAGGCCGCCCGACAGGCCCGACAGCGAACCGGTGGCAGGCTGGATCGGATACCAGCCGTTCGCCCACTGCGCGCTCGTCTTGAAGCCGCCTTCGACCAGCAGGCGCGGCGTCAGGCGCCAGGTGTCCTGCAGGTGCAGCTGAAGCTCTTCGACCCGGGCTTCGCCCTGATACTGGGTGAACAGCGGATTGGTCGGGCGGATATAGGGCGAGAAGCTCGACGGATTGCTGTCGTCGGCCCCGTACCAGCGGCGCCACTGCGTCGCGCTGTTGTGTTCGAACCAGGCGCCGAATTCGATCTGGTGCGCGCCCAGATTGGCATGGAGCGTCGAGAGGAAACCTTCACGATCGATGCGATATTCGGTCGTGCGGATGACCAGCCCCGAACCGCCGGTCGCCGCCACCAGCGCCGAACCCAGCGCGGTGTTGTTGAGGCCGTTGTGGTTGCCCGTGAAATGGGTGTCGGTCGCGTAATTGGGGTCGAGATAGGCCTGGATCACCGTGATCGACTGACCCAGCGGCCCGGCCACGACGCCGACGCCGTCGTTGTGATGGAAATAGACCTGGTTCGACCAGGTGATCTTGTCCGACAGGTAGGCGTCGTACTTCAGATAGGCGAGATAGTCGGTGCGCTGCGCGTCGGAATAATAGTTGCGATAGTTGCTGCCGTCGGCCGTGGGCGTGTTGCCATAGGCGTCGAGGTAGGACTTCTGCGCGCCGTAGTTGGGATAGAGATAGGGGCGGGTATAAGGCGTGTAGGTCTGCGTCGCCGAATAGCTGGTCGCGTCCTCGTTCGGCTCGGTCTTGTCCGAATAGTCGAAATAGGCGGTCAGCTTGCCCGCGGTGTTTTCATGGACCAGCTTGGCATTGGCCTGCCAACCGCCCTGGATGCCGTTGAAATCCCATGCCCGGGCCCGCTGGCGCGCGAACGAGAGATAGGCGCGGGTTTCCTTGCCGGGCCCGAAGCTGCCGGTGTCGACCCGCGCATAGGTGCGCGAAGTGCCGTAGCTGCCGATGGTTTCGGCGACATCAAGGCCCAGATTGGCCTTGGGATCGGACGTGAAGGTTTCGATCGCGCCACCCAGATTGCTGGTCGAAGCCGTGCCGAGATCACCTGCACCGGTCGAAACGACCGCGCGCCCGACGTTTTCGGAAATGACCGCACGCTGGGGCGCAAGACCGTTATAGTTGCCGTAGTTCTGGTCACCCAGCGGCAGCCCGTCGAGCGTGTAGCCAAGCTGCTGGTAGTTGAAGCCGTGGATGAAGATCTGGGCGTTCTGCTCGTTGTTCCCCCACGGGTCGGCCGTGACATAGAACACGCCGGGCAGAGTCTGGATCGCCTTGAGCGGCGAGACGCCGGGCAGGATCTTCTGGATTTCGGCGCCGGTCACGGCCGTGGCCGAGCGCGTCGTCTTGGCGGTGACGATGATCGCGGAACCCGCATCGCCGGCATCCGCCTTGGCCGAACCGGCATTTGCCGGGGCCGCAGCAGGCGCGGCGTCCTCGGCATGGGCAAGCCCGGCATGAGCGGCAGCCACAAAGGCCAGAATGGAAATGGACGCGCGAAGGCGGTTGCGAACGAACATGTTATCACCCCCTGGAAAGGTCGGGCCGTCTGATGCGGCGCCAGCGCGCTAGGGGTGATTTTTTACAGTTCGACGACGTCGAGGTTACAGCAAGTGTCTTATTTTCCGGAAAAACCTATGCGTTGACGTGGTTGCGTTCGAGAACAGCCAGCGGCACGCCATCAAGTTCGGCCATGCCGGTGCGGACAAATCCGAGCCGGTCGGCCAGAGCGAGCGAGCCGTTATTTTCCGGCTCTATGATGCAGCCGATACGTCTTGGACCATGGGTCCGGTCGAACCAGTCCAGCGCGGCCGTCATCGCCTCGCGCGCCAGTCCGCGCCCCCAATAGCCCTCGCCGATGATCCAGCCCGCTTCGGCCGCGTCGTCGAGACCATGGCCGATGCCCCGCCAGCTATGGAACACGCCGCAAAGACCGACCACTGTCGGCTCATCGCGCAGGCGGACGATGCAATTGCCATAACCGTACAGCGCCCAGCTGCCCGCATTGCGCTGGAACCGCGCGAATTCGTCCGGTGCGCGGACGGGGCGATTGCCGAGATGGCGGCGCACCGCTTCGGGTTCGACAAGCGCACAGATGTCGGCGAAATCCCCTGCCACCGGGCGCCAGAGATCAAGCCTGTCGGTGGAAACGAGCGGCGTAGTCATGTCACCAGTTGCTCCAGCCCGTGCAGCGCAAGGCCGACCAGCCCGCCGACAAGCGTTCCGTTGATACGGATGAATTGCAGGTCGCGCCCGACCGCGCTTTCGATCCGGCGCGTCACCGTCCCGGCATCCCAGCGCCGCACGGTTTCCGAAACGACCTGCACGATCTGTCCGCCATAACGCGAGACAAGGCCCGCCACGGTCCGGCGCGTGAAGCGATTGACCATCGCCTTCAAACGCATATCGTCCTGCAAGGCATGGCCCAGCGCAGCAAGGCTCCCGCTCCATTCGGCCCCACCCCCGCTGCCCGGCTTGCGCAAAAGCGCGATGAGGCCGGTGCGGCTGCGTTCCCACAGCCCGTCGAGCCAGGCAGCAAAGGCCGGATTGGCAAGCGCATCGGCTTTCATCCGGGCAATGCGCGCACCCATCTCGGGATCGTGGATCAGGTCGTGCGCCAGCTTGTGCAAAGTCTCGTCGATCTTGCGCCGCAAGGGGTGGTCGGGATTGACCATGGTTTCAGCGAGCAGGGCATAAAGCGCATCGAGAAGCGCATTGGCCAGCCGTTCGTCGAGCCGGGTCCAGCGCATCAGCGTATGGGCACGCTCGTGGATAAGCGTGCGCAGGGCATCCTCGTGCGCTTCGAGCAAGGTTCCCGCCCGGCGCAACAGGCCTTCGATCACTGGCATGTGGCGTCCATCGGCCATCATCCCCGTCAGCACTTGCCCCAACAACGGGGCAAGGTCGATCCGTTCGATCTGGCGACTGAGCAAAGCCTTGAGCGGACCGCCGACCTTGTCAGGATCAAGCGTCGCCAGGACATCGGCGAGCAGACTTGAAACCCCTTCACCGATCCTGCCTGTTCCCGGTTCAAGTCCCGGTTCCGGTCCGGAAGACGGCGTCGTCAGATAGGTGCCGAGCATACCGGCCGCATCGAGCCCGTGCAATCGCCGCGCCAGAACCTGTGGCGTCAGGAAATTGGCACGCAGGAAGCCCGCCATGCTGTCGGCAATGCGATCCTTGTTCGCCGGAATGATCGCTGTGTGCGGGATCGGAAGACCGAGTGGGCGGCGGAACAATGCCGTCACCGCGAACCAGTCAGCCAGACCGCCGACCATCGCCGCTTCGGCAAAGGCGGCGAGATAACCCCAACCGGGATTGTGCGTTTCCAGACGCCGGGCGACGACGAACGTCCCCGCCATCAGCATCAGGAGCATCGTCGCGATCACCCGCAACCGCCGTCCCGGGTCGGCAGGAAACAGGGGCGCGATGATCCGCCGACTTCGAGGCAAAAGTGTCACTCGGCCGGGTGTACCGCCTCGCCCCGCGAACCGCCATCCGAAAGCACCCGGCGCGCGAGCCAGGGGCCGATCCGCTTTTCCATTCCGTCGGCAAGGCTGAAGCCTGCCGGGACGATCAACAGCGTCAGCAGCGTCGAAAGCGTCAGCCCGCCGATGACGACAATGCCCATCGGCGCGCGCCAGCCGCCGTCACCGCCCAGGGCAAGCGAAGTCGGCACCATCCCGGCGACCATCGCCACGGTGGTCATGACGATCGGCTGGGCCCGCTTGTGCCCGGCCTCGATGACGGCATCGTGCTTGGACTTGCCCTGCGCGATTTCATCGAGCGCGAAATCGATCAGCAGGATCGAGTTCTTGGCGACGATGCCGAACAGCATGAGCATGCCGATAAAGACCGGCAGCGACATCGGATTGCCCGTGACCAGCAACAGCAGGAGCCCACCGAGCGGCGCCAGGAACAGCGAGCCCATGTTGACCAGCGGCGAAATGAAACGGTGGTAGAGCAGAACCAGCACCGAGAAGACGAGCAGGACCCCCGCCCCCAGCGCCGCACCGAAATTGCGCATGAGTTCGGCCTGGAAACGCTCCTCGCCCGCGGCGGTGTTCGATACCCCGGTCGGCAGGTCCATCATGATCGGCAAATGGTTGATCGCATCCATCGCCGCCCCCTTGGGCACATCGGGGGGCAAGTCGGCACCGACGAAGACGCGGCGGCTCTGGTTATAGCGCTGGATCGAGGTCGGCCCCGCCCCAAAACCGATCGTGGCCACGCGCGACAGGGGAACCGTGTCGCCGGTCACGGTCGGGACGGGCAGATTTTCCAGCGTCGAGAAATCGCGGCGCGATTCGACCGGCAATTTGACCCGGATCGGCACCTGGCGGTCCGAAAGCGAGAATTTCGCGCTGTTCTGGTTGATCTCACCCTGTGTGGCGATGCGGATCACCTGGCTCAAGGCCTGGGTGGTGACGCCCAGCGACGCGGCGAGATCGAAATGCGGGGTGATGACGATTTCGGGACGCCGCAAATCCGCGCTGATGCGCGGGGCGACAACCTGCCGAAGCCCGCTCATCTGCGTCACCAGCGTCTGTGCCGTCCGCTGGAGCAGGTCGGGGTCCGACCCCGCCAGCATGACGCTGATCGCGCGGCCGGAGCCGCTGCCCGGACCGGCGCTGTTCTGGTTGGCGAAACTGACCCGCGCGTCGGCGACCTGCTGAAGACGCGGGGTCAGGTCGCGCTCGAACTTGACCGACGTGCGATGACGGTCACGGCGCAGTTGCAGGAAAATGTGGCCGCTGCCTTCCTTGATCCGTTCCAGCGCGACGCGCACTTCCTGTTCGTGCGCAACAAGAGCCAGGACTTCGTCCATCTTGGCCTCGGTCTGCTCGATCGTCGTTCCGGGGACCATTTCGACGTCGATCTGGCTCTCGTCCGTATCGGTGTCGGGGAAGAACTGCGTCGGGATCGCCTGCATCAGCACGAACGTCAGCACCAGCGCGCCAAGCCCGATCCCCATCATCCACAGGCGATGGTCGACAAGCCGCGCCCAGGCGCGCCCGCGCATCCAGCCAAGCCACGCCGCCAGCGGACCGCGCCCCACGCGGGCAAACGTCGTGCCGATGAAAAAGACGAGGGCAGCGGCAAGGGTCCCGCCCGCCAGCGACGCCAGCGGTGGCACCGCACCGGGCAGCAGCATCCGCGACAAGGGCTGGTTGATCGCAACGAAAGCCCCGGCAAAGGCAGCGCCTGCCCCGCCGACGATCGCCAGCAGGACCAGCGGATACCACCAAGCCCCGCGACGGGGGATCAACCCCGCCCGCCGTGCCTGCGCCTTGTCCGTGTCGAGCGACCAGTGCAGCACTTTCATGTAGCGGTCCATCCACACGCCGCCGCCATGTTCGGCCTCGCCATGGGATGTCATGAAATAGGCCGCCACCATCGGCGTGATCATGCGCGCGACCAAGAGCGAGAACAGCACCGCGACCACGACCGTCAGCCCGAAATTCTTGAAGAACTGGCCCGAGACGCCCGGCATCATCGCCACCGGCAGGAACACCGCGACGATCGAGAATGTCGTCGCGACCACGGCCAGCCCGATTTCGTCGGCCGCGTCGATCGCCGCCTGATAGGGTGTCTTGCCCATGCGGATATGGCGGACGATATTCTCGATCTCGACGATGGCGTCATCGACCAGCACGCCCGCGACCAGCCCGAGCGCGAGCAGGGACATGGTGTTGAGCGTAAAGCCCATCAGCGTCATGACCCAGAACGTCGGGATCGAGGACAGCGGAATGGCGATCGCCGAAACGATGGTCGAACGCCAGTCGCGCAGGAAGAAGAACACCACGATCACCGCCAGCACGGCCCCTTCGACCATCGCCGAAATCGAGGTGTGGTACTGATCGCGGGTATAGCTCACTGAATTGAAGAGGTTCTCGAAACGGACGCGGTTGCCCTGTTCCTTTTGCAGTTTTGCCAGTTCGGCAACCGCCGCGTCATAGACGGCAACGTCGGACTCGCCGCGTGCACGGGCGATGCTGAACGTCACCACCGGCTTGCCGTTGAACTTCGCGATCGAGGTGATCTCGCTATAGCCGTCGCGCACATCGGCAACGTCGGACAGGCGCACGGTATGCCCGGCGGTCAGACCGACCTCGACCTGGGAAAGGTCGAAAGCGCTGCGAGCATTGCCCAGCACACGCACGGCCTGTCGTGATCCGGCGACTTCGGCGCGCCCGCCCGCCGCGTTGACATTGACCTGACGCAGGGCGGCATTGATCTCGGTCGCGGTAATCCCTTGCGAGCGCATGCGTTCGGGATCGAGCGTCACGGTGATCTCGCGATCGACCCCACCGGCGCGCTGCACTTCGGCCATGCCCGGAATCGCGAGCAGGCGGCGCGTCACGGTATCATCGATGAACCACGACAGTTGCTCGATCGTCATGTCGTCGGCCGCAACCGCGAAATAGGCGATCGGCTCGGACGAAGTCTCGAGCTTGTAGACCTGCGGCTCGAGAATACCCTCGGGCAATTCGCCACGGACGCGATCGACTGCGTTCTTGACCTCGTTGACGGCGGCGTTGATGTCCTGCCCGATCTTGAACTGGACCTGGGTCTGGCTGCTGCCTTCCGACGCTGTTGACGTGAGCGTGTCCACCCCCGCGATCGTGCGGACGCTGGCCTCGATCTTTTGGGTGATCTGGTTCTCGATCTCGGTCGGGGCGGCGCCCGGTTGCGAAATCGACACGATCACCATCGGGAATTCGATGTCGGGCTGATCCTGCACCTTCATCATCATGAACGAGACGATGCCGGTCAGCGTCAGCCCGAGGAACAGGACGATGGGAACGACCGGGTTGCGGATCGACCAGGCCGACAGGTTGCGGAAATTCATGACGTGCCCTTCTGGCCGTCGCCGTCCCTTCCCCGACTGACGATCGGGCGGACCTTGTCCCCCGGATTGAGGAAACCGCCGGCGCGCAGGACCACCCGTTCATCGCCGGACAGGCCCCGCGTGACGACGATGCCCTGTGGCGTCACATCCCCGGTCGCAACCCCGCGGCGGACAACCTTGTCGCCATGGTCGACCACATAGACATAGGCCCCCGCAGCGTCCGACATGATCGCCGATTCAGGGAGCAACGGCGCCGTCGATGTTCCCGAACGCAGCCGCGCCGTGGCAAAACCGCCCGGACGCAAGGCCCTGTCGAAAGGAAGCGCAATGCGCGCGAGGCCTTCGCGGGTCGTCGCATCAATGGTCGGCGCCAATTGCCAGATATGACCGGTGAACGGCTGGGTCGTGCCCACCGGCGTCACTTGCGCGGTATCGCCGATGGCCAGGCGCGCCAGATTGCTTTCCGACAGGCGTGCCTGCATCTCGAGTTCACCGTCGCGGGCGATGCGGAACAGCGTACCGCTGGCCGAACTGACGATCTGACCCGGCTCGACCTGACGCGTCAGCACCAGTCCGGCTTCGGGCGCCACGACATTGAGCCGCGCCGCGCTCGCGCGAAGCTGCCCGAGCGTCGCGCGGGCAACGCGCACTTGCGCCTGCGCCGCGTCGCGGGTCGCGACGAGTTGTTCGATGTCGGCATTGGAAATGAAACCGTTGGAAACCAGCTTGAGCGAGCGGTCGAGCTTGCTCTGCGCCAGCCGCGCATTGGCTTCCTGAACTTCGACATTGGCGGCCTGGCTGGCGATTTCCTCGGCCTGGACCGAGCGATCGACAATGGCGAGAACCTGTCCCTTGTCCACCCAGCTGCCGGCATCGACGAGAACCTGCACGACGCGCCCGCCTTCACCGGCGATCCCGACCGGCAGATCGCGCCGGGCCGCGAGCACCCCGCTTGCCGTCACCGATCCCTCGACCGAGAGACGGCCGGGAACGATCACGGTAACCGTTTGCGCATTGGCGTCGGAATGCGCTGCCACCGGTGCGGAAAAGGAACGGTAGAGACCATATCCGGCCCCGCCCAGAACGGTCAGGGCAAGGATCGCCAGCCCCAGACTGCGCCGCGAAGGCCCCGCAACCGACGAAACGGAAGAAACCGGAGCATCCGAACCAGCACCGTTGGCGTCAACATCGGTATTGGTCGTCATGTCATTCACCAGCCCCAACCCCCAATCCCCGACATGGGTCCCCCATATGACCCGCCGATGAACATCGTCAGGATACGCAGCGCCCTGCAAAGACAAGACTTCACACGGCGGTTACCATCGTATCCCGGTTCATGCCCCATGCACGACCCAAGGACTTGATCTGGCGTAAACCCTAACAGGATCGGTCCGGGAATAGAGTGCGATCCGACAAGTTGCAATTGATCCTCTACGAATAACTTGGCGATCCTTCCCCATCTGCCTCCCAAATGGCGCAATCGCGAGATTGCCGCACTTTCCGCCGCTTTTTCCAATACCGCATCGCACCAACGGAAAAGGGCCGCCTGTCGGAATGACGGGCGGCCCTTTTTCTGCTTGAACGCGGAACGCTGTTGCGAAGCGCGATCAATATTTCTGCTGGCGCTCGTAGAGCTCGCGATAGTGCTGGATCCGGGTCACGCGCAGACCCTGCATCCCGGAACGATCGACAGCCCGCTGCCACGAGGCAAATTCCTCGAGCGTCAAGCCATAGCGTTCACACACTTCGTCAATGGTCAAAAGACCGCCATTGACCGCAGCGACCACTTCGGCCTTGCGGCGGACCACCCACCGGGTGGTGTTGGGGGGAGGCAGGTTCTCGAGCGTGAGGGGTTCGCCCAAGGGGCCAATCACTTGTGACGGCCTGATTTTCTGGTTTTCCATCATGGCAAATCTCGTCGGCCTGGCGCGCCTAGTTGGGGGTTCATAGGGGGGGTATTGCTGTCAACGAGTTTGGCCGTTTTCTGTTTTCCATAACTTGAAACATCAGGGTTAATGACTTCTTCATGCCACCCCACGCTTTCAAGCATAAGGGCCGTTACGGGATGAAAGCTGCCGACATGCGTGCCTGCGACGTCAGGCAGGATGAACGAGGCCCTCCGCTGGTCGCGACGCAAGTCCTGCGCAGCGACCAACCGGGCACACAATTCGCTCCAACCCAGCGGCCTCAGCGTCTGTTCGCCGGAAGCCGTGTCGAAGAGATGGGAATCGGTCAGCACCATGCTCATGACCTGCGATCTAGCGCAGGTGTGGATAACGGAGGGTAAAAGGCCGCTTCACTTCTCGGTGAGGAATACGAATACCCGACCAAAGCCGCAGCCCCGACCGGCCATGCCGTCCCCAAACCGATCGAGATCATGGCGTCATGGGCCGAAAACGCCTATGGGCCGGGCATGACTGGTCCCTCCATCACTTCTGATCCCATCACCGATCCTGCCGCGCTGTTCGACTTGCCCCGTCCGGCGCAAGACTGCCGCATCGTCGTTGCAATGTCCGGCGGCGTCGACAGTTCCGTGGTCGCCGCCCTTGCCGCGCGCAGCGGTGCCGAAGTGATCGGCGTCACGCTTCAGCTCTACGACCACGGCGCCGCCACCGGCCGCAAGGGCGCCTGCTGCGCCGGAGAAGACATCCGCGACGCGCGCGCGGTCGCCGACCGGCTCGGCTTTGCCCATTATGTGTTCGACCATGAATCCGACTTTCGCGAAGCGGTGGTCGAACGCTTTGCCGACGACTATCTCTCCGGCCGGACCCCGATCCCCTGCATCCGTTGCAACATGGGGCCCAAGTTCACCGATCTGATGGCGATGGCCCGCGATCTTGGCGCGGATTGCCTGGCGACCGGCCACTATGTCCGCCGGGTCATGACCGCGACGGGCCCCGAGCTTCACCGCGCCGTCGATCCCGCGCGCGACCAGTCCTATTTCCTCTACGGCACCACCGACGAGCAACTGGCGTTCCTGCGTTTTCCGCTGGGCGGCCTTGCCAAGCCGGACGTGCGCCGCATCGCGGGCGAACTCGGCCTCGGCGTCGCGGCCAAGCCCGACAGCCAGGACATCTGCTTCGTCCCCGACGGCGACTATGCCCGGGTGGTGAGCGCAATCCGGCCCGAAGGCTCGGTTGCGGGCGACATCGTCCACGCGGCCACCGGCGAAGTGCTGGGGCAGCACAAGGGCATCATCCACTATACGGTCGGGCAGCGTCGCGGCCTCGAAATCGGCGGACAGGCCGAACCGCTTTATGTGGTCGCGCTCGACGCGCCCGCACGGCGCGTTCTGGTCGGGCCCAAGGCCATGCTCGCGGTCGATCGCGCCCATATCGTCGAAACCAACCGCATCGGCCCGATGCCCGGCCCGGACGAAGCGCTGACCGCCAAAGTCCGTTCGCTGGCAAAACCCGTCCCGGTCGCAGTCGAAGGCCCCTTTGGCGAGGGCGCGGCAACGACGATCCGCTTTTTCGCCCCCGAATATGGCGTGGCGCCCGGACAGGCGGCCGTGATCTATGCCGGGGACCGGGTGGTCGGCGGCGGCTGGATCGAATCGACCGAAAACGCCGTCACTGCCTGATCGCGCCTTTGAGGCCGAACCTCATTTCCAGGGCTGGAGCTGACACCCCCAGCCCTCGCGATAGGTCGCGGTCTGGCTGGCGAGCAGGGGATAGCTCGCGGTAACGCTGCGCGCGCTCGCATCCTCGCTCAAATGGACCCAGGCGACGGCGCCTTCCATGTCCTTGTGGCAATCGCCAAGGCTGCGTCCGCCCACGAAACGGCACGAACAAGCGACCCGCGCGCCATAGGACGCGCCAGTCACGGCATAACGGCGCGCCGGGGACCAGATCTGCCACACCGCGAATCCGACGAGCCCGACCAGCACCAGCACGACCCAACGCCAAATCCGGCGGCGGCGACGTCGCTCAAGAATGGGCTGCGCACCCCCTCCAAGGGAATCCTGCTGGGGAGAACCGTGATCTGGATGCGCGTTTGTCATTGCCCGGGCGAACGAAGTGAAGGAATGGTCGGCGCCGATGCGACCGAACCGGCTTGTCCTTATCGCCCCCCTTGCGCTGGTGCCAGCCTTGATCGGCTGTCATTCCCAACCGGTGTCGAGCGGGCTCGCGCCCGCCGCGCTCCAGGCGGTCGTCGCCGACCCCGGCCTGCCCGACGGCGACGCCGATTCGGGGCGCGAAGCTCTCGCGCGCGGCATCGATGCACTGTTCAAGGCGCCCGAGGCGGGGGAAACCCGCGCCTTGCTCGTCTATCACGACGGCAAGCTGGTCGCCGAACGCTATGGCCCCGGCTATGATCGGAACACCCGGTTCATCAGCTGGTCGATGGCCAAATCGATCACCGGCGTCCTGATCGGCATGCTCGTCTCGGACGGACGCCTGCGACTCGACGACCCGGCCCCCATTCCCACCTGGCAGCGCCCCGGCGATCCGCGTGGGGAAATCACCTTGCGCCAGCTTTTGCAGATGCGGTCCGGCCTGCGCCATGTCGAAGGCGGCGATCCCCCGTTCCGTTCCGACGAAGTGCGCATGCTCTTCCTCGACGGACGCGACGACATGGCCCGCTATGCCGAGGACCAGCCGCTCGAATACGATCCGGGGCGCAAATGGGTCTATTCGACCAATACCAGCGTCATTCTGGCCGATCTTGCCGCGCGGGTGCTCGCGCCTGCCGGAGATCCCGAAAGCCGTCGTCGCGCCGTCGCCGACTATTTGCGCACGCGCCTGTTCGATCCGGTCGGAATGCATTCGGCAGTGCCCGAATTCGATGCTTCGGGCACGTTCCTCGGCGGCAGCGTGGTCGATGCGACAGCGCGCGACTGGGGGCTGTTCGGCGAATTCCTGCGGCACAAGGGCGCGGCCGGGGGATCGCAACTCGTGCCCCGGCAGTGGATCGATTTCATGACGGCCCCCTCCCCGCGCGAGGCGCAATACGGGGCACAGCTATGGCTCAATCGCCGCCCCACCACGGGCGCTGCATCGCTGTTTCCCGAACGTGGCCCCTCCGATCTCTTCGCCTGCGAAGGGCATCTGGGACAATTCGTGCTGGTTTCGCCCTCGCTGCACCTCGTGGTCGTCCGGCTGGGCATGACGCCCGAAGATCATCTCGACCGGGTAGCAAGCCGCCTCGGCGACATCGTCGGGCTGTTCCGCTGACCCCCCGAACGGGACGTAGATCAGCGCAGGCGCCCCTGAACCAGCAAAGCCGGGCTGATGTCCTGCTCCTGGTGCGGGAGCACGTCGTTCGACCCGAGCGGGCCTTCATCGACAAGCCCTTCCGGGTCGGTGTGGATGAGGATTTCCACCTCGGGAAATTCCTTGTGCAGCCCGTCCTCGATCACATCCATGACCTTGTGCGCGGCGGCAACGCTCATGCGTCCGTCGACCCAGATATGGAACTGCGCGAAATCGCGCCGCCCGCTGGTCCGCGTGCGGAAATCGTGAATGCCCTTGAGCGCGGGATGATGCGGAATGGCCGCGAGGAAACGCTCGCGCTTTTCGAGCGGCCATTCGCTGTCCATCAATTGCTCGATCGCCTGTTGCGAGGCTTCCCACGCCCCCCGGCCCAGCCAGACCGCGATGGCCAGCCCGAAAATTTCGTCCACGCCCGGAATCCGCGCCCAGTGATCGAGCACGAGCGCGACGATCACCGCCAGATTGAGGACGAGATCGGAAAGGTAGTGGAAATGATCGGTGCTGATCGCCAGGCTCTGCGTCTTGCGGATCACATGACGCTGATAGGCGACCAACGCGAATGTCGCGATGATCGCGATGACCGACACCAGAATGCCCGAGCCGGGATCCTCGACCGGGCCGTGGCCAAAGAATTGCTGGATCGAACGAAGCGCCAGCCCGAAGGCCGACAACGAGATCAGCACGACCTGGAACATCGCAGCAAGCGCCTCGGCCTTGCCGTGGCCGAAGCGATGGCCCGCATCGTCCGGGATCGCCGCGATCGAGACCCCGAGCAGCGTCGAGACGCTCGCCACGAGATCGAGCGCGGTATCGGCAAGGCTGCCGAGCATGGCCGCCGATCCCGTCGAGATCGTCGCCCAGATCTTCATGCCCAGCAGCAGCGTCGCCACCGACATCGACGCCAGAGCCGCACGACGATTGAGCGCGGCCATGTCCACCGCCGAAATGGGGGCCGGGGGCGGAGCAGATACCGGGGTCGTGGTGTCGTTCATCGCCAGGCGCCTTAGGGGTAAAGCAGCGTGCTGGTCCAGCCGCCGTCGGGGAGACGGTCGAAACGCCGCCGTTCATGCAGGCGGAAATCGCGATCATGCCAGAATTCGATCCGCTCGGGACGGACGCGGTATCCCGACCAGTGTTCGGGCCGGGGCACATTGCCGTCGGGATAGGCTGCGCGCAGCTTGGCCACGCGATCGAGATAGATCTGCCGGTTCTCGAGCGGGCGCGACTGATCGGAGGCCGCCGAACCGAGCCGCGATTCGGGGTGACGGCTGGCGAAATAGGCATCCGCCTCGGCTGGCGTCACTTGCGTGATCGGCCCTTCGATCCGGATCTGGCGGCGCAGGCTTTTCCAGTGGAACAGCAGCGCGACATGCGGATTGGCGGCCAGTTCCCCGCCCTTGCGGCTGTGAAAGTTGGTGTAGAAGACAAAGCCGTCAGGCCCGTGTCCCTTGAGCAGGACCATCCGTACCGAAGGATGCCCGTCGGGCGTCGCGGTGGCGAGCGCCATGGCATTGTGATCGTTGGGTTCGCTCACGCTTGCCTGCGCGAACCAGTCCTCGAACAGGGCGAAAGGATCGCCGTGAGGAATGACATCGGCGGCGGGGGCAACATCCTTGGGCGTCGGCATCGTGGCTTGCTTCCGTTTGACTGAGATCGAGGACATCGACCGGACTGGACACTGCCGCCATGATCGCCGTCAACGACAGTGTCATGAACCATGTCTAGGCAAGATGCTCTAGATAATCAGCGCCTCGCTCGCCAGTCGCCTGTCGGGGCACGTCGAAATGACAAATAGCACCGCTCCGGTGCGGTGAAAATCTTGCAGGAACAGGGCAGCATCCCTAGCTATCAGGATCATGGCAGACCCTTATTCCACTCTTGGCGTCGATCGCAACGCGACCGAAAAGGACATCAAGTCCGCATATCGCAAACTTGCCAAGGAGCTTCATCCCGACCGCAACAAGGACAATCCCAAGGCCGCCGACCGCTTCGCCGAAGTGACGCAGGCCTATGATCTCCTGTCCGACAAGGACAAGCGGGCGCAGTTCGACCGCGGCGAAATCGACGCCGAAGGCAACCCCACTGCGCCGTTCGGCTTTGGCCGGGGCGGCCCCGGCGGCGGCCAGGGCGGTTTCCGTCACGACGGTTTCGAAGGATTCGGCGGCGAAGGCCACGATATCGGCGACATTTTCGAAGGCCTGTTCGGCGGACGCGGCGGCATGGGCGGCGGAGGTCAGGGCGGCGGCGGCTTTGGCGGTTTCGGGGGACGTCGTCCGCCCCCGCCCAAAGGCGCCAATGTCACCTATCGCCTTGCGGTGCCTTTCGTCGACGCAGCGACCCGTGCGCCCCAGCGCATCACTCTGCGCGACGGCAAGACCATCGACCTCAAACTGCCCGCCGGTGTCGAAAACGGACAGCAAGTGCGTCTTGGCGGCAAGGGCGATGCGGGACCGGGCGGTTTCGGCGACGCCATCGTCACCATCGAGATTGCGCCCCATGCCTTTTTCGAACGCGACGGCGACAATATCCGCGTCGACGTGCCGATCACGCTCGACGAGGCGATCAACGGCGCCAAGGTCAAAGTGCCGACCGTCGACGGCGCGGTCATGCTGACGGTTGCCCCCGGCACCACCGGCGGTCGCACGCTGCGCCTCAAGGGCAAGGGCTTCCTGCGCAAGAACGGCGAGCGCGGCGACCAGCTGGTGACGCTGGTGATCGACCTGCCTTCCGACGATGCGGACCTGCGCCAGCGTCTCGAAGGCTGGAAAGACACGCGCAACCCGCGCAGCCGGCTCGGCGTATAAACCATGAGGCCCGGTGACGACCCCGCCACCGGGCCATCAGGTGCGCCCGATACAGATCCCTGCGGAGACATTCCGCCTGACGGCCTTGCGCCTGCGCCGCTCGTTCCCGAAGCAATCGTGCCCAGCCTTTCGCCCGAGGCGCGGCGCAAGCGCGCCCTGCATCTCAGTTCGGGCTTTTTCGACGCGCAAGTCCAGCGGCTTGCCGCCACACCCCGCACGATCAAAGTGATTCGCCGGGTCTGGGCCGGGGTCATCAACGACGGCACCATCCATGCGGGCAATTTCGCCTACATGGTGCTGATTTCGCTGTTCCCCTTCTGCATCACCGGCGCGGCGCTGTTCTCGCTTCTGGGGAAAGCCAGCGAACGCGAAGCCGCGCTCAGCACTGTTCTTGCCGCCTTGCCGCCGGTCGTCGCAGGCGTTCTCGGCCCGGTCGCGCGCGGCGTGCTCGAGGCGCGGACCGGATCGCTGCTGTGGATCGGGGGCGCGGTCGGGCTGTGGACCGTGGGCAGCCTGGTCGAAACGATCCGCGACGTTCTGCGCCGCGCCTACGGCACGCGAATGACGCGGGCATTCTGGGAACGACGGCTGGGATCGACCGGCCTCATTCTCGCCTCGGTCGTGCTGATCCTGCTGGCGATCACCGCGCAAGTCGCCATCGCCGGGGCGCAGGAAGCCCTCTTTGCCCTTGCGCCGGAGCTCGACGGATGGATCGCGGGCCTCGCGCTGTCCCGGTTCCTGCCCACGCCCCTGCTTTTTGCGGCGCTGTGGATCATATTTGTCACACTGACGCCCGAACCCTATCGCGGCCGCCGATACCCCAAATGGCCGGGCGTCCTCTTCGTTACATGCTGGTGGCAGGCCATCACGATCGCCTTGCCCAAGCTGCTGCGCTATCTTTTCACCTACGATCTGACCTACGGCAGCCTGGCCGGCGTGATGATCGCGCTTTTCTTTTTCTGGCTGGTGGGCTTAGGGATGGTCGTAGGTGCCGAACTCAACGCCGCGCTCGCCGAAACACCGGAAGAACGCGACATGCTGGGACAGGCCGACGATCGCGAAGCCGCCTTGAAAGCGCAGCTTCGCGAACGGGAAACGAATGCTACTGTCGAACATGAGGGCGCATGACCGGATTGATGAAGGGAAAGCGCGGCCTGATCATGGGCCTCGCCAATGACAAGTCGCTAGCGTGGGGAATCGCCAAGCAGCTGCACGAACAGGGTGCGGAGCTGGCCTTTTCCTATCAGGGCGAAGCACTGGAAAAGCGGGTCCGCCCGCTGGCCGCGAGCCTGGGCAGCGATTTCCTGATCGATTGCGACGTCTCTGACATGGACGCACTCGATGCCGCTTTCGCAAAGCTCGCCGACCGCTGGCCGACGATCGATTTCATTGTCCATGCCATCGGTTTTTCGGACAAGAACCAGCTGCGCGGGCGCTATTACGATACCACGCTCGACAACTTCCTGCTGACCATGAACATCTCGGTCTTCAGCCTCGTCGCCGTGACGAAGCGCGCGCTGCCGATGATGCCGCAGGGCGGGTCGATCCTGACGCTGAGCTATTACGGCGCCGAAAAGGTCGTGCCCCATTACAACGTCATGGGCGTCGCCAAGGCTGCGCTCGAAACCAGCGTGCGCTATCTGGCCAACGACTGCGGTCCGGCAGGCATCCGCGTCAACGCGATTTCGGCCGGTCCGATCAAGACACTGGCCGCCAGCGGGATCGGCGACTTCCGCTACATCCTCAAGTGGAACGAGTTGAATTCGCCGCTGCGCCGCAATGTCACCATCGACGACGTCGGCGGGGCCGGACTCTACATGCTGTCGGATCTTTCGGCGGGCGTGACCGGCGAAGTGCACCACGTCGACGCAGGCTATCACCTTGTCGGCATGAAGCAGGAAGATGCGCCGGACATCTCGCTCGGCTGATTTCCTGTATGACCTTGCCCCTGCCCGTCCGGTGACGGGCGGGGCCGGTTACTTTCCCGCCAGCACAGATGGCGGGCTCAAGCCTCTTACTGGTGACCCGCCTTCTTACTGGTGTCCCGTCTGGGGCGTTGCGGTCGGCTCGGGAGCAGGAGCCTCACCTTCGGCGCGTTCCTTCGCCAGCTTGGCGTCATATTCCTTTTCGAGCGTTTCCACGCGAGCCTGCTCGGCCGCCGCGTCCGCATCGACACTTTGCAGACGCTTTTCCCGCTCTGCCTGAATGAGCTTGCCAAACTGCACGTCGCTCGACTGCTTGCGCTCGGCATAGGCGTCATGGATCAGGCGCGAAAGACAGCCGGTCGCCCCGGTTCCCCCCGCAGGCGAGCACGAATTGGTGCCGAACGCACCCACGGTTTCATAAGCCTTGACCTTTTCGGTCCAAGCTTCGTTGCGGGGCGAATTGGGGTTGTCGCGCAGCGGCACGGGGATGCGATAGCGTTCGCCTTCATCCTTGCGCGCGCAAACGGTGATCTGGGCATCGGTCGAGGCCGGGCACGGGTCGTTCCCGAACACGATCAGCTGGTTGACCTTTTCCTCACCCTGCACCGTCGTGGTGTGCTGGGGTTCGGCGGCAAATGCCGGATTGCCCATGGCAGCCCCGAACATGGCAGTCAGGACGACAGCAGGGATCATCAGGCGCTTCATCACGGCATTCTCCAGCTGGGATCGCTGCCCCTATAGGGCCTTCATCCCCTGAACGGTAGTGGAACCCCGATCCTTGGCCGGAGTCAATTATTTGACCGATTCGATAATCGAAAGGCCGGGCGTTCAGATCCGCGTCGAAAGGGCAATCGCGGCGCGGCAACCAAGGCGGACGGCGTGGAACAGCACCGGATAGGCCGGGGCCTTTTCCGCGCCCGCCGCCATCGCCGCGTCGCGATGATCGCGTTCGTCATCGCGGAATTCGCGGATCATTTCGCCCAGTTCGGGATCGCGCTCGCCCAGTTCCTCGAGCTGTTCGGTATAGTGCCGGTCGATCTCGGTCTCGATCGCGGCGGTGCAGGCCATGGCCGCTTCGGGTCCGATCAGTGCCGTCGCCGCGCCCAGTGCGAAGCCTGCGACCGACCACAAGGGCTGCAAGGCCGTCGGACGCACGCCGCGACGGGCCATCAGCGCATCGAAACGGGTCCGGTGATCTTCTTCCTGCTGCGCCATGTGCAGGACTTCCGACGAATGCGGAGCCCGGTCGCCCATGACCGCCAGTTGCCCGGCATAGATCCGGGTGGCCCCGTATTCTCCCGCCTGATCGACGCGGATCATCCGTTCGAATTGCTTGGAGTCAGTGGTCATTTCCCGGCCTTTCCACCTTTTGCTGCCAGAACGGCGATCACCAGAGCCGCCGTCAACGATCCCAGGAAGTTGTATCCCGCCATGCTGATCCCGAACAGCGTCCATGCAGGCACGTCACAACGGATCACCGGCGCATTGAGAATGGCGTCGAGCGGATCACCCGACAGCTTGATCGACGAACAGGTCGTGATGCCCTGCCACCAATGGTATTCGACCCCCGCGTGATAGCCCCCGATCAGCCCGCTGATCGCGACGCAGGCCGCCGCCAGCAGGACCAGCGAGCGAACCGCGCGAGGATCGCGCACTGCAAAAGCGGCAAGCGCGGGAACCAGCGCAGCGATATGGGCATAGCGCTGCCACCAGCACATTTCACAAGGCGCCAGATCGAAACCGTACTGGGCGACAAGTGCCGTCGCCATGGCCCCTGCCGGAATGAGCAGGCCAAGCAGCCGGGCAAGGCCCAGCGTCGAGGAAAGGGAAGCGGGTCGGGTCATCTGGTTCGCGTTCCGATGGGCAGCATCAATGACGACGGGATGCGATCGAGGCACTCGTGGTGTGTCCGATCGTCTGCAAGGCGTACCACTGCTGGAAGTCGGTGATGCCCTTGGCCTTCAACTCGTCGGCCGACATCTTGAACCGGGGATCCTGTGCCGTGTCCTTTTCCAGTTCCTTGTCATCCTTGATCTCGTTGACGAGATGGCCGCGCAAGTCGCTTTCGCGATAGGCCCGCTCGGCCCGCTTGCGCAGGTCCGGATCGGAAATCTGCGGCACGACGATGTCGGGCGAAATCCCGCCTTCCTGCACCGACCGGCCCGACGGCGTGTAATAACGCGCCGTGGTCAGCTTGAGCTCGGAATCGCGGCTGAGCGGGATGACCGTCTGCACGCTGCCCTTGCCGAAGGTACGCTGGCCCATGATCAGCGCGCGGTGCTGGTCATGGAGCGCACCGGCGACGATTTCCGACGCTGACGCGGATCCTTCGTCGACCAGCACGATGATCGGCAGCCCGCGCGCGATGTCGCCCGGGGTCGCGGTATAGACTTCGGTATCGCGGGCATAACGACCGCGCTGCGACACGATCGTGCCCTTTTCGAGGAACAGGTCGGACAGCGCCACCGCCTCGTCCAGCAGACCGCCCGGATTGCCGCGCAAGTCGAGGATGAGGCCATTGGGGTGCCCGCCCGTCTCGGCCCGGATCTTGGTCCAGGCGTCGTTGACATTGACCGCGACATTGGCGCTGAAGCTCGAGACCGAGATCACGCCGACCTTGTCGATCACTTTGGATTCGACCGATTTCAATTCGATCACCTGGCGCGTGATGGTCACGTCGACGGGATCGTCGCGGCCGGGGCGATAGAGCGTCAGGCTGATTTTCGTGCCCGGAGGCCCGCGCATCTGGTCCACCGCATCGTCGAGCGTACCGCCATAGATCAGCTTGCCGTTGAGATGGGTGATATAGTCGCCCGCCTTGACCCCGGCGAGATCGGCCGGGCTGCCCTTGGTCGGGGCAATGACCTTGACCGCGCCGTCGTCCATCGTGACGCTGAGCCCGAGACCACCGTACGAGCCTTCGGTCTGGGTCTTGAGATTGACCATGTCGCGCGCGTCGAGATAGCTGCTGTGCGGGTCGAGCGACGCCAGCATCCCGTTGATCGCGCCCTTGACCAGCTTGTCGTCGTCGACCGGATCGACGTAGGCTTCCTTGATCTTGTCATAGACTTCGATCAGCCGCGAAAACTGCGGACCAGTCCGCGCATCGACTGCGGCAAGCCCCGCCGTCGCCACCGGAACAAGGGCAACCGCTGTCGCGAGGGCAGTGACACGCAGCAAGGTGGACGGGCGTTTCGCCATGAGGGCCTTTCGCGGAATACAAACGCTTGAACCGTGGCTTCTAATGCCCCTGCGCGCCGATTGCCAGATGCGGCAGATACGCGAAACTCACGGATGCAGGAATTCCATCGGGTTTACCGGCACCCCGTCCTTGCGCAGTTCGATCGTGACTTGCGGGCGTCCCGGTTCGGCCGCCCCGATCGGCGCGCCCTGCACCACCCGGTCGCCCACCGCCGCGTCGAGCCGCCCGAGCCCGGTCACCAGCGACGACCAGCCGCCGTCATGTTCGATGATGACGATCCGCCCGTACCCGCGATAGGGCCCGGCAAAGGCAATCCGGCCATCGGCGGGCGCCACCGCCTGTGCCCCGCCTGCCGGAGCGAAGACGATCGCCTGGCGCGGGCCGGTCGGGGTCATTTCGCCATATCCGCTGACCAGCCGTCCGGTGACCGGCAGGATTCCGGAAAAATGCGCGACCACGGCAGGTGCCGGACGATCGAGCAGGACAAAGTTGCCCGTTACCCCGGCCCCGCCAGCCGGACGCGCCACCGGTCCGGGCAAGGCGGCAAGGCGCATGGCCAGCTCATCGTCCTGATGCAGGCGCGTGACGAGCGCGCCCAGATCGCGTGCCTCTTCCGACAAAGCGAGCACGCGGTCGGCTTCGCGGCTGGCATTGCCCGACGCCGCGCGCGACGCAACGCGCTGGCGGCTCTCGATCATGACCAGATCCCTTTGCCGCGCGGCCAGCGTCTGGCGGCTCTGCCCGAGCCCTGCGGCGAGCGTCCGTGCCTCTTGCTGCAACTGCCGCCCGCGAATCAGTTCGGCGCGCAAGGCGGCAGTGCGGCGGGCGACTTCGGGCAACATGGTTTCGAGCGTCGCACGCAACCAGACGGTTTCACGCAGGCTGTCTGCGCGCAGGAGACTGAAGACCAGCGGGCGACGTGCCATCATCTGCAAGGCAGCCGTCAGGCGGACGAGCGGCTGTTCGCGCCGCGCGATCCGCTGCCGCAGGATCGTGCGCTGCCGGTCGATCACGGCAATGCGGGCATGGGCCAGACCGATTTCGGCTTCGGCCTGTTGAATGCGCGCGGCAACGGCCGCCGCCTCGCGCGCCGTGCGATCAAGCGCCTGCGACGCGGACGCAGCATCGCGATCGAGCCGCTCGGCCCGAGCCCGCGCATCGGCAAGCGAACGCTCGGCCGAACCCAGCGCCTGACCTGCCTCGCCGCTGCTGGCATAAGGCGCGTCGTCGGCGAGCGCGGCAAGCGCAAGCGCCCCCAGCGCAGGCGGCAAGGCGGCCAGAGCCATCAGCGCAGCCTTGCTGCGAAGCGACAGGGCTGGCACCGGACCTATCCTTCGCGATGATAGGGGTGCCCGGCAACGATGCTGGTGGCACGCCAGAGTTGTTCGACCAGCATGGCGCGGGCCAACATATGGGGCCAGGTCATCGCCCCGAACGCGATCAGGAGATCAGCGCCATCGCGCAGGCCCTGATCGTGGCCGTCAGCCGCACCGATCAGGAAACGTGTCTCGCGAACGCCTTCGTCGCGCCAGCGTTCGAGGATACGGGCGAATTCGACCGATCCCAGCTGACGCCCGCGTTCGTCGAGCGCAACTGTCCGCACTGCCCCGGGCGGGGGCGGCGGCACATTGCCCCCGCGATCGGGCAATTCGGTGATCTTCATGCCCCAGGTGATCCGGCGGGCATAACGATCGACGAGTTCCGCCTCGGGGGTACGACCTATCTTGCCCCGGGCGATGACATGAAGTTGCATGCCCGGGTCCTAGCCGAAAACGGATCGTTCCTTAAATCCCGCATTTGACGCGGGACACAGGAAATCAGGCCGCGCCCTGATCGCCGAAAGCCCACATCCGTTCAAGGTTGTAGAACGTGCGCACTTCCGGACGGAAGAGATGGACGACAATGTCCCCGGCATCGATCAGCACCCAGTCGGCAGCGGGCAGACCTTCGATCCGCGACGAGCCGTAACCGGCCTGCTTGATGCGTTCGGCCAGCTTCTGCGCCATGGCGGCGACCTGGCGGGTCGAACGGCCCGAAGCGATCACCATGTAATCGGCAATCGTGCTCTTGCCTTCGAGCGGGATCGAGACGACGTCCTGCGCCTGATCGTCGTCGAGCGATTGCAGGACGAGTTCATGCAGCGAGGCGGGAGCCTGCGAGGGCGTCTGGGGGGTGACACCGGCTTCGGCCGGCAGCGAATGGGCAGAGGTCATGGAGTGACGTTTGTCTCCGTTGTTGGCGACAGGTTGGCAAAGGGCCGTAGGGACGCGACAGGACGTCCGGTCAGGGAACGATCCTCTCGACGGGGATCAGGCCCGAACGCGGACACCGCCGTCCGCACCCGATGGTGCGTCAGCATGTCGCGTTGAGCCTGGGCGGGAATGCGACGATACCAGTCCGGATCGGCGGCGCGGATGGCCGTGGCCGATAGAGGATCGGGATCGAAACGCAACTGGAACAGCGCCGGGGCGCTCCACCTTGCGCCGGGTGCGTGCTGCCCGTGCCGCCGGCGCCAGCGGCCGAGCCAGGCCATGGCGGGGCTCGCCACGGCCTTTGCATCATAACCCGGGCGGGCAAGGACCGCAATCGGCATCAGCCGCGCGATTCTCCGCCAGTCGCGCCAGCGGTGGAACTGGGCGAGATTGTCCGCCCCCATCAGCCAGACGAACCGGAACGAAGGATAAAGGCGACGCAACCGGGCAAGCGTATCGACGGTATAGCGCGTGCCCAGATCCGCCTCGATCGCACTGACCCGGATCGGCGCCCGCTGCGCCACGCGGCGCGCGACGGCAAAACGCACCGGCAAGGGCGCCATGCCCTGTACCGGCTTGAGCACATTGCCCGGCGAAACCAGCCACCACACTTCGTCCAGCCCCAACGCGTCGAGCGCGAAACGGCTGATCCGGCGATGCGCACCATGCGCCGGGTTGAAGCTGCCGCCGAGCAGCCCGATCGTCCTGCCGTGCCGTGCCAGAGGTTCGCCCTCGCGAATGCGTCCGGTGTCCGTCCCTGATCGCGATCAGGGACGGATCTGGCCCGAACCGCGTACCAGCCACTTGTAGGTGGTCAAGCCTTCGAGCGCGACCGGGCCGCGTGCATGAAGACGCCCGGTGGCAATGCCGATTTCCGCGCCCAGCCCGAATTCGCCTCCGTCGGCGAACTGGCTCGAGGCGTTGAGCATGACGATGGCGCTGTCGACTTCGGACAGGAAGCGTTCGGCTACCGCTGCATCCTCGGCCACGATCGCGTCGGTGTGCTTGGACGAATGGCGGGCGATATGCGCCAGCGCGTCGTCGATCCCGTCGACGATGCCCACGGTCAGGATCGCTTCGAGATATTCGGTATCCCAATCCTCGTCGGTCGCAGGCAAGATCCGGGGATCGATCGCCTGCGCCCGTGCGTCGCCGCGCAATTCGCATCCCGCCGCCAGCAAGGGTTCGAGCAGCCCGTGGGGATCGGGATAGCACGCGTCGATCAACAGGGTTTCCATCGCCCCGCAGATGCCGGTCCGGCGCAGCTTGGCATTGAGCGCAATCGCCTTGGCCATGTCCGCGTCAGCACTGCGGTCGATATAGGTATGATTGTTACCGTCGAGATGCGCCAGCACGGGCACGCGCGCATCGGCCTGAACCCGCGCGACTAGGCTCTTGCCCCCGCGCGGCACGATCATGTCGATGAGCCCCGCCGCCGCCAGCATCGCCCCGACCGCTGCCCGGTCCTGCGTCGGCAGCAATTGCACCGCTGCCGCAGGAACGCCGCCCTCGACAAGGCCAGCGACGAGCGCTGCATGAATGGCGCGGTTGGAATGGACCGCTTCGCTCCCGCCACGCAGCAAGACGGCATTGCCCGCCCGCACGCAAAGCGCAGCGGCATCGGCCGTCACATTGGGACGGCTTTCATAGATGATGCCGATCACGCCGATGGGAATACGCACTCGTTCGAGCACCATGCCGTTGGGACGAACGGTGCGATCGATTACATCCCCGGTAGGATCCGGCAGGGCCGCGACATCGGCGACGGCCTGGGCAATCCCTTCAAGACGCTTTTCATCGAGCCGCAGACGGTCGAGCATGGCCGGAGACAGGCCGTTCGCTTCACCGGCGGCAATGTCGCGGGCATTGGCGGCAAGAACGTCCGGCGCGGCGCGGCGCAAGGCTTGCGCGGCCAGTTCCAGCGCGCGGGCACGCTCGGGCGACGGCATGCGCGCCAGCACCGCCTGCGCCGTGCGCGCGGCACGGGCAAGGCGTTCGACGAGGTCGGTCATGCTTTCGGCGGCCTGTTCGGCCTGCTGTTCCAGTGTCGTTGCCATGACTATGGCCGTACCACGTCGGCGCGGGAGTGTCAGCCCCGCTTCGCCCCCCCGGAAACGCCCCCTCGATTCGCAAAAACCGCGCAAATCCGCCACAAATCGGCATTACGGCCAAGTCATAATAAACACCTTATCGCCGATATGACACACCTCGGCGCAGGAATCGCGATTCCGGTATGCCCACCCCTGTCCGCCGGACTAAGCGCGCGGCTCCCGACAGGGGAACCGTCTGCGCCAGGATCCGGGGGGATCGACTGGCCGACGCGAGAAGACATCAAAGGGTCGCACGGATTGCAATTTTGTCGTGACACGTTGAAGCGCGTTTTCGCGCGGCTGGGTGCTGCTGCGCGTATGCCGCGCGTGCCGACTTCGGCTGCCGCCTGGTCGGCGGCGCTGATCCACCTGTTTCCGGAACGCGAATTCTTCATGCGCTCGGAAGGCCACGTCCGCTTCATCCGCATTTCCACCCGGGTTCAGGCCGCTGCTGCCGGTGGCCTTGCCGCGATCGTCATCGGCTGGGTCGGCATTCTGGTCTGGGCCCTGCTCGGGCAGATCACTGCCGGGTCGGACCAGCATTCGCTGCTCGAACGCGAAGCCGCCGTCGCGACGGCCGAAAATCGTCTCGCCCGCTATCGCGCCAATCTCGGCACGGTCGCCGCCGATCTTGAGCGGCGACAGGACCTCCTCGAAAAGGCCGTGCAGGGTTCGATCGGGCCGCTTCCAGACTCCCTGCCCCAGGGCACCGTCAGCGACAGCACCTCAGAAACCAACCGGACCATGCGCAAGATTTCGCAGGTCATGCCCGAAGCCTCGGGACTTGCCCACGTCGAAGCGCGCCAGATCGCGCTGGCCGAACGGCTGACCCGCTATGCCGACGACCGTGCGACAGCCGCAGCCGATGCGATCCGCAAGGTCGGGTTGAACCCGACCACCGTGGTCCGCGCGGATGCCCGCGCACAGGGCGGCCCGCTCATCCGCCTCGCCGACATGCGCAGCGGCACCGATGGCCTTGACCCGCGCTTTCTGCGCCTTGTCGCAAGCCTTGCCCGGATGAACGCCATGCATGCCGGGGTCGATCACATTCCCAACACCCTGCCCGCCAGCCTCGATTACATCTCGTCGGGCTTCGGCGTTCGTTCCGACCCGATCGACGGTGGCGCCGCATTCCACCCCGGCCTTGATTTCAAGGGACCGATCGGCGCTCCGATCTTTGCCGCCGCCGTCGGCACGGTCAGCTTTACCGGCGTGCGGCAGGGCTATGGCAATTGCGTGGAAATCACCCACGGCGCGGGTCTCGTCACCCGCTATGCCCACATGTCGCGCATCCTTGCCCACATGGGCCAGCAAGTCGTGGCGGGCACCCAGATCGGCGCCATCGGCAGCACCGGTCGCTCGACCGGCCCCCACCTGCATTTCGAAGTGCGCATCAACGACCGTCCGGTCAACCCGCGCCCCTTTCTCGAGGCGATGCCCCATGTTTTCCAGGAAGCCCGCGCCGGAAACGGCATCGTCCCGTCCGGCAGCGCGAATCGCCTCCATGGCTAATCGCGCGAGCCCCGCGACCTTTTCGGTCATCGGCGCCGACGTCGCACTGACCGGCGATCTTGTCGCCAAGGCGGATCTCCACATCGACGGCGCGGTCACCGGTGACGTCACCTGCACCGCGCTGGTTCAGGGCGAAAGCAGCACGATCACAGGGGCAATTCGCGCCGAGAGCGTCAGGCTGGCCGGAACCATCGAAGGACCGGTCGACGCCGCGCAAGTGGTGGTGCTCAAGACCGCGACCCTGCGCGGGGACGTGCGTTACGATGCTCTCACCATCGAACAGGGCGCCCATGTCGAGGGGCATTTCGCCCGCCGCGACGGAACCGGCAGCCCGACGTTGATCCCGCAGGGCTGATTCGATTTCGGCCCGAACGATTTCGACGGGGTTGCGCGGCGGGGCTCCGGGGTGACGGGGCAAGTTCATTAGGTATGAAAAAGGGGCGCTCCCTTGGCGGGGCGCCCCTTTTTCATGTACCGTTCGGCGGTAAAGGCGTTCAGCTGTCCGAACGACCTTCGGCGCGACGGGCCGCGAGCCAGGCAGCCGCTTCGGCTTCCTGAGCGGCTTCCGAAGCAGCGCGGGCCTGCGCTTCGCGCTGGGCACGCAGTTCCTCGATCAGAGCTTCGCGATCCGAACCCAGGCGGTTGTCGCCCGGTTCCTCGCCGCCACCCGGATGCTTGGCCGCCTTGGCCACCAGCATGTCCAGTTCGCGCTGCGAGCAAAGGCCCAGCGTGACAGGGTCCTTGGGATTGATGTTGCCGATGTTCCAGTGGCTGCGATCGCGAATCGCGGCGATGGTGTTGCGAGTCGTGCCGATCAGCTTGCTGATCTGCGCGTCCGAGATCTCGGGGTGGTGACGCAGGATCCAGGCGATGCCGTCCGGCTTGTCCTGACGCTTCGACACCGGGGTATAACGGGGCCCCTTGGTCCGGCTGACCGCCAGCGGCGCGCGCTGCATCTTCAGGCGATAGTCGGGATTGGCCTGGCCACGCTCGATCTCGGCCTGGGTCAGTTCGCCCGAATGGACGGGATCGCGACCAGTGTACTTCGCCCCGGCAAGATCGTCAGCCATCGCCTGAACTTCGAGGATGTGCAGACCGCAGAATTCCGCGATCTGTTCGAAAGTCAGCGCGGTGTTGTCGACCAGCCACGACGCGGTCGCGTGGGGCATCAACGGATACGTGGGCTGCTGGCTCACGAAGACCTCTCAGGTAAAGCGCAAAACAATAAGGGCCGCCCAATACAGGGCGGCCGCGACATTAGGGATGTAGGGCAGCGACTACCAAACGGCAAGCCAAAACGCTCGTCCTCGTGCGGCACGATCGCTCTTTCAGGAAACCGCCAGCACGATCTTGCCGACATGGCCGCCCGCTTCCATGCGCTCGTGCGCCGCAGAGGCCTCGATCAGCGGAAAAGTGCGGTCCATCACCGGCCGCAATTCGCCCGAAGCGACCAGCGGCCAGACCATTTCGCGAATCTCCTGCGCCAGCAATGCCTTGAACGTGTTGTCGCGCGAACGCATTGTCGATCCGGTCAGCATGATGCGGCGGCGCATGACTTCGGCCATGTTGATTTCGGCGCGCACCCCGCCCTGCACCGCGATCGTCACATGACGCCCGTCGTCGGCAAGGCACTTGATGTTGCGCTGGACATAAGTCCCCGCGACCATGTCGAGCACGACCTGGACGCCCTTGCCGCCGGTAATCGTCTTGACCTCGGCAACGAAATCGCTCGCCTTGTAGTCGATCGCGTGATCGGCGCCGAGTTCGAGTGCGCGGGCGCACTTGTCCGGGCTGCCGCAAGTGACGATCGTCCTGACGCCGAAGAGGCGCCCGAGGCTGATCGCCATGGTCCCGATGCCGCTGGTCCCGCCATGGACGAGCAGGGTTTCCCCTTCGCAGGCAAAGGCACGCTGGAACACGTTGTGCCACACGGTGAAGACCGTTTCGGGCAAGGCTGCAGCTTCCTCGAGCGGAAGACCTTCGGGCACCGGCAGGCACTGATCCGCTTCGGCGATGCAATACTGGGCATAGCCGCCACCCGAAACGAGCGCCGCGATCGCGGTCCCGATCGCCGGCTCGCTCACGCCTTCGCCCAAAGCGACGACTTCGCCCGCGATCTCGAGTCCGGGAATCGGCGAATGCCCCGGAGGCGCGGGATAGAACCCCTGCCGCTGCACCACGTCGGGCCGGTTGACCCCGGCAAACCGGACACGCACCAGAACCTGCCCCGGCCCCGGCTGGGGCAGCGGCAGCGTCTCGGGCTGCAGGACCTCGGGTCCGCCCGGAGTTGCAATGCCGATCGCCGTCATGGCGTCCGGCAGACATTCAAGCATTTCGTCACGCTTCGTCAGCACGCTGCCACCCTCCCGGCAGTAATCCTTTGCATGCCCTACTCACGCACCCGGTTGACAGCAAGAACCAAGGCGCCCCATTGTATCCGGAATGGAAATCGATGAGCGCCCGCGCCCCAAGGGGGATCTGGCCAGCCGACTGGCAACAGAGGCGCTCGACTCCTATTCGCAGAACGAACTCGACGCGCGTATTGTCCTGCTCGAAGCGGAAATCGCCCGGGTCGTCGCCCATCGCGAAAAGGCAAAGGCGCATCGCGCCGCCGCCGAGGCCCTGTTCGGAAGGCCCGCTCCTGCCCCGGAGCATGCAGCCCCTGCGCACATCGATGGCCCACCCCCTCCCGGAGGTCGGGAATCATGATTGCCGCCGCCCTTCACGAACGCGGGCGGCATCACCATATCCCTGCTCGTATGAGCTTGTCCTGCAAGAGTTGGCGTCGGATTTCCGGACTGACCGGAAAGTCTCGCACGACATCCCGAGCCGGCATCGGTGCCGTTGCGCATCCGATACCGGTTTCCCGCGCAGAGGGCGGTTTAGGCGTGGTTAACATGCCGCGCATAGACCATCATCTGCATACGTCCCGAAAGGGACACCACCCGGCAGCCGACTCGTTCGGCCGTGCCAGGCAGCAAGTGTGAGAGAGCGCGCCTATGCCCAGTTTTGCCCAGAGCCTTGAAAAGACGCTTCACGCCGCGCTCGCCAACGCTTCGGAGCGCAGCCACGAATACGCGACGCTCGAACACCTCCTGCTCGCGTTGATCGACGATCCCGATGCCAGCCAGGTCATGCAGGCCTGCGGCGTCGACCTCGGCGACCTTGGCGACGTGGTGCGTCAGTACCTCGATCAGGAATACCAGTCGCTCAAGACGCAGGAAAAGGCCGATCCCCAGCCCACCGCCGGGTTCCAGCGGGTGATCCAGCGCGCGATCCTGCACGTCCAGTCGTCGGGCAAGGACACCGTGACCGGCGCCAACGTGCTCGTCGCGCTGTTTTCCGAACGCGACTCCTATGCCGTCTATTTCCTGCAGCAGCAGGACATGAGCCGCCTCGACGCCGTCAGCTATATCAGCCACGGCATCGGCAAGGGCGGTCGCCAAGTCGACGGACGCACCCCCAAGGGGGCCGAGGAAGAAGCGCCCAAGCCCGAGGAAAAGCAGGAAACCAAGGGTGCGAAGAAGGACTCCGCGCTCGACCAGTTCTGCGTCAACCTCAATGAAAAGGCGCTCGTCGGCAAAGTCGATCCGCTGATCGGGCGTGGTCCGGAAGTCGATCGCACGATCCAGATCCTGTGCCGCCGGTCCAAGAACAACCCGCTCTATGTGGGTGATCCAGGCGTGGGCAAGACCGCCATCGCCGAGGGCCTCGCGCGCAAGATCGTCGAAGGCGAAGTGCCCGAGGTGCTCTCCAATGCCGTGATCTACTCTCTCGACATGGGCAGCCTTCTCGCCGGTACGCGCTATCGCGGCGATTTCGAGGAACGGTTGAAGCAGGTGGTGAGCGAGCTCGAAAAGATGCCGCACGCCATTCTCTTCATCGACGAGATCCACACCGTGATCGGAGCCGGTGCGACCAGCGGCGGCGCCATGGATGCTTCGAACCTGCTCAAGCCCGCGCTGTCGGGTGGGACGATCCGTTGCATCGGTTCGACCACTTACAAGGAGTTCCGCAACCACTTCGAAAAGGATCGCGCCCTGCTGCGCCGGTTCCAGAAGATCGACGTCAACGAACCCAGCGTCGAGGACACGATCAAGATTCTGAAAGGCCTGCGCACCGCGTTCGAGGAACACCACAAGGTCAAGTACACGCCCGAGGCGATCAAGACTGCGGTCGAGCTGTCGGCGCGGTACATCAACGACCGCAAGCTGCCCGACAAGGCGATCGACGTGATCGACGAAGTGGGCGCGATGCAGATGCTGGTGCCCCCTTCGAAGCGCAAGAAGACGATCACCGCACGCGAGATCGAGGCCGTGATCGCGACGATGGCGCGCATCCCGCCCAAGTCGGTCAGTTCGGACGACAAGAAGGTGCTCGAACATCTCGAGCGCGATCTCAAGCGCATGGTGTTCGGACAGGACAAGGCGATCGAGGTTCTGGCCAGCGCCATGAAGCTCAGCCGTGCGGGTCTGCGCGATCCGGACAAGCCGATCGGCTCGTTCCTGTTCTCGGGCCCGACCGGCGTCGGCAAAACCGAAGTCGCCCGCAGCCTTGCCAATATCATGGGCATTCCGCTGCAGCGCTTCGACATGTCCGAATACATGGAACGCCACTCGGTCAGCCGCCTGATCGGTGCGCCTCCGGGCTATGTCGGGTTCGATCAGGGCGGTCTCCTGACCGATGCCATCGACCAGCAGCCGCACTGCGTCCTGCTGCTCGACGAAATCGAAAAGGCGCACCCCGATCTCTACAACATCCTGCTTCAGGTCATGGATAACGGTCGCCTGACCGACCATCACGGCAAGACGGTCGATTTCCGCAATGTCGTGCTGATCATGACCACCAATGCCGGTGCGTCCGACATGGCAAAGCAGGGGATCGGCTTTGGCGACGTGTCGAAGGAAGATGCCGGGGACGATGCGGTCAAGCGGCTGTTCACGCCCGAATTCCGCAATCGCCTCGATGCTATCGTGCCCTTCGCCTACCTGCCCGCCGAAGTGGTCAGCCGCGTCGTCGACAAGTTCATTCTGCAGCTGGAACTCCAGCTCGCCGACCAGAACGTGCACATCCAGTTCGACTCGGATGCCCGCGCATGGCTGGCGAAGAAGGGCTACGATCGTCTCTATGGCGCCCGCCCGATGGCGCGCGTCATCCAGGAGAAGGTCAAGAAGCCGCTGGCCGAGGAACTGCTGTTCGGCACGCTGGCCAACGGCGGCGAAGTCCATGTCAGCCTCAAGGACGATGCCCTGTCCTTCGAACTGACCCCGGCCGCGCCCAAGCTGGTCAAGAAAAAGGCCCGCAAGGGCAAGGCCGACGACACTACGCCCGAAGCCAACGCCGGAGAAGCATGAGGGCTCGAGCCCCAGGCTGAAGAAATTGGGGGGCTGTACCGCTGGTATGGCCCCCTTTTTCGTGACTGACTGCCGCCCAGTTCCCGGAATCGTTGCCCTGCCCGCCTCTCGATTGACGCCGATCAAATGCAAGGCCCCCTGGTCCACGCTAGCCTGCCATTTATCCAGATCCCGACGAAAAGGCGTTTCCGACCGTGGCCAGCACTGCCGCAGAAACCGAGCTTTCCCCCTACGAGCGCATTGGCGGGCTCGACACGCTGCGCCGGATTACCGAGCGCTTCTATGACCTGATGGAAGAGGACCCGGCCTATGCCGAGTTGCGCAAGATGCATGCGCCCGACCTTGCGCCGATGCGGGCCTCGCTGCCGATGTTCCTCGCCGGATGGTGCGGGGGGCCGCGCGACTGGTGGGAAGCCAATCCGGGCAAGTGCATGATGTCGATGCACTCCCCCTTCCCCATCACCAAGGCGACGGCGCAGCAATGGGCCGAAGCGATGCGCCGCGCGATCACCGATGCCGCGCCCGAGGATCGCGAAATCGCCGATGCCATGGCCGACGTGCTCGAACGCATGGCCGTGGGCATGGGCCGCGCCTGATCCGCTTTGCGGGCGCATTCCGGCGCCCGTTTGCAGAACGCGTTTCAGACGATAGGCTGCGGTCATGATCCGTTATGACCGCGCCCGTCGTCGTTTTGCCGTCACACTGGCCGCGTTGGCGGGTTTCGTCGATGCGGTCGGGTTTCTGTCGGCGAACGGATATTTCGTCTCCTTCATGTCGGGGAACACCACCCGGCTCGGCGTGGCGCTGGGCACTGCGCCCAGCCGGGCACTGGCGCCTGCGCTCCTGATCGGGGCATTCCTCTGCGGGGTCACCGGCGGCGCGCTGGTTGCGCTGGGCGCCGGACGCTGGCGCAAGCCGGCCATCACCGCCATGGTCGCGCTGGTGCTGCTGTGCGGGGCGTCGGCACGGGCTTTCGGGACCGAGATCGTCATGCTCGGCCTGCTCGCCTTTGCCATGGGCGCAATCAACAACACGTTCCAGCGCGGCGGCGAAGTGGCGATCGGCCTGACCTATATGACCGGCGCTCTGGTCAAGCTGGGGCAAGGCATGGCGCTGCGCCTTGCCGGACGCGACAGTCCGGGATGGACCGGATGGGCGCGGCTATGGGCCGGACTGCTCTCGGGCGCGATTGCCGGGGCCTTCCTGCAGGACCGCCTGCCGTTCGGATGCCTGTGGATCGCCGGAGGCTGGGCCACGATCATGGCCCTGTTCGCACTCAGGCTGCCGGCGGAAGCCTGAGCAGTTTTTCGCGGCTGGTTGCGCCGCGCAACAATTCGACGCGTGACGCGGCAACGCCCAGCGCCGCCGCCACCAGCGACAGGACCGCCGTCGTCGCTTTCCCGTCCTCGGGCTTGGCGCGGACTTTCACCAGAACGCGCCCGTCGACGATCGCGACCGTCTCTTCGCGCGCGCCCGGAGTGACCCGGACCGCAAGGCGTCCGTCCGCATCGGCGAGCGCACGGATCGCCCCGGCATCGGGCAGTTCAACCTTCGGCCGCGCCATCTTCGGCAAAGCCTTCGACGGCGGCCTTGTGCGCGGCACCGTTGCGGACATAGTGTGCCACGCCACGCTGCATGTCGGCCAGCGCCGCATCGGTCAGGTCGCGCATGTAGGCGGCCGGACGTCCGCCCCACAATTGCCGCGACCCGATCCGCTTGCCCGGCGTCAACAAAGCCCCGGCGGCCAGCATGCCGTCGCTTTCGATCACGCAACCGTTCATCACCGTCGCCGAAAGACCGACGAAACCGCGATCCTCGATAGTGCAGCCGTGGATCATCGCCATGTGCCCGACCAGAACGTCGTCACCGATGAGAGTCGGGAAGCCCTCGGGATGGCGCCCGTCGGGGCTGTCGCAATGGATGACGGTGCCGTCCTGGATATTGGTGCGCGCGCCGATGACGATGCGGTTCACATCGCCGCGCAGCACGCAATTGTACCAGATCGACGCATCCGCCCCGATCTCGACATCGCCGATGATGCGGCACCCCGGCGCGATGAACGCGCTGGGGTGAATGCGGGGATGCCTGCCGTTGAGTGTCACGATGGTGACGTCGATCATGATGCTTGAGCCTCTCGCTTTTTCGTTCGCCTCAGGCGCCAAGCAGACGCGCGGCGTGGAGGGCGTGATAAGTCAGAACCCCCGAACAGCCCGCCCGCTTGAACGCGGTCAGCGTTTCGAGAACCATGCGGTCGCGGTCCCCCGCCCCGGCCGCAACAGCAGCCTCGATCATCGCGTATTCGCCGCTCACCTGATAGGCAAAGACCGGCACGCCGAACGCCTGCTTCACCCGCAGCGCAATGTCGAGATACGGCAGGCCGGGCTTGACCATCACGCTGTCGGCGCCTTCGGCAAGGTCGAGTTCGACTTCGCGCAGCGCTTCCTCGGCATTGCCGGGGTCCATCTGATAGGTCTTCTTGTTGCCCTTGAGCAGGCCTCCGCTGCCGACCGCTTCGCGGAACGGGCCGTAGAAGGCCGAGGCGTACTTGGCCGCATAGGACATGATCTGCACATTCTGGTGCCCGGCATCTTCGAGCGCCGAACGGATCGCGGCCACGCGCCCGTCCATCATGTCCGACGGCGCGATGATGTCCGCCCCCGCATTCGCCTGGTTGAGGCTTTGCCCCACCAGCACCTCGATCGTGGGATCGTTGACGACGTAGCCTTCCTCGTCGACCAGCCCGTCCTGTCCGTGGCTGGTATAGGGGTCCAGGGCAACGTCGGTCAGAAGACCGATGTCATCGCCACAGGCGTCCTTCACGGCGCGAATGGCCCGGCACATCAGGTTATCGGGATTGAGCGCCTCGCGCCCATCCTCGCTGAGACGTTCGGCTTGGGTATTGGGAAAAAGGGCCAGGGCGGGAATGCCCGCAGCAACCGCCAGCTTGGCCTGCTCAACAATCCGGTCGACCGACCAGCGCGATACGCCCGGCAGGGAAGAGACCGGAGATTCAACTCCCGTTCCCTCGGTCACGAACAGCGGCCAGATCAGATCGGCAGGCGTGATTTCGACTTCACGGTGGAGCGCGCGGCTCCAACCCGTTGCGCGCGTACGGCGCAGGCGGAGGTGGGGGAAGGCACTGGTCATGGGCGCTGTCTTATCCGGCACGTGTGGGATCGAAAACGGATTTTCGTCAGGAAGAGTCCGTTTCGACATGCGCTTGCGCGGGATTTTGCGCCGGGGCCTTGATTGCGGTCAACTGCGGGTGGGAACCCCGCCCCCGACAGCCAGTCGACCGCTGCCCGGGCCACTGGCACCCGAACCGCTGGGTAAAGTCAGCAACTGGTGCAGGCGCGCACGGAATGCCGCCAGCTCGCCCGCGTTCGGCGCGGCATGATGGGGGACGAAGCGGACCGACATCGGATTGACCGGCTGCCCACCGCGATAGAGTTCGTAATGAAGGTGCGGCCCGGTCGAAAGCCCGGTCGAGCCGACATAGCCGATCACCTGCCCCCGTGAGACATGACTTCCCGGTGCGACCGCAATCCGGCTCATGTGACCATAGCCGGTATCGATGCCCCCGCCATGTTCGAGCCGGACGTAATTGCCGTGGCCCCCGTGCCATCCGGCATAAGTCACCACCCCGTCGCTGACCGCGTAGACCGGCGAGCCCATGGGCGCGGCAAAGTCGATCCCGGCATGAAGGCGCACATAGCCCAGAATGGGATGACGGCGCAGACCGAACCACGACGTGATATTGCCCGAAACCGGCGCGGACAGCAGGCCAGAGCCCTGCTCCGCCCGTCCCGCCAGCGCGTCGGGCGTATAGAAATTGCCGTCATTGCCCCAGCGCATGACCTGAAGCAGCGGTTTGCCGTCGCGAACGACGCCGGCATAGAGCAAGTCCCCGTCCTGCCCTTCCCCGCTGGTCGATCCGTCAAGCGCGCGTTTGTGCGCGACGACCAGCTCGAACCGGTCGGTCGGGGCGATTTCCTCGAACGGCATATATTGGTCGATCGCCTGAAGATAGGCCTGCACCGTTTCGGGCGAGGCACCCGCCCCCCGCGCCGCGCGATAGAGGCTGGCCCCGACCGAACCGACGAGGTGAAGCGGCGTCGCATCGACAGGGATCGGATGCTGCGCCAGGGCGAGGCCATCGCCGCGCCGCTCGACCGTGACGTCAAGATCGTAGCGCGGACGGAATGAGAGCGATTGCAACGGGCGCGCTTCGCCGGTCGCGGCACGCGGCCCCAGCGTCATGGCAAACCGCGTTCCCGGTGCGATCGTTCCGGGCGGGGCGACATGCCCGATCATCGTCGTCACCATGGCCGCATCGGGCGCGGCAAGGCCGACCCGCTGCAACATGCGGCCAAGGTCGTCGTTCTCGCCCAGAACAGCCGTCAGGTCGATGGTGGGGCGTTCGGGAACCGAATCGAGACGGGCGACGAGATCACCCGAGGCAAAGTGGCGCCCGGTGACGCCACCCTGAGCCAGCGGCCGAATGGCCTGCGCATGCCATTCGCCAAGAGCACGGCTTGCTGGGAGAAAGCTGTATCCCACCTCGACCGGGGTGAAACCGGGACGCAGGGCCAAGGCCAGCGCGACTTGCGCGCCAAGCAGGGCGAGCCCGCCGAACCATGCCCGCGTCCCCACATCGGTCCGCAAGTCGACGCAAAGCGGACGTTCTGAAAGCCAGGTCTCGACGCGGCGGCACCAGCCGTCCCAGCGGCGGGCAAACGGATGATCGTGATCGCGAAGCCCGGGGCGCGGCGCGGGAAGAGCGATCAAGGCAGGAGCGGGATCAGGCGCACTCGATTCGGGCGCAATGAACGCCGCCCGCCGGGAAGCCGATTGACCGGAGTCGGATCGGACGGGGGCGGCGCGACCGAACGTCCGCCCCGGATTGCCCGCCTGCATCGCGGCCTGATCAGGGCCGGCAAAGCCCATGCGCCAAAGTCCTTTTCCTGCCGTCGACCTGCGTGATGCAGGCTCCGTGCAATCCCTGCACCCGCAGGGTTAATGCACGGTAAAACGGCAGAAAGAGGTTGCGCGCCTTGGCGCGCTCAACAGTCGAGAACGAAAGGCCCCGCTGCACGCGCCTCGAGCGCGGCATGGGCTCCGGCAGCATCGGCCAGAGGGAAACGCCCGCCCAGCGTCAGCGGCAGATCACCCGCCGCCATCGCCGCGAACAGGCTGGCCGATGCGCTCAGCAGCTTTTCGCGCGGACGGATATAGGGCCACAGGAACGGCCGCGAGACTTTGGCCGACTTGGGCCCCAGACGCGACAGATCGAACGGCGGGATCGGCCCCGACGCCTGCCCGTAATGGACGAGGTGGCCTTTCATCGCGAGCGAGGCGAGCGAGCCTTCGAACGTGTCCTTGCCGACCGCGTCGAACGAGACGTCCACGCCGCGTCCGCCGGTCAAGTCCATGACGCGCGCGGCCACATCTTCTTCGCGATAGGCAATGACGTGATCGCAACCCGCAGCCCGCGCGATCGCGGCCTTTTCCGGCGATCCGGCAGTCCCGATCACGGTCGCACCGCGCAGCTTGGAAAGCCGCGCCACCAATTGCCCGACACCACCGCCAGCGGCCTGGGCCAGAACCACGCTACCCGCATGAACCGGTTCGACATCGTCGACCAGCGCCTGCGCCGTCAGTCCTTTAAGATACCAAGCCGTGGCGACGCCATCGTCGATCCCTTCGGGCAGGGGAACCGCCAGCGTCGCATCGAGCACGCGCAGGCGCGCATACCCGCCGTAGCGGGTGTCGATATAGGCGATGCGATCACCCGGCGCGAAATCATCGACACCCTCGCCCACCGCTTCGACCCGACCGACTGCTTCCAGCCCCGGAATGCCCGGCAGAGGCAGCGTCTGATAGGCGCCCGAGCGGACGTAGATGTCGTGAAAGTTGACCGAAGCCGCGCTCTGGCGAACCAGGATCTGGCCCGGCCCCGGCGCGGGAACGGTCACGCTTTCAAGAACGAGAGCTTCCGGTCCGCCGGGCTGGCGGAGAACGATGGCTTCACTGGCAAACGACATGGCGGTCCTGTCAGGCTCCGAGCGGACGCGGCGCCGAGGTATCGGCCCCGGCCCCGAGGAAGCGACGACCCGCGCGCGGGACAGTGATCGTCTGCGGCATCGGCGGACGTGACGAACCCGACGGGCTGTCCGGTCGATCGATCTTGCCGTCTTCCATCAGCTTGCGGATCTCTTCCCCGGTCAGGGTCTCGTATTCGAGCAGCGCCTTGGCCAGAAGATGCAGCTTGTCCTCGTGATCCTTGAGGATGGCGACGGCACGGGCATGAGCCCCGTCGACCAGAAGACGGATTTCGCTGTCGATCAACTTGTTGGTTTCGTCCGACATCATCGTGCGCTGTGACATACCCATGCCAAGATAGCCTTCCTGGGTGTCTTCATAGAGCAGCGGTCCGAGCTTGTCCGACATGCCCCAGCGGGTGACCATGTTGCGGGCAAGGCCGGTCGCATACTGGATGTCCGACGAAGCGCCCGAGGACACCTTGTCATAGCCGAAGATGATTTCCTCGGCGACGCGGCCGCCCATGCTGACCGACAGGTTCGCCAGCATCTTGTCGCGATGATAGGAATAGCTGTCGCGTTCGGGCAGACGCATGACCATGCCCAGCGCACGGCCGCGCGGGATGATCGTCGCCTTGTGAATGGGATCGCTCGCCGGTTCGTTGACCGAAACGATGGCATGGCCCGCCTCGTGATAGGCGGTCATCTTCTTCTCTTCCTCGGTCATGACCATGGAACGGCGTTCCGCGCCCATCATGACCTTGTCCTTGGCGTCCTCGAATTCCTGCATGGCGACGAGACGCTTGTTGCGCCGTGCGGCCAGCAGCGCCGCTTCGTTGACGAGATTGGCAAGGTCCGCCCCCGAGAAGCCCGGGGTGCCGCGCGCGATGACACGCGGTTCGACGTCGGGAGCCAGCGGCACTTTCTTCATGTGCACGCCCAGGATCTTTTCGCGGCCTTCGATGTCGGGGATCGGCACGACCACCTGACGGTCGAAACGGCCAGGACGCAACAGCGCCGGGTCGAGCACGTCGGGACGGTTGGTCGCCGCGATGATGATGATGCCTTCGTTGGCTTCGAACCCGTCCATTTCGACCAGAAGCTGATTGAGCGTCTGTTCGCGTTCGTCGTTCGAATTGCCGAGGCCGTGTCCGCGATGACGACCGACCGCGTCGATTTCGTCGATGAAGACGATGCAGGGCGCGTTCTTCTTCGCCTGCTCGAACATGTCGCGCACGCGGCTGGCGCCGACGCCCACGAACATTTCGACGAAGTCCGAACCCGAAATGGTGAAGAACGGCACGCCCGCCTCGCCCGCGATGGCGCGAGCGAGCAGGGTCTTGCCGGTGCCGGGGCTGCCGACGAGGAGAGCACCCTTGGGAATCTGGCCGCCGAGCTTGGAGAAGCGCGAAGGATCGCGCAGGAATTCGACGATTTCTTCGAGTTCCTCGCGCGCTTCGTCAATGCCGGCGACGTCATCGAACGTCACCCGACCCGCGCGTTCGGTGAGCAGCTTGGCCTTGGACTTGCCGAAGCCCATCGCCCCGGTGCCGCCACCCTTCTGCATCTGGCGCAGCGCGAAGAAGACCATGCCCAGGATCAGCAGGAACGGCAGCGAATTGGCGAGAATGTAGAGCAGGACATTGGGCTCGTCCTGAGCCTTGCCGCTATACTGGACGCCCTTGTCCTGAAGCAGCTTGGGCAGTTCGGTATCGCCCTGGATCGGCACCGTCTGGAACTGCTGATCGTTCTTGAACGTACCGCTGATCTTGTCGGGACCGATCTGCACGTCGCGGACATCGCCCTGCGCGACATGGGTGCGGAACTCCGAATAACGGATCATCGACCCGCTGGCGTCGTTGCGCGCACTGAACATCGACACGACCAGCAGAAGCGCCAGGAAAATCCCGCCATATACCAGGAGGTTCTTTATCCAGGGATTCCCCTGCGGCTGGTCTTCGTTCATCGCGTTCGCTTTCTGTCGGCGCCTTCCGGGCGCTTTGCACGGGACGGACTCGCCCGTTTTCACCACATGTCAATGTAGGAAGGCTGAGGTGAATGGCAATATAACCGACAGTGCGAAATTCCGCGCTTGTGTAATGTGGGAAATCCGATGAATCGGGCGCATCGAACGCGGGTATCATCCCGCCCGATGCGGCGGCGCCCTGGTGAAACGCCACGGCCTTGTTCGCCCGTCGCCGCGTATCCCGGCCAGAGTCGCGACCTCCCCCTGGGCCAGCCGGTCGTGCCAGCGCGCCAGATCCCGTCCGCGCGGCGTTTTCCCGCCCAACCGGGCGATCACGCGTTCGAGCAGGCGCAAGGTCAATGTGCGCGGCAACACCTCGTCAGGGAGCGCGATTTCCCCCTCATCCCCCCCGAACCCGGCGGCAAGACGATCGGCGACCCATTCGAGCGCGGCATCGGCCTCGGCGAGATGGTCGGCCGCCTGCGCCAGTCCCGCCGGATCGATCCAGTCGGCCCCGCCCAGCCCCATGCGCACCCGCACGCGTTCGAAACGCACGTCGCGATTGGAAGGATCATCGACCGCCGCAATACCCCGATCGCCAAGCAAGGCCGCCAGATCGGCGCGCGCCCAGCCGAGCAGGGGACGCAGGAGCACCCCTTCACCACCCGGAACCGGAACCCGCGCGCGCATGGCGGCAAGACCGCGCAAGCCTGCGCCGCGATTGAGCCGCATGACCAGCGTCTCGGCCTGATCATCGGCATGATGCGCCGTGACCAGTGCCGTCAGGCCCCGCCCGACCCGCCAGTCTTCCAGCGCGCGATAGCGGGCCGCGCGCGCGCGTTCCTGAATCGCCGATCCCGGCGCCAGGGAAATCCTCAGCGTGTCATGGGCAATCCCGCGTTCGGCACAAAGGTGCGCGACCATGGCCGCTTCGCCCGCGCTTTCGGCGCGCAGTCCATGATCGACCGTCGCCACGGCAAAGCCCTGCGCGGGCAAGACCGCATGCGCCAGCAAGAGCAGGGCAAGGCTGTCGGGACCGCCCGAAACGGCAAGCCCGACCGGAGTTCCTTCAGGAAAGATCCGCCCCCAGTCTGCGGCGAAGGCCGCCACCGCAGCGTCCCATGCGAGCTGCGGCGGAGACATCAGCGACGGGGAGAGATCCTGCCCGTCAATGGCAGGCCACCGTCTTGCTCACCGCGTCGAACTGCCCCTTCAGGCGTCCGGTCGACTCGGTGGGGTAAGTGTCCTTGAATTCGCCGAGCGCGATGCAGGCGCGCTGGGGCTGCTTGAGCTTGGCCATCGCGACCGCAAGATAGAGCAGGCTATCGGGCGCGCGATCGGCGGCCTTGTCCGCCTGATAATTCTGCGCGAACCACTGCGCCGCCGCGCCCGGCTTGTTGTCGTCAAGATAGGCGCGACCGAGCAGGTTGCGGGCATAGCTGATCCGCTTGTGCTTGGGATATTTCTGCACGAAATCGAGCAGCGCGGTTTCCGCCTCGGGCAGGAACTTGGCCTCCCACAGGCGATAGCCATACGTATAGGTGTCTTCGCCTGCATCGTCGCTCGACGGACGCTCGATCGCGGCGAGTGCGGCAACGCGATCGGGGGACATCGAGGCTTCGGCCGTCTTGTCGCTGCCCTTTTCGGTCGTCTTGCCCTTGGTTGCGACAGGCTTGTCGGCGACCGGCTTTTCGGGCGCGGGCTTCTCGGCCGCAGGCTTGGCCGCCTTGCCTTTGGCGGGCTTGGCCGGAGCCGGGGCGGGCGGCAGGTCACCATCGACGGCGGCGGGCGCCGCTGCTGGCGGCGCGGCGGCGGCTTCGAGCGTGGCGATACGGTCTTCGAGCTTGGCGATGTGGTGCTGGTTTTCCTCGCTCGCGCCGGTCAGGGCCTTGAGCTGGGATTCGACGGCATCCATCCGCGCCACCAGATCGCTCATCGCGGTCGACGTGCTCGCCTGCGAGGAAGTCGCAGCCGAAGAATCGGTCGGCGTGATTTCCGGCGCGAAGGTACGACCTGCGCCATCGGGGAACACCTTGCGCTGGACCGCGCGCAGCTCGCTCTCGATCCGGCGCAGACGCGCTTCGGTCGCTTCCGGGGCAGGAGTATCGGCCCGTGCGGCAGGCACATCCATGGTCGCCGCGATACCGACGCCCACTGCGGTCGGCAGGATCGCGCCCGGAAGGGCTGCGGTCAGGACACCGGCCACCAGACCGCGCCACACTTTGCGCGACGCGCGGCTTTCGCGCCTGTCTTGCCGGGGGGCATGCTGGAGGAAAGAGCTGCTCATAGTCACTCCCGTCGGATCATCCGCCATGAGGGCGAGGGATTATCGCCTTTGCGCAGACCATTACAACACGCAAGAGTCCCGCACGGACGACGTGAAGTCGAGGGCCGTGCGGCCATCGCGATCCCGTGGTGTTACTGCGGGGTTCCCGCCGCGGCGACGGCAGGGACTGCTGCCGGGGTAGCCGGAGCCGCGCCGTCGTTCGTCACGGCCGGGGTTTCGACATGCCGCGGGCGAACATGGCGACGCGGCGAATGCGAAAGATTGCCCGTGCTTGCGGGAAGGGGCGCTGCCTGCGCAACGCCACCCTGAACCCCAGCCGGAACGGTTTGGGCCAGAGGCGATTGGGCCGGTGACGGCTGAACCGGGGGCGCCGAATTGGCCCGCGCCAGCAAGGCCTGCGCCGAGACCGGCACATCCTTCATCACCGTCTGCTTGTCGGCCAGCGGAGGAACCGGCGTCCCCCCGATCGTGATCGTCAAGGCATCGGGGCGCCCGGTCCAGAGCTGGGGCGAAACGGCATCGGCGGGAACCGTATAGCTTTCCCCGCGCGCCAGATTCTTTTGCAGCAGTTGATGACCCTGGCCGTCGGTGAACTTCACCCATACGCCATCGGCGGTCGCGGTGAACACCACCGGCCCGGACGGTACCGGAGCCGTTTGCGCGGGAGCCGCCTGCACCGGTGCTGCTGAAGGAGCCGGAGCCGGGGCTTCGGACGGCGCGAGCGCGGGCAGGGCGCCTGCGGGCGAATAATAGCTGCGCCAGAAGACCGTCCCGGCGACCAGAATTACCACGACCAGCCCGACGGCAAGCCAGCTGATCAGCGGCGAGGGAGTCTTGGCCGGATCGTTGACATCATACTGGTTGAGCGGACGCGGCTCGGGACGCGGGACGCTGATGTCCATTTCGCGGCGCACCTGTTCGCCCAGTTCGGTATCATCGAGACCGACCACGCGCGCATAGCTGCGCACGAAACCGAGCACATAGGGACGTCCGGGCAGAGCCGCCAGATCACCGCGATCCATCGCCTCGACATGGCGAAGCGTGATGCGGGTCCGTTCCGAAATCTCCGCCGTGGTCAGTCCGAGCGCCTCGCGCGCAGCACGCAGGCGCCCGGTCGCGGTCATCGGGGAACCGGATGCTGCAGGCGTCGACCGAGGCGTCGCGGAACGCGCGACCTCGGCCATGACTGCCGATGCAGCCTTATCATCATGGGCGCCGTCCTGGGGCACGGCGTCGCGCGCTTCGTCCATTATACTTCAGCAACCCTTTGAGCTATAGGTTATCCCCCTGAAAGGCATGGTTGCAATCAAGGGAAAGTCAACGGGAATCACGTTCTCTTGACGGACACTTGCGGCATGCTGCCCCTTGCGGTCGGCCAATGCGACGGCAAGGCATTATTCCCAATGCCGTCAGTCGCACTCGATGCAATGATAGGCCGCCCATTCGGTCAAGGCCGCACGCATGTTCGGCGGCGGATTCTTGACCCAGCCATCCATGGCCGCGCGAATCTCGCCCAGATCGACCTTGCTGACCAGCTCCTTGATCGGACCGACCGACGCGGGCGTGATCGACAGGCGCGTGATCCCGAGCCCGAGCAGCGCCAGCGCCTCAAGCCTCCGGCCACCCATTTCACCGCAGACGGTGATATCGGTACCAAAAGGCGCGACAGCCGTGACCACCCGGTGCAGGAACCGCAGGATCGCCGGAGAAACCCAGTCATAGCGTTCCGCCAGCTTGGGATGGCCGCGATCGGCGGCAAACAAGAACTGGGTAAGATCGTTGGTCCCGATCGAGAGGAACGACAGCTTCGGTGCCAGCACGTCGAGCCATTCGGCAATCGCGGGCACTTCGACCATGGCGCCATAGCGAATCGCTTCGGGCAGCAGCTTCTTCTGCTTTTTGAGGAACGCGACCTGGCTTTCGAACACGGCCTTGGCCGCATCGAATTCCCACGGTTCGGTCACCATCGGGAACATGACGTTGAGCGTGCGTCCGCCCGCCGCCTCGATCAGCGCGCGCGCCTGAACCTTGAGCAGGCCGTCGCGTTCGAGCGCAACGCGCAAGGCACGCCAGCCCATCGCCGGGTTCTCTTCGAGATGATCATCGTCATGACGCAGATAGGGCAGCGTCTTGTCCCCGCCGATATCGACCGTGCGGAAAACCACCGGACGATCACCGGCCATATCGAGCACGTCGCGATAGAGACGCGTCTGCCGCTCGCGCGCAGGCAGCGTCGCGGAGACAAGGAACTGGAACTCGGTGCGGAAGAGGCCGATGCCGTCCGCACCGGTCAGGTTGAGCATCGGCAGATCGTCGCGCAGCCCGGCGTTGATCATCACCGCCACCCGCTTCCCGTCGCGAGAGACCGGCTGGGTATCGCGCATGGTCGCGTAATGGGCCTGACGTTCGCGATTCTTGGCAAAACGGGTCTCGAACGTCTCGACCATCGACGGGGTCGGTCGCACGTCGAGCACGCCCTGGGTCCCGTCAAGCAGCAAGAGATCGCCTTCGCGCACTTTGCCGCGCAAGCCCCGCAGGCGTCCGACCACCGGAATACCCATGGCTCGCGCCACGATCACCACGTGGGCGGTCAGCGACCCTTCCTCGAGAATGACGCCTTTCAGCCGGCGGCGATCGTATTCGAGCAATTCGGCCGGGCCGAGATTGCGCGCGACGAGAATGGCGTCCCCCTTGAGTCCGAGACTCGCTGCCGTTCCGAGCTGGCCCGAAACGATGCGCAAGAGCCGGTTGGACAGATCCTCGAGATCGTGCATGCGATCGGCAAGGAGTGGATCGTCGATCTGCCGCATGCGCATGCGGGTGTGCTGCTGCACCCGCTCGATCGCAGCTTCGGCCGTCAGACCGGAATCGATCGCCTCGTTGATGCGGCGGCCCCAGCCTTCGTCATAGGCGAACATCTTGTAGGTCAGCAGCACTTCCTCGTGCTCGCCGCCCACGCCGAATTCGGCCTGGCTCGCCATGCGGTCGATCTGTTCGCGCATCTTGTCGAAGGCGAGATAGACTCGCTGGCGTTCGGCCTCGATATCCTCGGCCACGATCTGTTCGATGGTGACCCGGGGCTGATGGAACACCGCCGTACCCGACGCGATCCCTTTGACCAGAGACATGCCCTGCAACCGTTCCGGCCCGGTCATGTGCATCCCCGAACCAAGGGAATCGTCCTCGTCGATCAGCCCGGCATTCGCGATCAGTTCGGAAAGAACCATCGCCACCGTCTGCAACGCCTCGATCTCGACTTCCTCGTAGCGGCGGCGCTCGACATGCTGGACCGCGACGACGCCGACAGAGCGTTCGCGGCGAACGATCGGAACCCCGGCAAAGGAGTGGAAGCGTTCTTCGCCCGTTTCCGGACGGAAGGCAAAATCGGGATGGGCGGCCGCTTCGGCCAGGTTGAGCGTCTCGTTGTTCGAGGCGATCGTACCGACGAGACCTTCGCCCACGGCAAGGCGCGTCACATGGACGGCCTGTTGGTTAAGGCCACGTGTCGCGAAGAGTTCGAGCATGCCTTCGCGCAAGAGGTAGATCGAACAGACCTCGCTATCCAGTTTTTCGCCGATCACATCGACGACCTGGTTGAGCTTGGCCTGGGCGCCACTGCGCGAAGCCATGATCTCGTGCAGCGAGGTGAGGATTGCCCGGGCGGCGGCGGCGGCAGTCTGCAGAGCCATGGACAAGGGACTAGCGCAAGGCGGCCGGTTTGCAAACGGCGGGCGCAGAATTCATGTCACGATCCATGTCGCTTCCTGCAAAGAAGGTGGCGAGATGTGTCTCGCGTCACAGGAATTCAAGGGGTTACTGCGCCGAAAAAGAAAACACACCAGAATGAAAACGAAAACGATGGCCCCGGGCGGATCGTGCAGATTTCCGCGCCGGGGTCCATCCACGGGGATCAGTGGTAGGAAGACAGTTCTTCCTTGATGCGCAATTTCCGTCGTTTGAGTTCCATCAGGAGGTTGCCGTTGGGATTCGGACGCAACAGTTCATCGGCGATCTGGCGTTCGAGGCCGGCATGCTTGGTCTGCAGGGCGCTGATATGCGATGTTTCCATGCGGTTACCTCCATGGGACACAATGTCCCCTAGTTTCCGGCGGCACTTAACTCTCCCGTGCCGTCGGATTGGGTAGCGTCCGCCCCGACTCATGATGAAAGAAGCGGGCGCGTTGTCATGGTCCCACAATCGCCGTATCTTGCAAGATGTGTCGCGTCGGATAGCGGTCATTGCGTGTCGAATTGCGCAAACCATGTTGTCCGGCGCATGATTGCATCCGTTCGTCGCCCGGTTCGAGGCGGGGAGCGGCAACATGTGCCATCGAACCGCCAGTCATTGCGCCAAGGAGTGTGCCCCGGGTGACCGAAGACGAAATGCGCAAGCGGCTGACCGCACTGAAGATCGAGCATCGTGATCTCGACGCCGCGATCGATGCGCTCAGTTCGGCAAGCGTCCGCGACCAGTTGCAGATTGCCCGGCTGAAGAAGAGGAAATTGCGCCTGAAGGATCAGATCTCCATGCTGGAGGATTACCTGATACCAGACATTATCGCCTGATTTCATATGGTTGCTTGAAATTACCGGTTGTTTGCGGGTCATTTCGTCCTGTCCCGATCGGGGACAGGGCGGGGGTGTCCCGAAATCGGGCATTAACCACGGTTGAGCCGGGCGGCGAAGCATCGCTATGCCCGGCCCATGTCCCGTGTGGTCAGCCTCTCCCAGCGCCTTGTCGAATCGCTCTATGGCGAAGCCCTCGTGCTTGCCGAAAATACTCGCACCCGCTTCGAGCAGGTCCGCGAGGACGCTTCGCCGGAACGACTCCAAGCCGTCAGCTCCGGCCAGCCGCCCCGTGCGCATGGCGTCGATAGCGTCGAGATCATGTGCGAAGCCCTGCGGACGACGACACGGGTCATGCATTGCCTGGCCTGGCTGCTCAATTACCGGTCATGGTTCGCCGGGGAACTGAGCGCAGTGCAATTGCGCTGCCATGGCCGGTTGATCACCCATTTCCCCGCCAGCGATCCTTCGATCGTTGCCCGCCTGCCCGACGATCTGGCCGGTTTCGTCCGCCAGAGCGAGCGCCTCTATGAACGCATCCAGCGACTCGAGCTCGCGTTGCGTCAGGATCTCACCGAAGCAGTCGGTGCCATCGCCCGCCTGCGCGAACGCCTGTCGTACGAAACGGCAAGGCACGCCTGACACCGGCCCCGGCCTTGCCCTGGTCACGTCCAGCCCCCATCATGACGGCATGACCGGCCCGATCCCGACCGAAGACCCCAAAGATCCCTCCACCTGGCCCACCGGCCGGGCCATCGCGATCGAGCCGCTGGTGCGCCGCGTGCTGGCGCCCAATGGTTCGCCCTATACCTTTTCGGGAACGCAGACCTATCTGGTCGGCACACGCGAGATCGCCGTGATCGATCCCGGACCGGCCGATACCGGAATGCCGGGCCATGCCGACACCCGCGGAGATGGCCATGTGGACGCGATTCTCGAAGCGATCGGCGACGCGCGGGTCGCCGCGATCCTGTGCACCCATACCCATCGCGACCACAGTCCCGCCTCGCGCGCCTTGCAGGCCGCAACCGGCGCCCCGATCGTGGGCTGCGCGCCGCTGATGCTCGACGACGACGGCCCCCGGGCCGACGCCGCATTCGATCCCGACTATCGCCCCGACCGCATTCTTGCCGATGGGGAACGGATCGTGGGCGAGGGCTGGACGATCGAGGCCGTGGCAACACCCGGCCATACCAGCAATCACTTGTGCTACGCTCTCATCGAAAGCTCGGCGCTCTTTACCGGCGACCATGTCATGGGCTGGTCGACCAGCGTGGTCTCTCCGCCCGACGGCGACATGGGCGCCTACCTTGCCAGCCTTGCCCGGCTCTATGAACGGACCGACCGCGTCTATTATCCCGCGCACGGGCCACAGATCGACAATCCCCGCCAGTTCGTGCGCGGGATGATCGGCCACCGCCGCCAGCGCGAACGCCAGATCGCCAACCTGCTCGAACGCGAGCCGCAGACGATCCCCGCGTTGGTCGCCGCGATGTACAAGGGCCTCGACGCGCGGCTGCACGGCGCGGCGGGGCGCTCGGTCCTGGCTCATCTCATCGATCTGGAGCGGCAAGGACGGGCCATCGTGCGGGACGAAACGTGGCATCGGGCCAACGAACCGGCCGCCGGGCTTGCCCCCGACAGTCCGGCGCCCTAAGTCGGCGGGCAAACGCAACCTGTCCTTGCATCACTGACGGAAATCTCCTGCCATGACGGTCCAAGCTGCCAACCTTGCCGGTCTCGACCTGCGCGCCGAAATCGACCGGCTGCGCAAGGAACGCAATGCGGTGATCCTGGCGCATTACTATCAGCGCCCGGAAATCCAGGATCTGGCCGACTACATCGGCGATTCGCTCGAACTGTCGCGCAAGGCGGCAGCGACCGATGCCGAAGTGATCGCCTTTTGCGGGGTCCGCTTCATGGCCGAGACGGCCAAGATCCTTGCGCCGGAAAAGACCGTGATCCTGCCCGACATGGATGCGGGATGCAGCCTTGAGGATTCGTGCCCGCCCGACCGCTTCAAGGCGTTCCGCGAAGCCCATCCCGATCACATCGCGCTCACGTACATCAACTGCTCGACCGAAGTGAAAGCGCTGTCGGACGTGATCGTCACCAGCTCGAGCGCGGAAACGATCCTGTCGAAGATCCCGCCCGAGCAGAAAATCATCTTCGGCCCCGACCGTCATCTGGGCGGCTATCTCAACCGCAAGTTCGGGCGCGACATGCTGTTGTGGCCGGGCGTGTGCATCGTGCACGAAGCATTCAGCGAGACCGAGCTGCTCAAGCTCAAAGCCCAGCATCCCGACGCGCCGATCGCCGCCCACCCGGAATGCCCGCCGCATATCGTCGACCACGCCGACTATGTCGGATCGACCAGCGGCATCCTGGCCTATGCCAAGGAAACCCCGGCGCAGACCCTGATCGTCGCGACCGAACCGCACATCATTCACCAGATGCAGCTGGCCATGCCGAACAAGACGTTCATCGGTGCGCCCGGTGCCGACGGCAACTGCAACTGCAACATCTGCCCCTACATGGCGCTCAACACGCTGGAAAAGCTCTATCTCGCGCTGCGCGACCTGACGCCGCGGGTGGAAATCGAGGAAAATCTGCGCCTTGCCGCCAAGAAGAGCCTCGATGCCATGCTCGATCTGGCCTCGGGCACGGTCGGCATGGGGGACCTGGGCGCACGCAGCTGAAACGGGAAGGGGCCGGGATAAAGATTTTCTTGGCCCCCCGATAGGCGCCTTGCCCCAGCGAAGGCACTGATTAAGTTGCAAAGAGCAACGGTTAAATCCGACCCTTGCCTCTGATCGACATCAGTTCCCCGATCCCATCCCGCCAGGAAGGTTGCCCATGGTCGAATCGCTTTTCAAACCGATCCAGCTCGGCGCCATCGCCGCCCCCAACCGCATTCTCATGGCCCCGCTGACGCGCGGCCGCGCCACCGCCGAGGCCGTGCCGACGCCGGTCATGGCGACCTATTACCGCCAGCGCGCGAGTGCCGGCCTCATCATCAGCGAAGCGACCGGGATCAGCCGTGAAGGCGCGGGTTGGCCCAACGCTCCGGGCCTTTGGACCGATGCGCAGGTCGAAGGGTGGAAGCCCGTCACCGCCGCCGTCCACGAAGCGGGCGGGCGTATCATCGCCCAGCTCTGGCATATGGGCCGCGTCGTCCATCCCGTATTCCTGGGCGGCGAAGCCCCGGTCTCGTCCTCGGCCACCCGCGCACCGGGACAAGCCCACACCCCCGAAGGGCGCAAGGACTATGCGATCGCCCGTCCCCTTCGTCTGGATGAAATCCCCCGGCTGCTCGACGACTACGCGCTCGCCGCCGAAAACGCGAAGAAGGCCGGGTTCGACGGCATCCAGCTTCACGCCGCCAACGGCTATCTGATCGACCAGTTCCTGCGCAACGGCACCAATTTGCGCGACGACGATTACGGCGGGTCGGTCGAAAACCGCACGCGCCTGCTGCGCGAAGTCACCGAGCGCCTGATCTCGGTCTGGGGCGCGGATCGCGTTTCGGTCCGCCTGTCGCCCAACGGCGATTCCCAAGGCGTCGACGACAGCGATCCGGCCACGATTTTCGGCGAAGCCGCGCGTGTCCTTCAGGCGCTCGACATCGCCTTCCTCGAATTGCGCCAGCCGGGACCGAACGGGACTTTCGGCGCGACCGACGTACCCAAGCAAGACGCGCTGATCCGCTCAATCTACAAGGGACCGCTGGTTCTCAACAGCGACTACACGCCGCAGGAAGCCGAAGCGGACCTCGCCTCTGGCCGTGCCGACGCGATCAGCTTTGGCCGTCCGTTCATTTCCAATCCCGATCTGGTCGAACGCATCCGCGTGGGCGCGCCGCTCGCACCGAATGTGAACGTGCCGCAGTCGTGGTATTTCCCCGGCGACGCGGGCTATATCGACTATCCCACTCTGGCCGAGGCGGAACCGACCGCCTGAAACCAGCCGCGCCGCCACTCTTTCGGGAATGGCGGCGCGGATGTTCAACAGGAGGTTCCATGCCGATTGCCCCGCGTTCCTGGCTGCTCGTGCCGGGTGATGACGAAGACGCGCTGGGCAAGGCCCTGGACAGCGGCGCCGAGGCTGTCGTCGTCGATCTCGAAGAGACAATCGCCCCGGACCGCAGGAAAGCCGCCCGCACGATCACGGCGGGCTGGCTTCGTCGGCATGACTTTGCGAGCCGTGCCGGGGGAGCGCAGATCTGGGTCCGCATCAACGACTTTTCCAGCGACGACTGGTGTGACGACCTCGTCGCGATCATTGCCGGGACGCCCAACGGACTCGTCCTGCCCAAGGCCGCAAGTTCCGAGGATGTCCGCCGCCTTGCCGCCGAACTCGACGGTTTCGAACCCGGTCACGGCATTGCCCATGGCCGGACCCGCATCCTGCCCATGATCGGGACGACGCCGCGTGCGGCCGCAACGATCCCCGCCTATCTCACGTTCGAGGAACCGCGCCTCGCCGGTCTCAGCTGGGACGCCGACACGCTCGGCAAGACCCTTGGCGTGACGCGCATCCGGGATGGGGAGGGGCGCTGGACCGATGCCTTGCGCCATGCCCGTACCCAGACCCTGCTGGTCGCCCATGCTCTGGATTGCTGGGCCATCGATACCGCGCAAGCCGACTTCGCAGACGAGGACGGTCTGGAGCGCGCCGCCGGTGAAGCCGCCGCCGATGGATTTTCCGGCATGTTCACCGTTCATCCCGCGCAAGTGCCAGCCATCAACCGGGCCTTCGCGCGTTCTCCTGCCCTTGCAGGCTGAACGATCAGTCGTCGGCCGCCTTGGCCGATGCAGGATGGCTTGAAGACTTGGCTTTTGCCGCAGTCGGCTTGGTCGCGGCCTTTTCAGGCTCGGCCTTTTTGGGGGCCGCGGTCGCCTCGGCATGGGGTGTTGCCGTTGCGGTCGGCGCAACATCGGGCGCACTCGCACTGTCGGCGGCGGGCGTGCTGGCGTCCTCGCCCAGAATGTCTTCCGCACTGGCGCCGGTCGCATGGGCCGGTTCGAGCAGCGGTCGGGCCTGCGTCCGATCGACGTCGATCATCGCATCGCTGATCGTGCCGGGCAGGACTTCGCCGCCTGCCGCCTTGCCCACCGGCTGCTGGCTCGCCTTGTGACATCCCGCCAGCCCGAGCAGGGCAAGCGTACACAGGACGGGCAGGATCATACGCGAGGGAGCAGCGGAACGGATCATCGGATTCGCTTTTTCGGGAAAGGGGCGCACCATCTGGGGCGCAACTTCATGGACAGGGCTTATCGAGCTGGGCAAGGAATTGCGGCAGCCGCGCCAGCAAGGCCTTGTCCCACGTCTCGGCCGCAACCTCCAGCCCCAGATCGGCAAGACTGGTGACGCCATGATCGGCAATGCCGCAAGGCACAATCCCGCCGAAATGCGACAGGTCCGGCGACAGGTTGACCGCAAACCCGTGCATCGTCACCCAACGCCGGATGCGGATGCCGATGGCACCGATCTTGGCCTCGGTCCCATCGCGGCCATTCGTCCAGATGCCGACCCGGCCCGGCGCACGCCAGCATTCGACGCCGAAATCACCGAGCGTGTCGATAACCCAGCCTTCGACCGCATGGACGAAACCGCGCACGTCACGCGCCCGCTTGCGCAAGTCGAGCATGAGATAGCCGACCCGCTGCCCCGGACCATGATAGGTATAACGCCCGCCGCGCCCCGCCTCGACCACATCGAACCGGGGGTCGAGCAGCTCCTCGCGGGCGGCACTGGTCCCGGCGGTATAGACCGGGGCATGTTCGAGCAGCCAGATCAGTTCGCGCGCGCGGCCTTCGGCAATCGCCGTGTTGCGCTCGGTCATAGTCTCGAGCGCCTCGCGATAGGGCACCTGCCGTGTCTCGGCCAGAATCTCGATGTCGGATTCGCTCGCAATCGGGAGAAGCGTATCGGTCATGTCCGGCACTTGGCCCCACGGGGCGCCATGTGCAAGGGGGCTGCGCCCTGCGCCCCGTTACCCCCTGCAATTTTACGCCATTTGCGCGCCCGGATCACGAAAACCGGTTCCCTCCGGTCGGCCCATTGTTTTAGAGTCGAAGAAGAGTTCCCATGCCGTCAACGACCGGATGGGGGAAAAGGGCCGCACCGGAATTTGCGGATACGTCACGAGCCGGTCGAATGGGGCAGGCTCCTACGGGAAGCGAGGTACATATAAACGTGGCCACTTTGGACAGCAGCGCCGCATGGCAGAGCGCAAGGCGCGTGGTTTCTGCCAATCGCGACGTGCTTGTCGCCATCGCCGGTGTCTTCTACCTGCTGCCGGGCCTCATCGGCACGCTCGCACTGCCCAAGCCGGACATGGCGAGCGGCATGACCGAACAGCAGATGGCTCAGGCTTTCACCAAGTTCTATGCGAGCGCAGCCCCGGTCCTGCTGCTGATCTCGCTACCGATGCTGATCGGCTATCTCACCATGCTGGTGGTCATGCTCGATCGTGACCGGCCGACCGTCGGGGCCGCCATCGGGCGCAGCTTCCGCCTGCTGCCCGGCTATCTGGCGTCGCAGATCCTGACATCGCTGGCCCTGTCGGGGCTCTGGGTCGTTGTGGTCGGCGCATTGAGCCTTGCCATGCCCCCGGTCGCGGCGGGCTTCGTCGGCCTCTTGGCGATGATCTATCCGTTGGTGCGCATCATGCTGATCGGGCCGGAAATGGTCGTCGCCCGTCATTCCAACCCGATCCGCGCCATCATGGGCAGCCTTGCCGCCACGCGACGAGAGGTATCGGGCATCCTGCTCTATTTCGGACCGGCGATGACCCTGTTCATGGTCATCTATGGGATGGTCACGATCCTCGTCACGGTCATTCTGGCCAATGCGGGGAACGGCGATGCCCCGCAACTGATCGGGGAAGCGGTCGTCGGCGTGCTGTTCGCGGTCGGCTATACCTATTTCACCGCGATGATCGCTTCGACCTATCAGCAACTGGGCATGAGCACCCGGTCGGACGCCTCGCTGTTCGAGTGATCCGCCCCCGGGCCCCCCGACTGGAAATTCCGCAAAGGCGCCGGAATTTCCAGTCAGCGGTAATCGGGATCAGTCCTTGTACCCCCAGCTGATCACGCAAGGGGGAATGTTGATCGGCTCGAACCCCTTGTCGATGCGGGGGAAATAGCGGCTCATCAAGGCCCGCGCGCGCGCCGTGTACTGATAGACCAGAAACGCCCCGCCCGGACGCAGCACGCGACGGGTCGCGGCCATGATCGCTGGTCCGACGCCGGGCGGCAACGTGGTGAACGGCAATCCCGACAGGACATAGTCGGCATGCTCGAACCCGTGCGCGGCAACGATCGCCTCGACATCGGCCGCCGACCCGTGAACCGCGCTGAACCGGTGGTCGACGATCGTCCGCTTGAGATAGGCGATGAAGTCGGGATTGGTGTCGATCACGATCAGCTTGCCGTCACGGCGCAGGCGATCGAGCACCGGGCGGCAGAACGTGCCGACGCCGGGGCCATATTCGACAAAGACCTGGCAATTGTCCCAATCGACCCGCGACAGGACGCGGCGGATCGTCCGCGCCGAGGAAGGCACCACCGCGCCGACCATCACCGGATGCTTCACAAATCCCTTCAAGAACAATCCGGTAGGGCCGATCAGGCGCCGCGCCTTGCGCATGAAGCGAGCGGGCAACGGGTCCTGGGCAAGTTCAGTCGACGACATCGGCGATGGATACCTTTGCTCGTTATGCTTTAAAGTCATGACGGGTTGCAAAAACCGCGTAGCATTGCAAGCGCCGCGCCGCCATCATACCCGGACGAATAATCCAGTTGCAGAACGCAACCAAAAAAGCTCCGATAAGGCCTCGGGGAGAGCGAAGCGGCCAATGAACGAACCACACATGAACGGCCTCGCCGTCAGGAGCCGGTCCCGGGAACGGGAAACCGCAGAAGATGGCGCGGAATCTATACCGCACCCAACCGCTGCACAATACGGCCCAAACTCCCTTCCTTCGGGCTCCATTGCTGCACGCACCACCCTCGCGCACTCTCTTCCGCCCGGACGCATGGCCCTGCTGTTCGCGGTCATGCTGACAACGGCGGCGGGCAATACCGCGATGCAATCGGTCATGCCCTCGATCGGCACGCATCTGCGAATCCCCGATGTCTGGGTCAGCCTCGCTTATTCATGGTCAGCCTTGCTGTGGATGCTGATGGCGCCGTTCTGGGCGCGTCGATCCGACCGGTTCGGGCGCAAGGCGATGATGGCCCTGGGGCTTTGCGCCTTTTCGCTGTCGTTCGGACTTTGCGGTGTTGCCCTGCTCGCCGGGCTGAAAGGCATGGTCAGCGGGATCAGCGCGATCCTGCTCTTTGCTCTGGCCCGGTCGATCTATGGCACCTTCGGATCGGCAGCCCCTCCGGCCGTGCAGGCCTATGTCGCGGCCCGCACCGGGCCGGACGAACGAACGCGCGCCTTGTCGATGGTCGCGTCGAGTTTCGGGCTCGGCACTGTCCTTGGACCCGCGCTCGCCCCGCTGCTGATCCTGCCGGGACTGGGCCTGATCGGCCCGTTCGCGGCCTTCACGGCGGGCGCGCTCATCGTGTTCGCGCTCTTGCGCTGGAGGCTTCCCGACGACAGTCCCGGGAACGAGGCGATCGGGCCTCATGGTCCCGACCACGGCTTTGGCGATCCCGGCCCGGTCGCGCATCCCGACGTCGCCCCTTCGCCCCGCCACTTGCGCTGGAGCGATCCGCGGCTGCGCCGATGGCTCATTGCCGGAACGATGGGGGGACAGGCGCAGTCGATCCTGCTGGGCGTGGTCGGCTTCCTCCTGCTCGACCGGCTAGGCCTGCGTCATCAGCCCGATCTGGCGGCCGGACCGATCGGGCTTGTGCTGATGTGCGGCGCCATTGCGACCCTGCTTGCACAATGGGGGCTCATTCCCTTGCTCGGACTGGGGCCGCGCCCTTCGACGATGGCCGGGATGGCTCTGGCCGCAGTCGGAGCCCTGGTCGTGGCGCTGGGCCACGACCTCCATTCCATTGCCACCGGCTTTGCGGTCTGTTCGCTCGGCTTCGGCCTGTTCCGGCCCGGCTTTACCGCCGGAGCAAGCCTTGCCGTCGGTCCGGCCGAGCAGGGACAGGCCGCAGGGATCGTCGCGGCGGTCAACGGCTCGGCCTATATCGTCTCGCCGGCCATCGGCGTCTGGCTCTACAACCATTCCTCGTGGATGGTCTGGACCGTCATCGAAATGCTCGCGCTCGGCGTCCTTGCGCTGTTCCTTGCCGAACGGCGCTCAGTCCAGGCCTAGACGCGCCACCACGCGCTGGGCGGCGGCATCCTCGCGCTTCACGGCAAGGACGAGCAGGGCGTTGAGCGCCAGCGACTGATAGACGAAGTACCACAAGGGGCTGCCGAGCAGCATGGCGATCCCGAGCACGATCGCGCGGGGATTGGGGCCGAGGAATTTCAGCATGAACAGCAACGGACGCTGCTCGCGCTGCACTTCGGCGCGCAGCCGTGCCAATTGCGTGCCGTCGCCCGCGCGATCGGCGGCAATGGCCGAGGTAACCGCCGCGTCGATCCGCATGGCATAAGGGCTCATGCCCGAGGCAAGGCGCAGATAGCCGAGCACGAACCCGCGAAGGATCCACGCGAACCCGCGCTTGTCCTTGAACAGGGCCGCATCGTTCTGCGTCGCGTTGTTGAGCCAGGGAACCCCATAGGTCCAGTACTGGTAGAACCGCCGCTGCACTTCGACGAAGTTGGCCTGCGCGACATGGCTCGCCCCGGCGAACAGGGCCCAGAACCAAGCCCAGCCATAGCCGATCTTCGGCCCGAGCACGAAGACGAGCAGGATATAGAGCGCGACGTGGCCCGCATAGTCGCAAATGCCGTCGACCAGCTCGCCCATCGGGCTCGTCCGCCCGGTCAGGCGCGCGAGATCCCCGTCAGCACCGTCAACGACGTGCCAGGTCATGTGCAGGACCATGCCGAGCAAGGCCCCCCAGGGCCAGACGAGACCCCAGCTCGCACCTGCGAAATAGACGATCCCTGCCGCCACGACGAACAGCCCGCCCACGACCGAGACCATGTTCGGCGTGATCGGAGTCGGCGCAAGCGCGCGGGCAAGCTGCCAGGCGAGCGGGTGATAGAGATAGTAATTGAGCGAATCCTGCAATTCGCGCGGTCGCCGCGGCCTTTCCCGGGTCGCTGTCGCCATCGTCGTATGCTCTTTTTTCATATTCCCGGCCCGCATGGTGCAGACAGGGGTTTCGGTCCGGATCCCGGTGCCATAGGACGGGTTTCGCGCCGACGCCACTGTGCATTAAAACCCACCGGCTTTGTGCGCTGCAGCTTGACAAATGGGGGATTCCGCTTGCAATCCGCCATAATTCTGCAAACTAAGGCACTTTCATGACGGGCGTTCGCGTGGAATGCCGGTCTTAAGGGACGTGAATAGATGAAGCCAATCAAGGTCGCGGTGATCGGCGTAGGCAACTGCGCCAGCTCGCTTGTCCAGGGGGTCTATTTCTATCGACAGAACAATTCGGCTGGGGGGCTGATCCACGACCGTATCGGAGGATACGGGGCTGGTGACGTCGATTTCGTGCTCGGCATCGATGTCGACGCGCGCAAGGTGGGCAAGGATATCGGCGAGGCGATCTTCGCCGGCCCGAACTGCACCGCCGTCTTCCATCCCGATGTTCCCCAGACGGGCGGCAAGGTCATCATGGGTCGCATCCTCGACGGGGTTGCCGATCACATGACCGGAATGGGTGATCGCGGGTTCATCGTCGCCGATGCTCCCGAAGCCACCAAGGAAGGCATCATTGCCGCGCTCAAGGAATCGGGCGCCGAAGTGCTGCTCAACTTCCTGCCCGTCGGTTCGCAGGAAGCGACCGAATTCTACATGGAATGCGCGCTCGAAGCCGGGGTTGCAGTGGTTAACTGCATGCCCGTGTTCATCGCCAGCACGCCGGAATGGGAAGCCCGTTTCCGCGCCAAGCGCATCCCCATCGTAGGCGACGACATCAAGGCCCAGGTCGGTGCGACGATCGTTCACCGTGTCCTGTCGAGCCTGTTCGGCGCGCGCGGCGTGACGGTCGAAAAGACCTATCAGCTCAACACCGGCGGCAACACCGATTTCATGAACATGCTCGACCGTCAGCGTCTGGGCAGCAAGAAGGAATCGAAGACCGAAGCCGTGCAGGCGATGCTGGCTCACCGTCTTGCCGACGAAAACATCCACGTCGGTCCCTCGGACTATGTTCCGTGGCAGAAGGACAACAAGCTGTGCTTCCTTCGTCTCGAAGGCGCGCAGTGGGGCAACGTCCCGATGAACCTCGAACTTCGCCTTTCGGTCGAAGACAGCCCGAACTCGGCGGCTTGCGTCATGGACGCGATCCGTTGCTGCAAGGTTGCGCTCGATCGCGGTGAAGGCGGTGCGCTGGTTGGCCCGTCGGCCTACTTCTGCAAGCACCCGCCGCAGCAGTTCAGCGACGACGTCGCGGCTCAGCTGGTCGACGAATACATCACCGAACCGGCAATCGCCGCCGAGTAAGGTATTCGCAGCAGATGCGCAAAAGGGGCGGCGTCAGCACGAGCTGGCGCCGCCCCTTTTCTGCTTGCGCCCCCAATACCGGAAACACCGGGCATTTCCCGATGAGGTCAGCCCGCCGGGATCGAGTTCAAGAAGAGAGACCATCACGCATGGACGCGTTGATCATCGCCGCAGGATACGGCAGCCGCATCGCCTCGCTTTCGCCGTCAAAGCCGCTCACGCCCATTTGCGGCGTGCCGATGATCGAACTGTCGATCCGGCAGGCCATGCTGGCAGGCGTCACGCGCGTCGTGGTGGTGACCGGCCATGAAGCCGATCTCCTCGAAGCCTTCCTCGCCACCCTGTCGCAGCGGCTCGGCATTGAGATCGTACCGGTACGCCTGTCCAACTGGTCGACACCCAACGGCTATTCGGTGGTTGCAGGGGCGACCCGGTGCGAAGGCAACTATCTGCTGATGATGGCCGACCACCTGTTCGACGCGGACATCCTTTCGCGCCTGATCGGGGAATCCTCGCCCAATGTCGGTCTTACTCTCGCCATTGACCGCCGGGTCGACAATCCGCTGGTTGATCCCGAGGACGCGACCTGGGTCCAGACCGACGAGGCCGGGTTGATCCGCTCGATCGGCAAGACGATCACCCCCTACAATGCCGTCGATTGCGGCGCCTTTCTCGTCACGCCGGAACTGGCCCCGGCCATTCGCGAGGCGATTGCCGCCGGACAACCCGGATCGCTGTCGAACGGGGTACAGATCCTCGCCGATGCGGGCAGGGCAGGGACGCTCGACATCGAGGACGCATGGTGGATCGACGTCGACGAACCGCGCTTCCACACGCTGGCCGAGGAAATGGCGCCTTGGCACTTTGCCCAGGCACTCGCCGATATCGGGACTCCCGCGTTCTTTTCCTGAACGCCCCCCCTGAACGAACGCCCCTGAACGAACGCCAGCGCCGACAATCTTATGCGGGAATGAGGTGCCGGGTCTCGGCAACCGGCGTCAACACGCGCCGGGCGCCGAACCAGGCACCGAGATTGTCGACCATCAATTGCCCCATCGCCTCGCGCGTCAGACGCGAGCCCGAGCCGATATGGGGCAAAAGCACGACATTTTCGGCCGCAAGCAGGGCTTCGGGCACATGCGGTTCGCGGTCGAACACGTCGAGCCCTGCGGCAAGGATGGTACCGCTCTCAAGTGCCGCAACGAGAGCCACTTCATCGACGACCGTTCCACGTGAAACGTTGACAAGAACCCCATCGGGCCCAAGCGCAGTCAGAACCCGCGCATCGACCATGTGACGCGTCGCGACGCCCCCGGGAACGATCACGATCAGGACATCACTGTTCTCGGCCAATTCCTCGGCCGAAGCGTACCAGGGATAGGAAAGCCCCTCTTGCCGGGTCCGTCCGTGATAGGCGATCGGAACCGCAAAGCCTTCCAGCCTGCGCGCAACCGCCTTGCCGATCCCGCCGAGCCCGAGAATGCCCACGCGTCGCCCACGCAGCGACGGCGACAAGGGGAAGGGGCCCTCGTTCCACCGTCCATCACGCAGGAACCGTTCCGCCGCCGGAATGCGCCGCAATGTTGCCAGAAGCAGCCCGATCGTCAGATCCGCGACTTCCTCATCAAGAACGCCTGCCGTGTTGGTGACGACGATGCCGCGCACGGCTGCGGCGGCGACATCGATATTGTCATAGCCGACGCCGAAATTGGCGATGATCTCGAGAGCAGGCAGCCGCGCGAACAGATCCTCGCCAACCGGCCCCGCCAGAGTGCTGGCCGCCATGCCGCGCACGCGTGCAAGCGCAGCGTCCTCGATCCCTTCCCACAGGCGATGGACCGTGAACAACCGCTCCAGCGCCGTCAGCGTGAACGGGGGCAAGGGAGCGGGCACGACGATTTCGGGCCGGGATTGCAGATCCGTCACGCCGATCACTCCCTTTCCCCGTTCAGGGGTATTTCAGATGGATGGTCGTCGCGAGATTGGTGCGGGACAGCGAAATCCGGACCGAACGGAACGTCGGCAGACTCGCGATCGTGGGCGGATTGTTGGAAAACCCGAAGCCTTCGGTCGGGATCCCGAGCACGCCGGACCGGTTGATCGTCCCGGAATTGTCCTCGTCGTGGTAAACCGCGATCCCATAGACCGCGGGTGAAGGCAGGAACACGCAATAGCGCGTCGAACCCGCGACCGCAGGCGTGCGCACCACATAAAGCGAGCCGTTCTTCACCAGAAAGCGTTCGGGCGCGTCGGCATAGATCGTGGTCGCGATCTGCCCTTCGCCATTGCGCACGCCATCAACGGTCAGAACGACCCAGGTGTCGCTCTTGGGACCAAGGCAATTGGGAACGCTATGCGCCTCAGCCACCGTCGGCGAAAGCGCGAGTGCACAGGCCAGACCCGCCATCGGCGCCACGGCGCGACGGAAAAGGCGAAACGAAATCAAACCGGAAGATGTCATCGTGTGGATCCTGATTGGCTCACCCACGCCCATTCCGCCTTGCGCCAATCGGCCGGGAGGCGCAAGCCCAAGCGGGCCGATCATCGTGCCCCTTTTTGTCGCAGCAGCGCGATAGATGCATTGCCCGGCGTACATTCGACCAGACGAACGCCTCGGAAATGGCCCAATTGGGGATATAGCGTGTGGAAAACACGCCCGATCCCGCTTGTGACAGCAGAATCGGACGGGTATCGGCAAGTTAAGGATACTTGCGGCCTGCGCGATGATCGACAACACCGATTGCCGAGGGCCTGCGGCATCCGTCCATGATGGGGCGTGGACCACTCATTCCATGCTCGCGATGCCAGACAAAGCCGGGATGCCAGAATGACCGTGCCGCTGATTTCCCCCTCGATTCTTTCCGCCGACTTCGCTCGGCTGGGTGAAGAAGTGCGCGCCATCGACGCCGCCGGGGCGGACTGGATCCATGTCGATGTCATGGACGGCCATTTCGTGCCGAACATCACCATCGGCCCCGCCGTGGTCAAGGCGCTCCGCCCGCACACGACCAAACCTTTCGACGTTCACCTGATGATTTCGCCGGTGGACACCTACCTCGAGGCTTTCGCAGCGGCGGGTGCGGACATCATCACCGTCCATCCCGAAGCCGGACCCCATACCCACCGCACGGTTCAGGCGATCAAGGCCTTGGGCAAGAAGGCCGGCGTCTCGCTCAACCCGGCGACGCCCGCCAAGATGCTCGACTATCTGATCGACGAGATCGACCTCGTCCTCATCATGAGCGTGAACCCCGGTTTCGGCGGACAAAGCTTCATTTCGAGCCAGCTTCGCAAGATCGAAGCCGTGCGCAAGATGATCGACAAGACCGGCCGGGACATCCATCTGGAAGTCGACGGCGGGGTCGATCAAACGACAGCCGCCGCCTGCATCGCTGCGGGTGCCGACGTGCTCGTTGCGGGAACCGCATCGTTCCGGGGCGGCCCCGATCACTACGCCGCCAATATCGCCGCGCTCAAGGGGGCAGGCTGAACCCCATCAAGCGAACCGGCCTCTCCATCGCCAACGGCGCTTCGGCCGGTTTTGATGAGGCCGGTGGAAAGGCCGCGCCAGATATGGGGCCCGATATGGGTATGCCGCCTGAACACGGTTCCCCCGCACTCGATGCCCCGACACCGGATTCGGCATCCCGGATTCACGAAGCGGCGGACGACCTGTTTTCCCGCCCCGTGGATGCAGGACACGACGACATGACACCGATCGGGGTGATCGAGCCGAGCAGGGCCCTTGCCCTGGCGGACTTTTCGGCCCCCTCGGTCAGCACCGGCGAGCGCCTTGTCCGCCTTGCCTATCGGTTCGGGCTAGGCCCGCGCGTTCTCAATCCCTTTGCCAAGCGCACGCCGCCGCGCCTCACGGCGACGGTCGCCAATCCGCTGGCGGGCGATCCGGCCGCAGGAACCGCCCTGCGCGCCGGTCACTTCCTCATCCACGGGCTGAAAGTGCCGGTTGCCGATGTCGCGTTTTCCGGCCCGCGCCTCGCTCCGCCGATGGAGCGGATGGTGCATGGCTTCGGCTGGCTCCCCGATCTTGAATCCTGCGCCGCGCGGCAGCAATGCACCACCATCGCCGAACGCATCCTGGCGACCTGGCTTGCCGCCAATCCCCGTCCGGACAGCACCCCTGCCTGGGACATCGGCAATGTCGCGCATCGCCTGCTCAACTGGCTGGTCCACGCCCCGCTCATCCTGTCGATGCAGGACCGCAAGGTCCGCAGCCGCATTCTCCACGCCATCGAAACCACCGCCAACTGGCTCGACCGCAATGTCGGACAGGCGGAGGACAAGCTGGCCGAAGTCGCAGGCTGGGTCGCGATCACCGCGACCGGCGTGCTCCTGGCCGACGGACGCGCGCGCAAGCTTTATGGCGAAGCCGGGCTGATCCGCTCGCTCGGCGATCTCGTCGGCGACGACGGCGGCGTCCTTTCGCGCAGCCCGCTGTGCCAGGTCGAAGCGATCGAACTGCTCGTCCGGCTCAAGGCCTGTTACGCCGCGGTGCGCAGCGAAGCCCCTGCGCAGATCGACACGATCCTTGCCTTGCTGGTTCCGCCGCTTCTGGCAGTTCTTCACGGCGACGGCGCCTTGTCCTCGTGGCAGGGGGCCCATGCCCTTTCCGCCTCGCGCATTGCCGCGCTCATCGCGGCAAGCGGCGTGCGCACCCGGCCTTTGCGCGATGCCCGGCAATGGGGGTACCAGCGCGTCGCGGCACAGAAATCGATCCTGCTGTTCGATGCCGCCCCCACGCCTGTCGCGCGCCACGCCCGCGACGGTTGCGCCTCCACGCTGGCGTTCGAATTCAGCCACGGCCCGGAACGCATCATCGTCAATTGCGGCGGTGGCGCCTGTGCGGGCGGGCTCATCCCGGTGCGTCTGGCCCAGGGCCTGCGCGCGACGGCGGCGCATTCGACGCTGACCATCGACGATTTCAATTCGACCGCCGTTCTCATCAACGGCAAGCTCGGCACCGGCGTTTCCGAAGTCGACATCGACCGCCGCACGATCCATGCCGATGCCGGTGCACCGGGCGGGACGCGTCTGGAAGCCAGCCACAACGGCTATGTCTCGCGCTATGGTCTTACGCACCGGCGCATCCTGCTCTTGCGCGACAACGGCACCGAGCTGCGCGGCGAGGATTTCCTGATCCCGGGCGGACGCAAGGCAAAGCGCGGCACGATCGGCGTTGCCTTGCGATTCCATCTCGGTCCGCATATCGAGCTCGCCCAAGGGCAAGACGGCCTTGGCGTGACACTCGCACTGCCCGACGGCAGCCTCTGGCAATTCCGTTCGGCGCGCGATCCGGTTTCGATCGAGGACAGCCTCTGGGCCGATGGCCAGGGGCGCCCGGTGGCGACGCGCCAGCTGGTCATCGCCGCCAAGGTTCCGCGCAGCGGGGAGACGTTCTCCTGGCTGCTCAAGAAGATGCGATAGACGGGATTATTGAACGTGAGCGATGTAAAAATCGGGCGGGCACTGCTTTCGGTGTCCGACAAGACCGGCTTGGTCGAACTTGGTCAGGCTCTTGCCGCGCGTGGCGTCGACCTGGTCTCGACCGGCGGCACCGCCAAGGCCCTGCGCGAAGCAGGCCTTGCCGTCAGCGACATTTCCGACCTGACCGGTTTTCCGGAAATGATGGACGGCCGGGTCAAGACGCTGCACCCCAAAGTCCACGGCGGCCTGCTTGCCGTGCGCGACAACCCCGAACATGCCGCCTCGATGGCCGAACATGCCATCGGCGCGATCGACCTTGTCGTCGTCAACCTCTACCCCTTCGAAGCGACCGTGGCGCGCGGGGCCGAACGTGACGACGTGATCGAAAACATCGACATCGGCGGCCCTTCGATGGTCCGCTCGGCGGCCAAGAACCACGATTACGTCGCCATCGTCACCGATCCGGCCGACTATGCGACCCTGCTCGCCGAACTCGAAGCGACCGACGGCGCCACCACGCTCGCTTTCCGCCGCAAGCTCGCGGCCAAGGCCTTTGCCGCGACGGCCGCCTATGACTCGGCCATTTCGCAGTGGTTCGCCCGCGTCGATCAGGGACAGCATTTCCCCGACGTGCTCGCCGGGGCCCATCGCCTTGTCACCACGCTGCGCTATGGCGAAAATCCGCACCAGTCCGCCGCGCTCTATGTTCCGCGCCAGAGCGATGTCGTCGGCCTGCCGCAGGCCGAACAGGTGCAAGGCAAGGAACTGTCCTACAACAACTACAACGACGCCAATGCCGCGCTCGAACTGATCGCGGAATTCGCGACCGACAAGCCTTCGGTGGTGATCGTCAAGCACGCCAACCCCTGCGGCGTCGCCTCGGCCGATACTCTGCTCGACGCATGGAATGCCGCGCTGACCTGCGATTCGGTTTCGGCCTTCGGCGGCATCGTTGCCACCAACGTGCCGCTCGACGGTGCGACGGCAGCGGCGATCACCGAAATCTTCACCGAAGTCGTGGTTGCCCCCGGCGCCGATGAAGCGGCCCGTGCAGCCTTTGCGCGCAAGAAGAACCTGCGCCTGCTGATCGTTCCCTCGCTGCCCGACGCGGGCCGCGCCGGTCTCACCACCGTTCCCATCGCGGGCGGCCTGCTGGTTCAGGATCGCGACAACGGCAAGATCGATCCCGCCGAGCTCAAAGTCGTGACCAAGCGTGCGCCCACCGAGCGCGAGCTGGCCGATGCCCTGTTCGCCTGGACCGTTGCCAAGCACGTCAAGTCGAACGCGATCGTCTATGCCAAGGACGGCGTCACTGCCGGGATTGGCGCTGGCCAGATGAACCGCCGCGATTCCTCGCGCATTGCCGCGTCCAAGGCTCGGGAAGCGGCAGAAACCCACGGTTGGAGCGAAGCCCGCACGATCGGGTCCGCAGTCGCCTCGGACGCCTTCTTCCCCTTTGCCGACGGCCTGCTCGCTGCGGTCGAAGCGGGTGCCACCTGCGTGATCCAGCCGGGCGGCTCTATCCGCGACGAAGACGTGATCAAGGCCGCCGATGAAGCGGGCCTCGCCATGGTCTTCACCGGAATGCGCCACTTCCGCCACTGATCGCGGCGCACGCCTAAAAACAAACAGGGCGGGGGCCTCGCGGCCTTCCGCCCTGTTTCGTTTCAGTCGCCGCCATCTCCATCGTCGGCGCTATCGTCGTCATCGTCGATCTGGCCGGTATATTGCGCATTGTAATCGGCCTTGCGCGGCGGCTCTCCGGGACCGGGCGGATCGAACGCGGTCGCCGGGATCGGTCCGATCAATTCGCCGTCATCCCACATCACTTCGTTCCAGTCGCCGGGATCGAGCCCCAGATGCTGAAGCGGGGTGTAGTAATAGCGGCTGAAGGCATAGATGGTCGAAGCCTTGCCCAGAGCCGCGCGGACGTCCTCGGGACGGACCAGACGGCCATGATAGCCGCCGAAAGCCCAGTTGTCGGTCTGGCGCGGGTCGGACATGACTACCAGCGGGAACGGGCAATGCTCGCTGCCGAATTCGACGAGACAGGTCTGTTCGATCACCACCCCGATCGATTCATGCGACACCAGCAGCGCCGCGCCGGGATGGTCCGCAACCGTGTGGACAGTCGCTCGCCAATCCTGCGGCACAACCATGTAATCGACCACGAACAGGTCAACGAGCCCGGCCAGAGCCACGCCGCCCAGCACCGACAGCGCCGAAACCTGTCGCAGGAACCGCCGCGCAGGATCTTCGCCGATCACGCCTCCGGTCAGGGAAGCCGCCGCAAGCAGCACGGTGAAATTCGCACACCAGTGCATGGTGTAATCGGAAATGATCGGATGCACCTGATCGGCGAGCTTGAACAGCACGACTGTCAGCAGGGAAATGAGCGCCGCAAGCCGAACGATCCGCGACCGGAAACGACGGATCAACCCGATCAGCATCAGCCCCGCCATCAGCAAGGCGCTGAACGCACCGCCGGTCAGGAGCTGGAGATTGAGGCTGGACTGATAATCGATCCAATTGAGCGGGACGAGCCAGGCGATATTGGCCGAGCGCGCATGCAATTGGGCAAGCGCAATCACGATGACCCAGCCCGACAGGACCATGATGCCAAGATCCGCCCCGATCAGACGCAAGGCCAGCCCCATGCGCAACCGCCGCGACAGCCCTTCGTCAACCAGCACTGCAATCGTCACGATGACCGGCCAGAGCACCATCGTCGTGTGGCAATAGATCGCCACGACCGCAGCCAGCACATAGGCGGCCCAGCCCGAGCGTGCGGCTTTCCGGTCCCCATCCGCCTCGATCGCGCGGACAAGGCCGATGAAGGAGACCAGCACCATCAGTTTGGCAAGGACATAGCCCCGCACATAGGCCGACTGGTAGATATCGGCCGGTGAAAGCGCGAAAAGCAGCAGGCCGAGCAAGGCAGCGGGCCAGCCCAGCCGCCGTCGCACATAGTGGCCAAAGACCGCGAGATGGGCAAAGCCGATCATCAGCGGCAAAAGGCGGATCGCCCATTCGCCGGGCGAAGGCACCACCATGCGCCAGAGCTTGAGCAAGGAATAGAACAGCGGCGGATTGGTCTCGCGCAGCATCCACCAGCCCCAGAGATTCCCCCAGGATTGGCCGGAAAAGTACATCGAGGCCATTTCGTCATAGACCATCGACCCGGCCGCCTGACGCACGCGCAACCCGATCGCGAGCGCGACAATGGCCGCCAGCAGCAGGCCCGGCACCGATCGGACCATCGTTTTCAAGGTCATGCCATGGTGGTCCAGTCCCTGCGCCTGCCCATCGAAGGATGAAACATCCTCCCAAGGAACAATGCCCAAGCGATACCGACTGCCCCGCGCCCAAACAATCCCGCAGCGCACAAAACCTGTCGGCGCACAAACCGGGAGGTTCGGTTTTGACGGCTGTCGATCGATGCTGTCCTTTAGCCGTTTAACGTCTAATACCGGGTCCCCAATGGGCGAGAGGTGCAAGGCCTGTGACGACGACTCCGCGTACCACGATTGCCACGCTGACGATGAACCCCACGGTCGATGTCGCCTATGACGTCGATCACATCGTTCCGATGCACAAGATCCGCACCCGCCGCGAATATTGCAATCCAGGCGGTGGCGGCATCAATGTCGCGCGTGTTTTCGTCCGTCTGGGTGGCAATGCGCGCTGCATCTATCTCTCCGGCGGCCCCATCGGCGTTGCGCTCGACGGCCTGATCGATTTGCATCAACTCGTGCGCACGCGCGTCCCGATCGAAGGCAATACGCGCATCGCGACCACTGCGCTCGAAACCTCGTCGGACAAGGAATACCGCTTCACGCCCGAAGGCCCGAACGTGCGCGAAGCCGAATGGCGTGCAGCCCTCGCCTGGCTCGAAAGCGTCGAGTGCAGCCATCTCGTCGCCAGCGGTTCGCTCCCCCACGGAGTCCCCACGGATTTCTATGCGCAAGTCAGCCGTCTCATGACCGCGCGCGGCGTGCGCATGGTGCTCGATACCTCGGGCGAAGCGTTGCGCGCCGGCCTTGCCGGTGGCGGTATCCATCTGGTCAAGCCGAGCCGGGGCGAACTCGAGGCCTTTGCCGGGCGCCCGCTACCCACGCGCGAGGCCGTCGTCGAAGCGGCGAATGCCATTGTCGAGGCCCATCAGGCGCGCATGGTTGCCGTCACGCTGGGCCACGAAGGCGCGATCCTTGTCCGGCGCGAAGGCGTGATCGACTGCCCCGCACTGGAAGTCGAAGCGAAAAGCACGGTCGGGGCCGGTGACAGCTTCCTTGCCGCGATGGTCTTTGCCTTGTGCAACGGGGAAAGCGAAGAAGCGGCCTTTCGCTTCGGCATGGCGGCCGGTACTGCGGCGGTGCTCCACCCCGGGACCGACCTTGCCCGTCCGGCGGACATTGCACGTCTGCTGCCGCAACTCGCCACAGCCTGACCACCCGGCAGGTGGCGAGCCGTTACAGGCGGTAAGCCGTCGTCACGATCACGCCGCCGACTTCCGGAACCGCGCAAAGACGCCGTTCCCCCTGTACAGCCAGGTTGAACGGCGGCGCGGTCAGGACGACCCCGCTGCCTTGCGCAAGGCGAATGTCCGATCCGCTCGGCTTGACCGCATTGGGGGTAAAACCATCGAGCGCAGGCCAGTGCTCGGTCACGACGAGGTGGCGACAAACGCCAGCGACACGCCGCACGAACCCGGCAATGTCCCGGTTGGACAAGTGCTGCAGCACCTGCCGCACCAGAATGACGTCGGCATGGGGCAAATCGTCGGTGGTGATGTCGAGACACCGGAAATCGACCCCGAGCACCCCGAAGCGCTGGCGATTGCGTTCGATCAGGCCCGGAACGATGTCGCACGCGGTATAGGCCCCGAACAACGGCCTGATCTGCGCGCCGATATGGAAATCCCCGCAACCCAGATCGACAACCGAAGGCGGGTGACCGAATTCGGCGGCAAAGGAGCGCAGCGCCGCAACATAGGCCCCCGCGATTTCGGGCGTGCGTGTACCGGTTCCGGAAAAATAGCCTTCCGGTTCGGCTTCGTCGCGCCCCCAACGGCCTTCGGCATAGATGCTGGTGAAGATCTCGGCGAGATCCATCCCCTGATACCGCTTCCACTCGATGAAATCGGCGAGGTCCTGCGCGCTGCGTCCCTGCGCTTGCGCGGCGAGAGCCTCGATCCTGGGCGCAAGGCGCGGATGCCGGTTGACGATCATCCTGATCGCCTCAAGCACGGTTTCACGCAAATCGGACATGCACAAATCCCATCTGGTCGGCATCCCGCACGACATGGCGCCATACGCGATACAGAACAGGTCCCCCGCCTAACCCTATGGAACAAGGGCGGATACAAAGGCAAGCCGGACCGCAATCGGCATGCTTCCACAATGGAGGTTGTCTCCGACCGCTTGAAAGCATCCGACCCGCGTTCCATCTCTGTCACAGTCATCCAGCAAGAGAGGAACCACGCGAACCGCCATGACGACCATGACCGACGTCCATCCGGAAACCCGCGCGTTCGAGGCCGATGTTGCCAAGCTGCTGCATCTCATGGTCCATTCGGTCTATTCCGACCGCGATGTCTTCCTGCGCGAACTGATCGCCAATGCCGCCGACGCCTGCGAAAAGCTGCGCTATGAAGCCTTGCAGACGCCCGGCCTCGGATCGGGCGACACACCCGGCATCACGATCACACTCGATCCCGAGGCCCGCCGCCTGACCATTGCCGACAACGGCATCGGCATGAGCGAAGCGGACATGATCGAAGCCCTCGGCACAATCGCCCGTTCGGGAACCAAGGCTTTCATGGACCGGATCGCGGCAGCTCGTGATGCCGAGGAAGCGCGCCTGATCGGCCAGTTCGGCGTCGGGTTCTATTCCGCGTTCATGGTCGCCGACCGGGTCGAGGTCGTCTCGCGCAGAGCCGGGACCGACAGCGCCCACCGCTGGGCCTCAGAAGGGCTGGGCACCTACACGATCGAGCCGGTCGCGCTAGAGGATGCTCCGGCGCAAGGGACGCGGGTCGTCCTCCATCTCAAGGAAGATGCGGCCACTTATACCGAGCGCCTGACCATCGAACGACTGGTCAAGGCGCAGTCGGGCCACGTTCCCGTTCCCGTCGCGCTGGCCGAAAAGCCGGATGCGGAAGCCCAGGGGATCACCGACGGCAGCGCCCTGTGGACGCGCCCCAAGTCGGATATCACCAGCGAGGAATATACCGATTTCTACCGCTCGGTCGCCGGGCAGTTCGATGAACCCGCGCTGACGCTGCATTACCGGGCCGAAGGTCTGCACGAATATTCCGTGCTCGCCTTCATTCCCGAAACGCGTCCGTTCGACTTGTTCGATCCCGACCGCAGCGGGCGGATGAAGCTCTATGTCCGCCGCATCTTCATCACCGACGAAGCGGACCTCTTGCCGCGCTACTTGCGCTTCGTGCGCGGGCTCGTCGATTCGGCCGATCTTCCGCTCAACGTCTCGCGCGAGATGATTCAGGAAAGCCCGCTGCTTTCCGCGATCCGCAAGGGCGTCGCCAATCGCGTGCTGTCCGAACTCGACAAGTTCGCCACGTCCGATGCGCAGGGGTATGCCCGTTTCTGGGACGCCTTCGGCGCCGTGCTCAAGGAAGGGATCTACGAAGACTATGGGCGGCGTGAAACGCTGCTCGGGCTGTCGCGGTTCCACAGCACGACCTCGGGCAGCGACTGGCGCTCGCTCAAGGACTATGTCGCGGCGATGCGCGAGAACCAGACCGCGATCTATTACGCGACCGGCACCGACCGCGACCGTCTGGCAGCATCGCCCCAGATCGAGGGTTTCCGCGCGCGCGGGATCGAAGTCCTGCTGCTGACCGATCCGGTCGACAGTTTCTGGGCCGGATCGGGAGTCGATTACGACGGCAAGCCGTTCAAGTCGGTGACGCAGGGGCAAGCCGATCTCGGCCTCATCCCGCCCGTCGAGGGCGAGGGTGCCCCGGCTCCGGCGGCTCCCGAAACCGAAGCCTTCATCGCTTTCGTCAAGACCGTGCTGGGCGAGGATGTCTCGGACGTGCGCGCGTCGGACCGCCTGACCACGAGCGCGGCCTGCCTCGTTGCCAGCGAAAACGGGATCGATCGTCAGCTTGAACGTCTGCTGGCCGCTTCGGGCCGTGCGCCTTCGGGAACCCGACCGGTGCTCGAACTCAATCCGCGTCACGATCTCGTCACGCGTCTTGCTGCGCTGCCCGATGCGGCGGAGATCAAGACCGACGGCGCCCGCCTGCTGCTCGACGAGGCGCATATTGCCGATGGCGAGCTCCCCACCGACGCGCGCGCCTTTGCCGACCGGCTTGCCCGCGTGCTGGCAAAGGCCCTGGCCTGACAGGGGACCGAAAGGGCTCTTCGCCCTTCCCGCGAAGAGCCCTTTCGACGGGCACGACAAAAGGCACCGCATCTCGAGGGATGCGGTGCCTTTTTGTCATCGCCTGCCGATCAGGAAATCAGCGGTAGAAAACGTGGTTGTCGATCTGTGCGACGCGGATCTTGCCCGCGACCGGACCGACGCGCTTGGCATGGAAGAACAGCGCGCCTTCGGCCGGGCTCTTCCAGCGGCCACGAGCGGCGATCAGCGCAATGCGGACCGAACGCTGCCACATGTGGTTCCCGTGATCGATCGTCGGCAGGGCGCCGTGATGGATGAACGAGAACTGCGAACGCTGAAGCACGACGCCGCAATAGGACGTCGGGAAGCGGCCGGAAGCCGTGCGGGCCACGATCACGCGGCCAACGGCCAGCTGACCGGCAAGGCTTTCGCTGCGGGCTTCGAAATAGATCGCCGAGGCCAGACATTCGATGTCACGGGGCACACTGGCGGGGATCGGAGTGGCATCGACGAGGTCGACAAGCGAAGTCGCCTGTACGGGGGCGGTGTCGTCGTTGTCGGCGACAGCAGGGTCGATGCGAGCGTCTTGCTGCGGCCCGACCGTAACGTCGGCCGGCAGCGTCGCCCGGGTGGAGTCTGCAACAATCGCGGAGGCGCCCTGCGCCTGGGTTACCTGCATCTGCACGTCCTGGGCCGAAGCCTTGGTGCCGGAAGCACCGACGAGTGCATATGTCAGTGTCGCGAAAATGCTGAAAGCACTGGCAAGGCGAAGATGAAAACTCACTCTCTGTCCAAACTGGGCGGTGGACATCGGGTCTTGGAGCGATCGCGAAAGGATGCCGTCGTGCATGATGCACGAGGCACTTTCGTGCCGAAAACCAAGCCGTCTGCCCCCCGTCTGCGTGCTAGCTCGATCGGCTTTTCTGCCTGATCGCACCGCCTACGCATGTACGAGCATCCCCCCGTAAGGATCGGGACCGGGGAGTCAATCGCAACCCGGCGCTTTCATATTAGGTTCAGGACGGAGCGTTCATCCTGCGCGACGATCAGTTCGATAACCCACACGTCCGGATCCTGCGCGGTACGCCGTGACAGGTATTGCGCGAACGAGTCCCGCGTTTCTGCGGTTTCGCTGCGCACACAGACCCATTTACGAGGTCCATCGGGCTGGGGAAGGCGCTCGTACAGCGTGCCAAATCCCTGCTTGTCGAGAAAAATCAGCAGGATGGTTCCTGCGTCCGGCTCCCCCTTGCGCAGGACCATGGCCGATCCGCCCAAGGCTTCGGCACGGCGAATGAAGCCGGAAACTTCAAGTCGTGCAGGAAGGCGATCCGATTCCATCCCGGAAATGGCCGGGCGTCAGGCCGCGTCGCGGTCGAATACGTTGACCAGAAGGCCGTAAAGCGCGTCGACGTCGGGCGCGGCGGTCAGACGCGCGTGCATGCGATCGTCGCGCATCAGGCGGGAAATCGCGGCAAGCGCCTGAAGATGGATTACGCCCGCCTGATCGGGGGACAAGAGGCCGAACACGCAGTCGACGGGCATGCCGTCGGCTGCGGCATATTCGACCGGCTCTTCGAGACGGAAAAACGCCGCGACCGGTCGCGTAAGCCCTTCGATCCGCGCATGGGGAATAGCGACGCCACGACCGAACCCGGTACTACCGAGTGCTTCGCGTTCGAGAATGCGTTCCAGCACATGATGGGTATCGAGATGGTAGACGGCACCGAAACATTCGGCGAGCGTCTCCAAGATCTGCGGCTTGGATTCCGCACGGATCACCCGGACTGCCTGTTGATCGAGTGTGAAAAGCGCGCTCATCTGGAAAGAATTACCACCAGCCCGGTAATGGCACTGTCATGTTCCCGGGCGCCATGCGCCCGATTCGACCACTGTGCAAGTGCTCAATGGCGAATGGGGACAATTACGGCAGCGCAATGTGGATCATGCAAACCTATCCGTAACGACAAAGGGCGGCGCATTCTCACGCACCGCCCTTTTAACGTGCGAGACCACGACGGGGCGGGGTGTGCCCCGCCACGTCCACCCCGTTCACTTCCCGGGTTCGACCCAACCGATCGAACCGTCGCCGCGACGATAGACCATGTTATGAACGCCGGTTCCGGCATTCTTGAACAAAAGCGCATTGGTGTTGCGCAGATCCAGCATCATGACCGCATCCGACACGGTTGCGGTCGGCACGTCCACGCGGGTTTCGGCAATGACCAGCGGAGCATCGGTCGGCTCCTCGTCACCGGTCGGTTCGATGAAGAGCGTGTACGAGGCTTCTTCATGAAGAGCATCGACGCCGTTGAAATGGGCTTCGTCCTGACGCCGGGCGTGAACCGCGTTTTCGTGGCGATCCTTGATGCGTCGCTTGTAGCGGCTGAGCTGGCGGTCGATCTTGTCGGCCGACTGGTCGAGCGCATTGTGGGCGTCCTGCGCCACTGCACTGCCCTTCAGAATCAGTCCCTGGGCCACATGGGTCACGATATCGCACCGGAAACCACCGTGCGGGGCCTTGCCCAAGGTGACCTGCGAGGAGAGCGCACCCGCAAAATACTTGTCGACAATCGTGGCAAGCCGCTGCTGCGCGTGGGCCTCGAAGGCGGTGCCGGCATCGACCTGATGACCCGAAACCCGAATGTCCATACTTCCTTCTCCTCTCTTGGCGAGATTGCCCCGCTGATACCCTTGCGTTCACGGCCTCGGGCCGTTCACTCGCGGGACCAGAGGGGATCTGCGAAACCCGCCATGAATTCGGCATGGCGGGCCAGTTCCGCTACGCTGGCCGAATGGGGCCGGGCGGGGCGGAAAGGTCGGGCGAGCTGAGGCCGCGTCGGAGCATCCTCCGAAACTGCGACCGTCAGTGTATCGGCAGCCAGTTCGAGACCGATCTGCCGACCCCCCATCAATTCTACGTAGAGCTGCGCCAGAAGTTCCGCGTCGAGCAGCGCGCCGTGCTTGGTACGGTGGCTGCGATCGATGCCGTAGCGCGAACAGAGTGCGTCGAGGCTGAGCTTGGCGCCGGGATGCTTGCGCCGGGCGATAGCCACCGTATCGACCATGCGATCGCGGCTGACTTCGCCCATTCCGCAGAAGGTGAGCTCTGAATTGAGGAAGCCGAAGTCGAATCCGGCATTGTGCGCGACAAGCGGCGCATCGCCGAGGAAATCGAGCAGTTCAGCAGCCCGTTCGGAAAATTTCGGCTTGTCCGAAAGGAACGCCGCCGACAGCCCGTGGACTGCTTCAGCTTCGGCCGGCATGTCCCGATCGGGATTGAAATAGCAGTGAAAAACTGAACCGGTCGCAATCCGGTTGACCAGTTCGACGCAGCCGATTTCCACCAGTCGATCGCCATTCCTGGGATCGAGTCCTGTCGTCTCGGTGTCGAAAACGATCTCTCGCATTTGCTGGACGATGGACCCGCAAACGGACGCTGACAAGGCTTCAGCGGGGGTTTTTTTCCCGCAGGATCTTAACCAGATCGTTAACCTCGCGCTCGGTCTCGGCCAGGCTGACACCGGTGTCGATGACATGATCGGCCCGCGCCCGCTTGTCCGCGTCGGGGACCTGCAAAGCGAGGATCTGTGCGAACTTTTCGCGTGTCATGCCCGGTCGCGCCAGCACTCGCTCGCGCTGGATTTCGGCCGGAGCCGACACCACCGCCACTGCATCGAGCAGCTGCCCCGAGCCTTTCCCGTGGCCCTTTTCGAACAGCAGCGGAATGTCGAACACGACCAGCGGCTCGTGCGCATGTTCGATCATGAACGCTTCGCGCAGGCGCGCGACGGCCGGATGCATGATCGCCTCAAGGCGGGCAAGCGCCGCCGAATCGCCGAAGACCCGTGCGCCAAGGTCCTGGCGACGCACGCCTTCGGGACCGGTGGTGCCGGGGAATTCGGCTTCGATCGCGGGCAACAGGGCGCTGCCGGGTGCCTGCAACCGGTGAACCGCCGCATCCGCGTCGAAAACCGGCACGCCCAGCGCCCGCATCATCAGCGCAACCGCCGACTTGCCCATACCGATCGAGCCGGTGAGGCCAAGAATGAACGGGCGGCCCCCGCTCCCACCCTCAACCTTGCTCCCACTCTCGTCGATCGTCACCCGCAAAGCCTCGCCCGCAGGACCGCATCGGCCTCGCCACGCGGCGGAAGCGCGCCGAAAAAGCGGCGAAAGGCGTGGTCGGCCTGCCCGATCAGCATCGACAGGCCATCGACCGTACGAAACCCGGCTGCACGCGCGGCAACGAGGAAATCGGTGTCGAGCGGGCTGGTGACGATGTCATAGAACACCGATCCGGGCGGTGCGTGGCTCATGTCGAAGCGCAACGGCGGTTGCCCGACCATGCCGAGCGACGTCGCATTGACGACGAGATCGAAGCACCCTTCGCGATCGTCGAACGCGAAATCGGTCTCGTCGGCGAAATGGGCAAGATCGGTCACATGATGCTCGCCGGTCGGATCAAGCTCGTCGAGCAAGGCGCGCGCCTTGGCAGGATCACGTCCCGCCAGCACGATCACCATGCCTTCGCCCGCCAGACCGGCAATGATCGCTCGCGCCGCGCCGCCGGTTCCCAGCACCCGTGCCATGCGGAACAGGTGCTGCGGATCGAGCAGGGGTCGCAGCGGTTCGAGGAAACCGGGAACGTCGGTGTTGTAGCCGACCAGTTGACCGTTTTCAGGAACGATCGTGTTGACGGCCCCCACCCGCGCCGCGAGCGGGTCGAGCCGGTCGAGGAGAGGAATGACCGCCTGCTTGTGCGGCATGGTGACATTGCAACCGCGCCAGTCAGCATCGGTGCGCCGCGCCGCAATGAAGGCGGCGAGGCCTTCTGCCGTCACGTGGGTGGCGCGATAGTCCCCCTCGATCCCGAGCTGCTCGAGCCAGAATCCATGGATCGCGGGCGATTTCGACTGCCGGATCGGATCGCCGATCACTTCGGCATAAGGAAGCGCAGCGGTCATTCCGGCAGCTCTCCTTGCGCGCGCAGCGCGCCGAGCAAAGGTAGGAGCGGCATGCCGAGCACGGTGAAATGGCTGCCCGCAATGTCCTCGAACAACTGGACGCCCAGACCCTCGATCCGGAACACCCCGACACAGGCCCCGACTGCGGGCCACTCCCTGTCGAGATAGCTGTTGATAAAGCTGGGGGAAAGCTGTCGAACCTTGAGCCGGGCAGTTTCGACATGACGCCAGACCACCGCCCCGTCGCGCATCAGCACGGCGGCGGACGACAGGTGCATGACCTGCCCGGAAAAGAATGCGAGATGCTCGGCCGCTTCCTCACGGCTCGCGGGCTTGTCGAACTGGCGCCCCACCACTTCGACGAGCGAATCCCCGCCGAGCACGAGCCGACCGGGCGCCGCGATCGAAACCGCCAGCGCCTTGGCCTCGGCCAGAATGCCCGCGACATCCGGGCCCGGCACACCGATCAGTTCCTGCTTGAGCTCGGCTTCGTCGACATCGGCCGAGCGCGCTTCGAAGGGAACTCCGGCATCGGTGAGCATCGCCTTGCGCGAGGCACTTTGCGAAGCGAGCACGATCACGCGATCGGTCCTTTCCAGTCGGCGCTGTCACGGCCCGGTTCGGACGAACCCCCGGCGCGGATGTTGTGGCGTTCGTTATAGAGATTGATCACGGCGGCGGCGGTTTCCTCGATCGAGCGGCGGCTGACATCAATGACGGGCCAGCCATTATCGGCAAACATCCGCCGTGCAAACTGCACCTCGTGGGTCACGTGATCGTTGTCGACATAAGCGGTTTCGGGCGCCTGGTTGAGCGAAAGCAAGCGATTGCGCCGCACTTGGATCAGGCGTTCGGTGCTGGTGGTCAGCCCGACGACGAGCGGACGGCGCAGCGTGAACAGCGAATGGGGCGGGGGGCTTTCGACCACGATCGGGATATTGGCGACCTTGAACCCGCGATTGGCGAGATAGATCGAAGTCGGCGTCTTGGAACTGCGGGAAACCCCGGCCAGCAGGATGTCGGCCTGTTCCCAGTTTTCCCAGCCCACCCCGTCGTCGTGGGCGATCGTGAACTGGATCGCGTCAACGCGGCGGAAATAGGCCTCGTCCATCGTGTGCTGGCGGCCCGGACGTCCCTTGGCTTCCTGTCCGAGTTGCTGTTCGAGCGCGTCGGTCACGGTATCGAGCGCGGCAACGCTCGACAGGCCGAGCGTCGCGCACCGCTGTTCGAGCCGGGCGCGGATCTCGGTGCTGACCAGGGTGAACAGGACAAGGCCCGGATGTGCGGCGATTTCGCTCATGATACGGTCGAGATGCTGCTGCGAACGGACCATCGGCCAGAAATGGCGGACGACGTCGGCGTTCTCGAACTGCGCGAGCGCGGCCTTGGCGATCATTTCCAGGGTTTCCCCGGTGGAATCCGACAGAAGATGGAGGTGAAGACGCTGCATGGAGCTTCGTTCGGGCCTTTCGGGGGACAAGGGAAGGGGGTGAGGACAGGGCTGTGGATAGCGCAAGGATAAACCACGGGATGAATTTGACGACAAGTTCGGGCCCGGATTTCACGCTCGTCATCCGGTCTGGAGGAGTCACTTTCACCACAGGCAGCCCGGGTTTGCCCACAGGGTGTGGACAACGAGGACAAGTTTTCCTTGCCCCAGCGACGAGCAAGAGTCGCATGCCCGAGATTTTTGTGGGCTTGGTAGAACAATTCGGGCAGAGCGCGGCCGTCCCCGATATCCACAGGGCCAACAACACCCACATCCAGATTCAAAAAGAATCTAATTAGGTTTGATTGGACGAACGCAATGCCCGGTCCCCTGCTCGAAACACTCAAAGGCGCCAACCTTGCAACGCGGCCAGTCTGGCTCATGCGTCAGGCCGGGCGCTACCTTCCGGAATATCGCGCGCTCCGGGCCGACAAGGGCGGTTTCCTCGAACTCGTCTATGACAGCGAAGCGGCTGCCGAGATCACTCTCCAACCGATCCGCCGGTTCGGATTCGACGGCGCCATCCTCTTCAGCGACATCCTGATCGTTCCCCATGCGATGGGGCAGAACCTGCAATTCCTCGCCGGGGAAGGTCCACATCTCTCCCCGCGTCTGCTCGATGCCGCTCTCGATACGCTTGTGGCGGTCCCTGAGCGTCTTCTGGCGATCTATGACACGGTCGCGCGTGTACGAGGCGCCCTTGGCCCTGAAACGACGCTGCTGGGCTTTGCAGGCAGTCCCTGGACCGTTGCAACCTATATGGTGGCCGGAGAGGGCAGCAGGGACCAGCATGAGACCCGTGCGCTCGCCTATCGCGATCCAGCGGCTTTCCAGGCGATCATCGACGCCATCGTCGAGGTCACCATCGACTATCTTTCCGGTCAGGTCGCAGCCGGTGCCGAAGGACTGCAGCTGTTCGATTCCTGGGCCGGAACGCTGGCGCCTGCGGAATTCGAACGCTGGGTAATCGCGCCCAATGCGCGCATCGTTGCGGCGATGAAGGAACGCCACCCCGAAATCCCGGTGATCGGCTTCCCCAAGGGCGCGGGCGAAAAGCTTCCCGCCTATGCTCGTGAAACCGGGGTCGATGCTGTCGGCATCGATGAAACGATCGATCCGCTCTGGGCTGCTGCGAACCTTCCCGAAGGACTTCCGGTGCAAGGCAATCTCGACCCCCTGCTTTTGCTGGCCGGCGGGGACATGCTCGAAACGCGCGCCTGTGCGGTGCTCGATGCCTTTGCCGATCGCCCGCATGTCTTCAATCTGGGCCACGGGATCGGACAGTTCACTCCGATCGCCCATGTCGAACGCCTGCTCGACGTCGTGCGCAACTGGAAGCGCTGATCGGCTTTCAGGGGGTCGGAACGATCAGAATCCAACCATCACCGATCCGCCGCACACGCGCATCGGTGATGGGATAGCCCTGCGCGCGCAAGGCAGTGATCAGGGTGGTCGCTGTCGGGTGTTGTCCGGCAACGTGCTCGGTCCAGAACACGGTCGGACAATCACGGGCCATCGTTCGCGATTCCGGCGCGGCCAGAGCGAAACCATGTTCGCGGGCAACCAGATCATAAGCGAAAGGCAGGACTTCGCGATTGTCGCGCGGAGGCAGATCCAGTGTCGGTGCGTTGGGGCCGGTATCGACATGGACGAGCGTTGTCGGACAGGCCCGGACAAGAGAGGAAATCGCCGAAGCCGTCCCGTTCCAGCTTGGTCGTGCAAGTGTACGCTCAAGATTGTCGTGAAGGGCAAGGAGTGCGGCAATGAGGATCACGACATCGATGGCGATCCCAGCCAACGCGGGCAAACGCCGGGTGAGCGCAGAAGCTGACACGGCAAGTGCGAAGGCGAAAACAGGATGGATGGCAATAAGATAACGATTTATAATCAGTGGCTTATGTAAATGAGCCGGAACAAGGACCGCCAAAGCGAGAACAAGACCGCCAAGAGTCGTCGCGATGAGGACAAGACTTTCGCGGTCCTGCCGGTCACCCCGGACTGCACCGACGAACAGGATCGCCGTCCCCGCCAGAGATGCCAGCAACAGGGGACGATTGGACAACAGGGTTTCCAGCGTCTCGTTCTCGATCGCCCAGCGCGCGGCCGACCAACCGGCGGGAAGCCAGAAGGCATGGGTATTGGCGAGCATTGTCGGGAGTTGCAGCGCCAGCGCCGATGCCAGCGGAACCAGCGAGAGAACGACGACCAGGACGAGCCGGGCTGCGGTGTTCCGCCCATGCAACCACGCCGTGCCGAGCACGGCTGCTCCCGCCAGTCCTGCGACGATCACACTGGAAACAAGATGGACGCTTTCGGCAAGGGCTAGCACCACTCCCAGCACAACGAGACTGCCCCCGTGCGTCCGGCCCCGGACAATGACCATGGCCAGCAGAGGAAGCACGAGTGCCGTGAGAGCCAGCGACAGGAAATAGGATCGCAGTTGATCGATCCGGTCGAGCGTGGCGAAAAGTCCTGCCAGAGCGGTCAGATAATACCACGAAACCGCGCGAAGGCGGGAATCGACGCGCCCAAGCATCAGGATTCCCGCAACCGCCACTGCTCCCACGACGAGATTGAACGTCCGCAACGCGGCAACCGTGGAAGAAGGGACGAGGTGCGCGTAAAGCCAGATCAGGCCGTAGAACAGCGGCGGATGGTTGTCGCGCAGCCACGCCGACCAGAGTGTCGGGAAAGGAACACCGGGCCGGACAAGGTAGAAGGTGTAGAATTCGTCGTACCAGGCCCCGCGCGCAAGGATTGCGGTCACGGCGGTAACGGCAAAGGCTCCTGCGAGCACGAGCAAGGTGAAATTGCGAAACCTGGAAAGAGGCGGCATCCCGGTCTATGTCCCCTGCCTGTCCGACCGCTGCGTCGGGCGAACGGCGATCTTGGGCGGGAACGATGCGGACCAGGGCACGGATCTGCAAGAAAAAGGTATGCTTTGCCGATCAGGGGGAAGCCATGGCTGTCGCTGCACGCTTTGCCTATGACGTGCGGCCCTATCGGTGCGACCGATGCGGGCACTATCATCTGACAAGCCGTTTGAAGGGTAAGCGCATTCCTCGTCCCGGGTCAGAACGGTCGAACGAGGATTAGCCGCGACGGGTTGCCAGCGAAGGCCTCTTCCGGCAACGCCCTTGACCATCTATCTTGCAATCCATGCTGCAGGTGCTCGCAATGCTCTACCTCTGGCTCAAGGCTGGTCACGTCATTTTCGTCGTGTTCTGGATGGCGGGGCTGTTCATGCTGCCCCGCTTCTTCGTCTATCATCAGGAGCTTCCCGAGAACGCGCCGGAAAATGCGGCTTGGGTCGATCGCGAAAAGCGGCTCCTCAACATCATCCTGTGGCCCTCGCTGGTGGCGGTCTGGGGCTTTGGTCTGGCTCTGGCGATCAGCGGCGGATGGTTCACGCAAGGGTGGCTCCACGCCAAGCTTGCGGTTGTCTTCGTGCTCAGCGCCTATCATGTGTGGATGGCCGATTATGCGCGCCATCTCGCGGCCGGACGGCGCAAGCTGAGCGGACGGCACTTGCGTATGGTGAACGAAGTGCCCGGCATCTGCGCGGCGCTGATCATCATTCTGGTGATCCTCAAGCCGTTCTGATGAGCCGTCCTTGATTGACGGGGGAAGGCGCACCGGATAAAGGCGCAGGAGCTACCGGAATTGCCCGTCGCGGGCCTGTTCCCGCGCATGGTCTGCTTTCTCCAAGCCCCTAAGACCGTCCGGCCGGCGCCATTCCATCTCCGGAACACGACATGCATTTGAAAGAACTCAAGAAGAAAACCCCCGCCGAGCTGGTCGCGATGGCCGAGGAACTCGGCGTCGAAGGCGCCAGCACCATGCGCCGCCAGGACCTGATGTTTGCCATCCTCAAGGAAGTGGCAGAAGACGGCGAAGAGATTCTGGGCATCGGCACGATCGAAGTGCTGCCCGACGGCTTTGGCTTCCTGCGCAGCCCGGAAGCGAACTATCTGGCCGGTCCCGACGACATCTACGTCTCGCCGAACCAGGTCCGCAAATGGGGCCTGCGCACCGGTGACACGGTCGAAGGCGAAATCCGTGCGCCCAAGGACGGCGAACGCTATTTCGCGATCACTCGCCTGATCAAGGTCAACTTCGACGATCCCGACGCGGTCCGCCATCGCGTCAACTTCGACAACCTGACTCCGCTTTATCCCAACGAGCGCCTGCGTCTCGATACGCTCGACCCGACGGTCAAGGACAAGTCGGCTCGCGTCATCGATCTCGTCAGTCCGCAGGGCAAGGGGCAGCGCGCCCTGATCGTCGCGCCGCCGCGTACGGGTAAGACGGTGCTGTTGCAGAACATCGCCAAGGCGATCACCGACAACCACCCCGAAGTGTTCCTGATCGTTCTCCTGATCGACGAACGCCCCGAAGAAGTCACCGACATGCAGCGCTCGGTCAATGGCGAGGTCATTTCCTCGACCTTCGACGAACCGGCAAGCCGTCACGTACAGGTCGCTGAAATGGTGATCGAAAAGGCCAAGCGTCTGGTCGAGCACAAGCGCGACGTCGTGATCCTGCTCGACTCGATCACGCGTCTGGGCCGTGCCTACAACACCGTGGTGCCGAGCTCGGGCAAGGTCCTGACCGGTGGTGTCGACGCCAATGCCCTGCAGCGTCCGAAGCGCTTCTTCGGCGCGGCGCGCAACATCGAGGAAGGCGGTTCGCTCTCGATCATCGCCACCGCGCTGATCGATACCGGCAGCCGCATGGACGAAGTCATCTTCGAAGAGTTCAAGGGTACCGGCAACTCGGAAATCGTGCTCGACCGCAAGGTTGCGGACAAGCGCATTTTCCCGGCGCTCGACGTGGGCAAGAGCGGCACCCGCAAGGAAGAACTGCTCGTGCCGCGCGACCAGCTGACCAAGATGTGGGTCCTGCGCCGCATCCTGATGCAGATGGGTACGGTCGACGCGATGGAATTCCTGCTCGACAAGATGAAGGATTCCAAGACCAACGAAGACTTCTTCTCGACGATGAACCAGTAAGCGGTTCCGGCGAGCAGAACGCGAAAAAGGGCGGCCCGGCTTTACACCGGGCCGCCCTTTTCATGTTCTGAGGGACGGGGAAATCAGGGTTGCAGTTGTGCGGCCATCAGTTCCCAGACCTTGTTGATCGCCTTCAGCGGGCGGATCATCACCTTGAAATCCTGAATGCGGCCTTCAAGGTCGAAGCGGATGAGATCGATGCCGTTGATCGTCACGCCGTCCACTTCGACAACGAATTCGAGCATGGCTTCCGGCCCGTCGACGAGTTCGCGAACATAGTGAAACGTCTCGTTGCCCAGAACCTTGCCTGCGGCGGTGAGGTAGGACAGCACCCGTTCCTTGCCTTCTTGCGGCGTATGAACCACCGGCGAGTGAAACACCGCATCCTCGGCGATGAGTTCGGCGAGAAGGTCGGTATCATTGCCCAGCATGTAGCGGTGCCAGGCGGCCAGTCCCAGTTGCATCAGTCAGTCTCCTCGATCCTGTCGTTCCATGATCCTGTTCGTTCCAGTTAGGTGAACGGAACCGGAAAGCGCATTGATTGCTCGCAAGTCCTTGTCGGGATCAGGCCAGATTTCGGGCCAGGAATTCGCGGGTGCGTTCGTCGGCAAGGCGGGCACCGGCTTCGTCGCGGCGATTGCCCATCTCGGCGGCAAAGCCGTGGTCGAGGCCTTCGTAATCCCACAAGGTCACATGCTCATCGGTGTCGAGCGCGGCATGGATGGTTGCCTGTGCCTGCGGGCTGACGAAATGGTCGGCGGTCGGAATGTGAAGCGCAAGCGGCTTGGTGATCCCGCCTGCTTCATCGAGCATGGTGTCGATCATGACGCCGTAATAGCCGACCGAGGCATCGATATCGGTGCGGGCCGCGGCCATGTAGGCGAGACGGCCGCCGAGGCAGAAACCGACAAGACCGGTCTTGGCGACGTCCTGCGTGCGAGTCCAGGCGAGCACGGCCTTGATGTCCTCGACACCGAGGTCGGCGTCGTATTGCTGGAAATAGCCGAAGGCTTCCTGCATCTGTTCGGGAACGTCGGGATCGAGTTCGACGCCGGGAGCAAAGCGCCAGAAGATGTCGGGCGCGACGGCAAGATAGCCAAGCTCCGCCCAGCTTTCGACTTTGCGCCGGATGCCTTCGTTCACGCCGAAGATTTCCGGAATGACGATCACGGCAGCCTTGGCGGGCTGTGCAGGGGTGGCGACATAGGCCGGGATCGCACCGGCGCCGTCGAACGAGGGGATCGTGATCATTTCACCCATTTGTGCATTTCATCCTTCATGCAAACTGGCTGGTCGGCAGGCCCGACGGGTTGCCCGCAGATTGGCCGCCGTCGTGGACTTTGCCAAGCTTGCATGACACTCTCGGACCCGGGCAGGCAGGGAGTTGGAGGATAACCGTGAAAGTGAATGTCGAGATCGAGTGCACGCCGGAAGAGGCTCGCCGCTTCCTGGGCTTGCCGGACGTGTCGAAAGCCCATGAGGTTTACGTCGAGACGGTGATCAACGCGATGAAGGGCGTGTCTTCGCCCGATCAGCTCAACAGCTATATCAAGCAGCTGGCGCCGATGGGCGAGATGGGATTGAAGCTGTTCCAGCAATTGATGGAACATGGAACGGGTGCGGCCATGGCCGGCTTCAAGGCGGGAACGGGCAACAAGGGCTAGGCGGTTCAGGCAGGAGAGCCTAGGCGCGAGGCCATGACCATCGATACGATCTTTGCGCTGAGTTCGGGACAATTGCCTGCCGCCATCGGCGTCATGCGCATCAGCGGCCCGCAAGCGGGCCTCGCGCTCGAACGGCTTGCCGGGCGCCTACCTTCTCCCCGGCGTGCAGGGGTGGCGGCGCTGCGTCATCCCGATCATGGCGAAGTGCTCGACCGCACTCTGGTGCTGTGGTTGCCCGGACCCCATAATGCGACGGGCGAGGATTGTGCCGAACTCCATCTCCACGGGGGCAGGGCAGTTGCTGCCGCCGTCGAGGAGGCTTTGCTCGCGCTCGGTCTTCGTCGCGCTGAACCCGGCGAATTCACCCGGCGCGCGTTTGCCAATGGTCGCATCGATCTGGCCGAGGCTGAAGGGCTTGCCGACTTGCTCGAAGCCGAGACCGAATTGCAGCGACGCAGTGCGCAGGCCATGGCCGGTGGCGCCTTGTCCCGCGCGGTCGAAAGCTGGTTGCAGACTTTGCTGGGGCTCTCCGCCCGGCTCGAAGCCTCGCTCGACTTTGCTGACGAAGGCGATGTCGATGACGGCGAGGCGACATTGCCTGTCGGCTTTGGCGAAGCATGCACGCGGCTTGTCGACGACCTTGGTGAATGGCTTTCGCGTCCCCGTGCCGAGCCCTTGCGCGAAGGCTATCGCGTGGTGCTGGCTGGTCCGCCCAATGCGGGCAAGTCGACCTTGTTCAACGCACTGGTCGAGAGCGAAGCCGCGATCATTTCCGCCGAACCGGGGACGACCCGCGACGTGCTGGTGCAGGGTGTGGCGCTTGCCGGAGTGCCGTTCAGTTTCGTCGACACGGCCGGTCTGCGCGAGGAAGGGGTGGGTGCGGTCGAGGCGATCGGAATTGCCCGTGCCCGCGCTGAGGCCGAACGAGCCGACCTTGTCCTCTGGCTCGGACCGGAGGGAGAAGGGCCGCAGGGACCGCACGTGTGGGAGATTGCCGCGCAGTGCGATCGCGAGGATCAGGCCGCGAAGATCGCGCCGATGTTTCGCGTGTCGGCCCGGACCGGTGAGGGCCTTGGCACCTTGCGCGAGGCTCTGGTCGAGCGGGCGCGGTCGGCCATGCCCGCACCGGGACAGGCGGCTCTCAACCGTCGGCAACATGATCTGCTTGATCAGGCGCAGGCTGCCTTGCGCTCGGCATGTCTCGAACGCGACCCGCTGCTCGCGGCTGAATGCCTGCGTCTGGCGCGGCAAGCCTTCGATGCCTTGACCGGCCGCGCTGATACGGAGGCAATGCTCGACGCGTTGTTCGGACGTTTCTGCATCGGCAAGTGATCGTGTTTCACGTGGAACATGGGGAGCTCCCGGGTGTTTTTCCGGTGCCCTGTTCCACGTGGAACAATACCCCCCGGACCCCTTTTGACCTGATCCGGCGAATGCTTTAACGCAGACGCCATGCAGCAATTCGATGTGATCGTGGTAGGCGGCGGACATGCCGGCGTCGAAGCGGCGGCAGTCGCCGCCCGCATGGGAGCGCGTATTGCGCTCGTCTCTTTCGACCCCGCGATGATCGGTGCCATGAGCTGCAACCCGGCCATCGGCGGTCTGGGCAAGGGACACCTTGTCCGCGAAGTCGATGCCTTCGACGGCATCATGGCCCGAGCGGCGGACGCCGGTGCAATCCATTATCGCATGCTCAATCGCTCCAAGGGCAGTGCGGTGCAGGGGCCGCGGATCCAGGCCGACCGTCGCCGGTTCCGTGCTGCGGTTCAGGCCGCGATTGCGGCACAGGACGGACTGACCGTGATCGGTGGCGAAGTCGTCGCCTTGCAGATGGAAGGCGGACGGGCCGCCGGGGTCGAACTTGCCAACGGCACTTGTCTTGGTGCATCGGCGGTTGTCCTGTGCACCGGAACCTTCCTCGGCGGTCGCCTCTATCGTGGCGAAGAGCGAATGGAAGGCGGCCGGATCGGGGAGGCTGCCGCCCATCGTCTGGCGCAGCAATTGCGGGATGCGGCTCTGCCGATGGCGAGGCTCAAGACCGGGACGCCGCCCCGTCTTGACGGACGGACGATCGATTGGGGACGCCTGCCGGAACAGCCGAGCGATCCCGAACCCTGGACGATGTCGCCGTTGGGGAAGGGGCGTGTCCTGCCGCAAGTGTTTTGTGGGATCGCCCGGACCAACCAGCGCACTCATGAAATCATTCGCGGCGGGCTCGATCGCTCGCCTCTCTTCACCGGAGCGATCGAGGCGCAGGGACCGCGGTATTGCCCCTCGATCGAGGACAAGATCCATCGCTTCGGCGACCGTGACGGACACCAGATCTTCCTCGAACCCGAAGGGCTCGACGACCATACGGTCTACCCGAACGGGGTCTCGACGTCGCTGCCGACCGATGTGCAGATCGCGATGATGCGCAGCGTCGAAGGGCTCGAGCAAGTCGAGGTGACCGTGCCGGGCTATGCGGTCGAATACGATCACATCGATCCGCGCGCCTTGCGCAGCAGCCTGGAGGTCAAGGCGATCCCGGGTCTGTTCTTCGCCGGGCAGCTCAACGGGACGACCGGATATGAAGAGGCTGCCGCCCAGGGTCTGGTGGCCGGGCTTCACGCGGCAGGGCAAGTGCTCGGTCGTGAGATCCCGCTGCTCGATCGGGCCAACAGCTACATGGCGGTGATGATCGACGATCTAACGCTTCATGGCGTCAGCGAGCCTTATCGGATGTTGACCGCGCGGGCTGAATATCGCCTGCGCCTTCGTGCCAACAATGCCGGATCACGGCTCACCCCGCTCGCGCTTGCGGCAGGGTGTGTGGGGCCCGAACGGCGCGAGTGGTTCGCCCGACGCGAAGCCGAGCGGGCCCGGATCGATGAGGCGCTGACCCAGACCGCGACCCCCAACGAACTGACCCAAGCCGGGATGGCGGTCCGGGCCGATGGTGCCCGACGCAGTCTCGGCGAGTGGCTGCGCTTTCCCGAAGTCACTCTGGCGGGTCTTTCTCCATGGCTGGGCGAGGGGGCCATCGATCCCTTGCTGGCCGAAGAGATGGAGGAGGACGCAGCCTATGCGCCCTACCTTGCGCGGCAAGAAGCCGAGTTGCGCGACCTGCGGGCGAGCGAACTGGTGGCGCTCGGCGACGATTTTCCTTTTGCCGATGTCCCCGGCCTGTCACGCGAGATGGTCGAGCGTCTGGCTCAGGCGCGACCCGAAACGCTTGCCGCCGCCGGTCGGGTTCCCGGGATCACTCCGGCTGCGCTTGCGAGCCTGCTTGTCCATGCGCGGAGGCGTGCAGCATGAATGCGTTGATTGCCGATGAAGCCGCCGCACAGGCCTGGCTTGTCGAAACCCTGGGCGTCGATGCGGCAGGGATGGAGCGGCTCGGTCGTCTCGTCGATATGCTGCGCGAAGAGAACGAGCGTCAGAACCTGGTCGCCCGCGCCAGCCTGGATCAGGTATGGCAGCGGCACATCGTCGACAGTGCGCAGCTCCTGAGTGTTTCACGTGGAACATCGGCAGGTGAGGGACTGGGCAGCTGGCTCGACCTCGGCACGGGGGCGGGCTTTCCCGGACTGGTCATCGCGGCGTTGCAACCCGAGCGTCCGGTCGTGCTCGTCGATTCGCGTCGGCTTCGTACCGAATGGCTGGCGCGGGCTGCATCGACACTCGGGCTCGATCGCGTGGAGGTCGTTCTGTCCCGCGTCGAGGATTTGCCGGTCGGCACCCATGCGGTCATTTCCGCGCGTGCCTTTGCACCGCTCGAGCGTCTTCTTCCTCTTGCTGCACGTTTTTCCACACCAGAGACACTTTGGTTGTTGCCGAAAGGGGCAAAGGCCCGGCATGAACTGGAAGAGCTTTCGGATGCATGGCGCCACGTGTTTCACGTGGAACAATCGCTGACGGATCCGATAGCCGGTGTGATCGTCGGGCATCTTCTTGCCGCTCCGGCAGGAACGTCGGAACGCTCACGCAAGACGGCGTCAGCATCGGCGTCGAAAGTGTCCAAGCGTAAGAGCAAGTCGGTCCGGATGTCCGGTCGATTGCAAGGCGAGTAAACCGACAGGAAGGGCGCGCACCGATGATTACGATTGCGATTGCCAATCAGAAGGGCGGCGTGGGCAAGACCACCACCGCTATCAATGTCGCGACGGCGCTGGCCGCCACCGGCTGGAAAGTCCTCTTGGCTGACCTCGATCCGCAGGGCAATGCATCGACCGGGCTAGGTGTCAGCGCGGCCGAACGTGAACGATCGTCCTATGATCTCCTGATCGATGGGGCTTCCGTTGCCGATTGTTCGATGGCGACCCGTATCCCCGGGCTCGATCTTCTTCCCGCGACCGTCGACCTGTCGGGTGCAGAAGTGGAACTGGTCAGCGTGGAGAACCGCACCGGACGTCTGCGGGCGGCCTTGTCCGAAGACACTGTGCATGACATCTGTCTGGTCGATTGCCCTCCTTCGCTGGGCTTGCTTACGCTCAATGCCTTGACGGCAGCCGATACCTTGCTGGTGCCGCTGCAGTGCGAATTCTTCGCGCTCGAAGGTTTGAGCCAGCTCTTGCAGACGGTTGAGCGCGTGCAGGAACGCTTCAATCCCGACCTCGGCATTCTGGGCGTCGTGCTGACCATGTACGATCGCCGCAATCGCCTGACCGAACAGGTTTCGGACGACGTCCGTTCCTGCCTCAACGAACTGGTGTTCGAGGCGGTCATTCCGCGCAACGTGCGTTTGTCCGAAGCACCCAGCCATGGCGTTCCGGCGCTGATCTATGACCACTCCTGCGCCGGATCGCAGGCTTACATGAAACTGGCGCGCGAGATCCTCACGCGTCTGCCCGAACAGAGGAAAGCGGCATGAGCAGCGACACCACGGTTCCCCAGGCCAACAAGCCGGCACCGCGCCGTGCCGCGCTCGGGCGTGGCCTTGGCGCCTTGCTCGGCGAAACCCGCCGTGAGGAAGCCGTGGTGCGGACGCCTAATGAGGCGGCCAATGCAGCGCCGGTGCCTTCCGCGCCTTCGCCCGATGGCGGGGTCGTCATTGTCGGTCGTGCGGATTCGGGCCTGATGCTCTTGCCGGTGGCGCAGATCGAGCCGCACCCGGAACAGCCGCGCCGTCATTTCGACGAAGCGGCGCTCGATGAATTGGCGCAGTCGATCGCGGCACGCGGGGTGATCCAGCCCGTTGTCGTTCGCCCGATCGGTCCCAACCGCTATCAGCTTGTTGCCGGTGAACGCCGCTGGCGCGCATCGCAGCGCGCGCGGGTTCACGAAATTCCCGCGATCGTCCGTCAACTCGACGAAACGGAAGTGACTGCTCTTGCGCTGATCGAAAACCTTCAGCGCGAGGATCTCAACCCGGTCGAAGAAGCGCGCGCCTATCAGCGCCTTTCCGAACGCGACGGACTGACCCAGCAAGAGATCGCCAACTTCGTCGACAAGTCGCGCAGCCATGTCGCCAATATCATGCGCCTGCTCGGCTTGCCCGAGGAAGTGCTGGTCATGATCGAACGCGAAGAGCTGTCGATGGGGCATGCCCGTGCCCTGGCGACGCTTCCCGATCCGGTGGAGGCCGCGCGGGAAGTGGTGGCCAAGGGCCTGTCCGTGCGCGAGACTGAAAAGCTCGCCAAGCGAGTCAATCGTCCCGAAAGCAGCGGACCGCGCAAGGCCCGCGCCGAACGCTCGCCGGGGGAATCGGCGGACATCGCGGCGGTCGAAGCCCACGTGGAAGAATTCCTCGGGCTCAAAGTCACGATCAGCGCTGACGCTGATCCGCGCACGGGCACGGTGACGATCCGCTACAAGACGCTCGATCAGCTTGATCTCATTTGCCAGCGGCTGACCGGCGGAGCAATTTAACTACTCAATTAATTTTGATTGACCGGGTCCCCCGGTTCTGGTTTCGTCTGCACAAAGATAACTGGAACCGGGAGAGGAGCCATGTCGCTCGACCAGATACCCCGCAGTGCCTACACTGCGGATCACGAGGCGTTCCGTCAGACGGTGCGTCGTTTCCTGCAGGATGAAATCGAACCCAACGGCGCGAAATGGGCCGAAGACGGGATCGTGCCCAAGTCGGTTTGGCCCAAGGCGGGCGCGCTCGGCATGCTCTGTCCGACGGTTCCCGAGGAATACGGCGGGCTGGGCCTCGATTTCGGCTATAATGCCATCGTGGACGAAGAAAGCGCCTATAACGGCCGCGTTGCCACCGGATTTTCGCTGCAATCGGACATCGTCGTCAATTACCTCGTGTCGTACGGCTCGGAAGAGCAGAAGCGCACCTGGCTTCCCAAACTGGTCTCGGGCGAAGTGGTCACGGCGATTGCGATGACCGAACCGGGCACGGGTTCGGACCTTCAGGGTATGCGTACGACTGCGAAAAAGGACGGCAATCACTACGTCCTCAACGGGTCGAAGACCTATATTACCAATGGCCAGAACGCGGATCTGATCCTGGTCTGCTGCAAGACCGACACCGCGATCGAGCCCGCCTGGAAAGGGGTCTCGATCCTGCTTGTCGAAGCCACGCGCGAGGGATTTCGACGCGGGCGCAATCTCGACAAGATCGGGCAGGACGAAGCCGATACGTCCGAATTGTTCTTCGACGACGTGCGAGTGCCGATCACCAATTGTCTGGGCGAAGAAGGCAAGGGCTTCATCTATCTGATGAGCGAATTGCCGCAGGAACGCCTGTCGATCGCGGTCAGCGCGCAGGCTTCGGCGCAGCGAGCCTTTGACGATACGGTTGCCTTCACGCGGGAGCGCAAGGCGTTCGGCAAGCCGATTCTGGATTTCCAGAACACCCGTTTCACGCTCGCGGACTTGAAAACCAAGCTGCAAGTCGGTTGGGCTCATCTCGACTGGGCGCTGGCCCGCCATTTGCGCAAGGAACTGACGCCGGAAGAAGGGGCGGCGGCCAAGCTCTGGCATACCGAATTGCAGTGGGAGGTGATGGACAAATGCCTCCAGCTTCACGGCGGCGCGGGCTACATGAACGAATATGCCATCGCCCGTGCCTGGCGAGGGGCACGCGTCACCCGCATTTTCGGCGGCACCAATGAGATCATGAAGGAACTGATCGGCCGGAAACTCTGATCGGGAACGATCAGTTACCGGTGTAGACGCGCTTGTCCTTGTGTGGCTTGGCGCGGATCACGCGATGGCGGGGCACGTCGACATATTCGGTAGTGACGGTCTCGGTATAAGTCTGCGGCTTGGCGGGCTGTACCGGGACCAGCGTGTATCCCATTGGAACGTAGACGTAGTTGCCATAGGGGCTGCCCGCCGTCGCGTAAGCGTAAGGGGAGGGGGCATAAGGCGGGGGCGCATAAGGTGAGGGCGCGTAGGCCGAAGGGGCATAAGGTGCCGCAGGCGGCGGCGAAGCGGGAGCCGGAATCCATTGCCCGCTCCAGCGCCCGTCCTGCCACACGCCTTGCCAGATCCAGCCCGGCTGAGGCGGTGTGCCGGGGACGGGAGCAGGAGCAGGAGCAGCGATTGGCGCATCGGGCGGGGGCGCCTTGTCCGCCGCCTGTGCCGAAGAGCCCAGCGCAAAGCCGGTGAGCAGGGCAAGAGTGACGACAGAGCGGATCAGCGGCATCGATGGTTCCCGGACAATGTACCGTCGGTCCGGGCCATGAAGGCGGGACCGACGTTTGTTTACCGGAAATTTACCATCATGACGGCTCGAAAACAAAGCCGGATGCGCGCGGCCGTTACGTTGTGCGCGTCCCGAAACGGGGCGCGAAATTCAGATGCGAGGCGCGATGGCGGCTGCAAAGGCTTCGATACCCGCCGCATCCTCGGCGTCGAACCGCGCGGGAAGGGGGCTGTCGAGATCGATCACCGCCAGAACTATGCCATCGCGCAGAACGGGAACGACGAGTTCCGAGCGACTGGCCGCGTCACAGGCGATATGGCCGGGAAAGGCATGAACATCGGCCACGCATTGGGTCTCCCGGCTTGATGCGGCGGTTCCGCAGACGCCTTTGCCGAGCGGAATGCGGATGCAGGCCGGTTTGCCGATGAAGGGCCCGAGCACGAGTTCGTCTTTGCCGGGATCGAGGCGATAGAAGCCCGCCCAGTTGAGATCGGGAAGGTAAGTCCAGATCAGCGATGCGAGATTGGCCATGTTGGCGATGGCATCACGTTCCCCCTCGGTCAGCGCGAGCGCGGCTTCGGTCAATTCGCGATAGAGCGTGGGCTTGTCCTGCCCCGGCGTGGCGGAAAATTCGAACATGACGCCCTGATAGGCGATTTTTCCGCGCGGCAATATGGGGGCAATGGCCACCCTTGTCGTCGATCGCCTCGGACCGGCGGGTTTTGCCCGTCGTTTTTGCGAAAAACCGGTTCCCACCCTTTCGCATGATGCTCTAGGTTCGCGCGCCATGAGCACCCTTCGCAAGATCCTGATCGGCCTCGGCGCCGGGGCAGTCGTCGTCATCGGCGGTGGCGCCTGGCTGCTGCACGGCGACACCGCGCAAGTTTCGCTGGTCCAGACCACCGGCCCCCATCCCAAGCTGGTGGAGGCAAAGCCCCAGACATTCCCGACCGTCGGCATTGCCAAGCCGATCGGGTGGCAAGCCGGGGAAACACCCGAAGCTGCCGCCGGGTTGAAAGTCACGCGTTTTGCCGATGGCCTCGAACATCCGCGCACGCTGTTCGTTCTTCCCAACGGCGACGTCCTTGCCGCCGAAACCAATGCCCCGCCTTCGGCCGGTTCGGGCGGGTTGACCGGGTTCATCGCCGGTATCCTGATGGGACAGGCCGGGGCAGGGGATCCTTCGCCCAACAAGATCGTCGTCCTGCGCGACAGCAATGGCGACGGGGTCGCCGACCAGCGTTTCGTGATGACCAATCCGGCGCTCAATTCCCCCTTCGGCATGGCCTGGCGCGACGGGCGCCTTTATGTCGCCAACAACGATGCGGTGGTGTCCTGGGCGTTCCAGCCCGGCCAGACCGCCTTGTCGGGCAAGCCGGACAAGCTGATGGACCTGCCGGTCGGCGGCGAACACTGGGCGCGCAATCTGCTGCTCAGCCCGGATGGCACCAAGCTTTACATTTCGATCGGTTCGGCGACCAACATTGCCGACAACGGCATCGACGCCGAAAAGGACCGCGCGTCGATTTTCGAATATGATTTCACCAAGCATGGCGTGCGCCAGTTCGCCGCCGGGATGCGCAATCCCAATGGCATGGACTGGAACCCGCACACCGGCGATTTGTGGACCGTCGTCAACGAACGCGACATGCTCGGGTCCGATCTCGTGCCCGATTACCTGACCGACGTGCCGGTGGGTGCGCATTATGGGTGGCCGTGGGTCTATTGGAAAAAGACCCCCGACTGGCGGGTTCAGGAACCGATGCCGGAATACCTGACCGACTTCGTGCGCAAGCCGCAATATGCGCTCGGCGCCCATGTCGCGCCGCTGGGGCTGGCCTTTGCGCGCGGGGGCAATCTTCTGGGGACCCGCTTTGCCCGCGGCGCGTTCATTGCTCGCCACGGGTCGTGGAACCGCCATCCGCTGTCGGGTTATGACGTCGTTTTCGTGGCATTCGACGATCACGGCAATGTCCTGCCTGCGCCCCCTGTGCCGGTCCTGACCGGCTTCCTCAAGGGCGAGGACAAGACCCATGGCCGTCCGGTCTGGGTCAGTTTTGCCAAGGACGGGGCGCTGTTGGTCAGCGATGATGTCGGGGGAGCAGTCTGGCGCGTGGTCGCGCCGGGGGCGCAACCGGCCGCAGCGATCGTGCCGATCGCTTCTCGCGAAGCGCCGCCGCCGCCCAAGATGCCCGAGCATTTCTCGATCCGGAAGGATGAGACGTCGGGCCTGATCAAGCCGATGGAATGAAAATGAAAAGGCCCCTCTCGCGAGGGGCCTTTTTCGCATTGTGATCTGAATATCGAGCGGAATTCAGATTGCGCGTCCGGCTCGTCCGGCCAGTTCGGCGACATAGTGCCAGGCGACGCGGCCCGAACGGGCGCCTCGCCGCTTGGACCATTCGAGCGCGTCGGCGGGATCGAAATCGAGCCCGTAGTGCGCGGCATAGCCCGAGATGATCGCCAGATAATCGTCCTGCGAACAGGCATGGAAACCGAGGCTGAGACCGAAACGGTCCGCGAGGGCGAGCTGGTCGTCGACGACGTCGCGCGGATTGATCGGATCGTCCTGCTCGCTCATGTGGCGTTCGACGATCGCGCGGCGGTTTGACGTCACCGCCAGACGGACATTGGCGGGCCGGGCTTCCACCCCGCCTTCGAGCCATGAGCGCAGCTTGCGCGGGCCTTCGGTATCGCGTGAATCGAAACCGAGATCGTCGATGAAGACGAGGAAGGCACGCGGTACGCCGCGCAAGGCGGCAAAGAGCGTCGACAGGCTGGCATCGGCATTGGCCTGAACCAGTGCTATCCGCCCGGGGTGTGCCGCCGCCGCCGAAGCGACAGCGGCTCGCAGCAGGGCCGATTTGCCCATGCCGCGTGCGCCCCAAAGCAGCATGTCGTGCGCCGATGCCCCTGCGGCAAGGCGCTCGACATTGCCCACGACCGCTTCTTTCTGCGCCTCCGTGCCCAGGATCAGGGCAAGGGCGGGCGCTTCGAGCACGGGAACGGCCCGGGCCGTCTCGCCCATCCAGACATAAGCCGGGTGGGCGAGCCAGTCGGTCGGCACCGCCGGGGGCGGTGCCAGACGTTCGAGTGCATCGGCGATGCGGGCGAGCAGGACGGTCTTTTCGGACATGCCGGTGTCTTAGCCGACCAGTGCCGCCGTATCGAGTTCGTAGATCAGCGCCGCACCGGCCATGGCCGCTGCACCCAGACCGCGTGCCTCGGGAACGATGGTGCGGTTGAAGAAGCGCGTGATCGCGGCCTTTTCGGCAGAGCCGGTGGCCTGAACCTGACGGACGAGCTGCCATCCGGCGACGGCGACCGCGCACATCGTGGTGAAAGGCACCGATCCGGCCAGCTTGTCGTCGAGGCTGGCGTCACCACCGGCCATCCATGCCGCGATTGCCAGCGCGTCGCGGGCAAGGCTCGCCAGTTCCGGGCTTTCCGCACAGTCGGCAACGATGTCTTCAAGCAGCGCCTTGACCACGTCGCCGTTGTCATAGCCGAGCTTGCGGGTGACGAAGTCGGCAGCCTGAATGCCGTTGGTGCCTTCATAGATCGGGGCGATGCGGGCATCGCGATAGAACTGGGCTGCGCCGGTTTCCTCGATGAAGCCCATGCCGCCGTGGACCTGAACGCCAAGAGTCGCGACTTCGCAACCGGTGTCGGTACCCCAGGCCTTGAGCAGGGGAACGAGCACTTCGGCCCGCTTTTGTGCGTCCGTGTCGCCCAGCGTGCCGCGATCGATCTGACCTGCGGTGTAATAGAGCAGCCCGCGGGCCCCTTCGGTCAGGGCGCGCATGCGCATGATCGTGCGGCGCACGTCGGGATGTTCGATGATCGCGACCGGGGTCTTGTCGCCGCTGCTGGCGCGGGGCGACTGGATACGGTCGCGGGCATAGGACAGCGCCTTTTGCAGGGCGGCTTCGGAAATCTGCACGCCCTGGTTGCCGACATTGACGCGGGCGGAGTTCATCATCGTGAACATCGCCTTGAGCCCGCCGAATTCGGCGCCGACCATTTCGCCGATGCATTCGTCATGGTCGCCGAACGACATGACGCAAGTCGGCGAGGAATGGATGCCCAGCTTGTGTTCGATCGACACGCAGCGCACGTCGTTGCGCGCGCCGAGTGAACCATCGGCCAGGACATGGTACTTGGGCACGATGAACAGCGAAATGCCGCGCGTTCCCGCCGGAGCGCCCGGGGTGCGGGCCAGCACGAGATGGACGATGTTTTCGGCCAGATCATGTTCACCCCAGGTGATGAAGATCTTGGTGCCCTTGACGCGGTACTTGCCCGCGTGTTCGCCTTCGGTGATCGGCGCGGCAGTCGAACGCAGGGCGCCGACGTCCGAACCGGCCTGCGGTTCGGTGAGGTTCATGGTGCCCGACCATTCGCCCGAGATCAGCTTGGCAAGATAGGTCGCCTTTTGCGCGTCGCTGCCGTGATGATCGATCGCCTCGATCGCGCCGACGGTCAGCATGGGCAGCAGAGTGAAGCCCATGTTGGCAGCGCCCAGCGTTTCGAGAATGCAGGTCGCCAGCGTGAAGGGCAGGCCTTGTCCCCCAAAGTCGGTCGAGCCGGAAATGCTGTTCCAGCCCTGTTCGAAAAAGGCGCGATAGGCTTCGGCGTAACCGGCGGGCAGCGTGACCACGCCATCGTCCCACTTGGCTCCTTCGGTATCGCCGATGCGGTTGAGCGGGGCCCATTCGCCCGCGGCAAGCTGGCCGATTCCTTCGGCAATCGCTTCGACGAGATCGGGGGTCGCGGCAGCGAAGCGTTCGCTCTGGGCGATCTCTTCGATACCGGCGTTGACCCGCATGGCGAGAACCTGATCAGCAGTGGGAGCAATGAAAGTCATGCGTCGTTTTCCTTGGCAAGCAGCCTCGTCGATGTCCTATAGCCACAGGATATGACGCCGATAAAGTCCTCCAACTGTCTCGTTGCGCAAGGAAATGCGCTTGGCCCTGCAATCGTCCGGGCTGCGGAAGTCATTCGCGAGGGAGGTCTGGTCGCGGTTCCGACCGAGACTGTCTATGGTCTTGCCGCCCGTGCGGATCGCGATGAAGCGGTCGCGGGGATCTATCGCGCAAAGGGGCGACCCGACTTCAATCCGTTGATCGTTCATGTCGCGGATATTGCCGGTGCTGAACGCCTTGCTCATCTTGACGCTACGGCACGCAAGCTGATCGAAGCCTTCTGGCCCGGTCCGCTGACCTTGGTCGTGCCCCGGCGCGAGGACGCGGGATTGAGCGCAGCGGTCAGTGCTGGCCTGCCCACGGTCGCCTTGCGGTGCCCCGCGCACCCGGTGATGAGGGCCCTGATCGAGGCTGCCGGGGTGCCTCTGGCGGCCCCTTCGGCCAATCGCAGCGGGGGGGTAAGTCCTACCACAGCGGACCATGTTTTTTCTTCTCTGGGGCATCGCGTCGACCTCATTCTCGATGGAGGCACCTGCGCGAGGGGGCTGGAATCGACTATAGTCGGAGTTCGCCCGGGGGGGCGATGGACGCTTCTGCGCCCCGGTCCGATCGATCGCGAAACGCTTGCCGCGCTTCTCGGCCATGAAAATGAAGAGATGGCGCGCGGGGGAATCGAGGCCCCCGGACAACTCGCCAGCCATTATGCGCCCGGAAAACCCGTCCGGCTCGGTGCCGATGCGCCCGAGGCCGATGAATTCATGATCGGCTTTGGCCCCGTGAAGGGCGATGTCAGCCTGTCGGAAAGCGGCGATCCGGCCGAAGCGGCCGCGCGCCTTTACGCATGCCTCCATGCCGGGGCCGCCGCGCCGCAATCCCGGATCGCGATTGCGGCGATTCCCGGAGAGGGCATCGGCGAAGCGATCAACGACCGCCTGCGCCGTGCGGCTGTTCCCTGACCGGGCACAAAAAAGCCCCGCCCTTGCCTAGAGCGGCAAGGGCGGGGCCCGGTATCATCGCAGGTAATCCTCAGAACGACTTGCGCAGCGAGGCACCCCAGATGCGGGGGTCGTTGATCATGCCGGTGAGGTTGTTGAAGTCGATGGCGCTGATCGCGCGGATCTGGTTGAGGATATTGCGTCCGAAGAACGCGATTTCCAGACCGTCGTCACGGCGATAGCCGACCTTCAGACCGCCTTCGGTGAGCGCGCGACCGTTGAATTCCTTGGCGGTGTAAAGGAAGTAGTTGATCGAGCTGCGCGTGGCCCAGTCGGTGTTGAAGAACACCTTGCCGCGCGCCGACACCGGCACTTCGTAATAGACGTTGACGTTGCCGACCCAGCGCGGCGCCTGCGGCAGCGAGTTGCCGTCGATCTGCGCAAGGCCGTTCACAGTCGGATCGGTGACGGTGCACATGCCCGAACCGCAAGTGGGAATGCCGACGCCCGGAGCGCGCAGCACGGTGAAGTTGTAGCTGCCGCTGGCCGAAATGGTCAGGCCCTTGATCGGCTTGACGTCGAATTCGGCTTCCGCACCATTGCCGTAGACGCGCGGCACGGTGACCAGCGCCGCCGAGTTGCCGACGCCGCCGACTGCCGTCAGCGTCATGTCCTTGGTGCGGCTCCAATACCCGTCGACTGCGAAATTGATCTTGTGGTCAAGCAGGCTGCCCTTGAAACCGGCTTCGACCGAAAGCGTGGTCTGCTTGCCGGCGGTCGTCTGGATCGAACCGAACGTCACGCGGTCCTGCACCGCCGGGCCGAGGTAACCGGTCGCCACGCGGGTATAGAAATTGATCTTGTTGGTCAGCGCATAAGTCGCGCTGGCGTCCCAGGTGACATAGCCGCCCGAAACCGATGCGGTGGTGGGCGCGAGGGCCGAATAGACGTTGCCGTTGGGGGCGGTTTCCACCAGACCGGCAGCGGCATAGACGCCGCTCAGACCAGAGGAATATCCCCAGACGGTGTCGCGCTTGTGGTCATGCGAATAGCGCACGCCCGCACGCAGGCTGAGGCGACCGATCTTGTACTCGCCCGAACCGTAGATGCCGTAGTTGGCGTTGCGGTCGTCATGCTGGATGTTCTGGTCCAGACCTTCGAACCGCGAGGTGTAGCCGCAGGTCGTGCTGCAGATGCGGGTATAGTCGAATTCGTCGTAGCTCAGCTTCTGGGTGAAGACATAGGCGCCCGCCTGCAGGCGGATCCCGTTGAATTCGTCGCTGACGAAGCGCAGTTCCTGGCTGAATTCCTTGGGCCGGGTGTTGCCGCCGGTGTTGTCGGCGAACAGCGCGTTGTTCAGGCCCAGCGGCGGGTAGGTGTAGTTCGAGCCGCCGTCGATGTCGCCGGTGGATTCGACATGGGCGCGTTCATAGGCGGTGATCGAGTAGACAGTCCCGATACCGTCGAAATGCTTGTCGAGGTGGAGATTGATGCCCCACTGACCCATCGTCTGGCTCGAGAAGCCGTCGACGCTGGCATAATTGGGATTGAAGCCGTCGACGAAATTGTTGCTGCCCTGCTTGAAGATCCCGGCCCGGAACAGGCGCGGGCTGCCCTGAAGGCCGCGGGCATGGACGTTGAGCAGCGCGTGGAAGCTGTCGTCGGGCGAGGTGTAGGAAAGTTGCAGGCGACCGGCGTAGTCCGAATAGCCTTCAAGGTTCGCAGGTGCGACCGATCCGGCCTGACCGTAATTGGTGTTGGTCACCCAGTTGTCGCGGTGCTGGAAAATGCCCGAGATGCGCGCGGCAAAGCCGTGGCCCAGCGGCACGTTGAGTGCGCCCTGAAGGTTCACGGTGTCATAAGTGCCCCATTCGGCCGAGCCGAAGCCTTCGAGCTTGTCGGTCGGCTTCGCGGAGTTCAGCTTGACCACACCGGCGGGGGTGTTCCGGCCGAACAGCGTGCCCTGCGGTCCGCGCAGAACTTCGACAGTGGCAAGGTCGAAGACCGGGAAGCTCTTGAGCATCGGGCTTTCGAGCGCGACGTCGTCATAGACCACCGAAACCGGCTGTGCCGCGTTGGGGTCATAGTCGGTATTGCCAAGGCCGCGGATATAGAAACGCGGGAACGTACGGCCGAACGAGCTTTCGATCTGAAGGCTCGGCGTGCGCGAGGACAGGAACCGGATGTCGAGACCGCTGGCATTGATCACGTCGAGCTTTTCGGCCGAGATCGAGGTGACCGCGATCGGCACGTCACGCGCTTTTTCCGAGCGGCGGGTGGCGGTGACGATGATTTCGCTGTCTGCGGTGGCCGGAGCCGTGGCCGCTGCGGGCGCTTCGGCGTGGGCAATGCCCGGCATGCCGACGGCAAGAACGGACAGGACAATGCTGCTCGCCGTTGAGACGGCAAGCGACGTTTTTACGCGCTGCTTCATGAATCCCCCTGGATTGCTGGGCCCCCTCCCGAGCCTTATGTTTTTGCCGCATTTTGAGCGGTTTCTTATGCAACAAAAAAGTAACAGGAATTCAGGCGTGCGCAACGCGAAAGCCTGAATTCCGGCCCGATCAGGGGTATTGTGGGCACACTTCGATCACCGATTGTTGCGGAAAGATCACGGTTCGCAGGCGATGCGGCCGCTTCCGGTGACGACAACGGTGCAACGGGCATGGCCGCGAACGGTCATCGTGCCGCTGCCGGTGATCGATCCGGTCACTTCACCGCCACTGCCGATCACGCCGGTTCCCGATCCGGTCAGGGCAATCGCGGTCGTTTCGGCGCGCAGACCACCAAGGTCGGCATTCCCGCTGCCGGTCATATTGAGGGCAAGGGTGTCGGCATGACCGTTTCCGGTCACATTCCCCGATCCGAGCAGTTCGATGTCGAGATGCCTGGTCGCGATGGTTCCGGTGGCGATCCGTCCCGACCCGCCGATGGTCACGCCGACTGCGGGCGCGGACAGGCGATCGCTGGACATCGTGCCGGACCCGGCGACGATGAGGTGATCGACGACCGGATCGGAAATGGAAATCGTCGCAAGGCCCGCGCCGCCACTGTCGGGCATGCGCCCGATCCCGAGCCGTCCGTCGGCCAGAACGAAGCGCAACGCCTTGCGCGCGGTGTCCGGTCCTTCGATCCGAATGTCGAAACGGTCTCCATGGACGATACGGACATTGTCGGGACCGAGCAGGGTGATTTCCGAAGGCGCGTGGCCGGAAAGATCGAGACGGTCGAGCGTGACGCCGTCGCGGCCGTTGATCGACACCGACGGGGAATCGCATCCGGCCAATGCGAGCGCGAGAGGGGCGAGTACGGCGCAAGGGCGGCGCATTTGGGAGAAATTGGGCATCCTGACCCATTCGCTACGAGGAAATCCGGATAACAAAAAGGGCCACCGGTCGCCCGGCGGCCCTTTTTGTTGGTGCTACGAAAGGGATCAGACGGTTTCGTAGTACTTCGGCGCGTGCTCGTTGAGGATCACGAGGATCTTCTTGAGCGCGGCGGGCTCGTCGGTCTTTTCCATCGCCGCGAGTTCGCGGGCGAGGCGCGAGGAAGCCGCTTCGAAGATCTGGCGTTCGGAATAGGACTGTTCCGGCTGATCATCAGCGCGGAACAGGTCGCGAGTCACTTCCGCAATCGCGACGAGATCGCCCGAGTTGATCTTGGCTTCGTATTCCTGGGCGCGGCGCGACCACATGGTGCGCTTGACTTTGGGCTTGCCCTTGAGCGTGTCGAGAGCTTCGCGCAGCGTCTTGTCCGACGACAGCTTGCGCATCCCGATCGCTTCAACCTTGTTAACCGGAACGCGCAGGGTCATGCGTTCTTTTTCGAAACGGAGCACATAGAGCTCCAGCTTCATTCCTGCGATTTCTTCATTTTGAAGTTCGACCACCCGGCCGACACCATGCTTAGGATAAACGACGTAGTCCCCAACATCGAAGGCAAGAGCCTTGGCTGCCATTGCAAGTCCTTTCGCGCGGCAGAAACGAAAACGGTGTCGGAAGCTGGGCGCCCCGACGCATCAACGGGGGCGAAAAATATATCCCGGGCCCTTTGGGGAAGAGGTCCGGCAAACAACCGTCGTTACGCGCGGTCTTGCGAAGCCCAGAGATCCGTTTGCCGATTGTCCTGCCTGATTCGTGTTGCAAGACGCCGGATGCAAAAGGGCGAGTCCGGCGCTTGCACCGGGATATAGCAAGTCTGTAATAAAATTTCCAGTGGCCCGACCCGCGCAAAGTGCCCAATTTTGCAACAATGCGCGCAAAAACCATCGGCACACAGGGTGCCGACGGGTCGGTCCGCTTACCTTACGCCGTTTTGCGGGCCGGGATTCCGCCAGGAACCATAGCCCGCATCGGCGTCAAGGTGGATCAATCGCCTTCGCCGGGTTCGGCGGAGAAGTACTTGTCGAACTTGCCCTCTTCGCCCTTGTGCTCGTCGGCGTCGGCCGGCGCGTCCTTCTTGGCGGTCAGGTTGGGCCATTCGGCCGAGTACTTGGCGTTGAGTTCAAGCCACTGTTCCAGACCGCTTTCGGTATCGGGCAGGATCGCTTCGGCCGGGCATTCGGGTTCGCAGACGCCGCAGTCGATGCATTCGCTGGGATTGATCACCAGCATGTTCTCGCCTTCATAGAAGCAGTCGACTGGGCAGACCTCCACGCAGTCCATGAACTTGCACTTGATGCAGGCTTCGGTGACGACATAGGTCATGGTGTCGAGTGTTCCTCAGGTCTTCGGTCGGTCAATGTTGCGCGCCGTGCTAGAGGCGAGTGGGGCTGCCCGTCAAGCCTGCCTTCACGCCTCATTGCTTCGAGCGGTCGGTTCTACCACCCGATAACATGCTTGAGCCTCGGTCGCGGGGCCTCTGCGGGCTGGAATTGCGAGCACTTCGATCACTTTGACCGCAGTGCGCATCGGCAAGACAAGAATGTCGCCCGCGCGCACCGTGGCGCTCGGACGTTCGACCCGGCGTCCGTTAAGACGGATATGGCCTTCGCCTGCCCATTCCTGTGCGAACGTGCGGGTGGAAGCGAGGCGCAGGAACCACAGCAGTTTGTCGATGCGGATTCCCGGCGCGGGCTGGGACAGGCTCGCCATCAACGCAGCAATTCGGCAAGTGCGGCAAAGGCGCCGTTGATCGGAACCGGTGCCGGGGCACGGGCCGGAACAGGGGCAGGGCGGGGCGGGCGCCAGTCCCACAAGGGTGGCGCGAGCGGGCCACAGGCGCCTTCGGGCAAGCCTTGCGGCATGGTCACGCGAAATCCTCCGGCCCGCAAAAGGGCGGCATAGGACGCGGTCGTCAGCCCCATCGACCGGGCCCGTGCCGGATCGAGAAACACGCGTCGTCCCGGCGCGCGCAGGCGGTGGCGATGGGCCTCCTGCAGCAGCCGATCCGCGAGGTCGACGCGCAAGGCCTGTTTGCCGAGGCGGCGATAGCCGACGGGCGCGACACGGTTTTCAACGATCGGCGGCAGCATATCGGGCGGCGCTTGCGGCTTTAGCCCGGCCAATGCGGCCAAGTGGAGCCACAGGCGCATTGGCGCCGGACGCAGGGCGGCAGGCAGGAAAAGATCGAGTCCGCCGACTCTGACGCCAAGGTGTCGCAAGGCGTCGCGTTGCCGGGAATCGAGCCGGTCGAGATCGGCCTCCTCGCGCGCAAGGACGCCGCCACGATCGACCATGCGCAGCAGCAAGGCGCGCAGATAGGGGCCGGATTCGCTCGCCTGGCTTGCTTCGGCAAGGCGGCGCAACGGCTTGAGCGGTTTGTCGCAATGCTCGGCAAACCATCGGGTCAGTGCGTCGCGAACCGCATCGCGTGTCGCGGGCGCAAGGCGGTCGAGCGAGGGATCGAGACGCAGGCGGGGTTCGAGCACGGCCTTGCCCGCTTCGAGCCGGGCCACCACGCATTCCATCCAGACTAGCCCCTTGCCGTCGAGGGCGTCGTTCAGGGTAAGACCTTCCGGATCGGTGCAGGCCGCAACAAGCGCGGCTGCCCGTTCGGCAAGCAGGCCGGGCAGATGGCGTTCGGCAGCGGCGAGCAGCAATTTGCGATCGGCAGCCCGGGCCAGCGGATCGACGACGAAGCGGAAGCCCGCAAGATGGCCGATCGGTTCGTCGTCCACCATGACTGCGCCGGATTCGCCGAGGCGCACCGGCAACAATCCCGCATCGGCCCCGGCCTTGCGCATCAGGACGGTCGTGCGGCGATTGACGAAACGCTCGGTCAGGCGGGCGTGGAGAGCATCGGACAGGCGGGTTTCGACAGCTCTTGCGCGCGCGGCCATTTCCTCGCGCGCGAGCACCCAGTCGGGGCGCTGGGCGATATAGGCCCAGCTGCGGATCGCGGCGATCCGGCCTTGCAGGGTGTGGATGTCGCCCGAGGGATTGTCGAGCTGGGCAATCGCCTGCGCGACATAGTCGGCACCGAGATAGCCGTTGCGCAGATCCTGCCACAGGCGCGCGACGAAGCGGGAATGGGTTTCGGCCCCCTGCTGGCGGAAATCGGGGAGGCAACAGACCTGCCAGAACCGGCGCACCGATCCAAGGCCGCGAACCGTGTCCGCGACCGCGCCATCGGCAGCGAGCAGGCGCAGCACGGCAAGGTCGATCGCCTCGGGCGGGCTGGCGAGTTCGGGACGCGGCGGCGGGCTCCCGAGATCTTCGATCAGGGTGTCGAGCGAGGCAAAGCGCAAATCCGTCTCGCGCCAGAACAGGCGCGTGAGCGGGGGAAAGCGGTGTTCCTCGATCGCATAGACTTCATCGTCGGTGAATTCGGGGCTGTGCGAGGCAAGCCCCGCCAGCGTGCCGAAGGTGCCGTCCTTGTGATGGCGGCCCGCGCGTCCGGCGATCTGCGCCATTTCCGCCGTGGTCAGTCGCCGCTGGCGATGGCCGTCGTACTTGGAAAGACCGGCAAAGGCGACGTGGTGGACGTCGAGATTGAGGCCCATGCCGATGGCGTCGGTGGCGACCAGATAATCGACTTCGCCGGCCTGATACATGGCGACCTGGGCATTGCGGGTCTGCGGGCTGAGCGCGCCCATGACCACCGCCGCGCCGCCGCGGAACCGCCGCAGCATTTCGGCCATGGCATAGACCTGTTCGGCGCTGAAGGCGACGATGGCGCTGCGCGGCGGGATGCGCGACAGTTTCTTCGCACCCGCGTGAGACAGCGTCGAAAAGCGCGGACGGCTGATGACCTCGGCTTCGGGAACGAGAGCGCGGATCATCGGTTCGAGCGTTGCCGAACCCAGGATCATCGTTTCCTCGCGCCCGCGAGTGTGCAGCAGGCGATCGGTGAAGACATGGCCGCGTTCGGGATCGGCGGAGAGTTGCGCCTCGTCGATCGCGACGAACGCGAGATCGGGACGCTGGGGCATGGCTTCGGCAGTACAGAGCAGCCAGCGTGCGTTCTTTGGCTCGATCCGTTCTTCGCCCGTGATCAGAGCGACTTGCGCGGGGCCCTTGATGGCGACGACGCGGTCATAGACCTCGCGTGCGAGCAGCCGGAGGGGAAATCCGATGGCGCCCGAACTGTGCGCGCAAAGGCGTTCGATGGCGAGGTGAGTCTTGCCGGTGTTGGTCGGACCCAGCACGGCGCGGACGTTCCCGCGTGCTTCGCCGCGACGGTCGCTCGGCTTGAACGGCTGACTGCCCATGCGTCGAATGTGGCGTGTGCCAGGCACACACACAAGCAGGCGCCGGGAATTTATCCCCGGCGCCCACAGAATTCTGGCGCAGTGTTGCAGTGCAGCGACGCTGGCTTTTTTGAAAATCCGTCTCAGACGGATTTTGCGGCACCGGCCCTCTCCCCCACCCGGCCACCCAACGATGGTACCCTATGGGTGGTCGGGTGGGGGAGAGGGCCGGTGCCGTAGCCGGACAATGCCCATCGGGCATTGTCCGGCCAAAACGTATCAGCCGTCGTAATCGGCGCCGAGCGAGGTGTTGCGCACCGGTGCGGCAGCGGTGATGCGCAGGGCTTCGGCCGACTGCGACAGCGAACCGATTTCGTCGACCTGATCGTCGTCATCGGGCTGGACCCGCTGCAGCGACTGGATCAGGTTTTCCTTGAGCGTCGCCGGACGGACGGTTTCCTCGGCGATTTCGCGCAGGGCGACGACCGGATTTTTATCGCGGTCGCGATCGAGAGTGAGTTCCGCACCGCCGGAAATCGCGCGGGCGCGTTCTGCAGCCAGCAGCACGAGATCAAAACGATTGGGAACCTTGTCGACGCAATCTTCGACGGTAACGCGCGCCATCAGGGCACTCCGTAAAGCTAACCGGGAAAGGAGATTAAGCGCGGGCCATTATGGCGACCGGCGCGCAGAGTCAAGAAAATCCGCGTTTTCGTGCGGTGGGCGCCCATGGCGATCGCCATGGCGATCAGCGTATCACTCGTCGTCGTCATAGCTGTGCGCGCCCAGTGCATCGGGGGCAAGGTCGGAGAATCGGGTGATCTTTGCCTCGAAGCGCAGGCGGACTTTGCCGGTCGAACCGTGACGCTGTTTCGCGACGATGAGTTCGGCAAGACCGTAGACGCGCTCCATTTCCGCAGCCCAGGCGGCATGGGCTTCGTGCAGCTTGGCATCGTCGCCTTCCATCGGGCGCTTGGGTTCGCGGGACGCGACGTAATAGTCTTCGCGGAACACGAACCAGACCATGTCGGCGTCCTGTTCGATCGAGCCTGATTCACGAAGGTCGGACAGCATCGGCCGCTTGTCGTCGCGTTGTTCCACCGCACGCGAAAGCTGGGACAGGGCGATCACCGGGACCGAGAGTTCCTTGGCCAGCGTCTTGAGACCACGGCTGATTTCCGAGATTTCGTTGACGCGGTTGTCGGACCGGCCCGACCCCTGCAGCAGCTGCAGGTAGTCGACGATGATGAGGCCGACGTCGTGGCGGCGCTTCAGGCGGCGGGCGCGGGTGCGCAGCGCCCCGATGGTAAGGGCGGGGGTGTCGTCGATATAGAGCGGCAGTTCGGCAAGGCGCTGGCTGGCAAAGGACAGCTGCTGGAAATCCTCGCGGCTGATGCGGCCCATGCGCAGCGCTTCCGAGCTGATCCCCGACTGTTCGGCAAGGATACGCGTCGCCAGCTGGTCCGCGCTCATTTCCAGGCTGAAGAAGGCGACGGCCGCCCCGACCGAATCCTTGACCGGAATTCCGTCCTCGAGATCGCGGCGCAACCGGTCGGCCGAGTTGAACGCGATATTGGTGACGAGCGAGGTCTTGCCCATGCCGGGACGTCCGGCAAGGATGATAAGGTCGGAATCGTGCAGGCCGCCGATCTTCTCGTTGACGCTGGTAAGACCGGTCGTCTTGCCCGAGATGTGGCCGCCCGACAGCAGCGCCTTTTCGATCATTTCGAGCGAGGTGCGGGTCGCGGTGCCGAAGCTTTGCGCTTCGCTGCCGGCTTGCGCGCCTTCGGCCACGGCATAGAGCGAGGCTTCGGCAAGGCCGATCTGGTCGAGCGGCGAGACGCTTTCGCTCGTGTCCATCGCCTTTTCGACGAGCGTGCGCCCGACATTGATCAGTTCGCGCAGGAGCGCGAGGTCATAGATCTGCTGCGCCAGTTCGCGCGGGGCGAGCAGCCCCTGCCCGTCGGCGGTCAGGCGGGCGAGATAGGCGATCCCGCCCAGTTCCTTGAGCCCTTCGTCGTTTTCGAAATAGGGCTTGAGCGTGACCGGGGTCACCACGGCCTTGCGGTCGATCAGCGCAGTGATGCGGGAAAAAACCCGTCCGTGAACCGCGGCAAAGAAATGCTCGGGTTTGAGCGGGCAGGTCATTTCCTCGAGAATGCGGTTGTCGATCAGCACCGCGCCCAGAAAGGCGGCTTCGGCTTCGACATTGGCGGGAAGCGATCGGGTGGTTTCCGGTTCGCGCATGAGGATGGCATTGCTCGCTGACATCCCTTTCATGTGCCCCAGTGCTGCGACAGGAACAAGCTGCGGGGCTGTTGATGACTCTGTGGATAGCGGGGAGGGCTTGCCCCGGCCTTGCAGGTCATGCAATCACCCTACCATTATGGCGGATCCTCGCATTGCCCATATCGAACTCGATGAAGCGACGATCATCTGGCGCAATGCCGATATCGAGCAGGAGCGTCGCATTGCGATCTTCGATCTCATCGAGGAAAATACGTTCAAGCCGCTGCGCGCTTTTGCCGCAGGGCACGAAGGGCCCTATCGTTTGCGCCTGTCGGTCGAGGACGGGCGACTGATCCTGGCGGTTTCGGACGAGGGCGGCACGCTTCTGGAAACGGTGATCCTGGGACTCGGGCGGTTTCGCCGTCCGATCAAGGACTACTTCGCGATCTGCGAATCGTATTATCAGGCGATTCGCAGGGCGACCGCGCAAGAGATCGAGACGATCGACATGGCCCGGCGCGGCGTCCACAACGATGCGGCGACGACTCTGCTCGAAAGGCTGGAGGGCAAGATCGACACCGACTTTGCCACCGCGCGCCGCCTCTTTACGCTGATCTGCGTCCTGCATATCAAGGGCTGACAGAGTCGGCCTGCGGGCTTCGACAGGCTCCCGTGCGGAGCGGATTTCTATTTCGGGTCAAGTATTCATGCCTTCTTCCGCGGGCTATGCACCGCAGCAAAGCGCGTCGCGCCGTGTGCGACGCTTCTGGCCGCTTCTGGCCGGCGCCGTGGCGGCTGTGGCGCTGGGGACTCTCGGGCTGCACTATGTCGCCGATCACTGGGCGCCGGACCGCACGAGCTATCCGGTTCAGGGGCTGTGGCTCGACGCGCATGACGGACCGGTCGAATGGCACACGATCAAGGCGACCGGGCCGGGCGGGCACGGCGCCGATTTCGTCTATCTGACGGCCAGCAGCGGCGCAGGGAATCGCGATTTGGCTTTTGTCGATTCGGTCGATGCTGCCCATGCCGCCGGGCTTCAGGTGGGGGCCGTCCACGTTTACGACTTGTGCGCGCCTGCCGATGGTCAGGCGGGCAATTTCGTCACCACCGTTCCGCGCGACCGGGGATTGCTGCCCGCTGCGATCTCGATTTCGCTCGATCCCGAGCATTGCCCCAATCCGCCGCGCGAAGCGACGATCGACAGCGAACTGACCACCTTCATCAACGAGGTGGAGCGCCATCTCGGGCATCCGGTCGTGCTGATGCCTTCGCCAGAGGTGGAGGAACGCTATCATCTCGCCGCGCGGATCGAGCGCAATGTCTGGATCACCGGCGATTACTGGGTGCCGGGCTATGTCAGCCGTCCGTGGGTCTTGTGGACCGCGACGCATCGGCTGCACATTGCCGGCGTGGCGGGACCGGTCCGCTGGGTTGCGGTTCAGCCGTGAGGAGCAAGGCCATGGTCGACCTCGACGAGACGCGCAAGGCGGACCTGATTGCCGCCGCCCGCGAAGCGATGACTCATGCCTATGCGCCCTATTCGCATTTTCATGTCGGGGCGGCGTTGCTCTTTGCCGACGGTACGATCGTGACCGGCAGCAATTTCGAGAATGCAAGCTATGGCCTCTCGCTTTGCGCCGAAACGAGTGCGGCGACGTGTGCCAGCCATGGCGGGCATCGGGCCGGGCTGATCGCAGTGGCGATTGTCGGGGGAACCGAGGGCGTTCCGGCAGGCGTGGTTGGTCCGTGCGGGCGGTGCCGCCAAATTCTCAACGAACTGGCGGCGCTGGGCGGTACCGATCCGTTGATTTTGTCCACTGGAGCCGACGAAACGGTGGAAATGCGCCTGAGCGCGCTCTTGCCTCTCGCATTCGGCCCCGCCAATCTCGAAAATGGGCCGCTGTCCGGCGGCTGAACGCTCTTTTCCTGTTACGCGAGGATTTTCCTTGGCCATCCTGTCCGACCGTTGGATCCGCCGCAAGGCGCTCGAAGACGGCATGATCGAACCTTTCGTCGAAAACCAGCGGCGCGACGGCTGCATCAGCTATGGCCTGTCGTCCTATGGCTATGACGCGCGCGTCGCCGACGAGTTCAAGATTTTCACCAACGTCGATTCCGCCGTGGTCGATCCCAAGGATTTCGCGGCCAATTCGTTCGTCGATCGCCAGACCGACGTCTGCGTCATTCCGCCCAACAGCTTTGCACTGGCCCGCACGGTCGAATATTTCCGGGTTCCGCGCGACGTGCTGGTGATCTGCCTCGGCAAGTCGACTTATGCCCGTTGCGGTATCATCGTGAACGTCACCCCGCTCGAACCGGGCTGGGAAGGGCACGTGACGCTCGAATTTTCCAACACCACGCCGCTGCCTGCGCGGATCTATGCCAACGAAGGCGCGTGCCAGTTCCTGTTCCTGCAAGGCAACGAGCCGTGCGAGACGAGCTATGCCGACCGCGCGGGCAAGTACATGGGGCAAAAGGGCGTCACTCTGCCCCGGATCTGAAGGGGCCCCGGATCTGAACGGGCCATCTGAAAACGCAAAATCCTGCCATTGCAGTTCGCTGCAACCTGACTTAATCACCCGATTAAATCGTAAGCGGCGTATCGGGGATGAGGAATGGCACGGATTTATGACATCGTGGTCTATGGCGCGACCGGCTACACCGGGCGGCTGGTCGCCGAATATCTCGCCGGGGCCTATGGCGGGACCGGTTTGCGCTGGGCCATGGCCGGGCGCAGCGAGGAAAAGCTGGCGCAAGTCCGCGATCTGATCGGTGCGCCCGTCGATACCCCGCTGGTGGTGGCCGACAGCGACGATCCCGCTTCGCTTGGCGCGATGGCTGCTTCGACCAGAGTGGTCGTGACCACGGTCGGCCCTTATCAGCTTTACGGTGAAGGCGTGCTGGCGGCCTGTGTTGCGGCGGGAACCGATTATGCCGACTTGTGCGGCGAACCGGTGTGGATGCGCCAGATGATCGACCGCTTCGATGCACAGGCCAAGGCAAGCGGCGCACGGATCAGCTTTTCCTCCGGCTTTGATTCAATCCCCTTCGATCTGGGCGTGCTCATGCTTCAGACCGAGGCGCGCAAGCGTTTCGGCAGCGCCGCCCCCCGGGTGAAATGCCGGGTGCGGGCGATGCAGGGCAAGTTTTCGGGCGGGACCGCCGCCAGTCTCCAGGCAAGCCTTGCCGCCATTGCCAAGGACCCTTCGCTCGCCCGGATCATGACCGATCCTTTCGGTCTCACGCCGGGATTTACCGGGCCCAAACAGCCGAGCGGCGATCGCCCGATGCTCGATGAAGCGACCGGAAGCTGGGCCGCACCATTCGTCATGGCGATCATCAACACCAAGAACGTGCATCGCACCAATCTCTTGCTCGGCCATCCCTACGGTACCGATTTCGTCTATGACGAGATGGTGCTGACCGGGCCGGGCGATGCGGGCAAGGCGGCCGCCGACTATGTGGCAAAGACGCCGATGATCGGGACGCCCAACGATCCCAAACCGGGTGAGGGGCCGACACCCGAAGAACGCGCCAACGGTTTCTATGACGTGCTGTTCATCGGCGAATGGCCGGACGGAAAGACCCTGCGCTATGCAGTCAAGGGACGCTATGATCCCGGTTACGGTTCGACCTGCCGAATGATTGCCGAAACCGGCCTGGCCCTGCTCGACAGCAAGGCATCAGGCGGCATCGGAACCCCCGGCGCGATCCTGGGCGAAGCACTGGTCGAGCGCCTGCGTGCCCACGCTGAGATTACCTTTGGCGTGGAAGAGTGAGGCTCTAGTTTCTCCGGAGCGCGGCGACGCAAGCGGCCTTGTCGACGTCGCGACCGTCGCCGCGCCGGGCATCGACATAAGTGGCCGTGGGGCGTCGACCGTGCTCGCCCGGATAGAGAAAAGCATCGAGGATACAGGCGCTGCCCGACCATTGCAGCTTGCGCGCCTCGCCTTCGCGGATGTCGAGGCGGGGCTGTCCGAACTGGCGGATCAGCGCCTCGGCATCGGCGCCGATCACGCCGGGCAAGCCTTGTTCGCGAGAGGACATGTGGCGGTCGGGCTTGCTCACCGTCGGAACGAAACCGGGGCCTCCGCCTCCACCGCAAGCGGCAAGCAGAAAGGCAAGCGAAAGGGGAAGGACCGCGCGCATGGGGGCTTTGCCATTGCCCGCCCCGCAGCGCGTGTCAATCGCCGTGCGATTGATGGTTCTTGTCGTCTCGCGCGCAAGCGACTAGGCGGCGCCGAGCATTTTGCCCCCAATCCATGGAGCCGCCCGGGTGCCCCAATCCTCTGATCAGCAAACGCCTGTTACCAGCCCGCGTTACGACGTCGTCGCCATCGGCAATGCGATCGTCGATGTCATGGCCGCCGCGAGCGACGAGGATGTCGAACGACTGGGCATGGCCAAGGGGGGCATGACTCTGGTCGACAGCGCGCGGGCGCACGACCTTTATGAAGCGATGGGGCCTGCGCGCGAGATTTCGGGCGGTTCGGCGGCCAATACCCTGGCGGGGCTTGCGGCTCTGGGCGCTTCGTGTGCGTTCATCGGGCAAGTGGCGCAGGACCAGCTCGGCGAAGTCTTTGCCCACGACATCCGTGCGGGCGGCATTGCGTTCGACACGCCTGCACGCGCCGGTGACCCGTCGACGGCGCGTTGCCTCATCTTCGTGACGCCCGATGGGCAGCGCACGATGAACACCTTCCTCGGCGCGTCGCAGTTCCTGCCCGCCGAACAGCTCGACGAATCCGTGATTGCCGATTCGGCGGTGCTCTACCTCGAAGGCTATCTGTGGGATCCCGAAGAGCCGCGCCGGGCCATGCGCCGCGCGATCGCCGCCGCCCGCAATGCCGGACGCAAGGTTGCCTTCACTCTCTCTGACGCTTTCGTCATTGCCCGTCATGGCGACGATTTCCGCGGGATGATCGCGGCGGGCGAAATCGACATTCTTTTTGCCAACGAGCACGAACTCGCGGCCCTGACCGGGCTTGAGGATTTCCACGAAGGCATGGCCGAACTGGCAAAGTCAGTGCCGACGCTGGTCGTGACGCGCAGCGAAAAGGGCGCCCACGCGATCAGCGAAGGCGAACATGCAAGCGTTTCGGCCGCGCCCGTCGCGCGCGTCGTCGATACGACCGGTGCCGGGGACCTCTTTGCGGCCGGGTTCCTGCTCGGCCATGTCCGGGGGCTTCCGCTCGAAACCTCGCTGCGCCTAGGTGCAACGGCGGCGGCGGAAGTGATCTCGCATTACGGCGCCCGGCCGGAAGCGGATCTCAAGGCGCTGGTGGCGCCTCTTCTGGCCTGAGACCTCAAGGTATATGACGGTATCCGCGCAAAGGCGCGGATACCGTCGAATCGGTCAGGCTTCCTCGCGGGCGATTTCGCGCCAGCCGATGTCGCGGCGGCAGAACCCTTCGGCAAAATCGATGGCATCGACCGCACGATAGGCTGCGTCCCGCGCTTCGCGCACGCTGGCGCCCCGGGCCGAGACGTTGAGCACGCGCCCGCCATTGGCACGCAAGGTGCCTTCGCCGTCGAGCATGGTGCCCGCGTGGAACACTTTGGCGCCATCGGCTTGTGCGGCGTCGATTCCGGCGATCAGTCCGCCTTTCTTGGGCGTGCCGGGATAGCCTTGCGCGGCCATGACCACCGTCAGCGCCGGTTCAGGCGAGAAAGCGGGCGGCTGGATCGCGGCGAGCCGGTTTTCGGCGACGGCGGACAGCAGTTCGACCAGATCGCTTTCCATCCGCATCATCAGCACCTGGCATTCCGGGTCGCCGAAACGGCAGTTGTATTCGATCAGCTTGGGACCCTGCGCGGTCAGCATGAGCCCGGCATAAAGGACACCCGAATAAGGTGTGCCTTCATCCGCCATGGTCTTGACCGTCGGGGCGATGATGCGGGTGATGACTTCGCGTTCGAGTTCGGGGGTCAGCACGCGTGCCGGGCTATAGGCGCCCATGCCGCCGGTATTGGGGCCGGTGTCGCCATCGCCCACACGCTTGTGATCCTGCGCCGAGGCGAGCGCGACGATGGTCGCGCCGTCGGTCAGGGCAAAGAAGCTGGCTTCCTCGCCTTCCATGAATTCCTCGATCACCACTTCGGCGCCGGCGCTGCCGAACTGACCGCCGAACATGTCGGCGATCGCGGCGCGAGCTTCCTCGGCGGTTTCGGCAATGACCACGCCCTTGCCTGCAGCAAGTCCGTCCGCCTTGATGACGACGGGAAGGCCAAAGCGGTCGAGCGCGGCAAGCGCCTCGGCCTGATCAGTGGTGCGCAGGTATCCGGCGGTCGGAATTCCGGCGCGGGTGCACAAGTCCTTGGTGAAGCCTTTCGACCCTTCGAGCTGGGCTGCCGCCTGGCTCGGTCCAAACACGCTGATCCCGACGCCGCGAAGGGAATCGGCAAGACCATCGACCAACGGCGCTTCCGGTCCTATGACGACGAGGTCGATCGTTTCCGCCTCGCAGAAGGCGATCACGGCGGCGTGATCGGTGACATCGAGCGCATGGATCTGTGCATGTTCGGCAATCCCGGGATTGCCCGGGGCGGCATGGAGCTTGCCCAGGCGCGGCGATTGAGCCAGTTTCCACGCCAGCGCGTGTTCGCGTCCGCCGGCACCCAGCAACAGGATATTCATGGTCTTTCCTTCCGCGAGCGATGATGACGCCCGATCCGGGCTGTTAGCGAGGGAAGCGGCGGGGGACAACGCCCCGGCGCTGTCGATTTCCGAACTCTCGCAGCTTCTCAAGCGCACGGTCGAGGATCGTTTCGGTTTCGTGCGCGTCCGTGGCGAACTTTCGGGCGTGAAACGGGCGGCCTCGGGCCACCTCTATCTCAGCCTCAAGGACGAGAACGCGCGGCTCGACGGTGTCATGTGGCGCGGCAGTGTGCAACGCCTGGGGTTCCAGCCCGCCGACGGGGTGGAAGTCATCGCCACCGGCAAGCTGACGACGTATCCTGGCCGCTCGAATTATCAGATCGTCATCGACCGCATGGAAATCGCGGGCGAGGGCGCCTTGTTGGCCCTGCTCGAAAAGACCAAGGCGCGGCTTGCGGCCGAGGGCCTGTTCGATCCCGCGCGCAAACGCCCCCTGCCTTATCTGCCCCGGGTGATCGGGGTGGTGACGTCACCGACCGGCGCCGTCATTCGCGATATTCTCCATCGCCTGCGCGATCGCTTTCCCAGTCATGTGGTGGTCTGGCCGGTGCTGGTGCAGGGACAGGGCGCGGCAAGCCAGGTGGCGGCGGCCGTGCGCGGATTTTCCGAGCTTGAACCCGGCGGCCCGGTTGCGCGTCCCGATCTCGTCATCGTCGCGCGTGGCGGTGGTTCGATCGAGGACTTGTGGAGCTTCAACGAGGAAGAAGTCGTGCGCGCGATTGCCGCATCGACCATTCCGGTGATCAGCGCGGTCGGGCACGAAACCGATACCACGCTTGCCGATTTCGCGGCGGACCGGCGCGCGCCCACGCCCACCGCCGCTGCCGAAATGGCAGTGCCGGTGCGGGCCGAACTCATGGCGGGCCTTGCCGATCTCGAAGCGCGGCGTCAGCGCGCGCTCGGTCGCCAGCTTGCGCAGGCGCGCGAACGGCTCGACCAGCGGGCTCGACGCCTGCCGCCGCCCCATGCCCTGCTTTCGGGACAGGCGCAGCGGCTCGACGATCTGGGCGAGCGTCTGCGGCGCTCGCTTGGCCATCGCACCGAACTGGCGGCGGCGATGCTGGCGCGCCATGCCGGATCGCTGCGCCCGGCGCTGCTCGAAACCCGCTTGCGCCGCGAACGCGAACGGCTTCTGGCCTTGCGCTTGCGTCCCGAAGCCTTGCTGCAACGGATCGAGACTGCGCGCGGACGCGTCGATGCGCTCGACCGCCTGCGCCGTTCGCTCGATCCCGAAGCGCCATTGGCACGCGGTTACGTGCTTGTGACCGACAGCGCCGGGCGCGTGGTCAAGACGCGCTCGGCAGCGGCGGGCGAGGCCGAACTCACGCTGAAATTCGCCGATGGATCGCTGGGCGTTGTCCCGGCCGGTGCCGGTTCGACGGGAGGAGAGCCCACACCCCGCCCGGCGCGTGCGAAAACGCCGCCGTCGACCGGCGACCGCCAGCCCAAATTGCTTTGATCGCGAACTGGCTCTAGATACCCTGCCATGCTGACAACTCCTGCCGGTCGCCTCGCGCGACTTCACTACCTGCCCGGAACCTTTCGCCAGCTCTCGCCGGGCGATCACGTGCTCTGCGCGGTGACGGGCGCGAAGATCCCGCTCGATCTGCTGCGTTATTGGAGCGCGGAACGGCAGGAAGCCTACGCCAGCGCGGAAATTTCGACCAAGCGTCTGCTCGGTCAGGTGTGAGGCTCGCCGCGTTGCCTTCGCGACGCGGTGTTCTGGGCGGTGTTCTGGCCGGGCTGGCAAGTCTGCCCGGTTTGGGGGGCGGATCGGTCCTGTGCCGGGCGCAAGCCGATCCTTTCACGCTGACCGGAACCGCGACACAGGGCGGCTGGATGCGCGGGCATGTTCCGGTGGGAACCGTTGCCTTGCTGCTCGATGGAAAGCCGCTGGCCTTTGCCGAGGATGGCGCGTTCTTCCTCGCCTTCGACCGCGATGCCCCGGCCGCCGCGCGTCTGGTGGCACAGGATGCCAAGGGTGTTGAAACCTCGCGCGTCCTGACGATTGCGCCCCGTGCCTGGCGGATCGAACATGTCGATGCGCCGCGTCATCCGCCGGGATTGCCGGACGAGGAATTTGCCCGCCGCCGTGCGATCGAACTGGCCCGGATCGCTGCGGCCCGCGCCCACACGAATGCGTCGGACGGCTGGCGCCAGACGATGATCCGGCCCGCGTCCGGGCCGATCACTGGCCGTTTCGGCGCGCAGCGGATCTATCGTGGCGAACCGGGGGCCTATCACTCGGGCATGGACATCGCCGCTGCGGCAGGAAGCCCGTTTCATGCGCCCGCCGACGGCGTCGTGGTCCTTGCCGCGACACCCGATCCGTTCACGCTCGAAGGGCATCTCGTTCTCGTCGATCACGGCATGGGTCTGTCGAGCGCAATGCTGCACGCACAGGCCCTTTTCGTCGCTGAAGGGGACATCGTGCGTCAGGGACATATACTTGGCCACGTCGGGATGAGCGGTCGCGCCACCGGACCACACCTGCATTGGGGACTGACGTGGCAAGGGCGCCGTCTGGACCCTCTCTTGTTCATTCAGATCTGAAAAGTGCACCGATTTAGAATGATTTTCGAACGCGCTGTCACTTGCGTGTAATAATCTTGCGCGACTGCGATGATGGGGGGCATTTTTTCCCGGTTTTCCGGGGCTTTCCCGTACACCCCTGTGTGGCAAAACGGTTACATCGGGAACAAGACTGATACCAATTGACACCGGTCCTCTTTACTTCCCGCCGTCGGCTGGGCCATCGAAGTGCCATCCGGGGGGGCTAAACCAAGCTGCACAATTGCGCCGATTGGAACGGCAACCTCCTGGTCCTGAATGATGCCGGCCCCAGGGCTGGCCCTCCATGTCAAAGGGGCTGGATACTCATGAAGCACATCAAGAAGCTGAAGGCTGGAGTGGCGCCTGCCGCTCTTGGCCTCGCGCTTGCAGCAAGTCCTGCACTCGCGCAGCAAGACGTTCCCACTCAGCTGCCGTCGACTCCCGCTGCGGCCCCCGCTGCGGAAGAGATCATCGTTACCGGTTCGCGTATCGCTTCCCCGAATCTGAAGTCGGTTGCGCCGGTCACGTCGATCAATAACGAAGACATCAAGACCACGGGTCTGACCCGGATCGAAGATCTCCTCAACCAGCTTCCCCAGGTCTTTGCCGCGCAGAGTTCGTCGGTTTCCAACGGCGCCAGCGGGACGGCTGAAGTCGACTTGCGCCATCTGGGCGCAAAGCGGACGCTCGTTCTGGTCAACGGCCGTCGCCTGATGTCGGGTGATCCCTTCAGCTCGGCTGCGGACCTCAACTTTATTCCCCAGACTCTGATCAAGCGCGTCGACCTTCTGACCGGCGGTGCTTCGGCGACTTATGGTGCCGACGCTGTCTCGGGTGTCGTGAACTTTGTCATCGACAAGGACTTCACCGGCTTCAAGCTCGACCTCAACGACGGTTTCTATCAGCACGGCAACAGCAACAGCGTTGTGCGTTCGGCAATCGACACTGCCAATGCGCAGGGGCTGTCGGGCTTCAACTACCCCAAGGGTAGTGTTGCTGACGGTAACAACTTCGACGGAACCCTTGCCTACGGTACCAAGTTTGCCGACGGCGCGGGTCACCTCATGATTTATGCCGGTTACCGCAACGTTTCGGCCATCACCCAGAACAAGCGCGATTACAGCGCCTGCTCGTTGGCGAGTGCTACGAAGTGCGGCGGTTCGGCGACGTCGGCAGCCGGTAATGCGCTGTATTTCACCCCGACCGGCGGTGCCTCTTCGACTATCGGCTCCTTGGGCGCGCATACGCTGACGACCGGTGCCGCAAGCCGGTACAACTACGCTCCGACGAACTATTATCAGCGTCCGGACGAGCGCGTGACGGCCGGTGCTTTCGTCAACTTTGACGTCAGCCCCGCGTTCAAGCCCTACCTCGAATTCATGTTCATGTCGGACCACTCGATGGCGCAGATCGCACCGTCGGGCGACTTCGGCAACACGATGACGATCAACTGCAACAATCCGCTGTTGTCGGCACAGCAGGCCTCGACCCTCTGCACCAACGCCAACTCGGTCATCGGGTATCTCGGCAATTATCCGGTCACCAATGCATTCGCGTCCAGCCTTTCGGCAGCGACGCTTGCGACCCTCTCCCCCGCAGCGCCGGGGACTGCCTATTTCCAGTTGCTGAAGCGCAATGTTGAAGGCGGTGCACGCGTCGACGACCTCAACCACAAGGACTATCGCGCGGTTATCGGTGCAAGCGGGGACATCGGCAAGGGCTGGCACTACGACGTTTACTATCAGTTCGGCCAAGTCAACTACAGCGAAGCGTACTATAACGACGTTTCGATTTCTCGCCTGGCCAATGCGCTCAACGTTGTCGACGTTAACGGAACGCCGACCTGCTCGATCGGTGCTGCTTCTGGCTGCGTCCCCTACGACGTCTTTTCCGGTAACGGTATTTCGTCGGCCGCGCTCAACTACATCAGCGCTATCGGTCGTCAGGAAGGTGTAAACACCCAGCATATTGCCGAAGCATCGTTGTCGGGAGATCTGGGCGAATACGGTATCAAGTCGCCGTGGTCGTCGCAGGGCATCCTGATCAACATCGGCGGCGCCTATCGCCATGAAAGCGTTTCGCTCACGCCGAACGACGAATACATCAGCGGTGACCTTGCTGGCCAAGGTGGTGCGACCTTGCCGATCAGTGGCTCGTACAACGTCTATGAAGCCATCGGCGAAATGAATGCTCCGCTGATCACGGATGGGCCGATTTATGCCCTGAATCTGGAAAGCGGCATTCGTTATTCGCACTACAGCTATTCGAACAGCAACAACTTCAACACCGTTACCTGGAAAGTCGGTTTGACGTTCCAGCCGGTGAAGGACATCACATTCCGCGGCTCGATCAATCGTGCGGTCCGTGCGCCGAACATTCAGGAAGTGTTCTCGCCGGATCATGTCACGCTTGACGGTTCCACCGATCCGTGTGCGGGCTTTGCGATTACAGCGGCTGATGTCGGCTGTCTCACACAGGGTCTGCGCGTCGGGCAGACTATTCAGGGCAATCCCTCTGCCCAGTACAACGGCATGCAAGGCGGTAATCCCAACCTGCGTCCCGAGGTGGCGATCACCAAGTCGCTGGGCGTGGTCCTGACCCCGCACCAGATTCCCGGCCTGACGTTCAGCGTCGACTATTACGACATCAAGATCCGCAACGCGATCCAGCAGATCGGTGCAGACGCGATCCTTGGCGCCTGTAATGCAGCTCCTGAATCGGGCATCTGTGGTCTGATCAACCGCAACGCGGCCGGCTCGCTGTGGCTGACCACCAGCGGTTATGTGAACGATACCTACCAGAACATCGGTGGTGTCGAGACGCGCGGCTTCGATTTCAATGCGACGATGACGCACCATATCGGCAAGCTCGGCACGCTGAGCGGAAACTTCGATGGTGGCCTGCTGTCGCGTTACCTCGTCGATAACGGTGTCTCGGCAACCTACAACTGCGCCGGTTACTTCGGGGTCAGCTGCGGCGTGCCGCTGCCCAAGTGGCGTCACAAGGCTCGCGTGTCGTGGACAACGCCGGTCGGTATCACTGCTTCGGTGACCTGGCGCTATGTCGGCCCTGTCGATGTGGATTACAAGAATCCCAGCTCGACCATCGGCATTGCCTCCTACAAGGACCAGCTTGGCTCGCACATCGACGGTCAGAGCTATATCGACCTTGCCATTCAGGGACGGGTCAATCACTTCCTGACTCTGCGGATGGGGATCAACAACCTGTTCGATCGCGATCCGCCGCTCGTGAACAGCTCGCCGACCCAGTCGCAGTGCTACAGCACCTATTGTAACGGGAATACCTACCCGGGCGTCTATGACGCTCTGGGGCGTTATTTCCACTTCGGTGCGACGGTCACGTTCTGATTTCAGCGTGATTTGATATGAACGGGTGGCAGCGATCTCGGGATGGCTGCCACCCGTTTCCTTTTGGTTCCGGCTGCTTTTGATTGACAGTCCTTGGGAAGGGGCGCGATTCAGCCGGACGGAAATGGCGACCAGGGTCGCCTGCAATCGGGAAGTGCCGGTGAACACAATGCGGGAATTGCAGCAGATCGCCGGGTTGGCGCAGCAGGGACGCCTTGATGAAGCGGCCCGGTTGGTCGAAGGTGCGATTGCACGCAATCCCGAGGACCCGGCTTTCCTGGCGCTTGGCGGGGCGATCGAATTTCATCGTGGAGCCCATCAGCGCGCAGTTTCCTATTTGAAAAAGGCGCAGGTATTCCGGCCACAAGATCCGGTCATTCGCGCCAATCTTGTTGAAGCTCTGCTGCAAATGGGGGATCTGCATGGGGCCCATGCACTTTGTGACAGGGAAAGTGCACTTGGCGACCCCAGTCTTCGTCTTGCCCGACTGGGTGCTTATCTAGCTCAGGAAGTTGGAGAGTTCGCGACGGCGGTCGAGCTTTACCGCCATGTCACGAGCAAGGTTCCGGCCGATTGGGCGAGCTGGAACAATCTGGGCAATGCGCTGACCGATATGGGCAAGCCCGGCGAAGCCGTCGCGGCGTTGGAACAAGCGGTGCGGGTTGCGCCTGATGCGCCGCCGATCCGCATCAATCTGGGCGAGACCTTGCTTCTTGTCGGGCGCGTAGAAGAGGCGGTGGACGTTCTTTCGCGGGCCTCGACCGATTTTCCTGAAGATCCGCATCCTCTTCTGGCCCTGTTCCGACATTATCTGGAAAGTGGTGAAGAGGACCGGGCATTCGCCGTTCTTCAGGAAGCGTCGCGCCGCGCTCCCGACCGTGCGGATATCCAGACCGATTTCGGTCACGTTGCCGGTCAACGCAATGAATTTGCCCGGGCTGAAGAGGCTCTGGAGCGAGCTCTTGCCGTCAGTCCGGGCTTCACGCCTGCGTTCGTCGGCCTTGCCGCCGTGCTGGAGCGCGTCAATCGTGAGGGCGAATTGGAAGGTCTGCGGGAACGGGCATCGAGAGAAGGGGCCGAGGAGCGCGTTCTTGCCTTCATCGACGCCTTGCGCCTCAAGCGGGCCGATCGCTTCGAAGACGCACTGGCGCGTCTTGATGATGCCGGTGACGTCATGATTGCGTCGCGCAAATGGCAATTGCGTGGAGAGTTGCTGGACAGGCTGGGCCGTGAAGATGAAGCCTTTGCTGCTTTCGCCGCCATGAACGAGGCTTGGCAGCAAGATGGAGCGGATCCGCGTGCACGCGCGGCGGCCTATCGACAAAAGGGTGAGGATGCCTTGGCGCTTCTGTCGCCTGACTGGCTGGCCTCCTGGTCGCCTTCCCCACCGCCGGCTGAGCGCAGTCCGATTTTCGTGGTTGGATTTCCTCGTTCAGGCACAACCTTGCTCGACACCATGCTGATGGCGGTGCCGCAAGTGCGTGTGCTCGAAGAGGAGCCTTTCATCGAAGAGATCGAGCGCGAACTGGGCGGGGTGGCGGCTTTGCCGAGCCTTTCCCAGGATGAGATCCTTGCTGCCCGTGCCCGCTATTTCGAGCGGGCTGCGGCTTTGGTCGGGACCGATTCTGAAACCGTCATTGTCGACAAACACCCCATGCACCTTGGCAAGGTGCCCGTGATCCGTCGCATTTTCCCCGACGCGCAGTTCATTCTGGCCTTGCGGCATCCTTGCGATGTGTTGCTGAGCTGCTTCATCACCAATTTCCGTCTCAATGCCGCCATGGCCAATTTTGTCGATCTGAACGATGCAGCTGCGCTTTATGATTTGTCCTTCCGCCATTGGACCCGGGCGCGTGACGTGTTTGATCTCGAGGTTGCTGAAGTTGCCTATGAAGACCTGATCGCTTCGCCGGAGCAGGCGTTGCGCCCGGTGTTCGACAGGCTCGGGCTGTCCTGGCCCGAGGGCGAACTCGATCATCGAAAGGCGGCGCGCGCGCGCGGTGTCGTGCGGACGGCAAGCTATGCTCAGGTGACGAGCCCGCTCTATCGCCACGCGGTCGGCCGTTGGCATCGCTATGCAGACCATCTGGCGCCGATTCTTCCGATGCTTGCGCCATGGATTGAGAAATTCGGCTATGCCTGACCCTGCGGAAAAAGCGGCTTTGCGGATCTGATTCCGACCTTTCGTCAGGTACGCTCGCTGCGCCTTTCTTCTGTCGGTCGGCTCGGCTATAGGGCGGCTCATGTCTTCCGTACGCCCCTGGCGCGATATCGCGCGTCGCAAGAGCCGCCAGATCATGGTCGGCTCGGTCCCCGTCGGCGGGGATGCTCCGATCACTGTCCAGACGATGACGAACACGCCCACGGCCGATCCGGTGGCGACGATCGATCAGATCCGTCGCTGCGAGGAAGCCGGAGCCGACCTCATCCGTGTTTCCTGCCCTGATGAGGAAAGCACCGCCGCTTTCCGCAAGATCGCGAAAGCCTCGCGTGTTCCGCTGATCGCGGACATCCATTTTCACTACAAGCGCGCTCTCGAAGCAGCTGACGCGGGTGCGGCCTGTCTGCGCATCAATCCCGGCAACATCGGCAGCGCCGATCGCGTCGCCGAAGTGGTCCGGGCGGCCAAAGCCAACGGCTGTGCCATCCGCATTGGCGTCAATGCTGGCAGCCTCGAACGCGATCTTCTCGAAAAGTACGGCGAACCCTGCCCCGAGGCGCTGGTCGAATCCGCACTCGATCACATCAAGCTGCTGCAGGATCAGGATTTCCACGAATACAAGGTGGCCGTGAAGGCTTCCGACGTGTTCCTGGCGGTTGCGGCCTACATGGGTCTGGCCGAAGCGGTCGACTGCCCGCTGCACCTGGGCATCACCGAAGCCGGTGGTCTCATCGGCGGCACGGTCAAGTCCTCGGTCGGTATCGGCAACCTGCTCTGGGCCGGGATCGGCGACACCCTGCGCGTTTCGCTTTCGGCCGAGCCCGAACAGGAAGTGCGCGTCGGTTTCGAAATCCTGAAGGCGCTCGGCCTGCGCACGCGCGGCGTTCGCGTCGTGTCGTGCCCGTCCTGCGCGCGTCAGGGCTTTGACGTCATCCGCACCGTCGAAGCACTGGAAGACCGGCTGCAGCACATCAAGACTCCGATTTCGCTCTCGGTCCTGGGTTGCGTCGTCAACGGTCCGGGCGAAGCGCGCGAAACCGATATCGGCGTCACCGGCGGCGGCAACGGCAAGCACATGGTCTACCTGTCGGGCGTGACCGACCACCACATCAACTCGGACGAAATGCTCGATCACATCGTCTCGCTGGTGGAAGCCAAGGCAGCCGAAATCGAAGCAGCGACCGTCAAGGTCGAAGCTCACGCCTGAGTCGTGATGGCGCCATGAATCGCTACCTCATCTTTGCGCTCGGCGTTCTGGTGGTGGTGGCATTCGTGGCGCCTTCGCTCGGGACATTGACTCCTGCCGCCCCGACCGATGCACCGGCCGAAGACCGGCCGGTAGGGGCGCCTGAACCGGCTCCGGCGGCTCCGCTCGGCGTCGAAGGCGCGCCGCAGTCGGCCGGGCAGAGCGGGGGACTTTCAATTCCTCGCGATGCCGGTGGGCAATTCCACGTCGATGGTGACGTGAACGGCCAACCGGTGCGTTTCCTGGTCGATACCGGCGCCGACGGCGTCGCCCTGACGGAGGCGGATGCGCAGAAACTCGGTATCTCTGCCGACGCGTCGGCGTTTCGCCCGATCCTCGGCACGGCATCGGGAACCGGATACGGTGCGCCGGTCCGCCTTCAGAATATTGAAATCGCGGGACACGAATTGACCAACGTCGATGCCGTGATCGCGCGCGGTCTTTCCACCAGCCTGCTGGGACAGTCGGTCCTGCGGCGGCTGGGCACGGTGACGATGACCCGGGATCAGCTCGTCATCGGCAACTGAACCGGACGGACTGCCCGCCGGTTGCGACGTCCGCGCGATTTGCCGCGACGCACGGACATGAAAAATCCACCCCGATCAGTTATGCTTGGTCGTGCGATAGCTTGACGCACGGGCTATGGGATCGACGACGATGACCTTGACCAGACGGGCGGTACTTGGCGGCGCGCTTGCGAGCGGACTGATCACGGGCCCTCGGGTCTTTGCCCGGCCTTACGACATCAGCGAACAGCATCGCCGCATTCTGGGCGTTGCTCGGCAACAGCTCGAACGGGTGCGACCGTCGTTGTGGCGGACCGATGTGGTCGGTCTTGCCGATTTTGCCTTGCCGTCATCCTTGCCCCGGCTGCATTTCGCAGATCTCGAAGCCGGGACGGTGCATTCCTATCTCGTCGCCCACGGACGCGGGTCCGATCCCGAGCACGACGGTTTCCTGAAAGTCTTTTCCAACGCCGTCGGCAGCCTCGCAACGTCGCGCGGGGCCTATGTCACGTATGAATGGTATGACGGGAAATATGGGCCGTCGATCCGGCTCGGCGGGCTCGAACCCGACAATGCCAATGCTGCCGTGCGGGCGGTCGTCATGCATCCGGCCCGCTATGCCAATGCCGACATGCTGGCCAAATGGGGCAAGCTGGGCCGCAGCGACGGCTGTTTCGCCATGGCCGAAGCCGATTTTCCCAATGCCCTTTGGCACATGGCAGCCGGGCGTCTGCTTTTTGCCGACCGGCTGGGGCTTGGCTGAGCGACCTGCATCAGGGGATTTCGTCACCCCGCCGGAGTGACGAAATCCATCCCTTGTTCTGATTGAAACGACCGTATTACAGCGGGTTATCCAGCTTGATCACTTCCTCGGTGCTCTTGCGCTGGGTCGTGTGCAGCTGGCGCGGCTGGGCAAAGCTGGCGATCACTTTGGCATCGCGGCCATAGAGGTCGGGGAAGCTGCGCATGAGGCCGTTCACGTCGCGCGCCACCGTGAAATAGGTGATGTAGACGGGAAAGGGCTTGGCCATCGGCACTTTGGTGTACTTGCCTGACAGCGAGTAGTCGACGGCGGTCTGCGGGGGCAGGTCCGCGCCCAGAATGGCCATCGTCATGGCAAGTTCGGTCGCGCGTTCGGCGCGAATGCATCCATGGCTCAACGCGCGCTGCGGCTGGTTGAACAGTGTGCGGTTGGGCGTGTCGTGGATGTAGATCGCGTGATCGTTGGGCATGTCGAGCTTGACCCGGCCCAGCGCATTGGTGTTGCCGGGCTGCTGAACCACGGTGATGGTGCCGTCCGCACTCTGCGTGGCGACATAGCCGAGACGCTTGGCCTTGGCCGGATGCGCGATCAGGTCCTTGCCCAGCCCTTCGCCCACGACGATCGACTGCGGCACGGTCCAGGTGGGATTGAACACCACGTTCTTGACCTGCTCGGCCAATTGCGGCGTTGCGGTCTTGCCCGGACGACCCACGATCGCCTTGTAGGTGCGGATGATCTTGTTGTTCACCGTCAGCCGCAGTTCCTGCTCCGGCACGTTGATGATGAGGTATTGCAGGCCCAGATCACGGCCCAGCCAGCGCCAGCGGTCCATGTTGGCGCGGATCATCGCGATCTGCTTGGGGTCCTTGGTCTTGGCCAGCATGTCGCGCAGCATCGCGTAATCGGGATGCGCGGGATCGAGTGAGGCGAGGACGCCGGGAACGTCGTGCAATTCGGTCGCTTCGCGCAGAAGCTCGGTGTTGGGATGCAGGTCCTGGTCCGGATCGACCGCGAACCACTGCTCTCGCGACGTCATCGGCGTGCGGCCGTCGCGCAAGTCTTCGGCCAGCCAGATGAACAGGTGGCTGGCAAGCGTGTCGAGTTCCTCGCTCTGTCCCTTGGCGATCAGCGCGGCAAGGGTAGCGGGCTGGTAGTCGCGCGCGAACAGCCCTTCGCTGCCGATGCCCCGGATCGCGGCAAGCAGGGCCCTGGCGTCGCCCAGGCTCCAGTTGACCACCGGGAGCGTTTCGGGACGCTCGACCTCGATGATCGTCTGGGGCGGGGTGGCGGATTTGAGCGGAGTGGGTGCAACGATTTCGGCAGCGCCGGTGGTTGCGGGGGGCTGCGTCGTGGTGCGTGGCGCCGTCGTGGTGTGGGCGGCAGGCGTCGCGCGAGGCGCCGTCGTTGCCTGTCCCTGCGTCGCGTTCGTGCCCTGGATCTGCTGGCGGGTCTGCGCCATCAGATCGGTGGGCCCCTGTTGCGCAGGCCGTGCCGCGATCGGGGCGGCGATGAGTCCGGAGACCGCAAGACCGGCGCCGAGGAGATAAGTGACGGGGGACAGGACCGACATCTTGGTCCCGTTGGGTGCGCGCATGGGGGGCTGCTTCCTGCCGTTAGGAGGTCGGGTTCGGCGCGAAGGTACGGCCCACAGTCGCGAGAGCCGTGCCGGACGCCGGAATTTCCCTGCCCCAAGCCCGCCTTGCGATCAAGCGCGCTGCGGCGAAAAGGGCGTCCCGGCGCTGCTTAACACCGGCCTGCCTTCGGGGTAAGCGGGGCGAGTGCGCGCTCCGTCTCCCCTGATCCCGATTGCCGTCACTGTGGCGGGCCTTGCCAGTTTCAGCGTCATGGATGGCGTCATGAAAGCCGCCTCGATCGCGGTGGGGCCTTATTCGGCGATGTTCTGGCGCAATCTGTTCGGGGTTCTGGTGATGACCCCGATCTGGGCGCTGGGCCGCCGCCGGACGGGTGGACGCTGGTTACCGACCATGCCGGTCCTGCGGCTCCATGCGGTGCGGTCGGCAACGGCAGGCGTCATGGCGGGCCTGTTCTTCTATGGCACCATCTATACGCCATTGGCCGAAGCCATGGCATTGTCGTTCATCGCGCCGCTGATCGCGCTGTTTCTGGCAGCGGCCTTTCTGGGCGAGAGGATTGAGCGGCGCGCCTATTTCGGCTCGGTTCTCGCACTGGCAGGCGTCGGGGCGATCGCGGCGGGGAAATTCGGCGGCCATTATTCGCCCGCCGCGGTTCGGGGCATGGGTGCGATCCTGACTTCGGCGGTGCTCTATGCAATCAATCTCGTGCTTCAGCGGCGACAGGCGCAATTGGCGGGGCCGGACGAGATCGCCTTTTTCCAGAACCTGTTCATCGTCCTTTTGTTTGCACCCGGCGCGTGGTGGCTGGCGCCGGTGCCGCCGCCGCATGCCGCACTCCTGCTGGTGTCCGGGGCGATCCTGGCGGTCGTGTCGCTCATGCTGATCGGGTGGGCCTATGCCCGGGCCGAGGCGCAAGTGCTGGTACCGCTTGAATATACCGCATTCATCTGGGCGGCCCTCGTCGGGTGGCTGCTCTTTGCCGAGCCGGTCACCTTGCGGACTCTGGCGGGCGTTGCCCTGATCGTGACCGGGTGCCTTGTCGCGATCAGCGCGCGGGCGCCCCGTGCCGATGCCGCGCAACCCAATCCCGCATGATCGAAATGCCGAGTCCCCGATCGACTCTGCTACGTCTTCGCGAGGTTGCGGGAGGGGCGGGGATGGTTGCCGTAGAGTAACCGAATGGGGCTCAAGAGCGCGATTTGGCGGCCTTATTGCAAATGCGACGCAATAAGCAGGATAACTGTCCCGGATTAATGGGACTAATGTCGCATTCGATCGCAAACAGGCCATTTTAGGCCGCTCCCGGCCTTGACGCGGCCCCCTCAAACGCGCATCGCGCGATCGGCTTCGCAAGGCATGACCTGTCTCGCGCTCCGGGTCATCCGGTTCATCGTCCTGGGCTCTTCTGCGGGTCCAGACGGGGGGCAGGCGACTCGGTTCCCCGGGCGGCGCGGCAGTGATGCAGGCAACAACAAGGGAAACCTCTCAGCCATGACCCACGTTGGACAGGATACGCTCGGCACCCGCAGCACGCTAAAGGTTGGCGGCAAGGACTATGCCTATTACTCGCTGAACAAGGCTGCTGCCCAGTTCGGTGACATCTCCCGTCTGCCCTTCTCGATGAAGGTGCTGCTCGAAAACCTGCTGCGTTTTGAAGACAACGGCTTCACCGTGTCGACCCAGGACGTGAAGGCGCTGATCGACTGGCAGAAGAACCCCGTCGAATCGCAGAACGAGATCCAGTACCGCCCGGCGCGCGTGCTGCTGCAGGACTTCACCGGGGTTCCCTGCGTGGTCGACCTTGCCGCGATGCGCGATGCGATCGCGACGCTCGGCGGCGACACCAGCAAGATCAACCCGCTGGTTCCCGTGAACCTCGTCATCGACCACTCGGTCATGGTTGACGAATTCGGTCACCCCAAGGCGTTCGAACAGAACGTCGAGATCGAATACCAGCGCAACCTTGAGCGCTACGACTTCCTCAAGTGGGGATCGAAGAGCCTCAACAACTTCTACGCGGTTCCCCCGGGCACCGGCATCTGCCACCAGGTGAACCTCGAAAACATCGCCCAGACGGTCTGGACCAGCACCGACCAGAACGGCGTGACCGTGGCTTATCCCGACACCTGCGTCGGCACCGACAGCCACACCACGATGATCAACGGCCTGGGCGTGCTCGGCTGGGGCGTCGGCGGGATCGAAGCGGAAGCAGCCATGCTCGGCCAGCCCGTCTCGATGCTGATCCCCGAAGTCGTCGGCTTCAAGTTCGTCGGCGAACTGCAGGAAGGCGTGACCGCCACCGACCTCGTGCTGACTGCCACCAACATGCTGCGCAAGCATGGCGTGGTCGGCCGCTTCGTCGAATACTACGGTCCGGGCCTTGCCGGTCTTTCCCTCGCCGACCGTGCGACGCTTGCCAACATGGCGCCCGAATACGGCGCGACCTGCGGCTTCTTCGGCATCGACGGCAAGACGCTCGACTACCTGCGTCTCACCGGCCGTGAAGAAGACCAGATCGCTCTGGTCGAAGCCTATGCCAAGGAACAGGGCTTCTGGATCGACCCGTCGGTCGAACCGATCTTCTCCTCGACGCTCGAACTCGACCTTTCGACGGTCGTTCCTTCGCTTGCCGGCCCCAAGCGCCCGCAGGACAAGGTCGTGCTCCCCGACGTGGACGACGTGTTCAACAAGGACATGGCCGAAGTCTACAAGAAGTCGCAGGCTCGCGTTCCGGTCGAAGGCAAGACCCACGACATCGGCGACGGCGACGTCGTGATCGCCGCGATCACCAGCTGCACCAACACGTCGAACCCCGGCGTGCTGATCGCGGCCGGTCTCGTCGCGAAGAAGGCTGACGAATTCGGTCTCAAGCCCAAGCCCTGGGTCAAGACCTCGCTGGCTCCCGGTTCGCAGGTCGTCACCGACTACCTCGAAAAGGCCGGTCTCCAGTCGCACCTCGACAACATCGGCTTCAACCTCGTCGGTTACGGCTGCACCACCTGCATCGGCAACTCGGGTCCGCTCGCCGAACCGATCAGCAAGGCGATCAACGAAAACGGCATCGTTGCCGCTTCGGTGATCTCGGGCAACCGCAACTTCGAAGGCCGCGTCAGCCCCGATGTGCGCGCGAACTTCCTCGCCAGCCCGCCGCTGGTCGTTGCTTACGCTCTCAAGGGCACGGTGATCGAAGACTTCACCACCACCCCGATCGGCAAGAGCAAGGACGGCGTGGACGTCTACCTCAAGGACATCTGGCCGACCAACGAGGAAGTCGCTTCGGTCATGGCCGGCGCGCTCGACCGCAAGATGTTCCAGGCTCGCTATGCCGACGTCTACAAGGGCGACAAGCACTGGCAGGCGATCAACGTCACCGGTTCGGAAACCTACAAGTGGCGTGCAGGTTCGACCTACGTTGCCAACCCGCCGTACTTCGATGGCCTGACGATGACCCCCGAACCGGTCAGCGACATCATCGAAGCCAAGCCGCTGCTGATCCTGGGCGATTCGATCACGACCGACCACATCAGCCCGGCCGGCAACATCAAGGCCGACAGCCCTGCGGGCAAGTGGCTGCTTGAGCACCAGGTCGCCAAGGCCGACTTCAACTCGTACGGTTCGCGCCGCGGCCACCACGAAGTCATGATGCGCGGCACTTTCGCCAACATCCGCATCAAGAACGAAATGGTTCCGGGCACCGAAGGCGGCTTCTCGAGCTTCGGCGGCGAAGTCCTTCCGGTCTACGACGTTGCGATGAAGTTCAAGGAAGCCGGCACTGCGGCCGTCGTCGTGGCGGGCAAGGAATACGGCACCGGTTCGTCGCGCGACTGGGCTGCCAAGGGCACCAAGCTGCTCGGCGTTCGTGCGGTCATCGTCGAAAGCTTCGAACGTATCCACCGTTCGAACCTGGTCGGCATGGGCGTGCTTCCGCTGCAGTTCAAGAACGGTGACACCCGTCAGTCGCTCGGCCTGACCGGCGATGACAGCTTCACCATCAAGGGCGTCGGCAGCCTCAAGCCGCGTCAGGACGTCGAAGTTCTCGTCACCCGCAAGGACGGCTCGACCTTCACGTTCACGGCGCTGTGCCGCATCGATACCGCCAACGAAATCGAGTATTTCAACAACGGCGGCATCCTGCAGTACGTGCTGCGCAAGCTGGCGGCCTGATTGGCCTTACAGCTTCTAGCAAAGCCATCAGGAAAGGGCGGTCCCGGTCGGGGCCGCCCTTTTCGTTTGCGTGCGTCATTGCCGGGATGGGATCGGGCGCGAGGGCATACGGACCTGCAATGAGATGAACGCATCGCAGGTTGGTAGAAGTTGTGAGGCGGTGGCTATCGCCCACGAAAAAGGGCGGCCTCTCCACAAGGCCGCCCTTCCTTCCGAACCACCCGCTGGAGACGGGCGCTTGACTGTGTGCGATCAGGCCGAAGGCAGGGCGCCGCGCTTGCCCCAGCGCTGACGGGCGACAAGAGCTGCCGCGCCGAGGCCGAACAGGATCACCATCGAAGGCTCGGGCACTTCGGTGCCGCCGTTGGAGCTGGTCGTCGTGGTCGTCGTCGAGCCGTTCGACGAGGAGGATGTCGACGAGGACGAAGACGTCGAGGAGCTCGTGCTCGACGATGTCGACGTGCTCGTGGTCACGTTGCCCGAACTGGTCGATGTCGACGTGCTGGTGGTGACATTCCCCGACGACGAACTCGATGTCGAGGTTGACCCGCCCGAAGTCGAGCTGGAAGTGGACGTCGACCCGCCCGATGTCGAGGTTGACCCGCCGGACGTGGATGTTGAAGTCGACGTGGAGCCGCCCGAGGTCGAAGTCGAACCGCCGGAGGTCGATGTGGACCCGCCCGAGGTCGAGCTGGACCCGCCAGACGTCGACGTGGAGGTCGAGCCGGTGCTGGTCGAGGAGACCACGACGCTGCCGCCGCCGGTGCTGCCGCCGAAGAAGCCACCAAAAAATCCGCCGCCGAAGCCGCCCGAGCTGCCGCCGCCGATCACGATCGGAGTGCCGCCGCTGCTGCCGGATTGAGGCGGCATCGGTGCCATATAGGGCACCGGAGCCATGGCCAGCTGCTGCGGCGGTTCGCACGTCCGCGTAATCGTCGTGCGCACGATGCGGCGCGCACGGTGCGGGGCCAGGCGATGGGCGACGTGAACGGGCTTGGCGTGCTTGATCTTGATCGGCTTGACGTGATGAATTTCCGCTGCCGAAGGTGCCTCGGACATGTGGACGGCGCCCCCGCCGATCACCGCGCCGCCTGCTGCGCAAGCTGCCAGTTTTACCAATGCCATCCGAAACGACATGATCGAAGCCTTTGTTCCCAATTCGAGGGGGATCAGAGACTCGTCCCTGACGATTCCCTCGGTCCGCACTTCACCCTCACCAAGAGTGAACGCAGATCAGCACGCCCAGAGCAATGCTCTTAACCAAATTTGTGCCGTTAAGCACTTGTCAAAACGGGACCCGGGCAAGCGGCTGGTAACTATGTCCCAATTCGAGACCGAATTGGAAGCGCCTCTTACCGTCCGTGTCGGGTTTGACGTGGAATCGAATGATCGGCGCGTGACCGCCGGACGCTCACTTGCCGGAGTCGAACAGGCCCGGCATCGGACTTGCGCCCGGCTGTTGCGGTACCGGCAGCCCCAGATGGTGCCATGCCCGGTCGTTGAGGCAGCGACCGCGCGCTGTCCGGGCGACCAGCCCGAGCTGGATGAGATAAGGCTCGATCACTTCCTCGATGGTGTCGCGCGGCTCGGACAGGCCGGCTGCGAGCGTTTCCACACCGACGGGGCCGCCTTTGTAGATGTCGGCGATCATCATCAGATAGCGGCGATCCTGAAGATCAAGGCCGAGCTTGTCGACTTCGAGCCGGGTGAGGGACTTGTCGGCAATGGCCTGGGTGATTGTCGGACTGCCGGCCACTTGCGCGAAATCGCGCACACGGCGCAGCAGGCGACCGGCAACGCGCGGGGTGCCGCGCGCACGTCGGGCGATTTCATGGGCGCCTTCGGGCTCGATGCCGATGCCAAGAAGATTTGCGCCGCGCGTCACCACCCGTTCGAGTTCGGCCACGGTATAGAATTGCAGGCGGACGGGAATGCCGAAACGGTCGCGCAAAGGCGTCTGGAGCAAACCCTGACGCGTGGTTGCACCGATCAGGGTGAAGCCGGGCAGATCGATCCGTACCGACCGTGCCGAGGGCCCTTCACCGATGATAAGGTCGAGAGCCCGATCTTCCATCGCCGGATAGAGCACTTCCTCGACCTGGGGGTTGAGGCGGTGAATTTCGTCGATGAAGAGGACGTCGCCTTCTTCGAGATTGGTCAGCAAGGCGGCAAGATCGCCCGACTTGGCAATGACCGGCCCGGACGTGGCACGGAAATTGACCCCCAGTTCGCGCGCGATGATCTGGGCCAGCGTGGTCTTGCCCAGACCCGGAGGACCGAAGAACAGCACGTGATCCATGGATTCGCGTCGTTGCCGCGCGCTTTCGATGAAAACACGCAGGTTTTCGCGCGCGCCTTCCTGTCCGATAAATTCGCCCAGAGTCTTGGGGCGCAGCGCCGCGTCGACATCTTCGGGCTGGCGCTGGGGGGTAAGGAGAGGGTTGTCGGTCATGCCGTGGCTCGCTTGAGCGCGACGCGGACAAGATCACCGAGCGACGCATCCTCGCCCAGTTCCTCGATCGCCTTGGTGACGGCAGTGGCCGCAACGGCAGGCTTGAAGCCGAGGTTTTGCAGGGCGGAAACGGCGTCGGCACTGGCCGAGCCGGAAACGACCGGCGCCTCGCCCGGTTCGGCCGTGATTCCCGCGCCGCCCGACAGTCCGGCAAGACCGCCCGCCTTGTCCTTCAATTCGTTGACGATGCGCGACGCGAGCTTGGGGCCGACCCCGTTCGCCCGCGCGACCATGGCCGAATCGCCACCGGCGCAGGCGCGCTGCAATTCATCGACGGTCAGTGCGGACAGGATCGCCAATGCGACTTTGGACCCTACGCCCTGAACCACGGTCAACAGGCGGAACCATGCCCGTTCGCCTGCGCTCGCAAAGCCGATCAGGCGCATGTCGGTCTCGCTGACCTGCAATTCGGTATGGATGACGACGCGGTCGCCGCGATTGCCGAGATGGGCAAGAGTTCGCGCCGAGGCGTGGACGAGATAGCCCACGCCATTGACGTCGATCACGGCCCAGTCAGGGCCCGTGTCATCCAGCAGTCCGGTCAGCTTTGCGATCATGGTTTGTTCCTATGGCAAGGAACAGGGGCCCGCGCCAGCGGCAATGTTTCACGTGGATCAAACCACCCGGATTTTCACCCCAGAATGGAGCTCAGCACATCGGGGTGGAACGATCCGCCCAGGAATCCGTTCAATCCCATGAAGATCCCGAATGCGCCGAAGGCCCATGCGGCGAACAGCAGGCCGACGTTTTCGACAAGGGCGGCCATTGCCGCAAGCGAAATGGCGGTCGAAATCGCCGCATCGGCCGCGTCGAACTGATCGTCGTGGAAATTGAGGTGATCGTAATCGTCGGCATGCGCCTTGGCCCCTGCGGCAAGGGCGGGGGTCTCGCTCTTGTACTTGGCAATCTCGGCATCGAGGGCTGCGATTTCCTTGTCCGCCTTGCCCGGAACGGCGAGGGCGGCAAGCTGGGATCGGGCGGTTTCGGCCAGATGCTGTTTGGTCTTGGTCGCCTGATATTCGTTCCAGGTATCGAGCGACTGGGCCTGCGCTTGCTCCATCCCCTGAACGATGTTGCCGTCCTTGATATTGCACAGGCCGGTAAAGACCGACAGAATCACGACGGTGATCGCGATCCGGCGGTTGAGCGACTTGTCCTTGGCTTCGGCGCTGACTTCGACTTCCACGAGCCTCTCCCGAAAAAGCGGAGCTAAGTGTTTGATGGGGCATTCCGGAATTGCCGGAATTTCCAGAAGCAGGCCGGTGCCGCCTTCAAAATCCGCACGGTGCGAATTCCATATCCAAAACGCTCAGCGATGACTGCCCAGCATGTTGGCATGGGTGATCGCAACTGCAAGAGCGTCGGCTGCGTCTTCGCCCGCCAGCCTGATCCCGGGCAGCAGGACTTTCAGCATGGCCTGAACCTGCTGTTTCTGGGCGCCGCCGGTGCCGACCAGCGCCTTCTTGATGACTTTGGTGGGATATTCGGCGACCGGCATCCCGGCGCGCGCCAGGGAGACGAGCGCGACCCCGCGCGCATGGCCCAGCTTGAGCGTCGACTGTGGATTGACGTTGACGAAGACTTCCTCGACCGCGCCCGCATCGGGCCGGTGGGCAAGGATCACATCGGTCAGCGTGGTGTCGAGTTCGACCAGGCGCTCGGCCATGGTGCGCGACGCGTCTGTGCGGATCTGGCCATTGGCCACGTGGCTGAGGCGGCTGCCCGCCTTGGCAATGATGCCCCAGCCTGTGCAAGTCAGGCCGGGATCGACGCCGAGAATGATCATGGTGCGAACATTACCGGTGCGCGATCCCGGGAACGGGCTCTCAGCCCAGCTTTTCCATCACGTCGTCGGGGATTTCATAGTTCCCCCAGACGGTCTGGACGTCGTCGTCGTCGTCGAGCGTGTCGATCAGCTTGATGAGGGTGGTCGCGGTATCAGCATCGACCGTGGTCTTGAGCGTCGGACGCCATGCGAGCTTCACGCCTTCGGCTTCGCCAAGGGCCTTTTCCAGCTCGCGGGCGACTTCGTGGAGGTTTTCCACCGCAACCCAGATCTGATGCGATTCATCGTCGCTCTCGACGTCTTCGGCACCCGCTTCGATTGCGGCTTCGAGAACCTTTTCCTCGTCACCGACCTTGCCGGGGTATTCGATCAGGCCGAGCCGGTCGAAACCGTGGCTGACCGCGCCCGAAGCGCCGAGGTTGCCGCCGTTCTTGGCAAAGGCGGTACGCACGTTGGTCGCGGTGCGGTTGCGATTGTCGGTCAGAGCCTCGACGATGATGGCGACGCCGCCCGGGCCGTAGCCTTCGTAGCGCACTTCCTCGTAGTTCTCGCCGTCACCCTTCGACGCCTTGTCGATGGCACGCTGGATGTTGTCCTTGGGCATCGACTGCGCCTTGGCCGCGTTGATCGCGGCGCGCAGGCGAGGGTTCATGTCCGGGTCGGGCATGCCCATCTTGGCCGCGACGGTGATTTCGCGCGACAGCTTGGAAAACATCGCCGAGCGCTTTTTGTCCTGCGCGCCCTTGCGGTGCATGATGTTCTTGAATTTGGAATGGCCTGCCATGGTCGTGCTTCTTGCGGGCTTTCAGGTTGAACGGATTTGAGCCGGGATTGGCCGGCCGGGATTGGCTCGGGCCCTAGCCTTTTGTGCAGCTTTGGGCAATCGCTGCGACAGCATACGGCCTTTTAACCCGATTTCGGGCATGTCGGGGGCCATGGTGAAGACAGTCCTCGACGATTTCCTCGGCTATCTTGCCGCGCCACGCCTGATCGTTCCGCAGGGGTTGCGCGGGGAGGGATTGCGCGGGGGGGGATTGCTGGGGCGGGGAGGGGCCGGAAACGGCTGGTCGTGCTGGGCGGCGATGACCGGGCTCTATCTCGCGGGATTGCTGCTCTTGGGCGCAGGCCTTGCAGTGTGGCAGCACGCGCTGCATCTCCCCGGGCCGGACGCGTTCCGGGCCTTTCCCGACAAGGCGCTGGTGCCGCTGGTGATCCTGGCCGCGCCCCTGGGCGAGGAAGCGTTCTTTCGCGGCTGGCTGACCGGGCGTCCGCGTGCACTCTGGCTGTTCGGGACGGCCTTGGCGGCGAGCCTCCTGCTGGGGCTGGTCATGCGCCACATTCACGAACAGATCGCGAGTCTGGCTTTTCTGGGGGCTCTTGTCGTCGGGGGGGCGGGCTGGTTCGTGCTGCGTCGGCGCATCGCGGTGCCCGCCTGGTTTGCGGGCGGCTTCCCGGTCTGGTTCTATCTGTCGGCGGTGGGCTTCGGCCTCGTCCACCTGTCCAATTACCCGACGCTGTCGTGGGCTCTGGTTCCCATGATCCTGCCGCAGCTGTGGGCGGGACTGGTCTTTGGCTATCTGCGCATGCGACTGGGGCTTCCCGCGTCGATGCTGGCCCATATGACCGGAAACGCGGCAGCCTTGGCCGCCGCGTTGCTGGGTGGGCTTTGAAATCCCCGATACCTCGATCCGATGAGTGACCTCATCGGGATCGGGGATCAGTCGATCCCGAGCGCGTTCTTGTAGACGTCGAGCACCGCTTCCATCTCGCGACGGTCGTCGGGCTTCATTTTGCGCAGGCGGACGATCTGGCGCATGATCTTGGCGTCGTACCCGGCCGACTTGGCTTCGTTGTAGACGTCCTTGATATCGTCGCCGATACCCTTCTTTTCCTCTTCAAGGCGTTCGATGCGCTCGATCAGAAGGCGCAGGCGGTCGTCGGCGGCGTCGGCCATCGGGATATGCTCCGAAAGAATCTGGTCAGAAAGCGGGTGCCCTTACGCCGTTCGGGGCGATTCGTGCAAAACCCAGCCTGTGGAAATCACGCCGGCTCGGCCGGTTTTCCCTTGAACCCCTGGGCGATCACGTACCACTCGGACGAATCCTTGCGGCTGGCGGGCGGCTTGGCATGCTTGACCGTCGTGAAATTGCGCTTGAGCAGGTTGAGCAAGGTCGTGTCGGTCCCTCCGGCAAAGACCTTGGCGACAAAGGCGCCGCCCGGGGCCAGGTGGGTGATGGCGAAATCGACTGCCGTCTCGACCAGCCCCATCGTGCGCAAATGGTCGGTCTGCTTGTGTCCGACGGTATTGGCGGCCATGTCCGAAATGACGAGGTCGGGGGGGCCGTCGAGTGCCCCCGTCAGAGCCTCGGGCGCCTCGTCGGCCATGAAATCCATCTGGAAGATCGTCACGCCCTCAATGGGGTCGGTGGGAAGCAGGTCGATGCCCACGACTTTGGCCAGAGGCGCACGCTGGCGCACGACCTGGCTCCATCCGCCCGGGGCGATGCCGAGGTCGACGACCCGCCTTGCGCCTTTCAGCAGGGCGAATTTCTCGTCGAGCTCGATCATCTTGAAAGCGGCCCGGCTGCGCCAGCCTTCCGCCCTCGCCTTTTGCACATAAGGATCGTTGAGCTGGCGCGTCAGCCAGCGGGCCGAAGAGGCGGTGCGCTTCTTCGCGGTGCGCAGGCGAGTACCGGGGTCACGTCCGGAGCGGCTCATTTGATGTCCTTTGGTTCGGAACCGCGCCGACGCGCAGCCAGACGGCTCTTTTCCGCGTCGCTTGCGGTCGCCATCAGGCTGCGCAGGATGCCTTCGCGAATGCCGCGATCGGCAATGCCCAGTCGTTCGGCAGGCCAGATGTCGAAAATGGTTTCCAGAATCGCGCAACCGGCAACGACCAGGTCGGCCCGTTCGCGTCCGATGCACGGAACGCCGATGCGTTGCGCTACCGAATAATGGGCAAGGCGCTGGCTGATCTCGCGCATTGATTCGGTGGGGACGATCACCCCGTCGACCGCGCTGCGATCGTATTGCGGAAGGCCGAGGTGGAGGCTCGCCAGCGTCGTCACGGTCCCGCTCGTACCGAGCAGGCGAACGCTCGACAGATCCTTTTGCGCGGCATGTTCGGTCGCGACCCGCGCGGCAAACGCGGCAAAGCCCTCGCGGACCATCCGGCGCATCTCGGTATAGGCCTGCGCCCGCGCTTCGGGTGTGTCCGCGATCGGGCCGATGCTTTCGGTCAGGGAGACGACGCCCCAGGGCACCGATTGCCAATCGAGAATCCGCGGTACCGGATCGGTCGTGTCGACCAGCACCATTTCGGTCGATCCGCCGCCGATGTCGAAAATCATCGCCGGGCCTTCGCCGTGTTCGAGCAGGATATGGCATCCCAGCACGGCAAGGCGGGCTTCTTCCTGCGCGGTGATGATGTCGAGCCGGATGCCGGTCTCGCGCCGCACGCGTTCGATGAATTCGGCGCCGTTCGAGGCGCGACGACAGGCTTCGGTCGCGACCGAACGGGCGAGATGGACGTTGCGCCGCCGCAGTTTGTCCGCACAGACATGGAGCGCGGCCAGCGCACGATCCATCGCCGCATCCGACAGCCGCCCGGATTGCGCGAGCCCTTCGCCAAGGCGGACCACCCGGCTGAACGCGTCGATCACCACGAAATGGTCGCCCGAGGGCCGGGCGATCAACAGGCGGCAATTGTTGGTGCCGAGGTCGATCGCGGCATAAGCCTGACGATGAAAGGGCAAGGCACGATTGGGAAAAGGCAAGGCCTGATTGGTCCCGCCACCGCGTGGCGCGACAACAGGCTCCGGCGGAGACGCCGGTGGCGGAGGATGAGTCGGAGCGGCACGGGCAGATCCCGCGCCGGTTCCGGCAGGGCGCGCGGGGGCCCGATTCGCGGCTGCCTTGGCGGCGGCCGGCTTGCGCCGCCTTCTCCGACCGGGCCGCTTGCCCGCTTTGCCTGCCGACGCTTCGATGTCGGCCATATTCGCAAATTCGCTTATGTTTTCCCAACCGGATGATACCGACCGGGTACTTGCCCCAATGTGTAGCGTCGGAGAGGGGCGCTCGCAAGGCGGACGCAAAAACCATGCACAGACCCGCTTGACACCCTCGCGCTCCCGGCCTAAGTGCGCGCCTCCATTGCCCCGTCGTCTAAAGGTAAGACTACGGATTCTGATTCCGTCTATCGAGGTTCGAATCCTCGCGGGGCATCCATTTCCTCTGAAATCGGTAACGGCTTTAAGCGCGGCGATCGTGTTGCCGGCTGGCTTTGCGTGCTTGGTTGTGGCCTTGCGCGTGGCGGCTGCGTGCTTTCGTGGTCCGGGGATCGGTGATCGTGGGCCTTGTCCTTTATTCTTGCATCCGGCTTGATGTGCAGACCTGGTGGCGGTCATGTCATGGTTTGTAACAGAAGATCGTTGGCTTGGGGCTTGGGTTTCAAGGTAGAGATCATCTTGTGATGAACTGAGAAATGCACTGTTCGAATAGGGGGTTGAAGACGTCACTTGTCTTCGTGCCCTTTTTACCATCCCCTGATTGTGGATGGGACAGTATTGCGTTTCTGCCTTGGGAGGATGCCCTGATGGAAATGATCCGCGCGGTACGGTTGGGGATCGGTAGTCTGGCGCTGGTCATTGGGGGATGTCATTCCTCGGCGCCTTCCGATTCATCGGGCAAAACCGATCTCATGCAAGGCGCTGCCGGGGTCTCGACGATCAAGACCGATGGCGGTTCGATTTCGGCCGCATCGGGCGCCACGGTTCAGGATGTGGCGCTTCCCGCCTATGCTCCTCGCTATCCCGGGGCGGTGGTCGTTTCGGTGATCGGGACACAGGATGACAAGGGGAAGGGGCGGATGGTGCGTCTCGATACGCCTGCGGACGGTGCGACCGTGCTGTCGTTCTATCGAGATGCACTCGGTCGGCATGGCGCCAACATTGCGATGGACATCCGACTGCCGACCGGTGGCATGCTGGGGGGTAAGGTAGACGGCAAGAGTGTCTCCGTGATCGTGGATTCCAAATCCGGGAAAACCGCGATTGTCATCAGTCTGTCCGACGCCGCCGGTTGAGGGGGCGAGGGGCATGCCCCCCCCTTTTTCAGGCCATCAGGTTGAGCAGGCTGCCTGGCGCGATCGTCGAGAGGTATTTCTGCGCGAGAGCCTCGGGGCTGGTCTGGTCGGTTTTTGTGGCCGAAGTCTGATCCTGTTGTTTTTGTGACTGGGTCTCGTATTTCTGCAGGTCTGCGGGCGTGGCGGCGGTGGTGGTCGTGTCGCTGGTGCCGTCGCTGTAGGTGATGACCGTTGTCTTGATATTGGCGACGACGGTGACGGTTTCGCTGACTTCGGTCTTGGTGGTTCCGCTTCCGCCCGCGCCGCCTCCGCCACCACCGCCGCTTGCAGCTCCAGTGCTGCCCGATGATGCGCTGCTGCTCGATGACGTGCTGCCGCTGGACGAGGTGCTGCCGCTCGTTGATGTTCCGCTGGTGCCGGACGTATCGGTCGACGTCGAATCGGTCGATGCACCGGTGCCTGATGAACTTCCGGCGGCCGTCGTTGTGCCCGTGGTCCCGGTTTGACCGGTGCTGGTCTGGTCGATCTTGTCGAGCACGGCCTTGACTGCGCTTGCGTCGCTTGCCGACAGCTTTCCGGAGGCGACATCGCTGTTGATCTGCGTGTCGAGCGCCGCCCGGATGTCCGTGCTGCTGGTCGAAGTGGATGAACTCGTCGCCGTCGTCGTATCCGACGAGGTGGCGGCACTGGTCTGGGAGGTGGCGCCGGTCTCGGAGGTGGTCGCCGTCGCCGCTGTCTGGCCTTGCTGATAGACGGGGGTGGTGGCGCCGATACTGGCGCTCGTAACGCTGCTGATCGTCATGAGAGGACTCCTTTGGGGATCAGAACGGGAGTCTCTGCGTCGATATTAAGGTGTCCGGGCTCGCTTGCCGTCAAGGGAAGGCGGATCAATTTCGGGACAACATATCAAATAAAATCAACCGGGAACCTTGCGGTGGTGGTTTCGTCCCGATGGACGAAACAGTATGCGACCGGTAAGGTATTACTGATTGGTCGCAGACGAGGAAGGTGTCCGACAATGGCAATCCATGTGCTGGATGAAGGAGCGGTGCGTCGTCTCGCGCCGATGAAGAAAGTGATCGCGGAAATCCGTGATACGCTCATTCGGATCGAGGCCGGGGAATTCGAAACGCCGCAGCGCCTGCAATTCAGTGGCGGCTTTGGGTTGGCCATGCCGGTGTGGCACCGTCCGACCCGTTCCGTCGTGGTCAAGACGCTGACTGTCGACGGGTCGCGGGAACCGAGGATCAAGGGCACGATAAGCTGGGTCGGGCCGGGCGAACAGGATCCGGTCGTGGTCGATGCGGCCAGTGTGACGGCGATCCGTACGGCCGCGATTGTCGGGGTTGCGGCCGATTTTCTGGCGCCTGCGACGGTGCGCAAGGCGGTCGTGTTCGGTACGGGGGCGCAAGGGATCGAGCAGGCCCGCGCTCTTCTGGCCGTGCGCCCGCTCACCCATGTCGTCTTTGTCGGACGCAATCCCGATCGGGCCGAACGCGCGGCGCAGACTCTGGCCGATGAAACGCCGGGCTTGCGGGTGGACGCGGTGACCGATGCACGTGCGCATCTCGAGGACGCTGACATCATCGGATGCGCAACGCCTTCGCTCGAACCGCTGTTCGACCATCGCGGGACGAAGGAGAATGCGTTTTTCGCCGCGATCGGATCCTATGTCCCGGCCATGCATGAATTGCCCCAGGCTTTGCTGGCCGAAGTGGGCAGGGTCTATGTCGACGAGGTTCAGGCCTGCCTTGAAGAAGCCGGGGAACTGATCGATGCGCTGGCCGCCGGGACCTTGGGGCTCGACGGGATCGTTCCGCTGGGGCAAGTATTGCGGAAACCGGCCGAGCCGGTTGTGGGAAGGCGGATCTTCAAGTCGGTCGGCATCGCCCCTCAGGATTGGGCGGCCATGAATGTGCTGACGAAGAGCCTTGCGGAGGATGGCTTGAAGTGATCCCTTTGGAACGTCTCAGCTTGCGTGACGGCGCGGCACGATCGCTGCGCCAGCAGATCGTATCGGGGGCGTTGCGGTCCGGCAGTCTCTATTCGATCGGCGACATTGCCCAGCAACTGGGGACGTCGCCGACACCGATCCGCGAAGCTCTGCTCGAACTCGAAAACGATGGTCTCGTCGAACTGGTTCGCAACCGGGGTTTCCGGATTCGCGAGATTTCCCGCGCGGACATCAAAGAGATCCACGCTATCCGCGTGATGCTGGAAGTGCCCGCCATTGAGGCTTTGGCCGCGATGGACCCGGTGCCGGACCTGTCGGATGCCGAAGCCTTGTGCCGGCGTTGCGCCCGCGCGGCCGAGATGAACGACATCATCGGGTTTCTCGCGTTCGATCGCGATTTCCATCTCGCCCTGATTGCCAAGCTCGGCAACAGGCGTCTGACGGACACGATCGGAACCTTGCGCGATCAGACCCGGCTTTATGGCCTGCACAATTTCGGGGAAGGCGGGCTGACCGGATCGACGGACGAGCATCTTGCCTTGCTGGAGGCCGTGCGGCGCAGGGACCCCGCCACGGCAGGCGCGCTGTTGCGCCATCATCTCGATCATGTTGTCGGGGACTGGGCAGGTCACGCGGTGCCTGCGGATCTGCCGGTCACATGACAGCGGGGCGGCGGTGTCGCCGCCCTTGGCTGTTTACCCGACCATTTCCATGACGATCCGGCGCAGTTCCTCGCGGGAGAGAACCGGCGACGTGCGGCGGGTCGTGGTGCCCGGTGCCTTTTCGGCAGGGCGGGCGGTGTGCGGGTGGGAAGGAGCGTTGAAGTTACTGAAATCGTAAGATGCGGTGTACATGAATTTCCTGGACGCGATCATGCGTCATGGTGAGTTGCGGCTTTTTATCGCCGCTTGCGTTGCAAGCCGGTGCCCGGGGTTTTTTCCCTGAACACGATACGGCCTTTTTCGAGATCGTATGGGGTCATTTCGACAAGAACCCGATCGCCTACAATCGAACGGATGCGATATTTGCGCATCCGGCCAGCAGTGTAGGCGATGATCCGATGGTCGTTTTCGAGCATGACGCCGAAACGACCATCGGGCAGGATTTCGTCGATTTGGCCTTCGAGGGTCAGAAGATCCTCTTTTGCCATATCGTCAGACGATTTCGAGATTGACGGCGGCAGTCTTGCCGCGCTTGTCGGTTTCGAGTTCGTACTTCACGCGCTGATCCTTGAGCAGCGTGCGCATGCCCGAACGTTCGACCGCGCTGATGTGGACGAAGCTGTCATCGCCGCCTTCATCAGGAGCGATGAAGCCGAAGCCCTTGTCGGTATTGAAGAACTTGACGGTGCCGATAGCCATGGGATGTTTCCTTTTCACGAAAACGAAAAAACCCACCCGCAAGATTGCGGATGGAGCCGGTAGCGTGAGAAAGGAAGGAGAGCCGCAAAAGGCATCAATTTCCGTCGCATGCGACGTTAGCGGGTCCTATCTAGGGGTAGCCTGTGGAAAAGTCAAGGTCAGACGATGCCTTCTGCAAACCGCGCATGCAGGCGGTCGGCAAGGGCGAGGTAGAATTCGGCAATCGCGGCAATGGCCTGATCGCTGATTTCGGGGGGGCGCACTCTCGCTCTGCCCGCAGCGGGAAGCCCGGCGGTCGCAACGGCGAAGTCGCGTTCGAGCCTGACGCCGCTGCCGATCATCTGTTCGCCGCAGGCGGCCTTGCGAATGCGTTCGATGGCCCGCAGGCGTGTCATGTCGGTCGAAAAGTGGTGACCGGACGCGTCGATCCAGTGGAGCCCGGCGGCGGTATCCTCGCCGATCCCGCCTTTTTTCAGTTTGCGCCCGCTGAGCACGGCGCATTCCTGGAGCAGGATCGACAGGAAGCGATCCAGTTCCTTGAGGCTGTTTCCGGCCATCCGCCACCGCACCAGGGGATGGCCGTGGTCGTGGTGGCCGGTCAAAGCCCTGTGACGGCCCCGCGCGATCAGGAAGCGGCAGCCCGATTCCATTACCACATAAGCCCGGTTCAGTCCGGAGAGATCGGATTGCGGTGCGACCGAGGGGGCCATGCCGTGCGCGGCGCGAAGAAGCAGCGAGGATCGGTCAGGCACGCGGGCGGAAATCCTGAGAGGCTTTGCAGCAAGTTGTGATCAATCATCATGCTCCGAGGCAAGCGGGAGCATGGGAGGCTCTCAGCCGGCAGTGCTTGAAAGGGAGAAACTGCCGGTACGGGGCGCCCCTATCAAGATTGGGGACGCAGGTCCAACCCTTGATGCGACCGTTCGTTGCAAGAAAGGAAAGCCATCATGCCCGCGCGATGGCCGAGAGAAAGGCTTCGACCTGAATGTCCATCAGCGCGGAGAGGCGATCGGCGTGGAGTTTCCCGTGCCCCAGGAACATCGTCATCCCTTCCATGGTAGCCGAAACGAAAAGCGCCAGATCCTCGTGGCCCTGTTCGGAAAGGTCGGGGCGCATGTCGCGCAGGATTTCCAGAATGGGGGCCCGCGCCCGGCGGTACATTTCGGTCATCAGCCGGGCAACGAACGGGCTGTGGTTGGCAAGCGCCCAGATCTCGGGAAAGATGTGCGTCGTTTCGCGGGTCTGGATGTCGGTCAGGACGAAGCGGCAATACCGGCGCAGACGGTCGGCGGGCGCGGTGTCCGGGTCATTGACGATCAGGGCGAATTCGGCCTCGTAAGCACCGATCACCGCCTCGAACAACGCGTTCACCAGATCCTCGTGCGAGCGATAGTGATAAGTGAGGTTGCCGAACCGGATGCCGCATTCCTTGGCGACGCGGCGCATGGTCATCGCCGCATAGCCTTCGTCGACAAGCACGCGCAGCGCCGCGGTCAGAATCGCCTCGCGGGTTTCCTGACCTTTGGCATAGCCGCCGTTCGAAGGGGGGAAAAGCAGGTCTCGCATCGGTCCTTCCGGCATGGTCTGGCAGGCATGATCGGCTAGGCGTAAACGGCGCGCGCTTTCGCCTTTCGGCGTATTGCCACGCGATTCGGGCCGAATTTAGGTCACTCGGACAATTTAGGTCATTTGACAATTTTTTAAGGCTGATGCCACAGTCCGCGTGTCGAGCGTTCGCCGGGGGCGGTGTCAGGCCGGTTCCGGCGCCTGGGGAGTATCAGACATGAGGTTGTTTGCTTTGGCGCTCGCCCTTGCGGCGGCGGCACCCGCTTGCGCGCAGCCCGCGCCGCTGGCCGAAGAGCCGTTGCTGCAGGTCGCTCGCCTGCCCGACGTCTGGCCCAAGAGCTTCGTCGTCGTCCACGACATCAATTTCAATTCCATTCTCGACGGCCGTCTGGCGGTGGTCGACACCGCTTCGCCCAACCAGCCGCTCAAGGGACTGGTGCGCGACAGCCAGATGGGCGGGGCCCTGTTCTCGCGCCAGCGCGGAGAAATCCTGACCGCCGAGACGTTCTATTCCCGCCTGACGCGCGGCGAGCGGACCGATGCGGTCACGATCTGGGACATGAAGACCTTGCAGCCCAAGGGCGAGATCGTCCTGCCCGGCGGCAAGCGGCAGCAGTCGGTGATCTATCCCCACCTGTTCCAGTTCACCAATCACCAGAAATGGGCGCTGCTGGCCAATTTCACGCCCGCCCAGTCGGTGAGCGTGATCGACATCGACGCGCGCAAGGTCATCAACGAGATCGACTTGCCCGGTTGTTCGCAGATCTACCCGACCGGCGAGCGCGGCTTTTCCAGCCTTTGCGCCGACGGCTCGATTTTCAGCGTGGTCCTTGATGCGCAGGGCAAGGCCGCCTCGTCCGCGACGATCCGGAATGTGCAGGAGATCGATCACCAGGCCTATTTCAGCACGCCTGCCTATATCGGCGGTACCGCCTGGTTCGTCAGCCAGCGCGGACTGGTGCAGGGCTTCGATCTGTCGGGGCCGGTCGCGAAAGTGGTGCCGGGCGCCTTTTCGCTCGGCACCGCGCCGGGCGCCGATCCCGAATGGCGCCCGAGCGGCTATCAGGTCATCAATGCCGATACTGCCGGGCGGCTCTATGTCCTGATGACGCCGCATGGGAAGGAAGGCAGCCACAAGGACGGCGGCACGGCGGTCTGGGTGGTCGATCCGGTGCGCAAGGCCCGTGTTGCGATCATCCCGCTCAAGGGACCGACCATGGGCATCGGCCTGACCGAAGAGGACGTGCCCCATCTCGTCGGGGCGCAAGTCGACGGGACCATCAATGTCTACGACACGCAAAGCGGGGCTTTCGTCCGCAGCCTGGGCGCCACCGTCGCGTTCAATCCCTTCCTTGTCTACACCGTCCGCTGACATGCGGCGGGGCGAGGCCCCTTTCCCGATTTTCCACGCTGCATGGAGGCATTCCTGATGCTGGTTTCCCAGATTTTCCTGTGGGTCGCGGTGATTGCCCAGACCCTGCTGATCGTGGCGCTGGCCCGACAGGTCGGCATCCTGCACGAACGCATCGCCCCGGCGGGCGCGCTGACGCTGCACCAGAAAGTCAATGTCGGCGAAGTGGCGAGCCCGATGACGGTCACGACGACGCAAGGGCAGAGCATGACCGTGGGCGGCAAGCGCGAGGGACGCAGCCAGTTGCTGTTCTTTGCCTCGCCCGACTGCCCGGTGTGCAAGTCGCTGCTGCCGGTCCTGCGCTCGTCGGCGCGGGCCGAAAGCGGCTGGCTCGATGTCGTGCTGGCAGGGGACGGTGACAGCGCCGCCTATAAGCGGCTGGCGCGCGACCATGGCCTTGCCAACGTGCCGATGGTCCTGTCCGAAGCACTGGGGCGTGCCTTTGGCGTGTCCAAGCTGCCTTATGCGGTTCTGCTCGACGAAGACGGCCGCGTTGCCTCGCTTGGTCTCATCAACAGCCGCGAACATCTCGAAAGCCTGTTCGAGGCCAAGGAGCACGGGGTCGCCTCGATCCAGGACTACCTTGCCCGCCGCCAGAAGGAAGCCTGAGCCATGATCGGTTTCGACAAACTGGCCGAAAGGCTGACGCGGTCGGTCGCGCGGCAGTCCTCGCGGCGCAGCCTGCTCGCCCTGCTCGGTGCCGGGATCACCGGGGCGGCGGCCTTTCCGGTGCTGCCGGTGGCGCGCGCGGCGGGCCATGCCGGAGGCCCCGCGCATCAGCCGGTCACTTCGGGTAATCCGCAGGACCCCGGCGACCGGACGAGTTGCGATTACTGGCGCTATTGCGCAATCGACGGGTTCCTCTGCACTTGTTGCGGCGGCTCGGTGAACGCCTGTCCGCCGGGCACGGAGATGTCCCCGATCACCTGGATCGGCACCTGTACCAATCCGGCCGACAACCGCGCCTATATCATCAGCTACAACGACTGTTGCGGGGTTTCGTCCTGCGGCCAGTGCTTGTGCAACCGCAACGAAGGCGACCGTCCGCAAGTGCGGCCGCAGTCGAACAACGACTACAACTGGTGCATCGGCGCGCAGAGCAGCGTCTATAACTGTTCGACCGCCGTCATCGTCGGCCTCGCGCTGGACAAGCCGCTGTGAAGGGGCTGGTCGGCGTGAAAGGGTGGGGCATGGCCGGGATGCTGGCGGGCACGCTTGCGCTGGGGGCGATGGTCCTGCCTGCCCATGGACAGGATACGCAGGCGATCGGGCCTGCGATTTTCACGCGTTGCGCGGCCTGCCACACGCCCAGCGGTGCCGGGGTGCCGGGCACGTTCCCGCCGCTCGGGACCGATGTCCGGACGCTTGCCGCCAATCCGGCGGGGCGGCGCTATCTGGCGCTTGTCGTAGTCAAGGGGCTGATGGGGCCGATCACGGTCGAAGGGAAAGCCTATCGCAACGTGATGCCTGCACAAGGCCTCGACGATGCGGGGATCGCCGCGGTGCTCAATCACGTGGGCACCGCGATCGCGCGACAGGGGCCGTCCTTCACTCCCTTTACCGCGAGCGAAGTCGCGACGTTGCGGGCAAGCGGCGCCGATCTCGGGCCGGGGCAGATTGCCGCGCTTCACGCGGCGGCAGGCGGGCAATGACATCTCTGTGGCGAGCGGGGGCGGTCATGCTCGCCGGGGCCGTGCTCGCGCTCGTATCGGGGCGGGCCGCGACGGCTCAGGGAACCGGCATCATGGCCGGGGTCGTCGATGCGCGGCAGGCGCACGAGGATTACATGCTGAAGTGCCAGGGGTGCCATCGTCCCGACGGCAGCGGCGACGATCGCACGGCGCCGCCCATGCGCGATACCGTGGCGCGGTTTCTGGGCGTTCCGGGCGGACGGGCGTTCCTTGGCCGCGTGCCGGGGGTGGCGACGACCAATCTTGATGACCGGCGTCTCACCAATCTTCTGAACTGGACTTTGTACCGGTTCGACCCGGCCCATGTTCCGGCCGGATTTGCTCCCTATACGCCTGAGGAGATCGGCCGGTTGAGAGCCGACCCGATCCGCCTCGACCGCGTGGAAACGCGCGCCAGACTGGTGGCGGCGTTTCCACAGCGGTAGGCCCCGGTCGGGGGGATGCCTCTTGGGGGGTAAGAGGCGACCGGGGAGGGAAGCTCGATCAGCGCAGGAGGTTGGCGCGGGCGAGTTCGAGCACTTCGTCGCCACGGCCGTTGAGGACGGCCTTGATCATGTAGAGCGTGAAGCCCTTGGCCATTTCGGTAGTCACCTTGGGCGGCATGGCGAGTTCCATGCGTTCGACGACCGCGTCGATCAGGACCGGGCCGGGATGGGCGAACGCGGCGGCAATTCCGCTTTCGAGATCGGCGGGGTCCTCGATGCGGATGCCCTTGATCCCGGCAGCCTGCGCCATGGCGGCAAAGTCGGGATTGTCGAACCCGGTCCCGAAATCGACGAAACCCGACGATTTCTGTTCGAGTTCGATGAAGCCCAGGGAGCTGTTGTTGAACACGACCACCTTGACCGGCAGGTTCAGCTGGCGAAGCGAGAGCAGGTCGCCCATCAGCATGGAGAAACCGCCGTCGCCGGACAGCGAGATGACCTGGCGGTTGGGGCAGGCGGCCTGAATGCCCATGGCCTGCGGCATCGCATTGGCCATCGACCCGTGCCAGAACGACCCGGTCAGCGACCGCTTGCCGTTCATTTCGAGATAGCGCGCGCTCCACACCGTGGGCAGACCGACGTCGGCGGTAAAGGCCGCGTCCGCGCTCGCCTGTTCGCTCAGCACGCGCATGACGTGTTGCGGGTGCAGGCGACCGCCCGGTTTTCCGTGGGCCAGCTTGTCGAGAGCGGTGCGGGCTTCGCGATAATGCGAGAGCGAGGCGCGCAAGTGGGCGTCTTCGTTGCGGACGGGCACCTTGGGCAAGAGCGCGCGCAGCGTTTCGCCGACGTCCCCGATCACGCCGAGCTCGATCGGCGTGCGGCGTCCGATCACTTCGGGGCGGATATCGACTTGCACCACTTTGGCGCCCTGGGGATAGAACTGGCGATAGGGGAAATCGGTGCCGAGCATCAGCAGGACGTCACAGGCGCCCATCGCGTAGAAGCCGGATGAAAATCCGATCAGACCGGTCATCCCCACCGAATAGGGATTGTCCCATTCGATATGTTCCTTCCCGCGCAGGGCATGGACGATCGGAGCCTTGAGGCGCGAGGCGAGCTCGACGACTTCGTCATGGGCGCCCGCGACGCCGCCGCCGCACAAGAGCGTGATGCGGCTGGCCCCGTCGAGCAGCGAGGCGAGCTTGTCGATCGCGTCGGCGGGGGGAACGACGCGAGGGCGTGCGGGCAGCAGCGCGTCGCGGCTGGGCGTGGTGACGGCCGGAATTTCCTTCAGCGCGATGTCGCCCGGGATGACGATCACCGAGACGCAGCGTTCGGCAACCGAGCGACGGATCGCGATTTCCAGCGCGCGCGGCATCTGCGCGATGTTGGAGACCAGCTCGCAATAGCTGGAGCATTCGCGGAACAGTTCTTCGGGATGGGTTTCCTGAAAATAGCCCGATCCGATTTCCGGCGAAGGGATATGGGCGGCAATGGCGACCACCGGCACGCGGCTGCGGTGGGCGTCGAACAGGCCGTTGATGAGGTGGAGATTGCCCGGGCCGCACGACCCGGCACAGACCGCCAGTTCGCCGGTCGCTTCGGCTTCGCCGGCCGCTGCAAAAGCGCCCGATTCTTCGTGCCGGACATGGAGCCAGTCGATCCCACCCCGACGGCGGATCGCGTCGGTAAAGCCGTTGAGGCTGTCCCCGACGATGCCCCAGATGCGGCGGACGCCTGCGGTCTTGAGAGTTTCGACCATCTGGTCGGCGACAGTGGGCATGGCGGGCTCCTTTGCGGGGGGATCGGGGAGAGGGAGGGACGTGTTACCCGGCGGCACCGGGTTGGCTGGTATGGGGGTGGCAGGCATGGCGGTGGGTGTGGCCGATGCCGGGATTGAACATGTTGCAGGGGTCGAGCGCCTGGTAATGTTCGCGCAGCGAGGGTTTCGCCGTATAGAGGTGGCCGACATTGTGTTCGGCCGGATATTCGGCGCCGCGCCGGTCGAGCAGCGGCAGCATGGCCTGTTCCAGTGCGCCGCAATCGGTGCCCTTGGCCACGATGTAGTCCTGGTGGAACACGTGGCACAGGAAGTGGCCGTAATAGAGCTTGTGCAGGATCGGATGCTCGATTTCGGGCGGGAGCTGTTCGACCCAGTCCTCGCAATTGCGGGGAAGGGCGATGTCGAGCGCGACGATGTCTTCGACCTCGCGGGCATGGACCGCGCGATAGCGGATGGCGGCACCCGCAGCGGCAAAGCGATGCAGGAACGCGGCTTCGGCTTCTTCGGGCGTGCATTCGAAAAAGGCGCCGCTCGTCGAGGGGAAATGGCTTTCCAGCCAGGCACTGGCTTCGGCAATGCCCTCGTCGGCCATGCGCAGCATCAGGTGATGTTCAAAGCGGTCGCGGTAATCGAGCAGGCGCGCGGGCAAATGCTGGGGCAGGCGATCGGCCACCCATTGCATGACCTTGTCCGAGAGGTGCGCGGGCAGGAACGGCAGTGCATCCACTTTCGCCTTGGCCGCAAACAGCAGGGGCAGGCGGTCGGTGCCGAACTTGCGGATGGCAAGGTAGGTGTCCTTGCCGTAGCGGGCGGCGATGTCGAAACAGTCGCGGTGCAGGTATTCGCCCGCCACCGGCAGGTTCGCGAATGAGCCCAGCATGGCCCGGCGCAGTGCAGTCAGTTCGGCGGGATCGTTGGTGCCGATGTAGAAGGCGCGCGTTGCCTCGTCGCGGGGAAAGGTGTCGAGCCGCACGGCAAAGAGCATGACTTTGCCCGCGCTGCCCGAAGCTTCGAACAGGCGCGAGGGGTCGGCATTGAACCGCGCGGGCGTCTCGGCGTCGATTTCGCGGACATGGTCGGCATAATTGTGGTCCGAGGCGGACCGGTCCTCGGCCGCGCTGACTTCGCCGGGGGTGAAACTGCCGCGTTCGAGCCGGGCGAGCATGGTTTCCGGATCGGTGCCGAGCGCGATGCCGAGATGATTGACGAGTTCGAGGCGTCCCCTGTCGTCGACCCGCGCATAGAGCGTCAGTTCGCTATACGCCGGGCCCCGGCGGACGAGCGCGCCGCCCGAATTGTTGCAGATGCCGCCCATGACCGAAGCGCCGATGCACGAAGAGCCGATCACCGAATGGGGTTCGCGGCCGAGCGGGCGCAGTTTGGCTTCGAGATCGTAGAGCGTGGCGCCGGGAAGGCACACGACCTGCTTGCCCTCGCGGATGAGATGGATGCCCGAGAGGCGGCGCATCGACACGATCACCACCGGGCGATCGTAGGCCCCGTCGGGCGTGGAACCGCCGGTCAGGCCGGTGTTGGCGGCCTGGGCAATGACGATGACGCCGGCTTCGACACAAGCGCGCAGCACGCGCCATTGTTCGACCAGGCTGCCCGGCTGGACCACAGCCAGGACCGGACCGTCGCCGAAGCGATAGCCCCGGCGATAGGCGCGAGTCGCCTTGTCGCCGACGAGGACATGACGGCGTCCGGCAATCGCGCGCAGGCGCTCGACCAGACCGGAAGATGCCTGTGGCCGCGCGGGAATGGAACTGTCGGTGGCAATGGCCGGCATCGGGGGCTGTCCTTTGGGGGGGCTGTCCTTTGGGGGGATGTCCGTTGTGGGGATTGGCGTTGGCGCGGCCCTATGCTTCGACGCGTCATTCTTGAAATGAAACGTTCGACTTCCTTGCATTCGGGTTTGGAATGACGAAGGAAAGACAATGGATTGGGCTCGGGGGAATTGGGCCCAGAGGAATTGGGCCCGGGGGGAATTGGGCCGGGAGCGGACAGCTGATGGAAATGCGCAATCTTCGCGTTCTGGTCGAAGTGATCCGGCAAGGAGGCTTCACTGACGCCGCGCGCGTGCTGTTTTCGACGCAATCGACCGTCAGCAAGGCGATCAAGGCGTTGGAGGACGAAATGGGCGTGCCCTTGCTCGAACGCGGATCTCGGCATGTGGCGCCGACGGCGGCGGGCGCGATCGTCCATCGACAGGCCTTGCGCATTCTTGCCGCGCGCGAGGATCTCTTGTCCGAGATCGCCGAGCTCAAAGGCTTGCGGCGGGGGCTCTTGCGGCTGGGACTGCCGCGCGTGGGCGGCGACGCGCTGTTCGCGCCGATCTTTGCCCGGTTCCGGCAGCGTTATCCCGGCATCGAAGTGCAGTTGAGCGAGCACGGCAGCGCGCGCTTGCGCGAATTGCTGCACAGCGGGGAACTCGATCTGGCCGGATTGCTGCTGCCGGTTTCGGACGAATTCGAGACGCAGGAACTGGGGCGCGAGCCGGTCGACGCGCTGCTTCCCGCCAGCCATCGGCTGGCGACACGCGACAGCCTGCGTTTTTCCGATCTTGCCGACACGCCGCTGGTCCTGTTCGACACCGGTTTCATGTTGCACGCGATGGTGACCGATGCCTTTCGCGCGCATCGGCTGACCCCACAGGTCGCCGCGCAGTCGAGCCAGATCGGCTTCATGCTCGAACTCGTCGCCGCAGGGATCGGCGTCAGCTTCCTGCCACGGCTTGTCGCGCACATGCACCGGCGGGAGGGCGTGGTGCAGATCCCGGTCGGCGATCCTGCGCTCGAATGGCGCATGGCACTGGCTTGGCGGCGCGAGGCCTATCTGCCCCATGCGGCGCGCGCCTGGCTCGATGTCGCGCGCGCCGGGGCCTGAGCGGCCTAAGTGGTCGGAGGCTCGTCGGCGGCAACCGGTTCTCCGCCGCGCTCCTTGCGCACGAGCAGGCGTGGTGGGCGTCGCTCGGCTGCGACTTTGTACAGCGACAGCGTGCGATCGACGTAGTTGCTGACGGCGGACAGCCCCTTGAGATAGTCGTCGAGATCGGTGGTGCGTTCGGCTTCGAACAGGCGCACAGGGCGATCGGGCTCGGCGGCTTCGAAGCGCAGGTTGAACCACGGTTCGCCGCGCCGCAGGACCAGCGGCTTGCCCGGTTCGAACCATTCGAAAGCCCACATCAATTGGCGCGGCCAGATGTGAATCGGAATGCGGCCGCCAAACAGCAGGCCCGGCCACGGCTCCTTTTGATAATGCGTGATCGGCGGCAATTGCATGGCCCAGACCGGTTCGTCGGCGACGAAGACATAGGGCGTGATGATTTGCAGCATCGGCCGTTCGGGGTGGCGCCATTCGCGTTCGGACACCAGCGAGACCATTTCGCCCAGATGGCGCGTGCGGATGCTGGCCTGATCTCCGTCGAGATTGACCAGTTGCGGCTCGCCCTTTTCACCGCGTTTGAAGCCGAGCCGCACGTCGATGGGGCAAAGCATTTCGAACATGCGCGCTTCGTGCTCGATCACTGCCGGGCAATGACCGGCGGACTTGGCATGGCGCGGCGGCGGATTGTCGAGCGTCACCCGGCGGGGTTCAGGCCAGATGAAGCGGGCCTTTTCGGTATCGAGCAGCCAGCCGACATCGACCGTGCGGGAACGGGGCGGTGCCGGAGTGTCCGGCGCGGCGTTCGTTTCGGACGGGCCATGGCCGCTGCGCAGGGAACTGCCGATCCGTTTCCACCACTTCATCGTTGAAATTCCAGCCCCGATCATGTCCCCCGGAGAGCCGGTTTCATGAGCGAGCCTGGGGGCGCGCGCAAGATCGGTTTCGGTATGCAAAGCGACCGTTTCGGAATCGTTTCAAGGATTGTTGCCGACAGGCTTTGGTTGTTGCGGCGCACCATCAAATCGCGCACACTCGTTGCCATGATCAAGGCCGGTTTGCACCACCTCACCCGCTATACTTACACCAAGCCGGTCCGTCTGGGCCCTCAGGTGATCCGATTGCGACCCGCGCCGCACAGTCGCACGGCGGTTCCCAATTATTCGCTGAAAATCAGCCCGGCCAACCACTTCATCAACTGGCAGCAGGATCCGCTCGGCAACTGGCTGGCGCGGATCGTCTTTCCCGATCCGATCGATCATTTCGCGATCGAGGTCGACCTGCTCGCCGAGCTTGCCGTCATCAACCCGTTCGACTTCTTCGTCGAGGAATACGCCGAAACCTATCCCTTCACGTATGACGAGGCGCTCGCGAGCGACCTGACCGCCTATTTCGAAGTCGAGGACCAAGGACCGCTGTTCGAGGAGCTCTATCAGCGGTTCAAGGATCACGAAGGGCGCACGATCGACTTCCTGGTGGCGATCAACCAGGCGGTGAACGAGGCGGTCGGCTATGTCATCCGGCTCGAGGCAGGGGTGCAGACGCCCGAGGAAACGCTCGAGATCGGCAGTGGGTCGTGCCGCGATTCGGCCTGGCTCCTGGTACAGCTCCTGCGCCGTCTCGGCTTTGCCACCCGCTTCGTCTCGGGGTACTCGATCCAGCTGACTCCCGACGTGGCGGCGGTCGAGGGGCCGCGCGGGGTGTCGCAGGACGTGTGCGACCTTCACGCCTGGACCGAAGTCTACGTACCGGGCGCGGGCTGGCTCGGCCTCGATGCGACATGGGGCCTGTTCGCGGGCGAAGGGCACATCCCGCTTTGCGCGACGCCGCATTACCGGACTGCCGCGCCGATCGAGGGCGTGGTGCTGGAACAGGTCCACGCCGACTTCCATTTCGAGATGCAGGTCTCGCGCATTGCCGAGGCGGTGCGCATCACCAAGCCGTTCACCGAGACCCGCTGGGAAACGCTCATGGCGTTGGGCGACAAGGTCGACGACGATCTTGCCGCGGGCGATGTGCGCCTGACCATCGGGGGCGAGCCGACGTTCATCCGCGACGGCGATTTCGAAGCGCCCGAATGGAACAGCGAGGCCGTCGGGCCGACCAAGGCGGTCTTTGCCGATCGCCTGATCCGCAAGCTGCGCGACCGGTTCGCACCCGGATCACTGCTTCATCACGGACAGGGCAAATGGTATCCCGGCGAAAGCCTGCCGCGCTGGGGCTATTCGATCTATTGGCGCAAGGACGGGGTGCCGGTCTGGAACGACGCGCGCCTGATCGCCGACAGCGTCATGCCCGAGGCTGTTCCCGAACGCACGGTCGACGCCGGGGACGCGGAAAAGTTCCTCAAGGAAACCGCGCTCATGCTGGGCGTGGACGATGATTTCGCGCAGCCGGTCTTCGAGGACGCGGTCGAATGGATCGTGCGCGAGGCGCAGCTGCCTGAGAATACCGAGCCGACCGATCCGCAGCTTGAAAATCCCGAGGAACGCGCGCGGTTCATGCGCACGTTCCAGCGCGGGCTGACCAAGCCGGCCGGGTTCGTCCTGCCGATCCAGCGCTGGTGGCAGGCCGCCGCGCGACAGCCGATCCGCAAGTGGCGGTCCGAACGCTGGAAAGTCCGGCGCGGGGTGCTTTACGCCGTGCCGGGCGATTCCGCGCTCGGCTATCGCCTGCCGCTCGGGTCGCTGCCGTTCGTTCCGGCTTCGGACTATCCCTATATCCATGCCCGCGACACGGCCGAACCGCGCGATCCCTTGCCCGACGTGCGTGCGCAGGTGATCGAGCGCGGGTTCCAGGTCCGCGATTCGGGCGTGCCGTTCCAGCGTGCTGTTCCGGTCGAAACCCCGCACGCGACGCCTGCCGATCAGGGCTATGTCCAGCAGGTCCCGATCGAGGGCGCGGTGCGGACCGCGATCACGGTCGAACCGCGCGGGGATCACTTGTGCGTCTTCATCCCGCCGGTCGAAACGCTCGAGGACTATCTCGACCTTGTCGCCAGCGTCGAACAGGTGGCCGAGGACACCAAGCTGCCGGTGCGGATCGAAGGCTATCCGCCGCCGCCCGATCCCCGCCTGACGGTTTTGAAAGTCACGCCCGATCCCGGCGTGATCGAAGTGAACATCCAGCCCGCGGCAAGCTGGCGGGAAACCGCCGAGATCACCGAGACGCTCTATGAATGCGCGCGGGAGATCGGGCTGACCGCCGACAAGTTCATGGTCGACGGACGTGCGACCGGGACCGGCGGGGGCAATCACATCGTTCTGGGCGGTCCGACCCTGCTCGATTCGCCGTTCATCCGGCGGCCTGACCTGCTCAAGTCCTTTGTCATCTACTGGCAGCGGCACCCCTCGCTCAGCTACCTGTTCTCGGGCCTGTTCATCGGGCCGACCTGTCAGGCGCCGCGTATCGACGAAGCGCGACACGACGGGCTCTACGAGCTGGAAATCGCGCTGGCGCAAGTGCCCCATCCCGATCAGCAGCAACCCCCGGCCTGGATCGTCGACCGCCTGTTCCGCAATCTGCTGGTCGATGTGACGGGCAATACCCATCGCACCGAAATCTGCATCGACAAGCTGTTCTCGCCTGATGGTCCGACCGGGCGGCTGGGGCTGGTCGAGTTTCGCGGGTTCGAGATGCCGCCCGAGCCGCGCATGTCGCTGGCCCAGCAATTGCTGCTGCGTGCGCTCTGCGCCTGGTTCTGGCGCCAGCCGGTCGACGGGCCGCTGGTGCGCTGGGGCACGCAATTGCACGACCGCTTCATGCTGCCCCATTTCGTCTGGTCCGACTTCCTCGACGTTCTGGGCGACTTGCGGCAGGCGGGCTACGACTTCGATCCCGTGTGGTTCGAGGCGCAGCGCCAGTTCCGTTTTCCGGTGCATGGCGCGGTCGAGGGCGGCGGTGTCCAGCTCGAAATCAGCCACGCGCTCGAACCGTGGAACGTGCTGGGTGAAACCGGGGCGATCGGGGGAACGGTGCGCTATGTCGACAGCTCGACCGAGCGGTTGCAGGTGCGCGCGACCGGACTGGTCGCGGGACGGCACATCATCGCCTGCAACGGTCGCCGGGTGCCGTTGACGCCGACCGGCACCCATGGCGAGGCGGTCGGGGGCGTGCGGTACAAGGCGTGGTGGCCGGTCAATTGCCTCCATCCGCAAATGCCGCCCCATGCGCCGTTGACCTTCGACATCATCGACAGCTGGAGCGGGCGTTCGCTGGGCGGTTGCGTCTATCACGTCGCGCATCCGGGTGGGCGCAGTTACGATACCGTGCCGGTCAACAGCTATGAAGCCGAAGCACGGCGGATGGCCCGGTTCCAGGCCTATGGGCATACGCCGGGCTGGCTGGCTGTCCCGCCGAGGGAACTGCCGGGAGAATTTCCGATGACACTGGACTTGCGCCGACCAAGCTGGCTCGCCTAGGCGAGCGGGCTTGGCAAGCAGGGCACCCTCAGTCCCGGCCCGGTCGCGGCTGAAGGATTACAAGGTCGGCGCGGACGCGCTCGACCTGTTTCGTCTTGCCACGCCCGCCGTTGCGGAAAAATGGGAGCGGATGGCGCGGGGCCTGACGTCCCTGCGCGAGGAAGCCGGATTTCCGGTCGCAGAACTGGTGGCGCGCCAGATCCAGGATCTCGGGCTCAGTTTCCGCCTGACCGGCGATGCCGAGGAACGCCCCTGGCCGCTTTCACCCATGCCGCTGATCATCGGCGCGGGGCAGTGGAGCGCGATCGAGCGCGGTCTGGTTCAGCGGGCGCGTCTGCTCGAGGCGGTGACGGCCGACATCTATGGCCCGCAGCGTCTGGTCGCCGAAGGGCATCTGCCCGCAGCTCTGGTCGCGGGCAGCCGTTTCTTTGCCCGGAACACCGTGGGCGTGCGCGAAAAGGCGGTGCGCGAAGGACGCGGGCATTTCCTCGAAGTCTATGCCGCCGACCTGGTCTGTGGCCCCAATGGGCAGTGGCGCGTGCTCGCCGACCGGCTGCGCCTTGCCAATGGCATCGGCTATGCGCTGGAAAACCGGCTGGCCCTGTCGCGCAGCACCGGATCCTTGCTCAGCGACATTCACGTCCGGCGAGTGGCGCGGTTCTTTTCCGAACTGCGCAGTGGCATTGCCCGCACTTGTTCGCGCGAAAGTCCGCGTATTGCCCTGCTCACGCCCGGACGGCTCAACCAGTCCTATCCCGAACAGGCGCATCTGGCGCGCTATCTCGGCTTTCCGCTGGTCGAAGGGCGTGACCTTACCGTCAGCAACGACCGTCTCTATGTCCGCACCATTGCCGGGCCGAAGCGGATCGATGCGCTGTGGCGGTGGATCGACACCAATGCGCTCGACCCGCTGGCATTCGACGCCCGCAGCGAGATCGGCGTTCCCGACTTGTTCGAAGCATGGGGACGCGGCGGCGTGGAACTGGCCAACTGGCCGGGCGCCGAAGTGCTGGAAGCACCGGCCTTTGCCGCGTTCCTTCCGCGCCTGTGCGAAGTGCTCTGCCACGAGGAACCGATCCTGCCCAATATCGCCACATGGTGGTGCGGGCAGCCCGACGAGGCCGCGTATGTGCGCGACCAGTTGGGCGAGATGGTGATTGCCTCGGCATTCGGGCGCAAGGTCGAAGGGCTTCCGCCCGGACGCGCGCTGCCCGGCGGAACGCTGTCGAAAACCAGCCGTGCCACGCTGCTCGATGCCATGGCGCGCCGCCCGCTCGATTATTGCGGGCAGGAAATCGTGCGGCTGGCAACGACCCCGGCAATTGTCGAGGAACGGTTCGAGCCGCGCGCCTTTACCCTGCGCGCCTTTGTCGTGCGCGGGTCGGACGGCGAATGGACGGTCATGCCCGGCGGTTTTGCCCGCCTGTCCTCGTCCGACGAAGTGCAGACCGGATGGATGGGCGAAGGCGATATGTCGGCCGACGTCTGCATCGTCGACGATGCGCCTCCGGCCGTGCCCATGCCCACGCGCATGACCGAAACGCCGCGCGTGCGGCGTGGCGGGGGCATTCTTGCCAGCCAGGCGGCGGACAACCTGTTCTGGTTTGCCCGTTATGTCGAACGCGCGGAAATCACGCTGCGGGTGATCCGGGCCGTGCTGGGCAGCACGATCGAAGTCGATTCGGCTGCGGGCAGCAATCCCGAGACGGTGGCGGCGCTGCTCGACCTGCTGGTCGAATGGGGGGCGATCCTGCCTTCGACCGCCCGTCTTCCTGCTGCACAGGCAGCGCGTGCGGCTTTGTCGGAAACGCGCCTTCTGGGCGGGGTCGGTACGATCTTTATCCAGTTCCGCGCGGCCGGTCTGACTTTGCGCGATCGTCTGACGCCTGATTTCTGGCGGATCGTCAGCCGTCCCCTGCCTGCGCTCGATTCGCATCGGCCGACGGCTTTGCTGCGCGTCGCGCGGGAACTGAGCGAGCGGTTGAGCGCGCTTTCCGGACTGCTGGCGGAAAATTTCATTCGCGGCCCGTCGTGGCGCTTTCTCGATCTCGGGCGCAGGCTCGAACGCGCGCTCGGCATCTGCGCGACGGTCGGTGCGCTGGGCGGCAAGGGCGAACAGGCCGAGGCGCTCGGCGTCCTGCTCGACCTGTCGGACAGCCAGATCACGTATCGCGCGCGCTATCTTACCGGACCGCGCCGCAATCCGGTGCTCGATCTCTTGCTGCTCGATCCCGACAATCCGCGCAGCCTGATGTTCCAGATCGACGCCATCTGCGACCACATCGGTGCCCTGCCCAGCCTGGGCGAGGACATGATGCCCGAACCGCCGCTGCTTCAGGCCCGCGCGCTGCAGGGGCCGCTCGGGTCGGTGACGATCGAGAAGTTCGATGCCGCCCTGCTCGAAGCGACTGAAGGCGGGCTTCTGGCATTGTCCGACACGATCGCGGCGCGCTATTTCCTGCAATACGAAAAGAGCCGGGGTTCGCCCGGTGACAATCTTCTCGCCTGATTGTTTCCAGCCGGCGCGTGAGTCTCATGCATTACAAGGTTCGTCACATCACCACGGTTGATTATGCCGGTGCCGTGCGGCTGGCGCGGTTCAACCTGCGCCTGAAACCGGCCCCATGGCCGGGGCAGGTGCTGGAGGATTTCCGCCTGTCGATCGATCCGGTTCCCTGGTCGATGCAGGAGGAAAGCGGCCCCTTCGTCGTCAATCGCAGCCGCTTCGTGATCGCGGAACCGCTCACGCATCTTACGATCGAGAGCACGTTCGGGATGGAAGTGTCCGAGCCTTCGCTGATCGCGGCCATGTATGCGCAAGCCGATGGCGAGAGCGAAGGGCAGGGGCCCAGCGTCGAGCAAGTGCGCGACAGGGCGCTGCGGCATCGCGATCTGGGGCCGATGGGCCCGGCAAACTATCTCTACCCCTCGCCGATGGCACCCAGTTCGTCGGCCATCGCGGCCTGGGCGTCGCGGTTCTTCCCTGCCGGGCAGGGCGTGCTTTCAGCCGCGCGCGCGCTGATGCGGGCAATCCACGCGGAATTTACCTACGACGGCAGCGCGACGACCTCGGAAACCTTGCCGGACGAGGCGTTTCAGGCGCGGCACGGGGTGTGCCAGGACTTTGCCCACGTCATGATCGTTGCCGCCCGGGCCCACGGTATTCCGGCGGCCTATGTCAGCGGATACCTGCGCACGATTCCGCCTCCCGGGCAGCCGCGTCTGGTCGGCGCCGATGCCACCCATGCCTGGGCCAATCTGTGGTGTGGGGACGAACTGGGCTGGATCGGTTTTGATCCCACCAACGATTCGCTCGTCCGGTCCGATCATATCTTCACCGCAATGGGCCGCGATTATGCCGATGTCGCGCCGGTCGACGGAGTCTTTCACGGCGGGGCGGGGCAGACCATGACCGTCTCGGTCGATGTCGAGCCGCAAGACGGCTGAATCGGCGGCTTTTCCCTGTTTTCTCCCTCTTGCGCTTGCTCTGGTCGGGGGGCAATACCGGCAGCCGAAGGCCCAGTGGGGGGCATGGCGGCGGCAGCGCCGACGGGATCGTTGATGAGCCGTTGGAAGATCGGAAGACAGTGGCTGGAACAGGGACTCGGCCTTGCGTCGGGCCTGATCGCAGTATCGTTTCCGCTTTCCGCTCATGCCGAAGACAGTGCGGTGCCCGTGGATGGGGCCGCTGCAGCCTCGGCACCGCGTCATTGGGAACTGAGCCTCGGGGCGACTTTTTCCGACGGCAGTTACGGCCAGGCGCAACGGACCGATGTCGCCGCTTTCCCGCTGTCCCTGCGCTATGCCACGCGTGGGTTCTGGTTCCGGGTGACGGTTCCCTACGTAATCCTGCGCGGGCCGATCAATCTGCTCGATACGCCCCAGCCCGGGGACGGTGCGGGCAAGGCCTTCGGACCGGGCGGCGCCCACGACGGCGCACCGGGACCGCCGTTTTTCCTGCCGACAGGAGCGCAAGTGCAGGGTGGCGTGCCGGGAGAGCTGCGTGTCCTGCCTTCGATCCATTCCGACGGCATCGGCGATATCTCCCTGACGGCGGGGTATCGTTTCGATCTGGGTGAACGCACGCACTTGTCGATGAGCAGCCGGCTCAAGGTGCCGACCGCTTCGGTCGAGGACGGCCTGGGCACCGGCAAGGTCGATGTGACATTGGGTGGCGACATCGGTCGCGACATCGGTCGAGCAACGATCACGGTGGGGACGCGTCGCCGCTTTACCGGGCGTCCGGCGGGAACCGACTTGCGCGATACCTGGGCCATTGCCGGGGATTTCGGCTATCGGCTGGGCAAGGGCGTGATGGCGGGGCTCGATTACGAATGGCGCCAGTCGGTGACGCCCGGCTTTTCCCCGGCGCACGACCTGACCGCATGGACCAGTCTGCCGCTCAAGCGCGACTGGCGTCTCGAACTTTATGGCGGCACCGGCTTTGGCCGGGGCAGTGCCTCGGCCATCGGCGGTGTTTCCGTACGTTGGAAATTCGACTGAAAACCTAGTTTTTGACGCGCCAGAATTTCATGTGGCTTCCGGGTGCGAGATCGACCGGTTCGAGCCAGGACGGGGCCTGCCCCTTGAGCAGGCGGGCCATGAAGCCGTCGGGCGCATAGTGGATATACGTCGCCGGTTCGGTGATGTCCGGGCACACCACGATGAGCGGAGTGTGACGGCGCCGGATGATCGCGTGGGCTTCCTCGGGCGTGCCGATGAAGGCCGCGATGACGTCGCGCATTCCGGCCGAGCCGCGATGATGGCCTGTCGCGACAACCGTGTCGTGCGTGCGCAGGATGAGATCGGGACCGATGTCGAGCGGGGCGAAAAGGTCGGTCGGCGGCAGTTTGTCGAGCGCTTGCGCTGCCTGTGCATAGCGGCACCCCGACATCGTCATCGGCTGCGGCGTTGCGGAAGGAGCCGCCAAGAGGCCCGAGACGCGGTTCCACGCGACCACCGGCAAGGGCGGTAGCAGCATGAGCATGATGCCGAGATAACCCGCGATCCTGCGGGCGGGCGGCACGTCACGCAAGGCGACGATCCAGCGCAGCGCCACGGCCGCCGTCGGGACTGCGGCAAAGCCGCAAGCCGTGGCCCCGGCACGGGACACCATCAGTCCGATGAGCCACGCTCCGGCGAGAACGAGGGCGTGATCACGCCACCACAGGCGTTCTTCCTGCGACCGCGCGTCACGCCAGAGCAGCGCGGTGGCGATCAGCCCGATCAGGGGCATGAGCAGGGTTTCGGCGGCATTGGCCATGGGAAGGCGCCAGAAAGGCATTCCTTCGGATACGCCTTCATACCAGTATTTGCGGACCATCGGGTCGAGCGCGACGAAAGCGCCGCCCTTGCATTGCGGAGCCGCGCCCAGGAAAAGCGCCAGCGTGCCCGCGCCGATCACGCCGAGCAGGGGCAAGGCGACGGACAAGCGGCGAGGGGCGACAAAGGCCAGAACCCCCGTTCCCAGCGCGATCCAGGCAAAGAGAGCCAGATGGACCGGAGAAATCTGATCGCAATGGGTGGCGAGGTCGGCGGTCCCGCGCGTGCCGAGGAAAATCCCGATGCCTGCCAGTGCAAGCGTCGCGGCAGCCGCGAACAGGCCGGTGAAGCCGGTTTTGGGCGACAGCAATCCGCGCAAGGCGAGCACGCCGAGGAACACGACCGTCAGCGGCAGGCCCTCGATCGAGATCGCGAGCAAGGCGGCCAGCGCGCCGCCGACGACCAGTCCGCCCCGGACCGGATCGCGCAGGGACAGGCCGTTGAGCGCAGCGAGCGCGAGGACGATCTGCCAGCCATGATGGTCGATCCGCAGCGGTGTCATCTGGAACAGCAACGGCCCGGCAATGCCGGTGACGAGGCAGGCGATACCCACTGTTTCGGCGTCGAAGAAGCGCGCGGCGAGACGCCCGATCAGCATGAGCGTGCAAAGCAGCGTCAGCAGCGGAACCATGACCACCGTGACGAGTTCGGCGAGATGGTCGCCAAGCAGGGGGCGCAGGACGAGAATGCCGGTCGCGAGCGGAATGTCGACCAGTCGCGACCAGTGCATCGCCACGCCTTCGGGCGGGGCGATCCGGTACTGGTGGACGTCGAACCAGGATTGTCCGCCAAGGAGATCGCGCACTTCGACAAGGCGGAGCGCGTCGTCGGGGTCGCCGAAGCGTTCGAGGACGATGCCCTGCGCATTGACCAGCAGCAGCACGGCGGCAAGCACCAGCCACATGATGAGGACGCGCCATGGCCATCCTGCGGCGGCGGTGGGAGCCGGTTTCGCCATGGTCCTGCCCCGCGTCAGCGAGAGGGAAGGCATCAGCGGAAGACCACTTTCTTGCGCAGGACCCAGGTCACCACGAAACTGGCGACGATCGCGACCGCCTTGGCCAGGCGCGCGTCGATACCACCCAAGGTCAGGAGCCCGACGACAGCCGTCGTTACGCCCAGGCCGATGAGGGCGGACATGAGAAAGAGGCTTTGCTGGCGCAGGCGGGCGGTTCCGCCCCGCGCCACGGTTTGGGTGAAGACCGCGCGGCTCGACAGGAGCCAGTGCGCGACAATGCCCAGCGTATAGCCGCAGCCCGATGCCAGCGCGGGCATCAGGCCCATGCGAAGCAGGAGAAGAAAACCGCCCATGTCCACCGCCAGCGCACCGAGACTGGCAAGGGCGTAGCGGATGACCTGCATCTGGCGCAGGCGATCGATCAGCGGCAGGGCGATCGCGGGCATGACCCCGTCTCCTTCGTCGGCGTGGCGGGCAGAGGTTACGCGGCCTTGCGGTTGCTCGACTTTGCGCGTTCGGGCACGGCGCGGACGGAGTCCAGAGCCGCTTGCTGATCCTCGCTGACGGCGCGGCGACCGGGCCGGGCCGGAATGGTCTTGGCCGCGCCTTCGTTACCCGCTTCGTGGTATTCGGCGTCTTCGTTGACGCACCAGATGTCGTAGACGCGTTCCCCGGCGATGATGTTCTCGACCGTCAGCATGGCGGTCATCATCGCGTGGTCCTGGTTGTTGTAACGGTGCATGCCGTTGCGACCGACCATATGGAGCGTCGGGTGGACCCGTTCGAGTTCCTCGCGCATGGCCGCGACATTGGCGGCATAGTCGTCGTCATAGACCGGATAGGCCTTTTCCTGACGGACGACGGCGCCGCCGATGACCTGTTTCGGATCGACCAGGCCGAGCGTTGCCATTTCGCGGGTTGCCAGCTCGATCAGGGCATCGTCCGAAGAAGCCCAGAGATCGTCGCCCTCGAAGCAGAAATATTCGAGCCCGACACATGCGACATCTTCGTCGGGCACCATTTCGGGCGACCATGATCGGAAATTCTGGATGCGACCGACGCGAACCTTGCTGTCGTGGATGTAGATCCAGTTGTCGGGGAACAGGTCCTCGGCCTTGATCTTGAGCGCGACGGTCAGGAAGTCGCGATAGCGCAGCTTCGAGGCTTCGAGCGTGGTTTCGGGCAGCGGGTGCAAGCGGGCGGCCAGTTCGCGCATCGGGGCCGAGCTGATCGCATGCCCCGCACGGATCACGATGTCGTTGCCGTCCGCCCCATGGGTCGCGGTCATCCGCCAACCGCCTTCGCCGTCGCTCGCCAGCTGCTTGAGCGCGTGGTCCATCAGCACGAGGCCGCCGGCGGCGCGGATCTTGTCGCGCGCGGCTTCCCACATCATGCCCGGGCCAAGGCGCGGATAGCGGAAGGTCTCGAGCAGGGTCTTGGTCGCCATGCCGTCATTGGGCTTCTTGTTGAGCCCGAGGCTGCGCTTGAAACCGTCGAGCACGGCTGCACCAAGCGAGAGCCCCTTGATCCGCTGTGCGGCCCAGTCGGCGCTCATTTCGTTGCAGGGCATGCCCCAGACCTTTTCGGTATAGGTCTTGAAGAAGATCGAATAGAGCTTCTTGCCGAACTGGTTGCTGGTCCAGTCCTCGAAGCTGCGGACTTCGCGGATCGGGAACATCCGCGACCACACGTAGCTCATCATGCAGGTGGCCGAGCGCCAGATGCCGAGATTGCGCAGGGCTTCGAACGCGCGGAGCGGATACGAGTAGAACTTGCCCTCGTAATAGATGCGGCTCATGCGCGGACGTTGAATGAAATCGTCGGGCAGGATCTCGTTCCACAAGTCGACGACTTGTTGCGACTTGGAAAAGAACCGGTGGCCGCCGATGTCGAAACGATACCCTTCATGTTCGACAGTACGGCTGATGCCGCCGACGTAATGCGGGTCCTTTTCGATGATCGCGACCTTGTAGCCCTGGCGGGACAAGAGGTAACCGGCAGTAAGGCCGGAAGGGCCGGCGCCGATGATGGCAACGTCAACATCGTACTGATGAACGGTGGAATTCTGTACCGTCTTGTCGAACCCGATAGTCATCCCAAGCCCCTGATGCAGCGTGCGCTCCGATACGATTGGAGGTGAATGAAATTGGATAAGGGATGGTTAACGTCACGATTCGGAATCGCGAAATTCGCCAATCAGGTGTTCTTGGCGACAAGTTTGGCCCGTTTCTGCTCAACAACGGGTAAATCGGGGCATCCGGATTCCCTCTGTGAACGAGGGGCAGGCGTTTCCCGGTGGGCCTTGGACGAATCGGACGGGCACGAGTCGGGGATGGGCCCGGCTGTTTCAGGTTCCGCTGATGTCCTGGAAGTGGGACGGGGGGAGGTTGGCTCGCGAGGGAATGCCCGAGCAGCGTCGGGCAAGGTCTTCGAGACGGAACGTGTTTTCAAAGATCAGTCCGTAGCGCGGATGGTCGCGCCAGCGGATCTTGGCATAGATCGGCGGCAGGATCGGGGTTTCGACTTTCACCAGTTCGTTGACCAGCAGCCATTTGTCGCTGGTGATCCCCGCCCCCTGCAACGAGATGTCGTGGAGCGAGATGGGGACCGCTTCGCCGCCCGAGCGCAGGATGCCCCCAATCGCGATGTTGAGGCGGATCTGGCGGCGCGGTCCGCGCGTCAGAGTCTCGTCGAGCAGGTGTTCGACCGCGATCGGGTGAAGAAAACGCAGGCCGGCATGATCCCCGGCCGTCCACACGCATTCGGCCTGGTAACGGTCGCCGCTGCCCAGTTCGAGCGTGAGTTCGACGTGGTTGGCCAGCGGCGCGAACAGCTTGACCTTGACCCCGGTCGCCGAGGCATCGCGAATGATGCAGAAATATTCGTGCCCGTCGACGATCAGTTTTGCCACGCGCAGCAGCAGCGTGAACCGCGGTGCGGCGCGCTGTTCCGCTCCGGATGGCAACCGTTCAGCCGGAGGGGAGCCGGCGAACGGCGAAGCGTCGTTGGCGCTGTCGCGTGGCGTCTCCAAACCGGTTTCCCCAAATGGATCTGTACGAAAATCGACGGATCAGAACGTGAAGTATAGAGAAGTAAGCTTGCCGCGAAGTTACCAGAGCCATCGGGGATTTGAAAGGCAGGTAACTTTCAAGGCAATCGATATTTTTTAAATCTATTCTATAGCCTTGTTGGCGAAACAAGGCCTTGCCTCTGCACCGGAGCGGTGCGGCGCTCAATCGAGAAAGCCGTAACCGTAGATGGCATCGCGCCCCGGAGCGCCAAGGTCGTGCGCTTCCCGTGCCAGTCGGTCGGTACAGGCCGACGAGGATGCCCCGCCGCCCCGGCAGCGTGCATAGAGTGCCGCGACATGGGCGGTGGCAAACGAGGTCCCGGTAAAGCGGGCCATTCCTCCCGGTGCGTTGGCGGCGACGACGTCGACTCCGCTGGCCGCGAACGAGACGTAGGGGCCGCGATTGGCAAAGCGATAGATGTGCCCGGCATGGTCGACCGCCGTGACCGCGATGACGCCGGGCAAGGCGGCGGGATAGGCGGGCGGAGCCGTGGGGCCGCCGTTGCCTGCTGCTGCGACGATCGTCCGTCCGCGCGCGATCGCTTCGCCGATCAGGCGGTCGAGCAGGGCATTGCGCGGCCCGGCAAGGCTCATGTTGATGACCGGCACGTCGCGCGCGAGCAACCATTCGAGAGCTTGTGCCACGACATCGGCAGAGGTGAACGGACGGTCGAGGCTGCCGCGAAAGATATTGGCGGCATAGATCGTCGGCTGCCCCCCTTCGGCGATGATCGAGGCGACGGCGGTGCCGTGCCCGACGGGAAGGCCTGGGCGATTGCCCTGATCCCAGGCGATGATGCGCGCGGCGGCAAGGGCCGGATGGGGCGTGACGGCGGTGTCGATCATGCCGATCACGGGTTTGCCGGAAATCGATCCGGGCACCGGCGCGGTCTTGCCCCTTTCGCCGTGAACCCGGTGCGGTTTCCCCCCGGCCGGTTCGAGCGCGTAGTAATGGACGAGGTCGATGGTCGCCGACGGATCGGCGGCGGCGATCGCGGCGGCACCCTCGCGCGCGGACAGTCCGGCAGGGACGGCAAGGCGAACGATCTCGTGCCCCAGCGTAGGCAGGGGATCGCGCCCGATCACGCGATACCCCCGGGATTCGAGGCGGGACAGCGCGGCGGGGGCAAGGTCGAGCGCAGAGACTTCGCCTCGCCGGACCGGATAGCCCGAGGCGTCGTGTTCGGGGCGTTCGACTTCGGCAAGGCGGTCGAGCAGGTCGCTGATCGCCTCGGTCCGCTCGGCAAGGCCGGGCATGCCCCGGTCGGGGCCACCCCGTTCAAACCCGCCCCGCTCGAACCCTCCATGGTCGCCGGGCGGAGGTTCGAAATGCGGAGGTTCGCGTTCCTGCGCCCCGACCGGACCTGTCGTTGCGAGGCCGAGCGCGAGTGCAAGGCTGAGTGCAGGGACAGCCCGAGAACGATGTGCGACCTTTTTCATGGCAGGCATCATGGCGTACAAGAACGCAGTCTCCCTCAAGCCTGTGGCTCTCGATGCGTTTCTAGGCCGTCGTTTTGTTCGGGGACAGCAATTTTGCCCATAATGGCAACGATGTGTGGAATAAGGGGCCGTGGACGGCGTTGTGGGAAATGACATGGCGGAAAAGGAACCTGCCGGCGGAAAGCTGCGCGCGGACATCTTGTCCGTGCTCCCCCGTCTGCGCCGGTTTTGCGAGGCCATGTGTCGCCACGCCGGGGATGGAGACGAACTCATGCAGGCCACGGTCGAACGCGCGCTTGCGCGCGGCCATCTCTTCGTGCCCGGCACGCGGGTCGACAGCTGGATGTTCCGCATCGCGCAGAACATCTACATCGATGAACGCCGCCGCGTTGCCCGCCGGGGAGAGCACGTTCCGGTGGAGCAGATCGATCCCTTGCCGGGCGTGGATGGCCGCGAGCTGGTCGAGCATCGTTCGGAACTCGCCGCAATTCATCGCGCCCTGCAATCCTTGCCCGCCGATCAGCGGGCGACGTTCCTGCTGGTCGCGGTCGAGGGGCAAAGCTATCGCGAGGCGGCCGAGGCCCTGGGGATTCCGGTGGGAACCGTGATGAGCCGACTGGCGCGTGCGCGCAGTCGGATCGCGATACTTCTGGCGCAAGGTGAAGGAGGCGAGGATGACCGGTGACATTGTCGCGGAGGATCGCGAAGAGCGGCTGGCCGCCTGGCTCGACGATGCTCTTTCCCCCGCCGACCGGCAGGCGTTCGAAGCGGAAATGGAGGCCGATCCCGCGCTCGCAGCGCTTGCGGTCCAATGGCGGGAAAACGACCGACGCATTCGCGAGGCTCTTTCGGGAATCGCGCAGCGGCCTTTGCCCGAAGCAACGCTTGCCCTTTTGGCCCCGCCCGATCCGGTGCCGCATGCCGACAACGACAATCCCCGGCGCATGGGGCGCAGGATCGCATGGGGGTTGGTCGCCTTCGGGACGCTGGCTGCCGCTTCGCTGGCGCTGTTCCTGAACATTGGGTCCGGTGCCGCCGTCGATCCGCTGTCGCAGGCGCTCGATCGCACACCCTCGCTTGCCGAAGCGAGCCTGCCCGACGGGCGCCGGATCGTGCCGTCGTTGACGGTGCGGGCTGCCGACGGGCGGTGGTGCCGCGAATACCGTTCGGGTGAAACGCTGACTCTGGCTTGCCGGGGGGGCGATGGTCGCTGGATGACCGAGGCCAGCGGCAAGGGGCAGGGACCCGAAAGCGCCGAGACGATTGCCGTTGCGGCCGGCGGCAGCGATGCGGCGCTTGATCCCGCGTTTCAGCGACTGGGCGCGGGCGATCCGGTCGATGCCGCGACCGAGACGAAGCTGATCGCGGATCGCTGGCGCCGCTGATCAGGCTGTCGTTTCGGGCTGCATCACCATGCCGAACAGGAATTCGGGGTCGATGTGCTCGCCGACCTTGAAAGTGATGTCGGCAATCTTGTTGAGACCATAGCGGGCGTAGAAACGCTGCGCGTCGGGATTGTCGGCATAGACCGACAGTTCGAACACGTCGGCGCCGACTTTGCGGGCTTCGGCAAGGGCCCAGTCCATCAGCCGGGCGCCGAGCCCGCGTCCGAGCCGGTCGGGATCGGTGTAGAGCTGTTTCAGTTCGAACGGACGTTCCGCTGCAAGATGGCGCGGCAGGGTGCTGGCATAAGTCACCTTGCAAAAAGCGAGCAGCGCGCCGTCCTCTTCGATCACGGCGGTCGCCATGCCGGGATTGGCCAGCTCGCGGGTCACTTTGTCGATCGAGTGCGACTCTTCGAGAAAGGCGGCGAGATCGGACGGGCGATAGAGGTGGCCGAACTTGGCAACGAAAGCCCGATTGCCGAGATCGGCGAGAGCAGCGGCGTCAGCGGGCGTGGCAAGGCGCAGTATCATGCCCGGCCTTTACCCAAGAGCGGGGAAACGCGCCAGACGCCGCCTCATTTCGTGCGCGGCTTGGCATAGGGCACGAACTTGTCGAGCGTCAGGAAGCCGTGCCAGAATCCGGTGACGCGATCATGCAACTGCACGGTGTCGATGCTGCACAGTTCCGATGTCGTCAGCCGGGTGACGAGAATGTCGTCATCGTCGAGCTGGTCCGCCCCGGCGCGGGGACGCTGCACGTAATAGGTGCGCCCCGATTTGTAGACGACCGCCGTCTTGTCGATGACGGTCGTCGAATCGATCGTGTGCAGCGTGATGCAATCGACGGGTGTCCCGGCGACTTTGCCTTCCAGCATTTTTGCGAGTTGCTGTTCGCCTGTCAGCCGGGGTCTCGCATCGGCGGACGTCGCGCCGAGGAGAGCGAAGCCCGCCGCGCAAAGGGCGTGAAGGACGGGAGACCAGCGGCGTTTCATGCGCATCATCCTCATGATCTCCCGTCGGGTTTCGAGTTCAGGGTGTCATCCGCCGGTGCCGCCGACGGTCAGCCCTTCGACCAGCAGCGAGGGCTGGCCGACACCGGCAGGCACGCTCTGCCCGCCCTTGCCACAGATGCCGACGCCTTCGTCGAGGGCGAGGTCGTTGCCGATGCCCACCACCCGCGTCAGCACGGTCGGGCCGTCGCCGATCAGGGTCGCACCCTTGATCGGGGCGCCGAGCTTGCCGTTCTCGACGCGATAGGCCTCGGTGCAGGTGAACACGAACTTGCCGCTGGTGATGTCGACCTGGCCGCCGCCGAACGACTTGGCGAAAATGCCGTTCTTCACGCGCGAGAGCAGTTCGGCAGGATCGTCGTTGCCTGCGCGCATGAACGTGTTGGTCATGCGCGGCATCGGTGCATGGGCATAGTTTTCGCGCCGCCCGTTGCCGGTGGGTTCGACGCCCATCAGGCGCGCGTTGAGGCGGTCCTGCATATAGCCCTTGAGGATGCCGTCCTCGATCAGCACGTTTTCCTGCGTCGGCGTGCCTTCGTCGTCGATCGAGAGCGAGCCGCGTCGTGCGCCGCCGTGATCGCTCGAAAGCGTGCCGTCGTCGACCACGGTCACGCCCGGTGCCGCGACGCGCTGGCCGATGCGGCCGGAAAAGGCGCTGGTGCCCTTGCGGTTGAAATCGCCTTCGAGACCATGTCCGACTGCCTCGTGCAGCAGCACGCCGGGCCAGCCGGGGCCGAGCAGGACTGTCATTTCACCCGCCGGCGCGGCAACCGATTCGAGATTGACCAGCGCCTGCGCCAGAGCGGTGTCGATGGCGCGGTTCCACGTTTCGGGCTGGAACAGGTCGTCATAGAGGCGGCGACCGCCGATGCCGAAGCTGCCGGTTTCACGTCGCCCATTTGATTCGGCGACGATCGAGACGTTGAGGCGCACCAAGGGGCGCACGTCCTGCGCCAGGAAACCGTCGGCGCGGACGATTTCGATCACGGACCAGCTTGCCGAAAGCGAGGCCGAGACCTGAACCACGCGGGGGTCGCGGGCGCGGGCCGCCGCGTCGATGGTTTCGAGCAGGCGGACCTTCGCTTCGAACGGCACGCCGTCGAGCGGCGAGGCATCGGTATAGAGGTGGCGGTTGCTGGAGCGCGGGGCGAGAGCGGGTTGCCCCTTGGCCGGGTCGAGCAGCTTGAGTGTTTCGCCCGCACGCGCAATCGCGGCGGCGGAAATCTCGTTGGCATGGGCAAAGCCGGTCATTTCGCCCGACACCCCGCGCAGGCCAAAGCCCGCGTCGCGCGAATAATCTGCGGTCTTCAACCGGCCATCGTCGAAGCCGAAGCTCTCGCTGGCGATGAATTGCAGATAGAGTTCGCCGTCGTCGCAGGCGCCGAGCGCAGCGGCGGTAAGGCGACGGGCATCATCCGGCGTCAGCAGGCCGGGACGATAGAGCAGCGAGCGGGGATCGGGCGTGTCGGTCATTGTCCCGACATATAGGCGCGCAAACCCCGTCTTGCCAATCGGAACGGCCTAAAGAGAACAGGCCGACGAGGATGGTGTCAGGCGGCCTTGTTCGCTTCGGGGTCGGCGGGGCCGCCCTTCAGCACGAAGCGACGGTCGCAATAACCGCACTCGGCATAACCCTTTTCGTCGATTTCCAGCCAGACGCGGGGATGGCCGAGCGCCGAGGCGCTGAAACCGCCGGTGGAACGGATGTCGCCGGCGCCATCGCACCAGACGCGGGCCGTGGTGGTGTAGGTCGTTTCAGGGACTTTGGTCATGAACGGTCGCCTAGCAAATGCCGCCCCCGGGGACAAGCCGCAGGTCATGATGCAAAAGTCGCGGGTGCATTCCTTGTTGCCCCTTTTGGCGTGGAAGCGTTGCTCTTGCCGCACACTCTTTACCTTGCGGGCGGGGCAGGGCAGGAGAGGCGCCATGGAACAGACCCCCGCCATTCGCATCCGCGATCTCGTCAAGCGTTATGCCCCGGCCGGTTCAGGCGAAGGCAAGCTGGCATTGGGCGGTGTCAGTTTCGACGTGCCGCGCGGGCAGGTCTTCGGTCTTCTCGGGCCCAATGGCGCGGGCAAGTCGACCTTGATCAACACGCTTGCGGGCATGGTGATGAAGACCTCGGGCACGATCGAGATCTGGGGCCATGATATCGACCGCGACCGCCGCGATGCCAAGGCATCGATCGGCATCGTGCCGCAGGAAGTGGTGTTCGATCCCTTTTTCACGCCGATCGAGGTGCTGGAGATCCAGGCCGGGCTTTATGGCGTGCCCAAGGCGCAGCGGCGTTCGATGGAATTGCTCAAGGCGGTCCATCTCGACGACAAGGCCCACGCCTATGCCCGCTCGCTGTCGGGCGGGATGCGGCGGCGCCTGTTGATCGCCAAGGCCATGGTGCATCGCCCCCCCGTACTGGTGCTCGACGAGCCGACCGCCGGGGTGGACGTCGAATTGCGGCGCCAGTTGTGGGAACTCGTGCGCGAGTTGAACGATGAAGGGGTGACGGTGGTTTTGACCACCCATTACCTCGAGGAAGCCGAGCAGTTGTGCGATCGCATCGCGATCATCAATCACGGGCAGCTCATCGCCAACAAGCCGACGCGCGAATTGCTCGACATGGCGCGTGAAAAGATTGTCGTGCTGACGCTCGATCGCGATATCGATACCGCGCCGCAGCACGAATTGTTCCGGCGCAGCGAAGTGCTGGGCGATCGTCGGATCGAAATTGCTTATGACAAGGATCGCATGAACGCCGGGCAGGTGCTCGGGCTCGTCCATGAACTGGGATTGGGCATCGTCGATGTGTCGACGCGGGAAGCGGATCTGGAAGATGTCTTCGTGGCGCTGACGTCTTCCGGGCGGTCATCCTGACAATGCCTGTCGGCACTTCCGGGGCTTGATCCCGGAGTGTCTGCCCCTGCAGCGTGAATCCCGACTTTATGGAGCCTGACGGTCCCCTCACCCGAATTCTTCCTTCGCTTTCCGAGCGAAGTGTTTCGGGCACCAGGCCATGCGCGATCGGGCGGGGCGGGGATCAGTCGTTTTCCTCGATCTGATCGGGTGTGCCCCAGATCGAATTGGTGGTGCTGCTCTTGCTCAGGCGCCACCCGCCTTTGGGCTTCCGGAGAATCGGTTTTCCGCAATCCTTGCAATGGGAAACGTAATGGAAACCATTCCAATGCACGGATTCCCGTCGTGGCTGATGTCTGTTTATCAGGCAGCCGAATGGGTTCAGGTACATAGTTAGAGCTCCCGTTGTCTGGTGAGCAAATCATGTACCATCTCCTTAGTATAAATACGAATCTAAACTCGAATTCGTCTGCGTATGATTTTTTGTCATGAATGGAATTTCGCTTCTCTGTGTGTCGTTGTTCTCCCCTTCTTGCCAGACGGGGGGATGGGGCATGGGTTTTGCGACGGTCATGCGACGAATGTCTGGCCAATTGCGGAAAAGGTAGCGGGGCGGGCGAACGGGGTTGCGGTCGAGGGGGGTGAGGGACTAGCAAGCGCCCGTGCCATCCGATGGCACCTGCGCTGTTCTTGCCGGGATCCGGGGAATTGACCGAACACGACGTATTGATAATCGGCTCTGGCGCCGCGGGTCTGACCGCCGCGCTTGTTCTGGCGGAAAAATGCCGGGTCCTCGTTCTGGCCAAGGGCGCGCTTGACGGCGGTTCGACCGCGTGGGCGCAAGGCGGGATTGCCGCCGTGCTCGACGAGGGCGACACCTTCGAGGATCACATCCGCGATACCATGATCGCCGGGGCCGGGCTCAATCGGCGCGAGACGGTCGAATTCGTGGTCGAGCATGCGCCCGAAGCGATCCGGCGTCTGGTCGATCTCGGCGTGCCCTTCAACGAAGAGGCTGGCGCGCTTCATCTCACCCGCGAAGGCGGGCATTCCCATCGCCGGATCGTCCACGTCAACGACGCCACCGGCTATGCCGTGCAGGAAGCCCTGATCAAGGCGGCGCGGGCCCATCCCAACATCACGCTGCGGCCCGACATGGTCGCGATCGATCTCGTGACCGATCGTCACCGCACCGATGTCAAGGCGGGCGGCGAGCGTCGGGTCTGGGGTGTCTATGCGCTCGATGCGCGCACCGGCAAGGTCGAATGCTTTTCCGCCCGCGCGACGGTCCTGGCGACCGGTGGGGCGGGGCGCACCTATCTGTTCAGCACCGCGCCGCGCGGGGCGACGGGCGACGGCATCGCCATGGCCTGGCGGGCCGGGGCACGGGTGTCGAACATGGAATTCATGCAATTCCACCCGACCTGTCTCTACAATCTCGACGTGAAGAACTTCCTCATCACCGAGGCAGTGCGCGGCGAAGGCGGGCATCTCAAGCTGCCGACGACGGGCGAGCGGTTCATGCCCCGTTTCGATCCGCGCGAGGAACTGGCGCCGCGCGACATCGTCGCCCGCGCGATCGACCACGAGATCAAGCGTCTCGGGCTCGATTACGTGCATCTCGACATCAGTCACAAGGACCCCGAATTCGTCCGGGGCCACTTCCCCAATATCTACGAGCGCCTGCTCGCGCTCGGGATTGATATGACGAAGGAACCGATCCCGGTCGTCCCGGCACAGCACTACACCTGTGGCGGGGTTCTGGTCGATCTGGCCGGGCGGACCGACCTCGGCGGGCTCTATGCGGTCGGGGAATGTTCGGAAAGCGGCCTGCACGGGGCCAATCGCCTCGCTTCGAACAGTCTGCTCGAATGCTTCGTGTTCGGGGATTCGGCGGCGCGCGACATTCTCGCGCGCTGGGACGAATTCGAGGCGCCGCCGCCCTTGCGCCCGTGGGACGCGAGCCGGGTGACCGATTCCGACGAGGAAGTCGTCATCAAGCAGAACTGGACCGAACTGCGCCGCTTCATGTGGAACTATGTCGGCATCGTCCGGACCAACAAGCGTCTGGAGCGTGCGGCCCATCGCATCAAGCTGCTCAAGAACGAAGTGAACGACTATTACGGTAATTTCCGCGTGACGGCCGACCTGATCGAGTTGCGCAATCTGCTCCAGACGGCCGAATTGATCGTCAAGAGCGCGCGGGCCCGGCGCGAGAGCCGGGGGCTGCACTACAATCGCGATTACCCCGCGACCCAGCCTGCGGCACGCGACACCATCCTGGTTCCGAACTGAGCGCTGCGGGAGAGGTCCCTCTCCCGCGCCTTCAGAAATGCCGGCCGATGAAGATCAGCAGCATCGCCCCGATCACCGAGGCGATGCAGCCCGCACGGCTGAGCCCCTCGCTGAAAGGGCGGCCATCGCGCCAGCTGGCCGCGAAACCCGCGACAAGTGAACCGCCGATGCCAAGGAGGATCGTGTGGCCCAGTCCCATCGGAATGGCGGCGGGATAGAAGAAGCGTGCCGCAATGCCGATCAGGAGGCCGCCAAGGACAAGCGAGACGATGTTCAGCATGGCCGATTGGTTTCCTGTCTGGTGCCGCCCCTCGACGGGGGCGGGAAAGCGTGGCGGGGAAGGGGGTGGGGGATGTTTTTCCCGCTATGGAACACCCGCCGTGGATAAGCGGGATGTGGGGGCTGGACAGCCTGATTGTCCACAGGATCGTGCCTCGGCGCAAATTTAATTCACGCGTCTGCGATTGGTGCTTGAACTGCTGCTGAACCCACGCGTCGCTGCGCTGCACAATGACTGTCATGACGACGAAACGAATCGTACGTGCGACGAATCGAATCGCCCTTCGGAGTGTTACCCCCTTGCCTCTGACACCGGTTTGGGCACTATAGGTTGTGGTCGCACAGAACGGGGACCTCAAGACCTAGTTGCAGAGGACGCACGTAGCAAAAGCGTGCGGAACAGCGCGAACTCCCAGGGTTTCAGCGCTGAATTGCCTTGTCTGCAGCAGGCAGGAGCCCCGCTGGCCGCAAATATTTTCACGGTTTGTTCCGGCGCCTGTTACTATCGGTGACAGATGGCGAGTCGGGAGGGGCATGACTGGCGATAGAGCGGTTGGCCCCGATGGGGTCGATGTTCTTGATACGGTTCGCGTCGCGGCTGTCAGGCCTCTCGGGAGGTCGGCGCGCGGCATCAAGGTTCTTGCGCCCGATCTGTGCCGAAATGCGCGGAAGGGCATCGAAAATTCGGGGATTTGGCGTGGATTTCAGGACTGGGGACAGCGTTGCGGCAGACGGCTCGCTTGATCTGGACGAAGGAGCGACCGGGAACGGTGGCGTCCCCGATGTGAAGAAGGCGGTTGGAATGGCTGTGAAGGATGAAGGTAGCGAAGCATTGGTGGCAGCGCTTGCAGGTGGCGTGAAGGCCGCCTCGCGCGTCGAGGATTCCAAGGCCGTTCATCCCCGCCGTTTCGATGTGCGCACCGATCCCTCGCGCGACGCGCTGCTGACCGCGTTCGGCAAGGAAACGCTCGACGACCGCTATCTCCTGCCCGGCGAAACCTATCAGGATCTCTTTGCGCGCGTTGCCGATGCCTATGCCGACGACGCCGGCCATGCGCAGCGTCTCTACGACTATATCTCGCGCCTGTGGTTCATGCCTGCGACCCCGGTTCTGTCGAACGGCGGCACGGGACGCGGTCTTCCGATCTCGTGCTACCTGAACTCGGTCGAGGACAGCCTTGAAGGCATCGTCGCCACCTGGAACGAGAACGTGTGGCTGGCCGCGCGCGGCGGCGGCATCGGCACCTATTGGGGCAAGGTCCGCGGGATCGGTGAAAGCGTCGGGCTCAACGGCAAGACCAGCGGCATCATCCCCTTCGTGCGCGTGATGGACAGCCTGACGCTCGCGATTTCGCAAGGGTCGCTGCGTCGCGGTTCGGCGGCCTGCTATCTCGACATCTCGCACCCGGAAATCGAGGAGTTCCTCGAAATCCGCAAGACCAGCGGCGACTTCAACCGCAAGGCGCTCAATCTCCACCACGGTGTCCTGCTGACCGACGAGTTCATGCAGGCGGTCCGTGACGGGACCGAGTTCGATCTCAAGAGCCCCAAGGACGGTTCGGTGCGCGGTCGCCTCAATGCGCGTGCGCTGTTCCAGAAGCTGGTCGAAGTGCGGCTTGCGACCGGCGAACCCTACATCGTGTTCTCGGACACCGTGAACCGCACGATGCCCAAGCATCACCGCGATCTCGGCCTCATGGTCTCGACCTCGAACCTGTGCTCGGAAATCACGCTTCCGACCGGACGCGATCATCTGGGCAACGACCGTACGGCGGTGTGCTGCCTGTCCTCGCTCAATCTCGAAACCTGGGAAGAGTGGCACGAGGACAAGCTGTTCATCGAGGACGTGCTGCGTTTCCTCGACAACGTGCTCCAGGACTTCATCGAACGGGCGCCCGACGAAATGGCCCGTGCCAAGTATTCGGCCGCGCGCGAGCGGTCGGTCGGCATGGGCGTCATGGGCTTCCACTCGTTCCTGCAGAAAAAGAGCATCGCCTTTGAAAGCGCGATGGCCAAGGCGTGGAACCTCAAGATGTTCCGCCACATCGCCGCGCGTGCGGACGAAGCCTCGCTTTTGCTGGCGCAGGAACGTGGGCCTTGCCCCGATGCTGCCGACATGGGCGTGATGCAGCGTTTCTCGTGCAAGATGGCGATCGCGCCGACCGCGTCGATCTCGATCATCTGCGGCGGCACGTCGGCCTGTATCGAACCGATCCCGGCGAACATTTATACCCACAAGACGCTGTCGGGTTCGTTCGTCGTCAAGAATCCCTATCTGGAAAAGCTGCTCAAGGAAAAGTCGAAGGATTCCACCAATGTGTGGAACTCGATCCTCGAGCGCGGCGGCTCGGTCCAGCATCTCGATTTCCTCACTCCCGAGGAAAAAGCCGTCTACAAGACCAGCTTCGAAATCGACCAGCGCTGGTTGCTCGAATTTGCGGCCGATCGCACGCCCTATATCGACCAGGCGCAGTCGCTCAATCTCTACATCCCGGCCGACGTCGACAAGTGGGACTTGCTCATGCTCCACTTCCAGGCGTGGGAAAAGGGCATCAAGTCGCTCTACTATCTCCGCTCGAAGTCGGTGCAGCGCGCCGGGTTTGCCGGTGGCGTTGAAGCCGACAACACGCCGGCAGCGCCGGTGATCGAACTTGAAGCCCGTCAGACCGACTACGAGGAATGTCTCGCCTGCCAGTAAGGCGGCGCGGTCTTTCGACAGGGCGATGACGGCGGTGGATCGGCCGCCGCCCCGGCTGTGTGCCGGGGCGGGCGCCGGAGCTTTGGGCCAGAACGGATAGTACGAGCCATGCATGCGGCACGCGGACAATTCGGGACAAATTGCGGCTTGAACGGCCGCTTTGTCATCGGCACAGCCGATCCGGTTTGCACGCGCGCTCCGACCCCGGCTGGCGTTGCGAGCAATTCGCAATCTTACGAGGTGGGACCTTATCATGCGCAAGTGGCACCGCTGGCTTTCGGTGTTTTTCGCCGTTTTTCTGCTCTGGATCGCCGTGACCGGTGTGCTCAGCCAGATCTTGCCGCTGATGGGCGGCGGGGAAGGGCCACGTCCGCAGGCCGCTGCTGCGCAAGCAGGGGGCAAACCCGCGTTCGTCTGTCCGCCCGACTATACGTGCCGTCCCAAGCCGCAGGGCGGCGCCCGCTCGCTGATCGGGCTGGTGCACCATCTTCATTCCGGGGAAACCTTCGGCCCGGTCGGCGTGCTGATCGGCACGCTGTCGGGCTTCGCCATGGTTTTCTTCAGCTTTTCCGGGCTGTGGCTCTACATTCAGATGTGGCGCAATCGCAAGAATCGCAATCTGAAGCCCGGCTGGTTCTGGAAGTAAGCCTTTCGGCGGCGCGAGTCGCCGGAAGCCCATCGTCATACGGCCCGTCCGGCGTTCGCGCCGGGCGGGCCTTTGCCGTGTCCGTCATTGCGGACGCGTGCGCTATCCAATCCTGATATTACGCGAATTTCGGAGTCCGTTGCCATGCCTCTTCTCGAAGCCCGCAAGACCTACAAGCCGTTCGAATATCCGTGGGCCTATGAGTTCTGGAAGCGGCAGCAGCAGGTCCACTGGATGCCTGAAGAAGTGCCGCTGGGCGAGGATTGCCGCGACTGGGCGCAGAAGATCAGCGACCATGAACGCAACCTGCTGACGCAGATCTTCCGCTTCTTCACCCAGGCCGACGTCGAGGTGCAGGACTGCTATCACGAAAAGTACGGTCGCGTGTTCAAGCCGACCGAAGTGAAGATGATGCTGGCGGCGTTTTCCAACATGGAAACGATCCACATCGCGGCCTATTCGCACCTCCTCGACACTATCGGCATGCCCGAAAGCGAATACGGCATGTTCCTCGAATACGAGGAAATGAAGGCCAAGCACGACTACATGCAGCTGTTCGGGGTCGATAGCGACGAGGATATCGCCCGTACACTGGCGATGTTCGGCGGCTTCACCGAAGGTCTCCAGCTGTTTGCCTCGTTCGCGATGCTGATGAATTTCCCCCGCTTCAACAAGATGAAGGGCATGGGGCAGATCGTCAGCTGGTCGGTGCGTGACGAAACGCTGCACTGCGAAGGCATCACGCGCCTGTTCCAGGCATTCGTGCAGGAACGCGACTGCATGACCAAGGCCGTGCGCGAAGACATCATCGACTGCTGCCAGAAGACCGTGCGCCTCGAAGACGCCTTCATCGACCTGGCGTTCGAGCAAGGGCCGGTTCCGGGCATGAGCGCCAAGGAAATCAAGCGCTACATCCGTTACATCGCCGACTGGCGGCTCGGCCAGCTCGGGTTCCAGCCGATCTACATGATCGAGGAACACCCGCTGCCCTGGCTGACCCCGCTGCTCAACGGTGTGGAACACGCCAACTTCTTCGAAACCCGCGCCACCGAATATTCGAAGGCGGCAACGCGCGGGAACTGGAACGATGTCTGGTCCTCGTTCGACAGCCGTCGCAAGGCCAAGAACAGCGCCGAAGCGGACGATGAAGGGGACAATGCCCCCGACATGTTCAACGCGGCCGGGATTCCCGCCGAATAATCACGAACGGCCGCATGGCTGACGAAAAAGGCCCGGTTCGCATCGCACGGACCGGGCCTTTTTCATGTCGGCAGAGGCGAAGGATCAGGCCGCGCGGGCGATCCGGGCATTGCGGCGGCGCCAGACGAGACCGGCAAGGCCAAGGCCGAGCAGGCCGACCATGCCCGGTTCGGGAACCGAAGTACCCCCGCTGGTCGACGAGGTGGACGAAGTCGTGCTCGAACTGCCCGGATCGGAGGGCAGGCTATAGCCGCCGGCATAAGTGCCGATATGCATTTCCCCGTCCTGGGTCAGGCTGCCGAAGACCGCGGACCCCTGAATGTAATTGTAGGTCGTCGCATTGGCGAGCGGGGCCAGCACCGAACCGCCCCACGCCGTCGTCAGGGTCAGGTTGGTGGCATTGGGGAAATTCCAGATCACGTGCTGGCCCAGATTGTTGGTGCCGCCCAGAAAGTTCTGGTTGAGCGTGATGGGATCGCCTGTGACATTGACGATGACGGTGTCCGCGCCGTTCGTGTTGAACTGAATCGCGCTCATTTTCGAGAGGTCGGCGGCGGTCAGGTTGAACACCGCGGTGCCGCCCGAACCGGCCTGCGCGGTGAATACCCCCGTGCTGCCGCTCAGCGAGACCGTGCTGGTGCTTGCCTGCGTCGACAACTGGTACGACAGTTCCTTCATGCTGGTGCTCATGAGGCTGCCGTACTGGGTCAGGTTCTGGGTAAAGGCCGGATTGGTGGCGCCAAGGTTCGACGTCACCGTGTTCTGGTTGACGTTGGTATTGCTGATCGTGCCGCCGACCTGGACGGTCTGGGTCGCACCGTTGAGATTGAACCCGCTCGACACGTTGCCGCCGACGACCGCGCCCGATCCGTTGTTGAGGTTCTTGGTGCCGCCGGTAACATCGCCGACCACGGTCAGGCCCGGAACCGTGTAGGTCGTGGCCGGAACGGACGAGGAAATCAGGTAGTTCGACGAATTGCCGGTCAGATTGCCGCCAACGAACGTGCGCCCTTCGACTTCCGAGGAGGAGGTGAGGTTGCCGAGCACGACGAGATTGTACGTGCGCAAGGCATCAAGGCCCGAAGGTTCCGACGAAGCCCAGGCCGGTACGGCAATGGAAACGGCGGCAAGCGCCAGCAAGGCCCGTGCGCGATGTGAAAAGTTCATAAACCAGCCCCGGTTCAACAGATTTACCAAGGCTGTTGGCCGGAACTGGCTGAAGGTAAAGGTTAAAAGTGGTTCGAGGCGATCGGGCGCATAAACCGTCCCGTTTCGGGACCGAACCAAGGGCAATCGTTACTGTTCGGGGGATGCCCGGCGCCGTTGGTCATCGGATGGAAAGGGACCTGCGCGAATCGGAAACGCGCAGGTCGATTTCGATCAGACGTCGAGATTGGCGACGTTGAGGGCGTTTTCCTGAATGAACTCGCGGCGCGGTTCGACGACGTCGCCCATCAGGCGAGTGAGGATTTCGTCGGTGACATCCGCGTCCTCGATCTTCACCTGCAAGAGCAAACGGTTGTCCGGGTCGAGCGTCGTTTCCCAGAGCTGTTCCGCGTTCATTTCGCCCAGACCTTTATAGCGCTGGATCGACAGGCCCTTGCGTCCGGTGGCAAAGACCGCCTCGACCAGCTGCGAAGGCCGGGTGATGATTTCGGCAGAGCTGTCGCCGCGACGGGTTGCGGGTGCGGTTTCCTCTTCCTCGGCGGCGGGGGTGGTTTCGACCGGCTCGGCAGGGGCGCTGCCCGCGCGGGCAAGGCGTGCGGTCCCGGCGTAGACGTCGGCGTTCTCGGCGGCGAGGCGGGCCAGCTTGCGGGCTTCCTGGCTGACGAGGAAGCCGCCTTCGATGACGTGGTGATCGGTCACCCCGCGCCACAGGCGCTGGATGTGATAGCCGCCTTCGGCAGCAATTCCGGCCGACCAGCGCGCTTCGGGATCGCCCCGGTTGAGCCACTCCGCCGTCCTGGCCAGCGCGGCTTCACGGCCGGGGGTGTCGAGTTCGGGATCGAGCGCACCGGCGAGCGCCAGTGCCTCGATGATCGAGGGATTGTAGCGCCGGGGAACGAACGCCATGAGATCGCGCAGCTTGAGCGCGTGATCGACCAGCGCGCGCAAGTCGCTGCCCATGCGGGCCCCGCCCGAACTTTCGAGCACGCGGCCCGAGAGCCCCGCTTCGACGAGGTAGTTGTCGAGCGCGGCATTGTCCTTGAGGTAGACTTCGCTGCGGCCCTTGGCGACCTTGTACAACGGCGGCTGGGCGATGAAGAGATGGCCCTGCTTGACGATCTCGGGCAACTGGCGGTGGAAGAACGTCAGCAGCAGCGTGCGGATGTGGGCGCCGTCGACGTCGGCGTCGGTCATGATGACGATCTTGTGGTAGCGCAGCTTGTCGAGATTGAACTCATCGCGAATGCCGGTGCCCATCGCCTGGATCAGCGTGCCGACTTCCTTGGACGAGATGATGCGGTCAAAGCGCGCGCGCTCGACGTTCAGGATCTTGCCCTTGAGCGGCAGGATCGCTTGGGTCTTGCGGTCGCGACCTTGCTTGGCCGAACCGCCTGCCGAGTCCCCTTCGACCAGGAACAGTTCGCACTTGGACGGATCGCGTTCCTGGCAGTCCGCGAGCTTGCCGGGCAGGCTGGCGATGTCCATCGCGCCCTTGCGCCGGGTCAGTTCGCGTGCCTTGCGGGCCGCTTCGCGGGCGGCGGCGGCGTCGATGACTTTCTGGATCACCGAGCGGGCATGGGCCGGGTTTTCCTCCAGCCACTCGTTCATCTTGTCCGCCATCAGGCTTTCGAGCGGCTGACGGACTTCGGAGCTGACCAGCTTGTCCTTGGTCTGGCTCGAGAACTTGGGATCGGGCAACTTGACCGAGACGATCGCGGTCAGGCCTTCGCGCATGTCGTCGCCCGACAGCGCCACCTTTTCCTTTTTGAGCAGGCCCGAGCGTTCGGCATAGCCGTTGATCGTGCGGGTCAGCGCGGCGCGGAACGCGGCAAGGTGTGTGCCGCCATCACGCTGCGGAATGTTGTTGGTGAAGCACAGGACGTTTTCGTAATAGCTGTCGTTCCACTGCAGGGCGACATCAATGCCGATGCCGTCGCGGTCGGCGCTGATCGCGATGGGATCGGGGATCAGCGGCAGCTTGTTGCGGTCGAGGTATTTGACGAAAGCCCCGATGCCGCCTTCGTAATAGAGATCGTGTTCCTTGACCTCTTCGCGGCGCTTGTCGCGCAAGAGGATGCGCACGCCCGAATTGAGGAAGGCCAGCTCGCGATAGCGGTGCTCGAGCTTGTCGAAATCGTATTCGGTGACGTTCTTGAACGTCTCGTGGCTGGCAAAAAAGGTGACGCGCGTGCCCTTCTTGGGCTTGCCGCCGACGATCGGGGCTTCGCCGCGCACGATCAGCGGGGCGACCGGATCGCCGTGGGCAAAGCGCATCCAGTGCTCCTTGCCTTCGCGCCAGATGGTCAGTTCAAGCCATTCCGACAGGGCGTTGACGACCGAGACACCCACACCGTGAAGACCGCCCGACACCTTATAGGCGTTGTCGTCGCTGGTGTTCTCGAACTTCCCGCCCGCGTGGAGCTGGGTCATGATGACTTCGGCGGCCGACACCCCTTCCTCGGAGTGGATGTCGGTCGGAATCCCGCGTCCGTTGTCCTCGACCGAAACCGACCCGTCGGGGTTGATTTCAATCAGGACGAGATCGCAATGCCCGGCCAGCGCTTCGTCGATGGCGTTGTCGGAGACTTCGAAGACCATGTGATGCAGGCCCGACCCGTCATCGGTGTCGCCGATGTACATGCCGGGGCGTTTGCGTACGGCATCAAGACCCTTGAGGACCTTGATCGAGTCTGCGCCATAGGAATTTGCGTTGGGGGTAATGTCGCCGGTTGCCATCTCTCCGCCATAGCATTCCCCCGCAAAAACCCAAGCGAATCCGCCCCGTTTTGCACAGGGTCCAACCCTGATTGCGGTGGGGTGAGGCAGGCTTGGCGCTTGGCGGTTGCGCAAGGCGCAAAAGCTGCGCACAACAGCCCGGTCTTTTCCCTGTTTGCGACGGAATTTCATGGGCCTGCCGCACCTTCGTCTTGTCCTGCCAGCCGTGCTGGGGCTCGTCCTGGGGCAGCCCGCGACGGCGGCGGCCGACGGCAACGAAGCGGCATTTCGCGAAACCTATCGCGAACTGGTCGAGACCGACACCACGCTGGCTCATGGCAGTTGCACGCTCGCGGCGCAGAAAGTGGCGGCCCGGCTGCGAGCGGCGGGGTTTCCCGAGGATCGCCTGATCCCCTTTGCCGCGCCCGATCATCCGCAGGAAGGCGGGCTTGTCGCGATCTGGCCTGGCACTTCGGCTTCGGCCCGGCCGTTGCTGCTCCTTGCCCATATCGACGTGGTCGAGGCCCGCCGCGCCGACTGGACCCGCGATCCCTTCACCCTGGTCGAGGAAGGGGGCTATTTCTATGGACGCGGCACGCTCGACGACAAGGCGATGGCGGCGGTCTTCGTCGATGCCATGGCGGGATTCGCCCGGACCCGCGCGCGACCCAAACGCACGATCAAGCTGGCACTGACTTGCGGCGAGGAAACCAACGGGGCGTTCAACGGCGCGCAATGGCTGGCGGAGAACAAGCGCGAGTTGATCGACGCGGCTTTCGCTCTCAACGAAGGGGGCGGGGGCAAGACTGACGGCAAGCCGGTCGCCGCCGGGGGGCGTGTCCTTACGCAGGGGATCGAGGTCGGCGAAAAGACTTTCGCCAGTTTCCGGATCGAAACCCGCAATCGCGGCGGGCACAGTTCAGCGCCGCGTCCCGACAACGCGATCTATCAGCTCGCCCATGCGCTCGACCGCGTGGAGGGTTATACTTTCCCGGTCGAATTCACCGACACGACCCGCGTCTATTTCCGGACTGTGGGCAAGGCCCGTGGCGACGCGCTGGGCAAGGCCATGGTCGCGCTGGCGCAGGATCCCGCTGACCGGGATGCGTTGTGGACGGTCGATACCGACGCCTTTCTTCACGCCAATATCCGCACGACTTGTGTCGCAACGATGATCGACGGGGGACACGCTCCCAAAGCCCTGCCGCAGCGGGCCGGGGCGACCGTCAATTGCCGCATCTTCCCCGGCCATGGCGTCGAGGAGATCGGCAAAACGCTCGAACGCGTGATCGGCGATCCTGAAGTGGCGGTGACCGCGCTTGGCCCCTTGCGTCCGACGCCGCCGCCTCCGCCGCTTGACGCCAGCGTGATCGATCCCGCGAGACGTCTGGTCGCGCGCTATTTTCCGGGCGTTCCGCTCGTTCCCTCGATGGCCAACGGCTATACCGACGCGACGTTCCTGATGGCGGCGGGCATTCCGACTTATGGCGTGCCGGGGTTCTGGGCCGATCCCGACGGCAACGGGGTCCACGGGCTCAACGAACGGATCGAGGTGCGCGCGCTGATGACGGGCCGTGCCTTTCTCGACGATCTCATCCGGGCATATGCCTTCTGATCGGCTGAAACGTAATTCAATGGGGAGCAAACGATGATGGGCAAATGGGTGTGGGCCGGTGCTGCGGCCATCCTGGCGGGAACCGCTCTGGCGGGGAGTGCGATGGCGGCTTCCGATCCGACCGAGCCGGCCTTTCGCGCGACGTACAAGGAACTGATCGAGACCAACACGTCGATTTCGGCGGGCAGCTGCACGCTCGCGGCCGAGCGCATGGCCGGACGGCTCAAGGCGGCCGGTTTCGCCGACGATCAGATCACCCTGTTTGCGAGCGCAGAGCATCCCAAGGAAGGCGGCCTCGTTGCGGTCCTGCCCGGCACGTCGAAAGCGGCCAAGCCCATCCTGCTGCTCGCCCATCTCGATGTCGTCGAAGCCCACCGCGAGGACTGGACCCGCGATCCTTTCACCCTGATCGAGGAAGGCGGCTATTTCTACGGACGCGGCACGCTTGATGACAAGGCGATGGCGGCCGTCTGGGTCGATACCATGGCGCGGCTCAAGGCCGGTAACGTCAAGCTGCGCCGCACGCTCAAGCTGGCCCTGACCTGCGGGGAGGAAACCACCGGCGCCTTCAACGGCGCGGAATGGCTGGCCGCGAACAAGCGCGACCTGATCGATGCCGAATTCGCTCTCAACGAAGGCGGCGGCGGGCGCACCAACGGCAAGGGCGTGAGCGAAGGCGGCCATGTCGTCGCGTTGAGCGTGCAGGTCGGGGAAAAGGCCGCGCAGGACTATCGCGTCGAAACCCGCAATCCGGGCGGACACAGCTCGATCCCGGTCAAGGACAATGCCATCTACGAATTGTCCGATGCGCTGATCCGCCTGCGCGATCAGGATTTTCCGGCCGAACTCAGCGACACGACCCGTGCCTTTTTCGGCAAGGCCGGGCTGATCTATCCCGGTGCCATCGGACAGGCGATGCAGGCCGTCGCCAAGGCTGCACCCGGCAGCGAGGATTTCACCAAGGCGGTCGCCCTGCTCGACAATGACCGCACGTTCCATTCGATGCTGCGCACGACCTGCGTCGCCACCCGGCTCGATGGTGGCCACGCCAACAACGCCTTGCCGCAGCGGGCGGGCGCGATCGTCAATTGCCGGATTTTCCCCGGCCACAGCACCGAAGAGGTGCGGCTCGACCTTGCGCGGATCTTCGCCGATCCCAAGCTGACCGTGACCGCGGTTCCCCCGATCCGGCCGATCGCCAAGGCGCCGCCGCTCGATCCGAAAGTGATCGCGCCGATCGACACGCTTGCCGCGCGCTATTTCCCCGGTGTTCCGGTGGTGCCGACGATGTCCACCGGCGCCACCGACGGCATTTTCCTCGAAGCGGTCGGCATCCCGACTTATGGCATGCCCGGGATCTGGGCCAACCCGGACCTCAATGGCATTCACGGGCTCAACGAACGGCTCGAAGTGGCTTCGCTGATGAAGGGGCGCGCGTTCCTTTACGATCTCGTCCAGGCCTACGCCCGCTGAGGCACCGGGCGATGAAGCCTTTTCAGCCGGCTATCGCTTCCGACCAACTCGACCGGGCGGCGCGGGATTACCGCGCCACCGGGCGAGTGCGCATCGAACCGGTGCTCGTTGCCGCCGAGGCCGATGCGCTGGCGACTTCGCTCGGCGACGAGGCGCCCTGGACGCGTGTGCTCAACCAGGGGGACAAAGTCTGGGACCTCGATCGGGCGGGGCTGGAAAGTCTCGGGCCCGAACGCCGCGCGGCTCTGGTCGAAGCCGTGCACGGGCAGGCGCGCGAGGGGTTCCAGTTCCTGTACGACAGCGTGCGCGTGTCGGAAGAGGCGGCAAAGCGGCGCGAACGGGGCCTGCCGGTCGATCGCCTGCTCGACGCGCTCAACAGTCCGGCCTGGCTGGATGTCTTTCGCACGCTGACCGGGGAGCCGGGCATCCGCATGGTCGACGGACAGGCGACGCGGTTCCTGCCGGGGCATTTCCTGACGTCGCATGACGACAATGTCGCGGGCAAGAACCGCGTGGCGGCCTATATCCTGTCGCTGACGCCGCGCTGGCGGATCGAATGGGGCGGGCTGCTGACGTTTCATGATGACGCGGGCGACGTCGACCTTGCGCTGTCCCCGCGTTTCAACGCGATCCATCTCCTGCGCGTGCCGCAAGTCCATTCGGTGTCGAGCGTCGCACCTTTCGCCGGGGTGCCGCGTGTCTCCGTCACCGGATGGTTGCGGCGGTGAGGGTGTTTGTGCCCTTCTTTCACGCGACTTGTCCTGATGGGGCTTGACGAAGGACTCGCAGATGTGGTGCAAACTTCGCATGCGTCATGAAGTGGTCATGCGAATACCTCATGCCTCCCCTTGCGGGAGCAGACGGGCTTTCGCGTCAGATGGCCGGCCCGGAGCATGCTTCATAAGGCGTTGATAGAAAGGGCGGCTTCGGCCAGGCCCAACAGCGGCGACGCCGTCGCCGGTATACATGCTGATCGTTCCCATGGCGGCCGCTATATCGCCGATGCCGGGTTCGCCAATCACGCCAGCAGCCGCCATCTTTCCAATTGCCCGGCCTTGGTACTGAATGCGGACTACACTCCGCTTTCCTATTATCCGTTGAGCCTGTGGCCGTGGCAGACCGCGATCAAGGCGGTCTTCCTCGAACGCGTCGACATCATCGCGACGTATGAGCGCGAAGTGCACAGCCCTTCGCTCGACATGAGGATCCCCTCGGTGATCGCGCTGCGCCAATATGTGCGGCCGAGCGAGTTTCCGGCGTTCACCCGTTTCAACCTGTTCCTGCGCGACCGGTTCATGTGCCAGTATTGCGGCAGCCATGAACACCTGACGTTCGACCACGTGGTGCCGCGTCGTCTGGGCGGGCGCACGACCTGGGAAAACGTCTCCACCGCCTGCGCTCCGTGCAACATGCGCAAGGGCGGGCGCACGCCCGAACAGGCGGCGATGCGCCTGATCGAGGAACCGATCCGCCCGACCACCTGGCAATTGCAGGAAAAGGGCCGCGCGTTCCCCCCAAACTATCTCCACTCAAGCTGGCGCGACTGGCTCTATTGGGACGTCGAGCTCGAAGGGTAGGGAACCGGAAGGGTAGGCCCCGCGCAAAGTCCCGGCCTCTTCCTTACGCGTCGGGATCGAGATGGAGGCCCCGGCGTCCCTGTTCGGGGGTGTCGTGGGGCGGGATCGCGGGTTCGGCGTCGGGGTCGAGCGGGATCTGCAACATGCCTTCCCACTTGGTGATGACGGCGGTGGCGACGGCGTTGCCCACGACATTGGTGGCGGTGCGGCCCATGTCGAGGAACGTGTCGACGCCCAGCAGCAGGGCGATGCCTTCGACCGGAAGGCCGAACTGGGTCAGCGTCGCTGCAATCACGACGAGGCTGGCGCGCGGAACCCCGGCAATCCCCTTGGACGAGATCATCAGCGTCAACAGCATGGCCACCTGCTGTCCGGACGAAAGCGGGATAGCATAGGCCTGCGCAATGAACATCGTCGCAAAGCTCGTGTACATCATCGAGCCGTCGAGATTGAAGGAATAGCCCAGCGGCAGGACGAAGCCGGAAATGCGGCGCGGCACCCCGAACCGGTCGAGCGCGTCGAACAGGCGCGGCAGCGCGCTTTCCGAACTGGCGGTCGAATAGGCAAGCAGGAGCGGTTCGCGTACATAGCGCGCGAGCAGCCAGGCCCGCCGCCCGAGAAACACGCTGCCGACCGTGAACAGGATCACCCACAGGAGCAGGAGCCCGCCGTAGAATTCGGCGACGAAAACCCCGTAGGTCACGATGATGCCAAGGCCCCGCGTTGCGATGACCGAGGCCATGGCCCCGAACACCGCCAGTGGCGCAGCGCGCATGACATAGCCGGTCATGGTCAGCATGACTTCGACCAGAGCCTCGGCCCCGCGCACCAGCGGCGCGCCCGCTTCGCCGATTGCCGAGAGTGCGACCCCGGCGAACAGAGAGAAAACGAGAATCTGCAGCACGTTGTTCTGTGCCATCGCGTCGATGACGCTGGTCGGGAACACGCCGAGCACGAAATGGCGCAAAGTGAAATCGGCGGTGGCAAGCTCTCCCACCGGCGTGGTGGCGGCGAAATGCAATCCGTGTCCCGGCTGGAACAGATTGACGAGCAGCAGTCCGAGACCGATCGACACGAAGCTGGCCGTCACGAACCAGGCCAGCGCCCGCCCGCCGATGCGCCCGAGCGCGCTGCTGTCGCCCATCGAGGCGATCCCCGTGACCAGCGTCGCGAAGATCAGCGGCGCGATGATCATCTTGATCAGGCGCAGGAACACTTCGGGCAAGAGCTTGAGCGTGTCGGCGATGTCGGTCAGCGACTTCGACCCGGCCGGAAAGGCGTGGTTGAGCACGGTGCCCAGCACGATCCCCGCGACCATGCCGATCAGAATGAACAAAGTCAGGCGTCGCGCCACGGTCGATTGTCTCCCCACACCTATCGTGGGAAGCACCCTAACGGGAGGACGCGACAAACCCAAGCGGCGCGGCGCGCCCAAGGCTCACCTTATTGTGCAGGATCTCTGGCCCGTACCAAGTCTTATCCACACGGGAAGTCTTATCCGCATTGGGCGCGGTGAAGCATCTTCTGGTCAGCCAGAACGGCGGCCATCATCGCTTCGACCACCGGAACGCCGCGAATGCCGACGCAAGGGTCGTGGCGGCCCTTGGTGAACAATTCGGTTGCCTCGCCTTCGCGCGTGATCGTGGGCATCGGCGTCAGGATCGAAGAAGTCGGCTTGAACGCGACGCGCACCACGATCGGCTGGCCGGTGGAAATGCCCCCGGCAATGCCGCCCGCGTGGTTGGCGGTAAAGATCGGCCCATCGTTGCCCGGACGCATCGGATCGGCATTGCCTTCGCCGGTATTGGCAGCGGCGGCAAAGCCGTCGCCGATTTCGACGCCCTTGACCGCGTTGATGCCCATCATTGCATGGGCGAGTTCCGCGTCGAGCTTGGCATAGAGCGGGGCGCCCCAACCGGCGGGAACACCGGTCGCGACGCATTCGACTACCGCGCCGAGCGAGGAGCCGTCCTTGCGCGCCTTGTCCACCAGCGCTTCCCAGCGCTCGGCCGCCTTGGCATCGGGGCAGAAGAAGGGGTTGCGACCGATCTCGGCCGGATTGAACGCGGCCGGATCGATGGCATCGCCGCCGATCGCGCTGACATAGCCCAGAATGAAGACTTCGGGGATGACGAGACGCGCGACTGCGCCTGCCGCCACGCGGGATGCGGTTTCGCGCGCGGACGAGCGTCCGCCGCCGCGATAGTCGCGAAAGCCGTACTTGGCGTCATAGGCATAGTCGGCATGGCCCGGGCGATAGGCCCGCGCGACTTCGGAATAGTCCTTCGACCGCTGGTCGACGTTCTCGATCATCAGGCTGATCGGGGTGCCGGTCGTCCGACCTTCGAACACGCCCGACAGGATACGGACCTGATCGGGTTCCTGCCGCTGCGTGGTAAAGCGGGACTGTCCGGGGCGACGCGCGTCGAGGAACGGTTGAATATCCGTTTCGGTCAGGACGATGCCCGGCGGGCACCCGTCGACGACGGCGCCAAGCGCCGGTCCGTGGCTTTCCCCCCAGGTGGTGAAGCGGAAGACGTGTCCGAAAGTGTTGCGGCTCATGGCCCCCGGCCTTTGCCCAGATCGGTGCAAATGTCCACCTTTCCGCCGCGCCTGCGTGCGGGTATGCTGCGTGGCGATGTATCTCGTCGTCTTTCGCAACCGCAAGCGGGCCGATATCGACAGCGCGGCCTATGCCGCCGATGCCGACCGCATGGACGAACTCGCCCGCGCACAGCCGGGCTTTCTCTCGTTCAAGAGTTATGTCGCCGACGACGGGGAAGTCATTGCCCTGTCGGAATGGGCCGATGAAGCAGCAGCGCTGGCCTGGCGCCGGGTCGCCGAGCATGCAGAGGTCCAGGCGAAGGGGCGGCGCGACTATTACGAGAGCTATACGCTGTTTGCCGGGACGCCGGGCCGGGTGCATCGGTTTCCGTCCGAACCGACCGACGGGGCCGAACCGGCCGACCGGGCCGAGCCATGCTGAGCGGGCGTCATGTCGCTTTGGGGCCGATCTTGCCCGACGATCTGCCGCGTTTGTTCCTGTGGGGCGACGATCCGGAAATCGCCCGCCTCAACGAACCCTATCTGCCCAAGAGTCTCGATCGCGAACACGATTTCTGGCTCAACACGGCGGGTGATCCGCGCCGGGTGTTCATGGCCGTGCGTCGCAACGGGCGCTCGGACATCGTCGGATATGTACAGGTCATCGCGATCGAGCCGATCCATCGCAGTGCCAGTCTCGGCATCCTGATCGGGCGTGTCGAGGACCGTCGTCGCGGGTATGGGCGCGAGGCGATGCAGTTGGCCATCGACTTTTGCTGGAAACACCTCAACCTGACGCGGCTTTCGCTTTCCGTCCACGACGACAATGCCTCGGCCATCGCGCTTTACGAACAGCTCGGCTTCGTCACCGAAGGGGTGCAGCGACAGGCGCAGTTCATTGCCGGACGCTGGATCGACGTGCGCCTGATGGCTTTGGTCCACCCCCGCCGAACTGCCTAGGGCACCAAAACCAGCGCCCCTTCAAGAGCTCCGCGACGCAGGCGGTCGAGTGCCTCGTTGGCCTGCGCCAGCGGCAGGGCTTCGGCATGGGTGCGGATGCCTGCCTTTCCGGCAAGCGCAAGGAATTCGATGCCGTCCTCGCGGGTGAGATTGGCAACCGACAGGATCTGTCGTTCTTCCCAGAGGTCGGCATAGGGGAAGGCGGGAATGTCGCTCATGTGAATGCCGGCGCAAACCACCCGGCCGCCTTTTTTCACGGTCTTGAGCGCCATCGGGACAAGATCGCCGACGGCTGCGAAAATGATCGCCGCGTCGAGTTTTTCCGGCGGCTCTGCGCCCGAGGGCCCTGCCCAGACACAGCCGAGTTCGCGCGCGAAATCCTGTGACGCGGTGTCGCCTTCGCGGGTGAAGGCATAGACGCGGCGGCCCTGCCAGCAAGCCAGTTGCGCCAGGATGTGCGCCGCCGCGCCAAAGCCGTAGAGCCCCAGCGCCGGAGCCTCGCCCGCAAGGCGATAGGCGCGATAGCCGATCAGCCCGGCACAGAGCAGGGGCGCGGCGTGGATGTCGTCGAATTCCTCGGGCAAGGGAAAGCAGAACCGCGCGTCGGCAATGGTGTGGGTGGCATAGCCCCCGTCGCGGGTGAACCCGGTGAACAGCGGCGCGTCGCACAGGTTTTCGCGATGCGACAGGCAATAGGGGCAATGGCCGCAGGCATGGCCGAGCCACGGCACCCCGACGCGTTCGCCGGGCGTGAAGCCGGTGACCCCAGGCCCGACCGCATCGACCAGCCCCACGATCTCGTGCCCGGGGATGATCGGCAAGAGCCCGTGAATGTCGCCGTCGAGAACGTGGAGATCGGTGCGGCAGACACCGCAGGCGCGGACCGCGACCCGGATTTCGCCTTCGCCCGGTTCGGGCAGGGGGCGATCGACCGGATGGAGTGCGGTTCCCGGCGCATCGAGCTGCATGGCGTGCATGGTAGGGGCATGCGGGGCAGCGGTCATGAAGGCTCTCCGTTCGTCATCAATGCTCTTCATTCCGGGCCAGCAACGCTTTGGCCCGGGCCAGAATGTCGGCCGATAATCCGCTTGCGTCAAGGACATGCCAGCCCGGCGGGGGTGGCGGCGGATGAGCGATCTGGCGTCGGACGACATCGGCATCCGCGTCGGAAGCGTCGCTTTCGCCTGCTGCGCGACGGGCGCTGCGCTGGGTCGCGCGGGCGATCAGGACTGCGTCGGGGGCTTCGAGCCACAGCCCGGCAAAGGGCGCTCCGGCGCCTTGCGCAGCCTCCGCGGCGCCCGCGCGTTCGACCCGGCTGCCGAAGACCGCATCGACCACCACCGACTGGCCCAGCCGCAGCAGCGCTTGTGCTTCAGCCATCATGGTGCCGTACGTCCGGCGCGTGGCTTCGGGGGTATAGCTTGCGGGCGGCAGCGGGGTTTCCGGATCGATTCCGGCCAGGCGCTTGCGGATCACGTCGGAGCGCAGCCAGCGCGCGCCCGGCATCGGTCCCAGATGCGGGGCCAGGGCTCCGGCCAGAGTGGATTTGCCCGTTCCCGACAGGCCGCCGACCGCAACAAGGCGCGGCGGATCGGTGCGGGGCGCGACACAGGCGAGCGCGAAGGCGAGGTAGCGGCGGGCGGCTTCGGCCTGCTGCGCCGCGCGTGCCGGATCGGGCTGGCGGCTGGCCTCGAGCGCCCCGACATGGGCGCGGATCCCGGCGCGCAGGCTGAGGAACAGGCCGAGCGCGGGAAGGCCGTCCTGTTCGTGCGGGCGTCGGTCGCAATAGCGGTTGAGGACGAGACTGGCGCCTTCCGCCAATCCCCGGACGAGCAGGTCCATGAGCAGGAAAGCGAGATCGTAGAGCACGTCGGTCGTCGCCAGCACGGCATCGAATTCCAGACAGTCGAACAGCGTCGGGCGACCCTGCCAGAGGCAGATATTGGCGAGGTGGAGATCGCCGTGGCAGAGCCGCACATGGCCCTGCGCCGCGCGTCGGGCCAGCAAGGGCGCGTGTTCGTCGAGCAGTGTTTCCCAGCGTTCGCCCAGCATGGCGCATTGGTCCGGGGGCAGGATCTGCGGCACGGCGGCCATTGCCGCGCGATTGCCGTCGATCACGTGGCGCACCCGTTCGACGCCGTCATGACCGTGCGCGATCTCTGCGCCGTCGTGGAACCGGGCCACTGCATCGGCAAGCGAGCGGAGCAGGGCAGGCGTCAGCTCTCCGCGATCGGCCATGTCCGCGAGCAGGGCGCTGTCGGGAAAGCGGCGCATGTCGACCACCCAGTCGATTGCGGCGGGATCGGGCGGGGTGGCAGGATCGACCGGTTCGCCGAGCGTCAATGTGCCGGTCGCATCGCGACGGATCGGGCGCAAGGCGCGATAGAGATCGGGGGCCGTCCGCCGGTTGAGCACGAGTTCGGCCGCGCAGACCGCATGGCGCTTGGCCACGTCGGAAAAGTCGAGATAGCCGAGGTTGACCGCCCGCTTGAGCTTGAGCGCGCGATCCCCCGACAGGAAGATCATCGCGCAATGGGTGTCGACGCGTCGGGTGTCGTCCCCTGTGCCCAGTCCCGCAAGGAAATCGATCACGTCGCTCTGGTCATCGGCCACCGCTCGGGCTCCTCGCGTTTGCTTGTTCTTGGGAAGCACTCTGACGGTATAAACGCAAGTTCGGTTGGCAAATTCGGGACGAACCGCTTTACTTGGGCATATGACGATCAAGCTCATCTGTCTCGATGCCGACGATACGCTTTGGCACAACATGCGGCATTTCAATGCGACCGAGGATGCCTTGCTGGCGATGGTCGCGCCGTTTGCCGAGGCGCATGTCGTGCGCGAACGTCTGACCGTGTGCCAGATCCGCAATCTGCGTCTCTATGGCTATGGCGCGAAAGGTTTCACGCTGTCGATGATCGAGACCGCGCTGGAACTGGTGGGAGAGCCGCTGCCCAAGGGGATGATCGCGGACATTCTGGCGGCTGGCCGTGCCTTGCTGTCGCACCCGGTCGAACTGTTCGACGGGATTGCCGAGACGCTCGAGGCGCTGTCCGAGCGCGGGCGGCTGGTCCTCGTGACCAAGGGCGACCTCCTGCACCAGGAATCAAAGCTAGCCGCCTCGGGCCTTGGCGAATGTTTCAGCGGGATCGAGATCGTCAGCGACAAGAACGCCGACACGTTCCGCCGCCTGTTCCGCACTGAAGGCGTCGCCCCGCACGAGGCGGTCATGGCGGGCGATTCGCTGCGGTCCGACATTCGCCCCGCACTCGAGGCCGGGGCATGGGCCGCGTTCATCCCCCAACCCGGCGGCTGGGTCCACGAACTGGCGCAAGTGCCGGCCGATCATCCCCGGTTCTGCCAGCTGGAGCGGCTGGGGCAATTGCCCGACTGGATCGACACGCTCGGCTGACCGCGCGCGAAATCCCTGTTCGTCTTGCGCGGGGTGCGTCTAAGGGCGGTCTTCAATCTCGAAGGACAGTTCCATGACCATCACGCTTTACGGCATTCCCAATTGCGACACCGTCAAGAAGGCGCGGACCTGGCTGGAAACGCGCGGGATTGCCTATGCCTTCCACGATTACAAGAAAGCCGGGGCAAAGCCCGAGCAACTGGCGCGGTGGGTGGAAGTCGCCGGGCTCGACAAAGTGCTCAATCGCGCGGGGACGACGTTCCGCAAGCTCGACCCGGCGGACAAGACCGGCATCGATGACGCCAAGGGCGTCATGCTGATGGCGGCGCAGCCTTCGCTGATCAAGCGACCGATCGTCGAATATCCGGGCGGCCTGCTGGTCGGGTTCCGGGATGCGGAATGGGCTGCCGCGCTGGCCGCTTGAAAGCCGTGCTTTGGGGGCAGGTATGATTCTGCCCTCAAAAAGCCACATTTGCCCTGTTCGCGGCCTCGCGAATAAGGTACTTACAGTAATGTGAGTCCAGCCATTCATCTCTTCCCGATTGAAGTCGATCCTGGCGACATCGACTTCATGGGGCACGTCAACAACGCGTCCTACCTCAAATGGGTGCAGGAAGCGGTGATCGACCACTGGCGCGCGTTCGCCCCGACCGAAGCGGTGGCGCGCCACCTCTGGGTCGCCTTGAAGCACGAGATCACCTATCGCCGCCCGACGTTCCTTGAAGACCAGCCGATGGCCCATGTCGTGCTGGAAAAAGTGCAGGGAGCCAAGGCGTTCTACCAGACCGTGATCAAGCGCGGGGAGGAAGTCCTTGCCGAAGTGCGGTCGAGCTGGTGCTGTCTCGATGCGCAGACGCTGAAGCCTGCACGGCTTGCCCGCGACCTGATCGAGCGGTTCATTCCCGGCGGGGATTGAGCCGGCCTTCTGAACAGGCGGGGAGCCACCCTTTTTCAGGGCCTTGATTGCCGATGCGCGGGGCCGCCTGCTAGCAGGCAGAGGCGTATAATCCCGGCATCAGAAAGACTTCGTACATGATCAGCCTTGCCGCTTTTGGCGACCTGTCCGCGCTTGACCTCGGGGCTTTCGCGCCCAAGCCCACGTCCTATGAAGGCGATCAGCAGGAAGGCGCGCGCGAAGTGTGGCGCAGCGCCGACGGCGTGACCCGGATCGGCGTGTGGGAATGCACGCCCGGCCGTTTCACCGCCGATCGCACTGCCATGGCCGAATTGTGCCATATCCTGTCGGGCCAGGTGACGCTGCACAATGCCGACGGCACGACCACCGATTTCGGTCCGGGCGAAATGTTCGCCCTGCCCAAGGGGTGGACCGGGGAATGGACCATCCACAGCCGGACGCGGAAGATCTACATCCTGTCCGACGTCGGATGACGCAGCGAAGCTGACGTTATGGGTGCGGGACCGACCCGGTCCCGCCCTCTTCACGCTTCGCGCGTGACCGACACGATGTAATTGAGCGCGAGATTGTCCGACAGGTGCAGGCCTGCGGTCGGGCTCCATGCGATCCCCTTGGGATTGCCCATTTTGAGCCCCGCTCCGACGAGAAGATCGTGGAGTTCGATCGGGGTGATGAAATCCTCCCAGTGATGTGTGCCGCGCGGCACCATCCCGAGTCGTTCCGCCCCTTCGACCAGCAGCAGCCGCGAGGCGGTCGTGCGGTTGGGCGTGGACAGGATCATCAATCCGCCATCGGCCAGAGCCGCGCCGAGCGCGCCGATGAAGGCGGCCTTGTCGGCGACATGCTCGACCACTTCCATGCTGGTGACGAGATCGAACCCGCCAAGGCCCATCTCCGCGATGTCGCCGTGGCGATAGTCGATTGTCAGCCCGCCCGCTTCGGCATGGGCTGTGGCGATCGCGATGTTTTCGGCCGCCGCATCGACGGCAGTGACAGTGCCGCCCATGCGGGCAAGCGGTTCGGCAAGCAGCCCCGCGCCGCACCCGACATCGAGCGCCCGGCGTCCCGCAAGCGGGCGCAAGGTGCGCTTGTCGGTGCCGAAATGGGCGTCGATTTCGGCGCGAATGAAGGAAAGGCGGACGGGATTGAGCTTGTGGAGCATGGCCGAAGACCCGGCCGGGTCCCACCACTCTGCCGCCAGATTGCCGAAGTGGGCCGCCTCGTCCGGGCGGATGGTCGCTGGAATCGGTGTTGCATTGCGCATGCCCCACCCCTAAAGCGCCCGCGCTGCACGGTCCATGGCTGTGCGCGAAAGATTCTTACGTTTAACCTTGGAGCAGTCGCGTGGCCCGCATCGTGATGAAATTCGGCGGCACCTCGATGGCCGGTACCGAGCGCATCCGCCGCGTCGCGCGGATCGTGCAGCGCCAGCAGGCCGCCGGGCATGAAGTGGCAGTGGTCGTTTCGGCCATGGCCGGGGAAACCGACCGCCTGGTCAACTTCTGCCGCGAAGCCAGCGCGCTTTACGATCCGGCGGAATACGACGTGGTGGTGGCAAGCGGCGAACAGGTCACATCCGGCCTGCTCGCGATGCATCTTCAGGCGCTGGGGTGCAAGGCGCGCTCGTGGCTGGGGTGGCAATTGCCGATCCACACCGATGACGCCCATTCCAAGGCACGCATCGAATCGATCGATTCCGACGCGCTCCTGGCCTCGATGGCGGCCGGTGAAGTCGCGGTGATCCCCGGTTTCCAGGGTCTGACTGCCGACAATCGCATCACCACGCTCGGCCGTGGCGGTTCGGATACCTCGGCCGTGGCCGTGGCGGCCGCGATCAAGGCGGATCGTTGCGACATCTATACCGACGTCGACGGGGTCTATACGACCGACCCGCGCATCGTCGCCAAGGCAAAGAAGCTCAAGAACGTCACGTACGAGGAAATGCTCGAACTCGCGTCGGTGGGCTCGAAGGTCCTGCAGACCCGTTCGGTCAGCCTGGCGATGAAGGAAAACGTTCGCGTCCAGGTGCTGTCCTCGTTCATCGACGAAGATGCACCCGCCGCCGATACCCTGCCCGGCACGATGATTGTGTCCGATGAAGAACTTGAAGGACTGGATATGGAACGCCAGCTGATCACCGGCATCGCCGCCGACAAGAACGACGCCAAGGTCATCCTGACCGCGGTGCCCGACCGTCCGGGCGCCGTCGCCACGATCTTCGGCCCGCTGGCCGAGGCGAACATCAACGTCGACATGATTATCCAGAACGTGGGTCGCGCCGACACCGACACCGACGTCACGTTCACGGTACCCCAGGCCGATCTCGACCGGACCAAGGCCGTGCTCGAAGCCAATCGCGCGACGATCGGCTATGAAAAGCTCTCGACCGACCCCAAGGTCTCGAAGATCTCGGTGGTGGGCGTCGGCATGCGCAGCCACGCGGGCGTCGCTTCGACCATGTTCAAGGCGCTGGCTGATCGCGGGATCAACATCCAGGCGATCTCGACGTCGGAAATCAAGGTCTCGGTGCTGATCGATTCGGACGAAACCGAACTTGCCGTTCGCGTCCTGCACACCGCTTACGGCCTCGACGCCGCCTAACAGGTTTGGCCGTTGTTCGGGCGCACTCGAACAACGGCCATTTCCTTACTTCAGGTCGAAACGGTCCGCGTTCATGACCTTGGTCCAGGCCTTGACGAAGTCGGCCACGAACGGACCTTCCGCGTCGTTTGAGGCATAGACTTCAGCGACCGCGCGCAGTTGCGAATTCGATCCGAAGATCAGGTCGACACGGCTGCCTTTGAGCTTCGCTTCCCCGCTTTCGCGATCGAACCCGGTGAAGACCCCGCCTTCGGTTTCCCGCCACACGAGTGCCGTCGTCGCGCCCAGCAGGGTGCGGAAGAAGTCGTTTGACAGCACGCCGACCCGGTCGGTGAACGTGCCCAACTCTTCCGCGCCGCTTTTCACGCCCAGAACCCGCAGGCCCCCGACCAGCACCGTCATTTCCGGTGCCGTCAGGCCGAGCAGTTGCGCCCGGTCGACCAGCAGTTCCTCTTCCGATCGGCGCGGCGTGCCGCTGCGGAAATTGCGGAAGCCGTCGACTTTGGGTTCCAGCACCGCGAACGAGGCCGCATCGGTCTGCTCTTCGCTCGCGTCGGTCCGGCCCGGCGTGAAGGGAATCTCCACGTCGTGTCCGGCAGCCTTCGCCGCCGCTTCGACCGCAGCATCGCCGCCCAGCACGATCAGGTCGGCAAGGCTGACTTGCCGCTCGCCGCGTGCGTTGAACCCGGCGCGGATGGCTTCGAGCACGGCGAGCGCCTTGGCGAGTTCCGCAGGCTCGTTGACCGCCCAGTCCTTTTGCGGAGCGAGCCGGATGCGCGCGCCGTTGGCGCCGCCGCGCTTGTCCGACTGGCGATAGGTCGAGGCCGAAGCCCAGGCCGTTGCCGCCAGACGCGAGATCGACAGGCCCGAGGCAAGCAGGTCCCGCTTGAGCAAGGCGATATCGTCGGCATCGATCAGGGGGTGATCGACCGGCGGCACCGGGTCCATCCACAGGCGCGGCTGGTCCGGAACCTCGGAACCGAGATAGCGGGCATAGGGCCCCATGTCGCGGTGGGTCAGCTTGAACCACGCTTCGGCAAAGGCCTTGGTCAGCTTGTCCGGATTGCGGTGATAGTCCTCGGAAATGCGGCGATAGACCGGATCGGTGATCAGGGCGATGTCGCTGGTGAACATCATCGGCTGGTGACGACGGTCCGGGTCATGCGCGTCGGGAACGGTTCCGGCCCCGGCATCGCCCTTCGGCTTCCACTGGTGCGCGCCCGCCGGGCTTTTCGTCAGTTCCCATTCGTAGCCGAACAGGGTGTCGAAATAGCCGTTGTCCCAATGCACGGGATCGGGCGTCCACGCGCCTTCAAGGCCGCTGGTGATGGTATCCGCGCCGCGCCCGGTGCCGTGGCTGCCCAGCCAGCCCAGACCCTGTGCCTCGATCGGGGCGGCTTCGGGTTCGGGGCCCAGCGTCGAGGCATCCCCCGCGCCGTGGGCCTTTCCGAACGTGTGGCCTCCGGCGATCAGGGCGACGGTTTCCTCGTCGTTCATGGCCATGCGGGCAAAGGTTTCGCGAATGTCGCGGGCCGAGCCGAGTGGATCGGGCGTCCCGTTCGGGCCTTCCGGGTTCACATAGATGAGGCCCATCTGGACCGCCGCCAGCGGATCGTCGAGATCGCGTTCGCCGCTATAGCGTTCGTCGCCCAGCCATTCGGCTTCGGGCCCCCAATAGACTTCGTCCTCGGGTTCCCAGATGTCTTCGCGGCCGCCGCCGAACCCGACCGTGGGCAGGCCCATCGATTCGAGCGCGCAGGTCCCGGCCAGGATCATCAGGTCGGCCCAGCTCAGAGCGCGGCCGTACTTCTGCTTCACCGGCCAGAGCAGGAGGCGGGCCTTGTCGAGATTGACATTGTCGGGCCAGGAATTGAGCGGGGCGAACCGCTGGTTCCCGCTGCCCGCGCCGCCGCGCCCGTCATAAGTGCGATAGGTGCCCGCGCTGTGCCAGGCCATGCGGATGAACAGCGGGCCGTAATGGCCATAGTCGGCGGGCCACCAGTCCTGGCTTTGCGTCATCAGCGCAAAGATGTCGGCTTTCACGGCAGCGAGGTCGAGTTTCGCGAACGCGGTCCGATAGCTGAAGTCGGCGGGCAGCGGATCGACTCGGTTGGAATGCTGCGCCAGGATCGTCAGGTCGAGACGATTGGGCCACCACATCTGGTTCGACAGGCTCGCGACGATCGCGGTGCGGCTGGCCTTGGCGTGAAACGGGCATTGGCTTTGGGCGTTCATGGTCGTTCCCCACAAGTGTTCTGTGTGATCCTTGATCGATGCATTCGGTGTACAGATCGGGGGTTGATCGACAAAACGGGATAACATTGTCAGTGTGATCGGGATTGCCGATCAAGGGTCCTATCCCTTGCCCATGATCCCGGCTCCCCGTAAGGGACGCGGCCAAGCGCTCGACGCAGGGGCACCGGTTCAGGACATCGAGGATTTCAAAAATACCATGACCGCCTATCCGAAAACAGCGGCACTGATGGCGCGCGGCGCCGAATTCCTGGGCAGCCGATACGCCATCCTGTGCGGGGCCATGAGTTGGGTTTCCGAACGCAATCTCGTTTCGGCGATCAGCAATGCCGGCGGCTTTGGCGTGATCGCCTGCGGGGCGATGAGCCCGGAACTGCTCGACGCGGAAATCGCGGCGACTCGCGCGCTGACGGACCGTCCGTTCGGCGTCAATCTCATCACCATGCACCCCCAGCTTTTCGACCTGATCGAAGTGACCAAGCGGCACCGGGTCAGCCACGTCGTGCTGGCGGGCGGCATTCCGCCCAAGGGCAGTGTCGAGGCGATCAAGGAATTCGGCGCCAAGGTGCTGGTCTTTGCGCCGACCATCGCGCTCGCGAAAAAGCTGTTCCGGTCGGGCGCCGATGCGCTGGTGATCGAAGGCAGCGAAGCGGGCGGGCATATCGGCCCGGTCTCGACCGGCGTTCTGGCGCAGGAATTCCTGCCCGAACTCGCCGAGGATCACATCGTTTTCGTGGCGGGCGGTATCGGCCGGGGCGAAGCCATGGCGAGCTATCTCGAAATGGGCGCCGCCGGGGTTCAGCTCGGCACGCGTTTTGCCGCAGCGGCCGAATCGATCGCGCACCCTGCGTTCAAGAAGGCGTTCTTCCGCGCCAATGCCCGCGATGCCATCGCCTCGGTTCAGGTCGATCCGCGCCTGCCGGTGATTCCCGTCCGCGCGCTCAAGAACAAGGGCACCGAGGAATTCACCGCCAAGCAGATCGAAGTGGCCCACGCGCTCGATGCGGGCACGCTCGACATGGCGGCAGCGCAGCTTGAAATCGAACATTTCTGGGCAGGCGCCCTGCGCCGCGCGGTCATCGACGGCGACGTCGAACGCGGCTCGGTCATGGCCGGGCAGTCGGTTGGCCTCGTGACCGAGGAACTGCCGGTGGCGACGATCATTTCCAACCTGATGGGCGAATGCGAAACCGCCCTTGCCGGACGCGGCCGCATCGGCTGACGAGGGTAGACCCACTCTGATCGTCACCCCGGGCATTGACCCGGGGTCCCGCTTCCTTCGGGCAAGACAGCCGTCATGGCCTGACCCAAGTGAAAGCGGGACCCCGGATCAAGTCCGGGGTGACGAGAGTTGCTAGGGTTCCGAGGGTTCCGAAGGGAACCGGGGCTTATTTCTTGGTCAGCTCGATGGGCTGGAACATGCCCATGCCGCACGATCCGCGCGGGCCGCCGCCGGGGCCGCCGGTTTCGAGAACCGTGATGATGTCGGTGTTGCACAGCTCGCTCAGGCTCGTCGCGTACGAGAACGTGCGATAGGTGGCGAGGCTGTTGCACCGCTGGGGCAAAGTCACGCGATACCAGTCGCGGACCCCGACGCGGAAATCGATGGTCCAGTCGTCCTGAACCCGGCTTTCGCTGATATTGGCGATGGGGATGCAATTGCGCGCCGCGCCGATCGGCTTGGCGGCGGGAACATTCTTGCCGTGGCCGTCATCGCCGCCGTGAACCGGGGCGCAACCTCCGAGAGAGGCGGCACCGAGGACGGCGAGGCTGACGGCGAGAACCGGGACGAACCGCTTCATGCTGTCTTCTCCTTGCGTGCGCGCGACTTTTGCGGAGTCGCGGGACTGTCCCCCTGTGGCAGGATCTTGTCCTTGTATCCGCAAAGGTCAATGACCGGGCAGCGTTCGCAGTCCGGCTTTCTTGCCTTGCAGATGTAGCGGCCGTGCAGGATCAGCCAGTGATGCGCGCCCACGCGAAAGGGCTTGGGCACTTTTTTCTCGAGGCCCTTCTCGACCGCGAGCGGGGTTTTCCCCTTGGCAAGGCCGGTGCGGTTGCACACCCGGAAGATATGGGTGTCGACGGCAAAGGTTTCGGCCCCGAACGCGCAGTTGAGCACGACATTGGCAGTCTTGCGCCCGACACCGGGAAGCGCGGTCAGCGCGTCGCGATCGGCGGGAACTTCGCCCCCGTGCTCGCGCACGAGGATCTCGGAAAGGGCAATGACGTTCTTCGCCTTGGAATTGAACAGGCCGATCGTCTTGATGTGCTCTTTCAGGCCCTCTTCGCCCAGCGCGATCATGTCGGCGGGCGTCTTCACGATTTCGAACAGGCGCCGCGTCGCCTTGTTGACGCCGACGTCGGTTGCTTGTGCCGAGAGCGTGACGGCCACCAGCAATTGATAGACATTGCCGTATTCGAGTTCGGTTTCCGGCGCCGGATTGGCTTCGGCGAGCCGGTGGAAGAACTCGAAGATCTGCTCCCGCTTCAAAGGTCGAGCACTTCGGGCATGGAATAGCGTCCCGGCGTCCGCGTAAGCAGCCATTCGGCCGCCCGCACCGCGCCGCGAGCGAAAATGCCGCGGTTTTCGGCCATGTGCGACAGGACGAGGCGTTCGTTGTCGGCCAGGAAATGGACCGAGTGATCACCCGCCACAGTGCCGCCGCGCAGGCTGGCAAAGCCGATCGTGCCCGCTTCGCGCTTGCCGGTAATGCCGTCGCGTGCGCGCTGTTCCACGTCCTTCAGACGTTCGCCGCGACCGCAGGCGGCCGCTTCGCCCAGAAGCAGGGCCGTGCCCGAGGGTGCGTCGACTTTCATGCGGTGGTGAGTCTCGACGATCTCGATGTCCCAGTCCTCGCCCAGGCGCTGGGCCGCTTCGCGCACCAGATGGGCGAGCAGGGTGACGCCGAGCGAAGTGTTGCCGGTCTGGAGAACGGGAATCGAGACCGCCGCCGCGTCGATCAGCCAGTGATGGCGTTCTTCAAGGCCGGTCGTGCCCACGACCAGCGGCACGCCCGCCGCGATCGCCGCCTCGCACGTGAATTCGAGCGCGGCGGGCGCGGAAAAGTCGATCAGGACGTCGCTGACCCCTGCCAGCGCGCCGGGATCGCCGTCGCGCCCGACGCCTCCGGCATAGTCGTGTCCGGCCGCTGCGATGGCCGCCTGCAACGCCTGGCCCATGCGTCCCGCGCTGCCGATGATCCCGATTCTCGCCATGTGCCCCTCTTGTCTCGCTGCGTGCGCTTCATGGGCGTCTTGCCCCTACCGCGCAACCGGGATCAGCCTTCTTTGCGAGGAGTTTGCGGGTTTGTTGCGGACCAGCCGCCGCCGACCGCGCGGGCAAGCGAAACCGTCGCGCCGAGGTGGAGCGTGTGAACCTCGATGGCACGGCGCCGGGCGGCCAGCGCGGCGGTCTGGGCCGTGACGACGTCGAGATAAGTCGCCGCCCCCTTGGTATAGCGGATCATCGAGAGGTCGGCTGCCTGTTGCGCTTCGCTTGCCGCCCGGGTCTCGGCGTTTTCCTCGTCACCGTAGTGGTGGAGCGAGGACAGGCTGTCCTCGACTTCCTGAAATGCCTTGAGCGCTGTGCCGCGATAGGTCGCGCTGGCCTCGGCCCACTTGGCGCGGGCAGTGCGCAGCGCGGCATGGCGGCGCCCGCCGTCGAACACCGTCAGGGCGATCGTGGGGCCCAGCGCCCAGAAGGCATTGGGCGAGGCGACGAGCCCGGCGAGCGTCGTCGCATTGGTCCCGCCCGTTCCGCCCAGATTGACCAGCGGGAAGAAGGCCGCCTTGGCGACCCCGATCGAGCGGTTGGCGGCATAGACGCGCCGTTCGGCCGCCGCGACATCGGGGCGCCGCTGCAACAGGGTCGAAGGCAGTCCGACCGGCATTGCGGCAAGGTGGAGCGTGCCGGTCACTTGCGGCAAGGAGAAGGCCGAGGCGGGCGTACCGACAAGGCTGGCGATGGCATGTTCGACCCGCGCGCGGGTGGCGCGCACGTCGGCAAGCTGGGCCTGCGCATCGGCGAGCTGGGCGCCCGAGCGGCCGGTGTCGATCCCGGTCGCGACGCCGCCGCGAAACCGCGCGCGCACGACTGCATCGGCCTGCGCATAGGCATCGACGGTGCCGGTCAGCAGTTCGGTTTCCGCGTCGAGCCCGCGCAGGGCAATGTAGAGGCTGGCAAGATCGGCCTGAAGGCTGAGGCGAATGGCTTCGACATCGTCGATGCTCGCTTGCGCATTGGCGCGTCCGGCGGCGACTTCGCTGCGGACCCGGCCCCACAGGTCGACTTCATAGCTGATCGAGCCTTGCAGGGTATTGGCGCCGTATTCCGATTCCTGTGACGATCCGCGCAAGGGGCGGTCGTCGGACTGGCGATCGTACGTCAGCGTCGAGCCGGTGCCGATTGTCGGCAGACGGTCGGCAAGGGCCGTGCGCAAGGCGGCATTGGCTTCCTCGCGCCGGGCAAGCGCGACGGCGAGCGTCGGGCTGTCGGTTTCGAGCCGGGCTTCGAGCGCGTCGAGCTGCGGATCGCCGAGAGCTCGCCACCAGTCGCGGCCAAGCGCAGGATCGACCGGTGCCGCTTCGGCCCAGGGCCCGTCTTCGCGGAATGCGGGCGGCGTTGCGACCGCAACCGGGCGATAGGACGGGGCGCCCGAGCAACCGGCAAGGGCAAGGCCCGTCGCCAGCATGAGCGCGGTGACAAGCAGACGGGGGGAAGGGCGGCGATCAGCCATGCGAGCCCTCCACTTTGACGACTTCGCCTTCGCTGATCGAATCCGGCGGATTGGCGACGATGCGGGTCTGGGGCGTGAGGCCGGCCGCCACTTCGACCTTGCCGCCCAGATCGCGGCCCAGCACGACCGGGACAAGGTGGATGCGGCCATTGACGCCGATCGTCGCGACCTGGGTTCCGCCACCGCGCAGGACCAGCGCGCCGGACGGGATGGTCACGCGGTTGGCGGCAACCGGCAGGGCGAAATGGACTTCGGCATAGCCCCCGGCCTTGAGCTGGGTGCCGGGATTGTCGGTGGCGAGCTGTACCTGCAGCGCGCCGCTTTGCGGATTGATCGAGAACGACTGGTCGAGCACCGTGGCGTTGAACACGTGCCCCGGATAGTCGGGGACCTGCAGGGTCGCGGATTGCCCGGCATGCATCGCCGCCGAATATTGCTGGGGCACGTTGACGTAGATGCGCATGCGGTGTTCGTCGACCATCGCGAACATCGGGGTCTGCGTTGCGGCGCCCGGCCCGACGAGGTCGCCGATGTCCGAATTGCGCTGGGTGACGATGCCGCTGAACGGTGCGCGGACGGTGGCATAGGCCTTCATGGCGACCAGGCGGCCAAGCGCGGCGGCGGCTTCCTGCACTTGTGCATTGTGCGTCGCTGCGTCCGCGTTCTTTTCGTCGGTTTCCTGGATCGAGACGGCGTTGCTCTTGAGCAGGTCCTTCCACCGGGCGGAAGTGGACCGGGCGAGGGTCGCTTCGGCCTTGGCCCGGACCAGCGTGGCGCGAGCCTGGATGATCTGCTGGTCGAGTTCGGGCGTGTCGATCGCGCCGAGCGGCTGGCCTTCGGATACGGTGGCGCCAATGTCCTTGTACCAGGCGCGCACATAGCCGGCGACGCGGGCGTAGATATGGGCCGAAGTCCAGGCCTGCATCGTGCCGGGCAGGACGAGCTCGTCCGACTTGCCCGCCGATTCGGGCAGGACCAGATGGACGCTGGGCACCGCCAGCTTGTCGGAGCGTTCCTGCGCTTCCTCGGCATCGTGGTGGCGCAGGACAAGACCCCCGGCGACCACGGCAAGGGCAAGGCCCCCGATGATCAGCCCGGTCCGGGCAAGCCCCCGGGGCGGCTGCACCGTCGCGGGATCGGGCAGGCTGTGTGGATCAGACATGAAGCGTTTCCCTCTGGATGGCATGGCCCGTATCGTCGCTGCGCTCGGCGTCGGTCTCGGGGGAGAGCGGACCCGGCGCGGCCTTGCGATGGGCAAGACTGAAGACCACGGGGACGAAGACGAGCGTCGCCGTCGTGGCAAAGAGCAGGCCGCCGATCACCGCGCGGCCGAGCGGAGCATTCTGTTCGCCGCCGTCGCCAAGGCCGAGCGCCATCGGCGCCATGCCGATGATCATGGCGAGCGCGGTCATCAGCACCGGGCGGAAACGGGTCGCCCCGGCTTCGAGCGCGGCACGCAATCCGTCGCCGGTCTCGGCAAGGCGTTCGCGGGCAAAGCTGATCACCAGAACCGAGTTGGCGGTGGCGACGCCCATGCACATGATCGCACCGGTCAGCGCGGGGACCGAGAGCGTCGTGTGCGAGGCAAACAGCATCCACACGATCCCGGCGAGCGCGGCGGGCAGGGCCGAGACGATCACCAGCGGATCGACCCAGCTCTGGAAATTGACGACGATCAGCAGGTAGATCAGCACGACCGCCCCTGCGAGCCCGAGCAGGAGGCCCGAGAAGGCAGCGTTCATCGTCTGCACCTGTCCGCGCAGAGTGACCGTGGCGCCCTTGGGTACATTGGCCTTGGTGGCGTCGAGCACTTTGTGGATGTCGGCGGCAAGGGCCCCCAGGTCGCGTCCGTCTGGCGTTGCATAGATGTCGATCGCGGGACGGATGGCATAGTGGGTGATGACGGCGGGCGTGCGGCTTTCACGGATCACGCCGAGATTGCTCAGTGTCTGGAACGTCTGCGCCCCGGCGCTGCCCGTGACCGGCACGTTGCCGAGCGCGGAGATGCTGTCGGCGCGGTACTGCGGCGCCTGTACGACGATGGGGTAGGAAATCCCGGTCTTGGGGTTGAGCCAGAACGTCGGGGCGACCTGGCCGCTGCCTGCCAGATTGACCGAAAGCGCGCGGGTCACGTCGTTTTCGGTGATGCCGAGGCGATCGGCATGGGCGCGGTCGACGTCGACTTTGAGTTCCGGGTAATTGCTCGGCTGCTGGATGCGGACGTCGGCGATCCCCGCGATATGCGAGAGCGGCCCCATGATGCGGTTGGCATAGGCTTCGTTCGCTTCGTTGTCCGGGCCCGAGACGATGATGTCGATGGGGGCGGGCGCGCCGAAGTTCAGGATCTGGCTGACGATGTCGGCGGGCAGGAACGAAAACGTGCTGCCCGGAAACCGGTTGGGCAGGTCCCCGCGCAGTTCGTGGACGTATTTTGCGGTGGGGTGGTGGTCTTCCTTGAGCGTGATCAGGATGTCGCCGTCCTGAGGACCGATCCCGCCGTTGTTGGAATAGGCCATGTTGATGCCCGACACGGTCATGCCGATGTTGTCGACGATCGATGCGGTTTCGGAAGCCGGGATGACTTCGCGAATGTGGGCTTCGATATGGTCGAAGAGCGCGGCGGTTTCTTCCAGCCGGGTGCCGGTGGGCGCGCGGACGTGGATGCTGATCTGCCCGGAATCGACGGTGGGGAAGAAGTCCTGGCCGAGGAAGGGAACCAGCGCGAAGCTCGCAAGGACGACGGCAAGGAAGCCGATGACAAAGCCGCGCCGATGGGCCAGCGCTGCCGCCAGCACGCCGACATAGCCGGTGCGCAGGACTTCGAAGCGGGCTTCGAACCCGTGCTGGAACCGGCGGAAGATGTTGTGCGACGCCTCGTGCCCGGCCATGGCGTCGTGGCTGGCGGCAACTTGTACTGTTGCCGGGCCGGCATGGGCCCTGAGCAGCCAGTTGGCCATCGTCGGGACCAGCGTGCGCGACAGGATGAACGAGGCGATCATGGCAAAGACCACCGCCTTGGCCATCGGTGCGAAGAGGTAACCCGGAACCCCGCCCAGAAAGAACATCGGGACGAAGGCGATGCAGATGCACAGCAGCGAGACGAAAGCGGGCTGAACGATCTGTTTCGCGCCGTCGAGAATCGCGGCTTCGACGCTTTTCCCGTGTTCGAGGTGCCAGTTGATGTTCTCGATCGTGACGGTGGCGTCGTCGACGAGGATCCCGACCGCGAGGGCCAGACCGCCCAGGGTCATGATGTTGAGCGTTTCGCCCGCCGCCGACAGCCCCATGACCGCAGCCAGAATGGCAAGCGGGATCGAGGTCGCGATGATGACGGTCGAACGCCATGAACCGAGGAAGAGCAGGATCATCAGGCTGGTGAGCGCAGCCGCGATGACGCCTTCGCGCACGACCCCGTTGATGGCCGCTTTCACGAACAGCGACTGGTCGGACAGGAGCGCGATGTTGAGGCCATCGGGAAGGCTGGGGCGCAACTGGTCGATGGCGACCTTGGCGTCGTTGACGATGTCGATGGTCGACGCCGAACCAGCCTTGAGCAGCGTCATCAGCACCGAGCGGCGACCATCGACGCGCACTTCGTTCTGTTGCGGGGGCGAGCCGTCATGAACATGCGCGACGTCGCGCATGGTGACGGTCGTGCCGTCGACCGTCTTGATGGGCAGCGCATTGAGTGCGGCGATCGCTTCGGGCGCATTGTTGAGGCGCACGTTGTATTCGAACGTGCCGATGCGCGCGGTCCCGGCGGGTACGATCTGGTTCTGCGCGGCGAGCGCATTGCCGACATCGGTTGCCGACAGGTGCCGCGCCTGAAGAAGCTGGGGGTCAAGGTCGATCTGGATCTGGCGGACGCGCCCGCCATAGGGCGAAGGCATCGCCGCGCCCTGAACCGTCGCCAGTGCCGAACGGATCCGGTTCTGGGCAAGGTCGAAGATCTGCTGTTCCGACAGCGTGTCCGAGGACAGCGCCATTTGCAGGATCGGCACGGTCGAGGCGTTGTAGTTGAGCACCAGTGGCGGGGTGATCCCCTGCGGCATCTGCTTGAGCACCGTCTGCGAGGCGGCGGTGACCTGGGCCGTGGCGGTGCGGATGTCGACGCCGGGGCGGAAGAACACCTTGACCACGCCGATGCCGTTGTACGACTGGCTTTCCATGTGGTCGATGTCGTTGACCGTCGCGGTCAGCTGGCGCTCGTAGTAATAGACGATGCGGCCCGACATGTCGCGCGGGCTGAGGCCGTTATATTGCCACACCGCCGCAATGACGGGCACGCGAATGTCGGGAAAGATGTCGGTCGGGGTTGTGACCCAGGCGATCGTTCCCCCGAGCATGATCAGAATGGCCATCACCACGAAAGTGATCGGCTTCGACAGGGCGATCTTGACCAGGTTCAGCATGCCCTTGCCATGCGCAGGCATGGCCGTTCGCGGCAAATAAACTAAATTTCACTGCCTCTGCAGCGGGGCGGTGATGCGCGCGACAAGGCCGGGATGCGCGTCGTCAAGGCGAAGGGCAAAGTTGTGCAGGGCAACGATCGCCGCGACGAGGCTGAGCCCCAGACCCGATCCCGGCGCGCCTGCACTGCCGCTGCCGCGTTGGAACCGGTCGAGCACGAGCGCGTGTTCGTCGACGGGAATGCCGGGCCCCTCGTCGGTGACGGACATGTCCACCGTATCGCCCCTGCCCGCGACGCAAAGGCGGATGGTGCCGCCGGTCGGGCTGAACTTGATGGCATTTTCGACAAGATTGCTGACCGCTTCGAACAGCAGCCTCTCGTCGGCCTGGATGCACAGGCCCCGGGGGCCTGCCACGCGCAGCACGATGCCGCGTTCCTCGGCCAGCGGCTCGTACAGTTCTGCCACGCCTTCGACCATTTCGAGCGGGTCGAGCGGGGCGAATTCGGCATTCCGGCTCGATGCTTCCAGCTCGGAAATGCGCAGGAGCGCGCGAAAGCGGTCGAGCGCGGCATCGAGTTCGTCGCGGGCTCCGGCCAGCAACTTTGCGGCCTCGCTGTCCGGCGCATCGGCGATCCCGGGTAAGAGCGCCAGGCGTTCGAGTCGAGTGCGCACATGCGAGAGCGGCGTGCGCAAGTCGTGGGCAATAGCATCGGTCGCGCCTTTCACCTGACGCAGCAGGCGCTCGATTTCCTCGACCATGGTGTTGATGATCGCGGCGATCATGTCGAATTCGTCGCTGCGCGGGGTGACGGCGAGACGCAGTTGCAATTCGCCCATGGCGATGCGGGTGGCGACTGACTGGAAACGGCGGATGCGCGCGATCGGGCCGCGGCTGAGCGCGATACCGGCAAGGAGGGCAAAGACCACAGCGCCGGCCCCGCTGACGAGCGTGATCGTCAGCATCCGCGCGCGCAAGTCGACGATGGGGGAGACATCGCGCGAGACGACCACGGTCATGTGGTCGGCCGTTGGCAGAGCAAGCGCGCGTACCGGAGCCCCGCGCGGACCCCGGCTGCGTTCGAAGACGCGGCCCATCGGGAACGGACGCGACAGGGCCGGATCGCCCAGAATGAGGTGCCCTTGCGGATCAAAGACGGCAATCGCTTCCAGTCCGCTGGTCGAATCATGCATCGCCGTCGTGATCGGGGCGAGATGGTCCATGGCGGTCGTTTCGGCGAGCATGTGCGCCTTGCCCACAACGGTCTGGTCGATCCGGCGGGTGAATTCGTCCATGGTCAGGGTGTAGAACAGCCAGAGCAAGGCCCCGACGGCGACGATGAAGACCCCTGTCAGCCCGGCGGTCAGCCGGAACGCGCTGGTGTGGCGCAAGTCGACTATGCGCGGCGCGACGGGTTTGGGGCGCGGCGCGACGGGTTCGGGGCGTGGTGCAACGGGTTCGGGGCGCGGTGCAACGGGTTTGGGGTGAGGCATCGACCGGTTTTATGCATCCTGGTCGGGAACGGCCAGTCGATAGCCTTCGCCCTTGATCGTCTCGATCGGGGCGGGCCAGTCGGCACGTTCCAGTTTGCGGCGCAAGCGGGCGATGTGCACGTTGATGAGATTGTCGCTCGCTTCGAAATAGCGGCCCCAGACTTGTTCGAAAATGACCTGTCGGGCAACGACGTGTCCGGCATGGCGCACCAGGAATTCGAGCAGGCGGAATTCCTTGTTCAGCAATTCGACCGCTTCGCCCATGACCCAGGCCTTGCGCTTGACCAGATCGAGTTCGAGGGGGCCGGCGCGCAGGAACCCGTCTTCGGGATAGTCGCGCGCGCGGCGCAGCAGGACTTCGATGCGGGTGACCATTTCGGCAGGGGAAAAGGGTTTCGCGAGATAGTCGTCGCCGCCCGCGCGCAGCCCGGCAATGCGTTCGTCGACATCGCCCAACGCGGAAATGACGAGGACCGGCGTCGTGATCTGGCGTGCGCGCATCCGCGCCACCAGCGTCAGCCCGTCAAGGCCGGGCAACATGCGATCGACCGTCGCCGCGTCGAACCGTTCGGCCGCGAGCCGGTCGAGCGCCGTGCGTCCGTCGGCCAGATGGACGACAGTGTGATGTTCTGCCTCCAGCGCGGTGCGGATGAGCGCCGCGGTCTCGGTGTCGTCCTCGACGACCAGGATCTGTGCCACGATATGCCTGTTGAAATTCCGGTCCAGTGTCCGGGAATTGGCGTCTGCGCGCGCCGGTTCAAGTAAAATCGGGTTCACCTGCCACATGGGCCGGTGCGGGCGGGCGCCAGCGGAGTTCGTCGATGAGGACGCGCAGGGCAGGGGAAACCTGGCGATGGCCGGGGTAATAGAGGTGATAGCCGGGATAAGGTTCGGACCAGTCGGTCATCAGCGGAACCAGCGTCCCGTCGGCAAGATGAGGGGCGACTCGCCCGGCGGGCAGGAACGCGATGCCGAACCCGTCGAGAGCGGCCTGCAACACGAGGCGGGCGGTGTTGAACGTCACTTGTCCTGCGACCCGGACGCGAGTCTCGCGTCCGCCCTGGCCCAGTTCCCAGGCATAGACCGCTCCGTGCGTGGGCAGGCGGATATTGATGCAGCGGTGCCGGGTCAGGTCTTGTGGACGTGCAGGCGGCGTGCGCCCGGCCATGTAGGAAGGGGCCGCAACCATGGTCATGGTGAGGTCCGGGCCGATCGGCACCGCGATCATGTCGCGTTCGATGATGTCGCCCGAACGGATCCCGGCATCGAGCCCGGCCGCGACGATGTCGGTCAGTCCGTTGTCGACCACGATCTCGACTTCGATGTCGGGATAGGCGGGCAGGATGCGGGCAAGGCGGGGCCAGACGACCTGTTCGGCGGCATCCTCGTCCGCAGTCAGGCGGACAAGTCCGGCGGGGCGCGTGAAACTTTCGCTCAGGGCCGCGAGTTCCCCGGCAATGGCCTCGAAATGCGGGGCGATCCCGCAGGCGAGGCGTTCCCCGGCAAGCGTTGGAGCCACCGATCGCGTGGTGCGGTTGAGCAGGCGTACACCGAGCCGGGCCTCGAGTGCGGCGATCGTGCGGCTGAGCACGGGTTGCGACATGCCCAGCTGGGCGGCGGCGCGGGTGAAGCTGCGTTCGCGCGCCACGGCGAGGAACGCGCGCAGCTGGTCATGGTCGGCTTCGCTCATTCATGCTCCACAAGCATAAGTGCATGTCTCAATAGGCGCCTTATCGAAACAAGCCAATGCGCCTAGAACCGGTCCCTCCCTCTCTCCCTGCTTTTCGCAAAAAGGAAAACCGATGACGGTTCATGCCCTTGGCACGCCCGCGGCCGATCAGCCCGTGGCGGCGATGACGATTCCCCGGCGCGGACCGGGTGCGCGCGATGTCGCCATCCGCATTCTCTATTGCGGTGTCTGTCATTCCGACTTGCACACCGCGCGCAACGAATGGGCCAACACCATCTATCCGTGCGTCCCCGGCCACGAGATCGTCGGCGAAGTGACGGCGGTCGGCAGCGACGTGACCAAGCACAAGGCGGGCGACATTGTCGGTGTCGGCTGCATGGTCGACAGTTGCCGCACGTGCAGCGCCTGTCACGACGGGCTGGAGCAGTTCTGCGAAACCGGCATGGTGCAGACCTACAATTCGCCCTGTGCCGATGCGCCGGGGCATACCATGGGCGGCTATTCCGAAGCGATCGTCGTCGATCAGGACTTCGTGCTCAAGGTCAGCCACCCGCGCGAACAGCTGGCGGCGGTCGCGCCGTTGCTTTGCGCCGGGATCACCACCTGGTCGCCGCTGCGTCACTGGAACGTCGGGCCGGGCAAGAAAGTCGGCATCGTCGGGATCGGTGGGCTCGGTCACATGGGGATCAAGCTGGCAAGTGCGCTTGGTGCGGAAACTTATGCCTTCACCACCAGCCCCTCCAAGCGGGACGCGGCACTGGCGCTCGGTGCGACGGGCGTGATCGTCTCGCGCAATGCCGAGGAAATGGCCGCTCATGCGGGCAGCTTCGATTTCATTCTCGATACCGTTGCCGCCTCGCACGATCTCGATGCCTATGTCACCTTGCTCAAGCGGGACGGCACGTTGTGCCTCGTCGGCGCACCCGAAGAACCCCATCCCAGCCCGACGGTCTTCAACCTCATCTTCGGACGGCGCTCGATTGCCGGATCGCTGATCGGGGGGATCGCCGAAACGCAGGAAATGCTCGATTTCTGCGCCGAAAAGGGGATCGTGTCGGACATCGAGATGATTGCCGGGACGGATATCGAAACCGCTTATGCCCGGATGCTCAAGGGCGACGTCCGCTACCGCTTCGTGATCGACATCGCGACTCTGGCGGCCTGATTGCCATACTCCGCACGCTCCGGGCGAAACCGGGGCGTGCGCCCCTTTGCCCCATTTCCCGGATGACCGCAGCCCGGTCGCTCTGGCATGAAGGGGCCATGACCACACCGCACAAGATCGTCATCCTGACCGGAGCCGGGATTTCCGCCGAAAGCGGCATCGATACCTTTCGCGACGGCGGCGGGCTGTGGGAACAGCACCGAGTCGAGGATGTCGCGACGCCCGAGGCTTTCGCACGCGATCCCGAACTGGTGCAGCGGTTCTATGACATGCGCCGTGCCGCCGTTCAGACCAAGCTGCCCAATCCCGCGCATGTCGCGCTGGTGCGGCTCGAACGGGAATGGCCGGTGCGGGTTCCCGGCGGAGACGTCACTCTCGTCACCCAGAATGTCGACGATCTTCACGAACGCGGCGGATCGTTGCGGGTCATTCACATGCACGGCGAACACCTGAGCGCCTGGTGCACGGCGTGCGATGCGCGCAGCCGTTGGGACGGGCCGTTGATTCATCGTCCGGCCTGTCCGGCCTGCGGCGTCCCCGCCTTGCGGCCCGACATCGTCTGGTTCGGCGAAATCCCCTATCGCATGGACGAGATCCACGAGGCCCTGAGCGAAGCGGATCTCTTCGTGTCGATCGGGACATCGGGCGCGGTCTATCCGGCGGCGGGATTCGTGCGGCTGGCGCGCGAACTCGGTCTTGCGACGCTCGAACTCAATCTCGAACGCAGCCAGGGTTCCGGCTGGTTCCATGAAACCCGGTTGGGAGCGGCCAGTGAAATCGTGCCGGCCTGGGTGGACGGCTTGTTGGACGCCTGACCGCGCGTCAACCGCAAGTACGGCAGGCCGGGTCGCGCGGGATGCGCATCGCGCGCAGCGAAGGGGCAAGGCCGTCGAGCAGATGGAGCTGTCCCCATTGCGGATCGCCCAGAGTCGCAACCCCTTCGAGCAGGACGCGCATGGCATGCATCGCGGCCATCGCGCCGACCGTGCCGACCATCGCGCCGAGTACGCCCAGATCCGCGCAAGTGTCGCAGTCCTGCGCATCGAAGGCATCGCCGACGAAACAGCGGTAACAGGCCTGATCGGGCAAATGCCCGGCGAAATTGGCGATCTGCCCCTGAAACCGGCCAAGGGCTGCGCTGGTGAGGGGAATCTCGGCCCGGACACAGGCATCGGCGACGGCAAGCCGGGTGGCAAAGTTGTCGCAACCGTCGAGCACGACATCGGCGCCCGCGATCAGGTCGGCGGCGTTGTGGGTATCGATTCGCGCGACATGGACGGTCACCCGGATCTCGGGATCGAAACGCCGCACCCATTCGGCGGCGACGTCCGCTTTGGCCCGGCCGAGATCGGCAGGGGTGAACAGAGTCTGGCGCTGGAGATTGGACGCTTCGACGACATCGTCGTCGATCAGGGTCAGGTGTCCGATTCCGGCCCCGGCAAGATATTGCAAAGCCGGATTGCCGATGCCGCCCATGCCCACGAGGACGACGTGGGCTTGCGTCAGTCGGGCCTGCCCCGCGCCGCCGACTTCGGGAAGCACGATATGGCGGGCGAAACGGTCGAGGCGGTCGGGAGTCATGTCCGCTAGATAGAAAGAAACGGGGGAAATGCGAGAGGAAACCCCCTGCATCTCCCCCGTCTGTCTCTTTCGCCGGTCTGCCTTTGGGCAGTCTGCGGAGCTCAGTCTTCGAGCTGGCGCAGCAGCGTGCGGACGTCGCCGTCCATGTCGGCATCGCGCGTGCGCAGTTCCTCGATCAGGCGAACGGCATGGATCACGGTGGAGTGATCGCGGCCGCCGAACTTGCGCCCGATTTCGGGGTAGGAGCGCGGGGTCAGCACCTTGGCCAGGTACATCGCCACCTGACGCGGGCGCACGACGGCGCGGGCGCGGCGCTTGGACGCCATTTCGGTGCGGTCGACGCGATAGAACTGGCACACCGCACGCTGGATCTCATCGATGGTGATGCGACGGCGATTCGCGTTGAGAATGTCGGTGAGCTGTTCTTCGGCCAGCTGCAGCGAGACCGGCTGGCCGGTCAGCTGGGCATAGGCGATCAGCTTGTTGAGACCGCCGACCAGCTCGCGCACGTTGCGGTTGATGGTCCGGGCGAGGAACTCGATCACGTCGTCGGGCACGGCCGTTGCGGCAAAGCGCGAGAGGCGATGCTGAAGAATCTTGCGACGCAGTTCGATGTCGGCAGGCTGGATGTCGGCGACGAGGCCCATCGACAGGCGCGACAGCAGGCGCTGTTCGACCCCGTCGAGCGCCTGGGGCGCGCGGTCGGCCGCAACCACCAAACGCTTGCCCGCGCTCAGCAGCGCGTCGATCGTGTGCAGGAATTCTTCCTGCGTGCTGGCCTTGCCGATGATGAACTGGATGTCGTCGACCAGCAGCAGGTCAAAGCTGCGCAGGCGCGCCTTGAACTCGATCATCTCGTGCTGGCGCATGGCCTGCACGAATTCGATCATGAAGCGTTCAGCCGAGCAGTAGAAGATGCGCGCGCCGGGCTTGGCGGCGGCATAGGCATGGCCGATCGCATGCAGCAGGTGCGTCTTGCCCTGGCCGGTTGAGGCCTTGAGGTAGAGCGGCGAGAACTGCGGCGTTTCAAGGGCAGCCATGCGCTGGGCCGCGTTGACGGCGAGCACGTTGCCCGAACCGGTCACGAATTCGGCAAACGTCAGCGACGGGTCGAGCCCGTTGTGCGCGGTCGCGACCGTCAGCGGATCGACCGGCAGCGGCGCAGGTGCGGGTGCTGCCGCGCGCGGTGCCGGAGCCGAATCACCGGGCATGCGCAAGTCGGGCATGGCACGGCGACGCGGGTGGACGCCGATGCGGACCTGACGGACTTCCGAACGGGCGATCTTCCACGCCAGCGAGAGGCGGTCGGAAAAGCGGTCGGCGACCCAGTTGGCCGAGAATTCGGTGGGCAGGAACAGGTCGAGGGTGCCCGTTTCCTTGCAGAAGCTGCCGACCTGAATCGGCTTGATCCACTGGCTGTGGAGTTGCGAGCCGAGGTCCTTCTTGAGGCCCTGGCTGATGTCGGCCCAGTCGGCGGCCAGATCCAGAGCGTCCTGGTCTTCACCGGCCCCGCCATCGCGCGCGGCGCTTTCGCGTCCCTTGCGCGAAGGCGTGGGTTCGCTGGTTCCGCGGGATTGGCCGCGTCCGCCCGAACCGCCTTGCATGTATTCGTCGATCTTCACGTCTTCAGATCCCGCCTTCCGATACGCTCACGTCAACGCCCCCCGGACGCGAGCGCAGTTGTTCCCTGTCCGGCGACGCGAAAGCGCCACCGGCCAATTTGCGGCCAATGCCAAAACTGCGGCTCATATGAATTCGCCGCGAATGTGTGTGATCCCCGCACGGTGCCATTCCGCCGAAGCGGCGCTGCCCGCCGTGTTCCGTTGCCCCTGTTTATTGGCGACCGCACGGGATTCGCAAGCAGGGGAGCGAAAAGAAATTGAAATAAACCGGCTTGACTCATCGAGGGGCGCAGAAATCATTCAAATCATTGAAATTGAACGATATTGCAAAAATGACCCCAGCGAATCGCGATAAAACCGAGACTTTTCCGAACGGGGAGTTGTGACAAGTGTGACATCGGCCGAGCGAAAAAAAGGCCGGCGTGCGACACGCCAGCCTCTTTGTCCTGTAAACCGCGTAGACGCACTGAGTGCGTCTACAGGGACTACTCGGGAATGATGGTAAAAATACCCTGAATTAGAGCGCAGCGACGCGCTTGGTCAGGCGCGACAGCTTGCGCGCGGCAGTGTTCTTGTGAAGCACGCCACGGGCAACGCCACGAGCCAGTTCAGGCTGCGCCGCCTTGAGCGCGTCGGATGCGATCGTCTTGTCACCACCGGCGATGGCGGTTTCCACCTTCTTCACGAAAGTGCGGATGCGCGAAAGGCGTGCACCGTTGATTTCGGCGCGGCGTTCGTTGCGGCGGATGCGCTTGCGGGCTTGCGGCGTGTTGGCCATGTCTGTCTTCGCTTCTCGTCCTCTGGCGGGCCGCTCGGCGCGGTCCGAACAATCTCGGTTTCTGCCTGTTGATCCGGTTCATGCCCCAGCCGCGATCGGCAGCATCAGCAACCGGGCGCGTCAGGACAGGCGGGCATGCCCGCAGGAAAGCGGCGCCCATACGCGGCAAAGCGCCAATCGTCAACAGATTCGCCGCATTTCAAGCCGAAGTCCGTCACGGGGGCGGGCAATCGGCCACGGTTGCCAGTCATGGGTGGGACCGGGCAACGGTTCGAGGCGATAGCGCGCAACCACGTGATGCAACAGCACTTTCATCACCATCATTGCAAAATGCAGCCCCAGGCACATGTGCGCGCCGCCGCCGAAAGGCACCTACGTGTGCCGGTGACGGCCAGCGACCTGATCGGGCGTGAAACGCATCGGATCGAATCGGGAAGTCCCGCGAGGGGCTCAGATCCAGCCGGCCAGTTCGCGGCGTACCAGCGTTTCGAGCATGGCCATGCCTTCGTCACCGGCATTGAGGCAGGACAGCGCGGCGAAATGGCTGCCGCCTGCGGCAAGGAAATCCTCGCGGGCGCGAATCGCCAGTTCTTCGAGCGTTTCGAGACAATCCGCCGAGAAACCGGGCGCGGCGATGACGACCTTGCGCGTTCCGGCCCGCGCTTCGTCGAGCAGCGTGGCGTCGGTCGCGGGTTCGAGCCACTTGGCGCGGCCAAAGCGCGACTGGAACGTCGTCACCAGGCGCAAGTGCGGATGGCTCTGCGCAAAGGTTTCGGAGAGGAGGCGCGAGGTCTTGCGGCAGTGGCAGTGATAGGGATCGCCCTGGTGCAGGGTGCGCTCGGGCATGCCGTGATAGGACAGCATCAGAAGTTCGGGCGTGAAATCGAGCGCGGCGATCTGTCGCGACAGGTCGCGATGGAGCGCACCGATATAGGCCGGATCGTCGTGATAGGGCGGCAAGGTGCGCAGCGCAGGCAGGCGCCGCCGTTCGAGTACCCAGCGCGACAGCGCGTCGAGCGAACTGGCCGTCGTGGCGCCCGAATACTGCGGATAGAGCGGGGCGACGAGAATGCGTTCGCATCCCGCCTCGACAAGGGCGTCGAGTTCGCTCGCAACCGCCGGGCTCTGATAGCGCATGGCGTGTCGCACGATCGCGGCCTCGCCCAGCCGGGCCTGCAGGTCGCGCGCCTGCGCCACGGTGATGGAGGCAAGCGGGGACCCCTCGTCGGTCCACACTTGCGCATAGGCGTGGGCGGACTTTTTGGGGCGGGTGTTGAGAATGATGCCGCGCAGGATCGGCTGCCACAGCAGCGGCGGGATCTCGACCACGCGACGGTCGGACAGGAATTCGCCGAGATAGCGCCGCACCGCTCCCGGTTCCGGCGCGTCGGGCGTGCCCAGATTGAGCAGCAGGACCCCGACCTTGCCGGTGGCGATTGTGGGATGGTCCTTGGAAAAGTGCGGGGAAACGGAAGAGGGCGGCATCGTCATCTTTCGGAAAGCGGAACGGGGCCTGGCGAGGTGAGCGGCAGGTGGCGAAACCGGACGCCGGTCGCGGAAAACAGCGCATTGGCGATTGCCGGTGCCGCCGCCACCATCCCGAGGTCGCCGGGATCGAAGGGTTCGGCCTCGCTCTGGGCAAAGGCAACATCCACTTTCGGGCAATCGGCCAGCAGGGGCAGGCCAAGTCCGGCAAGGCGCCCGGCGAGCGGACGGCCCGCGCTCCACGTGGTGCTGCCGCCCAGAGCATGGGCAAGCCCGAACATCAGGCCGCCTTCGATCTGTTGGCGGGCGATGTCGTGATTGATGACCCGGCCGATGTCGCAGAACGCGCTCAGGCTTTCGACGCGGATGGTGCCTGCATCCGCGCGCGCGGTCGCCACGACCGCGATATGGCCTTCGCGACGGCCTTCGGGCGCGGCAAGCGCCATGGTGTGGCAGGCGATGCCCTGTCCCGAACCGTTGCCGCCCCCGCCCCACATGGCAAGCCGCGCGGCCCCCTGAAGACAGGCGACCAGACGCGGGGCATCGCCGAGCATGCCGATGCGGAACGACATCGGTTCCATGCCGAGCGCATGGGCGCATTCGTCGAGGAAGCTTTCGGTGAAGAAGGCCGTGTAGCCGTGGGCCCCACCGCGCAGGCGCCCGGTGGGCAGGCTGATCCGGGTCGGCAGGTGATCGACCGCGCGTTCGGGAATGGCATAGACCGGCATGGCCCCGGCACAGGAGAGCGGATCGGCATGGCCTTCGGCGTGGTCCTGTGCCCGTTTGCTGTCGGCGTCATCGAACAGGCGCGCGCCCTGCTCGACTGCACTGGCGGGAAGGGCAAGCCGGGCTCGCCAGCCGAGCAGGCGTTGCCGGGCAGGATCGAACGCTGCGGCCAGCATCGCGCTGACCGGAGTGCGGGGATAGCCTGCCAGCGTTTCCTGCCAGCGCGACCATGTCAGTTGCACCGGACGGCCGACCGTCCTGGCGATCACGGCGACTTCCTCGGCCATGCGGACATCGAGCCGGGCATCGAAACTGCCCCCGGCGGGCATGGGATAGACGGTCACGGCACTGCGCGACAGCCCCGCCCCGCGCGCTGCGGCCCGTGCTGCGGCCTCGGGGGCCTGCGTCGCGATCCACAGGTCGAGCGTCCCGTGTTGCAGGCGCGCGGTGGCGCTGGCGGTTTCGAGCGGCGCATGAAGAGCCGGTTCGATGTCGTAGCGCGCGCCGATCGAGGGATGCGCGAGCAAGGCGTCGGGATTGCCTTCCGCCGCGATCCGGGTGGCATGGCCCCGCGTCATCGCGGTTTCGAGCGCGGCTTCGTTGGCAAGGCTTTCGACGACGCGGCCGTTCTCGTCGCGGTCGACGCGAAAGCGCGGGTCCATGGCTTTCACCGCCTTGTCGGCGGCATGCCATGTGCGGGCGACGGCGGCGAGCCAGCGGTCGGTGGCGACAATCCCGATCAGGCCGGGAATACCCCTGGCGGCTGCTTCGTCATGGCTTGCGAGGCGGCAATGCCCCTGCGGGCCGTGGGCGATCGCGGCATGAACCATGTCGGGCAGGCGCACGTCCCCGGCAAAGACGAGGCTGCCGTCGACTTTGGCGGGAAGGTCGAGCCGGGGAAAGGCCGGGGCTGCCGTGCGGCCGGTCGAGGCGGTTGCATCCTCGCACGCGGGAACCGGGCGCAAGGCGGGCGTTTCGGGCAGCGACAGGGCAAGGGCGCGATCGATCAGGGCCGCAAACGGCCAGCTCTTCTTGCCGCAGACGACGGCATGGGCGCGGGTGTCGCAAGCGGCAAGGTCAAGGCCCGCTTCCGCCGCTGCCGCTGCGCAGAGCACATGGCGCAAGGCTGCCGCGGCCGCGCGCAGGCGGGGTTCGAATGCGGCGAGAGTCGTTCCTGCCGCCGTCAGCATGACCGGTTCGCGGTCGGCTTCGAGCCGGACCAGCGCATCGCCCGGTTCCCCGGCGAGTGCCTGCGCCAGCCCGTCGCCAAGGAGCGGCAAGTCCGCGACCGGTCCGGGCAGCCACATTTCGGCCCATTCCGCTGCGATCACCCGATCGGCATAGAACGGGCTGACCGGGGCAGGCTCGACACCGACCTTGCGCCAGTCGGCGCCCAGCTCGACCGCGACGATCTGCGCGACGAGAGTGTCGATGCCCTGTCCCATTTCGGTCGCGGGCACGGCGACGCTGATCGTGCCGTCGCGGGCAAGGCGGAGGAAGCCTTCGATGACATGTTCGCCTTCGCCCGCTTCGAGCGGAGCGCGGAAACGGCGGGGCAGGGCGAGCATGCCGATGACGAGGCTGCCCGTCACACCCGCACCGATCAGCAGCGATCGCCGGTCGAGCGAAAGCCGGGAGGGGAGCAAGCGTGATGGGCGCCAGGTCATTGCAGCCGGGGATCAGTCGTTGCGGTCGAGCCAGTCGCCGACCGCGCGCGCGATCTTGAGATAGGCTTCGGCGATCGGGCCTTCCCCGGCGGCGGGCGGCTGACCCGCGTCGCTGTCGCGGCGAATGGCGAGGGCGAGCGGAATGCGCCCCAGGAACGGCAGGTCGATCTCGCGCGCGGCTTCCTCGGCGCCGCCATGGCCGAACGGTTCGCTTTCCTGTCCGCAATGGGGACACAGATAGCCCGCCATGTTCTCGACCATGCCGATAAGCGGCACTTCACCCTGGCGGAACAGGCCGATCGCGCGCTCGGCGTCGATCAGGGCCAGATCCTGGGGCGTGGACACGATCACCGCGCCTGCGGGCTTGTACTTTTGCAACATGGTCAATTGCACGTCACCGGTGCCGGGCGGCAGGTCGACGACGATGGTGTCGATCGGGCCCCATTCGGCGTCGATCAACTGGCCCAGCGCGCTGACCGCCATCGGCCCGCGCCATGCGATCGGCTGGCCGGGGCGCACGAGATGGCCCATCGAGAGCATCGGCACGCCAAAGCGCGAGGGCACCGGCACCAGCTTGTTCCCGCGCGATTCCGGGCGCTGGTCTTCGGTGGCAAGCAGGCGCGGCTGCGAAGGGCCGTAGATGTCGGCATCGACAAGGCCGGTCGGGCGTCCGAGCCGGGCCAGCGCCACCGCGAGATTGGCCGAAAGCGTCGACTTGCCGACGCCGCCCTTGCCCGATCCGACCGCGATGATCCGCCGCCGCCGCCGTGCCGCCGTCATCGCCACGCGCAAGTCGGCAAAGCCGAGGCGCGCTGCCGCTTCGCGCAATTGCGTTTCGAGGCCCGATCGCCCGGCATCGTCGAGCCCTTCGGCATCGACCACGGCGGTCGCCGCCGTACCGCTGACGCGCACGGCCTGAACCCGTTCGCCTGCCACGTCCCGCAGCGCCGTTTTCAGCGCTTCACCTTCACTCATTTCGCATGTCCGCTTTGCTGTTTTCCGTCGTGAGCCGGGACGGCGGTTGTGGTCGCGCCCGGTGAGTGCGTCCGCCCTAGCAAGGAATTTTGGGAAGGAGACCTGTTTTTCTGGCAATCCCCTCCTATAACCATCGCCATGAACGGTCCTGGCGGGGACGAGGCCCAAGCCGGTCTCGATGCGACCAAACGGCACAGCCCGCGACATGGGCACGAGGGGGGGAGCGAGAGCGGCCCGGCTTCCCCGCCTTCTCCGGTTGCGCCTGACGCATTGGGCAAGAATGAACCCGGCGAGAGCCCCGGCAAGAAGGCCGGCGGTCGTACGGGGAGCGAGGATACCCCCGACAACCCGTGGCGCGCCGCCGGACATTCACCCCGGATCGATCGTCAGGAATTGCTGCGGCGACTGGTTCAGAACGGGCGCGGCAGGCCGCGTCGCCGCTGGAAGCCGCCGGTTGGAACGTCGTGGACGCCCTGGGGGCTGGCTGCGCTGGCACTGGTCTGGCTGGGCGGAACCTCGCTGCATCCGATCGGGGCCCGGGAACAGGGGATCGTGGCGACTTTCGGAGCCGACGGGCGCACGCTGGCGCCCGGGCTCGGGGTGACATGGCCCTGGCCGATCGAGACCGTCCGGGTGGAGGATGTCGGGGCCGTGCGCCACATGGCCATGCCCGAGGGCGAAGGCGAGCAGGTCATGCTCACGCGCGACGCCGCGCTTGTCGATGTCGGTTATGACGTGCGCTGGCGCGTCCGCGATCTGCGCCGGTTCGTGGGGCAAGTCGACGACCCCGCCCAGACCTTGCGCCTTGCCGCCGATACCGCGATGCGCAGCACGCTTGCCGGTCTCGATTTCGCGCAGGCCATGGGCAGTGCGCATGGCGACCTGACGCAGGAAGCGGCCCGCCGCCTCCAGGGCCTGCTCGACAGCTATGGCACGGGCATCGGCGTCGACGGGATCGACTTGCGCCATGCCCAGCCGCCCGCCCGCGTCGCGGACGCCTGGCGCGATGTCACTACTGCGCGCCAGCAGGCCGATACCGAGATCGCCCAGGCACGCAGCTGGGCCAGCCAGATGGCAGCCCATGCCCAGGGCGAGGCCGATGCTTTCGACAAGGTCTATGCCGAATATCGGCTGGCACCCGAAGTGACCCGGCGACGCATGTATTACGAGACGATGGAGCGCGTGCTCGGTCAGTCGGACAAGGTCATTCTCGGCTCGCAAGGGGCGGCCGGGCCGGTTGTGCTTCCGCCTTTGCCGCTGGCCCCGCCGCAACCGCCGCAGCCGCGTCCGGGTGCAACGGGTGAGGGGCGCTGAGATGACGAGCGTGCATCCTCGCCGTCGCATCCGTTCGCTTCCGCCCGGGCTTGGGTTCCTGATCGCCGGAGTGGTGGCGGTCGTGCTGTTCCTTCTGGTGATGGTCCCGGTTCCGCAGAACCGCGAGGCGCTGGTCCTGCGCATGGGGCGCCCGGTGCGCGTGCTCAACGGCTGGGGCGATCAGGGCGCGGGCCTTGCCATGCGCTGGCCGGTGCTGGAACAGGTCGTCTGGGTCGAACGGCGCCAGATGGCGGTCCCGCTCGACGCGGCTTCGGTCACGACCTCTGATGGACAGCCCTTGGTGGTCGATGCCTATGCTGCCGTGCGGGTCGTTGATCCGGCGCGGCTCTATCTGGCTCTGGGCAGTGCCGACCATGTGCCCGAACTGTTGCGTCCGGTGCTGGCCTCGGTGGTGCAGCGCGAAGTCGGGCGGCGTAGTTTTGCCGGGGCGATGGCGCTGGCCCGGGGCGAGGGGCTCGCCCCCTTGCGCGCGGCCTTCGATCGCGAGGCGCGGGTCTATGGCCTTGCGGTTGCAGACGTACGGTTGCGCCGTCTCGCCATGCCCGAGGGGGCCGCGCTCGAAGCGGTCTATGCCCGCATGAGCGCCTCGCGCGAGGCTGATGCAGCAGCGATCGCGGCGCAGGCGCACAAGGACGCTGAAACCATCCGCGCCGATGCGCAGGCCCTTGCTGCACGCACTTATGCGGAGAGCTTCGGCAAGGACCCGCAATTCTATGATTTCTATCGCGCCATGCAGAGCTATGACACGACCTTTGCGCAAAAGGGCAGTCGCACTGCCATCGTGTTGTCCCCCGACAGTGCCTATTTACGGCAATTCCGGGGGGATTCGTCATTCAAACCTCATTCAGGCGAATGAGGGAATGCCACAGTGTGAAGGTGTTGCGCAGCCGCATGGTTGCGCAGTGCCGGAGTAAGGAAAAAGAGGACTAGGCCACGTGCGATACGCTTACGGAGTTACTTCGGCGCTGCTCCTCGCCGGTAGCGCATTGACGCTGGTGACCGGCTTCCCGGCCGGAGCCCAGGTCGCGCAGAACGACAGTGCCCAGATGCAGGCGATGGCCCCGCGCGGCGCCCCGCCGAGCTTTGCCGACCTGACCCAGCAATTGCAGCCCGCGGTGGTCAACATCTCGACGCGCCAGCGCGTGAAGGTCCAGGCCAACAATCCCTTTGCCGGGACGCCGTTCGGCGATCTGTTCGGCGGCGGTCAGGGCGGCGGTTCGCAGACCCGCGAAGCCCAGTCGCTGGGGTCGGGCTTCATCATCTCGGCCGACGGCTACATCGTCACCAACAACCACGTGATCACCGCCGAAGGCCAGGGCGAAGTCGAATCGATCACCGTCACCATGACCGACGGCACCGATTATCCGGCCAAGCTCATCGGCAAGGATGCGGCCTCGGATCTGGCTGTGCTCAAGATCAACGCGCCCAAGCCGTTCCCGTTCGTGAAGTTCGGCGATTCGCGTCATGCGCGCGTGGGGGACTGGGTCATTGCCATCGGCAATCCCTTCGGCCTTGGCGGAACGGTGACGCAGGGGATCATCTCGGCAGTCTATCGCAACACCGGTTCGGGCTCGGCCTATGACCGCTATCTGCAGACCGACGCCTCGATCAACCGCGGCAATTCGGGCGGTCCGATGTTCGACATGCGCGGCAACGTCATCGGCATCAACAACGCGATCTTCTCGCCGACCGGCGGCAGCGTCGGCATCGGCTTTGCCATCCCCGCCGAAACCGCGGCCCCCATCGTCGAAAAGCTGATGAAGGGGCAGGCGATCGAGCGCGGATACCTCGGCATCCGCATCCAGCCGCTGTCCGACGACCTTGCCGCCTCGCTTGGCCTGCCCAAGCGGACCGGCGAATTCGTTCAGGCGGTCGAACCTGCACAGGGCGCGGCCAAGGCGGGCATGCAGGCCGGTGACGTCGTCGTGCGCGTCGACGGCAAGGACGTGACCCCCGAACAGACGCTGTCCTACATCGTCGCCAACACCCAGCCGGGCAAGCGCATCCCGATCGAGCTTATCCGCAACGGCCAGCACGTCACCGTCAACGCGGTAGTGGGCAAGCGGCCGAGCGAGGAAGAACTCGCCAAGCAGAGCTTCGATCCCGATCAGGGCCAGGACGACGACGGCCTCGGCAACGGCAAGAGCGAGAAGGCTGCGCCGATCATCCAGCAGGCGCTGGGTGTCGCGGTGATCCCGGTGACGCCGCAGATTGCGCGTCAGTTGGGCATGAGCGAGGACGTCCATGGCGTCGTCATCACCGAAGTCGACGATTCGAGCGACGCTGCGGCCAAGGGGCTTCAGCGGGGCGACATCATCCTCTCGGCCAACTACAAGCCGGTGACGACCCGCGCCGAACTCGACACCGTGGTCAAGCAGGCCAAGGCCGAACACCGCGAGGCGATCCTGCTGCGCATCCAGCGTCGCGGTCAGCCGCCGTTCTATTTCCCGATCCGCCTGCGCTGATCGGAACCGGGACCGGTCTTCCGGACCGGTCCTGCGGCACGCAAAGAGAAAGGGGCGGTCCCGTCATGGGGCCGCCCCTTTTTTTGTCCCGGATCCGGATCGACTGTCCGGATCAATAGGTATTGGCGGACGTGGTCCCGGTTCGCGCCGACGCGCGGGGCGTTGCCGTCGCGTGCGGTGTCGTCGACGGGGTGCGGCGGGCAGCTGCCGTGGCGCTGCCCTGCCGTCCGGTGGCGCGGTCGAGGAAATCGTCGCTCGCGGCCGCGCCCTGATCGTCGGGAACGGGGACGGTGTCGTCGCGTCCCTGCGTCGGGGCCGCACGGGTGGTGCCGTCGGTCCCTTGCGCCGCGTCGGTCGGCTGCCCCTGATGATTGACGATGTTCCCGTTGGGATCGACGTAGAAGTAGTTGTCCGGGTTGTTCTGCAGCACCTCGTCGTCGGGTTCGATCTGGTATTGCGGCAGCTTCAGCTCGGTCTGGAACTTCTCGGGCGGACGCTTGGCGGTCGCCGAGCGCATATAGGCGGCAAAGGCGCGCGCCGGGGCTGTCCCGCCCTGCAATCCGGGCACGGGCTTGGCATCGTCGCGGCCCATCCACACACCGGTGGTGATCCCGCTCGAAAAGCCGAGGAACCAGCCGTCCTTGTTCGAGCTGGTGGTCCCGGTCTTGCCCGCGACCGGGCGGCCGATCTGGGCGGCGCGGCCGGTGCCGATCGATACCGCCGTCTGCAACAGGTCGGTGATCCCGGCCGCGACATAGTCGGGGACGAGCTGCTGGGGCGTTTCGTCGCGGTGGCTGTAAAGCACTTCCCCGTCGGTCGTCGTTACCTTGCGGATGCCGTAGGGCGTGACCGAAGTGCCCTTGGCCTGCACTTCGGCAAAGGCGCGGACCATGTCGATCATGCGCACTTCGCTGCTGCCCAGAACCATCGAGGGCATGGTGTTGATCGGCGTGGTGATGCCGAACCGGCGCGCCATGTTGGCAACCGCGCCGAACCCGACTTCGTTGCCCAGCTGCGCGGCGACAGTGTTCTTCGAATAGGCAAAGGCGGTGCGCACGTCGATCTGCCCGGCATATTTGCCGCCCGAATTGCGCGGGCTCCACCCGTTGATGGTCACCGGTTCGTCGACCACCTTGTCATCGGGCTTGTAGCCCGCTTCGAGCGCGGTCAAATAGACGAACAGCTTCCACGCCGAACCCGGCTGGCGCACGGCATTGGTGGCGCGGTTGTAGTTCGAGGTGACGTAATCGGTGCCCCCGACCATGGCGAGCACCGCTCCGTCGCGATCGACGCTGACGAGCGCGCCTTGTGCGCCGTTGGGCACGTTCCCCTGGATCGCCTCGGTCGCGGCGTGTTGCGCCGCCGGGTCGAGCGTCGTCCATACTTCGATCGGCTGGTCGTTGTCGGGCAGGACCTGATCGAGCTGGGGCAGGACCCAGTCGGTGAAATAGCGCGCCGAGTTCTGGCCCGCTTCCTCGGCCAGCTTGATGTTCTTGAGATCCGCGTTCGAGGCCTGCGCGGGGGTGATCGCCCCTGCGTCCTGCATGGTTTCGAGCACGACTTGCGCGCGCTCGACCGCGGCCTTGGCATCGGCGGTCGGCGAATAGTGCGAGGGCGCTTTCACGAGCCCCGCGATGATGGACGCTTCGCCGAGGCTGAGCTGTTCGCCCGAATGGCCGAAGAACTTGCGGGCGGCCGAATCCACGCCATAGGCGCCGCCGCCAAAATAGACCTTGTTGAGATAGAGCTCGAGGATCTGGTCCTTGCTGAACTTGGTCTCGAGCGCGAGCGCCAGCACGGCTTCGCGGATCTTGCGGTCGAAAGTGCGGTTGGAATTGAGGAAGATGTTGCGCGCAAGCTGCTGGGTGATGGTCGAGCCACCCTGACGCCAGCGGCCCTTTTCCACGCGGACATAGACCGAACGCACGATCCCGATCGGATCGACGCCCCAGTGTTCGCGGAAACGGCGGTCCTCGACCGAGATCATCGCGTCCTGCATGACCCTGGGCATGCGCTGGATCGGGATCCACTTGCCGTAGCTGGGCCCGAGCGTGACGATTTCCGATCCATCGGCGGCGCGCACGACGATCATCTGCCCGGCCTGGCTGGATTTCAGCCGTTCATAGCTCGGCAGCGAACGTGCGGTGATCGCGACCGCCGCGGCAAGGCCGATCCCGGCCAAGAGCACGACGGCAAGCGTCCAGATCGCCAGCCCCCTGAACAGTCGACCGAGAAAAGAGCCTCCGCGGGGCGTGTCATCCCCGGAGTCGCGGCGGCGGGGCGTGTCCCTTCTGGCCATTGGATCTGTTCAGTTCCCTTGAAAAAACATCGTGTCGGCAAATGGGCGCCATGATCCTTGCGCGCCGGTCCCCTTGCGCGTCGGGCATGTCCCGCTTCCCCCTGCATAGGCGAAGTGTAACGCAGGGTTAATCACCAAGCCGGGCGGATCGGTGCAAAAGGTTCAGGACCGGATTTTTTCGGTCCCGAACCCCTCGAAAAGGTCAATCCTTGGGCGTGAAATCGAGCGCGGCGCTGTTCATGCAATAGCGAAGGCCGGTCGGGGCCGGGCCGTCGGGAAAGACATGGCCGAGATGTCCGTCACAGCGGGCGCAACGCACTTCGGTCCGGATCATGCCGTGCGAGGTGTCGGTGCGTTCATCGAGAGCGGCGGGATCGGCCGGGGCGGTAAAGCTCGGCCAGCCGCAACCGCTGTCGAACTTGCTGTCGGATTCGAACAGCGGAGCCCCGCATCCGGCGCAGAAATAGTCGCCCGCCGCCTTGTTGCGGTCGTACTTGCCGGTAAACGCGCGCTCGGTGCCCGCCTCGCGCAGAATATGGTACTGTTCGGGCGTGAGCCGCTCGCGCCATTCGGCTTCGGTGAGCGTCATCTTGTCGGTCATGCTGGGGATCTCCTCGGTAGGGCCGCCTCGTTCCGCCAATCTGGGGCAAGCAGCCGACCGCTTCAATGCCCGTACCACTTCAATGTCTGCACGCGGCAAGGGTGTCGGCGTCGATCTCGCCGGTGTTGCGTAAGAGCGCGGTGCGGACATGCTGGCGGGCGGCGGCAAGGGCGGTTTCGCTATCGGCCGGGCTCTTGCCCCGGGCCTTGGCTTCCTCGCGCAGGGTTTCGGCAAGGCGATGGGCTTCCAGACGCAGTGTCGGACCAGGTTCGCCGCCGCCGCGTGCCGCGATCACGTCGGCATAGACGTCGAGCAGGGCCGAACAGGTGGCCGTGTCGGGTTTGGGACGCGGCGGAACTTCCGCGTCGAGCCGCGACAGGCAGGATCGCGCCGCTGCGGTTGCAGCCCCCGGCGCGCTCAGCCCTTGCGCGGCCGCGCTCATCCGGGCGCCGACCGCCTCGGTCGAAAGGCCCCCGCGTGCCGCCATGCGTTCGGCCACCGCGACGAAATAGCGTTTTCCGCGAATCCCGAGCGGAGGCAGGGTCCGGGCGACGGGATCGCCCTGTGCCTGCGCAGTTGCGGCGAGTGCGAATGCGGCGGCGCAGCGGACTTCGTCCTGCGGTACCGCTGACCCTGATGGAGGCGCACCCGGTTGCGCGGGTGCCGGAGACGGCAGCGCAAGAGCGCCGCAAAGCAGCGTCAGGGCAAGTCTGACATAATCAGAAGGGCTGCGCACGGGGCGGGGGATCATGGTTCCTGCCATACTCTGCCCGAGGCCGGGCGTCATGGGTAAACCGCCGCATGGTTTGGCGAAAATGGCCCCGGGCGAGAGAGGGGGCGCCCGGGGCCAGTCGTCAGCGTCGTTCGCAGGGTGCGTGAGGGAACGCGCTGGAATAACGCGCCCGTTCGGGAAGGTGGCGGGCGCGCAAGGGAACGTCGTGGGTTTGAGGGAATTTCCTGGTTTACTTGCGGTTGCCGTTGCACTTGGCGAGGTCGTCGGCGGGAAGATCCCCGGCGGGCGTCGCAAAGCGGCTGATCGCGCCGACCGCGCGGGACAGGCGTGCGCACACGATCGCCGGACGCGACGGATCCTGTCCCGCCGAACAGCTCGTTCCCGCGCAATGCCACAAGGTGTCGCCCAGAATGACGTCCTTGGGTGCGGTGAGCGGAGTTGCCAGCGTCACGGCATAATATCCGCCGCTCTGGGCATGCACCGGTGCGGCGCCCATGGCGAGAGTTGCGGTAGTCAGGGCCAGGGCGGCAGGACGGAGCAAGGTCATGTCTGTGGTACTCTCCCAAGTTGGATCGCTTCCCCCCTTTCGAACCGGCGTTGATGCGGCCCGTGCGAGGGGAGATTTGCTGCATGGCAATATAAGTTGTCCGTTGCAACTTACAACTGTGTTGACCGAAAGGATGAGGGCAACAAGGGATGCCGTTCGGACTTGACGCCACGGCACCCGACGCGCAGGCGCTCTTCCCGAAAGGCAGCGGTGATCGAGCGGGGGAATGGTCGATCCGGCGCTTGCCTCAACGGACCTTATATTCCGTACCGCGATAGGCTATGCTGATCGACCATGAGTAATTTGCGTGAACCACTGTCGTACCTTGCGGGTTGCGGGTTGCCGCTCGCGCTCGAAGTCATGGGTGAACGCTGGTCGTTCATGATCCTGCGTGCGGCTTTCAACGGCGTCCGCCATTTCGAGGACTTCCTCGATCAGCTCGGCATTGCGCGCAATATCCTGTCCAACCGCCTGTCCCGACTGGTCGAATCGGGCATTCTCAAGCGCGAGCATTGCTCCGATGACCGCCGCCGGATCGAATATCGCCTGACCGAAAAGGGGCACGATCTCCTGCCCGCGATGCTCGCCTTGCGCCAGTGGGGCGAAAAGTGGGCGCTGGGCATCCCCTGCAATCCGGTGCTGTGCGACAATCGCGACGGCATGCCGATTGCGCAGATCACCATTCGTGCGCACGATGATCGCGTGCTTGCGCCCAACGAACTGGTCTGGCGCGATTGTCGCGAAGTGGCCGAAACCACCGGCGATGCGCCGCCCACGCTGGTGTCGCCAACCCTGCACGCGGCAGGCTGAGGCGCGTTCAGCGCGCCAGCGTCCGACGGGACTGGGCCGAGGCCAGCGTCTGGTGCGCATGGTCCATGGCTGCGTCGTAACAGGCGCGCGCGGCCTGTAGTTCGACGAGCGGACGCATGTCCTCGTTGGTGGCGCAGACGCGCGCGGCGGCCCGGCGCAGGCGAGCTTCGAGCTTTGCCTGACCCGATGCAGTGGCAAGGTCGAGATCGCCGTAGTGCACGGTCATGGTGCGCTGTTCGAGCAAGGGATCGGGCGTTTCGGCAAGAGCGGTGCCAAATGGCGTCGACAGCGCGAGTGCCGCGCCGGTGACGAGGGCGGAATGGGACATCCACAGCGAAAGCATGGCGTGTTCTCCTTGAAAGACGGGTGGTTGCCGACCGGCAGGGCGCGCCTCCATTCGCGCCCTGCCGGTCCCGGACGCGACGCATTCGGGGGGTGCGTTCGCTTCCGGATGACCATGACTTACGCCCGGCGCGGTGGCGTCGCAGCAAGGGGTCGACCGGGGCATGACCGGCGCCGACTGGCGGACGAACCGCCATGCCGGATCGGTGGACGGCATGCGCGGCATGGTCGGCATGGGCTGCATGACGGGGGGAACCGGTGGCTTGACGGATGGGCGCGGGACGGGAATGGCAACGGCATGATCCGCCTGTTCCACATCAGCGACCTTCATTTCGGCCTGGAAGACCGCCGCGCGCTGGAATGGCTGGTGGGACTTGTCCGTGCCGAACGGCCCGAGGGCGTCGTCATCACCGGCGATTTCACCATGCGGGCCCGTCCGCGCGAATTTGCCGCTGCCGCGCAATGGATCGGTGAACTCGGCGTGCCGGTTACGCTCGATCCGGGCAATCACGATTTGCCCTATTTCAATCCGGTCGAGCGTTTCGTCGATCCCTATCGCCGCTTTCGCGCGCTCGAAGCGGGCCTTGGCGCAAAGCTCGACTTGCCCGGACTGGCGCTCGTGCGTCTGCCGACGACGGCACGCGCGCAATGGCGGCTGAACTGGTCGAAGGGCTGCGTCGGGGCCGCCGCGCTTGCCCGCACGCTGGCGACGCTCGATGCCTTGCCCAAGGACACGCCCGCGATCGTCACTTGTCATCACCCGCTGGTCGAAGCCGGAACGCGCGGACAGGCGCTGACGCGCGGCGGCGAACGCGCGCTGGCTGAACTCGCGCGGCGCCAAGTGCTCGCGGTGCTGTCGGGGCATGTGCACGATGCCTTCGACCTCGTCCGCGAGACGGCGCATGGACCGATCCGCATGATCGGCGCGGGCACCCTGTCACAGCGGTTGCGGACGACGCCGCCGACGTTCAACGAACTCGTTCTGGCCGACGGGCAACTCGAATGCCGCCCGCGGCGTCTCGATGGCGTCGGGGCCGAGACTTTCGGCCGTTACCGCTGAAACGCGGGAATGGCGATGTCGGCGGGAGGAAGCCCGTCGGCATGGCGTTGCCACGCGGCGCGATAAGCCGCCTCGATCGCGCGGGTAAATCCTGCCGTATCGAACAGCGGCGTCTTGTCCCGGTCGGCCAGACGCGCGCGGACGGCCGCCAGTCGTTCGGGATCGCGGGCCAGTGCAATGGCCAGGCTTTCGAACCCGGCGGCATCATGGGTGACGAGATCGGAGAGGCCCACCGCATGGTTGAGACTGGCCCCCACGCGCGCGGCAAAGCAGCGCCCGGCGCGCGTCACCACCGGCAGCCCGGCCCAGAGCGCGTCGCTTGCTGTCGTATGCGCATTGTAGCGCAAGGTATCGAGGCCGAGGTCGGCATGAGCATGGCGGGCAAGATGCACGTCGTGCGGCGCGCGCGGGGCAAAGATCAGCCGTGCCGGGTCGACGCCTGCATCCGCCGCGGCCTTGCGCAGGGCCTGTTCGGTTTCCGGACTGAGTGAAATCAGCCAGAGAACGCTGTTCTCGACGGCCGCAAGAATGCGCATCCACCCGGCAAAGTCGTCGCGGGCGATCTTGTACCCCTTGTTGAAGCAGCAGAAGACGAATGCGCCCTCGGGCAGGCCCCAATCGGCGCGGCTGCCTGCATCGGTGGCGATCGGGCGGCGATTGTCGTTGGCCTGATAGCTGTGCGGCAGGCGGATGACCTGTTCGGTGTAATGCGCGCGCTCTTCCTCGGGAATGATCACCGGGTCGGCGAGGATATAGTCGATGAACGAGGCGCCGGTCGTTGCCGGAAAGCCGAGATAGCCGATCTGGACGGGGGCTGCACGATGGGCGAACAGGCCGAAACGGGCAAATCCGGTCAGACCCTTGAGATCGACGGCAACGGCAATACCGTGTTCGCGGGCAAGGGCTGCGATTTCGCTTTCGGTCCGGTTGCCGACCTCGTGAAAGCGGTCGACTTGCCCGATCAGCGCTTCGCGCAAGGCTCCCTCGCGCACGGTGCCGAAGCTGTAGCAATGGATTTCGAACTGCTCGCGATCGTGTTCGCGGAACAGGCCGCTCATCAGGAACATGGTCGCGTGATCGTGAAAATCGGCCGAGAAATAGCCGATTTTCAAACGGCCTTCGGGGATTGCCGAGGCGGGCGGAAACGCGACCGGGACGATATGGCCGTAATGCGTCTGCGCATAGCGTTCGGCGCGGCGGCGCAGGCGGGCCGGGTCATCCTCCAGCGTGATCAGGGCATGGAATGGGACCGGCTCGCCCGCCGCTTCGGCTTCTTCGGTCGTGAGACGGGCGAATTCCTCGCCCGCGCGCCAGTCGCACAGATGGGACAGGGCGTGGATCCATTCGACCCGCACCGCCGTGCGCTCGGGCCGTAAGGCCAGCGCCCGCTCGAACAGGCGCGCGGCTTCGGCATGGCGATCGCGTGAGCCGAGGCTGGCTCCTTGCACGAACAGCGCGCCGTCATGGTTGGGGGCGAGCGTCAACGCGCGCGCCCACAGGCGATCGGCTTCGTCGTGACGTTCGAGTTCGGCGAGCGCGGTTGCCAGATGGCTGAGCATGTCGGGATCGTCGGGGCGCAGGGCGAGCCCTTGCCCAAAGGCCGTGGCCGCTGCCCCATATTCGCCGAGCCGCAGATGCGCGAGACCCAGGACATTGTGCGCCTGTGGCGCAGCGGAATTGTGGCGCGCGGCCATCTGGGCCGAGACAAGCGCGTCGTAGGGACGACGCAGCGCCAGCAGTGCCAGCGCCCGGTTGGCATGAATGTCGGCATCGGCTGGCGCCGCGCGGAGTGCCTCGTCATAGACGTCGAGTGCCTGTTCGGGGCGGCCGAGTGCCATCAGGGCAATCGCGCGATGGCCGAGGATGGCCGCACGGAGGGGGGCTCCTGCCGCGCCTTGCGGCAATTGCGCCAGCATGGCGTCCAAATGGGCAAGCGCCTCATCTCCGCGTCCCGCTTCGACCAGGACCAGTGCGTGCTGCATCAGGGCTTGCGGATCGCGAGGGACCATCCGCAACAGTTGCTCCGACCGGACGAGCGCCGCATCGAACCGCCGTGCCGACAGCAAGGCGGCGACAAGGTTGTACAAGGTGTCGGGGGCATCCGGACGCAGGTGGAGCGCGGTTTCGAGCGCGGCGGCGGCCTTGTCCGGCTGTCCGGCCTGAATGAGGGCAACCCCCAGATTGTTGTGCGCGTCGAGGCTGGCGGGATTGAGCCGGATGAGCCGCTCCAGCGCATCGAGCGCTTCGCCGGTCCGTCCGATTTCCTGCAAGGTCGTGCCCAGCGCAAGCAGGGCGAGCTCGTGCTGCGGATTGAGGCTCGAGGCCCTGCGGAAAGCGGCGGCGGCCTCGTCCGCCTTGCCTTGCTGCTGCAAAGTGACGCCGAGCATGAAGTGGATCTCGGCATCGGCGGGACGCAAGTCCGCCGCTCGGCGAAAGGCCGTTTCTGCCTGGGCGAAAGCCCCCGACGTCGCCTGAAGCACGCCGACGAGATGGGCGGCATCGAAGGCGGAAGGATGGGCCGCAAGCAGGGCCTGGGCACGGGGCAGGGCGTCTCCCATCCGGCCTTGGCGTGCCAGCGTCAGAATGGCTTCGATCTGGTCGCGGGAGGGTGAAGCCGATGTGGTGGTCTTGCCGGTCATGCGTACTGCCCTGAACCCCTTTGTGCAGTCCCAGTCGCGAGATGCCGTTTTCCCAAAGGGTCGATCCTTTGCCGTTTCATGACATTTGCAGTTTCATGACGGGCGTCCCCGCCCTTGTTCGGTTCGTGGTCCGAGGTCTTCTTGCAATGCCGCAGGTGCGGCGGCAGGTTCCGATGCCACGGGGTCGGGCCTTGATCGAATGCGCCCGAAGGCAGGAAAGGCAATACGGGCAAACCGCCATGCTGACGATTTACAGCGAGGATCACCGCCTTCATCACGGCGCCGCCGAACTCTATCGCGGGCGGCTGGTCCCCTGTTTCGAAATGCCTGCGCGTGCGGAACAGGTGCTCGACCGGGTCAAGGCTGCCGGGCTCGGCGCAGTGGTCGCGCCCGATCCGCTCGACCGGGCGGCGCTGGCACGGGTTCACGCCGAAGATTACCTCGCTTTCCTCGAAACCGCCTGGGACGAGTGGCAGGCATTGGGCGAGACCGGCGATGCCTTGCCCTATGCCTGGCCTGCGACCGGATTGCGGCGCGACGTTCCCCCGGAGCATATCGACGGCAAGCTCGGGTTCTATTCGATCGACGCGGCCGTCCCGATCACCGCCGGGACATGGCGGGCGATCACCTCGAGCGCGGCTTGCGCCCTGACCGGGGCGCGGCAGATCGTCGAAGGGGCGGCCAGCGCCTTTGCCCTGTGCCGTCCGCCCGGGCACCATGCCGGGGCGCGGGCCATGGGCGGTTTCTGCTATCTCAACAATGCGGCGATCGCGGCGCAATACTTGCGCGACAACGGTGCGGGACGCGTGGCGATCCTCGATGTGGATTACCACCACGGCAATGGGACCCAGTCGATTTTCTATGATCGGGGCGACGTGTTCTTCGCGTCGCTTCACGGCGATCCGGCGGTCGAATATCCCTTCTTCCTCGGTCATGCCGACGAACGGGGCGAAGGCGACGGGCTGGGCGCCAATCGCAATTTCCCGTTGCCCTGGGGGACCAGCGGCGCGGACTATCTTTCCGCCCTCGATGCCGCGCTCGCCGACATCGCGGCCTTTGCGCCCGACATGGTGGTCGTCTCGCTGGGTGTCGATACCTTTGCCGAGGACCCGATCAGCCATTTCAAGCTGCACGGCCCTGATTTTGCCGAAATCGGGCGGCGCGTGGCCGGGCTCGGGCGTCGCACGCTGTTCGTCATGGAAGGCGGCTATGCGGTGGCCGACATCGGCGCCAATGTCGCCCATGTCCTGACCGGGTTTGCCGGAGCCTGACATGCACGAGGGAACGGGGGATGGGCAGGCCGGGCTGAAACGACAGCTTCGGCTGCACGACCTCGTCGCCTACGGCCTGGCCTATATCGCACCGGTCGCGCCGCTTTCGACGTTGGGGCTGGTCTGGCAGGCGTCCGGGGGGCTCATCGCCTTGTCCTACCTTTTGGGCGGGCTGTGCATGGCGTTCACGGCGGCAAGCTATGCCGTGATGGTGCGCGAAGTGAGGACGGCGGGATCTGTCTACGGCTTTGCCCGCCACGTGCTGGGGCCCATGCCCGGTTTCATCGCGGGCTGGGTCATCCTGCTCGACTATCTGCTGATCCCGGCATTCGTCTATCTCGTCATGGCGGTGGCGCTGGGACAGCTCATGCCCGGTGTCGATCGGGCAGTGTGGATCGTGCTGCTCTGCGCGTTCACGACCGGCGTCAACTGGTTCGGGGTGCGCTCGACTGCGACGGTCTCTTCGGGCAGCGTCGTCGTGCAGGTTCTGGTCATGGGCGGGCTGATGACGCTGGCGGCCGTGGTCAGCGTGCATCGGCACGGCGCGGCGGGGCTCGGCCTTGCGCCTTTCATGCATGGGGCGCCCGACTGGTCGGCGGTGCTGGCCGGGACATCGATCTGCGTGATGTCATTCCTGGGGTTCGACGCGGTTTCCACTCTGGCCGAGGATACCGCCGACCGCAGCGGGCGCACGCTCGGGCGGGCGATCCTGCTGGTCCTGCTGGTGGCGACGGTGCTGTTTGTGGCAGTGGCCTGGATTCTGGGCAATGCGATGCAGGGGATGCGGTTCACCAGCATCGATGCGGCGGCCTATGAAATGACCGGGCAGCTCGGCGGACCATGGGCACGGATCCTGCTCGCGTGGTTCTATGCCGTGCTCGTGGGGTTCACCAATGCCTTGCCGATGCAGGTGGGTGTTGCCCGCGTGCTCTATGCCATGGGGCGCGACCGGCAATTGCCTGCGGCCTTTGCCCGGCTGCATCCCCGTTACAACACGCCGCATGTGGCGATGCTGGTTTCGACCGCGATCTCGCTCGCGGTTGCGCTGTGGCTGCGCGATGCGCTCGACCAGCTTGCCGCTTTCGTGAATTTCGGCGCCCTGTTCGGTTTCAGCCTCCTGCACGTTTGCGTGCTGGTCCATTTCGCCCGCCATCCGGGGCGCCGCAATATCGCGCTCCATGTCGCGTCACCGCTTTTGGGCATTGCCGTCGTGCTCGCCGTACTGGCGGGCATGAACCGTTCGGCGCTCGTGCTGGGCCTCGTCTGGCTGGGGCTCGGTCTTGCATGGTGGGGCCTTGTTCTTGCCCGACAGGACCGATCCCTCTCGCCGGTCAAGGGCGATCCTTTCGCCTGATCCAGGCGTTTGCGCACGATTTGCGGCAATCGGGGTGATTCGCGAAGCCGCTTGATGCGGCGCGGCCCTGTCCTTCGGGCGAGGAAAATGGCGGAAATCCGCGGTGAAAGAGTGACTTTGGAGTTATTCCTGAATTTAGGAATACGTTTGCATACGGATTAAATTGGCGGAAAAGCCAATCCGTTTCAGTCTACTAACCGGATTGGAGACTAATTCCTAATGCGCTGATAAGCATGAACGGAACAAATTTATAAAGCGAGGGTGCGGAAATCCAAGCGTCACAGGGGGTTCGTCCAGAACCCGTTCACGGGGCGCGAGGCATTAACATGACAACGATCACCGTTGCGACGAATACCCAACTGGCTTCGGCTCTCAAATCGGCCAAGTCCGGCGACACTATTCTGCTCAAGGCCGGAACATATTCGAGCGTCAGTATTTCGAATATGAACTATGGCTCCGGGATAACCATTGCTTCGGCAGACCCGACCAACAAGGCAGTCATCACGAAACTTACCGTATCGGGTGATTCGGGCATCACGTTCTCGAACCTCAACCTCAATGCGGTCACGACTTCCTCGTCCTTCCAGGTCGCGAATTCGAAGAACATCACGTTCGACCATGTCACCGTTACCGGTGCCGCGGGTTCGACCGGCTATACGCAGTCGCCCTTCTTCATCCGTTCGAGCACCAACGTCACGGTCACGAACTCGGAATTCACCCACACCCGCGTTGGTCTTACGCTGCTCAACAACACCAACGTGACGGTCAGCGGGAATTACTTCCACGACATCCGTTCTGACGGGATCGACAGCGGCGGCAACAGCCAGATCAAGGTCGCGAACAACTTCTTCACCGATTTCCACCCGGCGAGCGGCGACCACCCCGACGCGATCCAGTTCTGGACCACCAACACGACCACGTCGGCCCATGACATCACTGTCACCGGCAACGTCTTCTATGCCGGCAGCGGCGACCCGATCCAGGGCGTGTTCATTTCCGACCAGGTCGGCACGCTGCCCTATCAGAACGTCACGGTGACCAACAACGTCGTCATCGGCGGCCTGTGGAACGGCATCCTGCTTTCCCACGTCAACGGCGCGACGGTCAGCGGCAACGTGGTCGGCTCGCTGAGCACTTCGGCGAACACGACGTCGTGGCTGACGGTGATCAACAGCACGGGCGTCAGCGCGGACAACAATGCCGCAACGACACTGCAGATGACCAATTCGACGTTCACCAGCTATCAGAACAACAAGGTCATCCCGATCTCGGGTGACGGTGGTCAGTCGCTGGTGTCGCAATATTCGACGCTGCTCGGAAGCGACCTTCCCAAGAGCTACATCACCACCAGCCAGTTCGCGTCGCTGGTCGCCGATCAGGCTGCACTCCACGGGACCGCCAGCGGCACCAACACGACCTATGCCACGACTCCGACGCTTGCAACCAGCACCGGCGCGGCGCACGAGACGATCTTCGGCACGTGGTCGAAGGACACCTTCGCGTTCCATGCCAGCGACCTCACCGGGACCAGCATGTCGACGCCCGATGTCATCGTCGGGTTCAGCCATTCGCAGGGGGACCACCTCGACCTTTCGGCGGTCGATGCGATTTCCGGGACTTCGACCAACGAGGCTTTCAGCTATATCGGAACGGCCGCTTTCACCCATCACGCGGGCGAATTGCACTATCAGGTCGTCAACGGCAGTTCCTATGTCTCGGGTGACCTCAACGGTGACGGCGTTGCCGATTTCACCATCGAACTCCTGAACGTGAAGAGCCTGGTCGCAGCCGACCTCGTTCTCTGAGCCCGGCATGAGGCATTCCCATTGCCGGGATGCCTGATCCATCAGGTGCAATTCGCGAACGGCCCATTCCCCCGGCGGGAGTGGGCCGTTTGTCGTATGGGGGTGGGGCGACCCTGCCGCCCTGAGGTTTACGCGCCGCCTTCGCGCGCGACCACCTCGTCATAGCGCTTCTGGTCTTCGGGCGAGATCCCGGCCGAGGCGAAGCGTCCGTAAGGTCCGACCTCGATCCCGCTGCGGATGATCGTGGCCGGGTTGCCCGCGACGATCGACCCCGGCGGGACATCGCGCGTGACGACTGCCCCGGCTGCCACGATGGATCCCTCGCCCACGGTAACGCCGGGCATGATGAGGCTGCGCGCGCCGATGAAGCAGCGCGGTCCGATATGGGTATCGGTGTAAAGGCCTCGCGTCATGTCGTGGCACAGGATGGTCGCACCGAACGCGACATAGGAAAACCGGTCGATGTGAACGCCCTTGGGATAGGTCTTGTCCAGCTTCGCCGTCATCGAGATTCGGGCGGTCGGGTGAATCGACATCTTCCAGACGCGCGTCATCAGGAAGATGCGCGCTTTCATCAGCGTGCGCTGAATTCCCCGCAACTTGTTGAGACTTGCCATCCCCTGCCGCTCCTGTGTGCCGGTATGAACTTCGGGTCGGACTCAATCACAGAAGGATGTTCAGGGGAACATCCCGTCTGAATTTTTCCGCCCGGATGCCGCTCTTCGGGGAAGTCGGAACTTGTTCGACCGGCCTGTTGTTTACCATGTTTTCCGGGGCGCGCGTCGTGTCGTCATTGTCGGCAAGACGGTGCCGATCCCGCATCGACGGCTGTTTCCCACCGCAATGGGTATCGCCATGATCCCGTCGTGACAATCGGGCGTTCCGTCCTCGAATGGGACATCTGTTGTTATGTTCTGTCGTCGATTGGTCCATGATGGTTGGAGAGTGTGATAGTCGCCTTGCGAATGTCATTGAATCAAGTCATTTTCATCATGGCTTTTGGGGGGCTGAAACGATGACGACTTCGAAACGCTCATTGGCGAAGGTGGGGTGACCATGTCTACTTTCGGAATAGTGAGGGACGTGGTGGCCGGGCAACTGGGCCGGAATCCCGGAGACTTTCAGAGCGATACGGACCTGACCGAAGCGGGGTTCGAATCCCTCGACGTGATCGAGACCCTGTTCGCGATCGAGGAAAAGTTCGGGATCGCGATTAACTATAATGCCAACGAGGGCCTTGCCGGAAGTTCGATGACCGTCGGCGACCTCGTGCGCATGGTGGATGCCGAGCTCGAAAAGAAACGGCAGACAGGACAGTGACAGACAGGGCAGTGAAACGTGTCGCGATTACCGGCGTGGGCATGGTGTCTGCCGCCGGACATGACGTGGCATCGAGCTGGGAAGCGGTGCGCGATGGTGTCACCGCCATCCGGGCGCTGCATGGGATTGCCCGGCAGGACTACGTGTCCTGCCGAATCGCGGCGCAAGTTGCTGATTTCGATCCGGCCAGCCATTTCCCCGCGCGACGGCTGAGCGCGCTTGATCGTTTTTCCCAGTTCGCGGTGGTCGCCGCGCGCGAAGCCTTTGCGCAGTCGGGGCTGGAACGCGATTCGCAGGACGTGCGCGAGGCGGCCTGCATCGTCGGCGTCGGTGTCGGGGGAATCGGGACGCTCGATGATTCCTATTATCGCCTCTATGGCGAGGATACGATGCGGATGCATCCGCTGACGGTTCCGCGCCTGATGTTCAATGCCGCGCCCAGTCAGGTGACGATCGATCTCGGTATCAAGGGCATGAGCTATGCCGTGGGCAGCGCCTGCGCATCGGGCACCCATGCCATCGGACAGGCTTTCCTGATGGTGCGCTCGGGCGCTGTCAAAGTGGCGGTCGCCGGGGGCAGCGAGGCCTGTATCACGGCCGGGACGATTGCAGGCTGGGAAGCCTTGCGCGTCCTGTCGAGCGACACCTGTCGTCCGTTTTCCAAGAATCGCAATGGTCTCGTCCTGGGTGAGGGCGCGGCGATGCTGGTGCTGGAGGATTTCGACCACGCCACGGCGCGGGGGGCGACGATCCTGGCCGAGGTCATCGGCTTTGGCGGGAATGCCGACGCCGGAGATCTGACTTCGCCCGACGAGACCAGCATTGCGGCGGCGATGTCTCTGGCGCTTCGCGACGCCGGGCTCGATCCGGGGCAGGTCGGTTATATCAATGCGCACGGGACCGGGACGGCGATCAACGACCAGACCGAGGCGCGCGCGATTCGCCAGGTCTTTGGCGAGGCCCCGCCGCCGGTTTCTTCGTCCAAGGGCGTTCTGGGCCATTGTCTGGGGGCGGCCGGTGCGATGGAGGCTGTGGTCACGGTCATGGCCCTTGCCCGGCAGGTTGTGCCGCCGACGGCCAATTGCACCGAGCCGGACGAGGCACTGGGCATCGACATGGTCCCCGACGGCCCGCGCGAAGCACACCTTGGCGCGGCCATGTCCAATTCATTTGCTTTTGGCGGCCTTAACGCTGTGCTTATATTCGGGAAGGTATAGGATTTTCAGGAGGTAACTCTCTGCTGTCTTGGCAATCGTTCCCGCTCGGCAATGGAGAGGTCCCTTGCGCATAGCCTATATCGCGCTCTCGACTCCTTCGTCCAAGGCGTCATGGAGCGGCATCCCGTGGTATTCGCTTCAGGAAATCCGGAGGCGTTTTCCCGATACCCATGTGATCGATACGCCGCGCGCCGATCACTGGGTCGACAAACTGTCGAAATTCGAACGATACGGCATCGTCTGTCGGCGTAGCAGGCTGGTGACCGGCTATTATGCCCATGTCGTCAATGCCGCGCTCGAACGCATCCGGCCCGACGCCATCGTTGCGGTTTCGGCTGCGCACAAGCTCGCGGGGATCGAACGCAAGTGGCCGATCGTCTATGCGACCGACGCCTTGTTCATGACCGTCATGAACTATTACGAGAAATACGCGACGCTCGGCCCCCGTTTCCGGGCCGCAGGGGATCGGGTCCAGCGGGAATTCCTGCAACGCGCGGACCGGGTGCTGATGGCTTCCGACTGGGGCGCGAAGGGGGCTTCCGAGCACTACGGCCTGACCGCGCCCTGTCTGTCGGTGGCGCCGATGGGCGCCAATCTGGATGTCGATCCCGGTTACGAGCCGCCCCGGGCGGGCGAGCCGTTGACCTTGTTGTTCGTCGGCTATGCCTGGGAGCGCAAGGGTGGGCCGCTGGTCTTCGACATCTGGCGCGAATTGCGCCGCCGGACCGGGAACGCGCGCCTCCATATCGTCGGAGGAGAGCCTGCGGAGGCAAAGGGTGTCGAGGGCGTCACCATCCACGGCATGCTCGACAAGAGTGACCCGGCCCAATACCGCAAGTTCGTCGACCTTTACCGGAAATCGCATTTCTTCGTGATGCCGAGCCGTCAGGAAGCCTACGGGATCGTCTATTGCGAGGCGGCGGCATTCGGGAGGCCGGTGGTCGCCGCGCGCACCGGTGCGATCGAGACGATCGTGCGGGATGGTGAGACCGGCCTGATCCTGTCGCTCGATGCCGGGCCGGAGGCCTATGCCGACCGTATTCTCGACTTGTGGCGGGACGAGGCGCGCTTCGCTGGGGTCTGTGCCGCCGCGCGCAGGCGTTACGACGACGTGCTCAACTGGCGCGCCTGGGGCGACCATGTCGAAGCCGCGATTCACGAACTGACCGATCGTGCGCCCGGAAGGATGGCCTGACGACGACCGTTCGGTCGATCACTGCCCCAGTGTCATGGTTCCGCCCGAAAGCGTGATCGGGCCAAGGCGCGCGAGCGCATCCTGACCGAGCAGCGAGACGCCGATCCGGGTATCGACAACCGTCGCGCGCAGGTTCTGAATGTCCCTGCCTTCGACGTGAAGATGGGCAAGGCTCGTTTCCTGTCCCGAGATGGTATCGCTTACGGTCGTGATGTCGCGCGCGGACGAACCGGGGGCGTTGTGCAGCCCCGCAACTGCGGCGTCTTCCGGGGTCAGCACGGTGACGCTGGCACCGGTATCGACCAGAAAGCGGATGGTGTGGCCGTTGATCCTGCCCGAGACGTAGAACATGCCGTCGGGCGCCCGCCGGATGATACGGGGGAGCCCGGTCTCCGGAGGCGATGCCGCATCGCGGTTCGCCCCGTTGTCGAGCACGGCCATCGCCGTCGAGGTGTGGTCGGGGAATCGGTCCTGTCTGTCGGCCCAGACAAACGTGCCCAGCGACGCAAGGAGCAGTACCGCTGCCGCAAACGGATTGTGGCTGGCTGACAGGAACATGGCCGCAGCCTATGTCGCGGTCCCTGAAATTTGCGTGCCGACGGATGGTTGATCGGCTGTTAAGAAAATATTCTCCGAAGAACCGGAACGATCCGGAGGGGCATGGTCACGCCCTGTCAGCGAGCAGGCCTGTCAGCGAGCAGGCCTGTCAGCGAGCAGGTCTGTCAGGCGGGAAGGTCCATCCCCGGATCGAGTTCGAGGACATTCTTTTCCTCTTCGCGAACAAGGGCGCGCAGGTGGCGCCGCTGCCACAACCACAGGAGCAGCGTGGCAAGCCCGATCAGCGCGCATTGCACCGAGCCCCCGATATAGGGACGCAGCATCGAGCCGCGATACCGATAGAGGACATAGCCTTCCTCGGCGAGGTCGATGCCGGCATTGTGATAGAGGACGCGCAGGGCGCCGGGCATGCCCTGACGCACCAGCGTACCGGTCACGGCCAGCCGGGTGCCGCGTTCCCGCGCAACGCCGAGATCGTCCTGGGTGATTTCGACGAAGACATGGATGGTGTCCTGACCGGCGGGCGGCAGGACGGGGGCGATGTGCATGGCCCGGCGAAAACCGAAGAAGGAATGCTCGAGCGTCGCCGTGCGGGACAGGAGCACCGTTCCGGTCAACTGGGCGGGACCTTCGCCCGAAATCTCGGTGCCGGGGGCGTCGGCGTTGATGGCACGCGGATGATCCTGCATCCCGGGCAGGAAGAGGATCGGGATAAGGCAGGCAATCGCGCCCATCGCGGCCAGTCGAGTGACGCGGCTGAGCAGGCGGGCGGTGCGTTCGGCGCGCTGGATATCGGGATGGACGGGCGTTTCCTCCTCGCCCTCTTCGGCAGCGGCACTTGCGGCAAGCGAGGCTTCGATGGTGGCCTTTTCCTCGTCTCGCCTGGCCTCGCGGGATGCTGCCGCGATCAGCAGCATTCCGGGAATGCCGAAGGCTCCGGCAAGGACGCAGAACGTCAACATCGGCCAACTGATGCCGAAGGTGCCGAATTCCCATTCCGACAACTTGGCGAAAAGGCCGATGTAGTGGGCGCTTTCATAAGCGAACCAGGCAAGGGCGATGGTGATCCACAGATAGCCGGGAATGCTTTTGAGGATGCGCTTGCGCTTACGCTGCTTGGTTTCCAGCCCCCAGGTTTCCGGCCTGTTGTCTTCGTTTTCGTTCATGCCCTGCCCCTGGCCGTCCGCACCTCATCCGCGCGGTCCGGCAATTCCCCGTCCGGTGCGCGATACGTGCGGCCCGCTCCCTCGACCGATCCTGAATGGGGGGTAAAGCCTCCCCAAGTCAAGGGATTGGCTGGCCTGTGAACTGGCTGCTGTCGCGAAATTGGACGGGCATGACCTTTCGTTTCGTTGTGCCGATTTGTGGTGAACCAATTCTGGACGATGTTCGCCGGGATTTTGGGCGCAACAATGCTTTTCCGATCCCGCAAGTCCCGATAAATGGTTGCGAGTGAACTTGGCATGGTCATCATCTGTTGGAGCCGTGCGCATGCCGCAACCGGCAGGAGGCTGGCCGCACCGCCGCCTTGCCCATGCTGACCTGGCTTTGCTGGCGGGGCTCCTGCTTCTGGCGCTTCCGGCGCTGCATGCCTTGTGGGTCGGCGCATGGTCCACCGCGCAAGGGGCGCAGGGGCCGATCGTTCTGGGCAGCGGTCTCTGGCTGATCCTGCGCGAAACCGGGGCGCGGGAAAAGGGCGGGGCACTCTCCGGCGCGCGCATGGTCCTGATGTGGCCTTTGCTTGGCGTCCTGCTGGTCGCTTACGTTTTGGCACTCATGACCGGGGTGCTCGCTCTCGCCTGGGCGACGTTGGTGGCGATCGGGGCCTTTGCACTGTTTGCGGTGGCGGGGTGGCCTGCGCTTTCCGCCCGCTGGTTCGCTTTCCTCTACCTGATTTTTGCGGCGCCGGTTCCGACGCGGCTCGCAGGGTCGCTTGCCGATGCGCTTTCGGTCTGGCTGTCGCGGGCGGCGGTCGAGATTCTCTGGCTGTGCGGCATCGATGCGGCGAGCAGCGGTCTCGACCTTTATGTCGATCAGTACGAATTGCGCATGGCCGACGCCTGTGCCGGGCTCAATTCGCTGACCAGCCTCTTTGCCATCGGCCTGTTCTACATTTTCGTCCGGCACCGGTCTCGCTGGCGCCATGCGCTGGCGCTGTGCGTGTTCGTGCCGCCGATCGCGGTTCTGTCCAATCTTGCCCGGATCGTCATTCTCCTGCTGGTCACGCATGTCTGGGGTGACGAAGTGGCGCAGGGCATCCTGCATCGCGGCACCGGCATCGTCATGTTCGTCGTCGCGCTGGCAACTTTGCTGGCGGTCGATGCCCTGCTTTCCCGACTGGTGCGGTCATGACTGGGGCGGTCGTGACGGAATCGGTCGGGGCCGGGGCGGACCGGGACGCGATCACCCGTCGCAAATTCGTGCTGGGCGGGATCTTTGCCGCAACGGTCGGGGGGGCGATGCTGCTGCGGCCCAGGGCGGTCGGCAGTCCGGTCGGGGCGGGTACGCTCGATCGCGTGCTGCCCCGTCGTGTGCCTCCCTATGTCGAGGCGGGGACCAGCGACCTGATCGCGCCGGTGGACAGCGATCTTGCCGCGCTCACCTATTCCGACATTCTCATGCGCCTTTACCGGCGCGACGATGCTGCGCCGATCATGCTGCTGGTCGCGTGCGGGGCCGGGCGCGAACCGGGGCTGGCGGTGCATCGGCCCGAGGAATGCTATCCCGCGTTCGGGTACGACGTTTCGCCTTTGCGACCGGTTCCCATGGGGACGCCGCTGCCGCCCGGAATGACGGCGACATTCTTCACCGCGCGAAGGGACGACCGGGTGGAACACGTGCTGTATTGGGTCCGGCTGGGGGCGGGATTTCCCGCGAGCAACCGGGCGCAGCGGCTGGCCGTCGCGCGCGAGAATCTGCGCGGCAGGTTGCCTGAAGGCGTATTGTTGCGCGTTTCGACGATCGGCGGCGAGGCATCGGTCGCGCTGGAGGCCCTGCGCGGTTTTGCTGGTGGACTGCTCGCCCATCTCGATACGGCGGGGCGGGAGATCCTGCTCGGCCATGGATGAAGGCATGACATTGCGAGCCCGTCCGATGATGAAACCGGTGAAACTGTCGGCGACGGTCCTGGCGACTGTGCTCGTCCTGTCGGGATGTGGCAAGGAACCGCCCAAGGGGCAGGTCGTGGCCCGGGTCAACGGGGTGGAAATCACCCAGCGCGATCTTCTGGTCGAGCTGTCCTCCGATCCGCGATTCCGCCATCTCGACGGGAAGAAGGCGCAGGCCCTCGCGCTGGGCGCGCTTGTCGATCGCAAGTTGTTGATCGGCGCGGCCCGCGACGCGCTTGTCGATCGCAGTCCCGACTACATTGCCGCACGCCGTCGCGGGGACGAGATCCTGCTCGTCGATCACCTCGGCGATCGACTGCTGGCCGAAGTTCCCGAGCCCGATCCGGACAAGCTCCGCCGTGCCATGGCCGAGCGTCCCTGGATGTTTGCGTCAAGGCGCCTGTTGGTGGTCCGGCGCGTGGTCGTACCGGCCGCAGGACAGGGACAGGGACAGGGACGGGGGCAGGGACATGCGGGCGGGGCTGCGGCGGGGACGATCCCGCAATCGGCGCTCGATGGGCTGTGCCGGACTGCGGGGGGCGCCTGTCGCACGCAATTCATGCTGGTCGATACGCGCGACGTCGATCCGGCATGGGCCGAGGCGATTGCTCGCCTTGCGCCGGGCACCGCGATCGTGCGCAGCGAGGGGCAGGCCAGCGTCGGCGAAGCGGTTGTTTCGAGCCTCGTCCCGCCCTCGGATCCTGCCGGGGACGAAAGGCTGGCGCGAAGCCTGTTGCAGCAAGAAGCGCGCGATGAGGCGCTGGCCCTGACGCTCGCGCATCTGCGTCGTACTGCGGACATCGCCTATCAGCAGGGCATGGTGCCGACGCCGTAAACGACCAGCGCCGGTAGGACGGCGGCGCGTGCTCCGGCTGAAATCAGGCCGTCGCCAGTCCGGCCGCCGAGCGCCGATGACGGCGCGCGGCCCAACCGCTGAACGCCAAGCCCAGAGCCATCATGACCCAGGTTTCGGGTTCGGGAAGGGGAGCGGTCGGCGTGTTGGTATAGGGATTGATGTCCGACCCTGCGGTGATGGGACCGGCAAGGCCCGGATCGACGCCGCCGCTGGACCCGCCGCCCGAACTGCCGTTCGATCCGGGATTGAGTCCGGGGATACCCCGGCCCAGTCCTTCGATGCCGGGCATGTTGAGTGCGAGTTGCTCGTTGTCGCTGCCCGGGCCGTCAAGGATGTTCTCCGGCGCGATCATGGTGTCCTGAACGGTGGTCTGACCATCCTGACCCGGAGCGCCGCCGTGTCCGGCGATATGGCGATGGCGATGGCCGGGCAGACCGAGGTCCGAACCCAGATGCGGGGCGAGGGCAAAGCGCACGATTGCGCCGCCCGGATGACCCGAACCGTGCATCCCGCCCTGACCGTTCTGGCCCGCCTGAACCGCAGCGACGATGTCGGAGGGCACGAAAAGGCCGCGGGCGACATTGCCGCCGAAAAGACCCGCGCCGACGATGACCAGCATCGCCACGGTGACGAATGTCTGGCGACGGCGTTCGTTTGCCAGAAGGCCGTTCTGTCGCTTGTTGTCCATGCCCAGCCGCTCACTTTCCTGCCCGGTTTCGTGCAGTCGTCCGATCTTCATATCCCTCAAGCGATCGACGCTGCCTGCACTTGCTCACCATTTCGGGGTGTCGCAAACGCAAAGAATTTGTAAACTATCTTTTGTGAAAAGACCATAGCGGGGGGAATTCCGGGGGGCTTCCGGAAAATAGGCCTTAAACAGTGACTTGCTGAATGCCTGTTGCATTTTGAAACGAGTCGCAAACTCCAACCCATGGTTGCGCCTCATCTCGCAGACGCGATATAGGCTCAAAGTGAGAATGATGTTTCGAACGGCGGTCATCCCGAAGGCATAGGGGTTTCGAAGTGGAAGCGATAAAGTTGCCGATCAGTGATGTCGTTGAAATACGGCCGAGGATACTTCGAGACGATCGCGGTTATTTTGTCGAAACATTTCGGGCAAACTGGTTTTCGTCCGAAGTGGCTCCGGTCGAATTCGTGCAGGAAAATCAGTCGCTCAGCATGGCTCAAGGCACGATTCGGGGACTGCATTTCCAGAGCGAACCGTTTGCCCAGGGCAAGCTCGTGCGCTGTGTCGAAGGGGCGATTTTCGATGTGGCGGTCGACTTGCGGCACGGTTCGCCGACGTATGGCCAGTGGGCAGGCGCGACGCTGACGGCGCAGGATTGCAACCAGTTGTGGATTCCGTCCGGTTTCGCGCACGGTTTCTGCACGCTCGTTCCGCAAACGGTCGTCGCCTACAAGGTGACGGCCTATTACAGCCGTGAAAACGATCTCGGGCTGGCATGGGACGATCCGGACGTGAACGTCGCCTGGCCCGATGTCGCCGATCCGACCAAGCTGTCGGCCAAGGATCAGGTGCAGCCCCGGCTGGCCGATCTGCCTTCCTATTTCGAGGTTGCGAACTGATGGCGTTGCGCGTTCTGGTCACGGGTGGAGCCGGCTTCATCGGATCCGCGCTGGTGCGGTATCTCGTGCTCGAGCGCGGGGCAGAGGTTCTGAACGTCGACAAGCTGACTTATGCGGGGAACCTGTCCTCGCTGACCGCTGTTGCCGATGACCCGCGCTATCGTTTCCTGCGCGCCGACATCTGCGACGCTTCCGCGATGCGCGAGGCGTTCGAGACCTTTCGCCCGGACCGGGTCATGCATCTGGCCGCCGAAAGCCATGTCGACCGTTCGATCACCGGGGCTGCCGATTTCATCAACACCAATGTCGTGGGCACGTTCCAGCTGCTCGAAGCGGCACGGGACTATTGGTCGAAACTCGATGGCGGCGCGCGCGAGGCCTTTCGCTTCCTTCACGTCTCGACCGACGAAGTCTACGGTTCGCTCGGCGATACCGGGCTGTTCCACGAAACGACACCCTATGATCCAAGCTCGCCCTATTCGGCGTCGAAGGCGGCTTCGGACCATCTCGCCAAGGCGTGGCAGCGCACGTATGGCCTGCCGGTCGTCGTCTCGAACTGTTCCAACAATTACGGGCCTTATCACTTTCCCGAAAAGCTCATTCCGCTGACCATTCTCAATGCGCTCCACGGACGTCCCCTGCCCGTCTACGGCAAGGGCGAGAACATTCGCGACTGGCTCTATGTCGAGGATCACGCGCGCGCGCTCGACCTGATCGCCGCGTCCGGGCAAGTGGGCGAAACCTATAACGTCGGTGGGCGCAACGAACGGCGCAACATCGACGTCGTCACCCGGATCTGCGAAATCCTCGACCGGCTCGTGGGCGGGCGTCGTCACGCGGATCTCATCGAATTCGTCACCGACCGTCCCGGCCACGACGCACGCTATGCGATCGATGCCACCCGGCTCGAAACGGAGCTGGGCTGGAAAGCGCAGGAAACCTTTGAAACGGGGATCGAGAAGACGGTGCGCTGGTATATCGACAATGCCTGGTGGTGGCGTCCGCTCAGCACCCGTTACGCCGGGGAACGGCTGGGCATCATCGATGGCCCCGCCCCGGTCGGAAAGGACGCGGTCTGACCGATGCGGATCGCGGTTACCGGCACGCATGGACAAGTCGTACAGGCATTGGGCGAGCGGAGCGCATCGTCGGGTTGCACGATCGCGGCGATCGGGCGTCCCGAGATCGATCTTGCCCGGCCCGAGACGCTGGCCGGGGTTTTTGACCGGTTCGCGCCCGACGTGATCGTTTCGGCTGCGGCCTATACCGCGGTCAACCATGCCGAGGCCGAGCCGGATCTGGCCATGGTGGTCAATTGCGCGGGAGCCGGGGCCGTCGCTGCCGAGGCGGCGCGCCTTGGTGTCCCGGTCATTCACCTGTCGACCGACTATGTCTATGCCGGGACCGGGAATCGCCCCTGGCGCGAGGATGATCCGACCGATCCGCTCGGCGTCTATGGCGTGACCAAGCTGGCGGGGGAACGGGCGGTCGCGGCGATCACGCCCGACCATGTCATCTTGCGCACCGCGTGGATCTACAGCCCGTTCGGCACCAATTTCGTCAAGACCATGTTGCGGCTGGCGGTCGATCGCCCGCAAGTGCGGGTCGTCGCCGATCAGGTCGGTAATCCGACGAGTGCGCTCGACATCGCGGACGGGATCATTGCGATCGCGCGCAATCTGGTCGCGGATCGTTCCGATGCGTTGCGCGGCGTCTTCCACATGGCGGGACGCGACGAAGCAAGCTGGGCCGATTTCGCAGAGGGTATTTTCGAGCAGTCGGCAGCCCGTGGGGGGCCGGTCGCCAGCGTGGCGCGAATCACGACCGACGAATTTCCGACGCCTGCACCCCGACCCGCCAATTCGCGGCTCGATTGCGGCAAGCTTGCGGAACTGCATGGCGTGATCCTGCCCCCGTGGCGGGTCTCGCTCGGACCGGTGATCGATCGTCTCGTGGCTTCAGGCGCTTTCGCCTGATTTCGCAGGGCAACAACAACGGGCAACAACAAGGGGCAGATCGGGATATGCGTGGGATCATTCTGGCTGGGGGCAGCGGCACACGACTTTACCCCATTACCCTTGCGGTTTCGAAGCAGTTGATGCCGGTCTATGACAAGCCGATGATCTATTATCCGATCAGCACGCTGATGCTGGCCGGAATTCGCGAGATCCTGATCATCACCACGCCCCACGACAGCGAGGGGTTCAAGCGCCTGCTCGGTGACGGGTCGCAGTGGGGGATGCGGTTCGAATATGCCGTGCAGCCCAGCCCCGACGGACTGGCCCAGGCCTATGTCATCGGCGCGGATTTTGTCGCCGGACAGCAGTCCTGCCTCGTTCTGGGCGACAACATCTTCTTCGGGCACGACCTGACCATGCTGCTGGCGTCGGCCCGTCGCCGGGCGGAAGGTGCGACGGTCTTTGCCTATCACGTCGCCGATCCCGAACGGTACGGCGTGGTCGAATTCGACAAGGCGATGCGGGCGGTCTCGATCGAGGAAAAGCCGGTCGAGCCCAAATCGTCGTGGGCGGTCACCGGGCTCTATTTCTATGACGCCGATGTGGTGGACATTGCCGCCGGGCTCAAGCCTTCGGCGCGTGGCGAACTGGAAATCACCGACATCAATCGCACCTATCTCGAACGGGGCAAACTGCATGTCGAATTGATGGGGCGGGGGTTCGCCTGGCTCGACACCGGAACGCCCGACAGCCTGCTCGACGCGGCCCAGTTCGTCGGAACGCTCGAAAAGCGTCAGGGCATGAAGATCTGCTGTCCCGAGGAAATCGCTTTTCGCCAAGGATTTATCGACGCCGGCGGGCTCGAACGTTGCGCGGCCGCGCTGGGGAAGGGCGATTACGGGGGCTATGTCCGCCGGTTGTTGCGAGCCTGAACCTTGCGATGCGCAAGACGCGAAAGGGCGGGGCTTGAAGTCGGCGCCGGCTCTTTCGCCTCGGCGCCATCACGTGCGGCATTAACCGAATCTTTGTGGTTCACTGTAAACATCGGACGCGTACTTTCCCATATCGCGTCGGGCTCGATCGGGCCGTCCGGAAAGGGTGTCTGATGAGCTGCAATCCTCTCTACGACCAGGAATCGGAAAATCGCGGCGCTCTGCGGCGCGCTGTCACGCTGTCGGGGACGCTGCGCCAGGGTGGCGTGCCGTTCGAGATCGTGATCGAGGACATCTCGCGCGGCGGGGTTCGGGCGCGTTGCGAAACGCCGCTTGCCACCGGTAGCAAGGTGACCATCGGCATCGTCGGTGTCGGCCGTGTCGACGCAGAGGTGGTGTGGGCCAACCATCCGGTGTACGGGTTCAGCTTCGACAAGGAAGTTCCGGCCACTATCGTGCATTCCATCCGTCCGGCAGACAATATTGCGACTTTTCCCGGCGAGGCAGTCGGCGTTTCGGCGGGGCAGCCCCTGATCGAGCATGGCGGATCGGCGCGAGGCGTGCTTGTGAGCCTCAGCCTTGCCGTTGGCGAGACGCTGGCGGCTCTGGTCGAAGGCGCGCGCGGGCGGTCTTAAGGCTTTGTCCTGATTCTTTCGCGCACTTGTCAAATTACGCGAAACCGGGGTGGCGTGGGGCTTTACCGACGCCGCCCTTTGTGCATTTCACGCCTGCGATAATTGGGATGTGGCGGATAAAGGGTTTAGGGAAAAGGATAATAATTCTGGAAGACTTTTTCGGATTCGCCCATCAAGTATCCGATTCCTGAAGGTTTTTATTGATTGTTCCCTTATTGAACAATTGATTCAGGTGGATGATGAGTTAATCTGCCTGTGTTACACAGATGAAATCTGACACGGGGTGGGTAGCTGATTCTATGGGCAAGAAGGTGCTGGTGGCCGGGGGGGCCGGCTTTATCGGTTCACATATCGTTGATCGCCTTGTGAAGCGCAGCGATATGGACTCGTTGGTCGTCGTCGACAATTTCTGGACCGGGGTTCCCGACAATCTTGCCGGAATCACCGATCCGCGTCTGCATTTCGTCCAGTGCGATGTGGAGAATTTCGCAACTGCGGAAAAGTTCGATGAAATCCTTCACCTCGCTTCGCCAGCTTCGCCGCCGTGGTACATGCGTGAGCCGGTTCGCACGATCAAGGCCAACTTGCTCGGTGCTCTGAACCTGCTCGAAATGCTCGCTCCGGGTGGCCGGGTCAGTTTCGCCTCGACTTCCGAAGTCTATGGTGACCCCAAGATCACGCCGCAGCCGGAAACCTACAAGGGGCAGGTCGACTGCACCGGTCCGCGTTCGTCCTACGATGAAAGCAAGCGTTGCACCGAATCGCTGCTGTTCGAAATGCATCGCACCCAGGGTGTCGACATTCGCATCGTGCGGCTGTTCAACGTCTATGGTCCGCGTACGCGTCCCGATGACGGGCGTGCGGTCTCCAATTTCCTGAGCCAGGCGCTGACGAACGGCAAGCTGACGGTCTATGGCGACGGGCAGCAGTCTCGCAGCTGGGGCTATGTCGACGACATCGTCGATGCGCTCGAACGCTATTTCTGGCTCGACGACATCGACTATGTCGGCCCGCTCAATGTCGGCAACGATCGCGAAGTGTCGGTGATCGACATCGCCAATTACATCACCCAGCTTGTCCCGGGCACCATCGTCGAGATGTGCCCTCCGATCCCGCAGGATCCGACCAACCGGCGTCCCGATCTGACGCTGTGCCGCAAGATCCTGCCCGGTTGGGAGGCGCGGGTATCCTATGAGGAAGGGATCAAGCGGACTTTCGAATGGTTCCGCGACACCGTGATGAAGGGCGCCGAAACAGAGGCTCCGTCGCCGATTCGCCTCTGATCCATTTTCAAGAACACGACGATCGCGCCGATCGTTGCCGGGCGAATTCCCCGGTGACGGTCGGCGCGATTGTTTTCGCGAGGGGCCCGACGTGAAAGCTCAAATCTGGAAACGAGGTTTCGGGCCGAACGTCAGGTCCGGCCCGCAGGTCAGGCGCGGCGGGCGCTGCCGAGATAACTCAGCTTGAAAATCGCGCGCTGAATGAGGTGGATCGGCCTTTCGAACAGGCTGAACAGCAGGCCGTGCACGACGACGCCGCAGCTATAGACGGCGACATAGAGGAACGGCGTTTCCTGATGCGGCAGGGCCGCCAGCATTCCCGGATAGAGCGTCAGCAGAACCCAGCCGTGCATCAAGAGGATCGGCAGCGACGCGCGTCCGAAATAGCGTGCGACGGCGCCGGGCGCCGTCCGGGCCGTGCGCTGCGCAATCCACAGCAGGGTGACGACGAACAGGATCTGCTGGGGCACATAGACGAAGATCGAGCCGTATTGGCCGATCATCGGCTGGGCCGCGAACAGCGGGTCGCACGTCAGACACGGACCCAGGCGCCAGAGACCGTGCCGATTGACGAGTGCCAGCAGGACCGTGCCGACAAGTGCCGTAGTCCCCGCCCAGTTGGGCAGTTTGCGCATGTCGGGAATGCGGGTGCCGATCAGGAAGAACAGCGTCGCCGTCGGCCAGTTGCGCCATTCGAACACGTTGTCGGGAATGCCCAGATGCTGTCCGGCGCGGATCGCCAGCACCGTGATCCCGACGAACAGGGCAAAGAGAAGCCGCGACCGCAGGAACGTGTAGGCATAGAGCCGGGCCATCGCCAGCGCGATGAAGAACCACCCCACGAAGCTCGACGTGTCGGTGCCGGTGATCAACGGCACGACCAGTCCCTTCACCGCGTCGAGCGGCGTCGCAAAGGCATGTCCTGCTAGCAGGATGGCAAAGCCGCCGATATGCGAGACCATCGCAAAGAGCAGGAAGACCAGCGATTGCCGCAGGATCGCGCCAGGTCGCTTGCCGCGCATCCCCGTCGCGGACATGCCGGCCAGAAAGAAGAACGCCGAGACGTCAGGCACCAGCAGTTTGAGCACGTAATGGGTCGCGTGGGCATCGGGGCCGAGGTATTCGGCAGTGCCGATCATCGCGTGGATGAAGAACACGAACGTGAGCAGCCAGCCGCGTGCCGCCGTCAGAGTCTCGTCGCGCGATCTCGATTGCGCGCGGACGCAGATGCCGTTGCCCAGAATGCGTCGGACCGCCTGTCGCGCCCGTGTCGAGATGCGGCGGTCGGGGACGTAAGGGCGCGGCTCGACCGGGGGCGTGGGGCGTTGCCACTGCTGCTGCCCTTCGGAATAGTGCGCCATGTAGTCCAGATTGCCCAGGCGGCGCAGGCCTTCGAACCATTCCCAGCGCCAGGCTTCGCCACCGTACTTGTCATGGGCAAGCCAGGGGATCGTGCCGTAGGCCGCACGACGGGCAAGGAACGGGCGCAAGTGGTGCGCATTCCATCGTTCCGCCGCCGGGGACCAGGGCATCGTGCCGACTTCGCGGTGGCCGTGGACGAGCCGGACCGAAGTCGGGCGTCGTTCCCGCAGCGTCTGTTCGGCCGCGTCGATACCGTGGGCAAGGTCGATTTCGATTTCGGCGTGATCGGGGCGATGGATCGGCTCTGCCGAGAACCGTTCCCAGTCGTTGCCCAGGGTTTCGAACGCACCACGCAGATAGCAGTATTCCAGCAGGGCGTTCTTGAGCCGACGGCGCAGCTTCACCAATCCCAGCCGTTCGAGCTTTTCGAGGAGGCCTGGCCCGGCCTTGACGATGCGGTCCGCCAGAAAGCCGGTCTTGCGCACGAAGCTGATCTTGCGTGATCGTCTGGCACCGGGGCGGCGCAGCATCCGCGCGACGCGCAGCGCGGCCGCGATGTCGGGGTGCTTGATCGCCATCAGGGCGTCAGACTGGCCCTCGTGCCGGGCACGGCGCAATGCGCTCGAAGGAGAAGCGGTAAGATGTTCCTGGTGCCAGCCCAGGGCATCGGGGGCATAATGCAGTTCCACCCCCATTTTCAGCAGCCGCACGCCGAGTTCGAGGTCTTCTCGGGCATGGGAGAATTGCGGGTCGAGGCCGCCCACGGCATCCCACGTGGCGCGGGCCATCGACAGGTTGCCGGTCAGGACGTCGGTATAGGTATAGCGGTGGCCGGGACGGGCGAGATTGTCGAAATGGGCCTGCCACCACCGCTTGATGCTGAGTCGGAAGAGGTCTCCGGCCGGGACCGGCTCGGGCGGATAGGGCCCGAGAACGGCCCGCCCGGGCGCTTCCCGCAGGGCGGCGACATGGGCCGCGACAAGACCTGGGGTCGGGATCACGTCGTCGTCGAGGAAAAGCAGGAATTCGCTTCTTGCGGCACGGGCTCCGGCATTGCGCGCGCGCGACGGGCCCTGTCCCGGCAGGCGGACGATTTCGATCGGATAGGGCGCGGCGTAGCTCGCCACGACCCCTTCGGTGCCGTCGGAACAGCCGTCGGCAACCACAATGACCTCGAACGCAGGGGTTCCTGCAATCTGTCCGGCCAGCGCATCGAGCACTTCGCGCAGCAGGCCGACGCGATTGTGGGACGGGACAATGATACTGATTTCGGGCCAATCAGAGCCGGGCATGGTCACTCCGTCGGGCTTTCGCCCGCGCTTGCAGATAACGCCAGGGGCCAGCCAGGGCTCCGCGCGCCAGCGTGCGCGCGGTGTTGAAAGGCAGCTTGCCGTTTCGCCGTTTGTGCAGGGATCGCACCATCCACGGGAGGTTGCCCTGCATCCAGCGCAGCAATTGCGCGAGCGCGCGCGGGTCGCGTTCGAACAGTGCGCCTTTCGTGATGATCGCGAACGAGCCGCATTCATAGCCGAACATCTGCTTTTCCAGTTCGGCCATGGTCCGGCGATGCCGGTGCCAGTTCAGCGCGCGCGGATCATAGGCGATCCGATACCCTGCCTTGAGCAGGCGGCGGAAGAAATCGGTCTCGTCGCCCGCCATCGCCCTGGTTCCAGCGCCGAGTGCGTTGTCGAAGGGACCGATGAGAGCGACCGTGGAGCGGCGGATCGCGATGCTCACCCCCGCACCGGCGCGCCAGCTGTCATATGGGTCGGTGGTGATGCCGTCGTGGACGATCCGCTTGAACCCGCGGCCAAAGCCGCCGACGCGCTGGAACGCGACTTGCGCATCGGTTTCCAGTTCGAGCGCCATGGTCAGGCCGCAGGCCGCCATGACCAGCGGATCCTCGAAATTGGTCAGCAGCATCCGGAGCCAGAGCGGGTCGGCCATGGCATCATCATCGGTAAATGCGACGATCTCTCCGGTTGCGGCCGCGATTCCGGTGTTGCGCGCATAGTCGAGGCCCGGCCGGGGTTCGACGATATAGCGCACGCCCGGATGGCGTTCGACGACCAGCCGGGTAGCATCGGTCGCCGGTGCGTTGTCGACGACGAGAATGTCGGTCGGGCCGGGCATTGCGAGCAGCCCCTGGAGGCAGCGCTCCAGATCGTCGGGGCGTTCGCGCGTGCACACGACCACGGTCGCGTCCGGGAGCCGTTCGGGCATCGGGTCGGCGGCCGGAAGGCCCAGTTCGCGGTTCAGCCAGCGTTCCCAGAAGCCCGATCCGGTTGCGAGCAGGAGGCGCTCGCGCAAGGGGAGTTCGTGGCCCGGCCCGTTGTTCCACAGCACGGCTTGCCCGCATGGAATGCCGTCGAGCCGGACAAGGACCATCGCGCCGTCATGCCGATCCTCGATGTCCAGCCGGTCGGGCAGGTGGTCGATGTCGAGGTCGAGCACCGCAAGCGACATCAGCTGTCCCCGGGGGCGGCAAGGCCCGGTTCGGCATCGTCCACCATTCGCCAGCCGGTCGGAGGGTTGAGATAGCCCTTGAGCGTGATCTGGCCTCCGATTTTCAGCGGATAGACTTCGGCATGGTAATCATAGACTTCGGACCAGTCGGACGAAAACAGGCCGAGCGTGACGTGATAGGTTCCCGGCGCGAGATCCATTCGCCACAGATCGATCTCGATCGTGCCTGCGGGCATCGTCAGCGTGCATTCGCCCAGTTGCGAGCAGGTTTCGAAGACGCAGGTGTCGTCGTCGGCATAGATCCCGACGAGTGCGATCGGATTTTCGATCGTCTCCTTGCCCTCGTAGGAAAAGCGCAGGCGCAGCATCTGTCCTGCCTGGAGTTCGTCGAAGCTCTCGCCCTGTTCGGTCCGGAACTCGACCGAATGGAGGCGCATGTCGCCCGAGCCATAGCGGTTGACGCCGAACGCGAGCATCCCGTCGTCCTGGCGGAATTGCGGCGGGGCGACCTGTTCGGTTCCGGCGATCTTTGCGTCGACCGCCGAATTGTAGAGCGCGAGCGTTTCCCGAAGCGGGCCATAGGCGACCATCCGCCCGTTGCTCAGCAACAGGACATCGTCGCACAGATCCTCGATCTGCGAAACGTCATGGGAGACGAGAAAGATCGTGCATCCCGATGCGCGGATGTCGGCGACGCGGTTGAAGCATTTCTGCTGGAACGCCTTGTCGCCGACGGCCAGAACCTCGTCGATGAGCAGGACTTCGGGATCGGTGTGCACGGCCACGGCAAAGGCGAGCCGCATGCGCATGCCCGACGAATAGGTCCGCACCGGGGCGTCGATGAATTCTTCCAGTTCGGCAAAGGCGACGATGGCGTCGAACTGTGCGGCGATCTCGGACCGCAACATGCCCGCGATGACGCCCAGCACGAAGACGTTTTCCCGCCCGGTCAGGTCGTCGGTAAGGCCGACGCCGATATCGAGCAGGGCGCCGATGCGGCCATGGACCGAAATGCTGCCTTCATCGGGTTTCCCGACGCCGCCGATCAGGCGCAGCAAGGTCGACTTGCCCGCCCCGTTCAGCCCGACGACACCGACCGCCCGGCCGCGCGGCACGCTGAACGTGATGTGGCGAAGACCCCAGAAACTGTGCCGGTGTCCACGGTTCCGGCTGAGCACGAAGCCCTTGAGCGTTGTCGGACGCCCGTCGCGGGCGTCATAGCGTTTGCCGAGGTCCTTGACGACGATCGCGCCCTGTCTCATCCGCCCGTCCCTTAAAGTTCGTCGACAAATCGGTTGCTGACCCGGTCGAAATACCAGTGCCCGAACAGCAGCAGCGGAACGCTGACCATTGTCACGTAGCCGTAGATCCACAGGGGCGGCCAAGTGTGGTCGACGAAAATGGCGCGATAACCTTCCAGGATCCAGGCCATCGGATTGAATGCCGTCAGGAACCAGTAGTCCTGATTGGCGTCGATGGGGCGATAGAACACCGGCGTCACATAGAAGCCGAGCATCATGGTGATGCCCACGAGATGCTCGATGTCGCGAAAGAAGACGTGCAGCGATGCCAGGATGTTGCAGATCGCCAGCGTGAACACGAACTGCGCGAGGATGAGCGCGGGCAAGGCCAGCGCGGAAATCGGCGGCGGGCCGATCTGGATCCACGAGCTGACGAAGAGCAGCGGCAGGGCGAGAATGAAATGCACGCCCTGGCTCAGGATGGTGAGTGCGGGCAGCAGCCTGACCGGAAATCCGGGGCGCCGCACCATTTCCCGTGATCCGACGATCGAGACGGCCGCCGATGTCAGCGACGAGCTGAACCACGCCCAGACAAGAACGCCGGTGAAGACGAACGTGGTGTAGTTCTTGATGTCGAGCGGCAGGATCGAGCTGAACACCGTCGCGAAGATCGCAAGCTGAGCCAGCGGCTTCATCAGCGACCAGCCCAGGCCGATCGCCGAACGCTGGTACCGCACCTTGAGGTCGCGGCTTACCAGTTCAAACAGCAGGTCGCGCCAATGAAGCATGTTACGGGACAGCTTCATCCGTGTTCCCCGTAAAGCGTATCGTTAAGGATACGCATGATCCGAAAATGGATATTTATGGTGAACATTGCCCGGTCTCCGACACAGGATCTATCGTGCGGTGCGGCAAAAAAAAAGGGCCAAACGACAACAAGGCGATAACAGAATTCGACGCGTCATGACGTCGGGTTGTAATCGGTTCGTCCCGGTGTATTCTGGCAATGGTTAAGGGTTCGGGGTGTATCGGATCAACAATGCCGACCGTATCGTTCATCATCCCCGCCTTCAATAACCGCGACACTATCGAGCGGACGCTGATGAGTGTGCGGTTGCAGCGTCAGAGCGACTGGGAAGCCATCGTCGTGGATGACGGATCGTCCGACGACACCCCCCGTCTGGTCGCCCGGCATGTCCGGGAAGACCCCCGTATCCGGTTGATCAGGCAGGATAACCAGGGGGCCGGGGTGGCGCGCAATACGGGGCTTGCCGAGGCGCGTGGGGATTGGGTCGTCTTCCTCGATTCCGATGATACCGTGCCGCCCGACTATCTGGTCGTCATGCTGGATGCGGCCCTGCGGACCGGTGCCGATCTGGTTCATTGCGGCTGGCGCCGCAAACTCGACGGCGTGTTGTGGTGGAACCCTCATCCGGCTCGTCCGATCGACGATCCGGTCCGGGCGACGGCGCGCGGATGTCCCTTTGCGATACATGCGGCGATGACACGGCGCGAATCAATCGTCCGGCTGGGCGGGTTCGACCCGGCCTTGCGGATCTGCGAAGACTTCGACTTGTGGCAGCGTCTCGCCCGGACCGGCGCTCGCTTCGCGCCGGTCGAAGGATTGTGGGTCGACGTGCATGTCCGGTCGGGCTCGCTTTCGGGGGACAGTGCGCGACATCTCGCCGACGGGTTCGCGGTCATCCGGCGCGGCCATGGGCCCGATCCGCGCGTTTCCGATCCTGCGCCGGGGCTCGCCGATGGCGCTCCGCTTTCCGAACTGCCCGAGGCATTGTGGTACCATGCGCTGTGGATGGCGGGGGCCGCGATCGGACGCGGGGCTGACTTGCGCGGGCCCCTGCTTGACCTTGCCGCCGAATTTCCTTTCTCCGTGTCCGATCGCCACAGTGCGGCCGCTGTGGTCGAGGATGCCCTCGTGGTGGGAGCGGCCCGACCGGGCGCACCCTGGCCGACTTTGTGGGATGCATTCGGGGAAGCGATCACCGCCCTGTTCGATGGGCTTGGCGCGGCCGAGGATCGGTTCGGCGTGGCGGCAGGCATCCTGCGCCTGATCGAGAGGCGGATCGTGGCGCATTGCCCGCCGGGGACGAATGCCCGGATCGGTAGCCGCTATCTTCTCGGTGTGGACCTTGCCGATCCGGTTCCCGGTGTCGAGGCGCCGGGGATCGAGCGCCTCCACGTCGATCTTCTGTACGAGGGACGGCGGCTGGAGCGGTTCGAAATGGCCGTGACCGATGGTGTCCGCGCCCATGATCTCGGGATCAAGATCCGTGGCAAGGTTCGCGGATTGAACCTGCTCGATGATCTCTGGGCCTTGCGCCTTGGCGGGAAAACGAGCGAACTGGGGCGAACCCGGTTGCGCACGGTCGGGCGACGGATGGCCGAGACGCAGTCGGATTTGGATGATGCGATGTTCTGGGACATTGCCGACGTGCTGGTTCCCGAACGCCCTGCGGATGGGGATCTCCCCGTGCGTGCCGACTTCATCGCCAGGATCTTCTTTGAAGAGCGCGATGCGATTGCCCGGGACGAACCGCGCTTGCCGGATGTGCCGGTCGAGGACGTGCGAACCGGGCCCGAACTCCACGAGGAAGTCGACTATACCGACGAGGCCTATTGGGAAGACATCTTTTCCAACAAGGATCCGTGGGACTATTCGAACCCTTACGAGGCGCTGAAATACGACCAGACCATGGCCCTGCTCGATGGTCGCCGCTTCGACAGCGCGCTCGAGATCGCCTGTGCCGAAGGGGAATTCACCCGCAGGCTTGCCGGGACATGCGACAGTGTGCTTGCGACTGACATCGCGCCTTCGGCGGTCGAGCGTGCGGCGAGGAAGCTGGCCGGACTTGGCAACGTGACCTGCCGCCGCCTTGATCTGCTGCGCGACAATCTGGTCGGGCAATACGATCTCATCGTGTGCAGCGAAGTGCTCTATTATCTCGAGGATGAAGAGGTGCTGGGGCGGTTCGCGGCAAAGGTTGCCGAACATCTGCGTCCGGGCGGCTGGTTCGTGACCGCCCATGCGCGTCTTGCCTCCGACGAGCCGGGCCAAACCGGTTTCGGATGGCCGCATCCCTTCGGTTCGCGCAGGATCGGCGCTGTCTTTGCCAACACGCCGGGATTGGCGCTGGACTGCGAATTTTCGACGCCGGTCTATCGTATCCAGCGGTTCGTGAAGGTCGATGGGCCGGACTTGCCCCTTCCCGAGCGTCGCGAAGGGCGCATGACACCGCTCTTGCCTCAACGCATTGCCCGGATGGTGAAGTGGCGCGGCGGGCGCGAAGTGCCCGTGGCCGACGCGTGGCACGATTTTCCCATCCTCATGTATCATCGGATCGTCGCCGACGGGCCGCCTGCACTGGCGCAGTGGCGCACTTCTCCCGAAGCGTTCGAAGCGCAACTGTCATGGCTGCGGAGGAACGGCTGGCAGGGCGTTTCGCTCGACCGCATGGTTCAGGCGATGTTCGCCGGAATGCCGCTGCCCGAAAAGTCGGTCATGCTGACGTTCGACGATGCGACCCGCGACTTTCTCGACAGCGCCTTGCCGCTGCTGCATCGCTATGGCTTTCCCGCGACGCTTTTCGTCCCGACGGGCAAGATCGGTGGCGCGGCGGATTGGGACGGCAAGTATGGAGAGCCCGCGCCGATCCTCGATCTGGAGGAAATCGTCGCCCTGCAGGACCACGACGTCAGCGTGTGTTCGCACGGCGTCCGCCACTTGCCGCTGACCGCACTGGGCACCGAGGCGCTGTTCCATGAACTGATCGGGTCGAAAGTCGTGCTGGAACATGCTCTTGATCGCGAAGTGAACGCGATCGCCTATCCTTATGGCGATTTCGACTGGGCCGTCGGCGATTGCGCGGGCGAGGCGAGCTATGCTTTCGGCTTCACCTGTTTCGATGGTTTCGTCACCCGGACCAGCCATCCGCTGGTCCTGCCGCGTCGCGAAGTCGTGGGCGGGATCGATCTGGCGGCCTTTGCACGGATCGTCGGCGGGGGCTGAAGGCGGCGGCTAAGTTCCGGTGCTGTCGAGGCTTTCGAGCCAGCTGAGCAGGCGGTCGGAGCGGCGGGTCCGCCATGCGCCGTCCGGTTCGTCGGGAGCATAGTCGTGAAATGGGCGCGCCTGTTCGTTGTGCGGCTCCGTCATGCGGCTGCGCAGCGCGGAGAACTCGCGCAGCACGGCCTCGATCGCGGCGCGGGGAGAGCTGGCGAAGGCCGCTCCCAGATGGCCGATCGCGGGTAGCACTTTGCCACGGCGCAGGCGGTTGCGGGCCAGTTCGACCAACAGTTCGGCCCGGCGTCGGGCAATGACCGGCAGGGCGCTGGGATATTCCGTGGCGAGTTCGTGGCGCATGATCGCATACATTGCCAGATGGGCCCGCAACATTCGCTCGACACCGGTCGAAAGGCCGCCCCGGCTCAGGCGGTAACCGGTCAGCCAGGCCGGGACGCAAGCGAAACGATGCGTGCGGGCGAGCCGCAGCTGGAAGAGGTAGTCCTCTGCCCCCTGTTGTCCGGCGCCCGGGATCGGCTGGGCATAGCCGACCGACCGCGCAAGCTCGGCAGGGACAAGGATATTGCTGCCGTTGGAAATGAAATTCCATTCGAGATGGCGATGCAGCACCTGGCCGGAAATCCGGGGCGAAGGGGATACCGGGACGACACGATCATTGTCGTCGATCCGCCGATACCAGTTGTAGACGAGCCCGGTGCCGGCGGGAGCGGCCCGGATCGCGGAAAGCTGGCGTTCGAGCTTTTCCGCGTGCCAGATGTCGTCGGCATCGAGCGGGGCCATGAAGGCGCTGCTCGCTTCGGCCAGCGCGCGATTGCGGGCGGCACAGACCCCGGCATTGGCCTGGGACAACACCTTGATCCGCGAATCCTCGCGCGCGGCTTGCTCTGCCAGCGAGCGCGTCGCGTCGGTCGAACCGTCGTCGATCACAAGGATCTCGATGTCGGAGACCGTTTGCCGTTGTGCCGAGGCGATCGTGCGGGCGATCGTGGGCGCGGCGTTGAAAGCGGGAATGATTACCGAGACGATTGCAGTCATTCCCGATGACGTCCCCTGCCTGCTTGCGATCGGCCTGCTTGCGATTGGCCTGCTCGCGATCGGCCAACTTGCGATCGGTATAAGGCCGCGCGCCGATTGACCGAAACGACCTGCAATGCGTTGATTGCAGGTCCGTACAAGATGGCGCTGCGCCTATGCCGCAAGACTTGTGCTACCGTGAAAATGACAGTCGGAACAGAGGTGATTGCGCAATGACGAGCAGGTGTCGGACGGTCCGGGCGGGGGGCTTTGCCATGGTCGGGGCCGTTGCCCTGTCTGCGGGGATGGCCTTGTCCGCAGGGATGGCACGGGCCGGGGCGCTCGAGGAAGTCGTTGCGACGCCGACCTATGATCCTGCACCGGAACGATCCGCGCGAACGGGGCTCTCGCTGCCGGTGGGGCGCTGCGTCAATCTCGGCAATACGCTCGAGGCGCCCAACGAGGGGGACTGGGGCAAGCGGATCGACGATCGCGATTTCGACCGGATACGGCGCGGCGGTTTTGCCACGGTCCGCTTGCCGGTTCGCTTTTCCGGCCATGCCGGGAAAGAGGCTCCCTATCGGATCGACCCGGCTTTCCTTGGCCGGGTGCGCCATCTGGCCGATAGGGCTACGGCCTCGGGCCTCAACGTGATCGTCGACCTGCATCACGACGACGAGGTCATGACTGATCCGGTCGGGCAGCGGGATCGTTTCGTGGCGATGTGGCGCCAGATCGGGACGGCCTTTGCCTCGGCGCCGCCCTCGGTGTGGTTCGAATTGCTGAATGAGCCGAGGGAGCGCCTGACCAATGCGACGCTGCCTGATCTCTGGAAACCCGCGCTTGCCGCCGTGCGCGAGGAAAACCCCGAAAGGCCGGTCATCCTGGGGGGCGGGGAGACCAGCTCGCTGCCTTCGCTCGTCGATCTGGAATTGCCCGACGATCCCTTCGTCGTTCCGACATTCCACTATTACGATCCGATGACCTTCACCCATCAGGGGGCGACGTTCATCCATCCGACGCCCAAAATGGGCGCGCATTGGAACGGGGCGGCAGATTACCGGCGGCTTGCCGACGATCTTGTCGCCGTGCAGGCCTATGTCACGCGGACCGGACGCGTTCCGTTCGTCGGCGAATTCGGCGCGATGGAGACTGTGCCGGAGGACGAGCGCGCGCATTATTATGCGACCGTCAGTCGCGCCTTTGCCTCGATCGGGATCGCGAGCTGTGCATGGGCCTATCGCAACACGTTCCCGATCGTCGATGGCAAGGGACACTGGCTTCCCGGGTTTCCCGATGCACTGGCCCGGCCGCTCGATCGGCAAGAGCACGATGCCCGCTCGCCCGGCTGATCAGCCCGTCGCGAAAACGGCGCCCACTTCATATGGGTAGACCGGTGGCGGGGCTGAAGAGGCTTCGGCGTCCGGCAGGAACTTGATGAAGCGCCAGCGGACCATTTCCCACCAGGCTTCCGGCGCGACATGGAACAGCAGTTTGAGCGCGAGCATCGGCGCGTGGGGCGCGACAAGCGCGGCGAGTTTGACGACGGTGCCGAACTTGCGCTTGTGCACGGCCCTGCGCACGACCCAGCGGCCATAGATCGCCAGTCCGGTTCGGATCGCGGGCATCTTGTCCGGATGACGGCTGCGCAGTTCCTTCAGGACGATCAGCCAGGAACGCAACATGCGCGGCAGATTGGTGGACATGGTGACCGGCAACTGGCGATAGCCGATCTGGTAATCCTCGACGACGCCGAATTCGAAATGGGCCGCGACCCGGCAATAGAACAGGATGTCCTCGCACCCTTGCGCATTGGCGGCCCGCAAGGCGGGTTCGAAACCGTTGGCCGCCTCGACCGCCGCCCGCGTCACCAGCACCGAGCTGCCGTTGCCGATGAAATTTTCCCGGATCAGCGCATCGAGCACCTGCCCATGGAATTTCGGACCCGGCCCGATCCATTCGACACGGTCGTTGCCGTCGATCAGCACGTACCAGGAATAGACCAGCCCCATGCGCGGGGCGCCCGCCTTGAGAATGGCGAGTTGGCGTTCGAGCTTGTCCCGGGTCCAGGTGTCGTCGGCATCGACGAACGCGAGGTAATCGGCTCGCGCTTCGTGCCACCCGGTATTGCGGGCGGCGGCGACGCCGGCGTTTTTCTGGCGGATGAGCCGGACGCGGGGATCCTGTGCCGCGAAATGCTCGACGATGGCCGGGCTGTCGTCGGTCGAACCATCATCGACGACGAGAATTTCCATGTTGGTGTGGGTTTGGGCCAGAACGCTGCGCAATGTGGCATCGAGCGTCGCTGACGCATTGTAGGACGGTATGATTACCGCAACCAGATCCTCATCCATGCAAGTCCCCACTTGAACTGGATTATGTGCCCCTGCCGAATTTGGTAACTCATGGCCCGCGTGAAAGGAAGCGGGATGTCCGGCAAGGCAGAGGGATGGTGTGCCGTTTGTGTACGCAATTTCATGGCCGGTTCATTTTATCCATGTCCCTTTCGCCTTTATAATCGGTTACGGTTCTGCCGGTTGCATGGAACATGAGTTCCGGCCTTGCCTTTGTTGGGGACGCACCATGATATTAGCCTTGCTCGCCAGTGCTGCCAGTCTTGCAGCGACGCCGGCGACGATCGCTTCGGTCATCGCTTCGGCGCCTCCGGGCGCCTCGATTCGGTTGGCGCCGGGCGATTATGGCGTGGTGACGATCGACAATCGCAATTGGGCAAGGCCGATCGACCTCAATGCCGACGGGGCGAAGCTGACGCTCAATGTCGTCCGCTCGGGCGGCGTCGCGGTCCATGGCGGCACTTATGTCGCCGACACGACGCGGCCCAACAACGGCTATGCGATCATGGTGCGGTGGAGCCACGGCGTCACTGTGGACGGCGCGACCGTGACCAGTGCGCGGGCCGGGATCTATGTCGATCGTTCGACCGACGTCAAAGTCTTGCGCACCCAGATCGTGCGGGTTCTGGTCGATGGCATCGACATCGCCTCGTCACAACGGGTCCTGGTCAAGGACAGTTCGTGCTCCGATTTCCAGACCGAGGGGCAGCAGCAGCATCCCGACTGCGTCCAGATGTGGTCCAATCCCAAGTTCGGGATCACGCAGGACGTGACCATCGAACACAATCGCTCGCACGGGCCGATGCAGGGGTTCAGCGGGTTCAACCATGTGACCAACGGGGTCGACGACGGAGGGTTCGACCGGATCGTCATTCGCGACAATCATGCGGCGAGCACGTATTCCCATGGCGTTGCCATCAATGCCTGCCGCGATTGCGAGATCACCGGCAATACCGCCGAAACCCTGCCGGGCGCGCGGTGGCGGACATGGGTCCATGTCGTCGATTGCACGCGGTGCCGGGTCGAACGCAATCACGACGGCGCCGATCCGCGATAACGCCCGGGCAAGTGCCCGGTCCAGGGGCGATCAGCTTTCGATCTGTGCCGGGGTGGCCGGTGCCGGGCGAGGATGACGGTCTCGCCACGAAATCGCGGCGATCATCCCGACGATCATGAAGATGAACGAGGCGTTGTCTTCCTGCGACAACGCGTTCTGGCAGGCGAGCCAGATGCACAGGCAGATCGCGGCGGCCCCGGCATAGCCGTTTTCCGAATCCTCGTCCCCTTTCATGCTCAGGCGGAACCCCTGGGTGATCGCCACGCCCATCAGGCTGACATAGACGGCAAAGCCGGGGACGCCGTAATCGAGCAGCAAGGTCAGGATGTAGCTGTCGATCGAAATCTGGCCCGAGGGGTCGGCCCATCCGAGCTGAAGCGGGGCCTGTCCGACGCCATAGCCGAGCACCGGGCGGCGCATGATCATCGGCACGGCCATGTGGAACTGTTCGATGCGCCCTTGCGTGCTGGCGGCCTGTGCGCCCCCGCCCAGAACCCGGACGCGCAGCGCGGGCACGGTCATGACCGCCCCGATCAGGCTGACCAGCAGGACCGGATAGGCGGCAAGGGCGATCGTGGGCAGCACCGATCCGCGCTGCAGGCGGCGTGCGCGCATGGCCCAGACCGCGACGAAGACCGAATGGGCGACGAGCGTTCCGATGAGGCCGATGCGCGCCTGCGTCAGGATGATCGCGAGAAAGACGAGCGCGTCGCCGATCACGCAGAAGATCCGGATCGCCATCCGCCGGCCGAAGAAGATGTAATAGAGAAAGAACGGCATCGTCAGCGCCAGCCATTCGGCAAGGCTGAGCGAGACGGGGAACGTGCCGTTGATGCGATAGACGTTGCTGCGGAAAACGGGCGAGAGAATCCGCTGCACCCCGGGGTCGCCGACCTGAAGGAACGAGGGGATGTGGTTGGCCCACAGGATCGCCTTGTTATGGTATTCGGCAATGCCCATGAAGACCATGACGATGGCCATGCCGCGCAGGATCGCGGCCCATTTGCCGATCTCGCCGGGGCGGGTGAACACATAGCTCGACATGAAGAGCACCGCAGTCCAGCCGAGCTGGTCGCGCACGAAAGCGCTCGTCGCAGCCGGGAAGCTGCGCGCGAGGGGAAGCGACAGCATCTGGATCACGACGAATGTGCCGAACAGCCTGAAGATCCACGGCGAGGCGCCGATGATTTCCTTCATGCGTTGCCGGAACGACCGCGAGATCGAAAGGCTCACCATCATGGCAAGAATGGCGAGCGCGACGAAGACGCGGCGGATCTCGATCAGCGGGAAACCTGGCAGGGAGATCGCCAGGTAATAGGGCCAGAGCGTCAGCGCGACGAAATAGGCCGTGAACATCCAGGTCATGAGCCGCGTCGGCGGCTCGGTCCCTTCGGGAAGGACCCAGACGGTGAGCGCGGCAAGCACCGCGACCGGAATCACCAGCAGCGAGAGCCGTTCGGTCGGAAGCCACGCGATCGCGGCGCCGAATGCCAGTCCAAAGCCGAAAAGGAGCGCCAGCAGCCCCAGATTCCGCCAGCGCGGTCCCGCAGGCCGGTGGTAGCCGGGAAAAACAGTTATCTTGTAGTGTCCGACCTGTTCTGTCTGTTCCAGCCCGGTTGCCACAAATCTTCCCAAGCCTGTTCGTTGGAGTCCGTCTTGCTTACTTGGCGACCGGGTATGTGCCAAGTCGTAACTGCATCGACCGCGACAAGGGCGCGATGAATGCTGTCCCGAGGCGGGACTGTGTCCACGAATTCGTTTCCTCGGGCGTCATGCTGCTGGTACACACCGCTTGGCATGGGGTTCTGTCAAGATGTTCACGCAAACCGATCTCGAGGCCCGCGCGGCATGAATGCATGGCACTGGCTGCTCGTGATCCGGGCGCAGCGGGCCATCGTGCTCGTGACGATGCTGGGCGTTCTGGCCGGTGCGGTCGCGATGTTGTCGACCCAGTCGAAGACTTATCTGGCGCGGGCGCGGGTGGTCATCGACCTGTCGGTTGACCCGGTGACGGGCGCCAGGATCGACCCCCGCATGTTTTCCTCGGTGGTCTGGACCCAGGTCAATCTCATCAAGGACCCCGCCGTCCTGATCGAAGCGGCCAAGCGTCTGCAATATCTTCCCGCCGAAGATCCCAATCCGCGCGATGCGGCGGCTGCCAAGCTGCGGAACCAGATGATCCGGGTGATCGACAGGACCGTCTTCGTCGATGCCGATCCCGATTCGAATTCGAACCTCATGGACATCGTGGGATACGGCAGCTCGCCCGACGAAGCGGCGAAGATCGCCTCGACCGTCCGCGATGCCTATATCGACCTGTCCGTCCGGATGCATCGCGAGGATGCCGAGCGGGCGCTTGTCGTCATGCGCAGCCAGCTTGACCACCTGCTTCAGGAACGCATGGAGGCTGCGGCCGAGCGAACCGCCTTTGAAAAGCGATACAATGTCGTGCTGGCCGACGACGGGGCGGACGAGTTCAACGATCTCTTGCGCAAGGTTGCCAGAATGGACGACCGGTCGCTGGCGCGGATGAACCAGAGCCGGGCCGGGGCGCAGCCGCAGGGGCAGTCGGTGCAGCTCGCCCGGATCGATGCTCAGATCGCGATGGCCCAGACGGTCTATGGCCCGAACAACCCGGTGGTCCAGTCGCTGGTGCAGCAGCGCAACGCTCTGCAGCAACAGCCCGCCAATACCCAGCCCAGCCTTGCCATGCCGGTCGCGACTTCGACTTCGGTCATGACGATGCAGGTCGAGAAACTGCTGGCCCAGCGCGGGGTATTGTCCGAGGGGCGGATGCTGGTCCTGCGTGAATTCTCGCTCGACGATGTCATTCACGGGCTTGCGACGCGCATGGTCACCACGGCCCAGCAGGTCAATTCCGCGACCGGTTCGGTGTCCAAGTCCGGGGCGGCCGTCGTCTTTCCCGATCCCGTCGGGCCCAAGGTCGGGCTCGTGCTTGCTGTCGCGACGGTGCTGGGCCTTGTGTTGGGGTGCCAGGTCGCTCTCATCTACGAATTCCTGAACCGCCGTGTGCGTGGGCCGGGCGATCTTGCCCAATGCGAGGCGGCAACGCTTGTCGCGATTGGTTCGCGGTAATCGGGTGGCATGGTTTTGGAGTATGCCCGCTTTATACGCGTTTTTGCGGTATGAACGGGTTGGAAAGGAAGCGGCGGTGCGCCAACATGGACGAGGCAGGTTGCTGCATGCATTCGTTCGGCGTTCATCTTGCCTGTCTGATGGAATCGGCGATTTCGTGACTTTGAATTTCTCCGGAAGAGATGGAGATCCGCGTGGGTTGGTTTGACAAGTTTACTTCCCGCAAGAACGAACACGAGGAAGCGCCGTCGTATTCGCAGATCGCCGCTCCCGCGCCGGCAAAGGCCAAGGATCGCAAATCGCTGTTCCCTCGTTTCCAGAGTTCGGCGACCGACGAACTGCGCGGGATGCGGGGCGGGCCGGACCAGATGGCGCGGGTCAAGTTGCGCGACGCCTTCACGCCCGCACAGCCGGTTGCCGACATTCGCCACATGGCCGGGCGGCGGGAGCTTATCAATTCGCTGATCCGCTCGCTCGAGGACCAGCGTCTGCACGTGGTGCTCTATGGCGAGCGCGGCATCGGCAAGACTTCGTTGCTGCGCGTGCTGGCAGAACTGGCGCATGATGCGCAGTACATCGTGCGCTACAAGTCGTGCGGCGAGGGAAGCGACTTTTCCGATCTCATGCGCGGGGTCGCGTCGACCATTCCGCTGCTTTACCATGCCGACTATGACCCGGCGACGCTCGATCTCGACGAGGGCAAGTCGCTGGCGAGCCTCCTGCCGGCCGGGTCGCTTTCGGCTGACGACATCGGCGATGTCTTTGCGCGCCTTTCGGGCACGCGCGTCCTCATCATCCTCGACGAGTTCGATCGCAGCCCCCGGGGTGTGTTCCGCCGGTCGATCGCCGAACTGATCAAGAACCTTTCCGACCGGTCGGTGCGGGTCCAGCTCGTCATCGCGGGAGTTGCCAGCAACCTGTCCGAGCTTGTCGACCATATCCCTTCGATCCGGCGCAATGTGCTGGGCCTGCATGTGCCGGTGCTCGACGGCGGCGAGATCCGCGAACTGCTGGCGATCGGCGAGGAAATGAGCGGGATCGAATTTACCGACGCCGCGGTCGGGCTGATCTCGAGCTTTTCCTGCGGGTCGCCTTATCTTGCCAGCCTGCTGGGCCAGCTATCGGGCCTTGCTGCGATCGATCGGGGCAGCCGGACGATCGAGAGCGAGGATATCGCTCGCGGGGTCCATGTCGCGGTCGAGGAAATCTCGCAACGCATGTCGGAACGCACGACCGAAAAGGTCGATCGGGTGTTTGCGCAGAACAAGGGCGCCGCGCTGGTTCGGCTCGCGCGCATCGCCATGCTTCACGGCGGGCGTCTCGATACCGTCAACCGGGGGCAGGAGATGGAGGGCGTCGAGGAATGCCGCCATGCGATCGATGATCTGGCCGGGCTCGACAGTGGCCTGATCATTCCGTCGGAGGACGGCGTGGAGGGGCGTTACCAGTTCTCCGAGGAAGGGCTACCGACCTATATCTGGATGCTGGTTGCCCGTGAGCGGGTGGAATCCACCGGTTTCGCAGGGGGCGGAACGACGACGGCCTGATCGGGTGATCCGGTTGGGCGCAGGGCGATCGCGGGCGGCCCGGATGGGATGCTGCGGACAGGGGGCGTTGGAAGATGCGGGTTTCGTTCGGGCTGCGTAAGCGCCATGAGGCCGGTGCGTGACGGAAGGCTCAGCCCCACCCCCACCCCTCGTCAGCGTGATCGTTCCCCATTACGAGGATCTCGAACGGCTGGGGCATTGCCTCTCCGCGCTCGAGGCTCAGGTCGGGGCGCCGCCTTTCGAGATCGTGGTGGCCGACAATGCCTCGCCTTGCGGATCGGATGCGGTGGAACGCGTGTTGGCGGGACGTGCGCGCCTGACCATTGCCACCGACAAGGGGGCCGGGCCGACCCGCAATGCCGGTGTCGCGGTCGCGCGCGGGACGATCCTGGCGTTCACCGACAGCGATTGCGTGCCCGAACCGGGCTGGCTGGCCGCCGGAGTGGCCGCGTTGCAGACCGCCGATTTCGTCGGCGGCGCCATGGTCGTCCTTGTCCGGGATGAAAGGCGCATGACCGGCGCCGAAGCGTTCGAGCGCATTTTCGCGTTCAACAACCGGCGTTACGTCGAGGAACTGGGCTTTACCGTCACGGCGAACCTGTTCTGCCCGCGCACCCTGTTCGACCGGGTCGGAGGGTTCCGGAACGGCGTTTCCGAAGATCTGGAATGGTGTCGCCGGGCCACTTCCGCCGGATACCGCATCGGCTATGCCGAACGGGCGGTCGTCGGCCATCCGGCTCGACGGAACTGGAAGGAACTGGTCCGCAAGTGGAGCCGGATCAATGCCGAGACTTATGCGCTGAACGCGAGCGGGACGGGCGCTCGTGTGCGCTGGGCCTTGCGTACGCTGGCGCTGCCCCTGTCGATCGTGGGCCATGCGCCGCGTGTCCTGCGCAGTCGGGCGATCGGCGGGCTCGCCAATCGGGTGCGGGCCATGCTCACGCTGGTGCGCCTGCGCCTGTGGCGCGTGGTGGATTCGTTCAAATTGCTCTTTCGCGGGGGAAGCTGATGCACGTCGTCATGGCCATCGTGGCATTTCGCAATGCGGAGGAAATCGTCGGCTGTCTCGGCGCGATGGGTGCTTCGACATATACCGATTTCGAAGTCGTGATTTGCGAGAACGGTGGGGCAGAGGCGTTTCGCGCGCTCAGGGCGCGATTGCCCGAAGCCTTGCCCGGCGGCCAACCGGTGACGGTGATCGATGCCGGCGGCAACGTGGGTTATGCCGGGGGCGTCAATGTCTGCATGCGCAGCAGGCCGGACGCGGATGCCTGGTGGATCATCAATCCCGACACGATTCCCGAAGCGGGAGCCCTGGCGGCGCTGGTCGCGCGTCTGCAACGCGGCGATTGTGCGGCTGTCGGCGGCTTGCTCTACAATCCGTCGGGGCGCGTGCAGGCCTATGGCGGTCATTGGCGGCCCTGGCTTGCCCGGTGTGTGTCGATCGGAAGCGGCGCCCGGCTCGAGGATCGCCCCGATGTGGCCGAGGTCGAGCGGCAGACGAATTACCTGCTCGGCGCCTGCATGCTGGTCGGGCGTGGTCTGGTCTATCGGGTTGGTCTGATGCGCGAGGACTATTTCCTCTATTGCGAGGAAGTCGAATGGGGTCTGCGCGCGGTGAAGGCGGGGCTGAAGCTCGGTTTTGCGCCCGATGCGCTCATTCGCCACGATCAGGGCGGCACGACCGGATCGGGCAAGGCGCACAATGCCCGTCCGCGCATGCCGATCTATCTGGATGAGCGAAACAAGCTCAATGTCGCGCGCGATACCCGTCCGGTGACTTTGCCGGTGGCGGCGCTAGCGTCGCTTGGCCTGCTGTTCATGCGCTATGCGCGTCGCGGGGCCTGGCGCCAGTTCGGCTATGGCCTGTCGGGCTGGCTTGCCGGGGTCCGCAACATGCGTGGAATGCCGCCCTGGATGCAATGAAGAGATTTGCCGGTGCCTCGCTCGGAATTTCCGAGCGAGGCCCGCGCCGGGATCAGTATTCGTTGTAGACGGTGCCGACCACGTTGACCTTGTCCGACCGCAGTTCGTCGATCAGGGTGTTGACGTCGGCGACATAGGTCCAGTCCTTGCGCGCGACGATGATTGCGTGGCGAACCACCGAGGCGATGCGGCGACCGTCGGCATTGGTGTTGCTGGCCGGGGTATCGACGATGGTCACGCCGAATTCACGCATGCACAAGTCGAGCAGCGTCTTGAACCGCGCTCCGGAAAGCAGTTCCTGGGCATGGGAACTTTTGCCGCCGGAATAGATCAGCGAGAGATTGGGCAGGACGTTTTCCTGGATCACCGATCCGTATTCGGTGTCGGAATCGATCAGCGCGTCCTTGAGCGAGGGCATGTCACGCGAAGGGACGATCATCCGGTGCAGCGACGGTTCGCGCAAGTTGGCATCGATCAGCAGCGTCTTGATCCCGGCCCGGGCCAGCGACACCGCAAGGTTCACCGAAACGAACGTCGTTCCGCTGCCGCCGCTGGGCGAACATACCGCAAGGCCGCGCCGTCCGCGATCGACGTGATGGGACAGCAAGTGCGTGCGCAGTGCCGCGATCGCTTCGGCTTCCGGGCTGGACGGATCGGACGCGACGACGACCTTGTCGGAAATCTTGAACGTGATCGGCTTTTCGCCGGAAGGCTGGACGGCCTCGTCGGCAAACGGCGCCGTCGTTGCAGTCCCGTCGGCGGTGTCGTTCTCACTCATCACGCTAGGTATCTCCAATTGCCGCGTTGCGACGGTCGCCGGTATCGACAATGCCGATCCCGATTGCGCCCCGCAACGGGCCTGATGACTTTGGGCCGATACGTCAGGGGAGGCGATACGTCAGGCTTCACTCATCAGGCGCCCGATGACCGGAACCCCCAGCGTCGCAAGATCCTCGACGCTGCGCACGCGACGCCGGGTCAGTTCCGCGCCGACCGCCAGGATCAGGCCGAGAACGATGCCGCCCCCGATCGATCCGGCAAGGATCAGCAGAACCTTGGGGGCGACCGGCGTGTCGGGCGCGACGGCATTGCCCAGTACGGTGAGGCCGCTCTCGCGCGAGGCGGCCTCCAGTCCCAATTCGCCCGCACGCTGCATTGTCTTGTTGTACTGGTCGCGCAGGACATCGACGCGGGCCTGGATCTTGCGCAGTTGGTCGATCTTGTCCCGCTGTGCCAGGACGCGGGCCTGCTGCGTCGCAACCTGGCTGGCGATCGGGGGGCCGCCTCCGGCATTGGCGCGGGCAGCGGCAAGGGCAGCGGTCCGTTCCTCGGTCGCCGACTTGGCGAGAGCCTCGCGCTGCTGGCGCAGGGCGACGATCTGGGGGTGATTGGGGCCGAGCGTGTTGGACAGGGTCGCGATCTGGGCGTCGACCTGGGCCAACTGGATGCTCGACGGGCTTGCCGCGGGCGGGGCGACATAGGCCGAGGGCGTCGGCAGCTGGCTGGCCAGCGCCTTGAGCCGTTCGGAATCCGGGTCGCTGTAGTCGCTTTGCAGAACGACGCCGCTTTGCTTTTCGAAAGCGGACTTCTGCTGCTCGACGCTGGTCAGCTCGTCGGCGATCTTGCGGGCCTGCTGGCGGAACCATTCGGCATTGCGCGTGGCGCCTTCGCGACGGAATGCGATCGTTTCCTCGACATAGGCATCACGGATGAGATCGGCGATCCGGCGCGCTTCGTCCGGTGTCCGGGCGCGATAGCTGATTTCCATGATGTTGCTGTCGACGAGCGGCTTGGCGTCGGTGTTCTTGATGATCTGTTCGGCCAGCCAGCGGCGGATGTCGACAGTGCCCTTGGCGTCGCTGTCGTTGTAATCGGCGATCTTGCTCGGGTTGTTGGTCCAGCCGAGCGCGTCGACGACGCGGCCGATCACGCGATAGTCGGTGATCACGTCGGACTGGGTGGTGATGTAGGCGCGCGCGAAATTGGTCGAGAGTACCTGCTGCGTCACCGGGTCGGGCTTGACGAGGTCGAGCAGGACCCGGGACGTGGCTTCGTACTTCGTGGGGATCAGCGCGATCGCGGCAAGGCCGCACAGGAAGCATCCGAGGACGGTCCAGCCCAGCAGCTTGCGCCGGGCGAGCAGGATTCGGATGATCTGGACAAAACTCATCGTGTACTCCCCGGCCCGACCGTGCTCAGAAGAAACGCTCGCCGATCTCGATCACGTCGCCTACCTCGACCGGGCTGTCGAGGTCCACGTTCTTGTATTCCTTGCCCTTGCGGACAAGCTTGATCTTCTTTTTCGAACCCAGCAGCGTTACCCCGCCCGCAACGGCCAGAGCCTTGCGCAAGGTCAGCCCGTCGTCGACGGTATAGTTGCCCGGCCGGTTCACCTGACCCAGAATGTAGAAGGTCTGCGCGGCCGGGACGAAGAGCTTGTCCCCGGGCGTTACCAGCGGATCTTCGGCCGGTCCGCCGGTCGCGATCCGGTCGAGGTCGAGGCTCTGTTCCTCGCCGGTGGCATGGCGCAGCTTGACGATCTTGGTGCCGCCCGACTTGACGCCGCCAACCCGGGCAAGGACGTCCGAGACGTGATAGGCGCGGTCGATCGGCACCATGCCCGGCTGCGCCACTTCGCCAAGGACGACGACATAGCGGCTGGCATAGTTGACGATCGTGATGTTCACGGCCGGATTGGTGTAATATCCGCCCTTTTTCAGCGACTGGGTGATCATGTCGCGCAATTGCACGACACTGAGGCCCCCGGCGTGGACCGAACCGATCAGTGCGAGCTGAATGGTGCCGTCGGTCTGGATCTGCACGCGCGTCGCGGGCTGGCTGTCGCCCGCGATCGAGATTTCGAGCGAATCGCCCGGGCCCAGAACATAGGCTTCGGGTTGCACGGCGCGGGCGTCGGCAGAAGGTTGCGGCGCGGCAAGGGCCTGCGCATGGGCGACTTCTGCCAGGACCATCGACGAACCGGCCGCAAAGAGGGCGCATGCCGCAAGGGCCCGGCTGGCTGGATTGGATGTCATCAAGGTTACTCCGACCTCATTTGAGACGGACGGTCGCGGTCAGGCCACCGTGCACGCTGTCGAAATTGTACATGGAGTTTTCTGAACTGGTCTTGAGATAGCCGGCATAGACGCTGAACGACAATCTGCGGCTGGCCGCGATCTTGAATGTCCCGTCAAAGCCGTCGCTCGTCCGGCGATAGACCGGAACGACGGTGGCGGTGTCGCTGTAATGATAGCGCAAGTTGTTGTGCAGCCACTGGATCAGGAAGCTCGACCGTTCGGAGAGGGCATAAGTCACGCCCGCGCCATAGTTCTCGCGCGAGATGTAGTCGACGTTGAACCCTTGCGAGGGATCGACCGAGCGGCCGGTGTCGAACGTGACCTTGATGCGGCGCGAAGCCTTGAGCGTCAGGCCCGCTTCCCACAGCAGGCCGTTGAAGCTGCTGGCGGGGTTGGGGCCGCGTGCGCGGACGTCGGCATACGTAAGAGCGACGTGACCGCCCAGCGCCGCGCCGATGTCGCGTTCGAAACTCAATGTCCCCGCCCGGCTGACGAGGCGGGGCGATCCCTGGTAGGCGACGCCGTCGCGTCGGAAGAAATCGATGTCGCGCTCGGCATAATAGAGCCGCACGCGTCCGATTGCCGGGTGGAGGTATTCGAGACCGCCGCCGTAAGTGGTGGCGCGATAGTCGCCCCCGATCCGCGAGAGCGACGAGTTGCGCCCTTCGGCATAGCCGCCGATCGCGAGCGGGCGCAGGCCGTAGGTGGCCCCGCAGGCGATCGTGCCGCTGACCCAGTAGAGTGTCTGGGTGTTGCGGACCGATTCCCGGCCGCCCTGGGTTAGCACGATGAGATCGACCAGATCGCTTTGCTGGCGGTTGTATCCGGCATAGCCCGATGTCGCGCAGGGGCCGAGTTGGCTGCCCGCGCCGACCATGGCGGCAATCCGTTCGGAGTTGAGCGTCGAGTTGCGGACGTTGACGTCATAGCCGCCCGATGCGGTCAGCGAAACGTAGGTCTGCCCGAAAGCGCGATAGAGATCGGTCTTGAGCGAGGGCGTGAAACGGACGTCGGCCTTTTCCAGACCGCGCAACTGCGCCGACTGGTCGTTGGTGCGCGCGATGTTGCTGTCCGCGATCGTGTCGACGGTCGCGTCGATGTTGGTGTGAGGCTGTTGCGGCACAACCGTGTCGGCCGTGTTCGCCAATGGCGTGATCTGCGCCCGGGCTGCCCCGCCATCCAGCGCAAGTGTCGCCACGAGCCACCATGCCAACTCGCGTTTAGTCTGTTTCATTGCCAGTTATCCGCCCCGTAACTTCGGGTTCGGTCATGCCCGATGACCGCCCTCGAAGAGCACCCACTTTATGGTAATCATATCGGCAACCAGAGCAATGCGATAGATGCTGCGTTTGTCCCAAATTATGTCAGCGGCCGATCTGGTGCGTATAATGACATTTTATTCACGGCGTGGCCGGGCACATCTGGGGTGTAACAAGCCGATTGTCCTGATGCAGCGCCAGTGTGGCGAACGTGTCACGCAGAACCGAGCGATAGTTCCCGAGCAGATTCTCGACCTGTTCGTGCCCGCGACTGATGAGATCAAGTAATTCGGTTTTCTCCGAGAGGCCGCGCAGCACCAGATCGAGCGCGTGATCATCGTTCGGGCAGTCGACCGGAACGGTCCTGTCGAAGCCGAGTGAGGAAAATAACCCGCTGAATTTTCGGGTATATGCGACCGGGATGAAGGGTGTTCCGACGCAGAAGGCGGCGATGCAGGCGTGCATGCGTGCCGCCGCGAGGAAGTCGAGACTCGAGATGTAGCTCTTCGCCTCGACTGGTCCCGGGAAGTTGGGAACCCGGATGACTTCGGGAAATTCGCGATGGAGCAGGTCCGCGACGCGGGCGTCGTCGTCGGAGGGAATGAACCGACTCGTGGCGTGGGTCAGCAGGTGGACCTCGATGCCGGGCATGGCGCAAAGTCGGCGCAGCAGGGCCCGGCTGAACCGCGCGTAGTCGTATCCCAGGCCGAATCGGTTCGTTCCGTTTTCCGCCTGACGAAACAGCAGGCCCGAAACATTGACGCCCACGCGTTGCACCGGCCCGTCGCGTTCGGCGGAGCGGTCGTGGTGGGGAAGGGTAAAGGACACGTCGATCGACTGTGTGCAGGGCACGCGCGGGGCAAGTTCGCGCGCAAGAGCAAGGGATTCAGGGTCGCGAGTGACGATCGCGGACGCCCTGCGCAGGACCACGGTGGCGACGGCCCGGGCGCCGGGGTGATTGAAGGGGCCCACGGTCTGGGGGGAAAGTACGAGCGGAATGCCCCGGCAGACCGCCATGACTTTCCCTGCGCACAGGATCAGGAAGCGTTTCCATCCATAGGTGTCGGTAAAACTGTCCCCTGCGCCGATGTCGAGGACACAGTCGATTCCTCCGAGCACTTTCCACAACCCATTGGGTGAGAGCAGCGTGCGCATGGTCACGATGTGGGTCTCCACTTCGTTGCCCATGACGCTTGAGGTTTCGCCGTCGCGCATCCCGATCACGACGAATTGGGCATGGAGGTCCAGATCGTGGAGGGCTTTGCGCGCGATCGCGATATTGCCGTAGGTCAGCGCACCGATTCCGAGATTGCCCGAGGTCAGCGAATGCCACAGGAGGCCGATCCGGATCGGCCGCTCGGGCGTCCCCTTCCGACCGCCTGCGCGCCGGATTTTTCCGGCGAGAGATTTGACGTGCTGGGAAAGCAATGGGACCTCATCGCCTGGTTATATCGGGAACGGTATCTTTGATCCTTGTGGCTGTGTATACTCGAAAGCTATAAAAATCATTGCATTTCGCCAGTGATTTCCGAATCCTTTGTTAATCGCATCTCTCGGCTGCTTTTGCGGGATTGTGTTTTTGTATGGTTTAAATTAAGTTAAATCATGTGGTTGCTGGTGGTTCCGGGGGCTGTGGGACTTATGTTGAAGCGACGCGATTCTTGGTTTTTTGCAGTCTCCGGGGTGATTCCGGGGAGACGAATGTGAGAAAGCGATTCACTCATCGGCAAGCATTGGATGGTAACCAATGTCTTGATTGCCTATGGGGGTGTGCAACTGGTTTCCTGTTTGTACATTTTCAGAAGTTCGTGATCCGTCGCCAATTTTCGGGTCGAACAGACTCGTAACCGCAGGGAACCATCTAGTGCGAATAGCTCTGATCGCGTCAGGTGGCGGCCATGTGCGGCAACTTCTGGACCTTGAACCGTTCTGGCGTTCGAAGGATTGCTTCTTCGTCACCGAGGACACGGCCCTGACCCGCGACATCGCCCAGCGATGCAAAACGTATTTCATTCCCCATGTCGCGCTGGGCCAGGCCCGGCTGGGCAAACGCTTCGAAATGCTGCGCGGCGCGATTTTCAGCGTGTTGCGTTCATTGTGGATTATCCTGCGCGAAAGGCCGGGCGTCGTCGTCACGACCGGTGCGGGGTCCTGTTATTTCCCCGTTCTCTTCGCACGGGCGCTCGGAGCCAAGATTGTCCTGATCGACTCCTTTGCCCGTTTCCAGGGGCCCTCGGCCTTTGCGCGGATCGCGTCGCCGCTGGCCCATGTCCGTATCGCCCAATCGGCGCAGTCGGCCCGCAAATGGGCCGGGGCCAGCGTCGTCGATCCGTTTCGCAGGCTGGGCAAGGCGACCGACAAGAAGGAGCCGCTGGTCTTTGCAACGGTCGGTGCGACGCTGCCGTTCGAGCGGCTGATCCGGCTTGTCGACGAGGCCAAGCGCGCGGGGCAGATTCCCGAGCATGTCATCCTGCAAACCGGGCATTGCAGTCCGGTTGAGGTCGACAAGGACATCGAGACGCACGAAGTGCTCTCGTTCCATGACGTGCAGGATATCCTGCGCCGGGCGGACATCGTCATCTGCCACGCCGGGACGGGCTCGATCATCACCGCGCTTCAGGCCGGATGCCGGGTGATCGTCATTCCGCGCATGTTCGAGCGTGGCGAGCACTATGACAATCACCAGTGGGAAATCGCCGAGACATTTGCCAACCGCGGGATCGTGACCATGGTCGGCTCTGACGACGATCTCGGGGCAGCACTCGAAAAGGCGCGGGCCAGCGAACCGGTACGGGCCACGCTCGATCAGACCGAGTTGATCGGCAAACTTGACGGGCTGGTTGACCGGTGGGCATCGTGATCCGATGTCATCGGGGGGCAAGCATGACGAGGAAATCCACGCTATTGCCGTCGCGATGAAAGTGGCCCCGAACGGGCGCTTTGTGGAGCCGCAATGACCGCTCGATCCGATACCTCGTCCAAACGGTCGGGCCCCCAACGATCGGGCATGAAGGTTTTCTTCATCGGGTCGGTGGTTGCACAAGTCTGCGCGCTTGTCCGCTATGTCGTCCTTGCCCGGATCCTGGGGCCCGAGCAGCTTGGCCTTGCCGCGATCCTGATCCTGACGTCGCTGTTCTTCGACCTTCTGACCGAAGGCGGCATTTCGATCTATCTCATCCAGAGCGAGGATGGCGATGACCCCCGGGTGCAGTCGATGGTCCAGCTCGTCAATCTCGTGCGGTGCGCGGTCATGGCGGGAACGCTGCTCCTGATCGCGAAGCCGCTGGCGATGTTTTATGACCGGCCCGAACTGGCGGTCGGGATTCGCTGGCTGTGTCTTTCCCCGCTGATTCTCGCATTCCTGCACTACGATGTGAAACGGTTCCAGCGTGCGCACAATTTCGGCCCCGAAGGCTGGATGATGATCGCATCGGAATCGCTGGCGCTGGTGGGGGCGGCCGTGATCGCGATCCTGACGCACAGTTATTACGCGGTGGCCTTTGGTCTGGCGGGGCGTTCGCTGGCCATGGTGGGCGTGTCCCATTTCTTTGCCGAACGGCCTTTCCGGCTGGGTTTCGTCGCCGCGTCGTGGAAGGCGTTGCGTGCCTATAGCTGGCCCCTGATGATCGACGGACTGTTGCTTTTCATCGGGCAGCAGGGGGACCGGCTGCTGATCGGGAAACGGCTGGGGGTCGAGGCGCTCGGGTATTATGCCGCGCTGCTGCTGCTGATCTATTATCCGACGGGATTGATTACCCGGCTGGTCCAGTCGGTCAATCTGCCCCAGGTGGTCGATGCCCGGCGTGACGAGAGCTTGCTCAACCAGCGCGTCGATGTTCTGGGCGGGCATTTCCTGTTGCTCGGTCTTGCCATGCTGCTGGGGTTTTGCGCGACGATGCCGGTCATGGTGCCGCTGCTTTACGGGCATCGGTTTGCTGTCGCGGCCTATACGGTCGCCCTTGTCGGCGTGCTTCAGACCGCCCGGTTCCTGCGGGGATGGCCCACGACGTTTGCTTTGGGCATGGGGCGTTCGCGGCAGGTGATGGCCAACAATCTTCTGCGTCTGCTCGCCTTCCCGCTCGCCATCGGGGGACAGGTGGTGATCGGCGGATTGCCCGGAATTCTCATCGGCTTCGTCATCGGCGAAGTGCTGGCCTTCGTGACGGCGACGTATCTCGTCGACCGCACCAGCGATCGTGCGGCACTTGCCGACATGATCGACATCGGGCTGTTCACGGTCGCCGGGCTCGCGCTGTGTACGGCCGGATACCGGCTCGGGCAGGGTGAATGGACCATTCCGCTCGGGCTGTGGGCTGTCGCGTTGGCTGCGACAGCTGGCGTCGCCTATCGTCGGCGGACCGCCGTTGCCCAGGCGGGGCCCTTGCTGCAACGGATCTTTCGCGGTCGCGCGCGGTCGCGCGCGCAGGCCTGATCCGCGCCGGTGGGTGCTGGCCCCAGAGTTGTGGCCCAGCGCCTGTCGCGGGGATGGCGGCAGGTCAGGCGCCTGGTGCGCGGGCGGGAAGCGCTGTTGGTCCTCGTCGTCGCGGTCGCCTCGGTGCAACTTGCCGACCATGCCGAGAGCGTCAATTCGCGCCACGACATCACGATGGCCGAATCGGCCTGGCAAGCGGGCCTTTCCCCTGCGCAGGTGGTCGATCGGGTGCGGAGCCACATCGTCGAGACGGGGCATCCCGGTTTCTATGCACAGGACATGGAAACGATCGCCCTGATCGGCTTTGCCCGTGCCCAGCGGCGGGGGGATCTTCTCGATCATGGCCTCGCGCTGGCCCGGCAACGGCTGGGCAACGATCCGGTCCAGCCGTTTGAAAGGGAGCTGTTCTGCAGCCTGTCGTTCGAACTGGTGCGGGCAGCTCCGTCCAAAGACCGGGACGCGGCCTATGTCGAAGAAAGCGCGCGGTATCGGGCATCGGTCGGACGGGCGGCGGACGGCGCGATCGCGTTCGGGCAGGCCCCATCGCGTCCGATGCTGGTCGATCAGTTCCAGGAATACGTGACTCGCATGGCGCGCACGTCCGCGATGACGGGGGACGCGGGATATGCGCGCGAAGCGGTAGGGCAGATCCTGCTGTTTCGAAATGTCCTGCGCGATCCGGCGACGGGATTGTGGGGGCCTGCCCGAGATTGGCCCCGCCATTGGCCCTATCGTGGCGGACCGGGAGGCCTGACCCGGACGAAATGGGGGCGGGCCCAGGCCTGGGTTCTGCGTGGACTGGTCGAAACGCTCATGGCCATGCCGCCGCAATCGCGCGAGGCCGAAATGGTGAAACCTGTTCTTCGCCAATTCGGTTGGGATCTCTTGCGGTTTCAGGATGCCGACGGGCTGTGGCATGAAGTCGTCGACGAACCATCCAGTTATGCTGAAACGTCGGCGACCGGCATGATTTCCTATTACTTTGCCAGGGCTGTGGTCGAGGGTGATCTTCCCGAGGTGCCTTTCGCGGCTGCGGCACGGCGGGCCTATGCCGGATTGCTGCAGCGCAAGGTCGCGGCTGACGGACGGGTTTTCGGGGGTGTCCGGGACACTCCGCCCCAGCCCGAAACGGACGATTACCGCCATCGGATGACTCCGATGAACGATCTGCACGGGGTGGCGGCGGTGATCATGAGCGCGACCGGACAGGTGCTGCTCGACCATCGTAACAAAGAGGAGGGGAATGGTTTGGCGGCCCCGCTTCGGGTGCCGCGAGCCTGATTGGAATGTTTTCGCCAAAGTCTTATCATTTTAAAGATTTGAACAGATTCCCGAGTTAAAGCATGTGGCCATGCTCGGTATCTGTCGCCCTCCCCGGATCGATGTACGATGCCGGGGGCGATTCCGGCATTCGGTCCGGCATTTGGCGACGCGCCTTGCGCTGGTACTGACTCTTCTCGTCGCTCCCGCTTTTGCGGCGACGGCCACGACAGCGGCCTTGTCGCGCAGCGACTGGCTGCCGATTTCGGCATTCTGCCACGCCACCACCCCAATTCCTTCCGCAGCGCACGATCACGATCTGCCGCAGCGCGTCGCTTGTTCGGGCAGCCCCGCCGGATACCAGCACGGCAGCCTGTGGCTGAGCGGCGATGCGCACCTGTTTCAGGGCGGACGAACCGCGCCGGTCCTGATGGTGCATTCGACGCGGTTCGATCGCCTGCTCGTCGGGTTCCGCCATGCAAACGGCGTCACCGAGTGGCAGGATGTCCGCAGTGGTGATTTCGGGACGCATTGGCGCGTGGGCGGGCAGATGATCTTTGCTCCGGCAAACTTCGAATCGCCGCTCTCCGGGATCGTCCTGCGCTTTGACCGCCTCGCGAGTACGGGCGTTCTGCGCCTTCGTGTGGTCGAGGCGAGCGCCGCCGAAGGCCAGATTTCGGCTCTGTCGACTTTGACCGGTGCCGGATTGATGCTCTTGCTGATCGGGGCGCTTTACCACTTCGCGATGGCTGTTTCGACGCGACGGATGTTTTTCGCGTTGCAAGGAACGTGGGCCACGCTGATGGCGGTGTGGGGACTGGTCTGGTCGCAGCTCCATCTTTTCGTCTTTCCCGGAATGGCCGGGACAGTCTCGTCGCAGGCCGGGACGCTCATTGCCGGGCTTGCGATGATGCTCGCCGCGCTCAGCCTTTCGGCGTCGCTCGAACCGGAACAAGTGCCGCGCTGGCTACGTCGGCTATCGATTGCGCTGGCTCTCGGGGTGGGGACGCTCGCGGTGCCGCTGGGCCTGTTGCGTGCGGGCAATCTCGATGCCTTGGCCACGGTCGAGGGTGTCCTCTTTCTGCTGATGGTCTTGTCGATCATGGCATCGATGGCGGTTGCCTGGCGCCGGGGAAGTGCGGGCGCGCGGACCATGCTCGGGGCTTGGTCGGTGCCCTTGCTGGTCATGTGCACGTCCGGTTTCTTCGACCTCGGCGACATCCTGTGGGGCGGTGGGGCGCAGATGCTGGTGATTCTGGCTTCGGCCTGGCAGACCGTGTGGGTCGCGCTTTCGGCGACGCGGCGCTTTGCGGCCCTGCGCCTTGAACGTGATCGCGCGTTGCTGGCCGAAGCGGCCGCCAATGAACAGGCTCGGCGCGATCCCTTGACCGGGCTTGCCAACCGGCGCGGCTTTCTCGAAACGATCGCGCCCTGCTTCGACCACGTCGCGCCGTCCGGTCCCGACGATAGCGGAGAAGGCAGGGTTGCCCTGTTGCTGATCGACATCGACAGCTTCAAGGCGATCAACGATACTTACGGTCATGACGCGGGCGATGCGGTTCTGGTCGCGATCGCCCAGCGTCTCGCCCGATGGACGTCTCCGACGCAGAGCGTCGCGCGGCTCGGTGGCGAGGAATTCGCGCTGCTCGTCACCGGCATGGGGCGCTTTGCGCTTGTCAATTTTGCCGAGAGCATCCGCCTCGGCATCGCGGCCTGCGACCACCGTGCGGCGCAAGTGCCGATCCGCGTGACCGCCAGCATCGGCGTCGCTCTGGCAAAGGCCGGAGACGATTTTACGCGCCTCTATCGCGCGGCCGACGCGGCGCTTTATGCCGCCAAGAGTGCGGGGCGCGACCGCGTCGTCTTTGCCGACGACGGCGGGGAAGGGCCGCCGGACCTTCTCCCGGCCTCAAGGGCGAACGGCACGGATGGCGTGCCGTTCTTCCCTCGTCGCGAAGTTCACTGAGCCGATACGCCGGGTGACCTGAGTGAAGGCTTTCAGCCCTGCTGGAGGTCCGACAGGAAGGCATCGTGCGTCATCGGCAGCGAGAACATCGGGAAGTTCTTTTCGACGGCGAGGCGCTGTTCTTCTTGCGACAGCGTGGCGGTGCAGTCGGTCAGGGTGACGACGCGGAACCCGCGTTCGTAGGCCGATCGCATGGTCGATTCGACACAGCAGTTGGTGAGGAAGCCTGCAAGAGCCACCGTGACGATCCCGCGCTGGCGCAGGATGAAATCGAGATTGGTACTGGCAAAGCAGTCGAGACCGCGCTTGCCCTCGATCACCACGTCGCCTTCCTGCGGGGCAAGGCCGTCGACGATGGCCGCGCCCCAGCTACCGCGCTTGAAGGCGCCCGCGGCCTTGACCCCGGCAAGGATGCCATAGCTTTCACTGGCGATTTCCGGGTAGCCGTCCGCAAAGGAAATCGCGGCATGCATGATGGTCACGCCCGCTTCCCGCGCCTTGGCCACGAGGTCGCAGGTATTGGCGAGCATGCCCGTGCTTTCCATCACGCCTTTCACTGCGTCATGCTGAACCCCGCCGGGCGTGGTGAAATCGTTCTGGAACTCGATCAGGACCAGGGCTGTGGAGGATGCTTGCACGACCGTTACTCCGCAAAGGAATGGGCTTCTTGCGCCTGTTGAAGCCACTGGGCGCTGACATGCAAGGAATAATCTGCCCCTGCGGCGAGGCTTCCTTCAGAGGAGTTCGGGATGAGGCCGTGCGCGTTGGGGCGAACGCTTCGGGGCGGGGGGAGTTATCCGCAAAGGTTTGACAAAGAGGAAATCGAATCGCCTCCGTCCAATCAAATGTTAACCATTGTGGAGCACTTCTTCCGTTGAAATACGGAAGGGCCAGCAATGCGGTCGGATGCGGCGAATCTCCTGAGCAGACTGGGGCAGGGCAAGTTCAAGTACCAGGAGTTCCGCGACAATTTCGCGGACATGGAACTCTGGCCCTTGTTCGAGGCACTGATCCGCGATCCCAGGATTTCGGGCACGGACGAGGACTCGCGGAGCCTTTTCACCGACGATCCGGCGCAAGGGCGGGACACCGGAACTCCCACGATCCCCCATGCAGAACCGGTCCGGGTGGCTGGTCTTTTCGGCGGATACGGCGCGCAAGCATCTGCCTCGCCGCCCGCCACGGCCCCGCGTCGTCCGCAGGATGATGTCCGCTCGCTACTCAAGCGGCTGAACGACCAGGTTGCGGCGGGAGAACTCTGATGCCGCTGATCCTGTGCCATTCGCCCAAGGGCGGTGTGGGAACGAGCTTCATTGCCGCCGGTCTGGCGCAAGGGCTGTCGCAACTGGGGCGCGAAGTCGTCCTGCTGGACATGACCGCACAAGGGGGCGTGAAGCATTACTTCGGGCTTTCCCCCGATCATCCGCTGCCCGATCTCGAAGACGACGTGATCGATCAGGTCGCCGTCGGCGGGGTCTCGCTGCGGTCCGGGCGTCGCGCCAGCGCGCAGGAGGATTTCGCCGAAGCCCTGCGTTCTGGCGATCTGCCTTTCGACGGGGAGACGTTCTATATCGCGGACGTCGCCTCAGGCGATTTTGCGCTCGCGCGCCTGCTGCAGCGTCATGCGCGTCTCCATGTCTGTGCCTTGCTTCCGGCGGCGATGTCGCTGGCGCTCTTGCCGCAAGTCAGTCCGGGGCGGCGTCTCGATACGCTCGACCGTACGGTCTTCGTTCTCAACCAGCTTGACGAGACGCGTCGCTTTGCCCGCCATGCCGCGCTGTTCCTGCGCGAATTGCTGGGCGACAATTTGATCGCCCAGATCCATCGGGACGAAGCGGTGAACGAGGCGGTCGGGATGCAGCAGACGCTGGCACGCTATGCTCCGGCCAGTCTTGCGCTGGCCGATGTCAGGAAGCTGGCGGGGATCGTGGACGTGCTTACCCGGCAGGAGCCCGCCGTTCGGGATGAAATCGGCAGTGATGGCGGACCGACAGGGGAGGGCGACAATCGCGGGTCCTCTTCGAGATCCTCTGCGTCCAGCGAGGCGGCGTGATGTCCGCCTGGCGCGCCATGGCGTCGCGCACGGGCGCCTTCTTTGTCCTGTTGCCGCTGATCGTGCTGACAATCACCGTTCCGCTCAATTTCAAGGAACAGTGGCAATTCGCGGGCGTCACCGTGCTCGGCGCGATGCTGCTCAGCCGACGGCCGGGACGCAAGGTGACGGTGACGGTCGGTCTGCTCTCGCTGCTGGTCTCCACCCGCTATATGTTCTGGCGCACGACCCAGACGCTTTCCTTCGGCACGCCGCTCGAATTCCTGCTCGGATCGACGCTCTACCTTGCCGAACTCTATGCCTGGGTGATCCTGTTCCTCGGGTTCATCCAGATGAGCTGGCCGCTCGACCGTCCGGTGATCGAGATCGAGGGCGAGCCCGAGAACTGGCCGACGGTCGATGTCTATATCCCGACGTATAACGAAAGCCTCGCAATCGTGCGCAACACGGTCTTTGCGGCGATGGACATGGACTATCCGGCGGGCCGTTTCCGCGTCTTCATTCTCGACGACGGACGCCGTCCGGAATTCCGGGCTTTCGCGCGTGCGGCCGGGTGCGGCTACATCACCCGCGACAACAATCTCCATGCCAAGGCGGGCAATCTCAACGCCGCGATGAAGAAGACCGATGGCGAGCTGATCGCCATCTTCGACTGCGACCACGTGCCCACGCGCGCCTTTCTGCAACTGACCGTTGGCTGGTTCCAGAAGGACAAGCGCCTCGCGGTGCTGCAGACGCCGCACTATTTCTATTCGCCCGACCCGGTTCAGCGCAACCTGGCGACGGTCAAGGACATGCCCGGCGAAGGCGAGCTGTTCTACGGCCCGGTGCAGGAAGGCAACGACCTGTGGAACGCGACGTTCTTCTGCGGGTCTTGCGCGATCATCCGTCGCGAAGCCTTGATGGAAACCAACGGCTTTGCCGGGGAAACCGTCACCGAGGACGCGCATACCGCGCTCAAGCTGCAGCGCACGGGCTGGAACACGGCCTATATCAATGCGCGTCTGTCGGCGGGGCTCGCGACCGAACGTCTCGTCCTTCACATCGGTCAGCGCATTCGCTGGGCACGCGGGATGACGCAGATCCTGCGCATCGACAATCCGCTCTTCGGGCCCGGCCTCAGCTGGCAGCAGCGGCTTTGCTACCTCAATGCCATGCTGCACTTTCAGTTTCCCTTGCCGCGCATCGTCTTCCTGACCAGCCCGATGGCCTATCTGCTGTTCGGGCAGAACATCATTCACGCTTCGGCCACGCAGATCTTTTCCTATGCCCTGCCGCACCTGTTCTGTGCGGCCGCGGCGAGCAAGCGCCAGCACAAGGGCGATCGCCGCCCGTTCTGGGGGGAAGTCTATGAGACGATCCTCGCGTTCCATCTGGTCAAGCCGACGGTCATGACCTGGTTCCAGCCGCGCAAGGGCAAGTTCAACGTGACCGACAAGGGCGACCTGCTCGATCAGACGTTCTTCGACTGGGCGATCGTGCAGCCGCACCTGATCTGCATCGGGCTCATCGCGGGATCGGTCCTGCTGGGCTTCGTGAAGCTGATCTTCTTTCCGCAGATGTTCAACATCCAGCTCGACTCGCTGGCGCTCAACACCGCCTGGGCGACGTTCAGCCTGATCATCCTGCTCGCGGCCGTTTCGGTGGCGCGCGAATCCCGGCAGGCGCGACAGGACCTGCGCATTCCCGCCGAATTGCCGGTGAACGTCTATCTCGCCTCTGGCCATGTCGTCGCGGGAAAGACCTTCAACGTCTCGATGGGGGGCGCGGCCATCGTCCTGCCCGCCGAAGTCACCGCCAAGGACTTGCAGGTCACGCATATCGCTCTGGCGATGGGCGACGAAGTGCTCTCCCTGCCTGTGGACACCGTGCGCGCGCAGGGGGGCAGGGCCTATCTCCGGTTCAAGCCGCTCGACATGATGGCCTCGCGCCAACTCGTGCGTGCGGTCATGGGACGCGCTGACGCCTGGCAGTTGGAGGCACCGCATCCGGTCGTGTCCGGTACCAGCTCTCTTGCCGATATCGTGAAAGTGGACATGGTGACGATGAAGCGCATCCTGCGTCTGAATTTCGCCGAACGCAGGCAGATGCGCGCGCAGCGTGCCGAAGCCCAGAAGAAAGCGCAGGAAGCCCAAGAGGCCGAAGCGGCGCGAACCACCTCGGTCGAAAGCGAACAGGCCAAGGCGCCCTCGCGCAAGGCGCTCTTTGCCAAAGTTGCCGCCGTCGCGCTTGTGGCCGTCGGATTGGGCATCATGGTCCAGCCCGATCCTGTGCAGGCCCAGTCGGTCGCGGCAAGCCCCGCCACGACGCCCACGGGCGCGCCGATGGTGCGGGCGGCGGCGGGCGCATCCGCGCTCGGCGCACGCCACCTCCACCTTTCGCTCAAGGATCTGCGGATCAAGACGCCGATCCGCCTTGCCGGGACTCACGGGGAAATCGGCATTCCCTTCGGCATGCGACAAAGCGATGTCGTGACCGATGCCGTGCTGACGCTTCATCTCGCATGGTCGCCCGCGCTGCTGGGCGATGTCAGCCAGCTTGTTGTGCTGGTGAACGGCGAAGTGGCACAGACGATCCCGCTGCGCCCCGGCGATTCCGGTGGACAGGAATTGAAGATCCCGGTCAATCCGGCGCTGTTCCTGCCCGGCGACAACCAGCTCAACTTGCGCCTGATCGGCCATTATGCCCGCGATTGCGAAGACCCCTTCCACTCATCGCTCTGGGCTAATGTCAGCAACACGCAAAGCTGGCTCGATCTGACGGTCCAGCCCACGGCGCAGACGCTCGACCTTGCCCGGCTGCCGGGGCCGTTCTTCGACCGCTTCGACAACGCGGCGCTCAGCCTGCCCTTCGTCTTTGCAGGGAAACCCAGCCACGGCGATCTTTCGGCGGCGGCCTCGATGGCGTCGTGGTTCGGCAGCCTCGCTTCCTATCGCGGTTTCGGGTTCAAGCCGATGGTGGGGCAGTTGCCGATGGGCAATGCCGTCGTCTTCTTGCGCAGCGGCTCGGTCCTGCCGGGGATCGATGTCCCGGTGACGGGGCCTGCCGCGACGCTCGTGCGCAATCCGCTCGATCCGACGGGTACCTTGCTGGTCATCACCGGGCGCAACGACGATGAAATCCGCCTTGCCGCCGGGGCGCTTGCCACAGGGCGCGGCGTCGCGGGCGGCGCGCGCATGGCCTATGATGGCATGCGCGTGCCGACTTACCCGCGGTATGGCGCGCCGCGCTGGATCACCACCGATCGTCCGGTCCGGCTGGGCGAGATCATGGCGCCTTATGCGCTTCAGGGCATGGGCCTGCCGCCCGGCCCGCTTTCGGCCCGTTTCCGGGTCGCACCCGATCTCTTCTTCTGGCCGCGCGAAGGCGGGACGCTCGACCTGCGCTATCGTTATCCCACGGCCACCTGGCTCGACCGCAAGGCCTCGCGCCTCGACGTCTCGCTCAACGGACAGTTCCTGCGCACGCTGCCGCTTGCAGAAGGCTGGTGGCAATGGCTGTGGGGCGGCAACGCGGCACAGAGCACGGACTCGCGCGCGAATGTCGTCCTCCCCCGCTATGACATGTTCGGTCAGAACGAACTGGTCTTCGACTACAACCTGATCATTGCCGACAAGAAGAAGTGCACCGGCACGCTGCCCGACAATGTGCGCGTTGCGCTCGATCCTAACAGCACGATCGATCTGACGCAGGCCTGGCATGCGATCGCGATGCCCAATCTCGCGACGTTCGCCGGGGCGGGCTATCCCTTCACCGTGCGTCCCGACCTTGCCGAAACGACCGTGGTCATGGACGCCAATCCGGGCATGGACGTGATCGAGGCTTTCCTCGACCTGATGGGGCGGATGGGGGACGCGACCGGCGTGCCCACCACCGGTGTGACGGTTGTCAGCGATATCGACGCCGACCGGCTTCAGGAACAGGACATCCTCGTCATCGGCAGTTCCGCTCTGGCGGGAACGGGGGCGCTGTTCGGCGACGCCCCGGTGCGTTTCCTCAACGGGGCCCTGCGGGTCAAGGAACGCTCGCCGCTCCAATATGTCGAGGCGCTGTTCGGCGGCTCGTCATGGGAAAGCGGCAGCGATGAAGCGCAGAGCATGGTCTATGCGGCGAAGGGCTTCTCCGGGATCGTCTCGTTCCAGTCGCCCTTTACGCATGGCCGCACCGTGGTTGCGCTGCTCGCCGACCAGACCTCGACCCTGCCTTCGCTGGTCGACGGGCTCAACGACGACAAGGTCAATGCCCAGGTCCAGGGCGATCTCTCGGTCGCCACCGGCGACGGGATGAGCAGCTTTTCGATCATGCCGACTTATTGGGTGGGCGACCTGCCGTTCTGGATGAAGATCGCCTTCTGGTTCAGCCGTCATCCCCTGCTCATGGCGATGAGCGGCCTGCTGGTGGCCATGGTGCTGAGCGGACCGGTCTATCTCTACTTCCGCATGCAGGCGCGCCGCCGCCTGGCCGATGCAGGAGACGACAAGTGACGCATGCGAGCGGGAAGGCCGCCCTGCGGCGGCGCAAGGCGGGAACGGCGGCGTTGCTTCTGCTCGGGGTGAGCGCGGGAGCGATGTGGCCCACCTGTGCCATGGCGGAAAACCCGGCGGTAAAGGCTCTCTTGCAGCAGGCCCGCTATTGGCAGTCGAAAGGGCGCGGCGATCTTGCCGATCAGGCCTTGCGCCGGGCGCAGGCGATCGATCCTGACAATGCCGAGGTCAAGCGCGCGCAGGCAGGGGGTCCGGCTCCGCAGGTAAAGACCGCTCCGCAAGCAAAGGCGCCTCCGCAGGCATCCACCCGTTCGAAGGCGCCCGCCCCGCGCCGGGAAAAGGCCGCTTCAGCCAATGCCGATACAGGCGGGCAGGCGCGTGTCGCCGGTTTCGCCGCGCTTCAGGCAAACGACCTCGCCACGGCCAATCGCCAGTTCGAAAGCGCTTTTGCGCGCAATCACCGCGATGCCGATGCACTCGGCGGGCTCGGGCTGGTGGCGCTCAAGCAAGGCAATTTCGCCAAGGCGCGGGAGTACCTCGAACAATCCTCGCGGCTGGGCGACGCGGCGAAATGGGCCGAGGCGCTGGCTTCGGCGAAATACTATGCCGGGCTTGGCGACGCGCAAAATCTCGCCGCGCGCGGGCAGCTTGCCGATGCGCAGAAGATGGCAGAGGATCTGGTCCGCACCGGCGGCGCCAGGAACGAGACGGCGCTGGAACTTCTCGCCGACATCTACGATCGCCAGGGACGCTATGCCGATGCCGCCGACCTCTATCGGCAGGCAAGCACGCATGGGAAGGAAGGCGACAAGCGCCTCGCCAGTCGAGCCGCGCGTGGCCGGGCTCTGGCCGCTGCGGGGCGGGGCGATGACATCGCTGCCGAACAGGAATTCCAGCAGGGGCTCATGCTGGATACCGAAGACCCTTGGATCCGCTATGAATTCGCGCGTTTCATGATCAAGCGCGGGCGCGTTGCGGAAGCGGAATCGCTCATTCAGGCACTGTCGTCCTCGACCGATCCCGATGCACTCTATGCCGCCGCGATGGTGGACAGCGATCTTGGCCGCATCGCTGCCGCCGAGGCGCTGATCCAGCGTATTCCTGAAATCTATCAGACCCAGCCCATGCGCGCCTTCGCCGTGGGGCTGAAGACCGATACCGCGATTGCCCGCGCCAAGACCTTGGCCGCAGGCGGACGCAAGGGAGAAGCCGCCGCCGCACTGCGCCAATTGGGACAGACGCGCGGGCTGCCCGCCGCACGACAGGCCGCTATCGCCGATGCATTGTACGAGATGGGCGATACGACGGATGCGGCAACGCTGGCGCAACAGGCACTCGCGGGATCGATTACTGATCTTGGCGGGTATGAAGCGATCATTCGCGTCGCCACCAAGACCGGGCGCGACGATCTGGCCCAGACAGCATTCCAGCGGGCGACGCAGCTTGCCGGTGCATCGAGCGACGGACAGGCCGCATTGACCCGGATCGGCGCGGGCATGGCCGCGTCCCAGGCCGACCGCCTGCGTCTGCAGGGCCAATATGCCCAGGCTTTCGACGTGTTGCAGCAGGCATGGGGGAGCGCGCCCGACAATGCCGAGATCCTTGCCGGGCTCGCCCGTCTCTATCAGGCGGGCAACATGCCTGCGCGCGCGGCCCAGACGTTCCAGATCATCCTGGCCCGCACGCCCCGCGATCGCGAGGCGCTGGGCGGGCTGATGGAAACCGCACAGGCGGCGGGGGATCGCGGGCTGTCGCAACAGGCGCAGGCGCGCTTGCTTCAGGCCTATCCGGACAATTACGAGGTCTATCTCTCGGTCGCCCGGACCGAACAGGCGCGCGGCAATGTCGGAGCGGCCACGAAGTACCTCAAGCTGGCACGGGAACTTTACAGCCGCCAGATGACGGCGCCCGGCCTTGGCGGAAATCCCTTTGCCGGCACGGGAACGGGGCTTGGGACCAATCCGTTCCGCAACATGGCTGCCGCGCCCGCGCCGCAACCGGTCAACCCGTTCAGTCTGGGCGGCGGCACGCGGCTGCCCGCAACGACGGGGATGGCCTTCGACGCCGGCAATGGCGGCGCCCAGACAGGCTTTGCACCTCAGGGCGGCGGAGCGGTGATGGCACAAGGGGGCGTACAGGGCGTCGCACTGGGCGCGGGGCAGGCCGGACCATGGAATGCACCGACCACTCCGACCGGTCAGTTCGGAGGACAGGCCGTGGGCGGCTGGGGTGCGGGTGCCGCGCCTTCTCCCAGCCCGACACCGGCGGCGAGCTCGGTGCCCGTCGATCCGGTTCTGGCCCAGATCCAGACCGACATCGCCAACCTGTCGCAGGACAGCGGTCCGCGCGGCGAAGTGCATGCCGCCTATCGTGCCCGCTCGGGCGAGACGGGGCTTTCGGAACTGCGCGAAGTGAAAGGCACGGCGGAACTTTCGACCGGGCTCGGCGGCGGACGCGTCTATGTCCGGGGCGATGCCACGGTTATCGATGCCGGGCGTCCGACCGGATCGGGGCTTGCCCGGTTCGGTCGCAATGCCACGATCGAGGCGCAGGCGATCGTCGACAAGGTCGCCTCGGCGTTGAAGCAGGCCGATACCCAGCGCAAGTCGGGCGTCGCGATCTCGGCCGGATATGCGGACAAACTGGTGCAGGTCGAAGGCGGCGTGACGCCGTTGGGCTTCGGCAACAACAAGGCGACATGGCGCGCGGCGATCACGCCGCAACTGGCGCAGAACGTGTCCGCTCGCGCATGGTTCGAACGCAAGCCGGTGACCGACAGCGTGGTTTCCTATGCAGGGACCCGCGATCCGGTAACCGGGGAATTCTGGGGCCGGGTCATGCGCACCGGCGGCGGCGTCGGTGTCTCCATCGATCACGACGGCAGCGGCGTCTATGGCGATGTGGCCTACAATCACTACGCCGGGCTCAATGTGCTCTCGAACCACAATGTCGAGGCCAATCTGGGCGGTTACCTGCGCGTGCGACACACCGTGCATTCAAACCTGACGGCCGGGCTGAACATCAATTACCAGACCTACGGCAACAACCAGAACTTCTTCACCTATGGTCAGGGCGGCTATTTCAGCCCGCAAAGCTTCCTCAGCCTCGGTTTCCCGATCAACTACACTTACGAAAGCCCGAAGGTCGACATCAAGGGATCGTTCACGCCCGGTTTCCAGAGCTTCTCGCAAGACAAGGTCAACCTCTACACCACCGACCCGACGGCGCAGGCGACGCTCGATGGGCTCAAGGCCGAGGACAGCGACGTGCGCAACTACTACGACAGCCTCAGCAAGACCGGTTTTGCGCTCTCGGCCGAGGGATCGGCCTATTATCGCGTCACGTCGTCGACCCGTATCGGCGGGGAAATCAGTTACAACACGTTTGGCAACTATGATGAGTTCCGCTCGATGTTGGGCATCCGACAAACCCTGGGCAGCACCAAATGAAGATGGAATCGCTCATGTCGGCCCGTGAACGGGCTGCCTCGTCCGCGTTCGGCCACGGTCTCGCGATCCTGACCGCCATGACTGCTGCGGAAATCTTCACGCAGGCCAGTGCGGAGCAGGCCCACGGGTTCTATCTGGCGACAGGGCGTCGGCTGGCAACGATCGTCGATCTGACCGATGTGCAGGAACTCGATGATCTGGCTGCACGGGCCAATGCGCTGTGGAGCGGCTGCGGTTTGGGGCATGTCGAGTTCGAGGCCGTCGACACCGGCATCCGCATCCTCCATCGCGGCGCGCCCGCTGCTCTGGACGGTGATCGTGCGGGTCATTGGGCACAGCTCCTGCCCGCTCTTCTGGTCGGGGCCTATGATACCTGGTTTCGCCAGCTCGGAAGCGGACCGGCACTCACCACCCGTATCCTGCGCGAAGGCGGCGATACGATCGAACTGCACCACGGCGGTTGATTGCTCATGATGTTTGACAGGCGTTTTGTCGTCGCGGGGCTGTTTTCGGTCATGGCCATGGCCTGCACGCGCCCGGGCGTCAGCCGCGAGGAAGGGGCGGACAGCTTCTGGACGCTGTTCCGCAACCAGTTCGTCGATGCTTCCGGCCGCGTGATCGATTCCGGCAACGGCGGGATCAGCCATAGCGAAGGGCAGGGCTATGGCCTGCTATTGGCTGTGCTCGGCGGAGACCGTTCGGCCTTTCAGGCCATCCTCAACTGGACGGAAGCCAACCTGGCGCGGCAGGACGTCGCGCTGTTCTCGTGGAAATACGATCCTCGGCTGCCCAATCCCGTGTCCGATCCCAACAACGCCACCGATGGCGACCTCTTGATCGGATGGGCGCTGGCGGAAGCCGCGCGCCGTTGGGGAGGCGACGCCTGGGCCAGTCGGTCGAGAAGTATCCGCACTGCCATTCGCCAGCAACTGGTGGTCGAGCGGTATGATCGCCATTTGCTGCTGCCGGGCCGCACCGGCTTTTTCACCAGCGAAGCGATCACGCTCAATCCGGCCTATTTCGTCTGGCCCGCGCTGGATGCCTTTGCGGCGCTCGATGGCGATGCCGTCTGGGGGGCAATTCTCTCCGACGCGGAAAAGATTGTCCGAGAAGCGCGCTTCGGACCTTTACAGCTTCCTTGTGACTGGATCGACGTTGGCGCGGGTGGAAAGATCGTCCCGGCAAAGGGGCGTCCTGCCCGCTTCGGTTTTGATGCCATCCGCGTGCCGCTCTATGCCGTTGCGGGACGGCGGGCCTCGCTGGTGCAGCCCATCGCCGATTTCTGGCGCAGCAATGGCGCCGGCCAGATCCGCCCCCCGGCATGGATCGACGTCGTGACCGGTGAAAAGGCCCCCTATCCGCTGTCAGCAGGCGGCATGGCGGTTGTGCGCAAGACGCTCGGGCTTGCTCCTCCGCCCGAAGCTCTCGACACGGATTATTATTCCGCCGCGCTGCAGGCCCTCAGCCGCGCCCTTTAAGGGCTGATTCTGTGCATAAGTGGTGATTCTGTGCCGCTTCT
>NZ_GL876932.1:6821-124349 GCF_000192575.1 Novosphingobium nitrogenifigens DSM 19370 | reverse complement strand
CAGGTCACCATCACGATCTCATGATGAGCATTCCCGTTTACGCAGACCTTGCGCACGTACATGACCATGCGGTCCAGGCCGACGGCGCCTTTGACGAAACGATCCACGGCATTCTGGCGCTCAAGGCCAGCCGGGTGCGCGTTGAGATCCGTGTCGTGCTTCAGGCTCAAACGGTTCGGCGCTTGCCTGAATTGGCGCACTTCATTGCACGCAATCTCCTGTTCGTGGACCATGTGGCCTTGATGGGTCTTGAGCCGACTGGTTTTGCGCGGGCAAACATGGATAGTATCTGGGCGGATCCGCTGGACTACGCGGACCAGCTTCGGGAAGCCGTCCGCATCCTGTCCGACGCAGGCCTGCGGACCTCGATCTACAACAGTCAACTTTGTGTACTGTCGCCTGAAGTTCGACCTTTCGCCCGCCGTTCGATCAGCGATTGGAAGCAAACCTACCTTCCGGAATGCGAGACCTGCGAAGTCAGGAGCGACTGTGCCGGCTTTTTCGCGACCGTAACTTACGCAAGAAGCCGGGGTATCACGCCCATTTCCCGATCATTGGCCCCTTACGCGTAAGGTAAGCCCCACTTCACTGAGCAGGGCAGTCCCACGCCCGGCTTGCCGTACCTGCGGCTGGTGTCAGTCGGCTCCAATGCCGAACTTGCGGGGTAATTTGATCGTGGACGGCGGCGGGATTGGGGCCTAGCGCGGGGGTTTGGGCGCGGGAGGTTTCCTTGCGTCGGGTCAGTTTGGGAATTGCCGGGTTCTTTATGGTGCAAGGTTCGCTGTCGTCGCGCGCTTTTCTTCGTCGGTGGCGCTGGGGCGTGGCGTGTCTGGCTTGTCTGGGTGGGGCAAGCGGCGTGCGGGCGGCCGAGGACGATGGGGCGGCGGCGGGCGATGGCACGACCATCGAGGTCAGGGGCCATGTCGATCCCGAAGGATTGTTGCCGCCGCAGACCGTACCCAAGGCGGTAAGTGCGATCGGGACAGCGTTCATCGAGAAGCAGGCGCCGACGCTCAATGCGTTTCAGCTGGTCAATCTGCTGCCCGGCGCGAATGTGTCCTCGACCGATCCCTATGGCTTGTCCTCGACCTCCAGCCTGACCTTGCGCGGGTTGGGGCAGGACGAGATCGGCGTCCTGATGGAAGGCGCGCCGCAGAACGACATCGGCTATTACTATGCCTATCCCGCGCAGTTCGCCGACGCTGAAAACATCAGCCGGGTGGATCTCTCGCAAGGGTCGGTGGATATCGATTCCCCGGTGGTCAACGGGGCTGGCGGGCTCCTGTCCTTGCATCTCGACGATCCGCACCAGCGGTTCGGCGTGCTCGTCGATGGGTCATTGGGCTCGTACAACGAACGGCGCGCGTTCGTGCGGGTCGATACCGGAGAAATCGGATCGACGGGCCTGCGCGCCTTTGTCTCTTATTCCAACAATCGCGCGGACAACTGGCGCGGGGCCGGGTACGACCATCGCCAGCATGTCGATGCCAAGATCGAGAAGGAATGGGGAGCGGGCAACCACGCCAGCATCGCCTTTTCGTGGAACGAGGCGAAGACATCGACTTATCCCGCTCCCTCGCTCGCCGATTGGCAGACCTATGGGCGCAGCTATAACTACGACGCGACTTATACCGCCGGGAATACCAATTACTGGCGGCTCTATCGCAGCCCGTTTCGCAACGAATATGTGTCCGCGCCCGTCCATCTGGTCCTGTCCGACCGGTTGACGTTCGACACCACCGCCTATCTGCAATTCGGCTACGGCAATTCGCCCTATGGCACGCAATTGACGACCGATGGGAACACGCTCGGGACCGAAGTGCTGACCCAGCCGGTCGCCTTGCCCGGCGCGGTGGACGGGACCGCGACCGTGCTCGGCAATTTCACCGGGCAACAGTTCCGCGTCGGCGACGTCGCCAAGCTCACCTATCGCGCGGGGCTCCACGCCCTGACCCTTGGCGGGTGGATCGATTATGGCACCGACCATGACGTCGAAAGCTTCACGCCCATCGACGGCGCGGGCAATCCGGTGGATGTCTGGGGCCACGCCGGACAGGCGATCCGCACTGCTGACGGGCGCCTTCTGGCCGAACTCGACGAACGCACGACCACGGTGGTCAAGGGCTTCTTCCTGGCCGACCGGGTCGCGTTGTCCTCGCGCTTTACGCTGGAGGCCGGGTTCAAGGGCGTAAGCGTGCTGCACAACGGCATCAACTATCTGCCCGGACCGCAAAGCGGGGTTCATTTCGCCAGCTTTGCCGCCCTGCCGCGCCTGTCGCTGCAATACCGCTTCAACGAGCGGCATCAGATTTTTGCCAATGTGACCACCCATTTCCGCGCGCCGGACGAATACACGCTCTACAACACCTATTACGGCGGCGAACTGTCGCAACAGGGCACCACCGCGCTCAAGAACGAATATTCGATCGCCGAGGAAATCGGCTATCGCTATGCCGGGCCCAGCCTGTCGGGCGCGGTCACGGCGTTCCATTACAATTTCCGCAATCGCCAACTGGCGACCATCGTCGATGTCGATGGGGCGCTCATCAACACCACGCTCAATGCCGGGCACCAGACGTCCTATGGCGTCGACGCGGAAATCGACTGGCGCCCGTTCGAAGGGGTGAGCTTTTATGCCTCGGGCGAATATCTCCACGCGCGGCTGGGCGACGACCTGCCGGTCGGCGGCGATCTTTTGCCCACGGCGGGCAAGCACGCGGTTTCGGCCCCCGACTGGCAATTCGGTCTGGGCGGAACGTACGACGACAAGCGGGTTTTCGGCAGTTTCGCGCTCAAATGGGTCGATCGCCAGTATTCCTCGTTCATGAATGACGAGAGCATTCCCGGCTATGCCACGCTCGACCTGTCTGTGGGGGTGCATCTGGCGGGTCTGATCGACAAGAACCGCACCGATCTGCGGCTCAATGTCGTCAATGTCACCAATCCCCACGTCCTGTCGGGCGTGCAGCAGATCGTGACCAATGCGCTCGACACCGTGGGCCGGGGCGGGACCGTGATCGCGGGCACTTCGCCGACGTATTACATCGGCAGCGGGCGGGCGTTCGTCGTCACGCTGGCGCGCCAGTTCTGACGGCGCGGCTCGGGGATTTCGCGCATGGGTGATCCGGTCCACCTCGTCCACGGCATGGGCACCGGGCTCGAAGCGCCGAGCTGGCCCGCGATCGCCCATGACGAGGCACAGGCGGTGCTGGCGATGTTTCCCGAGGCAGGGCGGCTGGAAACGCTCGACTGGCATTCCCCGCGCCCGTTTTCCTCGGCAGCCCTGGCACAGACCGACCGGGGGGCGCTGTTCCTCAAACGCCACCATCGCCGTTTGCGCAGTGTCGCGGGGTTGGCGGGCGAACATGCCTTTATCGCGCATCTGCGCGCGCGCGGGGTGCCGGTCGTCGATGTCCTTGCCACTCGCGACGGGGCGAGCGCCTTTGCCGGGGGCGACTGGGTCTGGGAAGTGCATCGCAAGGCGCAAGGGCTCGATCTCTATCGCGATCGCCAGTCGTGGACGCCGTTCCTGTCGCTCGACCATGCCCATGCGGCAGGGGCGGCGCTGGCACGGCTGCATCTGGCCGCGCAAGGCTTCGTCGCGCCCGCGCGCCCGGCCTTGCCGCTGGTGACGAGCCTGTCGATCCTGACCGCGGCGGATCCTCTGGCCGCAGCGGAGGACTATGTCGCGGCGCGTGCCGGGCTGGCGGACTATCTGTCCGGACGCGACTGGCGCCATGAACTGGCGGCCCTGTTCGATGGGTTCGCGGTCGATCGGCTGGCGGAGGATCTGGCACGCGAACCGGGGCTGTGGACGCACAACGACTGGCACCCGTCGAACCTTTTGTGGACGGAGGCGGGGGACGTGGCGAGCGTGCTCGATTTCGGGCTGTCGGACCGGACTTGCGCGCTCCATGATCTGGCGACTGCGCTTGAACGCTGTGCGGTCCGCTGGCTCGACCTGACGCCCGACCGGCAAGATGTGGCCGAACCGGACGCCGCGCGGGCGCTGCTGGCCGGGTATCATGCGGTGCGGCCGTTGAGCGTGGAGGACCGTGCCTTGCTCGCCCGATTGCTGCCGCTGGTCCATGTCGAATTCGCGATGTCCGAGGCGGACTATTTCCACGGCGTGCTTGCGCGCAAGGGGGACGCCGATCTCGCCTGGGACAGCTATCTTTTCGGCCATGCGCACTGGTTCCTGACGGCACCGGGTCGCGATCTGCTCGATGTCGTGGCGCGGGGGTGATCGGGATATGTCGTGGCTTGAAATTGTGGCGGTCGCGGTCAGCTTCCTTGCCATCTGGCTGACGGCGCGGCGGCACATGGCGTGCTGGCCGGTGGGGCTCTTGTCCTGCGCGCTCTATTTCAAGCTGTTTCTCGACGTGCGGCTCTATGCCGACATGGCGTTGCAGGTGCTGTTCGGCCTGTCGGTGATCTATGGCTGGATCGCGTGGGCGCGCGGGCTGGACGAATGGGGCGAAGTGCCGATGGTCCCCCTGGCACGCGGACCCGCGCTTGTCGCGCTGTCACTGGGCGCGATGGGGGCAGGGGCGATCGGGTGGTTCACCAGCCATTATACCGACGCCGCGCTGCCGTGGATGGATTCTGCGCTCAGCAGTTTCAGCCTTGTCGCCCAATACTGGACCGCGCGGCGCCACCCGGCGAGCTGGCTTTTGTGGATTGCCCTCGACACGATCTATGTCGGCATGTTCGTGTTCAAGGCGCTGTGGCTGACCGCCGGGCTTTATGCGGCGATGACCGGGCTGGCCGCGATCGGCTATCTCCGCTGGCGCCGGGCGGGAATGGGCTGACCCGCAGGAGCAAATTCCACGCAGAATGGTTGTCTGGTTTCGGGGCGTGGAAATGGTGGCCGTATTGTCTGGAATGGCAGGGGACGGCCATTCACACTGGCCGATTTGCCCAGCCCCTGACCAAGGCTGTGGCGTCATCAAGCATCGCGGCAAGGCTGTCTAGCGGTCCCTCCCAGCGCTTCTCAAACTCACTTCCGTCATCTGTATCAATAGAGCAGGCGTTCACCGCAATATGGCCAGAAACGGGCGGTTCGATAGATATTTGAAAGCATTCAAGTGGTCGATGGCCCGGCAAATACGCAAACCGTGCGGGCTGCCCAGCCCATTCGACAAACAACGTTTTGACGTTGGCTTTGGCCCACGTTTTGATGATTGTGTCTGCCTCGCCGTATATCGTCATGCCGGAATGATGAACGCGTTTCTGAACGTCCGCAACAGCACCGTATCCGGAACGGCAAGTCTACAGCCTAAAGCAGCGGCCCGGCCAGTCGGAACAGGTTTTCCAGGAACCGCCGCCGCCATGAACGCGCGGCCCATGTTTCGCGGGTCAGCGTGGTGCAATCGTGGGCATAGCGGTCGATCACCGCGTCGAGGTCGGCATTGACCTGCCGTTCATAGATCAGGAGGCTGAGCTCCAGATTGAGATAGAAACTGCGCATGTCCATGTTGACCGTGCCGAACAGGCTGACGCTTTCATCGATCAGCATGGCCTTGGCATGGAGCAGCCCCCCGGCAAAGCAGCGGACGACGATCCCCGCGTCGAGCAGTTCGGCAAACGAAGCCTGGCTTGCATATTGGCCGATGCGGGTATCGACTTTTTCCGGCACGATCACTTCGACCGCGACCCCGCGCTTGGCCGCCGATTTGAGCGCGAGCAGAACCGCCTGATCCGGAATGAAATAGGGGGTGACGATGCGCACCCGCCGCCGCGCGCTGAAAATGGCCGCGACGATGAATTCATAGATCGTCGAATTGGCCATTTCCGGCCCCGACGGCAACAATTGCATCATCAGCCTGCCGCCCGGCCATTCGGCCTGCGGGGCAAAGGGCAAGGGGGGCAGGGTGTCCGGCCCGATTTCGCGCCCCGGTTCGTCGAGCAGGTAGTCGGTGTTGAACAGACAGGCGAGCGCGTCGACCATCTGCCCTTCGATCCGCATCATGATGTCGATCCATTCGCCCACGTGGCTGTCGGTCTTGAACAGGCGCGGATCGACGAGGTTGAAGCTGCCGGTATAGGCGACGGTGCGGTCGCAGATCAGCTGCTTGCGATGGTTGCGCAAATCCGACCGTTTCGAGAACGATTTGACCAGCGCCACCGGCAACGAGCGCAGCACGCCCACGCCTGCGGTTTTCAGCCGCGCGGGCCATGGCGAGCGGAAGAACGCCTTGCTGCCGTAATCGTCGGCCAGGATCTTGCACGAAACCCCGCGTGCCGCCGCGCGCAGCACCGCTTCGAGCACGGCTTCGACCCGGCCGCTGGGGTCGATGATATAGAATTCGAGACAGCAATCGCTTTGCGCCGCGTCGATGTCGCGGATCATGCTGTTCAGGATGGTCCCCGCATCGGTGAGGATGGTATGGCGATTGTGCGACAGGACCGGAAAGCCGCTGTCCCGCGCGATCGACCGGGCCAGCGCGTCGAAGGGCGGCGGGATCGTCGACAGCCCGGGCCCGTCGGCGCCCGCGATCGCATAGGCGTTTTCGTAATAGCGGCGGATGCGTTGCCCCAGATGAAGCCGCCGCCCGCCCAGCGTCGGATCGCCGAACAGGACGTAGAGCACCGGCCCGGCAATCGGCATGGCGATGAGGATGACGATCCACGCCAGCGCGCTGTTCACCTGCAACCGGCGATAGAGAACGCGCAGCGACAGCACCACGGCAAGCGCGATGTGAAGCAGCAGAGGGGTTGAAATCGCGGGAAGCACCTCGCATCCTTTACCGGAACGATCGAACGCTGATGGAAACGGACTGCCTGTGGACCTGCTGACATGGAACATCCAGGCCGCAATCGGCACAAGACGTTATCGCGATTATCTTTTCCACGCCCACCGGCAAGTCGTCCATACCTCTGCCAAGGTCGTCACGCTCGGTCATATCGCGCGCGAGATCACTCCATATGACGTGGTCTGTCTACAGGAAATCGATCTGGGCGGCAGGCGCGCGGGCTATCGCTCGCAAGTCGAAACGATCGCCGCGCTGTCGGGTCATGCCCACGTCATGGTACAGGAAAACCGCGTCGTCCCCGGCATTTCCCGCCACGGCAATGCGGTGCTCAGCCGCTGGCCCCTGCATCTTGTCCGCGACATGAAATTGCCGGGCCGGATTCCGGGACGCGGTTGCCTGATCGTCGATGTGGAAGGCCCCATCTCCTTGCGCGTCGCCTGCCTTCACTTGAGCCTCGGCGCATCGGCCCAGATGCAGCAATTGCACGCGGTCGCGGACATGCTGCGCAAAAATCCCGCATGGGTCGCCATGGGCGATTTCAACTGCGCCGCCGCCAGCGCCCCCATGCAGGCCTTCCGCGACCGCGCCCACGGCAAACTCCCGCCGACCTCGCCCCCGACGTACCCGTCCTGGCGCCCCCGCCGCGATTTCGACCACATCATCTGCAGCGCCGACCTTTCGCTCACCCGCTACGCCGCCGGAACCGCGATCGTCTCGGACCACCGCCCGGTCTCGGCCCACCTCGCGCTTTGATGCGAAGGTATCCGTGCAACTGTCTTGGTAGGGTGAACGTTGCAATGACGCGTCCTCTACCTATAGTGATGAGGCAAAAATTCTTCCAACATTGGCCACTTTTTAGGAAAAATTATGGCTGAATGCGGTCTGGGCATTGTTCATTGGTGCAGTTTTGATTGGCAGTCTTTTTCAACACTTGCCACCGGGTTTGCAGCTGTTGTTGGTGCAGTATGTGTCGGCATGAAGCAGGCCGGAATATCGCGTAAGCAAACAGATATTCTGGATCGGCAGGTTGAACTTGAGGAGGCGAAGCTGAGGGCGGACCTTTTTGAGCGACGCATGGAAACATACGAGGTGGCCGCCGATTTTGTGTTCCACATATCCTCAATACCAGAAACTGATCCCAAAGCAGAAGAACGCATTCAGCGTTTTGCTCAGAAGATGCGGGAAAGCCAATTCCTTTTCAGCGATAAAAATGTCTATAAAAATATGAAGGAATTTTGGGAAAAAGGAAATAAAGCCAGGGCTGATAAAGAGTTTGAGTTTCTTGATGATAAATTTGGTGGGGATCATGATCAAGATCGCTTTGAAAGGATCTTGAAATATCCAATTTGGTCATTGGAAACACTTGACGCTCTGGCAGATATTTTTCGCAAGGATTTGTCTATACTCGGCGCAACGGCCGCTGGATCAGGCCCCCGGACTTGACGCGAGAGTCCGGCGCAGGCGGGCGAGCATGGTGTGTACGATCAATTTATGCGCCGGGCCTACCGGCAGCATATAGGCGCAGCCGAAGGCGTTGTGGACGATGACCGACGAGGTGATCGACAGGCGCGTGCCTTGACCGAAATGCAGGTCATGACGTCGAGATGACGGTCGCGCTCGGTCAGCAGCAGGGCATCGGGACCGACCGGAAGTCGCGTTGCTTCGTCGTCATTGACGTGTTCGTTGCCTTTCACAAGCTGTCGGGTGTGGGGTGCGCGATGTGTGCCTCGGTGGTGGCAATTGCGCGTTTACGTCTTATGGTTCGGGGATGCCTGTTTCGCCTGATCGTGCGGCCGAGGTGCCGGATTTCGTCGTTGTCGATGTCGAAACCGCCTGCGCGCGGGTCAGCAGCATTTGCCAGATCGGGATCGTCGGGTTTCGCGACGGGCGGGAAATGTTCGCCTATGAAACGCTGGTCGATCCGCGCGACGAATTTGCCCCGTTCAATGTCGCCATTCACGGGATCACGGCCGACCGGGTCGATGGCGAGCCGACGTTCGATGACATTCACGGCATCGTCGATGCGCATTTGCGCGGGCGCGTGACGGTCGCCCATTCGCTGTTCGACAAAAGCGCGCTGGCGGCGGCCTGCGGCGTGAGTGGGCAGCCGGTGATCGAGACCGAATGGCTCGACAGCGTGCGCGTGGCCAAACTGGCCTGGCCCCAGTTGCAAAGCCATCGGCTCAATGTCCTTGCCCGCTTTCTGGGGATCGAACACCGCCATCACGATGCGCTCAGCGATGCGCGCGCGGCGGGCATGGTGCTTGTCCGCGCGATCGAACACACCGGCATCGACTTGCGCGGATGGATGACCAAGCCCCCGCGCGAGAAAGTGAAATCGCCGGTTCCGGCCGCGACCGGGCCGCTGGTCGGTGAACGCGTCGCCATTCTGGGCGAACCGCGCGACGGTGCGCTCGCTCGCTATGTCGCCGGGGCAGGGGGCAAAGTCGTCGCCTCGGTCGGATCGACGACGACCATGCTGGTGATCGCCACGCGCCAGCCTTATGGCCGCTGGGTCGATGTCAGCCAACCCTATCGCAAGGCGAGCGAACTGCGCTCGGCCGGACGCTCCATCGTGATCCTGACCGAGGAACAGCTCCGCGCGCGGCTGAAAGGCGCCGGAATTACGGGATGAGCAGAACGGCGCCGGTCGTTCTGCCCGTTTCGAGATCGCGGTGCGCTCGTGCCGCTTCGCGCAAGGGGTAGTCGGCCGACACGGGAACCGCGATCCCCCGTTCGATCATCGCCAGAACCGCCTTTGCCGCCTCCGGATAGATTTCGCGCATCGACGCATAGGCCATGACGCTGTGGCGCGCGAAGGTCAGCGAACGGACCGGGCCGAGATCCGTCGCCGTGATCGGCGCAATCGGCCCACCAGCCTCGCCGATGCTGGCGACCGTGCCGAAACGGCGGACGCAGCCGAGCGTCTGGGGCAAAGTTGTGCCGCCGATCCCGTCGATGGCGAAATCGACACCGCGCCCCTGTGTCAGCGCGTGGATTTCCTGCGCATAGTCCGTGTCGCGCCCGACGATGACATGATCGGCGCCGCATTCCATGGCGATCGCGGCCTTGTCCGGCGAGCCGACCGTTCCGATCACTCTGGCTTCGAGATCGCGGGCCCAGCGGGTAAGGATGGTTCCCAGCCCTCCGGCGGCCGCGTGGACCAGCAGTGTCGTGCCCGCCTGTACCCGAAACGTGCAGGTCAGCAGCATGTGTGCGGTCAGCCCGCGCAACAGCGATGCCGCGACGATCCGTCCGTCAGCATCGTCGGCAAGGGGAACCGCGCGCCATGCGGGCAGAAGACGGGTCGCGGCATAGGCGCCCGGAACTCCGGCATAGGCTACGCGCTGTCCGACATCGAGCCCATCCACGCCTTCGCCCACCGCCTCGATTCGGCCCACGCCTTCGACGCCGGGAATGGCCGGATCGGGCAGGGGATAGAGGCCGCTGCGATGATAGATGTCGATGAAATTGACGCCGATCGCTTCGTGGCGAAGGCGTATTTCGCCGGGACCGGGGTTCTGCGGCGGGCGGTCCACGGCTGTGAGTTGCTCGGCCCCGCCGGGGCGCTTGATCGTGATGGCAAATCCCATGTTCTGTGCTCCTTTCCGGCGAGGAGTGGCCGATTGTCGGACGGCGATAAATTCCCGTGAAATTCCCATGGAATGGGAATAAATCGACAGGATGGAATGGGACGACTTGCGCCATTTTTCCGCTTTCGTCGCGGCGGGCAGCCTGTCGGGCGCGGCGCGGACGCTGGGCATCGAGCACGCGACCGTGGCGCGGCGGATCGCGGCGCTCGAAGCGCGGCTGAAACTGCGCCTGATCGATCGTCGGGGGCGGCGGCTGGTCCTGACCGGCGAAGGGGAGAAAGTCGCGGCCCTTGCCGCACGGATGGCCGAAACCATGCGCGCAGTCGAACGTCTGGCTGACGGCGCGCGATCCGATCTTGCCGGGGAAGTGACGATCAGCGCGCCGCCCGCCTATGCCGCGCATGTCCTTGCCCCGCGCCTTGTCCCTTTGCGCGCAAGGCATCCGGGGCTCACCTTGCGGCTGCTCGGGGAATTGCACGCCGCGTCGCTCGACCGGCGCGAAGCCGACATCGCGGTGCGGCTCAGTCGGCCCGAGGCGGGCGAACTGACGGCGGCGCGGATCGGCACGATCGCGTTCCACCTCCATGCCGCTCCGGCCTATCTCGCCGCGACCCCGCGTGAGGAATGGACCTTCATCGGCTCGGCGGGGGTCATGGCGGGGTCCGCCCAACAAGCCGGGCTCGCCAAATTCGTCGACAGCCATGGATCGGGCGAGAGCGGCTTTTCCCTGCAAAGCGACAGCGTCGATATTCAGGCGGCCCTTGCCGCTGCGGGCGGCGGTGTCGCGATCCTGCCCGATTTCCTTACCGCTTCCCGCCCCGACCTCGTCCGCGTTCCCGATCAGGGGCCACCGATCACCCGCGAAGTCTGGCTCGCCATTCACACCGACATGAAAAACGCCGCCCCCGTCCGCGTCGTCATGGAAGCCTTGCGCGGGGTGTGAACGGGTGCCGTCCGTTGGGAAAAATGCAGAAATCTGTTGACTCTGGAGTGCGCTCCAAGGGCTATCATGCGGGCATGACGATGGAGCACACATCAGGCCGGAACACGGGGCGCTGGTTGTCGATCGGTGCGCTCGCCCGGCACGTCGATGTCAGTGTCGACACGATCCGTTTCTATGAACGGGAAGGTCTCTTGCCGAGCCCGGAGCGCAAGGCGTCTGGCTATCGCCAGTACGATGCCGAGGCCGTCGAACGGTTGCAGTTTGTTCTGCGGGCCAAGGGGCTCGGTTTCACCTTGGGCGAAATCAAAAGCCTGCTGGCGCTCGAGACCGACCGGGAACGCGGGGTCGAAGGCGTCCGCCAACGGGCGCACGAGCGTATCGGCGATCTCGATCGTCGCATCGAGGAAATGACGCGGATGCGCGATGCCCTGAAACGTCTGGCCGATGCCTGTCCGGGCAGCGGCGAGCCCGAATGCTGCCCCATCCTGTCCGCACTGCACGGCGGGCGGGATGCGCATGCGGCCTGACGAAAGCGTTCGAACGATGTCTCCATCTGCTCAACCCGGTGTTGCGGCGATCGATCTTCCGGTGCGGGGGATGACTTGCGCGGCTTGTGCGGCGACGATCGAGAAAGTTCTCGGACGACTTCCCCATGTGAACGCCAGTGTCAATTTCGCCGCCGAGCGCGCGCATGTTGAATATGACCCTGCGCAAGTGCAGCCTCAGGACCTGATCGCGGCGATCACGCGTGCGGGGTTCGAGGTTCCGCCCGAAACGGCGATCTTCGACATTACCGGCATGGATTGCGCAGCGTGCGCCAGCGGGATCGAGACGGTTCTGGGCAAGACGCCGGGCGTGGTCGGGGGCGGGGTCAACTTTGCCTCGGCCAAGGCGCGGGTGGACTATATTCCCGGCGTCATCGACCCCGATGGAATCGCGCGGCGCATTGCCAAGGCCGGGTTTGGTGCGACCGAGGCCCGCGACCTTTCCGCCGAGGAGATGAAGGCGCGCGAACAGGCGGTGCAAAGGGAATGGCGGCGCGAACTCGCCCTGTTCGTGGTCGCGCTGGTGCTGACGCTGCCGTTGATGGCGCAGATGGTGGCGATGTTCGGCATGGAGCACGGGGCTCACGGCGAGATGCTGCCGCGCTGGTGGCAATTCGCGCTGGCAACCCCGGTGCAGTTCTGGATCGGCGCGCGGTTTTATACGGCGGCGTTCAAATCCTTGCGCGCGGGGATGGCCAACATGGATGTCCTTGTCGTCCTCGGCACGACGATCGCCTATCTCTATAGCGCGGTGGTCACGGTGTCGGGGCGGCACGACCTGCACGTCTATTACGAGGCTTCGGCGGCGATCATCACGCTGGTCCTCTTGGGCCGCCTGCTCGAGGCCAATGCCAGGCGCAAGACGTCCTCGGCCATTCGCGCCCTGTTGAAGCTGCGGCCCAGAACCGCCAAAGTCGAACGCAACGGGGCCGTTGTCGAGGTTGACGCGGGAACCCTGCTGGTCGGGGATGTTTTCGTGGTTGCCGCCGGAGAAGCGGTGCCGGTCGATGGCGAGGTCATGTCCGGACGCTCGGCGGTCGACGAGGCGATGTTGTCGGGCGAAAGCCTGCCTGTCGCGAAAGAGGCCGGATCGAAGGTCTTCGCCGCGACTGTCAATCAGAACGGCATGTTGCGGGTCCGCGCCACCGGTGTGGGCGCCGATACCATGCTGGCCCAGATCATCCGCATGGTGGACGAGGCGCAAGGGACCAAGCCGCCGATCCAGCATTTCGTCGACAAGGTCGCGGGCATTTTCGTGCCGGTGGTGGCGGGGATTGCGCTTGTCACCTTGATGGCCACCTGGGCGGTGCTGGGGGATTTCCAGACTGCGATGGTCAATGCCGTCGCTGTGCTGGTCATTGCCTGCCCCTGTTCGCTGGGACTGGCAACGCCGACCGCGATCATGGTCGGGACCGGCGTCGGCGCACGGCATGGGGTCCTTATCCGCAATGCCGAGGTGCTCGAACGCGCACGGTCGGTCGCGACGCTGGTCGTGGACAAGACCGGAACGCTGACCGAAGGCAAGCCTGTCGTGACCGATGTTCTGGTCGAAGAGAACAAGGACGAGACGGTCCTGTTGACTCTTGCCGCCGCTCTGGAGCGTGGGTCCGAGCATCCGCTGGCCCGCGCCATTCTGAAAAAGGCAGAGGACAGCGCGGCCCCGGTTTCGCAAGTGGAGGACTTCGAGACGATCCCGGGCAAGGGTGTGACCGGCCGCATCGACGGGCGCGTGGTTTCGCTGGGATCTCCAGCATGGCTGGCGGAAATCGCTGTACCGGCTTCTGCCCCGCTTGCCGCGCGGGCCGAGGCGGCGCAGGCGCAGGGCAAGACCGTGGTCGGCCTTGCCGTCGAAGGGCGCGTTGCAGGCTATGTGGCGATTGCCGACCGGATCCGCGAAACCTCGATCGAGGCCGTGCGCGTCTTGCAGGAGGCAGGGGTCGAAGTCGTCATGCTGACCGGCGACAATCGCCACACCGCCGCCGCGATTGCGGGGCAGGCCGGGATCACCCGCTTTGCCGCCGAAGTCCTGCCGCAGAACAAGGCCGAGGAAGTCCGCCGTCTTCAGGGCGAAGGACACGTTGTCGGCATGGCCGGGGACGGTATCAACGACGCCCCCGCACTGGCGCAGGCGGACGTCTCCTTTGCCATCGGCGGCGGATCGGACGTTGCGATCGAGGCGGCCGATGTCGTTCTGGTCCGCAACGATTTGCGCGGGGTTCCGACGGCGATCGGCCTGTCGCGCGCGACGCTGGCCAAGATCCGCCAGAACCTGTTCTTTGCCTTTGTCTACAACGTGCTGGGCATTCCACTCGCCGCGTTTGGCATGCTCAATCCGGTGATCGCCGGGGCCGCCATGGCGATGAGTTCGATTTCGGTGGTCAGCAATTCCCTGTTGCTCAACCGGTGGAAACCGCGCTGATGCGGACCTGCAATGAGATGAACTCATTGCAGGTCGTTTCGCTCAGACGGCGCGCGGCCTTATACCAACCTGCGATGAGAGAAACTCATCGCAGGTTGGTATGACACTTCCTATGTGCGGCACGTAATCGAAAAGGACCTGACATGAGCCATATCCAACTGACCGTCGAAGGCATGACCTGCACCGGTTGCTCGAACCGGTTGAAGCGCGTGCTCGAAGGCGAAGACGGCGTCCAATCGGCCGATGTCGTGCTCGAAACCAAGCAGGTTTCGGTCGATTTCGACAGCGCCGTGATCGACCGCGCCGCTATCGAGACTGCGATCGCGGACGCCGGGTTCAGCGTAGCGGCGGGGTGATCGTGGTGGTGCGTCCGGCGCGTGCGTGCGGGGCTTGATGATCGCGATGGCTTCACTCGATTTCCTGAATGCGACGACGACGGCGCTCGACTGGTTGGGCACGGCGGCTTTTGCCATTTCCGGGGCTATCGTCGGGGTGCGCAAGCGGTTCGATCTGTTCGGGGTGCTGTTCCTGTCGTTCGTGGTGGCGGTTGCCGGCGGCGTCATGCGCGACGTCCTGATCGGTGCGGTTCCCCCTGCCGCGCTCAGCCACATTCATTATTTCGTGATCGCGATGATCTCCGGGTTGATCACTTTTTTCCGCTATGGCCGTGTCGCGCATTACCAGCGTTCGATCCTGTTGGTGGATACGCTCGGGCTGGCGCTGTTTTCGGTGGTAGGGACGCAAAAGGCGATCGACTACGGCATTCATCCGGTCATGGCCGCCCTGCTCGGGATGTTGACCGGGATCGGCGGCGGGATGGTGCGTGATGTCCTGAGCGGGGAAATCCCCTTTGTCCTGCGCGCGGATCTCTATGCGCTGGCCGCATTGGCGGCCGGGGGCGTGGTCGCGGGCGGGAACCGGTTCGGGATGCCGACGCTCTGGACCATGCTGGCGGGCGCGGCCCTGTGCGTGTTCCTGCGCTGGATGGCGATCGACCGGGGTTGGCGCGCGCCTTTGCCGCCGCCGTCCGCGTGAAGGGAACCCGAACGCGCCGCAAAGGCTCCCAGCCTTCGCGACGCGCGTTTCGATCCGATATATGCTCGCCCGATCAGGCGTGAAGAACGAAGTCGGTGACCAGTCGGTTGAATTCCTCGGCGTGTTCGATCATCGCCCAATGGCCGCAGCGGTTCATCAGGACCATGCGGGAATTGGGGATATAGGCATTGAGGATCAGCGAGTTCTCGTAATGCACCACGCGGTCGTCGCGGCCGTGGATCAGCAGCATGGGGATCTGCGACCGGGCGAGGACGTCGAGCGGGGCAAAGCGGGTGACCGGGCCGCCCTTGGCCAGCATGTCGAGGAAATTGGCGAGATGTTCGGGGCGGGCCAGCGCCGCGTCCGAGCGCGCCTTGCACAAGTCCGGCGTGGCAAAGGTCTTGTCATAGACCATGATGCTGACCAGCGCGTGCATGGCTTCGGGTGTGGGCGTGCGATAGGCCTGCTGGAGCACCTTGAGCCCTTCGGTCGGCCCGTCGCCCGCGCCGAACAGCTTGGGGCCGGGGTGGGCGGCCGGCCCCATGGTGATGACGTGGCTGATACGATCGGGGTGTTCGGCGGCCAGCGCCAGGGCGATGATCCCGCCCATCGAATTGCCGACCACGGCCGCCTTCGCAATGCCCAGTGCATCCATGAACTGGATCGTGGCGCCGATGTGATCGAGCGTTTCCTTGGTACAGGGATCGGATTCCCCCCAACCGGGCATGTCGACGGCATAGACGTGGAAATGTCGGGCGAGGGCCTCGATATTGCCGGAAAAGTTGCTCCATCCGGTCGCGCCCGGTCCGCTGCCGTGGATCAGGATCGTGCTTGAAGGCCTGCGCGGCGAGGAGAGCATCGCCGAGTTGTGCCGCCGCGAAGGCATTGCCCAGAGCGTGTATTATTCCTGGTCGAAGGAATTCCTTGAGGCCGGCAAGCGCCGTCTGGCGGGGGATACGGCCCGCGCAGCCACCTGTGACGAGGTCAAGGATCTGCGCCGCGAAACGCTGGCCCTCAAGGAATGCGTCGCCGATCTGATGCTCGAGAACCGCCTACTTAAAAAAGCATGATCGCGGATGGGGGCGACCACGAATGAGGTATCCTGCCGCTGAGAAGCTGGAAATCATCCGCCTCGTCGAGCAACCCCATCTGCCTACCCGCCAAACGCTGGACAAGCAGGGCGTCGCACGCCGTACTTTCGCCCGCTGGTATGCCCGCTACATCGATGGCGGGCCCGAGGCGCTCGAAGATAAACCCTCGGCGCCGAGCCGGGTGTGGAACCGGCTGCCCGATGATGTCCGCAAGCAGATCCTCGCCCAGCGCGCTGCCATCAAGAAGCAGACCATCGAACATAGGCGCTCGCAACACCGCAAGCTCGCAGCCTAAAATCCAAAACCTGACGAGGCCTGCTCTCCGTTATCGCCACGCCAGATCTGCGCCAAATGTTTCGACGACGTACACTGGGGCTGGCGCCGGTGTCGTGGCAAGTCGGCCAGTCGGGCAAGTTCGTCACTCCGACTCTCTATTTCGCGGTCGGCCTGTCGGGTACGCCGCAACATCTGGCCGGGATCGGCAGCGCCACGCGCCTGATCGCACTCAACACTGACGCCGAAGCATCACACGGCTGAAGACGGCCTGATCCGACAAAGGACACATCCTATGAAGCGACCTGAAACGAGTTCATCTCATTGCAGGTCGCTTCATGGGATTTTACCGCATGTCTCTATAAAATCCCATAATTGACGGAAATATATAACCTCTTATCCTGATGCAGTTATGGCGGTGCCGTGACCGCATCAGGGGGGAACGAATTGCGGTTTCTTTATTTTTCGGGTCTTGTTTCCCTGCTCATGTCCGGAAGCGCTTTCGCCGATGCGGGGCAAGTTGCGATCGGTCCGGTCCCGCAATGGGTGACGGCTTCGGACCCGATGCCGGTTCCGGCCGGTGCGGGCGGAGCTGCGTTCCTGCGGCGGCAGGATGTGCTCGTCCATCTCGATGAGCAGGGGCCGCAGGATTACATGGGGTATCGGGTTCGGATCCTGCAACCCAATGCGCTCGAACTGGGCAATATCGCGATCACCTGGAACCCCGCGGCCGGGGCTCCGGTCGTTCATGCCATCCGGATCTATCGCGAGGGCGAGGTCATCGATGTCCTCAAGACCGCCAATTTCGAAGTGCTGCGCCGCGAGGACCAGTTGGAAGCGGCGCGTCTCGACGGGATGCTGACGGCGGTCTTGCGGGTCGGTGACTTGCGCGTCGGCGACGAACTGGAAGTCAGCTATACGACGCGGATCAAGGACCCCACTCTGGGCAATCTGGATTCTGGGTCCCTGTTCGTGGGGGCCAGTCCTTCGCCCGGCCGCTATCATATCGGGTTGAGTTGGGACGAGGGCGCGAAGCCCAATCTGAAAATGACGCCGGACATGACCCTGCTTGCGCAGACGAGCGAGCGGGCTGTCGATTTCCGGTTGGACAATCCCCGCCCCGCGAACCCGCCCAAGGATGCGCCGCTGCGGTTCCAGTGGCAGCGGATCGTGGAATTCAGCGACTTTGCCGATTGGACGACGGTTTCACAGCGCATGGCGCCGCTTTTCGCCGAGACGGCGCGGCTGTCGGCCAATTCGCCGCTGAAACAGGAAGCACGCCGCATCATGGCGGCCAATCCGACCCCGATGGGCCGGGCGAGCGCGGCGCTCAAACTGGTGCAGCAGAATGTGCGCTACGTCTATGTCGGGCTCGATCGCGGGAACCTGACCCCTGCCGGAGCGGACGAGACGTGGCAGCGCCGCTATGGCGATTGCAAGGCCAAGACGGTCCTGCTGCTGGCCCTGCTCGGCGAGATGGGGATCGAGGCAGAGCCGGTTCTGGTCAACAACAACGGGTTTGACGACGGTCTCGACCAACGCCTTCCCGGCCCCCGGATGTTCGATCACGTTCTGGTCCGGGCCCGGATCGGGGGTGTGGCCTATTGGCTCGACGGGACGCTGCCTGCGGTCGCGGGACCGGGGACCGAACCGGCGGTTCCCTATCGCTGGGTTCTGCCGCTTTCCGCCAAAGGCAGCGCGCTCGAACATATCCCCTGGCATCAGGCAAAGCGCCCCGACCTTGTCTCGACGACCGAGATCGATGCCCGGCAGGGCTTCGTTCAGCCCGCCCATGTCGTCAGCACGATGGTTCTGCGCGGGATCAAGGGGCTGCAACAGCAGATGCAGTTTGCCCCGGTGCCCCCCGACCAGTTGCTCAACGCGTTTCGCCAGAATCTGGTCGGCGGCCAGTGGCAGACGGTCGAGGACGTGCAGTGGCATTATGACGAGGCCGCACAGGCCAGCGTGTTGACGGTAACGGGCACGTGGAAAATCGATTGGGAGGACGATGGCAAGGGCGCGCGTTCGCTTGCGCTGCCCGGCGGCGGTTTCAGCCCGCCCGACCGGCGCGGACGCGCGTCGGACCAGAACCAGGACCTGCCCTATTACAATCCGCCCTCCTACAATTGCTATGCGACGACGGTGCGGTTGCCGCTCGATACCCGATCGCGGCAATGGTCCTCAAAGCCGGGGTATGATGTCCATATGTTCGGGCAGAATTACTATCGCGCTTTCGCCCTGCGCGACGGGGCCATCCGCATGATCCGTGGTTTCCGGGTTGAACAGACCGAAATCGACGCCGCGACCGCGCGCAAGGATAACGACCGTATCGCCGGGTTCGACAACAGCCTGGGCTATATCTTTTTCAATTCCCAGGGGCAGGCGACGCCGATCCCTGCCGCCCCGAACGTCCCGGCGACTTATGACATCGACTGGACCGCCGACAACGTGCCCTGCCTGTCGGTGGCGGCGCTGGAGAAGAACGGATGATGGGTGTGCGATCGATCTGGTTGGCCTGTGCGGCGCTGGGCCTTGCCCCTGCGGCCTTGGCCAAGGCTCCGGCGCCCGCGTTTCCGTCCGCCCCCAAGCCGGTCGGGCGAGCGGGCGAATGGATCACCGATGACGATTATCCCGCCGTCGCAGTGCGCAATCATATGATCGGCACCACGCGTTTTCTGGCGATGGTCGATGCCACGGGCAAACCGACGCATTGCGAAATCGTCGACAGCAGCGGTTTCGACGTGCTCGATGCGGCCACGTGTCATGCGATCATGGAAAGGGCGCGCTTTTCTCCTGCGCGGGACCCCCACGGGCAAGCAGTTGCGGGCGATTACAGTAACCGCATTCGCTGGCAGATTCCGCAGATGGGCCCGGTTGTGGTGAGCGAGCATTTTGAATCGATGCTGCTCGTGATCGACAAGAGCAACAAGATCACCTCATGCCGGGCCCGGGTTCATGTGCATCCTACCGAGGCGCCCGAGAGTGAGCGGCCGTGTGGATATGGAGCGCAGCCGCCCCCATCGGCGGCGATGGCGGTGCTTCGCGGAAGCGATCCACGCGACACCATCGATGTGGAGTTTCAGGCGGGAGATGCCTTTACGCCCGCTCTGCGTACGCGCATGGTGTCACCGGTTCCGGGATATACGCAAAGCGTCCTCAACGTGTACCATTATACCGTGAACAGAAGCGGGAAAGTCGAAAAGTGCGACTATGAAGAGCAGCGTGGGAACGAACATTTTGCGTATGATTATTGCTTGGAATCTTACGCGCAGACGTTCGACCCGCCATTTTCCGCCTTTGACAAGAATGGCCTTGCCGAGGGTTGGCATGTCGCTCGCTATCTTGTGAAAACCGGCGGCTGATGCCGCAGGCTACCCGTTCTCCGGCGTCATCGCGGCGATCACGCCGATAGGGGGGCTGGGGCTTGCGTGCGTCGGGCAAGAAGCACGGCGGCAAGGCCCAGAACCGATGTCACTGCCCCGACAACCGGGACCGAGGGCAGGCCCCAGCCAGCGGCAATGACGCCGCCGCCGAGCGCCGCGCCCAGCGCATTGCCGAGATTGAATGCGCCGATGTTCATGGCCGAGGCCAGGTTGGGCGCATCGGCAGCGGCGGTCATGACCTGCACCTGCAAGGGCGGGACCAGTGCAAAGCTCGCGATGCCCCAGAGGAAGATGAGGATCGCGGTCGGCGCCGCATAAGGCAGCAGCGCGGCAAAGAGCACGAGAATGGCCGCGAGCGCACCAAGCGTCAGGATCAGCGTGCGGTCGACCGACTTGTCGGCAGCGCGTCCGCCCACCCAGTTCCCGACGGTCAGCCCCAGACCATAGACGACCAGCATTGCCGTCACGAAGCCGAGCGAAGCATGGGTTTCCTGCGTCAGGATCGGGGTGATATAGGTAAAGACAGTGAACATGGCGCTGGCGCCCACGACCGTCAGGCCGAGCGCAGCGAGAACCGCCCCACGCGACAGCACGCGCAGCTCGGCAAGCGCATTGCCGCCCCGGGGTGCGGGCTGATCGGGCAGCGTGAGGCGCAGCGAGGCCATGGTGACGAGGCCGAGTGCGGCGACGCCCCAGAACGGCGCGCGCCAGCCCATGACTTCGCCCGCCCATGTGGCAAGCGGTACGCCCACGACATTGGCGATGGTAAGGCCGGTGAACATCGCTGCAACCGCGCTCGCTTGCCGGTCGGGCGCCACCAGGCTGGCCGCGACGATCGAGCCGACACCGAAAAAGGCGCCGTGATTGAACGAGGTCACGATCCGCGCGGCCATCAACATGCCATAGCTGTCGGCCATGGCGGCCATGACATTGCCGAGCGTGAAAATCCCCGCCAGTCCGATCAGCAAAGTGCGTCGCCGCACGCTGCCGGTGGTCAGCGTCATCAAAGGCGCGCCGATCACCACGCCAAAGGCATAGGCGCTTATGAGCAGGCCGGCCGTCGGGATCGAGACATGGAGATCGCCGGCGATCACCGGCAGGAGGCCCATCGGCGCAAATTCGGTAACGCCGATGCCAAAGGCTCCGGCGGCCAGAGCCAGCAGGGGGAAATTGAACTTCATCGCGATTGTCCGGTCGGTGCTTGGGCGCGCTGAGGGCGACATTGGAAATTGATGCAAAGATGGCTTGCGAAGCACCGTTGCGGTAGGCCCTTTCCATGCCAAGGATTTATGAACCCGACGCAAAGGTGCGCTTCCACGCCGACCGCGCCCGATCGCTCGAACTTTTCGCCACGGTCGCGGCCGAGGGCAGCTTTTCGGCAGCCGGACGCGTGCTCGGCCTGACGCCTTCGGCCGTCAGTCGTGCGATCGACCGGATCGAGGTGCGGCTGGGCGTGCGCTTGCTGTTGCGCTCCACTCGTGCGCTGACGCTGACGACCGAAGGCGCGGCCTATCTGCGCGCGGCGCGGCGCATTCTGGGCGATCTCGACGACGCGGAACAGGCGATCGCGGACAGTGCCGCCCCGCGCGGGCGATTGCGGGTCAGCGCGGCGCTCGCCCACGGGCGCTTGTGCATCGTCCCCTTGCTGGGCGAATTCGCGCGGCTCTATCCCCACATCCTTGTCGACATCAGCCTCGGTGACCGGCTGGTCGACATCGGCGCGGGACAGGCGGACGTTGCCATCCGCTTCGGCCCCTTGGCCGACAGCACCCTGACCGCGCGCAAGCTGGGCGAGAACCGGCGGGTCGTGGTCGCCTCGCCCGCCTATCTGGAACGCCACGGCACGCCGCAGGTGCCCGAGGATCTGCACGACCACAATTGCCTCGGCTTCAATTTCCGCCGTGCCGAACCGGTCTGGCCTTTCCGCAAGGACGGGCGCGACTATGCCCTGAACGTGCGCGGCTCGATCGAGGCGAACAACGGCGAGACGCTGGGGCAACTGGCCGCCGACGGCGTCGGCATCGCCCGCGTCGGCGCGTTCAGCGTTGCCCACGACATCGCCGCCGGACGCCTCGTCCCCATTCTCGAAGCCTACAACCCCAACGACGTGGAACCGCTCCACGCGGTCTTTGCCGGTGGCCCCAACATGCCCGCCCGCGTCCGCGTCTTCGTCGATTTTCTGGTCGATCGGTTGCGCTGATCCGCGCCTGACCCGGGATCCCGCTCACGTGTGGAAAGAGGCGTGGCGGCAAGAACCCAGCGGGGCCCCGGATCAAGTCCGGGGCGACGAAATTGATGACCCGAAGATGGCAGCCGCCGTTTGAAGGTGTCCACGCCGCCTAACGTTGCTCGGTCGCGCGGGTGTAGAGACTGTCGAGGTCGTGCAGTGTGCCGGGCAGTTCCATGTGGTCGATGTCGTATTCGGTCTTGAAGAACGGCGTTGCCATGTCGAACAGGCCGTTCATCACCATGACCTGCATGTTGGGATTGGCGCGCATGGCCGACGCGAGGTCGAGCGCGGTGTCGGGCGAGGACAGCACTTGCCCGTGAAACCGGATTGCATGGCGCGTGACGACGGTTTCCTGCTCCTTTGCAGGCTCCTTTGCAGGCTCCTTTGGGGGGGATGCCTGTTACTTTCGCCTATTGCGCCGCGCGCAAGGTGACGGGGACGGATTTGTAGGCCGGGGTGCCGCTGCGGTGGTCGTGGTCGTTGAGCGCGATCAGGCAGTTGGCTTCGGGGTAATAGGCCGCGACCGATCCGCGCGAGATGGGATAGGCGACGGCGGTCTGGGCGCGCAGGACGCGGTCGGGACCCGCGACGACATCAATGCGGTCGCCGTGGGCAAGGCCGAGCGCGGCGAGGTCGTCGGCATTGGCAAAGACGACGTCGCGGCGGCCGGTGATGCCGCGATAGCGATCATTGAGGCCATAGATCGTGGTGTTGTACTGATCGTGGCTGCGGATCGTGGCGAGAGTGAGCGGGCCGTCGGATTTGCCTTCGTCCTCGTCGGTGCCGGGGTGGACGAAGAAGCGTGCCTTGCCTTCGGGCGTGTCCCATTCGCGGTTCGAGGCGCAGACGCGCAGGCGGAACCCGCCCTTGACCCGCACGCGCTGGTTGAAATCGTAAAAGTCGGGGAAGACTTCCTCGATCTTGTCGCGGATGCGGTCATAGTCGTCGACCATGCCCTGCCAGTCGATGGCAACATGGGGCATGGCGGCCTTGGCGATCCCCGCGACGATGGCCGGTTCCGAGCGCAAGCTTTCCGCCGCCGGTTTGAGGCGCCCGCGCGAGGCGTGGACCATCGACATCGAATCCTCGACCGTCACGGCCTGAAGCCCGCTTGCCTGCATGTCGGCCTCGGTCCGCCCGAGGCAAGGGAGGATGATGCTTTCGCCCGCGATCAACAGGCACGTGCGGTTGAGCTTGGTGCAGATCTGCACATTGAGATCGAGCTTGCGGAACGCGGCAAAGGTCGCTTCCGGGTCGGGCATGGCCGAGGCGAGATTCCCGCCCAGCCCGATGAAGCCCCGCGCAGTGCCGTCGCGCATGGCCGCGACCGCTTCGACTGCATTGTGCCCGTGCTTGCGCGGGCTGGTGATCCCGAATGCGGCGTCGAGGCGCGACAGGAACCGCTCGGTCGGGATTTCGGTAATGCCGACGGTGCGATCGCCCTGCACATTGCTATGCCCGCGCAAGGGGCAGATGCCCGCGCCCGGCTTTCCGAAATTGCCGCGCAGCAAGAGCAGGTTGGTCAGCTGCTGCACGTTTTCGGTGCCGTTGCGATGCTGGGTCAGGCCCATGCCATAGCACACGATCACGCGTTCGGCCGCTGCGTAGACTTGCGTCATGCTTTCGATCACGGCGCGCGACAGGCCCGAGCGGCGCTCGATGCCGTCCCATGTCGTTGCCTCGATATCGGCTTTCAAGGCTTCGAAACCGGTGGTGTGTTCGGCGATGAAAGCGCGGTCGAGCAGCCCCGGTCCGCCCGCAGCAATATCGGCAGCGTCGGCCGCGAGCAGCGCCTTCATCATGCCCTTGAGCAAGGCCATGTCGCCGCCCACGCGCACCTGGTGATAGGCGCTGGCGAGCGATGTCGCGCCCAGCGTCGCCATTTCGACCGGCTGCTGCGGGTCCTGAAACCGTTCGAGCCCGCGTTCACGCAAGGGGTTGATGACGATGATCGGGGCGCCCCGACGCGACACTTCGCGCAAAGTGCCGAGCATGCGCGGGTGATTGGTGCCCGGATTGTGACCGATGCAGAAGATCGCGTCGGCGTGTTCGAAATCTTCGAGCGTGACCGTGCCCTTGCCCACGCCGATCGACTGGGCGAGGCCGACACTGGTCGCTTCGTGGCACATGTTCGAACAGTCGGGGAAATTGTTGGTGCCCCAGCTGCGCGCCATCAACTGATAGAGAAACGCCGATTCGTTCGACGCGCGGCCCGAGGCATAGAATTCCATCTGGTCGGGATGGTCCATCGCCTGCATCGCCGCCCCGATCCGGGCAAAGGCTTCGTCCCATTCGATCGGCACGAAATGACCGGTCGCCGGATCGTGGCGCAAGGGATGGGTGAGACGCCCGGCGTCTTCCAGATCATGGTCGGACCAGCCCCACAGCTCTTCGACGCTGTGGCGGGCAAAGAAATCGGGATCGACGCGCTTGGCGGTCGCTTCCCAGGTCACCGCCTTGGCCCCGTTTTCACAGAATTCGAACGAGGAGGTATGCGCCGGATCGGGCCATGCACATCCGGGGCAGTCGAACCCGTCGGGCTGGTTCATCTGCAACAGCGCGCGGGCGTTGGCGCTCGGCCCCATCTGTTTCCGCACGGCCAGAGCCACCGCGCGCAAGGCGCCCCAACCGCCCGCCGGACCGTCATAGGCCTTCACGCCGTCGAGGTTCTCGTGTGCGGTTTCGTTGGAGGGCAGATCGTCATGGGCCATGGTTCGCGACTTCCAGTCTGGGATCGGCAATCGGGAACCGGTCCTGCGGTCCCACTAGCGATTTGACCCTGCCCGCCAAGTCACGGATCGTCCACCTTCTTTTAGGAAAGGCGGACACGAGGGCGTGCAGGGGTTTTCGTCGCTCCCCATTGCGCACACCGACCAATGCGCATAGCCGTTCCGTAACGAAAATAAGGAATCCCCTTGTCCGGTTCGCTCTCCCGTCGGATCATTGTGCTCTGCGTCGCATTGGGCGGAGTGCTGGCCTTGCTCGCCGCGCTTCTGCTCGATCAGTCGACGCAGATGCGCAACAGTCTGGTATGGGTGGCGCATTCGTCCGAAGTGCTCAAAACCGCGAACCAGTCGATCAATCACTTGCGCGCCGCCGAATCCGGGTTGCGCGGCTATATCATCACGCACGACCCCGCCTTTGCCGAAACGGCGAACGGCGAAATCGCTGCCTCGCGCAAGGGCGCCGCCGCGCTGGTCCAGTTGACCATGGACAATGCCTCGCAAAACGACCGCTCGCGGGAAATCCGCACGCTGGTCGAGGCGCGCGCGATCAGCCTCGAACAGTCGGCCTCGCTGGCCCGGTCGGGGCAGTTCAAGGCTGCGGAGGACAATATCGCGACCGGGCGCGGGCGCTATCTGATGACGCTGGTCGATGCGCGGGTCGGCGACCTGCTCGGCGAGGAACGCGCCTTGTCCGCGTCGCGCATGGGGACGGCATCCTCGCGGCTGGACGCCATTTTCTGGCTCGTCGTGGTGGGCACGCCTGCGACGATGCTGCTGGTCCTGATCGCGTGCATGGGGTTGATCCGCCGCATTCGCGAGCCGGTCGAGGCGATGATGGCGGTCATGGGGCAATTGGGATCGGGCGACCGCAGCGCGCGGATCGCGACCGACATGCGTTCGCGGGAATTCGAACGGCTGGCATTGGGGTACAATGCCATGGCCGACGAACTGGCACAGGCCGTGTCGGATCAGGTTCACAGCGAGGAACGGCTGCGTCTCACCAATCTGGAACTCAGCCACACGGCCGAAGTCCTGCGCGAACGGGGCGAAGTCATCGAATTGCTGGGCGGAATGGCCCACCGGATGCAGGCCGCCCGCACCGATGAGGAATTGGCCGCAATCATCCGCGTGTTCGTGCCGCGCGTCCTGCCCGACATTCCCGGCGCGCTCTATGCCCACAACAATTCGCGCAATCTGCTGGTTCCGATCGCAGCATGGGGTGGGCTGGAAGTCGATCCGGCGGGGTTCGCGCCGGACCAGTGCTGGGCCTTGCGGCGCGGGCAGAGCCATTTCGTGATCGAGCCGGGGTCGGACATCGTCTGTGCCCATGTGGCCGACGCGACCGACCATTATCACTGCGAGCCCTTGCTGGCGGGCGGGGAAGTCATCGGCGTGCTCTATCTGAAGGGCGTGGTCGAGGCGGAGAACCGTTTCCGCCTGACCGTGCTGACCGAAAACATCGCCTCGGCGCTGGTCAACCATCGCCTGCAACGCGGATTGCGTGAACAGACGATCCGCGACCCGCTGACGGGCCTGTTCAACCGGCGCTACATGGAAGAGACGCTGGCTCTGGAAATCGTCCGTGTCCTGCGTTCGGGCGATCCGCTCAGCCTCGTCATGTGCGACGTCGATCATTTCAAGCGGTTCAACGACGAATTCGGCCACGATGCGGGCGACGCCGTGTTGCAGGCCGTCGCCGTCGAAATGCGCAGCCGGTTCCGCGACGGCGATGTCATCTGCCGTTTCGGCGGAGAGGAATTCACGATCATCGCCCCCGGGTCGACCGCCGCCGACATGGCCGCCCGCGTCGATGTCGTGCGACAGGCGATCAGCGAACTGACCGTCCATCAGGGCGGCCGTACCTTGGGCGCGATCACCATGTCCTTTGGCGTCACGGCCTGGGACAATTCGATGGAACGCGACGGATCGACCCTGATCAAGACCGCCGACGCGGGCCTTTACCGGGCCAAGCGCGAAGGCCGCAACCGGGTCGTCATCGAACAGCGTGCCGATCTGGTTCCCGGGTAAGGCGCAACCTGCGGCAAGCGTCTCTCATCGCCGGTTTCTGGCGATGGTACAGGCTTCACGATTTGGGCGTCTGTTCCGGCTGCTGCTTCGTTACCCGTACCAATGCCCAGTCATAGCCCAGTTCTTCCACCCGACGTCGCAGCGTGGTCTTGAGACTGTCGGAAGGATTGGCTTCGCGCGAGAGCACCCAGAGGTAACGCCCCGAAGGTTCGCCCACGATTGCCCACCGGTAGGCGTCGTCACGATCGAGCACCCAGTAATTGCCATAGAACGGCCCGAAGAACGAGACCTTGAGCTTTGCCCCGGACACGGGGTCAACGATTTTCGCCCTGCCGATCGCGGTCTTGACCGGGCCGTCCGTTGCCCCCTTGCGGCACGTGTTCACCACCCGGATCGAACCATCCGCATTGCGCGAATAGTCTGCCGAAACCGCCTCGCAGTTCTTCTGGAAAGACGCGTCATAACGGTAGATTTCGTACCACCGCCCGAGATACCGGTCGATGTCGACCGCTTTGGCGGGCTGCGGCACGCTATGGTTCCCGACCGGCATGGACGATAGCGATGCGCAGGCGCCAAGGGCCGGAACCATGCCGGCAAGCAACGCATATCTAAGCCAGAGGCGGATCATCGAACGTCTTTTCGTTATGGTCGGGCAAGAAGATCCCGGCAGTCTGGCCTGACGGACACAGGCTGTCATCATGTCCTTAAGGGGTGTGGACAGATCGAAGCGCGCGGCGACGGCAGTCCGATCCATTCGCAGCGTTTTGCATTCCGCAAGGCCTATTGGGTCATGAGCATGGGGCCTGCGTTCGGCGTGAGCGGCCTGCTCAATACGAATAGGCCGCCTTGACGAAGATCGTGCGGGGTGCGTTCTGGGCGCCTTGCAGGAGGAGGGTTCCGGCATAAGCCCCGGACTTGATCGCCGAGCCGACCGGATTGAGCGTCGAGAAATAGAACGAATTGGTGAGGTTGCGCGCGGTCAGGGTAAAGTTCCAGTGGCCGTCGGGCGTTTCGTAATTGAGGAAGGCATTGGCATAGCCATGCGCCGGGATGCGGTATTGTTCGCTGTTGAGCGTGTCGGAGAAATAGGACGTTTCGAAATTGCCGCTGCCGCCCAGCTTGATCGTGCCCTGTTGGTGGAGCGGGATCGTCCAGGTGACCGAGCCGAAATACTGGAGTTGCGGCTGCCCCGAAAACTGCTTGCCGGTATAGTTGTAGGCCGGAACCGTGCCGTAGGACGGCGCGGCATAATCGTCGAAGCGGGTTTGCAGATAGGTGAGGTTGAACACCAGCGCCAGATTGCGGGTCGGCTGGCCCGAGGTTTCCAGTTCGAAACCGTCGGTATGGGCCGAGGGCGCATTGCCGCGCGTGCTGACGTAAGTCCCCGAAACCGGGCTATAGGCCGAGACCGAGGTCTGGAGGTTCTTGTAATCGTTATAGAACCCCGTCGCGTTGATGCGCAGGCGGTGGTTGAACCAGTCGGTCTTGATCCCGCCTTCGAACGTGTTGACCGTTTCCGGGTTATAGGGAAGCGCGGTTGCCACCGACAGGGCGCGGTTGTTGAACCCGCCCGCGTCGAACCCCTTGGCATAATCGACGAAGAAGAACGCCGTGGGCGTCGCCTGCCACGACAGCCCCGCCTTGGGCGTGAACGAGCGCCAGGTCTTGGTATTGAGCACGGCGGCATTGGTGAAATTGACTTGGGCCCCCGAAACGGAAACGCCGAGCGCGGGGATCGACCCGCCCGTCAGGACCTGGGGATAGAGTGCGGGATCGATCGGATTGCCGTCGAGATCGTCGTTCACCCCGCTGAACGTAAAGGCGCGATGCTGAATGATATAGCGCCCTCCCGCCGTCAGCGTCAGCTTGTCGGTCAGGTGGACGTTGCCCTGCGCATAGGCGGAATAGTTGAAGCTGCGGGTGTCGCCGATCTGGTCGAAGGGAGCCGCGGGAAGGGCGGTGTCGGTCTGGGGCAGCCCGGTCACATAACCGATACGGTTGCTCGAGAAATTTTCGAACAGGTAATAGAGACCGGCGGTGAAATCGAAGACTTTCCAGTTGCCCTGAACCTGCAATTCCTGCGTAAATTCGTGTTCGTGATAGGCGATGTAGTTGTCGGAAATATCGACCGCGCGCGTCTGTGCGGAATTGTAGGGCAGGCGTGCCTGCCCGTCGTTGTTGTAATTGACCGGGTCCTGATCGAACGCCCGCAGCGCCGTGATCGAATGCAGCGCAAGATGGCTGTCGAGCGTGTAATCGACCCGTGCGGTAATTCCGCCCGAATGCGAATAGTTGACCGGATAGCGTCCGGCATAGCTGACATTGGGCTGATAGGCGCTGAACTGCGTCGGGGCATAGAGCGTGCCGCCGGTGATCGCGCCCAGATTGGACAGCGCCGGGTTCGACGCATTGTAAGTCGTCGCGACATATTGCGCGGCTTGCGAATGATCGACGGTGCCGTCGGCAGTCAGGGTGATCTTCAACCGGCTGGTCGGCGTGAACAGCAGCTTGATCCGCCCCCCGGTGGTGTTCTGGTTGTTGACGTCGGTTTTCAGCGACGGGTTCCAGGTATAGCCGTCGTGCTGGTCATGGGCGACGGCAAGGCTGGCCGCCAGAAGGCCGGGGATCAGCGCGCCCGAGACATACCCGTGGGTATTGACCGTGTTATAGCTGCCAAAGCCGACGTCCCCGCGCGCCTCCAGATGGTCGCCGGGGGTCTTCGTGACATAGCGGATCGCGCCGCCCGCCGAATTGGCGCCGAACAGCGTCCCTTGCGGCCCGCGCAGGACTTCGACCCGTTCAACATCGGTCAGGTCGGACATGCCGTTGATCGCGCGGGGCAAATAGACGTCGTCGATATAGACCCCGACGGTCGGATCGAAAATCGGATCGCTGTTGCCGATGCCGCGAATGAAGAACGTGTTGGTGAGCGGGGTGATGCCGGTCGGGGCGGTATAGAGCCCCGGAATCTGCCCCGCCAGATCGCGCGCGGTAATGACGTTCTGCAGGCTGCGGAATTCCTTGCCGATCACGCTGACCGCGACAGGAGTCTGCTGCAACCGCGTTTCCTTGCGCGTTGCGGTAACGACGATGTCGGCCCCCGGCGCCGGGTCGTGTTCGATCGCTGCCGGAGCGGCGGCGCCTTCATCGGCGGCACGGGCATGGAACGGAGCGACGAGGGCGGTACCGGCAAGCAGGATCAACGCACGGGCGGAACGGTTCATGTCTTCCCCTGGAACATCGTATTGGTCTGGGCCCCACGCAGCGGGCATCGGGCCCAATCCCGGCCACGCCGCCGCGTGCGACAGCCTTCAGGGGTAGGGGGCTGGGCGCACGATGTCCTATTTGATCTCAATCAATATAGTTGAGTTTGCATCAAGAGGCGCAATCCCGCCCCGCGTCAGGCGTTCGTGCCTGCCTCGTCGAGTGAAGCCATATAGGCGCAGAGCATGTCGGCGAGCGCCTCGGTCCGCGCGTCACGCTCTGCCGCCTCGTACGGCGCGAGCGAGAGCGCCTTGCCCAACATCTTGAGCGCGCCGACAATGGTCTCGGCCGCCACCTGTCGCGCGGGGTCGGACAGGGCGGGCGCGGCCTCGCGCAACAGGTCGCGAAAGGCGGCGATGCCTTCGCCTTTTGCCGCCTTTGCCTCGGCCGCGTCGCGATAGAGCGGGGCGGCATCCTCCAGCGCCTGTCGCATGGCGGCCTCTTCGATTTCGGAGGCGACGAAGGCGCGCACCGCCGCGCGGATGCGATCGTGCGGGGGCCGTGTGGTGTCGGTCAGCAAGGCGAGCAACAGGCTGCGCGTGTCGCGCCATTCGTCGCTTTGCAGGCGAAACAGGATCGCCGCCTTGTTGGGGAAATACTGATAGAGCGAACCGATGCTGATCCCGGCCCGTTCGGCCACGCGCGCCGTGGTGAACCGCGCCGCGCCATGCACCGCCAGAACGTGAGCCGCTGCCTGGAGAATCGCAGTCACCGCCTCTGCCGAGCGCCTTTGCCGGGGCTGTTTGCGCGCGGAAAGGCTGGGGTTTCCGGTCGTGATCATCGCTCGTCCGCCAATGCGATTAGAAAACGTGAAGACTTGCTCATATTTTTGGCGAAGAGGCAAATCCGGCGCCTCTCGGAGATACGCCATGACCACGCTCACCACGCCCCCTGTCGCGCCCCTGCTCGATCGCCTGTTTGCACAGGCCGAGACGGCCCGCCCCGAAACCCTGCCCATTTTCAACCGCACGTCGCCCGAGGAACAGGCGCGCCTGATGTCGAGCAAGACCGAGTGGCGCGCGCTCTATACCCATCTCAAGGACATTCCCCTGCCGGTCTCGCGCGAGACCGGGCTGCTGCTCTATATGCTGGCCCGGGCGACGAAGGCGCGGACCATCGTCGAATTCGGCACCTCGTTCGGCCTGTCGACGCTTTATCTGGCCGCCGCCCTGCGTGATAACGGCGTGCAGGCAATCGAGGATGGGCCCCATGACGGCCCGCATGGCAAGATCGTCACCTGCGAATTCGAACCGTCCAAGATCGCGCTTGCCACTGCCCATCTGGAACAGGCTGGCCTGTCTGACCTGGTCGAAATCCGCGAAGGCGACGCGCTGGTGTCCCTGTCCGCCGACCTTCCTGCCGCCATTGACCTTGTTCTCCTCGACGGCGCCAAGTCGCTTTACACCGACGTCCTCACCCTGATCGAACCCCACTTGCGCCCCGGAGCCCTGATCGTCGCCGACAACGCCGATTACGCCCCCGACTACCTCACCCATGTCCGCACCCCATCCCAAGGCTACCTCTCCCTCCCCTTCGCCGAAGATGTCGAACTCTCCCTCTGGACCGGGGGGTGATGGCGGGGAAATTCGCTTTCAAAGCCGATGTTCAGGGCCGCATTCGGGTTCGGCAAGATCCCCCCTCCCTTCATCCAGCACAAAGTCGGGATCAGCCAGCGTCATGAATGCGTTAAAGCCAGGAAAGTTCAGGATGGCACTTCCCTGGCTTTAGGATAATGGGAAGCGGCATATTCCATCGGTTGGCTGGGCAGTTGTCATTTCAATCGCCCTTGGTCAGCGATGTAGCGACCGGGCAACCGGCAGGAGAAACGGCATGATCGCGCGCGAACTGATTGGTACGGCACAGGTGCCCGACGGCGAGGAATTGCGCCTGTTCCGCCATGGCGGCGATTTCATGATCGTGCTTGATCGCAACGAATTGATGAGCACGCGTATGCGCGGCTCCGAAGAGGCACTGGCGGTCATGGCTTGCAAGCGCATCGCCGGCTCACGGCAGCCGCGCATGCTGATCGGTGGCTACGGGATGGGCTTCACATTGCGTGCTGCACTGGCGCACCTGCCTGATGACGCACATGTCACCGTTGCGGAAATCGTGCCTGAGATCATTGCCTGGGCGCGCGGACCGATGGCTGCGGTGGCGGCAGGTTGCCTGGACGATCAACGCGTCAAACTCGTGCAGGGCGATGTCGCCGACGTGATCGCCAGCTCGCCTGGCGGGTTTGATGCTATCCTGCTTGATGTCGATAACGGACCCGACGGATTGGTCCGCGCCAGCAATGACCGGCTGTATGCCAGCGCCGGTTTGCGCACGGCAGGCCGGGCGTTGCGGCCCGGTGGGGTACTGGCAATCTGGTCCGCCGCGCGTGACGACGCCTTCACGCGGCGCCTGAAAGCCGCCGGCTTCACGGTGGACGAAGTCACGGTCTATGCCCGCTACGATAAGCAGGGCAACGGCAAAGGCGCCAAACACGTGATCTGGTTCGCGACATTGGGCACAGCTTTGACGCGCTAACCGCCGCTATTCCTGACGTTCGAGTAGCATGGCTGGGGCATCGGAACCGGTCGTACATTCACGCGACCATCGGCACTACGAAAAGACGGGGCCTGGGACATTGCGGGCATTCACGACACCCTTGCTGAACAGTGGCATTTGCCGAAACCGGTCGTTCCCAAGCCTACCTTGCTGGCGCTCAGCTATGCCAATCCATCTGCTAAGGGGCGATATGGCTACAAGGTTTGAGGCGCGAGTCGCTTTTCCTGACAGAAGATACTAATGGCGGCATGATCGCGCTCGATTTCAGTGCGATCTTAGATTTCAGTGCGATCTTAGATTTCAGTGCGATCTTAGATTTCAGTGCGATCTTATTTTGCTAACACGGTGGTCGTCGCGTTTTGATGTTCGGGGTGCTACGAGTGGTGATGATACGGATCTTGGATGGTACTTGCCAAAATGACGCCATCACTGCCCTGTGCGTCGAGGCCATCGGTCGAGGTTCCGTGTCGAGCGCAGTCGTGCGGTGAGTGATCCAGATCGCCACCACTTTCTTCCCCGCTTCTATCTCGCACGATGGAGGCATGCTGAAGGCAAGGTTGTCACGTACTCTCGCCAGCGAGGACGCCTCTATGTCCGCGACTATGCGCCCAAGGAGATTGGGGCTCAACGCGGTCTGTATGCGCTGAAGGGAGCGCCGGCAGGCCAGCGTAACGCACTTGAACGCGATTTCATGGGGCCAGAAGTCGATGATCCGGCGTCGCAGGCGCTTCGGTTGCTGCTGAGCGAAACGCCAGTCGATTTGCCCATGGATATGAGGCAGTCTTGGGTTCGCTTTCTTATGTCCCTCTTTGTCCGGCTGCCGGTCCAGCTAGCCGACATCCGCGCTGATGCTGCCCGGACGCTGCGTGAAGAATTCGCTGCGAAGCTCGAAGAATATGAAGCGATCCGACGCCCTGGCGACCCCGAGAGCTTTCTTGAGTGGATCGAAACCAAAGACCCCGGCCATCTGTTTGAGGACTTTGGAACTTCGCTCATTCCGGACATGATAGCTATCCCCAACATGAACCACGACATCATGGGCATGGATTGGCGCGTGTGCCACTTCAAGGACGGGCCTTATGGCTTCCTAACGTGCGACTTCCCAATCTGTATGCTGCCCGGCCTGGCCCATCCCGATTGCCTCATTTCGCTGCCGCTCTCTCCAACGGCGGTCTTCCTTGCTGCCTACAATTCAGATCTGCTCGACCGGTTAACGGTGCTGCAACCACCCACTTTGATCGATGCCGTGAACCGCCTGTCGATTTCGAGCGCGCAGGATTACGTTTATGCCGATAGCCGTTATCACCATGAACTTATCGATCGTCTTCTGCGCCGATCCTAATGAGCACGCAGCATAGAGATGCCACGTATTCAGCTTTTACATGGCAAATGAAATTAGCGTTCATCATGCAGGGTTCGAGCAAGACCGGTCTCAAGTCGAATTCGATTTGTGAATTTGATCTCATGTGCCTCAAACCGGGTGACGTTGTTCTCGAGCGGGGGCACAGAGCAGTAATTAGAGCAATCAGGCTATTTGATGTCGGGCGCTACAGTCACGCCCTTATTTTGCTTGATGGCCGCGATTTTATTGAATCTGTCGGAATGAGCGTACTGACCTGCCCCCGACATGTTGCCATCCCATACAACAAACATCTTGAGCAAACGAGACTCTACCTCTGACTGGTAACAATCAGGAGATAACGTCAGTCGATCAGTCCTCGTCCTCGTCCTCGTCACTATCGTCATCTGCTCGCTCTTCGTGCCAGTAAACATAGTTGAAAAGCGCATCGAGTTCGGTGAAATCGCCAAGACCGAGCGCCTTGCTCACGGTGGCCGCGTGATCGCAATAGATCTGGTACTTGTCGGGGCTCACGCTTCCCTTCGACGGATGCAGCGGAAATTCATCGTAGCCCGCGAGACGCAAGCCCGCGACCGCATTCTGATTCATCACCGCAAAACGTCTATTGTCCAGCGTATGCAAAATCTCGGTGAGGATATTGATCCCAGCACCTTTGATGCCTGCAAATGCAGCGTGCAGAATGGCGAACGCATCGCGCGGCGACAAATCAGCGTGATCGATGATCGATGCCACTGCGTCGACAAAATCCTCACGCTTGTCTGCAATGCGCGTCTTTGCGCGGTCGAGGCCGCCCGAATGGAATGACCCGATCAGATGCTCATATTCGGTCAGGAAGCCACGCGCCGTTTTCCCCTTCCATGCCGCGATGGAACGAAGCTGCGTCGGTGCAGCCGCAAGATTGGCCCGCCTCACTTTCATCTGCACATTGAACTGCGACGATGCGCCACCTTCCTGCATCATTTTCAGGAAACCGGCCAGGACATCGAGTGAGGCTTCGCCGGAATCGACAGCGCGCGTGGCGCGACGCCTTGCAAAACGCGCCCATGCAGCGTTGATCGCATGATCCTTTGCGTAACCATCAATCCGCGCCTTCGTAGCCAGCACAATTTCTTTATTGTCGATCAAGGCATCGAAGTGGGCAGTGATCTTTTCCATCATCGCGCCGCTCTTATCATCGATCAGAACCGATGCTTCATAATTTTGAAGCAGTCCGCCTTCCGTGAAGTTCGCCGATCCGACAACGACCTTGCATCCACCGCCGGACTTGAATGCATAAATTTTCGGATGAAACGTGCTGTAAGAGTCGCTGAGATATAATTCCACATCGTGCTTTTTGCTCAACCTGAAGAGGGAGCGAAGCAATTCCGGATCAGTGTGATAAAAATCCAAGCCGACCGCGAGCCGCGCGGCCGTGCCATTGGTCAACGCCTCTTCCAGCGACGCTTTCATTTCCTTCCAGCCCGACATTTTTGCGAATGCCACCATGCATTCGAAACGCCGCGCATTCTTGAACAGCGCTCCAATCTCCGTTCGGTGGTCCGTGTTGTCGTCATTGAGCAGGAGTTGGAATGATTGTGTGTGCACTATGATTCCCCCGTGAATTCAGTGGAAGATTTAATGTCTTGGCGCAAAAAAGACGGCCGTGGCAATCGCCACGGCCCGTCATCCACATATCACTGGCGGGCCTTTCAACCTGGGCGCCAGCGATCAGGGGCGAGGCGCGACAGGTGACCGGTATTCGCGTAACCGGACCTTCCCGGCGCCGCCGATGAACGGCGATAGTTGGTCGGATGTTGCCCCCCCCGGCGCTGCGGCGTCAGAGCGGCAGCTTTCCGGCCATAGCAATTCGTAACCTGCCCTTCCGGACTGTCCTCAAACTCGGGCGTCGGCTTCTGCGCATGGGCTCCATTCCCCGTCACGGCAGTGCGGTGGTGAAGGTAACCGCGCCAAGGGCTACGCCGGGGAGGTTGGCGAGGACGACGGGCCAGTCGCGGCCGGGTTTGAAGATGCCGTAGGCACTCCATAGTGCGCAGTTGAGGACTGTGGTCAGCGGCTGGATCAGCGAGCCTTTCTGGCCGGCGAGGTTGAGCTGGATCTGGGCGATGTACGAGACGTACATGCATACGGCCATGACCGAGGCGAACCAGCCGAGGAGGTCGATGGGGCTGGGTCCGCGACGCTCGGGCGTCGGGATGGCGACGGGGGTGGTGGTGTTTTCTGTCGTCATGCGGGCGAGGGTAGGCAGGCACGGGTGCCCGACAACATGAAAACGAATGCAGGGCATGGGTTTGCGATGGGCTGTGGCGCCTCGGGGGCGGGGCGTGGCCGCGTTCGGGATCAGCGCGGGGCTTGTTGCGCGGCGTGGCTGCGCCGCACGACAAGGGCGAGGGTGGCCGCGACCAGCGAGGCGAACGTCAGGCCGACGAGGCCCGTGGTAAATGCGCCGGTCGCATCGCGCATGGCGCCCCAGGCATAGGGCATGGCGAACCCGCCCAGATTGGCGATCATGTTGATGGCTGCTGCGCCCACCGCCCGTTCGCGCGGATGCATGACATCGGCCCAGCCCGACGAGAGCAGCATGTTGACGGTAAAGCAGGTCGCTGCAAAGCCGAGATAGCCGACGATCGCGACCGCGTGCGACCGCGCGAGCGCCAGCATGAGCAGCGCGCCTGCCATGGCAAGGATCATCCAGAAGGCATTGAGGAAACGGTCGCCGCGCCAATCCGACCAGTCGCCCGCCGCGATCATCGTAACGGCCCCGATCACGCCTCCGACACTGACCAGATAGCCCACCCGCGTCGCGTCGAGCCCGGTTGCGCCGAGCAGCACCAGCGGCGCGGACAGCGACAGCGTGGTCATGACGCCGCTGGAAAAGAACCCCGTCGCGGCAAGGCCCAGAACGCGGGGATTGCGCAAGGCGGCAAGGACGTCATGCCCCGGCGGCGCGTCCAGCGTCTCTGCCTCGCGCGCGAGTTCCCCGGCGATCCACGCCTTTTCCCCCTGCGTCAGCCAGTCCACCGTTTGCGGTTTGTCGGGCAACAGGCGCAGGAATGCGAAGCCCACCGCAACGCTCGGCAATCCCTGTACCAGAAGCAGCCATTGCCATCCGCGCAACCCCGCCATGCCGTCGAGGGCGAGCAGGGCGCCGGCCATGGCCCCCATGACCAGCGAGGCGAGCGGGCTGGCGACATAGAACCGGCTGACCGCGCGTCCGCGATGGCTGACCGGGAACCACATCGCGAAATAATAGATCAGCCCCGGCCAGAACCCCGCCTCTGCCGCGCCGAGCAGGAACCGCATGGCGTAGAATTGCATGGGCGTGCGCACGAGCATCATCGCGGCCGAAACGATCCCCCACGAAATCATGATCCGCGCCAGCCACCGGCGCGGCCCCTGTCGTACCGCGACAAGGTTCGAAGGGATTTCGAACAGGGCATAGCCAAGGAAGAACAGCCCCGCGCCCAGACCGTAGACGGTCGCGCTGAACCCCAGGTCGGCATTCATCCGCACCGCGGCAAAGCCGACGTTGACCCGGTCCATATAGGCGCACAGGTACCCCAGCGCGACCAGCGGTACGATCCGCCATTGCGCCTTGCGCATGGCCGAGCGGCCTTCGTCGGGAATGGTGGTCACGGAACGGGTCAATCTCCGAAATTCCATGGGGCTGTAAACACCTTGCCTCCGCTTTTTCAGAGCCGGTCGAAGACCGAACCCATGCGCGGGCTGAACAGGCGTTCGTAAGTCTTGAGCAGATGGCCGTCGGTCATCGCCGCGACCATGTCGCAGATCACGCGCGGGTCGCCGCCGGACGCATCGTGGCGGGCGGCGACATCGCGGGGGAGCAGGCGGCGCGGATCGGCCTGCATCGCTTCGAAGACCGAGACGACCATGGCCTGCCCCTTGAATTCCAGATGCTGGACTTCGGGCCGGGTGATGACCTCGCGCACGACAAAGGCCTGCAACACGTCGAGGAAAGCGCGGCGCGGTTCGCGTACGGCAACGCGGTGGCGCAAGAGGGGTTCGTCAAAGGCGTCGCATTCGACATAGTCGATGGCGGTGATGAAGTGATGGACAAGGCGGCCGATGAACCGCTTGCGGGTGCCTTCGTCGCCGAACAGTCCGTCGATCATGCGCGAGAACACGTCGTTGGCGCTTTCGCCGGGGTATTTTTCCTTGAGCGTGTCGAGGAACGAAGGGCACTTGCCCTCGACGGCGGCGGCAAAAGCCTCGCGCGTGACAAGGCCGAGCGCGATCGTGTCTTCGAGATCGTGGACGCCATAGGCAATGTCGTCGGCGGCATCCATGATCGAACAGTCGAACGATTTGTGCAGCGTCTTGCCGTGGCGCCCGGGGGCATGGGCAACGGTGGTGAAGGCATCGCGATCGGCGGGGGACAGCGGCGCGCAGATCCAGTCGACCACATCGCTTTCGGTGTCGAGATAGCACTTGGGCGGCTTGCACGCGCGCGCGTCGATCACCCGGATCGTGGATGGCCCGGTCATGAGCGCGGGGACGATGGCGGGATTGTACACCTGCGAAAAGGCGGCCGGATACTTGAGCACGCCGAGCATGGTCCGTCGCGTCAGATTGGCGCCCGCATTGGCCGAAAACTGTTCCAGTCGGGCAAGCGTGCGCAGCGTCTGCCCATTGCCTTCGAACCCGCCATGGTCGCGCATGCAATAGTTGAGCGCGATTTCCCCGCCGTGGCCGAACGGGGGATGCCCGAAATCGTGGGTACAGCCGATCGCGTGGATCGTGCCGCGATCAGGGAGCAGCGCGGTCGCGGGATGGTCGGGAAACGATTTGGCCAATTGCCGCGCGATCCCGCCCGCGATCTGCGCGACTTCGAGCGAATGGGTGAGCCGCGTGCGATAGAAATCGCTGTCCCCGAGATTGAGGATCTGCGTCTTGCCCTGCAACCGGCGGAACGAGGCGGAATGAATAACGCGCGCATAATCGACGTCCCCGACATCGCGGGCGTCCTCTGCTTGCGGATTCCAGTTTTCGCGCCGGGCGGACCAATGTGTCATGGCGCCCTGATAGGGGCGGGCCGGACGCGCGGGCAAGGGGTTAGAGTGCCCGCGCGCGCCCTTTCGCGGATCAGTCGCGTTCTTCGCCGAGGAAGTTTTCGACCAGTTGGCGGAAGCGTTTGGGGTGTTCCATCATGGTCCAGTGGCCGCAGCGGGAAATGACGTGGAGCTGCGAATTGGGGAGGTGCTGATGGAGGTTCCACGACACGTCGGGAGGCACCACGCGATCGTCGCGGCCGTGGATCAGCAGGACTTCGTTGGTAATCCCCTGAAGCGCGGCGATCGGCAGGGCCTGGGCATCGAGCCAGCGTTGATGGGGGCGGGGGAAGACGCGCTCGAACATTTCCTGTGCGCCTTCGCGCAAGGTGGCGCGATAACGCATTTCGACGAGTTCCTCGGTCACCAATGCCTGGTTGTGGGCCATGACGCTCATGGCTTCGCGCATGGCGTCGACCGAGGGTTTGTAGGCCCAGAGCGCGGCGAGTTCGGGGCCGACTTTTGCAGGCCAACCGCCCGGGCCCATCAGCACGAGGCGCCCTGTGCGTTCGGGAGCGCGGTGGGCCATCCACAGCGCGACTGCTCCGCCAAAGCTGTTCCCGACGATATGCGTGCGTTCGATCCCCAGCGCGTCGAGCACGCCCAGCATCTGATCCACCCAGCTGTCCATGAAGCGGAACGCGAAATCGTCAGGCGTTTCGGTATAGCCGAACCCGATGAGATCGGGGACGATCACGCGCAAGTTCTTTGCGAGTTCGGGCATCAGCCCGCGCCAGTTGGCCCAGCCCGACACGCCCGCGCCCGATCCGTGCAGCAACATGACCGCGTCCCCCGCGCCCACGTCATGGCAATTGGTCCGATAGCCGCACGTGGTGAGGCCGATCCCGATTTCCGGATTTTCCGTCATGCTTTGCTCCATACGTGGCGAACACGATGCGTTCGGTCACCGCGTGCGGAGCCGAGGCATCATTCAATACTGGGCGCTGAACGTCGCGGCACTGCGCCCCATTTCCTCGTAAATCCCGGTGAGGACCCCGATCAGCTGGGTCATTTCGGCAATGCGTTCGTCGATATTGTTGATCGTGCCGATCGCGCGGATCAAAAGATCGCTGCGGATGTCGGCATAGCCTTCGGTGATCTGCCGGCCTTTTTCGGTGACGGTATAGGCAAATGTCTTGCCCGATTTTTCCCGTGCCTTGCTGATAAGGTCGGCTGCTTCCAGTTTGCGCAGGCTGTACTGGATATTGGCGACGTCATCGCGGTTCATCATCCGGGCGATGGTCTGGCTGTTCTTGGGCCGGTTGTGCATGCGGATGACATGCAGGATCATGTGCTCGGAAAACTTGATGTCCTCGTCGATCAGCACGGAACTCGCCGTCGTGACCCAGCGGGCAAAAGCCTCGTACATGCGGACCATGGCATATTCGAATTCGGTGACGACGAATTCGCTGTTGCTTTTGGCAAGGTGCCAGTTGCTGTAATACTTTGATTCCATGGCTTTCCCCGGCTTGGCTGTCTCGGCCGGAGAAGAGGCTAGCATCATATCGTCCGCTTCGCCAAAGCCCGCTTCGGTCCGTACCGCCTGTGGCCGGGCGTGAATCTTGACCACGCGTCCCGTCACGGACTGAGTTGCGCGGGGATCTTTGCTGGACTTGCCGGACACCTGATTGCTGAACCTTGTCTCGTGGGAATGCGTTGCGGTTGTTCCGGCGATAAAGTCGCTGCGTTTTCTTGGCAATTCGGCGGGTCGCGCGATGGGCGGCGGCTCTATCACATTGTGATAATTGGCCTGTTCGAGGGGACTCCACCCTGCCCATGTGGCTAGGTCGTGGCTAGGTCAGGTCCACGAAGGGCGGGCGAACTAGCCGTCAGGGCAGTTGCGTGAGGCGGTTTCCACCGCGCAGATGGGAGCATCAAGGGCAAAGACCCGCTCAACCTGACAAGGGGGGTTGTACACATGAGGAAGTGGCCGTTTTTCGTGGCGGTGTGCGTTTCGGCGATGACGGGCGCGCTGCCCGCGCTGGCGCAGGAGGCACCGCAGGATACCGGGGCGCAGGCGCCGCAGTCCGGCGAAATCCTGGTGACCGGACGCGGACGCAGCGAAAGCCTGCTCAAGGCGCCGATCGCCGATACCGCGTTTTCGCATCAGGCGATTGCCGACGCCAATTTGAAGCAGACCGGCGACGCGCTCAGCCTCGTGCCCAATGTCTCGTTCACGAAGTCGGACAATTCGGGCACGGCCTTCATCACCATTCGCGGCATTTCACAGGTCCGCAACGGCGAAAGCCCGGTCGCGGTCGTCGTCGACGGGGTGCAGCAGGTAACCGCGCGCCAGTTTACGCAGGACCTCTATGACATCGACCAGATGGAAGTCATGCGCGGGCCGCAGGGCGCGCTTTATGGCCGCAATGCCATCGGCGGGGCGATCATCATCAATACCCGTGCGCCGACCAACGATTTTACCGCCGATGCGCGTGCGTCCTATGGCAATGGCGATGATTATCGCATCGCGGGCAGCGTTTCGGGCCCGATCCTGAAAGACAAGGTGCAGTTCCGCCTGACCGCGAGCTATCGCGATTTCGGTGGCCTGCTCAACAACGTCTACCTCAACCGCCATCCCGATTTTTCACGCGAATTGTCCTTGCGCGGGGCGTTCCATTTCGACCTTGCGCCGGGGCTGACCGCCGACTTGCGCGGCAGCTATGCGCTGACCAGCGGCGGCGCGCTCAACTGGGTCTATCAGCCTGCCAAGTTCGCGGCCAATTCGTGCTATCTCGACACCAGCAATCCGTTCGGCGGGCCTGCGGGCGATGCCAACCGGGTGACGCGCGACTTGTGCGCCAACAATCTGGGCCACGACCGCCGCGAAGTCTATGAGACCTCGCTCAAGGTTGCCTACCAGATGCCGTTCGCGACCATTTCGAACGTCCTGGCCTATATCGACCTCGCCGAGGATTCCCGCGCCGACCAGTTCCCCTATTCGGCAAGCCGCAATGTCTATGGCACCGACGGCACCCAGACCCAGTTCGAACGGGTCAAGGCATGGTCGGACGAATTCCGCATCACGTCGCCCAATGCGCAGAGCTTGCGCTGGATGGTGGGCAGCTATTTCCTCGACACGCGCCGGTTCATTTCCTCCTCCACCGGGGTGGACGAAGGGAACGGCATTCTTCAGGTCACCTATCAGCCGCATTTCAACGATCCGCTGAACCCGACCAACAGTTTCCTTGCCGATCACAACCACAACCAGGCCTATGCCTTCTTCGGCAACCTCGCCTATGACCTGACCAGCAAGCTCGAGGCGAGCTTCGGCTTCCGCTACGACCACGACAACCACCGCCAGACCATCCGCGCCGACAGCACGGCGGGGGTTCCGAGCGGCTGTACCGTCGGCAATCCCGATGCCTGTGTGCGGGAAACCAGTTTCCACCGCAGCCAGCCCAAGGTCACGATCAATTACCGCCCGACGTCCAACCTTACCATCTTTGCCGATTACGGCATCGGGTTCCGTTCGGGGCAGTACAACCAGGCCGGGGCGGCCGCGTCCGCGAACCTTCCGGGCGTCTACGATCTGGCCAAGCCCGAAAGCGCCTATACGACCGAAGGCGGGATCAAGGCGCGTCTTTTCGACGGCAAGCTGCGCCTGACCGCGACGGGCTTCCACACGATCGACGAGAACAGCTTCTACTTCCTTTTCGTCGGGGCGGTGGGCGCACAGATCCTCGTCAACATCGACAAGGCCGAATTGAACGGCGCCGAATTCGAAGCGCAATATTCGCCGGTCAAGGGGCTCGATTTCTACGGCAACGTCGGTTTCACGCTCAGCAGCATCAAGGCCTTTTCGTACAATTCGGCTCTGGTCGGGAACAAGGCGCCCTATATCCCGGACATGACCGGGCTTGTCGGCGCACAGTACCGGCGCGAGCTCGCCAACGGTCTCGGGCTCTTCAGCCGGTTGGAAATGGAACACCACGGGAAACAGTACTGGGACCCGGAAAATTCCACCCCGCGCAATGCCTTCGAAATCGTCAATGCCCAGCTCGGGCTCGAAGCCCCGGACAAGCGGTGGAGCGTCACCGGCTATGTCCGCAACGCTTTCGACCACAAATACAACGCCGAATACGTCACCGGCGGCTTTGCCATGCCCGCGCAGCCGCGCAGCTACGGCATCGAGCTGAAGGGTCGCTTCTGACCCTTTCGCCCAGAGACTTTGCGGGGGCCTCGCCATGGGGCCTCCGCCGGTTCTTCCGCGCATCCCCCGGGCGCGGGCTCAGGAGAAATGTACCGTGCGAGCTGCAAGCGACGTAGGCGGCACTTTTACCGACCTTGTCTATTACGCGATCGATCCCGAAACCGGCGTGCCCGGCCCCGTGCAGGTGGCCAAGGCCGACACGACTCCTCCCGATTTCGAATCCGGCGTCATGAACGCGATGGCAAAGGCGGGACTTGCTCCGGTCGATCTTGCCTTCTTTGCCCATGGCTCGACGGTCGTGATCAATGCCCTCACTGAGCGCAAGGGTGCCAAGACCGCGCTCATCACCACGCGCGGGTTTCGCGATGTCTTGGAAATCGCGCGCGGCAATCGTCCGGATCTCTTCAATTTCAACTTCGTCAAACCGAGCCCTTTCGTGGGTCGCGCCTTGCGGGCCGAGCTTGACGAACGCACCAATTACAAGGGGGAAACGGTGCGCCCTGTCGATCTCGCGGGCTTGCCCGCCTTGCTCGACATGTTCCGCCGCGAAGGTGTGGAGGCGATCGCGATCGCGTTCCTTCACGCTTATGCCAATCCGGCCAACGAACGGGCGGTGGCAGAGGCGATCCGCGCCGCATGGCCCGAAGTCGCCGTGCTGGCGAGCCATGAAATCAGCCGGGAATGGCGCGAATACGAAAGGACCAATACCGCCGTCCTTTCCGCCTATGTCTTCCCGGTCGCCAACGGCTATATCAACCGGCTCGAACGGCGGCTGGGCGAGGCGGGGTTTGCCGGTGCGCCCTATATGATGCAGTCGAACGGCGGCATCGCGACGGCAGCGGCGGCCAAGGCCAATCCGATTACCATGGTCGAATCCGGCCCGGCCAGCGGGATCTTTGCCGCCGCCTATCTCGGCCGCAAGATCGGCGAGCCCAATCTGATCGTGCTCGACATCGGCGGGACGACCGCCAAATGCACGCTGATCGAGAACGGCCACATCAAGGTTTCGACCGACTATTACATTGAACGCGATGCGCGCAATCCGGGCTATCCGGTGCAGACGCCGGTCTCCGAAATCGTCGAGATCGGCAATGGCGGCGGCTCGATCGCGTGGATCGACGCGGGTGGAAAGCTGCACGTGGGGCCGCAGTCGGCGGGCGCGCGGCCGGGGCCTGCGGCCTATGGCCGGGGCGGCACGCGGCCGACGACGACGGATGCCAATCTCGTGCTCGGGCGGATCGATCCGGCGAGTTTCGTCGGCGGCGAAGTCGAACCCGACTGGGCGGCGGTGGACGCGGCGTTTGCCCCCTTGTGCGAGCGGCTCGGCATCGGGCGCGAGGAACTGGCGCGCGGGGTCATCCGCATCGCCAATGCCAACATGACGACGGCATTGCGTCTGGTTTCGACCAACAAGGGGCACGATCCGCGCGAATTCGCGCTGATGGCCTTTGGCGGGGGCGGCGCGATGCACGCAGTCGCGCTGGCCGAGGAACTCAAAGTACCCAAGGTCATCATCCCGGTGAACAGCTCGGTCTTTTCGGCCTGGGGCATGTTGCTGACCGATCTGCGCCGCGACTATATCCGCACGCATCTCATTGACGTGGCGCCCGACCGGCTGGGCACGATCCGCGCCATGTTCGCCGAGATCGAGACGCTGGCGATCGGCGATTTCGCGCAGGACGATGATGGCACCGTGCCGCGCGCGCCCTTGTTCGAATATCGCGCCGACATGCGGTATCAGGGGCAGGAACACACGGTCAACGTGGCCTTCCCGCTCGAGGCCGAAGACCCGGTCGCGGCCGCCAGTGCCGCATTCCACGACGCCCATGAAAAGCGGTACACTTATCGGCTCGACACCCCGGTTCAGCTGGTCAATTTCCACCTTGTCGCGACCGTCCCGGTCGACAAGCCGGAAATCGCCCCGCGCGTCGTGACCGGGGCGGTCCTTGCCGATGCCGTGCGCGGTACCCGCACGGTCGATTTCGACCAGCACGGGACGCATGAAAGCACGATCTACGACGGTCTGAGGCTCGAACCGGGCATGGAATTCGTCGGCCCCGCCGTCATTCAGGAACCATCGGTCACTCTGCCTGTCCCTCCGGGTCGCACCGTGCGGATAGACGATTTCGGCAATTACCACGTCCACGTGCTTTCGGTTTAAGGAACCTTCGATGCAGCAGGACCCGTTCACCCGGGAAATCGTCAAGGACGCGCTGGTGGCCCTGGGCGAAGAGATGTTTCAGGCGATGATCCGCACGTCGATGAGCCCGATCATCTATGAATCGACCGACTTTGCCGTGGGTGCGACCGATGCGGTCGGCAATCTCCTTGCGCAGGGCAACGGCGTCACCGGCTTTCTCGCCATGCTCGACACGGCGGTGCAGAGCACCTTGCGCCACTGGCCGCTCGACCGGATCCATCCCGGCGACGTCTTCATCACCAATTGCCCCTATGAAGGGGGCGGAACGCACTTGTCCGACGTCGTCATCGTCTGCCCGGTCTTTGCCGAAGGGCGCCTGATCGCGTGGACGGTCAACAAGGCGCACTGGACCGAAGTCGGCGGCACCTATCCCGGCAGTTCGACGACCTGTTCGACCGACATCTATCAGGAAGGGCTGCATTTCCGCTTCCTCAAGCTCTACAACCGGGGCGAGATCAACGAGGCGCTGGTGGAGATGATCCGCGCCAATGTGCGCCTGCCCGACAGCACGATCGGCGACATGCATGCCGGGGTCGCGGCCTGTCGCGTGGGCGCGCGGCGGATTGCCGAACTTGCCGACAAATATGGTCTCGACGCGCTGATCGATGCGATGGGGTCGCTGCTCGACTATGGCGAGCGGATGACGCGTGAAGAGCTCAAGCGCCTGCCCAAGGGGGTCTTCACGGCGCAGGACGTGGTCGAGGAAGATGGCTTGGGCAACGGGCCTTTCGTCATCAAGGTCCGTCTGACCATTACCGATGAAAAGATGATTGCCGATTTCACCGGGACCAGCCCACAGGCGCCCGGCCCGATCAATCTGGGTGAGGCGGGCCTCGTCACGGCGGCGCGCTGCGTATTCAAGGCGGTCACCAATACCGAAATCCCGGCCAACGGCGGCTGTTTCCGTGCGCTCGACATCATTTGTCCCAAGGGTACGATCCTGACCGCGCAAAGCCCGGCGCCGGTGTCGATCTATTACGAGACCAAGCTGGCGGCGATGGAAACGATGTGGATGGCGCTTGCCCCGATCATGCCCGACAAGCTGCCCGCCGGGCATCAGCGCACGGTCGGCGGCACGTTCATTTCGGGCATCCATCCCGATACCGGGCGCCTCTTCGTCATGGGCGAGCCGCTGGTCGGCGGCTGGGGCGCGGGCCATGACCGCGACGGCGATGCGGGCCAGTTCTGTTGCGCCAACGGGGAAACCTTCAACATTCCCGTCGAACTCGCCGAAAGCCGCTATGGCTTCGAAATCGACCAGTACGCGCTTCACGACGAAGACGGCGGCGCCGGGGAATTCCGGGGAGGAAAGGGCGTCGTACTCGATTACCGGATCACCTCGGACGAGGCGTTCCTGACCTATTCGGCAACCCGGACCCGGTCGCGTCCGTGGGGCCTTGCCGGGGGACAGCCGGGATCGTGCAACCGCGCCGAAGTGCTGCGCACCGACGGTTCGGTCGAAGTCTATTCGATGGTGACCGCCATCCGCGCGCAGCGGGGCGAAACCTTTCGCCTGGTAAGCGCGACGGGGGGCGGATACGGCGACCCCGCTCGCCGCTCGCCCGAACGGTTGAAAGCCGACTTGCGCGATGGTTATGTGACCGCCGAACAGGCGCGCCGTGATTACGGCATCGATCCCGGGACGCTGAACTGACCATGGCCTCTGCCCCATCCGATGCGAACCATCTGCGGGCAGAGGCCGCGCAGAGCTTTGCCCACGAACTCGTTCCGCTCGAGGATCAGGGTTCGGGCTGGCGCATTTTCTTCATTGTCGCGGGCAGCCAGTGCGGCTTGCCCGCGTTCCTGCTCGGCGCGCAACTGGCGGGCAGCCTCGGCCTGATCGGCGGGGCGCGGGCGGCGATCACCGGGGCGCTGGTCCTGGCCACGCTGGCCAGCGTCAGCGCCTATACCGGGTCGCGCACGCGCATGAGCCTTGCGATCCTTTCCACGCTGACGTTCGGCAGCAAGGGCGCGCAACTCGTGCGCCTGCTCATCGCCTTGTCGCTGGTCGGGTGGTTTGGCGTGGCGATCAGCGTGCTGGGCGCGACCGCGAGCGGGGCGATTGCGGACATGACCGGGCATCTGGTCGCGCCGCCGTTCCTGTCCGTCCCGCTCAGCCTTGCCATCGCATGGGTCGCGATGCGCGGGGCGCAGGGGCTCGAACGCCTGGGCATGGTGCTGATCCCGCTCGCTTTTGCGATCCTCGGGCTCGGCGTGTGGCTCAGCGTGCCGCACATGGGGCAGATCCTGAGCTTGCCGGGCACCGGGCATCTCGGATTCGGGGCAGCGGTGTCCTCGGTCGTCGGGGACTATATCGTCGGGGCAGTGATCCAGCCCGACTATGGCCGGTTCGTTCGTCGGCCTGCGGGCGCCGCTGCGGGAGCGGCGGGTGCGCTGGCAGTGGTCCTGCCGCTGGTCCTTGTCGCTTCGGCGGTGCCGGGGCTGATGGTGGGGAAGGACAACCTGATCGCGGCGATGATCGCGCTCGGCTTCGGGCTTCCGGCACTGGTCGTCCTGCTCATGGGGGCATGGATCGATGCGTCGGCCTGCCTCTATTCGGGCGGACTGTCGCTTGCGAACCAGTTTCCCCGGTTCGATTTCCGCACGATCATCGCGGGCAGCGCGCTGGTCGGCGTGGTTCTGGCGCTGGCGCGGGTGGACACGCTGTTCGTGCCGTTCCTTGTGGCATTGGGGGTTGCGCTTCCCCCGATCGCGGCGGTTCAGGTGGTGAGCGCCTTGCGCCGTCCTCCTCCGGCTGACGCTCACACCATCGAGGCGGTCGCCTTGCGCCCCGCCGCGCTCCTTGCCTGGGCGGCGGGAACGCTGGCGGGGGTGCTGACCAGTTACGAAGTGATCTCGATCAGCGGGATCGCGGCGGTGGATTCGGTTCTCGTTGCCGGAGCGGTTGCCCTCGTCACGAGCTTCACACGCTCCGATCGCTGAACAGCAGGCGTCCGACGGGCGCGCGCAGCACTGCGAAAACGAGCCCGGCCGCGCCGACGAGCCCGGCGTGGAGCAGCCAGAACGCAGTCGGCGTCCATTGCGCGTAAAGGCCGCCGAGGCTGCCGCTGATGAGGCTGCCGAAGAAGATGCCCATGAAATAGATGCCGACCATCATCGCGTTGATCGCCTTGGGCGCGACGCGGGTATAGAGCGCAATGGCGACCGGCTGGACATTGAGATAGCCGAACTGCGTGCCGGTGCTGGAAAGGACGATCCACCAGAGCGGAACGTGGCCCCCGGTGCCGAACACCAGCGTCCCCATGCCGTCCATCGCCGTGAAGGCGGCAAAGACGATGCAACCCATGGCGAGTTTCGACAAGTCGTCGAGCGGTCCGCGCAGGCGTTCGAGCCAGTGCCAGAAACGCAGGACGACGGGCACGAGAATGACGCTTTCGACCGCCATCATTGACTGGACCCAGGGAACCGGCATCGACCAGCTGCCGATGGCCATCGACACATGGTCGCGTGCCCAGAGGTTGTAGACGTTCCATTGCTGGGTCAGGCCGACGAAGAACAGGACGAACAGCGGCAAGAGCGCGATCAGTGTCGCGACGGTGCGGCGTTCCCGTGCAGTCAGGCGCGCGCGTTCGACCGTCCGGTCGACCGGGGCGTCGGCGGGGATCATGTGCATGCCCAAGGCATAGATGAGCAGACCCGCGACCATGCCGAGCCCGGCAAAGCCGAAGCCGACATGCCAGCCATAGACCCGCGCGAGCAGGCCGGTCACCAGCGGCGCGGCAAAGCCGCCGATGTTGACCATCGCGTAATAGATCTGGATGCCGTTGGCGCTGCGCGGATCGCCGGCGGGATAAAGGCTGCCCACTTGCGCGATGAGGTTCCCGCGCATGAACCCGGCGCCCAGGATCAGCAGGACCAGCGCCAGCAGGAACGTCTGGTCGAACACCATGCAGCCGTGGCCGAGCGCCATCAGCAAGGCGCCGAGCAGGACCGAACGTCGCCGCCCCAGCCAGCGGTCGCCGATGATCCCGCCAAAGACCGGGGTGAAATAGATGAGGCCCGCATAAAGGCCGAAGACTTGCGCGGCGAGCGCCTCGACGCTCAAGGGACCGGTCAGGCTTTCGATCGCGGCGCGAAGGGGGGCAAGGCCGACGACCGCTCCGGCGTGGCCGGGCAGGAAGAGCTGCTCGGCCATGTAAAGCGTGAGCAGGGCGAGCATCCCGTGGAACGAGATGCGTTCCCACAATTCGGTTCCAGCGAGGACCGGCAACCCGCGCGGATGGCCGAGAATGTCGCGGGTTTGGGTCCGGGACGTCGGGGAAGTGGGCATCAATAGGCTCCGATCGTGTGGAGCAGGGGATAGCTCTGCGCCGCGGGCAGGGCGTAATGCCACCATTCATAGGGATGGCGACAGAACCCGGCTTCCTCCATCAGCGTCAGCAGCGTGGTCCGGTTGTGCAAGGCAACCGGATCGAGCCCGGCGTAGCCGTGGTGGGACCGCTCGCTCGCTTCGTCGAAATCGCTGCCCATGTCGAGCACCATGCCGCCTGCATCGATGAGAGTCACATCGACCGCGATCCCGCGCGTGTGGTCCGACCCGATCGCCGGGTCTGCGACATACATGGGGTCGGGGCGGATGGACCAGAGTCGTTCCTGCGCCGCACCGGGGCGATAGGCGTCGAGCAGGCCGATCCGCCAGCCTTGTGCCCAGGCCCGCTCCGCCGCGCGGTCGAGCGCATCGGCGGCGTGGTGGTGCAACATCGCCGGGACATCTTCATAGATCACCTGCCCGGTGAAATTGTCGGGCGTGGCATAGGCGAGGCGTATGTCGACGGCATGGTGGCGAACGGGACGGAGGGGCGCGTGCATGACGGGAAATCCTGATCGGGCCGAAAAGACAGCGGCCCCCGCCTCCGCAAGGGGAGACGAGGGCGCCGGTTTGGTGCAGGTCTTGCGGATCAGATCTTGAAGCCGATGCGCAGTTCCACGGTGCGCGGAGCGCCGAAGGCTTCGAGTTCTTCCGAAGGCAGGAAGTCTTCGCGGTTCACGCGATAGAGCTTGTCGGTCAGGTTGCGGCCGATCCCTTCGACATAGAAACGCCCGTTGGGGTGGGTCCAGCGGATCGTCGCATTGACCAGACCCAGCGGGCCGTCGGTGTTCTGCGTCGCGTCATAGGTGAAGGGGAAGATGATCCGGCTGCGATAGGTATATTCGACGTGCGCGTCGACCGAGCCGATCTTGCCCAGCGAACGGGTATAGTCCGCGCCGACCGAGCCGCTCCACGTCGGAGCCAGCGGCAGCGAGCGACCGTTGATGACCGTGCCGGTGCTGGCCGAGAAGTAGTTCGACACGTCGCTGTGCAGGTAGGTGAAATTGCTGTTGAGCGAGAAGCCGTTGCCGAAGTTGTAGTCGGCCGACAGTTCGCCGCCCGCGATCTTGGCGCTGGCCGCGTTGTTCACCGCGACTTTCATCACGCCTGCCGTCACCAGACCCGAACGGAACTGGATGTGGCTGTAGTCCATGTAGAACCCGGCCGCGTTGATGGTGAGGCGGCGGTCGAAGAAGCGACCCTTCATGCCGCCTTCATAGGACCACACTTTTTCGGGCCCGAAAACCGGGTTGCCGGTGGTGTCCTGACCGTTGATGCCGCCGCTCTTGTAGCCTTCGACCGCGTTGGCATAGAACATCACGGTGCTCGACGGCTTCCACTGCAGCTGGAAGCTGGGAGTGAAGCGGTCGTTGCTCAGCTCTGCCGACAGCGCCGACTTGTCGATGGTCTGGAACCGCTGACCGCTCTTGTGGTCGTGGGTGTAACGACCGCCCACGATCGCGGCAAAGCTGTTGGTGACGTGGTAGGTCAACTGGCCATAGACGGCCTGCGAAGCCGACTGGGCCGCGGTGTTGATGAGCGCGGCGGGCGAATAGTTCGTGCTGGTCGGTGCGCCGGGATTGTATTCGTAGTCGATGTTCTCGGTGCCGCTGTCGCCATAGAGGAACATGCCCAGCAACCATTCCAGCTTGTGCTTGCCGGTGCTGAACAGTTGCAGTTCTTCCGACCACGAACGATAGGTCTGGTTGGTCTTCTGGTATTCGAAGTCATAGGCGGTGCCGTCGGTGTCCTGGCTGTCGGCGTCGCCGTACCAGGTGTAGCCCGAGATCGAGCGGACCGCGACCGCACCGAGGTTCCAGTCGACGGTCAGTCCGCCGACATCGCCGCGACGACGCGAATACATCGGCGAATTGACGCGGATGTGGCGCGGATCGACCCGCTGTGCGTCGGCCGGGGCGAGCGAGGCATAGCTGTCCGAAGCTTCGGTCCCGAGGCTCGGGTCGAGCGAGATGCCATAGCCCAGGCCGCTGTCATCGACGCTGTGCTGCCAGAACGCCGTCGCCTTGAGGTTGGACGTCGGCGTCAGCGTGATCGTGCCGCGCACACCGGTGTAGTTGGTGTTGTCGAGCTGGGTGCCGTTGTAGAGGTTGTAGGTATAGCCGTCGCTGCGCGCGTAATTGGCCGCGACACGGACCTGGATCAGGTCGTTGCCGCCCGAAACGCCGCCTTCGGCACGGACCATGTTGTACGAGCCATAGCCGACATAGCCGTCAGCTTCGAAATCCTTGGTCGGCATCTTGCCGATCATGTTGATCGCGCCGCCGGTGGCGTTGCGGCCATAGAGCGTGCCCTGCGGGCCCTTGAGCACTTCGACGCGCTCGACGTCGAACATCTGGCCCAGCACCATGGCCGCGCGGGGCAGGTAGACGCCGTTGATGCTGGCCGCGTTCGACGGGTCGGCGCCGATGCTGCGCACGTTGTTGCCGATGCCGCGGATGGCGACGTTGACTTCGCGGTCGGCGACCGAGATCGCAAGGCCGGGAGTGTTGTTCTGAAGCTGGAACGTGTCGGTCAGGCCGATACGCGCCATCTGGGCGCCGGTCATGACATTGAGCGAGGCGGGGACGGACTGTGCCGTTTCCGCGCGGCGCCGTGCGGTGACGGTGATTTCCCCGGCAGCGGCGCTGCCTGCGGTGTCGGACGGTGCTGCGGCGGTGGTTCCGGTCGTATCGGCGGTCTGTGCCTGCACCACACCCGGCATGGCGAGCCAGGCAGTACCCAGCGCCAGCAGAATCCTGCTCTTTGTCATGTTCACACCCTTGTTTTACGTCTTTGACGTTGTTCGTTTTGAACTTTGACGGTGCGATTATGGGAATGTTTCTGAATCGGCAACACCAATCGCGATTTTTGAAAAAATCATGCGCAAAATGTGCCGTGTGTGACAAAAATGTCCTACAGCCCCTTGAAACACGGGGGTTTGTTGCGGTTGAAACAAGTTTCAACCCGGACGGAAATGCGGCCGGTCCCGCGCGGGGCAGGAGGAGGTGGGCAGAGATTGCGGGAAGGGGGGAGGGGGAAGGGGGCCCGGCGTCAGGTCTTGTCGACGCGGATGTGATCGTGCTGTGAAGCGGGATTGTCGCCTGTCTTCATGATTTCCGCGCTGTCGGCAGAGCAGATCGACAGGATCCTGCAGGGGGCGTCGCAGGCAGCGATATAGGCGTGTCCGATATTGCTGTCGAAGTAGATCGAATCGCCCACATTGAGGCGGGAAGGCGTGTAGAACTCGGTGTAGAAATCAATAGCACCTTCAAGGACATAGGCGAATTCCTCGCCACCGTGCCGGATGAAGTCGCCAAAATCCTCGATCCGTTTGACTTTCACGTCGACGACGATCGGGACCACTTTCTTGTGCAGCAGGTCCGATGCGACATAGAGCGAGGCATAGACGTCGGTATCGATCATCACCCCTTCGCCCGCCCGGCTGATGACCCGGCGCCCGAATACGGGTTTTCGCACTTCCTGCGGGCTGGGCACATGTTTTCCGCCGAACAGTTCGCTGATGTCGACATTGAGTGCCGAGCTGATTTTCACGATCTTGTCGTAGCTCAGCGACATCTTGTCGTTTTCAATTTTTGAAAGTGTTGAACGCGGGATGCCGGTCTTCAGTCCGACGTCGTTGAGCGTCAATCCGAGACGAGTACGCAAATCGCGGAGAATGTGTCCAAAGCGTGCTGTTTCGGGGTCTTCGCGTCGACTTGCCATGATGGCGGGCATATAAACGCGCCTTCGTGATGAAGGCAACACGCTGCCAGTCATCTTGTCCGCGTCCTTTTCACAAACGGAAAGTGTTTTCAGATCCGCCGCCGCAGCGCGGCAAGGTCGAGACCGTGGCGCTTGACCTTGTAATAGAAGGTTTCGCGCGGGATCGCGAGGCGGGCGGCGGTGCGGTTGACGTCGCCGCCCTCGGCCAGAAAGGCTTCGCGCAAAAGGCGGGCCTCGAATTCGGCCATGCGTTCGCCCAGCGATTGCGGGGCGGTGTCGGCGGGGCCGTCGTCTTCGAGTTGCAGGACCACGCGTTCGGCATATTGGGCGATTTCGCGCACGTTGCCGGGCCAGTCGTGCGCGGCAAGGTGGGCGAGCATGGCCCCGGTGATGGGCGGAGGCGGGCGGCGCAGGCGGCTTGCCGCCGTGTCGAGCAAGTGGGCAAAGAGCCGTTCGACGTCCTCGCGCCGCTCACGCACCGGCGGCAGCGAAAGGCGTACGCCCGACAGGCGATAGAGCAGCGCCGGGGGAAAATGCCCCGCGCGCATGGCATCGTCGAGCGAGGCCCCGGCGGTCGCGATGATCCGCACGTCGAGCGGGACCGGCGCGCGGGCATGGGCGGGCATGACGGCGCGTTCTTCCAGAACCTGTACCAGCCGCGCCTGAAGCGCGGGACTGGCGCGGTCGATGTCGTCGAGCAGCAGCGTGCCGCCCTGCGCCTCGATCAGCTTGCCCGGACGGGCCGCGTCGCCGGTCAGCAGCGTGTCGATCAGCGCGTCGGGAACGGCCGGGCAGGCGATGGTGACGAAAGGCTTGCGCGCACGGTCTCCTGCGCGGTGGATCAGGCGGGCGACCAGTTCCTTGCCCGTCCCGCTTTCCCCTTCGACCAGGATATCGATGTCACTGCGGCCCAGAATGGCGATGGTCTGGCGCACGCGCTGGATCGAGGGGGCTTCGCCGACGAGGACCTGATCGGCGCTGTCTTCGGCCAATTGGCGCAGGCGGCGGTTTTCCAATGCCAGCCGTCGCGTTTCGGCGGCGCGGCGGACGGCCGCGACCAGCGTTTCGGGGGCGAAGGGCTTGGTCAGGAAATCCCAGGCGCCCGCTTTCATGGCATCGACCGCCATGGTCACTTCGCCGTGGCCGGTCATGAAAATCACCGGCAAGTCCGGGTCGCGGTCGCGCAGGCGCTGGAACAGGGCGATCCCGTCGATGACCGGCATGCGGATGTCGGTGACGACGACGCCGGGATAAGTCCGGTCGATCGCGCCGAGCGCCTCTTGCGCGCCGGAAAAGGCATCGACGGCAAATCCGGCAAGCGTCATCGTCTGGACGAGCGCGGTGCGCAGGTCGGGATCGTCGTCGACGAGAGCAATGCGGACATCGGTCATTCGGCAGCTTTCAGCAGAACGTCGAAGACTGCGCCCTCGGCGCTGTCCACGGCAACGATTTCCCCGTCCATCTCGCGCATGATGTCCTGTGCGATGACAAGGCCGAGGCCAAGGCCATGGGTGCGCGAGGTGGCAAAGGGTGTGAACAGGCGCCCGGCGATTTCAGGCGATATGCCGGGGCCGTTGTCGCGGATGCGCAGGCGGACGCGGCCTCCTTCCTGTGTGGCGACAAGCTCGATGCGCGCGTCGGGCCGGCTGGAGAGAGCGTCGATGGCATTGTGGAGCAGGTTGACCAGAACCTGTTCCAGCCGCAGCCGACTGGCCATGACCAGCGGGTCTTCGCCCAGCGCGATGTCGCAGGCAATGCCGCCCAGACGGGGACGCAGGATCAGGAGCGCGCCCTCGACCGCTTCGCTGAGCGGCATGGCGCGGACCTGATCCTCGCGCCGCCGCGAGAAATTGCGCAATTGGGCAGTGATCGCCCCGACCCGTTCGGTCAATCCGCTGATCGCGGTAAAATTGGCGCGCGCGGTGGCGATGTTCCCGCGTTCGAGAAAGGCGATGCCGTTGTCGGCATAGGACCGGATCGCGGCGACCGGTTGGGCGGTTTCGTGGGCGATGCCCGCAGTTACCTGCCCCAGTGTGGCGAGGCGATTGGCCTGCCGCAATTCCTCGCGCAGGAGATCGGCGCGCTGTTCGACTTCGGTGCGTTCGGCGATCTCGCGGCGCAGTTCGGCGGTGCGGACATCGACTTCGGCCTTGAGCTCGGCCGTGCGCAGCTGTTGCCGATGGCGCCGCAGCCACAGGCCTGCGAGCGCGGCGAGGACGACCACGCCCGCAAGGGCACCCAGAGCCCATGCCATGCGCTGCGCATTGGCGATGTGTTCGCCCACGGGCACGAAGCGGTGGACATGCCATCCCGACACGCCCGCCGGGGCCATGGCATGGATCCATTGCCCTTCGCCGAGCGTGTCGATCCGCACCAGCGGCCCTTCGCCCGTGGGGGTGACGCCCAGCGGTTGCAGGGGGCCGCGATCGGCGCGCAGGGCTGCCCGTACCCGCGCCTCGCGTGCGGGATCGAGCCGCTGCATCGTGCGAAAGCGCAAGTCGGGCGCGCTGGCGACGACAACGACGCCGTCCGCATCCGTCACCAGCGTGAGGCCGGGGGCTCCTGCCCATTCCGCCTCGATTCCCAGGAACTCGCGTTTGACGACGATAAACCCGTTACCGACGGTGCGCCGCGCGAAATAGAGGCCGGGGCGATGGCTGGTGGTCCCAAGCCCGAACTGCATGCTGCTGCCCTTGCGGAGCGCGTCGCGGTAATAGTCGCGGAAGGCAAAGCTGTGGCCGACGAAGGATGTCGGCTTGCGGAAATTGCTGGCGGCAATGGCGGTGCCGTCGCCGCGCAAGAGATAGAGATCGGCGGCCCCGGTTTCCTGCGCCAGTGTTTCGAGCCGCTGGTCGAGGCGCGGTGTCGCGTCCTGCGCTCCGGCAAGCGCAGCGGCGATATCGCGATCTTCGGCAAGGGCCATGGGGAGCAGGTGAAAGCGGTCGATTTCCGCCTGAATGAGCGCCGCCCGCAGGCCCGCATCGACATCGAGCTGGCCCGAGGCTTCGGCAATATAGGCGCGCCGGGTCAGGTGTCCGGCCTGCCACGCGATCAGCACGACCAAGAGAGCCATGCCGACGAGCACCGGCAGGGCAAGGCGTTGATCGAGCCGAGTCGGGAGAAGCGGGGCGGCCATGCCTTGTTGTGCAAAAACTTGCACTAAGGGTCAATTTCCAGTGTTGAAATCTACACGGATGCTTGTCGTGACGGTGGATATAATCATCTAATATCAATGAGGTATGGGATTATCGCGGCGATGTTGAATTTGTCTGCCCGACCGGCAAAATCGATCTCCGAAGCGGCGGAAGACCGTTTCCGAGAGAGGACGAAAGGTTGCCCATGCGCGAATTCCCATCCGAAACCGTGCCTGCGTCGGCAAAGCGGGGGCTTCACCGGCATCTCTATGTCCAGGTGGTGGTCGCCATTGCCGCGGGCGTGGTGCTGGGGCACTTCGCTCCCGCCACGGGCGCTGCGATGCAGCCGCTGGGCGATGCTTTCATCAAGCTGGTGAAAATGGTCATTGCCCCGGTCATTTTCCTGACCATCGTCACCGGGGTCGCCGGGATGCGCGATCTGGCCGCGGTCGGTCGGGTTGCGGGCAAGGCGTTCGGCTATTTCTTCGTGTTTTCGACACTCGCGCTGATCGTCGGCATGATCGTCGGCAATCTGGTTCAGCCCGGTGCCGCGCTCCACGTCGATCCGGCGACGCTCAGCGCGGCCAAAGTCAGCGAATATGCGGTCAAGGCGCATGAAACCAGCGTTGTCGGGTTCCTGACCGGGATCATTCCCGACACCGTCGGGTCCGCGCTGGTCCAGGGCAATATCCTGCAGGTCGTCTTCGTCGCCATCCTCTTCGGCATTGCGCTCTCGCTCGCCGGGGAAGTCGGCGAACCGGTCACGACCATGCTGGAAAGCCTGTGCGACGTCGTGTTCCGTCTGGTCGGGCTGGTCATGAAGGCCGCTCCGATCGGGGCCTTTGGCGCCATGGCGTTCACCATCGGCAAATACGGCATCGGCGCGCTGCTGGCACTGCTCGGGCTGGTCGCGACGTTCTATTTCACCTCGGCGCTGTTCGTGCTGGTCGTGCTGGGACTGGTGGCGCGAGTCTGCGGGTTCTCGATCCTGCGCCTGATCGCCTATCTCAAGACCGAACTGCTGCTGGTGCTCGGTACGTCCTCGTCCGAAAGCGCGTTGCCGGGGCTTATTTCCAAGCTTGAAGCGGCGGGTTGTCCCAAGGCCATCGTCGGGCTGGTGGTTCCGACCGGCTATTCGTTCAATCTCGACGGCACCAATATCTACATGACGCTGGCCGCGCTGTTCATTGCCCAGGCGACCGGGGTTCACCTCTCGCTCGGCGAACAGGCACTGCTGCTGGGCGTGGCCATGCTGTCCTCGAAAGGTGCGGCGGGCGTCACCGGGGCCGGGTTCATCACGCTGGCCGCGACGCTGTCGATCGTGCCTTCGGTTCCGGTCGCCGGCATGGCGTTGATCCTCGGGGTCGACCGTTTCATGAGCGAGTGCCGTTCTCTGACCAACTTCATCGGCAATGCGGTCGCGACGATCGTGGTGTCGCGGTGGGAAGGGCAGCTGGACCGCGAACGCCTGAATGCCGCGCTTGCCGCCCGTCCTGCCGGCCAGAACGCGGCCTGACATTTCCTGCACGGGTGACGGCCCGCAAAAGGGCCGCGCTCTTCGGTTCGCACACAAGATAACAGGATAACCCCATGACGTACCGTCTCACGCGGCGGGCGCTGCTGACTTGCGCCTGCGCGCTGTCCTGCACGGTTTCCGCCCACGCCGCCGAACAGGATCTCCGGTCGGCGCAGGATTCTGCTGCTTCCTCGAACAACGGCATCACGTTCGGCGCTTACAAGAGCACGCGCAATCCGGCTGAACCGGCCGTCTCGGTCTATCCCAACGAAGCGATCGGGGACGGCGCGACGACGGCGGGCTACAACCTGTCGCGCTGGGGCGAGGATTGGCGCCGCATGTGCGACGCGCGCAATCGCCACGATGTGCTCGACCGTCTCAAGTGCATTTCCTTCGACAGCAGCCACGACATCTACCTGACGCTCAGCGGCGAGGCGCGGTTCCGCACCAACCTCACCACCAATCCGGGGCTCAAGGATGTCGAGGCGCAGCGGCAGGACATGCTGCGTCTGGTCGGGGGCGCGGACCTCCACATCGGCAGCCATATCCGCTTTTACGGCGAAGTCGCCCATGGCGGGCTCTCGGGCATCAATCTGGGCACACCGACGGGTACCCAGCGCAATGATCTCGTCTGGTTGCAGAGCTTTGCCGAAGCGAGCGAAAAGGTGGGCTCGGTCCATTTCGGCGTCCGCTATGGACGGCAGGAATTCACCGACGGGCCGAACCTCCTGGTGTCCCAGCGCGACAACAACAACGTGCGGCAGGTCGAAAACGGCGTGCGGGCTTGGGTGCGCGGTCCCACGCTGCGCGCGGATCTCTTCGACCTGCACATGACGGGCTATGGCAACGGCGGCACGGGCGACGATATCAGCGACCTGTCGCGCCGCTTTTCCGGCGTTACGGCGGGCTGGGTCGTGCCGCGCGGCCTGCTTGGCGGGTCGAAGCTCTATCTCGACCCGTTTCTGTGGCGTTATCGCAATCTGGCCGCGACCTGGGGCACTACGGCTGCGCGCGAACAGCGCATCTATACCGGGGCGCGGCTGTGGGGCGAAATCGGGCGCGTCACTATCGACTGGACGGTCAATCATCAGGGCGGATACCAGAATGCCCGCCCGATTGACGCGTGGCAGGCGTTTCTGGCGCAGACATGGCGTCTGGGTAAGGACGCCAAGGCCCCCCGCCTTGGTATTCATGCCGACTATGCCTCGGGCGGCGGCGCGTTTCAGGGGGGCAAGCTGCGCGATGCGTTCTCGCCGTTCGGGAACAATATCTATTACAGCTACGGCCTGTTCCTGACCCCGACCAACATGCGCGCGATTGCGCCCAATTTCACGTTCCACGCGTTCAAGACCGTGCGCACGACCATCGAATACGAAAAGGTCTGGCGCAATGACGATACCGATGCGGTCTATCGCTCGAACGGGACTGCCTATGCAGGCACGCAGGCCGTGCGCGGTCATGACGTGGGACGCGTCGTGCGGGCCCAGGTCGTCTGGCCGCTGACTTCGCGTCTTACCTTCACCGGACGCGCTGAACGGATGCTGGCGGGCGACGTGCTCAAACGCGCGGGGTTTACCAACTCAACCTTTCTGGCGGGCTGGCTCAGCTACCGATTCTGATCCCGGGGTGGGATGGCGTGGTAATATTCATTCGGAGTGAGCGGGCCTCAGAGCAGAAAAATCCGGATTTTCCGAGTGGATGGTGGGAATCGTCATCAGGGAAAACCAGGAATTCCGGTTCTTCTTGCTTTCAAACAATATCCACTTCGGATATAAAACAACGGCTTCTTCGTTTGATGAGAGGGCGCTTGGAAAGGTCGATCTTTTGCCGTAAACCGATTGCGCGGTTTTCAGAATGTTAACTGTCGGCGGCTAGGACGGGAGATCGAATCTTCGGCCAATCGATGACAGGGAAACGGGTGCTCGCGCTGCGCAACACCATTTTGGAGATGATCGCGAAGGGGGCCGACCTCAAGCTGACGATCGACACTTTGTGCCATCAGGTGGAGGAACTGGCGCCGGGGCTGCTGTGCTCGGTGCTGGAAGTCGATCGCGAAGGATACCTTCATCCGCTGTCTGCGCCGAGCCTGCCGAGGGCCTATAACGATGCCATCGACGGGCTGATGATCGGGCCGAAAGTCGGCTCGTGCGGCAGTGCGGCTTATCTGCGCGAACCGGTGGTGGTCACCGATATTGCCACGGACCCGCGCTGGCACGATTATCGCTATCTCGCGCTTTCCTTTGGTCTGCACGCGTGCTGGTCGACCCCGATTCTCGACCATTCCGGCCGGGTCGTCGCAACGTTCGCGCTCTATTATCAGGAAGCGCGTGCGCCAGGTCCAAACGAACAGGGCATCATAGAGGCCTGCACCGAACTGTGCGGGATTGCCCTTGCCCGGCACCGCCGCGTGCAGGAACGCGAGCGCCAGGCACTGGTCGATGCGCTGACCGGCCTGCCCAACCGGGCGGCATTCGGGGCGGCGCTGGCCGGACTCGATTGCTCTGTTGCGGGGCGGTGGGCCTTGCTGGTGCTCGATCTCGACAATCTCAAAGTCACCAACGACAGCTTCGGTCATCCGATCGGGGATCAGTTGTTGCAGACCGTCGCGACGCGGGTCGCGGCCTCGATTGCGCCCGACCGGGTGTTCCGCACCGGGGGTGACGAGTTCACCATTCTGGTCGAAGCGGCCGCCGCGCTCAGCGATCTCGATGGCTTTGCCGAAGATGTCCTGACCCGGCTGAGCACGGTCATGGTGTGCGAAGGCCACACGATCATCCCGCGCGGGACTATCGGCGGCGCGCTGGTCGCGATCACCGACCGCACCCCCGAAACCGTCCTGCAGAACGCCGACATTGCGCTCTATCATGCCAAGGAAGTCCGCCGCGGCGGTTTTGTCCGGTATTGGCCGGGCATCGATACGCGGATCATGCATCGCATCGCGGCGGTCCGGGATCTGAGCGCGGCTCTGGCCGAGGGGCGGATCGAAGCGCATTACCAGCCGATCGTCCGGCTCGACACCTATGAGATCATCGGCCTTGAAGCCTTGTGCCGGTTGCGGATGGCGAAGGGCGACGTGCTTTCCGCCGCGAGTTTTCAGGATGCGACCGACGATCCCAAGGTCGCGGCGGAACTGACTGCGCGCATGCTCGAACTGGTGGCGCGGGACATGCGCGATTGGGCGGCGCTCGGCCTGCATGGAGGTCCGATCGGCATCAATGTGTCAAAGGCGGACTTTCTGGGCGGGCGGCTGGAAAAGCTGGTTGCCAATGCCATTGAGCATCATGGGCTCAACCCGGCGCAACTGGTGATCGAAATTCCCGAGAAAGTTTGCGCCGCGACCCGCGACGCGGGGTTTATGCAGACGGTTACCGGGCTTCATGCAAGGGGCATTCGCATTGTGCTCGACGATTTCGGCCTGGACGGCGGCATGGTGGAACCCCTGCTGACATTGCCGCTCTATGCCATGAAGATCGACTCCCGGCTGAGCAACGGCGTTCTGACCGACGCGCGACAGGCAGCCATTGTCGGCGGCTTGCTTCACGCCGCCCGCCGCATGGATATTCTGGTCGTCGCCGAAGGCGTCGAAAGCGCGTCGCAGGCTATGCAACTGCGCAATCTGGGCTGCACGCTGGGGCAGGGATACCTCTTTGCGCGTCCTCTCGATCGCGCCGCCATGGCCAGCATGCTGGTTGCGGCTCGTACTTGTCACGCGATCGGGCAATTTTGATCGCAGGCATCGAAGGGCCTTATGCGGACCTGCAATGAGAGAAACTCATCGCAGCTTGGTATTATCCTGCAGGATCGGCAAAGCGATAGGTGTTCTTCCCCGCGTTCTTTGCCTCATAGAGTGCGCGGTCCGCACGGAAAAGCAGCATGTCGGCATCGCGGATGTTTCCCAAGGATGTAGCGATGCCGATACTCAGTCCCACGGTGATTTCGCCATCCGGGGTCGAGAACGGGGTGGCCGCTGCTGCAATCAGGCGTTCGCATAGGGCCGCGATATTCTTGCCCTGCGTATCGCCCTTGCTGTGCATATCAATCAGGGCGGTGAATTCGTCTCCACCCAGACGCGCGACGACATCCTCAGTGCGTAAATGCGAGGCCAGCCGCACGCCCAATGCACGCAGGACCATATCGCCGGTGTGATGGCCGAGTTGGTCGTTGACTTGCTTGAACCCGTCGAGATCCATGTAAAGCAGTGCAAACCGCGTCTCTGAGGTGAGCCGTTCGTCAAGCAGGCGGCGGAATAGAGCCCGATTGGGCAGGCCGGTCAATTCATCGCTACCCGCCAGTCGTTCGAGCCGGGCCTCGTAGGCCTTGCGTCGGTCGATGCTGCGCACCGACACGACATAACCATCCGGTTCTCCGGTATTTCTGTTTCGCGTCAGTCGTAGTGAGGCTTCTATCCAGACCCACGAGCCGTTCTTGTGCTGTTGCCGCAATTCGCAGACCGCGGTTTCCATCTGGCCTTCGCGGAGGGTCTTCATCAAGGCCGCGAGCGGGGCGATGTCGTCGGGGTGAGTGATGTCCGCTGCCCGGGTGCCGATCAGTTCATCGGGTTCATACCCCAGCAATTCGCGGATCGAGGGGGAGAAATACCGCCGGACGCCGTCGAGATCGGCGCGGACGATCGTTTCGGTCGAAGCGTCGGCGAGCAACTGGTAGAATTTCTGCCGCCGGGACAGGACCTGGAAATCGAGTTGCAGAGCCAGCAATTGGTGAGCGAGAGTGCGCAGGGGTTCCCAGCCGATCCGCTCGTCCTCCGATGCCTCGCGTGGACTTTCGTCGAGCAGGGCGAGCGTGCCGATGTCGTCGGGGCCGAAGGCGATCTGCCCCACGAGATGGCGTTGCACCCCGCCGCAGGCATGGGACCAGCGCCGCGAAGCGCCCTCCACCGTGATTTCGACCCCCGCAATCCCCGGCATGGCGCAGGCCATCCGGCATAACGGATCGAAGGCAAGACCGTCAAAGTCCTCGGGGATGCGCTCGAGATAGTATTGCAAGGATCATCGCCGCGAAAATTGACGAAGTATCCGATCTTATTACTCATGGATAAAGAAAATGCAACAATCGTCCTGAGCATTTCCATATCCGATATGACATGTATTTTGCCTTATCGGATAGGCCTCATCAGCACGACATCGACGATCGGACCACCGCGTCGGCCCGGAATGGGGGTGAATGTGCGCAGGATACGCCCGTTGCGCAGCAGCGCGCGGTAATTGGAAAGTTCAGGGCCATAGAGTGCCGCCTCGTCGCCATAGCGGCGATAGTGGGAGAAGATGGCGACGTCGGCGGTACATCCGGGCAGCAGGGCCGGATCGACGTTGCCGATGTCGACGATGGCGTGATCGGCCCGCATATCGTTGACTTTCTTGTACGAGGGCGGCGCTGAAAGAGCGTGGTGGACTTCGATGCAACCCTTGTTTCCCAAGGGAAACAGGACAGGGCCAGGGCGATCGAGCAGGCTGAAGGCGGCCTGTTCGATAAGGACCGAACGATCCGGGGCGACATGGGCGCGGACCCAGGCGCTGGCGGCCTGACGGGTATCATCAGCCCGCATGGTGGTGCGTTGGATGTCGGTCAAGGTCATCGGCACGATGACCAGCACAAGCCCCGTCGCCAGTGCGATTGCCCTCTGCAAGGGAGACGGCAGGCGCGCGGCAAGATGGTCGAGCCCAAGTGCGATGCACAGGGCGATCGCGGGCAGCAAGGGAACTGCCCAGCGTTCCCAGATCAGTGCCTGTGCGGCGGTGACGAGCAGAACCACGACGGCACCGGGCAGCAAGGCGACGGCAAAGATGCGATGGCGTCGGATCGCGACGACCATGCCGCACGCGGCAAGGGCAAGGCCGGGCCAGCCGAAACTTTCGGCAAGCGGCTTGCGTATGTACCAGACGAGATTCCAGCCAAGGCCGTGGCCGGTCGCGCCGAGGTGGTGCTTGCGCGCTTCGCCGCCCAGATCGTGAAGGACCGTGCGGTAATCGAACACGAGATAGGGAGACACCGCGATCAGCGTGATGATCGCGACCACCGGCGCGATCCAGATGCGGCGCAGCCATCGGCCCCGACTGCTCCATAAGCTCGCGGTCATGACATGGACGAGCGCCAGCACGGCAGGCCACTTGGTCGCACAGGCCAGCCCCGCTCCGATCCCGGCCAGGACATGATCGCGCCGGGTGCCGCCCCGGGGACTGTCGCCCGCGATCGAAAGCGCATGGTCGATGCTCCACAGCATTAGCGCGGTCGCCAGCATGTCGGTGCGGATGATCTGCGAAAGTTCGACATGCAGCGCATTGCAGGCAAGCATGAGCGCCGCGATCAGCCCGACACGCGGGCCCGCCACCCGACGCCCGAGGCGATAGGTCAGCACGATCGTCGCCAGTCCGCACCCGACGATGAACAGGCGCATGGGCACGATCACCACGCCCGGATCGGCATAGACCGCCATCACGAAGGCATGGATACCGTGCCATTTGCCCGAGGCCGACCCGATCATGCCGACGAGGACGAAAATCAGCGCCAGCACATAGAGCAGCAAAGTCGCGGGATGGCCGAACCATTCCGGGTCGAGCCGGTGTTCGCGCAACATGTCGAGCGCGGTCATCACGAAGACCGGTTCGTCCGGGTCGTTGAGGTCCGGCAGCCCGAAGCCGATGTGCCACACCCGCAGGGCCGCGGCGAGAAGCAGGATCGCGCAGAGTGCGATCGGCACGATCCGCTTACGGGCGGACGCGATCGGTTCCGTCTTCATGCAGAGCACCAAATGCAGGAGGAACGATGCGAACGGTGATTCTGGCCGGCGGGCTCGGCAGCCGGCTCGGCGAAGAAACCCACGTAAGACCCAAACCCATGGTCGAGATCGGCGGCATGCCGATCCTGTGGCACATCATGAAGATCTACTCGTCTGCCGGGTTCAACGATTTCATCATCTGCCTTGGTTACAAGGGCTATGTCATCAAGGAGTTCTTCGCGAACTACATGTTGCATACCGCCGATGTGACGATCGACTTGCGGCGCGGCAACGGGATGGAAGTGCACTGCACCCGCAATGAACCCTGGCGCGTGACGCTGGTCGAGACCGGCGCGGAAACGATGACCGGTGGACGACTGGCGGCGGTGCGATCCTATCTCGAACCCGACGAGCCGTTCTGCTTCACTTATGGCGACGGCGTGGCGGACATCGACATTGCCGATCTTGTCCGGTTCCACAAGGAAGGTGGACGCCGGGCCACAGTCACCTCGGTGACGCCGCCCGGACGGTTCGGCGCGCTCGAAGCGGACGGCGACAAGATCACCGCGTTCCGCGAAAAACCGGCCGGTGACGGCGGGCGCATCAACGGCGGCTTCTTCGTCGCCGATACCAGCGTCCTCGATCTCGTCGATGGGCCCGAAACGGTGTGGGAAAACGGACCGCTGGAACGGCTCGCCACCATGGGCGACCTGTCGGGATACCGTCACGAAGGGTTCTGGCATCCCATGGATACCTTGCGGGACAAACTTCACCTCGATGCCCTCTGGCAGGAAGGAAACGCGCCGTGGAAGCGCTGGTAATGGGCGGCTCTCTTCGGGGCGCCCCGCTTTGGGCAGGGCGCCGCGTGCTGGTAACCGGGCATACCGGTTTCAAGGGCAGCTGGCTGTCGCTGTGGCTCCATGCGTTGGGTGCGGAGGTGACGGGGCTTGCCCTGCCGCCGCCGACCGATCCCAGCCTGTTCGCGGCCGCGCGCCTCGACGAGTTGATCGACAGCGTCGAAGGCGACGTGCGCGACCGTGACACGGTTTCGGCCGTTGTCGAGCGGTGCCGCCCGGAGATCGTCTTTCACCTGGCCGCACAGCCGCTGGTGCGCTTGTCCTATGTCGAGCCGGTCGAAACCTATGACACCAATGTCATGGGCACGGTCCACGTTCTCGACGCGGTGCGCCGCACGCCCGGCGTTGCCGGTGTGATCTGCGTCACCAGCGACAAGTGCTATGAAAACCGGGAATGGGACTGGCCCTATCGCGAAAGCGACCCGATGGGTGGGTACGATCCTTACAGCAGTTCCAAGGGCTGCGCGGAACTGGTCGTGTCGGCCTGGCGCCGCTCGTTCTTCCACAAGGACGGCCCGGGCCTGGCCTCGGTCCGCGCGGGCAACGTCATCGGCGGCGGGGACTGGGCAGAGGATCGCCTCGTTCCCGATCTCGTCCGCGCGTTCGAGCGCGGCGAAGCGCCGGTCATCCGTTCGCCCGCCTCCGTGCGTCCGTGGCAGCATGTGCTCGAAGCACTGGGCGGATACATGATGATTGCGCAGCGCCTGCTCGACGGCGAGCGCCGCTTTGCCGATGCGTGGAATTTCGGCCCCGTGGACGAGGACGCACGCCCGGTCCGCTGGATCGTCGATCGCATGCGTGCAGGCTGGCAGGACGGGGTGCCGTCCGAAGTGCTCGACGGGGGCCCGCGTCCGCACGAAGCCGGGCTCCTGCGGCTCGACAGCTCGCGCGCGCGGTCGATGCTGGGCTGGCGTCCGTCGCTGCGCCTCGACGAGGCGATCGCGTGGATCGTCGATTGGCACAAGCGGGTCGGCGCCGGGGAAGACCCCCGCGCGGTCAGTCTCGAACAGATCGCGCATTATACCGCTCTTGCCTCGGAAGCGGGAGTTTTTGCCGCAGCCGGATGATCCGGCTTGCGGGCAAGCGCCAGAATGTTGCCCAGCCGCAGCGCGATGCTGCGGCCGGGTAGCGGCAGGGCGCGAAGATGGATGCCCATGGCCTCGAACGCCTGCCGCGCCAGAAAGTCGATGGGGAAATGATTGACGCTGCGGCTGACGCTGCAGTCGCGGTATCCGACCCGCTGCATCATCCCGGCCATCGTGCCGGGATTGAACAAGTGGGGATGTTGCAGGCAGAACGGCGGCCAGCGATTGCCCATGATCCGCCGCAACAGCGACGCTTCGTTATGGGTGACGACCAGCAGCGTGCCGCCGCCACGCAGCTTGCGATGGACGGTGGCAAGCGTCGCCAACGGGTCGATCAGGTGGTCGAGCACGTGGATCATGACGGCAAGGCCGATCGATCCGTCCGGAACCGCCGCCAAGTCGTGGAGGTCGGCCCGGATCGTTGCCGGACATTTTCCGGCCGCCAGCGCCAGTTGCGGGTGGACGGCCCGGTTCGGTTCGAACAAGTGCAAATGGCCGAACGAGCCCTCCGCGACGGCAGAGCGGACGACATGGCCGACGTCGGGGCCGATTTCGAGATAGTCGCCGGTCCCCACGCCATAGGCGCGCGCGGCGGCATAATACCCTCGCTGCGTGGCGGCGATGGCGTCTCCGGCGACGGCCTCCATGTTGGGGGCCATCGCCGAATAGAGATCGGCAAGCTGCGCGTCGTCGAAATAGGTCGCACAGAACAGCATCCTGCAGATCAGGCAGCGATGGTAGGTGAAGAACGGCTTCCCCTGACGCAGGCCTGTCCAAAAAGGGCGCAGCGCCTCGAGCGTCATGGCCTCGGCGGGCTGGGACGCGCGGACTTCGGGATGCATGCGCCGGTTGCCGCAACAGGGGCATGTCCGTTCGCGCAAGGCGGGCAGCGTCATCGGCGGTCTCCGCTGTGACGAAAGGTGACGTGGTTGTGCCAGAACCAGCTTCCCGCGACGAGAACGAGGGTAAAGCCGGACTGCGCGATGACCGGGGCAATGCGCGCGCCTTCGACGAGCAGCGGCAGGATTGCCCAGTTCGCTGCATAGTTGAACAGGTAGAACCCCGCAAAGGCGCCGAATTCGCGCACGGCCCGGTCGGCGGGGGTGCGGAACACGCCCAGCTTGTGCGTGGCAAAGCCAAAGCACAGGCCAAGCACCTGCGCGATCAGCAGCGCGATCATGTAATGCGCGCGCAAGGGCACGATCACCCACATGAGCAAGGGATAGATCGCGATCCCGAAGGCGGTATTGAGCGCCCCCGCAATGGCGAAACGCAGCGGGCGGCGGTCGAGCAGGGCCACCGTGCTCATGGTTCCTCCATCAACGGGATCGCCATGTTGGCGGCAAGCACTTCACGCGGGAGGAAGGGCGAAAGGTCTTCGAGCGCGGGCGAGGTGATGCGTCCGTCGGGATGCGAGCGCGATCCCAGCTTGGGTGCGAATTCGACGTTCTCGTCGATGATGATCTCGCACAGGGCGGGGCCGGGCGCGGCGAGCGTCGCGGCAATCGCCGCGCCGAGCGTGGCATGGTTGTCGGCGCGGGCATAGGAAAAGCCGAAAGCGTCGGAAAGCCGCGCGAAATCGGGGAAAGTGACGTTGCTCTTGGGCCCGCCGCCGACTTCGACGCCATTGAAGAATTTGCGGTGCGTCTGGAAGATCGAGACGTAGCCTGCATTGTTCAACAGGAAGACTTTGACCGGCATGTCGTATCCGGCGATGGTCTGCATTTCCTGAAGGTTCATCATGATGCTGCCGTCGCCCGCGATGCAGATGACGCGGCGATCACCTCCGGTCGCGGCCCAGACTCCGATCGCGGCGGGCAGGTCATAGCCCATCGTCGCACAGCCCGAATTCGTCCACAGCCGCTGCCCCTTCTGAATGCGGGCAACCTGGAACCCGACGACACAGGCGCTGCCGTTGCCGGTGACGACGATGTCGTCATCGTCCAGCGCGTCGAACAGGGCGTCCATCGCGACATAGGGGTGATTGGTCGGGCCATGGTCGCGATATTCGGGCAGGACCGTGGGGAAAAGCGCATTGCGTTCGCGCGCCCAGTGCAGCCATTCGCGATGGGCCATGGTCGGCCCCGCATAGGCAAGCGCGTTGAGCCGGGGCAGCAGATCGGCAAGATCGGCAACGACCGGGATGTCGGGCCGAACCGTCGGCTTGCGCAGTTCGAGCGGGTCGATGTCGACCCAGATCTTGCACGCCGCGCGGGCGAAGCTCTGCCAGTTGTAGCTGACCTGGCGGATGTTGAGACGGCTTCCCAGAACGAGCAGCAGGTCCGCGCTTTGCGTCACCATGTTGCCACCCCGGTCGCCGACGGTTCCGGGGCGCCCGGCATAAAGCGGGTGGTCGTTCCACAGCGCATCGTGGGCGTTCCACGCGGTGACGACGGGGATGCCGAGCCGCTCGATCAGAGTGATGAAGGCGTCATGGGCGCCGCTCAGGCGCACGCCCGATCCGACCAGGATGACGGGCCGCTCGGCCACCGCGATGCGGTCGAGGATAAGCCGGGCCGCCGCGTCGAGATCGGTTTCCCGCCAGGGTTCGTCGAGTTCGATCGGGTCAAATCCGGGAAGGTCCGTGGGATCGATCCGGGCCGCCTGAACATCGAGTGGAATGTCGAGCCAGACCGGGCCGGGGCGCCCGTTCGTTGCCAGATGCAGCGCCTTTTCGAGGTGATAGCGGATCGCGCGGGGATCGGTCACCATCGCGGCATATTTGGTGACCGGACTGACCAGATCCTCGATGTCGAGTTCCTGATCGCCGAGCTGGCGCAGGGGCAGGCCGGTCGAACGCACGGTGGTCTCGCGCTTTACTTGGCCCGAAATTACCAGCATCGGGATCGAATCCACATAGGCGCCATAGACGCCGGTGATCGCATTGGTCCCGCCCGGGCCCGAGGTGACATTGACAACTGCCGGACGATTGGTGAGCCGGGCATAGGCCTCGGCCGCCATCGACAGCGCCTGTTCGTGATGGGTGAATGTGGTCTTGAGGCCAGGATGCGTGCCGAGCGAATGGTTGAGGTGCATCGCGCCGCCGCCGGTCAGCATGAAGACATCCGCAATGCCGTGATCGACCAGCCATTGGGCCAGCCAGTCGGACAGTTTGACAGTGGGAGGGGGTACTTGGGTCATCGGGTCCATCCATTGGCAAGGGCGGTGCGGCGGATCGCCATGTCGAGGTCGACAGTCTGCAAAAGGCCCAGATCCTCGCGAATGCGACGCGTGGAGGGGGCATAGCGGCCGGGGTTCCAGCCCGGATCGTCGCGTCCGAGAATGCGGACGCCGGGCGCGCGAAGAATGCGGGCAGTCCGCTCGGCAAGCTCGGCGATGGAGACTGCCTCTTCCGATCCGACGTTGTAGGTGCTGCCCGGTTCGGCGGCGAGAAGGACGGTCCACATCCACACCGCAAGGTCGGCGGCATAGAGATAGGAGCGTACCGCCTGTCCCGAACCTTCTACCACGATCGGGCGTCCGGCGATGGCGTCGCGAATGAAATTCCCCGCCGCGAAATGGATGTCGAGCGACAGCAGGGGGCCGAGCAGAGCAAAGATCCGCGTGGTGACGGCATCGAGGCCATGTTGCCGGGCGGCAATCGCGACCAGCATTTCGGCGGCGCGCTTGGCTTCGGCATAGACCGCGCCCGGATCGCGCGGATCGGGCCCGCCGATCCAGTCTTCATTGACCAGCGCCAGCTCGGGTGGCTGGCGACCATAGACCGCGCCCGAACTCATGAACAGGAACCGGGCATCGTGGGCGACGGAAAAATCAACCAGATGGCGCGTTCCGCTGACGATGGTGTCGAACATGCGGCGCGGATCGGTCGCGGTCAGATGGGCGCTGGCATCGGTGGCGCCGTGAATGACGTGGGTAAAACGTCCCGGCGGCGGGGTGAAGCCGCGCAGGACATCGCCCTCGATCGTCGTGCATCGCGCGGCAAGATGCGGCGCGCGGCGGGCAAAGCCTGCCGGATCGCGGCTGAGCACGGTGACGTCGAGCGTGATCGGCGCGCGGACGAGTGCTTCGAGCATCCAGCGGCCGATGAACCCGGTCGCGCCGGTGAAGAACAGGCGTGCACCGTCGATGCGGGGCCATAGCGGGGCAAGCGCCCGGTCGATGGTTTCGAGATCGACGGGAGGGATCATGCCGGGGCTCCGGTGGTGCGGGGGCGGGCGTGGTGGCGGAACGTGCCGAGCACCTGGGCAACGCCGTCGAGCGAGAGCACCCAGACGATCAGGATGATGATGCCCGGGCGCAGGAAATGGCCGATGGTGAGGCCGAATTCAGGCGTGACGGGGTGCCCGCCGAGCCAGCTTTCCGAATTGATCCGCAGGATCGGGGCGACCATCCGGTCCCCGGCGAGCAGCAGCGTATAGGAGAGCAGGACCGCAATCCGCGATCCGATCCCGCGTGCCGGTTCGAGCAGGACGAGAAACACGAGGAAAGCCTGCGTATAGCCGCCTGGCGACTGGGTCACGAGATAGGCGCCCAGCATGACCGCCGCGATGCGGGCGTGGGAAAGCGCCTTGGGACGCAGGGCCGCCGCGCCCAGACACGCGAGCGCCACGATCTGGGTCGAACGGATTGCCAGCGGCACGAATGTTTCGACGCCTTCGACAATGCGCGAGGGGACGAAGTCGAGCAGCGGCACGCCGGTTTTGTCGAGCATCAGAAAGGGGGCGTAGCTCGTCGAATAGTTGATTTCGTTCCACACCTGCCCACCGACGAATGTGACCCAGTTGGTGGTGTTGCTGACCAGTTCGCCGATCGATCCCGCACCGACCAGAGCCAGCGTGACGAGATAGACCGCGATGGTCGCAAGTCCGGCGAGTTCGAGCGGGCGCCATTCCCGCCGCACCCCCTGCGCAAGTGCGGGCAGCAGCAGGTACGGCTTGAAATTGATCGTCAGTGCCGTTGCCAGTGCCTGCATCATGCGCGACCGGGTGATCGGCGCATGGGCGATGGCAAAGAAGATGAAGCAGACGAGGATCAGGTTGCCGCGTTCAAGCGTGAACAGCAGCGGCAGGCCGAACGAAAAGGCGAGCGTGCGCGGCAGCGCGGTTCGACGGTCGCTGCGATAGAACGCGAGCCCGGCGACGACGATGTCGAGCCCATAGCAGAGCGCGATCGTCGTTTGTCCCAGCCAGTCGCAGTCGCGTGCGGCAAAGGGCGAGGCGACATAGCAGTCCGACAGGCTGAACAGCCGCAGGAACACGAACGAGAGCGGCGGATAGATGCTGCGCCAGACATCGTAGGCCCCCGGATGGTTCGCCCAATAGGCCGTGTTGAACCAGTCCATGAAGGTGTCGTTGGTGTCGAACACAAATGGCTGGGGCAGGAAGCCTTCGACCAGCAGATGGCGGATCGTCCATCCCGTGCTCGCCAGAACCGCAAGCATCATCGCGAGTTCGAGCAGCGGGGGGCCTGTTCGGCGGCGACCGGCGGGTGTCATGCGGCGCGGGTCCGGGGATCGTTGACGCGGCATTCCTCGATGACGAGCGGAATGTGGCGCGTGCGTTCGGTCAGCAGGCGGACCTGATCCCCGATCAGCCCGACGAACAGCATCATCACGGCAAACATTGCGGTCGCGATGGCGCCTGCGAAAAGGAACAGGGTCGCGGCCCAGCCGAGCACCGCGCCCGCCAGTCCGAAGGCCAGGAGCAAGAGTGCAAGCGGCCCCAGCAAGAGGGCGAGCACGATCGGCACCCTGAGCAGCGCCTTGGCCGACCCGGCAAGGCCCGAGAGGGCAAAGCCCATGAGCGAACGCAGCCCGTTCTTGGTGGTTCCTGCGGCCCGTTCGGGGCGGTCAAACGGGACCAGTGCAATCGAAAATCCGCTTTCGACGACCATGCCGCGAAAGAACGGTTCGGGTTCCTGCCACTGCGCAAGGGTATCGACCACGCGCCGGTCGAACAGGCCGAAACCGGTGACGTCGGGAAGGACCGGATAGTCCGCGATCCGGCCCAGAAGCGCGTATCCGGTGCGACGGGCGAGCGTCAGGAGCGCGCCGCTACGTTCGCTGCGCCGTTGGCCCATGACGATCATCGCGCCTTCGCGCCATTTCCGCACGAATTCGCCGATCATCTCGGGCGGGTCCTGAAAATCGGCGCACATGCCGATCACTGCGCGGCCGCGCGCCTGATAGATGCCGTAAGTGGGCGAGCGCATCTGGCCGTAATTGCGATTGTTGAAAATCGCCCAGACGCGTGGATTGGTCGCACAGATCTCCCGGATCGCCTCGCGCGTGCCGTCGGTCGAGGCATTGTCGATGAGCACGATCTCGTGCCCATAGGCCCAGCGGGCGGCCTCGCGGTCGACGGCCGCGACGATCCCCGCGACGTTTTCCACTTCGTTGAAGCAGGGAATGACGATCGAAAGTTCAGGGGGCTGTTCGGCGGACGAGTTCATTCCTCGTCCTTCCTATCGAGCAGGGGGAGGCGCATGCCCGTTGCGGGAGCGTAGATCTCGGTAAAGAACGCGAGCAGGCCGACGAGCGCCAGCATGGCGACGGCCCCGATGTTGAACTTGCGGTCGGGGTCGAGCCGGGGCGCCTCGATCACCTGGGCATCCGACGCGGTCTCGGTCGCCAGCGCCTCGACCTCGGTTTCCTCCGAGGCGCGGGCATAGACTTCGTAGAGCGCCTGGGCGAAGCGATAGTCGCGATAGAGATCGAGGTAATGCGCGCTGATTTCCGAAAGGCCCGCGACGTTGGGGCCGGCGGTTCCGGTTTCCGGGGTCGCGCTTTTCGCGATCTGGGTCCGCAAGGCGGCGATCTGGGTCTCGACGGCCTGGAACTGCGGGTTTTCGGTCCCCTGAAAGCGTTGCAGGGTTTGCAATTCGACCTGTTTGGCCTGCAATTGAGCCTGAAGCCCCGCGCGCAAGGTCAGCTCGCTGCCGAGCTGGGCTTCGGGTGCGGCAAGGTTGTTGCCCCGGCGAAAGGCGTTGAGCGCGGCTTCCGAGGTTGCGACGCGGGTGGTCGCATCGCGGAACCGGTTGCCGACGACGGTCCGCTTGCGGGTGATGCGTTCGGAGGCCAGAGCATTGAGCCGCGCGGTGATCGCCTCCACATAGGTCGAGGTCAGCTTTTCGGCCTCGTCAGGCGCATGGGCGCGGGTTTCGATCTCGATGATCCCGCCGGTCAGCGAGTGGACGTCGACCATGCGGTCGAGCGCCAGTCGCGCGCTGCGGTCCGACCCGAAATGGGCCGCGTCGTCGAGATGGAGCCGCGTGATGACCGCGCTTGCCACTTCCTGGCTGCGCGCGGTCGCCAGATAGAGGTCGATCGGCTGCTTCGACCCGCCGAGCAGGGCGGCAAAGCCCTGAAACTGGCTGCCCAGGGCATTGACCAGCGAATTGAGGCCGATCGAACTTGCGTCCTGCGGCACGATCCGCGCCCGCGCGACATAGGGTTGGGGAAACGCGGTCAGGAGAGCAAGGACGAGCCCCGTTCCCAGATAGGCGCGCCGCCGCATGCGGGTTTCACGCATGACGCGAAGGGCAAAGGCATGGGTTTGGTCGATGCGGTTCATCCGGCGAGCCCCTTGATCGAGGCGGCACCGACGAGCCCGCCGAAAAGGCTGGTGGTGATGTCGCGGAACCGGGCCCAGAATTCGCCGCGCGCGGCATCGACCGGCATGTAGACGAGATCGCCGGGCAAGGCCTTTTCCCGGTAGGTCGCCTTATGCATCGCGATCACCGTGCCGTTGGCGCGGATGACGAAGACCCCGCTCTTGTCGGCAAGCCGCTGGGCACCCCCGGCGAGGGCGACGGCATCGCCGATGGTCATGCCGTCGCGATAGGCGAACGAAGCGGGGCTTGCGACCGAACCGAACACGCCGATGGTGACCGGGCGGGTGGGGATCTCGATGGTGTCGTTGTTCTCGACGACGATATCGCCCGGCAGGCTGGTCGCAGTAACCGGGATGTCGAGGACAAGGCGCCCGCTCGGTTCGCGTTCGCGCATTTTCTTCACGACGGAATCGATGAGCGCGATACTGCCTGCCTGCGTCAGTTGCGCGCGGTTGACCGAGACCAGCGGCTGCGTGCGCAAGAGCAGTTCCATGTCAGCGAGCGCACGGGCAAAGCTCTCGCGCTGTTGCGCCTTCACGCTTTCGCGGGTGATGACGCCTGCATAGGGAAAGGCTTGCGAGGTAAGGCCGCCGGCGCGTTCGATCACGTCGGCAAGATGCGTTCCGGGCGCAAAGTAATAGCGGCCCGGATGGCGGACTTCGCCGCCCACCGTCACCAGCACCGGCTGGCTGTCGATCGGCCGGGCAATCCCTGCATCGGAAAGGACACGCACGATCTGTCCGCGTTCCACTTTGCGGTTGCGCGCGTCGGCGGCGCTCAATTGCTGCCAGCCGGTCGTACGGTCGAGCGTGTCGAGCACCATCAGGCGGCTGTCGTCGGCAACGGTATTGATCCCGCCTGCATCGGAAACGGCATCGACCAGCGTTTCGCCCGGCGCGATTTCGAAGATCGCCTCGCGGTTGACGCTGCCCAGGACCGCGACTTGCTTGCCCGACGGAGCGACATAGATGACGTCGCCGTTCTGGAGCGTTTTGTCCCCGCTCTTGTCCCCGCGCAGCAGCAGGTCATAGAAGTCGAAGTCGGAAATGATCCTGCCGTTCCGGCTCAGCCGGATCGAGCGGAAGCTGCCGCCTGCGGCCGGGCCCCCGGCGGCCATGACCGCGTTGACCAATGTCGAGAGGCTGTTGACCGTATAGGCGCCCGGACGGCGGGCAAAGCCGGTGACATAGACCGTCAGCCCGTGCAGGCGCGAGACCGAGACATCGACTGTGAAATTGCGATATTGCCGCCCGACTTCGCGCGTGATCGTCGCGGCAAGGTCGGCGTAGCGCAGGCTGCCGACGGTGATCGTCCCGACGCGCGGCACGAAAATGCGTCCTTCGCTGTCGATCGTCAGGCGCAGGGCCGAGGCCTGAATGGATCCGGCGAGATTGAGCAGAAGCTGATCGCCCGGATTGAGGCGATAGTCGCCCGGAATGGCGGTGGTGCCGGGCAAAGTGAAATCGCGGGCTTCGGGCAGCAGCAGGTCCGAACCGAACCGGCGCAGCGGCTTGCCCGCGAGCTTGGAGACATAAGTCTCAAACTCGCTTGGTGGCGCAGGCGGTGGCGGCGCTTCGGGGGGATTGGAGAGGGGGCCGGCGCCCTGCATCGCGGCGGGAATGGCCTCGCGCGGGTCGCTGGCGGGTTGCTCGATCACCGTCGGGGCGTATCCGCCCGCGCTCTGGGTCTGGGGCACGGCCATCGTCGCCTGCGAGGACGACGGGGTGGCGCTTTGCGTGGAGGTCTGGGACGATGACCCGATGGGTGAGGTCAATTGGGCCTGCGCGCCCGACGACAGGGTGACGGCCAGCGCGATCCCCAGTCCCAGCGTGCGCGGGGTCTGGCCGATCCGTGTGCCGGTCGAAACGAAGCGGAATCTCGAAGTCATGCGGCAATGGCTTTCAGGCAGTCGAGCGGAGCGATCGGTTGCAGGACGGGAAAGAGTGCAGCGTGCGCGAGATCCCACGCGGACCGGTTCGCCGCGACGAGGAGACCCGGCGCGGGGCCGCCGACGCGATAGGGCGATCCGTCCCAATGGGTGGCGACGCCGCCCGCTTCTTCGACAAACAGCACCCCGGCGGCATGATCCCAGGGCAGGATGCGTTGGAAGAGGGCCATGTCGTTGCGGCCCAGCACCAGCCGGGGATAGCTTTCAGCCGCACAGCGCGGGATCGGTTCGAGCGTGAAATGACGCCGCGCCTCTTCCGCGACGCGCAAGCGCACGTCGGGGGCCATGAACTGGGTCGCGAGCGCGGCGACAGGCGTCGGTGCGCCTGTCCCTTGCGCCGCGACCCGTTGCCCGGAAACGGTCGCGCCCTTGCCCCGCTCGGCGTGGCACAGGCGGTCCGTCACCGGGTCGAGCATCCATGCCGCCTGCGGAACGCCGTCGGCCACCAAGGCGACCATCATCCCGAAGGGATGGTGCCCCGAGGCGAAATTGCCGGTTCCGTCGAGGGGATCGACCAGCCAGACCAGTCCCTTGCCCGCTTCGGCGAGCAGGGCGGGATCGTCGGCGCAGGCTTCCTCTCCGATCACCCGAGCGCCTGTCCCGAGCGCCTCGAGCCCGGTGCGCAGGCGTTCTTCGGACAAGCGGTCGATCCGGGTGACGACTTCACCCGGGCTCTTTTCGGCAATGTCGTCCTCGGCAAGCCGACGGAACGAGGGCATGACCACCTCTGCCGCGACCGAGCGCAGCAGAGCGGCAACAGCGTCATCGAGCGGCATGGGGGATCAGGCCGCAGCCGATGCCGAACGCGCGCGGGCGGCCTGAAGGCTGCGTTCGCGCATCATGGTGATCCGGGCGGCGTCTTCCTGCGCGATCGCCTGATAGTAGTCGCGCTTGTTTTCCAGCCAGCAGAGTTCGAATGCGACGGCGTTGGCGATGCCTGCTTCAAACGCGGCGCTTTCGACTGCGGCACCATCGAACACGACCTTGCGCGTCTCGAACCGGTCGAGACGGATTTCGCGCACTTCGCGCAAGGGGCCGAGCGCGTCGAGCGCGACCGAACCGCCCACGACGAGCTCGAGATCGTGCGTCCGGCAGGCCTGCGCGGTGGTCAGCACGGCGTCGGTGATGACCCGTTCGTTGATGGCGCCGCGCGGCAGATCCTGCGACAGCGTGAAATCGACGCGGCCGAATACCACCCCGTCGAGCCGTTCGGCCGCGATCGGCAGCATTGCGGGCAGTGCGGCAAGCGTGGAGAGGGTTTCGAGATTGAACAGGAACCGGGTCGTCTGGGCGCCGGTGCCATAGACCTTGTCCCGCGCGTCGGCGAATTTCGACAGGGCATAGGGCGTCTCGACCATCGGCGCGATGATGTACCCCGCGCCATAGAGCTTCGAGGCGTGGAGGTCGGAGATCGCTTCACAGCCGCCGATTTTCAGCGCCAGCTTCAAGTCGGCGCGCGCGGTCAGGTCAAGCAGACGCAGGAGTTCGTCGGGCCGGGTGCCTTCCGCTTCGAATTCGGCCTTGATCGCGACCACGCCGTAATGGTCGCGGCCTTTCCTGAGCATGTCGAGCATCCGTGCTTCTGTGGGATTCACCTGTGTTTCTCCGTGCTGTCAGAACGAGGCGTTCGGAGAGAAGACGGAAAGGCGCAGGCAAACCCGTAAGGCGCCGGCCACATGAGCGCATCGACGGGCGGCACGAGGATTTTTTCGGTCCGGTCGGGAATGAATTACGGTTCGGCGACGTTGCCTTCGTCATGTCGATGTGATGACGATGATGCGCCCCTTTCTCTTTCCGCTGCTGGCGATGGTCCCGATGCTGTCGGCAACGGCGGTCGCGCGGCCTGCGCATGTCCGAGCAGCCTTGCCTGCGATTTCATCGGGGTTCGGCATGCGAATCGATCCTTTGCGCGGGACCCGCGCCATGCATGACGGCATCGACATACCGGGACGTCAGGGCGCGCCGATCCTTGCCGCAGCGTCGGGGCAGGTCGATTTTGCCGGATGGCGCGGCGGCTATGGCAATCTGGTCGAGATCCTGCATGCCGACGGAACCCGGACGCGTTACGGCCACTTGTCCCGCATCGTCGTCGGGCCCGGCGATACCGTGGCACAGGGGCAGGAAATTGCCTTGATGGGCTCGACCGGCCGGTCGACCGGCCCGCATCTCCATTTTGAAGTGCGATCTGGAGGAATTGCCGTCAACCCTCTGGTTTTCATGGGTAATACTCGCAGATTTTCCGCAAAGAGTGAATTTGCGCAGACCTTTGCCGTGCCGGGCGGGGAAACGAGCCCCCGCACCACCATTTCCGCCTTTGCACAGGCACGGAACAGCGGTCTCGATCGCCCCGGTGGGGATGCCGTCCTGCCCGATGCGGATGTGGTCGTTCGCCGGAGCGGCCAATGACCGGGCGGGACCTGCGTAGCGGGCGCGGCTTGGCAAGGCGGCGGCGGGATGCTTTCCTGCCGTCCATGGATCAGGTTGAAAACACGAGTGGTCTGCAACGTGTGTTGCTCGACCAGCGCGTGCGCCTGCTCCGGTTCCTGCGGGCGCGGGGGGCGGGGGAGGATGCCGAGGACATGCTCCACGACCTGTGGCAACGGGTCGCATCGATGCCGCGTTCGCCTGTTGCCGATCCGCTGGCCTATCTGTTCCGGACGGCCGAGAACCTGATGCGGGACCGGCGACGCAGCGACGTCAGCCGCGAACGCCGCCAGTTCGACTGGCACGACACGAGCGTCAGCGAGCATGAGCCGCCGGTTGCCGAACGCGCCCTGATCGCGCGGCAACGGCTCGACGAGGCGACACGGACGCTGGCGGGCCTTGGCGAGCGGGTGGAGCAGGTCTTTCGCCGATGTCGGCTCGAAGGCGTGGGACAAGTGGCGATCGCGCGCGAACTGGGCGTCAGCCTGAGTTCGGTGGAAAAGGATTTGCAGAAGGCGTCGCGCGCCTTGGCACAGTTGAGGGCCAGGTTCGATGCGGAATGACCTTATGCGCAATGACAGGCAGGGCGCCATGATGGCAAGGCGGGGCCGATGACCCGGCAACCGACAGAGATGATCCGCGAGGAAGGGCGCCGCTGGGCGCTTCGCGCGGCCGACCCCGATTTTTCCGATTGGGATGCGCTCACCGACTGGCTCGAGGCCGATCCGGCGCATCTCGATGCCTATGACGCGGCGCTCGACGACGACGATTGGGCGAGACGCCTTTTCCTTGAGGAAGGTCCCGAGGTCGCACCCGTGGTTGCGGCCAACGACATGGGGGCAGAGGCGCCTGTGGTCGGGCTCGGCGGACGGCACTATCCCTGGATGGGCGCCTTGGCTGCATCCTTGCTGCTGGCGGCCGGGTTGGGCGGCTATTTCGCGCTGCGCCCCGAACCGATGACCGAATTTGCAACCGCGCCCGGCCAGCGGCACGAGATCACGCTCGCCGATGGGTCGCAGATCCTGCTCAACGGGGGCACGCGCATCCGGTTCAGCCCGTCGCGACCGCGCGAGATCGAGATGAAGGGCGGCGAAATCCTGTTTCGCGTCCATCATGACGCCGATCACCCGTTCGTCGTGACCAGCGGCAATACCCGACTCGTCGATGTCGGCACCGTTTTCGACGTTCAGCAGCAGGCGGGCGTGCTTGACGTCGCGGTGGCGGAAGGAGCGGTGCTCTACAACGCGCGGGGCGGGGAAATCCGCCTCGGCGCGGGCGACCGGCTCACCCGTGCCGGGGACGAAGCGGTTCCCGTTCTGGCCAAGGCCGATCCGGCGGCGGTCGGCGGGTGGCAAGCCAATGTGCTCACCTATGATGACGCGCCTTTGTCCCAGGTGGTGGCCGATCTTTCCCGGGATCTTGGCGTGGTAATCGTTGTCGATCCGCAGGTAGGCGCGCGCCATTTCTCCGGCACGCTGTCGATCAAGGGGACACCGGACGCGGTGCTTTCCCGGCTTCAGGCCATCGTGGGTCTCACAATTGTCCGCAACGGCAGCGTATGGAGGGTGCAGCCAGCACGTGGTTCGAGCTCGTAGGCTCATCTTCGGCACGCTCTGTTTGTGGAGCGTGCCGGCTTTGGCGCGCGAAGTCAGCGTGGAGGTCTCCGTCGGTGCGATGACGGCAGGCCCGGCTGCGCGTGCGCTCGCGCGGCAGACGGGTGTCAGCATTGCCTTTCGCGATTCCGCGATGACCGGCCGTCCAACAAGGGGCGTCGCCGGGCATTATCCTCCGGCACAGGCCTTGGCCCGGATGCTTGCCGATACCGGGCTTCAGGCGCGCGAAGTCGCGCCGGGCGTCTTCGTCGTCGATGCCGTGTCGTCGCCTCCCCCGGTGCAGGCCTCTGCCCCGCGATCGCGCAGTGCATTGGTACCGGAAACTACCGGGGAAGGGGTGGTCGTCACCGGCACCAAACGCAAGGTGCCGCTCGATCTCTATCCGGGGGGGATCGAGGTCATTGTCGGGGATGCGGTATCGACTTCCGATGGCGCCAAGGGGACTGACGCGATCGAGGTGCGGCTCTCGAGCGTTTCGTCCACCCATCTCGGGCCCGGCCGCAACAAGCTGTTCATTCGCGGGATTGCCGATTCCAGTTTCGTCGGGCCCACCCAGGCCACGGTCGGCCAGTATTGGGGCAACAGCCGCATCACCTACAGCGCGCCCGATCCCAGCCTGCGTCTTTATGACATTGCCCGCATCGAAGTGCTCGAAGGGCCGCAGGGGACGCTTTACGGCGCCGGGTCCATGGGCGGGGTCGTGCGCGTCGTTCCCAATGCCCCCGATCTCGGGCAATTCGGGGGCCAGCTCTGGGGCGGGACCACGTTCGTGCAGCACGGGCAACCGGGCGGGGATGGCGGCGCGATCGTCAACGTGCCGATCGTCAAGGACAAGCTCGCCTTGCGTGTGCTCGGTTTCGGCAGCCTCGATGGCGGCTATATCGACGATACCCTGCGCAAGCTGAGCGACATCAACACCGTGCGTACCTATGGCGGGCGGGCGGCCTTGCGCTACAAGCCCGGCAACGACTGGACCATCGACGTCTCGGCCCTGTCCCAGCGGATCGGGGGCGACGACAGCCAGTATGCGGACCGGGAAGGCAATGGTCTGACCCGCGCGACCGCGATTGCCCAACCCTTTTCCAATGCCATCCTCCTGAGCGAACTGGTCGTGGGCAAGCGGTGGAACGAGCTCGAACTGACCACGTCGTTTTCCTATGCCAACCAGCATGTGTTCGAACGCTATGCCGGGGCGGCGCTGACCGACGCCGCCCATCCACAGGTCGCGCCGATGTCGGGCGCCTATCAGACGGCCTTCACCCAGCAGGACTGGATCCACATGTTCACCGGGGAAGTCCGCTTGGCCAAGTCCCGCCGCGACGGCACCGGATGGTTGATCGCGTTCAACGTGCTGCACAACGACGACCGCATCCGCCGCCAGATGGGGGGCACCGACACCAGCAATGTCATGGCTGCGGTCGGCGTAGAGGGCGGTCCTGTCGCGCTCGCCTATCTGAGCGGCGTGCGCAACCGGGTGGACGAGGAAACGCTCTACGGCGAATATTCGCTGCATCTCCAGAAACGGCTGACGCTGACGCTCGGCGGGCGGCTTACCCGGTCCCGCCTTGCCGGGCAGTCCGAAGACGTCGCCACGGATCAGGCCTTGCGCATCGATCCGACGGCAGGGGTCTCGCGTACCGAAATGCGCGGCCTGCCGTCTGCGGCGCTGGTTTGGCGCCCGTGGGACAAAGTCTCGCTCTTCGCGCGGTACCAGGAAAGTTTCCGGCCCGGCGGCATCGCCATCCGGCAGGATTACATCGAACGGTTCCAGGGCGACCGCGTGCGCACGGTCGAAGGCGGCATGCGCCTGACGGGCCGGACTTTCGACAGCAGCTTCACCGTGTCGTGGAGCAACTGGCAGAACATTCAGGCCGACCTCATCGACGGCTTCGGGTTTCCGACCACCGCCAATATCGGCGACGGACGCGTGCTGTCGTTCAGCCTCGCCGGGCATTGGCGGCCCCTGCCGGGCCTGCAGCTCGAAGGCTCGGTCCTTGCCAACGAAAGCCATATCACTCAGCCGTCGGATCTGGCGACAAGCCTGTTCGACGCGGCGATCGACCGCAGCCGGTTGCCCAATGTCGCCGACTGGATCGGGCGGATCGGGGCAAAGTACGAGATGCCGATCGGCGCAACCGACCGCTTCGATGTTTCGGCCTATGCGCGCTATACCGGCAAATCGACGCTGGGCGTGGGGTCGGTTCTGGGCCAGTTGCAGGGCAACTACATCGACACCGGCCTCGATTTCAAAGTGGGCAATACCAGCCGGTCGCTGACGCTCAGCATCACCAATCTCTCGGACGCTCGCGGCAACCGTTTCGCGCTGGGCTCGCCCTTTCTCCTGCGCACGCACGACGAAATCACGCCTCTTCGCCCCCGCAGCTTCCGCCTCGGTTTCGATTTCGCGTTCTGAGTTTACAGCCTAGTGGAACGCGAATTCGCCCTGCCGTGATGCGGGCGGCGGGCTCGGCATTTCGGGGTGGGTCGCGCGTACGTCCGTCTGTCCGGGGATAAGGCCGAGTAGGCAGCGGGCTTCGCCGATCAGTTCATAGACAACATGCCGATGGCCGCCGCGGTTGTGATGATCGACGCAATAGCCCGCGTAATGACGGCGCAGGAGACCTGCACGGACCATTTCGGATGCCGCGCGGCTGAGGTTGGTCTTGGTCGACGAACGGATGCGGTCGCGCGCTTCCATTGCGATCGAGGCATCCGCCTCATCAGGGTTCGCGGTCAATTTGCCCTTGCGCGCAAGATCGTCGCGCACACGCTCGGTCAAGGCCTTGCGCCGGGGATCGCGGGCCCCGATCGGCAGAAGACCTTCGCTCAGCCAGTCGCGCAAGGTGAGCAAGGTGTTCCCGCGCGCCACGAAGGGCCCTGCCTGCCCGTTGCCGTCGGCAACTTCCGCGATCAGGCACAAGAGCATGAAGGCATAGCGCGGCCGCGCGCTGGCCCGCGCAATCGCGTCCAGCAGCGCGGCCATGCCGGACGCATTTCCTTGGGACGAGAGGCGGATCGAATGAAACATAACGAGCCGCAAACAAGCACAAATCGTGACTCTTGGGAATCCCCGGAAATGGCGGCGAAGTGCTTTTGTCATCTGTGACACTTTGCCTTCGGGCAAAGTGTCACGCCTGGCACTGCCTGTCGCCGGGACGCTTGTCCGGTCACGAACCCAGAATGCTTGCGATCCCTTTTTCCGCAGCTTCGGCTTCGGCAATCAGGAGGCGAAGCGCCTTTGCGGTATCCTCGAGCAGGTTCTGGCTGACCGGGCGTTCACCGTTGACGAAACGCCGGAGGGCCCGTTCGTCGATGTCGAGGCGGCGGGACGCGGCGGTCACTCCGCCGAACACCTGGATGCAATGGGCAAAGTGGTCTCGCGGGTCCTGCGTCGTCGTGGTCATGGTGTGTCGTTCCTGTTCTTAAAAGCGTGTTCGCATCGCGAGTGCGGCAACACGGCTCGGCTCGTCAACCACCATGAGGTTTCAGAGGATCAGCCGCCGAGATCCATCGGTTTTCCGAACAGGTATCCCTGTCCATAGTCGCAGCCCAGGTCCTGAAGCAGGTCGGAGATCTCGGGGGTCTCGATCCCTTCGGCGACGACTTGCATCCCCATCGCGGCGCTCAGACCCAGGATCGAGCGGATGATGCCGACTTTTTCGGGCGATTGCAGGCATCCCCGGGTGAAGCTCTGGTCGATCTTGATCCGGTCGGCGCGCAAGTTGAGCAGTTGCGACAAGGACGAGAACCCGGTGCCGAAATCGTCGAGCGAGATGCTGAAGCCGAAGTCGCGCAAATTGCGCAGGTTGTCCTGAACCGTTCGCGACATGTCGAGCGAGGCGCTTTCGGTGATCTCGATGTCGATGCGGTGGGGATGGATGCCGTAGCGTCGGACGATGTCCATGGCGCCGGTCGAGAATTCCTTGCGCTGCAACTGGATCGGCGAGACGTTGATGGCGACCCACAGGTTGTCGTCGAGCGTGGACGCGAACTTCACCGCCTTGTCGAACAGGTATTTGCCCAGACAATGGATCGCGCCGGTCTCTTCGGCGATCGAGATGAATTCGGGCGGCGCGATCGGTCCCATGGTGTCGTGGGTCCACCGCGCCAGCGCTTCGTAGCCGACCGGACGCTTGTCGGTGAACGAGACCACCGGCTGATAGTGCAGGGTGATGGTTTCGGCCTGCATCGCGCTGTCGAGATCGCGCCCGATCGTCATCCGGCGCTTGGCCGCATGGGCGAATTCGATGTCGAACAGGCGATAGGCGTTGAGGTCGAGCGTCTTGGCCGCTTTCAGCGCGGCCTGCGCGCAGGCAAGGATGTCGTCCTCGCCCGCCTCGCGCGCGAGTTTCCAGCCATCGCCCGTCACCACGCCCGCCGATGCGGTCAGTGCGATCTGTTCGTCGCCGAATTCGATGGGGGCCGAAATTTCGCGCAGGATGCGTTCGATTACCGTCTTGTGCCCGTCGGTGCCGGGGGGAAGGCTTTCGATGAAGACGCCGAACATGTCGCTGTCGATCCGCGAGGATATGTCATGGCTGCGCAAGGCCGACTTCAGCCGTTTGGCGACGACCCACAGGATCGCGTCGCCCGCTTCGTTGCCGTAGGCGGTGTTGATCGCGGAAAAGCGGTTGATGTCGATGACCGCGAGCAGCCCGGAGAACGGGGTGCAATTGGTGACCGGATTGAAGTATTTCTGCACCGAGCGCATGAACGAGGTGCGGTTTTCGAGCCCGGTCAGGCAATCGATGCTTTCCGCCCGCGCGAATTCCCGCGCGCGATCCTGCTCCGCCTGTTTTTGCAGAGTGAGATCCCGGCCGATCTGGACCACTTTGACCGGGGTGCCCCGGCTGTCGGCGACAGTGAAATAGACCGCGTCGATCCACACTTCGCGGCGATGCCGACCGAACCGCACATCGTGGATGCTGTGGCTCGCGCCCAGGCGAAAGGATTTCCAGAAATTGGCATATTCGGATGTGACCGCATAAGCCTCGCTCAGGAAAATGGCGTGATCCTGTCCGATCACGTCCTCGGCGCGATAGTGAAAGGCTTCGAGGAACCGCGCATTGGCGGCCATGAGGGCGCCGTCGATCGCATATTCCGCGATCAGGAAATGGCGGTCGATCCCCCGGATCATCGCCGCCTGTTCGAACAGCATTCGGCCCGGTCCGTCGAACGCGTGGCAGGCAAGGCAGGTGCCGTCCTGCCCCTCTCCGGTCATCGGCTGCAAGGTGCCGTAGGACCAGAACGTCTCCTTGTCCTTGCGGATCAGCGGAATGGGCCCGGCGCGTTCGCCGTCGCCCGCACCTGCGTTGGCGGTCGCCGCATCGGGACGCAGGAAGTCCATGTCTTCGAGCACGGGCACATCGACGACGCAGGAATAGTGCCGCCCGCTGATGTCGGGAAAGCTGTGCCCGGTACAACGCAGGAAACTGTCGTTTGCATAGGTGATGCAGCCGTCCGGGCCGATGCACAGCACCGCCAGCCCGGCCGGACGCAACCGTTCGGAAAGTCCCGCATCCGTCGGGGAAACAGCGCCCGCGCGGGCAGGCCGCGTCGCATCGCCCGGCGCGCTTTGCGCCGAACCGCATGCCATTCCGGACGCATCAACGGCCTTCACAGGAACACGTCTCCGAAATCGTCGTCGTCCTCGTCGCTTCCCGCATCGAAAGCAGACGCCGCCGGGGCCTTGCACAGCGGTTCCATGCCCGGCAGCAGGAACCGGTCGTGAACCACGCGTTCGCTGGCCATGGTATAGCTGCGCCCCATGGTATCCATCATCGCGACGACGGGATGGTCGATGCAATCCTCGATCATCGGTTCGCCTGCATCGGCCATGTCGGTGAAGGTGCGGGTCAGGCTCTGCAAATTGCGGGTCAGAGTGCCGCAAATCGAGAGTTCGTCGACCGCGCCGTGGATCATCGCGACAATGTCCTGCGCGCTGGTATCGAGTCCGGACATGGCCGTTTCAGCCTGGCGAGAGCCGTCGCGGATGATCGAGAGCGCGGCCGAGAGCGTTTCGTCGACATCGGGTTCGTCGGCGCCTGCGCGCTGGGCTTCAAAGCCCTGGCTGACCTGACCCAGTTCGTCGGCGACTTCCGAAATCGCCAGTGTCAGATCGGCCAATTGTTGCGAACAGACGCGGATCTCGTCGGAAATGACCGCGACCGGTTTGCCGATCGCGGCATCGCGCCGGGCGCGAATGTTGACGTTGATCGCCATGTAATCGACTTCGAAGCGCAGTTCCTCGATCACCTGCACCCGCTCGCGCAAAGTGGCGGCCATGCGCAGGACGACATCGGCGATTTCGGCTGCCTTTTCGTCGGCGCGGTGCAATTGGCGCGTCATCCCGTGTGCGCCGGTAATGCATTCGTCGAGATCGCGCAGAAACAGGCCGCTGTCCTGCACGGTTCCGTGGCGCCCGCCCTGATCGAGCAAGGTGTCGCAATCGGGAGCGAGCACGTCGAGCGCGCTCAGCAGTTCGCCGGTCTGGTCGCTGAATTCATGGGTCAGGTCGTCGAGCTGGGCGGCAAAGAGATGGAGCATGTGGCCGCGCGTCCCGGCCGGATCACGCGTTTCGGGATGGGCCATGACTTCGTCGAAGACCCGGCATGCGTCGAGCACATGCTCAAGCCTTTGCCGGGCAATGTCGCCGATCTGGATCGCGCCCAGAGCCCGGCCGACGCCGCCTTGCAGGCGCAGGACGATCTCGCGCGCGTTGCGGGATACATCGGTCAGGTTTTTCTGCCGTTTGCGAAGCTGGCCGACTTCGACCGCGAGCCGGTCGGGGACGGCGGGGACGACCCGCGCACATTCGCGGGCGAGCACTTCGTCGACCGATCGCATCTCGCTGAGGCTGGCGAGCATGGTCGCGACTTCGCGCTTGAAGAGATCGACTTCCTTGCCCCCGGTCGCGAGCTTGACGCTCATGTCTCCGGCAAATTCGATGAATTCGTCGGCGCCTGCTGCCGCGATCTTCAGATTGACGGCATAGAACTGCAAAACGGTCAGGACACGGCCGATTTCACTGCTGGTTGCCGACAATTTGCGGGTGATGTCGAGCATGGCCGCGATCTGGACCGCGCGTCCGGCCTGCCGGTCGGGCGCTTCGGACAGGCGGCGGGCGGCGGAAAGCAGGTTGTCCGCCGCATCGGTGCCTTCGGCCCCGTGGCCGAAAGCGCGGGTCACCGCGTCGAGACCGCCCAGAACCGCGCCCATCGTTTCGACCAGCCGCGCCAGCGTAAGCCCGGCGGGCATGAAGTGGGAATCGAGCCGTTCGACAATGCCCGCAAGGCCTGCGCGCGCCTGCGCGGTTACGCCTTCGCCCAGCGCCGATGGCGGGATGAAATGGGTCGTGTCGGGAAAGGTTTCGTGCCGCATCAGATGTCTTCTCCCCTTATCGCATGCCTGCCTGGATCATCTCGCGCGCAATCGCGCCGAGAGGGACGATCCGCTCGGCAGCACCCAGCGCGATGGCTTCCCTGGGCATGCCGAAGACGACCGAGGTGGCTTCGTTCTGTGCAATGGTTCGTGCGCCTGCCTGCCGCATTTCGAGCAGACCTTGTGCGCCGTCGTCGCCCATTCCGGTCATGATCACGCCGACCGCATTGGCCCCGGCCCATTGGGCGGCAGAGCGGAACAGCACGTTGACCGAAGGGCGATGGCGCGAGACCAGCGGCCCTTCGCGCACCGAAACGACATAGCGGGCGCCCTGCCGCGCGAGCAGGGTGTGGCGTCCGCCCGGCGCGATCAGGACATGACCGCGCATGACGGTATCGCCGTCCTCGGCCTCTTTCACGTCCACTTCGCAACGGGCGTTGAGCCGTGCGGCGAACGAGCGGGTGAATTGTTCGGGCATGTGCTGGACGACGACGATGCCCGGCGCATTGGCGGGCAGGGCTTCGAGCACTTCGCGCAAGGCTTCGGTCCCGCCGGTCGAGGCGCCGATGCACACGACCATCTCGGTCGTCCGGCTCATCGCGCGGGCAATGGGCGGGGGCAGCATGGCATCGGCGGTCAGCTTGCCTTCGGGACGCAGCGGCGCGCGGTCGGCACGGCGCGAGACTTTGGCATGGGCCGCGCCCTTGACCACGTCGCGGATGCGCTGGTTCTGTTCGGCGAGAAAATCGGCGACACCCGCGCGCGGTTTCAGGATCACGTCGACCGCGCCCGCCTCCAGCGCCTGAAGCAGGGTTTCCGATCCCTCTTCGGTGAGCGAGGAACACATGACCACCGGCACCGGGCACTGGCTCATCAGTTTGCGCAGAAAGGTGATTCCGTCCATGCGCGGCATTTCGACGTCGAGCGTGACGACATCGGGCAGCTCGTCCTTGATGTAGCGGGCGGCGGCGAAAGGATCGCTGGCCGCCGCGATCACCTCGATCTCGGGATCGGCGGACAGGATTGCAGTCATCGTTTGCCGAACGCTGGCGGAATCGTCCACGACCAGGACGCGGATCTTGCGGCCCATGCGGTCAGCCCTTCTTTCTGAATACGGTGTTGGACACGGGAACGAGCGGCACATTGAGACCGCTGATCGATTCCGAATGCCCGAGGATAAGGTGCCCGCCCGGGCGCAGATTGTCGCAAAGGCGGGCAATGACACCGGCTTGCGTCTCTTTTTCAAAATAAATGAGGACGTTGCGGCAAAAGATGACATCCATCGGATCGCCGACCGGATAATGGCTGTCCATCAGGTTGAGCCGGGCGAAGGTGACTTTCCGGCGCAGGGCCGGAACGATCCGCGCTTCCTTGCGGCTGCGGTCGCGGGCAGAGGCGACATAGCGTGCCCGCAGCGCCGGGGGCACCGGCTTGAGCGCGGCGAGCGAATAGATGCCGCGCCATGCCTCTTGCAGAACGGCAGTGTCGATATCGGTCGCAAGGATCGAGAAATCCTGGCCGTCGGTCCCGTCCATGAAATCGGCGAGGACCATGGCCAGGGTATAGGCCTCCATGCCGGTTGAGGCCGCCGCGCTCCAGCATCGGACAAGCGATCGGCCCTCCGCGCGCAAGGCAGGCAGGATCGCGCGCGCAAGGTAATCGAAATGCGAGGATTCCCGAAAGAAATCCGTCTTGTTGGTGGTCACCGCGTTGATGAAGGCCGTGACATCCTCGTCATCGACGCCGATCGAGAGAATATGGTCGCAATAAGCGTCGATGCTGGAGAAACCCGCCGCCCTGATCCGCTTGACCAAGCGGCTTTCGATCAGATGCACTTTCGTTTCGGGCATCCTGATCCCGGTGTGCCCTTCGATGAATTCGGCGATCCGGCGGAATTGCCGCATGCTGATGCTCGCTCCTGACGGAGACGGCGTACGGTTCAGGGCGGGGGCGGAAAGGGCCAAGGCGCGGTTCCTCAGGCAGCCTGCCCGCGAGGGGCGGCAGCGACAAGTGCAGTGTCCTCGCTCGTCAGCACGCGGGCGATGTCGATCATCACGACAAAGCCCCCGTCCTGTCGGATGACACCGGTGATATAATCCGATCGCCAGCGCACCCCGATGTCGGGTGCGGTTTCGAGATCGCTGCGGGCAAAGGCACTGACCACCAGGGCGCGATCGATGATGAGCCCGAGCAGCAGGGGTTCGCGGCCTTCGCCTTGCGGCAATTCGGCGATCAGGATGCGGGTGAGGGGCGTCGGCGCCTTGGCGGGAAGGCCAAGGCGCAGGCGCAGGTCGATCGTCGGGACGCCGACGCCGCGCACATCGATCAGTCCCAGGAAGTGTTCCGGTGCATTGGGCAGCCGGAATGGTTCCTGATAGTCGAGGATCTCGCGCACGATGGCGACCGGGACCGCAAAGACTTCGGATCCGATGCCGAAGGTCACGGCCTGGATCGGATCGGCGCCGGTCACGCGACCTGCTCGAAATCGAGGTCTTCGGCGTCCGCGCCGCCCTGGGTCATGTCGAGCGCGAAACCCTGTACGCGGGCCTGCTGATCCGCGATCGAGCCGGGGCGCACGGTCCGGGCGACGGCGGGTGCGCGACGGGGGGCTGCCGCGACCGGGCGTGCGACCGGCGCGCGACGGGGTGCGGCATGGCCGCCATGCTCGTCGGTGCGGAAGAAGGCGACGCTCGCCTGCAGTTCTTCGGCCTGCGACGCCAGTTCCTCGGCCGTTGCCGAGATTTCCTCGGACGCGCCCGCGTTCTGCTGGGTCACCTTGTCGAGCTGCTGGATCGCGGTGTTGATCTGGGCCGCGCCGATGTCCTGTTCGCGACAGGCCGCACTGATTTCGGAGACCAGTTCGGCGGTGCGGCGAATGTCGGGGACAAGGCGCGTCAGCATTTCGCCGGCTTCGGCAGCGGCCTTGACCGTGTCGGTCGACAGCGAGCTGATTTCGGTCGCGGCTTCCTGGCTGCGTTCGGCAAGTTTGCGCACTTCGCTGGCGACGACGGCAAAGCCGCGGCCATGTTCACCCGCACGGGCCGCCTCGACCGCCGCGTTGAGCGCGAGAAGGTCGGTCTGGCGCGCGATTTCCTGCACGATCGAGATCTTGGTCGCGATCACCTGCATGGCGTCGACCGCCTTGCGCACGGCACTGCCGCTGACGTCGGCATCCTTGGCCGACTGGCGCGCGATCTTTTCGGTCTGGGCAGCGTTGTCGGCGTTCTGCTTGATATTGCCCGCCATTTCCTCGATCGAGCTCGACGCTTCCTCGGTGGCCGAAGCCTGTTCGGTTGCGCCCTGCGACAGGGTTTCCGATCCGGCGGCCATCTGCTGGGCACTGGCCGAGACATTGCCCGCAGCGACCAGAGCATCGCCGACCACGCTGCGCAGGCGTTCGATCATCGCGATCAGCGCGTGACCGAGGCGGTCCTTGTCGGACAGCGCGGTGTGATTGACGGTCAAGTCACCCCCAGCGATGCGGTCAGCGAGATCGGCGGTCTTGCGCTGGTTCGCGGTCATGCGGTTGACGGTGTCGACCAGTTCGCGGATTTCGTCGTTGCTGTTGATGACGATTTCCTGATCGAGATCGCCGATCGCCACGGCATCAACGGCGACGCGCACTTTGGTAAGGCCGCGGGAAATGGTGAGCGAGATCCACACGCCGCCCGAAACCGCGATGGCAATGGCGATGAGGGCGGTGATGATCAGCGTGGTGCGCGCTTCATCATAGAGAGCGCTGGTGTCAGCATCTGCCTTGGTCATGTCCTTTTGCGCAATGTCGACGAGCTGGGCGATTTGCTCGCTCATGGCATTGGCCGCGTCCCGCGCGCGGGTCATCGACAGTTCGCCGGCCTGCGTCTTCTTGCCGTCAAGGCTCAGCGAGCGGATCTCATCCTCGACAGGCAGAAGCTCGGCCCACCTGGCCTGGATCTTGCTCCAGATGGGCGCGCCTTCGGGCGAGGCATGGGATACGCCTGCCGCAATCAGCGTCTGGGCCTCGCTGCGCGTCTTGAGCAGTTCAGCATCGAATTTCCGGGCCGTATCGACATCGCCTGCCAGCGCCATGTTCTTTTCCTGGCGCAGGGCGTAGTTGATCTTGCCGTCGAGAGAGAGGGCCAGTTCCTGGCGCTTGGCTGGACCCGCGATGACATCGGTGATCGCCTGGTTGAGCGTGCTCAGCCGTGCGAGGCTGAGGCCGACGACGACGACGAGCAGGGCCACGAGAAGGACGAATGTCGCGGCAAGTTTTGCCTTGATGGTTGCTTTCATGAGGGACGCCCTCCGGGCAGATGTGTGAAAGGGATGGGACCGGTCACGCGTGAGCGGACTGGGCAAGATGTTCGGCAAGAATCCGCGCGAGATCGGGCAGGATCACGAAACGGCCGTCGCGGCGGGCGATCCCGGTGATGAAATCGCTGCGCCATTTCATCCCGACGGGTGGGGCGGCCTCGACCGTGACGCCGTCCATCGCGATGACATTGTTGACCTTTTCGGCAAGGATCCCGATCGTTGCGGGCTCGTCGGCGACAAGAGTCTCGATGACGATGACGCGCGTATCCTCGTGATCGGGGCATGTGCGTTCGAGGTCGAACGCAACGCTCAGATCGGCAAGCGGAACGATCGCGCCGCGCACGTTGACGAGGCCGTCGGCAAAGGGCGGGGCGCCCGGCACGCGTGTGATCGCCGGGACTTCGAGGATTTCGCGCACGCACTGGGCATCGATGGCAAAGCCTTCGCCGCCGAGCGTGAAGGTGAGCACGCGTTCGGGCAGGATCATGCCGCTTCTCCCGCATGGTCATGGTGACGTCCGCTCAGCGACCGTTGGGATTTCTGCGCCCCGGCGATCAGGCTGGCGATGTCGAGGATCAGCGCAACCGTGCCGTCGCCCAGAATGGTCGCGCCCGAAAACGAGCCGAGCCCGGCGTGGAAGCGCGACAGCGACTTGATGACGGTCTGGGTATTGCCGATGATCTGGTCGACGACGAGTCCGACCCGGCCGCGTCCCTGTCCCACGATCACGACTTTCTGGAACAGGTCGGGCGGATGGGTGCTGGCAAAGCTGTCGCGCAGGCGCAGATAGGGAACCAGTTCGCCGCGCACGTCGAGGAAATTGCGCCGCGCTGTTGCCGGAACTTCGGACGCGGGCAGTTCGAGGCATTCCTCGACCGCCGAAAGCGGGATCGCATAGCGACCGTCGCCCACGCGCACGAGCATGCATTCGATGATTGCCAGGGTTAGCGGCAGATGGAGCGTCATCGTCGTGCCCGAGCCTTCGACACTGTCGATGTCGATCGTCCCGCGCAGGCTTTCGATGCTGCGCTTGACGACGTCCATGCCGACGCCTCGCCCCGACAGGTTGGTGATCGCCGCCGCCGTCGAGAAACCGGGCGCAAAGATCGTGTGAAGCAGATCGTTGTCGCTGACCGTTTGGCCCGGCTCGATCAGGCCTTGCGCTTCGGCCTTGGCCCGGACACGCGCGCGGTTGATCCCGCGCCCGTCGTCGGTGATCGCGATCAACACTTCGCCGCCCGCCTGTCGCGCCGACAGGGTGATGCGTCCCGCCGCCGATTTTCCCGCCAGCACGCGATCGTCCCCGGTTTCAAGGCCATGGTCGCAACTGTTGCGGATAATGTGGATCATCGGGTCGGCCAGCCGCTCGATCACGGTCTTGTCGACTTCGGTCGCTTCGCCCTCGGTCACGAGTTCGATCGTCTTGCCGGTTTCGTGGGCAAGATCGTGGATCAGACGACGGAACCGCGCGAAAAGGTTCGACACCGGCATCATCCGCAGCGCCATGGTGGTGTCGCGCAATTCGGCCGAAAGGCGCTGAATGTCCTCGGATACCGCGCGCAGGGTTCCCGCGTCGACCACGCCCTTTCCGGCGGAAAGCTGGTCGAGGCGGCTTTGCGCGATGACCAGTTCGCCCACGCGGTTCATCAATTCGTCAAGCCGTTCGGCCTGAACGCGCACGCTTTCCTGACCGGGCGCGGACTTGGCCGCGCGCCCCGCCGATGCGGCGGCGGCAGGCTCGGGCATATCCTCGACATCGTCCTCCACCGGCGCTGCTTCGTCGGGCGTATCGAGCGGTGCGATCGCGAGTTCCATGTCGTCGATGACGAAGATGAAGACATCCTCGATGTCTTCGCGCCCGACATCCCCGATCAGTTCCACGTCCCAGAAGACGTAGCATTCGGTCGGGACCAGTTCGTCGAGCGTGGGCATGTCGTCGAGACGGGCCGTGATCGTGCACTGACCCAGATCGCGCAGTTCGTCGAGCAGGGGCAGGGGATTGGTGCCGTTGGCCATGGCGCCGGGAGGCAGCTTGAACGTCAGGCGCCAGCCCTTGCCGGGCGAAGGCGCGACAGCGGGTGTGCCTTCGCCTTCGCTCACGGCCTGTTCCAGATCGGCAAGAATGCCGGTTCCGGCATCGATCAATGCTGCATCGGCATCGCTGCCCGCATCGATCAATGCCTGCATGTGATCGCGGGCCGACAGGATCACTTCGATCAGGCGTCGCGTCGCTGTCGCCTTGCCCTTGCGCACGCGGTCAAACGCGGTTTCGCAATGATGGGTGAACCCGGCCAGAGCGTCGAAACCGAACATGGCGCCCGAGCCCTTGAGCGTGTGCAGCCCGCGAAAGACTTCGTCGACGAGCGGGCGATTGCCCGGATCGCTCGACAGGTCGAGCAGGGCCTGTTCGACCTGTTCGAGCAAGTCGGCCGCTTCTACCCGGAAAGCGGCGACGGGATCGTTCCCGCTCAACGGCCCAGCACCTTGCGCGCGATCTTTACCAGCTGGTCGGCATTGAAGGGCTTCACCAGCCATCCGGTCGCCCCGGCGGCCTTGGCCTGCGCCTTGAGCCCGTCCTCGCTTTCGGTGGTGAGGAAGATGATCGGGACGCCGGTGTTGGTCGGCGACTTGCGCAGTTCGCGGATCATTGTCAGCCCGTCCATGCGCGGCATGTTGAGGTCGGTGATGATAAGGTCGAAGCGCTCGGCGCCCGCCTTGGCCAGCCCTTCGGTGCCGTCGCCCGCCTCGGTCACGGCATAGCCCGCACCGGTCAGCGCGATGCGAACGGCCATGCGCAGGCTGGGGGAATCATCGACGGTGAGGATCGAGGCGCTCATGCGGGAAGTACTCCATGAAACCAGAAATCGACGTCTTCGGGGGACGAAGGGGCGAACCCGGCGCGGCCGAGCAGGGCGGCCAGCGCCGGATTGGCCGGATGGGCGAGACGGATCGGGCGCTCCATGCGCCGGGCCTGTGCGCGGGCGGCAACAAGCAGCTGGATCGCGCTGAAATCCCCGTCGACGAACTCGGATGCGTCTATGACGATCTCGTCGTCATCGCGGGCAAAGGCGTCGCAAAACGACTGCCAGAGAGGGGTGATGGTTTGCAGCGAAACGCGATCGCCAAAGGATACGGAAATGGACATGCGGGCCGACCTGGTGAATTGTTATGATGCCGCATCGCACAATCCCGGCTGATAATTTGCTGCGGGGATTTTACGTGTTTTCCGCGCATCGCAATGCACCGCCGCAAAGGGAACGGGGCCGATCACCAGATTGATTCAATGATGAAATATCGCCTGTTTCAACGATCTTAACCGATGCCGTTCACCACGCTGATCGCCGCAGACTCGCCAATTTCGTTGACTTTTCACCTGATCCGAAAAGCCTGGATGGCTGGGCCCCAAAAACCCGACCGGTAAATCGAAAGTGAATCCCGCAACGCCCCGCTTACGCTCTGCCGCGCATGGCGGGGGTGGTGTTTTCCCAATCTTTGCGATGGACCCGCGAAAAGATTTTCCGGCAATGTCATAGACATGGCATGGAAGCGATGTCCGAGTTCCCGGCGAATTCGCGATTTAACATAACAAATATTATCAATCCTCGCGTAGTCGTGAAACAGTCCCATGGACTCGCATTTTTCCGGAGTTTGTCCTATGGGGCCCGGAACACGACAGGCACAGGGCGAGAACATGAGTGATATAAACGAAGAATATGTCTACGACGAAGCCAGCGGCGAATGGCTGCCCGCGGGCGAAGCGGCGGCGCGTGCGGCTGCGGCCGATGCGGTCGAAGTGCGTGATTCCGCCGGAAACGTGCTCGCCGACGGCGACAGCGTGATCACGATCAAGGATCTGAAAGTCAAAGGCGCCGGGCAGACCTTGCGCAAGGGCACCGTCATCAAGTCGATCCGCCTGACCGGCGACCCGCAGGAAATCGACTGCCGCTATGAAGGCATCAAGGGCCTCGTCCTGCGCGCGGAATTCGTCCGCAAGCATTGAGGCAAGGCGACCGGCTCTGGTCCGGTCGCCCCCTTACCCGGCCCTCGTTACCCAACGGCGCCCAGAACGACGCCGACCACGGCGCCAAGGCCCAGAACCCCGATCACATTCCACCGCAGCCTGAAAATCAGGAATGCGGACAAGGCGGCCAGCAGCGCCGCGTGCCAGTCGAGGCTTTGGGGAACCGGTGTCAGCAGATGCACCGGCCCGAACGATCGATCCACGTTCCGCGCGAACAGGACATGGATCGCAAACCACAGCGACAGGTTGGCAATGACCCCGACAATGGCGGCGGTCAACGTGGCCAGCCCGCCTTTCAGCCGCCGCGCCCCTTCCAGTCGTTCCAGCCACGGGGCGAACGTAAAAATCCACAGGAAGCACGGCGCAAACGTGACCCAGGTGGTCACGAGCGCCCCGAGCGTACCCGCCACCAGCGGCGTGAACGGCGCGGGTGCGCGCGAGCCTGCGAGATAGCCGACGAACTGCGTGACCATGATCAACGGTCCCGGCGTCGTTTCGGCAAGCCCCAGCCCATCGGCCATTTCCCCGGCGGTCAGCCAACCGAAGTGCTCGACCGCCTGCTGTGCCATGGACGCGAGGACGGCGTAGGCTCCGCCGAACGAGACTACGGCCAGTTGCGAGAAATAACTGCCCAGTTCCGACAGGACATGCTTGGGCCCCAGCGTGGCGCGGATAAGGACAATCGGCGCGGCCCAAAGCGCCCCACCGATCAGCACTGCCTTGGCTGAGGCTCCCCATGGTCGGGGCGAGGCGATGTCGGGTTCAGGCATCGGCGGCAGGCGCAGCCATTGCGGCCGCTTCGCCTCGACCAGCGCACCGAGCGCCCCTGCCCCCAGCACGACCAGCGGGAACGGCAGGTCGAACAGGAACAAGGCGACAAAGGACGCCACCGCCACCGCTTTCTTGAACGGCGTGCCGAGCGCACGACCCGCCACCCGCAGCATCGCCTGCACGACAAGCGCGAGCACGGCGGCCTTGATCCCGGCGAACGCCGCCATGAACCAACCGAGTTTCGCCGCGATCCCGTAAAAGATCGAAAAGCCCAGAATGACAAGCACGCCGGGAATGATGAACAGCAGCCCCGCCGCGACGCCCCCTTTCACCCCATGGAGCTTCCATCCGACCCAGATCGACAGCTGCGTCGCCTCGGGTCCGGGCAGAAGGTGACAGAAATTCAGCGCGTGCAGGAATTGCTGTTCATCGATCCATCCGCGTTCCTCGACCAGCTCGCGGTGCATCAACGCGATCTGGCCGACGGGGCCGCCGAAACTCATGCATCCGATACGGGCGAACGCTCGCGCAAGTTCGCCAAAGCTGCAAACAGGGGTCTCTGTCACTCTTCGCACTCTCATCATCCGGGGAACCGGACGTTCAAGGCAACACTTGGGCGAAGAGCCTGATCGGGAGGTTGCTTGGTCCCGGTGGCTTCCCTTTATCAGCGGCCCAAAACCCTGCCAACGGATTTCAGCCTGCCGCCTAAACCATCGACCTAGCCTTATTGACCGCCTTTCCGCCGACGGGCGAATTGCCATAGCAAAGGGCAACCGGCGCATCGTCATGCCGGTGCCGGGCGGAGGTCGTGCAAGCGGTTCCGCACAGGCGTTCAAAACAGAACGGGGATTGATCGGAACGTCCACGCGCAGGCACCATCGGTGGCCATGCGCTCGGGTCTATGCACCCGCGATCCGCGACCATTTCCGCCTGTGACGAACGATTCCGCCGGATCAGGAGACTTGAAATGGAAATCGGTGTTTTCTTGCCCATCGGCAACAATGGCTGGCTGATCTCGGAAACGGCGCCGCAGTACATGCCCTCGTTCGATCTCAACAAGGAGATCGCGCTCAAGGCGGAAAAGTACGGGTTCGATTTCATCCTGACGATGATCAAGCTGCGCGGTTTCGGCGGCAAGACCCAGTTCTGGGAACACAATCTGGAAAGCTTCACGCTGATGGCCGGGCTCGCCGCCGTGACCGAGCGGGTGAAAGTCTATGCGACCGCCGCCACGCTGGTCATGCCGCCCGCCATCGTCGCGCGCATGGCCTCGACCATCGATTCCATCAGCCACGGGCGTTTCGGGCTCAATCTCGTCACCGGTTGGCAAAAGGCCGAATACGACCAGATGGGGATGTGGCCGGGCGACGAACACTATGGCCGCCGCTATGACATGCTCGGCGAATATGCGCAGATCCTGCGCGAGCTTTTCGAAACCGGCGTGTCCGATTTCAAGGGCGAATATTTCGAAATGACCGACTGCCGCGTCAGCCCCAAGCCGCAGGCGGACATGAAGATCATCTGCGCCGGGTCTTCGGACGAAGGGCTCGCCTTTGCCGCGCAATATGCCGACTACACGTTCTGTTTCGGCAAGGGCGTCAACACCCCGACCGCCTTCCGCGCCGTCAACGAACGTCTGGCCAAGGCGACCGCCAAGACCGGGCGCAAGGTCGATACGTTCGTCCTGATGATGATTATTGCCGACGAAACCGACGAAGCCGCCGAAGCCAAGTGGCTGAACTATTGCGCGGGCGCCGATCAGGAAGCGCTCAAGTGGCTGTCGAACCAGTCGGCGGCCAACAATGTCTCGGCCACCACCAACACCCGCCAGATGAGCGACGCCACCTCGGCGGTGAACATCAACATGGGCACGCTGGTCGGCTCTTATGCCAAAGTCGCGGCCATGCTCGACGAAATGGCCGAAGTCGAAGGCACCGGCGGCGTGCTGCTGACGTTCGACGACTTCCTCAAGGGCGTCGAGGATTTCGGCACCCGTATTCAGCCGTTGATGAAAACCCGCACCGGCGTGCGGGTTGCCGAAACGGCGTGATCCTCGCGCGGCGGACGGCCTTCCTTTATCGGCTGTCCGCCGTCTGACGCTTGCCCTCATGCCTTGCAAAGGTCCATGACCGGGCGTGGATGCACGACCGGGGCCGGACACGATGGCAAGTGAAATCAGTGACTTCTGGACCGACATTCACGACGACGGGCGGTCGTTGCTGGAACTGGTCGCGCTCAAGGCCAATGACGGGATCTGGGGCTGGGACGTGCCGACGGGGCAGTCCTTTTATTCGGCGCGGTGGTGGGATCTGGTGGGATTGCCGCCCGATCATCTCGAAGCGCATATCGACGTCTTTTTCGCCCTGCTCCACCCCGACGACCGCGAGAACGTGCGCGCGGTGCTTGCCGAATTCATCTCTGACAGGGGGGCCGATTATCGTACCCAATTCCGTCTGAAACACAGCTCGGGCGGGTGGCGCTGGATTCAATCGAGCGGATCGGCCCTGCGCGATGCCACCGGGAAAGCGGTGCGGATCGCGGGGACGCATACCGACATCACCGAACGGGTGGAGGCCGCCGACCGGCTCGAACGCCTGGTCGCCGAACGCACGCGCGATCTGGCCGCCGCGCGCGACCGGGCGGAAATCGCCGCCGCCTCCACCGCGAAATTCCTGTCCGCGACCAGCCACGATATCCGCCAGCCGTTACAGGCCATGGCCCTGCTGCTGCGCAATCTGCAACAGGAAGTGGACAGCGAAGCGGCCCTGGGGACCATCGCCAGCATCCGCCGTTCGCTGGGGTCGAGCATGGACTTGCTCGACGACTTGCTCGAATTCAGCCGCCTCGATGCCGGAGCCTTGCGCGCCGACATGCGCCCGGTAAAAATTCAGTCGCTGTTCCGCTCGCTGCTCGACGATTTCACTGCAGAGGCGCAGGAACGCGGGCTGCGTCTGGTGGTCAAGGATACCGATCTTGTCGGCCGCACCGATCCGCGCCTGATCAAACGCATCCTGCGCAATCTGGTCAGCAACAGTTTCAAGTTCACGCAACGCGGATCGGTGCTGATCGCGGCGCGTCCGCGCGGCGACACCATCCGGCTGGAAGTGTGGGACACCGGGCGCGGCATTCCGACCGGGCAACAGCGCCAGATATTTTGGGAATTCACGCAAGCGGGCAGCGCCGTCGGCGACCGGTCGGTGCGTGGCCTTGGCCTTGGCCTTGCCATTGTCGAGCGACTGGCCCGGCTGATGCGCCACAATGTCGGGGTGCGTTCGGTGGTCGATCATGGATCGGTGTTCTGGGTGGACTTGCCCCGCCTTGCCGCCGACGCAGCCGAAGAGCGGCACGAGCCGCCCGAGCGCCCCGACCATCCGCTGGGATGCCGGGTGGCGGTTGCCGAAAACGATCCCGACGTGGCCGATGCCTATGTCCGCATCCTGCGCGCCTGGGATTGCAAAGTGCTGGTGGCGCGATCGGGCGCCGAACTGATTTCGCGCATTGCCGACCAGCCCCCTGACCTGCTCATCGCCGATTGCCACCTCGACGGGCGCATGAACGGTTTCGACCTGTTCGACGAACTGGAACGCCGCTTTGGCCGCAGGATCGCGGGCGTGGTCCTGTCCGGCGATCACGACTTTGAACGCATGCGCAGCCTCAACCGCTCTCGCCGTCGCATCCTCAACAAACCGATCCTGCCCGACGTCCTCAACGCGGTGCTTCATGCCGAACTGGAACAGCATCGGCAGGCCGTCGGGGAAAGCGGCGCCTGATGCGTGATTCCGCCCCGCTTGCATGGCGGGCGGGCTGGCGACTATCTGGCGCCATGCGCATTGCTCTTTTCGAACCGGAAATTGCCGGAAATGTCGGCGCCGTCCTCCGCCTTGGCGCGTGTCTGGGCGCCGCTGTCGATCTGATCGAGCCCATGGGCTTCACGTGGGACGACCGCAGGGTGCGCCGGGCCGCGATGGACTATATCGACCACGTCACCATCGCCCGTCACGCCGACTTCGACGCATTTCGCGCCACCATCGGCGCGCAAAGACTGGTCCTGTTCACTACCAAGAGCGCAGAATCAGTCTATGACTTCGCGTTCCGCCCCGACGATATCCTTCTCTTCGGCAAGGAAAGCGCAGGCGTCCCCGCCCCCGTCTCCGACGCCTGCACGGCCCGTATCCGCATCCCGATGCGCCCGGAAGTCCGCTCGATGAACCTTGCCATGTCCGCCGGTCTCGCTCTGGGCGAAGCCTTGCGCCAAACGGGCGGATTGCCGGGGTGATCCGGCGCGGGCCGAAGTCAGGCCGTCCCGACCGTATGGGCGGTAATCGAATAGCCGAAGGGATCACGGAACGCGAAGTAGCGACCGAACGGCCCATCCTTCGGCGCAAATTCGATCTGGATGCCCTGCTCTGCGAGATGGCCGTGGAGCGCATCGGCATCATCGCAACCGAACCAGATCGCAATGCCCCAGCCCAATTTGTCCGTCGCTTTCAGATCCACGACGGGCGTGCGGACAGCAAAGGGGACCGGCCGGGTATCGAACACAAAGGCGCCCGGCGGGCTCCTGGGTGCAAGCGGAAGCCCGACGACGTCGGCGTAGAACGTCCGCGCCGCCTCGATGTCTTCGACCTGAATGCCAATGAAATCAGGCCCAATCACATGCGGCATGTTGGGATTTCCTTCCTCGACGGGATTGGCTAGTATCAGCGTCCTGATATTATGTAAGGGCCCTTATATGTCAAGGTGGATGTGCGGATGAAAGATCCCTATGCGACGATCGGTTTTGCGCTGAAACAGGCACAACAGGCGTTGAGGACCCGCATGGATGCCGAACTGCGCAAGATTGCCCTCACCACACCGCAATATGCGGTGCTCGCCTATCTCAACATCGAACCGGGCGCCTCGAATGCCGCACTGGCACGACAGGCGTTCGTGACGCCCCAAACGATGCAGGCGATCCTGGTCACACTCGAAAAATCCGGCTTCATCAAGCGAACCCCCCATCCCGAACACGGTCGCATGCAAAAGACCGAACTGACACCTTCCGGCGAACATGCCCTGCATGCAGCATCTGCGATTGTCGCCGATATCGAAGCGCTCCTCGTCGACGCTGCGGCCCCCCTCAATCCCCAGGTTGTCGCTACAACCCTGATTCGGTTCGCCAATGCCCTTCGATAGCCGCAGTTGGCAGGAATGAAGTTGGAGAGACCACCTGTTCGGCTTTAAGCCGCAATGCTGACGGGGATTCCGACCAATCCCGGTCGCTCAGATCAGCCAACGCGAACGTCTGCTTCTGACACAAGCTGCCGATGGAATGCGCCGAAGCGAGGCGTCAGCAACGCGCCCTAATCCTGGTCGTTCGACGCGAGTTAGCGCCTACCCGAAAGCGGCCGTTCGAGAGGAGGCTTGTAAGCGCCGGACTCTTGCTGGGAAGACGACTGTTTACTTGAGGTCGAGTGCGCGGCGTCGGGTGAAGCCCTGGCTGTTACTTTGCCTCCGGCGCCTCCACGGACGGAGCTTACGTATGGATGCGGAGCAGATTCTTGGCTATCTGCTCGATCTCCTGCCGCCCGTCTGCCGGAAGCCGATCCCAAAAGTCGTCAGACTGGATGAACGCAATTAGTTTGTTCAGGTCTTTGTCCCTTAGGCCGTCGGGCAGATAAGCTTCGAGCGCCCCTTTGCGGAGAACAAAGGTTTGTGCCGCACTCTGCTCCGCGAGGAAAGCTTGCAGCTTTTGCTCGTTCTCTTTCGATAGCTCAGCCGAGAGCCGCCGCCTCCTTGACTTGATGTAATCCCAAACATCTCGCGCATCGTCCCACGACCCAGAACTTATCGCTTCGTCGATGCGAGCAACCAGAGCATTCCCATCCATGCTTTTTACGTTGTTGATCACGTCATCTTTTATTTCCTGCGCATTCAGGCAAAACAGCGCCTTGATATCGCCTGTTGCGAGTTGCTCGACGTAATCGAGGTCTGCAATGATTGCACTTTCAACATGGCATGCGCCCAGAAGTTGCTTGTATGCTGGAAAAAGACCCTTGCCGCCGACGCTCACCACTTCAAGAGAGGATTCGCGCAAGATACCAGCCTTAGCGCTTACGATATCAAGTACACGCTCGAAGAAAATAAGGTCCGACAGTCCTTCAACAAGAACAACCTTGTCAGTAAAAAATATGCGTTCGTTGTTTTGACTGTTAACCACGTTAAACAAATGCTTGGCATTGGGGAGATAGGCCGAGTTAAGTCGCAAGATGCTGCTCTTCTGTTCTTCAATATAGACGCGAGACACATACTGGATCGATGCGGGCGAGATGAATGTGGGCGAGTGAGTAGCCAGCACGAACTGATTTCCTGTCTTGTCGGCCAGCCGTTCAAAAAGTCTGAATAGGGTTTTTTGCCAGCGTGGGTGGAGATGTAACTCCGGCTCGTCAACGATAATTAAAGCATCGCGGACATTCAGCGCATAAATCGCGAATAGGTAGGTCAGAAGCTCTTTCTCACCCGACGAGGCTGCACTTACAAGGAAGGATGTGCCCTGCTTCCGCAAAGTGATATCATACGTGTTGTTCATTGGGTCGGTGCAGGTAAGTTCCCACTCGTACCCGATTTCCTTCAGGGCCTTGGAAAGCTCATCCAGGTTCTTGTCGGCGTAAAATTTCTTTTTGGCGCTTGTATTATCGTCTTCCTGAAGTTGCCGATATTTTTTCGCGAGTCGTCCGATCGCTAGCGATATGATATTACCGCCGTTGCGGGAGGTCACCGCATCAAGCGACCGCTTCTGATCGTAATCGTTGTAGTTCGCGAGGCCGATCGAGCCTTGGAATCCACTCGCTGATCGGTTGACAGGTAGATAGACCATCGAGAGTTTGAGCGCATCTTTGCCAACTTCGGCGCGCACATCGTTGTCCAGCTCGAAAATCTGCAAATAGCTTAGAAAGTGCTGTGCTTCCTCGGTCTGTGCAGGCTGAAAAGCACCGTTCTTCCACTCATAAACAAGCCTCGTCTCCGGCAGGATGTTCTCGATCTTCCACGCTCCAACGCCCTCCCAGGGGTTGTGGACGAAACGGCGCTTCGACGCTTTCCGCAGTTCGTCCGCGTCACGCTGAATCTGCGCCATGTTGTCGAGATCGCCCTGCGAGACCTCCACTTCAATCGAAACATGCTGTGGAAGACTGCGGGCGTCGCTGTGCTTTTCCAAGCGCATGTTGTTGAGCTGGTCGTTATGTCGCAACTCCCACTGGACTTTCTGTTCGGCATCATACTTCTGTGTAAAGTATCGCGTTGCAAACAAATAACGCCGGAGCATTGTATTAACAACGTCGAGGAGGTTGGTCTTTCCTCCGCCGTTGGGTCCGATGATGATTGATATGGGGCCGTCGAAGACCATCTCCCTACGATCTAGGAAGCTGCGCACATTCTCGATGGTGATTTTTTTCAGGAGCATGATCTATCTAACCGTCCAGCGGGCGGGTAGTACAATGGTTTCTTGCGGACCTCCCAAGCAATGGGTCGGCGCGCAACGAGTCGACCTCGCTAGGCGGCGTGGACAAATTTGAGCCGGTATCTGGCGGTTGCGAGATCAACCATGCCGAGGAAGCTGTTGGCAAGTTGGTCGTATCTGGTGGCGATGGCACGGTTGATCTTGAGATGGCCGAGCATGCGCTCGATGCGATTGCGCTGCTTGTAGAGCGCCCGATCATATTCGATCTTCACGCGGCGGTTTGATCGGCCAGGGATGACGGCCTTGATCCTTCGTTCGGCCAGATTGGCGCGGATGGCGTCGGCGTCATAACCTTTGTCCGCAAGGAAGGCGTCGGGTGCCTGCTCAGGCAGGTCGATCAAATCATCATACGCCTTGCAATCTGCCGCCTCGCCGCCCGTCAGGTGGAAGGCGACTGGTCGCCCAAGGGCATCAGCCAGACAGTGAAGTTTACTGGTGAACCCGACCCGCGAGCGGCCAAGAGCGCGTCGATGAGTCCCCCCTTTCCGCCCGCTGCCGAGACGTGGGCGCGGACTGTGGTGCTGTCGATGCTGTAGTGGCCGCTGTCTGCCATGATCTCGGCCAACGTCACGGCGACAGCCTCCCAGACTCCGGCTTCGATCCACCGCCGGAACCGACGATAGATGGTGTTCCAACTGCCGTATTTGGACGAGACGTCGCGCCACGGAGCGCCGCAGCGGAGCCGCCAGAGAATGCCGTTGATGATGGAGCGGTTCTGCTCGGGCAGCCTGCCGCGACCTCGGTTTTCAGGCTCAATCGGCAGCAAGTCCTTCAGAACACGCCATTCCGCTTCAGTGAGATCGCCCCTGCTCAAGCCTGCCTACAAAAGCAGCCTTGAATCAATCGCCGCGACCCGCGTCAATCGTGTTCGCACCGCTGCCCTTTGCAGGCGCTGGAGATTCCACAACTATCCGATAAAGTGCCCGACCTCAGGAGTGACTATGGGCTGGTGGAAGAAGCTGTTTGGACGGGCGAGCGACAGGTCACTCGATGGAGCAATGTATCAAGTCACCACGACGCTATACAGTCGAGACGGGAAGCGCTCGGCAGAAATTCGCGAGTTCGACAACGGGCAAACCTATTTGCTTGAAAGCGAATGGGTAGCTGGAACCGAATTCAGGGAACGACACGAGGGGCGGATGGTCGGCCCCTTCCGATCGCCCAAACATGCTGAGCAATTCATCGTTACCACAGCGTGGTTCACCGGAGATTGACGGACGGCCTCATGCAGACGGAATTTGTCCACGCCGCCTAGCAGCTTTCGATCAGCGTGGGATATGCCCACTCTTGGGGTCGCGGTCCAGCTTCGACGAGCTGGCGCGTATCCAGCCTGCAAGGTTGGCCTAGCGGCTCGGCGGACCAGCCGGACGAATGTCCAATTTCGGTGGTTAAACTTTCAAGAGCGACCAGTCTGCCAGCGGCTCAATCCCAGTCGGCGCATGAGAGCGGGGAAGCAAATGTTGAACGTCGGCATTCGACAAGACCTGCCGTTCGCCACGTCGCCGGTGAACGGTAGAAATGTCCCACTTGCTGACCTACCGCTGACAGCGCGCCGGAATTGACAGGTTCAGGATTGAGGGCGGATTACTGGGTACGACCGGGATGGGGTGCATTGCCGCCCATCCGAAAATGTCAGCTTCGATACCCCACCCGCTCCACTTCGCGCAGGAGTTGGACGCGGTTGTTGACGCCGTAGAGGCGCATGACGGCGGAGAGGTGGGTTTTGACGGTGCCTTCGCTCATCGACAGGTTGTGGGCGATGACCTTGTTGGCGTGGCCTTGCAGAGTCAGGGTCAGGACTTCGTACTGGCGCCGGGTCAGGCGGGGAACCGATGGGGATGGTTCGGCCGGTCGGGCCGGGCCGATAGGGTCACAGCGGGCGGCGATGATGCCGTCGGGAAGGAAGACGCCGCCGTCGAGAATGACTTTGACCGCGGCCAGCAGTTCGGACACTTCCGAAGCCTTGGTAATATAACCTGACGCTCCGGCGCGCAGGGTGCCGATGACGTCGTCGGGCTCGCCCGAGGCGGACAGGATCAGGACCGGCAGGCCGCCGTGCCGCTGGCGCAAGTACCGCAGGCTTTCCGGCGCGGTCAGGGTCGGCATGTTGAGATCGAGAATGACGATGTCGGGCGCCCATTCGGGCAGGATCGCGGTCAATTCCTCGAAACTGCTGGCCACGCGGACTTCGCCGACTTCGGGAAATTGTTCGAGCGCCCATTTAAGGCCGCTGCGAAAGATCGGATGATCGTCGGCGATCATCAGGCGCAACAACGGCGTCTCCTGCCTCTGGCGGCAGGCAGAACGCGGCATCCAGTCCGCCGCGGACCGATCCATGGAGCTGTCGAGCATCAGGGTATGATGGACCCTTCTGACCTTGCGTCAACCACTTATGCCGCGATGCAGCACAAAGGGTGGAATGGCGCAATTGCGTGGATTCTCCGCCTCAACCAAGGGGATAGTCAGCAAGTTTAGAGGCGCAGCCGTTTGCCGGATGCTACCCCCTGCAACGCATTTGAAACACGATGACGCGGTCTGGACGAGGGTGGTCCGCCGCACTGTGCCTGCCGATTTCATTCCATAACAAACGACAAAGAACCGCGCTGGAACCCGAACAATCGGGTCCGGGATTCACAGAACAAGGCCCGCATCAGGGTTGAAGGGGGAAATCGTTGTCATGAGTGTGATTAGAAATCATCGGCCGAAATACGTCCTTGCTGCGTTGGCCGGCGCAGTCACTCTGGGCGGTCCCGCCTGGGCCGAAGGGGCCGACGGCGACGGATCGGTCGGATCGCTTGCGGAAATCACCGTCACCGCGCAAAAGGTGAATACCAAGCTGCAAAAGACGCCGATCGCGATCACGGCGCTTTCCCCCGACCAGATGGCGGATTCCAATATCCGCTCGATCCAGGATCTCGACAAGCAGATCCCCGGCATGACCGTCACCAATGCCGGTCCCTACCCCCTCAACGTCACCATTCGCGGCGTCGGTTACGATGGGGTGCAGAACAACAGCGCCCAGCCCGGCGTCGCGTTCGTCGAGAACGGCGTCTATATCGCCAGCCCGGTCGCGCTGACCGCCAGTTTCCTCGATCTTGATCAGCTTGAAGTGCTGCGCGGTCCGCAAGGCACCGTGAACGGCCAGAACGCCGATGGCGGCGCGATGAACGTGACCACTTCGGCCCCGGTTCTGGGCAAGTTCAAGGGCTCGGCCGAAGGCAGCTATGGCAGTTACAACTACAACCGCGAACGGGGCATGGTGAACGTGCCGGTCGGCGAACGCTTTGCCATTCGCGCCGCGTTCCAGCATGACGCCCACGACGGGTGGTACAATGCCCCCAACCAGCCCGCCGCCGGGGGCAATGTCGGTAGCCAGAACAGCTATACCGGCCGCATCAATGCCCTGTGGAAGCCAACCGACCGGTTGAGCGTGAATATCTGGGCCGAGATTTTCAACAACGATTCCAACGGCCTTGCCATTCGCAACATGTACGACAACACGTCGGACATCCGCACCACCAGCAACGATTACGCAACGCCCCAGACCGTGCGCAGCCGTATCGTCGCGGGCACGGTCGCCTATGACCTGGGCTATGTCACGCTCAAGTCGATCACCAGTTTCCAGTACGTCTATATGCAGGCGGCCAATTCGGGGGACATGGTCAACCGCGCGCTGGCGCTCTCGCTCTATGGCTACAAGGACGAAGAGCCGGTCAAGCTGACGCAGAACCATTCGGTGACCGAAGAACTCAACATCTCGCACTCGGGCGGGCTGGTCGACTGGATCGCGGGTGCGTTCTTCCTCCACACCTGGGGCATGGAGCGGTATTTCGAAACGCAGCAATCCTCGGCGCAGCGGATCGACTACAACGTCAATTTCTTCCCCAGCGCGGCGGAACAGACGGCGCTTTACGCCGCCGGTCTTGCGTTCGAAAGCAATTCCAATTCGCGGCGCACCTCGGTTGCCGGGTATGGGCAGGCGACGTTGCACCTCGCCAGCAATTTCCGCATCACCGGCGGCATCCGCTATAGCTGGGACAAGTATTCGGCCGATACCTCGACCTTCTACATCGTGCCGGTCCCGCTTTCGAGCGAGTTCAAGAAAGTCACCGGCAAAGTCTCGGTGGAATACGATCTTGCCCGCACGACCACGGTCTATGCCAGCTTTTCAACCGGGGTGAAGCCGGGCGGCACCAATCTCAACCCCAGCGCGACCGTGGTGCCGCGTTCGTTCAGCCACGAATTCGTGCGCGCCTATGAAATCGGGGCGAAGAACGAATTCTTTAACCGCACGCTGCGCCTCAACGTTTCGGGATTCTATAACGATTACCGCAATCTTCAGGCCGATTCCGAAGACCCGATCCCCTATCAGGGCGGCATGACCAATGTACCCAAGAGCCACGTTTGGGGCGTCGAAGGCGAAGCGGCGGTGAAATTGCCCCAAGGGTTCCGCATCGACGCCAATGCCACCGGCATGTGGAGCAAAGTCGACAGCGATTTCCAGGTCATCGACCCCTATACCGCTCAGATCATCAACCGCGACGCGGGCGGTCCGTTCCTGGGCAACGACCTTGCCCTACGTGCGCAGGCCTTTACCAATATCAAGGGCAACCAGCTCGGCCGCGTGCCTCATTTCTCGTCCTCGGCCTCGATCAGCAAGACCACCGACATCCGCGACGTGGGCAAGCTCGATTTCTTCATTCAGGCCAATTACCGCTCGGCCTTCTGGTATCGCGTGTTCAACAATCCGCTGGTCGACCGCGTGTCGCACCAGTTCCTGATGAACCTCAACGCCCGGTTCCAGCCCCAGCACGGGCCGTGGTATGTCGAACTCAACGTCTCCAACCTGCTCGGCAGCAATGCCATCGACGCGCGCTATGCCGAAAACTTTGGCGTGGGCGGGGTGTTTGAATCGGTGGTGCCGCCCCGGCAGGTGATCGGGCGCATCGGGGTCAACTTCTGATCCCCGCGCTCTTTGCGACCTAAACTTTCGACTTATGCCGACGGGCCAGCTTGGCACAGCGCGAACCTGCGCTCAGGCTGGCCCATATCCCAAACCCGCCCGTGTGGCCCAGACACAGCAAAGTGGGTTTCATCATGATGTTGACTGATGTTCCGACCATCGACCTCACCCCCTATCGCCTGGGGACCGAGGAAGGAAAACGCGCTGTTGCCGAAGCGGTGGGCAAGGCCTGTACCGATATCGGCTTTCTGGTCATTTCCGGCCACGGTGTGCCGCAGGACCTGATCGAGCGCACTTATGCAGTGTCGCGGCGCTTCTTCGCCCTGCCGGCAAGCGAAAAGGCGCTTCTCAATCGCCCCCAGTCCGATCAGGTGCGCGGGTACAGCGCAGTGGGCGACGAAGGGCTTTCCTATTCGCTGGGCGAAGTGGCGCCGCCCGATCTCAAGGAATCGCTCAGCATCGGGCCGCTCAATGTGCCTGCCGATGATCCCTATTACCACAACGCCGAAGCAGGACCCCATTTCGCGCCCAATCTCTGGCCCGAAAGCCTGCCTGAGCTGAAAACGGTATGGTCGGAATACTTTGCGGAAATGGAACGCCTGTCGTGCGATCTCATGCGCATTTTCGCGCTGGCGCTCGACTTGCCGGAAAACTGGTTCGACCCGACCGGCGATCGCCATATCAGCATGTTTCGCGCGCTCCATTACCCCAACCAGCCCGATGCGCCGCTCGACGGACAAATGCGCGCGGGGGCCCATTCCGATTATGGCGCGCTCACCATCCTGCGTCAGGAAAACGTGCCCGGCAGCCTTCAGGTCTGCAACCGGGAAGGTAACTGGGTCGATGTTCCGGCCATTCCGGGCACGTTCGTCGTCAATATCGGCGACCTGATGATGCAATGGACCAACGACAAGTGGATCTCGACGCTTCACCGCGTGGTCAATCCGCCGCGTGATCTAGCCGATCAGGCGTCGCGCGTGTCGCTCGTCTATTTCTATCAGCCCAATTACGACGCGGTGGTCTCCTGTCTCGACAGTTGCCAAAGCCCGGACCAGCCCGCGAGGTATCCGCCGATCACGTCAGGCGATCACCTGACGGCCAAATTCGTGCAGCAGACGACCCTTGGCGGAACCAAGGACGGGGCCGAGACGATCCTTGGGGAGACCGCCGCATGAGCGCGACGCTGTCCTATGTGAATGTCTTTGCCGCCGATATCGAAGGGTTGAGCGGGTTCTATCGCCGGGTGTTCGATTTTGCCGAAATTCCCGAAATCCGCTCGCCCATTTTCATCGGACTCGCCACCGGACAGAGCAACATCGGTTTCAACGCGCTCGACGCCTATGGCCTGTTGCAACTCGATGCCTATGCCCCGGCGAGCGGGGTCAAGTTCCTGCTCAACATCGATGTGGCGGACCGCGCCGCGGTCGAGGAACGCACCGCCGCTGCCGTCGGCGAAGGGGCCACGCTCGTGAAGCCGCCTTATGAAACCTATTACGGGTGGTACCAGTCCGTCCTGCTCGATCCGGAAGGAAACGTGTTCCGGATCAATGTGATGGAATGATCTTCTCTCCCTCTTTCGACAAAAGCTGAAAAAGGTTCGCCATGACCCAGATCCCCCCCCTTCCCGCCCGGCCCGAACCGCTTGCCGTCGATCCGGCAACCACGGCCGTCATCGTGATCGACATGCAGAACGCCTATGCCTCGCTCGGCGGCTATGTCGATCTGGCGGGCTTCGACATTTCGGGCGCGGCCCAGACGATTACCCGGATTGCCAAAGTGCTCGACACCGCGCGGGCCTCGGGCATCCAGATCGTCTATCTGCAAAACGGATGGGACCCCGACTATGTCGAGGCGGGCGGTCCGGGATCACCCAATTGGCACAAGTCCAACGCGCTCAAGGCCATGCGCCAGCGCCCCGAACTCTCGGGCAAGCTGCTGGCCCGCGGGACCTGGGACTATGACATCGTCGATGCGCTGAAACCGCGCGAAGGCGACATTCGCGTGGCCAAGCCCCGCTACAGCGCCTTTTTCAATTCGCAGCTCGACAGCGTCCTGCGCTCGCGCGGCATCCGCACGCTCGTTTTCGTCGGCATCGCCACCAATGTCTGCGTCGAATCCACGCTGCGCGACGGGTTCCACCTCGAATACTTTGGAGTGATGCTGGAAGATGCGACCCATCAACTGGGCGAGGAATTCATCCAGCGCGCCAGCATCTACAACATCGAGAAGTTCTTCGGCTGGGTCTCGACCGTCGATGCTTTCTGCGACTGGGTCGGGGCGCTGGACGCATCGGCCGAAAAGGAAACCACCAATGCCCTTTGAACCGATCAATCCGCCGCAGTTCCCCACCCCCATCGCTCCCTATTCGGCCGGGACCAAGGCCAACGGCATGGTTTTCGTGTCGGGTATGCTGGCTCTGGCCGAAGGCGGCGTGGTGCTTTACCCCGGCGACGCGGCGGCTCAGGCACGCCACGTTCTCGAAGCCATCCGCATCACGCTCGAAGCGGCCGGGGCGACCATGGTCGACGTCACGTTCAATCACATCTTCGTGCGCGACTGGGCCGACTATGCGGTGGTAAACGCGGTCTATGCCGAATATTTCCCCGGCAACAAACCGGCGCGCTATTGCATCCAGTGCACGCTGGTAAAGCCCGAATGCCTTGTCGAAATCGCCTCGATCGCGTGCATCGCGGCGGAGAGCGCGGCATGACCGGACCGTCCGGGCTTTATTGGGAAGCCCATGGCGCCAAGGAAGGCCCCGCGCTGATCCTGTCGGCGGGGCTGGGTGGACACGGCGCCTATTGGAAACCGCATATCGAGGCGCTCGGGCAAAAGGCGCGGATTTTCCTCTATGACCATCGCGGTACCGGCCACAGCGAGCCGGAGACGCGCGACGGGTTGCTCGCCGACGGATTGGGCGAGGATATCGAGCGCCTGATGGACGAAATCGGCCTCGACAAGGCGGTAGTGGTCGGTCACGCCGCCGGAGCCATTGCCGCGCTTGCCCTCGCTCGCCGCGCGCCAGAGCGCCTGTCGGGGATCGTCTCGGTCAACGGATGGGCGCGGACGGACGCGCATTTCCGCCGCTGCATCGCCATGCGCATGGCCGTGCTCGAAGCGGGCGGGCCGGAAGCCTATCTCCGCGCGCAGCCGGTGTTCCTGTTCCCGCCGGTCTGGGTATCGAGCCACGACGCGGACCTCGACGCCCAATTGCCCAAACAGGTCGCCGAGTTTCAGGGCGAGGCAACCTTGCGCCGCCGCGCCCATGCCCTGCTCAATTTCGACATTCTCGACGATCTCCCCACGATCGCGACGCCGACGCTGGTGGTGGCGGCGGACGATGACATGCTGGTGCCCTCGGCCTGTTCGGAGGTGCTGATGCGGGGGCTGCCCCATGCGACGCTCGCGCGGATGCCGTGGGGCGGGCATGCCTGCAACATCACTTGTCCCGAGGCGTTCAACCGCGCCGTCCTCGACTGGCTGGCGACGCTGCCGGACGCATGATGCAGGAACAAGGCCCGACCATGGAGACCACGTCCAATCTCGGCAATGAAGACCTGCTTCCTTCGCCTCCGGGCGAGCGGGACTGGGTCTGGGAGCATTTCACCTTCCTCTGGCTGGGCATGGTGATCTGCATTCCCGCCTACCTTCTGGCAGGCGGATTGATGGAACAGGGCCTGTCGCCGCTGGCGGCGATCGGGGCCATCCTCTTGGGCAATGTCATCATTCTCGTCCCCATGGCGCTGATCGGCCATGCGGGCGCGCGCTATGGCATTCCCTTTGCCGTGCTGGCCCGAGCGTCGTTCGGCACCGGGGGCGCCAAGATCGCCGCGTTTTCGCGCGCGATCGTCGCCTGTGGCTGGTACGGGATCCAGACATGGGTGGGGGGAAACACGCTCCTCGCGCTCGGGCGGCGCATCGGACTGGGGCCCTTGCACGGCGCGCCCCTGCCCGTCGTCGGCATTTCCGGGATCGAGCTTGGCGCGTTCCTGCTGTTCTGGGCCTTGCAGCTTTTCGTCGTGACCAAGGGCATGCGCGCCGTGCGGCGGTTCGAGACATGGACCGCGCCGGTCAAGGTTGCCTTGCTGATCGCCCTGTTCGTCTGGGCCATCGACCGCCTGGGCGGGATGAGCGCGGCCTATTCGCGGATCGTCCATGCCGGGGGCAGTTCCTCTGCGGCGCAGTTCTTTCCCGCCGTCACTGCCATGGTCGGGTTCTGGGCCACGCTTTCGCTCAACATTCCCGATTTCACCCGGTTCGCCCGGTCGCAGCGCGATCAGATGGTGGGGCAGGCGCTCGGCCTGCCGATCCCGATGGCCCTGCTCGGGCTGGTCAGCATCGTCACCGGATTTGCCACGATGACGGTCTATGGCGTGGCGATCCACGACCCGCTCGTGCTCGCCGACCGCATGACAGGGTGGCCGGTCCTGCTCGGCCTGCTGGTCATTTCGATCGACACGGTTTCGTGCAACATCGCCGCCAATCTTGTCGGACCGGCCTATGACTTTTCGGCGATCTGGCCCCGTCATGTCAGCTATCGAAGCGGCGCGATGATCACCGCCGTGATCGGCGTCGCGATCATGCCGTGGAAACTGGTGGCGACGAGTTCGGGCTACATCTTCACCTGGCTCATCGGCTATTCGGCCCTGCTCGGTCCGGTCGGCAGCATCATCCTTGTCGATTACTGGTTCGTTCGTCGCGGGCGCCTCGATGCGCAGGCCCTGTACGACGAACGGGGCATCTATGCCTATCGCGGCGGCGTCAATCCTGCCGCACTGGCCGCCCTTGCCGCCGGTGTCGCGCCCAGCCTGCCGGGCTTCATCGCCGCCGTCGCCCCGTCGACTGCTTCGGCCATTCCTGCAAGCCTGACCGCGCTTTATCCATATGCCTGGTTCGTCGGGTTCCTTGTCGGGGGGGCGGTCTATGCCCTGCTTTCCCCTGCGACGCACCATCGCAGTGCCGCCTCACTCGGCGATATCGCACCCGAAACATGCGGATAGTTGTTTCCGGTGAAACGATACGCAAATGCCTGCTATTTCAACAACATCATGATATAAATCACCATGATCTCTCTTTTAACGGCAGATAGATATTCAGGAGATCGTATTACCCTGGCCGTGTGGGGCTTCATCGCGTTGCTCTTGCCACGATCCCCACGCGATGTGGCGTCCTCGGACGGCGGCGATACAAGCCCGTCGCCGTCCGATTTCAACCGTCACACGGTAAAAGCGCGTCGTCCGCGCTCCACCGTCATGCGGTGAAGGCCTGACAAGGCCAAGCTGCGCGTGGCGACCGTGTCCATGAACAGCCATTCGCCCATCACGCGCTGGGCAGTGATGTCGATCATCATGTATCCGCGCCGACTGGTATCGGCCCATTGCATTTCGGGATTGGCCGCGACGAATCCGCGTGCAACGACGTTCGGATCGGCGGCAAAACCACTTTCGAGGCCATGCGAGCTGACACTGTGCCCGGCAAATTCGACACCGGCAGGACGGCCGTCTTCACGCAAGGCAAAGGCCCAGGCGTTGTGGCTGTCGCCCGACAGCATGACGAGATCTGCGTCGGCCTGCTGTGCCGATTTCAACAGGCGCGAACGGGCTGCGGGATAACCGTCCCAGCGATCCATCCACATCGGCAACCCGAGTTTTGCCGCGCGCACGCTGTTGCGGGTGCTCTGGATCTGATGCGCGCCGGCGCCGGGACGCAACCAGCTTACCGCATCGGCAGGCATGACCGTCCGGCCAAGGATCGTGCCCATGCCGACCATTTGCCAACCCCCGCCATGCGCATTGGCCTTCATCGCGTGGGCAAGCCAACTTTCCTGCGTGCTGCCGAGCATGGTGTCGGACGGGTCGGTCCACACACTGTCGCGGAAGGCCTTGAGCGCGGCATCGGGGTCGGCCGCGTCATAGGCGGGTTTCATGTCGAGTTGGCGGGTCCGCGCAAGCAGGCGGGATTCGGTCCGATAAAGCGTCGCCAGAGTGCCCACCTGATAGGCTTTCCATGGCTCGTCCGAAACCGGCATCCATTCGCGATAGACCTGCATCGCAGCCGCGCGGCGCAGGTTCCAGTCGCCTTCGCTGTCCGGTTGATGGTTCTGGGCGCCACCTTCCCAGCTGTCGTTGGCCGATTCATGATCGTCCCACATCGCGATCATCGGCGCCATCTGGTGCAGCCGTTGCAAGTCGGGATCTGCCCGGTAACAGGCATAGCGCATGCGATAGTCGGCAATCGAAAGGATTTCGTGGTCGGGTTGGTGCAGGCGCTCGGCCAAAGCCGCGTCATGGCCACCTGCAGGACCGTATTCATAGATATAGTCGCCGACATGCATCCACAGATCGAGATCCGAACGGGCGGCGGCATGGCCATAGGCATTGAACCAGCCGACCGGAACGTTGGAACAGGAAAAGACCGCCAGCCCGAAACGATCCACCGCGCCTTCCGGCAAAGTCCTGGTCCGTCCGACCGGCGATTTCGATCCGTCCGGGGCGATGAAGCGGTACCAGTAGACCGTGCCGGGTTTGAGCCCGTCCACGGTCACTTTCGCGGTCCAGTCGCGATAGGCTCCGGTACGGAAACAACCGCCCGCCACGACCCCGGCGAAATCGGGATCGAGCGCCAGTTCGACATCCAGACGGATGGTGTCTTCTCCCCCGGCAGGGACATAGCGCGTCCACAGCAACATCGAATCCGGGCCAGGTTCGCCGCTGGCGACACTGTGGGTAAAGCCCTTGGCCGCCATGACCTGCGCAAGGCCGATCCCGGGCGCGACAAGCAAGGCTCCGAGCCCGAGACTGCCGCCAAGAACGAGAGTGCGACGATCGATTTTCAACGCCATATCATGATGATCCTGGGAAATGCTGAGGCTGGGAGAACGGTTCAGAACGTCGCCTTGAGCGCGACGTTCCACATCGAGCCATAGACGCTGTAAAGCTGAACCCGGCTGCGCACGTTGGAATAGACGATGTCGGGCGCGTTGAAGATGTTCCGTCCGGCGATCTGGAACGCGAACGTCTTCGAGATTTTGTAGGTCGCACTGACATTCCAGAGCGTACGATCGGCATGATAGAGAATGCCGTTCGCGGGCGTCGTCGGCGTATTGCTGAGCGCGCTAGTGCGATAGCTCGACTGGAAATTCCCGGTCAGTTGCACGTCGATCGGACCGCGCCCATACCGCACGCCCCAGTTCGCCGAATAGATCGGGAGATTGACGCGCACGCTGTCGGGATCGACCCAGTTGAACGATCCACGCAAGCCCAGTCCTTTGAGTACGCCGGGCAGGAACGTCATCTGCTGGTCGTATTCGAGCGTCACGCCGTTGGTGGTGCTGACGCCGGGCTGGTTGATCGTGCTGACATAAGTATATCCGGCGTAATCGTTCGGGCCATAGCCCACGCTTTCGGGGCCGACCGAGATGCCTGTCACCTGCATGTCCTTGACGTCGAGGCGATAGGCCGAAGCTGCCACGATCCCCGACGGTTCGAGGTAGTATTGCAGGCTGAGATAGTACTTGGTCGAATGTTCGGGTTTCAGCAGCGGGTTGGGAACGGTGACGGTCTGTGAGCTTTCGTTGATCGAGATCGCCCCGCCCAGATTGCCGTAGTCGGGCCGCAAAATCGCCTGGCTGAACGCGAATTGGGCGACGAGATGGCGGTTGAGATCGTATTTCACCCCACCGCTCAGGAACCAGTCGCCATAGCTGCCGGTTTTCCAGAGTTGGCGGCCGTAATTGTACTGGTAATTGACATAGTCGACCGTTCCGGCGGTCAGACCGGTCGCGGCCATTTCCTGTGCCGAATGCGGTTGGGCGACCAGAGCGCCTTCGCGTGTCCCTTCATACCGCAGGCCGATGTCAAATTTCAGCCGGTTGATCTGTGCCTGGGCTTCCAGATATCCTGCCGCGACCGTTTCCCGGATACGGTGATCGTTGAGATAGCGCCGTTGCAGGTTCCCGACCGTGTCGGCTGTGAAATATTCCGGGTGCTGCTGAAACAGGGTCCAGGTCGCGTAATTGTTGTCCGCGCGCCAGTTCTGCGCATTCAGAGTC
>NZ_GL876932.1:0-5710 GCF_000192575.1 Novosphingobium nitrogenifigens DSM 19370 | reverse complement strand
TCAGGTTTCCGGCATCGAAACCGCCGATCCCGAACTTGTAGTTCTGGGTATTGGGCAATCCGCCGATCGCGGTGGTCCCGGTATAGTTATATAGCTGATAGGATCCTTCGTTGGTGAACCACTCGTTGGTGCGGATGCTCCCACCGGCAAGGACCGAGGCATGGACAATCCCGAAATCGAGCTGTTTGCGGATATCGAGATTGCCGCCGTACTGATGATTGACGGCATTGGATTCGGCCGTGCGCACGCTGTTGCTGACGGCGGCCCAATTGTTGGGATCGCTCCACGAAGGCCCCGACGTCTGGGCAAGGGTATAGGACGGCGATTCCGATGACGCGCGATCGAGCGTGAAACCGATGCCCGATACGCGGGTATCGTCGCGCTGGAAAAAGCCGTGGCTGCCGTCGCGGAAATTGTATTCCGAACTCGAATAGGCGCCGCGCAGCACCGCGCTCCATGTGCCCGATTTGAATTCCAGCTTGGGCGTCACGATTGCCGAGGGCGTTCCGGCATAGCGGTGGGAATATTGCGACGAGACATAGGTTCCGGTCCCATTGGCATTGACGACGATATGCGTCGGGGTCGAATCCGCCGTGGCATAACTTTTTCCCGAAGTTCCAAAGACGAGATAGGTATACTGGTTGAAATATTCGACGTCATAGAACGAATAACTTCCGCGCAGGGCAAAGCTCAACTTGTCCGAAAACTTGTAATCGATCGCCCCGTTGACGGCTTCGCGGTGCGTGAATTTCGGACCTGGACGCCACATCACCTGATAGGGCAGCACCGTTCCGTTGGGGAGATAGGACCAATCGGTCTGCACCCGGTCCTGTTCCACGAAATTGGCATTGTAGCTGCCGTTGATCGCGACGCCCAGTTTCCCGCCGAGGAAAACGTCCGCAAAGCTGATCTGCCCCGAGGGATAGATCGTCGCGTGTTTCTTGTCGTCGGGCATGTATTTACCCGCAAAGCTGGAATCGGACGTTCCGATCCCGCCGACCTGCAATTGCAACAGGCGTTTCTTGCGCTCGAACGCATATTTGCTGACCAGATTGACGCTGCCGCCCGGCGCGTCGGCATCCATGCCCGCGGTCAGGGTATTGTTGAGTTCAATCCGCGAAATGCCGGTGATCGACATCTGTTCGAACGAATTCTGGCGGCCCGCATTGTTGTTGGATGTCGCGGTGGCCATGCGGGCGCCGTCCATGGTGAAGATCGAATATTTGGGATCGAGACCGCCGATGCGCACTGCACTGGTGTCGACTTCGACATAGTCGAGCGAAATCCCCGGCATGTTTTTCAGGAATTCGCCGACGTCGCCCATCGTCAACGCGCCGAAATTGTCCGCGTCGACGGCATTGACCGCATTGATGGCCGAGCGTCGCTTCATCAACGCGGCAGCCTGTCCCGATCGTGTCCCGACGACCGTGATGGCATTGTGGTCGCTGCCGTGCGCATTGTCGAAGGACAGCGGCATCATCTTGATGTCGAGCGCGGCCGAGCGCCCTGCCCCGACCATCGTGACCGTGCTTTCGTCCTGCAACCCGGTATAGCGGACAACGACGGTGACTTCGCCCTGCGGCGCATTGGGAATAAGGAAACTGCCGTCGTCGCCGGTATAGGCGACGATGTCGGTGCCCTGTACCCGCACTTCGGCATTGCGCAGATATTGTCCGGTGGCGCTGTTCAGGACACGGCCGCGCAAAGCCCCGGTCCGCGCATTGTGAGAGCCCCCTGCTCCCGGTGCGCGATCGGATCGCAACGTGATCGTCTGCCCGTCATCGCTGACGACGTGCAGCGGCGTGCCCGCGATCAATCGGCGCAAGGCGATCCGTGCGTCCATCGTCCCCTTGATCGACGGCGTGCGTACCTGGGCGAGATCGCGCGCGGATGCGAGGATCTGGATCTGCCCCTGCCGCGCCAGTTCGGGAATGGCCTTTACCGCCGATTGCGCGGGAATATCGAACGCGCGCGCCTGGGCGTAGGCAGGTGTGGCAATGGCCAGCAGCGCGCAGATCGCGGTGCTGGAAAGGATCGAACGACGGAAAAACATTTCTGGCCCCTTTTTGTCCGCGGCAACCGCGACAAATTCGGGAACAGAGAGATTTGGGCCGGTGGTTTCCGCCATCGGCCTTCGCGAATTTTTATCGGATTTGCATTTTTATGTGCGGTTGGTCCGCCGGGACAGGATGACCCGATCCGCCTGCTGCTCCACCCGCGCGTCGAAAATCGCGGCGACGGCGCGGCTGAACCCCACCGGATCGCCCGCCGAAAACAGCCCCGTCACCGGTTCGCTCGCCAGATCGGGATCGCGGATCTCGATGCGGGTGCGGCTATAGCGGGCGAACTGGGCTGCGGCCTGATCCAGCCGTTCGCCTTCGAAGGCGATCTTGCCTTCGCGCCAGGCCAGTTCGCGCGTGACGAGATCGCCCGTCACCAGTTGCGGAACGGGCAAGGCGCCATCGGCCTGCGGCAAGGTTATGCGAGTATTGGCGCCCAGCACCAGCGGCTTCGGGCTCCCGACCCGCCCCAGCGCGACACTGCCCTGATTGACCAGCACGTCGACGGGCAAACCGTCAAGTTTGCGCACCCCGAACCCCGCCCGTGACGCGGACAGCCGCGCGTCGGCGACCTCGACCAGGAATGCGCGATGCGGATCGCTCACGATCGTGAAATAGGCCTCGCCATAAAGCAGATGCACACGCCGCTCGTTGCGGGTGTAGCCGACTTTCACGCTCGTCTGGCTGTTGAGCATGACGGTGGAGCCGTCTTCGAGCGTGACCAGACGCACTTCGCCAAGGCCGGTAGTGATCGCACCCGCCGGGGCACTGACGCCCAGCGCGATCAGGGAGGCGGCAACCGCGCCCCCAGCCCCGCTCAGCCATTTGCGCCGGGTCATTCCACGATGGCGGAGCGGATTGGGCGTGGCGAAAGCCTGGGGCGTGAAATCCGGGCCGAGCGCCTGCCCGGACTCGCTCATCATCGACAGGGCATTGGCGCGCAGGAATGCGCCCCGGCGACGGGGGTCCCCATCGAGCCAGCGTTCAAGTGCAGCGGAATCAGCCTCGGAAAGCGGTCCCCGGTCGAGCCGGGCAACCCAGTCGGCAGCCTTCTCTTCAATGTGTCGACTGGTTTCTACGTCCGCCATCTAGGGTGCTGATCTCCAATTCCTGTTCCATAGAGGTCTCTGGCACAGCTTTTCCGCCATGGCCAAACCAATCGCCGAGAAAACGCAAGCCGCGCGAGATATGTTTTTCGACGGTATTTTCCGAAATGGCCATGCGCGTCGAAATCTCGCGTTGGGACAGTCCCTCCACCCGGCGCAGGACGAACGCTTGCTGTGTCTTGGGCGGCATGGCCCCGATCGCCTTTGCCAATCGGCCCAGTTGATCGCGGTCGATCGCCACTTGTTCGGGGGATGAGGCTGCGTCCGCCCGATCGAATTGCGAGATGTCCTCGACCGCATGGATCGGAACCACCCGGGCTCGCTTGACGTGGCGAACGATCACCGATCGAGCGACCTGAAACAGATAGGCGCGCGGATGACGGATCGCCTCGACCGACTCCATATCGGCAAGAACGGCATAGGATTCCTGGATAATGTCGTCGATTTCGAGCCCCACCGGTTGCCGCCGGGACAGCCAGTTCCGCAACGCAGGTTCGTGGGGCAAGATGTTGCGCAGAAACCAACGCGTCCTTTCCCTGTCGATCCCTCGCATCGTCGATCCCTGAAATGTGCGCGCCCGTCATTCCGAAATTCATCGACGTCGCTCTCGGGACGCTGACTGTGCGCTCCGTTAATCGGCGATTGTGACAGGGATTGTTCATTCGCCGTCCGCCATCGGGACAGTTCCGGGGATCGCGGAGGCTGTGCAAGTGCAGCATAATTCCGTTGACGCGGCGTTACGCGATAGCTGATAAGCGGAAGTGCCTATACAAGGGATTGGGAGTGTGCCGAGATGATCATCAAACAGCGTGAGTGCCGGTAAGATGAAAATCGCTGTTTTCGGGCTCGGATATGTCGGCCTTTCCAATGCAGTCCTTTTGGCTCAACACAACGACGTGGTTGCCGTCGACATTTCACCCGACCGGGTCGAGATGATCAATGAGCGCAAATCGCCGATTGTCGATGTCGAGCTCGAGAATTTTCTCGCGACAAAAGAACTGCATCTCTCCGCAACGCTCGATCCAGAACAGGCCCTGACCGGGGCCGATTACGTGATCGTGGCAACGCCGACCAACTACGACGTCGACACCAACAAGTTCGACACCTCGTCGGTCGAAGCAGTCATCGAAACGGCCACGCGGATCAATCCTGCGGCAACGATCGTGATCAAATCGACCATCCCGGTCGGGTTCGTCGACGACGTGCGCCAGCGACTCGGAACCGAACAGGTTATTTTCAGCCCCGAGTTCCTGCGCGAAGGGCGCGCGCTCTACGACAATCTTCACCCCTCGCGCATTATCGTTGGCGAACGTTCGGAACGCGCGCGCATTTTCGCCGACTTGCTGTTGCAGGGTGCGGTCGAAAAGGACGTCGCGGTCCTCTTCACGGATTCGCGTGAAGCCGAGGCGATCAAGCTTTTCGCCAATACCTATCTCGCCATGCGGGTCGCGTTCTTCAACGAACTCGACAGCTATGCGATCGCGGGCGGCATGGACACGCGCCAGATCATCGAAGGCGTCGGCCTCGATCCGCGGATCGGCAAGCACTACAACAATCCCAGCTTTGGTTATGGCGGCTATTGCCTGCCCAAGGATACCAAGCAGCTTCTGGCCAATTATTCCGAAGTTCCCCAGAACCTCATCCGCGCGATCGTTGACGCCAACCGCACGCGCAAGGATTTCCTTGCCGATCTCATCATCTCGAAACAGCCCGCCAAAGTCGGCGTCTATCGCCTCGTGATGAAAGCCGGCTCGGACAATTTCCGCCAGTCCTCGATCCAGGGGATCATGAAGCGGATCAAGGCCAAGGGTATCGCGGTCGAAATCTACGAACCGGTGATGACCGAAGACGACTTCTTCGGCTCGAAAGTCGTCCGCGACCTCGACACCTTCAAATCCGAATGCGACGTCATCCTCGCCAACCGCATGGCCCCCGCACTCGAAGACGTGAAGGACAAAGTCTTCACCCGCGACCTGTTCGGCTCGGACTGACCAAAACATGGAAGGGGGAAGGAATTGCACAACCGGCAAGACCTCTCCCCTCTTCCATTCCCGCCCTCAGGCCGTCAGCTTTCGACCACATTCGGACGCTCCCAGCAGGCACTACGAACGTCAGCTCATGCCGAAACCGGTAGCTGGGGTGTGTTGGAGCATCTGGTTGCAGACGCCGTCAAAGGCGCCGTTCAGAGGCTCTTTGCGATCGTCGAAAGCGGGCGTTCATTCATCGACGACTCAAATGCATGAAACCTGCAAAAAACCGAAGCGATTCACCAGTCGGGCTGGAATCGTCCTTGGCTGCATTGGCGAAAATCTGAGCGAGTTTTCACACCTGAACGAAAAAGGGTATCTTTTGAGCGTGCCAAGGATGCGCTAGGCGAGCAAGGACAGAGCAAGGGAATTCATGGTTCAATCAGCAGCAAAGCCGTTCACCGGAGCGAGCGCAGTGGGCGCTAATGATGATTCCCAGAATGCCCAAGATATCTTGCGCGAAAATCGGTCGAACGAAATCTGGCTCGGTGTCGTCGGGCCGGTCGGCGCTGGAGGC
>NZ_GL876931.1:344582-345673 GCF_000192575.1 Novosphingobium nitrogenifigens DSM 19370 | reverse complement strand
TGACGGCGCGTAGCCCGCCGAATATCCTTCACCACCGCCTCGGCAGGCTTCTTGGTGGGCTTGGCAGCCGATTTTGGGCTGGAGGGATTGGGTCTCATCTGCGTTCCTTACGTCACTACGACGAGACCCAATCCCTCCATTATCCGCAACCCCATTTCTGGGCCATAGGTGCTGACGCCGAACAGCCACAGGCATTCCCAGCAAGCGCTAGATAAGCCCAATAGATTTGAGGGAGACGCACTCCTTCTCACCGATCAAAATGTAGTCATGCACGATAATGCCGAGGTGACGCCCAGCCTCGGCAACCTTCCGGGCGAATGAAACCTCAACTGGCTCCGGCTCAACCTGAGCGTCAGAGGCGTTGCGAACGAAGAGAAGTGCTGCCGCCCCAAGGGTCATTGCATTACCAATGACATCCCTGATCGAGAACACATTTTCGCCACTCCCGGCATCAATGATCCGATCAAGCAACAGCCGATTGTGAGTGTCAAGGTAAAGCACTCGCAATCCCTCGCCATTCGCCAAGGCCGCCCCGACCTTTACGTAATCGATAAGAGCCTTCCAGCTCGAAAGAATAGGCTTTTCAGGAACGCAAGTCTGCGAGAGGAGGCCCGCTACAACTCCCGGCAGCCTCAGAGCGGCCGCCACCGGCCCCCTTATCCCCGGGATCGCCATCAGAGATCGAGGCGAAGCATTAAATACGCCACCAAGCGAACCAAATCGCTGGAGCAGCGCACCGACGAGCGGCTTCACATCCACCCGCGGGATTACAGTGATGAGCAGACTTTCCAAAATCTCTCGATCGGAAAATGCTTCGCCACCTCCGTCAAGCAAACGTCGACGGAGATTTTCACGATGCCCTTCCCGCCGAGGCGCACCAAAGAATGCAGGCCCAACCTCCCTGCCATCACGATCAATTTTCCAGCCATCCGCCTTGGTTTGCCCTGCAAAAACGACAGCCTCGAGCATTGTTACCACCGAGTAAGTGCGAACACGTATGACGTGGCCCCCAGCTTTCCGCCAACTGGGATTAGAGGTCAGCAGCTTTGTTGCGCATGAGCGCGGTTGAAGCAATGGCCTGTGTAGCGGAG
>NZ_GL876931.1:246175-344482 GCF_000192575.1 Novosphingobium nitrogenifigens DSM 19370 | reverse complement strand
GGCGATAGAGGACAGGCACCCAAGGCAGACCAGCAAGCCCACCGACAGGGAACCTGAAGGTAACTGAAAGTGGGACTTAAAGTTTACCTATAGTGGGACTGACCCGGCCCTCCCTCCTAAAGGTTCTCACTTTTCCAGTCATTGATATTGCTGGCAATTATACACAAGCCACCCCAGCGTCCCGGAAAGGCCCTAGGAAGCCCGTAGAACGCCGATCAAGTCGGCTGGCTACATACCCAGCGGAGAGACTGCATTGGCTCTCAGGGCGAATCTGGCGAGTCCTGACAGGCAAGGCCAGCGCATACTTGCCGGTCTTCCGAATGCTCGGCAGGACTTCCGAAGCGATCCAGTGCTGGAACTCCAGGGCCTCCTTCTTGTCCGACCGCATGATGAGCTTGTAGAGGCCGGACTCCGACAGGAGACCGAGGCGAAAAACGCGAGGGTCTAGCGTCTCGACCAAGCCCTCACACCGAGTGAGGTCTTCCCGTTGGAGCAAGCGGTATTCCTCGTCCGAAAAGAAGCCGCGATTGGCGTAGGTGGCGGGGATGTTGATGGCCATGCCCAAGGCACGGCACACATCGACCGCCACGAACCACGGCTCGTTGTCGATCAGGGCCGTGCGGATGGTGGCGGTGGTGCCGTTGGTGGTGGCGACGACGGGAAGGCCCCACAGATTCCCCTCAGGACTCCCCGGAGCGCACCCCTTGTCCGGCTGGCAGGTCATACCGGGGCAGTTTCTCGACCTGCTCAGAAAGACTCCTGAGAGTCCATGTGCCGTATGCCTCGCCCTCGGTCCTTGGCTTGTGACCGGCGATCCTGTCACGGGCCTCAGCGTCCAATCGTCCCCGGCCAACGGTCTTGAACCTGTGCCGCCATCCATGGTTCGGCTGCACAGCGGGGTCAGTCACTCCGATCTCTCGCACCCATGCGGCCAGCCGCTCCCCTGTCCGCTTATACGCGGGCGGCTGCCCCGGCTTTTCCTCCTTGCGGGGGACATAGAACAACGGCCCTTCCCGGCTCGCCTGCACAAAGGCAACAAAGCCCTGTTCGATCAGGTGAGAATGCAGCGGCACCCAACGGGCCTCCTCGGTCTTCACGCTGCCCGCCTCCGGGGTGATGTGGATGGCCCAGACGCCCTCCCGCTCCACGACATCGCACTTGCGAAGCTGGGTTATCTCACTGACCCGCGCCCCTGTGTAAGCGCAAATCCACGGCACCCAGCGGCGCGCATACTCGGCAGGATGGGGCGGTTGGCTATACGTCACCGAAAGGGCAGCCGACAGGATCAAATGGGCCTCGTCATCGGTCAGGCTGGGGTCTCGCAAGCGGGCCTTCTTGGGCGCGCGCACCTTCACATCAGCCACAGGATTAGACGGCAACCGCCCATTATCGACAGCCGCCTGAAAGACAGCCTTGGCCGCTGCAAGGTAGGCGTTGCGCACGGTGTTCGCGTCCAAGGTCTTCCCGGTGGCCTTACTGGGGACCGTCAGCAGGTGATCCTTGAACCGCACAATGTCCGCCTTGGTGATCCGGCTGGCGTCATCGTGCCCAAGGAAGCGTTCCAGCCTGCCGATATAGCGCCGCCACTGCACAGAGGTCCGCTCCTTGGGCTGACGCTCCCTCACATAGGCGTCGAACAATTCGGTGATGGTCGGCCCCTTCGCCTCCTCTTTGGGGGCCTTAGCAGCGGGCTCCTGCCATGCAGGCAAGGTCCGAGGCAGAGGATCAGGCGACCAATCCCCTTGCGCCCGCTGCACCATCAGGTCGGCAAAGCGCAACCACAGGGACGCCATGTCCTGATGCAGCCTGTCGGTGGCCCCATCGGTCAACCGTAGGCCTTTGCAGGCCAGAAGCGCGACAGCCTCCCGCTTTAGCCAGGGCGAAACCCGCAGCGGCAACCCCTCGGCCTCCTCGGCGGTCAGGTGATAGGTCGCGGCGGTCTCTTCTGGGATCACCTCCTCCTGAGCGATCCTCCACCCTTCGGCATCGCCGGGGTTGGCCTCGTAGCGGGCCTTGAGGTCTTCATACCACAGGCCTGCCAACGCGCGGCATTCGCGCTGCGACAGATCAAGAGCGGGGAGCGTGTCGGCGGGCTTGGCTACAGCGCGCAATGCGGCAATGCGGTTCTCGATCTCGGCCAACCATGCCGCCATCGCGGCCTTGGCCTGCCCCTCGGTCAATCCGGCGTCCCAAGTGCGCTTGGCCTCGCCTTGCCCGTAGGCTTCTCTCACGTCTGCGGGGATAACTTTTCGGGCAGCCCAGCGCCCGGATAAGGAGCGAGTGAGTCGAACCATTCTCAATGCCATTTGGACCGCTCTTTTGGACCTGAGCGGTTCTGAAAGCCTTCGATTTCAGCGATTTCCCCTGCTTTCAAAGCCTTAGGGGAGTCGGTGGTGGACAGGGCTAGATTCGAACTAGCGTACGCTTGCGCGGGCAGATTTACAGTCTGCTGCCTTTAACCACTCGGCCACCTGTCCACACCAGATTTGCCGGTGCCGGCCCCCTTCCGGGAGAGCCTGCGTGCTGCCGCGTTTCTTTCGAAAAGCGGCGTTACCGGCCGAGTGAGGCGCCCCTTTGGCGAAGCAAGGCTTGCCTGTCAATGGGGCTACTGGCACAGGGCGCAGGATTTTTTCACAACTATCCACACGAAAGACATCGCCCATGGCTCCGCCGCATCGCCCGACCGACGACCGTTCCCCGCAAAACCGCGATGGCGGGCGCCGCAAAGGCGCCTTGCGCGGGCGTGAAGGACGAATTCAGAGCGGAGGACGCGGGTCGGGGCGCGGCAGCGGCGGCGCGACCCGGTTGTGGGGTCGTCATGCAGTCGAAGCGGCGCTGACCAATCCGGCACGCACGGCCAAGAAGCTGTGGGGCACGCGCGAGGCGATCCAGGCCATGCTCGACGACCACGAGGCCGAACTGCCCAGCTCCCTGCCGGTCGAATATGCGCAGGCCGCCGACCTTGCCCGCCTCGTCGCCCGCGATGCCCCGCACCAGGGGCTGGTGCTCGATTGCAGCCCGCTCGAAGACATCGCGCTCGATGAAGTTCTCGACGAGGCCGAAGGGCGCACGCTGGTCATCCTCGACCAGGTAACCGACCCGCACAATGTCGGCGCCATCCTGCGCACCTGCGCAGCGTTCGATGTCGCCGCCATGATTACCCAGGACCGCCACGCCCCGCCGGAATCGGGCACCCTTGCCAAGGCGGCGTCGGGCGCTCTGGAAGTCGTTCCCTGGGTCCGGGTGGTCAACCTGTCCCGCGCACTCGAATCGATTGCGGAAGCCGGCTACTGGCGCATCGCTCTTGATGGTGAAGGCAAGGCGGAATTCCCCTCGGCCCTCCCCACGGGGCCGGTCGCTCTCGTTCTGGGTGCCGAAGGCGAAGGGCTGCGGCACAATGTCCTGCAGCATTGCGATTCCGTCGCACGCCTGCCGATCTCGCGCGCGATCGAAAGCCTCAATGTCTCGAACGCTGCCGCCATCGCGCTTTACGCCGTGGCCACGCGCCAGACCGTCGAAGACGACGCGGGTGACGAAAGCTGGTCCGACGAAGCAGGCTGGGTCGACGACGACTGATACGAACCTGCGCATCCGGGGTCCCGCTTCACGGAACGGGCCCCGGGTCGATGCTCGGCGCAGATGGAAACGGGACACAAAAAAGCGCCGGGGGGAAACCCACCCGGCGCTTTTTTCCGAAGGCTCGGCGCTTTTTGTTGCCGGCTCCCCGACGACTGGCTCGTCGAGCCGCCGCCGGTCCTGCCAGCGACTTAGTTGACAGCGTCCTTCAGGCCCTTGCCGGCCTTGAACTTCGGCTGAGCCGAAGCCTTGATCGACATCGGTTCGCCGGTGCGCGGGTTACGGCCGGTCGAGGCCTTGCGCTTGGCAACCGAGAAGGTCCCGAAACCGACCAGACGCACTTCGTCACCCTTCGCGAGCGAGCCGGTGATCGAATCGAACACGGCCTCAACCGCCTTCGTCGCGTCACCCTTCGACAGGCCGCTTGCGTCGGCAACAGCGCTGATCAGATCGTTCTTGTTCATACCGTGAACCCCCTACCTTTACTGCAGGATATGTTGGCGTCGGAATCAATGCGACAGGTCGGCGGACATGAGCGGAGAAGCCCCCGCATGTCAAAGGCTAAAGGGGCTCGATTGCGCCATTTATCCCCGGAATCCGGGCGATTCTGGAGGGGGTGTCAAGCCGCAGGGACAGGACGAAGCTTTTTCGCGTCGGATAACAAATGAAACGAGACCGGCAGCTCGCCCCGGTTGGGGGAGCTGCCGGTCCTGTCAATCGCTTGGTCGCGATCAATGCGCGGTCGGAGGCGTGATTCCCGTCTGGACGGGCGCTACCGGCTGACTGGCGAGGTCGTCCGCCTCGGTCCATTCGATCGGCTCGGGCCGCGAAACGAGCGCCCGGGCCAGCACTTCATCGACATGGGACACCGGAATGATCTCCAGCCCGTTGACGATGTTGGCCGGGATCTCGACCAGATCCTTGCGGTTCTCCTCGGGGATGAGGACGGTCTTGATCCCGCCGCGCAGAGCCGCGAGCAGCTTTTCCTTCAGCCCGCCGATCGCCAGCACGCGACCGCGCAGCGTGACTTCGCCGGTCATCGCCACATCGGCACGCACCGGGATGCCGGTCAGTGTCGACACCATGGCAGTGACCATGCCGATCCCCGCACTCGGGCCATCCTTGGGAACGGCGCCTTCGGGCAAGTGGATGTGCAGGTCCTTGCGCTGGAAGATCGAAGGCTTGATCCCATAGGCCGGGCTGCGCGCCTTGACGAAGCTGAACGCCATCTGGACGCTCTCGCTCATCACTTCGCCCAGCTTGCCGGTGGTCTTCACCGCGCCCTTGCCCGGAACCGTGACGCTTTCGATCGTCAGCAGTTCGCCGCCCACTTCGGTCCAAGCGAGACCGGTGACTGCACCGACCTGGTTCTCTTCGTCCGAAACGCCATGGCGGAATTTCCGGACACCGGCAAAGTCGTCAAGGTTTTCCGGCGTGATCGTGATCGCCTTGTCCTTGCCTTCCAAGATGCGGCGCAGGGACTTGCGCGCCAGCCGGGCGATTTCCCGCTCAAGCGTACGCACACCCGCTTCACGGGTGTAATAGCGGATGAGGTCGCGCAACGCAGGCTGCGTCAGCGTGAACTCATCGACCTTGAGCCCGTGGGCCTCGATCTGCTTGCGGACAAGATGCCGCTCGGCAATCTCGACCTTCTCGTCCTCGGTATAGCCTTCGAGCCGGATGATCTCCATGCGGTCGAGCAGCGGCTGCGGCAGGTTGAGGCTGTTCGCGGTGCACACGAACATGACGTCCGACAGATCGACGTCGAGTTCGAGGTAGTGATCCTGGAACTTCGCGTTCTGTTCGGGGTCGAGCACCTCGAGCAGGGCCGACGCCGGATCGCCACGGAAATCCTGTCCCAGCTTGTCGATTTCGTCGAGCAGGAACAGCGGGTTCATCGTCCCCGACTTGCGCAGATTGGTGACGATCTTGCCCGGCAGCGAGCCGATATAGGTACGCCGGTGACCGCGGATTTCCGCTTCGTCGCGCACGCCGCCCAGCGACTGGCGGATGAACTGCCGCCCGGTCGCCTTGGCGATCGACTTGCCGAGGCTGGTCTTGCCCACGCCCGGAGGGCCGACGAGGCACAGGATCGGCCCCTTCAGCTTGTTCGTGCGCGCCTGAACCGCGAGGTATTCGACGATCCGGTCCTTGACCTTGTCGAGCGCATAGTGATCCGCATCGAGGATCGTCTGCGCCGAGCCGATGTCCTTCTTGAGCTTGCTGCGCTTGCCCCACGGAAGACCGAGCAGGACGTCGAGGTAATTGCGGATGACGGTCGCTTCCGCGCTCATCGGCTGCATGGTCTTGAGCTTCTTCAGCTCGGCCAGCGCCTTGGCCCGTGCGTCCTTCGACAGCTTGAGGCTGTCGATCTTGTCCTGCAGTTCCTGGATCTCGTTGGCATGGCCATCGTCGCCGCCGCCCAGTTCCGACTGGATCGCCTTCAACTGCTCGTTGAGGTAATATTCGCGCTGGGTCTTTTCCATCTGGCGCTTGACCCGGCCACGGATCTTGCGCTCGACCTGAAGCACGCCAAGTTCGCCTTCCATGAAGGAAAGCACCATTTCCAGCCGCTTGAGCGCATCGTTTTCGGACAGCACGGCCTGCTTGTCGGCCACTTTGGCGGCAAGGTTGGCAGCGACCGCATCAGCAAGCTTGCCCGCGTCGTCAATTTCGCCGAGCTGGGCCCCCGCATCCTGGGGCAGCTTCTTCGACAGCTTGGCATATTCGCCGAACTGATCGACGACCGAACGCATCATGGCCGAGATTTCAGGACCGGCCACGACGATGGGTTCGATCGGTTCGACACCGGCGACGAGCATCGCCCCATGCGCGCCGGTTTCGGCGGCGAGGTCGGCAAGGCGCGCGCGCTGGTGCCCTTCGACAAGCACGCGAACGGTGCCGTCGGGCAGCTTGAGCAATTGCAGAACCTTGGCGATGACCCCGGTATCATAGAGGTCGTCGTGATCCGGGTCGTCGATCCCGGGATCGAGCTGGGCGAGCAGGAAGATGTCCTTCGACCCGCCCATGGCAGCTTCAAGCGCGGCCACCGACTTTTCGCGCCCTACGAAGAGGGGCACGACCATGCCGGGGAAGACCACGATATCGCGAAGCGGCAGCAGGGGGTAATGATTCATTTCGGTCAGTATCCTTTCCCCCGCCCGCCTTTTCCGGCGCGACATGACCTGTCGATCCGGATCGAGCCGCAGCGGGGCTCTTCCCAGATATGGGATGACCATCGCGTGCCCGCAATGGCCTTGTCCCCCGACATCGACCGAAATTAGTCAGAAAGGATGTCTTGCCGCCACAGGGCGAGCCCGCACCCGCCCAGGACGGCATCAGGCCTTGCGTTTCTTGGCGATCAGGCCCCGGCGGGAAGCGGCTGTACCACCGGATGCGCGACGAAGACCGGGGGAGGCGGAGCGGGCGGAGAAGCGGGCGGCGTTTCGACCGGCCCGACGGTCGGCCCACTGGGCGCTGCGCCTGCGGCAGGGGGAGCCACGACGGCCGGAGCGGCACCCGCCGGTTCGGGCACGAGTGCGGGCGGTGTCGGCTCAGGGTAGAGCGGATGAGCGAAGGGCGCCATGCCGATCTGCCCGCGCGCCAGCGGCCCGCGCCCGTGCAGCGCCTCGATTTCCTCGAAGCGATTACGGAAATAGAGCTGGCGATAATAGATGTAAGGGTTCTTCGCTTCGCGGACCTTTTCGAGATCCTCGTCGATGCCCACGCGATAGTCGAGCGCCTGCACGATGTTCGCCGGGATGACGAACCAGGGCGTGTTGAAATGGCTGCCCACGGCAAAGGGCACGACCACCTGGTCGAGGATCGAGCCGATGAGGTCGCGAACGCTGGTCGGGCCGATGCCGGGCAGGAACAGGAACGCCCCCGGTCCGATGCCGTAATAACCGAACGTATTGCCCAGCCCGTTGGGACGGTAATGCAGCTTGAACGGCTTGGTCTTGGCGACGTCGAGCAAGCCGCCGACGCCGATCGTCGAATTGAGCCCGAACCGACCGACGGTCTTGAGCGCGCTCAACGGCTTTAGCTGAAGCACGAAGTTGATCGCGTTGACCGGCTCGTTCAGGTTGAAGAAGAAATTGTGCAGGCCGCGACGGATGGGGCTCGGAACCTGCTTGCGATAGCCCTTGGCGATCGGAGCGACGATCGCCTTGTCCACGCTTTCCATGACCCTGTACGTCGTCTGGTTGACGCTCATCAGCGGGTCGATCTTCGACGCGCCGTTCTTGCCGGACACGACGATTTCGTTTTTCCCGCCGGTCTTGGTCGCGGGCGGGGTATTCCCGGGTTGGGCACTCGCAGCCGCAGTCCCAGCCACAGGAGTCGATGCCGTCGGCGTTGCCGGGGTTTGGGCCGCCGCTGCCGATGCACTCCCGTCCTGGGGAGCAGCAGGTGCACTCGTCACCGAAGGTGTTGCGGGTTCGGCTGTGGCGGCATTCGGGGCAGACGCCGTCGGGGCGGCGGCCGGCACGCTCACCTGCGCCGTAGACGCAGCAGTCGGGGTCGCAGGAACGGAAGGCGCAACGGTAGCACCACCGGCCTGGGCAGGCCCCGTCGCGGCCACGGCCGTTTGCTGAACGGTCGCGGCGGGAATCTCGGTACTGACAACGGCTTCGGCTACGACGGCGGGGAAAACGAGCAAGTGAAGTCCTTTCGCAGCGCGTCTCTTCGCGCCATCGGGGCAGCCGACCCGTGAAACCCCCACAGGTCAGCCAAGCCTATGCCATACTGCCGAAAACGTCAAAATCCGTAAAAGGTTCCGGCATTCCGACCACACCCCCAATGCGTCGGAATGCCACCTTTCTCAAACGATCAGAACGGCAACTTGAAGCCGGCCGGAATCCCGGAGGCCATCTGCACTTTCTGCATTTCCTCGGATGCGGCACCATCGGCCTTGCCGCGCGCGTCGTTGAACGCCGCCACGACGAGATCTTCAAGAATGCCCTTTTCCGAAGGCACCAGCAGACTGTCGTCGATCGCGACGCCGATCACGCGCCCCTTGGCCGAAGCCTTGATGCGAACGAGACCGCCACCGGCAACGCCTTCGACTTCGATCCCGTCGAGACGGGACTGGGCGTCCTCCATCTGCTTCTGAATGGTTTCGGCAGCCTTCTGGGCTGCCTGGATCATTTCTTCCATCGACTTCATGCGCGCCTGCTCCAGGGTCTGGCGCCGGACTCAGCATCCGGCTCGTCAATGATCCGCGCTTGCGGAAAGGCTGCCAAAACGGCCTTTACCAGCGGATTTTCCTGCATTGCGGCCTCTTCGGCAGCCACACGCGCAGCGCGGGCTTCCTCGAGACTCGGCCGCCCCTTACCCTCGCTTCGCTCGACTTGCCAGCGTTCCCCGGTCGCAGCCTCGAGTCCGCGGCGAATATCCGGCCCTGGATCACCCGGAACCCCCGGCGCCAGTTCATAGGCGAGATAGCCCGGCGTGAGCCGGACCACCCGGATCGCAAGCCGCATCGTCGACCCGGTAAGGGGCGAAACATGTTCGACCTTTTCAACGAGCGAAACCCATTCCTCGAGCAGGGCTTCCTCGCTGATGCTCGACACCATGGTCGGCGCGGCACGCCCGGCCACCGGTTCTCCCGAAGCCTGCGCGACCGGAGCTGAGGCCGCCTGAACCGCCGCTTCGCGCACCATGGTTTCGAGCTTGCGCACGAGCCCGCCCGGATCGGGCATCTCGGTCGCGTGCATGACCCGCAACAGCGCCATCTGCGCGGCTGCCAGCGGATCGGGCGCGACCCGCACTTCATCGTGCCCCTTGAGCAGCAATTGCCACAGGCGGTGAAGCTGCCCCGCGCTCAATCCCTTGGCCCATTCCTCGAGCGCCATGCGCTCTTCGGCCGCAGGCGCATCGGCAGAGCCGGTCACTTGCGTCAAGGTAACCTTGTGCACGAGGTCGAGCTGTGCCCGCATCAGCGCCAGCGGCTCGATCCCCAGCGCATATTGCCCGGCCACTTCGTCAAGCAGCTTGCGCCCGTCGCCGCCGAGCACGGCCCCGAGCAGGCGACGCTGCATCGACTTGTCAGCAAGGCCCAGCATTTCGCGCACTTGGGCGGCTGTGACGTGCGTGCCCGCTTCGCCGCCACCGGCAAGGTCGGCATGGCTGATCGCCTGATCGAGAATGGAAAGCCCATCGCGCACCGAACCTTCGGCCGCCGCCGCGATCAGGGCGAGCGCCTCGTCGTCGGCCTTTACCCCTTCCTTGTCGCAGATCGAGGCAAAGTGAGCGGCGAGGACCGGCGTCTCGATCCGCTTGAGATCGAACCGCTGGCACCGCGACAGCACCGTCACCGGCAGCTTGTCGACTTCGGTCGTGGCGAACAGGAATTTCACATGCGCCGGCGGCTCTTCCAGCGTCTTGAGCAAGGCGTTGAACGCATTGCGGCTGAGCATGTGAACTTCGTCGATGATGTAGATCTTGTAGCGCGCGGATACGGCGGCATAGCGCACCGCCTCGATGATCTCGCGCACGTCGTCGACGCCCGTATGGCTGGCGGCGTCCATTTCGATGACGTCGATATGCCGCCCTTCGGCAATCGCCCGGCACGGTTCGCACACCCCGCAAGGATCGATCGTCGGGCCGCCCTGCCCATCGGGACCGATGCAATTGAGCGCCTTGGCAATCAGGCGCGCGGTCGAGGTCTTTCCCACCCCGCGAATGCCGGTCATGAGGAACGCATGGGCAAGCCGACCGCGACGGATCGCATTGGCCAGCGTCTGCACCATCGCTTCTTGCCCGATCAACTCGGCGAAAGTCTGCGAGCGGTACTTGCGCGCGAGCACCCGATAGGGCTGCGGCGCGCCCGAGGGCGCCGGGACCACAGGCGCAGCAGCCGGAGACGTTGCCGGAACGGGAGGCGCCGGAGCGGGAGACGTCGGGGCGGGCACGGGCGCGGGTTCCCCGAACATCGCCGCCTGCCCGGCCGCTTCGAGTTCGGCCGCAGTCGGTGATTCGTCGGGGCCCGTCGACGGGTCGCCGAAAATGTCGGTGGAATCAGCCATCATCCCGCTAGCTACCGGTTGCACGCGCGATTGTCGAATGTCCCGAGCCCGCCCTTCCACATATCGCGCACGAGACAGGGGGAGAATCGTTCATGCCGATCATTCAGCCGGGCCGTTTTACCGCCCGCCATGACGGACCGCTGGTCGTGTTCCTGATCGGCATGCGCATCAACCGCTTCATGCAGGTCAGCCAATGGCTGCCCGTCGCCCGCGCGATGGGGCCGATGATCGATGAACTGACCCGTGATCCCGACAGCGGGTTCCTGGGCGCCGAAAACCTGTTCCAGCCCTGGCGCACGGTCCTGTTGGCGCAATACTGGCGCGATTTCGACAGCCTCGAACGCTATGCCCGCGCCGCCGACAAGCATCACCTGCCCGCATGGCACGCGTTCAATCAGGCAAGCAGGCAGAACGACAGCGTCGGGATTTTCCACGAGACCTATCTCGTCCCGCGCCGGGGTCTCGAAACGATCTATGCCAACATGCCCAAGTTCGGATTGGGCAAAGTTGCCGGAACCGTCCCCGTTACCGAACGCCGCGAGACCGCGCGATCGCGGATGACCGGGATCAAGCCCGATGCAAAGCCCGACACCCGGGGCAACGGCGCCGTCGATGAAAAGGAAGAAGGGGTCTGAAAAGCACGAAGCCCACCCGGCCTGAGGCACTGGGTGGGCTATCGAAAAAGGAGCCGGGCGACCCGCCGCAACTCGTTGTGGCTGCTTCCTTCCGGACCTGACCAGGTTGGCGAACGCAAACGTCCACCCGACTCCCGGTCCGGCCTATGGCCACCCTTTCCGCGAATTGCAAGCCGGGAAAAGAATAACCCGGCAAAAACAGATCGCAAAAACAGATCTCAGCGGAAGTTGTCGGCGTAGCTCTGCAGCTTGAGGCGGCGCGGCGGAGTCGGGGTGATGTGTACCTCGATACCATAGCGGTCGGCATAGGCGCGGGCCTCTGCCTCGCTGCCAAAGCGCAACACGACCTGCTGCTGGGTATCACCCGAACCGGCCCAGCCGGTCAGGGGATCGGGCTTCTTCGCCTCCGCCGGAGCGAATTCGAGCAGCCAGTCATTCATCCGGGCCTTGCCGGACTGCAGGGCGTTTTTCGGGCGTTGATAGATGCGTGCAGGCATGGGCATCCGCTTGCATCCGAATCATGGGTGAAATCAAGTCCAACTTTGCCGCGATAGCGAAAGGTCGGGCGCGAAAGACGGGCCAGAGCCCGTTTCACTTCCCCTTCTGCGCCTCGAACGCATTGCGGGTCTTGAGACTGGGGTCCTCGGTCCAGGGCGTGTCGGGCCAGCGATGCCTGGGATACCGCCCCTTCATGTCCTTGACCACGTCGCGCCAGGACCCACGCCAGAAACCGGGCAAATCGGCCGTAGTCTGGATCGGACGCCCGCCCGGCGACGTCAGGGACAAGAGCAGCGGGCGCGGCGGCTGACCGATGGTCGGATGACGGTCGAGCCCGAACAGAGCCTGCACCCGCAGTTCGACCGTCGGCCCGCCGTCATGATCGTAATCGATCGGATGGCTCGTTCCGGCGGGCGAGCGGAACTGCGCCGGAGCCAGCCGGTCGAGTTCCTGCCGCTCGTTCCAGTCGAGTCGATCGAGCAAGGCCTCATGCAACCGCCCCGCCGCGACGTCGAGATCACGCCGCCCTTTCAGCAAAGGCGCCAGCCATTCGTCGGCGACCTCGATCAACAGGGCCGGATCGAGCGCGGCAAGCCCCGCATAGCGCGCACGCGACAGCAGCGCCCGACTTGCCGTGCCCAGCGGCAACAGATCAAATCCTCCCTCGCGCACAGCCGCGATCAGCCGGGCGACCACCGCCGCATTGTCGGGCGAAGGGTCGGGCACACGGGCCAGCACGATCGATCCCAGCCGCCGTTCGCGGCGCGCCTCGACGCGCCGTTCGCTCGCATTCCAGTCGAGCGTGAGCCGATCCTCGATCCGATGCGGCAGAAACTGCTGGATGTCGGCTTCATCGAGCGCAAGTGCAGCCGTGATCCGCGCGCCGCGCGCTTCCCCTTGCGCATCGCCGATGACCAGCCAGCGCGCGGTCGCGAGCGGAGAAGCCGGGTCGAGCCGATAACCGCGCCCGCCCGAGGCCAACCAGTCTTCGCCGCTCGCCGCGCGGGCCCGGGCGATCCGGTCGGGAAACGCTTCGGCCAGAAAGACGCCGGGCGGCATCTCGGCCCCGTCGTCGTGACCCGCGACCGCCAGCCGCAACGCCGCCCCGGCCCAGCGCCCGGCCAACTGGCGCGCCGCCCCGGCCCGGCCCGAACGGTCGCCGTTCCAGCTGTCGAGCCGTCGCGCGAGATCCTCGCTGCGCCCGCCAAGGCCGCGTTCCTGCAAAAGCAGAGCAAGGCGCGCCGCCGTTTCAGCCGCGTCCCGGCCATGACCGGCGGCAAACAGCAGCATGTGGGCAAGCGCGGGCTCCATCGGCATGCGCGCCATCGCCCGGCCATGCGCAGTGATCCGCCCTTCCCCGTCAAGCGCACCGAGCGCGGCGAGAGTTGCTCGCGCCGAAGCCAGAGCCGGCGCAGGAGGTGGATCGAGCCAGGCCAGCGCCCCGGCGTCAGCCGCGCCCCACTGAGCCAGAGTCAAGGCAAGCGGGGCAAGATCCTGCGTCAGGATTTCGGGCGGATCGAAAGCGGGACGCCCGGCATGGGCAGCCTCTTCCCACAGACGATAGGCGACGCCCGGCCCCTGTCGCGCGGCACGTCCGGCGCGCTGCGCCGCCGAAGCCTGACTGGCGCGCGTGGTAACAAGCCGCGTCACCCCTGCCACTTTGTCGAATTCGGCATGGCGCGACAGGCCCGCATCGACCACCACCGACACGCCGTCGAGCGTGAGCGAGGTTTCGGCGATGCTGGTCGCGAGCACGATCCGGCGGCGTCCTTCGCGATCCCGGCGAATCGCGGCGCGCTGCCCGGCCGGTTCGACTTGCCCGTGCAGGGGCAGCACCAGCGCATGCGGCAGGCGTTCCCCCAAAAGGTCGGCAACACGCTCGATCTGGCGAACGCCGGGAAGGAACGCGAGAATATCGCCGCTCGTTTCGCCCCATGCGCGCTGGATCGCCGAGGCGGTCTGGGCCTCGACTGTCAGATCGGGACGCGAGCCGAGCCAGCGCAGTTCGAGCGGATGGGCACGCCCCTCGCTTTCGACCAGCGCGGGCTCCTGCCCCGCCTTTTCGAACAGGGCGGCAAAGCGCGCGCCGTCGAGCGTTGCAGACATGACGACAAGGCGCAGATCGGGACGCAGCACCGATTGCGCCTCGATCGCGAGAGCAAGGCCGAGATCGGCGTCGAGATGCCGTTCGTGCGCTTCGTCGAACAGGACGGCCGAAACGCCTTCCAGTTCGGGATCGCCCAGAACGGTGGCCACGAAAATGGCCTCGGTCATAACCAGAATGCGCGTCGAAGCGGACCGACGACTGTCGAGGCGGGTGACATAGCCGACCGTCTCGCCTGCCTGTTCGCCAAGAAGTTCGGCCATGCGTTCGGCCGCCGCGCGGGCGGCGACGCGCCGGGGCGAGAGCACGATCACCGAACCCTCGCACCAGTCACGCTCGATCAGGGCTGGCGCAACCGCGGTGGTCTTGCCCGCCCCCGGCGGCGCGATCAGGACGGCCGCAGGCGTGCGGTCGAGCGCGGCCACCAGCTCGGGAAGAACGGCATGGATCGGAAGGTCAAGGAAAGGATCGCTCACCCGATCCCCATAGCGGGCCCCGCCCCGGCTGGCGAGGCACAGCAAAGGCCCCGCGTTCGCCCCCGGATCGGACCAAAGAATGCATTATCCTACCCGGAAGGCTGGATTTACTCTCCTTGACGCCATGGTATCGTTGCGGCCCAGGCGGGAAGACTCGCGCTCGCCAGATCCGGTCTCAAACACGTGACCCGGTATCAAACACGTGACAAGGTGCGCTGCCATGTTTCTCGACTTGCGCAACGAATGGCCGTCTGTCCCGCCGAACCGGCCCGAACCGCGACGCCCCCGTCTGAACAAGACCGGGCAGCGCGTGGTCGGGCTGGTACTGGCCTACAACATCCTCTTCCTGCTGATCGCGCCGATCGCGGGAAGTTCGGTGATCGTGGCAGGAATCGCCTTCTTCTCCGCCATGTTCCGCTGAGGGGATCGGGCGATCAGCGGTTGTCGAGCTTGTTGTATTCCTCGCTGATCGGCTTGGGCACTTCCTCGTACTCGTTCCACGGCAGATCCTTGTGGAGCGCCAGCGACCAGCGTTCGAGCCACTCGATCCCGTCCTTGCCCTGATAGCCGTCGGGCGTCTTGTAGGCGGGGTCGCGCATGGCCTTGTCCAATGCGACCGGCTTCATGTTCTGTCGCTTGAAGATCGCGGCAAGACCATCGAGGCTGTCGGCATTGAGACGGGTATCGTGGAGCAGCATGACATAGGAAATGTCGCGCCCGAACAGGACGCGCGCGCCCTTGCGATACCAGCCGATGGTCCGTTCGGTATAGGCGAGGTAGACGTTGCGGATGCGTTCGGCCTGCGCCTTGTTCCCGGTCATCACCGCTTCGTCATAGGGTTCTGCGAATTCCCAGTCGTCACAGTCGATCGTGACCGGCGCGATGCGATAGCCATGCGCCGTCAGCCAGGCGTCGATCCGATCCTTGACGGCCGCAGGGCTGCCGGTTTCGAGATAGGGATGGCGGAACCATTGCAGGCGGCGATGCGCCTTTTCCATCATCGGACGGATCACCCGCTCACCCCGAGCGATGTCGGCGATATAGCCTTCGGCCCCGAGGGCATTGGGCGAACCGTGGGAAAAGGTGTGGTTGCCCAGATCGTGCCCGGCCTTGATCCAGCGTTCAAGATTGGCGATCTGCCGCTCGCGCACAATCTCGTCGAGCTTGCCCTCGTTGACGAAACCGATCGCCGGGAAATGGTAGTGATGCAGCCGCTCCAGCAGCTTTTCATTGGTTTCGTCGACATAGCCTTGCTCGGGCTTCAGCACGATGCCCGGCAGATCGTCGAACGTCAGCGCGACCGACGCGCGAGGTGCCTTGGGCGCCCCGGCATGGGCCGAAACGGGAGCAAAAGCGGCAAGAACAACCGCTGCGGTCCCTGCCGCCAAGGCCTTGATCCGGAAACGCGAAGACAAGCGAGGAAAGCGCACCTTGAAATTTTGCACGATTGATCCCGACAGATGGAACGACAATTTCTCCTCGTTCGTTATAACCAGTTGAAAGCGTCGTGTGCATCAACCGAGAGTATGATGCCGACAAAATCTTGAGGGAAAGTCGCTCCGGTTTGAAAACGGCGATTACCATCATTGCCGAACTCATCCGCTCGCTGATCCTGAGCGGGCTGGCTGCGGCCGCCGTCATGCTCGGTCTGGCGGCGGTTTCGGCGACGACCGGCTATTGCCTGTGGCGGCTGTGGCAAAAGACCCGGCGCTGAAAAGCCCTGCCCTCGTCCCCTCATATACCCTTGATAAGCGTCCACTTGGCAAACCCCGCGCGATCCTGTTGAGTGGCGCGGCAATCGCGTTGCGAATGGATGCCTTCCCATGATGCCCCGTTCCATCCTCTCCGGCCTGCTTGTCGGCGCCGCCCTTGTGCCGGGCGCGTCCGCATTTGCCGACACCCCCCGGCCCGATGTCCCTCACGCCATCGACCTGCCGGGCGATCGCCTTCATCCCGAAAGCGTCTCGATCCTGCCCGGCGGCACGGCCTATGTCGGCAGCATGACCGGCGGCGTCCTGCGGGTCCGTTTGGCCGACGGGCATGTCGACCACTTCATCGCGCCGGGCCAATACGGCAGCGGCGCCCTGTTCGGCGTGCTTGCCGATCCCCGCCATCATCTGTTGTGGACCTGCACCAACAGCTTTCCCGCCCCGGCCACCCATGTCGAAGGGGCCGATCCGGGCCACTGGCTCAAGGCGTTCGACCTCAAGACCGGCAAAGGCCGCATCAGCCTTGCCCTGCCCGGCGAAGCGCCGGTCTGCAACGACATCGCACTCGGGCCCGACGGCGCGATCTATGTGACCGACACCGGACAACCGCATGTCCTGCGCTGGAAACCGGGGGCAAAGGCGCTCGAAATCTGGGCACAGGACCCGATTTTCGAATCCGCCACCCCGCGCAAGGGCGGGCTCGACGGCATTGCCTTTGGTTCGGATGGCGCGCTCTATCTTACCAATGTGCGCGACGGGTCGCTTTACCGCGTCACCCGGAACGCGGACGGCAGCGCCGGGGCCGTGGTGCACCTCGCGCCGGACCGTCCGCTCAAATCCCCCGACGGCATGCGCGCCTTTCACGGCATGACGTTCCTTCTGGCCGAAGGCGCAGGCCGGATCGACCGGCTGATCGTTTCGGGCACCGATGTCCATGTCGAACCCCTGGCCGAAGGGATCAAGGAACCGACCGGGGTCGACAGCCTGGGGCAACAGGGCTGGTACGTCCAGGGACAGCTTTCCGGCCTGTTTTCTCCCGACAAGGCGCCTCCGGTGCAATTGCCGTTCCGGCTCGTGCCAGTTCCCCGCTGAACGCCCCCCTTTTTTCGACCCGACGAGACCCGATCATGTCCAGGACCACGACCGCCGCCATCGTTCTTGCCGCACTCGGCGGGTTTGCGCTTGTCGCAGGCGTAAAAGCGCCGAGCCCGGCCGGGGCCGCCACCCCTGCGCCTGCGCCTGCGCCCCTCGTACCCGACACCTGCAACCCGCCAGAAACCGGGATCACTCTCCCCCCCGGATTTTGCGCGACGGTTTTTGCCGACAATCTCGGCCATACCCGCCACATGGCGATCGCGGCGGACGGCACCGTTTACGTCAACAGCTGGTCGGGCCGCTATTACCGCAATTTTCCGCCGGTGACCGGAGCCTTCCTCGTCGCGCTCAAGGACAGCGACGGCGACGGCCATGCCGACCAGATCCTGCGCTTTGGCCCCACCACCGGACAGGGCAATGCCGGGGGTGACGGCATCGCCCTGTGGCGGGGTGGGCTCTATGTCGAAACCAACGACAGCATCGTTCGCTATCCGGTCGCGCCCGGACGGCTCGAACCCACCGGCCCCGCTGAAGTCGTCGTGAAAGGCATGCCGCTCGACGGCAATCACCCGATGCATCCCTTTGCCATCGATGCCCAAGGCAATCTGTTCGTCAACATGGGCTCTCCTTCGAACACCTGCCAGGAACAGGATCGCCAGCCGCTGTCCAAAGGCATCGATCCCTGCCTGCAACTGGCTACCCATGCCGGGATCTGGAAATACCGCGCCGACGCTCGCGAACAGCCGTTCTCGGCCGCCGAACGCTGGGCCACCGGCATCCGCAACACCGGCGGGATCACTTTCGATGCAGCCGGGCGGATCTATGCAGTCCAGCACGGTCGCGATCAACTGAGCCAGAACTGGCCCGCACTCTATACAACCGAACAGGGGGTCGAACTTCCCGCCGAGGAACTGATCGCCCCGGCCGCAGGCGACGATTTCGGCTGGCCCGCCTGTTACTACGACGCCCCCAAGGGCAAACTGGTGCTCGCCCCGGAATATGGCGGCAACGGCGGCAAGGCCGTCGGGCGCTGCGCCGGAAAGAAAGGCCCCGTCGCCGCTTTCCCGGCGCACTGGGCCCCGAACGATGTCCTCGCCTGGCATCCCTCTGCCACAAGTGCCGGGTTCCCGGGCGCCTATGACAACGGCGTCTTCATTGCCTTTCACGGATCGTGGAACCGCGCGCCCGCGCCCCAAGCCGGGTATCAGGTCGTGTTCCAGCCCTTGCGCAACGGGGCCAAGGCGGGACCGTGGATCCGCTTTGCCGACGGTTTTGCCGGTGCAACCCGCGAACCGGGCCGCGCCGCCCATCGTCCTGCCGGTCTTGCGCAGGGCCCCGACGGCGCGCTCTATATCGCCGATGACGTGCGCGGCACGATCTGGCGCGTGACCTATCGCGGATCGCCCGACGCTCCGCTGGCACCCGCTCCCGAGGCCACCCCAACCCCGGTCGTTGCCGCGCCGGTCGCCCGTGCCGCGCCTCTTCCCGACGGCGCGAATGCTGCCGATGTCGACACCGGCCGCCGCATCTTTCTGGGCGAACTCAAAGGCGGCACCTGCAGCGGTTGCCACGGGTCTGATGGACGCGGCAGCTCGGCAGGCCCCGCTCTTGTCGGCCCCACCTGGCTCTGGGCCGACGGGACTCCGGCCTCGTTTGCCAAGGTGATCCGCAATGGCGTGCCCCAGCCCAAAAATGCCGGCGGCCCGATGCCTGCCCGGGGCGGCGCCGACCTCACCGACGAGGACATCCGCAAAGTCGCCGCCTATGTCTGGACACTGGGCCATCCGGCCCGGTGACATGCGCGCCTGAACCACCATCCCTTGACCCTCTGCCCGATCGTCGGGCAGATCGGTTGCACGCTGCCACCTTGATCCCGTTTTATGCAGCGTTTTCATCAATGGAGTTATCCTGATGCAACATCGACGCCTCGGCACGTCGGCCATTGTCGTGTCCGACATCTGCATGGGCACCATGACCTTCGGTAGCCAGACCGGCGAAGCCGAAGCACTGCGCATTCTCGACCGCTGTTTCGAGGCCGGGATCAATTTCTATGACACCGCCGAAATGTACCCCGTGCCGCCCGATGCAAAATGGGTCGGACGGACCGAGGAAATCGTGGGCAAGTGGCTCAAGACGAAGCCGCGTGACGGCGTCATTCTGGCAACCAAGGTGGCCGGCCCCAGCCACGTGTGGTTCCGCGCGCCCAAGCGCAGCGGGCTGACCGCGCTCGACCGTCGCAACATCACCGTTGCGGTCGAGGAAAGCCTGCGCAAGCTCGGCACCGATTACATCGACCTTTACCAGACCCACTGGCCCGACCACGACACGTCGTATGAAGAGACCATGGAAGTGCTCGACGAACTCGTGCGCGCAGGCAAAGTGCGGATCACCGGGTGCTCGAACGAGACCTCGTGGGGCCTGATGAAGTCGATTGCCGCCTCGGAAAAGCTGGGCGTCGGCCGCTATCAGACGATCCAGAACAATTTCAGCCTCAACAACCGCCGCTTCGAAGACGAACTGGCGCAAGTCTGCCGCAAGGAAGGGGTCAGCCTGATCCCCTATTCACCGATCGCAGGCGGGGTTCTGGCGTGCAAGTACAGCAACGGTGCCCGCCCCGAAGGCGCCCGGTTCACCCATTACCTCGGACTGGGAGGACGCCAGACGGCCATGGCCCAGCGCTTCGTCAACGACAGGTCGGTCGCTTCGGCCGAACGCTTTGCCGCCATCGCTGCCGAATACGGCATCGATCCGGTCACGTTCGCGGTCGCCTGGTCGAAACAGCATGACTTCGTCGCCTCGACCATCGTCGGGGTCAGCGGCGAAGGACAGCTCGACCCGATTCTGGCTGCCGCCGATCTGGTCCTGCCCCAGACGGCCCTCGACGCCGTCAACGCGGTCAGCCACGATATCCTCTATCCGATGGGCTGAGACGTCTTCTTTGGAAAACCTTTGCGCCGCGCGGACGAACCGCGCGGCGCAAATGTTCCCGTCAACGGTTGGGAAAGAATCAGAAGCGGCGGGCTACGGCGAATTCGGCCGCTTCGATCATCGCCGACTTTGCCGCCGACGCGGGGAAAGACGCAATCGCGTCGATCGCGCGCTGCGCATAATGGCGGGCCCGTTCGCGCGTCGCCAGAACCGCATCGTGCTTGCGGATAAGTTCGATGGCATGGGCCAGATCGGCCTCGCCGTTGCGTTCGCCCGCGATCGCGCGGCGCCAGAATTCGCGCTCCTCGGCATTTCCGCGCGCATAGGCGAGAATCACCGGCAGGGTCATCTTGCCCTCGCGGAAATCGTCACCCTTGTCCTTGCCCATCACGTCCGCGTCCGAATCATAGTCGATCGCGTCGTCGGCAAGCTGGAACGCCGTGCCGAGGTGGCGGCCATAGGCGTCGAGCGCGAGTTCCTCGTCCTCGGGACGCTCGGCAACGACCGCCGCGATGCGACAGGCCGCCGCGAAAAGCGCCGCCGTCTTGCCGTTGATGATGGCAAGATAGCGTTCCTCGCTGGTCTCGATTTCGCGCTGGGCGATCAATTGATCGACTTCGCCCTCGGTAATGATTGCCGAGGCATTCGACAGAATGCGCAGGACCTTGATCGATCCGTCCTCGACCATCAGCTCGAAGCTGCGGCTGAACAGGAAGTCCCCGACAAGAACCGTCGCGGGATTGCCGTAGATGATATTCGCCGCTTTCTTCCCCCGGCGCATGTCCGAGCCATCGACGACATCGTCATGCAGCAAGGTCGCGGTGTGAATAAATTCGACTGCGGCTGCCAGCTTGTAATGGCGACTGCCGCCGTACCCGACAAGTTCGGCCCCGGCGAGCGTCAGCATCGGCCGCATCCGTTTGCCGCCACCGGCAATCAGGTGGCCCGCCAGCGCGGGAATCAGCGGAATGCGCGACTGCATCCGGTCAAGGATCACCGCGTTTACGCTGTTCATGCCGTCGGCGACCAGCGCCAGAAGCGGTTGGAGCGAGGGTTCGGCCCGGCGGGGCAGCGAATGGATCGAGGCAGTCATCGCCCGACCGCTTGGCGTGTGGGTCGCCGCTTGGCAAGTCGCAAGTTGCGCGGGTAAGGCGTAACCCGACCATTTGGGCAGCCCAATTCGCATGGGCCATGGCAACAAGGAACCTCGGGATGAGCGAAGATCCGGTGCTGGCGGGCTACCGCCAGAGCATCGACAACATTGATGCGGCAATGATTCACATCCTCGCCGAACGTTTTCGCATCACCCAGGCGGTCGGCGCCTACAAGGCCGAACACGCCCTCCCCCCCAGCGACCCCGGTCGCGAGGAACGACAGATCGCGCGCCTGCGCCGTCTGGCCGAAGAAGCCCGGCTCGATCCGGAATTTTCGGAAAAGTTCCTGCGCTTCATCATTCAGGAAGTGATCCGCCATCACGAGAATGCCCAGAAACGGTAATGTTCGACCGCTAGCGGCCCGGAAGCGCCCGGCTCATGCCGGTTGCGCCTCCGGGCTGGAACGATGAACGACAACCGACAGCATACCCCTGCGCCCCTCCGCTTCGCACCGCGCGGTGCCGCCGCACTTGCGGTGATGATCGGTCTGGCGGCGATGTTTTTTCCCGGTCTTTCCACCCCGGCCCGGGCGCAGGACGATGCCCCGCTGCCGATGGCGTCGCTCGTGACCGGGGCCGTGTCGGACGATGCCCGAACCCTTTTCTGCCATACCGGCGCTGCGGCACTCGACGAACAGGGTTCGACGCTGCCCGATCCGGCGCAACGCGCGGCCGCCGTCGATACCGCCTGGCGGATGCGACAACGCCTGTCGCGCCTGCCTGCCCGATTCGCGCATCCGGCCCCCGGGACCATCGACAAGGACGCCGCGCGGATCATCAATCAGGTTCTGGCCGATCACGTCCGCGCCGAGCCGGCGATCGAACCACATGTGCTGATCGTGCGCGAGCTGGGCGAACTCGGCAAGGCCTGCGCCGGATGGCTCGATCATCGCCGGCTCGCGCCTCTGGCACCGGCCGAACGGGACGATCATGCCCCGGACATTGTCCGGCTCGGCTACGCCGAGTTCCGGCTGAGCGGACGACGCGCCGCCGATATCTTCGGCTCGACCCCGGCGGCAGTGCTTGCCCGCACCCTTTGCGCTCCGGCCGGACACGATGCGGCGACACTCTCCCGCGAAATTGCCGCCTTTGTCGCGGCAAATGGCGGGAAAGCCGCGCTCGACCGCAAAGTCGGCCCCGATGACCATGGACAGAGCCTGCTCGGCTGGAGCGTCGCCTGCGCCAATCCGGTCGCGGCCTCAGCCCTGCTCGACGCAGGCGCCGACGCCAATCTCGATCTCGGCCACGGCGACACCGCTGTCGGACGAGCCGCCGCCTTGCGCGATCCTGCCGTTCTCGTGACGCTGCTCGCCCATGGCGGCAAGGCAGAAGGCCATGACGCCCGGCACACTTTTCTCGAAAACGCGTGGCTCGCAGGGCATGCGGGCGGCCATTACGCCGGGTTCGACGCCATGATCGCCGCCGGGGCCGATCCCGATCATCTTGTCGCGGGAATCCCGGCCCTGTGGGACGTGGTCATCGCCGAGCAGGGCTGGCACTGGCTGGCCGAGCACTGGTCGCTGGTCAAGGACGACAAAGTCGCGCTGGCCCTAAGGATCGAGCAGTTTTCGGAAAACACGCTGGTCCCGCCGGACATGATCCCCGACTACCGCGCTGTCTTTGCCCGGCTCAAGACCGATGGAGTCTGCCTGCCGATCAGGCTCGATGTCGAATACAAGACCGACGCGAAAGGGCACCTGATCCAGCCGGACTGCCCCACCCATCCTTGATTGCCCGGGAATTACGATGTTCCGAAAATTACCGGGCCATCATTCCTCCAGCGGAACGCCCGGCACCTGCTTGGCAGTGCGAATCGTCAGCGAAGTCTTGACACTGGCGACGTTGGGCGCCGGGGTCAGCTTGCTGGTCAGGAATTCCTGAAAGCTCTGCAAATCGCGCGACACGATCTTGAGGATGAAATCGATCTCGCCGTTGAGCATGTGGCATTCGCGCACTTCGGGAAGACCGCGCATGTGGTCCTCGAACTGGCGCAGCGATTCCTCGGCCTGGCTCTTGAGGCTGACAAGCGCGAAAACGGTGATGGAGAAGCCGAGCTTCGCCGCATCGAGATCGGCGTGATAGCCGCGGATCACCCCTTCGTCTTCGAGCGCACGCACGCGACGCAGGCACGGGGGCGCCGTCAGTCCCACGCGCTGGGCGAGTTCGACGTTCGTCACCCGACCTTCAGCCTGCAATTCGGCCAGCAGCCGACGATCAATCGCATCCAGTGTCGCCATGGTCCTCGTTGCCATCACGTCAAAAAAAATCAGAATCTGCACAGAGAGGTCCGAGTGGCCCGCACCCGGCAACATTTTGCCGCAGAATCCTGTCCCGCTATAATTTTATTGTCTCTTACCGCAATCGTCCCACATTGCAACGCAGTCAACGTAGCCCTTTTCGCGCGTGCACATTTTGTTAGTGTTTACCGGGGCAAGGCGGCCGGCCGGGACCGTTCACCAGTCGTTTCATCCTTGCCCTTAACAATCGGGGCCGGGTGCCGACCACAGGGACGCAACCGGATCGATCGCGCAGCAACACACCACGGGAGCGGAGCCACAGATGATCGTCGATGACCGCCTCGAAACCGTGCTGCGAACGCACGCCGCGGGGCGGACCGGTCTCAACACCCAGTTCCGGCAGCTTGCCGATCTGCTCGGGCGTACCCCGACAGCGGCATGGACGACGACTCACGACCGCGCGCTTGCCCGGCTCGACGATATCCACAACGAATTGGGCGACGCGGCAGCAGCGGTCCTGCTCGGCCTTGCCACGCTGCGCTCGCCCCGCCTGATTGCCCACTTCGCCGGCAAGGGACAGCGCAGCGGCATCGCCGCGATCAACCGCGCCCGGCTCGACGATGAAACCTGGCTGAACCTCATTCCTCAATTGCCGATCCAGGCGCGCGGCGTGCTGCGCCACCGCCGCGACCTCGGGGCACCCGTCGTCGACCTCTTGCAGAAACTGGGCATCGACGATTTCGTCCTGCCGGTCCCTTCCGCCGAATCCGCGACGGAAAGCATGGCCCAAGCCCCGGTCGAAACCCCGGCTGAAGCCGTCATCGAAACGCCAGCCCCGGTCGCAACCATCGCCCAGCCGCCTGTTCAGGCCGAGATCGAAAAGCCAGAACCCGAAACGCCCCCGACCAAAGGCGGCGTGCTCATCACCCTGCCCCGCGACACCGAGCGCCGGATCGAACCGGCCGCCCCGCGCGAAGGCATCGGCGCCATCGTCCGCCGGATCGAGGCCTTTCGCCGCACCCGCGACACCGACGACCGTGTCGACGAAGAGAACGATGACGACGAGCAGGCCAGCCTGCCCCTTGGCGAAACCGGCCGCCCCCGCGATCCGGTCGCGACCGAAGTCGACATCTCGATCGATGCGAGCGGTTCGATCGTCGGCGTCGGCGCGGGCACCGTCGATCCCGCCATGCTGGTCGGACACACGCCGTTCGTGCCGCCTTCGCCGGCGGCGACCGCCTCGGTCGATGCGTCCAGCCTTGCCGCTTTTCGCGCCCGCCTGCCGATCGTGTGCGGGTTGATGACGCTCGACGGCGCAGCAAAGATCGCCGGGGTCTGGCGCATCGATGCCGCCCCGATTTTCGGCGAGGACGGTGGCCAGTTCCAGGGCTATCGCGCTCGTCTGCGTCGCCCCCCGGCGGCCCGACGGTCGCAACCGGCACCGCGCGTCGAACCCTCGTCCGACATGCTGCAACAGATGCTGCATGAACTGCGCACGCCGATCAACGCGATCCAGGGCTTTGCCGAACTGATCCAGCAACAGCTGTTCGGCCCCACCCCGCACCAGTATCGCAGCCTTGCCGCCTCGATCGCGGCGGACGCGGCGCGCATGCTGGCCGGGTTCGAGGATGTCGAGCGGCTGGTCCGACTCGAAACCGGGCGCGCCACAATGGAAACCGGCGAAACCGATCTCGCCGCGATGCTCGACCGTCTCGCAGGGCAGATCGAACCGCTGACCGCGCCGCGCGAGATCCGCCTGCGCTGGTCGATCCCGCCCGAGGCCGTCATGGTCCCGTTGGCGTCCGAGGAGATCGAGCGAACCCTGTGGCGTCTGGTCTCGACTCTGATCGGCTCTGCGGCACCGGGCGAACGCATGACGTTCGCGCTGTCCCCCACGCCGTCGGGAACCGCCGCACAGCTCCTGATGACGCTCCCCTCCGCGCTAGCGATGCGGGACGAGGCTTCGCTGTTTGCGTCCGAACCGGCGCGCGGAGGCATCGTCCCGGGGGCAGCCATGCTCGGCCCCGGCTTTGCCCTGCGGCTTTGCGCCACCGAATTGCGCGCGGCGGGCGGCTGCCTCGAACGCGCCACACCCGACCCGGCCCGTGGACAGGGGACATCCCCTGCGCTTTCCATGACAGTGCCTCTGGCCGCCATCACACTTGACCGGAGCGCCGCCGCTTCCTAGCCCGCAAATGTAACCGCGTTGTCGGTTGAAGGGGACGATTTTTGGCTGGAAACAACGGCTGCCGGGATATTCGCGATATCCCGGGGCCCGAGGACTTCGTTCAATTTGCACCGGGCTTTGGCCCGCGTTTCCTGGTGACGGTCGACACCGAGGAAGAATTCGACTGGGAAAAGCCGTTCGACCGTTTCGGCCATGGCCTGTCCCACGTTCCCGGCCTCGGCCGTTTCCAGCAGTTTTGCGAAAACGCGGGGATCTGCCCCACCTATCTGGTCGATTACCCGGTGGCCTGCGACCCGCGCGTCGTCGACGTGGTAGGACGCGCCGTCAGTGAAGGACGGGCCGATGTCGGCATTCAGCTTCACCCCTGGGTCAGCCCGCCGCACGACGAAGACATCAACGCCGTCAACAGCTATGCCGGAAACCTCCCCGCCGACCTCGAACGCGCGAAGTTCGAAGGCCTGTCGCGCACGATCGAGACGGCATTCGGGACAAAGCCGCGCATCTATCGCGCGGGACGCTATGGCGTGGGCCCGAGCACGGCACAGATCCTGGCTGACGGTGACATTGCCATCGACACGTCGATCCGCGCCCGGTTCGACTATTCGGATCAGGGCGGACCGAATTTCCGCACGCATCCCGTCCGGCCATGGTGGATCGACCGCGCGCGCGGCCTGATGGAATTGCCGTTGACGACGGTGTTCTGCGGCGCGCTACGCGCCCATGGCGACTGGCTCTATCCCGCGATGTGGCGCATTCCCCGCCTGCGCGGCGTGCTCGCACGGATGGGCTTGCTCGAACGCGTGCCGCTGACGCCCGAAGGGGTGAACCGGATCGAAGCCCTGCGCGCCATCGACAGCGCGCTTGCCGATGGGCTGCCGATCCTGGTCTTCTCGTTCCACAGCCCCTCGCTCAGCCCCGGGCACACGCCCTATGTCCGCGATGCGCAAGCCCTTGACCGGCTTTATGAATGGTGGAGCACCGTCTTCACCTATTTGCGTCAGCAAGGCGTGGTCCCGACGACTATCGAGGAAATCGTCACGGCGGCCGGGCGCTGAATTCCATCGAAAAACAGATCGCGCAGTCGGCTTGCCAAGTATCGAAGTCGGCACTAGGTCCGAATGCGCGTGGGGGCCCGTAGCTCAGCGGTTAGAGCTGGCCGCTCATAACGGCTAGGTCGCGGGTTCAAATCCTGCCGGGCCTACCACGCGACCTTTCCCTTTCGCGGAAAGTCGATGTCAGCGGGCCACCAATGGCTTCTTGCAATTCTCAATCACAACGATAGACAAACGGCGATCCCCCCGAGGCGGACGGGTAAGCCGTCAGTGAGAGGAACAGCAATGACCGATCTTGCCAATGCGCGTCCCGAGACGCTTGCCCTTCATGCCGGCTGGCGCGCCGATCCCTCGACCGGCTCGGTCGCGGTGCCGATCCACCAGACGACTTCGTACCAGTTCCACGACACCACCCATGCGGCCAATCTCTTTGGCCTGAAGGAACTGGGCAATATCTATACCCGCCTCGGCAATCCCACGACCGACGTTCTGGAAAAGCGCATTGCCGCGCTCGAAGGCGGCGTGGCGGCCCTTGCCGTCGCATCCGGGCAGGCGGCATCGACTTATGCCGTGCTCAATCTCGCGCGCGCAGGCGACAACATCGTTTCCTCGACCGACCTCTATGGCGGCACCTGGAACCTGTTTGCCAATACGCTCAAGGATCTGGGCATCGAGGTCCGCTTCGTCGACCCGTCCGACCCGGAAGCGTTCCGTCGCGCGACCGACGAGCGCACCCGCGCCTATTATGCCGAAGCCCTGCCCAATCCCAAACTGGTCGCTTTTCCCATCGCGGAAGTCGCCGCCATCGGGCGCGAATACGGCATTCCGCTGATCGTCGACAACACCGCCGCACCGCTGCTGGTGCGCCCATTCGATCATGGCGCAGCGATCGTCGTCTATTCCAGCACCAAGTACATCGGCGGCCACGGCACCTCGATCGGCGGGCTCATCGTCGATAGCGGCAATTTCGACTGGGAAGCCTTCCCCGAACGCCAGCCGCTGCTCAACACGCCCGACCCCAGCTATCACGGCGCCGTCTGGGCCCGCGACATCAAGCCGCTGGGGCCGATCGCCTACATCATCCGCGCCCGCGTGATCCTGTTGCGCGACATGGGCGCAGCGCTGTCCCCGTTCAATGCGTTCCAATTGATCCAGGGGCTCGAGACTCTGCCGCTGCGGATCGAGCGCCACTGCGAAAACGCCGTCAAGGTCGCCGCTTTCCTCGCCGCCCATCCCAAAGTCAGCGCGGTGATCCACCCCTCGCTCGCGAGCGGGCGTGCCAAGGATCTCGCCGACATCTATCTCAAGCGCGGGACCGGCGGCCTTGTCGGTTTCGAACTGGCGGGCGGACTGGAAGCGGGACAGCGGTTCATCAACGCGCTCGCGCTGTTCTATCACGTTGCCAATATCGGTGACGCGCGCAGCCTTGCCATTCACCCGGCCTCGACCACCCATTCGCAGCTGTCGGCCGAGGAACAGGCCGCCACCGGGGTCACCCCCGGCTATGTGCGCCTGTCGATCGGGATCGAGCATATCGACGACATCCTCGCCGATCTGGCTCAGGCACTCGACGCGGCCTGATCCTTTCACCGTTCCACCCTGCCTGGCCGCCGACGAACACCACGTCGGCGGTCTTTTATCTTGTGCAGGATCAAGGCCGATATGCAGGCCCAGGCTTATGAAACAGGCATGACCGATCCCCAGTTTCATGACGTGATCATCATCGGCGGCGGCCAGATGGGACTGTCGCTCGGGTATTACCTGCGCCGGGCGAGCGTCGATTTTGCCATCCTCGACGCAGAGCCCGGTCCGGGCGGCTCTTGGCGCCACGGCTGGGATTCCCTGCGCCTGTTTTCGCCTGCGGGATACAGCTCGCTTCCCGGATGGCCGATGCCGCCCCCGGTTCACCCCGGTTATCCGACGCGCAACGACGTTCTCGATTATCTCGGCCGGTACGAGGCGCGCTATGCCCTGCCGGTCCAGCGTCCGGTCCGGGTCGATGCCGTCGAGCGCAACGCCGACCGCCTCGACATCCTGTCCGGCCAGGGGCGCTTTTCCGCACGGGTTGTCGTCAGTGCAACCGGGACATGGTCGCACCCCTATATCCCGGACATCGAAGGCCGCGACCTGTTCCAAGGCGCCCAGATCCATTCGGCCCACTATGTCGCCCCCGATCCCTTCGCCGGACAGACCGTACTGGTCGTCGGCGGCGGCAACAGCGGGGCCCAGATCGTCGCAGAACTGGCGCCGATGGCCCATGTCCTGTGGGTCACGACGCATGACCCGCAATTCCTGCCCGACGATGTCGATGGCCACGTCCTGTTCGAACGGGCGGTCGCGCGGATGAAAGGTCCGCCCGGCGATACGCCGGTGGGCGGCATCGGCGATATCGTCATGGTCCCTTCCGTCCGCGAAGCGCGGGCACGCGGGGATCTGGGATCGGTTCACCCCTTCACGCGGATGACCGCCTCCGGGGTTGTCTGGGCCGACGGCTCGGACATGGCGGTCGATGCGGTGATCTGGTGCACCGGCTTTCGCCCCGCACTCGATCACCTCTCCGGGCTCGATGTCGTCGAAAGTGACGGCAAGGTCCGCCTTGAAGGGCAACAGTCCATCAAGGAGCCACGTCTGTGGCTGGCCGGGTATGGCGACTGGACCGGACCGGGCTCGGCCACCCTGATGGGCGCTGCCCGCACGGCCCGCGATCTGGCCGCCGGTTTGCAGAAGCAATTGTCCGCCCCGGCGCCATCGTCATGACGGCGAGCGAGGCTCACCTGCACCCTGCCCCAATCCCTGCCTGCGCCATGCGCGCGGGGAAAGGCCGAAGCGCTCGTTGAACGAACGGCTGAAATGGGCCGCGTCGTTGAAACCCCAGCGGAACGCGATTTCGGAAATCGACAGTTGCGCGTGCAGCGGGCTGACCAGATCGGCGCGGCAGCGTTCGAGACGACGCGCCTTGAGCGTGGCCGCAAAGTTCAGATCCTGCCCGGCGAACAAGCGCCGCAGATAGCGCGGCGAAATCCCCGCATCGGCGGCAAGCCCGGCAAGCGACAAGTCGGGATCGCCCAGCAGGACTTCCATGCGTTGCAGAATGCGCTGAAGCAAGGCCGCCCGCGCCCCTTCGCCCCCGCCCCGCGCCTGCGGCCCACCGGCTTCGGCGATCAACGCGGCGAGAAATTCGACGAGCGCGGTATCGACCGGACCAAAACCGGCCGGAGCGAGATCCGCAAGGGGCGCTTCGAGTGCCCGCGCCGCGCCTGCCAGCAATCCATACGCGACCGTCGCCAGCACCCCTTCGCCCGGAATGACCAGCAAGGGCGACTGGTTCTGAGCCAGAAGACGCGGGGCGATGACGAAACGCGGGACATTCACGAACAGCATGACATGGCGCCCGTCGAGAACCAGCCGGGCCGGATTGCGCGTGATCCCGCAAAGGATCATGCCCGGACGCACGCCGGTATCGACGCCTTCGCCCTGCAACAGCCCCTGCCCTTCGATCAGGACGCCGATCCACAACCCCTCGCCGGCATCGCTCGACTGTCCCGCGATGGTCTGCCCGTCGGCGGCAATGCGGGCAAATTGCAGCCCCATGGGTGATACCGCGACCGTGATCGTGCCATCGACCGGCCCCGGTCCATGCGGACTGACTTCGGGTAGGCGCAGGCGGCGCATCGCCTCGCCCCACGCGGCGCAGCGTTGATCGGGCGGCAAATCGCGCGTGGCAAAGCGCCAGACGTCGTCGCCAACGGCCTCCGCACCGGCCCGCTCGGTTCCCTCATCCATGCTGGTCATCCTGCCGATGGTCTAGGCCGGAAACTCCGTTCACGCGACATCCTCCTTGCCCCGGTGCGGCCTCAGCCAGATTTCCCGGCGCCTGCCGACAAGATAGGGTTCGCCCGCCACGCCACGTTCGCGACGGCACGACAGACCAAGGACGGAAAGCTGCAATGCGTACATGGTTCATCACCGGCATCTCGGGCGGCCTCGGCCAAAGCCTCGCACAGGCGGCACTCGCACAAGGCGACCGGGTCGTGGGGACCAGCCGCAGCGCCGAAGCTGCCGCCCGGTTTTCCGCACTCGATCCCGAGCAGGCACTGGGTCTCGCCGTCGACTTGCGCGACGAAGCGGCCATTGCCGCCGCCGTGGCGCAGGCCGAAAAGTGGAGCGGCGGGATCGACGTTCTGGTCAACAATGCCGGGTACGGCATGACCGGGGCGATCGAGGAAACGAGCGCGCAGGCGGTCGAAGCGCTGTTCGCGATCAATCTTTTCGCCCCGCTCGCGCTCCTGCGCGCCGCTCTGCCCGCCATGCGCGCACGGCATGCAGGCCATGTGATCTTCATCACCTCGGTCAGCGGCCTTGCCCCCTGGGCGGGGACCGGGATCTACGGCGCCAGCAAGTTCGCGCTCGAATGCATCGGCCGGACGCTTGCGCAGGAAGTCGCCCCGCTTGGCCTGCGCGTCACCAATGTCGCGCCCGGAGGACTGCGCACCGCCTTTGCCGGAGCCGGCCTTGCCGATGCGGGAGAGACGATCCCGGACTATGCCGCAACCGCGCATCAGGCCCGCGCCATCCTGACCGCCAAGGCGGGCGATGAACCCAACGATCCCGACAAGGCGGCGCAGGCCATTCTCAAGGTCGTATCGATGGCGCAACCGCCGCGCGTGCTCCTGCTCGGCGCCGATGCGCTGCATTATGCTGCGGACGAACTTTCCACCCTTGCTGCCGATTTCGCACGCGCCCGCGAAATCACCCTTTCTGTCGGGATTGACGGGGAATCACAGTAAGTCAAAGAGATGGGGCAAGTCCCGGCAGGGCAAACACCCCCTTGGACCAAGGCAAAACGCCAAGTGTCTCACATCTGGGAGTTCATTGTTGATCTACTTCTAAGACAAACTACGGATTCGCGGCTAGGAACGCAAAATCAAAGGGTTGCATAGACGAACAGTACCAAAGTCCGACGGCGGAGGTTCTGCGGCTGCGTTACCCTGACGCCACCATTATAGGAGAGGCAGTCCATGTTTTCGCTCCCCCGTCTTCTGCTCGCCGGTGCTTGCGCCTTGTCGCTCCAGACAGCCGCCTATGCCGCTCCCCACGCCGGTTCGGCGCAGGCCGAAGCGATGCTCGACAAGGCCGTGACCGAGCTCAAGGTTGCCGGTCCCGCCAAGGCCTTTGCCGAATTCAACAATCCCCACGGCGGCTTCAACAACCGCGAACTCTATGTCTTCGTGTTCTCGGCCAAGGGCGTCTACGAAGCCTCGGGCGCCGAACCCAAGCTGGTCGGCACCAATGCGATCGACATGACCGATGCCGAAGGAAAGCCGCTGGTTCGCGAAATGATCGACCTCGCCAAGACCAAGGGTCGCGGCATGATCGAATACGTGTGGCTCAACCGTGCGGACAACCGCGTCGAGCACAAGCGTTCGCTGGTCCAGCAGGTCGGCGATCACGTAGTCGGCGTCGGCTATTACGCAGGATAATCGCGATGCGGGAACGGATGGCCATGCCGCCCGTTCCCGCCGCGCTCAACTTGTAAACAAGGCCTTGCGGATCACCGCATGGACGCCCCAGTTGCCGTTCGCGACCTGACTGACACCGAAATCGACGCCGACGGACAATAGCGAAATCGCCTCGTCCTCGGTCAGGTTGCGCAACGTCATCAGGAACCGCCGCGCCTTGCGGAAACAGTCGCGCATGGCCGGGTCGAGCGAGGGGTTCTTGTAGACGTCCGACTGGGCCGTGCCCCCAAGTTCCTTCAGATAATCACCATGGGCGAACCCCAGGATGACCCATTCGTCCGGCGTCTCGATCATCGGATAATCGAGTTCGCGAATGAACGGGCTCGATGTCTTGGCCCGGTGCAGGATTACCTGGATATGCGCGGTCATCGAACATTCGATGGCGGTGCCACACAGTTCGCTGTCCCCTTGCGAGGCATGGGGATCGCCGATGGACAGGAGCGCGCCGGGCACCTGCACGGGCAGGAACACTTTCGCGCCCGGCCCCAATCGCCAGTTGTCGATATTGCCGCCGAAATTGCCGGGCGGAACCGAATCGACCAGTTCGCTGTGCGCAGGCGCCACCGCGACCAGTCCGAAATGGGGCCGGACCGGAATTTCGACATCGCGCAGGACATCGAAATTCTTCTCGATGGTTTCGGGATCGACCGGAACGCCGGGATAGTCATAGCGTTCGTGGACAATGCCCGAGGGATCGGTCTGCGGCGTCCAGCGATAGTTGTAGACCGCATGGGCGACCGTGCGCCGCCCCGGCTCGGTTTCGACCTCATAGATCGTCACCACTTCGCGATGGCGCGGTTCGGTCAGGTATTCGGAATAGTGAAAGCCCCAATAGGCCGCCGCATTGCTGCCGAACGAACGCCCGACAAAGCGCGGATTGGCGCTCGGGCGCGGCCGAATGTCCAAAAAGCGGACTTCGATCACATCGCCCGGCTGCGCATCCTCGATATGGATCGGGCCGGTGCAGATGTGGACGCCAAAGCCCTCGCCCGGCCCACGCCCCAGCGCCGAGGCATCGATCGGCCCAGCCCCGCGCCGCTCCACCGCCTTGCCCTCGGCGGTCCAGCGAAACACGCTTTCCGCGCCCGCATCCCCTTCGATCATGCGTTCGGCATCGTCGTTGGCATGATGGGTCAGCGTCTCGATCGTCACGAAATCGCCCGACCGCACTTCGAGCGCCGGGCGCAGGTTGCGGCTGAAAAAGCCCCAGTGGATCGTGTCGGGACGCGCGGGCAGATAATGGTGGCGCACTTCGACCGGCGGCGGGGACAGATCCTCGGCACCGGGCGGCGTCGTCAGGTTTTCCGCTTCGCTCGATCGCGCCTCGCGCGCGTGGGCGGGACGACCGCGCCGGGGCAATTCGACCGGTGCCTCGCGATCGGGAGCCTTGCGATATTCGCGCGGCGACACCCCGTAACGATCACGGAAAGCGCGGCTGAACGTCGCGCTGTCGTTGAAGCCCCACTGGAACAGGATTTCCGAGATCGTCCGCTGGGCATAGAGCGGGCTGCCGAGGTCGAGCCGACAGCGTTCGAGCCGCCGCAGTTTCACATACTGGCTGAAACTCTCGCCATGCGTCTCGAACAGCTTTTGCAGATAGCGCGAGGAAATCCCGTGCTCGCTCGCGATCTGGTGAATGTTGAGGTCGGGATCGGACAGGCGCATCTCGATCGACTGGAACACCCGTTCGAGCAAGGCCGCCCGGCCACCCGCCGCGCCCCCCAGCGACTTGGCCGGCGCCGTGTCGCGCAAAGTCGCGGCAATGAATTCGGGCAAGGCGACTTCGACCAACCGCAACTGGTCCTCGGTAATGTCCAGCATGGTGTCGGCGACCGACCGCAAAAGTCCGGCGATCATCCGCGCTGCCGTCATGTCCGCACCGATGACCCCGATGGTTTCGGGCATCGGCGTGCGCGATTTGAGCAGGGGATGGGCCTGCGGCACGCGCACGATCAACAGGCGATGGTCCGAAGGCATCTCGAACACCGTGCGCCGGGTTCCGCCAAAGACGATGTCGCCCTCGCCCGCCTCCAGCACGGTTTCCTCGCACCGCGCGGTCATCCGACCTTCGAGCGGGATCGCCAGCCAGAAGAACGGCTGCCCGAGTGCACCGTCGATGGCCAGCGACTGGGCCATGCCGATAATCCGGCAGAACCGGATTTCCTGCGTCGTCGTCAGGCTGACCAGTTCGCCGTAAACATCCTCGCCGGTCGCGACGAGTTCGAACTGCGCGCGTTGCAGGGCAAAGCGCCATTCGTCTCGCCGCTGTTCGCGCGGATAGGCATTGGTCGTGAAACGCACGGCTGATCCTGATTCCCGATGAGCCCCTTGGCGACCGGGCCGGGGCATTATGTCAAAGCCGCAGGGCCGGTGGAAAGAGGGCCGAGCGTCCTTGTTAGAGCAATCCCGCTAGGCCAGCTGCGCGAGCACTTGCGCACGCAGGGGCATGGCATCGGCAGCGCCCGGCCGCTGGACGGCAAGGCCCGCTGCGGCAACCGCCGTGCGCAAGGCCGCTTCCAGATCCTGCCCTTCGGCAAGAGCGGCGGCGAGAACGCCGCAGAAACAATCCCCCGCGCCCACGGTATCGACCACCGGGACCACTTGGGCTGGAACGTGCAGCACGGCTTCGCCGACCAGAGCGACGACACCGTCCGCCCCCAGTGTCACGACCGTCGCCATGGCACCCTTGCGCGGCAAACGCGCGGCGAGCGCAGCGGCCTCGTCCACGCCTGCGGGAACCCTGCCTCCGGCAAAGACGGCCAGTTCGGTCTCGTTGACGATGAGAATGTCGGGCAAGGCAACAAGGCGCGTCGCTTCGGCCAGAGCCGGTGCGGCATTGAGCAGTGACAACCATCCCGCCCGTCGCGCGGCAAGGAGGAACCGTTCGACTTCATCGACCGGCAATTCGAACTGGGCCAGCGCGACCGGGCGCGGTCCGCCGCCGACCGGCGCAAGGTCGGGCGCCTGTGCCTGCGCATTGGCCCCGGCCACGACGATAATCTGGTTTTCGCCTTCCGCGTCGATCGCGATCAGGGCAAGGCCCGAGGGCCCCTCGACCCGCGCGAGCCGTCCGGTCGCGATCCCTTCCCGATCGAGAAAGGCGGCAAGCGATCGGCCGTGATCATCCTTCCCCAAGGCTCCCGCCAATTCGCAAGGTGCCCCGAACCGTGCCGCCGCGACCGCCTGATTGGCGCCCTTTCCGCCCGGGACATGGGCAAGGCTGCTTGCCGCGAGCGTTTCCCCCGGCAAAGGCAGGCGCGGCACGCGGGCCACCACATCCATATTGGCACTGCCGAAAACCAGAACGTGGCTCACTCTTGCGCCTCCGCACGCGGCAGCATTGCGAAAAGCCCCATGGCCCCGGTCAGCACGACTGCCGTCACGCCACTGGCCATCGCATAGGACCCGCGCGCGTCAAAGCTCATATCCATGAGGAAAGGCGCCAGCCCCTGAACAAGGATGACGACGCCGTAAAGTGCCCCGGTGATCGTGCCGAAGTGGCGCAACCCGAAAAAGCGCGAGATGAAATAGGGAAGCGCGGCATATTCAGCCCCCATGCCGATGCCGAGCATGGTCCCGGCAGCAAAACGGGACAGCCCTCCTTCGCCAAATTGCAGCAGCAGCAGCCCGACGATTGCCAGCGCATACATCGGCGTCATGATCCGGGGCGAGCGCCAGCGATCGATGATGAGCCCGGCAACGACCTGCCATCCGGCCGTGACCAGTGCGAACAGGGCAACGATGCCCGTCGCCTCGCCCAGCCCCACGCCGCGATCGGTGAGGATCGGGACGACATGAGTAAAGACCGCCGTCATCGCCCCGCCCCCGGCCGCCGCGCCGAGAAGGAGCAGCCAGAACCGCGACGTCCGTGCCGCCTCTCCCAGCGTGAGCCCTTCCATCAGCGCATCGCCATGCGCTCCGCTGCCGCGCGGCGCATCGCGCAGGAAAGCAAACAGGACCGGAAACCCCAGCCCCGCGACAACCACGGCAATGCCGAGATAGGCCCCACGCCAGCCGACCGTTCCCAGAAGAACCCCGGCAAGGATCGGCATGACCGTTGCGCCGACGCCGTTACCCACCCCCGCCGTCACCCCGAGCATCAGCCCGCGCCGTTCGTCAAACCAGTCGGCCACCGCCTTGCAGAACATCGCCGTCGACGGGAATGCCCCGGCCACACCGACCAGCGCAAAGAGACCATAGAAAATGGGCACGCTCGGCCGCGACAGGGCAAGGGCCGCAACCGAAGCGGCAAAGACGAGATTGCCGAGGATCAGCATGGTTCGCGCGCCGAGCCGATCCATCGCCCGCCCCACCCAGGGATAGACCACGGCACTGATCAGCGAAATCAGCCCGAGCACGCCCGACACTTGCGCGCGGGGCCAATGAAAGTCCTGCGCGATCGGCACCAGCAGCACGCCGATCGTCGCGCTGATCGCGGGGGTGATCCCCAACATGTTGCCGACTGTCGCGGCCAGCGCGACACCCCCGGCCCCCGATCGTTCTCGGGGCCGGACGGCAAGACTCTCGAGGCAGGCTGTGCTCATAGACCGGATTGAAACGCAGCTTGCCCCGTGTGTGAAGGCCGCACGAACACCCCGCCCCCTCCCGCCAAATTTGGCGGCGCCCCGGGTCAAGTTTGCAAGGCGAGAGGGAGTGCCCCCACCTTGGTCAATCCAAGGGTGAGCGGGGCGTCCGAGATGGTGGTTAGCGGACGTTACGCCCTATGCCTGTGGGCGTCATCCACAGCTCTGTCCAACAACAGTCGACGTCGCCCTTGTCCGATCCGCTTTCGAAATTCCTCAAGCGACTCAATCTGAATATCAGTGGGGGGTCCGCCAACAACGCGAGTTCGTTTAAAGTGCAAGCGCGGCAACTCAAAATGGATGATGGTGTCGCCGTCGATCAGCACCGAGATCTCGTCCCCGGAGTCCTCCGGAGTATCACATAGGATGTAGAAAACCGATCCCCCCGGACGGATTGAATCGACTACACCTAATAAATCACGGGCCAGGGCTTTTTGCGGCGCCGCTCGCGTAAACCGGATGGCGTCGACATCGTATCGATCGGTCAGCCGCTTCGGCACATCCTACTCCTTCCGCCATCTACTATGAATGCAACTACTTATGTCTGCAACTGGGGCGCAACCTGCCGCTCGAATTTGTCCACGCGCCGTAGAGGGCGTCTGGAAGGCTTCCCACTTTTGAGCGACGAACCCCATCAAAAAAGGCGCGACGGGGTGTCCCGCCGCGCCTTTTCTGCGACCGACCGAAGGGTCGAGATCAGAACTTCATTTTGACCGTGCCGAAGACCTGGCGCGGCGGGATATATTCGACACTGGTCGTGCCCGAGCCATAGGGGTCCGCAAACTTGTTGCTGACGCCCAGAGTGTCGGTCACGTTGGTGGCCGTAAACGAGAACGTGAACATCGAATTGTTCGGCTTGTACTCGATATAGAGATTGCCGAGCGTGTAAGAGGGAATCGTATCGTACTGCGCGACATTGAAAATGCGGCTATTGAACTTGCCCCGATAGACCACTTCGCCCCTGAACGTAAGCTGACCGGGGCCAAGATCGGTAGTATAGGTCGCCGCGATATTGCCCTGAACGCCCGGCAGCTTGGGGATCTTGTGCCCATTGGTGTTCTGCGCGGCAGCCTCGACGGCGGCGATCACGCGCGAATCGTAATACCAGGCCGCCGGATAGCCGAGCGAGGCATATGTCGTCGCGCGTACATCCTGCGCCGTCTGGCGGTCGATGGCGTAATAGTCGCCCTTGAACTTGCCGTCGGCGAGCGCGAGCGTCCCGTCGAATTTCAGGTGCCGGGTCGCGGCCCACATGCCTTCGAATTCAAGGCCGTAGATTTCCGCCTTGGGGATATTGGCCGTGCCGCCGCCATAGGGAATGGGATCTTCGGCAGTGAACTGGTAATCATCGTACCAGTAGTAATAGCCCGCAACGTTCAGCCGCAGTTTCTTGCCGAAGAAGTCGTTCTTTGTCCCGATTTCCGCCGCCCAGACGGTTTCCTTCTTGTAGGCGCTCTTCACCCACAGCGAGTCCGCAGCAAAGGTCACGCCGGTCGGTTTGTATCCCTTGGACCCGGTCACATAGACCATGTGCGAAGGATCGATCTGGTACTGCACGCTGACTTTGCCGGTTACCGCCGCGCTTTCGGTGGCGCGCGGGGGAACGACCGCAAAATACTGCACCGGTTGTGCCGTCACGCGGTCCCAGTTGTACCGGGCACCCGCAATCAGGTCGAGCTTTGGCGTCGCGTGCCAGATGCCCTGACCATATCCGGCCCATGTCGTGTGCTGATAGGGGCTGTTGGTCTGGAAGTTGGTCGCCTGTCCGTTCGACGGATCGGTCGCGAAACCGTTGCTCGAATATTCGAGAATGTCCTGCAAGGCATTCTGCCGCAGCCAGAACGCCCCGACGACCCATTCAAAATGCTTGTTGGGCGTCGATGCGAACGACAGCTCTTCGGAATACGTGCTGCTGTAGTCGCGCCAGCGAACGAGATTGTCGTAATAGTTGGCATAGGCGTAGCGGTCGTTGTCGCCGGTCTGGTTCTTGTCCAGATACTGATAGGCAGAGACCGACTTGGCGATGACCTTGTCCGCGATGGTCTTGCTGACCGTCAGATAGGCCATGCGGGTCTTGGTCTTGTAAAGCCCGCCGTAATCCTGCGTCACCGCGCGCGGATCGGGATTGGGATCGGAAATGTAGGTCAGGCTTCCGCCAAGCGGATCGGTGCTGCACAAGGTGCACTTCTGCAAGGCGGCATGGCGCCAGGCGTCGAACGACTGCCCCGACAGTTCCACGCTGAAATCCGGTTCGGGTTGCCACAGCAAGGTGACATGCGCGCCCAGATCGTCGGCATCGTCGAGGCCGAACTTGCTGTATCCCGGCACTTGCGTCGCATAGCCGTAACCGTCGTGGCGCAAGTATTGCACCGTGCCGCGAATGGCGAGGTTCTGCGCCAGAGGCACGTTGAGCGTGCCTTCGGTGCGGACGTAGTTGTAATTGCCGTAACTGACGCTCGCTTCGCCGGTATAGCGATCGAACACCGGCTTGCGCGTGATCACATTGATCGCACCGCCGGTCGATGTCTGGCCGAACACGGTGCCCTGCGGCCCGCGCAGGACTTCGACGTGGTCGACGTCGAGCAGGTCCTGGTTGAGAGCGACGACATGGGCGATATAGACCCCGTCGATGTGGAACGCGACGCCGGGCTGGGAATTGGGATTCTGCGCGGTTTCATAGCCGATCCCGCGAATGGCGATGACACGTTCGTTGCCTTCGCTTTTCGACACGGTGAGGCCAGGCACGAAACCGTTGAGGTCGGCGACGTCGACCACATTGCGTTCGCGCAAGGCGTCGGCGCTGATCGCGCTGATGGCGAGCGGCGCGGATTGCAGATTGACCGCGCGCTTTTCGCCGACGACGACGATGTCCGCGATCTGTTCGCCGCTACCGGCGACAGGTTCGGGTGCGGGCGCAGGCGGCGCCGGATCGGCGGCCCACGCCATCTGGGGCACGGCCAGCGCAAGAAGCGAGGCCGACGCGAGTACCGCCGACATGGGAACGGTCGGCTTGGTTACAGACCGAGAGCGCATGGTTTCCCCCCTTTTTTATGGACGACAGAATCTTGTCTGCCTTTTTCCCAGACAGCCCGCGCGACCGGCGGCTGCTCTCCCGTCATCGTTCCCCGCGCCTGCCCGACGCGGGCCTTTCGTGTTGTTGCCACAATCGCCGGTTTGCCTGCCGCGTTCTTGGCCGTCCACGCCCTAGAACTTGATCGCGCAGCGCCCCCTGCCGTTCACACCGGTTTGTCGCCCAGAATCTGGACGCGGAAACCCGAACGGCGCTGCGGGAAATAGTCCCAGATCGCCGAATGCTGCGCACAGCGATTGTCCCAGAACGCGATCGAATGCGGTTGCCAGCGAAAGCGGCACTGGAACTGGGGATGCTGCACATGTTCGTAGAGATAGGAAAGGATCGACCGGCTTTCGATATCCGGCACGCCTTCGATCCGGGTGGTGAAACCGCGATTGACGAAAATCGCCTTGCGCCCGGTTTCGGGGTGAGTGCGAATGACCGGATGCGAATTGCGCGGCAACTTCATCCCTTCGGGCGTGATCCCGCCGAACCCGAGCACCGCGTCATGCACGGCAGTCAGTCCGTCGAGATAGGCCTTCATCCGGTCCGACAGCGCGTCATAGGCCGCATACATGTTGGAAAAGACGGTATCGCCACCGACCGGGGGAATGGTGTGCAGGTAAAGGATCGACCCCAACGGCGGCGCATCGTCGCAGCTCATGTCCGAATGCCAGTCCTCGCCCGCGACGAACGTGCTGTTCTCGTCGGCATGGATGATCGTCACTTCGGGCACGCCGGGCACTTGCCAGGGCGCGGTGCTGGGCGCGATATGGACGCCGCCGAAATAGCGGGCGAGACGAATGTGATCGTCGTGGCCGACCGGCTGATCCCGGAAAAAGATCACGAGATGTTCGGCAAAGGCGCGCTTGATCTCGGCAATCTGCGTCTCGTCGAGCGGGCGGGTCAGGTCCACCCCTGACACTTCCGCCCCGATCACGGGCGTGACCGGCGCAACGGTGATCGACTGGTACGGCATGGCGAAAGGCTCCGTTGGAAAAGGCCGGCACGGACAAGTGCCGAAAAACAGGATGATCAGGACATCGGCCAGGGGCTCTTGAGCGGCAGGCCGACCCGCTCGACGATACCCGGCGCCATGGCGCGGGCTTGCGCGAACAGGCGATCCTGATCGATCGTCAGGCAACGACCGCCACCCACGACCTGCCTGCCCGCGACCCAAACGGAATCGACCATTCGCCCGTCGCCCGACCACACCAGATGGCGCGGAGGGTGCCACAGCGGGACCATTTCCGGCCGGTCGGTATCGATCAGCACCACGTCGGCCTGATAACCGACGGCCAGCGCCCCGACTTGCCCGCCCAAACCCGCCGCCCGCGTACCGCCCAGCGTCAGCATCTCGAGCACCTGCTCGGCCGTGATCAGCGCGGGCGAGCGGCGCGCATCGCGCAGGAGCCCGGCCATCATCATGCCCTGTTGCCACATGTCGTGACGGTCGCCGCCATCGGTGCCGAGCAGGAGATTGACCCCGCCCGCGACCATTTCGGCATGAAGTCCACATGGCCCCGCACCATAGCCGCCGCGCATCGCGGCACCGGGACAGAACACCACGTTGGTGCCCGTCCGCGCCAGCGCATCGAGTTCGTCACGGTCGACATGGACCATGTGCACCAGCGAAAGATGATCGCCCAGCACACCGATCCGGTCGAGCCATTCGACCGGGCTGCACCCGTAAGTGGCGCGATAGAATTCCGGGTCCGCCGGGTCCGGGCTCATATGCGCGGCAAGACCGAGCCCGCGTTCGCGCGCCATCGCGCTCGCCGCCTGCCACAACTCGGGCGTATTGGTAGAATGCCCGACCAGCAGCGGCCATGCGCGCAGCAGTCCCTCATTCCCGGCATGGCGATCAAGGTCCGCCGCGATCGTCGCAATCGCCTTGTCGGTCAGCGCGCCCTGATCGGCGGCGGGATCGAACGCGCGATCCATGATCCAGCGGCCCATGCGCCCGCGTATGCCCATCGGCGCGATCGCGTCCCACACTGCATCGGGTTCGAGCAGCGTTCCCCCTTCGATGAAGGTGGTCGTCCCGCTCGTCAGCATGGCAACGACTGCCAATTGCGCGGCGAGCGCCTGTTCTTCGGCGCTGTGCGCTTCGTAAAGCGGGATGACCCAGCCGAACAGGCCCTCGGCAAAGTCGAGATCTTCGGGAATGAAGCCCCGGATCAGCGTTTCGGTCAGATGGACGTGCCCGTTGACGAGCCCCGGCGTGACCAGCTTGCCCCGCGCATCGATCCGCGTCCGGGCTGTGACCACCGCTTCGACTTCGGCACTGGGGCCAACCGCGACGATACGGTCGCCCGCCATGGCGAGAGCCCCGTCGGCAAGGATCCGCCGCGTCGCGTCCATCGTCACCAGACAGGCGCCGGTGATCAGGGTATCGGCGGCGATCCGCGTCATCGTTATCCCCGTTTCAGGCCGCGATGGCAGGGCTGTCGGTGACAACCGACGAACGCGGACGCCGCACCAGCGCGAGCAGAATCACGATGCCGACGCAGCCCAGCGCGGAAAGGTCGAAAATCGGCGCGAACGTCCCGGTCGCATCGCGCAGGCGCCCGCCCACGCTCGGCCCCAGTGCCGCCGCCGTCGCCACCCAGGTCATCACCGCATAAAGTTCGAGCAGCAGCGCGTCGTTGAACCACCCGCGCAGCATTTCGACCACCGCGACCTTGCACACGCCGACCCCGCACCCGAAGGCAACGACAAAGCCCAGCACCGTCGCCACTCCGGTCGGCAGCGTCAGGATGACCATGCTCGCCGCCAGCGCGAGCAGCGACACGATCGTCAGGAACCGCGCGGGCAGTTTCTGGCCCGCAGCCCCGCCCAAAGCCGAGGCGATCGCCGCGACCGCCGCTGCCCCGCTCATCGCCCCGGTTGCGAGGCCCTGCGTCACGCCCCGTTCCATCAAATGCTGAAACACGAAGCTGTGAAAGATCGTGTCGACGGCAAGGCATGTCGTATAGGCCCCGGCCAAAACCCAGAACTGCAAGGGCATGTGCCGGAACAAGTCCCGCAGGGGCACCCGCGCGACCGCTGTTCCGGCCGCTTCCGCCCCGGCCCGGCGCGCTGCATGAGCGGCATTGCCCGCAGCGATCGCGGCAAAGGCACCGACAGCGATCGAGGCAGCCACCCAGAGCAGCCAATAGCTGCGCCAGCCGCCCGTCAGCTGATGCACGGTATAGAACATCAACGGGCCGCAGACCGCCCCCACATTCCCGACCGCGAAATAGATCCCGATCGCCAGCGACTGCCGCGCGCCGAACACCGATCCCAGAACGTCGACCGCCGGAATCGGCCCTACCAGACAGAACCCGACGCCGAGCGCGAACGCCCCGGCGTAATAGACCGACGCACTGCCCGCGACCGCCATCGCGGCAAAGGACAGCGCCAGCACCAGCGCGCCCAGTGCCAGCGTTGTCCGCACCCCCAGCCAGCGGATACCAAGCGCAGGCAAGGGACTTGCCCCGCCACAGGCAAGGCCGAGCAAGGCGAACCCGAGCCCGGCCTGGCTCCAGTTCATGTCGAGGTCCTTGACCATCGAAGGCAGCACCTGCCCCAGCGAATTGAACGTCCCGGCCATCAGCAGGAAGAACATCAGGCTCAGCGCGACGAGAGCCGTCCATGCCCCGCGCTGAAGCGGAGCTGAAGGCGGGACTGCGGTATCGGCAGGTGAACTCATCATGTTTCCTTCGGCTCGATCACAGTACCGGCCAGACCTGCGGCACCGGCAAGCCGCTGCGCGCGATCAATCCGGGCGCCGCCGCCTCGACTTCGGCGAACAGACGCTTTTCATCGATTGTCGTCATGCAATAGGTATCAACGACACGGCGTCCGGCAACCCATACGCTGTGGACACCGCGCCCGTCGGCCGACCAGACCAACTGGTTGACGACATTGAGCAAGGGCACCCATTCAGGCCGGTCGCGGTCGTGGGCAACGAAATCCGCCTTGTATCCGGGCGCAATCGCGCCGGTCACGCCTGCCAGCCCGGCCGCGGCCGCCCCTTTGAGCGTCAGGGATTCGAGCACCTCGTGGGCCGGAAAAAGGGTGCCGTCGCGACGCGCATCCTTGAAGAGCCCCGCCATGACATAGCCCGCACGCATGATGTCGGCGGCATTGCCGTTGTTGTTGCCGTCGGTACCAAGACCGATACGCACGCCTGCCGCCTGCATTTCGGGGAACAGTCCGACCGCGCTTGCCCCATAGCCGCCTTTCATCGCGGTCATCGGGCAATGGGTGACGCCGGTGCCGGTCTCGGCCAGAATCGCGACTTCCTCTGCATCGAGATGGATCGCGTGGGTCAGCGAAACGGTCGGCCCCAAGACGCCGAGCGCAGCAAGATGGGCAATGGGGCGCTTGCCGGTCGTCGCCAGAAAGAAGTCCGCGTCGGCAGGATCGGGGCTCATGTGTGCGCTGATCCCGCCGCCGTGCTCGCGAGCAAGGTCGGCCGCCGCCTGCCACAACGCATCGGTCGCGGTGTTGTGCCCGACCAGAGAGGCCCATCCGGTCAAGAGCGCATTGCCGCGAACCGGATAGCGTTCGAATTGCGCGGCAAGCTTGGCCACGGCGACATCGGTCAGCCTGGCCTGATCCTCGTCGGGGGCAAAGGCGCGGTCCTGAACCCATTGGCCGAGCCGCCCGCGAATGCCGATCGCCGACAGGGCCTCAACCACGCCGTCGAGATCGAGAATCGTTCCCGCTTCCACGAACGAGGTCGTGCCGGTGCGCAACATCTCGACCGCGCAGAGCGAGGCGGCAAGGCGCTCGTCATCAGGCGTCTGCGCCAGATAAGTGGGGATCAGCCAGTCAAAGACATTGGCGCGCCAGCCCGCATCGTCGGGCACTTGCCCGCGCGTGATCGGCTCGCCGGTGATATGCACATGACCATTGGCAAAACCGGGTGTCAGAACCCAGCGCGACCCGTCGATCGTCTCGCGCCCGCGCCATGCCGCCCGGATTTCCGCACTCGGCCCGACCGCTACGATCGTGTCGCCCCGAACCGCCAGAGCCCCGTCACGAAACACGCGCCGCCGGTCATCCATGGTGACGATCCAGCCACCGTGGATGACAAGATCGACTTCTTGCGGGCCTTGTCCCGCTGCGCTCCCGTGCTTGTCCATGACGGCACGATGCCCGTCACCCCGCCCGGCATCTTGTCATGGCGCGCACAAAGAATTGGTATCGCAAAAGATCGACCGAGGAGACCTCAGGCCTTGTCCCAGGCGGCCACCACATCGGCAGTGCGAGTCAACAGCGCGCAATGGAGGCTCATCGCCTTGAGCGCGGCATAGTGCAGGTCGTCGCCATAAGCGGTGCAGGCGTCGGAAACGACGAAAGCGTGGAAATTGTGGTGGAACGCGTCGCGCGTGGTCGAATCGACGCAGCAATCGGTGCTGATCCCCGCGATCACCAGCGTGTCGATGCCCCGCGCGCGCAACTGCGCGTCGAGATCGGTGCCATGGAAGCTTGAATAGGCGAGCTTTTCGATCTCGATATCGCCCGGCTCCGGGGTCACCCGGTAATAGGCCTCACCCCCGCTGCCGATGCGGCAAATCGCTTCGCCGCCGGGAGTACCGCGTCGCGCCATCCATGTGCGCAAGGCATCGGAATCGGTTTCAGGCCGGGTCATCACGCGCATGAAACCGACCGTCACCCCGGCCTTGCGCGCCGCCGCGATCATCTCCTCGATCCGGTCGACGACCACTTCGGCCTCGGTCATGTCAACGCCGTAACCGCCCAGAACGCCCCTGGCCGACGCGAAATCGACCTGAATATCGACGACGATCAGCGCCGTGCGCGAGGGCGCGAGATAATCGGCAAGATCGGCGACATGCGGCAGGCTGTCGACATCAGGCATCGACCGCCTCCGCCCCGCTCGCGATCCGCCCCGGAAAGCGCGCGCGCAGGACCGGCAGCACTTCGGCCGCAAAGATGGGCATGGCCGAGAGATATTCGTCAAAAATCAGCATCAGCCCATTGAGCTCACCGCTTTCGAACAACTCGCACAGCTTTGCGGTCACGGTCGCAGGGGTCCCATAGACATGGGGCGACATGAAGCCCGAGCGGGCTTTGCGCGTGAAGTCGTTTTCCTTGCCGATCTCGCTGTCGAGGAAGCCATAGGCGCGCATCATTCCATAGAGCGCGCCTTCATCGAGCCCCTCGGCATAGTGGCGGCATTTCGCTTCCGCCTCGGCATCGGTTTCGCCCAGCACGACGGTCATCATGCAATAGGCGCGGATCGATCGGCCGCATTCGTCGGCCATGGCCTTGGCCCGGCGGCTCGCGGCGGCCAGTTCCCCGGGCGTGGTGCCCGAAAGGAACAAGGCGTCGAGTTCCTGCGAGGTAAAACGGATCCCCGGCGGCGACGAACCTGCGCAGACGAGGAAGGGCCGCTTTTCGGGCTTGGGATTGGACATGCAATCCTCAAGCTGGAAATAAGTGCCGTGTTGCGTCACGCCGTCCTCGCGCCAGAGCGCCTTGACCGCCTGCAACCATTCGGTCGCCAGTACATAGCGCTGGTCATGGTCGACATCATCGCGCCATGCGCCCATCTGGTCGAACTCGCCGCGATAGGACCCTGTGACGACATTGAGCCCGGCTCGCCCGTGGCTGATCTGATCAAGCGTCGCGAACATCTTGGCGACCACCGCCGGGTTCTGCAGCAGGGTGTGAACCGTGCCCCAGACTTTCACCCGGCTGGTCGCCTGGGCAAGCGCAGCCATCAGCATCGGGGAATCGAGGGAGGAATTCCAGTGCGCGGTCTCGCCCCCGAACCCGCGATACTTGGCCATGGCCATGATGAAATCGAAGCCCAGTTCTTCGGCGAGCTTCGCCACGGCGAGATTGTAGTCGTACGATCCGTCGAGCCGGGGCGAATTTTTGGAAATGATCCAGCCGCCGTTCGCCATCGGCATGAAAATGCCGAGATCGAGCGCCCCCTTGTCAGAGGGCAATCCGAATGTCTCGATCGGAGCAGGGGCGGGCTGGGCAGCAGCTTGGCTCATCGACGGCAATCTCCACACAGGCCCGGTTCCAGGAACCGGCCATGACACAGGACGATGACGCGCAGCCCGGACAAAGTCACCCCGCGACAGGCACGCCATCCCCGATGGACATGGAGACTAGGCGCCCCTTCGCCGACAATCTTGACCGCAAACGTCCTCGCTCTTGTCGCGCGTCGTGCCGCGCGGGTCTTGTCCGGAACGACCACAAGCCTTGCCTGCCCTGCCCCGCCCCGCCTCCACCCCCGCGCCCCGCAGTTCCTGTTCGCCTTTGGAAGTTTTAACCTTGCCCCACCGGCCCGCTATGTCCTAGGGCACGCCCAACGGGGAGTAGCGCAGTCTGGTAGCGCATCTGCTTTGGGAGCAGAGGGTCGCAGGTTCGAATCCTGTCTCCCCGACCATCCGATCCACCTTCGATCCCAAAGGATCGATCAGGCCTCTTGCCGATGAAGGCTCGATCCGCGCGCGACGAGCGTGCCCGAAAGGACGACCTTGCGTGACGGGATCGCGGCATCGTCGAGCCGGTCGAAGAGCATGGTCATGGCCGTGCGCCCGATCGCCTCGACCGGTTGCTCAATGACCGACAGGCCGCCTGCGACCAGATCCATCCAGCCTTCGCGATCGAAACCGACCACCGCGACATCGTCGGGCACCTTGAGCCCGAGTGCGGCAAGAGCGCGCAGGACGGCCATGAGCATGACGCCGTTGCTGGCAAGGAGCGCATCGGGACGGTCCTCGGCCTGCATCAGGGCGGCGACGCAGCGTTCGGCTTCCCCGGGACCATGGGGCACCGCGACGACTTGCGTGCGCATGGCAAGACGCTCGGCGGCGTTCTCGAAACCGGCGCGGCGTTCGCGCCCCGTGCTGCTGGCAGCCCCGAACAGCCCGGCGACATGGCGGCAGCCACGCTCGTGCAGATGTTCGACCAGCCGCGCGGCCATGGCCGGATTGTCGAGCACGACACTGTCATGCACCATGCCCTCGCCCGCGCGGTCGATCAGGACGACGGGGAAATCGGTCTCCATTCGCGCCACTTTGTCGAGCCCTGCGCGCGTTGGCGCCAGGATCATGCCCGTCACCCGTTCCTCCTGCATCAGTTGCAGGTACATCGCCTCGCGCGCGGGATCTTCGTCGGTGTTGCACAGGATGACCCGCAATCCCCGTTCATAGGCGATGTCCTCCACCACGCGGGAGACGGCGGTGAAGAAGGGATTGCGGATGTCGGCCACGATCAGGCCGATGGTGTTGGTATGCCGCGACCGCAGCCGCCGGGCGGCAAGATTGGGGCGATAGCCGGTCGAACGCACTGCCGCCATGACGCGCTCGTGCATCGCGGGATCGACCGCGCGCCCCGACAGGACCCGCGACACCGTGGCCGGGGAGACATTGGCGACTCGCGCCACATCCTTGATTCCGACGGTCATGGGGAAACGTTCTCTCCTCGCCCGGTCAATTTTATGCCTCTTCTCAAGCGGAAATGCCGGATCGCCGAACCACTTGGCAAGGGCCACTTGACAAATTTTCGAGAAAACGTTTTCTCATGAGTGAGGCGACCACACAAGTCGTCCCCCGAGAGGCCTGAAAGACATGCTCATGCACACGATGACGCCCCCTGTCCCAGCGGATTCGACGCGCCACGACCTGGTGCGGCACGACCTCGTCCGGCATGAACTGATCCGGCTGGGCGCACGCGCCACCGACAAGGAAGACGCGATCCGCCAGGCCGGGCAACTGCTGGTCGCGGCCGGATGCGTCGCGCCGGGCTACGAAAACAGCATGATCGCCCGCGAACAGGTGGCCAACACCTATCTCGGCGCAGGCGTCGCCATTCCCCACGGACTGGGTGAGGACAAGGGACTGGTCCGCCGCGACGGCATCGTCGTGCTGCAATTCGTCGACGGCATCGAATGGAACCCCGGCCAGATCGCGCATCTGGTCGTCGGCATTGCCGCCGGATCGGACAGCCACATCGCCATCCTGCGCCGTCTCACGCGCCTCATCCAGGACGAGGCGCGCCTTGACCGCCTCGCCCGCACGACCGACGCTGCCCTCATCGTCGAAGCCCTGCAGGGGGACAGCGCTCCGGTGGCGCAGACCCCCGTTGCCGACCTTCCCGCCACGATCGAATGGGTGGTGGATTATCCGGCCGGCCTCCATGCCCGCCCCGCCTCGGTGTGGAGCGAAGCGGCCAAGGCGTCGCCAGCCCCCTTGCGCGTGCGCCACGAGGCGGAAAGCGCCGATCCGCGCAGCCTTGTCGCGCTGCTGCAACTGGGCCTGAAAGCCGGGGACCGCGTGGTCCTTTCGGCGGGCGGTCCGCAGGCCGACGACGCCTTGCGCGCCTTTCACCGCGCAGTCGTCGCGCTGACGCCGCGTGAAAAGGCCGAAGCCGAACGCGCCGCGCAAAAGGCGGCACGTCCCGTCCACGGCTGGCAGCCGGTCGGCACCCCGGCGATGATCGCGGGGGTTTCGGCCAGTCCCGGCCTTGCCATCGCCCCGGTGCATCTGCTCGCCCCGGCAGAAGTACAAGTGCCCGACCGCCCGGTCGACCTGATCGCAGGCGGCGCTCTGCTCAATCAGGCGCTGATTTCCACCCGTGCGCAGATGACCGCGCTGATCGACGACACCACCCGGCGGCTGGGCGCGGCGGACGCCGCCATTTTCAAGGCGCAGGCGGGCCTCCTCGACGACACCGACCTCATCACGCTGACCTGCCAGATCATGGTCGAGGGTCATGGCGTCGCATGGTCGTGGCATCAGGCGGTCGAGCGGATCGCGGGGCAACTCTCGGCGCTCGGCAATCCGGTGCTGTCTGCAAGGGCTGCCGACTTGCGCGACATCGGACGCCGGGTTCTGGCACAGATGGAACCGGAACTCGGCCTTGCGGGCATGGCAGACCTGCCCGACAGCCCTTGCATTCTCCTCGCCGACGATCTTTCGCCCTCCGACACGGCTGCGCTCGACACGCGCAAGGTGGTCGGGATCGCGACCTCTCTGGGCGGCCCGACCTCGCACAGCGCCATTCTTGCCCGCACGCTCGGCATTCCCTCGGTCGTTGCCGCCGGGCCCCAGGTCCTGGCGATGGCGCCGGGCACATGCGCGATCGTCGACGGCGACGCCGGGCGCGTGTGGATCGATCCCTCGGACGCGGACCTTGCCTCTGCACGCGACTGGATCGCCGCCCGCGAAGCCCGCCGCATCGCGCAGGAAGCCGAACGCAATCGCCCGGCCACGACCACTGACGGGCACACCATCGCCGTTGCCGCCAACATCAACCGCGCCGATCAGGCTCCTTTTGCCTTGTCCCAAGGCGGCGACGGCGTCGGCCTCATGCGCACCGAATTCCTCTTCCTCGAACGCGGCGAAACGCCCGACGAGGACGAACAGTTCGCCACCTATCGCGCAATGATCGAGGCGCTCGGCGACCGCCCGCTGATCGTGCGTGCACTCGACATCGGCGGCGACAAGCAAGTGCCCCATCTCGATCTCCCGCATGAGGAAAACCCCTTCCTCGGCGTGCGCGGCGCGCGACTGCTGCTGCGCCGTCCGGACTTGCTCGATCCGCAATTGCGCGCGCTCTATCGCGCGGCCGCACTGGGCGGAGACGTGTCGATCATGTTCCCGATGATCACATCGCTTCATGAACTCGTGGCCTTGCGCGAACGCTGCGAAGCGATCCGGGCCGAACTTTCCGCTCCGCGCCTGCCGATCGGGATCATGATCGAAGTGCCTGCCGCTGCGGTTCAGGCCCGCGCCCTTGCCCCCCATGCCGATTTCTTTTCGGTCGGGACCAACGACCTTACCCAATATGCCCTCGCCATCGACAGGCAGAACCCGGAACTCGCGAGCGAGGCCGACAGCCTGCATCCGGCCGTCCTGCGCCTCATCGCGATGACGGTCGAAGGCGCGCAGGCCCATGGCCGCTGGGTCGGCGTCTGCGGCGGGCTGGCGGGCGATCCCTTCGGCGCGGCCTTGCTTGTCGGGCTCGGCGTCAGCGAATTGTCGATGACCCCGCGCGACATTCCTGCGGTCAAGGCCCGGCTGCGCGGGGCGAGCATGACCGAACTTCAGGCTCTGGCGCAAAAGGCCCTTGCCGCCGCAACCTCCGCCGACGTCCGGGCCCTCAACGAGGGAGACGCCTGATGGCGCCGCGCATTGCCACGCTCACGCTCAACCCGGCGATCGACCAGACGATCCACGTCGATCACCTCGTCCCCGGCGAAGTCCATCGCGCCCTGTCGATGCGGCTCGATGCCGGGGGCAAGGGCGTCAATGTGGCAAGCTGCCTTGCCGACTGGGGCGCGGACGTGACCGCGCTCGGCCTGCTCGGCGCCGACAATGCCGCCCCGTTCGAAAGCCTTTGCGCGGCCAAGGGGATTGCCGACCGTTTCGTGCGCGTCGCCGGATCGACCCGCGTCAACATCAAGATCGTCGACCATGCCGATACCACCGACATCAACATGGACGGCATGGCCGCCGACGAGACGGATCTCGCCCGTGCGCTCGCCCCGCTCGACGCCTTTGCCGATGACAACGCGCTGGTCGTCCTTTCGGGAAGCGTGCCGCCTGCCTGTCCGCCCGAAATCTATGCCGATCTCGTCTCCCGGTTGCGTACAGACGGGGCGCGGGTCGTTCTCGACACCAGCGGCGCGCCGCTCGGCCATGCACTGTCCGCCCCGGTCCTTCCCCATGTGATCAAGCCCAACCGGCGTGAACTCGCGGCATGGGCCGGGCAACCGCTCGACACCATCGAAGACGTGATCGCCTGCGGGGAACGCCTGCGCGCACGGGGCATCGAACTCGTCGTCGTGTCGATGGGCGAAGAGGGCGCGCTGTTCCTGTCCGATGAAGGCGCTCTGCTGGCCCGGCTCGATGCCGGACCGCTCGCCAGCACGGTCGGCGCGGGCGATGCCATGGTCGCGGGCCTCGTCGCAGCCCTCGCCCAGAAGGCCCCGCTCGAACGGATCGCCCGGCTCGCCACGGCCTTTGCCGTCGCCAAGCTCGGCCGCGCAGGCCCCCACCTGCCCCAGCGGTCGAGCGTCGAGGCCCTGTCCGAAGATGTCGTTATCACCCCAGCCCAAAAATGCGGCGGGGTCGTTCATGGAGAGGTTTGAATGACACGCATCGTTGCCATCGTCGATGCCGACGAGGCCAGCGTTTCGGGCGTCCTGGCAGGCGAAGCCCTGCGCCGGGCCGCCCGCAAGGCCGGAGTTCCGCTCGAAGTCGAATTGCATAGCGGACAGGGTGTCGCCAACCCGGTGATCCCGGCCGAAGGCGACCGGGTCCTGTTCGTCGGCCCAGACTATGCCGCCGAACCGCGCGCGCATTGTCGCCTGAGCATCGAGGACGTGCTTGCCAATCCCGACATGGCGCTGGCCGAACCGGCCCTGATCGGTTCGTCCGCAGCGGTGACGGGGCGCAAAATCGTTGCCGTCACGTCCTGCCCCACCGGGATCGCGCATACTTTCATGGCGGCCGAAGGGCTGCAGGAAGCCGCGCGACAGCTGGGCTACGCGATCCATGTCGAAACGCAGGGGTCGGTCGGCGCGGGCAATCCCTTGACCGCACAGGACATTGCCGAAGCCGATCTGGTCCTGATCGCGGCGGACCGCGAAGTCGACCGCGCCCGCTTTGCCGGAAAGCGCGTTTTCGTTTCCAATACCAAGCCAGCCATCACCGGCGGCGCGGCCTTGATCGAACGGGCCTTTGCCGAAGCAAGCGTGCAGGCTGGAGACAGCACGGGTGCGGAAGCTCCCGCCGGGCGCGCAGGGCCTTACAAGCACCTGATGACCGGCGTCTCGTTCATGCTGCCCTTCGTGGTGGCCGGGGGCCTTCTGATCGCGCTCGCCTTTGCGCTGGGCGGCATTCACGCGAATGACGATGCCGCGCAAGGAACGCTTGCCCACGCGCTGTTCATGATCGGCGCCAAGGGCGGCTTTGCCCTGATCGTTCCCGCGCTCGCCGGATATATCGCCTTTTCGATCGCCGATCGCCCCGGCATCGCGCCAGGCATGATCGGCGGGATGCTCGCGGCCAATCTGGGCGCCGGGTTCCTCGGAGGCATCGTCGCGGGATTTATCGCCGGATACGGCGTCGATGCGCTCAACCGCGTGATCCGCCTGCCCCGCAATCTTGCCGGGCTGAAGCCGGTTCTGATCCTGCCCTTGCTCGGCAGCGCGCTGACCGGACTGCTGATGATCTATGCCGTCGGGACACCGGTCGCCTCGGCGCTGTCGTTCCTGACCGAATGGCTGCGCGCCATGCAGGGGTCGAGCGCACTCGTGCTCGGGCTGATCCTGGGCGGAATGATGGCGTTCGACATGGGCGGGCCGGTCAACAAGGCCAGCTACGCCTTTTCGGTCGGCCTGATTTCGAGCCAGGTCTATACGCCGATGGCCGCGACCATGGTGGCAGGCATGACGCCCCCGCTCGCTCTCGCCCTTGCCACGCGGCTCTTTGCCAACCGCTTCACCGCCGACGAGCGGGAAGCGGCCGGGGCTGCGGCGGTGCTGGGGCTGGCGTTTATTTCCGAAGGGGCGATCCCCTTTGCCGCGCGCGATCCGCTGCGGGTCATCCCCTCGCTCATGGCCGGATCGGCGCTCGCGGGCGGGATCTCGATGGCGGCGGGCGTCGAACTGAAAGTGCCGCACGGCGGGATTTTCGTCCTGCCCATTCCGGGCGCTGTCTCGCACGTGGGGGCCTATGTCGTGGCTCTGGTCGCGGGAACGCTGGTGAGCGCCGTGCTCGTCGGCCTGCTCAAACGGCCGGTCCCGACAACCTGACAAAACACACCTGACCACAAGACACAAGACAACAAGAAACAGAGGATCATCCGACATGGCTGGGAGGAAAGCGTTCGCGGCGCTCGTCGCTGCGGGCTTGGGCACCCTTGCGCCCGCAGCATGGGCCGATACCGCCAATCCGGCGCCGCAATCGCCCGAAGCAACCACGATCGTGCCGCAGGTACTGGGCAACCAGAAGCACGCCGATCCGTGGCAACCCCTGATCGACCGGGGTATTCGCCTCGCGCTCAACTACACCGGCGAAGCGGCGGCCAATCCGGTCGGCGGAGACCGGCAGGACGCGGCCTATGCGGGCCAGGTCTACATGGGCGTCGATCTCGACATGGGCAAGCTGGCGGGCATTCACGGCGCCGGACTGCATTTCGCGGTCACCAATCGCCATGGCGACAATCTGGCCCAGACTGCATTGGGCAACAACACGTCGGTGCAGGAAATCTGGGGCACGCAGAACACCCACCTCGCGATCCTGACCTGGGAACAGTCGTTCCTCAACGACCACCTGACGATCGAGGCGGGCAAGAGCCAGGCGAACATCCATTTCCTGACTTCACCGCTCTATTGCAATTTCCAGTCGAATTCGGCCTGCGGCAATCCGACCCTGGTGTTCAAGGACAGCAATTTCACCTATTTCCCGGCGTCGAGCTGGATGGCCAAGGCGCGCGTCCAATTCGACCGGCACTGGTTCGCCCATGCCGGGATCTATGAAGTCAATCCCAACCGCAAGCGGGCGACCGACGACGGTTTCAGCCTGAGCTTCAAGGGTGGGACCGGTTTCATCGTCCCCTTCGAAGTCGGATACGGATCGGATGCCAAGACCGACCGCCTGCCGCGCCATTACATCCTTGGTGGCTGGGTCGACCGGGGCACTTATGCCGACCCGATCAGCGATGCGGCCGGTGGGATCGCGCTGCTGACCGGGTCGGCACCTGCCACGCACAAGGGACGCGCGGGGCTCTATGTGCGGTTCGACCAGATGCTGACGCGTCCCGATCCCAAAAGCGATCGCGGCCTCACCCTTTTCGGCGTCGCCATGGCCAATGTGTCGGGACGCGTGGAGGAAAGCCATTATTTCGAACTGGGTCTGGTCCAGACCGGCACGTTCCACGGGCGCGACCGCGACACGCTCGGCTTCATGATCAACGATCAGCATTTCAGCGATCTGGCCGTTTCGCGGATGAGCGCGGGACAGATCGCCGGGGGCGGCACCGGCCGGGTCCACCGCGACGAGATCATGATGGAACTGGCCTATGGCCTGCAACTGGGCGACGCGCTGCGGCTGTCTCCCAATGTGCAGTACATCGTCCACCCCGACCAGTCGGGCGTCCCCTTCCGCGCGACGAACGTCCCCGATGCGCTGGTTTTCGGTTTCAAGTTCACCGTCGACGCGATGAAACTGATCCCGCGCTGATCTGTTTCAGAACCAGCCCCTGACCCCGATCACGACCGCGCGGTTCGCCACGCGGTCACCGTCGGCCCGGCGATAATCGGCCGTCCGCCCGGTCGCCCAGTCCCATGAATAACCGACATAGGGCGCAAAGCGGCGGTCGATCTCGTAACGCAGGCGCAAGCCCATTTCCGCGCGCCAGAGCCCCGCCCCGATTCGTTCGGCAGGCATGTCGGACCCGGCGAAATTCAGTTCCGCACGCGGTTGCAGGACCAGCCGACGCGTGATCCTCTGGTCCAGCGAACCTTCGAAGCGGGCAGTGAATTGCCCCTTGTCCGACAGATAGGCCAGAGCCTGTACATCGAAGCGATAGGGCGCGAGCCCCTCGAACCCGATCATGGCATGGGTGCGCGCCGGGGTCGGGCGAATGTCCTGCTTCACCCCGGCCTGAAGATTCCACCACGGCCCCAGTGCATGGGACCAGCCCGCCTCGATCTCTCCCTGTTCGAGCCGTCCACCGGTCTGTCCCTCGCCCCGCGTGCGCAAAAGCAGGCGATCAACGTCGCCGGTCCAGGCCTCGCCTTCCCAGCGATAGCCGTCCCCCTGAGGCGACAGCGCGATTTCGGCAAGGTCGATCCGCACGGCGGAATACCGCGGCGCGGAATGCCCGCCCATCATTGTCATCTCCGCATGGGCCATCGCATCGGCGCCCCAGAACCGGTCGGCAGCGCGATCATGCACAGGAGCCGGAGGCGGCGCTGTGCCGGGCGCCTGATCGGTCCCGGCACCAGTCCCGGTCCCGGCATCGCCGGTCCCGTCGGGTGCGGACGCGTTTTCGGCAGGAGGCGGCCCAGCAGGCGGCGCGGCGGGAGCCGGGTCCATCACCATGCCGTGATGCATCGCATGCTCGTCCTGCGCCACGGCAATCTGCGGCGCGCAAGCAAGGGCAAGGACGGCACAGGCGGTCGCGGATGCAACGCGGATCATGCCGGGCGCACTTTCACGACCCGCATCATGCCCATCGCCATGTGCAGGAAGAGATGACAGTGAAAGACCCAGTCGCCCGGCTGTGCGGTCGTGTCGAAGCTGACTTTGCCGCCGGGAAGCACCGTCACCGTATGCTTGCGCGGCGAATGGTCGCCATGGCCTGTGACCAGTTCGAACAGATGTCCGTGCAAATGGATGGGATGGGCCATCATCGTGTCGTTGATCAACGTGACCCGCACGCGTTCTCCGGTGCGCAAGGAGATCGGCTCGTGCGCCTCGCTCATGGTCATGCCATCCATCGACCACATGTAGCGGTCCATGGCTCCGGTCAGGTGGACCTCGATCGTGCGTTCCGGCGCGCGCAAATCGGGATTGGGCACGCGCGAGACAAGATCGCGATAGGTCAGCACCCGATGCCCGACCCCGTCGAGCCCGATTCCCGGATCGCCGGTCCGGTCCATCGGCATGGGGTTTATCATTTCCACCCCCGGCCCCATTTTCACCTGGGGCGCATTGGCATGGTCACGCATCTTCATGCCTTTCATGTCCATGCCCGGCATATCCATGCCCATGTCCTTCATCGTCAGCAGCGGCCGTTCACGCAAAGGGGGCACCGGAAGCGGGGGAGCCGACGCCACGTTTGACAAAGGCGCCAGCCAGCCCAGCGCCATACCCGACCGGTCCATGCTTTCCGCAACGATCGGCCAGGCTCTGGGGCCGGTCGGCGTGACGATCGCGTCATAAGTCTCGCCCGGCCCGATCTGGAACTCCCCGACCGTCACCGGGCGCACGTCCTGTCCGTCGGCGGCCACCACCGTCATCGGCAGATCGGGAATGCGCACGTTGAAAAACGACATCCCCGCCGCATTGACGAACCGCAGTCGCACCGGCTCATCGGGGACGACGTCACCGCTCCAACCCTGCTTTGCGCCCTTGCCATTGACGAGATAGCGCAACACTGCGCCGGTCACGTCGGCAATGTCGGTCGGGTCCATCCGCATATGGGCCCAGCGCAGACGATCCCCCAGCCCCTGCCCGCGTCCGGCAACAAGATCGGCCAGCGTCTGGGGCTGGCGATTGTAATAGCCCGGATCGACTTTCAACGCGCGCAGGATGTGTGCCGGATTGACGAAGCTGTGGTCCGACAGGACGACGACATGCTCGCGCATCGGCGGGCTCGCCTCCGCCGGATCGATCACGATCGCGCCATAGCACCCGGCAACTTCCTGCAACCCGGAATGGCTGTGGTACCAGTACGTCCCCGCCTGCCCCACGCGGAATTCATAGGTGAAGCGCGAGCGCGGCGCGATCCCCGGAAAGGATACCCCCGGAACCCCGTCCATCTGGAACGGCAACAGGATCCCGTGCCAGTGCAGCGAGGTTTCCTCGTCCAGTTCGTTGACAACCGTCAGGCGCACCGTCTGCCCTTCGCGCCAGCGCAGGATCGGCCCCGGCACACCGCCGTTGATCGTCACCGCCCGCGCTGTCCGCCCGTCGATGACGACATGGCCGCGCCCGATGGTGAGCGTCATCGCCTCGCCCGAGAGCACCGACGGCTCGTGGCCGGGCTCGGCTGCCACCGCGCCCCGCGCAAGGAGCCCCGCCCCCGCGACAAGTCCGGCGGCCCGCAAGACCGATCGGCGATCGCCCCTCATCATTTCCCCGTCATGCCCCTTTTCGAATGCACCTGACACACCTCTTTGCCCGGCGCCAACCGAATGCATGATGAACCGGATCGAGGCTGTCGTCAGCCGGTCACAGTCGAAGCCGAAGAAACAGGCACCCCCGATCGACAGGAGAGCCCCGTGGAAGACCCTCGTTTCACCCAGATCCGGCACCTGATCGAAACGTTCGGGTCGTCCCGCTATGGCGAGGACGTAACCCAGATCGAGCATGTCCTGCAATGCGGGCACCTGGCGATGGAGGCGGGCGAAACCGACACCATGATCGTCGCCGCGCTCCTGCACGACATCGGGCAATTCATCGACGACACGGGCAATGCCGCCGAAACGCTGGGCATCGACGCCCGGCACGAAGAACTCGGCGCGACGTGGCTTGCCCGCTGGTTCGGTCCCGCCGTGACCGAACCGGTGCGCCTGCACGTCGATGCCAAACGCTATCTCTGCGCAACCGAGCCCGGCTATCCCCAGAGCCTGTCACGCGCCTCGCAGATCAGCCTCGCGCTGCAAGGCGGCCCGATGAACGCCAGCGAATGCGAAGCCTTTGCCGCCGGCCGCTGGTTTGCCGAAGCGATCCGCCTGCGCCGCTATGACGACGAAGCCAAGCGCCCTGACTGGCCCTGCCCCGGCCTTGCCGACCATCGCGACCGCATCGTCGGAGCAATGAAATCCGAAAACTAGGCCGGCGTCGTGATCCGGATGAAGTTTTCCACGCGGCAGGTCCAGATCAGACCGTCGCCCATGCGCCCGGTGTGGGCGATGCGGTGGATCGTCGCGATCAGGACTTCGACCGCGCTTTCAGGCGCGACGATCGTGACCATCGCCTTGGGCGTATAGTCGAGCAGGTCACGCTTGATCCCGCCCGGCTCGCTCTGTTCGACCCAGAGCGCGCTGCATCCGTCGATCTTGATCACGCTCATCCCCGGAAATTCCGGAATCTGGCGCAAGGCCGCGCGCAAGGGATCGAGCCGTGCGGGCCGGATCACGGCCCTGATCTCGATCATCGCGTCCGTCGTGGTCATCCCTTCCCCCATTATGCTTCCAGCGGTTCACTGTCGAAAAAGCGGTAGATCGTCGGCAGGACCAGCAGCGTCAGCGCGGTCGAGGTGATGATCCCCCCGATGACCACGATGGCCAGCGGCCGCTGCACTTCCGATCCCGGCCCGGTCGAAAACAGGAACGGCACCAGCCCGAGCAGGGCGACGGTTGCCGTCATCATCACCGGACGAAACCGCATCATCGCGCCCAGCCGCGCCGCTTCGCGGGCCTCGCGGCCTTCCTCGCGCAGCTTGCGGATATAACTGACCAGCACGACGCCGTTGAGCACCGCGATCCCCCACAGCGCGATGAACCCGACCGAGGCAGGCACCGACAGGTATTCGCCCGAAACGAAGAGCCCGATGATCCCCCCGATCGACGCGAAAGGAAGGACCGTAATGATGAGCGAAGCCAGCCGCAGCGAATTGAACAGCACGAACAGCAGGAAAAAAATCGCGGCAATGGTGATCGGCACGATGATCATGAGATGCCCCATCGCCCGCTGCATGTTCTGGAACTGCCCACCCCATTCAAGGTAATAACCGTCGGGCAGCTTGATTTCCTGATCCACTTTCTTCTGCAATTCCGCGACGAAACCGCCCAGATCGCGGCCTTTGACGTTCATGCCGACGACAATGCGGCGCTTGCCCATTTCACGGCTGATCTGGGCCGGGCCGTCGACCACCGAGATATGGGCGATGTCGGCCAGCCGCACCGCCGCGCCACCGGGCGTGGGCACCAGCAGGTCGGCGATCGCCTGCACATTGGCGCGCTTGTCCGCGGGCAGGCGGACGACGGCGGGAAAGCGGCGCTCGCCTTCGAAAATTTCGGTCGCGGCCTTTCCGCCCACTGCCGTCTCGATGAGATCGTTGACGTCGGCAACATTGAGCCCGAAGCGCGCGACAGCGGCGCGGTCGATGTCGATCGACAGGTATTGCTGTCCCGAAATCTTCTCGATGCGGATGTCCTCGGCCCCCTGCATCGACCGGCCGACGCGGGCAATCGCTTCGGCGGTCGTCTTCAACTGGTCGAGATCGTCACCGAACACCTTGACCGCGATGTCCGAACGCACCCCGGTCACCATTTCATCGACGCGGTCGGAAATCGGCTGGGCCATCACGATCTGGATGCCGGGAATGACTTTCAGCTTTTCGCGCATGGCGTCGGCGATGTCGTCCTGGTTCCAGCCCTTGGGCCATTCCTCGCGCGGCTTGAGCGACACGATCGGGGTCGATTCATTGGGCCCTTGCGGATCGGCGGGGCTTTCCCCGCGTCCCACGCCCGAAACCGCCGACTTGACGCCGGGCACTTGCATGACCAGCCGCATGGCTTCCATTTCGATGCGGATCGATTCATCGAGCGCAATATTGGGCACGCGATTGATACCCGGGACGAGCGAGCCTTCCTTCATTTCGGGAATGAACGCCGTCCCCAGGAACGGGAACAGCGCCAGCGTCACTGCCGCCCCGGCAAGCGCGATGCCCACCGTCTTGCGCTCGTTCGCCAGTGCCCAGTCGAGCATCCGCTGATAGCGCGCCTTGAGCCAGGCGATCAGGCGGGTGTCGTGATCCCCGCCATGCGCCGGCGCCTTGAGCAGGTACGTCGACAGGACCGGCGTCAGCGTCAGCGACAGGATCAGCGAAATGGTGAGCGCGATGGCGATGGTATAGGCAAGCGGGGCGAACATCTTGCCCTCCATGCCTTCGAGCGTCATCAGCGGCAGGAACACGAGCACGATGATGCCGACGCCGAAAATGACCGGCGTTGCCACCTCGATCACCGCGCGCAGGATGATCCGCGCCTTGCTTTCCCCGCTCCCGGCCGCGTCACCCAACTGGGCAAAGGCGTTCTCGACCACCACGACCGAACCGTCGACCATCAGGCCGATGGCAATGGCAAGTCCGCCCAGCGACATGAGATTGGCCGAAATGCCGAGCCAGTTCATGCACATGAAGGTCAGGAGCGGCGTCAGGATCAAAGTCGCCACAACGATCAGCGACGAGCGGATGTCCCCCAGGAACAGGAACAGGATCACGACGACCAGAACGACGCCTTCCATCAGCACCTTGGTCACGGTGTGAAGCGCGGCATCGACCAGTTCGGACCGGTCGTAATAGGGAACGATCTTGAGGCCGTCGGGCAACATGCCCTTGCCGTTGATTTCCGCGACGCGCTCCTTGATCCGGCTGACCACCTGCTTCGCGTTGCCGCCCGCCATCATCATGACGACGCCGCCGACCGCTTCACTGGTGCCGTTGCGGATCACCGCACCCTCGCGCACCCCCGCGCCGACTTTCACATCGGCAACATCGCGCAGATAGATCGGCTGATTGGCGTTTTCACGGATGACGATCGAGCGCAGATCCTCTTCGTTGCGGACAAGCCCGACACCGCGGATCAGGTACTGTTCGGCAAATTGCGGCAGCACCCCGCCGCCCGCATTGGCATTGTTGCGTGATACCGCCTGGAACACGTCGGCGACGCTGACCTGATAGTGGCGCAGTCGGTCGGGATCGACCATGATCTGGTACTGGCGAGGGAAGCCACCCTGCGAATTGATTTCCGCAACGCCGGGCGTCGAGCGCAAAAGCGGGCGCACGACCCAGTCCTGCACCAGCCGCCGCTGCGTCAGTTCATCTGCCGATAGTTCGCGGCCATCGTCGCCCGTCTTGTCGAGCGTGTATTGATAGACTTCGCCAAGGCCGGTCGAAACCGGGCCCAGCACCGGGGCGATCCCCGGCGAGAGTTTGGGACCAAGCTCGGCCAGCCGTTCCATCACCAGCTGACGCGCGAAATAGACGTTCGTGCTTTCGGTAAAGACCAGCGTGATCAGCGACAGCCCCGGCTTGTTGAGCGAGCGCATTTCCTCAAGACCGGGAAGACCGGTCATCGCCACCTCGATCGGCGCGGTTGCCATGCGCTCGACTTCTTCGGGACTGCGCCCCTGTGCTTCGGTCGCTATCTGCACTTGCACATTGGTCACGTCGGGAAAGGCATCGACCGACAATTGCTGGGCCGCGCGAAAGCCGAAGCCGAGCAGGACCAGCGCGACCACGACGACGATCAGCCGCTGGTTGAGCGCGGCGCGGACGAAGTTCTGGATCATTGCGTTTCCGTCGCCTGCCGGTTGCGCTCGGTGTTGAGGTGAAAGGCCCCGTCGACCACGACCCGCTCGCCCGGTTTCAGCCCCGACAGGACCACCCGTCGCCCGCCGCGATCTTCGGCAAGCTGCACCTTGCGCAGGCGGAAGCGCCCCTGCCCTTCGTCGACGAAGACGTGATCGGCATTGCTTTCGCGCACCACGGCCGAAGACGGCACGACAAGGCGCGGTTGCGGCTCGCTTTCGACCAGCATCGTTGCCAGCATCGAAGGCTTGAGCATCCCGTTCGCATTGTCGAGTTCAGTGCGGATGAGGACCGTGCGGGTCGTGGGATCGACCGTCTGTCCGACGAAGACCAGCTTGCCGGTCCGCTTTTCATCGCCCAGCGCCGGGATTTCGAGCGTCACCGTCTCGCCCTGCCGGACAAAGCGGACCTGCTGTTCGGGCACTTTGGCAATGGCCCAGACCTTGGACAAGTCGGCGACAACGAACAGTGCGTCCGAAGGCTGCACCACCTGTCCTTGCGCGAGATGCCGTTCGACGACCACGCCGCTCATCGTCGCGGTGACTTGCGAAGCCGAATGAACGGCCCCGCGCGCGCCCAGACTGCCCATGGCCGAACCCGACAGGCCGAGCAGGCGCAACTGGTCGGCAGCTGCGCGCATTTCGGCGGCCGAGACATGGTATTCGGTCTCGCGCCGCTGCAATTCGGCGGCGCTGATGACATCAGCGGCATAGAGCGTGCGGGCACGGTCGAGATTGCGGCTGTCGAGATCGTGCGTCGACTTGGCCCGGACATAGGCAAGCTGCTGCGTCGTCAGATCGGTACTGGTGATCTGCGCCAGGACTTCGCCCTGCCGCACCGATTGCCCGACATTGGCATGCATGGCCGAAACCCGGCCAGTGACCGCCGACCCGATGCGCGCGACGCGGTTTTCGTCGAAATCGATCTGCCCGGCGACACGCAACGTCTCGCTGACCGGGACTTCGGCAATCGTCGCGATCCGCAGCCGCTTGACGAGATCGGGCGCCCCGACGACGAGCGTGGGATCGACCGGGGCCTTGGCCACGGGCTTGTCGGCATGCGACCCGCAAGCGGCCAGAAGCAGGGGGAGAGGGAGCGCGAGGAGGGCAAACGCCGGCAGCTTGGGCATCTTCATGGATCGTTCCGCGTGACAGGTTCGGCAACAGGCGCGACCAGACGCTGGATCTCGACCCAGGCGGCGGCCAGTTCGTAACGGGAGGAATTGAGATCGGCGCGGGCGGCGCGATAGACGCGCTGGGCATCGAGCACGTCGATCAACCCGCGCTCCCCGGTCTTGTAGGCGACTTGCGCAACGTCGAAGGCGGCCTTGGCCTGCGCAACAAGCCCGTTCTGCAAGGCAGAGACTTGCGACTGGGCAACTTCGTACTGGCGCAGGGCGATCTCGATCCGCTGGCGCACGGCGAACGTCTCAGCCTCGATGCGCAGGTCGGCCTGCGAACGCCGCGCTTCGGCTTCGCGGACCGGCCCCAACTTGCGGTCCCACAACGGGATCGACAGCGTCACCCCAAAACGGTTCTGATGCATTTCCCGGTCGCGCTCGCTCACCGCGCGCAAGGCGACGCCGGGCAGGCGTCCGGCCTTTTCATAGGCGACCTGTTCGCGCGCCTGATCAGCTTCGGCCCGTGCCTTGGCCAGCATGGGATTGGATTTCATCGCCTGCTCGACGAGCACTGGCGCGGTTTCTAGCGGCAGCGGGGCATCGAGCTGCCCGACCGGTTCGTAATCGAGCGGCAGATCCGGCCCGACCAGCGAACGCAGTTGCAACCGCGCTTGCTCCTCGCGCAATTGCGCGGCCTGCGCGGTCTTCTGGACGCCGAGCAAGTCGGCTTCGGCGCGGATCAGTTCGATGCGCGGCGCATCCCCCTGCTTCACCCGCAGGCTGATCCGGCTATAGACCGCCTGCATCAGCGCGAGATCCTGATCGGCAGCGACTTTTTCCGCCCGGCGAAGCAAGGCTTCGAAATAGCCGAGCCGCAATTGCGCGATCCAGTCGTTTTCATAGGCAGCATAGCCTGCCCGCGCCGCCTCGAGCCCGGCGCGCGCAGCCGCAATGCGCGGATTGCGCCGAAACGGCAGGTCGAGCGGCTGGGTGACGTTGAGGCTGTCCGACGCGCCCGACACGCCGCTGACGCCGGGGCGGTAATTCATCGACCCGGCGATGTATTCGACTTCGGGATTGGGAAAGGCGCGCGCGGTGCTGATCGCGGCCTGCGCCCCGCCGACCCCGGCCTCGGCCGTGCGCAAGGCGGGATTGCCTTGCCGGGCAAGGTCTTCGAGTTGTGCCAGCGTGAAGGGCTCCCCCGCGTAGGCAGCCACACTGCCTCCCAGGGCGAGGACGACCGCCAGCACGCCGCGCAAGGCCCTGCGGCTGGAGCGGTCAACGGTGCGTGATTGCATTGATCTTTCCGGTCCTTCGATCCGCGCCGGACGTACCGGCGCGGGAACCCGCAAAGACTATGGGGCGCTATTTGCGCACGACTTGCTGGATTGTAACAAAGTGTTTCTGACGCCACCCGATACAGCCAAGGTAAAGCTTGGCGCCCGGTGGCCGTTATTTCCGCGCCAGAGCCGAAGCGGGCAACAGGATCGCCGCGCGCAGGCCCCCTTCCCGCCGATTGGCAAGGATCAACGTTCCGCCCAGCGCCCGGATCGAACGTTCGACAATGGTCAGGCCCAGTCCCATGCCACGGCTGTTGCGTTCGCGCGCGGCGTCAAGGCGAACGAACGGTTGCAGGACGCGTGGCAACATGTCCTCGGCAATGCCCGGCCCGCTGTCCTCGACGGCAAGCTCGATGCCCGCCTTCCCCACGCCGAGCGTGACACGGGCCGACCCGCCATACGTCAGGGCATTGTCGATGAGATTGGCCAGAGCCCGGCGCAATGCGACCGCATTGGTGAGGACCGGCAGGCGATCGGGGCCGGTATAGTCCGCGTCGCGCCCGCAATCGACCGCCTGATCGACTTGCGTCTGCGCCATGGCGGCAAGATCGACGCGCTCGCCCGTGCCGGGCGGACTGTCGGCTTCGAGATAAGTCTGCAACGAGGCGAGCAAGTCGCGCATTTCCTCGATGTCGGCCTCGATCGCCTGCCGCTCGGGACCGTCGAGTGCATGCGTTTCCAGACGCAGCTGCAGACGCGCCAGCGGTGTGCGCAAATCGTGGCCGATCGCCAGCATGGTCTGCACATTGGCCTCGAACAGCTCGTCGATCCGCGTCTGCATCGTGTTGAATGCCCGGATCAGGCGGCGCACTTCATCGGGGCCGCGTTCCTCCATGACGCGAAAACGCGGCGTCGCGATCCGCCGCGTCGCCCGCACCAGTTCGCGCAAAGGACGCAGCGACAGATAGACGAGCAAGCCCGCCAGCGGCGCGAAAGCGGCGGTCGGCAGGAACAGGTTGAGCAGCTGGCTGACCAGCAGGGGCCAGGCCGAGCGGGTCCGCGCGCTGAATTGCAGATGCGTCCCGTCGCGCAGAGTGAGATCCCCGCGCAGTCCCCCGGTCATGTCGAAGACCGCATGATGCAGGCGCAAGTCGGTGCCGCCGAGCGAGGGACGTTCGCGCAGCAGCTGGCGCCAGACGCCATAGAGCGCAAGGCCGGTCGCCGGAGCCTCGGCCCCCCGTTGCCATGCCAGGCGAAGCTGCGGCGTGCTCAACCGTCGTGCAAGTTCCAGCCGGACCGGTTCGGGCGCGGTACCGATGGTATTGGACGCGCTGTCGAGCCCGGAGGCGAGCGCTTCTGCCTCGGCATGGGGCAGCGTGAAGGCCCCGGCCTCGTGAAAGACATAGGCGTTCGAGGCGAAGTCGAGCACCATGACCAGCCCGACGATCGCAATGACCTGCGTCGACAGCCAGGATGTGCGCAGCCATTTGGGCAAGCGCCCGAATGGGGCCCGCGCGGGCGTCATCGTCGCTCGACCGGCGCGGTGAACATGTAGCCGACCCCGCGTACGGTCACGATCAGGCGTCCGTCGCCACAATCGAGCTTGCGCCGCAAGCGCGAGACCAGAACGTCGATGCTGCGGTCCGAACTGTCACCCAGACGCATCCGCGACAATTCGAGCAGGCGGTGACGCGCGACCACGCGTTGCGGCTGCTCCACGAAAGTCGTCAGCAATTCGAATTCGGCCCCGGTCAGATCGACCAGCGTACCGTCGGACGCGCGCAATTCGTGGCGCGCGGGCGACAGGGTCCAGCCCTCGAACAGAAAGTCGCCGTGGCTTGCCCCCACCGCGCCACCCGCCGCGCTGCCGCGCCGGAACACCGCAGCGATGCGGGCGGCCAGTTCGCGTGTCCCGAACGGCTTGGGCAGGTAATCGTCGGCCCCGAGTTCGAGACCGAGCACGCGGTCTTCCTCGCTGCCGCGCGCGCTCACGAAAATCACCGGCACTTCGCTCTGCTTGCGCAGGCGGCGCAGGAGTTCGAGCCCGTTGCCGCCCGGCAGCATGATGTCGAGGACGATGAGATCGGCGGGCTGCGTTTCGAGCATGGCCCACATTTCCGCGCCGGTCGCGGCCGTGCGCACATCATAGCCGTAATCACGCAAGGCCCGCGCCGTCAGCAGGCGCAGCGCGGGATCATCCTCGACGAACAGGATCGAATGCGTGGTCATTCCCTGTCTTATAAGCCCCCCTTCCGCCGAATGAAGGGGGGAACGCCACTTTCGTCGATCAGGAGATCAGGCGGGGCACGGCAATCGAAGCGATGTCGAAATGCGCGTCGGGATGTTCCGCCCCGCCGTCGCGGGCATGCTGGCGTACTTGCACCACGCCGTTCTTGCCGAACCCGTCGACCACCGGGCGCCCGGCGTCGCGGCTGAGCCACAGGCGCAGGAGATGGCGGCGGCGCTGCGGTTCGGGCCAGTCGGAAAAGCTGGTCCGGGCATGAAGCGCGGAATAGTTCGACAGCCACTGGATGTCGCCGGGACGGAAATCCATCTCGATCGCCATGCCCGGTTCATAGGTGATCTCGTCGAAAAGGCGCAGCACTTCAACCTGTTCGGGCGTGATCCGGGGCACTTCGGGATAGTCCTGCGCGGTCAGGATATAGAGGCTGCCCGCGTACATGCTGAACACCCCGTCCTTCATGCTGACGATGGGCGAGGTATAAGTATTGGCGGGCGCAGAATGATCCTGCTTCTTCCAGTCCCAGTGGAACGGTTCGAGCAGCAGCGGGGCAAGATCGGGTCGGCGGCGCAGGATCTCGTTATAGATTTCCGCCCCGGATACGAGGCACGAGGCCCCGCCTTCACGCGCGGGGCGCAGGCACATCAGCGCCACGATGTCCGAGCTGTCGGAATGATAGACCAGCTTGTCACGCACTTTGGCCGACAGGGCGGTGGGATCGTCCATGGTCTTGTCCGAGGTCGCATAGACATGGTCGATGAGGTCGCCCATCTCGTTCTGGCGAATGGGATCGCCCATATAGAGCCCCAGGATGTAATAGATCGCCGCGGACAGCGCATCGGAATAGAGATGCGTGCGCAAGCCACGAACCAGCACGAAACCGCGCCCGTAATCAACGTCGCGGCCCCAGTCCTTCACCGCCTGTGCGCATTCGACCAGCGGATAGTCGCTCGCCTGCACGAAACGCAGGTCAGGATCGGCTTCGACGAAACGGCGGCCAAGCTCTTCGAGTTCAGCAACTTGCGCATCGGTCAGACGATAGATCCAGCTATCCTGTCCCATGAGCGCGTCGCCGCGCCAGGCCGCATCGGTCGTCACCGGAGCGAGCGTTTCGATCACCGCCATGCGTGTCTCTTTTCCTGCTGAATGAATGATGCCTTGGGTTCTACAGGCAGAGCGCATGCCGGTCTTGACGCGAGAGCGCCAAAAACTTGGGCGCCATGCCGCCTTTCCCTCTCTACCAACAACAAGGGCGCGCCACGCCAAGACCATGCCCCGGTCCAAGTCCGAAAAGCCGTGCCGAACCGTTTTTCCACGAGAGGGCACGATGACCAACACACTCATTTTCGTCGATCTGGCCACGGACGATCCGGCGGCGGCCGGGGACTTCTATGCCCGGGTGTTCGGCTGGGAAAACGATGCCCGTCCGCACGGGATCTATCACCGCATGGTTCCGGGCGGTTTCTTTCAGAACAAGGACGGCAGCGACAGCGCCATCGGCAATCTGCACCTCGGGATCTTCGATGCTGGAAACGCCCGTCCGCATCCCGATCCCGCCGGCGTCGAACCACGCAAGCTGTCGAGCGAGGGACGCAAGGCGCGCATCTGGATCCTGGTCGGCGATGACGACGACCACAACCGCATCCTGGCAACGGCCGAGGAACTGGGCGGTACGATCCTGTGGCGCAACCATTACTGGCGCGAATTCAACGGCTATAACCACGCCTTCGCCGATCCGTGGGGCAACGAGATCGTGCTGTGGGTAAAGGCAGGCGAAAACCCGGCGGTTCCCGACGACTATACCCGCGAATAACGAGGGGGAGAGGAAAGGGGCGCGTCCCAAGCCGGACGCGCCCCTTTTTATCGTCAACCTTCCGCCGCGATCGCCGCTTCGTAGCGGCGCACCAGCCACTTGTTGAACTGGACTTGCGCGCCTTCCTGCCAGCTGTAGCGGCCGCGCGGGGCAAAGCGCGAGCGCAGGCCTTGCTGGACAAGCGCATCGACATGGAAATCCTGCGCGATGATATGCGAGGTCGCGCGCATGGTCATGTCGAGCTTGTGCTCGAACGCCGGGTCCTGCGTCGCGCCGGGGGCGAACAGTACGCCGGTATCCATTTCCAGCGATTCCGGGCCGTTGGGGCGCAGGATCATGTAGATGACGAGATCGCTGGTCATCACGAGGCTGAGCGTGGGCGGCACGTTGGCGAAGGTGACCCGGTTGCGCATGGTGTCGTCGAGCCCCGGAAAGATCGGGAACACCGCCCGCTGCGTCGCATTGAATGCCGCATCGGGATGCAAGGTGCCGTTGAAGCGCAGGAACCCGGCATCCGCCGGATCGCTTTCGGGAAATTCGGCAAGGTTCGACGGAATGAAATCGTGCAGCGGGCCGTGATGCAGCTTGCTGGCGTGGTACCCGTCATTGTTGTTTTCGAACATGACTTTCCAGTTCCACGGCATCGTCGGCGCCGGATCGGGACGCGGCCCGGTGATATGGGCCAGGTCATAGCCCGCGACCGCCTCGGCCACTTGCGCCAGACGCGGCGCGAGCGGCGCTGCATCACGGTCGAAATTGATGAAGATGAAGCCGTTCCACACTTCCACCGCGAAACGCGGCAGCGAATAGGCCTTGCGATCGAAATTGCAGGTCCGGTTCATCGCCGGAACCCCGACCAGTTCACCTTCCAGATTGTAGGCCCAGTGGTGATAGGGGCACAGGAACCCGCGCGCATTGCCGTGTCCTTCGGCAACCAGCATGGCGCGATGCTGGCACACCGAGGACATCGCCCGGATTTCCCCGTCGAGCCCGCGCGCCACCACGACCGGCTCGTCGATGATGCGGGTGGTGAAATAGTCGCCGTTCTCGGGGATCCAGTGAACCCGTCCGACGCAGAGCCATTCCTTTTCATAAAGCGCCCGCTTTTCGAATTCATAGAATTCGCCGCTGGTATAGCAGGGCGGCGGCAGCGTCTCCGCACTCCCGATGTCCAGCGCCGAGCTGGCAAACGAGGCAATGAACTCTTTCGTGACAAGATCGGGCATGGCGATGTCCTTCGCAGAGCGCGAGTATGGGATGTCCTGAGGCTAAGCGGGAAGATCCTTGTTCGTCTTGCGCCAGACGGCCCGGAAATTTGCCCGAGCCATCCTCCCCCGCCCGGATGCAACTTGCAGGGCGCGTGCGGTCAAGACCATGCCGCACCGCAAACCGCACAAGCGGGTCAGATTTCACCACTGACCCGGGGGGCGCGATGGCACTGACGTGCAAGCTTGGCGAGACGAAGGACACTATCCGGCCCGGCGCCATCCATCATCTGAAAGCGACACCGGAAACGGTACACTGGGGCTATTTCTCCCCTGACATCAAACCCGCGCTCACCATCCGCAGCGGTGATCTCGTCTTTGCCGAAGCGATCACCCATCACGCCGGGGACGCGCCCGACCTGATGTTCGACGCCGGGGTCGAACGCATCTTTACCGAAATCGATCCGACCACCCGCGCGCCGGGCGTGCACATCATGACCGGGCCGATCTTCGTCGAAGGCGCAGAACCGGGTGACATGCTCGAAGTGCGCTATCTTTCGATGGTTCCGCGCAACAATTACGGGTCCAATCTCGCCGCCAACTGGGGCCATCTCTATCAGGAGTTCGGCGAGAAGGAGCGGGTGACGATCTATGAACTCGATCCCGTCACCCAGACCGCCCATGCGCTCTATGCCTATGATTTTCCTGGCAAGTACCTTGTCCCGGGAACGATCACCCATTGCCCGGTCTGCGATCGTTCGCCCGCTCTTGAAGGGATCACCATCCCCGCGCGCCCGCATCTTGGCACCGCAGGCGTAGCGCCGGCCGTCGACGAACCGGTCTCGACCATTCCCCCCGGCCTTCACGGCGGCAACATCGACAACTGGCGCATCGGCGCGGGTGCGACGATGTACTACAAGTGCCAGGTCAAGGGCGGGCTGTTCTCGATCGGCGATCCCCATGTCAGCCAGGGCGACGGCGAGATTTCCGGAACCGCGATCGAAAGCAGTCTCAATTGCCTGTTCCAGATCGTGCTGCGCAAGGATTTCGAATTCCCCTCGCCGCTTTTGGAAACGCCGAAAAACTGGATCGTCCACGGTTTCGGCGACGATCTCGACATGGCGATGAAGAACGCGGCCAAGGACATGCTGCATCTCCTGACCGAGCATCAGGGGCTTTCGGCGGACGATGCCTATTCGCTGATGAGCGTGGCGGCCGATTTCGGCGTGACCCAGGTCGTCGACGGCACGCTGGGCGTCCATGTGCGCGTCGACCGATCGATCTTCCCGCACAAGGGGACGGTCAGGGACCCGCAATGATGGCCTTCCCGATTTTCCTGCTGATCTGCTCCTGACGCGGATCATTCCTGCCGCGGTACCCCGGACAACCGGGGGCCGCGGTTCTTTTTGCGCCGGGCCCAATCACCTTTTTTCGCATCGGAGCGCATCATGACCTCGACCCGCATGCCCACGTTCTTCATCCCCCACGGCGGGGGACCGTGCTTTTTCATGGATTGGCGCGCGATGGGCGGGCGCATCGACGAATGGGACAAGACCGCCGCATTCTTGCGCGGCATGATCGCCACGCTGCCCGAAAGGCCCAAGGGCGTGATTGTCATTTCCGGGCATTGGGAAGAACCCGCATTCACCACCTCGACCGCGCCGCATCCGGACATGATCTTCGACTATTACGGCTTTCCCCCGCAAACCTATCAACTGAACTATCCCGCGCCCGGTGCGCCCGATCTGGCCCGGCGTGTCGCCGACCTTATCGGCGCGGCAGGCCTTCCTGCGGCAACGACGCCCTCGCGCGGGTTCGACCACGGCGTCTTCGTCCCATTCCTCTTGATCGATCCCGAGGCAGTGCTGCCGATCGTGCCGCTCTCGCTCAAGCGCGATCTCGATCCCGAGGACCACTTGCGCGCGGGCGCCGCGCTTGCCCCCTTGCGCGATGAAGGCATCCTGATCGTCGGATCGGGAATGAGCTTTCACAACATGCGCGCGTTCCGCTCACCCGCAGCCGTGGAACCCTCGCGCGTGTTCGATGCCTGGCTGACCGATGCGGTCGCAGCCAAGGCCCCGCGCCGTTGGGAAAGCCTTGCGCATTGGGACAAGGCCCCGTCGGCACGCCTGTCCCATCCGCGCGAAGAACACCTCATCCCACTGATGGTCACGGCTGGAGCGGGCGGAGACGACGCGGGCACCAAGCCGTTCACCGATCACGTCATGTCCGCCGATATTTCAGCCTTCCGGTTCGGTTAGAGAAAGACGTTCAGGTCAAGCCCCGCGCCACCAGGACATCGCCGACCGCGCGGTGGGCCATGTCGATCGCGGCATTGGTAAAGGCCGCCGCTGCCGAATCCGCATTGGCGATCGCGATCCGGCCCCACGGCTGGCGCCCGATCACATGCGGCCGGTCGCGCTCGGGCAGATCGGGATCGCCGAGCGTGTCATAGGTATAGGCATAACCGTGCGGCCAGCGATTGACCGTCAGACCGACGATGTCGCGGTGATGATCGAACCCGGTCGATCCGAACATGGACTGCAATTGCGCGCGCACTTCGCGTTCGGTGACTTCGAACGGGGTTGCCAGCATGTCGGCCCGTCCCGCGCGGTTCTGGTCCCGGCGCGGCAGGCCCGGCGCATTGGGATTGCGGATGAGCTTGATCACCACCGGATCGTCCACGCTCGCCGGTCCGCGATACTCGCCGATCGAGACCGCCGGATCGAGATAGAGCACCGAATGATAGCCGAACGGCGCGTGGACGGTTTTCACGCCCAGTGCCTTGAGCGGGTGGCCATTGCGCAGAACGACGCTCGTATATTGCATCGGCACCTTGCTCGCATAGCGCAGCGCCTCGCGCTGGGGGGCCGGCAATTCGGGCACCATGAAAGGGATGATGTTGTTGAAACAGGCAAGGATCGCCCCGGCCGCCGTGACGCTCGCCCGCGTGCCATCGGAACGGGCATAGACCACGCGCACGGCCTTGTCCTCGGTCACCGGAACCACGCCCCGCGCAGGATCGCCCGCGATGTGTTCGACCCGCAGGACAATGCTCGACAGGCGGATGCGGGTGGTGTTCGCGGGCAAGTCGAGGCGACTGTAATCGCATGACGCGGACACCACGCTGTCCATGTCGCGGGCGGCGGGAATGGCGTGGGGGACCAGTTTCCCGACCAGCAGGCGCGCGATCGAGGCATTGCCGTCGGGGAAATGGAAATTGTCGCTTTCCGCCTCGATCGCCTCGGCAATTTCCATGCCCGCAAAGCCGGGGGCATGGTGGCTGCGCATGGCAACCCACGCCGGGCAGGTATCGACGCGCATGTTGTTGCGATAGCCGTTCCCGGCAAAGAAGGTGACCGCCTCTTCCCCGACCCCCACGTGCTTCAACAGGAAATCGCGATAGCTCATGCGCTTGAGCGCCTCGGCCTTGGCTTCGGGCTCAAGCCCCGGCAACCAGTCGCGCTTGTCGGTGTGCAGGCGCAGGAGATCGGCCCGAGCGGTCGCCGACATCGGCACTTCGGCAAAGAAGTCGGCCCATGGCCGCACGCCATAGCCCGACACCATCCGGTCCACGCAAAAATGCGCGCGGTCGAAGAAAATCCCCGTCCCCATGCCCGAAAAGACCGTCGGCGACCGGTCGTAGCGCGCCGACGTCGAAGGATCGATGCCGAGTTCGGCCAGAAGCCCCTTGGCCGTATAGCTATAGGGAAACGGCGTCTCGATGCTCATCGTCCCGCCATAGGTGACGATCGTGCGTCCCCCGACGTGGAACTCGTTACGCTTGGCATGGCCGCCGAAATCGTCGTGATTGTCGAGGATCAGGATCTTCTGTTCCGGTCCCAGCGCCCGACGCCAGAAATGCGCCGCCGACAGCCCCGAAATACCGCCCCCGACAATCACCAGATCGTAATGCTCGCCAGTGTCCGTCGCACTGACCGGGCCGGTGAAACCGCCGTCGCGAACGGCATGGGCCATTTCGAAACTGCCGGGATATTGCCCCCGAAGCCCGGTCCGCACCGGCGGATACCTTGCCGGATCGGGTGACGCCCCCGTTCCCGCCGCACCGCTCCCGTCCCCGATACCTCCGCCAGCCGCCCGGGCAGGATCGTTCGCCAAAAGGCTCAGGATCGTCCCCGCCCCGACACCGCCGAGAAAATCGCGGCGCGCGATCCCTCCATCCGACTGCGGGGAAAGGTCGTCGGGCCCCACCGGCTCGCTCATCCGGACATCCTTTCAGTGAGTGTTTAAAAAGGGTTGGTCGCGACATTGACTTGGCGAGGGCAACAGGAAACCTATGCGGCACACGCCTCGAAACGCCGCTGAAACCTGCCGCAAGGCCCGGCCATTGCCCATCCCTTTCAAGGGGTTCGCCGCCACCCTTGTTGCCCCCGTTCCCACGCGGCCCCAGACGACAGGACCGGTCATGCCAGACGATACCGCACGCACGCCCCGCACCGACGACCGGCGTCTGGGCATGGATTGCCCGATCGAACGCCGCGACTTTCTCAATGGCGTACTGCTGGGGGCCGGGACGCTGGCGGCAGGTGCCATGGCGACCGGGGCTACCGGATCGAGCCGCGCCTTTGCGGCAGCCCTGACCGGAAACGGGCTCGATCCCTATCCGCCCCGGCGCACCGGAATGCGGGGCGCCCACCCCGGCGCCTTCGAAAATGCCCATGCCTTGCGCGACGGCACCTTGTCGCTTTCGGGCGCGGTCGATCAGGGGGAAATCTACGATCTCGTCATCGTCGGCGGGGGCCTGTCGGGCCTTTCTGCCGCGCATTTCTATCACAAGGCGATGGGCGCCGGGCAGAAAGTGCTCGTACTCGACAATCACGACGATTTCGGCGGCCATGCCAAGCGCAACGAATTCGTCGTCAACGGCAAGACCATCGTGTGCAACGGCGGCACGCTCAACATCGAAAGCCCAGGCCGCTACAATCCCTGGGCGCGCTCGGTGCTGGAAGACATCGGCCTCGATCTGGCGCGTTTTCGCACCGCCAACAGCGCCAACCGCCATCTTTATGCCGATTTCGGGCTGGCGGGCGCCTATGCCTTCGACCGCGAAACGTTCGGCAAGGCGACCGGGGGCAAGGACATGGTCGTGCGCCTGCCCAAGGAGCATTTCTGGGGCTTCAACCCCGACGTCATCGACAAGGCTCCGATCAGCGCTGCGGCAAAGGCCGCACTCCATCGCCTGACTTCGGACCGCCCGCCCGATTATCTCGAAGGCCTGTCGGTCGTCCAGAAGAAGGACTGGCTCGCCCGTCATTCCTTCCGCGAATTCCTGATCGAAAAGGCCGGGATCGGCGAAGAAGGCTATTGGTTCTTCCAGTTGATGGGATGCGGCACGTTCTGCGTCGGCGCCGATGCCACACCCGCGCTGTTCGGTTGGGTGCAAGGCTATCCCGGCTTTGCGGGCCTGGGTCTGGGCGAAATTCCCGATGGCCTGTTCGCCGACCTTCCCGGCGGCCAGCACGGACGCCAGAAGGAAGGAGATGGCGATGTCCACTTCCCCGACGGCAACGCGACCGTGGCCCGCGCACTGATCGCAAAACTGGTGCCCGGCGCCACCGATGCCCGGTCGCAGGAAGACCTCGGCCTTGCCCGCTTCGATTACGACGTGCTCGACCGTCCGGACAATCCGACCCGCATCCGCCTGTCGAGCATAGTCGTCCATGTCGAGCACATCGGCAATCCCGCCGGTGCCGAGGAAGTCGCCGTCCGTTACATGAACGGGGGCAAGCTTAGGCAAGTGCGCGGGAAGGCGGTCATTCTGGCGAGCTGGAACATGATGATCCCCTATGTCATGCCCGAATTGCCCGCCGCGCAAAAGGAAGCGCTGGCCTATGGAGTCAAGGGGCCGCTCGTCTATACCAGCGTCGCGCTGACCAACTGGCGCGCGTTTCACAAACTGGGCATTTCCCGCTTCGACTGCCCGACGATGTTCCATCACGAAGTCGGCCTGACCGAAGCCGTCTCGCTCGGCGGCCTTGCCCATGCCGCCAATCCCGACGAGCCGATCGTGGCCCATCTCGTCCACTATTGCACCAAGCCCGGCCTGCCCCGACGCGACCAGCATCGCGCGGCCCGCGCGGACCTGCTGGCGACCAGTTTCGAAACGTTCGAGCGCGAAACCCGCGCGCAGATGCAGCGCCTGCTCGGCCCCGGCGGGTTCGACGCACGGCGCGACATCGCCGCGATTACCGTCAACCGCTGGCCGCACGGCTATGCCTATACCTATAACAGCCTCTATGACCCGGTCGAATGGGTCTATAGCGAGACGCCGACGCGCCCTTGCGTCGTCGGGCGCCAGCCGTTCGGGCTCGTATCCATCGCCAACAGCGACGCAGCTGCCAGCCCCCACACCGATGCGGCCATGCTCGAAGCCCACCGCGCCGTGCAGGAAGTGATCGAGCGCAAGACCTATCCCTTCTCCCCGCGCCGAACGGCCTGATTTCAGGGTCTCAGATTTCAGGACCTCAGGGCAAGAGCGGCCCGGCCGGGCGCTTCATCGGTCATGAACAGATAAGCATCAGTACCCGGCTGACGATCCTTGTTGATCGAGCGGGCAGGCACCGATCCGGTTGCCTTGTCCTGATGCGTGACCAGCCAGCTTCGGGCGCGGGCAAGCGGTGCTGCGCCGGCCAAGACAGGAAAAGTGGTCGAAAGAATGCGACGCTTGAATGCCCCCCGGCAAAAGAATCAGATGTCCCGGCCGAGCCAGTCGCGCCAGTCCGGCGGCGTTCCCGGCCATGCCTCCACGACCGGCCCCAGCGCCTGTTCGAGCGGACCGAGCGAGGGCGCGAAGCGGCGCCAGCGATCGAGCCCGTCGGTAAAGATCGGCTGGCGCACTTGCTCTGCACTCGCCGTGCGCACCGCGCGCCCGTTGCGCCAGAATTCGAGACACCCCTCCTCGAACGGCAAGTCGAGCGCAGCCAGCAAGGCCCGGATCTGCCCATCGGTATCGGCAACGAGGTCTTCATAGACCACCCGATGGACAAGTCCCGGCACGGCTTCGTCAAAGGCTGCCATCTGGGCGACGTAATCGCGGTAATAGTGCCCGATGTCGGCAAGGTCATAGGCAAAGGCCTGTCCGCGCGCGAAATGCTGCTTCCACACGGCAAACCCCGCCGCCATCGGGTGGCGCCGCACATCGACAATGACCGCGCGCGGCAGGATCAGGCGAATGAGCCCGAGATGCTGCCAATTGTTGGGCATCTTGTCGATGAAACGGGGACGATCGGTCCGCCGGTGAACCCCCGCACGGGCGAGATAGTCTTCGCCCAGCGCCGTGCGCTCGTCTGCGGACAGCCCCGCGACGAGAGCTTCGGGAGAAACTCCTTCGCGACGCGCTCGCACGGCCAGACGATCGGCCAGCATCATCATCGCGGGCAATTCGTGCGTTCCCTCGACCTCGCTGTGGCTGGCGAGAATCTGCTCGACCAGCGTCGATCCGGCGCGCGGCAGGCCGACCACGAAAATCGGGTCCGCCGCCCCTACCCCGCCCGGTTCCAGCCCCGCAAAAAAGGCCGCATCGAACTGCCGCGCATGCGCACGGACACGGGTATGCGTTGCGCGCGCATCATAAGGGAGATCGGCGCGGCGCAGGCGATTGCCTTGCGCATAGGCGGCAAAGGCTTCGGCATCTTCGCCCGCATCCTCCAGCGCCTTGCCCAGAGCAAAGTGCAACTGGAACGCATCCTCACCCCGCGCCCCGGCCGCCAGCGCCGCGCGCATGGCGGCAATGTCCCCGGCGTCGAGCCGGACGGTCTTGAGATTGGCAAGGCTCCACCATGCCTCGCCCGAACCCGGCGCGCGCGCGATGGCACCACGAAAGGCCTCCACCGCCTTGCCTGCATGCCCCAGCGTCTTGGCGACATGGCCGAGATTGAGGAAAACCGCCGCCGGAGCAGTCCCTCGCGCAATCAGATCCTCATAAATCACGCGCGCGGCGTCCTGTTCGCCCAGCTTTACCAGGATCGAGGCCCGCAGCATGACAAGCCCGGGTTCATCGGGGGCACGGGCGACGAGAATGTCGGCCTGTTCCATGGCTTCGGGCAAGCGGTCTGCCTCGACCAACATCCGCGCCAGAAAAACGCGGGCAGCCTCGAACCCCGGCGCCAGCGCGACAGCCTGCGTAACATGGACGATCGCCTGATCCTGTCGTCCGCTGCGCCAGGCCAGTTCGCCCAACAAGCGGATCGCCGCCGCGTCGTCTGGCATGAGCGAGAGATAACGCTCGATCAGCGCCTGCGCCTTGTCCGTTGCGCCTGCGGTCATGGCGCGGGCCGCTTCGGCCAGCATGGGATCGACACTGGCCGCCGCGACCGCCCCGGCATCGGCGTGCCAGGCTTCATCCTCTGCCCCGGTCATGCGCAAGGCGCGGGCCAGCGCCTGCCACGTGCGGGCAAGACGCGGCTGCGCGCGGGTCGCAAGGCGCAAGGGAGCAATGGCGCGGGCATGATCTCCTGCCGCCACGAGGGCAAGGCCCCATTCCCCGGCAAGGACCGGATCCTCCGGGGCCGCGCGCACCGGCAAGTCGAGTGCGGCAACCGCACCATGTGCATCCCCGCACAGGCGCAAGGCGCAGGCGAGCACCATGGCCGCGCGGGGATCGTCCGGCTGCGCCCGCACCACCTCTCGCGCCAAGGCCGCAGCCGCAGCAGAATCGCTGCCGAGCAGGCGGTGCGCCGCATCGAGCCGGTTGCCCGCCTCGGAAGCTGTGGGCCTGTTCATCCCGTTTCCACCGCCCCTCATGCCAGTTCTTCCGAAACGGAAGGTGCTGCATCATGGCGCTCTGGCGCCGCCAAGACCACACCCTTGAATGTGCAAGTCCATATGCCTGATTGTCATGGATAAAAGGGTGGATCGGCGCGCTTGACAGGCAAAAGCCGCGCGTTTTAGCCTCGCATCGTAACCAAGACCGGAAATGACGCCATATATCCCCGTATTTCAGAGGGATACGGCACCAATCCCAATCCTTTTCAGACACAACAAGTCCGAATTCGTTCGCAAGTTGAAGCAGGGGCGTTTCGCATCGCCTTGGCAGGGGTGCGATCATGGCGAGAATGACGATTGGGCCGGAAGCACCACGCTTCCCGGCACGGGCTTCGTCGTCCCGCCAATCCCCCGCGACGTGATCCGCGCCGCCATCGGCGCGTCATTAGGGGAGCATGACGTGACAAGAGATCCATTAAAAAGAGCAGATGCCGGATCGGGAACGGCATCGCGACAATGGCTCTGCCTGCTCGGTGCGGCGACCATGCTGACGCCGCCCGGAGCAAGCGTCGTCATGGCCCAAACCGCGCAAGCCGCCCAAACCGCGACACCCGCTGCGGAAAGTGGCGCTCCGGCCCTTGGTGAAATCGTGGTGACCGCCACGCGCAAACAGGAAAGCATCCAGAAAGTGCCGGTCAGCCTGCAAGCGCTGACCATGGACAAACTCGAACAACACGAAGTGAAGAACTTCACCGACTATGCCCAGATGTTGCCGAGCGTCAGTTTCGATACGCTCGGGCCCGGCCGATCGAATTTCTATTTCCGCGGCATTTCCGTAGGCGGCGTCGGTCTGCCGACGGCCGCGCTCTATCTCGACGACGTGCCGATGACGTCAAGCAACGGCCAGCCGGAAATCCATATCTACGACGTCGAACGCGTCGAGGCGCTGTCGGGACCGCAAGGAACGCTGTTCGGTTCGAGTTCACTTGCCGGGACCATGCGCATCATCACGCAAAAGCCCAAGCTCGACAAATGGGAAGCGGGCATGGACGTGCAGGCGGCCAAATACGGCGCGGGAGATACCGGCGGGCAAGTCGAAGGATACCTCAACGCCCCGCTCGCAGCCAATCTCGCCTTGCGCGTCATGGCCTTTTACGACCACGAAGGCGGCTACATCGACAACACTCCTGCGAGCTACACCTATACGTTCGGGCAGAACAATCCCGCGATTTCCTATGTCAGCAGCAATGCCGCCATCGCCAAGAACAATTACAACCCGGTCACCGAATGGGGCGGGCGCGCCAGCCTTCTGGCGGAGGCGGGCAACTGGTCGATCATGCCCTCGATCACCTACCAGCACCTCGCGAGTTCGGGCACGTTCAATTACGACCCGCGCTTTTCCGGGTTGCAGGTGCATGATTACACCCCGACCCATACCAAGGATGAATGGTATCAGGCCTCGCTGACCATTCAGGGCCAGATCGCCGGGCTCGATGTGACCGGCGTCGTCGGCTATTTCCACCGCGCCACGCACATCCTGCAGGACTATGCCTATTATTCGATTGATTACGACAAGATGGGCGGAAGCTATTACTACTTCCGCGATCAGAACGGCGCCATTCTCGATCCGGCCCAATATGCGACCGAATCCACCGTGGGCAAAAAGATCACCGAGGAACTGCGCATCGCAACGCCCAAGTCATCGAAACTGCAAATGACGGCCGGGGTATTCCACCAGTACCAGAAGAACTCGTTCGACGCGGACTATATCTATTCCGGCTCGGCCAACGGCTATGCGGGGACCGACTATGACCCGACGACCGGTATTTTCACCCCGACCAATCCGGCCCCGGCGGTGCGCGGCAATGCGCTCTATGCGACCGATTACGATCAGACCTACAAGGATTTCGGGCTCTATGCCGAAGCGACCTACCCGATCCTGCCTGCGGTCAAAGTGACCGGCGGCATCCGCTATTTCTCGACCAGCAACAACACCTATGGCTTCAACGGCACGATCTATGACATGGATACGTGCAGTTTCCCGCTGACGAAACGCCTGCAATGCATCAACGTCAACGAGCCCTATCACCAGACCGGCGAGACACACAAAGCCAGCATCGCCTGGCAGGTTCGTCCCGACAAGATGCTCTATTTCACCTACTCGACCGGCTTCCGGCCCGGCGGCGGCAACAACCTTACCGGCAGCAGTCCGTACAAGGCCGACACGCTCGACAATTTCGAAATCGGGGTGAAGGCCCGCTTCGGGCGGAACTTGCGCGTCAATGCGGCCGCCTATTACGAAAAGTGGAACGGGGTCCAATATCAGGTCGTGGTCCCCAACACGTTCGGCAGCACGAACACGGTCAATGCCGGGGACGCTCGCGTCTATGGCATCGAGGCGGACTTCGACTGGAAAATCGGCCCCGTGCTGATTTCGGGATCGGGCGCCTACAACGATTCCCGCCTGTCGACGAACTTCTGTGATCTCGTCTCGTCTTCCAATCTCGTCCCGCGCTCAACCTGTTCGAGCGAAACCGGCGACCTCGCCGCATCCAAAGGCACCCGCCTGCCGCGTCAGCCCCGCTTCAAGGGGCAGTTGACGGTCCGCTATGAACGCCCGATCGGCCGCTGGAACGCCTTCGTCCAGGGCGTTGCGTTCCACCAGTCGAGCAGCACGTCCGACCTCAACACCGCCAATGATGCCCTGTTCGGCGATCCCACCGGGTTCGAAAGCTTCGACTTCTCCACCGGCGCCAAGCGCGGTGGGTTCAGCGCCGAGATCTTCATCCAGAACACCTTCGACAAACGCGGCGTGCTCAGCCGCAATGCCTTCTGCGAAATCCAGACCTGCACCGAAGGCTCGCGCAGCTATCCGATCAAACCGCAATATTTCGGCATCCGGTTCAGCCAGAAATTCCTGTAACCCTTCGCGCAGGGGATGGCGGCCTTTACGGCCGCCATCCCCTCACTGGATCAGAACCCCGGCAATGGCCGCATGGGCCTGCGTCACCAATTCGTTGGGCAGGTCCAGTCCGTTCCTTGCAATAATGACCGGTTCCACCGCGAAATCATCGTCGATGGCGATGCTGCTGACCGGTTTGCCGTCATAGCTCCGCGTTGCAGGCGGCACGCAATAGCTGATGCCGACGCCCATGGCGTTGCCGACAAGACTGCGCATCAGTTCGACCGACGCAACGCGATGGGTCACGAGCGGCTTCAGCTTCAAGCGTTGGAACAGGCCAAGGACGTGCCGGATCGACAGGCCTTCTTCGGAAAGAATCAAGCTCTCCCCGGCAAGATCCCGCAAGGCGATGCGCGACTTTCCCGCCATCGGGTGATCGCCTGCGAGCAGGGCATGGGGCCGGGCATCGACGAGATGGGATTTCGAAAAACTGGCGTCCAGTCCCAGATCATAGGTCACCGCAAGATCGATCCGCCCATCGAGCATCTCGCGTGCCAGCGTGGCAAAATCGCTGACGCGATAGCGGATGTCGACTGCGGGCAATCGTGTCGCCAGAGCCTTGAGGACTGGGCCGAGATGGAACGGCGCCAGCCCGTCGAACATCCCCACGGTCAACCGCCCGCTTACCGCGTGACGCATCAGGTCCGGGTCTTCGAGCCGCCGGGCCATGGCGAGAAGATCCTCGACTTTGTCGACATAGGCCTCGCCCGCCGCCGTCAGCGTGATCGGGGCCCCCTTTCGCCGCACGAAAAGCTTGTACCCCAGATAATCCTCGACCTGGGTCAAGGCCACCGACAGCGAGGGCTGCGACACGTTGAGCTGCACCGCCGCACCCGAAAGGCTGCCTGCCCGGGCCACGGCCGTAACATATTCGAACTGGCGCAAGCTGAGATATAGCATCGGCCTATTTTTAAATTTCGAATATATTATTTCAAACTAATTCCCCACCTCCCCTAGGGATCCTGCGCGAACCGCAAGCGGAGACCTTGATGACCGATCCCCTGATCACTCCGGACCATATCGAAACTTTCCAGCGCGACGGCGTGGTTCTGATCTGCGGCCTGTTCAAGGATCATGTCGACACCCTGCGCGCCGGGATTGCGCGGAACATGGCCGAACCCGGTCCATTCGCTGCCGAATCCGTGAGGCCGGGAGAAGGCGGTCGTTTCTTCGACGACTATTGCAACTGGCACCGCATCCCCGAATTCGAGGACGTCATCCGCAACTCCCCGGTCGCCCAAGCCGCTGCCGACCTCATGCAGTCAGATCGCGTCCAGCTGTTCCACGATCATGTCCTGGTGAAGGAAGCAGGCACATCCAAGGCCACGCCCTGGCATCAGGACGCACCCTATTATTTCGTCGAGGGGCAACAGACGGTCAGCTTCTGGTCACCGCTCGATCCCGTGCGCGAGGCGACCTTGCGTTGCGTTGCCGGTTCGCATCGCTGGGCCAAGCCCGTGCTTCCGATCCGCTGGCTCTCGGGCGACGACTTTTACGCCGATCCCGACAGCTATATGCCCATCCCTGACCCGGACGCGGAAAACATGGACATTCGCGAATGGGACATGGAACCCGGCGATGCGGTCGCGTTCAACTACAAGATCCTGCACGGCGCACGCGGCAATCACGCCGCAACCGGTCGCCGGGCTTTTTCGTTGCGGCTGGTGGGGGACGACACGCGCTATGTCGAGCGCCCCGGTCGCACCTCGCCCCCTTTCCCCGGACATGACATGCAGCCGGGCCAAAGATTGCGCGAAGACTGGTTCCCGATCCTGTACGAGCGCAATCGGCCCGAGGCGCAAACCTGAGACGCCCAAAAAAAGACCCCGGAAGCGATGAACTCGCTTCCGGGGCTCAAGGGTGGAACTGTGTGATCCGCGATCAGATCGCGATGCAGGCCAGCTTGATTTCGAGGTAGTCGTCCACCCCGAGATGCGAGCCTTCGCGGCCGAGACCGGATTCCTTGACGCCACCGAACGGCGCGACTTCGGTCGAGATGATCCCGGTGTTGAAGCCGACCATGCCGTATTCCAGCGCTTCCATCAGGCGCCACTGACGCGGCGTGCTGGCGGTGTAGACATAGGACGCAAGGCCCGCGCGGGTGTCATTGGCCATGGCCACGACTTCGTCCTCGCTGGTGAAGCGGATCAGACCGGCGAGCGGACCGAAGGTTTCTTCACGGACGAGCAAGGCGTCGGGGCGCACGTCGACCAAGACCGTCGGGCTGTAGAAACGCTCGCCCGCCGCATTGGGCTCGCCACCGGTCAGGACACGGGCGCCGCCCGCAACCGCATCGGCAACGTGCGAGGCGACCTTGGCCACCGCGCGCGCATCGATCAGCGGCCCCTGTTCGGTCGGACCGGTCAGGCCGTGACCGACGCGATAGGTCGAAACCCGCGCAGCCAGCTTCTTGGCGAACTCGTCATAGACCGCGTCGTGGACATAGAGGCGGTTGGCGCAGACGCAAGTCTGGCCGGTGTTGCGGAACTTGGAAGCCAGAGCCCCTTCGATCGCGGCATCGACGTCGGCATCCTCGAACACGATGAACGGCGCATTGCCGCCCAGTTCGAGGCTCACGCGCTTGACCGTCCCGGCGCACTGGGCAGCCAGGAGCTTGCCGACACCGGTCGAGCCGGTGAAGGTGAACTTGGCCACGCGGGGATCGCCGGTCAGGACCGCGCCGATCGCCTTGGCTTCACCCGTGACGATGCTCAGGACCCCGGCCGGAACGCCGGCTTCCTCGGCCAAAACCGCCAGAGCGAGCGCCGAATAGGGCGTCAGTTCCGAGGGCTTCACCACGAACGTGCAGCCCACCGCGAGCGCGGGACCGGCCTTGCGGGTGATCATCGCCAGCGGGAAGTTCCACGGCGTGATCGCCCCGACGACACCGACCGGCTGACGCGTGACGACCAGACGGCGGTCGGCCATGTGCGGGGTCAGCACTTCGCCGCGAATGCGCCGCGCTTCTTCGGCAAACCAGTCAAGGAACGAAGCGGCATAAGCGACTTCGCCCTTGGCTTCGGCCAGCGGCTTGCCCTGTTCGGCGGTCATGATCAGCGCCAGATCGTCGGCGTGGGCGTACATGAGTTCTGCCCAGCGACGCAGGATCGCACCGCGTTCCTTGCCGGTCTTGGCCCGCCATGCGGCAAAGGCCCCTGCCGCTGCGGCGACGGCCTCGTCCGCTTCGGCAAAACCGAAGTCGGGAACGTGGCCGATCACTTCGCCGGTGGCGGGATTGTCGACGGCAATAGTCTTGAGCGAGGTGCGCCATTCACCCGCGATGAAGGCCGCCTCGCGCCAGAGATCGGGACGGGCGAGGACCGGCTTGGAACGAACGGCGGTATCGACAGCGCTCACGCGGCAACCTTTCCACCGACCGAAGCCAGCGCCTTTTCCATGATGTCGAGACCTTCGTCGATGATCGCGTCCGACGCGGTCAGCGGCACGAGGATACGCACGGTTTCACCCTTGGGGCCACAGGTCAGCAGGATGAGACCGCCTTCGAGCGCCGCCGTGCTGACAGCCTTGGCGCAGACGCCATCGGTTTCGCCATCGGCATTGGTCACGTCGAAAGCGACCATGGCGCCAAGACCGCGCAAGTTGGCGACCGGCAGGCCCGCAGCGGCAAAGCCCGCGATACGCTTGCTCAGGCGCTCACCCACCGCCGTCGCACGGTCGAGCAGCTTTTCTTCCTCGATCACGTCGAGCACGGCGAGCGAGGCTGCACAACCGATCGGCGAACCGCCGTACGTGCCGCCCAGACCGCCCGGATCGAGCGCGTCCATGATCGGCGCGCGACCGATCAGGCCCGACAGCGGGAAACCGCCGCCCAGCGACTTGGCAGTGCAGACGAGGTCGGGTTCGACGCCGCTGTGCTCGATCGCGAACAGCTTGCCGGTACGGCCGAAACCGGCCTGCACTTCGTCGGCGATGAGGAGGAAACCGTACTGGTCGGCAAGAGCGCGCAGCGCTTCGAGGAATTCGGTCGGAGCGACGTGGAAGCCGCCTTCGCCCTGAACCGGTTCGACGATCACGGCAGCGACACGCTCGGGTTCGACGTCGGCGGCAAACAGCGTCTGGATCGCGGCCAGGCTCTTTTCGACGGTGTTGCCGTCAAGGCCGGTCGGGAACGGCGCGTGGAAGACTTCCGGCGGCATCGGGCCGATCTTGCGCTTGTAGGGCGTGACCTTGCCGGTCATGGCCGAAGCCAGCAGGGTGCGGCCGTGGAACGCACCGACGAAAGCGATGACCGCCGAACGGCCGGTGGCGGCACGCGCGACCTTGATCGCGTTTTCGGTAGCTTCGGCGCCGGTGGTCAAGAGGATGGTCTTGGCATCGCCCGAGAACGGCGCACGCTCGTTCAGGCGTTCGCACAGCTCGATATAGCTTTCATACGGGTTCACCTGGAACGCGGTATGGGTAAAGCGCTTGAGCTGCTCTTCGACGGCAGCCATGATCTTGGGGTGGCGGTGGCCGGTGTTGAGCACCGCGATACCACCGGCGAAATCGACGTAACGGCGGCCTTCGACGTCCCACACCTCGGCATTTTCGGCGCGATCGGCATAGACCGCAGTTGACGAGGCAACGCCGCGCGGCACGGCGCGATCACGGCGAGCGGCAAGCGACTTGTTGTCGGACATGAAGGTGAGACTCCGCTAAAAAGGGTGGCAACAAGATGGCACCACCTGCTTGCCGCGATAAGCCGACAAATGGTAGATCGTTGGTGACAAATTGTTACCACCAGACCCCAACCGATCCGAAGTTTCGAAACCGAAAAGCACAAAGCCCGTGGTCGACCGTCCTCACCTGCCCCCGTTTTCCGCCCTTCGCGCGTTCGAGGCCTTTGGCCGACACGGCAAAGTGCGCCGCACCGCCGCCGCACTCGGCGTCAGCCATGCGATCGTCAGCCGCCACTTGCGCGCGCTCGAAGACTGGCTGGGCGTCATGCTGATCGACCGTGTGCATGGCGGCCTGACGGCAGCGGGGGCGGACTACCACGCCCTCATCGGCCCCGCGTTCGATCAGTTGTGCAGCGCGACCGAACGCCTGCGCGGGGATGCCGGGACAAGGCTGCAGATCTGGTCGATGCCGGGCCTTGCCTATCACTGGCTGACCAGTCGCCTGCCCGATTTCGGACGTCGCCATCCCGGCCTTGCGGTAACGCTGCGCCCCTCGGACGCGGCGCCCGATCTCAATCGGCACGAGGCCCACGCCGACTTGCGCTGGTGGCGCGACAGCGACATCGCGGGCAGCGAGCTTCCCGCGATCGAGCGCGTCGCCGCGATCCGTCCCCGCGTCTTTCCGGTCGCCCGCCCCGATGCGCCCTGGCTCAAGGGCCGCACGATCACGAGCCCTTCCGACCTTCTGACTCTGCCCCTGCTGCACGAGGACGACGATGTCGAATGGCACATCTGGTTCGGCGCGCATGGCGTCGACATCACTCTGCCCCCGCCCGCCGCGCGGCTGTGGCAGGCGCACATGACCCTGGTGGCCGCCCGCGAGGGACAGGGCGTCGCGCTGACCAATGCCTTCCTCGCCGCCGAGGACCTTGCCGCCGGGCGCGTGGTCGAACTGGGCGCAGGCAATCCCGATTTCCGCCCGGTGTCGCTCGGCGCCTATTACTTCACCACCCATCGCGACAGCGGACAGAGCCGCCCCTTGCGCCAGTTCGCCGCCTGGCTTGCCGATCAGGTCGCCGAAGCGCCCGCCGACTGGCAGGCCGCACCGCTTGCCCCGCTGCCTCCCCATCCGGCGGAACCGACGCGTACGACCGAACCGGTGTAATCGCCGCAGTGGTGCATGGGGTGCACCACCGATACGCGGTTTACCCCTTACGAGAGAGCGGCATTCCCCGCATCACGCGGTGTCTGCCGCGCCACCCCCCGTGGAGCGCGGCCCTTCCTGTCGAGACGGAGAGCACGATGGCCACGACCGCGAAACTGGACATCCGTACGCCTGAGGAACTGGTCGCCGCTGCCGGTGATCTGGATCTCAGCCATTTCTGGATGCCTTTCACCAACAACCGCTTCTTCAAGGCCAATCCGCGCCTGCTCGCTTCGGCCAAGGACATGCATTACGAAACGACCGACGGGCACAAGGTGCTCGACGGCACGGCCGGCCTGTGGTGCGTCAATGCCGGTCATGGCCGCGCGCCGGTTGCCGCCGCGATTGCCGCTGCTGCGCAGACGCTCGACTTTGCGCCCACGTTCCAGCTTGGCCATCCGATGGCGTTCAAGGCGGCGACCGCGCTGGCCGCGATCATGCCCGCAGGCCTCGACCGCATCTTCTTTACCGATTCCGGGTCGGAAAGCGCCGACACCGCGCTCAAGATGGCGCTCGCCTATCACCACGCACGCGGCGAAGCGCAGCGCTTCCGCCTGATCGGACGCCAGCGCGGCTATCACGGCACCAATTTCGGCGGCATGTCGGTCGGCGGCATCGGCGGCAATCGCCGTCGCCACGTCAGCCAGGTCTGGGGCGTCGACCACCTTGCCCACACCCACGGCGACGCCGTGCGCTTCCAGCGCGGCATGCAACCTTCGAACGGCAACCTTGCCGACGAACTCGAAGAACTGGTGCAGCTCCACGGTCCCGAAACCATCGCAGCCGTGATCGTCGAACCCGTGGCGGGCTCGACCGGCGTGCTGGTGCCGCCGCAGGGCTATCTCCAGCGCCTGCGCGACATCACCAGGAAGTACGGCATCCTGCTGATCTTCGACGAAGTCATCACCGGCTTCGGCCGTCTCGGCACGCCGACCGCTGCCGAATACTTCGGTGTGACGCCCGACATCCTCACCATGGCCAAGGGCCTGACCAACGGCTCGGTACCGATGGGCGCCGTCGCTGCCAGCCGCGAAGTCCATGACACCGTCGTCAACGGTTCGCCCGCGGGCATCGAATTCTTCCACGGCTACACCTATTCGGGCCATCCCGTCGCGGCGGCGGCGGCCGTTGCCACGCTCGGCCTCTATGCCGACGAAGGGATCTTCGCCCACGCCGCCGGCCTCGCCAAGGTCTGGGAAGAAGCCGCCCATTCGCTGCGCGATTGCCCCAACGTGATCGACATCCGCAATATCGGCCTTGTCGCGGGGATCGAACTGGCCGCGCGCGACGGTGCTCCGGGTGCCCGCGCGATGGAAGCGTTCCATCGCGCATTCGATGCGGGCCTCTTGATCCGCGTCACGGCTGACATCATCGCGCTTTCGCCGCCGCTGATCGTCTCGGAAAGCCAGATCCACGAGATGTTCGGCAAACTTGCCGAAGTCCTGCGCCAGACCGCCTGATCCGCCCCCAAACGAAAGCATCCCATGTCGATCATCGAACACGTCTTTGCCGGGGCCGCGCGCGGCTACCAGCCCGAGGGCGATCGCCTTGCCCCCGTCTACAATCCCTCGACCGGCGAAGTCGCGCGGCAGGTGCGCCTTGCCACCACCGGCGACATGGCCGCCGCGATTGCCGCAGCCAAGGAAGCACAAGTCGGATGGGCCGCACTCAATCCTCAGCGCCGCGCCCGCGTCCTGTTCAAGTTCAAGGATCTGATTGAACAGGAAATGGAAAGTCTTGCTGAAATGCTCTCGTCCGAGCACGGCAAGACCGTTCCTGATGCCAAGGGAGACATCCAGCGCGGGCTCGACGTCGTCGAATTCTGCTGCGGCGTGCCGCACCTGCAAAAGGGTGAATATACGCAAGGGGCAGGTCCGGGCATCGACGTCTATTCGCTGCGTTCGCCGCTCGGCGTCTGCGCGGGGATCACGCCGTTCAATTTCCCCGCGATGATCCCGCTGTGGATGATGGCGCCCGCTCTCGCGACCGGCAATGCCTTCATCCTCAAGCCCTCGGAGCGCGCGCCGAGCGTGCCGGTGCGCCTTGCCGAACTGCTCGCCGAAGCCGGGCTTCCCGACGGCGTGCTGCAAGTCGTTCACGGCGACAAGGTCGCCGTCGACGCCCTGCTCGACCATCCCGACATCAAGGCGGTGAGCTTTGTCGGTTCGTCCGACATCGCCCAGGCGGTCTATGCCCGCGGCACGGCCAACGGCAAGCGGGTGCAGGCCATGGGCGGCGCCAAGAACCACGGGATCGTTCTGCCCGACGCCGACTTCGACCAGGCGGTCAACGACATTCTGGGCGCGGCCTATGGCTCGGCGGGCGAACGCTGCATGGCGCTGCCGGTCGTGGTGCCGGTGGGCGAAGACACCGCCGAAGAACTGCGCCGCCGCCTGATCGAGGGCATTGCCAAGCTGCGCGTAGGCGTCTCGACCGACCGCGACGCGGACTTCGGCCCGGTGGTCACCGCCCAGCACAAGGCGAAGATCCTGTCCTATATCGACATGGGGGTCGAGGAAGGCGCCGAACTGGTAGTCGACGGGCGCGATTTCGTCATGCAGGGCCACGAGAACGGCTTCTTCGTCGGCCCGACCCTGTTCGACAAGGTCACGCCCAAGATGCGTTCCTATCAGGACGAAATCTTCGGCCCGGTGCTGCAGATCGTGCGCGCGGCCGCGCTTGACGAAGCCATCGCGCTCGCAACCCAGCACCAGTACGGCAACGGCGTCGCCCTGTTCACCCGCAACGGCGGTGCGGCACGGCGCTTCGTCGAAACGGTCGAAGTCGGCATGGTCGGCATCAACGTGCCGATCCCGGTTCCGGTCAGCTACCACAGCTTCGGCGGGTGGAAGCGCAGCGCCTTTGGCGACCACAACCAGTACGGCACGGATTCGATCCGCTTCTTCACCAAGACCAAAGTCGTCACCCAGCGCTGGCCTGATCCGGGCGAAGCGCTCGGCAATGCCTTCGTCATCCCGACCATGGGCTGATCGGCGGCTTCAACACCGACGAAACGGAAACGCCGCGACCCCACCGGGTTGCGGCGTTTCTTTATTCGGGACAGAAATCAAATAATGCTTCCATTTTTCCGAATAATCTTGAACAAGAACATTTAACAGCCGATTCATTACATCCGAAGACACCAAAAAAGTTCCTGATCCAAGTTAATAATCAAACCTCTGGTCGCGCCCCGCATCACCAATACCCCTCCCGCAAACAAGGTTGCCCCCGGTCGTGGAAGAAATCCCTGAGGCCGGACGTTATCCATCGAACAGGCGGTCCGGTCAGAGTTCCATGCCCATGAGCAGTCAAAGCCGGAAGATCAGCGGCATCCAGTACCTACGCGGCATTGCCGCGATTTCGGTGGTCTTCGACCACACTGTCGGCATGGCCGCCTTTCCCAAGTATTTCGGCGCGAACTTCGGAAACTGGCCAGCTGGCCCCGGCGTCCTGGGCGTCAATCTCTTCGCCGTGATCAGCGGTTTCATCATTGCCCGCACGTCGTTGGCCATGTCCGACGGCAAGATCGTTTCCCGCGTCACTTTGCGGGAATTCGCATCGCGCCGGTTCTTTCGCATTGTCCCCATCATGGGGCTGGCGATCCTCACCTATTACCTCGGCCGCGTGATCGGTCATCACGACACCTTCCGCTTCACGTATGTGCGAGCGATGTTTTTGGTTCCTTTCGGGAGTTACGAGCCCAAATCGCTGTGGACACTGCGCCTCGAATCCCTGTTCTACATCGCCTTTGCCCTCTCGTTTCTGATAAGGCGCCATCGCCCGGCACTCTTCGTGCTGTGGGGCCTTTCACCGCTGGCCTATCTTGCCCTCGGCCTGCCCGCCGAACCCGGTGACGCACTGGGTCAGTTCGTGAGGAACGTGACCTTTCCGACCAATTTCGACTTTCTCGCCGGGTTTGTCCTCGGCCTTGCAAACTTGCGCCATACCCGCAATCTGCGCCTGCCCGGCGGCCGGATGGCATTCGCGCTGATCCTCGGGGCCTATCTCGTGGCCTGGCGCGCAGGAACCCACGTCGAAATTGGTTTCACCGCCGTTTTCCCTGCACTGTGCGCAGCGATGGCCTCCTGCATCGTGTTGTTCCTGGCCGCACACATGAACTGCCGCGCGGGCGCTCTGGACCGGATCGGCACGCTTTTGGGCAAGGCGTCGTTCTCGATCTACCTGTTTCACCCGCATCTGGTTTCAGCCATGCTGTCGATCCTTTCCCGAATCGCCCACGATCTCGACATCCGCGTCGTCGTTGCCGCGATCACGATGCTGTCCGTTTTCGGCAGCATTATCATTCACCTTCTGATCGAGGCTCGGCTCGAAGCGGTCAGCCGCAAGGCCGCCGCGCGCATCCTCGCGCTTGTACCGTCATTGTCCTCGCGGGTGCCCGTCAATGAACTTGCCGGTAAAAATATCTGACCCACGTATTGGAAGGAACAATTCCCCCCCAAGAGCATAGTGCGGTGCATGACTTACTTGAGAATATGCCTTAACCTTGGGGACATACCGATCCCCCTCATTCAAGACGATTAAACGGACACGCGCCAAAATCTCCGTTCCCCTTTCATGAACATGCCCCGTGAGGGGACATCACCGTCCCGATCGGAACACCGATGCATTTGCGCCAACGCCTCTTCATCGTCGTCGGCCCCCTGACGTTGGCCGGATGCGGAGCCGTCGAGCCATCCGCCGGGGCCCTCACGGGAATCCCCGCCAATGAAAACGCCCTCGCCAATCTGGTCGATACGGCCGCTGCAGAAGCGGACGACGTTGTCGGCACCAGTCACAAGGGCAGCATTCTCAAGACCCGCAACGACCGCATCTGCAAAGTCCTGGCCAATGCCGAACTGGCACCGGGCGACGGCAGCCTGACTTTGAAGGACGCCATCGGGAACCGCTATGCCGCCGCCCTGCTCGGCGGTGAAGCCTTCGGCCCGCGAGTTGCCGACTGGGTGGGCAAAGTCGTGAAAATCGAGGACCATGTCGACGGCAAGGATGCCTTGCAGATCGCCATCTCTCCCCACGCGACTGTCGGAACCCGCGAAGACGCGCGGATCGACGATGGCAGGAACACCCTGATCGCCCCGTCGTCCCCCATGTTCGCGCAAGTCTCGCACATGAAAGCGGGCGATCTCGTGCGCTTTTCCGGTCAGTTCTTCTTCAATGCCGAGACGTGCATCGAGGAAACGAGCCAATCCCTGGATGGCAAGGTTGCCAATCCGGAATTCCTGTTCCGGTTCACGGCCCTCGCCCCTTATGCCGCAACCGCCGGGCGCGCTGGGGCCACCACGACGCGCTGAATTACCCCTCGCGCGTGCGTTGCCTCAGGAACGTGCGCAAGCGGGCGATCTGCGGCGCGTTCCAGCGGTCGGCCCGCGCAACGAACCAGTAACTGCCGATCGTGACCGGCCGCGTTCCCGGAACGGTCAGCTCGACCAGAGCCCCGTTCGCCAGATCCCGCCCGACGAGATAACGATTGGCCAGAGCCAGACCCCGCCCCTGCCGCGCCGCCGCGATGGCGAGATGCGCGTGCCACAGCAAAGGCCCCGAAAGGCTGCGTCCGGCCAGCGGCACTCCGTTTTGCGTCAACCACGCCCGCCACTGCTCGTGGTGCTCTTCATGCAGCAAGGGGGCAGACAGCAAGTCCTCGGGCACGGACAAGTCGAGCGTTGCGGCCAGTGCCGGACTGGCCACGATGACCAGCGGCGGCCTTGCCAGTTCAAGCGTTTGCAGTCCCGGCCCGCCCGGTTGCGGAGGCCAGTCGTCGCCATAGAACCGGATGTCAGCATCGGCCTCGAACTGGACGAGATTGGCGCAGGCATCGGTCGGGCGCAATTCGACCGCGAAACCGGGATCGGTCCTTTCGAAATCGGCCAGCTGGTCCGACAGCCATTGCGTCGCGAACCCCGGCACGGCCCAGAGCCGCAAGCCTTCACCGGTGCCGCTCGCCATGATGTCGCGGGTCGCGGCGACCAGATCATGGACGGCGGCTGAAACCCTTGCATGATAGGCACGCCCCGCGTCGGTCAGGACCAGTCGCGCGCCGCCCCGTTCGACCAGCGGCACGCCGAGCCAGTCTTCCAGCGTCCGCAGATGGCGACTGACCACGGTATGGTCGATGCCCAGCGCCTGCGCCGCCCGGCGCACGCCCCCCATGCGCCCGACGACCTCGAACGCGCGCAAGGCAGCGAACGGGGGCAGGCCGTGCCCACCGCGCACGGTGTCGACAGCCGCATCGCCGCCTTCGCGGCGCTCTGCATCGGAATGGGAAACTGGCGAGGTCATCGCAACCGCAGGAGACCCTTGAAAGGAGGGACAATTTCACCCCGCCACGACCGGGCGGTGCCAGCCCCGCATACACCACGACAGCAGCCCTGACACCCTTTTGCCTGACGCCCCCTTTTTGTTATTGCGCAAGCGCATTCATGAGCAGTCAGACCGTCACCGTTTCACAGTATCTCGAACAGATATCGACCGCCGGAGCTTATTCGTCGTCGGTGACTCTGTCGGATACCGGAAGCAATATCGCATCCCTGTCCGCATCCGATTCGCCAATCCTGCCGCCAATGGGGTGACGACGGTCGTCACCACCGATCACACACTCGCCCCCACCGTTACGCAGTATCTGGCTCTCGGTTCGGTCAGCCTCTCGGGCGCCGACTACATCACGCTTGCCGACACCAGTGCCAATCTCGCCGGGCTCACCGCCACGCAGATCGCAAGCCTCGGTGACGCAGGCATCCGCCAGCGACGACACCCTGCGCCTCAACCTCGCCCAGCTCCAGGGGCTCGGCACAGTCTCGCTCGACCACCCGGCAGCCCCCCTGTCGATTGCGACGGTCGACTTCGCGACGCTCGACGCCATCGCGCTGAACGTGATCGGGATCACCCTGATCAGCGGGATCGACGGCGCCCTCACCATCACGGCGCCGCAGCTCGGCGCACTCGGCGCGATCACGCTGGAGCCGCCTCCTACGTCACGTTGGCCGACGCCAGCCTGACGCTGACCGCCGCCCAGTCGGCAGCTCTGGGATCGATGGAAGTGGCTTCGACGGGCACCGTCACCCTGTCGGATCTGACCAGCGCCATCTCGGCCTTGTCTGCGGGCGATATTGCCGGGCTTGCCGGGGCCGGGATCACCTCGATCTATGCCACCAACGGCACGCTCAAGCTGAGCGCGGCACAGTACGAAGCACTCGGCACCACCACCATCGACAGCCGCGACAAGGTGACGATCAGCTCTAACCACAGCTTCGTCGCGAGCAATAATGTCAACAACGTGACCCTTGTCGGCAATCGCAACATCGACGCGACCGGCAATTCCAAGGCCAACATCCTCATCGCCAACTCGGGTAACGACCACCTCAACGGGATGGGCGGCGATGACAAGCTGGTCACCGGAACCGGGCACGACACCCTGACCGGCGGTCTCGGTGCGGACCGGTTCGTCTTTGCCGACGGCAAGACCGGCGGCAATTCCTTTGCCACCGCCGACCGCATCACCGACTTCAACCACAGCGAACACGACGTGATCGTCCTGACCGGTGTGTCTGCGATTGCGGGCAATTCGGCCAGCGCCGGTGAATTCACTTTCATCGGCGACCACAGCTTCTCGGGCCATGCGGGCGAGCTGCGCTACGAACAGGTCGGCGGCAACACCTATATCGAAGGGGACACCACCGGCAGCGGCAGTGCCGGTTTCATGATCCGCGTCGATGGTCTCCACGACTTCGCAGCATCGGACTTCGCCCTGAACCCGCTGCTGCTCTGACGACTTTTCCGGCTTGGTGTCCGATTTGATATTTCGGCAATGCCGGAATTTCAAAGGATCGGCACCAAGCCTCTCAGACGTCCGACAAGGCCCCCGTTTCCCTTACCGGAAGCGGGGGTTTTTCGCTTTTGGGCGTTCATTCTGCGATCACAATAAAGCAGGATCGACATCCCTCCAACCGCACCCCAAGAGCACCCCGCCGATCGGAACATTCAATTCCCCAAGCATTTTCGGCATTTCTCAAAGGACCTGTCCGGCACCCTTGTAACCGTCACAAGCAGCAAGGGCATTGAAACACCCCTCGTTATCAACGATCACTGTGCGCGCTGCATCGGCCCTCTTGCCAAGGAAATGCCCCCATGCCCCCGCGCACTCGTTTCCGCCGCCACCTGCCACTCGCCCGCAGCGCCGCGGCCTCCCTGGCCGTCGCGCTGGCCTTGCTGGCACAGGGACCGGCGATGGCGCGCACCGTTGCAACGGCTCCGGCCCAGACCATTCTCGTCAATGCCCGCATCGCCACCCAGGACGATGCCCGCCACGAAGCCGAAGCCATGGCCATCCGCGACGGCAAGCTGATCGCGGTGGGAACGAGGGCGCAGGCCATGGCCTATCGCGGACCCAAGACCGCCGTGATCGACGCGGGCGGACGCCGCGTGCTGCCCGGGCTCGTCGACGCGCATCTCCATCCCCCGCTCGGGCTCTATCCGATCGATGTCTGCGACCTCGACAACAAGGCGCACTCGCTCGCGGACCTGAGCGCGATCGTGCACGACTGCATTGCCCGCTACAAACCGGCCAAGGGTGAATGGCTGAGCGTTGCGCAATGGAACTATGCCGACGGCAACGACCTGTCCCCGGGCTATGAGACCATCCGCGCCGCGCTCGACCGCGCCGCGCCCGACAATCCGGTGCAGCTGGTCGGATCGGACTTTCACCACGGCGCCTACAACAGCGCGGCTCTCGTTCTGGCGCGTCAGAGCGACGGGACCACGGTCGGCCTGTCGGCGGCAACGCTGGCCGGTCCGTTCAAAAGCTTTGCCACGTTCGTCGGCGTCGACGCCCATGGCGAGCCCGATGGCCGCGTCGGCGAAACCGCCCGCGCGCTGATCCCCTCGCCCACTTTGCTGGGCAGCGTGTTCCAGGCCGTGCTGCGCGAACCCGAACGCACGGTCGAGGCGCTCAATGGCGCCGGGATCACCGCCATTCAGGATGCGGCCGTGACCATCGGCGAAAACGACCGGCTCTATACCGAGCTCGAACGGCGCAACCACCTGACCCTGCGCGTCAACATGCTGCCGCTGATGGGCAAGGACACCATCGCGCTGGGCAGTACGACACTCTCGGTCGAGGACATGGTGAAAGCCGCGAGCGCCTTTCGTGCGCGTTTTGCCGCCGATCCGCTGATCCGCGTGACCGGGGTCAAGGTCTTCGTCGATGGCGTACTCGAAGCCAATCCGCTGGCCGTGCCACCGACGATGCCCAATTCGCCTTCGCTCAAGCCCTATCTTCAGCCGATTTTCCGCACCGAAGCGGGCAAGACCGCCGTCGTCGGCTATGTCGACACCGATGGCCCGGCCTGCCACGGCTGGGCCGCGGCAAGCGAGCACGGCAAGGCAGCGGCCTCGGCCTTTCTTGCCGCCAACGGCTATCACCCCGATCAATGCGCGAAGGTTTCGGGTGCTTTCGTCACCGGGCCGCCTCTGCTCGGTCGCTATGTGACAGCGATGCATCGCGCCGGGTTCGACGTGCATCTTCATGCCATCGGCGATGGCGCAGTGTCCGCCGCGCTCGATGCCGTGGAAGCCGCGCGCGCCGATTATCCCGCCTTTGCCTCGCGCGATGCGATCGCCCATCTCCAGATCGTGTCGGATCGCGATATCGAGCGCCTTGGCCGCGATCACATTTTCGGCGTTTTCACGATGAGTTGGGCCGTCCACGACCCCGCCGCCGATCTCGACGTCGTGCCATTCGTCGAAAACGTGCTGGTCAACGGCAAGATGGATCTCAACCAGCCCGACAGCTATTACGACCGTCACGCCTACCCTGCCAAATCGATGCTCAAAGCCGGTGGGATCATCGCCGCCGGGTCGGATGCGCCGGTTGCCTCGCGCAATCCCATCCCCTTCGTCAACATGGCCGCTGCCCTCACCCGCCAGATGGAGGGACAGCCCGTCCTCGGGCCGCAGGAACGCCTGACCATTGCCGAAGAACTGGACGCCTATACCCGCAACGGTGCCCGTGCCCTGCGCCGCGAAGACGAGATCGGCTCGCTCGAACCGGGCAAGTCGGCCGATTTCATCCTCATTGACCAGGACATCTTCGCACTCGGCGCGCAAGGCAAAGGCGCCGACATCGCTAGGACCCGCGTGCTCGAAACCTGGTTCAAGGGGCAAAGAGTCTTTGTCGCCAAACCGGGGGCCGCGTCATGAACGGCTCGCGCCTTTCCCGCCGCTCGTTGCTGGCCGCACTCGGCGCGGCGGGCGTCGGCCTGACACTCTCGGCCTGCAAGAACAAGCACGGTCGCAACGGCGACATCAATTTCTACACCTGGGATTCCTATACCGGCGAACACACTTACGAATGGACCGAGGAACAGCTCGGCATTGCCGTCAACGCCAGCGTCTTTGCCAGCAACGACGAAATGTTCGCCAAGCTCGCCTCGGGCAATTCGGGCTATGACGTGATCGTGCCGACGCACCATTTCGTCACACGCCTGCGCGAGGCCGGACTGATCCAGCCGCTCGATCTCCGGCGCATTCCCAATGCCGCCAATCTCCTGCCCATGTTCCGCGATCCGCCGTTCGATCCGGGCCGCCACTGGTCGATGCCCTATACCTGGATCACGCTCGGCATCGGCTATCGCAAATCGAAAGTCTCTGGCGTTCCCGACAGCTGGAAATGGCTGTTCGAATCCGACCGCTACAAGGGCCGGATCGCGCTCTATGATCAATCGGACGACCTCATCCGCATGGTCGCCATCTATCTCGGCCACGGTCCCGACCGCCTCGCCCCGGCAACGCTGGCCCGCATCGAATCCCTGCTGATCGCGCAAAAGCCCAATATCCGCGCCTTCCATTCCGACGACGGACAGGACCTGCTGCTCGCTGGCGACGTCGATCTGGTGATGGAATTCAACGGCGACATCGCCCAGGTGATGAAGGAAGACCCCGACATCGATTTCGTCGTCCCGCGCGAAGGATCGCTGCTCTCGTCCGACTGCCTGTGCATTCCCAAGAATGCGCCCTCGCCCGATCAGGCCCATGCCTTCATCAATTTCATTCTCGACGGCAAAGTCGGTGCCGACATTTCGCGCACGATCCTGTTCCCCACCCCCAACGCAGCCGCGCTCGCCCGCATGCCCGCGTCCTATCGCGACAATCCGGTGATCTATCCGCCTGCCGACGTGCTGGCGCGGTGCCACTATACGCCGTGGGAAGGGGCGGATGTCGCCCGTTCCTTCGAAGAGCTTCTGACC